>CP030887.1:1470000-3489855 GCA_006969905.1 Balneolaceae bacterium | reverse complement strand
ATAAGGCTTCTATAGATATAAACAAGGATGAAATAGGATTACGTGTAAGAGAGACAGTTTTTAATGATTTGGAAGGGCGTGTTACTACCGCTGAGACAAGTATTGTACTGAACACAACACAAATAAGCCTTAGTGCAACACAGGCAGAGGTAGATTTATTAACAGGGACTGTAGCAGGAAATACAGCTAGCATTACCTTGAATGCCACGGAGATCCAAGCCCGGGTTTTGCAAACCAGCTTTGATGCATTAGAAAACAGGACAACTGTTGCTGAGAGCCTTATCTCACAAAATGCATCAAATATATTGTTAAAGGTCAACCAGGTCGATTTCGACCAGTTAGGGAACAGGGTAACCACTGCAGAAACCCAAATTTCTCAAAATGCATCGGACATATTATTGAGGGTAACGCAAGTAAGTTTTGATGCTTTGGGAGTACAGGTTAGCACAAATACTGCTGACATCAACTCTAATGCGACCCAAATAAGCCTGAAAGTAAATCAAACAGACTTTGATGGGCTTGGCAACCGAGTAACTACGGCAGAGACCAATATTGCCCAAAACAGCAGTGATATACTTTTGAGGGCAACACAGGTACAGGTTGATGGTATTGATGGAAGGGTTACCACTAATGAAGCATCTATATTGGTAAACGCAACTTCCATAACTACTAAAGTGGGAAATGATGAGGTTTATAGCAAGCTAACCCAAAATATGGAGGGGTTTATCTTTGCAACGAATTATCTTATTGCCGAAAATTGGGATGGTACTGTTGATGTAAATGGAAATATGACCTTACCAGGAACAACCGGGTTTGGGTTTGATAAATTTGGGGTAGCGTCTTTACAAAAAGCATTTATTGGGGGTTTTGTAATAGGAGGTGTGCCGGGGGGTACAAATTCAGATACTATCAAGGCCGGAGACCTGGAATTGATAGGGGGGGCAAATCCTGCGTTAGTTATCAAGGAGGGTTCAGAAGAAGTAGTAAGAATAGATGATACAGATACAGATATTTTGAATGTAAGGCTATCGGCTTATGACACACTTTTCTCTAACTTCACTCGATTTACTTCTGCAGGACAAGTACAAACATTTAGTATTGGGGCAGAAGTAACCTATGATCCTATTGTAATTGATAGGCTATCGTATGTAATTGATGCCGATGAATCTGGAAACACTTATGATGTACAAATAATAGTAAAACTTGAAGTAGAGGCTTTTGATGGAAATAGCTGGACTTCCATCGCTCTAACGGCTGATCGGAACCTGGATTTATTGATTAACTATCCTCCCTATGGTGGAGGAGATGCTCAAGATGCTTTTCAGGTTTTTGACACTGTAAACTTATCTGTTCCAATTCAATTTACTCCTTCTGAAAAATACACAGACTACAGAATAAAAGTTACCAATCAAGGTGTTGATACAGGGTGGAGGGTAAGCTATGTATATTATAAAAGCATATTACCATCAACTAAAGTAAATAAAAAGCATGTTTATACTAGAAATTTTAGAACGTTAGGAAGTTATCGGTTATTAAGTTCTGACGACCCCAATACGTATGTACTATTTGTAACCCGGTTGGATTACAATCCTTCAACACCAAGTAAAGAAGTTGCCCTAATTGCTGAGTTTTATGTAGATGGTTCTTATGTTGGTGAAAGCTTAATAGGGAAGCATTAGAATAGTTCAGATGCCTTTTCTAAAATCAGTTGATTGATCTCATCAACAATGAAAGTAGATTCATCTAGGTAAAAACCACCAAAAATTACTTTGGTACCCTCAATATTGAATAACCTTCTTACAGTTGGCGCTGCATTGTTGTCAGGGTGAAAGATTAACGAATTAACCTTGACTGGCCCTGAAAAAATTTCGAAAGATGTTTCCTCTATTGGCAATGATGTATCAAAATTGAATATTGATAGTTCTTGATTTGGGATTACAAAAGAGTGTCCTAATTGATTATATATTTGATCAAACTCATTTGCCGTTACAAATACTGAGTCAAGGCCGTTAATCATAAGGCTGTCAGTAGTTATCCTGCCTCTTGTTACTGAATAATTGTAGCCAATTTTAAGTTGTTGAGTTGAAACCACTGAAAGTTCTGGATCATAATTACTTTCTTGTTGGAACTGATTGGTGTTTTCAGCCACCAGATTGTAGATGTCTGTAGTCTGAACCTGGTAGGTAAGGGTATCAAACACCCTAATAGTGTCTTGTTCATCAAAAACATCAAACTCTATAGGGTATGATATTGTAATATCGAATAGAGCGTTTAATTGAGGTATCGTAATTTCCCTGTATTCAAGTGGGTTTTCCAGATTATCTTTGCATGAATAAATGGTTAGAAGTGTTAAACCTAAAAGGAGGGCTTTTCTCATATCAATAGTTATTTTTATTAAAGCTAAGTAAGGATAAATGAACTTTCAAATTAATTCTGTGTTACTTTGACACAAAACAATAATTAGTTAAATTTATTCAGCTGGTGCTTGATGGTTTATTTAACCAAACATGTTTCATGGGAACATTAAATCAACGTGCCAGCATTGCTTATCTGTTTGAGAGAGGGTTTGAATATGATCAAATCCAAAGTGGAAGAAACAGCCCCGCCAGCTATATTGATACCTTTAAATCTATTGTTGAAGCAGACCCCTATCAAGGCAGGTTAGACCATGCTCCAAAAACAGGTGAGGAACTTGGTTTTAAAGATGAAGAAAAACGAACAAATCACTTTTTATATTCAGAGGATTTCAGCAAAACAGCCTGGGTAAAAGGTCCCGGTAATACTATTGAGAACATGTTTACAACAGCTCATGGAAAAAATGAGTGGCTTGCTACCGTAACAGCAGGAACCGGGTTTAATCAAAGCAAGGTGCATTTTCCAGGTGAAATCTTATGTTGCTGGTTTTTAGTGAAGGCTGGTTCTGTAAGCGATATTAGTTTGTCAATTTCTGGTAGTGTTTCCCATAGTATCAGTTTTGATTTACTTAACAAGGTACATGAAGAAGATCCCGGGTTGACAGTTTTTTTTGAAGAATGGAGCTTTGGGTATTACTTAATAGGTGTGAGCAAGGCTTTTTCCACTGCGGGTACAGCTTTTTTTGGGTTGACCGGGGATGTTACAGGAAGCTTTTGTTTGCTGTTAGGGCAATTAGAAGATGGTAGTTTTCCTACCAGCTATATAAAGACCGAAGCGGCTCCTGCTACCAGGGAAAAAGACGTTTCATTTGTAACTTTGGGCGGTTCCCAACTGAACAGGGTTGAGGGTTCGTTTGTGATCAGCTTTAGCATAAAACACTTGGGCAGTGTTGATAACACAGAGCCTACATCTGGTTTTTTTGCAAAACTTAGTCCAGACAGTTCAGTCAGTGTAAAATTTAAAAACCCGGAAACACAAACCGAGCATCTTTCGGCGGGTTTTGTTGTTGGTAAGAACAAGCTTTTTTGCAGTTATAAAGAGGGTGAGGGAAAAACAATACTCAATGGCTCTGATCCAATAATAAGTGATTTGGGGAGTGTAACCAATGATTTTGATACCCTGGCCATTGGGGGCGGGCATGAGAGCTTAAGCAATATTAACGGGCATTTTGGAAGGGTTTTTCACTGGCCCTTGATCATTGATACTGTAGTAGCTCAAGACTTACTGGAGGCTATCTGATGTATATTTTTGCATTGTACAATTTTGCCTCAGTCTCATTTTCAGAAAGTGGGGCCTTTTGCGGGCTGCAATATTTAAACACAACCACTTTTGAACTATGTGATGATGAAATCACAGATACCAATTTTGAACTAATAGCTTTAGACTAATATGCCATTTTCTGGAAACGGTGCCGGCACTTCTGGCGACCCTTATCAAATTACCACACTTGCTCAACTGTGGGAGATGTTTGACGACCTTACAGCCCATTACCTGCTGATGAACAATATAGATGCGTCGGATACATCAACAGGTGCTGCTACCCAGTCCTGGAACCAGGCATATGGATGGGTTCCTCCTGCTGCGTCAGCATTTACTGGTACCTTTAATTTAGGGGGCTTTTCTATTACCGGGCTTTACGCAAACACGGACGGTTCACCTCGTGAAATTGGTTTGTTTTGGGAAATTAACAATGGGGAGGTACGTAATGGTACTATAGAATGGACATGGAGAGGAGCGAGCACTTATAGGGCAAAAGGCGGGGTTTGTTACCAAGCTCAAGGAGCAAATTTGTTGATAGATGGTGTAAAGGTTGTGCTGGATATGGAAGGACGTGCTTTAAATAATGCCGGGGGTATCTTTAACCGAACATCTGGGAATATTGGCACCGACACAATGTATGAATTTGGAGTTAAAAATTGTGAGGTGGATTTAATAAATGCTTCTAACCCGGGCAGTACAAATCCTGCTTTTTGGGGAGTATTCTATTACGAAATAGGCCATAACGTTCATATGGAAGACTGCACTGTTTATGCAAATATAGATATGAAGGGCGCGGCAGCAACCCCACAGAACATTGCAGGTATCGGATACAAGGTAAGGTCTGGAACTTCTTCTTCTTTTCGACATAGAACTTTTTTGCGCAGGTGTGTTAGTAACTTTGTTTTTGATTCGGATTCAAATGCTTACAATATCGGGGCTTTTTTTGCACAAACTGATTTAGATTTATATCAAATTGTTCTTGAAGATTGTTGGGCGGTTGGATACATAAAGGGAGCGAATAGACTGGGTGGTTTCTCCGCTGAGTCCGCAGCACTTCAAACTTTTAGATGTTGGTCAGACGTTGAGTTGGATGCTAATGATACAGATGATGTGCGAGTTGGTGGAATTGCAGCTTATCAGGCTCAAGGTGAATCTAATGCTCAATTTGTACAGACCTTAGCTTATGGTACCATAACCCTGCAAACTCCAAACACAAATTATTCAGCCGATGTGCTTAATTCTTCCGCAAGCATAACCGGGCTTTTTTATAACTCAGATAGGGCTGGGATTGTAGCTGGCGAACCGGGCAACTTAACTAGGGGCACACCACTAACAGATGTAGAGATGGCGGTGCAAGGCAGCTTTGGTGCAAGCTTGGATTTTACAAATGGCTGGCAAATGGGCGGGAAGTATGGGTTCCCGGATTTACAGAACAACCTATATGATCCTACAAAAGAAAAGTACAGCAAGCCGGAATCTGTGGCTATTGCCAACCCTACAGCTCAATGGAATTCTGTTAACAGTGTCCTTTTTTCTGCGGAACTAAGTGGGGGAGGGGCTATACAGAATGTTTATGTGGATTGGGGTACTCAGACAGGGGTATACCCTAATGTAATTGAGGATGTAGACGGCTTTCCTTACGAGGCTGTTCTTTCCGGGCTTTCAGAACTGGATGAAGTCTTTTGGCGTTTTCGTGTCATTGATACCGATTCAAGTGTTTACACCTCCGCAGAACAAAGCTATACCCACTACGAAGTCAATCAAAAATCCTTAGAGATTTTGGTTGCCGAAGAGATGAAAGATTTTAACGATTTGGGGAATGAAGTATGGAATTGTCATGATGTCGTTCATTTGAATGGTTTTATTTATGGTGTGCCGAGAAATCCTAGAGGAACACTGGACGGTACTACTGCAAATATTTTCAAGATAGATGCCACGGATTATACGCAGGTATCCTATAAGCGTATCGAGGGGGCTGAGAGCGAGGTTGCAGACGATCTTGAAGAGATCACAGAGTGTGCGGGGTTTTTGTGGGTTTGCTGCCAGATTCAGGATGCAAATAGCAGTTACTTGTTGCGCATTGATCCGGTAACTCTGGATGTGGTGTACATCACGTTCGATGATGCTTCTCTTGGAATACCTGTTCTTATCACCAACGAGCCTATCCTGTCCGATGAAACCCATTTGTACATAAACTGCAAGCGTTACACATTAAAAATCCTTGCCAGCACGCTCACTGGTACATTGCCAGAAAGAGGTACCCAAATAAGTACTGCTGAGGCTGTTTATGATCATTATACCGACGGAAGCACCAACATCGTTAACAACAAGGTTCACACGGTTATAGCAGATGGTACGCATTTGTATTTAGGCTTTACTACGGGTTCCGGTTACAACGATGGAGTGAATGACGGGGTTTTTGAATTTCAGAAAGTAGATAAATCTACTATGACTTTTGTTTCAAAGACTGGCATACCAAAGTCTACTGCCTCGGGTGCCCAGGATGATTCTTTTGTCTTTTTGGGCATTGAAACGGGGGTTGCTAATGTGTGGGGAGATGGGCTTGGCGCTGTGGCTGTGCGAAAATCGGATATGGTGGTTTTTACAACCAATATACTCCACCCGGATGATCCGGGCGGTGGGGGCTTAGGCTCCGGTTCCTCTCTACGATTTGGCAACTTTTTGCTAGATACCAGAAATCAGGGTAAAACCCTTGGGGTTGATGGCGGGTTTATTTTTGTAATCGACATAAGCGATCCATCTAGTTGGCTGCCTTCAGACCCTATTGGCAAGCATACACTCCGGGCTTTAGCTGTTGGTGCTCCCTCTGCGCAGGCGTTGACATACAATAAGGCAAGCGGGATCATAGCTAATGATCACTATGAGCTTGCTTTAGATGCGAATGAAAACTTCCACCTTGTTACTTGGCAGTCTATTGGGGGGCAACAGCCCTTGCAGGACGAGGCTCAGATTTATAGGTTTACGATTCCTAACCTTTCGTTTACAAACCCTCCTATCGTACAAACCAATGCAGGAAGTGCATCGGGTGATCAGGTAACGCTAAATGCTTTTGTAATAGATGATAACAATTCCCCGGTAACGGCCTATGGATTTGAATTTGGAACCCAGCCCGGGGTGTATACAAATACATTGCCCGTAACTGTTGCAGGGGTGTCTTTCTCCGATACATTTACCGGAATACTTAATGAGACTTATTATTTTCGGGCTTATGCAACTAATGCCATTGGCACTAGTTATGGGCAAGAACAGCAAGTAACTACTCCAGTAAATAATAATCTAATCGTGAGTAACCTGTTGGCAGCATGGCTTTCTCCAACTTCTGTTCGTTTTAGCGCAGATGTTGCGGGCCCAAATATAAGCGATGTCCGTTTCGAGTGGGGTTCTGAAACCGGGGTATATCCAAACACACAGTCTGACCCAACCTCCCCATTTAGCATAACCCTAACAGGTTTGGATGAGATAACAACATTCTACTGGCGCGTGGTGGGAGTGAATGCTTCTGCGCAAGAATTTGCCAGCCCGGAATCCATCTATACACATTACAGGCGGATTCAATTGCCTGTTGATCAAATAAATGCTACGGACGAAATATTAATAGGGGGGGGTGGCAATGTGTCGCAAATTCCACATGTCCACGGTTCCATTCTTCTAAATATAGGGGGCCAAGATTTTGTGTTTGGAACCAGTAGAATGTCCGGCACCTTTTCCGACAACACAGACGTTTCTCCTGTATTAATTAAAGTACCTGCTAATGACTATTCGCAAGCAACTTACTTAAGTATTTTAGACGAAAACGGCTATGAAACTGGTAAGGCAAACTGGATATCTTTAGCCCGGGGTTTTTTGTGGTTTTTTGTGCAAACAGCCATTAATGACCCTTCACCTCCAGAGGGTGTACTTGCATATTTGGCTAGGGTTAACCCATCAGACTTAAGCTATGTGTTATTTGATTTTCAGGCCAATAAACCCGCTGGTTATGAAAGCACAGTTGCCAATGATGCAGGTATTACGGATGATAGATATTTGTATAGTGGATCCAACACAGTGGGGATATCAAAAATAGATTTGTCTTTAATTGACGGTTCTTATGCTAATGGGCAAATTGTCGAAATGCCCTCTTCTGCTTATGTTGCTTTTTACGATGCCTCAACACAAGGATTTCACCTTCACCCCAATGCCCCTGCGACATGGAGTGCTAGCAAAAAAGGAACAGTTCATAGCTATGCAATAGATTCTCAGTATTTATATGCTCAGTACACTACAGGAAGCCCCTTTGATGTAAACGAGCAGGAAAACACCCACGAGTTGCACAAGATTAGGGTTTCGGATATGACAGCGGCGGGTTATGCCAGAATACCGAGATGTACTGACGACATGACCTCAAATGTAGACTATCTTTTTTGTGGGGTAGAGGTTTCACCTGCTGCACATAACCCAACCGATCCAGCTAAAGTGATGGGATATGGATGGGGAAGTATTGCAATTAGAAAAAGCGATATGAGTGTTCGGGCTATAAAGCAGCTTAGTGATGAAGATGTTAATACAGAATCAACAAGTATGATAGTTAGTTATGCTTCTACGATTTTTGGCAACTATTTGGTAGAACTCAAGACTAACAAAAGGCTTTATGTGGTTGATATTTCAGATGTAGATAATTGGCCAGTTATAGACCAGTTTGCAACCCCTGGAACTTGGGATGTATCTGCTACGGATGTTGGCGAATATACTGTTGCAATATTTGAGATAAGAACGGTTGCCGGGGAGCCAACAACACGGACACCTAATGAAATCGTGATTGATTCCCTTGACCGCTTTCATGTGTTTGGATGGCCGAACCTACAACAATCTTTACCTAGTGAATTGTTCCGGGTGGAGTTACCTAATTTATCTTTCATTGCGCCTCCTACTACACAAACAGTCACGGCAACGCTGAATGAAACAGGTGTTACTTTTTTTGGATTTATTGTTTCTGACAATAACAGACAGGTAACAGAGGTTGGCTTTGAGTATGGAACTCAAACAGGTGTGTACACAAATTCTGTAACTGGTACTATTTCAGGGGCTTCATTTGAAAAAACGGTAGCGGGGCTGGATGGTATAATTTATTTTAGGGCGTATGCTGTAAACAGTGAAGGTACAGGTTATGGTGAAGAAGGGTCTATTACCCTTGTTGACCTTTCAAACTATAAGATTGAGGGGACTGTCATACATAATGGTGTACCAATACAGGGCGCTGAGGTTTGGCTTATTAACCAAAACACTAAAGAAATATTAATCCAAACAACCGGGGCGGACGGGGTATACTCATTTGCAGGAAAACCGCCGGACGATGATTGGGTTGTTTTCCCTATTTATGAATTTAACGGGGTGAAATATTCTGCCTATTTAAAACCCTTTCAAAGATTTCAACCAACAATACCTTAATTAAAAATAATGGATACTGATTTAACTAAAGAGCAGGTAAGTAAAGAATTAAAATTTCGTGGAATTACCGAAGAAACACTCCAAAAGCTTCTAGCATATTTATACAAACGGCCCTATGAAGAGGTCGCGGGGTTTTGCGGCGCATTAAGAATGGCCCCGACTTTAACAAGCTCTGAAGAAGAGTACAAACAAGCAAAACAAAAAGCTTTACAGAACCTGGAAGGATAACGTGCCCGCTATGTGCCCGTAAATAGTTACCTTTTTTGGTTAAAAGTGGGAACTTTTATTTATCTGCCTTTAACATGAAATTGATAAAACCTGCTTTAAATAATATTAAAAAGGGGTTTTTATAAGTACGCCCGTCAGGACTCGAACCTGAAACCTACTGCTTAGAAGGCAGTTGCTCTATCCAGTTGAGCTACGGGCGCTCAACGAATCAATATGTCAAATGTCGGGGAGACAGGATTTGAACCTGCGACCCTTCGCTCCCAAAGCGAATGCGCTACCGGGCTGCGCCACTCCCCGTTTTCCAAATTTTGGAAAGGCAACAAATATAGGGTTTTCTAAATTCGGTTACCACACAAAAATGAAGTTTATTGCTGAATCAGGTAAAATAAAAAGAGCTACTCGCTGAGTATGGCAGCTACATAATTGTCCCAACTCATATCGGCTGCTGAAGCTCTTACATTAGCCGGGGGAAGAGGGGAATCGAGGAATTTCAGCATTACACTTGCCATAGAATCTATGTTTTCAGGCTCTGCAAGGTATCCGTTAAACCCATCCCTTATAGTTTCAGGGAAGTGACCTACATCGGTTGCAAGAATCGGCAGCTCAAAATTATAGGTTAAGGACTCCACTCCCGATGGGGTAGCAGTTAAATAATATAATATGCTGCAATCCGATACCTGGAAGTATTTATGGACATCCTCGTTTGGGATGAATTCATTCTTAACAACTACGCTATCAGTAAGCCCAAGCTCTTCAACTAGTGAAAGGGGTCGATAATCCTGTTCACTTTCTTTGTTCTTCAGGAATAGTTTTTGAGCAATACCAAACAAAGCCCTTTTAAGTTTGGTAGTGAATTTTGAGGTATCCAAAGTGGCCCAGAATTCTTCTCCGCAAATCAGGAAAGATACATCATCTCTTTGCTCCGATACTTTTTTGAAGGCCTTTATGGCATTATGTAATCCCTTGTATTTTCGTATAAAACCAAAATAAAGGAATACATTTTTTTTTAACCCAAGCTTGGCTTTAAATGCCTTCACATCAAAGTCAGGGTCAGGTTGATACAAGTCATAAACAGGATGAAATAATTTGATAACCGTAGTTTTATCACCACTCACACGATCACCGGATTCAGTAACGGATAATTTTTTACCGGGGAATAGTGATTTTAGTTCATTAACCGTTTTGTAGGCGTGGGTAATGTACGTCTCTGCATGCCGGATACCCATTTTCGTGAAGTATTCGTCGATGGTACTCCCTTCTTTTTGAACCACAAAGTGCAGGTCAAAGATAATTTCAGCGTCAGAATGCGTTCTAAGCCATTCTGCAATAGAGCCCATCGGGAGTCCCTGTATAGAGATAGCCCATTGGAAAATGACCTTATCCGGTTTCAGGGATTGAATGAATTTTGCAGTTCTTCTCCAGCTTAAAGGATTGTTATAGTTTGTGAGGTAACTAACCTGGATGCGGGTTCCTTCCAGGAAATCAGATTTGCTGGATGAGTCTACAAACTCCCGGGGGATGATGGACGGGTATTGATTAGTCCAGGAAACAATATGCACCTCATTATCCGGGTTCTTATCAAAGGTTTTTGCTAACGAAGTATTGTAATTAGAAATCCCGCCCTTGAATTTTGGGCCGGGGCCAAAGCAAACGATTTTAGTCATATTTCTAGGTATATTTTTTTACAGCCACATCATACACGCGGCGCATGCCTTCTTCCACAGAAATCTGAGGCTTCCAACCCAGTTTTTTGCTTACATAATCCATATTTGCATACCTGGAATGCACGCCAACAGGTTTGTCAAGCAGCGGCTTGATATCGGGTGAATATCCCGCAAAAGAAGTGAACACAGAAATCAGGTCAAGGAAACTGGTTAGCTTTCCACTGCCGATGTTGATGGCGCTCCCGTCCGTAATATGTTCCATGGCCAATAAGGTGCAGTCGATAACATCATCAATATGTACAAAATCCCGTCCTTGTTTTCCTGACCCCCAAACTTCAAAGGGATTTTCTTTAAGGGCAGCTCTGCGTGCAATGGCAGGAACGGGGTATGACAAGTCCTGGTCTTCCCCATATCCCGAAAATGGGCGGATGCACGTTACAGATACCCCATAATATTCAGAAGCAATCGAAGCCAGGTATTCTCCTGTTAATTTAGACCAGCCATAAGTCATATCAGGCTGCCCCATCTTGGTAAAATCAATATCACTTTCGCTTAATGCTATAGCTCCTGATTCAGTTTGCAAATCAACCGGATAAGCTGCACTTGAGCTTGGATAAAGAACTCTTTTAGGTTTAGTTAGGCAGACCCAGCGGAAAAAGAGTGCATCAATTGCCAAATCAAGTGCAACTTTCATGGGGTCACCATCAATAGTGGCACGCCCACCTACAATGGCAGCAAAATGGAATACATCTTCAAAATTTGAAATGTCCAGGCCATACGATTTTTTGAAGTGATCCGGGTTTTCAATCAGGGCTTCCAATACTATCCGGATGTCTTCTTTAAGGAAAATCATACGTCCGTCAGCTCCAAAAAACTCTAAGCCATTATCTGATTTAGAAGGGGTTCCTTCGGGCAACCAGGTGGAAGGGTGTGTACCTACCGAAAGGTCATCAATGAATAAAATAGTGTCGCTAGTGGTATTGTAAAGGCGTTTAACAAAATTTCTTCCAACAAATCCGCATCCGCCTGTAATCAGATGATATCTCATAAAATTATATTTGTACTCTTCCAAGTTCAGGTCATTCCGGGCTTGACCCGGAATCTGATGTGTTGACCAACTGACTTAAATGAATTAAGAATCAAACTTTACAGATCCTGAATCAAGTTCAGGATGACAATTATTGCTCAAAGATAATGATTTTAGAAGAAGCACTTTAGCCTAAAAATCACGTTCTTTAGTCTCATTTTAATTTAGGGGGACTATGCGGGTACTACAGCTTTTTTCAATTTTCTTTTTACTCAGTTATTCAGCGTTAGCACAATCATTATCTATCAGTGATGCAGTTTCATCCGTAGCATTTAAAACAGGGAAGGCAACTACCGAATCCGCAACAGTTCTGGATATTGACGGGGCAGAAATAGTTTCCGGGAATTATTCTACTACTGATCCGGACGATCCGTCCCTGAAAGTATACCCATTGCAAAACGGATCGTTTGTAGTAAGAGAGAATATCGCCAACTTTATTTTGTATGATTCATTTGGAAGGGCTGTAAAGCCCATTTCGAATAGTACCCAAAGCAGGGAAGGGGAATCTATTTCTGAGCTGGCGATGGACCCAAACGGAAAAACAATTGTGATTTATAATCCCAAGTTTGTGCGGGATGGGAAAGAAGGCTCCCGGTTAAGAGTAATAGATGTGAACAACACCCCCCGTGAAATATTTTACAGTTCTGACCAAGTAATAAAAGCCGTTAAGGTTTCTGATTCCGGGGAGTATATTGCTATTGCGGTAGGTAAGTCGGGTTCAGATGACGAGATAGTTGTGTTGGATAAGTTCGGGAATCAAATTCAAAAAGTGTCGTTCAACCAGGAAGTCCGGGGCCTTAATATTTACGGAAGCGGGAATTATTTAACCGTTTATTCTTCCGGCAGGGCAGCTGTTTTTAATGTATTGAATGGAGAACGTATAGGGAGCTCCAGTTTTCGGAGTTCATTATTATTTGCCAATTATAGTGCTGCTGACCGATCTATTATAGCCCTTACCGGGAATCTTGAGGATAAAAAAGCTTCGGGGTTAGAAGTGCACGTGGTAAACGTAGGTGCGCGTAAAATTGCAAGGTCTTCTTATGATAAAGGTGCACTGGCTTTGAATGACCGGGAGTTTATCAGGCTGAAAAGAACCGGGCAGTACCGCTATACCATTACCGGGTTGAGTAAGGACTTAAATGTGAGGGCCTCTTTTTAGTTTCATTTGGAAGTTCAGTGATTCTAAGCCAATTTTTAACATGACCTATCCATTTCGTAATTACAATGGGGTGTCTTTGCGAGGAGGCAGGAATAGTAATTAGCCTTGTGATTAAACCGACGAAGCAATCTCGATATGAAAAACCTGAGATCACTTCGCTCTGTTCGTGAAGGTATGTCCAAAAGAATAATCACACTTTTGGTTTTTATAAGGATAGAGGTTATTAAACAAAAAAAGCCTCACCAGGTTTTGGTGAGGCTTCAATAGTTTAAGCTTCTTTTGCTTCTTCAGAGGTGTCTTTTTCTTCAGAAGCTTTACTTTCCTTTTGTTTTGGATCAGGAACTATCCAATCGAACTCTAAATCATCGCGAGACTTATTCATCTTTATTTTGATGGTAGAGCCTTCTTCGCGTTTGTTTTCCAGCAGTTCTTCTGCCAGAGGGTCTTCTATATATTTTTGAATAGCTCTTTTCAGAGGCCGGGCGCCATATTTAGGATCAAAACCTTTTTCGGTAATGAACTCTTTGGCACCTTTGGTGATATCAATCTTATAGCCGATTTCTTCGATTCGCTCGAATAAATCATCACAAATGATATCAATAATCTGGAAGATATCTTCTTTCTCCAGGGGCTTAAAGGTGATTACATCATCTATACGGTTCAGGAATTCAGGGTTGAATACTTTTTTCAAGGCATCCTGGATAGTAGTCTTCATTTTGGCGTAGTCGAAGGTACCTTCATCAGGTCCACCGAAGCCAATGCCTTTACCCATATTTCGGATATCACGGGCCCCAATATTGGAGGTCATGATAATGATGGTGTTTCTGAAATCGACCCTACGGCCTAAACTGTCTGTAAGGATTCCATCATCGAGAACCTGGAGAAGAATATTGAATACATCTGGGTGAGCTTTTTCAATCTCATCCAGCAATACTACACTGTACGGTTTTCTTCGAACTTTTTCCGTAAGAATCCCGCCTTCTTCATACCCTACGTAACCGGGAGGCGCACCTACAAGCCTGGATACTGAGAACTTCTCCATGTACTCACTCATATCCACACGGATAAGGGCATCATCTTTATCAAAAAGATACTTTGCCAGTACCTTGGCCATTTCTGTTTTCCCGACTCCGGTTGGTCCAAGGAATATAAATGAACCAATGGGGCGTGCCGGGTCTTTTAATCCCGCACGTGTGCGTTGTATGGCTTTAGTCAATTTGAGAATAGCTTCTTCCTGACCTACAACTTTACCAGAGAGGCTTTCTTTCATTTTAAGAAGCTTCTGGCCCTCATTTTGGCTGATCTTGTTTACAGGAACACCGCTCATCATGGCAATAACAGAAGCAACATCATCTTCCAGAACATCATAAAGAATACTTTCGGATTCTTTTTCCCATTCTTTCTGGGCTACTTCTAAATCTTCCTGGAGCCGCTTTTCTTTATCGCGAAGGCGTGCTGCTTCTTCAAAGCGTTGTTTTTTAACCATTGTGTTTTTTTCAACACCTGTGGTTTCAATTTCTTCTTCTAACTCAATAATATGTTTTGGAACAGTGATATTAGAAAGGTGAACACGAGCACCGGCCTCATCTAAAGCATCGATAGCTTTATCCGGTAGGAAGTGATCGGTTACATAGCGGTCTGTAAGTTTTACACAAGCCTCTAGTGCTTCATCTTTATAGCGTACACTATGGTGCTTCTCGTACTTTGCCTTTATTTGCTTAAGGATCTCAATAGTCTCTTCTGCGGTAGTGGGATCTACCATAATTTTCTGGAAGCGGCGTTCAAGGGCACCATCCTTTTCGATAAACTGGCGATACTCATTTAAGGTAGTAGCACCAATTGCCTGAATATCACCGCGTGCCAAGGCAGGCTTCAACATGTTTGAAGCATCCAAAGAACCACTTGCGCCACCTGCACCAACAATGGTATGCAATTCATCAATAAAGAGGATCACATTATCTGTTTTTTCCAACTCGGTCATAACAGCTTTCATGCGCTCTTCGAACTGTCCGCGATATTTTGTACCTGCTACCAAAGCGGCAAGGTCTAATGCAATTACCCGTTTGTCATAAAGTACGCGGGATACTTTGCGCTCCATAATTCGCGCAGCAAGCCCTTCAGCAATTGCCGTTTTACCCACGCCTGGCTCTCCAATAAGCACAGGGTTATTCTTTTTGCGTCGGCTTAAAACCTGGGCAACGCGTTCAATTTCTTTGTCACGGCCAATGATAGGGTCTAATTTCCCATCCTCAGCCATTTGAGTAAGGTCTCGACCAAAATTGTCTAAGACCGGAGTTTTTGATTTTTCCATTTTCTTTTCCCTGGAGCTTCCTGATCCCATTGAGCCTTTTGAGGATGCCGTACTTGCTGATATAGTAGAGGCATCGGAATGTTCTTCCCGTGATTTTCCGGAGATGATCATATCCAGTTCTTCACGAACAGCATCGTAAGAAACACTGAATTGTTGTAGAATCTGAGCGGCAATGTTTTCATCGTCCCGTAAAAGTGAGAGCAGCAAATGCTCAGTGCCTATTGTATCACTTTTATACAGTTTGGCTTCGAGGTACGTTATTCGTAAAACCTTTTCAGCTTGTTTGGTGAGCGGAATATTGCCTACAGTTACAGAACCGCCGGTTCCGCGTACTGTATCTTCAATTGTTTTCTTTAGTTTAAAAAGATCGCAATCTAAGTTCTTTAAAATTCGTACTGCAACGCCATCCCCAAGGCGAACAATGCCAAGAATGAGATGTTCGGTACCAATGTAGTCATGTCCCAGACGCAGAGCTTCTTCTCTGCTAAATTGTATTACGTCTCGAACTTTACTTGAAAAATTACCCTCCATGATGGTAAGTCCTTGTCTTTAAAATTTGGTAATGCTACTGCAAAAAACGAGCCTACCATAACTTTAGTTCATTCTATGCAGAATGTAGCAGGCAGGCTAAGTAATAGCAAACAAAATGACGCTATAAAAGTTTAATAAAGTGCTTTCCCGGTCATTTCGTCAGGTTGCTCAATTCCCATAAATTTGAGCAGGGTAGGAGCTACATCCGCAAGAATACCCGGTGTCATTTCGGGATTATCAGGATGATTTACAATAATTGCGGGTACGGGTGCTGTTGTATGCGCGGTATGAGGGCTTCCGTCTTCTTTAATCATACAATCTGCATTTCCATGATCTGCTATGATCAAAGAAGTATAGCCGTGTTCGTTAGCGGTTTCAATGACCAGCTTAAGTTGTTCATCTACCGCCTCTACTGCTTTTATAGCTGCATCCATATCTCCGGTATGCCCAACCATGTCCGGATTAGCGAAATTGAGGATTACTAAATCATATTTCTCTGATTCCAGCCGCTCGCTTAAAGCACCAGCAACACCTTCAATACTCATTTCGGGTTGCAGGTCATAAGTAGCCACTTTCGGGCTGGGGACTACCAGCCGGTCTTCTCCATCATTAGGAACCTCAATTCCTCCGTTAAAGAAATAAGTTACATGAGGATACTTTTCTGTCTCGGCAATACGGAACTGGCTTTTTCCTTTTTTACTTACCCATTCTCCTAAAGTATTGGCCAGGTTTTGAGGAGGGTAAGCCACCTTCACAGTTTCAAAGGTTTTATCATACTGAGTGAAGCTGATATAGTTCAACTGTAAAACGGGTTGGATTTTAAATTCATCAAAGTCAGCTTCTGTAAAAGCACGTGTAATTTCCCTGGCCCTGTCTCCACGGATGTTGTAAAAAATGACCGTATCTCCCTTAGAAATTCTGGATTCGGATGAATCATCAAGTATAATTGGCTCAATAAATTCATCGGTAATCTTCTTTTGATAGGAGGTATCAAAAGCTTCATCAGAACTTGAGAAGTGTTCCCCTTTACCGTTCACCAAAAGATCGTACGCTTTTTGAACCCGTTCCCAACGGTTATCACGATCCATAGCGTAGTAGCGGCCTATAACTGATGCCAGTTTACCTACTCCGATCTGTTCAGCCTGCTTATTGAATTCACGCGCATATTCTTTTCCACCGGTAGGAGAGGTATCCCGGCCATCCGTAAATGCGTGCACATAAACGTTATCAATCCCGTGATCTTTACAAAGCTTTAGGAGGGCGAATAAATGGTTGTTATGAGAGTGGACACCTCCATCAGAAAACAACCCGAAAATATGGATTTTGTTCTTTTCACGGGCTTTTTCAATGCCATCAAGTAATACGCTGTTTTCGAAAAAGCTGCCGTCTTTGATAGCTTTATTTATCCTGGAGAGTTCCTGCCAAACTATTCTTCCGGCTCCGATATTAAGATGGCCAACTTCAGAGTTGCCAAATTGCCCTTCGGGAAGGCCAACCTGTTCACCGCTGGCTAAAAGGTGAGTATTAGGGCAAATACTAAAGAGATGATCCAAAAAAGGCTTATTGGCTTTATCAATTGCACTGACCGAAGGATCAACGGCCAACCCATATCCATCCAGGATTACAAGGAGTGCTCTAGACCTGTGGTTGGCCATAGGAAAATCTCTTATAAATTATTTACGTACTTTGTAAGGCGGGCTTTTTTTCGGGCAGCATTATTTGTGTGAACTATTCCTTTCACAGTCATTTTATCAATGTAAGAAACGGCTTCTTTTAGAGCAGCTTCTGCCTGTGCTTTGTCGGAGGTATCAAAAACCTTTTTAATGAGTGTTCTTATCTTCGATTTACGAGCACGATTTTGAAGATTTCTCTTCTCAGCTTGCCGAACACGTTTAATCGCTTGTTTAGTTTGTGGCATTACTTTATGGTCACTTTTAGTCTAAAATTTTACAGAAGTCAAAATTAAGGCTTAAACAAACATTATTCAACAATTGATTGAATGTTTTAACGATAAAGTTTAATTTAGCTGTTCTGTTATGATAGTGGTTATAGATGGGCCCGCAGGGTCAGGTAAAAGTTCAACTGCAAGAGCAGTAGCCGAAAGGTTGAAAATTCAGTATTTGGATTCAGGAGCTTTATACCGCGTTGCAACGCTTATTTATTTACAAGCTGACCGTAACAGGGAAGTGTTCATTGATCTCCTGAAAGAAAGTAAGATCTCTTTTTATTTTAAACAGAAAAAATTTCATGTATTTCTGGATAATATTGATGTATCAGAAGATATACGATCCATGAAAGTATCTGATGCAGTAAGTGAAGTAGCTACGATGCCTGATATTCGATCATATATAAACCAACTAATGAGAGAGCAGGTAAAAAAAGATATCTACATTGCTGATGGTCGTGATCTGGGTACTGCTGTTTTTACTGATGCTGCTATGAAATTTTTTATGGTTGCTGATTTAAATGACAGGGCAGAACGCAGGTTCCGTGAGTTATCACAGAAAGGTATTGAAACGTCTCTTGAAGAGGTAAAGGCAAATATTGCCGGCCGCGATCAGGTGGATAGTTCCAGAGAAGCAGATCCATTGAAGCAAGCAGAAGATGCAATTCTGATCAATACATCAGGACTTACTTTTGAAGAACAAGTAACACAAATCAGTAATCAGGTAAAAAAACTAATTACTGAACATAAACATTAACCTTATCCCACAGTTGAAAGTCAATTGTGAGGTAAACCTTTAACAAAACATAATGACAGAAGAACTGAAAAAAGAAACCGAAATGGAAGAAACAACCGCAGAAGCTGTAGAAGAAACTACAGAAGAAGTGGTTGAAGAAACTGCCGAAGTAACCGAAGAGGCCACTGCAGAAGAGGAAACCTCAACTGAAGAAGCGCCTGCTGAGGAATCAGAAGAAGTAGCAGAAACAGAAGAAACAGCTCAGGAAGAGACTTTGACTCACGTATTTACAGGTGAGGTTGAAGGTGAAGTTTATACCTATGACCAACTTCAGGCTCCATCAGATGAGTACACTGAAGATGAGTATAAAGAACTTATGGGTATGTATGAAAATACCCTTAATGAAATTGAAGAAAAAGAAATTGTAAGCGGTCGTGTAGTTTCAATCGATGAGAAATATGTTGTCATTGATATCGGTTTCAAATCAGAAGGAATTATCCCTGTAAACGAGTTCCCATCTACTATTCTTGAAAATATGGGGCCTGGCGATGAGGTTGATGTATTCCTGGATCGTGTTGAAGACAAAGACGGCCAGTTAATCCTTTCTCGCCGTAAGGCAGACATTTTACAGGCCTGGGAAAAAATTGAGGCGGCTCACGGCACCGAAGAGATTATTGAAGGATATATCAAGCGACGTATCAAAGGGGGTATGGTTGTGGATGTATTCGGAATCGATGCCTTCCTTCCGGGTTCTCAAATTGATGTACGCCCGGTGCGTGACTTTGATGCCTATGTAGGACGAACCATGGAGTTCCAGGTTGTGAAGTTGAACATGGTTGCTGAAAATGTAGTTGTATCTCACAGAGCCCTTATTGAATCTGATCTGGAAGAGCAGCGTGAGCAAATTCTTGATACTATTGAAGCAGGCCAGGTTCTTGAAGGCGCGGTTAAAAACATTACTGACTTCGGTGTGTTCATCGATCTGGGTGGTGTTGACGGACTTCTTCATATCACAGACCTTTCCTGGGGACGTGTTGACGATCCAAATGAAATCGTGCAGCTTGATCAACGTATGAACGTTGCAGTAATTGACTTTGATGAGCGCAGCAAGCGGGTATCACTTGGATTAAAGCAACTTCAGCCACATCCGTGGGAAGACATTCATGCCAAATACCCTGAGAATATGAAAGTTCAGGGACGTGTGGTATCAATAGCAGATTACGGTGCTTTCATTGAGCTTGAAAAGGGTGTGGAAGGATTGATTCACATCAGTGAAATGTCCTGGACGCAGCATATCAAGCACCCATCTCAACTGGTTCAGAAAGATGATGTGGTAGAATGTATTGTTCTTAACATCAACGAAGATGAGAAAAAGATTTCTCTCGGTGTTAAGCAATTGACTGAAGATCCATGGGCGGAAATAACGGAACGATTCCCAATTGGTTCTAAGCATAGCGGTGTGATTCGCAACCTTACCAACTTTGGAGTATTTGTTGAGTTGGAGCCGGGTATTGATGGTTTAATCCACGTATCTGACCTAAGCTGGACGGACAAAGTTGAGCATCCGAATGAAATCGTTAAGAAAGACCAGGAAATAGATGTGGTAATTCTGGGTGTAGACTTCGAGAACCGAAGAATTACACTTGGCCACAAGCAAGTTCTGGAAAATCCATGGGAGCAATATGCTAAAGAATATGCGCCTGGTGCTTCTGTAGAAGGTGAAGTAATTAAAGCTACTGAACGTGGTGCTTTTGTTAAGCTTCCTTTAGGTGTTGAAGCTTTCCTAAGCTATGCAAAGTCAGTTGAAGCAGAATATAAAGAAGGCGACAACGTAGAAGCCTTTGTGTTTGAATTTGACGAAGCGAACAAGAACATCAGTCTTAGCCAGCTGGATTCTGATCAAAAGAAAGCAAAAACCAAGAAGGCTAAAAACACAAGCAAGAAAGATGTTGAAACCGGTGCCCCAACACTTGGTGAAATGTCTGGCCTTGGTGCTTTGAAAGAAAAGATGGAAGCTGAAGAAAAAGCAGAAGCTGCTAAAAAGGCAAAGAAAGCTAAAGCTGAAAAAGAAGAAGAGTAAAATGTCTTTGTAGGCTTTAGGTATCGAATTTGGAAACCCCGTTTACGAAAGTAGACGGGGTTTTTTATTTCGGGTAGTTTTGAGCATTCACGAGCGGAGCAAAGTGATCTCCGGTTTCCACATTGGGATTGCTTTGTTGTCCCGAAGCCTCGGGACTCCTCGCAAAGACAATCATTTTATGAAGGTTAGGTAATTTTTGACAAGACAGGGAGTGGGTAACTGGCAAACATTCAAATCCTGATTGATCAGGAGAAGTGATTTTCAATACCAATTTACCTAAGGTACCTGAACAGTTCCCATAATTTTCTCAACAATGTCTTCGGAAGTAATATCCTCAGCCTCGGCTTCAAAGGTCGGGATAATACGGTGGCGAAGAACATCCATCGCAATAGTACGGACATCCTCAGGAGTAACATAAGCGCGGTGCTCCATAAAAGCCTGGGCACGTGCAGCCAGGTTAAGGTTAATGGATGCCCGAGGTGAGCCGCCAAAACCGATAAGATCTTCCAAGTCCTTCAATCCGTAATTAGCTGGTTTACGGGTAGCAAAAACCAGGTCAACAATATATTTCTCAACTTTTTCATCCATATAAATCTCGTTGATTACAGATCGGGCTTCCATAATGGTTTCTGTTGAAACAACGGTATCAAGTTGAGGCTTTGCTCCGGTTTTAGCCATCCGGCGCATAATTTCCATTTCTTCAATCTCAGTAGGGTAACCAATTTTCAGCTTCAGCATAAAACGGTCTACCTGCGCTTCTGGCAGGGGATACGTTCCTTCTTGTTCAACCGGGTTTTGAGTGGCTAATACTAGGAAGGGTTCTTCCAGTTTAAAAGTGGATTCACCAATGGTAACCTGCTTCTCCTGCATGGCTTCAAGCAAGGCGCTTTGTACTTTGGCCGGAGAACGGTTGATCTCATCTGCAAGAATGATGTTTGCGAAAATAGGCCCTTTTTTAACCAGGAATTCTGCTTCTTTTTGATTGTAGATAAGTGTCCCGATTAAATCGGCAGGCAGTAGGTCGGGTGTAAACTGAATACGCTGAAATTCTGTATTTAATACAGTAGCCAATGAAGAAACGGTTAATGTTTTTGCAAGACCGGGAACACCTTCCAGCAATACATGTCCGTTGGTGAGCAACCCAACCAGTAAACGATCGATCATATACTGCTGACCGATGATTACTTTGTCCAGTTCTTTCCTGATGTCTTCAATAAATGCGCTGCTTTTTTCTATCTTTTCGCCCAGTGCGTTCATGTCTACTGCAAAATCACTCATGTTTTTTCGATTCAGTTATAAATTTTGGTGATGATATGGTTATTTTCTCGCCTTCAAAAGCACAAATATAAATAGAGCTAAACTTACATCTGTGGACATTTTACAATCTTTTTTATTAGGACTTTTACAAGGGCTTACTGAATTCCTGCCCATAAGCAGCTCTGGACATCTTGCGCTGGGCAAGTATTTTTTGGGAGGGGAGGAAGAGGCCGGGCTCACCTTCGAGATTGTAGTCCACTTTGGAACCTTATGCAGCATTTTGATTTATTATCGCTCAATACTTGCGGATCTTATTAAATCAGGGCTCCAGTTTGCAACTTCTCCCAAAGAGAAAGCCCATGATCCACAGGTAAAGCTCATAGGTTTTATTTTGGTAAGTATGATCCCGGCACTTATTGTAGGTTTTACATTGAAAGACAGGGTGGAGGAAATATTTGCAAGCCCCTTCTTAGTATCCATCATGTTATTGGTAACAGGCCTTATTCTTTTCCTGACTAAATTCGCAAAAGAACGGGAAGGTAAAGTAACATTAGGCAGTAGTATTTTAATTGGGGTATCGCAGGCATTTGCCATGATCCCGGGCATCAGCCGTTCCGGTTCTACTATTTCTGCTGCTTTGTATTTAGGCATTAAAAGAGAGGATGCTGCAAATTTTTCTTTCTTGATGGTAATACCTGTAATAGCAGGGGCAATGCTGCTTCAGATACTGGATTTGATCGAAATGGGAGTTGACGGGGCACAAATTACTAACTTGTTAGTAGGTTTCTTTACAGCATTTATTTCCGGTTATTATGCCCTTAAATATCTTATCGTAATCCTGAAGAAAAAAGGCTTTCATTACTTCGCTTTCTATTGCTGGGTGATTGGAGGTTTTGGCCTGATTTATTTTTGGAATTAAAAGCCGGTTTATGTTGAAGGCCGAAGTAAAAAATCCTACCTTTGTGCACCAAATTCTGAAGCAACCCTTATGATTGTATATCTCTTTTTTCTGCTTGCTGTGTTAGCCATTGCTTCGGCGCTGGCAATGATCATCAACAAAAATGTGGTGAACAGTGCTTTATTCCTGGTTATTAACATGGTTTCACTGGCTGGAATTTATTTATTGCTAAACGCTCAATTCCTGGCCATTATCCAGATTCTGGTGTATGCCGGAGCTATTATGGTATTATTCCTGTTCGTAATTATGCTTTTGAATGTACAGGATGAAGAAAAGCTATTTGATAAATTCAGGGTGAAATATTTTGTGGCTTTTCTGTTAGGGGTTGCGGTTACCGGGCAAATCTTCTACAGCATTGCCGGAGTGGCGGATATGTTGCCTGCCATATCTGAGAAAATGTCCTATATCGGTACGGTTGAAGCCGTAGGTGATGTACTATATACTAAATACCTTCTTCCTTTAGAAATGACGGCAATCCTGCTGACCGCGGCTGTAGTTGGTGCTTTGATGGTTGCTCAACATAAAATTAAAAAGGCGTAAGCAATGATTGAGATTGATTGGTTTTTAGGGCTCAGTGCCATCATGTTTACCATTGGAATTATTGGTGTGCTTATTCGCCGTAATGCCATTGTGGTGTTTATGTGTGTGGAATTAATGCTGAATGCGGTGAACCTGTCGCTGGTCTCATTCAGCAGTTACCATGGTAATATTGACGGACAGATCCTGGTATTCTTTGCCCTTGCGGTGGCTGCTGCCGAAGCGGTTATAGGTTTAGCTATTATCATTGCCATATACCGTAACAACCTTACTGTTGATGTAAGCAAGATAAACCTGCTGCGCTGGTAAAATCAGTTTCTTTAGTGCATTTACGAACCCCGCATAAAGTATTTGTGCGGGGTTTTTTATTTCTCAAACTCCTCCGGGTACCTTTATTGCTCTTCGATTAGTACCTTAGCGAAAATTTCTACAAATAAATCGGATTATGATTAAGAAAAGCAGTCTTCTTTTGTTCTCTCTTATTCTTGCTGCAGGGTGTGTTTCCTCAGAGAAATACCTCCAAAAAGGGCAATACGATAAAGCCATCAACAAATCAGTTAAAAAGCTTCGTAAGGATGCCGGCAACGACAAAGAACTGTACGTACTTAAAGAAGCGTACACTAAAGCCAATTCTTTCGACATGGATAGAATTAGTTTTTTGGAAAAAGAAGGCAGGGATGAAAACTACCTGGATATATATAACCTTTATATAAGACTGGACAACCGGCAGGACCGGATTAAAACATTACCTACCTCATTAATGAATGAGTTTGAAATTATCGATTATGATGACCGGCTGATTGCATCTAAAGAACAGGCTGCGGAGGTATCGTATGAAAGGGGTTTGGAATACCTGGAGAGGGGAGACCGGGAAAGTGCACGCATGGCCTACCAGGAATTTGACCGGGTGAGAAGTATTTATTCCAATTACAAGGATGTAGATGCCAAATTAAGGGAGTCGAGATATTTGGGGACGAACCAGGTATTGTTTGTCATCGAGAACAATTCCCAAAGTGTTTTGCCCGAGCGGTTTGATGAAGAGCTCCGTAAAATTGGTTTATCTGATTTGAATGGCCGATGGATCCAGTACAGTGTATTTGAAGATGAAGAATTAGAGTACGACTATTTTGTAGTCTTAAATATTCAAAATATCGCCGTATCACCTGAGCGTATTGACCGGGAGAAATACACGGACAGCAAAGAAATACAGGACGGAACTAAATATGTATTAGACGAGAGGGGTAATGTGAAGAAAGACTCCCTGGGTAATGATATAAGAGAACCCAATATGATTACGGTTGAAGCAGAAGTAACACAAGCCCGGCAATGGAAAGAGGGAATTGTTGGTGGCACTATTGATTATGTAGATTTAAGAACCGATCAGTTAGTAAAAACCGAAGCTATTTCTGTTACGGCTTTATTCGAGCATTTCTCAGCTACCTATGCAGGTGATGAGCGTGCTTTATCCGATGAGTCGAAAAAGAAACTGGGAGATGATCGCGTGCCTTTCCCACCCAGTGAGGTTATGTTGATGGATGCAGCCGATTTGTTGAAGAACCGGACTAAGGAGATTATGTATAAGAACAGGGGATTGCTGAGTTCAACGGAACAGTGAGCAATATTCAATGTTTCAATTATCAATTGGCAATTGAGGATGACATCTGCGAACGAATGTGAAGCAGTCTCAATGAACGTGTTTGGAACTTTGAGATCACTTCGCTTCGCCTGCCGGCAGAGGCAGGCTCGTGAATGGCAGGCTGGGATTCCATTAGTAATTAATCATTGAATATTGATTATTGCAAAGCAAAGCTTTGGCTAAAACATGTAGCCTGAAGTAAAGTAAATACCCACTCCCTCATCCGAGAATCCAACATCAGTTCTTAAAATAAAATCGGGCGTAAAGAAGGAGCTGGTTCCCCCAAACCCAAAAGAGTATTTCAAATCATTTGTTATAGTTCGGAGAGACTCACCATTCGGAAAAGTTCTTCCTATATCGAAGAAAAGGGTACCGCCAAATTCTCCTTTGATTGCTTTGATCTTGAACAACCAGGTTCTTAGTTCGGTATTCAGAAAAAGAACATTATCATCCAAGAAACGACGAGCTGGATATCCCCGTAGTGATTCCTCGTCCCCGGCATAAGCCAAATTCCAATAGGGTACATCTCCACTGGTATGCTTAAAGTAAAACCTGTTCGCTAACGTAATTTCTTTGAGCAAAAAGAAAGAGATATAATTACGCATTTCTCCATCTACTGTAAATGATGAGTAGGAGCTGCCCAGCCAATCCTGGCTGGTTTGGATAGTACTTTCAGCATACCTGCCCGAAGTGGGACGAAATTCGCTGTTTCTGCCTTCCCATACAAAGCCTGTTCCCAGGTAAAGTGTTCTTCCTCCATCCACTCCCAAAGGAGCCTGCTGCATAATAAGGCGATCCGTTCCATTATCCCATGGGGTTTCATAATCAAAAGTAAGGATACTAAGCAAATCGAAGTGTTTTCCTGTGCTGGAAATGCGTAACGGATATCGTGCCCTGATATCAAACCCTGAAGAAAAAGACTGAAAGAAATAGAGGTCGTCAGAAGTGCGGGTTGAATTAGGTATTTTTTGATAATTTCCAATTCCAAAAAAGGGATCATTTAAAAAGCGGGCTCCATACACTGAAGCTATCAGGCGGGTTTCAGTTCCAAAGGCATTAGGTTTATCCAGTTCAATGAATCCCGAAGCCAATCCCTTTGTTGATATAATCCCGGCAATGGTAAGGAATGAAAAGAAGGGGGGTTGTTCTTTTTTGTAATGATAGCGCTGGACTAAACCTCCGAACATAAATCCAAAATCACTATTGTAAGATAAAGCAGGTAAAAAAGCAGTGCTGATAGAATCGGTAACTACAATCTGTTGGGCTTTTAGTTGTGGGGAACAAAAAAGGAGCAGGATAACTGCTCCTTGAACAAGGGATCGGATTTTTTTCATACTTAAATAAACAGCCAGGTAACGATCACGTAAATAGGAACAAGGATTCCAAAAGACCAAAGCATATAACCTCCAAAGCTTGGCATATTTACTCCACTTTGTTCAGCAATTGATTTTACCATGAAGTTAGGGGCATTACCAATATAAGTGAGTGCCCCAAAGAAAACGGCACCTGATGAAATGGCAACCAGCGTTTGGGTCATCTGGTTCATGAGTATATCGGCGTTGCCACCCGCTGCATTAAAGAAAACCAAATAGGTGGGTGCATTATCCAGGAATGCGGAAAGCATACCTGTTATCCAGAAAAACATTTCATTGATTGGGTCTCCCGAACTATCAAAAACAGCATTATTTACAAATTGAAGTGCACCCTCTCCATTGTTTGCAGCTTTAAGCATGGCAATGGGGGCTATAATGGTGATGAAGATACCTGCGAAAAGTTTTCCCACTTCTTGTATTGGAAACCAATTGAAGCCATTGGCAGCCCTGCTTTCTTTGGAGGTAAAATGCCAGCTGGCCCATGCAAGCAGCAGAAGGGAGATATCTCGTACAAGATTTTCGTAGGTAACATGCACGTGGTACACTTCAAACTCACCTAGGTGAACCAAGCCCGAAAACAAAACGGCCCCTACAACACCAAGCAGCAGCAATAAGTTAAAACCCCCTTCAATCCCCAGAGGTTCTGAGCCATCGTCAACAGGAGGGGTGTTGGTTTCTTTTTTGTACAGTGCTTTATCCCAGAAATAGTAGAGAACAAGCAGGATGGCTGCTACAAAAACCATTTCCCAGAATAAATGTGTTGTGGTCCAGAAGAAATCGACTCCCTGCAAGAACCCCAGGAATAGGGGAGGATCGCCTAAAGGAGTTAAAGATCCCCCCACATTCGCTACAAGAAAAATGAAGAATACAACCATGTGGACCTTCTTGTCTCTCCAGGCATTAGCACGCAGCATAGGGCGGATTAAAAGCATGGCAGCACCGGTAGTTCCCATCCAGCTGGCAAGGATAGTTCCGATAAGAAGCAATCCCGTGTTTACTTCGGGGGTTCCTTTCAGATATCCCTTAATACGCACCCCGCCTGAAACGGTGAATAATGCAAAAAGCAGGATAATGAATGGAAAATATTCAAGAAGGTAAGCATGAAGAACTTCATAAAGTGTTGCATTAAAGCCAAAAGTTATAATCATGGGGATAAGCAACATAAAAGCCCATATCGCGGAAATTTTACCAAAGTGATGATGCCAGAATTCTTCGGCAAATAAAGGAAAGAGAGCGATTGAAAGCAGAATTCCTGCAAATGGAATCACCCATAACAGGCTTAGTTCACTTCCGTTTATCCCATGGCCCGATCCTTCGGCAGCGAGAGCAAGGTTAGAAAATAGCAAAACAAAAAAGGGTGCGGTAATGAACCTGGCTGCAGAGAGAATGCGTTTTAATTTCACGGGATTATTTTCTTTTGTGATTTCAAGTCGGCTTAAAATAGTAGTTGAGCAAACACTTAAAAAGTATAACATGCAGGAATAGGAGTTTTTTTAAAAAAGAATGTAAACCGCTTAAGAGAAAAGCCTGATTTTAAGAGAAAATACCCTTTACCTTCCTACAGTTTTTTGTATCTTTGCCGACCGTTTGTAACCTCTTGCGGGCACGGTTTTTGGGTGTTAACAATCAAAACAATATTTAATGGAATCCGCTACGGCGCTGTTTTCTCTCATTATTGCTCTCCCACTTGCTGGTTTTCTCATTAATGGCCTTACAGGCCTATTTGTTGAGAGCTATAGATCAAAAAAACAACTTATCGGAATTATTGCTAATACGGCTGTATTCATTCCGTTTATTGTGGCATTCTACTTTTTTGTAAACATGAATGCGGATTCCGGCGCCCTTGTCTACAAGCTTTTTACCTGGATTGAGGCCGGTACTTTTAGTGTGGATATAGCTTACCGGGTTGACCAGCTTTCGGTTATGATGACCTTAATTGTAACCGGGGTAGGGTTTTTGATCCACCTGTACTCTATGGGTTACATGTCGCATGATGAGGGTTACTGGAAGTTTTTTGCATACCTGAACCTGTTCATTTTTGCGATGTTAAACCTGGTTCTTGGTAACAACTTACTTCTGCTATTCCTGGGGTGGGAAGGAGTAGGCGTTTGTTCCTACTTATTGATTGGGTTTTGGTACCAGGATATGGCAAAATCTGACGCTGCTAAGAAAGCATTTATTTACAATCGTATTGGTGATTTTGCATTTTTGATAGCGATGTTCATGATCTTTCAAAGTGTTGGAAGTTTGAACTTTGATGTCATTTTCAACAACCTGGGCGGTATTTCAGAAGGGTATAAGGTTGCTATTGGTTTGCTGATGTTTGTAGGCGCTACCGGTAAGAGTGCACAGATTCCGCTATTTGTTTGGTTACCCGATGCGATGGCAGGCCCAACACCCGTTTCCGCACTTATACATGCGGCTACTATGGTAACTTCCGGTATTTACCTGATTTCCAGGATGTCTCCCATGTACGTGATGATCCCGGAAGTGATGTTAATTGTAGCGTTAATTGGCGCGCTTACAGCAATTGTTGCAGCTACTATTGCAATTACACAAAATGATATTAAAGCAGTACTTGCGTACTCTACCGTATCTCAGTTAGGCTATATGTTTTTGGCTTTGGGTGCAGGTGGATTTACGGCTGCTATGTTCCATGTAATGACTCATGCTTTCTTCAAAGCCTGTTTATTCCTGGGTTCAGGTTCAGTAATTCATGCTATGGAACATGTTGAACACGGACTTCATAAAGAAGGTAAAGATGTCCACTTCGATCCACAAGATATGAGGTTTATGGGCGGGCTTCGTGAATATATGCCTTCCACATACAAAACATTTTTAATCGCCACGATCGCTATTTCCGGATTCCCTTTATTGTCAGGTTTCTTTTCTAAAGATGAGATCCTTGCATTTACTATGAACGCAGGTTTTGTGGAAGGTGGCAGCTGGCTATATATAGCTCTATGGGTGGTAGGTATCATGACTGCCTTCTTAACGGCATTCTATATGTTCCGTTTAACGTTTACAACTTTCCATGGATCATTTAAGCTTCCCTCCAAAATTAAAGAAGCATTGGGCTCTGAGAAATTCCTGCATGAAAGCCCGTGGACTATGACTGTTCCTCTTTGGATACTTGCAGTATTAGCTATTTTCGGGGGTTACCTGGGCGTTCCTAATTTTATTGCCGAGACATTTACAGGGCAGCCTGCTCATATAAACCTGCTACATGACTGGTTATATAATATCAATGCCGATTATGGAATTGTACTGGGTAAAGGTTTTAAGTGGATTCTTTTAGTGGCATCCATCATTGTAGCTGTTTCTGGTATTTTATTGGCATTAAGAATGTACAACAATGATCAGCAGGAAGAATCAGATGCTTTGATTGCGAACAAATTTGGCGGGCTGTACAAGCTTTGGAAAGACAAGTACAACTTTGATGATGTATATGAAGGTCTTATTTCGAAGCCAATGGTTAAGTTCTCAGATAAAGTACTCGCAGTTTTTGATATGAAAGTAGTTGACGGAATTGTGAATGCCATTGCGGGTACGGTTAAGCTTTTTGGAAGCCTGTTCCGCTATACCCAAACAGGGGTGGTTTCAAACTATGCACTCGCTTTTGTAATTGGGGTGATTATCATCCTGTACCTAATGATTATGTAATTCTCCTCAATTAAGTAATGGAAACACTTCTAAATATCACGATTTTTCTTCCTTTGCTGGGAATCCCGTTGGTTACCCTTATTAAAGGCGATACTGCCAAAAAATGGATAGCACTGTTAATCACCTCGGCTACTTTTTTGATCTCTCTGCCCCTAATGTTTAATTTTGATATAGTCAACTCAGGACTGGCTCAGTACATAACAGAAGGAGCCCCGATTTCATCATCATTGGATATTAAGTACCTGGTTGGTCTAGATGGTTTGAGCTTGCTGTTGTTTATGCTTACCACCTTTATGGGGCCAATTGTAATTCTTTCTTCATGGGATTCAGTTTCAAAACATCTTTCGGCATACCTGTCGATGTTGCTGCTTCTGCAAACTGCTTCGTTAGGGGTTTTTGCTTCGCTCGACCTTATTGTGTTTTATGTGTTCTTCGAGCTTTCGTTAATCCCGATGTATTTTTTGATCGGTATTTGGGGAGGATCAGATCGTATCAGGGCTACCATCAAGTTTTTCATTTATACATTGGTAGGTTCGCTCATTATGCTTGTGGGTTTAATCTATGTGGGTTACGATGCCGGAATGAGCATGAATGGTTTCAGCTTTACAACTGATTGGAGATTTCTTTCCAGCGATGCATACAAGATAGGCCTGGTTCAGCAAACCTACTTATTTGTCGCATTTGCTTTGGCTTTCTGTATCAAAGTACCTCTTTTCCCATTCCATACATGGTTGCCTTATGCACATACCGAGGCTCCTACTGCAGGTTCAGTTGTACTGGCAGCTATCATGCTTAAGATGGGTACCTATGGTTTGATCCGTGTTTGCCTGCCTTTATTCCCGAATGCTTTTATGGAGTTTGCTCCTTATATGGCAACACTTGCTGTTATTGGAATTATTTATGGGGCACTGGTTGCGATGGTTCAAAAGGATGTTAAAAAGCTAGTTGCTTATTCATCGGTCAGTCACCTTGGTTTTGTAGTATTGGGTATTTTTGCGCTTAATACAGTTGCAGTTCAGGGTGCAATTATCCAGATGATTAATCACGGGCTTTCAACAGGGGCGCTCTTCCTTATTGTTGGAATGATTTATGATCGTCGGCACACACGTATGATCAAAGATTTCGGGGGCATTGCTAAGCAACTCCCGGTCTTCACGGTGATGTTCATGATCGCGACCTTAGCCTCAATCGGACTTCCCGGTTTAAATGGTTTCATTGGTGAGTTTCTGATTTTGAATGGTTCATTCTTCTCCGAACTATACAATAACAAGGTGTATGCTATACTTGCTGCAACGGGTGTAATACTAGCTGCGGTTTACATGCTCTGGATGTTCCAGCGTGTAATGTTTGGTCCGCTTGAAAAAGAGGAAAACAAAAAACTGTTGGATCTCAACGCACGTGAAATCGGTCTTCTGGTTCCCTTGATGATATTTATGTTCTGGATTGGTATTCACCCCGTGAACTTTACCAAGTATTCTGAAAATCAGGTTACCGAATTGATTATTGCCTCCAAGGAAAAGAGCATGGCTGTTCTGGAGCAGGCAAAAACTGAAGAACTTCCCGACTGGACTGCTGAATTTTATGGCTTGAACAAAGATCAGCAAGAAAACGAATTTTTAACGGCATCAGAATAATGGCTACTCCACTTTCACAAAATGAAATCAGCGAAGCCTTAAAAGATTTGAAAGGCTGGGAGCAGGGTGCAGGAAAAATTACCAAGCATTTTCAGTTTAATGATTTTTCCCAGGCTTTGGGTTTTATAGTTCGTGTAGGGGTGGAAGCAGAAAAACAGGTTCATCACCCGGCATTGTCAAATGTATACAATACTGTTTGGATTGAACTAAGTACGCATGACGCCGGAGACCAGGTAACACAAAAAGATATTGACTTAGCGAAAGCCATCGAAGGCATTCTTTAAAACTACAAGAATGGATTATTTAAGCGACATACAAGCATTTCTTCCCGGCGTTATCACAGCGGTTGCAGGGTTGGTTGTAATAACCGTTGAAGCACTTAAAAGTGGGCATAAATCCGTTTTCTGGATTACAGCTTTATCTGTGTTGGCTGCGTTATTCTTTGCTATCCAGGATCTGGGTGCCCCGATGATGGAAGCTTTTTCCGGGATGCTGGTGTATGGCGGAAGTGCAGCTTTCGGCAATGTGATTATACTCACCGGGACGCTCTTCTGTATTTTTCTTTCCAGTGATTACCTGGAGGGTATAAATCATGCCTATAGTGAAGTGTATGCAATGATCCTGTTCGCCACGTCAGGAATGCTCTGCCTTGCAGGGTCCAATGATTTGATTTCATTATTCATTGGGCTCGAAACCATGTCTATTTGTTTATATGTAATGGCTGGCTTAATAAAAGAAGAAAAGACGGGGGCAGAAGGCGCGCTTAAATACTTCTTACTAGGTGCATTTTCAACAGGCTTCCTGCTGTATGGTATAGCGTTACTTTACGGAGCTACCGGTACTACCAACCTTCCTGCAATAGGTGCAGCCGCGAGTGGAGATCTGCTTTTTGTTGCAGGTGCAGCTTTATTACTCATCGGTTTTTTGTTCAAGATTTCGGCTGTTCCTTTCCACATGTGGACTCCGGATGTGTACCAGGCTACACCAACTACCTTAACGGCTTACATGGCCACCGCTTCAAAAGCAGCCACTTTTGTAGCTATGATTTTGGTATTGTCACGTGCACTTCCAACGGTAGAAGGCTTGGATTGGCAAAATGTATTGGTGGTTGTAGCGATACTCACTATGGTATTTGGTAACATCATTGCCCTGGTACAGGATAATGTGAAACGTATGTTGGCTTATTCCAGTATTGCCCATGCAGGCTATGCACTGGTAGGCTTAGCTACCGGAACTTTTGAGGGCTACAATGCAGTACTCTTCTACTTGTTTGCATACACGTTGATGAATGTGGGTGCATTTGGCGTAGTTGCCTACTATGAGCGTAATAAAGGACTTGATTTCTCTGATGTAAACAACCTAGCCGGATTGGGTTTTAAACAACCGATCATGGGTATCATGCTCTCCATCTTCTTATTCTCGCTGGCAGGAATTCCTCCCTTTGTGGGATTTGTTGGGAAATACTATGTATTTGCAGCAGCCGTAAATGCAGAGATGATAACGCTGGCTGTTATCGGAGTGCTGGCAAGTGCTGCTTCAGTATACTACTATTTAAGGGTTATGGTATATCTTTACTTCCGCGAAGCACACAAAGAAACCGAGCTATTTTCACCCACACTTTTATACAAAGGAGCACTGGTTATTTTAGCTGTTCTGACCATTTACTATGGAGTTGAGCCGGTGTTACCACTGGATGGGATTATGGATACGTTAAATTCTTTTGTAGGTACTGCTTTACCCGTTCGCTGATATTGTAAACGATTTATTAAAGCTGTATCTTTATCGCCTTCTGCTGCTTGGGCAAAGTGCCGGGGTAGCTGTTTTCAATTGAAAACATCCACAGAAACCTAATACCTATCATGAGTAAAAACTATTACGAGTTTACGTATATCCTGAATCCTGTTCTGGAGGAGGATAAATTCAAAGCAACCGTTGACAAAGTTACCAAACTGATTGAAGATAACGGTGGAGAAATAGACGAAATCGATGAGTGGGGTTTGCGACAATTCGCTTACGAAATCGATAAGAAAAGAAGTGGTTATTATGTAAATATGTACTTCACTGCTCCGGGCGAAGCGATTGCAAAAATCGAACGTGCCTTACGGATTGATGATGATATTTTACGCTACATCACCCTTAAGTATGACGCAAAGATGCTTCGCCACAGAGAGCTTCAGCGCAAAAATGAATTGATTGACATTTTTGCTGTTGCTGAAGAGGAAGAAGAAGCTGCTGAAGCACAAGACTAACCCATTCATCAAAAAAGAGATTTATTATGATTAAGAATCCATCGCATCCTAAAAAAGCCATTCGCAAAGTAAAGCAATGTAAGTTTACCAAAGCGGGTGTTGAGTACATCGACTATAAAGATGTAGATACCTTACAACGTTTCACAAACGATCAGGGTAAGATCCTTCCCCGGCGAGTTACCGGAACAAGTTCAAAGCATCAGCGCCAGCTAAACACAGCTATTAAAAGAGCTCGTTTCCTGGCATTAATGCCATATGTAGCCGAAAACCTTCGATAAATAAAGAGTATCCATCATGAAAGTAATTCTTAAAGAAGACGTAGAAAAATTAGGACAGGCCGGAGAGCTTGTTGATGTAAAAGACGGTTACGGTCGTAATTACCTTATCCCTCAGGCAAAAGCAGTATTGGCTACCAAGGGTAGTATTGCAGAGCATGAAATGAGAATGAGACAAGCGGCTGCACGGGCAGAACTAACTGTTCAGGAAGCTAAAGAATTGGCACAACTTTTAGAGTCTACATCAGTTACTATTTCCGTAACTACCGGAGAGGACGATAAAATTCACGGAACAGTTACCAATGTACAAATTGCTGATGCATTGGCTGAACGTGAAATTTTTGTAGACAGAAGGAATATTTCCCTAGACCAGGAAGTAAAAGCTTTAGGCGAGTTTTCGGCTACTGTAAACCTGGTTGGAGATCTGAAACCTCAAGTGAAGTTCTGGGTAGTTAAAGCCGAATAAGGCATGTAATTATTTTAAACTACTTCCAATGAAATTATTTAAAACTTTTTTGATGGGGATCACCTTAGCGGTGTTATCCCCATTTTTTATTTATGCACAGATTCCCGATCCCGTTAAGTACGATGTGGCGGAAGCACCCGAGCAGGTAAAAGCCGGGGAAGTTTTTTCTATTATTATTGAAGCCTCTATTGAAGGTGAATGGCACCTCTATTCTGTTTTAAATGATCCGGATGCAGGGCCCTATCCAACAGAATTTTCAGCCAAATCAGACAATTTTATTATTGCAGGTGATGTGGTGGAGTCGAAAGCGGATATCGAATTTGACCCCAATTTTGAGGCAGAATTAGGCTGGCATTCCACTTATGCCAGCTTTGAAATACCTGTGGCTGTCAGGGCAGATCAGCAGGGCAGGCAAAACCTGGATATAGAAGTTTTTTACCAGGTTTGTGACGACCGGGTTTGTTTGCCCCCTAAAAGAAAATCCATTATTGCTGCTGTTGAAGTAGTTGGTGTGGCGGATGTAATTGCTGAAGGTGCTGAGGCAGGCAGTAATAAGGCTGAGATAACCAGTTCAAGAGGTGGCCTGGGAAGTGAAGGTGTATTCTCTTTTATGTGGGTAGCTATTCTGGCGGGTTTTGCTGCCTTGTTAACGCCATGTGTATTCCCGATGATACCACTTACCGTTTCCTATTTCTCAAAACAATCTGATAAGAAAAGAGGTGTAGGTGCTGCTATTTGGTTTGGGATAGCGATCGTAGCGACCTTTACCATCATTGGTGTTGTACTGGCAGCACTGTTGGGGGCTTCAGGGGCTCAGAATTTCGCATCCAATCCTTTCGTAAACCTGATGATTGCGGTGGTATTGGTTGCGTTTGCGTTTAGCCTTCTGGGGATGTACGAGCTTCAACTCCCTCACCAACTCACGAACTTCCTGAACAGGAAAAGCAATGAGAGCTCAGGAATCCTGGGTATTCTGTTTATGGCTGTTACCATAAGTGCGGTTTCCTTCTCATGTACAGCACCTTTTGTTGGTGTAGTATTTACAGCTACCGTAGGTGGGGAATGGTTTTATCCCATTCTGGGGATGATCGGTTTTTCAGCTGCTTTTGCCAGTCCTTTTGTGTTGTTTGCCATGTTTCCGAAATGGCTGGAATCTCTGCCTAAGAGTGGTTCATGGATGAACATCGTAAAAGTTTTGCTGGGCTTTATCGAGCTGGCAGCTGCATTTAAGTTCCTGTCAAATGCCGATCTGGTTTGGCAGTGGGGATTAGTGTCCCGTCCGTTTACTATTGCTGCATGGATCGTCATTTTTATGATTGCTGGTTTCTATGTATTAGGGTTTATAACCTTGAAGCACGAAAAAAAGCCGGAGCATATTTCTACAGGGCGGCTTCTTTTAGCAATGCCTTTACTGGTATTCAGCTTCTATTTAATTCCCGGTTTGATGGGTTCTTCTTTAGGAATTTGGGATGCCTGGCTTCCCCCTAAACAACCAACTGATGTGAGCCTGGTTGCTTCAATCGGGGCCGGAGGCTCTGCTATTTCAGCAGATGAAGGCTGGAGCCAGGATCTTGAAGCATCAAAAGCTGCAGCAAGAGAATCCGGAAAACCTATATTTATAGATTTCACAGGTTACACTTGTACCAATTGCAGGGCTATGGAAAGTAATGTATTTCCTCTGGAAGCAGTGCAGGCAGGTTTCGCGGAAATGGAACTTGTAAAGTTGTATACAGATGGTGGTGCTAATGCACAAAAAAATCAAATGATACAATTTGAGCTTACGGGGAATATCGCATTACCTACGTATGTTATCTATGATCCAAACAGTGACCTGGTAATTGATCAGGTGCTGGGTTATACCAAAGCAGAAAAGTTTATTGAATTTTTGGAAGAAGGAATAGCTGCTTTCAAAAATCGTTAAAAGTTGAACCTGAAGCCCGAAAGCTTTAGCCTTAGGTAATCACTAATAAGTTCAACGCTCCTGTCGGTATTTTATAAAAAGCATAGACTCTTATCTTTTCTGACTTTTTTGAGTCTGTGCTTTTTTTGTGTTTTTGAATCAAAGGCACAAACAACCTTGAAAAGCGAAGTAACGCTGAGTCCTGTAAAAACGGATTCAACCTATTTTATAGGGGAATGGATTATCCCCGAATCAATTGTTGTTCGTACTACCCGTAACACCTTGCTCGCCCAAAACCAATGGGCCTATAAAGAAATAGGTGGGTTCTTTTCATTGACGGATACAACTGGTTTATCAAACATCCAAACTGATAGTCTTTTCCTTTCATTTGATATAATTCCATTGTCTCTGAGGAGGGTATATGAACCCGAAAGCTTTTCAGTTTTTGATTCATCCTTAATTGCTACAGACGAAGATTCACTTTCAAACCGGATTTTTTCTAACCAGGCCCAATCCTCAGTTAACTATTCAAACCTGAATCAAAGAGGGAGTTTGAGCAGGGGAATAATTGTGGGAACCAACCAGGATTTTGCTTTGGAGAGTGGACTTAATTTTGAACTCTCCGGTGAGTTGACAGAAAATCTTCGTATTGAAGCAGCTCTGACTGATAGAAGTATACCTATCCAGCCCGATGGTACTACCCAAAACCTCCGGGAGTTTGATCGCGTGTTTATACAGGTACAATCCCCAACCACACTGCTGCAAATGGGAGATGTGGATGTGAGCTTTGAGCAAAGCACGTTTGCCCGTCTAAATAGGAGGTTGCAAGGTGCCGCCGGTTATAACAATTCAAAAGCCGGTAATTACAGCGGAGTGGCTTCAGTTGTAAGGGGGCGTTTTAATAGCAGGCTTTTTCAGGGGCAGGATGGGGTTCAGGGACCGTATCGCCTGACGGGGAATGAGGAAGAAGAATTCGTGATTATCCTGGCCGGTACAGAAAGAGTATTCATAAATGGCCAGCAAGTGAAAAGAGGAGAAGAGCATGAGTACATCATTGATTATGGGCTTGGGGAAGTCTACTTCACAAATAACCTGTTAATCAAAGACGAGACCAGGATTTTAATTGAGTACGAATACATTGATCAAAACTTCAACAGGACATTGGTAGCCGCTGAAGGTGGTGCAACTTTAGGAGATGGACGATTTAAGTTAAATGCTACTGTTATTCGACAGGCTGATGGTAATGATTTACTATCGCAGCAAACCCTTACAGAAGATGATATTGAGCTGCTTAAACAGGTAGGAGATAATACAGATAATGCAGTTGTTTCAGGCGCGGAAGTGTACAATCCTGATACAGACGATGAAACCAACATTCTGTATGCATTAGTAGATACAACAGTGAGTGGGGAGACTTTTTCAATTTATGTGAATAAACCAGGTTCACCGGAAAATATTTACAGGGTTCGGTTTTCGAATGTCGGAGATCAAAACGGAAGCTACATCCGGTCAGGAAATGCAGTTAACGGGATTTCATACGAATGGATTGGGCCGGGGCAGGGAAGTTACGATCCATTCCGAAAACTCCCTTCTCCTATAAAGCAACAAATGGCGGCTTTGAATGGGGCTTTTGCACTCTCCGATAAAGTTCAATTCTATGGCGAATTTGCTGCCAGCGATTATGATCAAAACCGTTTTTCATCTATCGATGATGATGATAATGTAGACTATTCGTATATAACCGGGCTTGCAGTTAAGCAGGTACAAGCCGGGGTGGGTATGTTGAGCGCCAATATTCAGAGAAGGTATTCCGGAGAGCGTTTCGAGTTTTTTGAGCGTACACGCGATATTGAGTTTGATCGTAAATGGGACATACAGTCGAACGAGAGAACCCGGGAGTCCATTAATGAAGCTGATTTGAAGTTAGATTTTGGAGAGCAGTCATTTGTGGAAGGTTCTTATGGCTTTGTAGACAGAACGGGTTTTTCGAGTTCAAGGCAGGCTTTTGTATTAGGGCTAAAAGAGGAAGGTAAAGTCCAGGTAGATTATGAACAGGATTGGGTGTTAAGTGATAGTGATTTTCAGAACCGTGAGGGGAATTGGTTTCGTCAAATAGGTTCAGTCAGTAATTCATTCATGGTTAGTGAAAACTCATTGACCCCATATATGAGTTTTTGGCAGGAAAACCGCACTGAAAGAAATATTCAAGCTGATTCGCTGTTGCAAACTTCTTTTTCCTTTTACGAGGTAGGTCCCGGCCTTAGGTTTACAACAGAAAAATTATCCGTTGATTATGCCATCCTGATAAGAAAGGAAAACAGGGTTCTTGATGATGAACTCCAAAAAGAATCAGATGCTCTTGAGCATAAGTTTCTCTTCAATATAAACCCGTCAGCATTTTTTCAGTCAAGAAGCCAGTTAAGATTTCGATCAAAAACATTTACAGAATCCTTTCAACAAAAGGGCAATTCCAATCGAAATGGATTGCTCATTAGATCTAATACGAATTACGAATTATCATCCGAAAAATGGAACGGGGAAGTTTTATATGAGGCGAATACCCAGAGGCAGGCCCTTTTTCAGGAAACTTATATCGAAGTTGGTCCAGAGCTGGGGCAATATGTCTGGGACGATTTGAACGAAGACGGGGTAGAACAAATAGATGAATTTTTCCCGGAGCTATCTCCTAATGAGGGAATTTATCTTCGTCAGTTACTCCCTTCAGATGAACTGTTCCCGGTTATTGATCTAAAAACCCGCTTTCGAAATGAGTTCAATCCCTTTGGTTTTCTGAATGAGAACAATAGTTTTTCAAACCTTGTGGGTAATATAAAAATACGCTCACGCATTGATATACAAGAGAATTCAACTACAAATGATCTCCGGGATGTATACCTGCTTCGCCTCGATAGTTTCAGAAATGACAGTACTACCATACAAGGACGCATAAGCTGGGAAAAAGAGATAGATCTACTTCCGGCCTCGGAAGGTATTGATGTATTTGTACGTTATAATCAATTGAGATCCAAAAGCCGGAGGAGTTCAGAGATTTTGAGTTCCTTTACTGACGCTTTTGCAGTGAGGACAATGTTTGATGTAACTCCAAGAATTCAGGCACGGGCAGGAGTTAATCAATCCACAAATCAAACAGAAAGCTCTTCACTCAGCAACAGAAATTTTGATATACATAGCCAGGGAATCGAACTCGGTATTGATGCCACCATTAATCGCTCCTGGAGAACAGGCTTAGTGGGGAACTATACATTTAAAACAGATAAGGAACCCACAGAAAAAACCACTGCAAAAATAATTAAACTGAGAAGTACAAACAGGGCATTTTTATTTAAAAAAATTCAATCCAATTCCTTTTTTGAAATAAGAAATACGATTGTCAATGGAGCTTCGTCATCATTCGGTGCTTTTGAACTTACAGAAGGAACAGGCGAAGGGTTTAATTTAATATGGAATATGTCGGCAACGTACCGGTTAAACAATCTTCTCAGGTTCAGCCTTAATTATGACGGAAGAACCATAAAAAACCGTCCTGCTTTGCATTCTGTTAAACTGGTTGTTAATGCAATATTTTAATCTGATTTTTGTAAATGGCTAATAAAAAAGAAATAGTGTAAAAAACGGCTGATCTTTACTCAAAGTTAACTTTTTGAGGCTTTACTACTTTGACATTTACTGCAAAATGACCTATCCTTTCGCTTCATTAATCTTTGACTATAACTTTAAATAATTATCGGAGTGAACATGGCATCGTCGATTGCTCTATTTCTACTTCAAGCCCCAGCAAATGAAGGCTTTTTTAACTTAATCGTAGAGAAATTTAACGAAGGAAATGATGGCGGATGGATGTGGCCGGTATTGGTTACCCTGATCCTTGGTCTCGCAATTTTCCTTGAAAGAATTATCACACTTAACCTTGCAGACATTAACACACGCAAATTTATCGTTAATGTGCAGGAAGCACTTCAGGAAGGTGGTATTCCCGCTGCTGAAGAACTTTGTGCACAAACCCGTGGCCCGGTTGCTTCTGTTTTTCAGGCTGGACTTATGCGTGCAGATGAAGGTATTGATGCTGCAGAAAAAGCAATCGCTGCATACGGTTCCATCGAGATGAGTTTCCTTGAGCGCGGTTTGGTTTGGTTATCTCTCTTTATTGCTATCGCTCCATTATTCGGGTTCCTTGGCACGGTAGTAGGTATGATCGAGGCCTTTGACGACATCCAGGCTGCTGCTGATATCTCCCCAAGTATTGTAGCCGGTGGTATTAAAACGGCACTTCTAACAACTGCAGGTGGTCTTATTGCAGGTATTATACTTCAAATTGGTTACAACTACTGTGTATCCAAAATTGACCGGTTGATTGCTGAAATGGAAGAAAGCTCTATAACTCTTATTGACTCAATCATTCTTTTGAATGAAGGTAAGCCATTAGTTGCTCCTGCAGTAGATACCAGCTCAGATTCAGAATAATCCTAACAATAAACGGAGACTATTATGGTTACAATTAGCGTAGCTCTAGCGATAGGATTGATGGCTCTTGGTGTACTTGCAATGATTGTGTCTGGAATTAAAAGCCTCTCACAAGGTAAGCAAGATGTAAAGAGGATAGGCTTAATGTCGGTACCTTTTATAGTTTTTGGAGTTAGCTTTGCATTGCTTGGCGATTTTCCAAAAGCAGGTGTAATGACGGCAGGAGTACTCATGGCCGGTATGGTACTTTCGATTGCCCTTACCGGTTTGCGCGGAACCTTCAAGTTTTAATCATACGATTATGCTTTTAAAAAAACGAAAAAGAGAAGATGCAACCATTAACGGATCGTCAATGGCTGACATTGCTTTTCTTCTTCTCATTTTCTTCCTCGTAACAACAACAATTAATGTTGATACCGGGATAGGATTGGTTCTTCCGCCACCGTTAGATCCAACTCAGGAGCCTCCACCCATCCGTGAGAGAAACCTGATGAAAATACTGGTAAGTGCAGAAGGGCAGATTCTTATGGATGAGGAACTAGTGCAATTGAGTGAAGTAAAGGAAAAGCTAAAAACCTTTATTAAAAATCCTGATAATCTTGAAACATTGCCCATAAGCCCACAAGCTGCGGTAGTATCCATCAAAACCGTACGCGAGACCCCATATCGTATCTACATTGATATGTTGGATGAAGTAATGGGAACTTACCGTGAGTTGAGAAATGAAGTAGCTCGTGCCAATTATGGCAGAGATTATGCTTCTTTGAATGATGAACAGGAAGAAGCAGTCAATGATATCTATCCTAAGAAAATATCAATCGCAGAACCTGATAAGGATTAAGAATGGCGAATTTTAAGAAAAAGCAAGCCGGCAGTAAGCAGGAAATTCCTACATCCGCGATGCCAGATGTTGTATTCATGCTTCTGTTCTTCTTTATGGTAACTACCGTTTTGCGAGAAGTTACTCTTAAAGTAAGGGTAGACTTAACCCAGGCAGGAAACATAGAGAAGATTGAAGAGAAGCGCCTTGTTTCATATATATACATAGGTCCGGAGCGTTTACCAGGTAATCGGCTGGGAGAAGATAAAGTTCAAATTGATGATTCTATACAACCGGATATCGGTGCAATTAGAACCATTATGTATGACAAACTTCTAGAAGAACCACGAATGATTGTATCACTCCGGGTTGATAAAGATTCCGAGTTCGGCCTCCTTACCGATGTACAGGAAGAATTGAAACAGGCCAGCGCATTCAGAATTAACTACTCTACAAAGAACGAGAACTAATTCTGATTTAATTTCATATTTAGGCATCCATGCTTGGCGTGGTTGCCTTTTTTATTTTATAAGAACTAAGTAATGAGTGAAGAATTCAAATCCATCCAAAGTGTAGGAAGAAATGGCCTGCTTAAAGCTATCGATCAATTTGAAAGTTTTTCAAATCAGGAAACTATAAAAGCTATTGGCGATGATGCGGCGGTAATACGTGAGGAAAATGGAAATCTCACATTACTCAGTTTGGATACATTTGTGGAGGGAGTCCATTTTGATATAACCTATACACCGTTCCACCATTTAGGATACAAAATTATAAGCGCTGCTATAAGTGATATTCTTGCCATGAATGGTAAACCGACTTCTGTTCTGGTCAGTATGGCATTGCCAAACCGTCAGTCAGTGCAAATGGTGGAAGACTTATATAAAGGGATTTATGCTGCGGGGCATGAATATGAAGTAGAAGTTGTAGGGGGAGATATAACTGCAAATCACTCAAATATTGTAATCACTATAGCAACTTATGGAAAAGCAGAAGCCCATGAAATTGCATTCAGGTCAGGAGGTAAAGAAGGGGACGCATTATGTGTAACCGGAGATTTGGGCGGAGCACTTGCGGGTTTACGGGTATTAATGAGAGAAAAAAAGTTTTGGAAAGAACATGGTGATGATGGCATCCAACCGGATTTATCTGAATACGAGTTTGTAGTAAAAAGGCAGTTAGTTCCCAAAGCAAGAGTAGACCTTATACAAGCATTAAAAGAGGAAGAAATTAAACCCTCTGCTATGATTGACCTGACACAAGGTTTGATTAATGAAGTAAGCGAGCTGGCCGGCGCATCTGGTACGGGAGCCTATTTGTACCAGGCTGCGCTGCCAATTGCAATAGAAACCAGGCATGTAGCTGATGAGATGGAAGAAGACGTAGACCGGTATGCCCTTTTTGGAGGGGAAGATTTAGAATTACTTTTTACATTACCTGAGAAAGAAGTAGAAAGATTTGCGGAACACTTTAACGATTTAACCGTTATAGGTCGGTTGGTCCCAAAAAATGAGGGGATGAAAATGCAAACCGCAGAGGGAGAAATCATTTCCTTTGATGATTTGTCATAAACAGATTACTGGCACGTTTTTTGAAACTAAGTAGTTAAATAATTTAAGAGCATATAAAGATTATCTTTAATCATTATATTTGAACGTTTTCACGCATAGCATATAAGTTTATTTGAATGGCAGATAAAAAATCCGCTCCAAAAAAGAATATAAAACCACCTTCTAAGAAGCCTGGTACAGGTACACCAAAATTTCCGACATGGGGATTTTTAGTGATCTTATTCGCTTTATTAGTTGCCCAATTTATTTATTCCGGTGTACAGACTTCTACCAATATAAAGTACAGCAAGTTTCTTGAGTATATAGAGGAAGGCTATATCAACGAGATTCTTATTAAGAATGGAACAACTATACGTGGAGAATTCAATGATAAAGCTATTGCAGACGGTATCATACGACCGCCTGCTGAAGAGCAAAACAATAGTTTCAATTTAAGCGACTCTCAGGGGTTCAGGATATTTACTACCACTATGTTACGGGACGATGATATCCGCCCGATCCTGGATGCCAATAATGTGGAATATGAAGTTCTTATTGAAGAAGACTGGTTCAGCGGTGTATTTGTATGGTTACTGATGATCGGTTTGGCTATTGGATTCTGGGTATTCATTCTTCGAAAAATGAACCCGGGACAGCAGGTCCTTAATATTGGCAAGAACAAAGCTTCTTTATACGATCAACAGAAAGACACAAAAGTAACTTTTAAAGATGTTGCCGGATTAGAAGAGGCAAAAGCTGAAGTAGAAGAAGTTGTAGAGTTCCTTAGAAATCCACAGAAGTTTACCAAGCTGGGTGGTGTATTGCCTAAAGGTGTATTACTGGTGGGGCCTCCCGGAACCGGAAAAACCCTCTTAGCAAAAGCCACAGCAGGTGAGGCGAATGTACCTTTTTTCAGTTTAAGTGGTTCCGACTTTGTTGAAATGTTTGTGGGTGTAGGTGCTGCAAGGGTTCGTGATCTTTTTAAGCAGGCAAAAGAAAAAGCTCCCTGTATCGTATTCATTGATGAGATTGATTCTATTGGTAGAAGTCGTGGTAAAGGTATGATGATGGGCTCAAATGATGAGCGGGAAAACACACTCAACCAGTTGCTGAGTGAAATGGATGGTTTCAACTCTGATAAAGGGGTGATTCTGATGGCAGCTACTAACCGCCCGGATGTATTAGATTCCGCACTGTTACGACCGGGTCGTTTTGATCGTCAAATACTTATCGATAAGCCTGACCTGAATGGTAGGGTAGAAGTGCTGAAAGTTCATGTTAAAAACCTGATTCTATCGGATGACATCGAGTTAAAAGTGTTGGCTTCTCAAACCCCTGGGTTTGCAGGTGCCGAGCTTGCCAATCTTTGTAATGAAGCTGCACTTATTGCCGCACGCCGTGGAAAGAAAAAAATCGAAATGATTGATTTTCAGGATTCTATTGAGAAAGTAATTGCAGGGCTTGAAAGGAAGAATAAACTGATAAGCCCGGAAGAAAGAAAGATCGTTGCCTATCATGAAGCAGGACATGCAGTAGTAGGCTGGTACTTAGAACATACTGATCCGGTTCTTAAAGTAAGTATTGTACCAAGAGGGTTAGCTGCACTGGGTTATACATTACACTCTCCGCTTGAAGATCGTTTTCTGATGAATACCGAAGAACTTAATGATAGAATTTGTGGGTTATTGGGTGGTCGAATTGCAGAGAAAATTGTATTTGGAAAGATTTCTACAGGTGCACAAAATGATTTAGAGCGTATCACCAATCTGGCATACGCAATGGTTGCTGAGTACGGTATGAGTGACGAACTGGGTTATATCTCACTTCGCGATTCAAACAACCCTGAGAATAGTTATGGATTTAATAGAAAGTATTCTCCTGAGACCAGCAATAAAATTGATTTAGCCGTTCGTGGGATCATTCAGGAAAACTATGATCGTACTTATGAGTTACTTACAAAATACAGAGACAAGCTTGAAGCCTTAGCTCAAAGCTTACTCGAAAAAGAAGTGGTAGATCATTATGCGCTTCGTGAGTTACTCGGCGATCGTCCTCATGGCAAATACCCGGAAGGAATGTTTGGTGCAGAGAGAAAGAATGGAAAGAAGGAAGAAGAAAAGACTGAAGAGGCCGAGGTAATTTCTGAGGAAGAGTCAAGTTCTGAGACTTCTGATATAAAAAATAAAAAAGAGGCAAAGGACGAAACGCCCGAAAAAGAATCCTAAAGGCTGTTCTTAACATTAGAGTAACACAGCGGTAACAAAAGCATTAAGCCGGGGTAACAGTACCGCAAAGCTTAGCTGATAAATTTGATCACATCAAAATGAATGTGATCAAATAATAAATATCAGCACACAATTGAAAACTCTAAACATACTTATCTTTATTCTCGTTTTTGCATTTAGCACGAGTCTTTTTGCACAACAACGAGGACAAATCACAGGAACTGTGGTTGACGCCGAAAGTGGCGAAACTATTATCGGGGCAAGTATCTTTATAGAAGGTACTTCAAAAGGCGCAGCCTCTGACATTGACGGGAATTATACGATACGAAGTGTAGATCCCGGTACCTATGTATTGGTTGTAAGCTATATTTCTTACTCCACTCAAAGAATTACAAACGTAGTTCTGGAAAGTGGTCAGGTTTTAAAACTGGATATTGCTTTACAACCAGAAACCGAGCTTTTGGGTGAAATAACAGTTACTGCAGAAGCAGTGCTAAATAATGAAGCCGGCCTACTTCGTCAAAGGCAGAAATCAATTGCCTTTAGCGATGCAATTAGCGCAGAAACTATTTCCAACTCTGGTAGTGGCGATGCTGCCGGAGCTTTAAAAAAGGTAGTTGGTGCTTCTGTTGTAGACGGTAAATATGTTTACATAAGAGGGCTTGGTGATAGGTATACCAGTACTCACCTAAATGGATCTGAGCTTCCTTCTGCTGATCCAAACAGAAAATCATTTCAGCTCGATATTTTTCCCAGTAATCTTTTAGAGAATATTGTAACACTAAAAACTTTTACTCCTGATAAACCGGGGAATTTTAGTGGTGGTTTGGTTGATATTTCAACTAAAGATTTTCCAACGACATTCTCTTTTCAGCTTTCTGCTTCTACGGGGTTCAACACACAAGCGACTTTTAATGACCTATTGATTGGCGATCCAAGCGATACAGATTTTTTGGGTTTTGATGGGGGAAGGAGAGAAATCCCGAAAGAAGTACAAGATTTCCTTGCTTCAGGCCAAGAATTTCCGGCATTACGAGATACAAGAAGTGACCCACAGGCTGCAGAAACTTTAGACAGGTTGTCAAAATCATTTAATAATGAGTTTCGTCCAAGAGAGCAGTATGGCTCAATGAACCAAAGCTATGGCTTTTCCATTGGAAATCAGCTTTCCTTTTTGGGTAATGATTTAGGCTACACGGCAAGTTTTTCTTACGGTCAAAGTTACTCGGGCTATAATGATGGTAATGTTGCCAGGTATGATCTGGTTGGAAACTTTTTTGAATCTGACTTACTGTTTAGGAGATTAGATGTTGGGGATAGTAAAGGGGAACGGAATGTGGATTGGGGAGGTATGGCAACCCTTTCATACAGGCTTACAGAAAATCATAAAATATCTGCGCGTTTTCTTAGAACCCAAAGTGGTACTGCATCAGGCAGGTATTTGGAAGGGTTTCAATTTGATATACCGGATGGTGTTTTTCAAACTAGGGTTGTTCAGTATACAGAACGGAGCCTTACTTCTTTTCAACTAAGTGGGAAGAGCTATTTTGAAAATCTTTTGAAAACTACTATTGAATGGAAAGCTTCAAGTGCGACTAACACTCAAGATGAGCCTGATTTACGATATTTCACTACTCAGGTAGATACTTTTCCTTCAGGTGCTGTTTTATACTCAAGCCCAACTAATAATTTTCAGAGACCGGGTCGTTTTTACCGGGATCTTGAAGAAGCCAATACCACCTTAGGACTAGATATTACGATACCTTTTAATTCAGTAAATGGAGCAGCAGGAAATGTCAAATTTGGAGGTAACATAGTAGATGTTGAACGAGATTTTAATGAGAAACGATTTGACTTCTACACAGATACTCAAAACTTGACATTTAATGATGTACAAGGTGATGTGGATGCATTTTTTGACTCCTTAGGTATATTGGGGTATAGCAATAGTGGAAGGCCTCAGTTCGGAAACTATGTACAAGATGCTTCAGCACCGAGAAGTAATTATGATGCAACAAGTAATGTCTCTGCGGCCTATATCATGTCAGAATTGCCAATTACTGATTGGTTTAAGTTAATTGGTGGTGTTCGAGCCGAAAAAGCAGAAATAGAAGTGATTAGTCAGGATACTTCTATGGAGGTAGGTTCACTTTCTAATACTGATTATCTGCCTTCAATTAATGGAATATTCAGTCTGTCAGAGAATATGAATGTTCGTGCTGCATTCACAAAAACTATAGCCCGGCCTACTTTTAGGGAGTTGGCCCCTTATATAACATTTGATTATGTAGGCGGATTATTGTTTCAGGGTAACCCGAATCTGCAAAGAACTCTGATCACTAATTATGATCTAAGATGGGAATATTTTACTGGGATTGGTGAGATTCTGGCGATAAGTGGTTTTTATAAAAACTTGGAAAACCCTATTGAACGCGTTATCCGAACTGACCTTGGAAACGATGCACTATCCATTCAAAATGTAGAAGAAGGAAGAGTATACGGTGTTGAAATAGAAGTACGGAAAAACCTGGGTTTCATAGCTGATGCGATTAGAAACTTTTCTATGGCAACGAACTTCACATTAGTACATTCCGAGGTTGATATACCTGAGCTTGAATTAATAGTGATCCGTAATGCAAAAGAAGGTGCTGAACCAATAAGAGAGCTTCAGGGACAGTCGCCCTATCTATTCAATTTTGATCTGGGGTACTCTAACCCTGAAAATGGTTTAAACTCATCAATTAGCTATAACTATTTTGCAGATCGGCTTTCAATTGTAGCCGAAGGGGCTACTCCGGATATTTTTGAAAGAGGATACAGTTCGTTGAATTTTACCTCAAGTAAAACACTCTGGAAGAACTATGAACTCAGTTTCAAAGTCAGCAATATACTTGACCCTGATATTGTGCAATCACAATTATTTAATGGTGATGAATACATTTATCAAAAGTACAAACGGGGCAGGACTTTTTCTTTGGGTATCAAATATAAAATTTAGAAGAATGCAATCCTTTAATCCTAACAATAAATAAAAAAGTACATGAAGAAAACAACGCTACTTAGTACAATTCTTTTGCTTGTTCCATTTCTCGCAATGGCTCAAACAACTGTAGTTGTAAACTCAAATATTACAACTGATACTGAATGGACTGCTGATAACGAATATTTGCTGGATGGCATGATTTTCGTTACCAACGGTGCCAACCTGTACATCGAAGCAGGAACCACCGTGCGTGGAGGCGCTGGCCAGGACCTGGATGCCACCGGCCTGGTCATTACCCGGGGCTCTAAAATCTTTGCCGAAGGTACAGCTCAAAACCCAATTATATTTACGGCCGAGGATGATGCCAACCTGACCAAAGATGATGTTGGAGAGTGGGGTGGCCTTGTTATTCTGGGACGTGCAACCACCAATAACGCTGTTGAAGCGACCATTGAAGGAGTAAACGAGATCGAGACCGACCCAACTTTGGTTGGCTACGGTGGCAACGACGATATGGACAATTCGGGAGTACTTCGCTACGTATCTATTCGCCATTCAGGGATCAACATTGGTTCCAGCAGTGGTAACGAGATCCAGGGACTGACTCTTGGTGGAGTAGGTGCAGGAACCACCATTGAGTATATTGAATCTTTTGCCAGTGGCGATGATGGTTATGAGTGGTTTGGTGGTACGGTAAACACGCGTTACCTGGTATCGGCCTTCAACAATGATGATGCTTTTGACTGGGATCAGGGATTCCGTGGTAAAGGACAATTCTGGTTTGTGATCCAGGACAGTGATCAGGCGGGTCGTTCTGCGGAGATGGATGGAGCTGGGGGCGATGAAACCGGAACTCCGTTCGCCTATCCTGTAATTTCGAATGCTACCTATATTGGTCCTGGTGTTGCGTCAACACCGTCTGGTGATCCTGGGCAAATGCTGGAGTTTCGTGATAATACAGGGGCATTGTATACAAACTCTGTATTCACCGATCATCCGGGTGTTGCGGTTCGGGTAGAAGATGTGGATGGGGTGGCAGATTTTGATTCACGTGCCCGCCTGGAGAATGACTCGCTGAATATTGAGAACAGTGTGTTCTTCAGTTTTGGTACCGGATCAACGATTGCTGATATTTCCAGTGCTACATTTGTGGCTGACATGTTAAGTGCCAACAATAATATAATTGTTGATCCACAATTGGGTGGGATCAGCCGTACAACAGATGCCGGACTTGATCCAAGGCCTGGAAATAGTGTTCTTCTTAGTGGCGCTGTTATACCAAATGATTCATTCTTTAGTGAAGTTTCTTACAAAGGAGCATTTGGAGGAAACAATTGGTTGAAAGGGTGGACAGCTCTTGACGCTTATGGTCATCTTGCTGCACAAGGAACGGCTGGTATGGAAACCATTACTGCCAATATAACCGAAGATACATATTGGACAGCGGATAATGAATATCTGTTGGACGGTATGATTTTCGTTACCAACGGTGCCAACCTGTACATCGAAGCAGGAACCACCGTGCGTGGAGGCGCTGGCCAGGACCTGGATGCCACCGGCCTGGTCATTACCCGGGGCTCTAAGATCTTTGCCGAAGGTTCTCCAAGTAACCCAATTATATTTACGGCCGAGGATGATGCCAACCTGACCAAAGATGATGTTGGAGAGTGGGGTGGCCTTGTTATTCTGGGACGTGCAACCACCAATAACGCTGTTGAAGCGACCATTGAAGGAGTAAACGAGATCGAGACCGACCCAACTTTGGTTGGCTACGGTGGCAACGACGATATGGACAATTCGGGAGTACTTCGCTACGTATCTATTCGCCATTCAGGGATCAACATTGGTTCCAGCAGTGGTAACGAGATCCAGGGACTGACTCTTGGTGGAGTAGGTGCAGGAACCACCATTGAGTATATTGAATCTTTTGCCAGTGGCGATGATGGTTATGAGTGGTTTGGTGGTACGGTAAACACGCGTTACCTGGTATCGGCCTTCAACAATGATGATGCTTTTGACTGGGATCAGGGATTCCGTGGTAAAGGCCAATTCTGGTTTGTGATCCAGGACAGTGATCAGGCGGGTCGTTCAGCAGAGATGGATGGAGCTGGGGGCGATGAAACCGGAACTCCGTTCGCCTATCCTGTAATTTCGAATGCTACCTATATTGGCCCTGGTGTTGCGTCAACACCGTCTGGTGATCCCGGGCAAATGCTGGAGTTTCGTGATAATACAGGGGCATTGTATACAAACTCTGTATTCACCGATCATCCGGGTGTTGCGGTTCGGGTAGAAGATGTGGATGGGGTGGCAGATTTTGATTCACGTGCCCGCCTGGAGAATGACTCGCTGAATATTGAGAACAGTGTGTTCTTCAGTTTTGGTACCGGATCAACGATTGCTGATATTTCCAGTGCTGCTTTTGTAGCCACCATGTTAGCTGCCAATAGCAATACAATTGTTGACCCGCAGTTGGGTGGGATCAGCCGTACAACAGATGCCGGACTTGATCCAAGGCCTTCTCCGGATAGTCCCGTGTATGGAAAAGCTGTGTCTTTAGATGATAACTGGTTTTATAGTACAAACTATGCTGGTGCATTTGACGGATCTAATTGGCTGGAAGGCTGGACTGCGCTTGATGCTTATGGATTCTTAGGAACAGGATTAGTAACAGATATTGAAGATGAGTTACTAATTGACCTTCCATCTGAGGTTTCTTTAAGCCAAAACTATCCAAATCCATTCAACCCGACAACCAACATTGAGTTTAGCTTACCTGCTACACAGAGAGTTACTCTTAAGGTGTATAACATGCTGGGCCAGGAAGTCGCGACTTTGATTAATAACGAGCAGGTAACAGCAGGCCTTAAAACTGTGTCATTCGATGCATCTAACTTAGCAAGTGGTATCTATCTGTATCGCTTAACAGGCCAGAATATATCTCTGCTTAGAAAAATGACTTTAATTAAATAAGTCCTCAAAAACTTACGTCTCACAATCTTGTGAGGTGTGCTGATCACAGGAGAACCCCAAGGAATTGGGGTTCTCTTTTTTGTTTCAGCGGGCATTTCAAATTTTTATACAGGGAACCCATACGCATTCTCTTCGGTTTTGTATATCACAAAAAAGAAAAAAGTGATATACGTAACACGCAAAGCACACTTTAATGCTGCCCATCGGTTGCATAATCCATCAAAGCCGGACAGTTGGAACCAGGAAACCTATGGAAAATGCAATTACCCTAACTGGCATGGGCATAACTATGTGATAGAAGTTACTGTTGCCGGAGAACCCGATCCCGATACAGGCTATGTAATTGACCTTGGTAAACTGAAGTCGATAATCAGGAAGAAAATTCTTGAGCCCTGTGATCACCGAAATCTGAACCTGGATGTGCCATTTCTTAAGGATATAATTCCTACATCAGAAAATTTGGCGAAGGCATTTTTCGAGGAGCTCAAAGAAGATGTGGAAAAAACTGCTTCGGACGGAAGCCTACTGTATTCGGTTAAACTATTTGAAACCGAACGAAACATAGCTGAATATTGTCCTTATCGCTGGACAAAATAAAGAAACTATTCATTTATAGATATTGAGAGATATGATTACCAGTCAAGTTCGTCGTTTTTATGACCCAACATTCACCGTTTCTCCTGAGTACAAAGAATCTTTACCGGACCTGCAAAATGGCCCGGCCTCACTGATCGAAGGAGCAAATGTTCCCATTCAACAGGTTGGTATTTCCAATTTTAAATTACCGCTGAAAATCAAAAAAAGGGATGGAGAACCTGTTACTCTTGAGGTTTCGGTAGATGGTTATGTGAGCCTTGATGCAGGAAAAAAAGGTATTAATATGAGCCGCATCATGAGGACTTTTTACAAGTTTAAAGATGAGGTCTTCTCCCTGGATATGCTCGAAGAAGTACTTAAAGCCTATAAAGAAGACCTGGATAGCCAGGAGTCGTTTCTCAGACTCAGTTTTAGCTACCCGATGATTTTGAAAAGCCTGCGATCCGAAATGGAAGGATATCAGTATTATGAAGTAGCATTAGAAGGCCGGTTGGATAACTATGGGAAGTTTCAAAAATTTATGCATCTCAATTTTGTGTACAGCAGTGCTTGCCCGTGTTCGTATGAATTGGCAGAACATGCCCGTGAATCCCGAAATGTTGCAGCTATTCCACACAGCCAACGGAGTGTTGCAGATGTAACTGTAGCTTTGAAAGACGAATTTTTTGTGGAAGACTTAGTTGAGGTTTGCCGCCATGCGCTTAAAACCGAAACTCAGGTTATGGTAAAAAGAGAAGACGAGCAGGCATTCGCAGAGCTTAATGGTGTTTACCAGAAATTTGTAGAAGATGCTGCCCGTTTACTCTACAAAGAACTGGACAGCTACAACAGCATACATGATTTTGTAGTGCGATGTGCTCACCTGGAGAGTTTGCATAGCCATGATGCGGTAAGCCGTATTTGTAAGGGATTGCCTAGTGGTTTGAGATAGTAATCTGAGTTCGAGATAAGAATTAGTGAATAGAGTGCTCAAGCAAACTTTTAAGTCATTCCCGTGCAGACGGGAATCCCAATTTGGCTTTTAGCAACGGGACTTTGCTCTTTGTACAATTCTGGATTCCGGCATTCGCTGCGGAATGACCTTTTTAGATATATTGAGAATATTCCTATCTAGAACTCAGCTTAGTACATTTTTTAGCTACGATATTCACTTATTTCAAACAGGTGGCCATCCGGGTCATGAAAGAAACATCGCGTTTCCGCTCCCCAATTTAACGGAGGAGTGATAAACTCTGCACCTTTTTCTTTAAGCAGCCTGTAAGACTGCTGGCAGTCTTTAACCCGGATTGTAAAAGAGTGACTTACTTTATTCTTGTCAATAGGTGGTAAAAATTCTGTTTGGGGCTTGTCTTTAGTTGGATCGCCGCTTGTCACCAATAGGATCCAGTTATTCAGAAACTTCAAAACTACAGAGTCACCCCCGTATTCTCTGAAAAGTTCGGCTCCCAGTGTATGGAGATAAAATTTTTTCGATACTTCCATATCAGATACCACCAGGATGGTAGTTAATTCTGAATCAATGAAAGGATTGTTATTATCTAAGCTCATTTTCAAATATTATTTACTATTGATTGCAGGAGGATAAGAAAATACACGAATGTAAATGTTACTTACCCGAAGCAACCAACGCCAGTTTACCATTATTGAAAGCCAAACGGGTGATTCCGGAAACACCATGTTTGGAAAGATCTGCAATCAATTTCCATTGTTTGGTTTTTGCCTGCGTATTCAGAACGTATAGTTGACTTTCCTTACCCATAAGTACGGTTTCACCATCCAGCCAAACCATATCCTCGACTTGAGGTAATGTCTCAGCAATAACCTCAATCAGGTTTTCATTGCCTGGGGTAATGGATTTAATTATCCACGTATCAGCATCACTCTTATCAATAAAACTTATTGATTTGGAAGAAGGAATACGATGGATAGAACGTCCCGGATTCTCTGCCAGGATAGTTGTATGCTTTTCATTGATATTTAAAACTCGAAGTGTTTGAGGGTCACCTAAAACAAATGAAAAGACAGTGTTATCTGAGAACCATGTGTAGTAGCCCACAACAAGGTCTTCAAACAATGGTTCATAGCTCCCATCTTTAACAGAATATTTGTAGAGAAGCTGAAGCCCGTCGGGATCAAGGCGTACAGCTGAAATATATTTTTCATCAGGCATTAACAAAGGGGAGTACTCACCACCGGGTGTATCAGTAATCCATTTTTTAGTGTCTGTTTCAATATTGTACCATAAAATATCAGTTTGTCCGTTTCGGGTTGATGCAAATAAGATGGCTTTGCCGTCTTTTGTGAATGAAGGCTGGTTATCATATCCTTCATTATCTGAAATATTCAATGGTGCAGATACTTCATACCCAGTTGCTGTATGCGCCAATTCAAAAAGATATACCTCGGTGCCCGTTTGGGAAAGGATGGCTCCTGGGAGCAAGGAGAGAATGAGTCCGCCTAAAAAGTGCTTCATATACAGTAGTTGGTTATTGACAGGCAGTCTAACATAGCTAAAATTAGAATATCTTTGAATACGGTAATTTCACACAGAGTTAACAGCATAATCGTATCTTTACTGCTCACCAAATTTTGTTTTTTATATGAGACTTCTTCAAGCATTACTTCTGTCATTTGTTTTAACATTGGTTTTTACAGGAACCACACACAGCCAGTTTTTTGAGAATTTTGATTCCGGAGATAAAGGAAGTTATTCAGCAGGATCTGTGACCTTATCAACCGGTGATTGGTTTCTGGATGATGCGTTGCTGGGTAGTCTTTCAAATGACAAATTTAATGGCTCTCAAAGTGTTCGAATGGATAGGAGAAATGGCCGGTTAGGCAATATGTATATGCTGTTTGACAAAACAGGGGGAGCTGATGAACTGTCATTCAAGTTTGCTAATTATGGCAGTAGTTCAGGAAATAAACTACAGGTGCAATACTCCACAAACCAGGGAAGCACTTGGACCAATCTTGGGGATGAATTAACTGCTTCAGGAACACTTGAAGAAATAACATTACCTGTTAACATGCCGGGAAATATCCGTTTTAAATTTATTCATTCGGATGGGGGAGACCGTCTTAATATTGATGATGTCAGCATTTCAGATTTTGTTGTAGCAGCCGATGATCCAACTATAGCAGTAACGGTTAATGATGTAACTGCTAACTCAGAAGATGCGATAGATTTTGGTGCTACACTTGAGGGAACTAAGATTTCGAAAACCATAGAGATCAAGAATACAGGTAACCCCAATCTGGTTATTACTAGTATTACTACTTCCGGGCAGGGTTTCTCTCAAACTATGGAGTACGACGATACATTGGCGTTTAATGAAAAAACATCCATTACCATTGATTTTGAACCTACCGGAGAAGGAGAATTCCAGGGGAGTTTCAGTATTACAAGTAATGCAGTTAATGTATCACCCTTTAATCTTTCATTAAGTGGAGAAGGCTTTGCGGAAGGAGCCTTAATACCCATTGCAGATGCCAGGAAACTTCCTTTAGGTACAAGGGTTACAGTGGCAGGCAGGGTTACTGTTGGAAATGAATTTGGAGGTCCGCTATATATGCAAGACCAAACAGCTGGTATTGCTGTTTTCTGGGAGGCTTTACACACCGTTGCTAAAGTGGGAGATTCTGTGCAGGTTTCCGGGCCATTAACTGTATTCAAGCCAATTGCTGGTGCAGATGAAGACTTTCTGCTTCAGATATCAGATACGGACACAGATAATAATATTGTATTCGAGATTTTTGATGTGTCTGCTAAAGAGCCAATACCCAAAATTATTACCCTTTTAGAGCTTAATTCAAAGGATATTGAAGGGCAGTTGGTAGCAGTCCAAAATGTGGATATTGACCATACCGGGGCATTCCAGGCAAATACTAATTACGATATTTCGGATGGAATTGGCACGGCAGAACTTCGAATTGATAACAACACCAATTTAGTAGGGGCCAATGCACCGGATAGCCCTACAAATGTGGTAGGGGTAGTTGGACAGTTTAATGGGGTATTTCAGTTATTGCCCAGAACTACAGAAGATGTAGGAGTAGAAGCTGTAACATATCCGGGTGATGATGTTTCAAAAGAACTCACATTAGAAGTGGTGACATGGAATGTTGAATGGTTTGGCAATACCGGAAACGGTCCTGAAGACGAAAACTTACAGCTTCAAAATGTGAAAACGGTGATCGAAACTATTGATGCTGATATCTATGCGCTTCAGGAGGTTTCGAGTCCATCAACTTTTAGTCAGCTAGTTTCAGAATTGGAAGGGTATGGAGGTATTTTAGCCAGTTTTTCGCAAACCCAGGAGACAGCTTTTCTTTTCAGGAGGGCAAGTATTGATTCTTTAGAAAGTGCAACACTATCCTCAAGTGATGGATTTACCCAGCAAAACTGGGCAAATGGGAGGTACCCCTTATACTTCAAGTTCCTAACTAACATAAATAACAAGCAGGAAGAGGTTCATGTTTTTAATATTCATGCCAAAGCTTTTGGTGATTCCGAATCATATAATCAAAGGTTAACAGCTTCTGCCGAACTAAAAAGCTACCTGGATAATAACTTTGATGATAAAAATGTAATTATGCTGGGTGATTATAATGATGAGATAATCAGTTCTACTTTTAATGGCATTGATTCTCCCTATAAAAACTTCGTGGACGACCCAGAGTACACTATCATTACCAAAAACCTGGAAGAAAAGGGTTTTGAATCTCAGTCTGCCGGTTCATTCCTGGATCACATTACTTTTAGTTCAGAGCTTTCAGAGGAATATTTTACAGGTACTGAACGTGTGGAAAATCCATTTTATATCGGGAGTTATCTGAGCACTACATCTGACCACTTTCCTATTTGGGTAAGATTCGAGTTTGGCCCGGGTGTAAGTAGTGAAGAGGAAAGTACTTTACCGGAAATTGTTCAGCTAAACCAAAACTATCCGAATCCTTTTAATCCAACTACCATTATCAGTTATGCTTTAGATCGTACAGCCAATGTTAGTTTAAGTGTATTTGATATAACCGGAAGAAAAGTAGCCACTTTGGTTGATGGAGTAGAAACAGCAGGACAGAAGGAAGTAAACTTTAACGCTTCATCTCTTTCCAGTGGAATTTACTTTTACCAGCTGAAAACATCGGATGGAGTAAGCCTGACCAGAAAAATGATGCTGATCAAGTAATATGTGCTGCTTTAGAAAAAACTAAAAGGGACTTCACTATTTAGTTTTAGTTAGAACTTGTAAGCCCAGGTGAAATAAGCAGGCTTACCCTGTAAGGGCTGTTTTCCAGAACATAATGCATCCTGTTTACTTGTTCTTTGGTGAATATATTCATGCAGGCATCGGGTGTCCAGTTCATGAAGTTGTTAGTCATAATGGGTTCTCCATTACAACCTGTTCCTGCATTACAACTTGTTACGGGTTTATCTACCGCAGGTGTGTCGCTGCAAAAGTCATTTTCATTACAATCTCCGCCTGACCAGGGGTGTAGTACTCCCAGGTAATGACCTATTTCGTGGGTCAGAGTCCTGCCCATATTGTATACTTCGGAAAGCTCAGATTCCCCAAAATGTATCCAGTTTACAAAAACTCCTTCCCTGTATTCAGGTTCACCTTTACCAAATAATTCATGGCCGGGTAAATCTGTTTGTGGCCCCGTAGCTAGCCCGAGAACAAGGTCTGTTGTACTTTCATCAAGAGGGTATAACCAGATATTGAGATAATCGGCTGGGTTCCAGTATTGATAATTCGCTAAATAGTTCATGCTCCAATTTTCAATTGGATTCTCAACGTTACTAATATCGGTTCTTGTAATTCCATTTGTAGGAAGACCTTCTGGATCGGTTTTTGCTAAAACAAACTCGATACGGGCATCAGCACCATCGGGATGTTCATTATATCCGGGAGTTCCTTCTTTTCTGCGATAATCTTCATTTAGAATTTCTATTTGTCTTTCAATTCTCTCTTTTGACAGGTTGGGTCCCGTTCCAGTTTCTTCACCATTATGAAGAATATGAACTACAACAGGTATCCTGTAGATTTTTTCCAGGGGTTCATCAGGTATATCTACCTGTGTATTATTTTTACAGGTCGACAGTAGTATTAAGAAAATACAACAGGAAAAAATATGGGGCAGAAGTCTCATGAGCTGATTATTAAAAATGACGTTCAGGCCAAATTTAGAAAACTCAAAAGTGGGATAAACAGGTGTTCACTTTTTGATTACCAAAAAAGGGTGGTTAATAATTCTCAACCACCCTTTTTATTATTCGAGATAATGATCTGCAAAGTGGTGCATTGCATCCCGAAGAAATTCGGATAATCCGGGCTTGTATTTATCATAAAACTCAGCAAACCGGGAATCTGAAACATACATGTCGCCTAAGCCTTTGTATACCTCGGCAGAAGTTTTATAAAACTTCTCGTTGGTTTGGTGGTGGCGTTTGATTATGGCTTGCACTTCTTCTGAATCAATAGTGTATTTACCCATTAATTCAGCAAGTTCTTTAGCCTGGTTTTCCTGTTCTTGTTTGATAGCATCCATTTCCGGTTTCGTCATTTTGCTGACATTATCACGGGATTCTGCCACCACTTTTGGATCATATTTCTCATCTATTTCTTTATTCCAGGCTTCTATTTGTTCTTTTGAGAACCCTTCATAAAGCTGTTCATCGGATAACATTGTCTTGTTCTCCTTTAATTCTTTGATAGTTTTGTCAATAGTAGTGAGGAGTTTGCCCAATCGGTCTGACTGTTTTTCAATCAGCTTTCTTTGGTATTCAAGCGCCTCAATCTGGTCAAAATCCGGATCGTCCAGTATTTGCTGGATTTTGGATAAACTAAAATTCAGCTCTTTGAAAAAGAGAATTTGCTGTAACCTGTACAGTTCTTCTTTTCCGTAATACCTATATCTGGATTCTGCACGCTTAGCAGGTTTTAACAATCCGATTTTATCATAATGATGAAGAGTACGGATTGAGATTCCTGCCAGCCTTGCCAGTCGACTTACCGTGTATTTTTCCATGGATTCACGTTCTTTTCATCAAAGATAGGGCATGACGTAAGGGGAGAGTCAAGAAGAAGTTAAAATTATTTTCAGCCTTCGCGGCTTACTTCTCTATTTTAACTCCTCCGGATTTATTTCTTCTATTATTGTATACCCCCAAAACCCAATAAAACCATGTGTGGTATCACCGGAGGTATTAAGAAACCAACGATTCAGGTCTTCCTCGATATATCCGGGCCATCCGTCTAAAATTTCGATTGTATTGAATGAGAATTCCTGAAACTCTTCTATTCTCCAAGACCAGATTGTACCGTCATTTAAGTCTTGGTTTTTATATTCCTCATCACCTTTCTGGGGTACAATTTTAGCAGATATAATCTTTTCTGCTGCATTTTTTGGGTCATTAATTATAGAACGTGCTTTTTCAATATCCTCAGTTTTTTCTAAAGCGAGTATGAAAGATTCTCCGTGAGTGGAATCAGTTTCTCCCACTTTAAAGAATGTAACTTCGGTTACAAGTTCCTGGTTAGTGGAGTTGTCTTTACAGGCTATAAGGGCAATGAGGCACAAGGTTGTAAGGATGAGCACGATACTCTTGATGTTATTCATGTTTGACGTATTGGTGTTTAAAGTTTGAAGCAAACAGCTTTTGCTCGCCTCTGCACTAACGAAAAATTACATATTCAGATATGCTAAAAATGCCATGCTTACCATTTGTCTACATAGCTACAACTCTCAAAATTTCAAAAAAAAACTGGTCTCTAACATATTTTAAATACCAGAAAAGCGCTTTTTCATAATTTCTTCACATGAAAGAATTAGTATATAGCAATTAATTGAAAGAAATCTATTGAGGAGGTTATGATGAAGCGAATTGTGATTTTAGGAGCCGGAACAGCCGGAACCATAATGGCCAACAAACTTCGTAAAGCCCTGAAGCCCGGAGACTGGAGTATCACTATTGTTGATAAAGAAGAAACGCATTACTACCAGCCCGGTTTTCTTTTTATTCCTTTCGGTATTTATGGAAAGCAGGATGTGATTAAGCCTAAAAGACAATTTTTTCCCAAAAACATTGAGGTAATAATATCAGAAATTGATCGCATTGCACCTGATGTAAACAAAGTATATTTGCAAAATGCAGATGCACTGGATTATGACTTCCTGGTTGTAGCCACAGGTACAGAAATATGCCCGGAAGAAATAGAAGGCATGAAAGAGGAATTGTGGCACAAAAGCATTTTCGATTTTTATACCCTGGAAGGCGCTATGGCACTGGCCGACTTCTTAAAAACATGGGAAGGTGGAAAGCTGGTACTTAATATTGCTGAAATGCCAATAAAGTGCCCTGTGGCACCCTTAGAGTTTTTATTTCTTGCGGATGATTTCTTCCGGAAGAAAAACATGCGGGACAAAGTTGATATAACCCTTGTAACCCCGCTGGATGCCGCCTTTACCAAACCGATTGCTGCTCGTGAATTGGGTGATTTCATGGAAAAAAAAGGAATCAACATTGTTACTGAGTTCAACATTGGAAGAGTTGAAAATGAAGAAAAAAAGATTGTTTCATGGGATGAGCGGGAAGTAGAATTCGACCTTTTGGTTACTATACCGACCAATATGGGTATTAAAGCAATTGAGCGAAGCGAAATGGGTGATGAGTTGAACTTCATCCCAACTGACAAACATACACTACAATCGAATGGTTGGGAAAATGTGTTTGTAATCGGCGATGCTACTGATTTACCATCCTCTAAAGCAGGCTCAGTGGCTCATTTCCAGGCAGATATTTTGTTTGAAAACATGATGTCTGCCATTGCAGGCAAGCCATTAGAAGCAAACTTTGACGGACATGCCAATTGCTTTATCGAATCAGGCGGTGGTAAAGGTTTGTTGATTGATTTTAACTATGAAACCGAGCCTTTGCCCGGTAAATTTCCATTTCCGGGAATAGGGCCATTCGCACTTTTAAAAGAAACACGAATGAATCATTTAGGGAAAATGGGCTTTCGCTGGTTATACTGGAATATGTTAATTAAGGGTAGGGATCTTCCTTTAGAGCCACACATGAGTATGGCCGGTAAATATATTCCCGAAGAAGAAGCTGAAACAGTGTAAATGAATTACTAAGAACTTAATAAGAAAACAAAATCTATTGTTATGGAAACAGCAGTATTAGACAACAGAACCATTGAACTTGACAAAGATGGGAACCTTGCAAATCGTGACGATTGGAACGAAAATATTGCACAGGAATTCGCCAACATGGAAGGGGTGGGAGAGCTTAATGAGCGCCACTGGATTGTAATCAATTTTATGCGCAAAGAATTTGACGCAAAAGGTGACGCACCCTCTATCCGTAAGCTTACCAAAGAAAGCGGAGTTTCTACCAAAGAACTCTATGCCTTATTCCCAAAAGGTCCGGCTAAAAAGGCAGCTAAAATTGCCGGCCTTCCCAAACCAAAAGGATGTATTTAATCCGAGGAGATAATTATGATTGCAACAGATGCTAATACAGAAACAACAGGTCTGACGGATGCTGAAACAACTCCGAAACCTATTGAGAAAGTTTCAATAATCATATCCAAAGGATCATTGGAAGGGGTTTACCCTGGTTTAATTATGGCAAACGGAGCCAGAATGGAAGGAATGGAAGCTACATTGTTCTTTACATTTTTTGGTTTAGAAGCTGTGATAAACAAGCGTATGGATAACCTGAAAGTAGCAACCGTAGGTAATCCGGCCATGCATATGCCTACTATACTGGGTGCAATACCGGGCATGTCTGCTTTTGCTACTAAAAAGATGAAGGACGAAATGGAAAAACTGGATATTCCTCCGGTTCGTGAGTTTGTTGAAATGATCCATGATACAGGTGCTGAAATCTATGCATGTAAAGCCACTGTAGATATGTTCCATTTAGAAGAAAAAGACTTCTGCGATCAATTGGATGGTATCATTTCTGTCGGGGAGTTTTACGAGAAATCAGCCGGTGCAGAGATCATCTTTACTTAAAAGGATTTTAAAGAGAGAGTAAAATCCCGGATAACTAAACTTATGATCAAAACCCACCGGCTTTTCCGGTGGGTTTTGGTGTTTTATAGAACCTACCCATCATCAACACTCTGTTTTTAATTTATTAACCAATTGGAAAAAACATGAAAATATTCAGTTTCATTATAGCTTTCATATTGTGTTCAACTTTTACTTTTGCACAAGTAGGCCACGTTATGCAAGGTACAGGGGCAGTGAATATGTCGATGGGTGGGGCAGCTACCGCTCAACCCCTGGATATCTCAGGTGCTTTGCAGTGGAACCCGGCTTCTATCTCCACGTTTGATGGAACCATTTTAAAATTCGATATCGGGCTTTTCTTTTCATCTCCTGAGCTAAAATCAACTGTTCCCGAATTCGATAATATGGGGCAGCCTACAGGCAACTTTATCAGTGGTATCACTAAAGATGACAGGGGTGTATCGCCCATGCCGGCACTGGCCGTGGTTTGGGGGAAAGAAGGAAGCGCCCATACTTTTGGAGCTTCTGCCTTCGGCATAAGTGGTTTTGGGGTAACTTTTCCTCAAAGCAATACAAACCCGATAAATATGCCCCAAAGCATGGGCGGTTTTGGAAGAATCGAATCTGATTATATCCTGTTGCAAGTTGGCTTTACTTATGCTTATGCAATTAACGAAAAGTTGTCTGTTGGGGTAGAGCCCACGCTTAATTATGCAACACTGGAATTAATGCCTAACCCTACGGCTAATCCAAATTCTGCAGGCTATCCTTCTACAGATAAGGCATCTTCTGTTGGTTATGGGGCACAAATCGGGCTTTTCTTTGATTCAGGTAGTGGGATTAAGCTGGGTATATCCTATAAAACTCCTCAGAAATTCAATGAATTTGAATTTGACAATACATACCTGGACGGCAGTACAAGTGTATCTGAATTTCAAATGGATTATCCTGCCATCTATTCTGCAGGCATAGGCTACTCATTAGAGAATATGGATCTGGCGGTAGATTACCGGTATATAGATTATGAAAATACTGAGGGTTTTTCAGAAACAGGCTGGACTCCTGCTGCTGCTGTTGCCGGGTTTGGCTGGAATAGTATTTCTGTACTTTCTGCCGGAATTCAATACAAAGGCGTTGAAAAGCTTCCGGTTCGAATAGGGTATACCTTCAGTGGGAATCCAATAGATGAGGATGTTGCTTTCTTTAATGTACCTGCTACAGCCATTATTAAAAATGCTTTCCAGTTTGGTTTTACATTTGAGTTAAGCGAACTAATCAATTTAGATGTAGTTTATCATTACGGAACCAGTAGTGGTAGTACTGAAGGTCAGCTACTCAATCCTATGTTTATTGGCCAGTATCCACCTTACGGAGCTATTCCGGGCAGCAAAGTATCTTATGATATGACTACCAGTATGATCATGGCGGGAATAACCTACAGGTTTAATTGATTCAAACTATCAGTAGTCCGTTCAATGTGTAACGGGCTACTGATCTGGTACTTTAATCTGTTGGAGGTATTGTTAAGTAGCTGGGTACCTTCCCAAGCGATCTTATTGTTTTCAATCAGCTTTCATCGTATTTATGTGCCCTTATCTAGATCCCAAGCATTCGTTGAATTTCGTATAAACCAAGGTTTAATTTAATTCTTTGTTCAATGCATCCTCGATCGAAACCTGAATGAACCTTGAGATATTATAGTGAGGCAAAAGGGTTTCTCCATTCCATTTGTAATTCAATCCTTCCAGCCTTGTGAGATATTTTTTCTCTACACCACCTTGTGAAAGTAGTAAGGGAATAACAATGGCATCACCTTCATTATCAGCTTCGATTACTTTTTTGCGGAATTCTTGCCGCGCTTTTTCATGTGTTTCCTCATCCGCATCATCCCTTACTGTGAGCGAAATGATATTTTTAAAGGCCTCTCCGTTCTTTTTTTGGAGTTCCTTAATTTGTTCAGCAAGGTTATTGCTGGTACGAATCCACATATCATTATCACTTTCACTATTTGGGCCATGTGCAACGAGCAGCACTGATTCTTTATACGGGGCTATACTCAGTTCTTCAATACGATCAAGTAATATTTCTGCAACAAACGGATGATCATCAAGAGGTTTGGTAAGAATTACATCAGCATTAATTTCTAATGGTTGAAGATTTTCAGGCATCTTCATAGTCATACGATGATTCTCCATATCATGAATCATCATTGGCATTGGGGCGTCGGCAAGAGAATCCCTGAATCCAAGCAGGTACTCATTCTGGCGTATAATCGGGCTGTATGAAGAAATAAACAGTTGTACAGCTACAATTGTGCTAACTCCTTTTTCTTCCAGTTTAGTAATTGCAGGCTGCATGTTTAAGGCATTTGCCATTCCCCATGCTATTTCAACATGATAATCCTCTTTGATGGGAGATGTAACTTCCTGGATGGCAGAGTTCCATTCCTTATCCATACTACCGTGAGCAAGAATCATAATACCTATGTCGGGATAATTGGGGGTTACCTCCTGGGAGAAAGAAGATGTAGAAAAAGAGATGAATATTGCTAAAAGTGTGAAGACAGATATTTTGTTTTTCAAGAGACTAAGAATTTTGGTTATTCTAATTTAGACTAATTCTAAATTAGTGAGAATTTTTTTTCGATGGTACTTTTTTGAAAAAAATTCTGTCAAATAAAAAAGCCCAACTGAAATTCAATTGGGCTCAATAATTTGATTACTAAATCTTAGCCTGTAATGGCTTCTTCAACTAAGCGCTCCTGCTCAGTATCGTGCATTTTTTTCTGTCCGGCAGCAGGCGAGGCAGCTGCCTGTCGCCCAGCGTAAACCAGCTTTTGATCACCTTTAAGTAGTTGCTGGATGCGGGGTGATACAAAGAACCAGGCCCCCATATTCTTAGGTTCTTCCTGGCACCAGACAATCTCTTTGGCTTTTGAAAGATTCTTGAATTCATCAGCAACATCATTATCGGGGAAAGGGTAAATCTGTTCCAGCCGGACAATGGCTACGTTTTTGATATCATTCTCTTTCCGGTATTTAAGCAGGTCATAGTAAACCTTACCTGAGCATATTACAAGGCGTTTGATTTTGCTTGCATCCATAATTTCTTCATCCGGAATAAAAGGCTGGAATTTTCCTTCTGCCAGTTCTGATGTGCTTGAGGTCGCTGACGGATGGCGCAATAAACTTTTTGGAGTCATTAAAATAACCGGCTTTTTAGCTTCCTGGAGAGTTTGCTTACGGAGCATATGGAAGTACTGGGCCGGGGTGGTCAGGTTCATAACGTACATGTTATCTTCAGCACAGAGCTGTAGAAAGCGTTCCAACCGGGCTGAAGAGTGCTCAGGCCCCTGGCCTTCATACCCATGAGGAAGGTTCAGCACTAATGAGGTTGTTTGCCCCCATTTTGCTTCACTGGAAGCGATAAACTGATCGATGATAATTTGGGCACCGTTGGCAAAGTCTCCAAATTGGGCTTCCCATATTACCAAAGCCCCTTTCTCTTGTGCACTATATCCAAATTCGAACCCAAGGGCTGCATATTCACTCAATAAACTGTTATGGATATGGAAATATCCCTGGTCTTCAGAAAGATTATTGAGTGGAGTGAAAGTCTGGTTGGTATCCGTTCCGTGTAGTACAGCATGACGATGAGAGAAGGTACCTCTTTCAACATCCTGCCCGGTAACACGGATTGTAGTACCCGATTTAAGTAACGAACCAAATGCCAATGCTTCCACAAAACCCCAGTCTATTTTCTTCTCATCCTTTTCTACTATTTCAGCACGCTTGGCGAGTTGACGAAGCAATTTTGGATTAGCATCAAAATCTGACGGGACGGTGTTAAGTTTAACAGCTATATCTTTTAACTCTTCAACCGGATAGGTTGTATCAGGGAATTCAGCTCTTTTTCCCTGGGGAGTTTCAGAGCGGTCGATTAGGTCCTCAGTAACATTTAATTTTGGTGCCTTTTTGGCGTCCTCAAAAGCATCCTGGAGGAGTTGATCGAATTCAGTAAAGATTTCCTGGGTTTCTTCTTCAGTAAGTTGACCTCTTTTCACCAGCTTTTCTGTGTATATATCACGAACCGGAGGCTGATCATTAATCTCTTTATACATATCCGGTTGGGTAAATGCCGGTTCATCACCTTCATTATGGCCATGCTTGCGGTAGCCAATCAGATCAATTACTACATCTTTACCAAATTGCTGCCTGTACTCAAGAGCCATCTGAATAGCATGCACGGCAGCTTCAGGTTTGTCACCATTCACATGGAAAATAGGTGCCAGGATCATTTTAGCCAGATCAGAGGCATATTCTGTTGAACGCCCATCTTTTGGCAGGGTAGTAAAACCAATTTGATTGTTTATGATAATATGAATAGTCCCACCGGTTTTATATCCTTCCAGTTGAGACATATTCAAAGTTTCAGCAACTACCCCTTGTCCTGCAAAAGCAGCATCTCCATGCATAAGTACAGGCAGTACTTTTTTTGCAGCTTCATCCGATTCATGATGATCCTGCATAGCACGCACTGCACCTTCCACCACGGGATTCACCGCTTCCAGGTGGCTCGGGTTGGGCATTAGTTCCAGCTTTACTTCTTTGCCGCTTTTTGTTTTATGAACACTCTTAGCTCCCAGATGGTATTTAACATCACCGGAACCCTGTATGGAATTCGGGTCAACATTGCCTTCGAATTCTGCAAACACCCGGTGATAAGGCTTGTCCATAATGTTTACAAGGATGTTTAAACGGCCACGATGAGCCATACCCATAAATACTTTTTCTATGTCATCATCTCCGGCTTGTTCAAGAAGGAAATGAATCATAGGGATCAATGTATCTGCACCCTCAAGGGAGAAGCGCTTATGGCCTACGTATTTTTTGTGCAGAAATTCCTCGAAAGCCATAGCCTGGTTCAGCTTATGGAGAATTTCCCCTTTGTCTTCTTTGGTAAGATCAGCCTGGTTTAAAGAAGACTCCATTCTTTCCCTGAGCCATTTTCTTTCTTCCAGGTCAAGCAGGTGCATGTATTCGGCACCAATGTTACCACAGTAGGTATCCCTGAGCCGTTTAATAATCTCACGAAGCGAGGCTTTCTCTTTGCCGCCAACACCTCCACAATAAAATTCTCGATCTAAATCCCAAAGGGAAAGTCCGTAGTAATCCAGGTTAAGCTCGGGGTTATGCCCGGGTTCTTTTCCAAGCGGATTCAGGTTGGCAAGTACATGTCCACGAATGCGGTACATGTTAATGAGCCTCCATACTCCAATTGCCCTCCGGTCTTGTTCCAGTGTGTTCGCACCACCTGCAGAAAGAGACGAGTAGGTATCTGTTCCATAAGGAATCGGCTCATACGGAATTTCGAGATCAGCAAAAATATCATCGTAAAAATCTTCTTTTCCTGTCAGCAAATCGTTAATCATCTTCAGGAATGATCCGGACTCAGCCCCTTGAATTACCCGGTGATCGTAAGTACAAGTCACCGTCATTACTTTGCTGATACCTAATTGATCGAGTACTTCTTTTGACATGGCCTGGTATTCAGCAGGGTAGTCAATAGCTCCGGTTGCAATAATGGAACCTTGCGTTTGCATTAATCGGGGCACAGAAGAGACCGTACCAATAGTTCCGGGATTGGTAACGCTGATGGTGGTTCCCTGGAAGTCTTCAATTTCCAGCTTTCCGTTTCGGGCTTTGTCAATCAATTCTGTGTAGGCATAGAGAAACTCTTTAAAGTTCATTTTGTCTACACCCTTAATATTAGGTACCACAAGATTTCGTGAACCATCCTTATTAGGCAGGTCTATTGCAATACCCAGGTTTACATCATTGGGAATTACCTTAAAATGATCTTTACCATCAAAATGATACGATGCATTTAAACCCGGGAACTCCTTAAGCGCTTTGATGATTGCCCAACAAATAAAGTGTGTAAAGGAAGCTTTCGGTTCATGCCTGTGTTCCAGGTGCCTGTTGATGATGGTACGGTCCTCAATCATCATTTTTACAGGCAGTACTCGTAGAGAAGTAGCCGTAGGTACTTCCAGGCTCTGATCCATGTTCTCTACAATCTTGACGGATACCCCTTTAATCTTTTCAAGTGTAGCATTTTTAGGCGCTTCTGTAATTTTCTCCTCTTTAGCCTTAGCCTCACGGACAGCAGCTACACCGTTGGTAGCTTTGGCTTCTACCGGTTTTTCAGGCCCGGGTTGACTTGGTTCAGGGGCAGGAGCCTCATCAACAGGCTTGCCTTCCAACTCATCAAAATATCGTTTCCAGTGTGCGGGTACAGAAAAAGGATCGGTTTTGTATTGGTTGTAAAGCTCTTCAACCAGTGCTGAGTTAGGGCCGAATATGGCTTCAAGTGACTTCAATGGGAGTAAACCTCATGTGAGTTTTAATGCAACGTTGTAAGGGGGTAATGCTAATTGCTTTGAAAAGGTTCAAATCAAGGTTTTAACAATTCAAAAAGCGGTTCCAAAATTACGGATTCGGGGATAAAAAAACAGGGATATAGTTAATAGTATAGAATAAAGAATGTGATTGCTTACGTTTTCTAATGAACATTAAATCAAGAAGAGGATATTGATATTAACACGTTTTCTAGTTGGTATCCTGAGATCGCTTCACTCGTGAATGTTTACCAGGTATTTTTCCAACTTTCGGAAGGACTATAGAGGGTAATTATTATTAAGATTACTTACTCAAAACTCTTTGCAATATCCCCTATATTGCATCTCTAATCCCATCAACCAAAAAGATATTTTTAATGAGCGATACCGCAACCCAGGTTAAAACCGGAGCTGAAGAAATACACTGGGATCTGAGTGATCTCTATGCATCAAGTGAAGACCCGCAGCTGGCTAAAGACAAAAAAGACATCCTGAAAGAAGCAGATGCTTTCGCAGATCAATACAAAGGGAGGGTTGCTGAGTTAAATGCATCAGAATTCAAAGGTATGTTTGAGCAATACGAAGCGCTCCAGGATAAGGGAGGTAAAATTGGTTCTTTTGCATATTTACAGTGGAGTACAGATACCGGCAACGCGGCTTTTGGAAAGTTGGTGCAGGAGGCTAATGAGCTGTCATCAGAACTGAGTCAAAAGCTGGTTTTTCTGAATGTGGAATGGTTGAAGATCCCTGATGAGCAGGCTCAGCAACTAATTGAAGCCCCGGAGTTAGCTTTTTACCGGCATTACCTGGAATCCTCCCGCAGGTACAAAGAGCATGTATTGGAAGAAAAGCAGGAGCAGGTTTTGTCAGCTACGGCCGTAACAGGCAGAAATGCCTGGGTTCGTTTTTTTGATGAAACACTGGGGCGGGCTAAGTTCGAGTTAGATGGGAAAGAATATTCGGAGCAGGAAGTATTGAGCAAATTGCATGATGGCGATCGTGACTTGCGAATCAGGGCACATGCTTCTCTCACTAAAAAGTTCAAAGAGCTGGCGCATCCTCTTACTTTTGTATTCAACACTCTATTAGCAGATAAATCTACCACCGATAAGCTTCGTAAGTATCCCAGCTGGATTACTTCACGGAACCTGGCAAATGAAACCGATGGCAAAACAGTAAATGCACTGGTTGATTCAGTGACTTCGAAATATCCTTTAGTGCAACGCTATTACAAGCTAAAAGCCAGGCTGCTTGGGCTTGATGAAATGAAGGATTACGACCGTTATGCCCCGATGATGCAGAATGAAGCTACCATTACGTGGGATGAGGCCAAAGAAATGGTGATGGATTCATATACTAACTTTAACTCACAAATGGGAGAAATTACCGGTTACTTTTTCGAAAAAAACTGGATTGATGCAGCTATAAAGCCAGGAAAACGGGGCGGGGCGTATTCAGCAGGCACAGTTCCATCGGTTCACCCCTATGTATTCATGAATTTTGACGGGAAAATCCGGGATGTACAAACGCTGGCCCATGAACTGGGGCATGGTGTACATCAATACCTGAGCAGGCAGCAAGGCCCTTTACAGGCAAGTACACCACTTACCACTGCCGAAACGGCTTCGGTTTTTGGAGAGATGCTTGTTTTCCAAAAACTGCTTAAAGAACTGGATGATCCTCAAGAACGCCTCGCTCTTATTATCGGGAAAATTGACGACACTATAGCAACGGTTTTTCGACAGATTTCTATGAATCGATTTGAAAATGCGATGCATACTGCCCGCAGGGAAGAAGGTGAGTTAACCACAGAACGTTTTTCTGAGCTTTGGATGGATCAACAAAAAGCGCTCTATGGAGATTCAGTACAGCTTACAGATGAATATGGTATTTGGTGGTCGTATATTCCACATTTCCTGCATACCCCGGGATATGTGTACGCGTATGCTTTTGGGGAGCTTTTGGTGCTTGCTTTGTATGAAGAATATACTCAGCGCCCGGAAGGTTTTGCAGATAAATATATGGAGTTATTAAGTGCGGGAGGTTCGGAGTGGCCGGAAGACCTGGTAGCCAAAATGGGATTGGATATAACCGATCCGGGATTTTGGGATAAAGGCCTTGCTGCATTTGAACGTATGGTAGAAGAGGCAGAAGAACTAGCTAAGGAGATATAAAGTACAATGGCACTGGACAGACAAGACAAAGCATTACGTGAGTTTAAACAGATAATGGCAGATCTGGTGCATCTTTTACGAACTTCAACCCGGGTACAATTGGCCTATATGTGCTGGGTTAATTATGCCAGGCAGCAATTTGTGTGGGAAACAAACAATTCCAGCTTGCCAAATGTGATGTTCCAGGACCGGGTGAACTTCGATCATCATTTTTTAAATGATTACAAAGACATTAAAGAGATAAGACAGCTCGAAATTGGTGAGGATATCCCCAAGGCAAAGCTGATGCACTACTTTGATTTTGTGCAGGCAAAATCAATGCTGCTTATCCCTTTCATCAATAAAGGAGAAACAGTAGCTATTACCGTTTTGGAAAGCGAAAATGATATTGAACTGGAGCGTATTCATGATCAGATCCTGGCCTACAACAACGCATTGGTAAATGTACTGGATACTTACCTGGAAGTGGTGGATTTACACGAGCAGCAAAAAGAGTGGGAAGAGTATGAAGAGTCTCTGAACAAAATGAGCCACCGCCAGCACCGGGTCGAGATATTTAAAACCATGTTGAACGAGATGCAGGCGTGCATACCCAGGGGTAACGTATCACTTCTGGCACACGGGATGGAAACCTGGAATGTGATCCTGAACGCTTCGGGAAGTTCAAACCCTGTTCGCCTCGGGTTAAAAATGGATGATAAAAGTGTGGCACATGAAGCACTGGAAAAAGGAGAACCTTTCTTTTCTATGCATTTCAATAACAGTCCAAAACGTATTTCTGCAGGAGAGGGGAGAACCGAAGGGGCTACGTTTGCTATCCCGGTTATTATTCATGACCGAAGGCAGGCACTGGTGGTTGCTTATGACGATGATCCACTGAGTTTCAAAGAATCAACCAAACATAAACTAATTAATCTTGCACGGGTTGCCGGACTTAATATCCAGGCAGGGGTAAAAAAGAGTTCGATGGCCCAGGATTTAATGGTGCAGGGATTCAGCGCATTTATGCCGGAAGTTTGGGAGGCCGCAGTTGACAGCCAAATCAAAAGTGGATTAAATGGTCGTTTCAAAACCTGGTTCGGGTTGGTTTCTCCTGATGAAATTTCATCTTTACGGACCAAGTTCCGGTTAGAAGAACTTCAGAAAATCCAGGAAGATTTTGTGAAATTTTTGAATCCAAGTTTATACGGTTTTGCAGGATACATGGGTTTCCACTCGGACTATGTGTACGCATTTGTGATACAGGGAGAACGTGATGAGATTGTAGACGAGTGGGTAGACAAGTTTAAGTCACGCTTAGCTCACGGATTACGGCTTTCAAACGGGCATACGCTGAATGTAGGATTTAAGGTTGGCTATACTCTTATTGACGGGGATGCTGCAAACTCCTATCAATTGCTGACCAAAGCTAAAAAAGCTCATGCCGAAGCCATCAATAATGAAGATGCTGTCTCGGTAATTGCCTGATGGGGAATTGTTACCTCATAATTATTGACGGACTTGGGGTAGGAGCCCAGGAAGATGCCCATTTATATGGCGATGAAGGAATGAATACACTGGGGCATGTTTCGGAGCAAACAGGATGTAAACTACCAAACCTTGGCAAAATGGGGATTGGGAATATTATCCCGTTGAAATCTGTACCCGAAGAACCCACCCCGGTTGGCGCTTATGGAAAGATGAGGGAAGTTTCTGGAGGGAAGGATTCTACCACCGGGCACTGGGAAATAGCCGGTATCCATCTGGATAAACCTTTCCCGACCTATCCAAATGGTTTTCCCCAGTATGTTATAGATGCTTTTTGTGAGGGAATCGGGGTGGAAAAAGCCTTATGCAATCTGCCCTACTCAGGAACAGATGCAATGCGTGATTATGGTAATGAGCATCTTGAAACCGGATTTCTCATTGTGTATACATCCGCAGACAGTGTATTCCAGGTTGCCTGCCACGATGGAGTGACTTCAGTAAAAAAGCTACATGAATGGTGTGAGTTTGCCAGGAAAGAAATTTGTGTTGGTGAGCACGAAGTGGGAAGGGTAATTGCAAGGCCGTTTACCGGGAAGCCCGGCGCTTTTGAACGTTTAACTAATGAAAGGCGTGATTTCTCAGCCATTCCACCCAAAGATAATATTGTTCAATTGTTGTATGATTCAGGAATAAAAACCTATTCCATAGGTAAAATAGTTGATTTGTTTGCAGAAAGAGGCTTTACCCAATACCGGAAAACAAAAAGTAATGCCGAAGGGATATCCCAGTTACTTTCTGCTATGTCGGCTGTAGAAAATAGTTTTGTATTTATAAACCTGATTGATACGGATCAACTCTACGGGCACCGATTGGATCCTGAAGGTTATGCCTCAAGCCTGGAAGAATTTGACCGGGCGCTGCCTGCCATTCTTTCTAAAGTTCAGAAAGACGATCTTTTGATCATTACCGGAGATCATGGCAATGATCCATGTTCAACCAGTACAGATCACTCCAGGGAGTTTGTACCGCTATTGGTCTATCCTAAAGAACATGCTGATAAAGAAAATTTAGGAATGCGGGAAACCTTTGCAGATGTAGCAGTTTCAATAGCTGAGTTTTTCAAGAGAAAAAATTTGTTTGCAGGGACATCTTTTTTAAAAGAATCATCTTAGAGAGGGATTTCCCGACGAGGAAACTATAATAAATATCCATTTGTTTTCGTATATTAATCTGATTTTGCTTTCATCAGGAGCACAGACATAAAGAAGCTTAGATTAAAGGTTGCAACCAATCAGCTTAACTGTTAGCAATCTGTGCCCTTTGTAGCGTACGCACAAAACATTCATTAAACCATTTATTAATTGTGGCCAAAAGTTCAGGAATCTCTACTCGTGAGTCGGAGTCTTTAGATCGTTATCTTCACGAGATTGGAAAAGAGAAACTAATAACCCCTGATGATGAAGTTCGTCTGGCAAAAGAAATTCAAAAAGGAAGCCAGCGCGCATTAGAGGATCTCACCAAAGCAAACCTTCGATTTGTTGTTTCTGTAGCAAAACAATATCAAAACCAGGGATTATCATTGGGAGATTTGATCAATGAAGGAAATCTCGGTTTGATTAAGGCAGCTAAGCGATTTGACGAAACCCGTGGTTTCAAGTTTATTTCATACGCCGTTTGGTGGATTCGTCAGTCTATTCTTCAGGCCCTTGCAGAGCAAAGCCGGATTGTTCGCCTTCCTTTAAACAGGGTAGGGGCACTAAATAAAATTGGAAAAGAGCTTTCTAAACTGGAACAGGAGTATGAGCGTATTCCTTCTGCGCATGAGCTTGCTGAAAGTCTTGAGATGACCGTAGGAGAAGTAGCGGATACCTTGAAAATTTCCGGTCGTCACTTGTCTATGGATGCTCCTTTTGCGCAGGGTGAAGACAATCGCTTGCTGGACGTTCTTGAAAACGAAGAGATACCCAATCCTGATTTTGAACTAATGGGTGAATCTTTGAAGGTGGAGATTGAGCGCGCACTTTCAAAACTTACCAAACGCGAAGCTGAAGTTATTCGCTTGTACTTCGGGATCGGACGCGAGCATTCGCTTACTCTTGAAGAAATAGGGGAGCGGTTTGACTTAACACGGGAGCGTGTTCGTCAGATCAAAGAGAAGGCATTACGTAAGCTTCGCCATCATAACCGAAGTGCTGCACTAAGAGCCTATTTAGGTTAAAATCTTAAAATTTAAGCCTCGTTTGAACAAACGAGGCTTTTTTTTAGAACTTCATAATGTTTTCCATGTAATCAGCTTCTTTCTCAATAAGCTCTTTTAATGTGTATTCATGTAAAGAAGCATTGAGCCCGTTTTTGAACTCAAAAAACTGAGTATGCAAAAAACACGGGTTATCATGATTGCAATGTGGTAAACCAAGTACACACTTATCAAAGATATTGTGACCTTCTATACAAATAATAATATCAATTAATTGCTGCTGTAGGTTTTTTTCAGTCATGTAAAAACCACCGCCCCTTCCTTTTGCAGAAGAAATAATCTTACTTCGGGAAAGCTGTTGTAAAATTTTACTTAGATAAGGCTTGGGAATATCCAATTTATCGGCAAGTTCTACTACCGTATACTTTTGCCCCCCCTGATTGTGAGCCAGGTAAATAACCGTCCTTATTGCATACTTTGTTGAATTTGAAAACATGGAACAAAAGTAGGGATTTTTTGCAATAATTTTTAATAAGATAAAAAAGTCTCTTTATCTTTTCTTCACATATTAATCCTATACTACTTAAAACGGTTAAAACTAATTCTATCATGAAACTGACTACCACCTTTATTTTTTTAATGATTGTTGTACTGGCTTGTGGTTCTAAAACTGAAGAGAACAAGACAGATCAGGCAACTGGCAAAACGGCTGCAGAAGCTGTTGATGACTGGAGAACCAATAAAGGCATTGGGCCAATAACCAATGTGGAACTTGCTGATGAAATTGATGCCGAACTTGCGGCCAAAGGAGAAGAGATATTTTCCGCCAAATGTTCGGCATGTCATAAAGTAGATAAAAAATATATCGGTCCATCCCCAAAAGGCATTCTTGAAAACAGAACTCCCGAATGGATCATGAACATGATTCTAAACCCGGATGGAATGGTAAAAGAAGACCCGATTGCCAAACAACTACTTATAGAATTCAATGGTACTCCTATGGCTAATCAGAACCTGAGTGAGGCGGAAGCAAGAGCGATACTAGAATATTTCAGAACTCTCTAAACCAATTGAAAATTATGATTAAAAAACACTTCACAATATCAATAGGATTGTGCTTGGTGCTACTTTTAAGTTGTACCAGAGCAGAAAGGGTAGACTCCGAGTTACCTAACAATACACCTAAGGGACAGGCCTCAGTTGTAGATAATGATTCTGAGAAGAATATCCTTCAGGTCGCAATCGGCTCAAAAGACCATACTACACTTGTTGCAGCAGTACAGGCTGCTCAAATTGAACATGTATTGGTTAATGCCGGCCCGTTAACTGTTTTTGCACCGGTAAACTCTGCATTTGATGCATTACCCGAAGGCACGGTCGAAAACCTGCTGAAACCTGAAAATAAACAGCAACTGGCTACTATTTTAACCCGCCACGCAGCCCCGGGTTCCTATAACCAGGAGTCCTTGATAAAAAATGCCGACAAGGGAAGAAAATTATATATGGCAACCGGAGATTACCTGGATATAAAGATTGAAGGCGACGATATATTTGTGGGTGGCGCAAAAATACTGGCTACTGTTCAAACTTCAAATGGTGTCATAAATGTGGTGGACAAGGTCATTCTGCCTTAAGTCTGCAAAAGAAATTCTAACCAACTAACTATCAAATCTATGAAACCTACAAAATACTTTATTCCTGTAAGCTTGTTCATTATTACTGCGGTATTAGTGTCTGCTTGTTCCTTTAACGGAGGCAAGCAAGGGGCGTTAAGTGGTAATATTGCAGAGCGAGTGTATGTTGCACCCGGAGAGCATGACGATTATTATGCTTTTTTATCTGGAGGGTACAGTGGTAACCTCACTGTATACGGATTGCCTTCAGGGCGAATGCTCAAGGAAATTCCTGTTTTCTCACAGTTCCCTACTTCCGGGTATGGATATTCTGAAGAATCAAAGCCCTTACTAAATACTTCTCATGGTTTTATACCCTGGGATGATCTTCATCACCCTGATATCTCACAAACTAATGGTGAGTTGGATGGCAGGTGGATTTTTGTAAATGCGAATAACACACCAAGAATTGCCCGTATCAGTTTGGAAACTTTTGAAACTGAAGAAGTGATCGAAATTCCGAACAGTGCAGGTAATCATAGTTCATCTTTTGTAACTGAAAATACCGAGTACGTGGTTGCAGGTACTCGTTTTAGTGTTCCTGTTCCGCAACGGGATATGTCTATTGACGAGTATAAAGGCAACTTTAAAGGTGCTGTTTCCTTTATCAAAGTTGATCCGGAAGACGGACACATGAATCTTGAATTTCAGGTTTTAATGCCCGGATTCAATTACGACCTTGCTCACCCTGGTCGGGGTAAATCGCACGGATGGATGTTCTTCTCAACGTACAATTCAGAAGAAGCCAGCACATTGTTGGAAGTAAATGCCTCTCAAAATGATAAAGACTTTATTGCAGCAATAAACTGGAAAAAGGCTGAAGAATATATGGCACAAGGCGGGTTCAGAGAAATACCCGCTGAATATGCTCATAATGTACACGATGAGGCTACCCATACTTCTACTTCTACTATGAAGAGAACGGTAAGAGTATTAGACCCTGAAGACCTTCCCGGCTTGGTTTACCTGTTACCAACTCCTAAGTCACCACACGGTTGTGATGTTGACCCATCCGGAGAATATATTATTGGTAGTGGTAAGCTTTCTGCTTCTTTGACAGCTCATTCATTCACAAAAATGCTTGAAGCTATCGAAAATGAAGATTTCGAAGGTGACGCATATGGTATACCTATTCTTAATTACGACAATGTGGTTGCCGGAACCGTTGAGTCTGCAGGACTCGGGCCATTACATACCGAATTTGATGGCAAAGGTAATGCATACACCACGTTCTTTATTTCTTCAGAAGTTGTGAAGTGGGAATTAGGAAGCTGGCAGGTAATTGATCGCAAGCCTACTTACTACTCTGTAGGTCACTTAATGATACCCGGCGGAAATTCCAGGAAGCCTTTTGGTAAGTATGTTGTTGCAATGAACAAGATTACCAAAGACCGTTATCTGCCAACAGGCCCTGAAATGGAACACTCTGCCCAGTTGTACGACATTTCCGGTGAAAAAATGGAATTGCTGTTGGACTTCCCAACTCACGGTGAACCTCACTATGCGGCAGGAGCTCCTGCAGAATTGATTGCCCCAAGGTCTAAAAAATTCTATTCTTTGGAAGAAAACAATCACCCATACGCAGTCAAGACTGAAGCTGATACCCGCGTAGAGCGTCAAGGGAATGTAGTCCATGTCTATATGACCTCTATCAGAAGCCACTTCGCACCTGATAACATTGAAGGTATTAAAGTAGGTGATGTGGTGTACTTCCACGTTACAAACCTCGAGCAAGACTTTGATGTACCTCACGGAATTGCCATGATCGGAGCCAATACTTCCGAGTTACTCATCATGCCTGGCCAAACCAAAACATTCCGTTGGGATCCTGATAAAGTTGGCGTATGGCCATTCTACTGTACTGACTTCTGTTCAGCACTACACCAGGAAATGCAGGGCTATGTCCGTGTATCTCCTCGTAACTCTAACATCCAGCTTAGCTGGTCGTTGGACGGCGAATAAAATTTTAACATCTACCCCGCAAATTTTGCGGGGTAGTTTCTTTTAACATTTAAAACTAAGTAGCAGTGAAAAAGTCAAAGATTCTCATGATTACGGGTTCCATCATGCTGCTTGCTCTATTCATTTTTCCAATGTGGCTAATTACGCTTGAAGCACCACAATACCCCGAACCGATTGGGATGGAAATATGGATAAACAAAATTACAGATCATAACCCACACGATATAAAAAACATCAACCTGATGAATCATTATGTGGGAATGAAGTCAATACCAACACACATGAAAGAATTTGATGTTTTTCCATGGGTTATAGGAGGGATGAGTTTTTTAGGAGTAGTATTTGGAATAATTGGCAACAGAAAGCTTTTTATAGCCTGGTTTGTACTAATGGCCATTCTTGGTGCCATTGGGATGTACGATTTTTACCTTTGGGAGTACGAGTACGGCCATAATCTTGATCCTAAGGCTGCTATTAAGATACCGGGACAAGGATACCAACCCCCATTGATAGGCTCTAAGCAGATACTAAACTTTAAAGCCAATTCGTGGCCTCATATAGGTGCCTATTTCTTATTTGTTGGTATGTTTATGTCGTTAGCTGCCTACTTTGTTGCAGGCAAAGAAAAGGAGGAGCAGAAATGAGACGGTTTCTTAGCATGAGTTTGATAATGGGCTTTTTTCTCATTGCTTGTGAAATCAAACCCCAACCGATCAATATCGGCCATGATGAATGTCATTTCTGTAGCATGAAAATTATGGATAACAAATTTGCTGCGCAGATTGTGACCAAAACGGGTAAAGCATATAAGTATGATGCAGCAGAATGTATGATTCGCCATTTAAAAACTTTCGATGAAGAACCCGAACTGATCCTGGTAATGGACTATATGGAGCCGGGTTCATTAATAAATGCTAAAGATGCTGTATTTTTGGTAAGCGAGGATATCAAAAGCCCTATGGGGGCTAATTTATCAGTTTTCAAAAATGAAGAAGCGATTACTACACTGAATAAGAGTGGTTCCATTTTCGATTGGAGGTCAATTCAAGACCACTTAAACTAAAAGAAGGGTAGTGTGGCAACTAAAAGATGATAACTATGAACTTTTTTAAAAGCTGTTGCACTATCTTATTATTTATCCTGTATCCCATATTAGGTACATCACAGCCCATCACGGTTTGTTCAACATGTCCTCTACAGTCCATTGAAGCTGCTGTTTCCAAAGCGGAAGCCGGAGCTACTATATTGGTGAAAGCCGGAACGTACCAGGAGCATGATATAGCAATAACAAAACCAATTACCATCATCGGCCAGGATACTCCTACTATAGATGGCGAAGAAAAAGGGAGCATCTTCAGAGTTAATGCCGATAGTGTGATGATTTCCGGTTTCAGGCTAAAGAATGTGGGTTTCAGCCATACTACCAATTATGCCGCTGTACATGTATTTGAAAGCTCTGATTTCACAATTTCCAAAAATATAATGGAAAATGTGTTCTTTGGGATACTGATTGAGCGTTCAAAACATGGAGAGATCAATGGGAATATGATTTCGGGTGAATCGGATGCAGAATTTTATTCAGGAAATGGTATTCACGGTTGGAACAGCTCTCACCTCATGATTTTTAATAATAAGATTACTGCTTTGCGGGATGGTATCTACCTTGAGTTTGTGGATGATAGTGAGATAGCTGAAAACGAAAGCTGGGGTAATGTGAGGTATGGGTTGCACTTTATGTTTTCGAACAGGGATAATTACTACAACAATGAGTTTAGAGAAAACGGATCAGGGGTAGCAGTAATGTTTTCCAAATTCATAAATATGAGAGGAAACCGTTTTTACAAAAACTGGGGCACAGCCTCATTCGGTTTACTGCTAAAAGAGATTTATGATGCCGAAATTGAAGAAAACGACTTTTACCAAAACACAGTAGGCATAAAAGTTGACGGGTCTACACGCATAAGCTATAAAAGGAATAATATCCGCGAAAACGGATGGGCAGTAAAAATTGCGGGGGGCTGTTATACCAATATTTTTACACAGAATAACTTCTCGTACAACTCTTTTGATCTGTCCTACAACAGTAAGATGAATGACAATAAGTTTTATGAAAATTATTGGAGTTCATACACGGGGTACGATCTGGATAAAGACGGAATAGGGGATTTACCTTTCAGGCCCGTAAAGCTTTTTTCGTATGTTGTGAACAGAACCCCGGAAACAGTAATCCTGCTTCGGAGCTTCTTCGTTGATATTCTCAATTTTTCAGAAAGTGTTTCCCCTGTTTTTACCCCTGATAACCTTGCAGATTCCAAACCTTTAATGAAGCCATACCAATGATCAGTTTTCAAAATATTCATAAGCAGTATGGGCGCGTGAAAGTGCTAAATGGGGTAGATCTTGGGTTATCCGGTGGCGGGGTACATACTATCCTCGGGCCAAACGGTTCCGGTAAAACAACTCTTATCAAGATTCTGTTAGGCATGGTCATTCCTCAAAAAGGGGAAGTGGTAATTGACAGCAAGATTGTGAATGGGAAATGGGAATACCGAAATGATATCGATTATTTACCTCAAATAGCTCGTTTTCCGGATAACCTGAGTGTCTCCGAGTTGATAAAAATGATTATTCATTTGCGGAAAAAATCCAACCGATCAGAAGAATTGATTCGCTTATTTAAGCTAGAACCTTTTTTAGATCAAAAGTTGGGCAACCTTTCAGGGGGCACAAGGCAAAAAGTAAACCTTGTATTAGCTTTTATGTTCGATAGTAGGATCATCATCTTAGATGAGCCAACTACAGGGCTTGATCCGGTTGCTGTGGTGCACCTTAAAGAACTGATAAGAAAAGAGCGGCTAAAAGGTAAAATCATTTTAGTCACCACACATATTATGAGTTTTGTGGAAGAAATGGCTGATCAGATCATATTTCTGCTGGAAGGGAAAATCTATTTCAAAGGAACCAATGAGGAGTTGAGAGCCAAAAACAATTCCAAAAACCTGGAACATGCTATAGCCACATTGCTGGAGGTAAACCATGCTTAACATCCTGAGATATAGCTTCTTTGATTTGATGCGGAGCCGATGGAGTTACTTCTATTTTGTATTTTATTTAGCACTGGGTTTTGCTTTGTTGTTCCTGAATAACAGCCTGCCCAAAGCGATCATAACCCTCATGAACCTGATTGTTGTGCTAACCCCACTTATAGGTACAGTTTTTGGGGTAATGTATTTCTACAACTCCAGGGAGTTTACTGAACTACTGCTCGCCCAGCCGATTAAAAGGAGCACCATTTTTATGGGGCAATATCTGGGTATAGCAGGTTCACTCAGTTTAAGCCTTGTCCTGGGTTTGGGTATCCCATTTCTTGCGTACGGTGTAATGTTATCAGGGGAAATCACCAATTTTATATTTCTGCTGATTGACGGGGCATTACTCACTTTTATCTTTGTGGCCCTGGCTTTTATCCTCTCACTCTACAATGAAAATCGAATTAAAGGTTTCGGGTATGCGATTTTGATATGGCTCTTTTTTGCAGTGATCTACGATGGCTTATTTCTGATTTTTCTGTTGGTATTTGAAAATTATCCATTAGATAAATTCTCATTAGCAGCAACTATGCTTAATCCAATTGATCTTTCAAGAATTCTGGTTCTGCTTAAGCTGGATATCTCAGCTTTACTGGGTTATACCGGGGCTGTATTTCAACAGTTTTTCGGCACTGCAATGGGGCTTTTCCTATCAACTTTCATGCTGGTACTTTGGTGTGTGCTTCCGGTTGGCATTATACTGAGAGTATGTAAAAAGAAAGATTTCTAGTATCAGGTCATATCTTCAGCAGATACGAAAAGTGGTTTTTTTACCAGCTCCTTCAGGCTGGTTTCATTCATATTGATAGGGCGAATTATTATATCAGCCGTAATATTTTTATTGAGTGTATAAAGCAGCCCCATTTTCCCTGAATTAGACAGGCTTTTTATGAGGTGAGATTCCTGGTCTCCCCAAAACATACCCATATTGATCTTGTAAATGGCGCAAAGATGCTCCATCATAAAAGGAATAGCATGTTCATAGCCATCCTTGTGCCAGGCTGAATCAAAAGCCAGGAAATTCATGTTTCTTGGGCTGAACAATCGGTTAGTATAAGGCAGGTAGGGAAGCATTTTTTGCATTAAGAACCCTGTAACTCCGGGCATTTCAACAATTTCCCATAATACAGGATAGGTTCTTATCCCAGCTACCATTTCATTTCCCTCAAAAAATGAATACAGCTTTCCCCGGTTTTCCAGTCCTTCAGTAAAAACAAAAGTATGGTCTTTATAATAATCACGAATACCGGTTTTAAATTGATCTACTTGGTCAGGAGGTAGTTCTTTAATCCCGGTAGCTTTTTTGGGTGAAAGCCTGCTAAAAACAAGAGTATTGATTTTTCTGACGGGTTGGAAGCCAAAAGAAAGGCCCAGATTTCGGGAGTATATATTGTCTGATTCTACATACGCATAGAAGCAGCCCTTTTTGTTCTCATCTATAAAAGGTTGTTCAAAGTGATTAGTAAAAACCTCTCCGATCTGCTCCCGGATGATCCCTTTTTTTGAGATTTTCTTGTTAAAGTCTTTCTTGCTACTGGTTTTGAAAGGGTTATATGCAGAGAGGTAGCGTACATAAAGAGAGTTGCCATTATTAGTTTCCCTGCGAATTACTCCTGTGGTGGCCAGTAGCCGATCATTCTTTTTTACATGGATGAATTCGAGCTTTTCGAGAAGCCTTAAACCTTTTTCAATCTCTTTTTGACGATACCTGAGCTTGCCCTCTACTCCGAAGACTGTGTTTTTGAGTAGTTCTAAAATCTCTTCGGATACTTCCGGGACAGTTTGTACCATCAAATCAGAATAAACTGTCTTTTTTTCTTCAATCATAGAATACATTCATTGCCCTAAAATCTATTAAAAAGAATCAATAATAAAAGACAGATCAACAGTTACTATTCTTTAAGGTTTTGCGTTACTTTTCAATCATGAGAAAAATAATTCCCTACTTAGTACTGGCTCTGTGTTTTTCAGAAGTACTAATCGCGCAACAATATCCATTCCGGACATATTCCATTGAAGATGGTTTGAGTGAGTCGGTAGTCCATGCGGTGATACAGGACAGGGAGGGATATCTTTGGCTGGGAACCGGGTTTGGCCTCAATCGTTTTGATGGGATCGAATTTGAAAACTACTTCGATGATCAGGGATTAAACAACACAAAGATCCAATCTCTGTATGAAGACTCAAAAGGCCGTATTTGGATTGGTTCTCAGGCCGGGGTTAATTATTGGGAAAGCGACAGTATATATTACAAACCGGAGTTATCTGAATTGGATAACATGGTTGTGATCAGCATTTTTGAAGATTCACGAGGCGATTTATGGTTTGGTACAGATGGTAATGGTGTATGGTTATTAGCCGAAGATGACGAGTTATTTCAGTACTCAACGTCGCAGGGAATGAGTAATAACCGTGTTAGAAAGATACTGGAAGACGATGAAGGTACCATCTGGTTTGCCACCCGGGGAGGCCTTACCCAACTTAAAAACGGCAACATAAGGACATATACTACCGAAGACGGCTTACCGGAAAACCGGATCAGGGATATAGTTTTGGACGAAGAAGGTGTTCTTTGGATCGGTACCCGGGAAGGTCTCTCAAGCATGCAAAATGATACTATTTTTACTTATGGGGAAGATCGTGGTTTATTAAACGTACGGATACAGACACTGATATTCGACAATGACAATCGATTATGGTTAGGAACTGAGGGTGGAGTAAGCCTTCTCCAGGAAGATGGAACCTTCAAAAATTTCACCATTGCAAACGGTTTATCTAATAACATTATCTATTCCACTACTAAAGACCAGGAGGGGAATCTTTGGTTCGGCACTTTTGGTGGAGGTGTAAACCTGTTCATGGGCGATTATTTTGAAAATTATACGGTTGCCGAAGGTCTTATGAATGATGTAGTCACCTCCATAACTCAGGATAAGGACGACAATATTTGGATAGGAACTTATGGCGGAGGAATCTCGAAATATAACTGGGAAGGTTTTACTACCCACACGATGAATCAGGGTTTACTGGATGACAAGGTGTTCAATCTGTTCACTGATTCAAAAGAAAGAATCTGGGTAGGCATGAGAAACGGTATGGCGAGATTTGATGGTGAAAAGCTAAAAATATTTTCAGAAGAGGAATTCCCTTATCGTAAAATCAGGCAGATATTTGAAGACTCAAGAGGAGACTTTTGGATAAGTACTTATGATGATGGTATGGTTCGCTATGATGGAAACCGGTTTGAGTTAATTAATATCGAAAGCGGACTTGCAGATAATACAGTATTAGGAGCTGTGGAGGGTAAAGATGGAAGTATTTGGATTGCTACTTATGGAGGGGTAAGCAATATCAAAGATGGGGAAATCACGAACTATACCCTTCAGGAGGGTTTACCAAATACAGCGGTGATGACAGTATTGATTGATGATGCCGGTGTTGTATGGGCATCTACTTTTGGCGGCATTGCCTGGTTTGACGGGCAGCGCTTTCAGAGTATTACTACAGAAGATGGCCTTCCGAACCGGGTTTGCTATTTCATCACACAGTCTGACGATGGCTCGTACTGGATTGGCACAAACAATGGGGTGGTAAAATTTGATGCGGATAAATACTTCAGTGAAGATCCCTCTTTAAAGGATGAAGCCTTCCAGGTTATTACCAGGGAACAGGGTCTGGTATCTGATGAAATGAACCTTGGGGCCGTATTTGAAGATAATGAAGGCCATCTTTGGTTTGGTACAGTTGAAGGTGTAAGCCACTTCGATCCAGCTAAGTATAAAGGTAATCCCGTATCTCCTGAGGTTAAGATTGACCAAATAGTAGCGTCCGGCCGATCCTATTCATTTAGGAAGGAGTTTAGATTATCCTATGATCAGAATTTTGTGGAGATTAATTACTCAGGAATCAATTTTACAGCTCCTAACCAGGTTGTTTATGAGTATAAAATGGAGGGGGTGGATCCAGTCTGGCAGCGAACGATAGAGCGTTCGGTTCGGTACCCTTCATTACCAAGCGGGGAGTATGTGTTTAAGATTCATGCACGCAATACGAATGGTGCATGGAGTGATGAGATCACTACAACTACTTTTATTGTAAAGCCTCCTTATTGGATGCAATGGTGGTTTTTACTGTTAGTTTTGATTGTTGTATTAAGCATTATTCTGCTTTTCTATAATTACTATAGAGTTACAAAACTTGTTGATATTGAGCGAATACGTGTACGAATTGCCAGTGATCTGCATGACGATGTGGGCGCAAGCCTTACAGAAATTGCTCTGCAGTCAGATTTCTTACAGGCAAGTAACGTGGATTCAGAATTTAGGAAGTCATTAACCCAGATTGGTATGCAGTGCAGGAAAATAGTAACAAGCCTGGACGATATTGTATGGTCTATTGATGCACGTAACGATACGGTGGGGGACTTAACTGACCGGATGCAGGATTACATAATAAATGTACTGGGTCCTAGAAACTTTCAGGTTGAGTATGACTTTGAAGACCTGAAAATGGGAAACAAGCTTGCAGTACCCTTAAAAGAGAATTTGTACCTTATTTTTAAAGAGGCAGTTAATAATATATCTAAGTATTCAAATGGAGATGAAGTAAATATTAAAATGTCAGTTGAAAATGGAGTATTTGAGTTTAGAATTCATGATAATGGTACATCCAATAACGGAGTCAAAAAAACAGGTCATGGACTAAGAAACATGGAAATGAGGGCCAAACGTATTGGTGCATCCGTTGATGTTAACACAGAAAATGGTTTTACTATCACTGTAACAGGAAAATTGAACTAGCGTAAGCATTATGGCAGTAATTGGGATTGTTGAAGACAATGTAAAAATCAGGGATTTAATACAACGTTATCTTGACATGCAGGAAGAGATGGAATGTCCTGTTGCCGTAGATAGTGTGGAAGAGATGTTAGAGTTTCTTCAGGATCATGCTAAGCCGGATGTAATCCTCATGGATATACAATTACCGGGAATGTCGGGTATAAAGGGTATGGAAATTATCAAGGCGAAATATCCTGAAGTGGATATAATTATGCTAACTGTATACCATGATTCACACAAGATTTTTGATTCACTCAAAGCCGGCGCATCGGGCTATCTTTTAAAGCACACATCTCTTCCAGAAATAAAGCAATCAATTGAAGATTTACTGAAGGGTGGTGCACCAATGTCTCCGCAAATAGCAAGGAAAGTAATCACTCATTTTAACGATCAGGCTCCCCAAAAGAATCCGGATAGTATGCTAACGGATCGCGAACAGGATATAGTTAACGGATTGGTAGACGGACTCAGTTATAAGATGATCGCTGATCGCTTTGATATTTCTATAGATACGGTTCGCGCTCATATACGGAACATCTACAAAAAACTTCATGTTAATTCAAAGGCTGAAGTCATAGCAAAATCTCTTCGCGGAGAGATTTAAAGTGTGCTAACATTATCATGTGATAGAAGCCAGCATGTTATTTATAGATTTTAAACATGAAATCTTAACCTAGCTGTCTAGGAGTTGATCATGAAACGTTCCCAAATATTTTCTTTAAGTACCCTTTCAATCATAAGCCTTTTCCTTTCCGGCTGCTATACACAATTACACACAGTAGATCGTTACGAGCGTAACTCACAAAGACCTTCAGAATATTATGGAGGTTATGCTTCAACAGAAGCTGAAGAGTACTATGATGATGAATACTATGAGGAAGGTGAGGAAGAGTTGCCACCTGCCTCAGAAATGGGATTGTATTATAAAGACTACGACGCCAAACAATGGTATAGTGAAAGACATTTAAATAATGTGTATTGGGATGGGTATGATGATGGTTTCGAAGATGGTTACAGGGAAGGTTTCTATGACAATAATTTTTGGTTTTATTCTGGAATAAACCACTGGAATTACCGCCGCCATTTCAATAGACACTTTGGGTTTCATATAGGGTTTGGGTGGTATAACTCTTTTCATTATGGATATTACGACCCGTTTTTCTATAACTACTATGCCTGGGGAAACCCTTGGGGAGGCTACTACTGGGATTATGGTTACCGATGGCCATATCATAGAAATCTGATTGTATATAATAATTATTACAACAACAGAAGTATCACATACAGAGCAAGGAACAATGGTTTACAAAAAGATTACCGTTCCAGGAATAGCAACACTGTTCGATCCCGATCCGGAAATTCAGGTTTAAGAAACGGAGCAAGTGGATACACCAAGCGAACCAGGACTTCCGGTAACTCGTCAGTTACCCGGTCCAGAACTGGAAGCGGTACTGATTATACTAACAAAAGAACCAGGAATACTGTAACCCGAGATGGCCGTTCAAGCACAACCAGAAGTAGTAATACGGTTCGTTCAAGAACTGCTAGTAAAAGAACTTCTGATTCATCAGTCCGTAGCACACGAACACGTAATTCAAGTTCTTCAGTTAGAAGTGGCAATTCATCCAGAACCTCACGCTCTGGGTACACCAGAAGCTCCTCCACAGAAAGAAATTCTGGGACAGTATCAAGATCAACATCAAGTAATGTAAAACGTAATTCTAATGCAGTTAAGAGGAGTAGCTCTTCTACTAAAATAAAAAGGAATACTTCTTCTGGCTCCCGAAGTTCTTCAGTAAAGCGATCTTCCAATAAAAGCTCAAGCCGCGGAACTTCTAGTGTGAAAAGATCAAGTTCGAGCAGAAGTTCGTCATCTGCTGTTAAGAGATCAAGTCCGTCAAAAAAATCATCTTCAGTTAAGAGGTCTTCATCTAACAGCAGTAGAAAGAGTAGTGCAACAAAGAAAAGAGGAAGAAAAAACTAGCTCATCTTATAATCGATAGGAGATAGAAAATGAAAAAATTAGCTTTCATAATGGTATTGTTGTGTGTAGGGTCGTCTGCTTTCGCACAGTTCGGTGAGTCCCCTTTGAGCTATCAAAACACTGCGCTAAGATTTAGTTTGTTTCAGCAAAACGGAGATGCATCATCTTCAGTTTTACCATCTGTTACTACTCTAAACGGGTTTGCAAGTTACCTGGACAACCCTGCAGTTATGGCATTAGCCGATAAGAGTTTTTACAGTTTGGGTTTTTTCAATGACAACAGGAATCAGAATTCACTGTACCAGCTTAATCAAGAGACAGATACTTTCGGCAACACAAGGTTTAGCAATCTTGGAATGGTTTATAAACTTCCAACTCAGAAAGGCAGCCTAGTATTTGGTGGCGGATATAATGTGATCTCTAACTACGATTCCCGGATCTTCGTTGATGCCTTTAATGGCTCCAGCACTATTACGGATGCTTTTACCGATCCTACAAGTGATTTTAATAGCCTGGCTTACGAAGTGTATGCGATCGAGTACGGCGATGATTCTGAGAGTTATTATGAATCAATCTTTCGTTTAGGGTTGAATCCAAATCAATACAGGGGAATCACCCAAATTGGTGATGTAAATAACAGGCAGAATCTTGCGGAGTATTCTTTATTCGGAGCTACAGAATTTCAAAAGAATTTATATATAGGGGCATCGATAGGTTTAATAGCTGGAAATTCAAGGTTTACCCGGGATCTTATAGAATTGGATGACCAGGGCAACTATAATGACGGAATACTTTTCGCTGATAATTCAGGAAATGGTGGAACTGACATCCATTCCATCTCAATTGGTGATGAGCTATCTTCTGATATTATTGCACTGAGTGTACGCGGTGGATTTGTTTATTCGATATCTAAAAATATTCAGATTGGAGCAGGAGTTGTTTTCCCGAGCCAGTTGCATGTAAGCGAAAACTATTCAGCATATATGAGTACCGAATTTGATGATGAAAGCACTACCAATACAGAAAGGCTAGATACTGAATTTGATTACAGTATCACCAGGCCAGGCCAAATTAACCTGGGTGTATCGTTAAGTGATATTGGCCCACTAAGCTTTACAGGTTCAATTGAAATGATAGATTATAGTGACATAAAAATAGACCTGACAAGATCAAACAACCTGGATCCGGTGGAAGAGGGGAATCTAAGAGATAATGAAACACTGATTAATTCTTCTATACAGAACGATTACAATTCAGTGATGAATTTGAAAGGAGGAATAGCTTTCAAAGTAAATGATAGATTCAAACTTACAGGTGGATATGCTTATTTCCCTTCTGTTACAAAGATTTTTGAACAAGACAGGAATGTCATCAGCGGAGGGTTTGGGTTATTTATAATGGAGAATATGATGCTGGATGTAACCGCACAATATTCAAAATGGGATGACCGTTCTGTTCTGTACACTTATACTGATCCTGCAACAAACCTTGAAACGAATTCTGTGGTTGATAAAACAATAGAGAGTTTAAATGTGGTGGCAGGTTTAAAAGTGTTTTTTTGATTGTAGAGGATAAATACCCAAATACCTCCGTAGTTAGTTTAGAAAAAGCCTTGTGAAAGAGGCTCTTTCTATTTTAAAGCCATTTCTTTTTGCGGAAAAAGATAACCATTCCAATTGTGGCACAAATCATTACCAGCCATGCAACCGGGTAACTCCATTTCCATTGCAGCTCGGGCATATACTCAAAATTCATTCCGTAGATACCGGCGATAAATGTTAAGGGTATAAATATGGTGGCAATGATGGTAAGTACTTTCATTACCTCATTCATCTTATTGCTGAGGGTTGTCATATGCATATCATGCAGGCTTGAAACCATTTCCCTCTGCGCATCAATATTGTCAATAACCTGGAAGAGGTGATCGTAAACATCTCTCAAAAAAAGCTTTGTTTCATCCTGAATTAAAATGGAATCATCTCTGAGTAAAGAATTTATATTATCCCTTAGAGGCCAGACGAGTTTTCTAAACCTGGTAAGCCGCCTTTTGACTCTGTGGATTCTTGGCAGAGAGGTTTGTACGTTTTCTTTCCAAAGTTCTTCTTCAATTTCTTCAAGCTCATCATTTAATTTCTCTACTATATCGAAATAGTAGTCAATGATAATATCGAATAAGGCGTAAGCCATATAATCAGGCCCGCCTTTTCTCATTCTTGTATTCAGAACCTGCAACCGGTCTTTTATGGGTGAAAATATTTGCCGGTCTGATTCCTGAAAGGAGAAAATAAACTTTTCTGTAAACACAATACTTACCTGCTCTTGCTGTAACAGGCCATTTTCGAAATAGAACATCTTTAAAACTATAAAGATCTGGGAACCATAATCTTCAATTTTAGGGCGTTGATCTGTGTTAAGGATATCCTCCTGGATCAACAAATGAAACCCAAATTTATCCCAAAGTTCTTTTAGCAGGGGTATATCATGAAGTCCTTTTACCTGAATTCATGTAGGATTAGAGGTATCCACAAAAGGTTCACACTCTGCTACAGAAGTAGTTTTTTGGATAGTTAAGTGTTCATTACTGTAATCATGAATCTCAATGGTAGCTTCTTCCAGTTTTTGTATACCTACATGTACTAGTGTACCTGGTGCACTACCTATTGCTTTCTTTTTGAAACTGTTTCCGATACTAGTTGGGGAAAGTTTTTTTCTCAGGTTCATGAAAGGCTTTTTTAGTTGCCATAAGAAACAAAAAATCCCTGTACAAAAACATGCGCAGGGATTAATAGTTTAGCAAAGAAAATTTTATTCGATTTCACCTTTTTCGGCTGCTTCTTTAAGCTTTTCATTAGCCCAAATTGCTACTTCAACTCTTCGGTTCTGGGCCCGCCCTTCTGTGGTAGTATTATCCGCTATCGGGTCTTCTTCTCCATACCCGGTAATGGTCATCCGCTCAGCAGCTACACCTGTAAAAGCAGCATACTCTGCCACAGATTTTGCTCGTTTTTCTGAAAGCTCCTGGTTGTATTCTTCACTTCCTGTGTTATCAGTATGCCCGGCAAACATTATGTTTGTGTCCTCATATTTCTTAAGAATTTCAGAAAGCTTTGCTATTTCTTCTTTTGAAGCATCTTTTAGTTGATAAGAGTTAACGTCAAAAAGGATTCCCGAATCAAAAGTTATCTTTATTCCTTCGCCAACCCTTTCTACTTCAGCGCCTTCCAGGTCTTCTTCAATTTCACGGGCTTGCCTGTCCATATAATTACCAATAGCCGCACCCGTAGCGCCACCAACCGCAGCCCCTACAATTGCTCCGGTAGCTGTATTTCCGGTGGCTTTACCTATAATAGCACCTGCCAGTGCACCGGCACTTGCCCCAATTGCAGTTCCCTTAGCAGTTTTACTTATACTTTCACACCCTAAAAGCGGGAGCATTAAAACGATAGTTAAAATTGTCAGTTTATAGGTGTAGTGTCTCATAGTTAATTATATATTTTAATTAAAATGTTTAGAGTTAAACTTTTTGACTTAATATTAGTTCCGATTATTAACAGAATGTGATGTATTTGAAAACAAAGTGTTTATCAGGTAGACTCAGTTCTCAAAACTTCCAGTGGGGGGCGATCATGCATACCTCTTGTATTCAATAACCCGATGATAAGGACCAAAGCAATAAGAAGCACAACTTCTGTGGCGAGAATCGCAAAACTCGGTGTGAAATCAATATCAAAATAAAAATAGCCAAGAAGATAGCTGGCACCTACCGATAAAAACAGGCCGATAAATGATGCGAGTACACCAAGGAATACATATTCAATAATCTGGATTTTAACTACCTGGTTTTGCTTTGCTCCAAGTGTCCGAAGTAAAACTCCTTCCCGAATGCGCTGGAACCGGCTGGTTGCCGCAGAACCGGCTAAGACAATTAAACCTGTTATGATGCTAAACAAGCCAATAAACTGAATTACAAAAGTTACTTTATCAATGAAAGCACGTACGGTATCCAGAATTTGTCCTACATCTATGGCGGATACATTGGGATATGTTTGTACAATCTGTTGCTGTAATGACATGGATAGCTCTCTGCTTGGAGTATTTACCGTAGTGGCAAAAAACTGTGGAGCTGGTTCCAGCACACCGGTTGGGAATACCACGAAAAAGTTTGGTTGAGGGGTATCCCATTGAACAGTACGTGTACTGGCAACATAACTGGAAATGGGTATGCCCTGGACATCCCAAACCAAGGTATCACCCAACTGGATGTCTAAATCTTCCATCAATCCAATTTCGACAGAAACCGGTACAGGTTTATTAAGATCCGATACTGAGGATATGAACTCTCCTTCTTCAAGAGTTTCAGTAGAAACCAGGCTATCCCTGTAGGTGGAGCGATACTCGCGATTTAACGTCCATCGTCGTGCAGTTCTGTTAGTATCGGCCAATATAACTTGCGTTTCGGTTCCATTTATCGCCTGAAGGCGCATAGTAACAATGGGTACATTTTGAATTACTTCTAAGCCATTTTCTTCAATGATGCGATTTACACCTTCATTTTGGTCAAACTGGATATCATACATTGCCAGGTTTGGCAAGTCCTGTTCATCTCCAAAATTTATGGTTCCCAAAAGCATATCCTGGGTTAAATACAAAGAACTGATCAGGGTGACACCTAAGCCAAAAGTAAGCAGAAGAGTAGATGTCTGGTTATTTGGGCGGTAGAGATTAGATAAACCCTGACGCCATTCATAAGCCCAGCCCGCCGGCATAAACTTTCTTGCCCCTTTCATAATAAGGACTGCAAAGCCTGATAGCAGCGCAAGACAAAAAGCCAGGCCTAAGGTAAAGAATACTGCCGCGCCAAGGTCCCGGAGCATAATCCAGGCATAGCCTACAATAGCTAAGCTGATGACTATATAAAGTGCTATTTTTGTACCTATACCTAATAGCTTTGAAAGCCCAACTTCAATACTTCGTAAAGCAAACAAAGGGGAAATTTTACGGACTGATAAAAGAGGGAATAGTGCAAACACGATCGAAATCAATACTCCTGTTACGATCCCAATCAATACCGAAGTCCATGAGATATACAAATCTATATCCACCGGAATAAAATCTGCTACAAGAACCGGTAAATACAATTGAACAAATACCCCGATTGCTGCACCAATAACAGAGCCGATTAACCCCATAAAACCTGCCTGAATTAAATAAATACCCATTGCCTGGTTTGAAGACGTGCCAACACAACGCAGTACAGCCACTGTATTAACTTTTTGCCTTATGTAAACAAATATAGAACTGGCTATACCAATGCCTCCAAGCAACAAAGCTATGAAGCCGATCAGGTTCAGGAAGTTAGAGAGGTACGATATTGCCTGGCCTACTTCTTCCTGTCGTTCAGCAACATCATCAAAACGGAAGTCGGTAGTATCATTCATTGCATCCAGCTTTTCCCTGACTACTTCCGGTTCAATTTCATCGAGATATTTAAAATATGCTTTGTGCTCTAAACGGCTGCCACGCTGCAAAAGCCCGGTTGCTTCTACGTTATTCTTAGGAATGAAAACCCTTGGGCCAATAAAAGATGCAGCTACTGGTTGGCCGGGTACATCCTCTAAAGCACCCACAATTTCATAAGTAACGAACCCGATTTTTACAGAATCTCCGGGCTCTAAACCGAATTGCATCATAATGGGGGCATCTACTAAAGCCCCATTTCGTGACTGAAAAGTAGTAGCAGCTTCGGGAGGGGTGGTTTTGAGTGTTCCGTAATACGGGAAATCACCCTCTAAAGCAGTGATTTGAGAAAGCCGGGTTGCTCCGTTTTCAGGGAACAAAGCCATAGAGGTAAACGCCAGGGCAGTTGAGCGGTCTTCACTTACCGAATCCAAATAGGCTATTACTTCAGGTTGAATAGGGGAGTTTCTTTCTACTTCAAGATCGGCACCTAACAGTTCTTTTGCCTGTTCATTTATACTGGTATTCAGGTTTTCTTTGAATGATGTAATAGCAACCTGGGCTGCTACCCCAACTATAATCGCTGCCATATACAGGAAGAGCTTCTTCCGGTTGGAGCGTGAATCGCGCCAGGCCATTTTTGTAATCCATAATAGATTCATCAGGCTACCGTCTCTTTTATTTCTTCAGAAGTTTTTGTGTCCGAATCGACTTTACCATTTTTGAGACGGATAATCCGCTCGCATCTCGAAGCCAGCTCCAAATCGTGAGTAACCAAAACAAGGGTAGTTCCTTCCTGCTGGTTTAGGTTAAAGATCAGGCTTTCAATATGGGTTCCGGTTTCTGTATCCAGGTTACCTGTAGGTTCATCCGCAAAAAGAATTTTAGGTTCGTTAATAAAGGCTCTTGCGATAGCAACACGCTGTTGCTCACCACCTGATAGCTGAGTAGGATAGTGGTGGTGACGATCCCCAAGCCCAACTTCCTCAAGTAAACTCAATGCTCGCTTTCGTACCTCTTTGGTTGCCTGCCCTCTTAGTTCAAGTGGAACCATTACATTTTCAATGGCAGTAAGGGTAGGAACCAACTGAAAAGACTGGAACACAAAACCTACATGCTCATTACGGACGGTAGCCCGTTCATCTTCACTTAAAGGAGCAATGTCAATTCCATTTAATACTACATTGCCGGAGGTAGGGCGGTCAAGCCCGGCGCACAGGCCAAGTAGCGTTGTTTTACCGCTTCCTGAGGGGCCAACAATTGCGCAACTGGTACCTTCTTGAATAGAGAAACTTATATGATCTACAACGGTTAGGTCTTTGCTGCCGCTTTTAAATTGACGGGTTAAATTATTTACCTGAAGAATATTACTCACTAAAAATAGATTTTATTAAATAAAAAGATTGCTTTGTAAACCTTTGGAGTACATGGAATCATTCCGTAACAAAGCAAACCGCCCTACGTTTATTTATTCGTTTTGTTTTGAGAGTGAATACATAGGGAATCCTTTTATACGTTCAGCTGTTTATAGCTAAAATTTTTGATATGAGATACTTTTTACTTTTTTGGTTTTTGATGATAGTTACTTCTGTTACAGCCCAGAATAAAAAGACAATACTTATTTTTGGGGATAGCATTACAGCAGGGTATGGCATTGATCCTCAACAAGCTTTTCCTGCACTTATACAAGAACGTATAGATTCGCTGGGAATGGCATACAATGTCATAAACGGAGGTTTGAGTGGAGAAACATCAGCCGGAGGGCTTCGGCGTATTGACTGGGTTTTACAAAGACCTGTAGATATTATGATCTTGGAGCTTGGAGGTAATGATGGGCTGAGAGGAATCGATCTGACCTCTACAAAACAAAACCTCCAGCAGATTATCGATAAAGCGCTGAAAAAAAATCCCGACATGGAGATTATTTTAGCCGGAATGCAGGTGCCACCAAACCTGGGAACAGACTATACCAAAGAGTTTGCCAATATCTATCCCGATTTAGCAAAAGAAAATAATCTACCGCTTATCCCATTCATACTCGAAAAAGTGGGAGGAAGGCCGGAATTAAATCTCCCTGATGGAATCCATCCCACGGCTGAAGGCCATAAACTGGTTGCCGAAACAGTATGGGAAACCCTTTATCCTATTATTAGATAAAAGATGCGTGTAATCACTTTCCTTCTATTAGCCGTTACCTTTAGCCCACTTCATGCGCAGGAACTACTTGATTACCAGCCAAAGATATTGCTCGTTACTGCACACCCGGATGACGATGCGCTGTTTTCGGCTACTGTTTGGAAGACAACGAAGCTTTTAAACGGGATAGTTGATCTCGCTTTGATGACAAATGGGGAAGGGGGCTATAAATATTCAACATTAGGCAATTATATATATGGAAAAGAATTAGACAAAGAAGAGATAGGCAGGGCTTATTTGCCAGGCATAAGAAAAAAGGAATTAAAGGCAGGTGGGGATATTGTTGGCATCCGGAACTACTACTTTTTTGACCAGCAGGATTTTTATTATACCCTTGACGTTGAAGAAACTTTTGAAAAATGGGATACAGAGCCGATTGTTGAAAGACTGGCAGATATTATGGCCAAAGAGAGATACGACTTCGTGTTTTTGATGCTGCCTTTTAAAGATTTTCATGGCCATCACAAAGCTTCGGCAGTACTTGGGCTAAGAGCTATTCAAACTTTATCGGTACAAGACCGGCCCATCGCATTACAAGCTTTTGTACGAAGGGGAGCTGACGACCCGGGAGTCAACTTCACTATGATGGAAGGCTATCCTGAAACAAAAGTTATGGAAGGGGTTACTTTTGAGTTCGATCGGAATCAGACCTTTGGTTTTAATGACAGGCTTACTTACAACATTATTGCCAATTGGGTGATTGCGGAACACAAATCACAAGGGACTATGCAATTGCTTATGGGCAGTAACATGATAGAACAATATTGGTATGTTGAGTCAAACGGGGAAGAAGCCCTCGATAAAACGAAGGCTTACTTTAAGGCTGTAAACGAATCACAACCCGATTAGTCTTCAATATTAAAGCTGATGGAGATACTTGCAGTCACACCTACAGTTTGTTCAAAGTCCATCATAGAGTCATTACTTGCCTTGGCCATCATTGCTTCTTCACGATAACCGGAACTGATTTGGTATTCAGAATAGCTGATTTGGTGTATAGAGCCTAAATTTACACCTGAAGAAGAAGCGATAAGGGCTGCTCGCTGTTTAGCAGCATCTATGGCAGCTTTAAGTGCCAATTCTTTTCCTTCTTCTACCTTAGAGGATGTAAAGCTTCCGTTAAAAGAGTCAAAATCATTCTCAATAAGAACAAGTTGAATTTTCTCATAAATCTTGAAATCTGAAAATGTAACTGACACTTGCTGGTTAGTTTGCGAATACCGGTTTTTAGATTGGTTATTATATGCCTTATGGATACGAATGGGCTGAAATCGAATATTCTTTTCAGAAATATCAAATTTCTTCAAAAGCCCGGCTAGTATAGATTCTCTTTTCTTGTGCAAATCAAAGGCACTTTGGGGTGTGTCACCTTCTGCATTAATATTGATAGTAAAAACAATCTGGTCAGCCGGGAGATACTCCGTGGCCGACATATTTACAGATATTTGTGGTGAGTTATTCTGGATGAACTGTGCGTTGCTTTTACATCCGAATACAATGAGAAGCAGCACAAAAGGGATTAAAGATTTTTTAAGCATATTTAAATGGGTTTTATCAATTGCACTGAATAACTAATCTTTGACCAATTCTATTGTCTAACTAAAATCAGTTTTTAAAGAAGATGAAACGTAGTATTCAGTAATGTTGGTTTGATGCCTGATTATTTTATTAGGTAATAGTAAAAAAAACTATTCCAAATGATTAATTATTTATTTACTTCGTAAGTAAAAATTTCATGAAAGCGCTTGCATAATCCCTAAAACTGGCTTTAATTAGCTAACATTGATTTTCAAGCGCAGAGGGGGTACCTCAAATGATGGTAAAAACACCTTAAGAACAAGGCGCTCTATCATCTACAAACATAAATAAAAAAACAGGATCAGAACTATGAGTAAAAAACTTATATATACTCTTTTCTTCTGTCTCGGTATTACTGTTATAAATCCTATAATAGTAATGGCGAACGTTTCTTCGGGAGATGAGGCAACTACAGTTTCAGGAAAAGTGGTAGATGTTAACGGGGAGCCATTACCCGGAGTAAATGTTACAGTAAGAGGTACCATTGTGGGTACTCCTACTGATGCAGATGGTGAGTTTGAGCTAAAGGTTAATCAAAATCCCCCTATAGTTTTACAGTTTTCATTTGTGGGTTACCAGGTTCAGGAACTTGAAATTACAGAAAGTAATGCTTCAGGTATTGAGGTCACCTTAATTGAACAAACTATTTACGGCCAGGACATCGTGGTTTCTGCTTCAAGGGTCGAGGAAAGTGTATTGGAAGCGCCTGTAAGTATCGAAAAAATGGATGTTTTAAGCATCAAGAATACAGCTTCTGATGATTATTATAAGGCTATATCCAATTTAAAGGGAGTGGATATAACTACAAGCAGTATCAATTTTCAGATCATTAACTCCCGGGGGTTTAATTCCACAGGCAATACCAGGATGGTTCAGTTGACTGATGGTATGGATACTCAAGCCCCTGCATTGAACTTTCCAATTGGTAATCTTAATGGACCGTCCGAGCTTGATGTTGAAAGCTTAGAATTTATACCAGGTGCAGCTTCAGCACTATATGGCCCCAATGCTTTTAATGGTATTTTATTAGTAAACAGTAAAGACCCGTTTCAGTATCAGGGATTAAGTGTTTTAGTAAAATCTGGTGTTAACCATCTCGATGGGAATGTAGCTGTTGGAGAACCGGAAGATGTTCAACCTATGTTTACAACGTCCGTCAGATATGCAAAAGCATTTGATAATAAATTCGCTTTCAAAGCAAACCTTTCTTACATGCAGGCTGAAGATTGGAGAGGAATAGATTTTTCGGATAAGAATGCTGCATTACAGGGGGATCTGACTTCCAATCCTGCTTATGATGGGATTCATAGGTATGGTGATGATGGCTCTCTCAATATTAAACTACTTGGGTTTAATCCCGCATTTGTTCAAACTATAGCCCAAACTTTTGGTTTATCTGCTTCTGATGCTCAGCAATATGCTGCGGCTCTTCCTGCACAGCCGGTAAACAGAACAGGATACGATGAGCATTACCTGGTTGATTATGGTGCTGAAAACTTAAAAGTAAACACATCGCTCCATTATAGAATTAATGACCTGATTGAAGCCAGCTACAGTTTTAATTATGGGTATGGTACTTCTGTTTATACGGGTGCGCAACGATACAGCCTCAAGAATTTTAGTATTGCACAGCATAAGGTGCAGTTGGATGGTGATAACTTTATGATCCGGGCATATGGTACCCTTGAAAACTCAGGTGATTCATATATCGCAGATTTTGTGGGCTTTTCAGTTAATGATCAATATTTAGCGAACGCGGATTGGTTTGGAACTTATGGGGCTACTATTGTGGGTGCGTATGTTCAGCAGGTTGCACAAGCTACTGGTTCAACAGATTATAATGATGCAGTTGTAAGTGCCATAAGAGCAAACCCTGCTGCCATGTCAGGTATTTTTGGAGCAGCAAGAAATCAGGCAGATGCAAACAGATATGAGCCCGGTACTCCAGAGTTTGATGCCGCAGTTGATACGGCTTTAGGTTCTACGATACCTAACGGAGCTCTCTTCAATGATGAATCTAAGTTCTATCACGCTGAAGGCCAGTATAATTTCAAGAATGAAATTGATTTCATGGATTTAATAGCCGGAGCCAGCTTCAGGCAATTCCAGTTAAGATCTAACGGTACTATCTTTGATGATGGAGACGGAGGAGTTGATATCAATGAGTGGGGCGCTTATATACAAGGTTCAAAGTCACTATTGGATGATAAGTTAAAGTTGACAGGCTCCATTCGTTATGATAAGAATGAAAATTTTGATGGTCAGATAAGCCCAAGAATCTCTACAGTTATTAGCGTGGCAGAGAATCAAAATATCAGGGCATCTTTCCAGACAGGCTTCCGGAATCCTACCACTCAAGGCCAGTATATTGACCTGAATGTTATTTCTGCTCGTCTTTTAGGTGGTCTTCAAAGATTTGCAGATAAGTATAATATTACCCAGAACACGTATACTATGGAGTCTGTTAACGCATTTACAAATGCACTTTTAGGTGGAACAACAAACCCGGGTTTGTTAGTACCTTATACAACTCATGATCCTGTGAAGCCGGAGCAAATTCGAGCTTATGAAATAGGCTATAAAGGTCTTTTGGGCAATAAGCTCTTTATTGATATGGCATACTATTATAACATTTATGATGATTTCATAACCCAAATCAGAGTAAGACAAGCTTCCGGTCCATTTACCGGGGGAGCAGGAGATGCCCTGGTTGTAGCTTCTCTGCTTTCCGGTGATGCCAGCAACACTTTCCAAATCTATACAAATATAGATGAGACAGTTACTGCTCATGGAGCTGTTTTTGGATTGGATTACAGCCTACCGCAAGGCTATAGGCTAGGTTTTAACTATAATTTTAATAAGTTGATTGATGGTTTAGAGAATGCATTCCTGAATGAATTCAATACTCCGGAGCATAAAGTGAATGTAACTTTTGGAAACAGAAAAGTAATTGACAACCTGGGTTTCAACCTATCTTACAGATGGCAAGATGCATTCAGGTGGGAATCTTCATTCGCATTTGCTGATGTAGATGCTATCTCTACTTTTGATGCACAAGTGAGTTATTTGATTCCTGATTATAATGCCACATTAAAGATTGGAGGTTCTAATCTTTTAAATGAGCAATATGTACTTAGTGGTGGAGGGCCAAATTTGGGTGCGATTTATTATGTGTCGCTTACTTTCGATGGGCTTTTCCGCTAATTCATTCTTTTGATAAAAAAGCCATCTGTATAAAGATGGCTTTTTTTTTGAAGAAACTTTTTGTCACAGGCAATCATTAAGAGTTTTAATGGCATTATATTTGCTCTATAAATCAAAAACGAATATTTAAATAATATCATCAATGGGTAAGAAAAAAGAAGCATCATCAAAGAAGAATAATACAGCAGAAGATGTACTTGAAGAGGTTTTAGAAGTAGAGGAAAGTACTGAAACCGAAGCTCAAGAGCTTAAAGATGAGAAGGAAGCTCGAATTGAAGAACTGGAAGCCGAACTGGCATCGGTAAAAGATTCACTATTAAGGAAAGCGGCTGAACTTGAAAATGTACGCAAACGTGTTCAGCGAGAACGTATATCATTATTTGAGGAAGCTAAAGTATCTGCCCTGGAAGATTTTCTGCCTATCAATGATGATCTTTTGCGAACGCTGGATGCCAGTAAAGAAATAGAAGTAGAAAAGAATTTTATGTCCGGCATTCAAATGGTGGCAGATAAATTTAAAGGATTGTTGTCGAAAAACGGGATTGAGCGTATTGACGAGACCGGGGTTCCTTTTGATGTGAATCTTCATGATGCATTGTTACGTCAACCGGCACCGGACAAAAAGACCGGTAGCGATATCGTTCTTCAAATTTTAGAAAGCGGTTATAAAATGGGGAATAAAACTATCCGGCATGCAAAAGTAATTGTAAGTGAGTAAACAGAATGACTAATAGAGATTATTACGAAATATTAGGAGTAGAGAAATCTTCATCAGATGCGGATATAAAAAAGGCTTATCGCAAGATGGCTATGAAGTACCATCCTGATAGAAACAAAGGGGATGCATCAGCTGAAAAGAAGTTCAAAGAAGCTTCAGAAGCCTATGAAGTATTAAGAGATCCGCAAAAAAGAGCGAGATACGATCAGTTTGGCCATGCAGGGGTAAATGGAGGTCCGGGTGGCTTTGGAGGCGGAGGAGTAGATTTTGACGGAATGGGTTTTGAAGACATATTCAGCCGGTTCAGTGATATTTTCGGAGGTAGTTTTTTTGGTGAAGAATTCGGAGGAAGCAGGGGGAGGTCACGGGCAAGCAGGCAACCGGGTACACCGGGTTCTGATATGAAAATCAGAATGCCGCTTGAGTTAGATGAGGTAGCATTTGGGACCGAAAAGAAATTGAAGATCAAAAAGCAGGTGGTATGCGATAAATGTTCAGGAACAGGCGCTGAAACAGATTCTGATTTTGAAACCTGCGGTACATGTAATGGGATGGGAGAGGTCAGGCAGGTAACCAGGACTATGCTGGGGCAAATGATGAATGTTCAGGTTTGCCCTACCTGCCAGGGAGATGGAAGAATAATTAAGAACAAATGTACCAAGTGTTCGGGTGAGGGTCGTGTTAAAGGCGAAGAAACGGTTAAGATCAATATTCCTTCCGGAGTTTCAAATGGGAATTATATTACACTTAGGGGGCAAGGTAATGCCGGAAGAAGGGGAGGCCAGGCAGGTGACCTTATTGTACTGATAGAAGAAAAAGAACATGAGAAATTTGAAAGAGAAGGAAATAATATCTACTACAATTTAAATTTAAGTATACCCGACGCTGTTTTAGGAACAGAAGTGGAAGTTCCTACACTTAAAGGCAAGGCAAAACTAAAAATAGAGCCTGGCACTCAGCCCGGACGATTGCTGCGTATGGCAGGCAAAGGTATTATTGGGTTGAATAACAGCGGCACCGGAGATCAATTACTGCGGGTGAATGTGTATATGCCCAAAACCCTTTCAGAAAAAGAAAAGAAATCAATCGAGTCACTTAAAGGATCAGAGAACTTTGATCCTGTGAATATGAAGAAAGAGAAAGGTTTTTTCTCTAAAATGAAGGACGTATTTAGTTAATAAAAAAGGCACTTAAAAGTGCCTTTTTACGAAGGGGAAGCTCTATTCTGTACTAACTGCTGTACCGCTTACAGATACCATAAGCATGCTTCCGTTAGCTCCTATAGTCTCGTAATCAATATCTACACCTACTATAGCGTTAGCGCCAATCCTGGAAGCTTTTTCTTCCATTTCACCAAATGCCAGCCTGCGTGCTTCCTGTAGTTCTTTTTCATAAGCTGCAGAACGTCCGCCAACAATGTCTCTTATTCCTGCAAAAAAATCCTTGAATATATTGGCTCCAAGAATTGCTTCTCCGGTAACCACACCCAAGTATTTTTTTACTTCTCTTCCATCCAGGTTATTTGTTGTAGTCATTATCATAGTGAAACTCCGTAAGTTTAGTTTGTTACAAAATAAAAAAGCCATTCCGGTTTTCGGAATGGCTTTTTACTATAGAATCAGATTTTTGTTACTCAGAATCTTTTGCACCTGAAGTGGCAGAAGCAACCAGCATAGGGTCAAAATATTTTTTATAGGCAAAAAGAAGGTAAATGTTCAGTATGAATACCAAAGCACCTATTGGAAGCCCAGCCAGATCAAGGAATATATGGAATAGTAAAATATTCAGAGAAACAGGGACAAGAATAACTAATGCTACGGGAACATATTTATTAATAAGTAAGAGAAGACCTACAACTACTTCGGTGGCTCCAATTAAATACATCAAATATCCTGATGCTATTAAAGCACCAAAAAAAGCTCCTGCTTCAGGAGACATTTCAGGTGCAGGCAAAAAGTTTAAGAATTTGTTTAGTCCGAATAAAAAGAAGACTAAGCCAAGTAAGTATCTTGCTATGGTAGGTAAGTGTTTCATAATAATTTCTGATATAGAGTTTGTAATAATAGTTTAACATTGAACAAATTAAATGTAATTTATAAGAACCTACGAGGCAAGGATTAATGAATTGGATAGAAAATAACTATTGAATTCAATACTCTTTAAAACAAAAAAGCCTTCCTGATTATCAGGAAGGCTTGTAAGAATCAAAAAAAATTTAATTCAAATGAAGACTATCTTCTTGGTCTTTCCTCACGAGGACGAGCTTCGTTAACACGTACGGCACGCCCATCAATTTCAGCGCCATCAAGTTGATCGATAGCAGCTTGTGCCTGAGCGTCGTCATCCATTTCAACAAAGCCGAAGCCTTTTGAACGGCCTGAATATTTGTCTGTGATAACTTTTGCTGAGCTTACTTCTCCATAAGCTTCAAATACTTCTCGTAAATTGTCGTCAGAAACTCCATAACTGAGGTTTCCTACATAAATGTTCATGTCTTATTAATCTGGTTAAACTTAATTGAGGAAAGAGAAAAACGCCTGGAGCTGTAAGTTTAAGAACTGTAAGTCAAGACCTATCACCAATCCACACCAAAAGTACACTTATTTATGCGTATCGCCAATTTTATTTATTTAAGAAATATTGTTAGGAGATTTATGCTAGTTGAGATTTCCAGTCTTCTTTCTTGACTCATCAGCCATACGTTCATGATAATCTTTCAGCTGTCTCGAAATAGATTCATTTTCTATGGAAAGTATTCTCAAGGCCAATAGCCCGGCATTTTGGGCTTTTCCAATAGCTACGGTTGCTACCGGTATCCCGTTTGGCATCTGAACGATAGAATACAAGCTGTCTACTCCACCCAAGGCAGAAGTTTGTATAGGTACACCAATTACAGGAAGCGTGGTATGGCTGGCAAGCATACCCGGAAGGTGGGCGGCTCCACCTGCACCGGCTATAATGATTTTAATTCCTCTTTCCCTGGCTGTTTTTCCATATTCAGCCATATCACCCGGCGTTCTGTGGGCAGAAACCACACGTTTTTCGAATGGGATACCAAATTCTTCAAGAATTGCAGCAGCTTCCTTCATGGTTGGCCAGTCGCTGTCACTGCCCATTACTACACCAACAATCGGATTACTCATACTCTAAATCTCAATATTTCTGGTTAATTCTTTTGCCTTATGATAAGTTTTATCCAAATCATCCCCAAGCAGGGTAAAATGTGCCATTTTGCGGCCTACCTTACTTTGTACTTTCCCATATACATGAAGATGGCCATTTTCAGTAGCTAATGCATTACTAATATGATCAGTTTCTGCAGATCGGCTATGAGTGCCTAAGAGGTTTATCATAGCTACTGCCGGGGCATTCAATTTAGTTGCTCCCAAGGGTAACCCTAATACTGCCCGAACATGATTTTCAAATTGTGAGGATATACATCCTTCAATCGTATAATGTCCTGAGTTGTGCGGGCGCGGGGCAGATTCGTTAAGTAATATTTCACCGTTTTCAGTAAGAAAAAATTCGAAAGCAAAAATTCCTTTCCCATCAATAGCTTCTACCGCTTTTATGGCAAGTTCCTGCGCTCTTTTTTGGTGTCGTTCCGGAACAGGAGCAGGGGACAGGACTGCTACACAAATATGATTTTCCTGTACCGTTTCACAACAAGGGTATACTACTGATCCTGTTTCATTCCTGGCAACCTGCACAGCAAGTTCTTTAGTAAATGGCACAAAAGCTTCAGCAATGATATCATGCCCTTTAGTACCACCCAATTTCTCAAATGCTTTAATGGCGTCCTCAAGAGTTCTTACTGTTTCATTGCCATACCCATCATATCCGCCTTTTGAAGACTTTAGCAGGTAAGGCCAGCCATGTTTTTCGCCAAAACTTTTAAGATCAGATTCAGAAGTAATAAGCTGGTAAGGGGTTACCGGAATACCTGCTTTTTCAAAGGTTTGCTTCTCAATCAGTTTATTCTCAATTAAAGCAAAGCTTTCAGGGGAAGGATAAATAGGAGTACCGCTTTTTTGCTGTACTTCTTTTAGTATCTGAGAGCTAATAAACTCATTTTCCAAGGTAATCACGTCACATTCTTTTGCAAAAGCCACTAAGTCATCAATAGATTCAAATGAACCGGAGATAGAAAAGGGGGTCATAAATTGAACAGGCTCATTTTCAGAACGATCCGAAAAAACTGAAACCTGAATGCCAAAACGGAATGCTTCCAAAGCACTCATCCGGGCTAATTGTCCTGCACCAAGAAATCCTAGTTTTAGGTTAGCAGGAATTGAAGTACGCAACGTAGAGTTTTTCAATTTTAGTATAATTTCATTTTTTTGAAGGAAGATATAGAATGCAGAATTCAGAATATAGGAGGATTTATGAATATCAAACCTGCTCAAAGTTTTAAAGATTTATTGGTATGGCAAAAAGCCCATCATTTTGTATTAAATGCATATGAAATAAGTAAGAAGTTCCCAAAATCAGAAATTTATGGTTTAACCTCTCAGTTCAGGAGGGCTTCTATATCAATTGCTGCTAATATTGCTGAAGGCTTCAAAAAAAGGGGAAATAAAGAAAAAGCCAGATTCTATAATATTGCTCAAGGTTCGCTGGAGGAATGTCAATATTATTTAATTCTGATTAAGGATTTAGAGTATGGAAATACAGATCAGTTAATTAAAGATCTAACCGAGGTGAGTAAAATGCTGGAATCTTACAGAAAGAATATTCTCAATTCTTAATCCTGTATTCTATTTAGTAAACGAATGCTTAACTTAAATTAATCGAATTAGGAAAGGCAAAGTATATCACCTATGGACATAGAAGAAAAGCTAAAACAGATTAAATCCCGGTTTCAGGAAGTGAATACGGCCATGAGCGACCCTTCTGTATTTGATGATCCTGAACGATATACCAAGCTTACCAAAGAGAGAAGCGATCTTGAAGAATTGGTAAAAGACTATGATACATGGCTGGATCTTACCTCCCGAAAAAGGGGAAATGATGAGCTTATAGAAATGGATGATGATCCCGAGATCACTGAGATGGCTAAAGCAGAAAATGCAGAAATTAAAGAAGATCTTGAAAAACTGGAGTCTGACATAAAAATAAAGCTGGTTCCGAAGGATCCGGAGGATTCAAAGAACGCAATTATTGAAATCCGTGCCGGAACGGGAGGGGATGAAGCGGCTATATTTGCCGGAGATTTGTTTGATATGTATCGAAGATACTCTGACTCTCAAGGGTGGAAGCTAAGTTTACTGAGCCTGAACGAATCTGAAAAAGGAGGATACAAGGAAATAACTTTTTCGCTGGAAGGGAATGAAGTATTCGGAAAAATGAAATATGAGTCAGGGGTGCACCGGGTTCAACGGGTTCCTGCAACCGAAAGCCAGGGACGGGTGCATACATCCGCTGCAACTGTGGCTGTACTTCCTGAAGTTGAGGAAGTGGATATTGACATTAACACTAGTGATTTACGAATAGATACCTTCAGGGCGAGTGGGGCTGGAGGTCAGCATGTAAACAAAACTGACTCTGCTATTCGTATCACCCACGAACCTACGGGAATTGTAGTTGAATGTCAGGAAGAACGTTCTCAGCATCAGAATAAAGAACGTGCCATGACTATGCTCCGGGCAAAAATGTACGATATTGAGCTTGAAAAGAAAGAAAAAGCCAGGGCAGCTGAAAGGAAAAGCCAGGTTTCAACCGGAGACCGTTCAGCTAAAATCCGTACTTATAATTATCCCCAGGGCAGAATTACTGATCATAGGATTAACCTTACCTTATACAACTTAGACAGTGCGATGAAAGGAGACATCCATGAAGTAATTAATGCACTCCGGGTTCAGGATAACCTGGAGAAGTTGAACGAAATGACTGAGCAATAAAAAAGCCTGCTCTCTATGCTGAAAGCAGGCTTTTAAAAGATTGTTGATTTTAAAAATCAAGCAGTTTTAGGTGCAGCATTACGAATAGCATCGCTGGCCTGATCTTCGAACTTCTTAAAGTTTTCAACAAACATTTTTGCAAGTTCGTTAGCTTTCTTGTCGTATTCGCGAGCATCATCCCAGGTATATCTTGGAATAAGAATCTTGGAAGGTACTCCTTCAACTGTAATCGGAACCTGGAAACCAAAGATCGGGTCTTTCACATATTCCACATCTTCCAATTTTCCATCAATAGCTTCACTCAGCATTTTACGGGTGAACGAAAGCTTCATTCTGGAACCCACTCCGTGCGCCCCACCTGTCCAGCCGGTATTTACCAGCCATACTTTTGAACTATGTTCACGGATTTTATCTGCTAAAAGCTCAGCATAAACCGTAGGATGCAGTGGCATAAATGGAGAGCCAAAACATGCAGAGAAGGTAGCCTGAGGTTCTGTAACACCACGCTCAGTACCAGCTACCTTAGCAGTATAACCACTGATGAAGTGGTACATTGCTTGTTCGGGAGTTAGCCTGGAAATCGGAGGCAATACACCAAAAGCATCACAAGTTAAAAAGATAATGTTTTCGGGATGTTGCCCCTTACCGGTTTCACTGGCGTTAGGAATGAACTCAATAGGATAAGAGCACCGAGTGTTTTGTGTCAAGCTTACATCATCGAAGTCGGGTTCACGGTTTTCGTCTAGGATTACATTTTCAAGAATGGTTCCCGGCATTTTCGTAGTGGCATAAATCATTGGCTCGTTTTCAGCCGATAGATTAATGGTTTTAGCGTAGCAACCACCTTCGAAGTTGAAAATGCCCTCATCACTCCATCCATGCTCATCGTCACCGATCAGGGTTTTATCCGGATCTGCAGATAATGTGGTTTTACCGGTACCGGAAAGCCCAAAGAAAATAGCAGTTTTTCCATCATCATCATGATTAGCAGAACAATGCATTGCCATAATTCCTTTTTTTGGAAGAAGGTAATTCATAATAGAGAAGATTCCCTTTTTGACTTCACCTGAGTACATGGTTCCGCCAATTAGGATAATTTTTTTCTCCATATTAACGATAATGAAAGTACTACTTCTGGTTCCGTCTACAGCGGGATCTGCTTCAAAAAACGGAGCAGCAAGAACTGTAAACTCCGGTTCATGTTTGGCAAGTTCTTCGTCAGTAGGTTGAAGAAACATATTGTGCGTAAATAACGCATGATATGCTACTTCACTTACTACCCGTACATTTAGCCGGTTCTTTTCATCAGCTCCACAATACACATCTTTTGCAAAAAGTCGCTTATCAGCAAGATAGCTTTGAACTTTTGCGAAAAGATTGTTGAATACTTCTTCTGAAGTAGGCTGGTTAATGGGCCCCCAGTCAATTTCGTCTTGTATAGCAGGTTGCTCTACAACGAATTTATCTTTGGGGGAACGTCCGGTAAACTTCCCGGTATGAACCAGTAACGCATGATCTTTGGTAAGAATGGCTTCTCCATGAAGAATAGCGTGTTCGTATAATTCAGCAGGATTTAAATTCCAGTATACCTCCTCATTATCTAGTCCTAAGTAATCTAAGCCTATGTGGCTTCTTGGATGCTTGTCGTAATCAGCTTTCATAGCTCCTGTTTCAATTGGATTGTAAGGTCCTTTTAAGATAAGCATTTGATCCTTGATTTTAACCCCGTAAGCCGAGGTTGGTTAATGGTTTAAAAGCTTTTTGTAAGTTCATGGAAGCGCTTTTTTAATTTACGCTATATCCGCAAACCACTTAAATTTCCTTATGCTAAGTGAAGATTTGATGAATAATAAAATTCTTAAAAATCAAAGTTTTTGTACTTTTGGGTATGGAAAACAAAAAAACTTGTGTGAAGCTGGGTTTAATACAAACCCATGCTGAAAAGAACCCCAAAGATAATCTGTATCGGCAGATGGGTTTAATTCGAGAAGCCGCTAAACAAGGTGCTCAGGTTATCTGTTTGCAGGAGCTATTCAATACGATTTATTTCTGCACAGAATATAACGACAAGTTTTTTAACTGGGCAGAGCCTATTGACGGGGAATTAACTTCGAGCCTTTCGGGCTTGGCCAAAGAATTGGCAGTAGTACTTGTAGCACCTTTTTTTGAAAAAAGGGCAACAGGTATTTACCATAATTCCCTGGTAGTAATTGATGCCGACGGTTCTTTATTAGGAAGCTACCGGAAAATGCATATACCAGATGATCCCGGATTTTATGAAAAATATTATTTTACCCCTGGAGATAAAGAATCAGGATTTAAGGTTTTTGAAACCCGGTTCGGTAAGGTGGGTACATTAATCTGCTGGGATCAGTGGTATCCCGAAGCTGCGAGAATTACGGCATTAAAAGGAGCTGAGTTTATTTTTTATCCAACAGCTATTGGTACGTTAGCTTCAGAAAGCAAAAAAGACAAAAAAGAATTTCGTGAAGCATGGGAAACTATCCAGAGAAGCCATGCCATCGCAAATGGGTGTTTTGTGGCCTCTGTTAACCGGGTAGGAAAAGAGTCCGGCACTCAATTTTGGGGCAGTTCGTTTGTTTCGGGACCTTTCGGGCAGGTTTTAGCAAAAGCAGGAGAAAAAGAAGAGATACTGGTAGTCGAATGTGACTTAAATGACCTGGAAAAACAACGCCAAACCTGGCCCTTTTTCAGGGATCGCAGGATTGACGTTTACGATGATATCAAAAAACGAATAATTGATTAGTTATTATTACTGCTGTAAGCGTTATAGCCACCTTCAAGGTTTTTTACGTTCTTAAAGCCTAGTTCTTCAGCCATTATTTTAGATGCCTGAGAGCTGCGTCCACCTGACCGGCAGTAGACAACATAGCTTTTTTCCGGGTCTAGTTCGGCTAATTGATCTTTGAAGTTTTCGCTGTAAAAATCGATTTGAATTGAGTTTTCAATTTTACCCTGGGCAACTTCTTCATCAGTTCTAACATCCAGGATAACTATATCAGTATCCGGCTCAATAGCATTAAAATCATCTATTGAAATATTCTCAAAAATAGTTTTAATCTCAGGTGCCTGCTGTTCCTGAGCTGCAGGCTTAGTATCTTCTTTTTTAGCTTCGCAATTAGCAATGAACAAGGGTGTGATAAACAAAAGTAAAACGTAGAGTGATTTTTTCATTTTGGTATTAGCTTAGTTAATGGATTATATATACAAAATACCCCCTGAGTGGAGTTCCCATTCGGCCACACAAATTCACTGGCCATCGAATAAAGAAACCTGGCCCGGTGAACGGCTGGAAAAGGTAGAATGGGTTTATCTGCACATTATCAATGAACTTCATAGATATGAATCCATCCATCTCTTTGTTGAAAGTAAAGAAGTTTATGATAGGGCACATGCAAAATTATCAGCCTTTGGTATAGACCTGAATAAGTTAACCATTCATATAAAGGCCATTAACGATGTTTGGGCTAGAGATTGTGGGCCTGTTTTTGTACAAGATGAAAACGGAGAGTTTGTGATCCTGGATTGGCAATACAATGCCTGGGGTGGCAAATACCCTCCTTATGATGATGATAACCAGCTTCCAAGATATGTAGCAGAAACATTTGGTTTACAGAGAATTGAACCCGGTATGATATTGGAAGGAGGTTCCATTGATGTAAATGGAGACGGGGTTTTGTTGACTACAGAATCGGTTTTATTAAACAAAAACCGAAACCCCGGCCTTTCAAAAGAGGAAATAGAGAGTAGATTGAAGAAATACCTGGGGATTGAACAAATTATTTGGCTTAGAAATGGATTGGCAGGAGACGATACGGACGGACATATAGATGATATTACCCGGTTTTTGAATGAGGATACCGTGCTTACCATGATCTGTGATAACCCTGAAGATGTGAACTATGAAGTATTGCAGGAAAACCTGGAGATTTTGAAATCAGTAAAGCTAAAAAACGGAAAACCTTTGCATATTGAAACGCTGCCACTTCCTCAAACCCGAATTGAAGGAACTACAGTTGATGGTTCAGAGTATGTTCCGGCAAGTTATGCCAACTTTTATATTGCAAATAAAGTGGTATTAGTTCCTTTGTATGATGGACGATACGATCAACAGGCTTTGGATTTGTTTACCAAATACTTTCCTCACAGAAGAATTATTGGTATTGAATGTTCAGATTTGGTTTGGGGACAGGGAAGTATTCATTGTATTACCCAGCAATGGTATGGTATCTAAGATACACTTCCTTCAAAGTTACTTTATCAGCATCATCTTTCGGGTTTGTACTAAGCCACCTGCCTCAAGGCGGTATAAGTAAACCCCGCTGGCAAGCTCAGAAGCGTCGAATGGAACCGAGTTAAGTCCGGCAGGTCGTTGTTCTTCTATCAGTGTTCTGATTTTTCTCCCCAGAGCATCATACACCGTGAGCTGAGTAAAAGCAGGCTTTACCAATTCGAACTGAATGGTAGTAGTGGGGTTGAAAGGGTTCGGGTAATTCTGGTGAAGAGTTGTTTGAGTAGGTAATTCCGGAGTTTCTTCATTACTCACAGGAAGTTTTTTGAGAACAGAAGCTGTTCCGTCATTAACTTCTAAAAGTTCTTTAAAAGTAAGTACATACAGAATATCTGAATCGGCTTTTTGATAAATGCCTGTAATAGAATCTTCCAGAGATAAATAAGTATCAAAAGAATTTCCATTGTCATCAGATGAAAAAATGGTGTCGTTTCGGGCATAATAAATGGGATAGCCTTTTCTAAAATCGGCAGGAATAAAAATTCTGATTTCTGAACTATCAATGATTCGCCAGTTTACTCCGGCATCATTAGAGATATATAAATTGTACTTAGCAGCGTTCTGGTTTATGGAATCAGGATCGAATCTGGAATCAGTGGTAGCAATTATTGTGAGGCTATCGTTGCTAAACCCCATTTGTCCAATACTGTTCCAGTCAATAGAGTGGTTGAGAGGATAAACTGATTTTCCCAAGTTATCGGTAACAAAAAGCGTATCATTTCTTGTTAAGAAAATGCTCTGCTTCTTTGTGCGGTTTATTGCCAAAAAGTTATAGTCAATGATAGAAACACTATCTGAAGCTCCATAGAAACAGTCATTATATACTTCACAATGCTGTTGGTTGTTTTTATAGCTCTGCTTTGCCAAAATTGAATAAGGATAGCGCTCAGAAGGTAGTTGGTAGTCATCAAGGATAATTATTACACTTTTTTTTCCAAATCCAAGAGTGGCAAAAGCTAAGGAGTCACTTAAAGATACTTCAATACGGTTACCCCATCTGGGGCCTACATCAAAAAAGGAAGAATTAAAAGCGGAAATCTTCGTAAACAATTGCCCATATAAGTAGGATTGCCTGTTGAATATACTGTACCATTTTGCTGGATCATTTAATAAAAAGGCATAATCCTGGGTAAAGGCCAGAGGATCTGTTTGCACCTGACAAATTCTTTCAGAACTAAATTTCAGGCTGTCACTTTGTTCAAAAGCGTTATAATGAAAAACATCATTTCTCCAAGATGTAATCGAACAGAAATAATCACTTTCTGTAGTTTGGTATAATCGATAAAAAAGATGAGTTGTACCGGTTGAGTCTTCCATTCCTCTTAATTCATGGAAATATTTCTCTTGGGCTTGAAGCTGGCTGAGGCCAATTACCAACAAAAAAAGAGAAAGAAACAGTGTTTTCATTTTATCAGCAGCATCTTTCGGGTTTGTACTAAGCCATCTGCCTCAAGGCGGTATAAGTAAACTCCGCTGGCAAGTTCAGAAGCATCGAATGGAATCGAGTTAAGTCCGGCAGGTCGTTGTTCTTCTATCAGTGTTCTGATTTTTCTCCCCAGAGCATCATACACCGTGAGCTGAGTAAAAGCAGGCTTTACCAATTCGAACTGAATGGTAGTAGTGGGGTTGAAAGGATTCGGATAATTTTGATGTAGGGTTATTTGTTTGGGAAGTTCAGGAGTTTCTTCATTTGATACTCGTAGAGTACGAGTAGTGTCTCCATAAACAGTTCCAGAAATTACACTTCCCTTTAGGCCATAGAAAGTATCACCAAATGAGATATTTCTGAAGCCAAAAAAGTTGGACCAATCAACTCTTAGTTTATTACTGCCAATCTTTTTAAGTGTATCATTATTCTCAGGCACATAGAACTGTATTACTGATAACGAGTCGTAAACTCCATGGTAATAGCTTCTGTTGTGAGATCTGTAAATACCTAATTCCTTTTCTTCATTATTATCTGAAATTGAAGATAACCAAGGATTATACAGCTTGTGATTATTTTTAAATAGTAGGAACTCCGTGTCATTTTGATCTAACGATCGGGAAAAAACATCACCTACAGGACTAATTCTTAGTTCAGTGAACATTTTTCGGAAAGTATTAGAAGAAAGCCTTACAACTGATGCAGAAGCCTGCTTGAAAAAACCTTCTTCAACAACCATTTTAAAATCTTCAACCGGTTCATACCTACCATTTTTTCTTTCATAGACCCTGAAAACAAAAATATCTCCTGTTTTGTATGCGAAATTTTTAGTGTTAAGCTTTACTTCAGGTATTTCTGAAACAATCGTTCTTACTTGTGTTTTCTGCCCAGTTTTTTCAATGATCTTGTCAGAGAGCATTACATAGAAAATATCTTCGCTACTTTTTTTGTAGAAATCGATAATGGGTTCATTAAACTCATGGATTATTTCAAAAGAGTTTCCAAAATCGGAGGATTCATAAATTTTTGTCGAATCAGCTATATAAATGTAACCAGATAGTTTAGGATCAATTCTGAATAGTCGGGTTTCATTTGGTAATAACAATGGCTGCCAGCTTCCAGGCTTTCCATATAGGTTAGATCGTAATGCACTTCCAAATTTTGAAAATAAATATATATGTAGAGAGTCCTGATCAAAATAAAACCTGGAATGTTCTATTGAAATATCAAGCGTATCGCTGGTTTTGCCTAGGTCTTCTGAAATAAAAAAAGCATCATCTTTTTTGAAAAAAATCAAACTGTCTTTAAAACTGGAAATTCCCCCTAACTGAAAATCATATATATTGGCATAATCTTTTAGGACATGGGGATCATACCAATAGTTATGAATAGCATTTATAGTATCAGGGTTAGTGGTAATAGGTAGTTGAATGGTTCTTTCATAGTCATATTTAACAAAAAGAGTATTTGACAGCTTTGGATTTGAATAAACACGTTTGAAGTAAGCAAAAAGAGGAGAAAAACCACTTCTATTGCCAATCTGTAAAAAACCATAAGGTTCAAATCCATCCGATAGCATACCCGCAAAAATGGAATTTTTTATATCTCCATCAAAAGGATGGAAATCGTGAACATAAATTCCGCCACCTCCAGTACAATCAAAAACTGGAAATGTTTGAAGGTAGCGAATAAAGACACTATCACTATTGGTTTCTAAATTTAGATGGTGGACGGTACTTTCGTAATCTGTGTAGAAATTTGTAATACTACTATCCAAGTAATCATCATAGTAAGTGCAATAGTATTCGGTCTTTTCAATCTCTTGATAAAAAAGGTTCACTTCACCCGACTTGGATTCGCTGAAATATAAATCTGAAAAGCTCCAGGTCTTATCGGTTATTTGTGCGCCTGTTTTTTGACCAATTAGGCAAGAACAGGCTGTAAGTATGAGAAAAGCTTTTAGCTTCACAATCCATTCATTTTTAACAACATAACAAAACCCGCATAAGTTTGCATATTAAGTTTAATAACTGATGCCCAACTTTAATATCTTTGAGGTCGATTAAATCATGATTTTTGAAATACGTTTTGAATGAGCACTATTGCCCATGAGCGTTTTGAGGCAGTAATTGGCCTTGAAGTACACGCCCAGTTATTAACCAAAAGCAAAGCTTTCGCTCCGGTTGCTGCACAATATGGTGAGGCACCCAATACCCAGGTTACCCCGCTTTGTCTGGGACATCCGGGAACCCTTCCTGTTGTGAATGAGAACCTGGTTCGTTATATCATTAAGATGGGATTGGCTACGAATTGTGGTATAGCTCCCAAGTCTATTTTTGCCCGGAAAAATTATTTTTACCCGGATTTGCCAAAAGGATACCAGATTTCACAATTCGATACACCTATTTGTCATCATGGATATGTTGATATTGAAGTTGACGGATACGAAAAAAGAATCGGGCTCACGCGCATTCATATGGAAGAGGATGCAGGAAAATCCATTCATGACCAGGATCCCTACAATACCCTTGTTGATTTGAACCGGGCAGGAACTCCTCTTATCGAAATTGTTTCTGAGCCTGACATTCGTACTCCGCAGGAAGCGTATGCATACCTGACTAAGATTAAGCAAATTGTTCAGTATCTAGAGATTTGTGATGGAAACATGGAGGAGGGTAGCCTTAGGTGCGATGCGAATGTTTCGGTAAGGCCACGCGGCCAGAAAGAATTCGGAACTCGCACTGAACTTAAAAATATGAACTCGTTCCGGAATGTAGAACGGGCTATTGAATTTGAGATTTACCGACAGATCGAGCTGATTGAAGAAGGGGGCACGGTAGTACAACAAACCCGGCTTTGGGATACCAATAAGATGCAGACCCGGGTAATGAGATCTAAGGAAGAGGCACATGATTACCGGTATTTTCCAGAGCCTGACTTGCCTCCTATTATTGTGAGCAATGAATTGTTAGCGGAGATTAAAGAAGAATTACCCGAGCTAGCCGATATTCGACAAAAACGTTTTGTGGCCGATTATGGGATGAGTGAAGTGGATGCAATTACACTTACCGAAAGCAGGTACCTGGCTGATTATTTTGAGCAGGTAGCTGAATTTACAGGAAGTGCAAAATTCGCTGCCAATATTGTGCTTAGCGAAGTACTCAGAGTTTTGAATGAACAAAGTATCGGCATTGATAAATTTTCCATTTCGGCTAAGCGGCTTTCTGAATTGGTAAAATTAAAAAATGATGACAAGATTAATTCTTCCGCCATGCAGGATATCTTCAATGCTATGCTGGAGAATAGTAAAACAGCCGAAGAACTGGCTAAAGAAATGAATCTTATACAGGTCTCAGATTCAGGCTTTTTAGAAACCCTGGTGGATACCATTATTGAAGAAAACCCTGATGAAGTAGCAAGATTTAAAGAAGGAAAAAAGCAGCTGATGGGCTTTTTTGTTGGTCAGGCAATGAAGGCATCTCAAGGCAAGGCCAATCCTAAAATGATTACACAAATGATTACAAAGAAACTGGAAGGCTGATCAGGATATAACGGATCAGGAAGTTAATGAAGATTAAAGTACTTATAGTTTTAGCAATTCTTATTGCAACTGCCAACTGTGGCAAAAAGCCGGAGGTTCAAAAGGCATTAGTTAAAGGTAATATCACGGTTGCCGACTCCATTGATGCTACCGGAGATTATTCAGGTATTGAATTGTTAGTTACATACCGGGATAATTCAACAGAAGAATTGGATACACTTTTTCAGTCCCAAACTGATATAGAAGGAAATTTTGAAGGGGAAATAGAATTCCCATTCCAGGGTATCTATCCACTTTTAATAAGCAGGAATGGTGAGAGATTGTTCTTGTCCCAACTTATTTTGGCGGATAATGATACCATTTCAATCCGGGGAGAACTTCCGGGATTGAACACGAATTTTGAAGTCGATTCCAGAGAGAACCGGGCAATGAGTGTATTTAACCGTATTGATCGCAACTTTAATAGAGTACTTACCTTCATAAATGCAGGCCAGGTTGCCGATTCGTTAGTGGATGATGAGGTTTTAAAATGGAGCGGCATCTACTGGGAGGTAAAAGAAAATAACGAAGGTACTTTTGCAAGTAATCTGGCTGCACGGCAGTCTGTATCGCTGCTTAAAGGATTTGATAATGAATTAATGATGAATCGACTAGATACTGCCCTTATTAATGATTTCATGATTAGTTTTGCTGCCAGCTTTGGCAAAACACATATTGCAGAAACAAGGGGTGTAGAACCAGCAATACGGTATCTTGATTCTCTAAAGCAGCTTACAGAAGAAGAGACTATCATTCAGGCTATAGAAAAAGAAAAAATTGTGTTTTACTACGATAGTGCTGAAGTAAACAAAGCTAAAGAGTTATTGGCGCGTTTTGAAAAAAAGTATGCAGATGATACACGTGCGATGGATTGGGCAAAGAATATAGGGTACGATTTATCTTATTTAGCCCCCGGTTACCGGGTGCCAGCTTTTGAGTTTGTTACCCAGGAAGGTGATACTATTAATGCAGAATCTATGCTGGGCAGACCATATTTATTAGAAATTACTCCGGTTGCAAACCAACTATACCAGGAACAATATGATCGGACCGTTGTAATTCATCAGCTTTACCAAAACTATGATCTGCAGGTTTTTACCATTGCCCTGGATAAAAGCGAAATTACGATAAATGCTTTTTTTGAGGAGAGAGCCAAATATTGGCCGGTTGCTGAATATGGCTCCTTCGATATCCAAGATTTAATTGAAAAGTTTAATATCACCCGGATACCAACAAGAATATTGATTGACCAAAAAGGAACCATTGTGAAAAAATATGTTGGAGATGATTTCAATGATGTAATCAACGGGTTAAATAAAATCATAACTATAGCAAATCAGGAAAGCTAATGAGACGTTTTTTAATCGCCGGAAACTGGAAAATGAACTGTGGCCCTAATGAAACGGCTGCACTATTGGAAGAGCTGAAAAAAGAAACCCCGGTTATTTCGGAGAATGTGGATGTGCTGGTGTGTCCGCCTTTTGTTTCACTTTCAATGTCTGTTAATCATCTACATGATACCGATATAGCAGTTGGGGCACAGAACTTTCATTTTGAGGACAACGGTGCATATACAGGAGAAATAAGCGCTACTATGCTTGAAGAGAGCGGATGCAATTATGTGATTATTGGTCATTCAGAGCGCCGTGAATATTTCGGAGAAACAGATGAGGGAGTTAACGCCAAAACAAAGAAAGCACTTTTACATAAACTGGTACCTGTTGTTTGTGTTGGCGAATCTTTGGCTCAAAGAAAAGATGGAGTTCATTTCGATTTAGTTAAAAACCAGGTTACGGCTGCACTAGAAGGTATTTCTTCTGATGATGTGCTGGATGTTGTAATAGCTTATGAACCTATATGGGCTATTGGAACCGGTGAAACAGCAAGTCCGGAGCAAGCACAGGAAATGCACGCTCATATCCGGAATACTATTGAAAGCTTATACGACTCTGAAACAGCAGATGTGATTCGTATTCTATATGGAGGAAGCATGAAGCCCGGTAATGCGGAAGAGCTTCTTCAACAAAACGACGTTGATGGTGGATTGATTGGTGGGGCAAGCCTGGATGCAAAAAGCTTCTCACAAATCATCAGTGCAGCAGAAAAAATATCGTAGTTCAATTTTATGGCTATTAATGTTCTTCTTTTAGGAGGCGGTGGGCGTGAGCATGCGTTAGCGTGGGGAATTTCCCGGTCAAATTCACTCAATAAACTTTTTATTGTGCCAGGAAATCCCGGAACTGAAAGTCTTGGGGAAAATGTAGAGCTCAATACCCATGATTTTGATGCTCTTTGGGATTTTATCCAGGATAAAGACATTGAACTTACTGTTGTTGGCCCTGAACAGCCTCTGGTAGATGGCATTGCTGATTTTCTAACCTCAAGAAACCATGCGGTTTTTGGCCCCAGGAAGCAGGCAGCTATGCTTGAAGGAAGTAAAGAATTTGCCAAAGACTTTATGGATAGGCATGGTATTCCTACTGCGGCATATAAAGTGTTTGACCAAAGTGAGTTTAATGAAGCAGAAGAATACATTCGTTCATCAGGAAAATATCCGGTAGTGCTAAAAGCTGATGGGCTTGCCGGAGGTAAAGGGGTATTAATTCCAGAAACAGAACAGCAGGCTATAGACGCGTTGCAAGAATTAAATGACGGGGATTTGAGCAATGCTGCCTCACGTTTGGTTATTGAAGAATTTATGGAAGGAGAAGAGGCCTCTGTTTTTGCTATTTGTGATGGAGATACTTACCAGGTTATTGGTAATGCACAGGATCATAAACGGATAGGTGAAGGAGACACAGGACTAAATACCGGAGGCATGGGAGCATACTCTCCGGCACCTGTTGTTACACCGGAGCTTTTGGAGTGTGTTGAAAAAGATATCATTAAGCCAACTATTGACGGTATGAAGGAGGAAGGATACCCATACCAAGGTATCCTGTATGTCGGGTTAATGATTACAGAAGAAGGCCCAAAAGTAGTAGAGTACAATTGCCGCTTTGGAGACCCGGAATGCCAGGTGATCATTCCTTCCATGAAATCAGATTTGTTGGATACGATTTTAGCTTGCACTAAGGGTAGACTTTCCAAAACCGCAATAGAATTTGATCAAAAATACCGGTGTACGGTGGTAATGGTTTCAGGTGGATATCCCCAAAAATATGAGAAAGAAAAAGAGATAACCGGCTTGGATAAACTGGAGGGCAATACTTTCTTTCACGCAGGCACAAAAAGAGAAGGACAGAAAATTCTTACCAATGGTGGCAGGGTTTTAAACATAATAGGAGAAGGAGAGTCACTACAACAAGCTATTGATCAAGCTTATGATCGGGTTGGTAAAATAAATTTTGAAAAAGCATATTATAGAAGAGATATAGGAGCTAAAGGCCTAAAACACTTTTCATGAATGTTTTCAGAATTATACTGACCGCTTTACTAGTGATGATTACTTCGCTGGTATACGCTCAGTCTGCAAAGCAGAAACCCGTGACTATTTTTGAAGGTCTTCAGAAGCCGTCCTCTTTCTATGTCACTCAAAATGAAATATTTGTAGTTGAACAGGCTCAGGATCGGATTTTAAAGCTGGACCTGAACGGTACGCTATTGGAGAGTTACGGTAACAAAGGTTCGGGAGATTACCAGTTTAACCAGCCTTTAGATATTGATGCAACCAACGGATTAAAGGTTTATATCTCTGACACCCGGAACAACCGCATCCAGGTTTTTGATAAACGCTGGCAACTACTAAGCTCAATCAATAGCTATGGTGTGTCCAATCAAAACCAACGCATTGAACCTACATGGCTTGGTGTAACAAAATTAGGGCACCTCATTTTTTTAGATCAAAGATCAGGTTACCTGGTTAAGATGGATGAGAACGGTACTTTCCTGGATGAGATACCTGTTCCAAAAGAGATTAAGGAAATTTCAAAACTTAAGGTGATCGGCAATTCCATATTTATACTGGATGATAAATCAGGGGTAATACACCAATTATCAGACTCAGGATTTTATGAGACGTTTTATCCGGTAGAGAACGTGAAGAGTTTTTCTTTTACTAAGGATGGCTTTTGGACTTTGACTGACAAATCGATTTCAAATAAGGACAAACGCGATAACTTAGAACTAAATGAAGAACTCCGGGATATATTTATTCACAAAGAGAGTGTCTATTTATTGACAGATAAAAGTATTCTGTTGGTTAATTAAGATGATAGTTCCTTTTTCAAAAGATTCTTTTTGGAAAAAAGCCCTGTGGGTTTTCAATTGGCAGAAGAAAAATAATCCTGTCTATTCACGCTTTTGTGAAGCCCTTGGAATAGATAATATCCAATCAATCGAAGACATACCTTTGCTACCTATCCAGGCATTTAAAGACACAAAAGTAATAACAGGTGAAAAACTCCCTGATTTATACTTCGAAAGCAGTGGTACATCAGGTATGCAACGCAGCCGACATTATGTTACTGATCCTGAGATATATCAGCAGTCCATTATTGAAGGGATGAATCATTTTTATAACCTGGACGAGTTTGTTATATGGGCATACACACCTGGCTACCATTCAAATCCGCATTCTTCTCTGATATGGATGCTTAATACGTTAATTGAACGGGATGAATCCGGGTTAAGTAAATTTTTGGAAATCGGGAAACCGATAAATCAGCATGAACTGAAAAAGATTAAGCAATCAGGCAAACGATTAATGCTTTTTGGTGCAGCTTTTGGGTTACTGGATTTGCTTGAACTTGGGAATCCGGAAATCCCAAACGATTCAATAATTATGGAAACGGGCGGGATGAAAACTTTTAAAAGAGAGATATCCAAAGAAAAACTTCACCAACAACTTGCAGATGGTTTTAGATTACCAAAGCAGAATATCCATTCCGAATATGGAATGACAGAGCTGCTTAGTCAGGCATACAGTTTACAGGGCGAGTGGTTTGAATGTGTACCCTGGATGCAGGTTTCTATCCGAAATCCTGAAAACCCAATGGAGGTTCTACCTAAAGGGGAAGAAGGTTTGATTGGAGTGATTGACCTGGCTAATATTCATTCATGTTCTTTTATATTGACCGGGGATAAAGGAATACTGGGAGATGAAGGAAAGTTTAAAGTACTAGGCAGGTGGAACCCTCAAAACCTACGGGGTTGTAATTTTCTAATTGACCAAGACTGAAATCAATGATCAATTAAAATGATTCAATTAACAATGTTTACAAAATTCCTCAAAGGTCATCCTGAACTTGGTTCAGGATCTTTGTAAGGCTTATAAATATCTTTCAGCTATGAAAGAAATCAAGAAGCAAGCCTTAAGATGCCAAACTGAATCAAGCTGCCTGTTCCCGATCCCGAAAGCGTTCGGGATGCGATTTGGCGAAGACTGGTTAAGCACTGGCTTGGCTCTGCATATGTGTAAAGTTTGATTTAATGATAAACGACTTCCAACAACATATTATCAAAGTTGAAAACGCAGCCAAAGCCTGGTTGCAACCGGATAATCTTAAACTTAAAGAAGCGATCGATAAAACAGTCCATGAAGGATTGTTCAGTTTCGAGGACATCAAATTCCAAATCAGGGCATTAAAGCAAAATATAGATTCAGGGCAAATAGCAGAATGGGCAAAAAGAGCAGGGCTTTCAGGCTTAAAAAATTCGATAGGCAAAAAAGTATTATGCCTGCATGCTGGGAATCTTCCTTTAGTTGGTTTCCAGGATGCTTTGGGGACCATCCTTTCCGGCGCCGATTATTACGGGAAGCTTTCAAAGAAGGATCCGCATTTACTTTCCAGTTTTTTGGAACAGCTTAAGGAAGCAGATTTAGAAAATGAGATCTCTTACTCCATCGAACTGAAAACCTTTACAAACCTCGAGGCTGATAAGTTGCTATTTGCAGGTTCCGAGAGTTCCATTAAATCTGTGAGAAAAGCGATTGACCAAATACAAGGCGTTAAGCCAGATGGAGAGTGGGTAATTCGTAAAGCCAAATTTTCAATAGCATACATTGATTCCGAAGAACCAAGAGTAATTGAAGATTTGGTAGAGGCTGTATTTCGATATGGAGGGAGGGGGTGTCGTTCGGTTGCGATTGTGGTTAGCCCAACCCGGTTCAGTAAGCTGAAATGCCATTTCCAGGATTATGTAGAAGCCTTTTGGTTGAAAAATCCCCAGCACAAGAAGCCTAAAGAAATATTGGCTTACCAGTTTGCGTATAACAAGGCCATTGAAAGGGAACAAGCATGGATGAATGATTTTCTTATCCAGGAAACCGAAGAACTCCCCGAATTGGATTTTACCCTGCATTGGGTGGAAGGAGATCACCAAAAAGTAAAAGAGCTGAAAAAGAAATACGGTAACGCCGTTCAGACTGTATATACAACAGGAAAAAAGATTGAAGAGATTGAAACAGAATTTCTAAGTATGGCACAGCGGCCATCTCTGTGGTGGAAACCGGATGGGGTTTCAATTATCTGAAAACTAATTATACTGAAATACCTTCTGGTCAAAAGCTTCTAATTCCCCTTTATAGTTTTCAAGATAGAGTGTTACCCGAAAATCATAGGAACCGCTTACAGAAAAGTCCAGCCCCACTAAGTAGAAAACTTTTTCAGTATCGTTAATTGAGACAATATTAGTCCAGTTAGTTGAAGAAGCCTCTTTGTACTCAAGGGTAACTTCCGAATCGTAAAGTGTATCACTGAACCATCTCACAAATATGGAGTCCCTGTGTGCAAATGCAAAAAGTTCAGTAATTTCACCAAAGTTAAATATACTTTCATCATTCAAAGTAAATCTTTTGTCCGGTTTATTATTCTTTAAAATAAAAGAACTAACCCTGTACTGTAAGTCTACTGATAAAAGAGGATTCAAGTCATTAAAAATATTTGCCGATGTAGTATCAATAGGGAAGAAATTACCCGACCTAGAGTATCTTTTTTCAATGATAAAACCGTCCTCAAAACTGGATTTATCTTCCCACCTTACAATTATTCTTTTGTCGGATTGAGAGAGGCTTGAGGTTACATTTTCAAAAAGAGGAACAAAGGCAGGTGAGTTAGGATCATAAGGATTATCAAGGTCGTCATTAGGTCCAGTGAAGCAACCAAGAGTAATACTACTTAGAAATATGATTAATATATATTTTAATGGTATCATAATTTAATCTTAGCCCCTAATTGAACATACTTTTTGAAATAAGGTTCGATTTTGATGGTTAAATCAATACGGTTTGTTTTAGGCAAACTTTTGTACGTAATTATCTTATCTAGATAATCATAAGCCGTGAACCCAATCAATGACCAAAAAGCAATTTGTCTTCGGGTATTTTCATCTGAAAGAGCCTTTGCCTCTTTTTGCATAAGCAATCCTAATCTTTGGGCACGCCATTCATCTGTTACAGTTAAATAAAGGTTTCTTCTCACATCAAATTCATTTTTTTTGATCTTATACTCATTCTGATATTTAATACTCAAAGCAAAAGACGTAATAATGCCTGTAACAATAACACCACCTTTTATATAAGATTTACTCTTTAGTTGGTAGTAACCAGGTACAACTGTTAGCAAAAGTCCTGGTCGTTTTTTTGATTTGAAGTAGTGTTCTATTAATTGAAATTTCTTTGATTCAGAAACAGACCTAGAGTGAGTATGAAAATTAGAATTTTTAAATGAGAGTTTATTCGTAGGTTTTGTAATTCTAAAGGTAGCGAACTCTTTACCCATAAACTTATCATTAAGGTAGATCTTGGTATTACGATCGCTTGCAACCAATACATTACCACTCATGATAAGATTTACTGCAATATTAGGTTTTCTGAGGTTGATGTTATTATCAGAAAGATCAAAATCATGAGTGATGGTATTTGCTGAACCTCTCAAAACATTCTGTGTCGTATAATAATCTTCGCTGGTTGGGTAAGAGAGTGTTAAATGATAAAACCCATTCTTTACATGTATTGTATCGTTGGAAGCTACTTTTATAACTGATGGGTTATTTAGCCCAAACTGGACATAGGCAGAATCCACATTCAAATCAAAAATCAGGTAAGCATTAGGTTCTCTTTCCTGGGCAAACAGCTTCGAACCGGTGATGCAAAATACTACCAGTAAGAAGTAGCGGATTAGCATATCAGGTACCCTGCGCTTAATTATTGTTCAAACTGTAATTAACAAGATACTATGAATTTATTATGAAGCAGATTTTACCAGAAGCAGAGTATTGATACACATCAAAACGAATAAGCAATAGAGTTGTGAGAACCTTAAATTATAGACTTTAAAAATATCCAGAGAAGTAGAATTAAAATAATAGATAAATTTCATCAGATGCACACTTACCAACCGGAAAGTATCGAGTCTAAATGGCAGAAGTACTGGCTTGAAAAAAAAACTTTTAAAACCCCGACAGATACTTCAAAACCTAAGTATTATGTGCTGGATATGTTTCCTTATCCCAGTGGGGCAGGACTTCATGTTGGGCATCCGGAGGGTTATACTGCTACGGATATAGTAGCTCGCTTTAAGCGAATGAATGGATTTAATGTACTACATCCTATTGGTTGGGATGCTTTTGGGTTACCGGCAGAGCAGTATGCAGTTAAAACCGGTACCCACCCTAAAATAACTACCGAAAAAAATATAGAAAGATTCAGAGAGCAGTTACAGGCCATTGGTTTTAGTTACGATTGGGACCGGGAAGTGAATACGACTGACCCAAATTACTTTAAATGGACGCAGTGGATATTTTTAAAGCTTTATGAAAAAGGGTTGGCATACGAGGATGAGGTTGCGGTGAACTGGTGTCCGGAATTGGGAACCGTGCTGGCTAATGAAGAGGTGATTGACGGTAAAAGCGAAGTGGGTGGTTTCCCGGTAATCAGAAAACCCATGCGCCAGTGGGTGTTAAAAATTACAGAGTATGCCGAGGAGTTGCTTCAGGATTTGGAGGGGCTGGATTGGCCGGAGTCTCTGAAAGACATGCAGAGAAACTGGATCGGAAAATCGATAGGTGCTGAAATTGATTTTCAAATTCAAGGTTTTAATGAAAAGTTGAGAGTATTTACTACCCGCCCTGATACCCTTTTTGGAGCAACCTATATGGTGCTGGCCCCCGAACACCATTTGGTAGATCAGATTACGACCCCAGATCAAAAACAAGCGGTTGCAGAATACAAAGAAGCTGCAGCACTGAAGTCTGACTTAGACCGGCAAGAGCTTACCAAAGAAAAAACAGGGGTATTTACAGGTGCCTTTGCGATAAATCCGGCTAACGGGAAAGAAATCCCAATCTGGATTGCTGATTATGTGTTGGTGAGCTATGGAACAGGAGCAATCATGGCGGTACCCGGGCAGGATGAAAGAGATTGGGAATTTGCCGAAGAATTTGACCTCCCTATTGTCAGGACGGTACAACCCCCTGGGAATTTTGAAGGCAAGGCATATATTGGTGAAGGGGTTGCTATCAATAGCGAGTTTTTGAATGGCCTGAAAATTAAAGAAGCCAAAGAAAAGATAATTACCTGGCTGGAAGAAAAGGAAACAGGGAAAAAGGCAATTAACTATAAGTTGCGTGACTGGTTATTTTCCCGTCAACGTTATTGGGGAGAACCTTTTCCTATTATTCACGTGGATGGTGAGTCTAAGGCTGTCAGTTATGATGAGCTGCCACTTGAGTTACCTGAGGTGGATAAGTATCAGCCTACCGGAGATGGTGAGCCCCCTTTGGCCAATGCAACAGAATGGGTAAATACAACTGATCCTGAGACCGGCAAACCAGCCAAGCGGGAAACTAATACCATGCCACAATGGGCGGGTTCTTGCTGGTATTACCTGAGATATATTTCACCGGAATTTGATGGGGGACCTGTTGATCCAGATTATGAGAAATACTGGATGCCGGTAGATTTATATGTTGGCGGGGCTGAGCATGCCGTATTGCATTTGTTGTATGCGCGTTTCTGGCACAAAGTGTTATACGATATAGGTGTGGTCTCTACCAAAGAACCTTTCCAAAAACTGGTTAACCAGGGGATGATTCTGGGTGAAATGGAATTCACCGGGTTTAAACAAAAAGGGGAATGGATATCATCAACCAGTGCTGATGAAAATTCCGAACAGGTAAAACTATCTGATGAGGAAGTTGAGAAAAAAGGAGACGGTTTTGTTCTTAAGGGAACTGATATCCGGGTGGATGCCCGGGCACACAAAATGTCTAAAAGCCGTGGAAATGTAATCAACCCTGATTCCGTGATAGAACAGTATGGAGCAGATTCACTTCGGCTTTATGAAATGTTCATGGGTCCTTTAGAGCAGGTTAAGCCCTGGAGCACGAAAGGGGTAGAAGGTGTAAACCGGTTTCTTAATCGTGCATGGAGGCTTATTATTGATGAAGAAACAGGAGAATTGCGTAGTGAACTTTCTGAAGTTTCTCCCTCAAAAAAACAATTAAAATCACTTCATGAAGCCATTAAAAAAGTAACTGAAGATATTGAAGAACTCCGTTTTAATACGGCTATTTCCGCATTGATGATTTTTGTGAATGAAGCAAATCAATGGAAAGAAATTCCCCATTCTGTGGCTAAAGAGTTTGTATTAATCCTTTCACCATTTGCTCCTCATATTGCTGAAGAGCTATGGGCAAAACTAGGGAATGAGCAAACACTTGCCTATGAAGATTGGCCATTGTATAACGAAGAATATCTTAAAGCTGACTCTATTCTTTACCCGGTGCAGGTAAATGGAAAAGTAAGAGCAAATTTGGAAATCCCTGCTGATAAAGCCCTAGACAAAGAATATGTATTGAAAAAAGCTAAAGAAGATACTAAAGTTCAAAATTATCTAATAAACTCGGTAATTGTGAAGGAAGTCTTTGTTCCTCAAAGAATTATAAATATAGTAGTACGACCTGCTTAAAGTATTACTTATTTTTAACTTAGAACTCTCCATTTAAATGTTTTTATTTGCTGTCGATAAACACTGAGTGGCAAATAATATATTTATATGGTTAGGGTACTTATTATAGAGGATAATCCTCTGGATGTGGAATTGCTTGTTCGGTATCTTGTTAAGGAAGGATTCGATTTTAAATATGAGGTTGCGGATTCCTTAGAGAAGATTCAAAACCTGATAACTGAAAAGAAATTTGATATTTCTATTTGTGATTTCCGGTTGCACGGGTTCTCGGGTTTAGATGCGCTTAAACTGATACAGGATTTGAATAAAGATATACCCGTTATACTTGCTTCGGGTACCATTCCTGATGAAAAAGCAGTAGATGCAGTTCTTGCCGGTGCAAAAGATTATGTACTCAAAGATGATTTGCAAAGATTATCTCCTGCAATAAAAAGAGAGTTGCAGGCATTAGAAGAGAGGAGACAGAAAAGAAGAAGTAATCGCATATTATCGGCAGTATTTAATAGCTCAGTTGGGGTACGCATTTCTGATGAGAACAGGGAGATTATAGAAGTAAATGATGCTTATTGTGAAATGATGGGTTACTCCAAAGAGGAACTGATAGGTTCCAATCTTTCGATAGTAACCCCGGCTTCCAGAGAAGAATATGAGCAAGAACACTATTTTGATTTAATATCAGGAGATAAAATTATTCCTGATGAACATGAAACCAAGCGGGAAATAAAAAAAGACGGGAGTTCAATAGATCTTTTAGTCAGTTCAAAGGTAATAAGTGATCAGGGGCAGAAATTATTAGTATGTACGCTAAAAGATGTAAGCGAAGTTTTTAAATATAAAACACTCTTCGAGGAAGGTAGTAAAATAGCCCAGTTGGGAGGTTGGGAAAGAGACATAGCCACTGGTAAGGAAATGTGGACGAAAGGTATTTATGATATTTATGAAGTAGATGAGAAATCTTTTGATCCGGCTAAGGATAGTGATGATAAATTTCACACACAGGAATCCCTGGAATTGATGAAGCAATCAATGAAAAAGGCTGAAGAGGGGTTTCCTTTTGATATTGAGGTTGAAATAGTTACTGCCAAAGGCAACAAGAAGTGGTGCAGGGGAACGGGAAACCCGGTTTTTGAGGACGACAAAGTAGTTAAACTGATCGGGTCATTCCAGGATATCACCGATCAGAAAATGAAGGCGCTGGAAATTGAAAAAAGTGAAGAAAAGTATCGTTTTTTGTTTGACCGCAGTCCTAATCCAATGATAATATTTGATGCGGAAACAGACGAAATCCTGGAAGTTAACAGTATTGCCCGGGCACTTTACGGATATACCAAGGATGAATTTTTAAAAATGAAAGCGGAAGACCTGAGGCCCCAGGATCAAAAGAAGTGGTATAAAACTACCTCATCGAAGTTTGATTTGGATTCAAACGAAACCAGGTTTTTCCCGGGCGTTGTTCATCAGAAAAAGAACAATGAAAAAATGTTTGTAGATATATACGCCCGTTATACAACGCTAAATGGCAGAAATGCGAATATTGTAACGCTAAAGGATATTACAGAGAAAAAAGGGATTGAAGATGCTCTTATTGAAAGCGAAAGAAAATACAGGAACCTGGTTGAGGCTTCTCATGATTTAGTTTGGAGAATCGATATTGAAGGAAATTTTACTTTTATCAACAATGCGAGTAAATCTATACTTGGTTATTCTCCAAAAGAAATTGTTGGAAATTCTTTCATTCCTTATGTAAGGCCTGAAAAAGCCCAGGAAGCTATACAAATACATAAGGATGTTGTTTCAGGGAAAGTTTATGATAGCTTTCAATTAGAAATGGTTACCTCAAAGGGTGATATCAGGCATTTAAATGCTACTGCATATCCTGTTGTTGATGGGGAGGGAAGCATAATAGGGTGTTCGGGTACAGCAACTGATATTACCCATATATATGATTACCAGGAGCAGCTTGAAGAGTCATTAGCTGAAAAAGAGATCCTCATAAAAGAAATCCATCATCGCGTAAAGAATAATCTGGCCATTATATCAGGTCTTTTTGTGCTTCAATCAATGACTGTAAAAGACAAGAAAACCCTCCAAATTTTAAATGAGAGTCAGTCTCGAATAAAATCAATAGCAGCAATACATGAGAAGCTGTATAAAACGGATACATTTAGCAGTATAGAGATGGTAGATTACCTGGAAGGATTGTCTGTTGATATTTCAAAAACGTATGACGACTCAAAAAAGCCTATAGATGTTATTGTAAAGGGGGACGAGATTTCTTTGAATGTAAACCAGGCAGTACCATTTGGAATTTTAGCAAGTGAACTGTTGGTAAACGCATATAAATATGCGTTTGAGGGAAAAGAAAAGGGCCTAATTGAGATTATACTGAAGGCAGAAGGAGAAGATATACTATTTGAAGTCAGGGATGATGGAGTTGGGTTACCTGAAGGTTTTGAAATGTCAGAGCTAAACTCATTAGGTATGACACTAATCAGGACTCTTACCGATCAACTGGAAGGCACACTTAACTGGAAATCCGAAAAAGGAAAAGGAGTTGCATTTACGATCAGGTTTAGACCTGATAAAGTAGATAAAGCTACTTGGGTACAGAAAGAACCTGTAAAAACCAGGTCAAATATGCCTTCCTGAGTGCTTTGTAGTTAACGCTCGTCTACGGAAACCCAGGGTAAATTTTTCTCGCCAACATATAAAGCCCTTGGTCTTATCAGGCGATTGTTAGCTGCTTGCTCCATGAAGTGACCTGTCCAACCGGATATTCTGCTCATAGTGAAAATGCAGGTATAAAGGTCTGGTTGAATACCTATAGAGTAATATACTGTTGCCGAGAAGAAATCCACATTGGGATCAATATTCTTCTCAGACTTCATAGTGTTGAGCATATCCATTGACCATCTGTATAATTCTTCATGGCCTGTTTCTTCAGATAAGGCTTTGGCCATTTTTTGGAGATGCCGTCCGCGTGGGTCAAAGGTTTTATATACGCGATGACCAAAGCCCATTATTTTTTCTTTATTGGCCAACTTCTTTTTTGTGAAAGCAACTGCATCAGCATCTTTTCCTTCTTTCTCAAGTTCCAGAAGTGTTTTCATTACAGCGGTATTAGCTCCGCCATGTAATGGACCTTTTAAAGCTCCAATCGCGGCAGTTGCAGAAGAATAAATGTCAGACATGGTTGCACAAACAGTACGTGCTGTAAAAGTAGATGCATTCATTCCATGCTCGGCATGCAGGATCAAACACAGATCCATTGTTTTTTCTGCCTGTGTTCCTGGTTCTTCTCCATTCAGCATATACAAGAAGTTGAAAGCGGTACTTCCTGAATCAAGGGGGGCAATAACTTCTTTACCATGGCGGTAGCGATCAAACGAAGCTATTATGCTTGGAATCTTTGCCGTGATAGAAATGGCCTGACTCATAAACAGTTCACTATCAAACTTACCTTTAGTGGGGTCAAAATCGGCCAACATAGAAACTGCAGATTGAAGTACAGCCATCGGTTCAGCTTCTTTATCGGTAGAGGTTAAATAGTTTAAAACTACTTCAGGTAAATTTCTTTCTTTAATTAACTCCGCTTGAAGTGCTGCCAATTCTTCGGAATTTGGTAACCGATCATTCCAAAGAAGAAAACAAACCTCTTCAAAAGTTGCATTCTCAGCTAAAGTATCAATGCTATAGCCTGCATAAATGAGTTCACCAATGGCACCATCTATAAAACTTTTGGTTGTCGAAAAGGCAACAATGCCATCAAGACCTTTATTTATGTGCGGGTATTGTTGTTCATCAAAGCCGGTATGTAAATCCGTAGACATTGGTACTCCAAATTTTAAATTAACTATTCTTGTATCAGTAATAAGTACTGGCTAATCGTAGTAACGCAATTAAGTAGATATGCGTTTACGAACAGGATATTCCCCCCTTCCAATTCAGGGAAATTCAAAGTACATCAAAATGAAGAAAAAAACGATAGCAGAAATTTATTCTATGCTATTGAACAAGCGCTTTTATCAAGTTTTAATCCAATTCCTTAGCCTCTTCCCAAAAAACATCCATTTCTTCAAGGCTGGCTTCCTTTAAGGTTTTATTTTCACGTTTAAGCTGATCCTCTATATATCGAAAACGTTTTTCAAATTTGGCGTTGGTTTGTCGTAAGCTGTCTTCAGCAACTATGTTGAAATAACGTGCAACATTTACCATAGAGAAAAGCACATCTCCAAATTCATCAGAAGAAGCGTTAGAGTCATTATTAGAGAGGGCTTCTTTAAACTCAACTATCTCTTCTTCCAGTTTTCCCCAGGCCTGCTCCCAATCGGGCCAGTCAAAACCTACATTTGCTGCCTTTTCCTGCATACGTTGTGCTTTAATTAATGCCGGTAAATGAATAGGAAGGCCATCCAGGGTTGATTTTTTCCCCTCTTTAAGTTTAATATTCTCCCAGTTTTCGGCTACTTCCTTCTCATTAGAAACTTCAGTTTGATTAAATACGTGGGGGTGCCTTCGAATCAGCTTATCCATTATACCATAAATAACATCACCAATAGCAAAGTGATTAGTTTCTGATGCCATCTTACTATGGAATACCACATGCAGAAGCAGGTCCCCTAGCTCTTTTTTGAATTCATCGAAATCATTTTGTTCAAGAGCTTCTAAAGCTTCATAGGCTTCTTCGATGAGATTGTCTTTAATACTTTGATGTGTTTGTTTGCGATCCCAGGGGCATTCTTTACGCAAAACTGATACTAGTTCAACGAGATCCTCAAAGTTACGGCTGGGCTGCATAAATAAATTCAAAATTAAGAATGAAAGATTTTAGAAGGTACAATCTTTCATTCTTAATTTTGAATCTTAAATTTGGCTAGGTTTTTCTTTTTTTCTTTTTTGCAGCCGGGAAAAGAATGTTATTTAGAATTAAGCGATAACCCGGGCTATTAGGATGAAGGTTGAGATCAGTAGGGGGGTCGTTCACACGATGTGTGTAGTCTTCAGGATCATGGCCCGCGTAGAAAGTCCACGTGCCCTTCCCATAATTGCTATGTATGTATTTAACATGATCTCTTCCCGGAGATTCAGCTAATGTAACTACTGAGGACTTAATTTTTTCTTTACGGAATGCCGTTGTTTGCCCATAAAAACCCTTTATACTGCTTACATGGTTTTGGGTAAGCATGGTTGGTACAGGGTCCCATTTTGCTGAAAAATCAAACAACGTAAAGAAATCCAAAGATTGATCTATTTCTCTGATTTGTACAGGCACGTCAATATCAGCATGCTCATATTGGGCGGGATCGATGATGACATTGAAATTCTCAAAGGCAAAAGTGTTATCGAAATTCAACCTTTCCTGGGCATCCGGATCAACAGCATCGCCATCAAACTGAAGGGGGGCAATGTCAACACCTTCGGCAGCCAGGGCAATATCAAAAGTATCTGTCCCCGAGCACATAGCAAATAAAAAGCCCCCGTTTCCAACATATTCTTTTATAGTTTTTGCAACGGCCTTCTTTTGTTCACTCACTTTAGCAAAACCAAGTTCTTTTGCCATTGCCTCCATTTGTTTAACCTGGGCAATATACCATGGCACATTCCTGTAAGTGCTCCAGAACTTACCATACTGGCCGGTAAAATCTTCATGATGGAGATGAAGCCAGTCATAATCCTGCAACTTTCCTTCCAGTACCTCGATGTCCCAAACTTTATCGTATTCTACTTCCGCATAGGTAAGCGCGAGGGTAACGGCATCATCCCAGGGGAGAGCCTGATCAGGAGTGTAAACGGCAATGCGGGGCGCTTTCTCCAGGTTAACCACCGACATATTTACCCCAGAACGTTCTACTTCACTTATAATAGATGCAGCAGCAGGTGCGCTTATAACTTCGACACGTACATTTCTTAAGCGGCTTTTTCGGATGATATCATTATCAACAGTGGCCATGAAGCTTCCCCCACGGTAGTTGAGCAGCCATTTCGCGGTATTCCCGTCCTTAATATGATTGAATATTACCCCATAGGCTTTTAAATGATTGGTTTGAGAGGCGTCCATAGGTATAAGCACCTGTTGCTGGCTATAGCTTATCAGGGGAAAAGTCAGCATCAAAAGAAAGATAAGTGAGCTTTTTTTCAGGCTAAAGATCATGAGTTAGGCTTGATTAAAAATTGAAGTCGCTCACGGGCTTGTGAGGCATAAAAACCTTGAGGATAATCAAGGATCAATGCTTCATAATATCCGATTACCTGATCCAGTGACAATTGTTTGCTTCCGTTGTTTACAGCTTCTTCTGCAAATTTTGCGCGTTCCCACATCAGGCGTTCTTTTAGAGATATAAAGGGAGAGCTCGATAAAAATTCAGAAGTTTTTTTGGCATGAAGTGCCGGGTTTAGAATCCCAAGATTCGATAGTTGAAGATACACATCATCGTGAAATACAGCGCTTGTCGGGTCATCAAGCATGGAAAGGAATAGTTGTTTTGCTTCTTCTTTGTGTCCAAGAGTTGAGTGGTATACTGCTTTTGCAAAAGGTTCAAGAATGGAGCCGGTTGAATCCGTTGAAATGCCTTCCTGCAACCAGAGGCGCAATTCCAAAGCATCATTGGCATAATAGGAGGTATTTTGCCTACCCAGCGATTTGAGTTGGATTTTTGCAAATTCATAATCTCCCGTAAAGAAATCGGTTAGTGCCAAAAAGTACCGGGTTTTTTCAGCTAACTCTCCGATTTCAGCACGTTTGTTACTTTTTGTGAATGCAACTCTTGCCTGGGTAAATTCTGAATCTGCCAAATATAACCTTCCCTCTAAATAAGCGAGTTCAGGAGATTCCTGGTATCCATTAAGCCCTTCCAAGATTTGCTTTGATTTTTCTACAGCATCAAGATTGTAGGTATGATCGAGGTCGATTTCAGCTTTGGCTATTACTGCATTTCCCAGCCGGGAATAGGTATCACCTTGTTTAATAAGCTGATCTAACAGAGTAGAAGCTATAGTAAAGAGGCTATCTTTTTGATTGGAAAAATCAAGGTTAAAATCATCTATATGCTTTGCCCATAGGCTGTAGTTTTTGGCCAGTTCTTCCATACTTCGCCACTTTACTTCCCCATTCCCTTTTTCTATGTAATAAGAAAAGGCATCTACAGCCAACTCGAATTCTTTATTTTCTATAAGCTGCCTGCCCAGGTTAAATAGTGAGTAGTTGAAGTTAATGGTTGAGTTTTCATACGCCCTTGCTGTTACAAGCGCTCTTCGGTAAAGTTTATTTTCCTGGAGTAGCCATAATTGAAACTGGAATATGGTTCTGTATGAAGTTGCATCTATAGGTAATTCTGCAAGCTTATCTTCAACCTCTAAAATAGTTATATCATATACCAAAGGATCATTATACCTCAAAAGCATTCTTTGGATATAGGTGAGCTGCTCAGGGCGGGCCTCAAGGAAACGAATCCACTCAGAAATAGCTCTTTCATATTCTCCGGCCTGCATTAATTCATTAGCTATATCATTAAGGAATATTTGCCCGTTTTTGAAAACGACCCGTGCCTTTTCATATACCTCTACTGCTTTAAGATGAAGATTCCTTTTACTCATAGCCTGAGCCGTGTTCATAAACACCTGGATCTGTGACCCATGCTCATTCAAATTTTTATCCCAGATGCTAAATGCCCTGGCAGTATCGCCTTTGAAGTGATAAAGTTGCCCGATAAGAATATTTGCTTCAGATTGATAAGGGATTTTAGAAGGAAGCTTTTCTGACAATGCCAGTGCTTCATCATATTGTTTGAGCTGAATATGGCACTCAACGAGACGTTCAAAAAAGATTTCCTGGTAAGGATCATTAGAATGAAGTTTCTGCAGGATTGAAAGTGCGGGCTCGTATTGCTGTTGCTGCATTAAGCGGTCAGCAAGTATGAAATCATTTCCGCTTTGGCCGTATCCAATTTGGGTGCTTATTCCCAAAAGCAAAATAAGAATGATATTAAATCGGCTTTTATTCAACTTGATGTATAAATTTGTTCAAGAACTTCCGGTTTGAAACGCTTCAGTTCATTATAAAGTCTATTTAAGGGTAAACCAACTACATTATAATAATCACCTTCTATGCATTCTACAAAAACAGACCCCCAATCATCCTGGATACCATACGCACCGGCTTTGTCCAGGGGGCTGCCACCTTGTACGTAAAACTCAATCTCATTTAAACTCAGTTTACTGAAACGGACAATAGTTTCTTCCACGAACGTAACTGATTTGCCAGAAGCTGTATCATAAAGAGACACACCCGAGAAGACAGAATGTGTATTTCCGCTCAGTTCTTTCAGCATACTTTTGGCTTCTTCATTACCGGATGGTTTTCCTAAAATTTTACCATTCAGTATCACGGTGGTATCTGCCCCTATAACTAAAGCGTTTTTATTTTTTTGTGCTACACTATGAGCTTTTCGGAGGGCGAGTTCTTTCACTAAGTCTTTGGGTTCAAATCCTTCCAAATCCTCATTTATGTTGCTGGGCTGGATTTCAAAGTTTAGGCCAAGCTGAGTAAGTAGTGCCGATCTTCTGGGACTGCCTGAAGCTAAGATGATTTTCATTGATGAATATAACTGCCTTTGGAGTTAGTGGATAATTAAATAACTTGCGCCATCGTTTCAAAAAGCTCAAACGTTAAGGTTTATAAAAAATAAATGGCAAAGAAATTTCGAAAAAAAGAAGACAACAAGCCCATGTTCTTCTCTTCATTTAACTACAAATTGATTGGTATAGCAATAGCATTGATATTTTTTGGGTTTGCAGCCATGCTTTGGGAAAATGAAGTTGATGGATTCATTTCTTTATTTATTTCTCCTATTGTAATTATGGCGGGTTACATTCTTGTTATCTTTGCCATCTTAATGCATGATCGACCGGACGAAGAGGAAACGAGCTCAACCGCCTAGGTGGTTTATCGCATAGTAAATATCTTTTTTCTGTTTGCTCTCATTTTTGTCTTCATTATTGTTGCAAATGCCGGGGAACATGTGCGCATCTCATTGGCTTTGGGTTTAGCTTTTATATTTTCAATTACTGCTTTTCTACTCAATTGGCTAACTATTGACGGAGCCGTTTCAGCGGGGATATTTGGTGTTATTTCCTATGGGTTAGGAGATTGGCAGGGTGCAGTATTGGTTCTTACTTTTTTTGTCTCGGCTTCGCTTCTTTCAAAAGATATGGAAACAATCGAGGATAAACTTTCCTTGAAGTTTCGAAGAGATGGCACACAAGTATGGGCTAATGGTTTTTGGTTTGCACTATGGACTACCATTGGCTTCATTTCGCAAAATTATATTTTTGTAACAGCTGCAGCGGCAAGTATTGCAGTTGCAAATGCTGATACGTGGGCTACTGAAATAGGCAATAGGAAAAGAGGCAAAACAGTATTGGTTACAAATTTTGAAGAAGTGAAATCAGGTACAGATGGCGGTGTAAGTATATCCGGGACTATAGCCGCAATGGCAGGAGCAGCAGTTATAGCTTTATTATTTTGGATAATGGATAATTCTGAATTTGTTTTGCCGGCAATTTTCGTGCTTTGTGCAGGTGTATTGGGTAGTTTTATAGATTCTTTTTTGGGCGCAAAGTTTCAGGGCAGGCCTGTTTACTTCCTGTCCTTTTTATCAGATAGTGATTCATTAATATTTGATAACAATATGGTAAACTGGCTATCTATAGGTATAGCATCAACTATTGTTCTTCTTTTAACTTTAATTTTTTGATATATGAAGTGGTATAAAAAACTGCACTGGCAAATAATAATAGGGCTTGTTTTGGGCTTATTGTGGGGTTTGGCTTCTGCAATTATAGGGTTCAACGATTTCACATCAGAATATGTGAAACCCTTCGGTACCATTTTCATAACCTTATTAAAACTGATTGCAATGCCATTGGTGTTAGCTTCTCTAGTGGCAGGGGTAACCAGCCTGAATGATACAGCCAAGCTTTCGAGAATGGGAGGGAAGACCATTCTTATCTATATGATTACCACTGTTTTTGCAATAACCATAGGTTTAGTAGCTGTTAATGTATTACAACCAGGCAAATCTATTCCGGAGGAGACCAAAACGGAACTGCAAGCCACCTACCAGGATAATATAGGTGAGAAAGAGCAAGGCGCTGCCCTGGTTAGGGAAAGAGGGCCTTTAGAATTTTTCGTGGATATCGTTCCATCCAATTTTTTTGAAGCAGCCAGTGATAATTCCAATATGCTTCAAATTGTTTTTGTAGCAATTTTACTTGGTATCGGGATTATGAAGCTTGGGGGCAAGCAGGGTGAACTTCTATCCAATGTGTTTGACTCATTCAATGATGTGATCATACTAATCGTAGATATGATCATGAAAACAGCTCCCTATGGAGTTTTTGCGTTAATGGCTGCGCTTATTGTTGACCTTGCAGGAGATGATTTATCGAAGGCGCTTGAGTTATTAAAGGCTCTGGGGTGGTATTGCATTACAGTGCTGCTTGCTTTAACACTTCATGTATTTATCGTATATATGAGTCTTTTTAAAGTCTCCAGCGGGTATAAGTTGGGAACTTTCTTCAAGGCAATAAGGCCGGCAATGCTGCTTGGGTTCAGTACCAGTTCCAGCTCAGCTACGTTACCTGTAACTATGGAAAGAGTTGAGAACAATCTTGGTGTTGATGAAGAAGTGGCTAGTTTTGTGCTTCCTGTTGGTGCTACTATCAATATGGATGGAACAAGCCTATACCAGGCAGTGGCAGCAGTTTTTATTGCACAAGCATTGGGGATGGACTTAACCATTGTACAGCAATTAACCATTGTATTAACAGCAACACTTGCTTCAATTGGTGCGGCAGGCGTTCCGGGCGCAGGTATTGTAATGCTGGTAGTAGTGCTTCAAGCTATTAATGTTCCTGTTGCCGGGATTGCTCTCATACTGGGGGTAGATCGTATTTTGGATATGTGCCGAACTATGGTAAATGTAACGGGAGATGCAGCTGTTGCTCTTACTGTTGCAGCTTCAGAGGGTAAATTAGGTGAGCCGAATCTGGATGATTAGAATATCCTGATACATCATTTTTAATGTGCCATTTTGATAAGAAATAGTTTAATTAAGTACAGTTTACTTAAGTAGGATTAGTGCCTATGGTGCAAACGTTACTACCGAAAAAACTTATCAACACATTACATATCACCCTTACCTGTTTTTTGACACTTCTGGTGCATAATTTGAATGCACAAACAGTGTTAATTCCTGGTGATGTTGTATTTATATCTGCAAGTTCGCTTCAAAATTCATTTGAATTTGTTCCACTTATACCTTTAGAAAAAGGTACAGAACTTCGTTTTGGAACCGGCAAGTGGGATAATGATTCAGGTAAACTGGAAAACCCAGCTGAGCTAATCTTTCAATTCGATTCAGCAATAGAAGCCGGGACGGTTTTAAGACATACTAATGAAAATGAAATTCCCGGTGTTACTGTCAGGGGAGAGTTGGACATAACAGAAAATGGCCAGATTCTGTATGCCTATCAAAAGGAAGGGGAACTATATAGATTTTTATACAGCATATCGTGGGGAGATATCGAAAAAAGGAAAGCAGATCAAGCTTTGATTCCTGTTGCATTGAAAGAATCTGAAAACGGATTTCTTGAGCTGGGTACTGAGAAATCCTATCAATATTACATTCGCAATGGCGCAAGTGGTACAAGGGATATGTTACTGGATTTCATTTCGAATCCTGCATTTTGGAGAAGTCAACCAAATAAAGATTATTATGGGATAGGGACTTCTTTTAATCTTCTTAAACCCCCTGTAATCCTGTTTGATAATAGTATTTCTACAATTAATGAGAATGATAAGAAGGCATTTCTGAATGTTGCAATTTATGAACATGATGGATCAAAATTAACGGTAGATGTGGTATACGATTCGGTGTACAGCAGCTTAGATAATTCGGAGCTAAGCAATTTTAAGTACAAATCCATAAACTTTACCGGACTGATTGGTAATGCTGTTTTTGCAGTAGAGATCCCGGTAGAAAATGACAATAATTATGAAGGCACGGAAACGGGTATTTTTGAGCTTCAGAATTTAAGTAAAGGAAGCTTTGGAGATTTTGTTTCGCATACTATGCTGGTTCGGGACGATGAAAAACCTGTTGTGCATTTAGACATGGTATATACGGAGAGTGACCAATTTCTAGTGATTCATAACCTGGAGAATTCAGGAATTAATCTTTCAAATTGGGTTCTGAAAAAAGGAAGGTCCGAATATGAAATAGCGAATGGCACGTACCTGGAAGCAGCAAGCTCAATTTCCATATTTGAGTCTGAAAGCCCTTTATTTGCTTCAGAAAAGGGGGGTAAGATTAATTTGAATGCCTCTGGTGATGGTTTTTTTACTAAATCAGGACAGATTGAGTTAATTGACAGAAATGGTAGTTCAGTAAAAAAACTCAGGATCAAACAAATCAAAAAAGTGGATTCTGATTCCCGTGCTTTAAATACTTCAAACATTACAGAGGTTACATTTCCAATAAACGAAGCAGGTAATATTTCGGAGCAAGCCCTGGAAAAGGTTACAACGGGCATACCGGGATGGAAAAGCTTAAAACTATCAGATGTACCTGAAGATATTAAAGAGGAAGTAAGTTTTTTTAGTTGGGATAACGAACGGAAAATATTTGTAACGGATGAGATAAATATTCAAACCAATCTCACAGAACCCCAATACACTATTGGCTATTTTAATAGCGAGCAGGCTCTTCGCTTCACAGAATCAAGTGAATTTAAAACAAAATCTGTAGAAGAAAGCGATGAGCTTTTGTTAAACCTTTCAGCTATAGATGTAAATGCCAATTCAATATTGGATGGAACAGAAGGTTTAAACTTTGGCTTTAATTCTACATCAAAAATTATTTCGGTTGATTGGCTCAAGTCTCAAATAAATGAGCAAACAGGAATCACGGGCTTTTTTGATATACATGTATGGGATCTGGAAAAAAATGAGTTTCAGCTTTTGCAGGAGAAGGATAGGATTAATCCTGGTGAATGGTTTGCTGTAGCTACCAAAGAGTTTTTTACAGAAACTCAGGTTACACTAAGTACAGGTGAGCAGCCCGAAATACAAAACGAGATTAATGAAATTGAGCCCGTGGGCTATTTTACCCTTCAATTGAGTGAAAAGCGGATAAACAAAAATATAGAGTTTAGTTTTTATGATTATGAAAAGGAGCCGGTTTCCTATACTTCCATAAATCATTACCAGGAGTTAAAAATATCAGGTGTTCCTTTTAGTACTTTTACTCTTCAAAACGGAGACTATCATTATTCAGGTTTAGAGCTTTCAGAAGAACCCGAGGAAGTTGTTTATAGTTTTGATATGGCATTCCTATCATCAAAATCAGGTGTATATACACTTTCGGTTAAAGATTGGGAGAATGTACCTGATGACTGGATAGTTGTAATAAAAGACCGGCTTGAAGAACGGACTTATATACTCGATAATAACTGGGAGATAGAATTTGATTATATAAGTACTGTTTCAAATGATGCAGAAGTAGAAAGTGAACTTACCCCCTCCAATATTATTGAGGATTTAGAACCTCTTAAACGCTTTGAAATTCAGCTAATGTCGAAGCAGAAGTATTATGAAGAAGAAGATACTGAGAAGCCTCAAAAGCTCGATCTTTATCAAAACTATCCAAACCCGTTTAACCCGGTTACTACTATTTCATTTTTCCTGCCCGAAGAGTCAGAAGTAAAACTATCTGTATTCAATATAGTAGGCCAACCGGTAGCTACACTTATCGAAGGCGGGTTGTCATCAGGCGAGCATACTATTGACTGGGATGCTTCAGAAATGCCCAGCGGGATGTATATCTACCAATTGGAAGTAGGTACCCGGATCATGACTCGTAAAATGACATTAATCAAGTAAAAAATCCCTTAAACCAACAAAAGTAACCTCGTTACGAACCATGCTAAACAAAACTATTCAAGGTATTGAAGTCCCCGAACTTGGCTTTGGAACTTTTAAACTTATTGGGAAAGAGTGTGAACAAGCTGTTAAACTGGCTTTAAACCTGGGCTATCGTCATATAGACACAGCACAGATTTATAAAAACGAGAGAGAAGTAGGTAATGGGATTAAGCAAGCGCACATAAAGAGAGACGAACTGTTTCTTACCACTAAAATCTGGATGACAAACCACTCAAAGGATGATGTTATTAAATCCACGGAACGTTCGTTGCAGGAGCTTGATGTACCTTATGTAGATTTATTGCTGATCCACTGGCCAAATCCCGATTATGATATTGAAGAAACCATCGAGGGGATGCTTTCTATACGCGATCAGGGTAAGGCTCTGAATATTGGCGTGAGCAACTTCCCTATGGCTGCTTTACGAGAAGTAAATGATGAACTGGCAGCTCCTATTTTTTGTAACCAGGTAGAATATCATCCTCTTTTAGGGCAGTTTGATTTACTTGAGTATGCTACGGAGAACGATATAATGGTTACTGCTTATGCCCCACTTGCCCAGGGAGAGGTGTTAGGTAACCCGTTGCTTAAAACGTTAGGAGAAAAGTATGAAAAATCTCCTGCCCAGATCGCTCTTCGATGGTTGATTGAGCAGGAACAGGTAGTAGCTATTCCAAAAGCTTCAAGCCGTGAGCATATGGAAGCAAACCTGGATATTTATGATTTTTCTTTAGAGGATGATGACTTCTACGCTATTGATGATTTGGAAAAGGACAGAAGAATTGTAAATCCCGACTTTGCTCCCAATTGGGATAACTAGCCGGTTGTAATCAAAGCCTGTGCAACTAATTCATCACGTTGGTTCTTGAGCTTGTGTAAGCTTTCTGATGCTCCTGTTTGCTCTTTTTGAGAGTAAATCACATCTCCGAATTTACATTCTCTTAAAAAGGATATATCCATTCGCTCAATCCCGGAAATTTGGTTGAAATCAACGGTTTCTTCAATCCATTGAACATATACGGCATTGTTCACATGCCTGTTCATATCCAGGTCTGCTTTTCTGACGGTTACCCGGTATTCCAGGTCTACCTTTGAAACAGTGGGAATTTTTTCTGAGGTTACTTCCAGTACATGCTCCCGGTCAGCAAGCCTGGTTTCCAGGACTTCGCGGGGCATTCGTGTTGGCCTTCGGGTTTCCATGTTCATCATCATCCAGTAACTAAGGCAAACTCCCAATTCCTGCCCGCTTTCATCAAGTATCCGGTAATTTCTGTAAGCGCGCAGGGCATCGCCTGTAGCAGGCCATGTTTCGATGGTAATTTTATCTCTCCATTTAGGATAATTGCGGATTTGGATGTCCATACGATGGAGCACCCATGTTAAACCTTTAGCATGCAGGTCAGTGATATCAAAATTGAGCAGTAAAGCATGATTCCCTGCTGCTTCCTGAAACAGTTGAAAAATAGAAGATAGGGTACAGTTTCCATTCTCATCTACTTCATTTGCACGAATAGTAAAATTTTCGGAATAGAATGTTGCTTGTTCGGACATAGAATATTTTTTCCGAACATAAGAAATCCCTTCTCAATTAGTGAAGGGATTTATGAAAAAATGAGCCTAAGACCCCGGCCGGGATTTAACGCCAATTCTGCCAGCCCAAATCTTAATATCATCCAGGATAATGTAGATGGAGGGAAGAACTATAAGCGTTACCACAGTTGAGAAGGTGAGCCCACCAACAATTGCACGTGCCATAGGGAAGTAGGGTGGCCCATCTCCGCCAATCTGTGTATTGCCTATACAGAGCGGGATAAGGCCCAGAACCGTTGTACCTGCAGTCATCAGAATAGGGCGCATACGATCTTTTCCACCTTGTATAACCGCTTCTCTGCGGCTTAGACCTTCGCCTCGTAAATGAAGGATATGATCAATTAATACGATCCCATTATTTACCACAATCCCCATAAGAATGAGTATACCAATGGTTGCCATAAGGTCAAAAGTAGTACCGGTTATAAAGAAGAACCAGAATATCCCAACAATACCGTATAGGATACAGGCCAAAATACTGGTCGGGTACATGAGCGACTCAAATAAGGCTGCCATTACCAGGTAAATCAGGAAGAAAGCAATCAGAATATTGAATAACATGGTTGCCCCGGCGTCTGCATCCATACCAAAATTCCGTCCGTAGCTCCATGAGTAACCAGCAGGATATACAATCTGATCCATTACAGTACGCAGCTGTTGCCTGGCTTCATCGGTTGTAATTCCATCCAGGTTTACACGAATACCTAATGAGGTTTTCCGGTTTTGCCGTATAATTTGCCCGGGACCGTCTTTTTGTTCAAAACTGGCTAACGAAGCAAGCGAAATGGTTTGATTATTTCCAATAGGTATGGGGAGATTTTGTAGGTCGGCCATGTTTTGGCGGTCACTGTTCTGTAGTGCAAGTACCACATCAATTTCAGATTCAGGCCCGCGTATTTTTCTGAGATTTTGCCCTCTTACTGAACCGGATACCGCCCGGGCCACATCGTTGGCAGTAAGTCCAAAGTTTCTTGAACGGGTATGGTCAATAGTGAGCCGGATTTCGTCCCTTCCTGATTCGGCTTCTGATTCAACATCGGCAAAACCTTCGATTTGACTTAGCCTCCATTCCACCTGATCAGCCAACTCTTCAAGAACCTCCATCGATTCTCCCTGTACAAAAACGCGGACAGCTTCACCGCCATTTCTGCTTTTAAACTCAAATGCAGGCTCACCAATTGTTACAATCGGCAACCCTTCTTCAATTTCTTTTTTGAGAGTTTGAACTGATTTGATGGCATCATCCTCTCCTGTAAGAATTATGGTTGAAAGGGCATATTCAGGTTGGTAGTAAGTGTAGACAGATTCAATTTCAAACCGCTCTTTATTTTCGTAAAGATAGTCCTCCACTTTATCGACAGCTTCTTTAACCCGGTCAAGTGTATAAGAAGCATTCAGGTTATATCTCAAATTAATTTCTCTTTGCTCAACCCGGGGGAACATATCTATGTTGGTAAAAGAAATAGGGATAGCAGCACTAAACAGGAGGAGAAGGATTCCAATTACAGAAACCCATCTTCTGTCTATAAACCAACCCAGGAATGCAGAGTACTTGTCAGAAAGGGCATCGATAACAGTTCGTTTTCTTTCTTTAGAAGGCGGTTTTATTTTTGAGGTAAGAAGCGGGATCACAGTAAGTGATATTAATAAAGAAGCTATTAAGGAAATGATAATGGGCATTCCTACATAGTACATGTGTTGCTTTATAAAACTCTCATTAATGATGTTTGGAAGGAAAACTACCACAGAGGTAAGAGTTCCTGCTGTTACGGCAATGCCAACTTCTTTAGCTCCCAGAATAGCTGATTTAGCAGGGTTATCCCCTTTATATTGATGCCGGTGTATATTTTCGGTTACTACTACGGCATTGTCGACTAGCATACCCACGGCTAACATCAAGCCCATCATTGACAAAATATTCAAAGAGATATCAAGGAAAAAGAAAAACCCCAATGTAACTATTAACGAAAAGGGTACAGCTGTAGCCACAATCATAGTAGTACTGAATTGGCGAAGGAAAAAGAACAGTACTATAATAGAAAGGCTGGCCCCAAGTATACCTGAATTGAATAATTCACGTAATGAACTTAGGATGCCTTCAGCCTGGTTATTCATTTCAAATATCCGGATGCCATTCATTTCCGGCAGTTCATTGATAAGTTCAATTTCTTCGAGGATTCGATCTACAGTAGCCACGGTATTTGCGGAAGATTCTTTTACAATATCCAATCCGATAGCATATTTTCGATCGAGATGGCGCGCATAGTTTCGTACAGGTTCTACATACTTTACTTCTGCAATATCTTTAACACGAAGGTTATTGTCCGCTATAATAAGGTTTTCAATGTCTTCAACTCCTGTTAGTTCTCCTACAGGACGTACGGTATAGCGTAAACCGGCGTCTGTAATTTTACCGGCTGAAGTGGAGAAGCTGGCGTTATTAAGCGTGGTTGAAAGTTGATTTATGTCTATCCCGTAACCTATAATGCGATCAGTAAGCAGCTCAATTCTGATTTCCTTTTTTTCAACACCGTAAAGTGTAACCTGTCCTACCCCTTCAATCCGCTCAATGCGCTGCTTTAAATTACGATTAAGCATATCGTATGCATTTGAAAGATCACGGTCACTGGAAATACGCAATTGAAGCATATTATCTCCGCCATCAGCAAATTTGAAAATATTGTAGTATTCAAAATCATCGGGTAACTGGTTTCGAATGCTTTCAATTTTCTCTTTTATCTCAATTGCCTTCAGGTTTATATCATTTCCCTGTTTAAACATCACCTGGATTCCGGCATTGCTTTCAGAAGAAAAAGATGAGATGCGTTCAATACCACTAATAGTTGCTAGGACTTCTTCAATGGGTCTCGATATTTGTTCTTCAACTTCAGCAGGGGTGGCATTTGGGTACGGAACCTGAATAAAGGCTCCCGGAAAGGTGATTTCCGGGAAAAACTCGATAGGTACAAGCCGTGTTGCAATTACACCTACCACCAACAGGCTTACAAAAACCATAATAGTGGTAACAGGACGCTTTATAGAAATTTCGGTAATGCTCATAATAGTAGTATTAAACGAGTCCCTGTTCGGTGTTGTATTTTTTATGGTCCATGATAGAATACATCACGGGTATTACAACCAGGGTAAGTAAGGTGGAAACCAGAAGTCCTCCGATTACAGTAATACCCATAGGAGCTCTTAGCTCGGCTCCATCTCCAAAGCCAATTGCAAGGGGCAACAAACCCAGTGTAGTAGTAAGGGTAGTCATTAAGATGGGGCGTAGTCGCGACTTTCCGCCTTCAATAATAGCTTCCATCTTTTCCATTCCACGTTCCCGCAATTGGTTAATTAAATCGATAAGTACAATGGCATTATTTACTACAATACCTGCTAACAGTATTAACCCGATAAATACAACCACACTTATTGTGGTACCGGTAATATAAAGGGCAAGTACTGCTCCAACCAACGCCAATGGAATAGTAAATAAAATGATAAACGGATGGAGTAATGACTCAAACTGAGAGGCCATGACCAGGTAAACAAGGAATATGGCTAAGCCTAGTGCAAAAAGGAGTGACTGAAAAGAATCGGCCATTTCTTCATTCTGTCCTGCAACGCGTGCAAAAATGCCTGTAGGCATGGTTGTTTTATCAATAATATTTTGTACTTCCTGTGCGGCATCTCCCAAATCACCATAGTTAAGGTTGGCTGAAATAACGGCTACCCGCTGTTGGGAAACTCTTCGTATTTCAGAAGGTCCGTTTGCTACACGAACGGTTGCGATAGCGCTTAAAGGTATACCACGTTCAGCACCGGGATTAACGATTATTTGTTTGATCTCTTCAATGGAGGCCCGGTCTTGTTCTCTTGCACGAACCAATACATCAATTTTTCGGTCTCTCCAGGAATAACGTGTTGCTACATCCCCACGTACATTACTTACCACGCGATCGGCCACATTATTTACCTGCAAACCTAATGCTGCTGCACGATCCCTGTCGAAAAGAATCTGGATCTCTGGGCTGCCATTTTCCATGGAGCTTTTTACATCAGCAAACCGGCCTGATTGATCCATTTCTCTTGAAATCTGGTCACTTACCTTTTTAAGGTTTTCCAGGTCAAAACCACTCACTTCAACTTCTACAGGGGTTTTGAATGAGAACAGGGAAGGGCGTGAAAATTTATACTGCAGCCCGGGAACCTGGGACAGGGAGGTACGCATTCCATCCATAGTTTGTTCTTCCTGGGCACTGGAAGCTCCGGATGCGAGCATCACGTTAAGTTCTCCCCAATTTTCTCCTCCTTCATCAGGATTTGCATCCATACGGTTTCCGGTTCCGGCAACAGCAAAAGTAGACCGCACGGTATTTCTGTCTTTGGTTGCGTTTTGGACTTTTCGAAGAGCCTGGTCAGTTTGTTCAATCGGGGTTCCGGGAGGTAATTTGAATTCTACCTTAAATTCTCCCTGCGATAGCTGAGGGATAAGCTCAATTCCGATTTGTTGCACTAAAAAGATAGAGCCGGAAAAAGCTCCAATAGCAATAAGTATTACAATAAAACGATGATTTAAAGACGAACGAAGAAGCCCTAGATATACTCTTTCTGTTCCTGAATATCCTTTATCAAAAATATATACGAAAGGCAGGAAGATGTATTTGAGAACAATGCCGATACCTTTGGTAATGTAGCGAACTATCTTGGTTAAGAAAGCCGGAATTGTATAAAAGAAAAAGAGTCTTAATACTCTTAAAAACCTGCCAAAACCTGTTCGGGGTTCTTTAAGTTGAAGAGGGGCGTGTTCTTTTTTACGATCCCCGATTGAAGACATCATAGGGATAAGAGTGATGGCTACTACAAGAGATGCAAGCAATGAAAAAGTAACTGTTAAGGCTTGATCACGAAATAGCTGTCCTGCAATACCATCTACAAAAACAAGCGGGAAGAATACTGCAATGGTAGTAAGGGTAGAGGCAACAACAGCTGTACCCACTTCGCTGGCACCATCTTTGGCAGCCTGGAGCGTGTTTTTGCCCATATCTTTATGACGGGCAATATTTTCTAATACCACAATGGAGTTGTCAACCAACATACCGATACCAAGGGCAATACCTCCAAGCGACATAATATTAAGGCTGATATCATTTCCATACATCAGGTTGAAAGTTGCAATGATTGATACCGGTATAGAAATGGAAATAATTACAGTTGCCCAGAAGCTTCTTAAGAAGAAATAAAGCACCAAAACAGCCAGTATACCACCAATGATGCCTGCATTTCTTACTTCATTAACGGCAGAAGAAATGAAAATAGATTGATCATAAACCTTCTCCAATTTCATATTAGCAGGAAGGTTTCTTCGGATTTGGTTCATTCGTTCATTTACACCCTCTGCTACTGCAACCGTATTAGCATCTCCTTCTTTATAGATGGCTATTTCTACCGCTTCCTGTCCATTTAAGCGGGTAATAGCTTCTCTTTCTTTATATGATTGCTCAACCGAAGCTATATCTTTGAGGTAAATGGTATTATCGCCCTGGCGGGTAACAACCACATTCCGGATTTGATCAAGATTTCTGAACTCGTTAAGTGTTCGCACCAGGAATTGCTGAGATCCTTCTTCAAGTCTTCCGCCCGACAGGTTTACATTTTCAGCACGTAAAATTCCTGTAACCATCTCAATAGGTATATTCAAATAGGCGAGACGCTGCTGATCAATATTAACCTGGATTTCTTCTTCAAGCCCGCCGCTTATTTTTACAGAGGCCACACCTCCTGATGATTCCAGGTTTTTTTTAAGCTGTTCATCTGAGATGATCCGGAGCTGCTTTAAACGGGCTATTGCATCGGCATCATTAAGATCCTGGATCTGATCGGAAGCGAAGGAAACCCTTGTTTCATCTGTTGGAGAACTTTTTTCCTCCGGATCGCTGTAATACAGCGCATATCGCATAATTGGATCCAAAGTAGGATCAAAGCGTAGGGTAACCGGCTTTTTAGCTTGTAAAGGAAGTTGAACAGCATCAAGTTTACTGATCACATCGAGGTTGGATATATCCATATCCGTTCCCCATACAAATTCTAAAACCACATCTGACTGCCCAGACTTTGAAATAGAGCGAACCTGTTTTACACCTTTTACTACACCCACTGCTTCTTCAATAGGCTTAGTAATAAGGTTTTCGATTTCTAAAGGCGCAGCTCCTTCAAATTCAGTTCTAATGGTAAGAGTGGGATAGCTGAGATCAGGAAGAAGGTTAACATTTAATCGTGTGAGGGATACAATCCCGAAGAGGAGAATGGCAACCGTGAACATGCTCACGGTTACTTTCCGTTTTATAGAGAATTCAATGACTTTCATGTTAAACCCCGGTTAGCTGCGAACAACATTTACTTTAGTACTATCCTGCAGGCTTCCCTGGCCGGTTGTAACCACTATTTCTCCATCATCGAGGCCATCAAGTACTTCTATTTGGCTTCCGTTTACATAGCCTGTTTTAATTTCTTTTTTGTAGACCAAAGAGTCACGAACTACAAATACGGTTTGTTTTTGATCTTCAGTTATGACTGCAATCTTTGGGATCATTTTTGTATTCACGCGTGTGTCGTAAACAATCTTAATTCTTCCAAACATACCGGGGCGCAGTGCATTTTCTTTTTGATCGATATAGACCGTAACCTTGAATGTGCCCGTTGCAGGATCAACAATAGGGCTTATTCTCTCAACACGGCCTTTAAAAACCTCGCCAGGGCGGGCATCTGCGGTAAGCTCTGCTGGCTGATCTTTTTTAATTTTAGCCATTTCATGCTCAGGTACATATAGTATAGCTTGCAGAGGATCAAAATCAGTAACCTTAAACGTTTGCTGGTCTATGCCGATCATATTTCCTTTCTTTACCAGCCGCTCAGAAATTATTCCACCAATCGGTGTGCGTATAGAAGTGTACTCCTGATTTAGTTTAGCCAATTCATAAGCCGACTTTTGAGCTTCATATTCAAATCGTGAGTTTTCATAAGTCTCTGCTGCGATCAGGTTCTTCTCAAAAAGCTCTTCGTTTCTCTGAAAATCATTATAAAGCCGATCCATTGTTGACTTCGCTCTTTCAGCTTCTATTCTATACTGATCATCTTCAATTTTAGCGATTATTTGCCCGGCTTTTACCCGGTCTCCCTCTTCAACCATTATTTCTTTAACAATACCCCGGACTTTTGAAACAACCATTGCTTCCTGTTCGGCTTCCAAAGTGGCTGTGTTTGAGTAGTAAGCTGAAATATCACCTCTTAATACAGAGCCTGCTTCAACGGGGATTACCAGGGTAGAATCATCGTCATTGTTTTGGTTATTATTTTGATTGTTGCTGCTGCATGCTGTAAATGATATGAATAGGATTGCAGCAAAAAGAAGTGCAGGTTTAGAGAATAAATTTTCTTTAGTCATAGTTGTTTGCCAATTAGTGTGTTTCCCAATTGGACGGGCGCTACGAACGGAACGTTACATTGTTTCGGAAGGGGATTTATAAAACATAAAAATGAAATGTGAGGATTAGGATAAGCTTTAAAAAAAAAGTGCCCGGGAATTGGCTTTTTCAAAAGTGACACAAGCCCAAGTTGAATACTAATGGGTATTGGTTGTTAGTTCAGTTTTTTAAAGAACAAATCACCATAATACCCGGTTGCATAATTCCCTGTGTTATCGGTGTCCGTCATTATTGCAACACCGGTAATTCTTTTCGGCTCTTCGCCAAAGGCTCTTTTATAGGTTTCATACACATTTAAACTTGTAGTAACCCATTTGCCTGCTTTTTCTTCTCCGGATTCTGCTGCCACCATATTCACCCAATTTGTGAATGGATTTTCAGCAATGGTTCCGGCTTCAGCATTATTTGCCCAAATAAGGTTGAGAGCCCTTAGTGGAATTTCATATCTGGTGAATGTTCTTATGAATTCGTATCTGAGCCGCTCGCCAAAGGGGAGGTCGCGCCTGCTGTAGTCGAAAGTAATGTAGATTCGTGCAGCATAATCATCGCCACTTTTCTTTGTCATATCACCGTCTTTTACAACTCCGTCAACTTTCCATTGCCATTCTACAATAGGATATTCCTTAGGGTCAACATCAATATTGTATCTCCAACCTGACGCAGAATTGTTACTAATGGCCTTTATATGAGGGATGCTGTCATTCAAAACCCGCTCATACACCGTAGCATCAACTCTTGGTATTGTTTGCATATCCCATTGTTCGTCATCTGAATCAACAGAGTATTTTTCGGGATTAAGCTGCGAGATAGGAATCACTAAATAATCCTGAGCCACAACTGAAAAACCTGAAGCAACGGTAAGTAATAAAACTAACAAGGTTGTTTTCATGAGATATTCAATTTTCAGGAGTTTCTTTAAACAAAAATACCATACAGAAGTTCAATCAGGTTCTGGTAATAAGCACAATGTAGAAAACGATTATTCAGATAGTATCACAAATGTGTAAAAGAATGGATAGAAACCGGTATCAGGTTTAAAGACGGGGATTATTAATCAAAACTATAAAGCGCCCATCAGATTGAATAACCCTTTGAGCTCGGATTCCTATTTCGAGTGCCTCCGTATAAAATGTTTGCAAGCTATCCAGTTTTACAGAGCCTTTTTCAACTTCATCAAGTATGCCATCTGCATTCCTGTCTATACTGATCACATCTTCATTCAACAGGTACAGACTAAAGCGGTTAAAGAATATCTCGTCAGAATTATTTTTTGGGATATAGCTTTGTAATACAAAACTCATAGCAGGTGATTTCCATTCGAAAGTGCGCAAACCTTCCTTTTCCTTATAAAGACCTTTGTTGCGGGCAATTCGAATTCCCTCCCAATAAATAGCATTAGCTTCTTCAAGCTCAACATCTCCCTTAAGTATGGTATCGATAAGCCCATCCTGGTTTAAATCCTGGGCACTGAAATCTATTCGGTTTTCCTTTCTTAGGATCAAAAGGTTCCCACCTTCTCCTGACTCAGTATTCATACTTATTATTTCATAGTTCTCACCATTCAGGATAAAAGAAAAAAGATTCTTTTCATGAATTTGCTTCGTGGATCCGCAACCAACGGTTAGCTGAAATGCAAGAAGAATGAGTATGAGAGGTAAAGGCTTCAAAAGAAAATGACTGCTTTGAATTGATATATTGTAGTGTACTAAAAAAAGAAGAGGTTCAAAATTAGAAAGGGAGAAAAGCTTATCCACACAGTTGTGCCGTTTACGTTATCAACACCATTCGTTATTAGAATGAGTCACCTTTGGTCTGTAATTGTTTTTTTGACTTAGGTATCATTAATAGTAAAAGGGTTTTTGAGTAGCTGGTAAATTGAAACTAAGTAAGATTAGAAATGAAAGTGAGGAAGGACTGACAACATCAATGCCCGTTTTTGACAGTTATTGCAAGGAACTTATTTTAAAATATTTTTTATAGTGCAAAAAATTATGATTTAATATTGTAATTAAAATGAATATTTATTGTATATAATATTGATAAATAAAATTGTTTCTATAGAATTTGTAAATTTATGGATTCAGATAATTTTTGAATATTGTGAATAACTCAGGAGTAAAAAATATTGCTTTAATATTCATTAAAACCATTTTTTTGAAAATATCCTTCAATATAATGTATAATATTTAATATAAGATGTATTACAATCATCGCGTTCCGGAAAGTCAACATTTGACACTGTGGATAAATGTGTAAATATGTGGAAAAGTAATTGATTTTTTTCTTGCTGTAAGCGTATTCCTCATATATATTTGATCGCACTTCTACAGGAGAAACGGCTCCGGATTTTGGTCATCTACCTATCCACGAAGAATGAATATTAACGGTACGCAAGGAGTACACCTATGAAATTTTCGCGCTTTTATACTAAGTCAGATTGGAAGACCCCATATGACGATATGAATTTTGTATCCCGGACATCGGAGATCAAAAACCCGGACGGATCACAGGTTTTCCATATGGAGAATGTGATGGTTCCGGACAGTTGGTCACAAGTGGCTACGGATATAATAGCGCAGAAGTATTTCAGAAAAGCGGGAGTACCTGCAAAGCTTAAGAAAATAACTGAGAAGGGTGTACCTAAATGGCTGCAAAAAGCAGAAGCTGATGAAAAGGCTTTGAAAGAGCTTTCTGAAAATGAGCGATTTTCTCATGAAGTGGATAGCCGGCAGGTTTTTGGCCGTCTTGCTGGTTGCTGGACTTATTGGGGGTGGAAACATGATTATTTCGATACCGAAGAAGACGCGAAAGTTTTTTATGACGAGTTATGTTACATGCTAGCCAATCAAATGGCGGCACCAAACAGTCCGCAATGGTTTAACACCGGGTTGAATTGGGCATACGGAATTAATGGTCCGGCGCAGGGTCATTATTATGTAGATGCAAACACAGGGAAACTGACCAAGTCAAAAGATTCGTATACACATCCGCAGCCACATGCTTGCTTTATTCAGAGCATTGATGATGATTTGGTAAATGAAGGCGGAATTATGGATCTCTGGGTTCGCGAGGCCCGTTTGTTCAAATATGGTTCAGGAACAGGTTCAAACTTCTCAAACCTGCGTGGCGAAAATGAGCCATTGAGCGGAGGTGGAAAGTCTTCAGGTCTTATGAGTTTCTTAAAAATCGGAGACCGTGCTGCAGGTGCTATCAAGTCCGGGGGAACAACAAGGCGTGCTGCAAAGATGGTTACACTTGACCTTGACCATCCCGATATCGAGCAGTATATAAACTGGAAAGTTAAAGAAGAGCAGAAAGTGGCTGCGCTGGTAGCAGGCTCTAAGATCACAGAAAAACACCTTAAAGATATTATCCGCCTTTGCCATACCCCGGTAGAGATTGAAGGCCGTACATTTAATGGTGCGATGAGCAGGGACCCACTAAAGAACAAAGAGTTGGGTAAAGTGATTCGCCAGGCGAAGCGCGACAGGGTTCCTCTTAATTATATCGAAAGGGTGATTCAACTGGCAGGGCAAGGCGTAAAAGACGTTGAGTTTGAAACTTACGATACGGACTGGAATTCCGAAGCCTACGCTACAGTAGCCGGGCAGAACTCAAATAACTCAGTTCGGGTACCCAACGCATTTATGCAAGCTGTTAAAGATGGAGGGGAATGGAACCTATACTGGAGAACGGAAAAGAAAAAGGCTGAAAAAGAAGGTCGAGAACCTGTTCCATGCCAGACTATGGATGCTACAGAGCTTTGGGATCAGATTGCTTATGCAGCTTGGGCTTCTGCCGATCCCGGAACACAGTATCATGACACGATTAATGAATGGCATACCTGCCCGGAAGATGGACAGATCAAAGCAAGCAACCCTTGTTCAGAATACATGTTCCTGGATAATACAGCATGTAACCTAGCTTCGCTGAACCTGATGAAGTACTTCACAGATGAGGAGTGCACCACTTTTGATATTGAATCGCTGCGTTATGCATCCCGGATCTGGACTACCGTTCTTGAAATTTCTGTATTGATGGCGCAATTCCCTTCAAAAGAGATTGCCGAGCTTTCTTATGTCTTCAGAACTCTTGGTTTGGGCTATGCAAATATCGGTGCTGCATTAATGGTACAGGGCATTCCTTATGATAGCGATGAAGGAGTTGCAACAGCGGGAGCTGTGACTGCAATTATGCACATGCAATCGTATGAAACCAGTGCTGAAATGGCCGGAGAGCTAGGTGCATTTGAAGGATATGAGAAAAATAAAGAGCATATGCTTCGTGTGATGAGGAATCATCGCCGAGCAGCCTATAACGCAGACCCAAATGAGTATGAAGGATTAACTGTTAAGCCTATGGGCATTAATGCGGCTATTTGTCCTGATTATCTTTTAAAAGCTGCCAAAGAAAATGCAGACCGCGCGGTTGAGCTGGGAGAGAAGAACGGATACCGTAACGCACAGGTTACCGTACTTGCTCCAACCGGAACTATTGGCCTGGTGATGGACTGTGATACTACAGGTGTTGAGCCGGATTTTGCCCTTGTTAAATTCAAGAAGCTTGCCGGGGGCGGTTACTTCAAGATCATTAACCAAAGTGTACCAAAAGCTCTTAAAACTCTTGGCTACAGTGCTAAAGAATCTAAAGCGATCATTGATTATGCCAAAGGTGCTGCCACTCTCGAAGGTTGCCCGCATGTCAATCCCGAAACTTTAAAAGAGAAGGGGTTTACCGATGATAAGCTTGAAGCCATTGAGCAGGCACTTCCAAGTAGCTTCGATATCAAGTTTGCCTTTAACCAGTGGACATTAGGCGAAGACTTCTGCAAAGATGTTCTGGACATAAGTGAGGTGCAGCTTGGCGATCCTATGTTTGATATGCTTCGTTTCTTAGGCTTTAGCAGAGAGCAGATCCAGGAAGCGAACGACTATGTTTGCGGAACCATGACCGTAGAAGGGGCTCCGTTCCTGAAAGATGAACATCTGCCTGTATTTGATTGCGCCAATAAGTGCGGACGCATAGGGACACGCTTCATTTCAGCCCGTGGCCATATCCGTATGATGGCAGCAGCACAGCCATTCCTTTCAGGGGCAATTTCCAAGACTATAAACCTGCCCAACGAGGCAACCATTGAAGACATGAAAGACGCTTACATGCTTTCATGGGAAATGATGTTGAAAGCGAATGCGCTCTATCGTGATGGTTCTAAACTCAGCCAGCCACTAAACAGTTTGGCAGATGTATTGGAAGAGTTAGACGAAGAAGAATCAGCCCCTGCTGATGCACCAACCGCTGCTGCCCAGGATAAAGTAGTGGAAATTGCAGAACGCATTATCCATAAGTATGTAGCTCGTCGCCAGCGGTTACCTTTCCGTCGTGAGGGTTATACCCAAAAAGTGAAGATCGGTGGCCAGAGTGTATACCTGCGAACCGGTGAATATGAGAACGGACAGTTAGGTGAGATCTTTATTGATATGCACCGGGAAGGGGCAGCTTTCAGAAGTTTATTGAATTGCTTTGCCATCTCCATTTCTTTGGGTCTTCAGCATGGTGTACCCTTAGAAGAGTTTGTGGATGCATTTGTATTTACCAAGTTTGAACCAAGCGGTATGGTTGCAGGTAATCCTCATGTGAAAATGACCACTTCGGTTATTGATTACATCTTCCGTGAACTGGCTGTTGCCTATCTGGGACGTGAAGATTTGGCTCATGTACCTGCTGAGGAAATCACCACCCGTGACTTGCGCCCTACGCCAACTGGTGAGGTTATAGAAACTGTAGCTAAAACTGTAATTACACCTACTCCAGCTCCTGCAACAGTTGAAGAAGCAACGGCAAAAGCTGCTAAGGTAGAGCAGAAAGCGGTATCCAGTTACGAAAGTGATTACGAAAAAGCCAAACAGTTAGGGTATACAGGTGATGCCTGCCCTGAGTGTGGAAGCATGACCATGGTACGAAACGGTACCTGTTTGAAATGTATTACCTGCGGCTCAACCTCAGGCTGCAGCTAAAAAATTTGCGAGGGTTGCTGGTTTACTACAACCCGAAGCAATCTCATTTACTACGTTTGAGATTGCTTCGCTGTGCTCGCAAAGTTTAAGACTTTTCTTTCATGGAGAACAGGATAAACCCCGACCGGTGGAATACCAGTCGGGGTTTTTTGTTGTTATAAAGAGTCTCTGCTAAATTAAAAGTTCCTCCTTTGTAACAAAATAGAGACTACTAAGTATCGGGATCGGTCAATTATCAATGAATTAAAAATTCATGAAGAAGATAGTAGTACTACTCATTGCATTTTCAGCTGTCGGTTGTCATTTCAGATTTTCGAAACTTGATTACTACCAACCGGTAGATGTAGATTTAAAATCTACATTTCGAACCATGGCTGAACATGATAGTTTAATGGCTGATAAAGAATGGCCATATATACTTAAAGTGGGAGGTTCAAATAGTTCACTGATCTATTACGGATCCTGGCACACAAATAATCCTGATAATCCACAAATAGCTGAGATCGAAAAAATCTGGAAGGAGTTTAAGCCCACAGTGGGGGTAACCGAAAACAGACTTGGGTTTATTATTGGATCAGAAGAGTCGGACATTAAGAGTTATGGTGAATTTGCAATGGCTTACATAATGGCTGGGAGGGATAAAATCCCGGTATATACCTTAGAACCTTCGTGGGAGAGTGAAGCAGCAGAAATGAAGGCAAAATTTCCAACTCCTGAGGTTACTTTGTTTTATACCATGAGAGTTTTTTTAAGCGAGAGAAAATCAGGCATGAGCACAAGTGAAATCGAAGACTTGGCAACCCATTTACTTAAAAAGCGGGGATCCAGAGCCGGTTTGGAGGGAAGCTTAAACTCTCTTGATGAAATGGATGCGCTGTGGCAGAAACACTATTCTGATTTAGGTGACTGGCGCATTATTAAAGGCTCGGCTATTCATCCTTCTGCAAACCCGACCAGATTATCCCGAATGGCAAACTTCGCTAACGAAGTCAGAGATCTGCACGCCGCAAAAGTTATTGTGGATCTGATGAACCAGGGTAACAGAGTTTTTGCAATAGCCGGAGGCAGCCACGTTGTTAAACAAGAGCCTGTAATAAGAGCTTCGCTAGAGTAAAAAAGCTTACTCTATAGCAAAGCTAACTCCTATACTTCCAGCAGCAGTTTCGGTATATAATGGGGGTAGCTTACCTTTTGCATAACTCAGCATTACTTTGGTTTTATCTGTGGATACCGGAAGAACCAGCCAGGCCTGAAAGAAATTTATCAGCTCATTGGTTGGCGTGGTTGTAAGATTGCCTTCATCAAAGAAATAGTTGCTTTCAAAAGTAGCTCTGAGTTCAAAGTTATCAAATAGGAGTGTTCTCCAGGCCATTTCTGCTCTTGCCCGGGGAACTACATTGGTACTGTCAACCAATTGCTCTTTAGCACCGTTTGCACCCAGAATATAATCCAAACCTGCATAGAGCCGGATTGGTTGAGCTTTATAGTTCATGTCCGAAGACCGGGTTTCGGAAAAGAACACTTCAAATACTTCATGAAGTTTGGGCACTTCTAAAGAAATACCGGCCTGTAACATATGCTGATTAAATGAAAGAGACTGATTGGACTCCATTTTATAACCCAGTTTATAGCTCAGAAACTGCCGGCCATTAAATAGTTTCTTAGTAAAAGCAGCAAGGTTTTTCTGCTCAGTGGGTGTTAAACTGCCTGGGTCAACCCCCGACTTCTCCAAAAGATCCTTATAATAGATCAGTTCAACCGGGTTTAAGCTAACAGGCTTAGAATTATACTTCCTGCCAAGTACGTTCAGTTCCAGCGTCATGAAGTCAAACTCCGTAGCTTCTTTAACAAAATCCTGATAGCCTGCCAGTGCAAAGCTGAGATCTAATTTATTTCCTTCGGGCGAATTGGCTTTTGGCCCGCTCAACTGAGCAATATCGTACCTGATGTTAAAATCCAATCCCAGTGTATTGGTGCTATTATCTGATTGCCGGATATCGAAAGCGTAAGTGAGTGTACTGTCGTTGGTACCGCTGAAAGACTGAGACTTAACAAGTGAACTAAGAGAAAAAGAGATTATGAGTGTAAAAAATATGTATTTCATGACTTAAGCCTGATTTTGATGTAACCACTCAGCCAGCTCTTTGAGGGTTTTGGTTTTTCCTTTTAGAAAGTTCTTTGCTGAAGCTACCGAGCTACCAAGTACAACAAAGAAACGTTGCAGGTCAAGTGCTATACGCTGTTTCTGCATATGTGGATCACTGGGAAGAGCGGGATCATCAATTCCCATATCTCCTAGTTTCACCTGATCCCAGTTTTGTGTTGTGGTTCCGACGGGCAACCACCCTTCAGACAGGAAATATTGATAAACGACCCCTCTGCTTTGATTTAATGAAAGAGACATGATAGATGGATTAGTTAAAAATCCATTATCTAAAAAAATAATAATACAATCAAATTATAATTAAATGTCTAATATTCAGATACTTCGAACAGGGTTTTAAGGATTAAAATAGATGTTTATTCTCTATTGATTCAAATACAACTTGGTGGAGTGCATAAATTTTAGTTTCAATTCATGCTCAGTTTGAATAATCAATCCGCTTTCGAACCAGGAGCGATCAGCAGGAACCACTCCCTGATTGAAATAATTGAAGTGTGCAATCTTACCATCTGCTGTTAAACTAAAGTCACGAATTTCCCAGATTCTTCCTTCGGTTAGTGGCATAAGGCTTAATAGGCTGTCTGTATTCCAGATCTCATCATGTTCATACATAAGGAAATCTTTAGTAGTAATACTTGTCATAAGTGTGGAGTCAGCGGTGGAAAGAGCCGTAAAGAAATCATTCATTAATTGCTCTGCGTCATCAGAATGTATGGGAGCATTCGATTGTGTTTGAGAGCAGGATATTAACAGCAAGCTGAGCAGAATAGATAGAGTTACTAATTTCATGACAAGGAATCTATGAATAGGGATTAATATTTCAGCCTAATATGACTTAAAACTATTTAAATCGCTGAATCTTTTTTACATCTGTGATAGTATTAGATTTGGCTTTTAAAAATTTTTCGTGGTAAATAGATCCGGGATACTGGAAATAAGAACAAACGGTTGAGGATTTATGAAAACACTAAGCGTGCTGATTATAGCTCTATGCTCGACGAGCATTTTGAATGCTCAGATTAATGCCAAATTGATGCGGTTTTTGGATGTATCAGAATCACAGATCACCTTCGTGTATGGCGGAGATATCTGGATAATGCCAAAAGCAGGAGGCACAGCTATCCCGGTTACAAACTCCCAGGGCGAAGAGTCATGGCCTCGCTTTTCTCCTGATGGTAAAGAAATCGCATTTACTGCTAACTATAATGGAAATTCGGATATCTACGTGATGCCGGTGACGGGTGGTGTACCAACGAGGGTAACTTATAACTCTTTCCCGGACAGGATGGTAGAGTGGCACCCTGATGGAGAGCGATTACTTTTTGCAAGCAGAAGAGAACTGGGTCAGCGCTCAGGGAACCAATTCTTTATGGTTAGCAAAAAAGGGGGATTCCCGGAGAAATTGAAAATCCCGTATGGCGAATTAGCAAGTTTTTCTCCGGATGGAAATCATTTGGCCTATATCACCAAGATCACAGAGAATTATCCTTTTAAGAGATACAGGGGTGGACTTTCTTCAGATATTATTCTTTACGATCTAAAAAATAACTCAGCAGTTAATGTTACAAACAACGAAGCGAATGACGGTAAACCTGCCTGGTTAGGTAACAAAGTATACTTCTTATCTGACCAGGGAGACGAAATGCGACTTAACATTTGGCAGTATGATATTAATACAAAGGAAAGTTCAAGGGTAACCAATTTTACTGATTTCGATATTTCATTCATGGGTGCAGGAGATTCGGAGATCGTTTTTGAAAACGGCGGAAATATGTATTTGATGAATGTAGCAACCAATCAGTATAAAAAAGTAGATGTGAATATCATCAGTGATCTTTCGGTGGAGATGCCGAGGAAGGAGGATGTGAGCAGAAGGATAAGCAGTATGACAGCTGCACCTGGGGCAAAGAGAATAGTTTTCGAGGCACGGGGTGAGCTTTTCAATGTTCCGGTAAAAGAAGGTTATTCTATGAATCTTACTAAGAGCAGCGGTGCTTTTGACCGACAGCCTTCCTGGTCGCCGGATGGAAAGCATATTGCTTACTGGAGCGATAAATCCGGAGAGAATGAGATTTATTTAATGCCTACTGATGGGACAAGTAAAGAACGAAAGCTGACGAACCGGAAGAAAGGATTTGGTTACGAGTTGTATTGGTCTCCCGATAGCAAAAAAATAGCCTTTATTGATGAGAAAAATGATATTTCCATCATCGATGTGGAAAGCGGTAAAACTATCATTGCCGGAAACACACTTTGGAATGTAGGACATAATGGGCGGTTCAATTACCCGGTTTCATGGTCTCACGATTCAAAATGGATTGCATTCAGTGAAGGTCTTGAAAACTCTAATTCTTCTGTTTTTGTTTACAACCTGGATACCGGGAAGAAGCATCAGGTTAGCAGCGGTTTCTACCAGGATTCATACCCTGTTTTTAGCACGGACGGCAAATACTTGTTCTATTTAACAAACAGGGATTTCTCGGCAAATTATTCCGATATGGATAATACCTGGATTTATCCCAACTCAACACAGATTGCATCCGTTAGTTTAACAAAAGATGCTCCTTCGCTCCTAAAACCAAAAAACGATGCCCTTGATCTCCCAAAGGATGAAGAGGAAGGAAAAGAAGAAAACGAGGAAAAAGGGGATGACGAAAGTAGCTTAGAGATTGACTTGGATGATATTGAGTCCAGGTTGGTAATTCTTCCTCCTGATGCCGGAAACATTGGGGCTTTAATGCCTTTTGATGGAAAACTCGTATTCCTGAAGTTTCCGAATACCGGGTCAAATGAGCGGGGAGCTTCTTTAATGGTGTATGACATCGAAGAAAGAGAGAGCGATGAAGTTATATCAAATATTAATGGTGCAACCGTTACTGCTGATGGCAAATCCATTTTGGTAAGCAGTAGGGGACAATATGGGATCATAAAGCCTGCAAAGGGACAAAAGATTTCCGATCCAATTCCAACCGATGGATTGGTAATGGACCTGGTTCCTAAAGAAGAATGGAATCAAATTTTCAATGATACATGGAGAAGACATCGCGACTTTTTCTACGACCCAAATATGCATGGCGTGGATTGGGAAGGCCTGAAGAAGCAATATGGTGAACTACTTAAAGATGCCAGAACCCGATGGGATGTAAGTTTTCTTCAATCAAACCTTGCAGCTGAGTTGAGTGCGGGGCATACCTACACATTTGGTGGCGATAATGAAAGTGTCAGCCCGCAACAAACCGGTTTCCTTGGGGTCGATTTAGAACAAGACAACGGCAAGTATCGAATCAAGCGGATTGTAAAACCGGCTGTTTGGGATACAGAAGTACGTTCTCCTTTTGATCGTCCGGGTGTTGAAGTTTCCGCAGGAAACTACATTCATTCAGTGAACGGTATAGACTTAGATCCCGATAAAGACCCTTATTCAGCTTTTGAAAACCTGTCGGGAGAGGTAGTTTCGTTGATGATTAGTTCTACCGGAAGCGCAAAAGATGCAAAGCAGGTAATTGTGGAAACCCTTACCCCTGGCCAAGAACGACAGGTACGCTACCTCGAGTGGATTGAGAATAACCGGAAAATGGTGGAGGAACTTTCTAATGGTCAGCTTGGATATATTTATATGTCAAATACCGGGGGCAGGGGGCAGCTCGAATTAGTTCGTATGTTTTACGGGCAGTTAGATAAGAAAGGCTTTATCATCGATGAGCGTTTTAATGGCGGGGGACAGCTTGCAGACCGTTTCCTTGAATTAATGATGCGCCCGGTTGTCTATAATTTACACTGGCGGCACGGGCGCGATCACACTCAACCGGTTAAAACAAATACAGGCCCTATGGGAATGTTAATCAATGGTTGGGCAGGATCAGGTGGAGACGGGCTTCCCTGGGCTTTCCAGGAACTGGAAGCAGGCCCGATTGTTGGCGAAAGAACCCTGGGAATACTGGTAGGTCCGGCAACAGGGCATAGCCTGATAGATGGCGGAGGAATAACAGTTCCCGGTGCAAGACTTTATGACAACGATGGCCATTGGTTCTGGGAAGGAGAAGGTGTACGGCCTGATTTTCCGGTTTGGGATGATCCAAACTTGTTGATAAAGGGAAGAGACCCCCAAATGGAAAAAGTGGTAGAGGAAGTCATGAAAATGGTAAATGAAAACTCTAACCGAATGACTCCAGCACCACCGTTAGAAGACCGAAGTGCTAAGGGCATGAAAAAAGATAATTGAAATAAAGCCTGGTCTGCTAAAAATAGGCCAGGTTTTTTCTGTAATTAATTAGAGTTTAGAAAAGCTACCAGGTCATTTGCGATAGTATTTAATGCTTTATTCACAGCATCCTGTTCCGTACGCCTGAACAAATCCTGATCATTAGCGTCAGATTTTCTTTTTGCAGATTGCGCTTCCTTCGTGGAAATAGCAGTAAATGGAATAATGCCCGTTCTGATATCTAAAAGTACGATCTCTACGGTTGCATAAGCTTTAGCCTTGGTGGACCTGAACATTCTGTATTCCTGGTATATGTCGCTGTTGATCCTGTATACCACCAGTAGGGGAGCCTGGAGCCTTACTGCAGCTTCTCGTAAAATAGGGATGGTAGGGCTTTGTGGGGTAAGTAAAGAAGGTAAAAGTGATATGGAATTAATTTTTTGAGAACTGTCAATAATCGAAATCAGTGTATCTACATATGATTGCTGGAGGCTCAGGTATTGCTCAGAACGCCAGTATCCATAACCATATTTGGAAGAGTTTTGCTCTAATGCCCCGGGAAACTTAATAATGGCAAGCTTTGAATTATCAGGAATCACAATTCTGCTTGAAAGAATGGTATCTATTGCTGCCTGAGATAGAACAAGCTGATCGGACGGAAAAAGAGAGGTTTCTAATGTTGGTATATCCGAATAATCCGTTGGATAATACGGCATGGTAGAGGCACAGTTAATTAAAAAGGGAACTGTAAGAAGAAGTAGAGAGAGGGATTTCATAATACAGAGTTTGGTAAGTGTTTATCAGTGAACAGTAATTCACATAAAGATTATCAACTCACCGTTTTAAGTAAAGTTCCTCTTATCAAAGCTGCTATTTAACCAAAGTCATAAACTTTGTTTGGGTTCCTCCGTTAGCGGTTAAAGTGTATATATACACTCCTGAAGATAAATTTCCGGCATTGAAAGTGATACTATGATTGCCCGCAGTATATTGCGCATTTACCAAGGCGCTTATCATTCTGCCCTGGATATCATAAACAAGCAGCTTTATACGCGAAGGTTTTTCGAGAGCAAAGTTAATCTGGGTAGCAGGGTTAAATGGATTTGGAAAGTTTTGGCTTAAAGTAAAATCAGCAGGTAATTCAGGGTCTTCATCAATAGAAACAGGTTCGCCTTTTATCGCATTCGCGGCATTAGTTAAGGTCAGGTATTCAATATTATCTCCGTAATAAGTATTTAATGAGTCCAGAAGCTCACCCATCCAGCGGAGAACAATAGCATCCTGGTAACCTTCTCTGATAAAAGGATCGTGGAGCATCAGGCCGTACACCCCGGTTTCTTTTGCGGTGGACTTTATGTCCGCCAAAGCATCAGTTAGGTTTTGCTCATAGGCTTCATCCGTTAAAGCCCAGGTATATTCATCATTGATTGGGAGATTAAATACATTGCTATTCAAATATTTTGCCTCAGTATTATCAGAAAAAACCAACAAGTTTTTATCGCCTAAAACCTCATAAGTGGTTTCATCCGATATGTGACCCGGAGGAATAAATGAAGTAGGAGTAATACCAATCTCCTCAGATAGTATTTTCAAGCCTTCTTCAATCAGTAAATTTTGCTCATTATAAGTAAAAGGGAGATCAAACCAAGTACAATACATTTCATGTCCCCAGGGAGACGCTCCTTGAGCATTTTTGCATTTATCACAAATATGTACGAAACCGTGTAAAGATATCTCATGACCATTTGATAAAGATGCTTTTAGTTCTGTAGCTAGTACTCCATCAACATTTGCTGGTTCTATTAATCGGTGAGGAATTACTCCCCATGTTATTTTGCCGCCTCTTGAAGTAATCGAGTCCTGCAAAGGGATAATAGACCTTGGAAGTATGGTAGTATTCCGGGAGAGAATGTCATCTACGCGGATTACAAATTTCAAATTTTCCGTTTGTGCATAGGCCAGTTCTACAAGGCTGCAAGCCAGGGCTATAAGGGCGAGTACTCTTTTGAACATATTAGTTGGAATAGATTCTACTCAAATATAAAAGGAAAGGGAATGGATAGAAAATTATGCACCTTCTGATCGTCTGCGTTCCAGCAGGATAGTGTTTCTCCATTCACCATCCAGTTTGGCAATTTTTTTACGGTAACCAACCTTACGGAATCCAAACTTTTCATGTAATCGAATACTGGCTTCGTTTTCAGGAAAAACAACAGACTGTAACGTCCAAAACCCTTCTTGTTCTGACTGTTTTATAAGATGTCCCATAAGCAATGCCCCAATCTTCATTCCTTTAAAACCATTGCGGACATACACCGTTAATTCGGCTACGCCTTTGTATACTTCCCTTTTTGAAACCGAACTCAGTGCAATCCAACCCACAATGTTATGATCAAGTTCAGCTACCAGGCGGCAAACCTGCAAGTGTTCACGGTTCCATGTATCCCAATCAGATATGTTCGTTTCGAAAGTGGCCATACGTGTCTCAATTCCCTGCTTGTATACTTCAGCAACAGCAGGCCAGTCAGATTTTTTCATTAGGCGAATAAGCATCTTAATAAGGATTGCTAATAGTTATCCGGCGAATATAAAACACTTTGAACTGATTACAGGCTTCAACCAAAAACGAATAGTATATCCGGTTGTATTGTTTTATAATTTAGTCATGCTTAATAAAGAAGGCGATTTCTATTCAAAGCTGCCTGTTTTTGAACAAGGTTTCACAGATTTATTTTCAGATACGGCAAATTTTGTGCGCGTACCCGGAAGCTGGTTCATAATTATCACTGATATAAAAAATTCTACCCTTGCAGTTCAAAAAGGCCTCCACCAGGATATAAACCTTATTGCCACGGGGAGTATTATTGTAGGGTTGAATATTGCCCGCGAAGCTGGTATCGAGATTCCTTTCTTTTTCGGGGGCGATGGGGCTACATTAATTGTGCCCGGTTTCATGCTGGATAAAATAATGGGCATGCTTTTACTATACCGGGATAATGTAAAGCGCAACTTTGATCTGGATCTAAGGGTTGATAAGGTTCCGGTTAAAAAGATATTCAGTGAAAAAAAGAACCTTGGTATTGCAAGGTTACGATTAACAGAGAAGCACATCACTCCTGTAGTAATAGGGGAAGGGCTGCTTTTTGCTGATGCATTGATCAAAGCAAAAGAAGCTAAAAATGCAAAGCCCGAAGAGAACCTGGTACAACCTAATCTTGAAGGAATGGAATGCCGCTGGGACCTTATAAAACCTTCAGAAGCTGATAATGAAGTAATATGTCTTTTGGCGAGGGTAGCTGATCCGGATAACCAGCATAAGGTTTTGAAAGAGGTTTTGGAAGCGATTGAGAATATTTTCGGGCCATACAGTAAAAGAAGGCCTGTATCGATAAAAGGCCTAAAGCTTTTGGCAGATTATAAACGCTTTGGTAACGAACAAAAAGTAAAATTCGGCTATTCGAGCTCAGGTAATCTTGCAAAGAGAATACTTTCATACCCGGTAAGCAATTTTTACCTGAAACTCACTGAAAGTGGCAAAAACTACCTTGATAATCTTGTAGAACTCTGTGATACTTTGGTAATTGACGGGAGTATAAATACAGTAATATCCGGTACCCCGGATCAGTGCAAAAGAATAGTGGAGGTACTGGGTAGTATGGAGCAGGCCAATAAGCTTTTTTATGGATATTCTGTTTCTTCAGAAAGCATAATGTCTTGTTACGTGCAGGATAGGAAGGATAAACATATCCATTTTGTAGATGGAGCTGAGGGTGGCTATACACGTGCTGCCACTATGTTGAAAGAGAAAATCTTTTCCTCAACGAAAAAATAGCCGTTACTTGTATAAATCACTTAAAACCTGCATACTCACAAGGCAAAAAACGGAGGATAAGCTTGGAAAAGGATTTAAGGGGTTATTGGAAGAAGAACCTGCAATACCTTGGGGTACTGCTTAGTATTTGGTTCACTGTTTCCTACGGTTTTGGAATATTACTGGCACCCTGGCTCAATAATTTTAAGATGGGAGGCTTTAAACTTGGGTTTTGGTTTGCCCAGCAGGGTTCCATCTATGTATTTGTGATTCTCATTTTTGTGTACGTGTTCCTGATGAACCGATTGGATAAACAATTCGGGGTAAGCGAGGAGGAAGGGTAATGGATGTTCAGGTGTGGACGTACATATTGGTGGGCATCACATTTGCTGTGTATATCGGGATTGCCATTTGGTCAAGGGCCGGTTCCACCAGTGAATTCTATGTAGCCGAAGGGGCTGTTAATCCGCTAACGAATGGAATGGCTACGGCTGCGGATTGGATGTCTGCTGCTTCATTTTTGTCAATGGCAGGGCTGATCTCTTTTATGGGATACGATGGGGCCGTATACCTGATGGGGTGGACGGGAGGTTATGTTTTACTGGCACTTTTGCTTGCACCTTACCTTCGCAAATTCGGAAAGTTTACCGTTCCTGATTTTATTGGAGACAGGTACTATTCCCAGATTGCCAGAACCGTAGCCGTTATTTGTGCGCTGTTTGTTTCTTTTACCTATGTAGCCGGGCAAATGAGAGGAGTGGGATTGGTATTCTCAAAGTTTCTGGAGGTTGATATTTTTTGGGGTGTGGTTATCGGTATGGCTATCGTATTTATGTATGCAGTAATGGGAGGGATGAAGGGGATTACCTACACACAGGTTGCTCAATACTGTATCCTGATTTTTGCTTTTATGGTACCTGCGTTTTTCATTTCTATCCAGTTAACGGGCAACATCATTCCCCAAATAGGTTTTGGTTCTACAGCAACAGATGGCTCAGGTATGTTCCTGCTGGATAAGCTGGATCAACTGCATACAGAGTTAGGTTTTGCTGAATACACCAGCGGTACAAAAAGTATGCAGGATGTATTTTTTATCACTGTTGCTTTGATGGTAGGCACAGCTGGGCTTCCACATGTTATTGTCCGGTTCTTTACTGTCCCAAAAGTAAAAGATGCCCGTGTTTCGGTAGGTTATGCTCTTATTTTTATCGCAATTCTATATACTACAGCACCAGCTATTGCTGTGTTTGCACGAACAAATCTTATTGAAACGGTAAGCGAGCAGCCTTATGAAGAAATGCCCGAATGGTTTAAAACCTGGGAAGAAACTGCGCTGCTTAACTGGGTTGATAAAAACGGGGATGGCATTATTACCTATGCACCCGGTGCAGCCATCTTGGGTACTCCTGATATCCAAAGAACAGATGGGGAAATAGCCAGGGGCTCAAATGGCCAGGCCTTATTGAATAATACTGCCACATTGAACACCAATGAGCTTTACGTGGACAGAGATATTATGGTATTGGCAAATCCTGAAATAGCCCGGCTTCCAAACTGGGTGGCAGCTCTTGTTGCAGCAGGTGGATTAGCCGCAGCCCTTTCTACAGCAGCGGGTTTGTTGCTGGTAATCTCAACATCCGTTTCACACGATTTGATAAAAAAGCAGATCAAAAAAGATATTTCCGATAAAGCCGAATTGAGATATGCCCGCATTGCAGCCGGCATTGCTGTAATTGTAGCCGGGTATTTTGGCATTAATCCGCCCGGTTTTGTGGCAGAGGTAGTGGCAATTGCTTTCGGGCTTGCTGCGGCTTCATTCTTTCCGGCTATAGTGCTGGGTATTTTTTATAAGAAGATGAACAGGGAAGGGGCGGTAGCCGGTATGGTTTGCGGCTTGTTATTTACGTTGGGCTATATTGTCTTCTTTAAAATTCTTTTTCCTGAATATAATACTCCTGAGCACTGGTGGTTCGGTATTTCTCCCGAAGGAATAGGAACATTTGGGATGCTGGTAAACTTAATGGTCTCGCTGGCGATAGGAATGATCTATCCTGAACCCCCCGAAGAAGTCCAGGAAATGGTGGAGAATATCAGGTACCCGAGATAGTACTATCTGCAACCTTTATTGATTGTTTCTTTCTTTATTAATGAACCGAGAGTATCAGAATGTTTCTATCCTGATTATTTTGACGGGACAATTCAAAGCAGCATTATGATTTCTTTCTACCTCATCAGGGTCAATTTCAACCCGGTAGATGCCTTTTTTTTCTTTTCCTCCGATCAAATTGCAGCGTCCGTCTTTAGTTGAAACTCTCCACCTGTCCGGAGCAGCCTCTACACAGGCATTACACCCGATACACTTAGCTCTATGAAAGAAAACCCGGTACACTATGCTTCAACAAGCTTGTACAATTTATCAGAGGATCGGATTTGATGAGAAATAGCTGCCGAAAAAACGTCTCCTTTTTCTACTTTTTCTACCTTTTTTTCATTAACCCGTAACTCTTTTACATGGGTTTTAATGACTCCTGTAGTTGGTCCGGTAACTATTATCTGGTCTCCTACTTCCAGAGAACCTGCATCCATCCTGAACTCTCCAACCTCAGCTTTTTTGAAATATTTGATCCCGCTTCCAATAAAAATTTTCTTTTCAGTAGCTTTTGAGCCATAAGAATCATTCCATTCGCCCATGGTTCTCCCTAAATAATATCCATCCCAGAAGCCCCGGTTAAATACTTTAGAAAGCTCTTTTGTCCAGGCGGCGACTTTATCCTGGTTATAGGTACCGTTTTGTACAGCATCAATGGCTTCTCGGTAGCAACGTACTGTTGTGTCTACATAATCTGCTGAACGTCCACGACCTTCAATTTTCAGGATTTGAACTCCGGCATCGATTACTTTATCTAGAAAGCCTATAGTGCAAAGATCTTTTGCACTCATAATGTATTCATTATCAATTTCCAGTTCTGTACCATCTTCTTTGTCAGTAACTATGTACTTATGCCTGCAATTCTGAATACAGGCACCCCTGTTAGCTGAAGCATTGTGGGAATGAAGGCTTAGGTAGCATTTTCCTGACACAGCCATACATAGTGCCCCATGAGCAAACACTTCGATCTTAACTAATTCTCCTGATGGCCCGTTAATTTTTTTGTGGTGTATCTCATTGGTGATGTTTGCTACCTGTTTGAGACTGAGTTCTCTTGACAATACCATCACATCTGCAAAGGCGGCATAGAACTCGATAGTTTCAACATTTGTAATGTTTGCCTGTGTGGAGATGTGAACAGGCATCCCAATTTGTCTGCAATACCCCATTACGGCATGATCAGAGGCTATAACTGCTGAGACCCCGCTTTCAAGGGCTTTGTCTACAATAGCTTTCATTAACCTGATATCATGATCATAGAGCACGGTGTTGATAGTCAGGTAAGTTTTAACATTATGCTTTTGAGATTGGCCGCAAATGTTTAAAAGATCATCGGTAGTAAAATTTACAGATGACCTTGCCCGCATATTCAACTGTTCCAATCCAAAATATACAGAGTCACAACCGGCATTTATTGCAGCGGTAAGCGCTTCAAAAGACCCCACAGGGGCCATAATTTCAACTTTATTTTGTTGATTAGTCATTCCAAAATTCTCTTTGTATTTCAACCAAAGAAAATATGCATTATATGGATCAAGAAATACCTGGAATAGGGTATAAAAAGTGATTTACCCTGTACCTTATGCTGAATAGGTTTCAGAATTGTTACAGAATTATCTCATTAACTTCAGGATTCATCCTGCATTCTAATCCATTCCCAAATCACTGATTCCAGGGCTGCTTTCTTTTCTTCGATATCTTCCAAACCATAAAACTTAGCCGTTCTTCCTTCTTTTGCATCACCTTCAAGCAAACCTGAATCATCTTTTATGGAAGCCCCTTTATGAAACATCAGGCTTACGTGTTTTTTGGCATTCATGAAGTAAGAGGCAATGTTACCTTTATACATGAAGGTGGGACTTTGCCATTTTATCGTTTCTTCAACTCTGTCATCCACGGAAAGAATAATTTCCCGAACGCGTTGGATTTCTTCAGTAAGTGGATGGGCTTTCTTTTCAAGGTAGGTATCAACTTCAGGATTTTTATTCATAAGAGTAAATCTTTTTAAGCGGACTAAGATATGATTTATTTAAAACTGCTTTACAGTATTCTGAAAACATCAGGAACAGGGTAAGGTTTTTAGGTTAATTAATGTGCAACTAACCTTGAAAGTAATTCACATATACAAGTATGATTGCCAATCCATTGTAAAGGCTATGTGCCACTATTGAAGGAGTCAAAGAACCAGTTGCGATAAAGAGGGCTGTATAAATAATTGTTGGAATCAGAATATCAATTGTCGAAACTAAATCATATGGTAGGTGTCCCAGAACAAAGAATAAAATAGATGCTATTGTTGCCAAAACAATCCCAGTTTTTTTATTCTTGAAAAGATCTTCCATACCACGAATGAAATAACCTCTGTTAAATATTTCTTCTGTTATTCCTCCTCCAATGATTCCTAAACTCAAATATGAAAACATGGTGATAATAGAAGTATCCATTATACTTACCATTTGGATAATATCTGGACGAGAAGCCCCTCCGGTGCTTGGTATAAGCCAAAAAAATTGAATAGCCAACCAGATCGCCCCAGCAAAGCAGCCTAAAAGTACGTGCTTAATTTCAGGCTTTTTCCATCCAATATTACGCCACTTCCATCCTCTTTTCTTTAACGAAAAACCAATAAGTACTGAAACCGTACTAATTTGAAAGAGTGCAATGAAGAAGAGGTTTATTCCACTTAATCCCCCATTAATTTTAGTTATACCAAAAAAAAGGTTAGGCAAAATAAACAGAATAAAACCAAAGAGTATGGTGCTGGAAAAGAGCAATACTCTGCGGGTTTTAGATATACTTTCTTGAGACATGGTCCAGATTAAGTTAAAGCTTACTTTGTCGTATTAGATGGTGAATAGTTGCAGTATTATTTTCGATTATATAAGTATTATAATAGCCGAAAATTGGTGTAGGGTAGTCATATATTTTAGGATGCTTTCTGGATAAATATTTACAAATTCCAAAAAGAGGTGGGTGATGTTTTTAGTACATTAATCCGTCTTTTAAACCAAAATTTGTGTTCATGAAAAAATTACTACTCCTTAGTTTATTTATAGGTATCAGTGTAGCAAGTACAGCCCAAACCAACCCGCAATGGATTCGTTACCAGTCAATATCTCCCGACGGTGCAACCATAGTATTTACTTACAAAGGGGATTTATACACAGTACCCACAATAGGGGGAGAAGCCAGGCAAATAACGTTTCATGAAGGGCATGATTACATGCCCGTTTGGAGCAAAGACAGCAAAACCATTGCATTTGCCTCTGAGCGATATGGAAACTTTGATATCTATATGATGGAGGCAAAAGGTGGTGCGGCAACACGGCTTACCTTTCATTCTAATGACGAGCGCCCTTACAGTTTTACCAGTGATGGTAAACATGTAATTTTTGGTGCATTGAGGCAGGACCTGGCTGAGCACCGGCAATATCCTACAGGCTCACAACCTGAATTGTATAGTGTTCCTGTGGAAGGAGGAAGAGTAGACCAGGTTTTTACCGTTCCGGCTGAATATGTAAATGTGAAAAAAGATGGATCGAAATTTCTCTATCACGACAAAAAGGGAGGCGAGAATGAATGGAGAAAACATCACCGTTCTTCCATAACCAGGGATATTTGGTCTTATGATACAAAGTCCGGTAAGCATACCATGATAACAAGTTTTGAGGGAGAAGACAGGAATCCGGTTTACAGCACAGACGAAAAAAGTATGTACTACCTGAGTGAGGAAGGAGGAACCTTTAATGTGCATAAACTATCTCTTTCGGATCCTTCTCAAAAGGAACAGGTTACTAACTTTGAACTGCATCCGGTTCGTTTTTTGAGTATAGGAAACGGAACCCTTGCTTTTGGATACGATGGCGAGCTGTATACAATGAAAGAGGGTGAGGAACCTAAGAAAGTTAATGTCACCATCAGAACGCAGGAGAAAGAAAACCCGGACCGGTTTATTACCATTAATGGTGGGGTACGGGAAATGGCCATAGCACCAAATGGAAAAGAAATTGCTTTTATAGCCCGTGGTGAAGTGTTTGTAACTTCTGTGGATGGTTCACTCACAAAAAGAATTACAAATACCCCTCAAACCGAACGCTTTGTGACTTTTGGTCCGGATGGTAAAAGTGTAGTGTATTCCAGCGAGCGGGATGGGCGCTGGAGTATTTACAAAACAGAAAAAGCACGTAATGGGGAGCCTTTCTTTTTCGCATCTACCTTATTGAAGGAATCACCTGTGGTAGAAAATAAAGAAGACAACTACTTACCAAGCTACTCTCCTGATGGGAAAAAATTGGCTTATATATCAGGAAGGAGAACGCTTCGGGTACAGGATGTAGAATCCGGAAAAACCACTGATTTACTAACCCCGGAAGACCTATACCACATGCGGGATGGAGACAAATACTTCAGGTGGAGCCCCGATAGTAAATGGCTGCTTGTGGATTGGAATAAACTGCTGAACAACAGCGAAATCCTGTTGATGAGTGCGGATGGAAAAGAACGTATTAACCTTACGGAAAGCGGTTATTACGATTATACTCCAAAATGGATGAATGATGGTAAGCAAATGATTTGGTTCAGTAACAGGGATGGGTTAAAGAGCTATGCAACCAGTGGCCGTTTCCAGGGGGATGTATACGCTATGTTCTTTGAGCAAGATGCCTGGGATAAATTCAGGATGAGCAAAGAAGACTACGATTTGATGAAAGAGATTGAAAAGGCAAATAAGAAAGAATCAGATACGGAGAAGAAGGAAGATGACAAGAAGGATGAGAAGAAAGAAGAGGATAAATTATTGAAATTTGATTGGGATGGTTTAGAGGAACGGAAAGCAAGGCTAACTATCCACTCCAGTTACATATCAGATGCTACTCTGTCCAAGGATGGGGAGAAGTTATATTACTTATCCCGTTTTGAAGGGAGATATAATTTATGGGAAACAGAGCTCCGTACCCGTGATACCAAGATGTTGATTAAGCTGAACGCCGGGGGTGGCAGCCTGCAATGGGATAAGGATATGGAAAACCTCTACCTGCTTAGCGAGGGGAGAATTTCAAAAGTAAATTTGTCAGGCGGGAATACAAAAGGCATCCAGATATCAGGAGAAATGGAGTTTGATGCTGAAAAAGAGCGTGTGGAAATGTTCAATCATGTGTACATACGGACAAAGAACATCTTTTATGAGCCTACCTTTCATGGTAAAGATTGGGATATGTTGTATGAAGAGTATAGTAAATACATCCCGCATGTAGGTAATTCGTACGAATTTGCCGAGGTGCTGTCCGAAATGCTGGGCGAGTTAAATGTGTCACATGCAGGCGCCAGGTACGGAACCAGTATTGATAACGCTGATGCGACGGCCTCCCTGGGTATATTTATGGATTATGAGCATAAAGATGACGGCATTAAAATAGCGGAGGTTATTAAAGGAGGTCCACTGGATAAAGCTTCTTTCAATGTAGAGGCAGGAATGATTATTCAAAAAATTGATGGAGAAGTGGTTTCCAAAGATCGTGATGTGGCAGCATATCTGAACAGGAAGGCAGACAGGTTTGTACTGCTTGAAATAACTGATGCAAAAGGAAAGAACGAGCAGGAAATTATTATGAAGCCTATCAGCCTTGGAGCAGAAAGGCGTTTGCTTTATGACCGGTTTGTGCGCATAAATGCAAAAGAAGTAGAGGAAAAAAGTAATGGCAAGCTGGGTTATGTCCATATCCCGGGAATGAGTGACGGGCCCTATCGCAACATATATGAAGATATGCTGGGTAAATACCTGGAAGCGGAAGCCATGATTGTAGATACCCGTTTTAACGGAGGTGGCGACCTGGTAGCTGACTTAGCTATGTTTTTTACCGGAGAACGTTTCATTACCTATGCCACAGCTGCCAAAGTAGTTGGGGGAGAGCCTACCTCTCGCTGGACAAAGCCCACACTTACCATGTTCAATGAAAGCAATTATTCTGACGGGCATTGCTACGCACAAGGCTATACCGATCTTAAGATCGGGATTACTCTTGGTATGCCTGTTCCCGGGACTTGTAGCTTTGCAGGCTGGGAAGGGTTGCCTGATGGCTCACGCTGGGGAGTTGTACCGGTAAGCGCGAAAGACAAAGCAGGCCGTTGGATGGAAAACCTGCAAACAGAACCGGATGTAAAAGTTAAGAATATGCCCGGAGTGATTGATAAGGGTAGAGATCAACAGCTTGAACGGGCGATCGAGGAATTGCTGAAGGAACTTAAATAGAAGGCTTTTCTGTTCTTACGTTTCAGAACGAAGTTTTAATAACTATATCAATCATAATAACTAATAAGAAGGTGTCTTATGAGTAACTCAAGAATACTAAAGAATAATGATCTGGCCCTTTTACTTCTTCGCTTAGGTGTAGGGGTTATATTTATTGTTGCAGGATGGGGAAAGCTAAACGGAATAGAAGGAACCCAAAATTTCTTTGGGAATATTAACATCCCGATGCCGGGAATCATGGCCTGGGTGGTAGCCATTGTTGAATTCTTAGGGGGTGTTATGATTCTGGTTGGTTTTAAAATCCGAATCCCTGCATTACTGCTTGCCATTACTATGCTGGTGGCTATCCTTACTACAAAATTAGGTGCAGATAATCCGTTCAGAGCTATGCGGTTAGATTTAATGCTACTCCTGACCAGCCTTGCTCTTTCCATGATCGGTGCCGGGAAGTATTCTTTGGATTCAATACTGAGTAAATCCAAAACTGTTGAATAGCTCAAATCTAAAAAAGCGATGTGATTTTTATTTACATCGCTTTTTCTTTGTATTCACGATAAAAAGGCTTTTGAAGTAATCTCGCAATCTAAGTTTTTAAGTTGGGATTGCTTCGCAGGCTAGCAGTGGGACTAAGAGTTTTGTAAAGCCTTCTTTATTAAACTTTGGTCCTATTCTATTTCCCGCCTTCTTTGAAGTTACCAATAGTAGCTGCCGTCTTTCCTTTTGCCAGGTCATTTAACCGGGCAACGGCATCCCATAACGTCATGGCTTCTTCAAGAGTTGTATCAAATACATCATTGATTACCGGGTAAAAGTAAGGCATCCCCCAAACCTGGCGCGCAATTTCGGCCTTCATTCGTCCTTCAACCATCCATGAAACTTCTTCAAAATGCTCTGCAGGTACAAAGAGTGAATCATTTTTGAAATCAGGCTGGTTTACTTCATCCGTAATTACCAGACCTTTTTCGATAAGCGAAGCTTTAAATTTCTGGATATCGGCATCAGACCAAGTAAAATCCGTTCTGAATTTTTCGAAGTCTTTTTCCCATTCAGCTCTGAATGCATCGCCGTTTTGGTCAAGGTATTCTCTTACAAAATCAAAAGAAGCTCTTTTACGAATTGCAAAATTGATTACATAACCCGAACGGGAGGTATCTTGCTGGACAATATAATCGGGAACAATGCCACCGCCACCATAAACGATACGTCCTGCATCAGTAGTGAACTTAAGTGAATCGGGTATATGGTCTACAAACTCAACGGCATCACCCATAGCATCTCCGTTTCTGCGATAAATTTCGTAGGCATATTCTTCACCGCCGCCTTCAACAAAAGGCTTTTGGATAAGCCGTCCTGATGGGGTGTAATACCTGGAGATGGTTACCCTGATGTTACTTTTATCAATAAGCTCATACTGTTGTTGAACCAATCCCTTGCCGAATGTCCTGCGGCCTACAATCAACGCACGGTCATGATCCTGTAATGCACCCGATACAATTTCACTGGCAGATGCGGCACCTTCATCCACTAAAACTATAACAGGTTTGTCCACAAACTCTCCGTTTTTGCGGGAGAAATATTCACCATCAAATCGTGAATGCCTGCTTTTTGTAGAAACAAGCTCAGTACCACGAGGGAAGAATTCCTCAGCAATAGCAACAGCTTGTCCCAGGTATCCACCGGGGTTGCCACGCAAATCAAGAACCAGGCGATCCATGCCCTGGGATTTGAGCTTTTTTGTAGCCTCCATAAATTCATCATGAGTGGTGGCAGCAAAACGATTTATCTTAATGTACCCGGTTTGATCATCCAGCATGTAGGAAGCATCTACGGTGTATAAAGGAATGTCATCCCTGATAATAGTAAAGTCTAAGGGAGCAGAAACCCCCGGCCTTATAATGGTCACATCTACTTTTGAGCCTTTTTCTCCTCGTAAATTTCGAAGTACCTGATCGTTTGTAAAGCCTACGGCATTACTATCATCAATAGCTATAATTCTGTCTCCGGATTGAATCCCAAGCTGGTCGCTTGGTCCACCTGCAATGGCAGTAATTACTGTAATAGTATCCTGTATTATGTTGAATTGAACCCCAATACCCTGGAATTTTCCGGCAAACTCTTCCTGAACACGCTCGCTATCATCAGGTTCTATATAAACTGAATGGGGATCTAAGGTTGAAAAAAGTCCCCGGATTGCATGCTCGGTTAGCACTTTCATATCCTCATCAGGGCTGTTGTTTTTCACATAAAAATATGCCTGTTCAAAGCGGGTATATGAATCTCTTATAGTGGCAATTTTCAGTCCCTTAAAGGTGGTGTCAATTGGAGTCTCATTTATCTTAAGAGTCGAATCCTTAATAGCTTTCACCATATAATGAATGCTTTGTTTGTACATCTCTTCGAGATCAGCATCGCCGTAATAGTTAGCTAAAATACTTCTTGTAGCCTGAGCATACTTGGTGATATTTGTAGTATCGTCATTATCAGTTTTAATGATACTATCGAGGCCCATTATGCTCACACTTATTAATGTAAGAGCAATCAGAATGTGGGGTGCTATAAATTTTTTCATCGACATGTAGATTCAATAAATGCTTGTTCTCAGGTATTAACACATATTATAATGAATAGTTTCTTTACTAACGATTCAAAATTGTTAAGGTGTTCGAAGCGATGTTAAAGGATGTAATGGCTCAGGTCTTTATCCTTCACCAGGCTTTCCAACTGTTTACTAACGTAAGCAGAGTCTATATTTATTTCACCGGAGTTAATATCATCAGGTACAGCAAACAAAAGTTCATCAAACAGGGATGACATTACCGTATGAAGCCTTCGTGCTCCTATATTTTCGACTTGGGCATTTACTTCGGCAGCAATTCGTGCCAGGTCTTTAATGGCCTCATCTTCAAAAGTGATGGATACGCCTTCAGTATCTAACATGGCCTGATACTGTTTAGTAAGAGCATTTTTTGGTTCACTTAAGATGCGATAGAAATCCTCTTCAGTAAGGGAATCAAGTTCTACCCTTATAGGGAATCGCCCCTGAAGCTCAGGAATTAAATCTGAAGGTTTGGATACATGAAAAGCACCCGAGCCAATAAAGAGTATATGGTCTGTTTTTACGATGCCATGTTTGGTGTTAACTGTAGAACCTTCCACAATAGGGAGGAGGTCGCGCTGTACGCCTTGCCGGCTAACATCGGGCCCGCTTTTTCCTGCCCCGGTTGAAGGTTCCGCAATTTTATCAATCTCATCTATGAAAACGATGCCCTGTTTCTGAACCCTTTCCAAAGCTTCCTGTACAGCAGATTCATGATCAATGAGTTTTTCAGCTTCTTCTTCCAATAAAATCTCACGGGCTTCTTTAATAGGTAGCTTACGTTTTGATTTATTGCCTTTGCCGATACCTCCTAGCATGTCCTGGAGGTTTACTCCCATTTCTTCCATTCCGCCCGGCCCGAAAACCTGCATCATGGGGCTTTTTTTGGTTTTGACCTCGATTTCGATTTCGCGGTCTTCCAGTTCTCCGTTTCGGAGTTTTTCCCTGAACCGCTCCCTGGTTCTTTCATTCAATTCAGAATCGCTTGCCTTTGCGGGATCAAAATCTGGAGAGCCCGTACCGCTGTTGAAACCAACCCCGGCTTTTTTTACGGGGGGAATAAGGATGTCTAAAATACGATTTTCAACGCCTTCAGCAGCTTTTTCCTTTACGCGTTCCTGCATTTCCATCTTAACCATGTTAACCCCAATATCCGTTAAGTCACGGATCATGGATTCCACATCCCGGCCTACATAGCCTACTTCGGTAAACTTAGAAGCCTCAATTTTTAAAAAGGGAGCCATTGCCAGTTTTGCTAAACGCCGGGCAATTTCTGTTTTACCAACTCCCGTAGGCCCTATCATTAATATGTTATTCGGAACAATCTCTTCTCTTATCTCTTCATCAGCATTCAGCCTTCTCCAGCGATTACGTAATGCAATAGAAACAGACCTTTTTGCTTCTTTCTGTCCCACAATGTATTTATCCAACTCGCGAACAATCTGCTGTGGGGTTAAATTCTTTTCTTCTATCATTAATTAGTCCTCAATTTCTAAAATCGTCAAATTGTGATTAGTATAGATATCAATATCAGCTGCGATTGCTAATGCATCTTTTACTATTTCTTTGGAGGTAAGGGAAGGAGCATGTTTGCTCATAGCCCGGGCTGCAGAAAGGGCATAAAAACCACCACTTCCTATGGTAGCAATCTTATCATCCGGTTCAATCACGTCTCCCTGGCCCGAGATTACAAGTATATGCTCATTATTCATTACAATAAGCAGGGCTTCCAGTTTTTGGAGATATTTATCTTTTCGCCAATCCTTAGCCAGTTCAACGGCAGCCCGCTGCATATTCCCATTATATTCATTCAGTTTTTCTTCATAACGTTCAAATAAGGTAAACGCATCTGCTGTTGAGCCTGCAAAACCTGCCAGAACTTTTCCATCATATAGTTTTCTGACCTTCTTGACCGTAGATTTCATTACTGTTTTATCCAAAGTGGCCTGCCCGTCACTACCAATCGCAGCTTTACCATTATGTATTACCCCTACAACAGTAGTGGCATGTAAATTGAATGCACTCATATTAAAATTTAGTTAAGTGTACTAGCTTAGTTAAAACAAAAACCGAGCCAGCTTAGTATTAGCGGGATTTGTAGTAACGGGAATTCTGTTTACCGTTCGAATTGTCAGAATGGCCTGACGCTTTGTTACTTCTTCCGTTATTGGATTTAGTATTATTTGGGCGCTTATTCGGTTTGTCCCTTTTAGTGAATTCTAAACCGGAAGGGTCATGATTCCGGCCGGCAAGAGGCTCTAATTCACCTTCTCTTTCTAAAATATCTTCAATAGATGCACCTTGCATAACTACATCGGTTATATCTATATCTGAACCTGCCAAAGTTACTTTGAATTCATTTAATGAAACAGATTCATCACCTATTACAGAGATTTTGAGGTGGTACTTGGTCATCCATTTCCAGCGACGGCTAAATAAACCTTTCGTGATCATAGACCTGAGGTAAGGATTTACATACAAGTCAATAGCCCGGTAGGCAGTATTATGCTTAAACTTACTTAGCCAGCTTTCAATATCGGTAAGTATAGTATCCTGGCTTACCACATTACCAGACCCACCACACATGGGGCAAACTTTGGAAACTGAGTTTACCACGCTGGGACGTATTCTTTGGCGTGTGATTTGAACCAGACCAAAGTCACTCATTCCGATTAAGTTAGTTTTTGCCTGGTCTTTGCGGAATTCCTTTTTGAGTTCATCATAAATTTTCTTGCGGTTTTTTTCGTCTTTTAAATCGATAAAATCAACAACTATAATTCCGCCAATATCCCTTAAACGTAGTTGTTTTGCGATTTCTCGTGCCGCATCCAGGTTAGTTTTAAGTGAGTTATCTTCCTGACTGGCTTTTGCAGCATAAGGCCCGGAATTAACATCCACTACATACATAGCTTCAGTTTGTTCAAAAATAAGGTATCCACCGGATTTCATTCGAACACGCGGGCTAAAGATAGAATTAACATCTTCTGATATTTTCATGTAGTCGAAGATGTGTTCCCTGCCTTTATAGTTTTCAACATTAGGCAACATTTTTGGGGCTATTTGCCCTACATAACCCTTGATCTGGCGATACATTTTTGGATCGTCAATCAATACACGATCATAGTTTTTAGCGAATAAATCGCGAATTAAACTCTCTGTCATATCCAAGTCGCGATGCAGCAGGGAAGGGGGTTTTGCAGTTTCCAGTTTATCTACAATTTTTTCCCACTTTTTAAGTACGTTTCTTAAATCGTCTTCTATCTCCTGGTCATTCTGTCCTTCAGCTACAGTTCGTACAATTACACCAAATCCATCAGGAACCATTTCTGAGAGGATATTTTTGAGGCGTCTTCGCTCCCTGTAATTACTGATTTTTTTGGAAACAGCAATATAATCGCCCATAGGGATAAGAACGAGAAACCTTCCTGCAATGGTAATGTCTGTAGATACCCTTGGGCCTTTTGAACCAATTGGTTCTTTAACGATTTGAACCAATAATTTTTGCCCGCTTTTAAGGACTTTACCAGCCAGGATTTGCTTCTCTACATTCGAGAGGTTCTCTTTATTTTTAATATCACCTTTTGCATGGGCAGGAATTGCATTAGGCCCGTTTAACATGGATATATATTCATCAAGATGGTCACCTGCATCCGAAAAGTGGAGAAAGGCATCTTTTGGAGTCCCCATATCAATAAAGGCGGCACGTATGCCACTCATTACTTTGTGAACCTGTGCTACATATATATTACCAACAGTACGCTGGTTTTCTTCTGATTCGATGAAAAGTTGTGCGAGCTCTCCATTTTCGAGCAACGCTATCCGGGCTTGATTCCCGGAGGAGTGTACAATAATTTGATTCTTCATTTCTGAATTTCTTTTTAGCTCGGCCAGGGCTTGTCATACAAGTTATCCATCTTCTCATTTTAAACGTTGAATCGGGCTGATCCAGAAGTTCTATAAAATGCTCAGCCATAGGTGGGCTTGAGGCGATACTGACCTTGCTTGCTTTTAAATTTGTTTTAGTGAAAGGGGTGTTTTCTTTTGATCCCCGTCTCCATTCCTGCTTTATAAGTGAAATAATAATGCTGCAAAAACAGAGAAAATCGATACTTTTATTACTAGTAAAGCTTTTGAAAGCTTTCTGTAAATCTATTGTCTGATATGTATTCTGTGCGTAAAGCAAAAAATAAAATGGTAAAATTTCTTTGGTTTGATCGATTTTTTATCAAACCAATATACGCCAGATACTGCTACAATAAAACGTTTAATCTTGTAAACCTAGTTACCATTGATGCGCTGAATTTTAGCACCCACAGCATTCAGTTTATTTTCCAGGTTTTCATATCCCCGGTCAAGGTGATAAACCCTGAGTACTTCGGTTGTATTTTCTGCAACCATAGCAGCGAGTACAAGGCTTACGCTGGCCCTTAAGTCCGTACTCATAACAGAAGCACCTTCAAGGGGTGTTTTTCCGGAAATGTGAACGGTATTCTTATCTAAGCGCATTTTCGCCCCCAACCGGGTCAGTTCGGGCACATAACTGAACCGGTCAAAATAAACAGTATCAGTGACTTTTGAGTCCCCCTCGGCCTGTGTCATCATTGTAGCCCACTGAGCTTGCATATCAGTTGGAAAACCGGGGTATATTTTTGTAGTTATTGATACTGCATTTAGCTTTTCAGGACCTTTAACGTGTATTGTGGTTCCATCAATATCTATATGAGCACCGGTTTCTTTTAACCGGTTGGTAAACGAACCCAAATGCTGAGGATTGCATCCGGTAAGTGTAAGCTCTGATTCGGGATGCATTGCTCCTGCAATCATAAAGGTTCCCAGTTCTATTCTGTCCGGGTCATTGCTAAATTCAATTCCCTGGAGGTTATCTACTGCTTTAATAGTGAGTGTACCGGTTCCTATGCCCTCAATATCAGCGCCCATTTTGTTCAGAAAATTACAAAGCTGAACCACATCCGGTTCTTTAGCGGCATTATGGATAGTGAATTCTTCGGAGCGTAGCACAGCAGCTAAAACCAGGTTTGCCGTTGCGCCTACACTACTGGGTTTAAGCTCGAAACTGGCAGGTTTGAGTCGCTTTTCAGCTTTGGCAATTACATATCCTTTATCCAGGTCAATATGTATTCCCATAGCCTCTAATCCTTTCAGATGCAGGTCAACAGGGCGGGGACCCCAGGCACAGCCTCCGGGTAGCGAAACTTTTGCATAGCCATGCTTGCCAACCAAAGCACCCAGCATGTAAAATGATGCCCTCATTTTCCTTACCAAATCGTAAGGGGCTTCAAGGTAAGAGACCAGTGTGGGGTCAATAACGAGTTGATTTTCTGAGTCGTTAAAATCAACCTTTGCTCCAACAACTCTCAGCACATTGTTGAAGGTATAAATGTCTTGTAATCGGGGAATGTTAGTAATCGTAGTTGGGGAATCGCCCATCAAAGCGGCAGCAATAATGGGCAGTGCGGCATTTTTTGAGCCGCTTATTGCGATGGTACCTGTTAACGGGGTACCACCTTCAATAACAAATTTATCCAATGGCTTCTATCTCCAAAATAGTTTCGTTTTTTTCTAACGATTGCCCAACTTCAACTTCTATAGTACTAATGGTTCCATTTACCGGAGATTTTAATTCGTTCTCCATTTTCATGGCTTCTAATATTGCCAGTGGCTGATCTTTGGTTACTTCGTCACCAACCTGAACCATAACGTCAAGAATTTTGCCCGGCATCGGGGATTTCAAAGTTCCCTCTGCTGCAGTAGATCCTGTTTTGAAACCCAATTTATCCAGCAATAACTCTTGTTCATCTTTTACAGATACTGTATGCCAGTTTCCGTTAACTGAGAAATCAATAGTTGAACCGTCATAACTTACATTATCAATTTGATAGAGTTTTGTTCCCAGGCGGAGTAAAAAACGTCCATTCTGGGTAATAAATTCATAATTACCGTTTAGAGATCCGCTCTTGAAGGAATTGTCTTTTGGAGATAGTTCAATGTCTAGTTTGGTTTCTTTAATTGATGCTTCAAATTTCATGTGTATTGCCGAATTGTTTTTAAGCCAGTTTTTGTAGCCCTGAAACTGCACTCCCTAATATTATCGCTGTCATAAAAAGAGGTGCCACTTTGTTGTTCATCTGCATTCACTACCTCAACAAACCGGTAATTAACCAGGTTGATGAGGTCATCACGTAAAGCTCCGTAGTGTGACTCAGTTTCTTCCATTATAACCTCAAATGATTCAGGAAAAATGAGGCGCTCAATAATTTTACGCTCCGATGCAGTTAATTTTCTCATTGCAGGAAGATAGAACCACTCCGTTTTTATAACAAGCTATTCAACCAGAATATCTCCGTAAGAAATTAATCTCTGGTTGAAATCAAAAAGGTAAATCCGGTGTAAACCTCTCGCCGACTCTACCGTTCCGAATTCACCGAGTTGAATAGGATCAATGGGGAAAGGGGTAACGCCTGTAGGCAAAGGATTGTCAAAACTGCGGTACAGACTATTCCAACGGTTATCAGGGTATCTTACCTGAACATCTAAGCCCGGAACCGACTGTATACCCAGGATAGTAATTTCAAAGTTAATCGGTGACCCAACGCTGGCGGGATTAGGAAAAGGGGCATTTAAGTTAACCAAACCCTGGTAAAGGGGGCTTATTCTCCAATCATTTTCATCCACTTCCAGCACCTGACCTTGTGCATTTGTTTGAGTGTATCCGCTGGGTGCCTGGTAAGCTTCACGTTCAAATTCATCCTGAGCATCATTTCTGGTACAAGACAGGAGCAGGGATAGCAAAAGCAGAGTTAAAAAAAATCTTTTCATAAAAAATGCACAAATAAAAAAGTTCTGCGGTTATTAGTCGAACTCAAACCGTATCTTTACAAACCAAAAATACAAAACATAATTGTTAGAATACCATGCTGCATGTTATTGGAATAAAAAACTGCAATAAAATAAGAGATACTAAAAACTGGCTGGATGAAAAAGGGGTGGAGTATGAATTTGTAGATGTAAAAAAAGAGCCACTTAGTTTAGAAGAGATCAAGGAGCTGGAGTTTAAAGTAGGCCTGGATGTATTGGTAAATAAGAAAGGGATGACCTATCGTAATTTAGGGCTTAAGGATAAAGAGATAAGTACAGAAGAGATGCTTGAGCTTTTGGAACAGAACCAGTCTATGATAAAGAGGCCTGTGCTTATAAAAGATGAAGCGGTTTTAGTTGGTTATGATGAAGATGCTTTTACCGGTTTTATAAAAGAGGATAATGAAGATTAAGCCACTTCGTTAATTCATTTCACTATTCGTTATGAGATACATTCTCTTTTTTATTATTTCTTTTTTGGCTATTCCAGCAGTTGCGCAACATGGGTTGCCCGACCAAAAAGAGTACTCACCTACTATGGCAGAGTTATTTTCTGTGAAAGAAACTTTTAAATATGAGGTTAAGTACGGTTTCCTAAAATTAGGGCATGTAGAAGTTATGCTGCTTTCCGATTCAGTCCACAATGGGAGGGAGATGAAGCATCTTTTTACGGAAATTAGGTCGAATCCCAGGATACCATTGGTGGGCAGGGAGATAGATCAATTCAATTCTTTATTCTTTGTGAATGAAAACGGACTTCCGGTTACAGAAACCTATTGGAAAGATAATATAGACGAAAATGAATACGATGAAATCCGGTATAATTTTGATCGTGTAAACGGTATAGTCACTTATAAAGAAGAAGACGATACGCGGGATACTTTAGCTTTAGAAGAGCCGGCTACAGCAGGCCATATCATATTCTATTTCTCAAGGTTGTTTGCGGGTAGTGACAGTTCAAGTATTATGCCTGTGTATGTTACCAAGCGTGCGGGTAAGATCTTTATGGATAATCCAAAAGACATTGAGATGAGGAAGTATGCTCCTTTTGATGGAAAGGTAAAAACATACCTGAGTACCGGAAGGACAGAGAATATTGACGGGCCTTTTGGATTTTCAGGGGATTTCAGGGCCTGGTTTTTGGCTGATGATTTACGGGTACCTTTGGAAGCTCGTGTAAAAGTTTTCTTAGGAAATGCCATAGTTCGATTGATCGAATATAAACGGGAAGATTTATGAGTGAGATACAATTTAAGAAGTTGCCTCATGCAGAAGATTTCCCCCTTCCTGCTTATGAAACACCTTTTTCAGCAGGGATGGATATAAGAGCAGCGGTTATAGAGCCGGTCACACTTAAACCAGGTGAAAGAAAGCTTATACCTACCGGGTTACAGATGGCAATTCCTGTTGGATATGAAGCACAGATAAGGCCCAGGAGCGGGCTTGCAATCAAAAAAGGGATAACAATGCTTAACAGTCCCGGTACAATTGATGCAGATTACAGGGGAGAGGTAAAGGTGATCGCCATAAATCATGGGCAGGAGGATTTTGAAATCCAGCACGGTGACCGGATTGCACAAATGGTAATAGCTCCTGTTACTCAATTTCCTACAAAGGAAGTAGAAACACTTGAGGAAACCGAGCGCGGAGAGGGTGGGTTTGGAAGTACGGGAATTCAATGAGCAGTGCTTCAATTTTCAATTACGAATTGCTTATTTAATTACCATCTTTCATTATTACGGGCAACCATTCACGACCAGAGCGAAGTGATCTCTGGTTTCACATCGGGATTGCGTCGTCGATATAACTACCAACTCTGGTCGCTTCATTGCCTCCTCGCAAAGATTCGTTCCAGTCATCCCGAAGTGGAAATGATTTCCAGTTTTCTATGTCTTGAAGCCTCTTGACTCCTCAAATAGACACCGATATAACAGGCAAAAAAAAGCGTGAGCCCTGTCAAGGATTCACGCTTTAAGAGAGAGAAAAATTTCGCCCTAATCTTCGGACTTTGGAATGTTAAAGTCAACATTCAATCTGTAATCCCCTAAAAGGTGTTCAGCAAAGTAGTACCAGGTCATTCTGTTGAAGTAAGGTTGGTAGGGTCCAAAGCCATGTCTTCTTCCCGGTAAGATCATCATATCAAAGCGTTTACCTGCCTTAATCAACGCATCTGCCAATCGTATAGTATTAGCCGGATGAACATTGTTATCCATGTCTCCGTGTACCAGTAAAAGCTTGCCCTGCAGGTTTTTTGCAAGGGCTGCATTGGTCTCAATCGGAGCGTCAAAAGTGATGACTTCTTCTTTAACCTCTACGCTATCTTCATTCATTTTGGTGACAGTTTTTCGCTTTTCTTTTACGCCGTTATGAACTTCGCTCCACCAAACATTATATACATTGTTATCATGATTTCCTGCTGATGACACCGCGACATCATAAAATTCCGGGTAGGTAAGAAGGGCAGCCGTACTCATAAAACCACCTCCCGAATGCCCGTAAATTCCAACTCTGCTTGCATCAATGAAAGAATGGCGCGCAGCAAGCTGTTCTATTCCATATTTATTGTCGGCAAGGGGATAATCACGCATATCACCATATCCATAATTATGATAATATTTATTTCTTAGAGGACTACCTCCTCGTTGGCCCATTGCAATAACCACAAAACCAACCTGCGCAAGAGTAGTAGGGCGCGCTCTGGATCCACTTACGGTGAAATTGGCAGGGAATGGCTCGACCTGGGGGCCGGGGTACACATACGATATGATGGGATATTTTTTTGTTGAGTCAAAATCGAAAGGTTTCCACATCACACCGTAAATATCAGTTGCGCCGTCAGCTGCTTTTACCTTAAAGCTTTCCGGTGCTTGCCAGCCTTGTTCTTTCATCTTCGAAATATTCGCTTCTTGTAGCCGGGTGATGATTTTCCCGGTACCATCCCGCAATACCGAAATAGTGGGGAGATCAACCCGTGAGTAGTTATCTACAAAGTAATTTCCTTCCTGTGAAGCATTAATTGCATGATTGGCATCTTCCGGGGTTAAATGCTTAAAGCTTTTGCCGTTAAATTTCACACTATATAAATTCTCGTAGTAAGGGTTTTGTCCCTTTTCCCGGCCATACCCGGTGAAATAAATAGTTTGGGCAGTAGTATCAATTCGCTCAATATCACCGACTACAAATGCCCCTGTAGTAACCCTGTTTTTAAGGTTTCCTTCAGCATCATAACGATATAGCTGTCCCCACCCTGTACGCTCACTCCACCAGATATATTCTTTACCTTCATCAATAATAGCTAACCTTGCAAAGCGTGTATTGAAATAGGGTTTACTTTCTTCTGAGAAAAGTACTTCAGTTTCTCCCGTAGAAGTATTGGCTTTAAGTACATCAATTTTTTGCCACATCCGGTCTCTTCTGAGTATATACAGGTAATCGGAACGGTAGGTCTCAAAAATACCACCCCTGTTAAAGTAAGCCCCACCTAAAGCCTGGTCTTCCCATTTATCTGTATCCAAAAGGACATTGTCTTTGGTTTGGGGATTGAAAACCCGGATCTCATCCACATACATTTCTTCTTCTCCGGGCATTGGGTATTTATAAGTTTCCAGTTCAGGGCGTTTTTTGAGGGAGTTGATTACCCACAACTCAGGCACTTTTCTTTTATCCTGTCGCTTAACCCAAAACTTCTGTGAATCTTCGAACCAGTTGGCTCTTGATCGTAATCTTTTATCAGAAGTGGTGTCGGAATCATTAGCCTGGTAACTAAACCACTTTTCTCCGTTTTCTGTCAGTTGATGTTCCACACTATCCGGGTCATCCGCTTTCATTACATACAGGTTGTGATTTTTGGCAAAAGCAATCCAGGTACTGTCAGGAGAATAGGTGGCCCAGTTTTCTTCTTTTTCTTCCGAAAGCGAATCACCTTTTACCAATCGGTTTCCATTCAGGTTGTAGGTAAAGTTGATGCTATCTACATGGAAAGTGAACAGGTTTTTGTCCGTGTCGTATTCAAAATCCTTGAGGTCCAGGTCTTTGGCATTAAAAGAACGGCTGAAGGTCTCCGAAAGCTGGGAAGCCATTTCTTCCTGGTCAAAGAGCAATCGTTGGGTTCCTTTCGGGGCATCTACAAAATACCAGTTTTTACCTTCGCTGCTTTCATAGGTGTACCAGAAGGTATCGGTGTCTTCGATCCAGCGGGGGTTAACCGTAGTTGAACCGACCATTTTTTGCATCATCTGCGTGGTAAAACGTTCGGCAAGTTCAAAGTTGGCCTTTTGGGCATTTATATTAAGAGGGAAGAATCCGATCCAGAGCAAGAAGACCGGGACTATAGTTTTAGTAGCTTTTTTCATATAAGTATGTGTTAGATTGATCGGACTAAAGAAACTGCTTTAATTTGTAAAAGGCTGAAAAGGGAGGAAATGTTTTTCTTTAATATGTTGCCTACTCCTGAACAATAATATTCATCATTATTGATAAAGTTCTGGATCAGGAATGCATAACACAATTCGGGTTCATTAATCCGGAAAGATTTAAAAGTTAAATACTACTCCAATGGATGGGAGCACACTTCCTTCCGGATTGGTATTAACCCGCACTAAAGATCGAGGCTCGATTATATTACCTGCTTCATCACGCTGTAAACCAAATTGTGGTTCTTCCGGTTGGGTTTGTGCAAGTACATTTTGAATATCAAGAAATAAATCAAAACTGAATGATGAAAAACTCCACTTTTTGTCAATTCGAATGTCTACCTGGCTAAACGGATCGAGCCGAACTTCTCCCAATCTTGAAAAATCGCGAATAACTGCAGGATAATTATCCAGCGTGGCTTGTTCGTTTACAGGGGCAAAAGGCGTGCTTCCCAGGTAGCGCCATCGGCCACTAAGTTCCCAGTTCTTCCCGAATTTATATCCTCCCAGAAGAGAAACCAATACACCGTTATCCCAAACCGCAGGAATAAACCGCTCGTTTGCATTGGTAAATTCACTATGGTAAAGCGTTAAAGCCGCAATAGCATAAAATTTCCCATTAAACTTTTGCTGAAAGAGTAGTTCTGCTACGTATGTTCGGCCTTCACCGTTACTAACTATGGGTTCGCTTCCAAGTACCTCAAAACCGCCCCCTTTATTTGCAACGGAAACCTGATCATCAACGGATACCGGGTAGTTTGAGTAATACTTGAAAAAGCCTTCCAGCGAAACCCTGGACTTTTCATTAATCAAATATTCAATACCCGTTACTAAATGATCACTTCGAATATATTCTCCGTCCCGGTTGATAAATGCCCCATTCAAATCCTGGAAGCCTAAGGTCGTATAGGGTAATATCTTGTAATATCGACCGATGGATGCATTCAAGGTCCAGGTTTCTTTTTGGTTCAGGGAATAGGAAACAGCGGCACGAGGACTGATGGTTCGGTACATTTCATTTCCCGAATTGGTAAAAGAATTTCCATCTGCACGGATTCCGAAAGACACGCCCAACCGGTTGTTAGCAATTTTGGAAGAAGCCTGGGCAAACACACCATACCGGAAGAAGTTTAAACCCGAATTAAAGTTCCGGTTATTGATAATGTCGCTGGTTTCGTTTGAATAATCTGCATTTATGAGCACTAACCCGTAGCTGGTTGTCCAGTCTCCGATAAACCTATTTAGTTTTGTTCGAAACCGGGTTTCCAGCTCTCTTGAATCATTTTCAAAAAGCAATCCGGTTTGATTTACATTATCTTCAAATTGTTGAAACCGGTTATTCAATACATTTGTACTTAGTGTGGTCCTCAATACACCGGATTTATCTTTAAAGCGGCGTGTCCAGCCTAAGCCAATCGTATTGGTACGCTGTTCTATTATGGGAACCTGATCCTGGATAGCTTTTTGTTCTGCATCAAACTCATCCAACTCGTTAACCTGAAAATCATCAATAGAACCAATTCCGGTGATATAAATATCATTATACTGATCAACCGAGTGATTGAATTTATATTGATAATCCCAGTAATCAGGCAAAATAGGGAGCCCAATAGCATCAAATAGTAACTGCAAATACGATCTTCTTACAGACGCAATAAAGGTAGTATTTGACTCTTCGGAGGAGCCTTTAAATAAGGGGCCTTCTACGGTATAAGCCGCTTCACTGGAGCTTATGCGAATGTTATTGGCAAGTGAGCGATTGTTTCCTGTTCGCTGATCAAACTGTAAAACTCCTGAAAGTACATTATCATATTCGGCACCAAATGCACTTGCAGACAGGGTAACTCCTTCAAAAAAAGAGACATTAAGCAGGCTGACCGGACCTCCGGCGCTTCCCTGTGTAGCAAAGTGATTGATATTGGGGATCTCAATTCCATCCAGGTAATAAACATTTTCATTTGGAGCACCGCCTCGGATAATTACATCATTGCGGAACCCTCCGATTGAGCCACCAACTCCGGGAAGGGTTTGAACTACTCGAGCAATATCATTATTACCCCCCGGATAAGAGGCGATTTCTTCCTGGCTAAGCCTTTGTATAGACAGGGGGGTGGTGTTGAGTTTTTGGAATGGATTTGGAGTAACCACTACTTCACCCAATTCACTTAAATCCTCCTCAAGCTGAAAATTAATATCTACGTTACCCTCAGAGCGAATTACGATATTATACTTTATCAGCGTCTGGTACCCGATGTAAGAAGCTTTGAGGTTATAGGTTCCGGTTGGAATGTTTTCAATTAAATAGCTCCCGTTCGCATTTGAACTGGCCCCGATGGTAGTTCCTTCAAAAATAATTGTGGCACCAATTAAAGGTTCTCCTGTTTTAGCGTCAGTTACTTTACCTGACAGGTTACCTCTCGATTGGGCATTTATACTCTCAAAAAGGAATACAAAGGCTAAAAGAATAAAGGTTAGCTTAATTTTCATTAGCTGGATGATGAATAGATTTTATCTACTTGGTTTAGGCTTCTCAGAAACTGCTTACAATACAAGAAAGGCAGGCGAATAGTTCTGGTTCAGACAAATAGGGCTCCTGTTTAGTGAACAGGAGTTCTTAAATATCAAGAAGCTGAAAAGGAAAGAGGTGTTATTCTTTTCCAAACTTTTTTCGTTCCTCATTGTAGTCTTCATCACTGATCAAACCTTGCTGCCAAAGGCCTATAAGGTAGTCGACTCGATCAATCGCTCCCGGATCAGATTTTACTTCCCTAGGCTTAATGGCCTGCTCAGCAGCAACTCGCTTTTGTTCAGCTTCAATAGCAAGGTCTATTTTTTCAAGTAGTGCCTTTGGGTTTTTGAGCCCTTCAAGAGTAATGGAAGAAGCATTAGCTTTAAGTACTATATCTCCAATATTTAGTCTTTTTTGAAGGCCCGATTGCTGAACGGAAGTATGTTGAATAGTAAAAAGCTCCAGGCTTTGGGAGTAATTTCCTTCATGAAAGCTTATAGAGCGATCCTTGATGACATAGTTGAGGCTTTTTTGCCTTCGTAATGCTACCCATAACAAAATGAATCCTAAGCCTACAGGAAGTAAAAGTACTCCAAAAAGGTAATGCCAAAAATAGTGGGACCAATCAGGAGTAAGGGTTATGCTTTTGGATGAATCAGGCATTTTGTAATTCTTTTAGGGAAAATAACACAAAGCTGAATCAATTAAATTCCTTAATACCAGTAGAACAAATCAGGTTCAGATTTTTTAGATAGGATGCTGAGATAACTTCTTTTGATGGGCTTCTTGAATCAACTTCTGCGAATGGGGTGAAGCAGTCTTAAGTTCTGTGGTTGGTATATTGAGATCACTTCGCTCCGCTCGTGAATGGTTCACCGGTAAGATTCTTCGAAAGTATCCTCAGAATGATATTTTAAGTCGTTCAGAACTAAGTGATGAATCTGCACAACTCTGTTCTGGCTAGTTCTTTAACTGTGCAGACTCCTTGATGCCTCGGAGTGACTTTCTTGCTCCGATGACTTTATGTCGGGGCAGATTTTACGGCGGGTTTTTTGGTTCCAACGCAGAGCGTGTGGAACCAGGTGAAATTAAAGGGGAGTATGGTTTTTTCCTCAACATTAAAAGAGCCAAAGGAGAAGCTGCAAGAACTATTTACTCATCTACTCTTTATATTGAGTAGTCTAAAATTTAAAATTATTCAGGTGTGTTTTTTGAGTTACATCAAACAAGCTCATTTATCTTACACTTCTTTACCATTTTACAGTCCAACATATCGGCTTATTTCCTATCTTAAAAGCTGAATAAAAAATGATCATTAATATCTCTTAGCTAAACTGATTTGAAAGCCTGGAAATATATCGTTGCGGTAGCTATGACCTTGATCATTGCAGGAGGATTTCTTGTTCAGGTTCCCCAGATTCCGATACTCGAACAAACCGCCAGGAATCTTTTTTTCCACGTCCCCATGTGGATGGCTATGTATGTGATGTTCCTGATCAGCTTTATTTATAGCATCCGGTACCTGAACACTCCTAACATCTATTTCGATATTAAAGCTGAGTCAGCCGCAAAAGTTGGTATTGTTTTTGGTATTTGTGGATTATTGACCGGGTCACTTTGGGCGCGCTTTACATGGGGAACGTGGTGGACATTTGCTGAACCCAAAATGAACCTGGCAGCTTTAGCACTTATGATTTATTTCGCTTATTTCGTGTTGAGGTCTGCATTTGATGATGAGGAAAAACGGGCAAAGCTTTCCGCTGTGTATAACATTTTCGCAGTTACAACCATACCATTTTTGCTGTATGTAGTTCCGCGCCAATTGGAAAGCCTGCATCCAGGCGCTGATGGTAACCCAGCATTCAGCGAGATTACAGCACCTGAATTACGTTTTATATTGTATCCTGCATTTATCGGTTTTATAGCTCTGTCTTTTTGGATATATGATATTGTACATCGGTACAAAACGGTACAACATCATCTTGAAAATTCGTAGATTTAAAGCTGATTAATGCAAAATCAAACATCCATAACCGTTGATACACTTTCCCAGTCTTATGCCGATAAATGGAGCGGGGCTGAGATGGAACAAACCAACGCTTTTATTCAATTTATGTATTCAAACGACCTGATTTTTGTAGTACTGGGAGTTACCCTAATTATCTGGCTGGTACTCTTATTCTTCATTTTCAGAGTAGACAAGAAAGTGGGAGCACTCGAAGATCAATTAAATTCATCCGGAGATCATGAAGCCTAAACTTATTATAGGAATTGTAGCCATTATCGGCTTTACCTCACTATTGATGTATAATTTTGGTGAGAGCATCAGTACGTATACTACTTTTGAAGCAGCCTCAGACATGAGCAACGCTCATGTTGCCGGCACCTGGGACGACTCGCAGAACTATGGTTTTTCAATGGAATCCAAAACCTTTACGTTTTACATGAAAGACGAAAATGGTGATTCCAGAAGGGTAGTATACCCAAAACCAAAGCCAAACAACTTTGAGCAGGCAGACCGCCTGGTAGTTATTGGAGAAATGCGCGGGGAAACCTTTTACGCTAATGATATGCTTATGAAGTGCCCTTCAAAATATAATGACGCAGATCCGTCACAATTTGTAAATGCTTCTGAGAGCTAACTTATGTTAAGTACTTTTGCGATAGGTGTAATTGGTAAGCTGCTGATTACACTTTCATTTCTATCAGGGTTAGGGTCGCTTATATTTTACTTCCTGAGTGCAAAAGAGGAAAAAGAAAAACAGCTCCGAATAGGTAATTGGTTATTTGTTGCTAAAGGCCTATTCATGATAGCTGCTTCGGTCTTACTGGTTTATCTCCTTTTTACTAACCAGTTCCAGTTTTACTATGTATTTAATTACACCAGCCTGGACTTGCATCCCATGTATATATGGTCTGCTTTTTACGGAGGTCAGGAAGGAAGCTTTATGCTCTGGATTCTTTTTTCATGGCTCTTTGGATTAAGTTTGATACGATGGACGCGTTCACCTTACAAAGCACCGGTACTTTTTTTTATGGCGATGACCCAGGTTTTCCTCATTTTTATGCTGGTTGGCTGGCAAATCGGAGATTTAACTATAGGTGCGTCTCCTTTCCGGACTATTGCTGAGGAAATGCCAAATGCGCCATTTATCCAGGCCAATCCAGATTTTGTACCTGTTGATGGTACCGGGTTAAACGACCTGCTCAAAAGCCCATGGATGATGATCCATCCACCGTTGCTTTTTGTGGGTTTTGCCATGATGACGATTCCATACTGTTTTGCAATGGCTGCATTGTGGAAGAGAAAATATAATGAATGGGTTGGCCCTGCTCTTCCATGGACGCTTAGTGCAAATGTTGCTTTGCTTACAGCCATCTTTTTAGGAGGATACTGGGCATATATCACACTATCATTTGGTGGTTTCTGGGCATGGGATCCGGTTGAAAATGCTTCGTTAGTTCCCTGGCTTATTGGGACGGCCGGTATTCACACCATGATCATTCAGCGCAAAAGTTCAGTGGCGCAAAAATCATCCATACTGTTTGCCATTCTTGCTTATGTAGCTATTGTATACGAGACCTTTTTAACGCGATCAGGCATACTGGCCGATTCTTCCGTACATAGCTTTGTAGATTTGGGGCTTTATAACCAGTTATTAGCCTTTATGTTGGTTATTACTGTAGTAGGGTTGGGGATGTTTTTCTGGCGCTATAAAGAATTACCAAGCCCTGAAAGTGAGGCCAAAATTTTGAGCCGGGAGTTCATGACTTTTACCGGAGCCATTCTCCTCTTGATACTGGGGCTTGTAATTATCCTGGGAACCAGTTCACCCATTATCGGATTGCTATTCAACGAGAATCCTACTCCCCCTGAAATTAGTTTTTATAACGACTGGAGTATGCCTATTGCTATTATTATGGCATTGTTGACAGTTATTGGTCAATATCTGTTCTGGAAGAAATATTCGTGGGAGAGCCTGTTTAAAGAGTTGATGAACCCACTCCTGGTTGCCTCGGTTTTCACCGTCGCATCTATTGTACTCGGTGATGTCCGTAATTTCTATTATATGATTTACCTGTTTGCCGGGTGGTTTGCTGTTATTGGAAATGGATTTGTGATGATCCGATTAGCAAAACGCAAACCAAAACTGATTGGAGGCGCTATGACCCATGTTGGTTTTGGAGTGCTTCTTATAGGGATACTGGCTTCATCAGCATATAACACACCAATGCTGGATCAGCAAACCAAAGATTACAACGCGCGAGTTCGTGCCGGAGAAGTTACAGACGAGCAAGGCTTCAAAGTCTCCCAGGAAGTGAATATGCTAAACCTTGATTTAAATGAGCCTAAGCTAATTAATGATAAATATATTGTTACTTATGAAGGGTATGACCTGGGTGAGCAAAACCGTCCCGGTCAGCAAACTTACAGAGTGCTATTTGAGCCTGTTGATGGCGGCAAACCGTTTTATTTGAAGCCTGAAGTATATCCTATGCTGGCTACATCTACAGAAGATAACGTACAATGGTCGGTTGATCCTGATGTACGAACGGGATTAATGTCTGACATTTACCTCTACGTTGCCGGTAGCTCTTATGTATCCGCCCGTAATAGCCAGATTGAAAGGAAAGCAGGCACACAAGCTATAAACCCTGAAGATGTACCAGAAACACAGACTATTAAATTCAGCAAAGGGGAGACGGTAACAGTTGGTGGATTCAATATGGATTTTATTGATTACGCGATGGAAGATACCACTCAACTTCCTCCAAACACCAATATTGGTGTTCGTGCCCAGGTTAGATTAACCCATATTGCCAGTGGACAGCAGTTCTTATTAGAACCATTGTTTGCCTTATATAATGATGAAGATGGCAAAACCTATGTATTCTCTCCTCCCATTCAGCTTGCAAACTATGATCTTACCTTTCGTTTTACCAAAGTGTACCCTGAATCAGGAGAAATTGATTTAACCATAGACGGATTAGACGAGGAGTACCAGGATGAATGGGTGCTTATTGTTGCAGAACAAAAACCATTTATTTCCGTTGTTTGGACAGGAACATTTCTTCTTATGATTGGATTTAGCGTTTCTATTTTGCGACATTGGGATCGGGAAAGAAAGAAGAAGTAGAAAATACAAACCGGAGATTCGGAATTGAGTATAAAAAGTCTTCAGAATTTGGAATCAGGAGCTAAAGGCATTGCAATTTGTATAATACTTCTGATGCTGCCATTTGCAGGATCAGCACAAGATATTTTTCCGCCCGTCGAAGAGAAAGTTTCAACGGATGAGCTTCCTTCACCACAAATAGCATTTTTGATATCTGCAGTAGTACCCGGTCTGGGTCACCACTATGTAGATAAGACAAACTGGGATCGGGGTAAGATACATTTGGCTGCAGATGTTGTACTTGTGCTGGGCTACCTGGGATTGCATGTCAGGGCGGACCAGCTTGAAGGAAACCTGAATACTTTAGCCAGATCAAAAGCAGGGACTTCTTTATCAGGGAAAAACAGGGCATATGAGTTGGCAGTTTCGGGCTTCAATAGCCTTCAGGAGTACAACGATTTTCAACTTCGGTCCCGTAATTGGAACAACCTGATACCAGATACGCCCGATAATCAATGGAATTGGAATAGTACGGAGGATAGACTGGATTTTTCAGATACACGTGATCGCCTTGCCCAGGCTGAAAATCAATTACCCACTGTTTTAGTTGTGATGTTTGCTAATCGGATTTTTAGTGGGATTAATGCTTTTACCAAGGCGCGGAATATGAGAGTAACCCCGGAAGCCAGCTTTTCTTATCTCAACGAAATGGGTGAGCCGGGCTTAACGGCCAGGCTGCGTTTCGATTTCTAAGAATGCCGCGCTATAAGATTACGATTGAGTACGATGGTACCAACTTTTCCGGTTGGCAAATTCAGCCTAATGCCCGAACTATAGAAGAAGAACTGGAAAAAGCTTTTCAGCAAATATGCCGGGAACTGGTAGATGTAATAGGGCAGGGAAGGACTGATGCGGGGGTACATGCCAAAGGGCAGGTTGCTCATTTTGATATTACTTCTCTTGATGACCCGGAAAAACTGATTTTTGGTGTAAATGGGATAGTTGGAAAAGAAATCAGTATTAAATCCATAGAAAAAGTAACAAATGATTTTCATGCCCGGTTTGATGCCGAGTGGAGATCTTATACTTACCTGTTATTAAAAAAACCATCCCCCCTTAATCAACGGTATGCCTGGGTTATTTCTCCAAAAGCAGATACAAGTATACTACCATCTCTCTCAGAGTTGATATTGGGAGAACATGATTTTTCGGGCTTTTCGAAATACAATGAAGAAAATTATACTACTCTTTGTGAGGTTTTTGAATCCCACTTTGAAGATTCAGGAAATCAGTTTGTATATCATATCAGAGCAAACCGTTTTCTACGAAATATGGTACGTCGCCTAATAGGCACTATGGTTTGGGTAGCAGAAGGGAAGCTGACGGTTGAAGAATTTAAGTTACTTTTGGATGAACCCGAATCAAACATAAAGAACTTTACAGCACCGGCTAAAGGATTAGTGCTTGAATCCGTTTTTTATCAAAAAAAGTAAGATATCCTATTGACTGTCGACCGACATTCTCATTATATTTGTCGCCCCTCTTGAAGGGATATCTTCCTCGGTAGCTCAGTGGCAGAGCAATCGGCTGTTAACCGATCGGTCGTTGGTTCGAATCCAACCCGGGGAGCAAAAAACTGAAGGACAATTAGGCATAGCTTGATTGTCCTTTTTTTATAGCTATGAATTACTATTTGTACATACTAAAGTCTGCAAGCAAAGAAACCAACTATACAGGAGTTTCGGATGATCCAGAACGAAGATTGAGATATCATAATTCTGAGAGCAAAGGATATACCCAAAGGTACAGACCCAGGAAATTAGTTTTTGCGTACCGCTTTGAAACCAAAGAAAAAGCCTTGATTGCTGAACGAAAAGTAAAGAGTTGGAAGAGCAAGAAGATGATTCGGTTCCTAGTGGAAGGTAAAGTCGATATCAGGAACTATTTAGATTGAGCAGAGCAATCAGCTGTCACCCCGACAGCTGTCGGGGCGGGGTCGAATCCAACCCGGGGAGCCAAGTGCGAACTTTGAGTTTTCGGAGTTCGCATTTTTTATTTCATCCCATTCCGAAATTAGATAATGAATGCAGACACAATCTATTCTAATTTCTCTGCTTCTCTTTGTATCAGGGTTATTAGATATATAGATTCACTCAGCTAAGGTCAACTGAACAACCGATTAAATTTTATGAGATTGGTTATGAACTCTTTTTCTGGCTTTATAAGCTTCAGTATAGAAATGTTACTTCATACAAAATTCACTTTAAGAACCGATTCTTACTTAAAATTCAATAACTGTTTTATATCTGGTTAAAAAGATAAGATTATGTTTTATACTCATAAAATGAGTAAGTATAATTCGTAACTAAGATTTAGTTAATGATTCTTATCTAATAAAAACTAATAGAAGTAATGGTAAAAAACTTTCTGGGTTCTGTAATTACACAGGTTGATCAAATCATTCAAAATGCTATTGAATTGGGTGTGAGTGATATCCATGTAGAGCCTTATGAAAAGAAATTAAGACTCAGATACCGAATAGATGGGATTTTACAGGAGGTAGCTTCACTCCAGGTTTCACAGAAGGAGGCTTTCGTTTCCCGAATAAAGATTATGGCTGAACTGGATATTGCAGAGAAGAGGAGACCTCAGGATGGCAGGATCAAAATAAGATCAAAGAAAGGCCAGGAAATTGATATACGAGTTTCCATACTACCCACTCATTATGGTGAGAAGGTAGTGATGCGGATATTAGATAAAAGCCATTTAGATTTGAGTTTAGAAGCACTGGGTTTTGAGGACCGGGTTCTTTCTGATTTTAAAAAAGGCATCCGAAACCCATATGGAATGATTCTTGTGACAGGACCTACAGGAAGCGGAAAAACAACTACTCTTTATGCCGCCCTTAATGAACTGAATACCAGCGAAGTAAATATAACAACCATAGAGAATCCTATTGAATATAACCTTGAGGGTATAAACCAAACTCAGGTACATGAGGATATTGGATTAAATTTTGCCCATGTTTTGAGATCTATTTTAAGGCAGGATCCAAACATTATTATGGTGGGGGAGATTCGGGACAAAGAAACGGCTGAAATAGCAATACGATCAGCTCTTACCGGACACTTAGTTTTTTCAACCTTGCATACAAATGATGCCTCTTCTGCTATATCCAGGCTGGTTGATATGGGAGTTGAGCCATTTTTGGTGGCATCATCAATTAGGTTGGTGATGGCTCAAAGATTGGTAAGAAAAATTTGTAAGGAGTGCATTACTGAATACAATCCTGATCCAATTATGGTTAGAGATTTAGGGATTGATGGAGAAGCAACAAGGTTTTATAAAGGGAAAGGTTGTGAAAAATGCAATGATACCGGATTTAAGGGAAGGACGGCATTGATTGAGTTATTAGTTTTTGATGATGAAATAACTGAGAAGGTAATGGAGCAAGCTAATGCCGGAGAATTGAAGTCTCTGGCTATCAAGAATGGAATGCAAACATTAAGAGAAACAGGAATAAGAAAGATTAAAGAAGGAATTACTACTGTAGAAGAGATTTACAGAGAAACCGTTTTGTAAGAAAACTCATGGGTGTAAGTTCAATGAAAATTATCTATCCTGATTCGTAAACCAACACAAAGGCTGATGAAAAAAAGAAAAGGCATTTTTTTACTATTTGTAGTACTTGTTTCAACCCCTGCTTTTTCACAAATAGTAGATTCACTAGAACAGGACCAGTCGAAAAGAGAGATTACCTATCTGAAGACTCTTATTGACACAAACAAAGTACAATTAAATTTAGACTTTCTACCGGAAGTAGCTTTCGAAAAAACCGAAAATATCAATGTAAGAAACATTGATGCCAGAGACTTTTTACGTGCCTTTGGCAGGCAGTACGGATTGAACATAATTGTAGATAACAGGCTTAACAGAAACATTACGTTAAGTATTTCTGATGTTCCCATCATTGAGGCTCTTGTTATTATTTGTCAAGATAATGACTTGAGCCTGGTACAATCCGGGAGGATTTTCAGGGTAAATGAATATGTAGAGTCTGAACCTGAGCCTGCTATTCAGGAGCAGGTGATTCGTTTAAACAACGAAGGGTTGCTTGAGCTCGACTTGAGGGATATAAGCCTGGTTGATTTTACCCGAAGGCTAACCCAGGAGACTGGAAGAAATATAATTATCAGGAATGGGGTAAGAGGTACTGTTTCAGGTTATTTGCAGAACATCAGTTTTGAAAATGCCCTAAATACTATTCTTGCTAATAATGGCTTTTCCTTAAGGGAAAAGGATGGAGTCTATATTATTGACCGGTTAGGTTTTCGTGCCGGAGGAGAATCTCAGGAAACTACTTCATTCTGGATAAGTGTAGATGAAGGGCGTATTGATATGGATGTTGTTGACGCTAACATCAAAGATATAATCAGGGAGATCGGTTACCAAACAGAGGTAAGCATGATTACTTATGATTTGCCTGATAGCAGAATAACAGCCAAAACCACCGGGCTTAGCATAGAACAGGCTCTTACCTACTTATTCAGAGGCACTTCCTTCACATACAGAAAAGAAGGGGATATTTACATAATAGGAGATAAAGCAACCAGTGGAATTGCCACCAATAAGCTTATCCGCCTGGAGCATTTAAGATCAGATGTGGTAATGGAGTTATTGCCTCAAACCATTACAAACAATGCAACCATCCAGGTTGTTAAAGAGCAAAATGGCCTTATGGTTATCGGGACCAATGATATTATTCTGGAATTGGAAAACTTTATAGCTGAAATTGATTATCCCACCCCGCAAATTATGATCGAGGCTTTGGTAGTAGATGTTCAAACCTCAGATATGTACCAGCTTGGGGTTTCACTGGCCCAGGGTACAGCTCCTGACAGTAGCTACTTCAATCCTTTTACTATCCTGTTTGGGCAGGGAGCAAATCAAACCGGGGGGTTAACAATACAAGGTGATGGACGTGATGCCAACAATGCATTTTCTTCGGGAGGAAATCTTTTTGGAGTAGCGAATTTAGGTCAGCTGCCAAATGATTTTTTCTTCAGAATTCAGGCTTTAAGCCAGGAAGGAATCGTGAACATCCGGTCAAGGCCCCAGATTTCAACCCTAAATGGTTATACAGCAAGCATTGAAATAGGTACTACCCAATACTATTTATTAAAATCGACTACACCGCTGCAATCGCCCAATCAAATTGTTACTCAAGAATCAGAACGCTTTGAAACCATTGAAGCAAATGTGAAACTTGAAATAACCCCCTGGGTAAGTGCATCAGGAGAAGTAACAGCAGAGATTCGCCCGGAATTCAACACACCCATTGGCGGACTTAATGCCGATGTTCCCCCAACCATAAACAGTCGCGTATTAGACTCGACTGTACGGTTAAAAGACGGCGAGACAATAATTCTTGGCGGACTTATCCAGGAAGCTGAATCTGAAAACCTCAACAAGGTTCCGATTTTAGGTGATATCCCTCTTCTTGGAAGGTTATTCAGGAATAAAAGCACAGATGTCAGTAAGTCTGAACTGGTAATTTTTATTACTCCTCATATATTTTACGGGGATGGAAACGATAATCTAAGGTGGCAAAATCTTAGAAAAGATTTAGATTTAAGTATTGATAACTAGGAGCTCATGAACTTTCCATTTATTGAGCATACAACAGTTAGTATTGAGCTTAGCGAAAAATATATCCACTGGGTAGAAATCAAAAAAGCTTTTGGGAAAATATTTTTGACCAACTATGGCAGATTTGATCATAACGGCTCCATAGAATCTATTCAATCGGGTTTAGTTGAACTAAAAGAATCTGTTAAGGCAGATGTTTTCAAAGTATGCTTTTCAACTTTTGAGATCCTGAAAGAAGTTAAAAGTATAGATATCCCGTATTTTGAAGAAGAAGGAGAGTTAGAAAATTGGATATCAGGTATTATAGCTGATCTTGAACAAGAATATGGAGAAGGCGTAACCATTATACATGACCTTATAGAGATGGATGACGACATAAAAAGATTTATTGTCCAGGTTGTTGATAATGTAAAAGTATCAGAATTCGAAGGCCTTCTAAGTTCTTGCGATTTATCACCATCATGGGTTTATACAGGTGTAACCGAAGCCGGGTATTCATCCATTTTTGATGCTAATTTCTTAGAAAAGCCTGTTTCAGTTTTAACAGTGAGGCCTGACAAATCATATCTTAATATCTACGAAAATGGGCTTTTAAGGAATATTTACGCTATTGAAGTTCCTCCGAATACCGATGTTGAGTATGTAGTTTATCAGGCCTCTTCCATTTTACAGTCCGAATCCGTTCAATATGAAGACCTCACAAACCAGCTTGATTTATTGGTGTCGGGTACTGGGGTTACCAAAACTGTTGAGCAGGAATCTTTTATAAAAGTACACACTCCTTTAAAGGGCACAAAACCAGAAAAAGGATTAGACAGCCAGTACTCTACGGTAGCCGGTGTTACAGTCAAATCATTCTTTCCGGGGTTAGATGCTTTTGATTTTATAACAAATCACACGAAGTACGGGGCGCTGCAACAGTATGATAAAAAGGAGTTCACCAAGACATCGGTTCTTTTGTTTTCTCCGTTAGTTTTTATACTGCTTTTGAGCTTTGGCTACAGATCCTATATTGAATATCAGCTACAGGAAACCAATCAAATCATGGACCAGATTGGTGACAAACTTGAGCTTGTAAGCGATAAGAAAGAGAAGGTTTCTCAGGATTTTGAAGAATTCCTGCTTGTGAAAGATTTGGTAAGTAAGCGACAAAACTCAGCACGAATATTTGAGTTCATCAATAAAACATTATCCAGCAGTATTCATTTACAGGAACTTAGTTATTCGTCTTTGGCGGATTCAAAGCTCATTGTAGAGATAAAAGCACATGCAACTACAGATCGTGCACTCTCTAACTATATGAGTTCCATAGAAAGAGGAAAAGGCGTAGTTAAAACGGAGTTACTAAACACTGAGAAAACGGATATCTCGGTTCCCGGAAGTACCACAGAAGTTCGCACGGATTTCCAGTTACGAATTCATTTGAACCTCAATGATGAATAGAAATATTTCTATATGGAAGATAGCCAGCGCGGCTGCATTAGCAGTATTTATACTGGCACTTATTTTAGTGGCATTACCCTACATAGCTATCAATTACGAAATGCACCAGGTATGGATAGGGCATAAAGAGAGCATAGCTTACCAGGGAGATTGGAAGCAAGAGTTTTCAGATTTGGAAGCCAAAGAAATGAAAATAAAAGAGGCCTTGAATACTCTGTATGTAGGAATGCCCTTGCAACATGAACTCTCTAAGGTTATTGATGAATTATTCAAAAAAGCCAACAGTAACAATATAAGGGTGGCAAAGATTTTGCCCGTAGATGATGAATACGAAAACGGGTATTTAAAAAAACACTTTGAATTAGAGATTTCCGGCAGGTATCATAGTATTGCCAGGTACATAAATGCGTTAGAGCAGGGAAAATACCTTATCCTGGTAGAATCATTTAACATAAGCAAGGCAAAAGACCAGGCTGGTTTTTTAAATGGAAAACTGGTATTAGAGATAACAATGATCGAGCATTCGCCATGAAAGAGCTTCTGGAAACAACGATAGGCAAGATTATCCTCGGGCTGGTTGTTGTAACCGTATGGGGTATAAATTTTGTGAGCTTCTCAGAGATAGCAGGGCAGAACGAGCAAGTAGCCAAAACCAGTATCACAGAGATAAGCGTGGAAGACCTGGAGCTGCCCGGTGCTAAAATTTATACATACAGGGCATCGGGAAGAGATCCGTTTTTCTCAAATACACCTGTTCGTGAAAGGCGCCTAGAACCAACAAGAAGAAATGCCCCTGAGGAAGTTTACAGAGCCCCTGTATTGTCTTTAACAGGTATAATGGATGGGTTGGCAGTAATTTCAGGAGCAACCGGTGAAACCTACTTGGTTTCGAAAGGAGAAACTTTCAATGGCATTTCGGTACTGGAAGTATGGCAGGATTCTGTATTGTTGCAACATCAAAAAAATAAAATTACACTAACAATTAATAATTAGAGCAGTTCTATGAAAACAAGTGGAAGAAAATTTATTAACGATGAGTCAGGTTTTTCATTAACTGAATTACTGATTGTACTTGCGATTATTGGAATATTGATCATGATTGCTGTACCTCTTTACCAAAATGTAACTACCCGGGCTAAAACTACAGAAGCAAAAACACAGCTCAACTTTCTTCATACCCTGCAACGGGTGTACCAATTAGAGAGAGATACATACTCAGCTGATTTTGAAATTTTAGGCTTTGAGCAGGAAAAACTCATCACAGAAGGCGGGAAAGCCAGGTATGTAATTGAAATTGAGAAGGCAGGTACTAATGAATATGTAGCTACAGCCACTTCTATTATTGATTTTGATGGTGATGGGGTTTTTAATAAATGGCAGGTAGACCAGGATGGTATTGTTGAACAGATTGTCCCTGATTAATGTATGATTACAGGCAGTATTGAATACCTGGTTACTGTTTTTCTGATTCTGTTAACAGGATTCTTTATCACCTGGAAACCACATTTTTTCTCGAAAAATATAGAAGCCGGGAAAAAAGGCATAACCGAATGGTGGATATTCGCAGGTTTAATATTGGTGCTAATCTCTTTTTTAGTTTGGAAAAACCCATCATCCATTGAGGAGTGGACGCATTTCTACCTTATTGTATGGCTCAGTTATATTTCAGTAATTGATTTCAAGTACCAGGTTATCCCCAATATTTTATTGATATTTGGCTTATTGGCTTGGTTATCTCTTTTTTATTGGATTGGCAATTATACTCAGTTACTTACGTGCGTATTGGTTTTGATTTTTGGGTATCTATTAAACTTTGTTGTCCAAAGATGGAAGGGCAAAAATGGATTTGGTTGGGGAGACATTAAACTAAGTATGGTTCTGGCTTTATTCCTGGGATGGGATGTTTTTCCTGCCTTTTACCTGGCTGTTATACCGGCCGGAATATTTGCCTTGTTTGGGTTGGTTATTGGAAAACTAGAGAGACAATCCCGCATAAGTTTTGCACCGTTTTTATTGGCCGGAGTTCTGTTATCAGACATAGTGAAGCAGTGGGAATTTTTGGGTTTTTAAAGAACCCGGATAGCCTATCGCGCACAGCCATAGAAAAATTTTGGCAAGGCTAAAAAAAGAAGAAGCCGAGGCTACTTTTTACCCTGGTTTAAAAACTGAATGCAGGTAATAAAGGAGGCATATTGTGAAGGAATTATGAAGAAAAAACCACATTTGGAAAACCTAAAATAACGCTTGATTAAAAACCTCTAAGTCTCTTACTTATATGAGGTTTCAGTATACATGACAGGCAGTGATTAGTACTAGTTTAAGCCCTTAATCTAATTACTACCTTATGGATTTTTTTCAGCCCTCTAGGATTACTTTTTGGTTAGTCATTCTTCTTTCCAGCCAACCACTCTTTGCCCAAACCAACACCTTTCCAACCTCCGGCAATGTGGGGATTGGAGTAACCAACCCAAGAGCTGATTTAGTAGTAGGGTCTACTTTTGGGGCATTGCTATCCGGATCAGGAGGAGGAAGGGGACTTTTTGGCTCTAATCTTGCAATACTCAGTTCGGGTATAAATGTTAATTCATTATATACGCCCTATACGCATAGCAATAATTATGGGTATTCAGGAATAATGAGTAGTTGGGGTAAGCTTTATTTTTATGCCTCAGAAGGTAACACCACTCAAGACCAAATAGTCACACCTGTTGTCCGGATGTTCATAAACACCAATGGCAATATAGGCATTGGGACAAGTACCCCGTCCTATAAGCTGCATGTGGATGGTGACATGTATTCTTATCTCAATAATACATCAGCAATTCCACAGTTTACCATTGAAAAGGATGGTACTGGTGATGCTGCCATGAGGTTTGTTTTAACAGGTGGAACATCATGGAGCATGGGGGTAGACAACTCATTAGGAGATTTCTTTGGTATTAGCCCGGTGAATTACGGCATTGATTCATCTGCTCCATTTGCAATAAGTACAACAGGAAATGTGGGTATTGGCACTACAACTCCAGGTAACAAACTCGAAGTAAACGGCAAGGTCCGCTCCAAAGAGGTAATCGTGGAAGCCACCGGCTGGCCCGATTATGTGTTTGAGGCAGACTATGACCTGCCCACCCTGGCTGAGATTGAAGCTTTCATAAAAGCCAACAAACACCTGCCGGATGTACCTTCCGCAGAACAGGTGGAAGAACAAGGGCAACACATAGGGGAAATTCAGAAACAGTTGCTCAAAAAAATGGAAGAAATGACCCTGTATATGATTGAGCTTAAGAAAGAGAATGAACTACTTAAAAAAGAGAAGGAGGTCAATAACGCACAGCAAGAACGTATTGATCAATTAATAAAGCGGATTGAACAATTGGAATCCAAAAACTGAACTATTATGAACAACAAACTAAAAGCTATATTTATCGTTTTTTTAATGTTTGTATTTTCAAACAATATCCGTGGTCAATGGCAGGATAATGGCAGTAAAATTACGACACTTGACAGTGTAGGTATAGGAACCAGTACCCCTTCAAAAAACCTGACGTTGAGTTCAGGCTCGAATTTATTTTTCAGGATAGAAAAACCTCAATTCCAAAACTATTTTGACTTGGGAGTTACCAGCCACACTGCAACTATTGGGTATAGTTCAGGAACTTCAATCAATTCTAATCTACAGTTCCTTACGAATGGGATTGCCAGAATGCAGATTGCCCATGATGGCAACGTTGGAATCGGGACAACTTCCCCCAAAGAAATGCTCCAGGTTGGTGAACTTTGGACGTTTCACAGCAGCGGACATAAAATCATCGGATACAATTATGATTATGATTTAGGAAATAGTTACAGGATAGCAGAAGACGAGGTATCCATCATCCGGTTTACTTCGGGAGGAGATATCCAGTTTTCACACGCTTTATCAGGAACTGCAGCTTCGGAGATCACTTCCTGGCAGGAAAGCCTGTTGTTAAAAAATAATGGTCATGTAGGCATTGGAACTACCACTCCCAGGGCTAAATTCAATATATATCACAATGGGGTTTATGACGCGCAGGAGTTCTTTACTGGCCAGGATCATTTTTTGTTAAGTGCTCCAAACCCGGGGGAAGGAAATTATTTTGGTGGAATTACTTGGCAATCTGCTTCAAGGAGAAGGGCATCTATTGCTGCTGTAATGGAACATAGTGATTCTGATCATGTTGGGCTTGCCTTTTTTACCCAGGGAGTTGACGGACCGGGGCCATTTTATGAGAGCATGCGTATTGCACATAATGGCAACTTAGGCATAGGGACTTCAACTCCAGGAAACAAACTCGAAGTCAACGGCAAGATCCGTTCTAAAGAAGTAATTGTAGAAGCCACAGGTTGGCCTGATTACGTGTTTGCAGATGATTATGAGCTGCCTACCCTGGCTGAGATTGAAGCCTACATCAACACCCACAAACACTTGCCGGGTATGCCTTCAGCTAAAGAAGTAGAAAAAAACGGGCAGTTTCTGGGAGATACCCAACAACAACTGCTCAAAAAGATAGAAGAAATGACTTTGTATATGATAGAACTGAAAAAAGAAAACGAGGTGCTTGTTAAACGCATTGAACAGCTCGAACAAAAAAACATGAATAATTAATACGGACATCAGGTAATGGCAAATCCATCTTCAACACACAACATCATCATCTATATAACAGCTGTACTGGCTATAGCAGCCTTAAGTTTGAGTCTATTTCAATTTTTTATCCCTCAAAAGATCGCCTTTGTAGAAAGTAATGTGCTGCTGGCAGAGTACAGCGAATCAAAAGAAGCCCGGGAAGAAATAAATCAGCGTATCCAGGAATGGCAGGCAAATATCAACACCTTAAACGGGGAGCTGGAAACGCTGAACACTGAGCTTGTGGAAAAAGCAGAAGGCTGGAGCACCTCAAAAAGAGAAGGACACCTTGCCAAGATGCAGCAAAAGCAACAGGAACTGGCCCGCTACAGCTCGGCAGTAAACCAAAAAGCTACAGAGCTTGAAACCGAACTGATGGAACCAGTCTACACCAGCATCAACAACCGGATAAAAGCCTTTGGAAAAGAAAGAGGATACAAGATTGTATTTGGTACAGTACAAGGTGGCAACATCTTGTATGGAGAAGATGCTGTAAATGTAACCTGGGACTTCATCAACTACCTGGAAGGGCAAGAATAGTTGTGAAAAAGGGTTTCTCACATATCGTGTTACCATGCTTTTTCCTGGTTTGTGTTCTGGCTATAGCCGGGTGCAGTGATGGCAATGAATATGAAATAAAATCACTGGAAGAACTTGAAAATCTTGCCAAAGCGAGTAACTCTGAACTACGTAAAACCATTCAACAGGGAGATTTCGAGTTTACGGTAGAATACCTGCCCACTGAACTGCTGTTGCTTAGCGAGTACCGCTACCTGGAAGAGTTGAAAGAACGAAATGCCACAGAATCTGCCATAAAAAAGCAGGAAGAGTACATTCACAAATACCGGCAAGGTTACCAAGGGAACCTGTACTTCAGGTTGCGAATTACCCCTACCACAGGCGAAGACCTGATTTATGCAAAAATGGGGCAGGGCTTTGGTTCGTACAGCCAATGGCTGCAAAAGCTATTATTCGGCATAAAAGAAGAAATTGAGCTGGTTCTGCCCGATGCAGAAACAATACCCCTTGTTCACTACCAGATGGACCGCAACTACGGAACCTCGATCTCAAGAACATTTATGCTGGCTTTTCCGGGAGAATGGAAGGGTCGGGATGTACAAGAAAACGAATATATAAGGCTCCGGATTAATGAATTCGGACTGGGAAGTGGCAAGGTTCAGTTCCGCTACGAACTACCCCTTCCGCTCATTGAATACAAAGAAACTACCCCAACCACATCACAAAGCTGATATGAAAACCTCAAGAATTATAACTCAACCTACAAATATTACCGCAAGCAAGAAGCTATTTGCAATATTCTTTGTACTCTTAAGCCTGGCCAGGGTACAGGCCCAAGGCCCGGTGCAGCCTGAGGCCATGCAGTTTGAACCTGTGGATGTAACCGATGTGGTAAACCTGGCTACCGGAGACTTTGTATATACCATTCCGCTGATGAGTGTACCCGGCCCGGAAGGAGATTACCCTATCGTACTAAGCTATCACTCCGGTATAGGCCCTAACCAACCAGCAACGTGGGTGGGATTAGGATGGACGTTAAACCCGGGGGCTATAAATCGTGTATTAAATGGGTACCCGGATGACTATGATGGAGATGTTATCAAAACAGTATATAAATCTAAGGGAAAAAAACACCATGGGGTTTCATTAGCAGGAGGTTGGGGACCAGTAGGTATTAATATGTCTTATGATACAAATATGGGGTTCGGGGCAAATATGTCCTTGACTGCAGGGATTGCAGATGTGGGATTTGCACAAGCTTCTGTGGGAAGTAACGGAGCCTCGCTTTCAGTTGGTTTAACTAGCCCACTGGCAAATGCTAGTGTAGGCATACAGGTAGGCAGTCAAGGTCTTACACCTTTTGCATCCGTAGGTTTTAGTCCCGGTCAGGCAAAAGTTGAGCAAAGTGGCTTGAGGTTAGGTTCTATGGGATCAAGTATCTCTGTTTCCAAGCAAGGAGCAAGTTTTAAGTCAGCAGGCATAGGGCTTATATCTTCCGAAAGTCCGGGTAAAGGGCGTGTAAGAGGCTTTTCTTTTGGCATTCCGATCATTTTTCCTTCCGGGCATTGGCTTGCAGTTGGTTATTCAGAATACCAGTGGGTACTGTTTGATGTTAATGAAGAAGAAAGCTATGGGGCGCTTTATCAAAACGCGATTGATAATGAGCGTTATAAAACCGGGGATTATATATACCCTTCCAAAGACCATTTCCTGGTTTCTGCCCAGGGAATTACCGGTACCATGATGGTAAACTATGATGACGCTTATGTGCTAAAAGATCATGACGAAAATAATAAGCAGGGATATTTACTTACCAGTTATAATGAGGGGGGAGAAAACTTGACATTTACTCCTAATGGTATTGCTGAATTCAGGTTCCAGGGTGACCAGGGGTATAATGCTTTAAGTAATACAAGTATAGACACGGAAAGCTGGGGAGAGGGCTATAAAAGCTTTGTTACAAACAAAAAAGGAGGGAAAACGATTGAACCGGTTTTGATTGATGGAAGTATTATGGGGTTTGTTATAACTGATGTAGATGGAATGATATATGAGTTTAAAAAAAGCTCTGCTAATGTTGTTCAGTATAGTGAGTACATAGTTAATGGAAGTCCAACTTTGAAAAATTATAATTCTCTTCACGGGTCTTATGCAACAACCTGGTTTATTACTGCTGTGAAAGGACCAGATTATGTAGATAGAGGGGTTTCTGGGTTGTCAGATGAAGATTGGGGGTACTGGGTAAAATTTGATTATGAAAGCCAGGGCAAACCCCTGGTTTGGAGGGCGCCGTTTTCCGGCTGGGCACCCGGCAATGATGCCAATTCTAAAAGCTTTAATTTAGGTATCAGGGAAACGAAATATTTGAGTTCAATAGAAACTTCAACTCATAAAGTTGTTTTTAAAAAACCAACCTTCTTTCGCAAGGATATAGCTAATCCTGCGTTTGAGACAAACATAGATCTGAATCCTAAAGAATTATCCTATTCCAAAACAGAACTGGTAAATGGAATGGAGTTGGACGGAGACTATAGTTGGGTAGCTAATGACGCTTCAGCACAAGATCAAATAGCAACTGTTGAGTACAAGCTGGAGCTAAATGAATTCCAAGGTGATGGTTATCGTTGTTTTGATCAGGATCCTTATAATAATGACCCGCCAATAAGTAGTGAATGGGGTGACGATGGCCACGAAAGATTCTATACCTCCAAAGATTTTCCGGTTCTCTACAATGAAATCAATATCGGTTCCTATAATGAAGGATCACATTCAACAACAGTTTCCTTTCAAAACGGTAATAATTACAAATTAAATTATGGACCAGAATGTATAGTGGAAGAAAAATGGGTTATAACATTTGACCTGCTGCGGTATTTATATGAAGGTGATAAGCTTACCAAGCAATTAGATCAAATAGAACTATACAACAAATCAGATTTATCAACAGCAATAAGAACTGCCAAGTTTGATTATGATTATTCGTTGCGTCCTAATTCAAATGGATCCATTGCTCAAGCAGGTGATGGAGCTTTGGGTGGAAGTCTTACTCTAAAAGCAGTCCATTTTGAGGGTCAAAATGGTTATTTGGTTTCTCCGCCTTTCCGTTTTGAATATGCTAATGGGGACAATCCCGGTAGTGGCCTGAACCCTGCTTATCATGCATATGATTTAGATCGTTGGGGATCGTATAGAGATCCGGACTATAATGACAGTGGTGTGGCTACAGACCGGGGAGAAAGAAAAAACGATACACCCCAGGAGAAAGAGCGGGCCGATATGGCTGCCGCATGGAGTTTGACCGGAATACAAACCCCTACCGGTAGCATGATAGAAATTGACTACGAAAGTGATGACTACTCTTTTGTAAATAATACTTTAGAGTTTTGGAAAACACTTGATATTACCATTAATAAGGCTGCAAGCTCAGGGAACATAATAAAGTTAAACTCATCAATTAATTCGACGGATGTAAAGGTAGGGCAGTATTTAAAGATAATAGAAATGTACAGGATCCTGGAATTGGATGAATATGATCCCAATTGGGTTATCAGAGATGATACTACCTATTCAAATCTTGAAGTCACTTATGAAATACTTGATATAGATTACGTAAACAATTCAATCACTTTAGATGCTTCAATAAACGGGTTGTTCCAGGCTGATCAGCCTATGAATACAACTAATAATACTTCAAAAGAGTATGTTTATACGGCACTAATTGTACCTTTTAAAACATTTGGAGGGGGATCCAGGGTCAAGAGCATTTCCACCATTGATGGATCAATTAAGTTGAAATCAACCTATACGTATAATGATGGCAACTTTTCAAATGGGGTTACCGCATCTTTAGCAAAGCTATACAGTGGCAATAAGTTCTCCGGCCCAACGGCTGAGGAGGGTTATCAAGAAGCTTACCTGGATCATGATTTATCTTATGGCCGGCCATCACCGGGTGTTTTATACTCCAAGGTCAGAGTAATGAATGTAGATGAATTACAAGTCCCAATAAATGGCTACACGGATTTTGAATTCTACACAGCCAAAGATCATAAATACCAGGTCACAAAGACTGGAGATGAACTTTCAATTAAAGACTATTCAGGTATTTATAGTAAGCCTAAATCTACCACCTATTTTGAACAGGTAGAAAATGGTGCGGGCGGTTTTAATTTTCGGGAGGCCAGTAAAGATGTATTCCATTATGCATTTAGTGATGAACTTCCTGATTCTGCTAATGTGCATTACAACAACAATGGCAGTTTTGATGAAGTAGCAAATTTGATAAATAAACCTCTTGGAATTACCCAGCAAAAACACATCTCATTTAATGAAGTAACAAATGGGAATTGGAAAACAAATAAGATTGATCGAATTAATTTCAATGTGTTTGATGTAAGTCAAACTAATACTAAATATTATTATGCTGATGATATTTCCACAAATCACTCTTCAGTATTAATAACCAAAGCACGAACCATTGGTTTTGACATGTATACCGGCCAGCCTTTGGTTACCGTATCACAAAGCAGTTCAGACAATGAGCTGCTTGTGAGTAAAGCTACACCGGCATGGTGGAAATACCCGGGGATGGGAGACAAAAACATGCTTACCCAGGGTTTTGAGAATACGGTATATCGGGCTTCAGCTGCCAATATATCAGACATTGATGATCCGGATCTGAAGAACTATAACTTCTCGAGTAACAATAGCCAGGTAATTTCAAGCGAGGTGACTACATGGTCAAATCAATGGTACAATGGTGATTATCCGAATGTATGGAGAAAAAATGATACTTATCAATTCATTCCTGATGAGGTATATTCTCAATTCCCTACTTCATATCTAACTTATTATGAAGACGGTTACAAGACGCCTGTTTCCGCTACACCCTGGAGGATGACTTCAAACATTGTTACTTATGACCATTTTGGTCATGTCATCGAATCAGTAAACCAGGACGGCACCTACCAAACCGTATTGTATGATGAGTCAAATAATAGCCTTGTTCGAGCAGTAGTATCAAATGCGCGTAAGAGTGAAGTCGAATATATAGATTTTGAAAATGGTTATACACAAGCAGGAGCAAGAACCGGTAAAAATTACGGGGTAAATTTGGACGGAGTTATAGCTACTACTCCCTCTGTAACTCCCAAATTTGGAGGAAAATATAAGGCTGGAATTTGGTATAGCTCTGCCTATCAAAATACAGTTCCAATCAATGGTATTACTTTTCCTGCAACATCAGGCCCTGATGATTGGAGGTTTGCTCAAATTACACTTAGCAAAAATGAAGAAATTGTAGCTAGTGATATTGCTAATTTCGATGATATAACTATCATCCCCGAATATGCCTCTATAAGTTACTTTGCCTACGATCCATTAACCTGGAAAGTAACTGCTATGACCGGGCCGGATCATCGTACCACCTTCTATGAATACGATGATGCAGGACGTTTAATCCTTACCCGTGATTTTGAAGGTAATATTATTTCTAAGAATGACTATGGGTACGGAAATGAAATTTATATAGAGGTATCTCCGGCTGTTCCGGATCCATTACAACAGGTTACTTTCATAGCCCATACGTTAAATCCGGGTTTAAACATAGCTAAATACAAGTGGAGCTTCGGAGATGGTGCAAGTCATGAAAGTACTTCTGTAAATACAGCGGTACATACTTTTGGAGCCAGGAAAGAGTACGAGCTTGTTCTTACTACAGAAGATAATAAGGCTAATACCCGGAGGCTTATTAAAAAAATCAAAGTCGGTGTTCCTATTGAAATTTCTATAAATGATCAACCCAATTGCTACGACCCATCCGGAAATGGAAATCTTCTCAATTTTATATGTGATGCTACGGTTACAGCGACTGTAACGGGAGAGGTAACGCCTGCAACTTACACCTGGTATGAGAGCAGTGATTCAGGCCAAACCTGGAACCTGCCTGCTATTGGTACCGGGAAGACAATTTCTTTTTTTGGTATGCCGCTTGGAGAAACAAAATTCCTGAAGTTTGAGGTAACAGACGGTTTAGGCACCACAGAAGAGAAAGAGCATATAATTTTTTTCGGAGGATATTAGAATGAAAGCTTCAGTATTTCGATCATTATTATTTTCATACCTGTTATTGTTAGTTATAGCGGGAGGATTTTCCAAAGTAACAACGGCCCAAACGCCAGGCCAGGTAATTAATTCACCAACTTCAAGTACGGTATGTACAGGCGGGCAGGCATGCTATATATCCTGGTATGTATACTCCGGGACAACTGATCTCCAAATCCAGTACCAGGTTGTAGGAGGAAGCTGGATAACCATTGTTGAGTCCATGTTTAGCCAATCAGATGGTTATAGCTGGATGGTCCCTTCAGGGATAACAGCAGGCACCTACCGGATCAGGATCGGGCAAAATCAGGGTTACTATTACGCTTATTATACCTACAGCGATTACTTCCAGGTTAATGCAGCCCCTTACCTGGATCTTACCCAACCGGTTGGTGGGGCTGTATATGTAGGGGATAAAATATACGTAAACTGGACGACCAATGACGGTCCGGTATCCTTAAAACTGAAGAACCTGGATAGCCAAGTGGAAACACCCATTACACTGAACGGTAATGACCAATGGGTAATTAATGAGAATACGGAAGCGGGTGAGTATGCAATTATTGCCCAGGGCCAAACCCTGTCGGATCAATCTGCTACATTAACAGTCTATGAACTGCTCAAAGACAATCATTCTTTAAATTTTGTGCGCACACAAACAGCGCGGGTTCCCGTAACCAGTGCTTCAACCTTAGACAACCTGACGGTGATAAGTGGCAATAAAACCGATGCCATCAGCTACGTGGATGGAATAGGGAAAACAAGGCAAAACGTTTCCTTGTTTGCTTCACCCGGGCAGAATCATATAGTAAGCCCGATTACTTATAACCAGATAGGTATAGCTACAACCCGACATCAAAGCTATACGACCAGTTCAGGGGGCGCTGATTATAAGCAGGATGCAATCTTCGCCCAATCCGGCTTTTACTATAATCCTCCGGCAGGCGTTACCTCAAACGCTTATCCCTTTGCGGTTATTGTGCAAGAAAAATCCCCGTTGCTTACTGTAAAAGAACAAGGTGCACCGGGGGCAAGCTGGCAGCCCGGTTCGGGGCATACCGTAAAGTCAGAAGTCCGGGCAAATGAGGCCTCTGACCAGGTGATCCGTTGGAATATTGCTAACCAAACAGATGAACGTATGACGGGTGATCCCAAAGGAGAAGGCTATTATGCACCGGGAATGTTGGTGGTTAATGAAACCACGGATGAAGATGGAAACATCTCAAAAGTATATACCGACCGGGAGGGCAGAGAGGTATTAAAAGTAGGTTACCAGGATATAAGTACACCTGTAAAAACATACTATGTGTATGACAAGTATGGAAATTTACGGTTCATTATTCCACCCAAAGCCACTGCCCAGATAGGCACCAATACAACCATCACCTTAACAGCTTCGGGCTCCACTTCCATCAGGGAAAACTGGCTCACTGAAATGAGATATGATGCCTACAACCGGTTGGTTGAAAAAAAGATACCGGAAGCAGGCTGGGTATACACCGTTTACGATAAACTGGGGCGTGTAGCCTTGACGCAGGATGCCAATATGCGTGAAGATGATAATAAGAAAGACTGGTTCTTTACCAAATACGACATACGGGGAAGGGCTATCGTAACAGGAGTCTATTCAGAAACCAATGCAGTACGATTTACAAGGCAAGGTATGCAAGATCATTTTGATAATCTGAGTACCTATTGGGAAAGCAGAACTACGTCATCAGATTGTGAACATTCTGATTATGAAGTATACCAGGGCTACACCAATAATACATTCCCTACAGGGGAACCTGTTGGCATTTGTGGAAGGAGTGGAATCATTTATTGGTCGGTGACCTATTACGATGATTATGATTTTGATAATAACAATAACCCGGACGAAAGCTTTGTAAACTATCCCGGAACCATTTCCGGGAACAACCTGGTAGAGTTTGAAGTGGATTTAACCCGGACAGACGGAATGGTAACCGGGAGCAAAACACGTATTCTACAACCGAAAAACGTAATAGAAAATAACCAGGCTGAGTATAGCTTAAACTCTCTGGAAACCGATGAGGCTTATTACATTGGCGTAGATGCAAATTACAGAATTGTATTAAAACCGGGATTCCATACAAGGCCAGGGCAAAAAGTAGTTATAGGTGGGCCTAATGCCATACCAACTGCCGTATTTGATGAATACCTTTATGGTAAATGGATAGAAGGAGTTTCCTTTTATGATAAATACGGGAATACTATTTATACCAAAAGCACCAACCACGTAGGCGGGCAGGATGAAAGCTGGACCCTCTACAAATTTGACGGCCTTGTAGCGGAAACCATTAACAGGCACGTTTCTGATACGGAAAACCTGGAGATAAAAAACCGGTTTGAGTATGACGAAGGAGGGCGATTGATTGCCAGCTACCAGAAAACGGGGTTTGGCGATGAGGTCAAAATAAGCGGGTTGAGTTACAACGAACTGGGGCAGCTAGCCCAAAAGGAGCTTTTTAAATGGGGCAGTGAAGCCTTGCAAACCCTGGACTATACCTACCATGAACGGGGCTGGCTGGAAAGCGTGAATGACCCGGCCAGCCTGGGAGCCGATATGTTTGCTTACCAATTGTGCTATAATAATGCGGCCACCTGCGGAGGTACAACAAACAAATACTCCGGTACTATTACTAGCATGCAATGGAAGAAGCCGGATTTTGTATACCCGGACAACAACAGTATTAAAAAATATGGGTACACCTATGATGGGTTGAACCAGTTAACAGATGCCGATTTTACAGGGGGCCAAACAGCAGGGTTTTCATTTGGGGTTTCTTATAGCTATGATCTGAACGGAAATATTTCATCCCTTCACAGGCTTAAGAATAATGTTAGTATGGATGAACTCTCCTACTTTTATAATGGAATTGGGAACCGTGTTACTCGTATTGATGATGTATTGCCTAATACTATAACAGGAGGATTTTACGATGGCGCTAAAACAGCAGGTGAGTATGTCTATGACGAAAATGGTAACTTAATTTCAGATGTCAACAAAGGCATCACCAACATTGCCTACAACTACATGAACCTGCCGGAAAAAATTACCTTCGGCAATGGCAACACCATCCGGTATATGTACGATGCTTCCGGAACCAAACTGCGCCAGCAAACCCTGGTCAATGATGTGCCGGGGGTGCAAACCGATTATTCGGCAGGCTTTGTCTACGAAAACCAGACTTTAGACTTCATTCAGTTTGCAGAAGGAAGAGTGCGGCCTATTACACCCATTATCACCCAAAGCTACCAGTATGAATACGACCTGACCGATCATTTGGGTAATGTACGGGCTACCTTTAAAACCGTGGAAGGCTATGATTCTGATAATAAAATTAGTGTGTATGGTGCAACCCTGATCCAGGCGGATGACTACTACCCCTTCGGGCTCAAAATGCCGGATTACAGCTACATTGCGGGTGGCGCTGAAGAAAACAAGTTCACCTACAATGGCAAGGAATTGGAGGATGAATTCGGATTGGATTGGTATCACTACGGAGCAAGGTTTTATGATCCGGTTGTGGGTAGGTGGTGGGTAATTGATCCTAAGGATGTAGAACGAAGTCCTTACAATTATTCATTTAATAATCCTTTAAGATATATTGATCCAGATGGAGCTGCTCCGTGGGATATTGTTTTTAACACAATTGATGAGTTTGGAAATAAAAAAGAATTTGGAAGAATTGTAACTGATAAAGTAGATATAGAAATAAATATACCAAAAGCTATGATTCCCATTAAAATACCCGAGAACTACGACCCAATTACTATAGATTTAGATAAATCTTTAGAAAGAGTTGCGGAAATTGCAGATATAATTACTGATAACGTACAAGCGGTTTCTTTAGATGTTTCTGGTGAAGCTGCAGCTAAACTTGGACTACAGATAGAATTCAGTGTAATAACTATAATTGCGGGTCAAAATGAAGGTGACTGGGGACTTACTGGACAGCTGAATGGTTTATATGGAGTTGAAGGAAGCATTACAGGGAGTGGATCTGCTTTTTGGTCAATAGCAGATGGGGATTTATCTTTGAGTAGATTAAGAGGATTTGAAGGTGGTTTCCAAGGTAGTCTAGCTGGTGTAAATGGAGCATATTTTGAAGGCATCGGATTTAAGAAATCTTTTCCATTTCTTTATAGATCCTATGGTGGAACTTCACTAGGAGTTTCAGCTGGTGTTCCTGAATTGACTGGGGGTAGTTTTTCACTGTATGCAGGATATAGTGGGTATATATATAGGTCAGACCAACAGGATTAACTATGAAAAGGTATCTTATTTTTCTTTTGATAATTATTTGTTCTTGCTCAAATTATGAAGGAGATAAAGACAGTACTGACTATGACAGTATTGTAATCTCTTTCCGTGGGTACTCAAAAGAATATTCTACAAAAGAAGCAATCTACATATCGGTTACCGACTCATTTATCATCGATAAATTAAATACAATAAAAAATTCATCAGAATCTATATTGTTTGGTGGTAGAAAGGGTAATGAATACACAGTTGATTTAGTGTATACTAATTCTGATACAGGAGATAAGTTACTGATTCGTATTTTCAAAAATATTGAATTAAAACCAACTATTGTATATGGAGCAGGCACATTATTTGACGGTTCATACAGAAATGACGAACTCGTTGAATATGTAACCTCTATAATCAAGTTAGATGCCATTAAAAAATATGAAGGAAGTTTAACGCAAAAAGAATATGACGAATTCATATTAAAAGATGGTGAATAGCTTGACCTCGTTACGAACGTGAACATTCGTAACGTCCCGAGTACTCGGGAAAAGCCCTAACCTCGTTCCGTAGCTCTGCTGCGGAACTGCAATGGGGAGCTCCTGCTCCCCGTTATTTATCTGCACTTTTTGTAAGGAAAGAGTCCCGGAACAGTCTAACCTGCCAAAAAGACTATGGGCAGAAGCCGCTTTAAATTTCACGAAGAACACTATCCTTATTTTCTGACGCACACCATAGTAGATGGAGTTCCTCTCTTTGATGACCCTGTACTCGCTGAAGTTATATTGGGTTCCCTCACTTTTATCCAAAACGAGTTCCGGCTTCGTTTGTACGCCTATGTACTCATGCACAATCACCTGCACATGATTGTTGAAGGAGCTGATGTATCCGAAAAAATCAGGAAGTTTAAATCCTACACAGCCCGGCAAATCATTCGGTCTCTCGAACAAAGAAACCGTATTATCCTGCTTTCCCGGATCAAACAAGGCAGGGTAAGCAGCAACCCGGATTCAGAATACCAGGTTTGGCAGGAAGGGAGCTACCCCAAGCAGGTAAATACGGTTAAAAAGATGGAGGCGTTTATTAGCTATCTTCATTACAACCCGGTAAAAAGTGGGTTTGTGGAAAAACCGGAGCATTGGAGATATTCTTCTGCCGCCCATTATGCCGGATTGGAGGCCTTGATTAACGTTACTGCCTTTGAAGGGTAGTTAATGTTTGTAATGCTGGAAGCAGGAGCTTGCAACGGGTGTTCCGCAGCAGAGCTACGGAACGAGACTAAAGCTACCCGTACGATCTCTTAAGTCTGTGACTTAAGAGAAGTAGTTTGGCAAGTCTTGGACTTGCATTAAGGGTATGGTATTCTAAATTAGAAGTATGGCAAGCTTCAACATCCATAACCATCGACAGGCACACTTGATCACTTTTGCAGTAGTAGATTAGATAAAAAGCACAAGCGGACGCTTGCGCTAGTTGAGGGGATCAAAAGGGACATCTCTTCATACAAAATTCACCTTAAGTACTGATTATTAATCATTAATATATAATCATTCAGTTGTTTTAAACCCTGTTTTATGAAAAAGCTGATTTCCTTCTTTTTGGTCGCCATTACTTTTACAACATTGGTGTTATCCCAGTCGAATCAATTTGTAGAACTCAAAAACGGAACCCGCATTGAGGGGACAGTAGTGTACCAGTCAAAAATGTTTAAGTCGCCCCGGCTTATTGTCAATGATACCACTTCCTATCCGTTGCGGGAGGTAAAGGCTTACCAAACTGAAGACGGGTACTTTTTAAGAATTGAAAAAGGCTTCGGAGATGATTTTGCCAAACGGATCGAAGAAGGAAATATTGATTTGTACACGCGTACCGTTAATTCTTTCGGAGGTGGAAGCTGGGTACCGGGGCCAAACGGAACCCAAATGTATATGGGGCCAAATTTCAACTCCAGCCAGGTAGAGTATTTTTCCAAAGACGGGGGCGAGCTGCAAAAAGCTAATGCGCGAAACCTGAAGCGGGCCCTTGCTGATAATGTAATGAGTATGAGCTACCTCAAAAAACGGGACGGGTTAACCGCTGTGCAGGTAATCGGCGTGATAGGAGGGATAGCAATTGGAGCGGCATCGGTGGCATCCCAGGCAGATAGTGAGGATTTTAATGCCTCAGGAGTGATTATCGGGGGGCTCATTGCCTCAGGGAGTTCCTGGATTCCTTATTTCGCAAAAAAGGACCTGACCCAAAAAGCGATCCGGGCCTATAACAACCCAGACCGGTATAATGAATAATATTAATTTTGCGAAAGATTTATTTTCTCTTTTAAGATTTCATTCTCCTTTTTTAAAGTATCTACTTCTTTTTTGATAGCAATGGTATGCAGGGTGAGTTCCTCAATTTTCTTTAAAAGCAAGGCATTCATTTCCCCGAGAGTCAATCCATTTTCCTCAACCTGCTTTGCAGAGGGCACTTCAGGCAGGTGTTTGTTGGCTTTTATGAAAGCTTCAATCTCAGCCAAGGTGGGCAGGTCATAGTCTGCCTCAAACACGTAATCGGGCCAGCCGGTAGCTTCCACTATTACCTCTTTAGAACGGATTTTGCCGTTTACTTCGAGTTTGTTGGTTGGTGTGGTAGTGCCGATGCCAATGTTGCCATTCAATTTAATGACCATTCTGTCAGCATTACTGTAGTTTGACCCATCCCAATAGGTAGTGTGAAAGCGTATTTCTCCGTAATAAGCACTCCCTGCCGGATTGGGGTTTATAGAGTATATTCCGGGACCTCCTCTTCCAAAACTGATTCCTCCGCGATAAGTAACCTGCCCTCCGGTTGCTGGAATTAGAGTTCCTGCAAGGTTTTCGCTTATAACTAAAGTAGGCTCCTTTCCATTAGGTAAAAAATTGCTGCTGGTGATACCTTCGTATCCTGCAAAGTCACTATATACTCCTGAGTTTCCCTTAATTTCAAGTCTTCCGTTTGGTAGTGAAGTCCCTATACCCACAGTCGAGTTATCCAGGATCGTAAATACGTCTTCAAAAACAGAACGGGCATCATCTACTTTTAAAATTTTAAAGTCCCCATTATTTACCTGGATATCAAAATCGTTGTCGGCTATGCCTTCTTCTTTTAAAATGAGAGTTGGATTTGCTGATTCCAGAGTATAGGCTCCTGTTGATTTTAAAATACCTGAAACGCTTAAACCTTCTGGCGTCATTCTCATCACCTCACTTAACCATCCTGTGCCAAACTGAATGGAGCCATCACTTTGCCCTCGTATTCCAGCATAATAGATACCCGAATCATCCTGCCAACGAATAGCCGGTGCATTGGTGCTTCCCGAATTTGTTTGAAGTTCTAACCCTCTTCCTCCGGAGAAGTTATGATACACTTTTAGAGTTTCAGAAATACGAAGATGACCATTTATATGAAGTTTATTTAATGGACTTGTGGTCCCAATCCCTACATTCCCGGAATTGAAGTGGATATTATTTCCCGATGGAGTCCATTGGGCGGTTACTTCGAAAGTTAAGGAACATAGAAGTCCGATTGATAAAAGTGCCAATAACTTTTTCATGATTGCTAATTTTGAGGTTCTAGTTTTTTAATTCTTTTTTCTTGTTCTATGATATATAAAGTCAATTCTTCGATTTTTTTTAGCAGTAAAGCATTCATCTCACCCAGGCTTACCCCATTCTCTTCCACCTGCTTGGCTGAAGGCACGCCTGGCAGGTGTTTGTTGGTGTTGATATAGGTTTCTATCTCAGCCAGGGTGGGTAGGTCATAATCATCAGCAAACACGTAATCGGGCCAGCCGGTAGCTTCCACTATTACCTCTTTAGAACGGATTTTGCCGTTTACTTCGAGTTTGTTGGTTGGTGTGGTTGTACCAATGCCTACATTGCCATCTGGTTTAATAAATAGCTTTGAGTTTGCTCTGTATTCAGGCTGAGCCCCATGATATCCAATAGAAAACCCGGCACCTGTATAGGGTACTCCTGCATACCAATCTAACTCACTTTCTGCACTAGCTTGTATCCAAAGTCCGGCTCCTCTATAATTGTCTCCTCTATCTAATAAAATTCTAGCTCGCCAGCTATCTGCCCCTGAATTGCCTGCCACTCGAAGTGTTGATCTTCCACTTACAATGTCTAAATTTGCAACTGGGCTGATTGTGCCAATTCCCAGATTCCCGCTATTTGTCAACGTCATTCTGGGTTGATAATTCCCAGCGCCTAAATAGTGTTTCCATTGTATAGAAGAACCATTATAAATTACTTGGTAATAATTTAGTCCATTGGCTTTGAAACGATACCCAATTTCAGGTTTAGATTCTCCTTCAAATGACAATGCAATACCGGTATTTGCAGTAATCGTTGAAGTACTGGCCAATGTTAAAGGCCACAAAGGGTTGATAGTTCCAATCCCCACATTGCCCGTAGTTGGAAAAGTATTGGATTGAGCGAATATATCAGTGGAAAAAAGACTAATGAAAAGAATTGAGAAAAGGACGGAGCGTTTCATTTTGAGAAGAGTTAATTTAGGTTCAGGTATTCATCAATGAACGTACTATTTTTGTTTTTAATCAATGGGTTGTACCAAACTTAATATTAGAAAACTGAATTGAAACCGGGTGTTTTCATATCATCAAAAGAAGAAGACGGCTCTGCACTGGTAACCGTGTTAATTATTACAGTTATAGCTTCATTAATGATAGGTGCAGTTCTTTCAGGCTTGCACCTTCAATCATTGTTCATTCAAAAAGATATTAAAGTAACTCAAGCCCGGTACCTGGCCGAAAAAGGAGCCTACGAATTTCTTCATAAACAATCGTCTTCGTGGGTAGTCAGGGATACTGCTGTTGTTATGGATGAGGGGTTAAGGGATTCAGTCTGGGTAGAAATAACTCCTTTTGGAGGGTTTTTACAGCTTAGCTCCACGGCCTATACGGGGAATCAAAAAGCACTGATCGCAATGACTTTTGGAGAACAAAGTTCTTCTGTATTCGAATACGCAGTAGTGCTGGGAGATACTACCTCATCTATTAACCTGATTGGCAGCACATCCATAAACGGCGATATCGTATCAGGTAAACAAGGGGTTAAGGAAAGCAGCTTTAAAGGCTTTCCTTTTTCAGGGAACTATGATGGGGAAAGCATTGCACTTGGCCGGGAACTGGAATTCCCGGATATACGCTACGAATTTATTACAGAACAAATGGAAAGAGTGCAGTCTGATTTCAAAGCCAACAAATACTCAGGTATCGGGGTAGATGAATATCTATTTCTACCTGAGCCGAAAAAAAATGAAAGTGTAACATTGTTTAGTAACTCTGACTTGGTTTGGCCGGGCCAACTGGCATCCATCCCGGATGCATCAAAGCTTATTGTAAGAGGAAACCTGACGATCAATGAGCCTCTTAACTTTGGAAGTAAAACAAAAATATTTGTGCGTGATACACTTATTGTCAACTCAAAAGTTGAGGGTTCTGATCTGATTTTTTTTGTCGGAGGGCCGGTAACTATAGGCGGGAATGCTACATTTAGTGGACAAATTGTTTCAGAAAACAGCATCACCTTAAAAGATGATGCCTACCTGGTGTATCCAAGTATGCTGTTCACTTCATTGGAGTTTTTATCAGGAAATGAAACTGAGGCAATACGGTTAACAGGTAATGCTATGCTGGATGGAACAATTATTTATCCCATACAAACCAACACATTTAACCAGGAGCGTTTAAGGGTTAAAGTTGAAGAGGGGGCAACTGTTCGTGGAGCTGTATATTCCCAGGGACAAACCGAATTAGATGGAACGGTTTTAGGATCTGTTTTAACCCGGCAATTCTATTTTTATGAATCCCCGACCAGCTACATAAACTGGATAAAGGATGCTACGATTGATATTTCACAGCGCCCTGAAAACTATATTGTGCCCTTTGGTTTTTCGGATTCGATTAAATATGTATTGCTTGATTGGGAGTTAAAGGAATGAAAGACTTTCGATCAGAAAATGGATACAGTTTAGTAGAATCATTGGTGGCAATGTCGATACTAATGGCAGTCCTAGTTCCTGTAGTAATGCTTTTGATTTTTATTACAGGCAATACAATCGCTAAAGACAAAATCACCGGTTTTAACCACGCCCGCAATCAGATGGAAATGGTGCTTGCCACAGAAAGTGATACAACAGGGTACAAAAAAGTAGACGATTACTGGTGGGTTAAAACAGAAGTATCAAAAGATAAAAACTTCTATACTATCAGGGTTAAAGCTTTTAAAAATGATACATTAACTCCTGCGCGTATTGAGCTAGAAACGGGACGGCTATGGTACAAAGACTAATAAAAAACGAAAAAGGATATACCATTGTAGAGGCTCTGATCGCTGTTACTGTAGTTTCTGTTATACTTGGGATTGCTTTCAGTATTTTTGTTTTTGCCAATAACCAGTTAAATCAATGGTCATCTAACCTGGAGTTCTATAACAACCTTCATCTTACACAAAATCAGGTATACAATGATGTACTAAGAGCAAGAGAGTTGGCATTTACTGATACCACTCTGATAGTATTAGACAACTCTTCAGAACCTGAGGTATACAACTGGAGAGAAGGAAGATTGGTGAGGAACCAAATCCTGGTAAACCCTTCTTCAATCGATAGCACATTGATTATCCCCAAAAAGCCTGTAAGCAGTGAATACCAGGTTGCAGAATGGCAGTTATTTCAAAAATCAAAAAAGAACGAGATAACCCTGGATCAAGTCATACACATACGGCGGCCTGTAATGTGGACCTCAATGAGGGAACTGGATTAATGGCAAAACTTCCTTCTTCCATAAAAAAGAAACAGTCAAAAAATAGTTCTAAAAAAGGGCTGCTTCAAAAAGACATCAGGTTACCTTTCATCAAAGAGGTGCCGGATAAGGAAGTGATAGAGTTTACAAGAACCCTTGCTGTAATGTTAAAGGCCAAACTTTCATTAGTGAAAGCATTGGATACTACCATTAAACAAATCGACCATAATAGGTTTAAGGGTGTGGTTGAGGAGATTCGAAAGGAGGTGAAACGGGGGAAAAGTTTGTCTAAAGCTTTTGCTAATCATTCAAACATTTTTGACTCGATTTTTATTCAACTTACACAGGTAGGAGAATTATCGGGAGTGCTGGATGATATTCTTTTAAGGCTTTCTTCGTACCTGGAAAAAGCCTACAAGCTAAAACAAAGGGTGAAAATGGCTATGGTTTATCCTGCCATTATCATAGGTGTAGCGATTTCAGCTGTAACCTTTTTGTTGGTATTTGTTGTTCCCACTTTCGTAGATATGTACCAGGATTTTAATGCGGAACTACCTGCTCCTACAAAATTTATCCTGGCAGTAAGTACCTTTTTAACGGGTAATTTTTGGATTATAGGATTGATATTGATTGTATTGCTATTTACGATTCGCAACTTCTCAAAATCTGAAAAAGGCAAAAATACGCTAGACCAGATGAAGTTAAAAATCCCGTATTTCGGAGAACTGTATAAAAAAAGCCTGGTAGGGCAGTTCACCAAAACATTGGCAACTCTTCTGCAAAGCGGGGTTACACTTTCTGAGTCGCTTAAAGTTTTAAAAAAATCATCTTCAAATACAATTCTCACAAGCGAAGTAGAATTGATGTCTTCATCTATTACAAAGGGAAAAAGCCTTAACAAAGCACTCGAAAACAGTCGGGTGTTCCCCATAGTAGTTAGCCAGATGATAACAGTAGGTGAAGAAACTGCAAGCCTCGATGAAATGCTTAATAAAATAGCTGACTTATTTGAAGAAGAGGTGGATATTATGGTCGAGGGTTTAACTTCTATTATTGAGCCCGTTTTGATTGTATTTATTGGATTAATATTAGGCGCAATCATTATCGCTTTATACTTACCCATTTTTGAACTGGTGAATGTAGTGGGGTAGATAGTTTTATAAAAACAGGAAATATGAATCGCAGACTTTATTGAAAGTTTTTAAATATCTCTTTTCCTGGTTGCATAGCCCTGTTGCGCAATATAATTCGGGAAGCTCCAGCTTCAGGTTACGAATAAACTAAAACCCCTTCGCTTGTGCATAAGCATTAGGTAAAAGAAATAGCAAATGACAACATTCAAAACCCAATGCATTTAATGTATTGTTTTTTTTATTTCTAATTCAACGCTCCCAAAAACTCGCTGTACATTTTTGACGTTTGAATGATGTTGCCTTCCCAGTTATCCACGTAGCGGCGCGATTCCAGATAACGATTGGTATTAAACTCATCATAAAGCTCAGAGGCAGGATCAACACTGTTAATCCGGACTTTGCTCGCCGAATGAATGAATTGATTGTTACCGATCCACATGCCTACATGGGTAACAGCTCTTGGACGGGTATCGGTTGCTTCTTTCCCAAAAAATAAAAGATCGCCTACTTCCAGTTTGTCCCAGTCTTTATCCGAATCCACAAACTTTCCGGCATATACTTGCTGGCTGGCATCCCGTGGAATGATCTGTCCGCTCATAAAATAAATAGTCTTGGTAAATCCGCTGCAGTCCATACCCTTGGTGGAAGTTCCTCCCCACAAATACGGCGATCCAATAAGTGTTTTTGCAGTATTGGTTAACGAAGCTGGGGTTGCGGAAACGCTGCTAACCCAATCTTCGAGTAAACGGGATTCACGTTTTGGTACAAAGGCTTTTCTGCCATCGGGATATTCTACTTCGTAATAGTTTCCAGTGCTTCCAACCAGTTTAAGGATGTTTCCGGCAACCAAATCAGAAACTTTTTCAGACGAAGTATTTGGTTGTGTATACGAAAATCCAACTGTATTCAGGTAAATGATTTTATCAGCATTTGCCCAGTTTTCCATTTCTGAACGGTCAAAACGGGTTATGCCTCCACCGTCCACCCACGAAAGATAATCTTCAGGAGTTTGAACCAAATACCAACTATTCCTTTGCTTCAGAACTTTCAATGGCATTCCCAGAATCGCTTGGGTAGCCAGTTGTGCCGAATGCTTTGGTTCTGATCGTAAATTAGAAACAGAGTTGTTTACGAGTGCATAGATTTCTTCTCCAAGTTCCTTAGCAGGTAATACATTGATGCTATCGGAATATGAAATTCCTTTCTGATCTAGACTTGCAAGAAAGGCTACTTTAGCTTCGGGAAGTGATGTTTCTCCCGCAAGTATTACAGTTCCGCTACCGGCTTTAGCTTTGGCTTCAAATAATGCCACTCGGGAATCGGGTACAAATTCATCTTTAATTTCCTGAAATGATTGTTCTGCTAACCGTACATCTTCCCGTTCAGCACAACCGATGAAGACGGTAGTCATCAGAAGAAAAAGAGCTGAGAAAAAAATAGTGCGTTTCATAAAATAAAAAGGGTGTGGATTTAAATAGGGAGTAAAAATAATTTATTCGTTATAAATCTTTGAGAGAAAGTTAGTCCAGTCTTTGGTACCTAAATATTCTGTCAGTTTCCTGCCGGGACAAAGTGTTTCCGTATAATCTTTATGTGTTTTTATGTCTTTAGATGAAACAGGTTCTGTTTTTATTAAATACTCGGTGACAACTTTTAAAGAAGCAATTTGTTCTTCGAGTACTTCTTGTTCTTCAAAGTTACCAAGAAGAACAATGAGTGCATGCCCGGTTGGATCATAGGAGGTATTAGTATCTCCCCGATATTCAAGTGGGCGACCTTCGAATATTTTTCCTTTCCGCTCTATAATATAATGGCAGGGTACATCCATCCATTGGCGGGCATTTCTACTCCAGGTTTGAAGATTTTTCAGATAAGAATAAGTATCCCTTTCTTTTAAAAAAATTTCTCCACCATGATGTATAGTGATATATGAAATTTCATGGAGATTACTTTCCACTAAAGAATCGGTACTTCCCCAGTCAGTACGGTTAATCAACCAATCCTGAGCCGTTATTGCATTCGAACTGAAAAAGGCAACAAGTAGTAAAAGAATCTTTTTCATAGTAGAGAATAACTTAAAACTAATCTTTCGAAATTATAAATTTCAAAAGATCAAGAATAGATAAAAACGGTAAAAAATCTTGTCTTGTCGCTTTCTGCTTCCTGCGGCTGATTTTTAATGGATTCTATTTTTTGGCAAAAAAATCATCGGTATTAATCGGTTTACCAAAGCTCAGACGATTACTTACCCAGAACCATTTTCATAAACTTTTCTCTGGTTTTCTGGCTTGTATCCCGATAAGAATTAAAGCTTACATGCTGATTCGTTTTTGCGGTATCAACTGTAATACCCCAAAGAGGTGAGATTATGGTAGGGAGCATAGAATAGCGAGCATCTCCGATAACACCTGGATAATCAGGGTGCTGAACCAGATAGCCCTCAGAGAGATCCGAAAATCTAAGAATGTCTTCATAAAGAACAGTTCCTTTAATATTCTCGTACTCTTCCATCCAATCCAGAATTGGATAGCATTCTCCCTCATAGATTATCGGACTGGAAAATATTCCTACCCGGACTCCAATACTACAGATATCTTCATTATGCACGTAGCGAGCACTCCAAAGAATTTGATTTCCGATGGTTGGTTTTGCAATAATTTCACTATTGGAAATTCCTTTTTGAGAGATAGATAATGATGTTGCCTCTGTCACTCTTGATTTTTGGATTCCCGCAAAGCTTAGGTAAACAGTCAGCCATCCAAGTGCGAGAAAGCTAAAAGTCTTCTTATTCTTGTAGAATGCGATAGCAATGAATACCAGAATTCCCAAGGTTAGGAATGGATCAAATACAGATACGATATTTAAAGCATATCGATAGTCCAGAATTGGCCAGAATAAGTGCACTCCATAACTTGTGATATAATCCATTAACCCGGCTGTAGCGTAACCTGCAAAACTGATTATATAAGTCGATTTGAAGCTGAGATTTTTTCTAAAGAACCACCAGATGATGGAAGCAATTAGTAATGCCCCAACAGGAATAAATAGAATAGAATGGGTGAATTGGCGGTGTAGTTCGATTGTTAATAATGGGTCTGACGAAAAACCAAGGAAAACATCTGCATCAGGAACTAACGCAGCCAAAAAACCAATCAGAGAAGCAATCTTAAATTTTTCTTTATCAGAAACACATTGTGCGCAGGTTGCGCCTACTAAACCATGAGTGATCGGGTCCATATAGAATTTCTCAAGTGCATATAAAGATAGTGGATATTTAATTCTTCATCAGAGCTAAGAGTTCAATCTTTGTTAAATGATCTGAACGTATTTCTAAACTTGCAGGAATCAATCATAGTATCGTCAATATCATCTAATAATCGAGTAAATATCTTCTTTTGTTCGGCTCTTGAAAGTTTCCCAAAAGTTTCTTTTTCACTTCCTTAATTTTTGGAGAAGTTAATAATAATAAATACTTAGTATAATTTGTGAATGCCAACAGGTGTCTTAATTTCTTTCAGCTGCATTTTCCCTAAGTATTCTGATTCCAGCTTAGATGTTTTAACGCTTTGATATATATTTCAGAAACTAAGAATTGGCTTTCAAATCGCTTGTTTAGTTGCTCAATCCGTGCAGCCATGATTTCATTGTTCTCACGGAAGCTGCAAATGGAGAATAAGGAGTTTGGGGTTGCTATTTCGGCAGCTAAAAGCTAAAAAGGATAACTATTGAAGATTGAAAATTAGTCCTTACCGTTAGCTTTAAAATACTCGGTAGGGGTTTTCCCGTAGTATTTTTTAAAAACCCTTGAGAAGTAATCCAGGTCAGGGAAGCCTACACTTCTTGATTCTTTCTGGGTCATGAATTAGTGTTCTGCTATCAAGCGAATAAACATTAAGGGATACTTGTGATGAACAGATCAGCAGGCAATTACCGCATCCCAAAAGTGCCATGTAAAAACCATTTGAGATTTCAGATGCTTTCACTTGAGGTTTTTATTAGTATTTTCACCTTACGCAACTTTATTAAAAGTTATTCATCACTCCATGTCTAGGTTTACTTTACATATCTGGGTGGTACTATTTCTTTGTTCTTTAGGAGGCTCTGTTAAAGCGCAACTCAGTTATCAATTAAACTATTACGATTTTAAATCTCTTGGTGCGGGTAACCAGAATTGGGATATTGATACGGATAACAACCGGCGTGTGTTTATCGCTAATAATCATGGCTTAATTGTAATTGATAATAGTCAATCCGAATTATACCAACTTGATGAATTCAGTACCATTCGCTCCGTTGCGTTTATTGATGATACTCTTTATACCGGTTCATTCGAGGATTTTGGGTTTTGGTTACCATCAGCAAATGGAAAACTAGCCTATACTTCTTTAGCTGTACAGCTGTCTAATCCGGAGATGAATAATGATGAAATATGGAAGATTGTCGAGCATGAAGGCGTTATTTATTTCCATAGTTTTGGGTCTATTTACGGATATGATGGTACTGATGTATTTCGTGTTGATAAAGAAGGTTCTTTCATGTTTCTCCACAAAGTGGGAGATCGTGTTTTTACACAACAAATTCAGGGTAACTTATACGAGTTACGAAATCGAAAACTTATAGAAATAAGTGGTTCCGATTTTCTAAATGACGAAGAAGTTAAATCTGTGATAAAGTGGGACTCCACAAAATATCTGATAGGAACCACATCCGGTATTTACGAATTTGAAAACAACCAATTTACCGAGTGGAATTCTACAGATTCCGAATTAGTTATTAATAATCATTTGAATACGATGATCAAGAACGGTACCAAACTGATCATTGGTACTATCCTTAATGGGCTCTATGTGTTTGACCATGAATTCAACCTACTTGATCAAATCAATACAGATAACCGGTTAACCAACAATACCATACTTACTCTTGAAGAGGACAAATTTGGAAATGTGTGGGCTGGATTAGACAAAGGTATAACCTATATAGCTTTTGATTTACCTATTCAGTCATATCAGCAAGAGAGCCTAGATATTGGTAGTGTTTATACAGCAGCGCTCTTCGAAGAAGGACTTTTTGTTGGTACAAATCAGGGGATATATCGTTTTAAACCCGATGAAAATGATGTTTTTACTGACAGAACTTTGATACCGGGCAGTCAGGGGCAGGTATGGTTTTTAAAGGTGTACGATAAAAAGCTCTATGCGGGTTTAAATGAAGGAACCTTTGTTATAAAGGGTAACTCCTTGGAACAGGTAAGTGGAGTCTTTGGTGGATATACCTTAAAAAAAGCTGAAGGAAAGCATGAAGGAAAGTTGATTCAAAGTACGTATAGCGACCTCCTGGTTTATGAAAAAACCGGTGATACCTGGCGGGAGTCTCATACTATTTCCAGTTTTTCAGCCCCCATCCGATTTTTAGAATTCGATCATCTGGGAAATTTGTGGCTGGGGCACACCGTGAAAGGGTTGTACAAGGTTCAACCCAATATGCAGCTTACGAATATTGAAACTACCTTCGAAATTAGCGAAGAATCAGGTCTCCCAAATATTACAAACAGACTGTTCAAACTGGATAACAGAATAATGACCTCTTACCGCGATTCTTTATTCCAGTGGGATACCATAAATGAACGATTTGTTCCCTATTTAGAATTAGATCCTTTTTTCACAGAAAGCGGTACAGTTAAAAACATTTTGCCAGCGGGTGATCAACGTTACTGGGTAATAAAAAGCAATGAGTTATTACTACTGGAAGTGCACTTTAACACTACCCGATTGATTCATCGAATAATTCCTGAAATGTTTGACTTCGATTTAGTTGAAAACTACGAAAATGTGGTAGCACTCTCGGATTCTCTGCACCTGATTTGTCTGGATGACGGGTTTTCTATTCTTGATTTATCTACAATAGATGATGTCAAATATCCCTTACCAAATGTGAATATCAACTCTGTGGAATATCTGGCAGAAAATTCCCGAAGACCGGATAAGCGCTACATTCCTGTAAAAGGCAATGAAATTAGCTACAGTACAAATACTATTTCTCTAAGTTGGTATTCTTCGCAATCGGCTGGTATTCAACCTTATTTTCAATACAAATTGGAAGGGTTAACTCCTGAATGGAGTAGTTGGACAACCAATACCTCAATGGACTTCATAAGCCTACCGGCGGGTGAGTATCAATTTGAGGTTAGATCAATCGGAATGGACGGCACGGTTACTGAGTCCGCTATTTATGCTTTCAAAGTAAATAAACCATGGTATTTAAGTACTGCATCATTTGTGCTTTACTTTTTTATGCTCAGTATCATACTGGTGGTAATCCGGCTTTATCGCAGCAGAAAACGGTGGCTTGCTGTAAGTGAAGAATTGGAAATAAAACATAAAGCCATGCAGCTGGAACGTGAGCAGGCTGAAAAAGAAATCATCAAACTTACCAACGAGAAGTTACAGAACGAGATAGAACACAAGTCTGCACAACTTGCTTCTAACACCATGGCGATGATGCGTAAAAATAATCTGCTGAATACGATTAAAAATGAACTTGAAAAGCAGAAAAGGGAGCTGGGGGATAAGTTGTCTGACTATCACTATAAGAAAATTAATAAACTGATCGATCAGGGAATTGAAGATGAGCATGAATGGGAAATTTTCGAACAATTATATGATCAGGCACATGGTGATTTCTTTAAGCGACTTAAAGAGAAATATCCACAGCTTACACCCAGTGATTTGAGATTATGCGCGTATTTGAGAATGAATTTATCTTCTAAAGAAATTGCCCCTTTACTGAACATCTCGGTGCGTGGAGTAGAAGAAAGGCGTTATCGGTTAAGAAAACGCCTTGATCTTGATACAAATGTTAATCTGAATGAATTAATAATGACTTTTTAGTTCATCATTATTCTAGTAGTTCAAATTCCATAGATTGAACATCTCTTGAATTTCCACCTACATACACTACAAATTCACCTGCTTCTGAACCGTAAGTCATATTCTTTCTGTAGAATTTCAGATCATCGTTGGTTATTGTAAACACTACTACTTTTGTTTCACCCGATTCAAGATGAATTTTTTCAAATCCTTTTAACTCTTTTACTGGTCGGGTAACGGAGCCAACTTTATCCTGAATATATAACTGTACTACCTCTTCACCAGCATATTTCCCGGTATTTCTAACCTCAATACTTACGTCGATACTATCAGATTGTGTCATTGTAGTAGAACTCAAACTCAAAGCTCCATAATCGAAAGTGGTATAGGAAAGCCCATACCCGAAAACATATAAGGGTTCGTTGGGTGCATCTATATACTTGGAAGTATATTTCTGATTCGGATCCATCGGGCGGCCAGTATTTTTCATATCATAGTGAATAGGAACCTGTCCTAAATGAGCTGGAAAAGTAACCGGAAGTTTTCCACTTGGGTTGTAATCGCCAAAAAGGATATCAGCCAAGGCATCGCCGGTAGTTGTACCCAGATACCAGGCTTCTAATATAGCATCCATCTTCTCATCTAAAGTATTGATGGTAAGTGGACGACCATTCATGAGTACTGCTATGGTTGGTTTTCCCAGTTTTTCAATTTCCAAAGCCAGTTCCTCTTGTACACCGGGTAGACTGATATCTACTTTTGATGCAGCTTCACCGCTCATCCAGTAATTCTCTCCAATAGCAAGTATTATCGCATCTGCATTTCTTGCAATACGAAGAGCTTCTCTGAATCCACTTCTGTCGTCTCCGGTTGTTTCAGCACCTTTTGCGTACACAAAATTCACATCGGGTAATTTATTTTTTAATCCTTCAAGCAAACTCACCGATTTAGACCAATCTCCGGCAGCCGACCAGCTGCCAATCATATCTCTTTGATTGTCTGCCATAGGTCCGATAACGGCTACTGTTTGAATATTCTTTGATAAAGGTAGCGTTTGATCGTCATTTTTTAGCAGAATCACGGATCTTTTAGCCATTTTTTTTGCTATTTCCAGGTGCTCGTCTTTCATCACTTCAGCTTTTTGCCGATCTACATCACTATATCTGAATGGGTCATCAAATAAGCCCAGCTGAAATTTTATTCTGAGGACATTTTTGGTTGCTTCATTAATTAAGCGTTCACTAATTCTATCCTCTTCAACCAATTGAGCCAGGTTTTGATGATAAAACCCATCCTGCATACTCATATCTATACCTGCTTTTATAGCAAGCTCTGAAGCATGAGCCGGGTCTTCCGCTACACCGTGATAAAGCAACTCCATTATAGCTGTATAATCGGTTACCACAAATCCTTTAAACTCCCACTCTTCTCTTAAAATATCCCTGAAAAGATATTCATTAGCTGTAGCTGGAACTCCATTCAGGTCATTAAATGATGTCATAATAGAAACAACACCTGCATCAATAGCAGCTTTAAAAGGAGGGAGGTAAACTTCTCTGAGTTCTCGATCACTCATATCGGTTGTATGGTAATCGCGACCAGCTTTTGCCGCACCGTAAGCTGCAAAGTGTTTAGCAGTGGCAGCCATAGTATGCAGATCTCTTAAATCATCTCCCTGAAAACCACGTACCTTAGCCGCACCGATCAAGGCACCCAGATATGGATCTTCACCACTTCCTTCAACAATTCGTCCCCAGCGAGGTTCTCTCGAAACATCCACCATTGGCGCAAATGTCCAGTGTAAACCTTCTGCAGTAGCTTCACGAGCAGCAACACGAGCAGTTTCTTCCATCATGTCTAGATCCCATGATGAAGCTTCAGCAAGAGGCATTGGAAATATGGTACGATGTCCGTGAACAACATCATAACCAAATAATAACGGAATCCCTAAGCGGGTTTCGTTTACAGCCATTTCCTGCAGTTCACGAGTATATTCTGCACCATAAGCATTAAAAATGGCTCCGACTTCACCCGCTCTGATGTCTTCTTTGTACTCCGGGCGAAGAAAAGCGCCGGTTTGATCCATATCGCTGGTGTAAAGCGTTAACTGGCCAATCTTTTCATCCAAAGTCATTAATGATAACACCGAATCCACTTTAGCTTCAATAACTGGATCGTAACCGGATTTATTGGATGGGGTTGTACATGCCTGAATAAGCAATGCACTGGCAAAAATCATCGTAATGGATAGTTTATTCTTGAAAATCTTCATTTTTATCGAGAGTTGTTTTAATCGGTTATTGTAAATCCTAAGGTGGTAAGTGCAGTTTGTACCTCGGGAGCACTCATAAATAAGTTCCAAAGTAGTCCTGTTCTGTAATTTTCGATCATTATGATAATAGGCCCCTGATCAATCGCTAAATAGGAAGTTGCCCACCAGCTTTCTGTGGGATTAAATGCATCATAAAAGCCGTATTCACCCCAAAGTTTATCACCTAATACATAGTAAAAGTGGCGTATGGCCTGCATTGATTCTTCCGGTGTGTAAGGGATGGAAGAAATGGCTGCAGTTGGTGTTATGGTTCCATTATCCCGGTTAGGTTCGTGTGCTAAATAGCCGAAAGGGTTGTCGCTGGCGGTTAATCCCCAACTGTACTCACTATAGCCTATATATTCACCAGGATTTTCGATACTGTGCTGCCTATTGATTAAACTGTGATTTCGGTTCTGTGTCCAGTAATCCGCATAGGTATCGGATAATCCTTTAGGATTAAGCCCCAAAAATGAATAATGCGCAAAAAAGAGTGGCCCACCAAAATCGAAACCTACAGGGAGCCCAATTCCATAGAAAGATTTGCCATTTCTGATATCTCCGGACCTTGCCCATCCATTGTGATATACATCTGCATCGATCCCGTAGGTTGAAGAAGCAGCGGCCAGCACATAAACGATTAAGGCCTCGTTGTATCCACTGATTTGCATATTCATATCCCACCCAAAGTTTGGGGACCAATGCCAATAAAGCACATCCTGGCTATCCCGTTGAAACCACGTCCATTCGATTTCATCAAGCAATGTATTAATGGTTTGAATAAGAGTGGCTTCTGAATCTACCTCTCCATTTAGATATTGCCGAACAGTGATTAATCCTTGAGCCATAAAAGCAGTTTCTACTAAATCGGCTCCATCGTCCTTCTCACTAAAGGGCTGTGCCCTTCCAGTAGAGCCATTCAACCAATGTGACCAAACCCCATGAAAACGATCGGCATCATTTGCCAGAAAATTGATGATCTTTGAGAGTCGGGTTATTCCTTCCTCCCGGGTAATAAAACCACGTTCAATTCCTACTAAAATAGCCATTAATCCAAAACCACTTCCGCCTATAGTTACGGTCTCACCAGAGGTATTTCGCTCGCGTGTAAGTCCGGATACCGGGTGACCAAAATCCCAAAAGTATTTAAAGGTCTGCTGCTGAATTTTTGTAAGTAATGCATCATCAGAGATAGTCGGGAATTTGGGCTCCGGATTAAGCCCGGTTTGGAAAGTGGTTTGGTAGGCCTCAAAATCAAAACCATTACGATCAGTCAGACCACTGCTGATCAGTACAGTATAAAAGGTGTAGTAATCCAAATCTTCGGTATTTGTGAGTGTAACCGTAGTTTGATCTTGAGATAAACTGACCTCAAAATTGGCTTGAGGAACTACCGAAAAATATTGCTGATAGTTGTTGGGGTTCAGTTGACTATCAAATTGAATGGAAATGGTAGCTGCGTCATAACTTACATCCCTCAATCTTTCGTTTTTCGAGAGTACTTGATCGTTTACCATTACCTGTTGTACCGCAAGTACACCGTTTGCTGTTTCAAATTCAAATCGGGCCCCTGCGTATCCTGCACCTTCCACCGATTGTAACTGGTTAGTAAGAACCAGCTCATACTGTTGCATGTATTCTAAATCTTCAGCCGGTTCAGCAACAACTGTCTGTTGGTTTTCCTGATAGCTAAACTTTAGCGGAATTTGATTTGTTTTTTGAAATAGTTGAATACCAACGCTGACCGTCTGTGTATCCAATGACGCGGTAAATTCTAAGGTAAAACGTGTATCGTTTAATATACCTTTGTTTATTCCCTCTGTCCTTAGTGTAGTTTCATTTGCAGAAACCTTTAAGAGTTGAAATATACCAGGATCGGGTTCAGAATTAGTGCTTTTACAGCCAAAGGCTGCTACAAAAAGTACCAGGAAAAGTAGCATTGGTTTTAGTACTGCGTGATTGGGTAGCGCAAGCATTGCGTAGTTTTCTTTCGGTTTATAAAATCCCGGTGTAGCTATCTGCCACCCCGGGACTATGATTTGGATGAGGAATTCATCCTGTATGTGTGGTATCTATATCTAACTATTGCTCAGAAGCGTACATCAACTGAATTTCAGTTTCTGATAAAACCTGATGATAAATCTTGATGTCATCTAACTGGCCTTTAAAGTGATTTGCAGTTGTGAAATCGTAACCACCCCAGGGTTCATTATCCCACATGGTTCCTGCTCTTGAGTGGACGAAGCCAAATGCTAACTCATTCACAACATCTGGTTCTGCGCCTGCATATTTTAAGCCAACAGTAGTTCTTTTTGGGTCATCGTCTGGCCATAAATCGAAATCGAAAGATTTCATCTTTTCGCCATTAAAGTATAAGGTTCCTGTCCTTTCAGTGGAATTATATACATAAGTTACATGAGTCCATGTATCTTTCAGGTATCCTTGCATTTGCTCGGCTGTTATGCTACGTGCAAAATCCCAACCTTGCCAACCACCATTTGTATTATCAGTAGCTTCGCTGGGGAACCACATATCTTCAGCCCCGGTTGAACCGTCCGCAAATTCATATTGGATAGCGAATTTGGAGCCATCGTATCCACCAAAGATTTCGTATTGGAATCCAAAGAACGCCCCAAGACCCATCACAAAATGGCCTGCCGGATTTCCGTTTGCATCCACATGTCCTTCAGAATTGGTTTTCACCCAGAAACTGATTGTGAAATCGTCAGTATCCATCAGCATATCGCCATCAGGGATTTCAATGATACTGGTATTACCATTGAACGTAGCTGCAAGACCTGCATCAGCATTTCTACTGGCAGTGTAAGTAATATCTACAACGGCAGAAGCTGGAGGATCATAACTTCCAACCACATCATCAGGTACATCTTCAAATGTGTAGTGCGCAATCATACCCGGAGGGCTAAAAGTGCCTTCGGTGGTAAAGGTTCTTAAAGTTTGGGTTAATGGCTGATCATCCGTATTTAGCAATCCTGCTGAAATCTGGAATTGATACAGTGCTCCATTACCCAATATGGTTACTGGAGTGACGGTTAATACAGGTCCATCTACGCTGATGTTCAGCTCGATATTCTGGTCGTTGTAATCCTGAACCAAAGTAATATTAGCCGAAGTGGCAGTAGTAGCTTTAATATCAGAATTAAATGTAATCGTGATTTCCGGATTAGTGGGTACATCATCCGGAGAAACAGCTGCATTCAGGTCTTGACCGCTAATGGTCATGGTTTCGATGTTTAAATCGGTTGGATCATTATCGCTACCGCATGCTTGCATAACGAAGGCAAGCAGTACAATAGCTAACAGGTTTTTAAAAATTGTATCTCTAGTTTTCATCGTACTTTGATTAGTTGTTATGGTTAGTGTTTAACTTTCTTTTATCACCAGTTAGGGTTTTGTTCAAGCGTTCCTTGCGACAAATCAATTTCGCTTTGAGGTATAGGTAACAATTCGTGCAAACCTTCTTGAAATCCTAAAGGTCCTAATACAGCAGGTGCAGTGTTGGTACGTACCAAATCCCAAAAACGATGGCCTTCCAGTGCTAATTCCACTCTACGCTCTTGTAAGATTGCTGCTCTAAGTTGCGCTTTATCCGTAGTGGTAACATCAGGTAGAATGGTATTATCGCCTGCTCTGGCCCGGGCTCTTACCTGATTCAGATATGGAAGAGCATCGTTGGGTTTATCATTTTCGTTGAGTGTTTCAGCTGCCAGTAAAAGTACATCTGCATAGCGAATAAGCCTCCGATTATGTCCAAACTGTGTATCAGTCGATAATCCGGGAATCCATACCTTTCGATTGTAGCTTTCAATAGCAATAACGTTTCCGTTCTCATCGGTTTCAACATCAGGTGTGGTGCCATCGCCTAGAATGGTTATTCCATCAATTACATCGCCCAATTCTATGATGGTGGCTTGCTCACGCGGATCACCATTTTCAAAGGCATTGCGTAAATCAACACTTGGTTGATTGAAGCCCCAACCCCGGTTTGGTGTGCCACGAACACCCTGCGTATTTGCATATTGATTGCCTTGGCCACCATCTGTGGCTACTGCACCAATTTCAAAAACGGATTCAATACCATGCTCTCCATCCTGGCCATTTGCATCGTAATAATCCGGTTCCAGTCCGTATTCTCCGGAATTGATTACACTTAAAAGTAATGGCTCAGCAGCTTCAAAGTCGTTTTGGTACATATGGACTTTACCTAACAAGGATTGTGCTGCACCAGAAGTGGCACGACCAAAATCGGATGCAGCATATTTGCCTTTCGATGGAAGTGCGGAAACTGCAAACGTTAAATCCTCTTCAATAAGCGTATAAACTTCTGAGGCAGAAGCTCTTGGTAACTGAATGGGCGGATTTGTTGATGTAACAATAGGAACACCACCAAAAGCCCGCACTAAATCGAAATAATACAGGGCGCGTAAAAATCTTGCCTCGCCTAAATATCGACTTTTCAAGTTCTCGTCCATCTCAATATCAGGAAGATTCTCTATCACAACATTTGTTCGACGAATTCCTTGATAAAGAGCATTCCACCAGCGGTCTAACCCATCCTGAAAGGGTGCATGGGTAAAATCATCATACGGTCCCACTGTATTAGCCCCATCGTTTGGGTTACTCCCTTTTAGCGCATCGTCCGACATGATATCCAAAATGGGGAAACCCCCGCTATGATAAAGCCAGTTTCTCAACGTGGAATATGCTGCATTAGTGGCTTGCAGAGCATCGCTTGCCGTAGTTGGAAATGCTTCTTGCGTGAGCACGCCTTGAGGATTTACTGACAGAAAATCACTACAGCCAACAAGTAGTACGCAAATAAATATGGATTTTAGATATAATTTTGTTTTCATAGTTTGCCTCTAAAATGTTGTGTTTAAGCCTACAGAAATAATGCGTGGAATTGGATATACGCCATTGTCGATTCCACTCGATAACACATCAAAACTGCCAATTTCTGGGGTATAACCCGGATAACTTGTAAATGTGAACAGGTTATTTGCCTTTACATAGAAGCGAAGCTGATCCATACTTAAGCGATTCAGCACTTTGCCTGGGAGTGAATATCCCAGCACAATACTTCTAAGACGAAGAAAACTACCATCATGTATAAACCGATCAGAGGGTAGAAAGTTATAGCCTCCGTATGATGGCCGCGGTTCTGTATTACTCGTTCCCTCTCCAGTCCAACGATCCCAAACATGTTGTTCAAAGTTATAAGGATCCGGCCGGACTACATTCTTACCATTAAAAATTTCGTTTCCGATTTGCCCTTGAAAACCTACAGTTAAATCAAAGCTTTTGTAATCCAGATCGAAAGAAAAACCAAATACAAAATCAGGTATCGGAGATCCAATAAAGGTCCGGTCATCTCCATCAATTACACCATCACCATTAATATCCTGAAACCGAAGATCACCTACTCCTGCTTGCGATAAATGTGGATGAGCCTCTAATTCGGCTTCATTCTGGAAGATACCATCCGTTTTGTATCCATAAAATGCACCAATAGGCAATTCGACACGCGATAATGTCACTGATTGTCCATTAGCAAGAAACCCACCGATTAATGTTGAGTCGATACCAACATTGCCGCCAATTTCCTGAACCTCATTATGAATGGTATTACCTACAACGTTTACAGAGTAACCTAAATCACCCGCACGATCTGCGTAATTCAGCGAAAATTCGAATCCACGATTCAAAACTTGTGCTGCATTGTATCGAACCCGTTGGCCCTGCCCGTTTCCTAAATGGCCGGGAATAGCCAACTGTACAAGAATATCATCCGTTACACGATTGTAGAAATCAAATTCGGTAGTCAGCTTGTTATCAAAAAATCCTATTTCAAGACCGATATCGGTTTGAGTGGTGGTTTCCCATTTCAAATCAGAATTGCCAACTAAACCATAACTCGCAGCAACAAAAGCAGCATCAGGATTGCCAAAAACGGATTGTAATCCGGAGTTTATTCTTGAAAATCGATCTAAGTAGGTAATTCGCTCATTCCCGATTATCCCCCAGCTTGCTCTTAGTTTCATGAACTCAATAAGCTTAGCTGCTTTCATGAAAGGCTCCTGGTCAACATTCCACCCAAAGGCAGCGGATGGAAATGTACCCCATCTGTTATCCTTAGCAAATTTAGAAGATCCATCCCGACGGAGAGTTAAGGTGGTGGTATATTTGTCATTGAAAGAGTATACCACCCGACCGAGAAATGACATCATATTGTAGTATTGATTGTCATCAACCCTATTACGAATCGAATTCACCATATTGATGTTGTTGGCTTCATCAAGAATGTTTGCCGGAGTTATGTACCAGAAATCTTCCTCGTCCCGAATCAGGTTTTGACCTGCGAGACCTAAAAATTCTGACCGTGTTTGCTGAAAAGTGACCCCACCAACCGCATTTATGGAATGCTTATCCTGAAATTCTTTGATGTAACTAACCGTATTCTCCCAAAGCCATGTATAATTGATAGCTTCATTTTTCGACAGATCACTGAAGTCGTTATTTTGTTGGGAAGCGGTTCCATCCGGGTTAAAAATAGTGAAGGCAGGTGTAAAACTTTCGGATCGATTGAGAGATGCATCGGTTCCAAAACTGGATTTAACAATCCAGGAGTTTTTGATAATTGCTTCGGCGAAGAAACTTCCTACAACTCGGGTACCACTGTTAAAAGAATTTGAAAAAGCTAAATCAGCCAGAGGATTTCCGACATTAAAAACTACCCCAAAACTTCCATCTTCATAAAACGGCTCCAGAACAGGTTGTGCCCGGTATGCCTGAAACGTGACATTGGGAGCATTTCTTTGAGTATATGGAGCGATGGTAATGTTATTTCCAATTTTAAAATTCTTATTCAGCTTATAGTTATTATTCAATTTCAAAGTAAGCCTCTCAAAATTAGATCGGTCAATAATCCCTTCCTGTTGGAAGTATCCGAAGCTTATGTAGTAATCACCCCGATCACCACCTGCACTAACCGAAATCTGATGATTTTGAATAGGGGCTATATCGAAAATTAAATCCTGCCAGTCGGTATTTGGAACTGCATCAACATTATTGTAAGTACCAGAGCGAATTTCGTTGGCTATGATGGCAAATTCGCGGCCATCTAATAAATCGATTTTACGTTCCATTTGTTGAATTCCACCCTCTAACAGAATATCTACTCTTGGTTTATCTAATTGGCCGGAACCGGAACGTGTTTGTACTAAGATTACTCCATTCGCACCCCGCGATCCATAAATAGCAGTAGCTGAGGCATCTTTCAATACCTCCATGGACTCAATATCAGCAGAATTCAGGAAGTTAATATCATCCAATATTACACCGTCTACTACATAAATTGGTGCAGAATTACCAAATGTACCTACCCCCCTTATTCGAACAGCTGCACCAGCACCTGGTGCACCGGAAGTAGTGGTAATTTGTACACCAGCTACTTTTCCTTGCAGAGATTGTTCTGCATTTAGACTGGTTACTTTAGCAATTTCCTCTGATTTAACTCTACCAATTGCCCCTGTCACATCCCGTTTTCGAAGGGCGCCATAACCTACTACTACTACCTCATCGAACACCCCGAGTTCTTCTACCAGCTCAACCCGGAAGAATGTTCTATCTCCAATTTCTAATTCCTGGGTTTTATAGCCGATGTAAGAAAACACTAAAATCTCGTCACCGGGCTGTATAGTTAATTGAAAGTTGCCTTCAATATCCGTTGAGGTGCCTCGAAGGGTTTCTTTAATCTGAATATTAACTCCCGGCAGCGTTTCTTGAGTGTTGGCATCAACTACCACCCCGGTTATTTGGGTCTGAGCGTTTACTAAACCTGAAGCTATTGGTAAAAGAGTAAGAGCACACAAGCTGAATAACCCTTTACAAAATGATTTCTGATACTCACCTAAGATTTGAATTGCATTTTTATTCATCATTCTTCCCGTTAATAATCTTGCGTTATTTCGTCTAACCAACCACCTGTAAAACCGGCTTTCTTTAAACCCTGAACCACATACTTATTTTTCTTCATGGTATTCCAAATTAGTTCAGATTCTAGATTTTCTAATTGTATAAGAATAGGCCCTTGATCAATTCCGATGTAGTCTCGATTAAACCATCCATCCTTTTCAAAAGTGAGATTAAATGCGTCCAGAAATCCGTATTTCGTGTATAAGTCATCACCGAATTGGTTTTTCATGGCATATAAAGCCCCAAGTGTTTCTTGGGGTGCAAAAGGAATAGAGCCTCCAGCTGCAGTTGGAGCTATGGTGCCATCATCATTTAAGTAATCTCTAGCAGCCCCTCTCGCTGTATAGGTTCTAAACTGAATGGGTTTGCCATTTATCTCTTTATTGATATTTGCAGGGCCATCAGAAGCGGTTAACCCCCAAATATTTTCTCCATAGCCAACAAACCCGCCAGGATTCGCGATACAATAGGCTCTGTTTGATAGGGTTGCCCGTCGTGAATTCTCAAAATAGTCGAATCCTTTCTCAGTCATGTACTCATCGAGAATCTCTCTGAAATCAATAAACATTTGCGAATATTGATGCCCGAATAATGGACCGAAATTCACATGTTCATACCCATAGAAATCTGCCCAGGTGTACGTTTCTGTCCAAACTTTCCATGAATCATCAGGTATTGGGTGAGTGGGTGAGCCCATAGCCAGGATCAACAATATCATGGCTTCATTATAACCTGTCCATTGTGCTTCGATGAATCCATATTCAGGATGCCATCCCATCGACATGGTTTCTTTGCCGTCCATCGCCCAATTCCAATCTACCCGTAAATACAAAGAATCAGCCAATGCCCGTATTTGTTCTTCAGTATGATCTGGTGCATCAAAATAGCTTTGAGCAGTTAGAATGCCTGCCATTAATAAGCCGGTATCTACGGTTGAAAGCTCCACTTGCCGGTATCGTGTGCCGGTACCATAATTCAAAAAGTGATAAAAGAAACCTTTATAACCAGTATTACCTACTGACTCTGAACCTTGCGGGGAATTCCATAGCCACTTTAACGTATTACGTACTCGCTCTGCTCCATCTTCACGCGAAACGTACCCGTTGTGAATGCCGATGATATAAGATGGAATAGCAAAACCGGTTGCAGCAATGCTAGTGAAGTTTCTACCCGGATACCGATCATCAGTTTGCCAGGTAGGTTCATCAACTATTTCCCAAAAATAGTTGAAGGTTCTGAGCTTTAATTCATCTTTAAATTCTGAAGGAACTCCGTAGAAACTTTGCTGAGCATTTACATGTGTGTCTATTGAATAGAAAAGAGAAACAGTAAATACTATGCTATATTTTAAGAATTGGAACCTGTTCCTGTTGTAATCCTTCATAGCAATAATTTGATTAGCTGTTGGTATGTATAACCCTCCGATATATCACCTTTTGTGGCTAATCTTTCACTTCAGACAAGCCACGACTCAATATTATACTCCTCTACTACCCAATCAAGCCTAGCGTCCCCAACTAAAATACTACATACTCAAAAAAGCGCTTTTATGCACTACATCAACACTACGTCACTTAGATAAATGATAGCACTTTTACTATATAATGGACATTTTACCCATGCACTAAAAAAGTTTAGCATCTATGATTCTGGTAAATCTGATCCCGAAAAAACGATCACATATTTAACTCGATACATTTTGGAATTGTCACTATTCTTATCAGTACAAAAAACTACTGATCATGGCATTAACACGGAATGGCAGGATATAAAGAATATGACACTGTGAATGTTCATACCTTTTGGTGAGTTGACATTTAAAACTATTAACATAATTATCCTATATAAAAAATGAAGAAATCATGAATGAGCGGACGCAAAAGCTTTTCAATAAAGGGATGATTTAATTCTTACCAAATACTATTTTAGCTCGATATGGCAACAATTGATGTTATAGTATTTATTGGTTACGTGTTAACGATCGTAGGTATCGGTCTTTGGGTATCCAGGGACAAGAAAGGGCATCAGAAAAACGCAGAAGATTACTTTCTCGCTGGGAAATCATTACCCTGGTGGGCCATTGGGGCCTCGCTGATTGCTGCTAATATCTCAGCCGAGCAAATCATCGGGATGTCCGGTTCCGGCTTCGCCGTAGGACTCGCCATTGCCTCCTATGAGTGGATGGCAGCGATTACTCTCCTTATTGTGGGTAAGTTCCTGCTTCCTATCTTTATAGAAAAGAAGCTATATACCATTCCTGAGTTTATAGAGAAACGCTTCAATACGACCCTGAAAACAATACTTGCCATTTTCTGGATCGCACTTTTTGTATTTGTAAACCTTACCACAGTCATGTTTCTGGGTGCCAAAGCACTTGATACTATTTGGGGAACAGGAGATGGAAGCCTGCTCTTGATTGCTCTTATCGGACTTGCACTGATTGCTGCCGCCTATTCCATTTACGGCGGATTATCGGCTGTAGCGTGGACGGATGTGGTACAAGTAGTACTCCTTGTACTTGGAGGACTTGTCACGACTATTATAGCCCTGGATCATGTGACCCCTGCAGGAGGAGTAGTAAATGGTCTTGTTCACATCTATGATGTGGCAGGAAATAAGTTTGATATGATTTTAGACCGGTCAAACCCTGAGTTCCAGAACCTACCCGGTATTGCGGTGCTAATAGGAGGGATGTGGGTAGCCAACTTATATTACTGGGGATTTAACCAGTATATCATTCAACGAACTCTGGCCGCTAAATCACTCAAAGAATCACAAAAAGGCATTCTTTTTGCTGCCTTTCTTAAACTGATCATTCCGTTGATTGTCGTAATTCCTGGAATTATCGCCTATGTGATGTACACCCAGCCGGCAGGTACTGCTGAGATTTCCGGGGTAGTGGACGCCTTTACCAAAGAAGGAGGTGGGACAGACAACGACAATGCCTACCCGTGGCTCATCAGTGTATTTGTAACCCCTGGGTTTAAAGGGTTGGTGGTTGCCGCACTGGCGGCCGCTATTGTCTCGTCGATGGCTTCGATGCTGAATTCAATTGCTACTATCTTCACCATGGATATTTACAAACCCTATTTTAATAAATGGGCCACAGATAAGAGAACAGTGAATGTAGGACGTATAACAGCAGGTGTGGCATTAGTCATTGCGGTACTTATTGCCCCACAGCTGAGCAGCGTGCCCCAGGTGTTCCAATTTATCCAGGAATATACCGGACTGGTTAGTCCCGGTATTCTTGCAGTATTTGTGATGGGATTGTTTTGGAAGAAGACCACCACAAAGGCAGCCATTGTAGGAGTGCTTTCTTCGATAGTTGTGGCATTACTATTGAAGGTTCCGGTGCTTGGACTACCATTCTTAGATCAAATGTTCTACACGTTAATCATTACGATCGTGATTATTGCTGGAGTAAGCTTGACTACTAATCCTGAAGATGACGACCCAAAAGCGATTCATTTAACAGCAAGTACGTTCAAGACCGAATCTATATTTAATATTGGGGCATATGTAGTATTAATTATTACAGTCTTTCTGTATGCCTTGTTTTGGTGAGTTAACAATTGATACGGGTATTAACCTAACGTTCGCATTTTGGCAAAAAAAGGTTATGCTTTCATTTGCACTAAGTTGGAAAGGCTTTTTTATTTGTCTTTACCGTTAACTTTAAAATACTCGGTAGGGGTTTTCCCGTAGTATTTTTTAAAAACCCTTGAGAAGTAAGAGGGTTCTGAAAACCCACAAACCACTGACGCTTCTGCAAAAGTATATCTTTTCTCTTTAATTAGTTTAATGGTCTCAGAAAGTCTTGTTTTTATGATGTACTCGTTTAAACTTAAATCAGATATTTCTTTCCACTTTCTATACAGTGTAGGCCTGCTAATGTGCAGGGTATCTGCAATACTTTGCACAGAGAGGTTCGGATCTGAGATGTGCCGTAAGATTAGTTCATCTATACTAATCTGAAGTTCGTTTTTTGGGACTTCAGAATTCGATGTCACAGACCGGATACCCGAGTTAAGCCGTTCTTCACGTTCCAGTAAACTATCTATTTGCGCAAGCAGGATTGTATTATCAACAGGTTTGGTGAGGTATACCTGGGCCCCGGAAGAAAGGCCTTCCGTAATGCTTTTTTCTGTTTTTTTTGCACTCAGAACAACGACTGGAATAGCGGAGGATGATACGTTTAATCTCATTTGTTTAATAAACTGAATCCCATCCATTTTTGGCATCATGAGATCAGTAATTACAAGCTTTGGGGTATACTCTTTGAGAAACTCTAATGCTTCAAAGCCATTATTTACTACATGAAGTTTGTATTTATTCTCCAGAAGACGGGCCATAAATAGTTGGAGATCCTCATTGTCTTCTACAAGCAGGATAGTTACTCCCGGATCTTCGTTATTAGGCTCTGTATTCTGATTTGATTTTTGGAATTTGCCACTAATTAATTCGTTTGATACCTGTTTATTTGTTTTACTGGATAGTGGTTGAGAGCTAATATAAGGTTCAGCATGATGGAGTTCAGAAAGCTCAGGTGTAGGAAAATAGATTCGAATATTAGTCCCCTCACCTAATTTGGATTGTAATGTTACTTTTCCTCCTAATCGATCCATAAAACTCTTTACAATGCTCAGCCCAACCCCTGAGCCTCTTTGATTTAAGGCATTTTCTGCCCTGAAGAAGGGATCAAAGATAAATTGAATCTCACGCTCCGAAATGCCTATGCCCGTATCAATAACTTCTAAGATGATATACTTTTCTTCAGCATATATTTTAAGTTCAATGAGGTCATTCTTTTCAGTGTATTTGATCGCATTAGTGATCAGGTTATTTATGATCAAACCACAGGCTTCAGGGTCTGCAATAATAAAATGCTCCTTTTTAGAATCAGGCAGTTTGAAATCTTTACCTGTTAAGCCATCAGAAGAAAAAAATTGAGAAGCTTGTGTACGCACAAAATTTACCAGTTCAATCTTCTTATGTTGTGTTGAACTAATGTCACCTTCAAGGCGAAGTAAATCAAGCAGTTGATCTACTACCTTGTTTAAATGAATACTATTCTTTTCGATTAAGGCGAGCTGCTCTTGTTGATCAATGTCATTTCTCCGGGATGTATCCTGAAGTAAATGCAGTGGGCCTTTTATAAGGGAAAGAGGGGTTCTTAATTCATGGGTCATATTAATGAAGAAATCAGTCTTAACCTCATTCAACTGTTCCAGTTCCAGGGCTTGTTTTTGAATAGTTTTAAGCGCTTTATCTGTTTCATTTTTTTGTTGATTCAATAACCGGGTTCGCTCTTCTACCCTCAGATTAAGCTTTTGCTCTCTTTTCTTTGCTGCTTTTGCTCTCCCATAAAAAAGAGCAATTATGACCATTGAGATAAAACCAGCCAAGAGTACATAGAACCATGTTCTTTCATAAAAATAATATGGGACATTTAGCGAAAAGGAATTTCCGGGATTTAAAACACGGGGTAAACCGGCTATTCTTAATTCTATATGATGACGACCAGGCGGCAGGTTGGTTATTGAAAGTTGTTTATCCTTTGAAAGTAAATTCCAGGAGTCTCGCAGGGTTGATATCTGATATTCTATATCAACTTCACCTGGATTTGTAAAATGAACAAGCTCAAATTCTAGAGTCAATGAACGTTCTCCGCGCTTCAGATCAAGCTGCTTCTTCCCAAAAATCGGGTATTCATTGTCTTCCGTTTTAACAGAAGAAAGATTAATGGATGTGTTTTTAAAAGGATTTCTGTTTAAAAAAGAAGCGGGATTTAAGAGAACAACTCCTTTTTGTGTAGGTATCCAAATGGTGCTGTCTGATGCAATCAGTCCATTTGATTGTGTCCCGCCATTAGCTTCACGAATAGGTAGTCCATCGGCTTCTGTAAATACTTCGATCCATATTTCAGGGGTTTCATTTTCTAAATAGGAATTCAGTGAAGCTCTATGAATTCTTGAGATTCCCTGGTTGGAAGACAACCAGAAAAAACCATAGGGGTCAGGGATTATACGATGAACCCCGATATCCGGCAATCCATCTGTCTGGTCTAATAATCTATATGATTGAATAGAACCGGATTCATCAAGGAGCACTCTTACCAGACCATACGTTTCAGTGGCAAGCCATAAAGTATCTGCACTGGAAAAAAAGAGATCCCGTATTTTAGGTTGAGGATTTAAATTTTCAAAAATAGAAGGGATAACTTTTTCTTCATCCACTGATAAAAGTCCTGAACCATGGGTTCCCAGCCAAAGTTTCCCCCCGGGGTCGGATTGAATTACCTGGGTTCTCAAAATGGGTTCCCCGGTTTCTGTGTGTATTTCTGAAAAGCGATTAGTCTCAGCATTTTTTTTATAGAGCCCTAAGCGGGAACCTATCCAGAAATCTCCATCACTATTTTCATAAAAGGATTCGGCCTGGTTTAATAATAAAGTATCATTGAGGATAAAAGGATTCCATTCTGTGCCATCAAATTGAAAAAGGCCGGTATCCCAAAATCCTGCGATCACTTTTCCGTTTTTACGTTCATATAAGGACCGGGCCAGGTTATTTGGCAGCCCTCCGTTTTGTGGCGACCAATAGTTAATGTTGTTATTAGATATCCTATGTATTCCAAACTCAAAACTTGATAACCAAATATTTTTATACTGATCCTCAATAATAGAGTAAGTGTTATCACTGTGAAGGATGTTTTCTGTACTGAATACGCTAAAGGGACTTATTGACAGGCGAACTAATCCCTTGCTGGCTACATTTAACCAGAGATTTCCTTCTTTGTCGTGAGAAGCCTGTGCTATTCGTTCAGCATTCTGGGTTTCAAAAATTGGTACCCCGTTATGATTGACGCTGCTTTCACTGATATACAAAGGTTTATTCAACCAGGTTGGGTTATAGGTGGAACTCCAGATATCCTGATCTTTTGTACCTTCAAATAATGCGTACTCACCGGTAGCAAGATTAAGTTCATAATGGCCCTGTGAAGTGTGCAACAGTAAAAGTGAAGGTGTTTTTTCTAATATGGACTGAGGGGAGCTTGAAATTTGGGAGGGATAGGGAATGAAATGGTATTCCCTGGTGATGAAATTATAAATAGCTACCCCGGTAAAATTGGAAATGACAATTCGGTTTCCTGAAATAGGGGCCATTTTTGTTTCCCTGGTAAATGCACCTTGCCCAGTCTTTGAGAATGGAAGTCGCTCTGCCAGTATTCTTAAATTCGCAGAATTATCTTTCAGTTCAATTAACCCGTCATCAGATAATGCGAATACCTGGTTATCTGAGACAGGAAGGAAGTCTATATATTGGTTGGGTAAAAATTCAATCTTTTTTAAAAAGGATTCATTACTGAATACCCGTGCTTCCTGTTGGGTAAAGATCCATACATCTCCTTCTATTGAGGTTCTTAATTTCCATTCCGAAAGTGCAGGGGATGCAAACAATGAATCAAAAGTAAACAGGCTTCCTTCTTTCCACCGGCTGAAGAAAAACTGCTCGTCCACCATCCAAATGGAACTATCGGGAGTGGCATGTAAGAATAAAATCCTGTTAGAGTTTAAATGAGGGTATTGCTGTGTGGAGATCTGTTTGAAGTTTGAACCATCAAAGCGGCTTACTCCACCCGAAGAAGCGATGTATAAATGCCCGTCTGCCCCTTGAACAATATCTGTTAAAGAGATTACCGGGAGTCCGTCGGTTTGATCAAATACTTCAGTGATAACCTGTTGATGTTGCAGCCAGTTAATTGAGGTAGGTTGTGCATATAAAGATTTTTCGCTCCTGGTAAGCAGAAGAAAGTAGAAGATTAAAATCAATGATAACCATTTCATTATAAAGCACTGTTAACAAAGCTGATGAGACTAATTTGAATCAAATATCCTTGAAATTGAGACAAAAGTGAAATGCACTTCTACAATATTTGAGCATTTTAATGAAGTGTTTCTGTTTCAGGGGGGAGCCATGAGGCCCTTGATAGTTCGAAAGGTAGTCGTAAGGATTTGAAAAGTACAGTGGTAAATATTGTTCCAGTAAATAAGAACAGATGAAAATTAATGAGTAACGTGGAAGAAAATAAACGGCAAATTTTTACCTCTTACGTCATGAGAGCTGCGAATCTGGTTGATCGGATCAGCAAAATCAAAAAAGGAGACTGGCATTCGTTGGTGGAGCTGGCTAAATCAGAAGGTCATGAATTGACAAAAGAAGACTTGATGACTGAATTTGGTAAGCTCAAAGGAGAGGCTCATCCTTTGATCACTTTTTTCGATTGGAAAAAGGACCATAACGCAGAAAATCCTGATCAAACCCTTACAGCAAGTGTCTCATGGTCAACATATAAAAATCTGCCCATTTTGCAAGGTCAGATGCAGCAGGACTGTTACGATATCATTTTAGATGTAGCAAATAAGCATAATATCCAGATATCCGGAGGTAATCTTCACAATGATAAGGTTAATCTGACAATTAGTTATCCAATACATGTGTCGTTTGGAGTTCTCATCGAAGCAATAAAATCAGAAACCTCCATAGCTATGAAGCAGAAGTACCCGGAATTAGAAGCTAAACTGGAAAACATGCCGCTATGGTCAGTTGATTAAATATGGAAACTACAGCCAACTCCAAACTAATATTCAGCGAGGGCATTTTATTGGTTCCTATTCGCGTAAAGGCATTATTGTTGTCGGAAGATATCATGGCTACCGAAGCTATGGCTGATTTTACCAAGCTACCCTGGACAGACGGGACCGAAGATTATAATCCTGACACAGCCAATATCAGTGAGAATATACTTTCCCCCGCCTTTGGAAGCAGAAACCTTCAGCTAAAAGCAGGAATTCATTTACACTGGTCATTACCAACGGCCCTGAGAAAGCAACTTTCTTCTTCCTCTCCATTAGTTAATACCGCTGCTGGGAATGGATGTATCAAAGCACCCAACAGATGGTTAGTGACCAGAATTAACAAAAAAGGAGCAGTGGAGCTTCAGGTTGTTGTTGAAAGTGATTATTTGCATCCAGAAACTAATGATCCAAATCTGAGTTTTGTCAATATTCCTTCGTCGGCGCTGGATTCTGGGCAGCGAAAAAGTGCGGTGCCTTTCAGATATCTTGGCAGGTCCCTGGAACTAAGTAACTGGTTATCACAAGATAATGAAGGTAATTCGTACTGGAATCATCTCACTACGTTAGGCTATGGGGAGCCGGCATTTGCCTCATTTTATCCCAATTGCCATAGTGTTTTTGGGTTTTATGATGATATTGATGCTACTGCCGAGAGTGACGTTAAATATGAAGTAATTGGCTGGTATAGTGAAATTAACAATGACCCATTAGCAGCGCTTCTTAATGCAGATAAAACATTAACAGGTCAGGGATTAAAAGAGGCGATACTGGAGAACTTCAACTGGGCCTGCGAAGCACAAAATGGAACCCCCGGGCAAATTTTATGCTACGGAACGGTAACTCCTTCATATCAAGACTCTGAAACGGGGCAAACCAATAGCATAACCGGAGCATTGGCGGATAATCCTTCAAGCGCATTGGCGAGCCTACTAGGTAAAGAACTACTTAGTGAAAGTGACTCTCCTGAGAAGTTTGAAGAACAAATGGAAGCGATCCTGTTAAGTCATAAACTAAACAGTCAGAGTCCCGATTTCGGCCCCAAACTTAAAGAAGCTCGTCATGAAAAGGGATTTGCTGTATTAGAGGGAGGTACCCGATGGAGGTTGAAATTTAAAGCGGCAAGTCAATCTGCAAATAATTCCGGAGAAACCAATACGACGAATAATCAAAACACTCTGCCGAAGAAGTTGCCAGAAAATATTGGGAATCTGCTCAATAAGCTCAATCAGAACCAAAAAGTTTTCGACAAACAAAGTGCGGTTTTGATTTCAAGGAAGCACCAGCTCTTTTCCGATTGGTATAAATATATGATCTCAGTTTATCCTCCTTACGGAGAGGAAGACAGCTACCCGGATCCCGATGAAGTTAAGTTTTTTATTCAGCAGGAGATCCATAACCAGGTTGGTGCTCTGCAAAGTCAATTAGGAAAGCTATCCATTTCCAAAGATGATGAATCCGGAGTTGTTACCGGCGCAACTTGTCAGGCACAAAATACACTTGCTGCTGCTGTAGCTTATGCAGTGGATAATCTGCTGAATGCATTAAGCGCCTGGGCCGAGAACAACCAGGGGCAACCAGACCTGTTACTTATACAGGAACCAGCAGAACGATTTTATCAGCCTGCAGATCCCGTTTTAATGCTCTCCGGAGATGGACTTACCCCTACTGAAGCAACTGGTGCACTGGAATGCTATGTACTCACTTTAAGTGGTAGCGATATAAGTGAACAATTTGCTTCATTTAATCAGGCTGTTCAAAAATTGGATATGAGCCAACCACTGCAAAATAAATTCAATCCAATATTCTTTGAGTGGGACGTACAGTTCTTTCCTGTAAAAGATGGAAACAACAGATCTACTCCTTCAAAATCATATTCCAAAGAATATCTGAATCAAAATTACTCTCTGGCTAATAATACTGTTGAACTTTCTCCAAGAAGCCAGGTTTCATTTATGCCTGGTGCCAATATGTATCAGGGGAGGTCTTATATAAGTGCAAAAGCAGGAGTAAATAGTTTAAAGAGTAAGTTGGAGGAATACCTTCTTAACTGGGTAGTTCCTGTTTATATATCTGACCTATCAAAAAATGAAGGGGGTGAGTCGAGTAGCGCCTCGGTTAGTCAACAAGTAAGTTCTGAATCAACTGATCCAACTTCTGAATACCTTACCGAACATCTTTCAGAGATCATTAGCTGGGCTAAAAAGCAATATATCCGTGCATTTGATCAGCTTCCATACTCCGCTCTTATGGCTTATAACAAGTTGCAGTCTATGAAGCCGGTGAGCCAGATGCTGGGTGGATTTCATGATGCGCTTTTGATGCATAAGCTAACACTGCAACTGGCAATTAATGATCCGATTGGTTTTGAAGACGGGGTTTCATTTACCAGCCGGGTGGCATCAGCTGTAGGTGATTATGTTAAAAGTGCTCCGTTACCTGAGCTGGATTTTAATCCAATAAGGGCAGGTAATCTTATGGTTAATGACCTAAAAGTAGTTGGTACTTTTGGGTTAACTCAAGATGTTGAGGTGAACTGGGTTGGAAATGAAACAATGCCATTTAATGAAGGCAATGGTTTTCTGTTGCCTCCAAGATTTTGCCAGCCCTGCCAGGTGGATGGTCATTGGATTTCAGCTGCTGATGATGAAATCGAACTAAACGATCATCCTGCAACTACGCCTATTTGTGGTTGGCTATTACCCAATAACCTGGACAATAGTCTGGTGGTGTACGATAACCAGGGCAACAGCCTTGGATCTATAACTACAGATGCAGCACAGCCCTGGCACTCATCCCCTGGTGATCCCAGTCCGATTAGTGTATCTCAAATATCCAACTATCATCTGCAGTCTGTTGTTCAGTTTATTATTAACCAGGGTGCAGAATACCTGGATAATTTTATATCCGCTCTGGATTCAGGACTTCAAAATATACAACCTGAAAAATCGGCCCAGAATATCGGTTTATCTATTCTTATGGGGCGGCCTATTGCTGTTACCCGCATCAGTGTTGCCGTAAATGCGGAAGGGGAGCTTGCGACCGACCAAAGCTGGGATTCTTTTTTATACACACTACAGCATGGGGAAAGAAGTACCGATCAGTTTCAAGAAATTGATATTCCAATAAGGATAGGAGAGTTCTCACAGTTGAATGACGGTGTGTTAGGATACTGGAAGGAGCCGTATTCAAACGAAGGAGAAGACACCTTCTATGCCGTTCAAAGTATGGTAAAAGCCAGGGCTGAAAATTCAGCGGCTCCAATTATTTCTCACACACAGAATCCGGTTAACCTGTCGCAATCCCTAAACAGTGATCCAGTTACGCTTACCGTACTTTTCGACCCACGGGCTAAGCTTCATATTACTACAGGGGTACTTCCTACCAAAGTACTGGAAATTCCACCCAGTCATTACTCTGAAGCACTGCAAAAAATTCAAATCAGCTTTCTTACTGCCCCGGTATTAACAGGAGAAGGTATTGGGTTGCCGCTACCAACCGAGCCGGGGTACAGCTGGTCGTTTAATCAATTGATGAATAATGGTACCTGGCAGCAAACCCAGAAACAAGGAATTGTAACTTTTGAACAAGTCACAAATAAGTTTTCAAACGGCTCTACACTTTGGAGTCAAATGATTACCAACAACTGGATTCAACTGGACGATCAGGCAACATCCTTATCTGCCCGGATTGTACCAAAAGATCAGAGAACGATGACTGATTTGGGAGCACTTGCAGCAGTACAACATACACTGGAGAGCTTTTTGGATGACCTGTATCTCACAAATGTGGATGCGAAGGCCAGGTTTCTCCCAAATATTCGAATCAGGGAGGGCTGGCTGAAGCTGACCCCGGAAGTTCAACTCACAACCGAAACACAGGACAGCACCTCAGAATCCGATCCTTCAAACCAGAACTAGAACTATTATGGCAACCGACAATACAGGCTCAACACCAGATTCAAAACCTGCTAAAGACACAGGTTCAATAACCGGAAGTGGCAGTAAACCGGCAACACCCGCAAGTGAAACTACCGGGGCATCGGCAGGTACCAGTACTTCGGTTGCATCAAAAGGAACACCTGCAGCTCCTGGTTCCGAGACTTCTACTGCACAAAACACGGTTAGTTTCAGGGCATCATACCCATTAAATTTGTTCGCTCATAACGGGAAGAACCAGACGGTAATGTTTATTACCAGCCAGGTTGGGGAGAATCAGCTTTATATTGAAATTACTAACAATTCAGGCTCAGGATATAAGATACCGGCTTTGGACAATGATACAGTATCAGCCTCAAATTACCAGATAGAGCTGCGTTTCAGGCCGGGAACCCTGGATGAACACCTGGTATCAGGTATAAAAATAGATCAGTCGGGCTGGTCGCTTATTTTTGCTAAACAAAGTGATGGCTCTCAGTCGTTGTATATCATGAGTTCCGAGGCCCTGCAATGGCCATCCCAGAATTCGGCGGTTTCATTTACACTATCCGGTTTTCCCGTTAGTGGAACCGGCGGCTCTAGGGTTACAAGAATTGAGTTGAGGTATACCAATTTGCAATCCCAGGATTCTGCTAATCCTTTAAGCGGCACAAGAACGCAGGTGATGCAGATCGTTGAACATGCCGGGACTAATGAATGCCCGTTTTTATTTAGTGTGAATGGACTGGGGGATTTGCTCAATGATGGAAAAACAAAAAATACGGTCTCCTTTGTTCTACAAACCAAAACAGGGGAAAGCATCCCGGTAAACCAGGAGACAAAATTTATTCTGTCCTTTATTACGCTACCCGAAAGGCAGACCAATGGAAACTCTATTGCCATTGCCACAGAAGATAATTTCACTAGCAGTGTACCGGGCAAGCTTTCTGATGCAGACTGGGGGATTTCAAAATCCTCTGATCAAGGAATAGCTACAGAATACATCCTGTCACCGGCATCCGGTACCACTTCATTTACAACCCTGACTGTACCGCTTACGGATTTAGTTACCAACCAGCCCAACGGACGCACACCCGTTAGCTTAAAATACCAGAATGTTCCAGGGTACTGGGATGGTGAACTCACTCTGTGGTTGGAGAAGTCACCTTTGGTACGAAAGTTACAAAAGGTGGGGATGGGTACTGCTTCACCCGGTTCTCAATTGGATATACAAGGTAGTGTAAACATTGCTAACGGTGCAACCATCTCCAACGGTAACCTCACAGTAGATGGCGATATTATTTCCACCGGCAGCCTGGAAGCTAATCAACTACATAGTAGTGGCAGCCCAAATGGGTTAGAAATTGGCAATTTTAAAAATAATGATGCATCACAGTTTCCAAACGTGATTTGGCTAAGAAATCTTAGCAGCGATTGGGATGAGGGTATCATTAAAGTTGGAAAATCGCAGGCTCATTTTAGTAGAGGTGGTTTTGGCATGCATACCAACGAAAATCGGGAAGTGGGTTTTTATACCACTAATTATACCCCAATGCTCATGGTAGAAGGAGGCACGGGAAACACTTACATAAAAGGAATGCTGGGTGTTGGAGTAGAGGAAGGTAAACCCGATGACAGTACCTCTGCTTCTGTTTCTATGCCCTATCCTAATGGAACGGTAATAAAAAATGGTTTACAGGTAGGTAACTCACAAACAGCCAACAACCAGTTTGCCGGAGTATTTGTAGCGGTTGATCAGAATAGTCAAGTTTATCCACTCCTGATCAACGATTCAGACGGGAAACCCCTGTTCGGGGTAAAACCTAATGACAATGGAGATGTTAGTCCCGGAGCTGTTGGCATCAATCAATATCCAACGAATGATTCCATTTTTGCACTTCCATATCCTGCAGGCTCCTCTGTAAATGGGATCTTAATTGGGGATTCTCAGACTGGAAATGGCTACTACGCGGGTCTTTTTATTTCCATGCCAGAAGACGCCGAAGGGTCTCCCATCCAAATAAATGATTCTCAAGGAAATACACCTTTTATTGTCACCACTGAGGGAAATATTGGGATTGGCACGAACAATATTACCAAAGCCAAGTTACAAATAGAGGGGTCTGTAAATAGTCCTGTGAATAGTTACGCATGGTTATGTCTTCATGACGTTCCTGTCGGCAAGGTTAATGGAAATAATACGGGAGCCGACTACTCCATATATGCCAGCAACCGGGTTGTGGCTACAGAATTTGATGCAACTTCAGATGCCCGCATCAAAAACATTGTGGGCATTACTGACTCGGCTGGTGATCTGGCTATTCTTGACCGGATTGAAATTACCGACTATCAATACGTAGATATCATTCAGCACGGCACCCGATCACACAAAAAAGTGATCGGCCAGCAACTGGCCAAAGTGTTTCCTCAGGCAGTGACCAAAAACACAGATGTGGTGCCGGATATATTTAAAAAATCTGTATTAAGGGAAAGAGTATTGAACCTTGGTAATACAGATGTACAAGCTGGTGATAAGTTAAAGGTGATCTTCGAAGATGATAGCTCTGAATTACTGGAAGTGAAAGAAGTAAACGGGGACCGGGTAACATTAGAAACGGAAAAGGAAGGAAATGTCTTTGTTTATGGCCGGGAGGTGGAAGACTTTCACAATGTAGATTATGATGCCATCAGCATGCTCAATGTCTCTGCCACACAGGAGCTACACAAACTCATCCAAAAACAGAATGAAGCGATTGAAACCTTGCAGAAACGGGTGGAGGAGTTGGAAGGGAAATGAGTCTTGAAACTGATTTACTCAAAAAAAACAGAATGTTAATGATGAACGAAAGTAAAAGATGGATTCAGAAACCTACCACAGAGAATGGAATCTCTGATAATAATAGTGGTAACCAGGTTCACAACAACCTGCCGCCGTTTTATGCACTGAGTTATATCATTAAGTGTTGAGGGGATGGAGATGAATGTTACTATTAGTTTGAAAGTAGAAGGCCATGTATTTGTCTACAACCAACAAATGGATAGACTAGAGGATAATTTAATTTTAGAAAAAAAAACTTAAACTCATGGCTCCAAAGTCAAAAAAAGGATCTTCGGACATTAAAGAGGAGTTTTATAACCCAACACAGGTAGAGGGGCAGAAAAAAGGATCACCAATAACTAAAAACTTTAATACACGATTTAAGGTTCAAAAGGAAAAAGAAAAAATAATTAAGCAAAAATCGGAAGAATCAAAAAAAAGAAAGCAAGTTCGGGAGAGTCAGGAAGATCAGAGAATTGGGAGAATTACAAATATTGTCGAGGAATTAAACCAGTTAATTAAACAAATTGATTCAGTTTTATCCAAAGATCCATTGGATTTAAAAGGATTCAAAAAATTGAAGAATGATATAAGTAACTGCGTTGATACTTTAACTGGTATTGAATCAGTCGATAACAGTAAGTCTATAATGACATGGGCTTCGGAGTGTCTTGGAAATTTTAAGAATCTGTTCAAAGAGCTTTCTAATAACAATAGAATGATAAGTGAGGCGCCAGAGCAACAAATGGAACTAAATAAAAACATATCCCATCTAAAGGCCTTAATGAACTTAAACTATGAAAATTTATCAAAATCAAAAATTGAAGACCTAGCGCAAGCTATTTTAGCAGGACAAGCTGAAATCAATAAAATATTTAATACTAATTCTTTGAATAATTCTTCTGTGGTGAGCAGCATATTTACTGCTAATCAACAAGCAGGTAATTTCTTGTCAGAAATAGTAAAAATTGAATCTTCTAAAGATATTAAGCCAGACAAAAATAAAATCGGAAAATGCCTTGAGGTTCATTTCCTTGATGTAGGACAGGGAGACTCTACTTTTATTGTGTTACCGGATGATAACCAAACTACCATTTTAGTTGATTGTGGCTCCAAACAGAATTCTGATATAGGGATTAGAAATGTCAAAGCTTGCATTAATCAAGTCAACCCAAAAGAAAAGTCAATTGATTATCTCGTACTGACTCATGGGGATAGTGATCACTACAATATGGTGAACAATCTTTATGCCGATGAGTATACGTTTGAGAATATATATGTTGGCGGTAAATTGGAAGACTATGATGGAATAAATCACTTAAACCCAAAACCACAAGTTCTAGTTGATTTTCTAAACACCCTTGATGGGAAAAACAATAAAAACCTGTTAGGATCAAATAATGACTTTGTTTGGGTATTGTCGGCAAATATGGCTACTACTACAGGTCTAAAATCACCTTCTCGAAAAAATCAAGATAGTATATGTTTAAGAATTGCATGGAAAATTGGTAATTCTATTAACTACGTTTATTTAATGGGGGATGCGGAAAAGCCAGTTGAAGAGCATATCATCAATAGAGTATTTGACAATAAAACTCAAAATACTGATGGGGGTGTTTGTGTAATTAAACTGGGTCATCATGGCAGCAAAGCCGGAACTTCAAAAGAATGGGTTAAACATACTGCTCCCGATCTCATTACTGTCAGTGCAGGTTCTAAATGGGAGCATCCTTATCACGAACCTATTGGAAGGGCACTAAATATAAAAGATGAAATATTAGAAACTCTTCAATCTTTTGAGGAATTAAAAAATGCTTATTTAGATGATTACAATACTTTAAATGGAAAAGATAAACACCCCTGGATTGCAAATAATTTTCTAAGCAAAAAAGAAAGTTTATTTACTTATCAATGTTATGAAAATGGTTTTCCTGTATATACCAATATTCAAAAAGTTGAATATAACAATGATAAAACGTTTACAGCTACAGGCTCCTCTTACGCATTATACATTTATGAAAATGGGAAGTGGGAGATAAATCCTTATGGAGAGTAAGATGGCAACCCTTAATCCAAACCTTTCTTCCATTTACCAAGCTATTTCCGGCCAATCAAGTCTGGAAATAACTCAAGTTTCAGAGCCACTGTTAAAAGAGATTCTGAGGTATTCGGGTGTAAAGAGCTTAGCGCTTAGTGCCGTTACATCGAAAGGGTCTGACGATGGACAAAGTGTTACTATCAGTGCGAATACTACGTTTTTGAATATTCCTTGTGCCGTAGTAGCAACGTTTACTGTTTCTGAGGAGACCGGGGAAGTCGTTCAGAACTGGCAATTTACCCCGGATGCAAAAAAATGGTCATTCCAAACTGCTTTTCCTGACCTTCCTGCCTATACGGGAACAGAAGAAAACGGGTTTGTGCTTACCACCAAACCCAGCTATTTCTACGATCTGGTATTCGAGTCGCCGGTATTCACGATAGTTACCCAAGATGATCCCACAAATTCGCTTATACAGGGATTAAATTTTCAGGCAAAGCTTGATTTATCGGGTACAGCCAATCAAACGGTATTAGATCCAACTATTCTGGCCTTAGCAGGAAATGATACGCTGGATGTAAGTGGCACGATTTCCTATCCATCCACTGGGGGACTGGAATTGTATATGGATGTGTTTCTCTCCAATCCAAGTCTGACTATAGGAAGTTTTCAACTGGATTATTTCGGGTTTAGCCTGGTAGCCGTTACAGATGGTCAGGGCAAGGGCAATTCTCAGATGTTGTTCAGTGGAATCATTGAATTCAACAACAATCAATATGTGATTTCAGCTCCATTGTTGAAAGGGAATTTTGTCTGGTCTTTTACGGTGGAATTCCCTGCCGGAGAGTTTTCAATTGAAAATGCAATCGATGATATTCAAAGCATTTTTGGCATTCCGGCAGATAAAATTAATATCCCCAAGTCTGTACAGAAATTAGAATCTTTCTACATAGTTGCTGTTACCATCGGGTTTGATCCAAAAGAAAAGAAATTCCACCACGTGACGGTGGATATTGCATCCCAGGACTCTTGGACGATTCCATATACAGATATTGTGGTTTCCAATCCGGTGATCGAATATACCTATATGGCCTATGATAGCTTTCATGGCTTCATATCCGGAGATTTCCAATTCGGCAAGGCAACATCAACGGAACCAGTATTTGAAGGACAACTTTCTTTGCCGGATTTCAGGGTGGAGATAGAATTACAGCAAGGGCAAACTATTGACCTTAAACCCTGGATCGAAGATAAAACCGGAGCTTCACTTTCGAATGATAGCATTCTGTTAAGCTCATTGAGTTTATGGGGTGATTTACCGGATAAGCAATTCGGGTTTTATGGAGCTATTACCGGAAGCCTCACTTTTGAGCTGGGTAATACAACGGTAGAGATTGTAAGTATTGATCTATCCATGACAATTTCCGAAGTGCCGCAAATCCAATTTGAAGGTGCGTTCATTATCGGGGTAATTCTCTTCAAAGGTTCATTTATCGCCTCAGAAACGGGATTTGATATCTATGCTTCGTATCAACCTATTACCGGGGATGGTCTGGCTATAGGTGATTGGATGGAAGATTTGGCGGATAAATTGGGATTACCTGACTCTGACTTTCCGCAAGCGTTGACTTCAGTGACTTTAACTTCCATATTATTGTCTTATGATAGTACTACCAAAAACTTCACTTTTGAATGTGAAACTCAGTTCAAGGTAGATTCCAAACCGCTTGATCTCCAACTCAACATAGTCCTCACTCACAATCAAGGTCAATACGAAAAATCCTTTTCCGGGGTACTCACCGTTGACAACCAGCAGTTTGATGTGGCTTTTGATGAGTCAAATACTATGGAAATCCTGCTGGCCAGCTATACCAACCTGGACGGCACTTCTACGGATATTAAAACCCTTGCAACCGATATTTCTTCTGATTTGGGAAGCATCGTGCCGGAAGGGTTAAGCATCACACTTAATGATGCGATTATAGCGATGATTTCTGATGGTGCTTCAGGAGCACAAGCCGCACCGAGCAAGGAACAGAATACTGATCCTGCAAGCGATGTGTCCGGACAAACACCCGACAAAGCTGCTTTGGGGGGAAGTGCCCCGGCAGCTGCGGACGGAAATGGAAGTGAAGCGGAAGAAAAAGCAGAACAAAGCAAAACGGTTCAACAATCGGCAGCTAAAAGTCATAGTAAATACCTGTTGGGTGCTAACATCGGTACCGGTATAGATTTGACCAACCTGCCACTTGTTGGCCGGTATTTTTCTAATGCCCAAAAGGTTCAGTTCAATATTCAGCCTTTGTTCGCCACCGAAGCGCTTACAATAAATGATATTCAGTCCATTCAGCAGGCCGATCCAAAAACCGGATTTCAGTTTCCGCCAAAAGCCATTGCCAAAGGATTTTCTATTACGGCATCTATGAACATTGGCGGTTTGCCTGTTACCATGCCGCTTAATATTGGTGCGAATGCAGATGGGTATCCGGTGGATGGCAGCCAGGCCGTGCCGGGAACTGTTTCCAATCTGGTACCAGGCGGTGAAACAGCAGGTGGTTCTCCGATTCTGGCGAATAACTCCCTGGCGGCGGAAACTTTTCCACAGGAATCGGCAAATGGGATTTCATGGTTGAGTCTTCAAAAGAATTTCGGTCCGGTTCACCTTCAGAAAGTTGGTGTTAAGTATTCCAATGGGGTGCTTTATTTCGAAATGGATGCTTCGTTAACTGCAGGTGGGCTGAACTTAAGTCTAATTGATCTCGGAATTGGTTCCCCGATTACACAGTTTGATCCCACATTTAGCCTGGATGGAATAGGGATTGATTACCAGAATGACAGCATCAACATTGGGGGGATGTTTATGCGGGTTCAGGGGAAAGATCCTCAGGGAAAGAGCTTCGATGAATATGATGGTATGGCACTTATTGAAACGTCGGCACTGGGACTTTCAGCTTTGGGTTCGTATGCCCGGTTCGAGGGGCATTCTTCACTGTTTCTCTACGCTGTGCTGGATAAATCATTAGGAGGGCCAAGCTTTTTTTATGTTACAGGGTTGGTTACCGGTTTCGGTTACAATCGAAATTTACAAATCCCCACCATTAACCAGGTTCAGTACTTCCCGCTAGTAGCCGATGCCATGACGGATGCAGCTCCGCCTCAGAATCAAACGGATCTGATGAATGCAATGGATAGTCTTCATATCTGGATACCACCACAGGTAGGTGAAGAATTTTTCGCCATTGGGATCAAGTTTTCCTCTTTCAAACTGATTGATTCTTTTGCCCTCTTGACGGTAAAACTTGGAGAAGAACTGGAAGTGGATGTGCTTGGATTATCAAATCTTATACTTCCCACTCCTGATGAGTCCGACGATACCATAAATCCGCTGGCAGAAGTACAAATGGCCTTGAAAGCTTTTTATATCCCATCCGAAGGATTTATTGGTGTTCAGGCCCAGTTGACATCTAACTCCTATGTATTATCCCAAAGCTGTCATTTGACGGGAGGGTTTGCCCTCTATTCATGGTTGGATGGAGAACATTCCGGCGATTTTGTGGTCACGCTGGGTGGCTATCACCCTAAATTTATTGTGCCTTCTTATTATCCTGTCGTTCCTAGGTTGGGTTTTAACTGGCAGGTGGATAGCAAAATTTCACTGAATGGAGAACTTTATTTTGCATTGGTTCCACATGCGGTAATGGCGGGAGGAAGTCTCTCTGCGGTATTTAAAGATGGCAATTTGAGTGCTTGGTTTGAAGTGGATGCTGACTTTATTATAGGATGGCAACCATATTATTATGAAGCAGATGTTTATCTCGATTTCGGAGTTTCCTACCGGATTTCAGTATGGGGGATTCACCATATCTTTCAAGTAAGCGTTGGCGCAAGCCTGGAACTATCCGGTCCTGACTTTGGAGGATATGCTGAATTGGACATCTGCGGATTTCATCCCGCAATACATTTCGGGAATAGTACGTCTTCTGCAAAGCCCATTTCGTGGACCAAATTCAGGGACAGCTTTTTGCCAGCTCTTCCTAAAAACGGAAGCGATGAAAACCTCTTTACTGATATTTCGGCTTCGAAAGGGCTACAAAGAGAAGTTACACTGCAATCGGATGGAACCAGCAGCAAAGTCTGGATCATTGACCCGGACGGTTTCGTGATCAAAACAAACAGCTTGATTCCGGCTTTAAATGGATATCAGGTGAGTGAAACCGGAACGAGTTTAGGAACAGGAGCTTCTTTCGCAATTGGTTCAATGGGGATCACAGATGACAAGGGCCTCACCAGTGATCATATAATTACTGTGACTTATGATGAAAAAGATGATGTTACCAATCAATTCGCATTTACTCCCGCTACTAAGAATTTACCCGCCGGAATGTGGGGTACCAAACTCAGCCCGGGAGTAAACGATTCTTCATTCATCGAAAACGCTCTGACCGGATACACAATCCAGGCTCCTGCGCCATCCCCAAGTAAAAGTACACAAGAAGTTGACAAGTCTAAGCTGGCATTTAATACCATAGATATCACCGTACTTGGGCATAGTACGACAGATGGTTATGTGCGTGCAGCTAATCCTTCTGATGCAAGGACAACGATTCAAACCGGACTGGGACCTAATTCCACCCGAACGGCCATTCTCACAGCACTTGGATTTTCAAGTGATGCGGTAGTGATACATAATGCGGAAGCTACAAGCAATGTATTTATTGACAGCCCTGAAATTTTTACTAAAACGGGTTCTAGTTCATGAGTAAAACGTCAGAAAAAATCAGGTTCATAGACTACCAGTTGCCCAATCTTCTGGATGGGAGTTATAAGGTTGGGTTAAGTCATAACTTCTGCATTCAGGAAAGTGGAAAAGAAGTAGGATCTTTGTCGTCATCCTCCAGCCAGAGCTTTGTAGTCTCTGGCCCTCGTTTTGTAGTACAGCCTGGCAAAGTTAAATCAGTTTTTCCTCCCAAAAATGGGGCGGGAGTATATGGAAATGTGCTGCCACAAATGTTACTTGATACGTTGACCCTGCCCTGGCAAAGGCTACCAGAAGATTCGGAAAGTCAACCTTCAGGAACTTTAAGGTATCCCTGGCTGGCTTTACTGGTATTTGATGAAAGTGAAGCTCCTGCCACTTCGATTGTTACGGCTTCTTCGCTGGAAAATGCGACGACAGAAAGTCCATTTTGGCCCGGAATACAATTAGATGCTAGCGAGAGTGGTACCGAAACTGTATTGGTGATTGATGTGGAGTACCATACATTGATGAACGTGTTACCCGAGTATGATGATCTTCCGTACCTGGTGCATACCCGGGAAAGCATTTCATCTGACGGGGATGTTTCAAAATTCTCAGCTATTGTGGCAAACAGGCTTCCGCAAGCAAGTGGGAAAACGGTAATGCATTTAGTGAGCCTTGAAGGGAGGTTCAGTGAACAAGAATCTTCATTTTCATTTAATAGTGAGGGAGCTAAAAATGGAGATTTAATACGCCTGGTTTCCTTATGTCACTGGTCGTTTTCAAGTATAAGTGATAATCATAATTTCCAACAGCTGTTTAAGGGATTGAATATGTCGCCCAGTACGGTTCAGTTGCCTTCATTAAATAACGGGAATGTGGATTCATTTCTGTTATCAGGAAAAGTACCTTTGCCACATGGTTTCAGAACGGGAGATAAATCAGTTTCATGGTACCGCGGGCCATTGATTCCTTTTCAGAATCAAAAACAGTTAAGCCTTCCGGTAACCAGTGGCGATTCATTGCTTGAATTTTATAGCGAAGTTGGAATGTTCGATGTAAGTTATGCTGCAGCCTGGGAACTTGGCAGGTTATTAATGCTAAGAAATAAGCGGGTATCTACAGCCTGGTATCAATGGAAACAGAAGAATGTGCAGTTAGCTGCAAAAGCAGAACAGGATTTAGCATCTCCCCATTTACAAATGAATGGTGGTATAGAAAGCACTGATGATCAGCCTCCTGATTTGCCGGACGTAGTCAATAATTTTTTTACTGACCTGACTTTACTGAAACACATTCCTTTTTATTATCTGATTCCCGACGAAAATTTGCTGCCCATAGAATCTATTCGGTTTTTCCAGTTGGATCCCTTTTGGCTTGAATGTCTTCTGGATGGAGCCTATAGCATAGGCAGGATAGATGGTCAGGCAGAAGAATCTCCTTCAAGCGCTAAGGCACAGGGTAATTTTTCGGGTTTTCTGCTGCGTTCCTCTGCGGTTTCCGATTTTCCTCATCTAGAGGTGAATGGCTTTAATGCAGAACAGGCCAGTGTCACTCCAGCAGTGGTAATGGAAAATTCCTTAAAACCCGTTCGCATGGAAAAGCTTTCTCCTAATGTATTACTATGTTTATTTGATGATATAATTGCAGCTGTTGATATTCATCAGAAAGCAGAGGTTTTGCACTTTGGCTTTGATAGTAACGAAAAAGAACCACCTGTATATTCAAAAAAGCTTAGAAACGGAAAGGCTGTTTCTCCTATACCCTGTAATAAGGCAGGAGCATCAAACCGGGTGTTGGATGTAAGTTCTCTGGCAAACAGTATCGGGAGTGTGCTTGAAAAAAAAATCACTGCCTCCGAGTTTGCTCTTCAGATGATCGAAGGAGTAGAAAACGTGAGGTTTAATATTAAATTTCAAAACGGAGGATAAAAATTATGGGACTCAGCAATATAATTATTCGCCTTTTTAAAAAAGTGGTTCCTCCCCATGAGCTGATGGAAATGCTCCACCGCTGGTTTGGTAAAGGAGAGCAGGAGATCAAACAGCTCATGGCAAAGCATGGTTTTTCGGAAGACCATGTAAAAGAACTTTGGGAAAAATCCGGGTTGTCTTCTGTAACTGGTATAATTGAAAAAGAAGTAACCAGCGTATTACCTGAAGTAATTCATGAAGTAGTTCCTGAAAAAATAAGCAATGAAATTTCCAGGGAAATGGTACAAACTCTTGCAAACAGGTTGCGGATTAAAGGCCTTAATCATACAGCCATAATGCACCTTCTTTCCAGTTGTGGTTTTACTGAAAAAGAACTTGGACATATTATGGGTACTGAAACGCGGGATTTGGCTAATCCAAAACCGGACGGAAAAGTTCTGGTTTTTAACCCTCAACCGGACACTGCAAAATGAAAACACTGAAAACATTTTTGATACTTATTGGGATTATAGTTCTATCCCTCTCTTTTCATGTATACCACTGGGTTCAACACTCAAAAGGGATATATTCCCGAAATGATAGCAAAGTTCCGACTGGGGCATTAAGTTTAAAGGAAGTTGATCGGACTTTGGGATGTGATATCTCTCACTGGGATGGAGAAATAGATTGGCTGGATCTCCGTAAGAAGAAAATTGAATTTGTATTCATAAAGGCAACACAAGGTTCTGAAGATGTAGATCCAAATTTTGAGCATAATTGGCTTACATCTAAAAACTTTGGATTTATAAGAGGAGCGTATCACTTTTATGATCCAAAAGATGACCCGAAAATCCAGGCAAATCATTTTTTGACTACGGTAAAGCATGAAAAAGGAGATATTTTGCCGGTTTTGGACATCGAGGTTTCTCATGGTGTTGATCCTGATTCATTAACAAAGGGTATAACGGTTTGGATCGAAACAGTCAAAGATTCAATAGGCCGTTATCCTATCATTTACACCGATGATGGTTTTTGGAATAAAACCATTACCCAGAATTTTGAATATTGTCCGTTATGGATTGCTGAATGGGAAGAAAAAGACCTTCCTACTTTACCCAAAGGGTGGAAAGATTGGGCATTCTGGCAGTTTACGAATGCCGGAACATTACCTGGAATAGCAGGCACAAATAATGTTGATCTGAGTCATTTTAATGGTGATTTAAGTACTCTTAAAAATTACCAAATACAATAAAATGAGTCTTTTTTTAAAGAAGTATGGGGTTCTGCTGCTGTTATTGGGTATATTGATTTTTGCCTGGTACAATCCGCTCTATACCCATTCACTTTCTGAATTGGAGAAAGCTTCAGAAAAATCCATAGAAAACCTTGCGATTTTAGAGAGCTTATACTTGGTTTCTGAAGCATCTTCATCGGTGAGGTTACCGTTTATCTCAGGGATCTTTGAAGGAGCTTCAAAATCAATTAATAGTGCTCTTGAATATCTTTCGTTGGGTGCGATAATTCTATTGTCACAGCTTATTATTCTCAAAATTACTCATTCCAAAGTAGTACTGGTACTTCTGATGGTTTTATGGGTTATTGCTCTGTTTAAAAAAAGGAAAACCCTTGCGTACCAGTTTCTGATTTTTGGACTTTTCCTAAACCCGGGGCTTAGTATTTTTGCAAGTGGGATCAGCTATATTGATCACAAATTACAAATTAGTGGTCCTGAATCTCTTCATTCTCAACTAACACTTATTCACTCTGATTTTATGAAAAAGGAACAGAAAAGAGAGGAAGAGTTGAAACAGCGTAAAGAGCAGCAGATGAAGCAAGACAGTTTGAAAGGAAAAGACCATTTAACACTATTCCAGAGGATTGAGGACAAAGTTGAAGAAAGGGTGCCTCAAATTGGATTCCATTTCGAAGAGGACTTCAGGTTAACCAAAAAGGCTATACAATTTGCAGCAAAAAAAATAAGACAGTTGGTAGTAAATTATTTAACAAGTGTTTTTATTCTGTATTTACTTTTGCCACTCTTGTATTTTGTATTAGCAATTGTAACAATAAAATCGCTGTTCACAACCAGCCAGATGGAATATTTAAAGAATAAAATGGTTTATGCTGAGAACGAAATAGCGAATAGAGATAGAATTGTGGAACGGATGAGCAATAAAGATTAAGAAATATACTCAAAAACCAATTCAGGCCTGGGACCTTCTGTGTAGGTGAATTGAATGGTGGAGGGTCGCTTGTCTTTAAATCGGTCTAAGGTCAAGGGTTGTGTTAAACTTGATTGGCGAAGGGTTAGCCTTTCCCCACCGTACAGATAGATCTCCGTAAACAACTGAAGATGAATGAGTTCAGAAGAGGGGACGGTAATAACAGTTTTATGATTCGGTTCCGGTACGTTTCGGAAATCAAGTTCATAGGCGGTGCCGACATACTCTTTTTTCTGATCTCCGGGGTTCATTGGATCCAGGGAACCTGTCAGATAAATATCCAGGGAAATATATTCGGGTATGAAGGTGCCATCAGGAGTTAAAAATTTAACCAGGTTTCTTGTGATGGGTACCTGGCATTCTTTTCGGAGTGCCACCTGCATGGTTTCAGAAACGATAATATGGAAAGGATTTCCAAACTTGAGGTTGGGATTTGTGGCATCTGCCAGTATTACATCATCGATAAAAGAATTCAAATCATGAGCTCTATACAATTTCTTTACGGCAGCTATAGATTCTTCATTTATCTCCAGGAAAGTAAAGCGGAGTTGTTCAGGAGTGTAAAGCGCGGTGAAGGGAGTCAACAATGTAGCATAAGGCCCGCAACCGGCATACAGAATCTGTATTTGCTGATGGCTTTTAATATAATGCTCAATAGCTTTGTAAATACCTCTTAGAAAACGGGTAGTACGTTCAATATCAATCAGGCAGTGAGCGGCCATCACTGGACTAACTACCCATCCGTTTTTAGTATCTGTTCCTTTTTCAAAAGTGAGGTCTCCGGCATAAATTCCGGTTTTGCTGCTAAAATGGTGGTGAAGAAAATCCAAACTATTCTTTATTGAGGAATAAGTACTCTTTTCTGAAAGGATTATGCGAAGAGCCTTTGCTAAATTCATAGATTCGCTTCGAAAGTATTGAAATTGTTCTGAATCATAATTACAAGTTTTTGAATCAAAGATGCTATGCCGGGTGAAGCCATATAATATATATTACTTCATCATTTAATAAGCTAATGAGCCAAAACTTACCGACTGTGGCAAAAGAGTACAATCGACGTTCGGAGAAATTTTTATTGGGAGTGCTTATCCCATATTCCTCTATATACCCAATGGGTAAGAAATATATAAGTGGCCTAAAACACGCATTAGATTCAGTTGAGGGCTTTGAGTATGAATTGTTTCCCGAATATATAAGCGAGGGACAGGTAGGCCAGGTGATTAAGGCGATAAACAAGCTGAATCACTTTCATGATGTTGACTACATAACTGGCCTGGTTTCGTCATTAACACTGAAAGGAATAGTGGGAAAAGTTCAAAATGAAAATCCGATGTTAGTATCGAACATTGGGGAGCATATTCCGGGTAATGTAGTATCAGGAACAAACGTCCAGGTTAACTCTGATTATTTATGGATGCAGATTTGGGCAATAGGTCATTGGGCTGTAACACAGTTTGGTACAAAAGGATTGCTCGCAGGTTCTTTGTACGATATTGGATATTGTTTTCTGAAAATGTTGAGAATGGGAATGACTTCCGCTAAGCCTGGAAGTGAATGTATATTGGCTTCAGGTAACTTTAAAGGTGTTGATAAGCCGGTAGATATGGCTGGCATTATGGATACCATTGAACGCGAAGCTCCCGATTTCGTTTTTTGTGCCTTTTGCGGGAAGGAAGCACAAGAATTTATGAATGCGTTCATAAAAAGAGGATTGCATAGAAAAATCCTGCTTATTTCAAGCCGGTATTTTCTTGGTGGCATATCACCAGAACCAGTAGATGAAGAGCTGGTTGTGTATTCTGCAATACATGCTTTCAGAAAAATTGACGATTCAGATCTTGAGGAAGAATGGACAAAGCCGTACGGTATATTTGAGCAATTGGGTAAAGAAGCTGCTAAAGTGATCATAAATAAACATGATAATGTACATACGGTCTCTGATGACAGAGAGAATATCGCCTTAACTCTTGAGAAAACAGTGAAAAGTTCAGAAATTTACATTCTTGAAAACAGGCTAAAACCAAATAAGCCGATTAAAAGAAAGATTCTTTGTAAGTCAGATATGTCAAAAATGAATTACCGATCTGTTATCGATTCTCCGGTAAGTGGCTGGCAGAATATTTACATGGGGATTTAATTTTTAAAAAATAACGAGGAAAAAACTTGGAAGAACCATTTGTAGGCGAAATTTCACTGGTACCTTATACATTTGCCCCCGAGGGATGGGCTTTTTGTGAAGGGCAAATTGTTAGTATATCTGATTATACAGCTTTGTATTCTTTAATAGGAGATCGCTTTGGCGGCGATGGAAGAAGTACGTTCGGTCTCCCGGATTTGCGGGGCCGTGTGGTGGCAGGTGCCGGAAACAGTCCATATTATGGGAATTTTATATTGGGACAATTTGGAGGTTATCCAATAACAAAGCTTGATATCAATCATTTACCAGCCCATACACATGCTGCTACTTTTTCACCCAAAGATTTCGGGCCAATTGTCCCAGCAACCAGTGTAAGTGTATCGGCCGGAACCGCAGGAACACCTACAAATAACCCGAATGGGGCGTATTGGGGGATAAGCCCGGATATTTCTTTCACACAGGTACAATCCTATACAGATCAGCCAGATGTATATATGAACCCGGCTGCTGTACAGGTGGATGTTACAATTCCAACCCCAGTTAATCCGGGAGGAGATATAGTTGTGGGGAATACAGGGAGTACTGATCCCTTGCCGATTAGTCTAATGCAGCCATATCTGGTATTACATTATATAATAGCATTGGATGGGATATATCCTTCGCGATCATAGCACGTAGTTAATTCTTAATCCTATTTCAGAAAATCGAAACTTCAATGAATAAAAAACTAATCCTATATAAGAAGCTGGTTCGGCCAATTCTGAATACCTTCAGTCTGGTTTTTATTGCGAGCACATCTTTTGCCTGGGCACAAACGCCTGCGGATGAGAACTTTACCGGGGCTTCCCCATCCACACCTGCCACAAGTGTTACGATTAACGACCTTACGTTCACAGCAAATACATCAACGGGATTTAATGCTGCAGCTGATGGAGTTGGGGATACTCCGTTAGACGATGGTGATAATGCTTTTTTTGTAAACATTACCAGTACCACGGCTTCATTTACAAGCCTGGTGATATCAAACGCTGCTTCGCCGGGAAGTGAGTTCAGTATCGTTTCTTTTGAATTGGGCACAAGCGGAGGAGGTACCAACAATATCACGCTGGAGGGTTTCAGAGATGGTGTTTCTGTGGCTTCCGATGCGATAGATCTGTCGAGCTCGGATGCTTCGGGATCGGTAAACTATACCGTTATTTCAAACAGGTCCGGTACCGTAACCTTTAATACAGGATCAGACCCGGATTGGGAAAATATTGACGAAATCAAAATCAGCTCCGGTGATCCAATGATATTGGTTATGGATACCTTTGATTTTTCAGCCGCTGCTTCCGGGAACACTCCCCCCACGGCTTCAAATGTATCTTTTTCCGGAACGCTGGAGGTAGGAGAGCAACTGTCAGGTACCTATACCTATGCAGATGCAGAAAACGATACTGAAAGTGGCAGCGCTTACCAATGGTATCGCTCCGATGACGGTTCGGGTACAAATAAGACGGCCATAACAGGAGCTACCAGCCAGAATTATACGTTAGTAACTGGTGATGAAGGCAAATATATCAGCTTTGAAGTTACACCCAACGATGGCACTACTGCAGGTAACCCGGTAGAAAGCCCTTTGCAGGGGCCGGTGGCAATTTCTGATGCTATTACATATATAGAAGTGCTTAAAGATGGAGTTGACGGGGTGGATGGCCTGGCTTTGTCCAGCGACCCTGCTGTAAGCCCGGATGGCAAACACGTGTATGTAGCTGCTGTAAGTGATTTTGGAATTGGTATTTTCAGCAGAGACCCGGTAGATGGTACACTGACCTATGTTGATGTGATTAAAGATGGAACGAATGGAGCTAATAATCTCGCTGCTACCTTTGGGGTAGATATTAGTGCAGATGGCAAAAATGTCTATGCGGTATCGCCAACGGATGATGCGGTAACCGTTTTTTCCAGAAATGACACCACCGGGGCCCTTACTTTTGTAGAAGACTTGGGTACGTCTGTAGCTTCTGCTATGGATGGTCCGGTTTCCGTAACAGTAAGCCCGGATGACAAATCGGTATATATTGTTAGCGGAAATACAGATGGATTGGTAGTCTTCAGCAGGGATGCCTCCACGGGGCAGCTCACTTTTGTAGAACAACACCTGGATGGTGTTAATGGAAACCTGCTAGGGCAGGCATTTGGTGCGCCTTCCAGCCCAATCAATAATATAGCTGTTACTTCAGACGGCGGCTTCCTGTATGTTACTTCTACGGACGATAATGCGGTTTCCGTTTATACCCGGAATGTAAGTACAGGTGCTCTCACCTTAGCTTCAACCGTCCAAAATGGTGTGGGCGGGATTACTGATATGTTATCGCCGGCCTCGCTTGTACTTTCACCGGATAACGAACATGTTTATGTAAGTGCACAAAATGGAAACAGCCTGCTGGCTTTTTCCAGAAACATTACAACGGGAGAGCTTACTTTTCTTGAAAAACATAAAGAAGGTGTTAATGGCATAACTACTCTACAGGGTATAAGAAGCCTCGCAACAAGTCCTGACGGACGTTATGTTTACGCCAGCGCGTTGAGTGATAATGCAATTACGGTTTTCAACCGTAACACAACCAACGGGATGCTTACTATCGAAACAGCCCGCATTGATGGTGTTAACACAACAGATGGCCTGGCGGGAGTGTCAGGAATGGTTACAGACCCTTTGAGTCTAAACCTGTATGCTTCCGGACAAAGTGAGAATGCCCTGGCCGTATTCAGCCTGCCCATACCCGGTATTGTATTGGCGGCTGCTACTGCCTCAGCCAATGAAAATGGTACGGCTGTGATTTTAGATAATGCCCTGACCATTTTTGACGCTGATGATACCGAACTCGCTTCAGGTACGGTTACTATCAGTTCAGGTTTTTTAACAGGAGATATACTGTCTGTTACTACCCAGGGGGGAATTGGTGCTTCCTATAACAGTACTAACGGGGTATTAACCCTTACCGGCAATGCCAGCCTGGCCGATTATCAGGCTACCTTGCGGACCCTGACTTACCAGGCAGGAGATGATCCCAGTATTACTGATGGGGAAACCGCAAACCGCACAGTCCAGCTAAAAGTATCTGATGGAACTAATGAAAGTGCAGCTTCAGAAATTGAGATCACTGTGAACGGGCAGTCGCTACCAATCGTAACAAGTATTGTTCGTCAAAGCCCAACCGATTCATTAACCAATGCTTCAAGTGTTACTTTCAGGGTTACCTTCAACAAGGACGTAACCAATATCAGCGCTGCAGATTTTGCAATCTCAGGAGCCGGTGCAGGAGGAACAGCAGCTATTTCTGGTTTCAGTACCCAAACAGTGGACTCCGTATTTGATGTGACGGTAAGCACCATCAACACAGACGGGGAACTGGACCTGGACTTTGCAGGAGGGCAGGACATTACTGATACAACAGGGAATGCATTTGCAGGTACCATAAACAGCGAAGAAGTGTATGCCATTGATCAAGCTGCACCTACAATTACAATAACTACTCCAATCGAAGGAGATGATGCTGTAAATGCAAGCGAGGACAATGACGTAACGATCAGCGGTACAACATCCGGAGCGGAAGATGGCCAGACAGTAACAGTAATTTTTAACGATGGTTCAAACCCAACCGTGCAGGTGACCGGAACAGTATCCGGTAATGCCTGGGCGGCGACTGATGCTGATATCAGCGGATTAGACGAAGGCAATATCACGGTAACAGCCGATGTGAGTGATGTAGCAGGTAACAGTGCTACACAGGCCAGCGAAACTATTCTCTTAGACCGAACTGCTCCAACAATAAGCTCAGTTACTTCAAGTACGGCAAACGGAACGTATAATGCCGGTGATATAATAGCCATCCAGGTTATATTCAATGAAGCAGTAGTTGTAACCGGAACTCCCCAATTAACTTTGGAAACAGGAGGTGTGGATCAGGTGGTTGATTATTCTTCCGGTTCGGGTACAGATACCCTCAACTTTTCCTATACTGTTCAAACAGGGGATGTTTCAGCAGATTTGGATTATATAAATACATCTGCTCTTTCTGCAGGTACCAGTATCAGGGATAATGCAGGGAATGATGCTACGCTGACTCTTCCAACTCCCGGAGCTTCCGGTTCCTTAGGCAATAACAAAGCACTTGTAATAGACGGGGAACCAACGGTAACCCTTTCAGTTGATAACTCAAGTATTGCAGAAGCATCCGGTACAGCCACTTTGACTGCAACCCTGTCTGCGATTTCCACTACAGATGTAACCGTTACCATTGGATATTCAGGTACTGCTGTAAACGGAACGGATTACAATAATACGGCCAGTACAAGTATTGTAGTGAGTGCAGGGCAGATTTCAGCAGATGCTGCTGTTATCATAACTGCAACACAGGATGCCGATTCAGAAGGAAATGAAACCATTATAGCTGAAATAACCGGGGTGACCAATGGTTCAGAAGATGGAGTCCAGTCTGAAACAATCACCATTATTGATGATGATGCGGTACAATTCTCAGTAAACGATACCTCAGTTACTGAAGGAAATTCCGGAACAGCGATATTAACCTTTACGGTAAGTTTGAACAATGCAGCAACAAGTACTGTAACGGTAGATTACGCACTTTCGGATGGCACAGCCACTACTGCTGATAACGATTATATAAATACCTCCGGAACACTCACTTTTAACTCAGGTGAGGGTTCGAAAACCGTGGATGTTAACGTCCCGGGTGATGAAGTGGTAGAAGCTGCGGAGACTTTTGTGCTAACACTATCAAACAATACCGGGCTTTCCTTTATCGCAGATACCACAGGTACAGGAACCATTACCAATGATGACCAGGCTGTAGTAACTATCGCTGATGTTGCTGCCAGCGAAGGTAGTGGTACAGCTATCCTGACACTGGTTACAGATAAAGCAGTAGATGGCGGGTTTGGGGTAGATGTAAGCACAGGCGACAGCACCGCAACAACAGTTGACAACGACTATACAGCGCTGAATTCAGAAACAGTAACCTTTACAGGCAGTGCAGGGGAAACAAAGCAGGTTGTAGTTACGCTTGTTAATGATTCCAAAGTAGAAGCAGATGAAATAGTGAAACTCTCCATGAGTGGTTTAAACCCTGTAAAAGTAGCCTCAGGAGATATTGATATTACGGATGGAGCTTTACTTACCATTACAAATGATGATCAGGCTGTGTTAACAATTGCAGATGTTAATGGTAATGAAGATGACGGTGCAATTACAGTTACAGCTACACTTGACAACCCTGTTGACGGAGGTTTTACTGTAGATGTTTCTACAGAAGACAGTTCAGCCACGATAGCAAATAATGATTATACCGCACTGATAAATGAGACATTAACTTTTACAGGAACCAGTGGAGAAACCCAGCAATTCAATATTACCCCTGTTGCTGACGAAGCTGTTGAAGACGATGAAATTGTTGCCCTCGTATTCAGCAATCTGAGCACTGCATTGGATGTGGATATCAGCAGTAAAGGTTTTGTAACTATCAAGAATGATGATAATGCCCCGGTGTTTGCTTCAGATGATAGCGTGGAAGTTGCTGAAAACCAGACATTAGTGGTTACCGTAACTGCAACGGATATGGATCCCGGAATGAGCATCCAGTACTCAATAGTGGGTGGAGATGACCAGGCCTTATTCAATATAGATGCAGGCTCAGGTGAACTTACCTTTAAAGCAGCGCCAGACTTCGAAAACCCCGGAGATGCAAACACTGATAATGATTATAAAGTAATAGTGCAGGCTACCGACGGAACCAATCAAGTTAGCCAGGATATGGTAATCACAGTAACAGATACAGATGATATTACCCCTGTGTTTACTTCCCTGAACGAATTCTCTGTTCAGGAAAATGAAACCACCATTGCTACGGTCACTGCTACAGATGGGGATGCTACTTCAACGGTTACTTTTGAAATTTCAGATGGGGCGGATTCCACTTTCTTTGACATTAACAGCCAGACAGGTGCACTTACTTTCAAACAGGGAGCTGACTATGAGAATCCGTCAGACTCGGATAGCAACAATAAGTACCAGGTTCAACTTACGGCTACTGATGGCACAAACAGTGTAACCCAGGAGGTTACGGTTACAGTAACAGATGAAAATGAATTCTCTCCGGTATTCAGCAGTGATGAAGAAATAACCCTGGCAGAAAATACTATTGATGTAATTACAGTGACCGCTACTGATGCGGATACCGCAGATACTATTACCTATTCGATTGCAGCGGCGTCAGATGGAAGTCAGTTCAACATTGCTGGTTCAACGGGAGTTCTCACATTTGTTACTGCCCCGGATTTTGAAAACCCGGCTGATATTGGGGCAGATAACGTATACAATCTTGAGGTTATCGCAAGTGACGGTTCCAATAATACATCCCAACAATTGACCATTATCATTACAGATGTAAACGAGTTTACCCCGGTTATAACATCATCTTCCAGTGCATTTGTATATGAAGGCGTGAGCGTGGGTACGGTAGTAACAACGGTTACCTCTTCAGATGAAGATGGCGATTCAGAAGTAAGTTATTCCATCTCTTCAAATGTGAACCCAAATGGAAATGGGACGGAAACCTTTGCTATTGATGCATCTTCAGGAGTGATTACCCTGGCTGATCCAGACGACCTGGATAAAAATACTAATCCTGAATTAATGATCGAAGTAACGGCAAACGATGGCCTTTTTGATACCACACAAACCATTACAATTGCAGTTTTATCTCCTCCAGTGGCTGAATCATTTATACCTGTAAATGGAGCAGAAGACATTGCTTTGAGCGGTACGGTCAGCGTTACCTTTGACCAGAACGTACAGGTAGCTGATTTAAGTGGTATTACCATTACAGATGAAAACAGTGTTTCCATTTCCGGAATATCATCCGGTTTAAGCGATTCTACAATTAACATTACTTACCAGGGTTTGAACAACCTTACGCAATATACGGTTACAGTTCCTGCGGGGGCTGTGCAAAATGCTGATGGAATAAGTAACCTGGAAGCGCAATGGCAATTTACAACTATTGTAGAAGCTCCTTCCCAAGTAGTATTGTTAGCACCGATAAATTCAGACGGTTCTGTTCCGGTTAATCCTGCTTTTGCGTGGGAATCCATCGAAAGGGCTGAAAGCGCAATATTCCAGATAACCACAGATAGCCTGTTTGTGGAAAATGTAACAGAATTGAGTGGGTTCACCGCTACGCAGCTTACTCTCACTTCTGCTCTTGAGTATTACCAAACCTACTACTGGAGAGTGCGGGGAGTGAATAAAGCTGCAGCAGGGCCATGGTCAGAAACAGGTAAATTCATCACAGAGGCAGAAGTACCGGGGTTGATTTTCCCGTCTGATGAAGCAACAGGTATAAGTACTGCCCCAAATATTCAATGGAATTCTCCGCACACAGAAACACTGTATCAATTTCAATCAGCTGCAGAAAGTACATTTCAAAATGTGTTGCAAGATCAGACAATTGCACAAACCAATATCCAGCTTAGTGCTTTAGCGGCTGATGAAGAGTACTTTTGGAGAGTAAGGGTAAATGATGCGGTTACTTCAAGTGAATGGTCTGAGGTGCGAAGTTTTACAACCCGTCCCGAACCGGTAGTAATTGAAGACGATCCGGTAGTGGTGAATATCTCTTTTGGAGATACCACTTCATCAGGCCAGCAAACGGACCGGGAAGTAGTACAAACCGATTACAGGATGGTAGGTTTGCCGGGAACTGACCGGATAAGATTAGACGAATTTTTTGAAGGGCCATACCGTGATGCGTGGAGAGCGTTTATTGAAACAGGTGATGACCTGGAGTTCTATGACGAATATACTCCTGAAGACGAACGGTTTGTATTTGTACCGGGCCTTGGCTTCTGGGTGTTAAGCACCGAAATTGTAGCAGGGCAATATACATTTACCGGTGTGGAAACAGACGAAAATGATAGTTACGGGATAACTATGCACCCCGGCTGGAATATTATCGCTAACCCGTATCAAAGCCCTGTTGAGTGGGAACTGGTGAGAGAATTCAATGATATAACCGGGGAATTGTATGGATACGAGGAAGAGTTTCTGACCGTGGATACCATGGAAGTGTTGAAGGGCTACTATTATTACAATGCACCGGAGCTCAACATGGATACTCTTTACATTCCATACACCGGATTTGATCAGCGCGGAATTGAGGATGAGGACAACACCATCTCAACTAAGAACGTACCCCGCCTGTTAGTAGAGGCTAAGCTTAATAACGGAATTAAGCATGATATCGAGATTCTGTACTCTGATACACTTCAACAACACCAGGGACAACTAAAATCTTATCATCCTGATTTACAATTTGCCAGGACAGGTATGGTGATGAGTAAAGAAAAGGAAAGCAGGGAAAAACTCAGTCGTTCACTAAGTACGTATAATCCTGAAGGTGAAGAGTTCTTTCTTGAAATAAAGGGAAAGGTAGGTTCGAATATCACTTGGACCCCTGACTTCAGGAAGCTCCCTGACGAGGCTGCAATCCTATTGATTAATGATGTAACCAAGGAATCCCGGATTCTGAAACATGGAGAAGAATTCAGGATTAAGATTTCTGAGCCTACATCCAGCTTTAAAATGTTTGTAGGTGACCGCAGCTATTTACAGGAAATTGAGGAAACACTTCTTCCCAACCAAATAGTTTTGAAGCAAAACTATCCCAACCCATTCAATCCTGCTACAACAATCAATTATGCCTTAACAGAAGATGCAGAGGTACGGCTGGATGTATATGATATACTTGGCCGCCTGGTTACCACTCTTGTAAATGACAGGCAAAAGGCAGGGTGGCACAAAGTACGCTTTGACGGAAGCGCGTTCTCAAGTGGGGTCTATTTTTACCGGTTACATGCTGGTAAAGATTTCAGGCTTGGAAAAATGACACTCATAAAATAACAGGGAGGACAAAGCCATGAAAAATTTCAAATTCTTATCAATACAATCAATGAAAGTAAAAAGCATTTTTAGTGTTTTAGTCTTAGCCATGTTATCCTGGTTAGGAGGAGAAGCTCATGCTCAAACATCAGGCCCTGATACAGAGTTTATTCTGGAAGCTGGGGTTAACGAGAGATCAGCTCAGTTTTTTGAATTTAAAATTGAGAGCATATTATCTGCGATCAATTCCTGGATTATTTTGGAAGAAGATAATTTTCCTGATGAAGCCGGAGTGGATTCTTTGAAACGGTTAGTTGAGCAGGAAGATTTAATCTCTAAATACGATACTCTTTCTTCGCTTATCCTGAACTTTGATGGTAACTTTGAAGTCCCGCGTATTTTTCTTCAGCCTCGTTCCGGTGGGGAATTTGAATACACTGAGCTTATATTTACCCTTTCACCACAGGGAGAGTTGATCGGGGTCAGAAAAGCGGATAACATCCAGAATATCGACCGGATTATTAACCGTAATCTTCAGGTTAACGAAGAAGAAACAGCACAGATTCAATCCTTTCTTGACGAATATTCACGAATATTTTCTGAAAAAGACCGGGCAAGCCTGAGAACACTTTTTAATGAAGATGCGTTAGTCGTAGTAGGAAGTAGGGTCAGAAATTCAGAAGAATTCCGATATACGAGGTATCAAACCGATGCTTATTTAGGAAGATTGGAAAGTAATACTTTGGTTCAGGGAAATGAGATTGAAGTGACATTTGATTCATTAATTGCCTACCGGCATCCCCAAAAGGAAGATGTATTTGGTTTACAAGTGTACCAGTACTGGAATACAACGGCTTATTCCGATCGTGGGTATATGTTCTTTATTGTAGATTTGTCTGGTGAACAACCTGAGCTGCTCGCCCGGTTCTGGCAGGAATCTCCATTCAAAGCGGGTACATATAGCCAGCTTTTACCAGATCCGAAAAACCTTCTTGCCCGGCTTACCGAAATCAGGGTTAAAGAAGTAAATGATTCATTGACTTATGCACACCAATATGATGTAAATGAAGGCTTAGTTACCATCCAAATCCGAAATGAAAAACCGGAAATTCTAAATGCCTCTTTATTACTGGAATGGTTTAATAGCGGCAGAGCAGCGTTAGAAGGAATAAGTTTAGCTCCCGGAGAAGCTGTAAATGAAGATAGCCTGACTCTACGCATACCATTCGGAGTAGATTGGGAGCAAGGCCAGCAACAGGCAGCAACTACTTTCATAATAAATGATACAGAACTGTTGAACGGTTTATCAACTGAATTAACGCTTTATCTGCAACGGAACAATGTGATTCAGCTGGATGTGTTTGAGGAAGGGAATGAGCCTGAACAAGTAGCAGAACTTCCCGCTCCTATGGCCGAAATTACTTTTACCTCGAACGTGATCAACATTAATGTGGATGTACAAACCCGTAATGGAAATACCCTATTTAGTGATTTTGTAACCGATACAACCTTTTCCTACAGTTTATTGGAAGGTGCGTATCAGTTTGAATTCAGTAAACCGGGATTCTTGCCATTTTCTGATCGTATCCAACTACGGAGAAATGAGCAGAGAATCTCGCAACTGATTCTTTCTCCTGAACCCGTTGTTCCTGATATGATTGTAACCGACCCTGTACAAACCGTACCTGTTCAAAAAGAAAGCTTTATAACAAAAAACAAGTATTGGTTGATTGGCGGTGCCGCAGTACTTCTAACAGCAACAGCTATCGGGTTAAGCACAGGAGGAGATAGCGGAGGTCCCGGCATCCCGATTCCTCCAGGCAGGCCAGGAAGCTGATTTTTACCAGGTTGATGTTCGGTTCAATAACCTACTAATAGGGGAAATCAGAATAACCCTGATTTCTTTACGGGCTATAAAAGCTCTTTGCAATTGAGTTGAGGCAATAAAGCCTTTGATTTATCTGACATCAAAGATACACGCTTTGTTAAAGTGCTTAGTACCTAATCTTTCTATTTTCTGACTGGGTATTATAACTTAGTTCCCTTCCCTACCTATAAATAGTATATACAAGAGAAATATTTTCCGAGCTGTTCCGAGAATAAGTTTTCTTCTTAAAAATATGAACATTATGCTCATAAAGGCGCTTTTTTGACTTGAAAAAGCGCTTTTCTATTGGTTGTATATATAATGTTAATATTGCTGTTGTGTCACTGTAAAATTATTCTAATGTCTGAAAAGCCAGTACGTGTAAAGATTGGCGCATAACCAAAGTATAAGACCAAAGTAATATGGATATAAAAAAAGCACTTCTATTATCGGCAACATTTCTGCTAGTACTAACGGGGTCGGTTATAGCACAATCCGAAAAAGTGGTTGTTAATAAATCTGAAGAAGGCTGGAAATTGTTAGTTGATGGAAAGCCCTTTATGGTAAATGGTATGAACTGGGATTACTTCCCGAGAGGTACAAATTATTCGTACAGCCTTTGGAACCAATCTCCTGAATTCATCAAAAATGCACTCGATTATGAAATGGGTTTGCTCCAAAATATGGGGGTAAATGCCATTCGTGTTTACTCTGGAATTCAGCCAGAATGGATTACATATATTTATGAGAACTATGGTATTTATACGATGCTCAATCATTCATTCGGGCGCTATGGATTAACTATAGATGGTGCCTGGGTACCTGTTACCGAGTATGATGATCCCAGAACGATGGAACTACTTCTGGATGAAGTTACTGCAATGGCTAATGAGTACGCAGGTACAAAAGGGCTACTCCTCTATCTGCTTGGTAACGAGAATAATTACGGGCTCTTCTGGGCCGGAGCCGAAACGGAAGCTTTCCCTGATGATGCTGCTGAGAAAGCTTTTATAGGTCAAAATCGTGGAAGACCGATGTATAAACTTATGAATGATGCAGCCATAGCAATGAAGGCTATAGACCCATCCCGGCCTGTTGCTCTGTGTAATGGTGATGTTCTTTTTCTTGAGCATATTGTTGATTTGGCACCTGACGTAGACATTTTTGGTGTTAACACCTATCGTGGTGAGACATTCACTGATTTATTCGACGTTGTCTCAAAAGAATATGACAAGCCGGTACTATTAACTGAATTTGGGGTGGATGCATTTAATGCCAGAACTCTAACGGAAGCGCAATCAGCACAGGCTTTTTACAAGAAGAATAATTGGAAAGATATTTATTCTAATGCTGCCGGTATGGGAAGAGCAAGCAACTCAATCGGTGGATTTACATTCCAGTTTAGTGACGGATGGTGGAAATACGGCCAAACTGAGAACCTGGATGTCCATGACATTAACGCATCGTGGCCAAACGGTGGTTATCAGTATGATTTTGCGGAAGGAGAGAATAATATGAACGAAGAGTGGTTCGGTATCACAGCCAAAGGGCCTACTAATCCACTTGGTTACTATGAACTTTTCCCGCGTGCTGCTTATTACGTACTTCAAGAAGCACATAGATATGATGTATACGATGAGAAAGCATCACTTAATGATCTGAATCAATTTTTTGATGGCATCAGTATTGAAGAAGCTGCACTTAAAGCACGAGGTGATAAGGCAGCTTTGGCAGGTTTATCTGCAGATATTATTAAGCTAAGCCAGTTTACTGCAGATTTCAGAACCTACAGTACCGGTGGTGACCTGATTACCACCCCTGAAGAAGCTGACCCAAAAACGAATGAGTATCCAAATCAATTAGGCTTCGATCATTTAGAATCCTTCTTCATCGGTGTAGAAGCTAATCCGGCTCCGAATATTCGGGCAAATATTGTTACGAACATTCTTGGAAGCGTACCCGGGAATCCCATTGATGAAATTTTTTACGAAAACCGTGGGCGCCCGGTTGAACTTAAAGGTGTTCACGAAAATGTGACCCTTAATTCTGTTAACAGGGTTGCAATCTATAGTGCAGAATACTCCTGGACCAGTAAATATTTTGCCTTGGAAGGTTTTTACAGAACAGGACACTACCATTGGGGATACGAAGGTGACTTCTTTGGCCTTTACCCTGAAGCTAACTATGGCCCAAACATTGATATCTATAACGGTACTGCTCCTTTTGGTTTCGAAGTAGAAGGTCGTAAGCAATTCGATGGCTTTAAAGCTGCTTTTGGCCCTGAACTATGGTGGGGGGCAAACCCGGCTGTTCTTCTCAAGTACACCAAAAAATTTGGAGCAACCGAGGTGACGAGTATTTTTCATGAGGATTTGGAGCAACAGGGAACTACCGAGAGTTCATTTGCAATTCCCCAGCCAAAAACCAGGAGACTGAGTGTTTTTGCTGAAAGAGAACTTGGAAAATTCGGAATACATGCCGGAGGACTTTGGGCAGGCCAACCATTAAACGGTCGTGAATTTCAATTAGTAAGAGAACGTGAGGATGGAAGCTATGATGTATATGAAGATGAGATCAAGCCCTCAGATAACTGGGGTGGTAAGCTAAAACTTACGTACACGGGTGGCTTGTTTAATTGGTATGCGCAAGGTTCAGTTATGGGACTGGTAGCTAATGGCGGTGCCGACCAAACAATTACCTATACAGGCTGGAGACTAAAAGACAGTGGCAGTGGTAACCAATATAACTTCCTCTCAGGTTTAACTTACACTGTCGGAAATCTTCAAATCGCTCCTAACTTCTTATGGCAAAAGCCAATTGAAGGACCGATCCCTGCCGATATCGGAGCTCCGGCACGTCCCAGAAACATAATTGACGATCCATTTGCAGTTCGTGCTAACCGTGAACAAGTGGCTGGTGAGCTTATGCTTACCTTTGATCCAACTCCGGGAACCTGGATGTACAACTGGGATAGTGACCGGTCAGAAGATGCACAGCTGGCGATCAGTTTAGGTATTGTATACCGCCATTTGCCGACTATACAGGATGCGGCTATAGGTATTTTCCCGGATGGAAGGACTACATTCGCCTTTAACGGCTCTGCTCCGGCTGAGGATTTAATTGAAGTTAATGCACGTATTGTTTCTAAAATAAATCGTGACTTAGGCTTTGTAGCCGTGGTATATGGCGGTGAAGGTCAGGCTAATGGTAACGACCCAAGAAAGATCACCCGTTTTGGTACTGACCTGAGAATGATTTACAAGAACATAAAATTGAATTCTTTTGCAAGGTTCAATGACTGGGGGCCATTTGATTACCACCGTGATTTTAACCAAACCTATCCCGTTCAGTTAATGGCAGATATTTCCACCACCCTGGGGAAACCCGACTGGTTTGATATGCCAACCACCCGGTTAGGGATCAGGGGCACATACAGAACATTGGATAAATATTCTCCCAGGTATTCATTGGTAGAAGTAAACCAGAATACCGGTGAGATTCAGGAATTGCCGGAAGCTGCAAGATTAGGTAACGGTTCTGAATGGGAAATCAGAACATACATTCAAATCGATATCAGAAACTAAACTAAGCGAGATAGATAAATGAAAAATTTTTATTTGAATAACATGAATCGATTGTTAGGTGCCGGTTTAGTTGCACTAATTATATTAGCTGGATGCGAGCGCTCAGTAGATGGTTTAAGCGAGCCCGGTTTTACACAAAGCCCAAACGTCTTTATTGACGGGTTTAGCTCCGGCCTGGAATATTTACCATTTGCAGATTCAAAGCAGACTGCTTTTTCAGTAGATAATCAAACTACATTTGATAATAGCAGTGCCTCAATGCGATTCGATGTTCCAAACTTTGGAGACCCGGGAGGAGCATACGCTGGTGCAATTTTCAAAGACCTTAATGGAGGAAGAGATCTTACGGGTTATAATGCACTCACATTTTATGCAAAGGCTACTAAAGCTGCTACAATTAATGAAATAGGTTTCGGTCAGGATTTTGAAGGCAATGAATTCCAGGTGAGTATAAGTAATCTTCGTATTTCCACAGGATGGGAGAAGTTCATCATTCCATTTCCGGATGCTTCAAGACTTACCCAGGAATCAGGAATGTTCTGGTTTGCAGAAGGCCCTGAAAATAATGATGGATATACATTTTGGATTGACGAATTAAAGTTTGAGAATCTATCAACTATCGCGCAATTAAGGCCATTTATTAATGATGCCCGTGATGATACCGGCGCAGTATTTGTTGGGCAGAATTTAAACTTTAATGGAGTTGGAGTTACTGTTAACACAGTTGAAAGGGGGGATGTAACCGTTAATGCATCAACTAACTACTTTACATTTAACTCAACAAATACATCTGTTGCTAACATTGATGAAAATGGAGTTACGATTGTTGGCGAAGGTAGTTCTACCATTACCGCACAGTTGGGTGACGTCAATGCAGAAGGTTCTATTAATGTTACTTCAGTAAATCTTGCACCAACCCCTACCAGAGATGCCGGCAACGTAATCTCAATATTCAGTGATGGATATACCAATGTTCCAGTTGATTATTACAATGGATTCTTCAATGGTGATGGACAAACCACGCTCGGCGGTACAGGCGAAGGTGGAGGAGATGTGAACGTAAACGGTAACAGAATCATCAATTATACACAGTTGAATTTTGTTGGTATTGGGATGTTTCAAAATGTATCCCCAATTGATGCAACCGAGATGACCCACCTGCATGTGGATATTTTTGTAAATGAACCGGTTGATCCGGGCGATTTTATCCGGCTTCAGCTGTTAAATTCTGTTGGTAATGGGGAAACGTCAGGAAGCTATACGCTTAACAGCAATGTGTTACCGGAAGGGCAATGGTCGGTAGGTTTGGATATACCTCTTTCAAGCTTTACAGGGCTGAATGATCGTTCAGAGATTGGGCTGCTATTCTTTATCTCCGACAACACAATTTCAAATATTTATGTAGACAATATTTACTTCTATAAGAACTAATTCTGATAGTCAGGCAAAGCTGATATCCCTCTTCCAAAGGGGGCTCAGTTTAGTAAGTCAGTAAAGCTAAAATTGTAAGGAAAAGAATGAGAAAGCATTTTTTTGGAATAGTAACCCTGGTAACCTTAGTGTTATTCATATCAAGTTGTACCACTGATAATTCTGAACCGGACAATCCATTTACAAAGTTAGTCTGGCAGGATGAATTCAATACAGATGGAGCCCCAGATAGTGAAAAATGGATTTTTGATATAGGTACCGGTGAGGAAATCGGGCTTCCCGGCTGGGGCAACAATGAGCAGCAATACTATACAGATCGGGCTGAAAACATAAGGGTGAAAGATGGTATGCTGGAGATAACTGCCCGCCAGGAATCATTTGAAGGCTCTGACTATACATCTGCCAGAATTCTAACTAAGGGCATATTTGAACGAACCTATGGGCGATATGAAGCCAGCATTCAGCTTCCATTCGGGCAAGGCATCTGGCCGGCTTTCTGGTTGTTGGGAGACGATTCAGAAGGTACCGTTATCTGGCCGCAAATTGGTGAAATAGACATTATGGAATACAGGGGGCAGGAGCCTACCATTATCCATGGCAGTGTGCATGGCCCCGGCTACTCTGCAGGCCAGGCAGTTACGGACAGGTATGAATTAACAAATGCCAGGTTTGATACCGGGTTTTATGTATTTGCCATTGAGTGGAGCCCAAATTCCATCAAATATTTCGTGGATGATGTGATGTATAACGAGATCACCCCGGATGATGTAAACGGTGAATGGGTTTTCAATGACAATACCTTTTACATCATACTAAATGTGGCTGTAGGTGGAACATTCGTAGGGCCACCCAATAGCAATACTCCATTTCCGCAAACCATGCTGGTTGATTATATCCGGGTTTATGCACCGGAGTAACCTTTCATAGCAATAATAAGCTAACACATTCAATACTAACCAAGTCATATCAAATAAATTCGTGTCAGGCACCTCTTCAATATCAGAAAACAAAGCATCTACATTGCAATCGGTAACCATTGACGGAGAGAAGTTCTATCGTATTTCTGGTTTCGATTCCATCCGGCCATTTTTGATGAGCGTTGTAAGTGATTCTGATCACTGGATGTTCATATCAAGTAACGGGGGATTAACTGCCGGCAGAAAAAATCCTGAATACTCACTGTTCCCTTACTATACGGTTGATAAGCTTCACGAACTAAACCATACTACAGGTAGCAAAACGATAGTCCGCATTAAACAGGATAGCAGGGAATTAATCTGGGAACCCTTCTCAACAGTTGATTGTGAGCGATTTGAATTTACCAGGAACCTTTACAAGAATAAATTTGGTGATAAAGTCCGGTTCGAGGAAGTAAACCATGATCTTGGCTTAACTTTTTATTACCAGTGGAGTTCAAGTGATGAGTTCGGTTTTATAAAAACGGCCTCGTTATCTAACCATTCTGATCAAACTGTCGAGGTAACAGTACTGGATGGTATCCAAAACGTTATGCCGTATGGCGTGAGCAGTGATTTACAGACCAGGGCAAGTAACCTGGTTGATGCTTACAAAAGAAGTGAATTGGTAGCCGATACCGGATTAGGCGTTTTCGCTTTAAGTGCCATTATTGTTGATAAAGCAGAGCCGAGTGAAGCCTTAAAGACAAATGTAGTTTGGTCGATGGGATTGGAAAATCCAAAATACCTGCTTTCCTCTCAACAGCTGGAGAATTTCAGAAAAAGAAAAGAAACCAATCAGGAAGAAGACATAAAGGGAGAAAAGGGGGCTTACTTTGTAGAGGCTTCATTGCAATTAGAATCCGGCTCAGAAAAAAAATGGATTATAGTTGCCAATGTAAACCTGAATCATGCGGAAGTTATCAGGTTAAATGAGTCCATTAAGCACAATGCAGATTTAGAAAAGCAGGTAAAAGATGATATCTCTGTTGGCACTGATAAGTTGATTGCATTAGTTGCTGCTTCCGATGGCCTTCAAAAAACGCGTGATTCCCTCGGAGACAGCCGTCACTTCTCAAATGTATTGTTCAATATCATGAGGGGAGGGATTTTTGATGATAACTACAACATCGACAAAAAAGATTTTGCCCGATACATAAGAAATGCCAACAATAGTTTATTCAACAACAATGAAGCATTTTTTAAAGAACTAAGTGATCAGTTTGATAAACCGGAATTAGATGAGCTGTTATCAAAAACGGAAGATCCGGATTTACTCAGGTTATCCAAAGAATACCTGCCCTTAAAATTCAGCAGAAGGCATGGTGATCCAAGCCGGCCCTGGAACAAATTTTCTATTAATACACGGAGTGAAGTTGACGGGTCAAAGATCTTAGATTACGAAGGCAACTGGCGCGATATCTTCCAAAACTGGGAAGCCCTGGCTCATTCCTATCCTGAGTTTATGGAGGGTATGATCTTCAAGTTCCTGAATGCTACTACTTTTGATGGCTATAATCCTTACAGGGTAACCAAAGGCGGGTTTGATTGGGAAATTATAGAACCCGATGACCCATGGTCATATATTGGTTACTGGGGAGATCATCAGATTATTTACCTGCTGAAATTCCTGGAATTTTACCATAACCATAAACCGGGAGAACTGGAGCGGCTTTTCAGTAAAGAGTTATTCGTTTACGCAAATGTACCGTACCGGATAAAGAAATACGAAGATATTGCCAAAGACCCGAAAAACACCATTGATTTTGATGAAGAGTCGGATCGGCGAATAAGAGACCAGGTAGATGAAAAAGGTGCAGATGGCGCGCTGCTTTCAAGCAAAAAAGAAGAAATTCATCATGTAAATTTCATTGAAAAAATTCTGGTAACCCTTTTGGCGAAGGTTTCAAATTTTATACCTGAAGCCGGAATATGGATGAATACTCAGCGGCCAGAGTGGAATGATGCAAACAATGCGTTAGTGGGTAATGGTGTTTCGATGGTTACACTTTACTATCTGAGAAGGTTTTTGAAATTTTTTGAGCCAATAGTTTCAAAAACAGAACTGGACGAGGTTACCGTATCGAAAGAAGTCGCAGAGTTATTCTATGCCATTAGCGAAGTATTAGCGGAGAACCAATCACTGCTGGACGCCGATATCAACGATGCGGACAGGAAGCGGGTAACTGAAGGACTTGGAATTGCAGGTAGTACATACAGGGAAAAAGTCTACGATTCAGGTTTTAGTGGCGAATCACAAGGGTTAAAAACGTCTGATATTTCATCACTCATTGAAATGGCGCTTACTTACATGGAACATTCCATCCGTGCTAACAAGAGGGATGACAAACTGTACCATGCCTATAACCTGATGAGCCTGGATGATAGCGGTATTTCCATTTCCTACCTGGATGAGATGCTGGAGGGCCAGGTTGCTGCCCTTAGCTCAGGCTACTTAAACACACAGGAGGCAGTGGCTCTTTTAGATGCCCTGAAAAGCAGTGCTCTTTATCGCGAAGACCAGCAAAGCTACCTGCTTTATCCAAATAAAGATTTGGCCGGGTTTTTAGAGCGAAATAATATCCCTGAAGAAAGTGTCCAGGAATCGATACTTCTGAAGAAGCTAATTGATGATCAAAATTTCAGCATTATTATCAGGGATGTAAAAGGCGGCTACCACTTTAATGGGAATTTCAAGAATGCTGTTGATTTAAATACAGCCCTGGATGGATTGAAAGAAACGGGCTATGCTGAATTGGTTGAAAAAGAAGAGAAGCTGGTTCTCCGGATTTTTGAAGAAGTTTTCAATCACAAGGCTTTTACCGGCAGGTCGGGCACTTTCTTTGGTTATGAGGGATTGGGATCAATTTACTGGCACATGGTTTCCAAGCTTTATCTCGCTGTTTATGAAGTTTGCAAGAAAGCCAGTGATGAAGGGGCAGATGAAAAGAATTTCTCTTCGCTAGCCCAACATTTTGATGAAATTGCTGAGGGAATTGGAGTTCACAAATCTCCCGGGCTTTACGGGGCATTCCCAACTGATGCATACTCTCACACTCCGCAACATCGGGGTGCTCAGCAGCCAGGCATGACCGGGCAGGTAAAAGAGGATGTCCTTGTACGCTTTGGGGAATTGGGATTAGAGGTTAATGAAGGACAACTTTGCTTTAAACCTTTCCTGCTTAAGTCGGGCGAGTTTTTAAACAGCGAAGAAGTCTTCAGTTATAAAACGCTTGCCGCTGAAACACAAAATATGGATTTAGAAGAAGGCTCAATTGCTTTCACATACTGCCAGGTTCCGGTTTCATATACAACAGCTGAAGAGGACGGCATCAATATCAAATTTACAGATGGAAGTACCCGTCAGCTAAACGGGCTAAAAGTTGATGCGGAAACTTCGGGGAAAATATTCTCCAGGTCCGGGCAAATACAACGAATAAGTGTATCCCTACGGGATAAATATCTCAGATAAAAAAAAGACCGAACAAATGAAAAAATCCACACATAGAATCAAAACCACCATTTTTTTGACAGCTGTATTAGCTACCGGATTATTAATCGCTTGTTCTAATCAATCTAAAAAAAGTATGAGTTCAACTAACATAACTGCTGAGGAAATTTTAGGAAATCCTGAGTACCAGGCAATTTCGTACAGCGGGTATCGCGAAATAACAAGAGATATAGTGCCTACTGTGGCTGAGTTAAAGGAAGACATGCTCATACTGGAGGCGATGGGTATTAAACTGATAAGAACATACAATGTTTATTTGGATGCTGTACCCCGGCTTCTGAAAGCCATCCGGGAATTGAAAGAAGAAGATCCTGATTTTGAAATGTATGTAATGCTGGGTGCATGGATTGACGCAAAGAATGCATGGACGGATGAACCAGAAAGAATTCGTGATGAAGACAGTCCTAGAAATGCAGGCGAGATAGACAGGGCTGCTGCATTAGCAAATAAATATCCCGATATCGTAAAAATTATTGCAGTTGGTAACGAAGCAATGGTTCATTGGCAAACAGAGTATTGGGTAGAGCCGGGCATTATTCTGAGATGGGTGAACCACCTGCAGGGCTTAAAAAAGGATGGCAAGCTGCCTGAAACACTATGGATTACCAGCTCTGATAACTTTGCTTCCTGGGGAGGGGGTGGAACCGAATATCACAAGGAAGACCTTAATGAATTAATCAAAGCGGTTGATTTTATTTCCATGCACACTTACCCAATGCATGATACTCATTATAACCCGGTTTTCTGGGGTGTTCCTGAAGAGGAAGAAGGCCTTTCTAATGAAGAAAAGATAGAAGCCGCACTCCAGCGCTCATTGGAGTATTCTGTTTCGCAATACCAAAGTGTGGTTGATTATATGAAAAGCCTGGGTGTCGACAAACCCGTACACATTGGTGAAACAGGCTGGGCAACCATTTCAAATGGATATTACGGGCCGGATGGATCGCGGGCAACGGATGAGTTTAAAATGGGACGCTTCCATGAGTTAATCCGTGAGTGGTCCGATGAAAATAATGTGTCTGTATTCTATTTCGAGGCATTTGATGAGAAATGGAAAGATGCTGCTAACCAACTTGGATCTGAAAATCATTTTGGCTTGATCAATTTACAGTCACAGGCAAAATATCCGCTTTGGGATATGGTAGATGCAGGAGTGTTTGAGGGCTTGACACGAGACGGCAAGCCTATCACCAAAACTTTTGACGGAGACCTGGATGAGCTTATGAAAACTGTACTGGTACCGCCTACTGAAGAAGAAATCCAGGCGGCGCATAGTAACTGAGATAATCCATGAAGTTAACCTCTCACTATATCCTTCTTTTCATCATAATGGCCGCAGTAAGTTGTAACAGTGCAGATAAATTTGATATTGAAGTATATGAGACTTCTGCAAAAGGGAACCAGTTATCCAAATTGGAAAGCTTCCCGGAGGTTGATCAAGTTGTTGAGATTAGTATTAATCCTGATGAAAGATACCAGGAGATCACAGGATTTGGAGGTTCTTTCACAGAGGCCTCTGCCTATTTACTGAACCAGGTTAGCAAAGAGAACAGGGATAAAATTATTGAAGCCTATTTCGGAGAATCGGGAGCAAGGTATTCGCTAACAAGAACCCATATCAATTCAAGCGACTTTTCACTAGGTAACTACTCCTATGCACCGGAAAGAGATTTAACACTCAGTAATTTTTCAATTGATGAGGACAGAGATGACCTGATCCCAATGATTAAAGATGCGATGGCGGTATCTAAGGATGGTTTCAAAATTATCTCATCTCCGTGGACAGCTCCACCCTGGATGAAAGACAACAAGGATTGGAAGGGAGGCAAGTTGCTCCCCGAATATTATGATACATGGGCACTTTTCTTCTCCAAATACCTGGATGCCTACAAACAAGAAGGTATCGAAGTTTGGGGTATCACAGTCGAAAATGAGCCTTTGGGTAACGACAGCAACTGGGAAAGCATGCACTTTACCCCCGAAGAAATGAATGAGTTTGTTAAGAACCACCTGGGCCCTCAACTGGAGAAGGATGGCCATGATATAAAAATCCTGGGTTATGACCAGAACAGGGATCATGAATTGATTGAGTGGGTGGATGCGATGTATGGTGATGAGGAAGCTGCCAGGTACTACGATGGAACAGCAGTACATTGGTATGGGAGTACTTATGATGTATTCCCAGAAGCGCTTCGATATGCAAAGAAAGCAGCTCCGGATAAGCACCTCATACAAACAGAAGCAACAGCCGATGCTGAGGTTCCCGTTTGGAAAGATGATGCCTGGTACTGGTCGAAAGAAGCAACCGATTGGGGCTGGGATTGGGCTCCTGAGGAAAGAAAATACCTTCACCCCAAATATGTGCCGGTATATAGATATGCACGTGATATGATCGGTACGCTAAATAATTGGGTAGATGGCTGGATAGACTGGAACATGGTGCTGGATCGTCAGGGCGGACCTAATTGGGCAAAAAACTGGTGCCTGGCACCGGTTATAGTTGACCCTGAAAATGATGAAGTATACTTCACACCACTTTATTACACCATGGCACATTTCAGCAGGTATATAAGGCCCGGAGCTGTGAGGATTGGTCACAGCCAGTCCGCTGAAGGACTTCTAGTAACTGCAGTTCAAAATCCGGATGAAAGCATAGCCGTAGTTGTTTTAAACCAAAGTGAAGAGCCCAGGGGAATGCAACTGCAGCTGAATGGCGAAAACAGATATATAGCCATAGATGGAAAGGCCATTCAAACCATAGTAATTACGCCGGGAGGTTAATCGGTGTATCAATTTAAAGCATAAAGAATAGAATCATGTCAACATACGAAACACCAGCAAAAGACAGGGTACCCTTTTTACAGAAAGTCTCATTTGGTTCGGGTCATTTTGTATTAAACCTGTTACCGGGAGCCCTGGGTATTTTTATGTTCTTTTTGCTTACTGCTTTTGGGATGGACCCTTTCCTGGCAGGTTTACTAGGTGGTTTACCCAGGATTTTTGATGCCATAACAGATCCTATTATGGGATTCATCTCCGACAATACAAGATCAAACTGGGGACGAAGAAGGCCATACATATTTATTGGAGCAATTCTGAGTGGGATTTTCTTCATCCTTCTGTGGCAAATGGATGAGAACAATCCCCAGATGTACAATTTTTGGTATTTCCTCATTATGTCAATGGTATTTCTGGTAGGTAACACCATGTTTGCCACTCCGCTTATAGGTTTAGGTTATGAAATGACCACCGACTATAACGAGCGTACACGGCTCATGGGGTTCTCGCAAACTTTAGGTCAATTTGCATGGATGATTGTTCCGTGGTTCTGGGTCATTATCGCTAACCCTGATTTATTTGAATCGCAGGCACTAGGTGTAAGGCAGCTTTCCTTTTTTGTAGGTGGTATATGTATAGTTTTGGGTTTACTACCTGCCATATTTTGCAGGGGCCTGGATTCTTCGAACATGGAAAACAGAAAGGAAATAAACTTTAAATCCATGTTTTCCAATCTTAAAGACCTGATTAAAGGTATAGTGGAGGTATCCAAGAACAAGCCGTTTATGAAGCTTTGCGGGGCTACATTCTTAGTATTTAACGGGTTTCAACTGGTAGCTTCTTTCAGCTATTTTATCATAGTGTTCTATATGTTCAAGGGAAGCTACGATGCTGCAGGCAATTGGCCTGCATGGTTTTCAACAATTACCGCAGTAGCAACCGCCTTCATGGTAATCCCGATCATTACATGGATTTCTAATAAGGTAGGTAAACGGAAAGCTTTTATCATTTCAACCTCTATTTCAATTGTTGGATACATCCTTAAATGGTGGGGGTTCAGCCCGGAAAATCCATGGTTACTATTTATGCCTATTCCGTTCATGGCTTTTGGATTAGGTGGACTGTTTACCCTTATGATGAGCATGACTGCCGATGTTTGCGACCTGGATGAATTGAATAATGGAATGCCAAGAAAAGAAGGCACCTTTGGCGCTATCTACTGGTGGATGGTTAAGCTGGGCCAGGCCATTGCATTGGTACTTGGCGGATTGGTTTTAAAGCTTGTTGGTTTCGATCAAAATGCGGCAGTACAAACTACAGAAACTCTTACCCAATTAAGAATTGCGGATATAGCGATTCCCGCTATAACGGCAGCTTTGGCCATTTGGGTAATGTTCAGTTATGATTTAACAGAAGAAAAGGCACGTAAAATCAAGGCAGAATTGGTTGCAAGGCGTGGAGAACTATAAAAACTAAATTACAAAAGCACAGAATTAACATGTCATTTAGAAAAGAGAAATTTCTCAATTTTGAACACTCAGAACTGATTACCAAGCTGAGCTACATGGACGATATGTCGGAAGAGGAAATCCGGATATTGTTCCATGAGGTACTCAATAATGGTATTCATGGATTTTGTTTTAGCCTGTATGAAGATGGGCAATCACCCGGAGATATTATATCGAGGGATCAAATTGAAAGAAGGATGCAGATCCTTAAACCCTATATGCAGTGGGTGCGATCTTTTTCCTGTACAGAAGGAAATGAACTTATCCCGGTAGTAGCCAAAGAAATGGGCATTAATACCTTAGTGGGTGCATGGTTGGGGAGCGAAAAAGAAAAAAACGACGAAGAAATTGCAAAGCTCATTGAGTTGGCAAAAGCGGGTCATGTAGACATTGCCGCAGTTGGCAACGAAGTTCTTTACCGGAATGATTTATCGAAAGAAGAACTGTTGGAATACATCCGGTATGTAAAGCAGGAACTGCCGGATATCCCTGTAGGCTATGTTGATGCATACTACGAATTTGTGGTACATGCAGACATTACGGAGCTATGCGATGTTATTCTATGTAACTGCTACCCTTATTGGGAAGGAACACACTTCAGGGATTCTTTCCAGCACATGAGGCAAATGTTCCATCAGGCAGGTTCCGTTGCCGGAGAAGGAAAAAGAGTGATTATTACTGAAACCGGTTGGCCGAGCCAGGGTGAGAGTTTAGGAGGTGCAGAGCCTTCCAAGGATAATGCCATGAAGTACTTCATAAACACCAATCTTTGGTCTCAGGATGAAGAAATAGAAATCTTCTATTTCTCGTCTTTTGATGAATCCTGGAAAGTAGGAGCTGAAGGAGAGGTAGGCGCATACTGGGGAATTTGGGACAAAAAGGAAAAGCTGAAATTTTGATGGATACTTTTGAAGCATTTAGTATAGATCCCGGACAGGCAATTTGTTATTCGGGTTTCAGAGACGGGCAGCGCCCCGGGGCAGGTATTCCTACTTACGAACAGGTGAAAGAAGATCTGCTCATCCTGCAGAACGACTGGAAGTACCTGCGTTTGTTTGACTGTGATGAACACGCTGAAGTTGTACTGGATGTGATACGTAATGAGCAGTTGGATTTCAGGATAATGCTTGGTGCATATATAGAAGCTGAAATGAACAACTTCAACTGCCCGTGGGGAGGCGGAATATATTCCAGACAGGAGCTTGATAGAAATGCCTATGTGAACCAGGAAAAGATTTATAAGCTCATCGAGTTTGGCAACAGGTATCCTGATATCATTTCATGGCTTTCTGTCGGTAATGAAGCCTGTGTAGACTGGACAGACCATTATGTACATGAAGACAAAGTGCTGGAGTATGTTAACCAGGTAAAAAGTGAGGCGAAGCAGCCGGTTACATTTTGTGAAAATTACGAACCATGGCTTTCTAAGCTTAGCAAGCTTGCTGAAGCCGTAGACTTTATTTCTATCCATACATACCCGGTTTGGGAATACAAAAATATTGATGAGGCGCTGGATTACACAAAGGAAAATTACTATTCAGTAGCCGAAAAATACCCGGATAAACCGGTTGTTATCACAGAAGCAGGCTGGACTACCCATTCAAACGGGAAAGGGATTGATCCTGCAAATGTGAGCGAGCACTATCAAAAAATATATTTCGAAAAGCTTCTTAAATGGGTGACGGAAGAGAACATACTCACCTTTTACTTTGAAGCATTTGATGAGGCATGGAAAGGTTCCCCTGAACCTATGGAGCCTGAAAAACATTGGGGCCTTTACAGAACAGATAGAACCCCAAAACTGGTCGTAAGTGTTTAATAATTAAACCGAAAACAAAATAGATAACTTAAATAAATAGACAAGCTACAATTTAAAACCTTAATCAGAACAATTATGAAAAAAATAATTTTAACAGTATTTCTTGCGCTTTTTACAGTAGCAGGATATGCACAAGCCCCAACTACGGCTGCACCTGCACCTCCTACAATTGATGCAAATGATGTCATTTCATTATTTAGCGGTGCGTTTACTGATATAAATGTAACAACTTTCGCAACTGATTGGAGTGAAGGTTCAACAGCTACTGATACAGTAATTGATGGAAACACTGCAAAAATAATGAATATCGTCAATTTTAACGGTATTCAACTTGATACAGAAATTGATTTATCAGGGTTTACTCACTTCCATATGGATTATTGGGTTGCTGATGATTTAAGTGCTGGAGAAGTGTACAATGTAAAACTATCAAACCATGCAAACCTTCCCGGTACTCCAGGAGAGACAAGTGCAGTTGAATTAACAAATCCTGTTACTACTGCTAAAGATTGGGTTTCTTTAGATGTGCCACTTTCTGATTTTGCCATTGCAGGTGGTGGTAGTGATGCGAGAGATAAAATTTATCAAATCATTTTAGCTTCTTCAGGAACACTCAAAAAAGTATATGTAGACAATATCTATTTTTACAACGACGGAACAGGTTCCGGCGGTGGTGGTGGATCGGTTGAAGGCACTCAAGTTTTTTCTGAAAACTTTGACGCTGCTACTTCTGTAGATGGTTGGACACAAGCTGGTGACGCTGCTTCTAAACCTTCTGAAGTTACTTTTGAACACGCTGCTACGGCAGGTATAGATGGTACTGGAGCTATGAGATTTGGTGGAACTAATGCTGATGGAGCAGGCGGAAGAGCTTATATTGTTGAAAAAGTATTTACCGGAATTGATTTTGGTGGAGCTACTGATGCAAAAGTAATGGTATCTATTAAGTCAGAAGGCTTAACGGGTACAAATTTATCAGCTCTTACTGATATTGGTGGAAATGTTGTTAATGTGGCATCTCTAAATCCGGAATTGAGTGATTCTGAGTTTAAAGTATTCATGTTCGATCATATGGGCATTTCTGACCAAGCAAATGCGATGAAGATTCAATTCAACGTAGCAGCTGGTGCAGCAGTAGATCAAGGTGGAACTATTCTTATCGATGATCTTAAAGTATTAGTACCTACCGGAGATGGCGGCGGCGGTGGACCTCAACCGGGTCAGGAATTGCTGACTAACGGTGATTTTGAATTAGGAAATGATGGTTCTTGGACAGGAAATGCGGTTGATATCCGTACTGAAGGCGGAAATAGCTATAACTTTGCGGATGTAGCAACAGCTGGTGATGCTTTTGCAGTTAATATTAGCCAAACGGTAGCGTTAGCTCCGGGCGAAACATACGTACTTAGTTTCGATGCTTCTACAGGTTCGGGGAATACCCGTACTATGGTTGCAGGTATTGGACAAAGTGCAGCTCCTTTTTATGCGGCAACAAAAGTAGTAGATCTAACTGATACAAATCAAAGATTTACGCTCGAGTTAGTTGCAAAAGACGATGGGACCGGAAATGATTTTGGTGATGCTACAAGTCGTGTATTATTCGACATGGGAGCAGCTACAGGTGTCGTTGTAATCGATAATGTTTCGTTAATAGTAAAACCTGACTCTGTTCCTGAACTATTAACCAATGGTGATTTTGAATTAGGAAATGATGGTTCTTGGACAGGAAACGCTGTTGATATCCGTACTGAAGGTGGAAACAGTTATAACTTTGCAGATGTAGCAACAGCTGGTGATGCTTTTGCAGTTAATATTAGCCAAACGGTAGCGTTAGCTCCGGGCGAAACATACGTACTTAGTTTCGATGCTTCTACAGGTTCGGGGAATACCCGTACTATGGTTGCAGGTATTGGACAAAGTGCAGCTCCTTTTTATGCGGCAACAAAAGTAGTAGATCTAACTGATACAAATCAAAGATTTACGCTCGAGTTAGTTGCAAAAGACGATGGGACCGGAAATGATTTTGGTGATGCTACAAGTCGTGTATTATTCGACATGGGAGCAGCTACAGGTGTCGTTGTAATCGATAATGTTTCACTGAAAGTAAAAATCGGTGACAACGGAGGTGGAGGTGGAAATGAAGATCCCGCTCCAATGGTTGCAGCTCCAACTCCTCCAACAAGAAATGCTGAAGATGTAATTTCTATCTACAGTAATGCATATACAAATATCACAGTAGATGCTTATTCAGCAAGCTTTGACGACTCCGATGTTACTGAAACTTCTGTTGAAGGTGATTCCTTACTAAAAATTGATTTCACAAACTTTGTTGGAATCGATTTCCAGAACGATAAGCAGGATGCTTCTGCTATGACTCATTTCCATATGGATTTTTGGACAGCAGAGTCGGATCTGGTAGGTAAAGTATTCAACTTAAAGTTCTCTCAGTGGGGTGGAACAACTGGTGAAGTTTCAGCTTTCGAATTACCATTGAACACAGGTACTACTCCTGCAGTTGAATCAGGAAAATGGGTATCTGTTGATGTGCCTATTTCAGATTGGACGAATGCACCTCAAACAAGAGATGATATCGCTCAGTTCTTAATTACATCAAACTTAGACATCGTATATGTAGATAATATATACCTCTATAAAGGCTTGCCTATAAGTGTAGAAGAACCAAGTGAGGGTCCCAGTCGTTTTGCTCTTGAGCAAAACTATCCGAATCCATTTAATCCAACCACAAATATTTCTTACAGTATTCCTCAAAGTGGTTTGGTTACGTTGGATGTATTCAATATTCAAGGTCAAAAAGTTGCTACGTTAGTTAACGAGTTAAAGCCTTCGGGATCACACACCGTTACTTTTGATGCTGCTAACCTTGCTTCGGGTGTTTACTTATATCGATTGGTATCCGGAAGTTCAGTTAAGATTCAAAAGATGATGTTGATTAAATAATCACATTTGAGTCTCTTATAATTTAAACCGGCTCTCATACAGAGCCGGTTTTTTTTGAATTAAAGTTTGTGTAATAATACTTTGGTGTATTGAAAACTGATCAGACGCTTTTCAAAATACCCGAACGATAAAATAGGTAATCAACTTTACTGTCGAATAACTTGTAGTAACTTTCGCTTTTGAATGCGCTTATAACATATTTCATACTTTTTTTGGGGATTTTAGCCGACCCTTCAATTCAAAAGCTTCCTGAAAAGGGTGTTCCCCTTCTACAGAATTTTACTCCGGCAGATTATAACCAGCAAGGCAAAGTATGGGGTATTGATACTTCTCCTAATGGAATTGTATATATGGCTGCCGATAAAGGTCTGCTTGAACATGACGGTAAGAGATGGAAAAGCTACAAAGGCAGTGACGGTATTACCCGTTCAGTGCTCGCTGTAAATGATTCACTGATCTATACCGGATCAGATTTAGATTTTGGCATTTGGGAGAGAAATATCTATCAGGATTTTGAATACACATCTTTATACCCTTTTAAAGAAGACCTGAACACGATTAATGAAGAATTTTGGGGGATTCATTCTATTGTTGGAAGTATTTACTTTGTATCAGCCAGTAACATCTACCTGTACAAAGATGAAAGCCTGACTAAAATACCTGCCCCAAACAAAATTGAAAGCAGTTTTAAGGTAAATAACACGCTTTATTTTGCAGACAATGAAAATGGTTTGTACCAGCTTAATGATCTGGCACCGGAGCACCTGTTCCATTTCCCTGAAGATATTACTCTGGAGCTTTCGGGTATATATCAGCAGTCCGATGAACTAGTTCTGGTTACCAAAGATCAGGGCTTATTCCAATACAAGTCGGGTAAGCTCACGCCTATCAATAATGAGCTTTCTAGGGAACTGAAGGCTGCTAACGTTTTTAGTTTTGAGAAAACCGGTGATTCACATTTAGCCTTCGGTACTATTTTAAAAGGATTATTTATTACCGATTTAACTGGCGATATAATTCACTACATAAATAAGAATAAAGGGTTACAGAACAACACTATTTTAAGCTTGCATCACAACTCTTCCGGGAAACTCTGGATGGGTTTAGACTATGGAGTGTCTTACCTGGACTTAAACAATGAGTTTACTTTCTTCTATGATTATCGTGGGGATTTCGGAACCGGATACAGCGCCGTACTTAAAGATGATATCTTTTACCTGGGTACTAATCAGGGCCTGTATAAATCTGCTTGGGAGAACCTGAATAATAACACTGAGTTCAACAAATTTGAATTAATTCCCGGTACGGAGGGCCAGGTATGGGCATTAAAAACCATAGATGATGAAATATGGATAGCTCATGATCGTGGATTGTTTTTATTGGAAAATAACCGGATTAAAGAACTGAATAATCAGCGAGGATTCTGGGATGTTCAACCTTATAAAGAGTATATGCTTGCCGGAACGTATAACGGTGTTTCTGTTTTTCGGAAAGATGATGATAGCTGGACTTACCTGAAAAAAATGGAACTGATCCTGGGATCTTGTAACCAGGTTTTAATTGAGGGTGATAATATTATATGGGTTAATATCCCCAATTATGGGATAATCAGAGCTGAATTAAACGAAGACCTGTATCCTGAAGAACGGCAGATCTTCCTAAAGGAACAGTTCAAAGGCAATGATCCGTACCTGATAAAAAATGAAGAAGGCATTAACGTGCTAACCGATACTCACTATCATAGTTATGATCCGGCTCAAAATAGCTTTAACGACGGAGAACGGGCCGATCATGATCCTGCTATGAATGAACCGGTAATAGAAATATTACAATCTGTCGCACTAAATGATGACTTTGAGTTTTTTCCGGTTTATAACGGGTTTGCATTAAGGCACCTGAATATTAGCCGGGAGAAAAAAGATACGGTGCATCAGTTGGTTTTCCGAAGCCTTGAAGCTTTTAATAATGAAGGCAGAATGGAAATATATACCGGAGCTGAATTGCCTTATCAATTTAATAACCTGAAAATAGAAAGCATTGTACCTAATGAGGAAAATGTGATGTACCAATACAGAACGGAGAAATCCGGCAATTGGAGTAGCTGGGTTGCCGACGGTTCTTTTGAATTGATTGGATTGAGTTATGGTTCACATGTTTTGTCTGTAAGGGCAAGGGTCAATGGAAAAGTAATTCCGGTACAAACCACGCACTTTAGTATTGTGCCTCCATGGTATCGGTCAAAGTATGCGTATGTGTTCTATTTCGGGATAATAGTGCTAGTTATCTACCTGTTATATACTTGGCAAAAAGTATCCTTAAAAAAACTGGAGAAAAACCTGCTCACTGACCGCCAGAACTCATTGCATGAACAGGAAGAACGTCACAGGCGCCAACTTCGACTCATAGAAGAAGCCAAATTCAAAGCCGAACATGAACAGCTTAAAGCTCAGCTGAAAAGTAAAACCATAGAACTGGCTACTAAGGCAAAGGAAAATGAGGAAAAGAATGAGATACTCAATACCCTGAAAGAAAAATTCGAGCGGCTTATTCAAAACCCGGGTTCATTCAAAAGGCAGTCAGTTGAAATCCAGCAAATAATAGATTCTCACCTGGATTCGGATGATAATACATTCGAAATACAAATGGATGAGCTGCACCAGGAGTTTTTTAAGAAACTGAAGCTGAAGTTTCCTGATTTAACCAGCCATGATTTGCGCCTGTGTGCCTATTTAAAGATTGGTTTTAACTCCAAAGAGATTTCTGATTTATTTAATATAAAACCCTCTAGTGTTTATATAAGCCGCTCCCGTTTAAGAAAAAAGCTCGGGTTAGATACAGACACAGATTTGCACGGATACCTGAATTCTATTTGATAAATAACATTTTTAATCCTTGTTATTTCTGTCCATACCTATACCTCAATGTCAACATCACATTAAATCCTTGCTGAGGGATATTACCTATACTGGTATGTTGATGGTAGTAGTGATCGGTTAAGTTGTTAAGCTCCAGGATGGTAACCAGGTCATTATTCAGCCATTTTCTTTGAAAGTTTATTCCTGCTATTAAAAAGCCATCTGTTTTGTCTTCAATAGATGAAATGGTTGCTATCCTGTTTTGGGAAGCAGCCCAATCAAGATCAAAACCGACCAGGCTATTACGATTTGTGTAGGTAAACAAGAAACTTCCATGCAGAGGGGGAATCAGTGGAAGAGGTTCATTCAGTTCGATGTTTTGTGCGTACAGATAGGAGACCCTGTTTTCGAGCCTGAACTTAGAACGGATGTTATTTATAGTTCGCAGTTCTCCTCCCATCATAAGAGCTCCTCCAACATTAGCATACTGCTTGAACTGGAAATCGTTATTGCTTACATCCTCAAAAACAATTCCATCTATATAATTGAAGAAGCGCTTAGTAAATACTGAAAATGAAAGCGAATGATCATCTGTTTTCCAGGTGCTGTTTAAGTCTATGTTGATGGTTCGTTCGGTGTCAAGCCATGGGTTACCATCATAGAAAAAACCATCTGTATAGTTGTATACATAATGCCCGAACAACTCCATGTGATTTCCCATACGCTCAGAATAAACCAGTGTATTAGACAAGCTCCAGTTGTTATTAATCATCCAAAGCAAGCTCCCTGAACCTGATAAAAGTACCCGATTTCTCGGGCTGAGATTCCTGTTATACAAGCCTTCAAAAAAAGAAGCATAACTCTCACTGGTTGTTTGAACCGATTTAAACCGTACACTTTTATCCAGTTTAAGATTGAGTTTTTGAGATAACTGTAATTGTTGCCTCAGCCCAAGACTAATATTTCGGGTGTGGACTTCATCCATATTGTAAACCAGCATATCAGCTATGGAAGGATCAAGGCTTTCCATTTTCATATCCCCAAAAGCCTCAGAGGTAAAAGCATCAAAGAACCATTTCATATCATGCTTTATGATTTTTGCTTCTCCATTAAGCTTGGTACCAAATGTTCTGGTTTCCCCATACATTGGCATATACATTCCGCGCATTACCGTACGGCTTGCCACATCTCTTCCATAGTCATCCATAGAATGACGAACAGTATTAGCATACAGTACAGCAGTAGTAAAGCGAAAAGCCTGCTGGTTATCTGCAAAATTAAACTGTAAACGTCCAATATCAGCAAGTGCCCGGGTGGCATCCATTAAAAGGGCAGGGTAGCCTACATCGTAAGCTTTATCGGTAATGTAGTTTAGTTCCAGGCTATGATTTGATGCAAGATTGTAACGGTAGTATAAGTTGAGATTAAGCTTCTCAAACTGTGTATTCTCAATCTCTTTTGAGTTACCAGCCTGTATGTTGCCGGAACTTTTGTAGTTTCCCGAAAAACGTAGCGCATGTATGTTCCTGGAATCTGAACCACTGGCATGAAGCCTGTAAGCCTGGTATTGATTCGGGGCCTGGAAAGTAGTTTCCAGGTTCATTTCAAAAGGTTCGAAGCGTGCTTTTTGTGTTATTATGTTAACGGTAGCATTTCCATTTCCATTTTCTGCAACGTTGGATCCGCTTTTGTCTACTTTTATCTTTGACAGATTATTTACTTCCACGTAAGAGGTGATAGGATCCATTTTATCCACACAAGCTTTAAAAACAGCCATACCGTCAATAACCAGGTTCATACGTTGATCGCTTTGCCCCCGTACTGCCGGTTCCCAGGCAAAAGCACCTCGCTGAATCATAGAAACTCCGTCAATATCATCCAAAAAGCGATCCATATCCTTGTGAGTTGCATGGTGTTGATAGGTATGGATATTGTTCTTTTCTTCACTTCCTTCGATGATAAGCTCTTTATCCATTTTGAAAACTATGGGTACAAGGTAGATCACTTCATCAAGATCAACGGTTTCAAAAGTTGAACTTAAATAGCCCATAGACCTAATGGTGATTCTACTGTTTCTTTCAGGGTTTACCCTAAAAAGCCCTGCCTCATCGGTAGTAGTAATGACCATTCCTGTTGAATCTAACACATGGGCATTTACTATTGGAAAATGAGTGTTTTGGTCAAGCAGAGTAAATGTCTTGCTTTGTGCCCCCAGAGCTGCAGAGGCAGCAAAAAATACGAGCAAAGTTGTATAAAATCGGTACATGGTTCCAAGAATTAGCCCCGGTATAACCGGGGCAGTTTAACATTCTACTTTGCAAGCACGCTATATTCGAACATTGCCTCGGGCAGTGTATCATTAGCCATAACAACCTGAACTGATGTAGTCCAGACTCCGCTCATACTGTAGTTAATATCTCCTTCATACATACCATTACCTTTGGCAACAGGAGTGGTGAAATCGGTAGAATGACCTTGTCCGCCTCCCATATCCATATAAGGATATACGATAAGCTCCGCATCACTTACAGCAGGGAAAGACATCATGGTTTCACGTGTATGAACCAAGAACTTCAGGTCATTATTTCCGCTTACGGGTTTCTGAGGAGACAACCAGGTTATGAAATAAACCTTATTGTTGTTATTCGCATCTCTAACACTAGTCAATTTCCAGGAAGAGTTTACTTCAATGGGCATTTCACCTGTTAGCATTTTGCCTGTCATGGTTTCAACTTCAAAAGAGATAGTCCAACTCCCCATTTCACCGCTTGGCATAATGAATACAGCCATATTGTGGTAATAGCTTTTATTTTCTTCAAAAAGCGCAGGGTCGTTATAAGGAGTTGAATGACTCATTGTAGCCATTTCCATCATAGGCGTAATAGAAAAGCTTTGTATTTCTAAAGAACTGTTCCCTTCTTCAACCTTCCAATAAAAGTCATTGGCACCTGTTTCAATTTCCTTTTCCGCGAATAATGAAATAGTGACACCATCAACAGTGACTGAATTTACAGGAATAAGTTCCAGATCAGGAGTGGAGTCAGTGTCTTTACAGGACACGACTAATAGTAATAGCATAGAAAGCATAGCTGTGCTACGAAGCACCAGATATAGTTTTTTCATAGTAGTAATTGGTATAAATTTGTTGTTTAGTTATCCGATAAATCTTTAAAACTAAACTATACCATTGGCGGGCGGATCAAATCCCATGAATATCCGGAAAGCAAATCTATGTTCGGGTCTATCCAATCGGGAGATACATCGGGGTTGATTTGAAGTAATGATGAGTTATTTATAATCGTGTTAAGTTTGTCCCAAATAACCACGATCAACTCTTGACCGGCATCCTGATGAGGAGGGGTATAAAAACAGAAACTCATTTCAGAATTTTGAGCGTGGTGCATGTTCACGTGATCAGAAGTGCCACTTTGATCTTTAGCTGCATGTAATTCCGGGTGATGGCACATGCATATCTTTTGATCGCCTTTCACCTCACAGTAGCATAAAGTAACTTCGCAGTGTTGTCCTCCATCAGTATGATGATTGTGAATGGTGGCTAACCCTATCCCTAACCATCCTCCTACATTCCATACCAAAGCGGCCAACAGCAGGATAGAAGTAAACTTTCGATATATACTTCTAAAATTCATTCAAATTCAACCTACGGTTACTGTATGAATTTTTTGTGAATCCAAAGAAGCGCTTTTATTATTATTTGAGATGAATACAATATCTTTCTTAGGAATTATGGTAAAGCAAATTTAGTCAGTAAGATTGGAGGGATCAACCTATAGCTATCTATAGGTTTATCGTTTTCAAACAGAACAACTTGCCCCACCCAATACACAAAACTGCGCACAGTAGGGGTGGTTCAGGTATACCCGTTTAAAAGATTCCTTCAATGTATCCCCGAGTTCAAAATCACTGTCATAGGTGATGAGCGTGCAAGGCAATACAATTGGTTTTTCACTTCCTTTTCTTTTAACTACCATGCGTTCGTTTGCACACATCTGGGCATACGGAGATACATTCAGGATATCCCAGCAGGCAGTGGTTATTTCAGGAACATCTTTTTCAGGAGACATTTCAGGGAATATCACAATGTTTTTATCCATCTCAATTTTGAGAGGAATCCCGGATTGATCTAACAGTGTTTGATAGCCTTCCAAAGCTTCAAACAGCGGTTCATGTTTCAGGCTTCTTCCGGCAATACTTATATCAAATCCCCAATCCACCAGTTTTTGAATCGTAGAAAGAGTTCGATCAAAGGTTTTCGCCCCCCGTTCTTTTTCGTGTTCTTCGGCTGTATAATGATCTAAAGAAACCCGCAGGTTAAGTTGTCCGGGATATGTTGTATTGAAGCTTTTGAGGGTTTCAAAATGGCGGTCTATAGCCCGATAGGCATTGGTAAGTACCAGTACTTCAAAACCCCGGGAAAGGCTCAATTCAAGAATCGGGATCATCTCTTTATTGAGAAAAGGTTCCCCCCCTGTAAAAGCGACTTTTTCAGTTTTCAGGTTTAGTTCAATAATCTCATCCAAAAAAGTCCGGACTTCCTGTTCACTAACAAAAACCAGTTCATCATTGGTTGGAGAGGATTCGATGTAGCAGTTTTTACAGGCAAGGTTGCAAAGGGTACCTGTATTAAACCATAGGGTAGTTAGCTGTTCTAACTCAACAAAAGCCCGAGCTTCGTTTTTAGCTGTAGTGGTAAGGTCAACGAATTTACCTCTCGACTTAAAATTTTCGGAGATACGTTGCTCATTAAGAGAAATCATGGGTGCCCTGAAGATGAATATATTTTGAAATGATACCGATGCAAAGTTTATACAAAATGTGTGTATAATCCATTTATTGTGATAAAAAAATATTGATATATGGACTCTTCGAGATATGACCGGATAGAATACAGAAAGTGCGGAAACAGCGGGTTAAAACTTCCCATTCTTGCATTAGGGCTATGGCACAACTTTGGGGGAGATGCCGTACCCAAACAAGTAGATGAAATGCTTATTAAAGCCTTTGAAAGTGGAATTACTCATTTTGATCTGGCTAATAATTACGGCCCGCCTTATGGGAGCGCTGAGGAGCAATTCGGGAGAGCGCTTAAAGGAGCTTTAGCAGGTTACAGGGATGAACTGGTTATTTCTACCAAGGCAGGTTTTGACATGTGGGATGGGCCTTATGGAAGGGGTGGTTCCCGCAAATACCTTATTTCAAGTTTGGATCAGAGCTTAAAGCGTATGGGCCTGGAGTATGTAGATATTTTTTATCATCATGTTCCTGATCATGAGACCCCGCTTGAAGAGAGTATGAGGGCTTTGGATCAAATTGTCCGTACGGGCAAAGCACTGTACGCAGGTATCTCCAATTATCCGGCAGCATTGGCCCGTGAAGCCTTCCAGATGTTGAAAAGCATGGGTACCCCGGTTATTATCCATCAGCAAAAATACAACATGTTTCATCGGGAGCCTGAGCATGGTTTATTTGATGTAATCCGGGAAGAAGGGATGGGTTGTATTACATTTTCGCCCCTGGCACAGGGTCTTTTAACCAATAAGTACTTAAATGGTGTGCCAAAGGAATCCAGGATCGCCGACCCTAAAGGGTTTTTACAAGGGGACTCTCTGAATGATCAGGTCTTGGACAAAATCAGGGCATTAAATGAGATTGCCTCACAAAGAGGGCAAAGCCTGGCTCAACTTGCATTGGTATGGAATCTTCGAAAACCTGAGGTTACTTCCACAATTATTGGAATCAGAAACACTGAACAATTAGAAGACAATTTAAAGGCCCTGGAAAACCTTACACTAAGCCAGGAAGAAGAAAATCATATTGAGTCGATTATCAGCAGTTAAGTTTCACAAGCCGAGGGTCGATAATACGACAGGTAATATAAATGTGACCCAAATAACTAAAATTTAGTTTAACGCTGTTAAAAGCATATATTTGGGTTCAAAGGAGTGAATGAGTGACTTGAATTCAAAATTGTCGTGAGCTTTTTGTTAGGGTACAAAGCAAAAGGAGTTTTAATAGCTTTTTTGGTCATCCTGCTGGGGATGTTCATGGGTTATCTGCGTTTCCAGGTAATAGAAAAAGAACAATCAGAACACCTGGAAGATGTTCTTGAGCTAATTGAAAAAAACCTGGAACAAACAGTAAAGAATAGCTACTCTGCGGCTTTAACACTTGCACTTACGGTAAATCATCACGGAGAAGTTGAAGGCTTTGAAGAAGTAGCAAGTAAACTGGTTAACAATAATTCACATGTTGATGTATTGCAACTGGTTCGTGGGGGTACTATTGAATATGTATACCCACTTGAAGGGAATGAATCTGTACTCGGTTATAATATCCTGTCGGATCCCAAAGTAAGCGCTGAAGTTTTGAAAGCCTCTGAAATAGGTTCCATATATTTTGCAGGTCCCTTAGAATTGAAACAAGGAGAACTGGCTGTAATCGGGCGTTTACCGGTTAATATAAAAGGAGAAATTTGGGGGTATTCGGCAGTTATAATCTATTTTGAAACGCTCATTGAGCAATCCGGGATCAATAATTTTTCGGGGGATGAATATTACTTTCAGTTATCAAAAGTAAACCCCAATACTTCTGAAGTAGAGCAATTTCTCCCTGTAAAAGAAGGGGTAGATTTAGTTTCTTATGAGTCTATACAATTCCCGGAAGGCGATTGGAAGTTATATGGAGCTATCCTGGATGAAAGTAAACCATTTCTGGCTTTTTTATTTATCACTGGTTTCTTTTCAATTACAGGGATAGTTTTTGGGTACTTATCTGCCAAAATTTTTAAAAAGCCGGAAGAGCTCCAGGAATTACTTTCAAAAAAAACAGCCCAGTTAACAAAAACAAAAGAAGATTACAGAAAAAGCTCTGAGCTTTTACTTTCGATATTGGAAAGCCCGGAAAACCTGATACTACTTTCTTTAGATACAGAGTACCGTTATTTGGCTTTTAACGAACCGCATAGAAAAGTTATGAAATCTCTGTGGGGGGTAGATATTAAAAAAGGAGACTGTATTTTAGATTTTCTCCCATCCGGAGATCTTAAAAATGAGATAAAGCACAACTATGACCGTGTACTAAAGGGTGAATCTTTTGATGATATTCGTGTATTCAGCGATTCGCCTGATGATAGCCTTTTTTGGGAGAACAGATACTCTCCGATTAAATCAGAAGATGGGGCTATAATAGGCCTGACAGTATTTGCTATAAATGTAACGGGGCAAAAAGAAGCTGAACAAGAGCTGAAGAGAAGTGAAAAAAGATACAAAGCCCTTATTTCTAATTCCCCGTTTTGCATACATGAATTGAGCGTGGATCGAAAAATAATATCGATTAATAATGCGGGCTTACAAATGATGGGTGCAAAAAATGAGGATGAGTTTATTGGGGAAACCTATGGAGAAAAGGCAGAACCTGAGAAGCAAAAAGAAATAGAAAGATTATTTGAAGATACACTAAACGGAAAGTTTGCTGAATTTGAATTTACTACTCCCAATGGGAGATATTTTACCTCTTCATTTGTGCCGATTTTCGGAGAGAACAGAATAGTGGAAAAAGTAATGGGAATTACCCAGGATATTACCGACAGAAAGAAAAATGAACAGTTTGTTGAAAAATCGCTCCAGGAAAAAACTACTTTATTATCGGAGATACATCACAGGGTAAAAAATAACCTGGCTATTGTATCAGGATTATTACAGCTCCAAAAGAAGGATATCGGGGATGTCGAAGTGAGTTCCCTTTTAGATGAAAGCATAAACCGGATTACCTCAATTGCAATGGTACACGAGCTTATGTACAAATCTCCTGATCTATCGTCAGTAAGCATTCAAAAGTACCTGGAAATGCTTATACCGGCTATTACATCATCAATGGAAGATCATAGCAAAGATATATCCTTCAATATCGATATTGCAGATTATAAGCTAAACATCAATGAAGCCATTCCATTGGGCCTTCTTCTCAATGAACTCATCACAAACTCATTTAAATATGCTTTTGAGGGCAGGGATAGCGGTACTATTGATATAAACCTTATTATTGAGCAGGGATATGTGAATGTTGTGTACCAGGATAATGGGGTAGGATTTAATTCATCAGCAGACTTCGAAAAACCGGTTAACCTGGGGTTAACCCTTATCCACGCACAACTAACACAGCTTGAGGCAATATACACTGCTAAAACCCAGGAAGGTTTTAGATTAGAATTCAATTTTAAGCCTCAGAAATTAGATGTTGTTGAGAATTAGTTAAAAAGTTTGGCTCTGCTTTACAAACTTGAACAAAAGCTGTGGTCAGAATTGGTTTAATTCGTCCAAATTCAATTAACACTTGGGGAATGAAATCAATTAAACACTTTACAATTCTTTTTTTGGTTCTGCTGATGAGTAGCCCGGCTCTGCAAGCCCGGCAATCAGAAGATGAAAAAGCCATAATGAAGGCCATAGAAACTATCTTTGATGGAATGCGAGCCGGAGACAGTGCTATGGTAAGCAGTGCATTCCGTAAAGATGCTATTATGCAGACAATAGGCCGCAACAGTGACGGGGATTTTCAACTTTTTAACGGTTCATTAAATCGTTTTTTGCAGGCAGTAGGTACCCCTCATGATGAAGTATGGGATGAACGGATTGCCAATGTAAAGATTAAGGTAGATGCTAATTTGGGGCATGCCTGGGTACCCTATTCTTTCTATCGTGGGGAAACTTTTTCACATTGCGGGGTAAACTCTTTCCAGTTTTTTAAAGGAGCCGATGGATGGAAGGCATTTTCCATTGTAGATACCCGACGGCCTGACAATTGCCTGGAAGATTTGTAACGAGGGAGCGGTTATGAAAAAACTAGCATTCATTGTATGTATTTCACTATTTCTCAGCACGGTATCCTTCGCACAATACGAAAAGGATGTAGAATCTATTGATTCGATCATTAAAGCTTTATATGCGTCAATATCGGGCGATAAGGGAGAAGCCAGGGATTGGGATAGGTTTAGGTATTTATTCATCCCGGAAGCCAAACTGATGCCCACCGGGCAAAACCCAGAGGGAAAGGGTGTATACGGTGCATGGGGCATAAACGAGTATATTGAACGTGTAGATAAGAACTTTCTGGAAAATGGGTTTCATGAAAGAGAGCTTCATCGCGAGGTAGAGCATTTCAGAAATGTAGCCCATGTATTTAGCACTTACGATTCAAAAAGAACGCTGAACGGGGAAGTAATTGCCAGGGGTATCAATAGTATCCAGCTTTTTTACGATAATGAACGATGGTGGGTGGTTTCCGTATTCTGGTCACCGGAAAATGCAGATAACCCGATTCCCGGAAAATACCTGAAAGGGGAGTAATTGATTACTCTACAATCTTAAACCGGTTTTTAGTTTCTTCCCGGCTAAAGGCGTCAAAATGCCACCATTCACTTCGCAGGGGAAGAAAACCTGCCCGGGTCATGACATCCCGTAGTAACAGCCGGTTTTGATGCTGTTCCCTTGTGAGCTTCCCTTCGGTAATCAATTTTTCTTCATTATCGGTATGAGCTAATGAAGAAAAATCATCATAGTCGGTTCCCATATCCAGTTCTTTTCCTGAACCGTCAATGATTGTTAAATCAACTGCACAGCCATAGTTATGAATGGAACCCGAGGCAGGATTTGCCACATACTTTGAGCGTTCTTGTATAGGAATATCCACTACATCCCATAAGATTTGCTGTATTCTTCTGGGCCGTGCTGCATCATAGATAAGCAGACTGTACTCAGGGTTTGACGCTTGTAGCAGGTCTGCAGCAGAATAAAGCTTTTGAGCAGCCTCTGGTTGCAGATAAGCATCTTCCAGATCGCCATACACATCTTTGCCAACAAAGTTATTTGTAGTGGAATACCGGAGGCCTACTTTAATGCCTGTTTCAAGGGTATCTATGTGTTCCAGGCCTTGTTCTGTATAAATTTTTTCCCAATCGGTATTTTGCTCTTTTTTGGATGCTGTACAACTTGCGAACAATGCTGCTATGAGAATCAGGGCTGAATATTTTCCGGTAAATACAATCATTTTTTCTCCGTGAAATCATACATGATCTTTGAAATTTCTGCCCCTGTTTTCAACACAGCTTCCCGGTCGGGGGCATTTTTGGACAGAAAGATAAATACAAATCTTTTGCCGTTTTTAGTATATACAATACCGGAATCGTGATGGACATTAGTAATCCAGCCTGTTTTGTGGGCTACCTCGGTTCCTTCAGGCAATAGGGCAGGGATCATATCATTGTATTTCTGATCCTTCAAAATTTCTATCATTTCCTTGTTAGCCCGGGCACTGATGAGTGTATCACTTCCTAGTTGCTCAAAAATGATCATTAAATCGCGGGCAGTTGTGGCGTTACTCAATCCCTGTCTGTAAGCCTTGATGTCTTCCACACCACGGAGTACTTCTATACTATCTGCACCTAATGATCGCATAGTGACCGTAACTTTTTTGGCATCTAAAAGATCAATGAGTACGTTAGTTGCCAGGTTACTGCTTCGGGTTATCATCTCGTAAGTAAGATGATAAATACTCACTTTTTTATTCAGGTTGGTGTAAAGGTCTTTTTCGCTATCCTCATTTACTTCCATGCTGAAGGGAGACCCATCGACAATACTTTTAAACTCATTTATGATGGTAATGGAATCTCTTACATCAAATCTTCCGGCATCAGCCTGTTTGTATACCTCGATCATAACAGGTGTTTTCATTGTGCTCGCTGCATGAAAACGCTCGTCTGCATTTATAAGAATTTTTTTTCCAGGGTCGTCAAGGCTTTTGTATGCTAGTGCAAAATCACCTTCTAAAGTGGATAACCTGGACTTAATTGCAGTTTCGAGCCCGGATAGGGTTGCGATTTCCCCAGGGTTGCATGAAGAGATAAATAACAGAATGCAAAGTGAAAGAAAAAGAGAGGTTTTATACATAGGGCCTTGGATATTTATTCTCTAAAATAAAAAAAGCCCCGATGTTTCACCGGGGCTTTATAAAAATACGTAGAGGATATTATCCTGCGTTCTTTTTTGACTGGATTTCAAGACGAATATCCTGAGCCAATTTTTTCAGATCCTGTAGCCCTTTACGTGCACGTGTGCCCGCAGCCTTGTTACCTTTGTCATAAAATTTTTCCATTTCAGCAGAAACTTGGTCAACTAAGCCTTGTAGTTCTGATACTCTACTCATTATGTAACTCCGTTTGTTGTTGTTAAAAATTGTCTTCCTTAGTGGAAACTGCGTTGAAGCTATTCATTAAGGGGTATCAAATCAAATTAAAAAGTGCTTTTTCTTCATTTTTTTTGAAGAAAAATGAACTTTTAACGAATTACAGTACTGTTTTTTGGTTCGGGCCACTCTGCGAAGCCCAAAGATGTAGTCAAAATTGTCTCAACTCCTAACGATCTTTGCTCGTCTGAAAGGTGCTTATCCAAAAACTCAGGGTCTAAAGTTTCCCATTGGTACCGGCTTTTGTCAACTCTTTGAGTAAAAACTTCTGCATATTCACTTTGGCTGAACATGGTAAGGATGTGATTATCAAGTTGATGAATAAGCTGTTTTGCAAGCTCAAATGGAGGGACATAAACAGGCTCTTTAGAATCAGAGCCGGAAACTAAACTCGAAATCAGCAATACAGGGCTTTGGGGTAGTTTTTCCAGAGAAGCACGATTGATAATTAAATCATCATTATTTTTGGAGATCAATTCTTTCTGGAACCCGTTCATACCAATTGCTGAAACCCCATGATCTGCAAAAAGAGTGATAAGCCTCCTGTTTAAATCCATAACGGCACGTTTTCTTGCATCTTCGCGCATCATTCCGGTTTGCATTAACCGGTCGGTATATTCGCTGTCTCCATGGATAATAATTCCTTTCCGTATTCCGTGATTAGAAAGAGATTGTGCGAACGACTTAAGAAAAATGGGATTTTCCAGGTGATTAAAATCCAGAACAGCTAAATAGTTTTTCAAGAAAGTGAATGCTTATAAATTTGACGATTTAAAACTGTAGGGCAGTAAGTCAACTGTATAATGGCGGGAAAGTGTTCCATCCGGATGGAAAAACTCAAAAGGATGATCTTCCAAATGTTCAGCTAAAACCTGCCTGCATGACCCGCAAGGGCTGCAAAATTGACCATATTTGGTATGTATTGCCATTTTATCGAATTGAGTAATGCCGTAAGCAAAAGCTCTTGAAAGTGCTACACGTTCGGCACATAAACCGTACGTCCATTCGCTTACCTCAATGTTAACCCCGGTTATAACTCCTTTTGGTGTAAAAAGCAGGGCAGAAACCGGAAAGTCGGAATTGGGTGCCACAGCCCAATCCAGCAGGGAAATAAGTTTTTCTGAAGTTTCTTTTTGGGAAACGTTAATCAAGGATTCAAAAAGTTCTATATGCTCAATGGAAGGGGTTATTTCAACTTCAAGCTCAAATTCTTTAAGCCAGAAATCCAGCTGTTCCAGATCCCTTTCTTTGGCAATTAGCTTTTCAGGTATATCTCCCAATGAAAGACAGTTACAACAGGCGGCCTGTATAGCAGGTATGGTTACAGGGAAAGAGGAGTTCTCGATGCGTACACCGGCATAGTATTTTCCTGAGGCTCCCAGCACAATACAGGCTTTTGGAGCTCCCTTTTTCTTCGTGTATGATCGACTATATAAAGTATTCCAATTCATTAGGGATCGATTATTGATGAAAAAGCAGCATCAGCCACCGCAGCGCGAACCCGGCTTATAGTTCTGCCATATCTTCTGTTTGGATGAACCCGGTTCGTTAAAAGTATAATAGCCATATTTCTGTCTCTGTCAATCCAAAAACTTGTTCCGGTAAAGCCAGTATGCCCGAACGTATCAGGGCTTGAAAGCTGGCCTGCCGATGTAAACCCATCCCGGCTTCTGCGATCCCATCCATACCCCCTGTTGCTAATCTCAGATTGAGACTCAGTAAACAATCGTACGGTTTCCGGTTTAAGGTATTGTACTCCTCCGTAATTACCTTCATTCAGGATCATGGTGCAGTACTTGGCAATATCCGAAACGGAAGAGAATAACCCGGCATGGCCTGCAATTCCATCCATGAAATACGCTCGTTCATCGTGCACATTGGCACGTACGGTACCGCGATTGTAAAGATTATCAATTTCAGTAGGGGGGATACGGCGTACATACCACCGGCTTAGTTTTCGTGGATTAAAATAAGTAGAGGTCATCCCCATTGGATAATGGAACTTATTACGAACATACCGGTCAACACGCTGTTTGGTTACCACTTGCACAATCTCTGCCAAAAGGATCATTCCCAGATCACTGTAGATATATTCTGTGCCGGTTTCATAGGTAAGAGGTTCACTTTTTACTGCATTAAGAATTTCGCTCCTGGTTTTTAGTGAGTCTACATATACCCGGAATGGGGGCAGTCCTGACTGGTGAAGCAAAAGATCACGAATAGTGATATCTCTTTTTTCATCAGTATTGTACTGGGGGATAAACCTCCAGACATTGTCTGCAAGGCTCACTGTTCCGTCATCAACCAGTTTCATGATAGCGGTTGTGGTAGAAAGAACTTTAGTGAGAGAGGCCAGGTCGAATACATCAGAGGTTTCTGATTTCTTGATTTTAGAATAATCATGGTAACCAACAGCTTCATGATAAACCAGTTTACCGTCTTTTAGTACACCTACCACCGCTCCAGGAAATACAGAATCATTTACCGCATCTCTTAGAATATCCTCAATCCTAAAAAGCTTCACTGAGCTAAGTCCCGCATCTTCGGGGTCGCCAAACCCCATTATCGACGCTTTCATTTCTATTCCATCACCAATGGCATGATATCCCGGGATATTGGTAGTAAGCTTCCCGGTTATATCATGGGCACCAAACAAGGCATGTGCCATTGCCGACGTTTGATTTGAATTATTTGCCCACCCGATGCCCTGAACATTTATTTTAGGAAATTCTTTTAATACATAAGGATTTCCGAAGGTTACATGCACAGAGGTTTTTCCTGTTCCCAGCAGCTTTTTAAGAAAATTAATCTGTCTTTTGTCGTACTGAATTTCCGAGCCCGTTTTGAAATTGATAAAAGAACCAATTACAATAAGATCGCTCTGTCTTGCTCGTCTCAGTATACGCTGTTCATCATTTGAACTGGTGCGTTCGTCATGCGCATAAAATCTTACATTAGGATGGAAATCGCGTAAGTCGCCTGCAAAAGTTCTTCCTGTCCGGCCTGTTGCATCATCTGAGACTGCTACCACTAAAATGCTTTTATATTTATTGGGATCAATAGGGAGAACATTGCCTTTGTTTTCCAGAATGGTGATGGATTCTCTGGCTATCTTTCTTGCCACAGCCTCATTTTCATGGCTTGCTATCCGTTCATCAAGCTTTTCAATATCAACCAGGTTATCTGAATTGAATAACCCAAATTCGGATTTCCAGAGCAGGAACTTTCTAAAAGAGGTATTTATGCGCTCTTCGGTAATCTCACCGTATTTTACGGCAGCCATTACCTCTTCTATGGCAGTATAAATATCAGGGCTTATAAGCATGATATCGGCCCCGGCATTTAAGGCTTTTACTACAGCCCTGCCCGGTGAAAACTTGGAGGTGATGCCTCTCATCTCAAGTCCATCGGTAATAACAAGTCCGTCAAAGCCTAAGGAATCTAACAGCAGGTCACCAAGGATGGAACCATCGAGAGTGGCAGGCAACTTATTTTCATCACTTATGCCCGGAAAAGCAATATGGGCACTCATAATACTGGTGATGCCTCCATCAATGGCAGCACGAAAAGGGATGAGCTCCACCGAATCTAACCGTGCATAGTCATGTTCCACAACCGGTAGACCGAGATGGGAATCTTCATCGGTGTCCCCATGCCCGGGGAAATGCTTGGCCGTGGCTACCAATCCTTCACTTTGTACCCCTTCGATGTATGCTTTTCCAAAAGCGGCTACCATTTCCGGGTCTTCAGAAAAAGAACGGATGTTAATTACCGGGTTATTGGGGTTATTGTTGACATCCAAAACGGGAGCGAAAATCTGGTGAACTCCCAAAGCTTTGGCTTCTTTGGCAGTATACTTCCCGACCAGGTATGCATTTTGAACATTTCCTGTGGATGCTACTCCCATTGCAGGGGTGAAGCGGGTTGTACCTGCAACTCTCATGGCTGCCCCAAATTCCATATCCTGTGTAATCCACAAAGGAATGTCTGCCATTTGCTGGAGTTTGTTGGTAACCATCGCCTGCCCGTAAACATCCCCGTTCATAAATATGATGCCGCCTACATGGTGCCGGGTAACCAGGTCAACCAATTCTTTATAACGATGGTCATCTTTATTAAAAAATCGCCCTTGAGCGGGAACCACAAAAAGCTGCCCAATTTTTTCCCTTAAGGGAGTATTGGTTACAAGGGAATCTATATAAGAATAAGTGCTTTTTGAGCCTTCGTTAAAAGAATCCTTAACGGGTACAGCACTATCATTTGAGACATTGAAAAGCCCCGTTGCAATAGCCAGAATAGTAGAAATCCGGAATAACCGAAAGCCAAAACGCATAAGTAGCCGCCCTTAATAATGTAACAGAAGTTAGTTAACCAGAATCCTAAAACAATAGTATAATTGTAAATTTTATACTATGAACCGGACGGTGTAAATCTCATGGTTCGGATATCTGACTTTTGAAACAAAGTGCTATCCTGATATAGTATGCGATATTGTCCGTTTAACCAAAGATCGGTTTGATCCCCAAAGTGTTTGGACAAAGGATTCCCTGATTGGCCGGTGGGAATAATTGTTTGTACCTGGCTAAGATTTGAAAGGTCAACGATTCTGCGTAAGGAAGGCCCCAGAGTCATTTCAAAAGGTTTTTGCCAGCTATACTGTGCATTATTCACACTCATTCCATGCCCCGCAACAGGATACGGGCCTTTACTTAACAAATTTGATACGATGAGTTTTAAAGGGCCGGGTGCATCAGGAGACTCAGCAGCCTGGGAAAAAAGCGGTGGTTTCAAAGTAAGTGTGTGCAGTTGTTCCCATCGCCATTCCAGTGTTTCCTGGCTGAGAGAATCGCTAAGAAAAAGCAGGGCGTCCTGCATACTTTGTAATACAATGTCTGATTTGGCTTCAATTTCGTTGGTATTGATATCATCAAATAGGGAAGTACTATCCTGGAGCAGTGAAGAAATTGTACGGACAGGTATGTTTTCATAATGTATGAAGTTGTTATACACTGCTTCACCAAATTCATCATGTAGTGTATTCTTTACCAAATTCACCATAAAAACATCAAAGATAGAAGCAGCAGTTGCATTCTTATCATACTTAAAATCCCAATTCTCCAGATAGGTTACTGCATCATCAAAATTGTAGACTTGCTGATTTCTTATCAGTTCTAAAACTATGGGAACGAGTTTTTCAGCAAGCTTTGAATACGAATCATTCTGAAGTTCTGCGAATAGCTCAGGTGTGAATGTATCATGTTGGTTCAAAAATTCTGTAATGCGTTCTATACGCGCCTCAGGTTCCCAGAAGGTTGCTATATAGTGATCGTAATTGTCTGTGGTAAGTTTGTTATTGGCATTGGCAATCCAGCCTTTTTCAGGATTTATCACATGAGGCATTTGTTCATGTGGAATCATTCCCTGCCAGTTTTCTTCCGGATCCCACCCTTTGCGTAATGTTATTTTATCGCCTGAGCGAATAGGCAAATGACCTGTTGAAAACATAGCAATGTTTCCTTCACGGTCTCCATACATAAAGTTTTGGCCCGGTACCCCAAAATGGGGGAGGGCATCTTTAAAATCCTGGAAATTGCTTCCCCAGTTAATCATATATAATGTCCGGAATTCATTACTAAGCTCATGGCCTGTCCAGCGCATGGTGATAACCTGGTCATCTGTTAAATCTCCCTGGGGATATATGTCTGAAATGACAGGACCATGTTTTGTATATCTAACTTCCAGTGCGACCTGGTCACCATCTTTTACATTAATGATCTCACGGGTTTTTGTGAAAGGTTCAAAAACAGCGGTTGAGTCATTTAAAGAGTCCGCCACATATCGGCTTCTGTCTTCAGGATCCATTATTTCAAGAAAAAAGTCAGTATCGTCAGCCATTATATTAGTGAATGACCAGGCCATCACATCGTTTTGACCTAGTACTACTCCAGGAACACCTGCTAAGGTTGCCCCGGATACATCCCTACCATTCCAGTTCAAATGCACTTCGTACCATTTGCCAGGCATATCAAGTCCTAAATGTGGGTCACCTGCCAGCAAAGGATAGCCGGTTGCAGTTTTACTTCCGTCAACTACCCAGGCGTTACTGCCTACATGAGTACCCTCGGCCTCAAACAGCTTGCGTCGTTCCACTTCCTGTTGCAGCATAGGCATTAAAGAAGCAGTTAACCGGATAGACTCATTGTCATTTAAAGAAGTGGGAGCATCAGAAGGAAATCTTAAACGAAGCTGTTCAAACTGATCAGGAGGAAGAACCGATTGAAGGTAACCATATGTCACCTCTGTCCACCAACTCATATTCAATTCCCATGCCATCAAGCGGGTAATGGCAATAGAGCGTGTGGGACTCCATCTAATAGGCTCCATACCAGTTAAAGCAAATTCGATGGGCAGTTTATTCAGGTTATTTTCTATAAAAGCATTTACACCGTCCGAGTAAGCCTGCAGTACAGCCCGCTCGGTATCATTCAGCATTTCCTCTTCAATTCTTTGTGCGGTTTTCCAGAAGCCCAATGTTCGCTGGTATTTATCCAGTTCCACCAATTCTTGTCCAAAGAACTCAGCAAAACGTCCCTCGGCAGCAATTTGGGAAAGCGTCATTTGCCAAAGCCGGTCCTGTGCATGAACATATCCCAAAGTGAAATACAGATCCTGCTGGTTGCTTGCATAGATATGGGGAACCCCAAATTCATCCCAATGTACATCTACAGGTTGTTCAAGTTGATCGAATTCAAGTTTTGCCTCGTAATTCGGAAGGGGTTTGTAGAAAGTCCAATAGAAAGCAAGCCCGGCAAAGCCAAGGCCAAGAATAATAAAGAAGATCAGGAGTTTCAGGAATGTATTCATTTTTAAGAGGCTGGAAGTTGGATATTAGATGTTCTCATCAGGATTTCCAGTTTTGGTGGAGTTTTGTTAGCATTTTGCCTACAGAGTTAAGTTTATCGGTTAATGCTTCATACTCTTCTTCTGAAATGTAGGAGCATTTGAGGCTAAAATTTAACCATGTTTCGGTTTCTGAAGATGAGCCTAAAGCATAGACCAGGTGTTTCTTAAACTCGCTTTGATAAGTTCTTTTTGCCCAACCTTCCGAAATGTTGGCCGGAATTGATCTTGAGGACCTTACGATTTGAGATGTCAGTGAGTAGATTTCTTCTTTGGGAAAGCTTCTTGTTAACTCAAATATTTCCATTGCCAGTCGGAAAGAAAGATTATAAACCTCTAAATCTTTAAAGCTCTTTATCATAGTATTTCTATTTCCTGAAAAGGTAACCATAAATATCAATTAATGAATATTGACATTTGCCTAGCCTCTAGCATCCAGCATCCAATATAATTTGAAAAGCGCTTCCAAAACTGCGTACCTTATCAGAAATTTGAAATAAAAACTACATCAGGAATGGATATCAAAAAAGTAGCGGTAATAGGTGGCGGAACTATGGGTAACGGAATTGCTCATGTTTTTGCAATGAACGGGTTTAAGGTAAATCTGATCGAAACCCAACAGGAGTTTGCAGACAGGGCGATAAGCACTATTACTAAGAACCTGGACAGAATGGTTTCAAAAGAGAAGATTGATGAAGCAAAAAGAAATGATTCGCTTGCGAATATCAGCGTTCACCTTGATATAGCAGATGGGGTAAAAGAGGCAGATTTAGTAGTGGAAGCTGTTCCGGAAAATTTAGATATCAAAAAAACGGTATGGCAGGCTATTGACAAAAGCGCTCCGGGTCATGCAATTTTAGGATCCAATACTTCCTCTATTTCAATAACCAAATTAGCAGCTTCGACTAATCGCCCCGAAAAGTTTATTGGGATGCACTTTTTTAATCCCGTGCCTGTAATGAAGCTGGTGGAAATTGTAAGGGGACTGGAAACAGATGACGCCACCTACACAGCTGTTGAAGAAACTTCAAAAAAGCTTAATAAAATTCCGGTTCCTGTAAACGATTTTCCCGGCTTTGTAAGCAACCGGGTACTCATGCCGATGATTAATGAAGCCATTTTCTGTGTGCATGAAGGAGTTGCCACTGCTGAGAGTGTAGATGAGGTGATGAAGCTGGGTATGGCGCACCCCATGGGGCCGCTTCGCCTGGCAGATTTTATTGGCCTTGATGTTTGCCTCGATATCCTGAATGTTTTATATGAAGGATTCAAAGATTCCAAATACCGCCCATGTCCACTGCTTGTTAAAATGGTGGATGCAGGAAAGCTGGGCAATAAAACCGGGGAAGGGTTCTATAAGTACTGATAGTCTTTGCGAGCGAAGCAATCTCTTGAAAAGGGCTTGGCAGCTAGTGCGTGGAGATTACTTCGTCGATGTTGTCCTCAACTTTATTGAGCAATAGTCTTCTCGTAATGACTTTTTTCGATTAGCTATTGCATCTATGCCAAGTCTGTCATCGCGAGCTTAGCAATGGTATCTACTAAATAAAAAGCAGTCTAACCAACTGCTTTTTTTTATTTAACGAAACGCTAATAGTTTGTTTACATAGCTCGGTTGATGTATTACATGTGATTTACTAACCTAACTCATCAATCAAAATTAATGATTTAAAGGGTTTACATGAAAAAAGTTTTACTGACAATTGGGGCATGTATGCTCTTTGTAACTTTGGGGTTTGGGCAGACGACTATTCTTTCGCAGAGCTTTGAAGATAATCCCAGTAGCGATTGGGGCTTTACTACTTCTCCCGCTACATACAATACATCAGGCGATGTCTGGGCCGCAGAGGCTAGTCCCTTCAATGGCATAAGTAGTACTAATGGTGATAGCTTATGGGCTATGCAGGATCTTGAGAATGCAAATGGAGGAGGAGCATTTGATCATACTTTAACTTTTGACACAGTCGATGTATCAGGATTGACGAATGTAGAGTTAAGCTTTGACTGGCAAACAATCGGTTTTGATGGGCCTGATACATTTAGGTATCAAGTTTTTGTGGATTCCACAGGTCAGGGTGAGATAGAATTAGATAAAAATTCTTCTGGAACTGTTACTGAAAGTATTGCAGGTGGATCAGATCATGTATATGTAATAATTTATGTACGACAGAATGGGGGGTCAGACTATGCTGGAGTAGATAATTTTAAAGTTACTTTTTCAGCTTTAAAAGCTGAACCAACAAACCATCCAACCTCTTTTACTGCTACAGCAAATGGTTTTTCTCAAATTGACTTAACCTGGACAGATGCGACAGGAGCAGTAACCCCAGATGGATATTTAATTAAAACAAGTAGTGTTAGTCTGGGATCAATTACTGACCCTACAGACGGAACAGCTGAATCAGATGATACAGATATATCTGATGGGGCAGGAGTTCTAAACATAACTCAAGGAACTCAAACGGCTTCTTTTACAAACTTGAGTAGTAGTACAGAATACTTTTTTAAAATCTATTCCTATACAAATTCAGGAGCTAGTATTGATTATAAAACCGATGCTACGATTCAGAGTGATAATGCAACAACAAGTACATTCGATTCAGATATAATCATTTCTCAATATATAGAGACAGGTTCAGGTACAGACCCAAAAGGCATAGAATTATGGAATGTCTCTGGTTCAACAATAGATTTTTCTACCTCAAACTTAGTAGTGAACAGGTTTAGTGGAGGAGGTTCTTCTAGCTCGACAGAAGCTACTATAAGTACTGGTACCTTAGCTGCTGGTGCAGTGATGGTAATAGGGCACGATACCCTAGCGGCATATATGACGGTTAATCATCCTACAGTTCTATTTGTTGATGACCCTTTTACTTTTAATGGTGATGATGCTCTTAGCATTACACTAGGAGGTGCTTTACAAGATATTTTCGGTCAAAACAAAGGTACTGATCCTGGAAGTTCTTGGAGTGAAAATGGGGTGAGTACTGCAAACTCAAACATTGAGTTAAAGAGTGGGATTACTGAGGGTTCAAGTACAGGTTTTACTGATCCGAGTACTCGATTTCAAACAGTTGACAATTCTATCGCAAATACTGGAGATTTAAGAGGCTTTGGTGTAGCACCAGGAGGAGTATTGATTTCAGGAACAGCAGGTTGGCGTCTCCTTTCTATTCCAAAAACGGGGGCTACCGGGGCTGATATCTCGGATGATGGAATTGGTGCACAGTTCACATCCAATACCGACAGCGCTACCATTTACACCTATGACAATAGCGGAGTTTATGAAGCAGTTTCCTCAAGTGCTACAACGTTAACTGATGGATATGGATTAGCGGTTTACTTCTTTAATAATACTCAGAATGGAAGTTCTGAATTGCCACTGATTTTGGATGTTACAGGTTCGGAGCCTTCGTCAGATGTTTCCGTTACGTTGAACAAGTCAAATACAGCAGGTACTGTAGGAACAGGGGGTACAGGGCTTGCCAATAGCTATTATACGCTGGTAGGAAACCCTTTTACTTCTAATTACAATTTAAATAGTATCACTGTAACCGGTGGAGCGATTCAGAATAACGTTCAGTTTTGGAATGATGGGAGTTCCACCTATTCTCAACTAGACCGTACTGCGCCATCCACTATAGCCCCCTGGCAAGGTTTTTGGGTCGAAGTTTTAAACGCAAACGCTGCAACAGGAATTACATTCCCTACTTCTGGAAGATCCACTTCAGTAACATCAGGTACTTTCTTTTCAAAACAGAATCCAAATAAAGCCGATATTGCTTTTACTCTATCATCTGAATCTACTTTTGATGAAGCCATTAAGCTGAGTTTCAGAGACTATGCCGCATTTGGTATGGATGTGGCCGATGCCTCTAAATTGGTTCCTTTTACATTAAAGCATGCTACGATGGCATTCGTTGGAGAATACCAGGGTGAAACCATTCTTAAATCTGTGGAATCACTCCCATTTAATCTTACAGAAGAAGTGACGCTGAGTCTCCAACCACAGTTTGTTGGTGTAGACGGTGTATTCACATTTGCCTGGAAGGGAATAGAAAGCATCCCGTCCGGTTGGGAGATGACTCTTCATGACTATGAGACAGGCATCAATGTAGATATGAAAACAGAAAGTGAATATATATTTAATGCAGTATCAAATGTTGCTTCAAAAGTAAATCCACGAAGTATTTTTGATGGTCCGGCAGCAAAGCCTATGAAAGCAAAATCTTCATCAGCTAATCGCTTTGGGCTCACTATAGTACCCGGTACCTCAGTAAGTAATGAAACAGGAAGCCAGCCTGCCCATTTTGCTCTTGAGCAAAATTACCCGAATCCGTTTAACCCGAATACTACCATAAAGTACAGTTTAGAAGAAGCCGGACTGGTAAGCCTGACTGTCTATAATATTGTTGGACAGAAAGTGGCCGAGCTGGTTAATGAAGTGAAACCTTCAGGGGTTCATACCATTAACTGGAATGCATCGTCTGTGGCAAGCGGGATGTACTATTACCGGTTAGTATCGGGCAACGAGGTGCAAACACGAAAAATGACATTAATTAAATAACTATTTGTCATTGCCACGGTCGCGCTTCGCAGGCTCCCTCGCAAGGACAGTTAAAAGGACAAGAATATGAAAACAACAATTTTGATTTTACAGGCTCTTACTATTGTATTTCTTTTTTCAGCATTAGCTATTGCACAACCGGGTTTACCTGCAGCTCCGAGCCAGGCTCCCATTGACGGAGGACTTGCCCTACTGGCAGCAGCCGGTGGAGCTTATGCTATCAAAAAGCTTCGTGATAAGAAAAAGCGTGAAGAACAGAGCGATATCTAAACGCTTAATGACTATCAAAGCCCGGCCTGCAACGTAGACCGGGTTTTTTTATGCCCAAATGTTACCTTCATGTATGATCTCAGTCTCCAATATAACGAAGGTATATGGCTCCAACACAGCCGTGGAAGATTTAACTTTGAATATACCTAAAGGTAAAACGGTTTCACTCATTGGCCCCAGCGGGTGCGGGAAGTCAACGCTGCTGCGAATTATTATGGGACTGATTGGGCAAGATTCAGGATCAGTATCCATTGCGGGTGAAGTACTTACAAAAGAAAATGTATTAGAACTTCGAAGGAAGATGGGATATGTAATCCAGAAAGGAGGATTGTTTCCCCATCTTACAAACAGGCAAAACTGTACACTAGTCACAGATTTTTTGAAATGGGATTCTAACAAAGTGTCTCACAGGATTGAAGAACTGGCGCAGTTAACCAAGATCGAGATGTCTATGCTGGATCGTTATCCCGGTGAGCTTTCAGGGGGGCAGCAACAAAGAATAAGCCTGATGCGGGCCCTGATGTTAGACCCGGAAATTATACTGCTTGATGAACCACTGGGCTCCATAGATCCTTTGGTGAGATATGAGTTGCAAAAGGATTTAAAAGCTATTTTTGAGAAGCTGCATAAAACCGTTTTGTTGGTCACTCACGATTTAGGGGAAGCCGCATTTTTAGGAGATGAGATAGTAATTATGAAAATGGGCAGAATCGAGCAAAAAGGAGGAATCAAAGATATCCTCAAAAAGCCAAACAATGAGTTTGTTGAACAATTCATTTCAGCCCAAAGAAGCCCGCTGGAAAGCCTGGGATAGATCAATGGTAGCAAAAGAAAAGATATTGAGATCTAATTTGGTAAAGCTTGCTTTGCTGATACCTTTATTACTTATACCGGGAGTAGCACCTGCCCAGGAATCAATCAAAGTGGGGAGTAAGCTTTTTACCGAATCTGTAATTCTTGGAAAGATTATTTCGCAGCGTATTGAGGCAGAAGGGTACGAGGCAGAGTTTTTCGAACAGCTGGGAGGTACACGTATTTTGTGGAATGCTTTGCTGGAAAAAGAGATCGATATGTACCCTGAATACACAGGTACTATCATACAGGAAATATTGGGAGGAGCGGATATTTCTACTCATAAACAGCTTAATACTGCACTGTCAGAGTACGGGTTAAAGGCCACAAAACCGTTGGGGTTCAACAATACCTATGCAATAGGTATGCTTTCATCCACCGCAGAAGAGTTGAGTATTTCAAATATCTCTGATCTTCAGGATCATGAGAACCTGTCTTTGGGGTTCAGTAATGAATTTATTGACCGGGCAGATGGCTGGAGAGGTTTGAAAGAGGCGTACCAACTGGATCACAAAGATGTAACCGGGCTTGATCATGACTTAGCATACCGTGGACTTGAAGCAAAAGATATTGACTTGATTGACCTGTACTCAACCGATGCCGAGATCAACTATTATGACATCAAAGTGCTGGACGATGACCGGGGATTTTTCCCCCGCTATGAAGCCGTATTCCTGTATCGCTCAGAATTGGAAGAGCTGTACCCGGAATTGATCTTTGCTCTTACCCAGCTTGAAGGAAAGGTTTCTGAGCCGGATATGATCGCGATGAATGCAGATGTTAAGCTGAGGGGTATACCTGATGAACTCGTAGCCTCCCGGTTCCTGGATAAGACATTAGGTATAAAAAACGAGGTAAAAGCCGAATCTTTTTGGAAGAGATTATTAGACACCACTGCTCAGCATTTATACCTGGTAGGGTTTTCATTAGCTCTGGCTATCCTTATAGCTGTACCTTTAGGAATTGTAGCTGCAAAATTTACCCAAACAGAAGGAGCTATTTTGGGTACAGTAGGCATTCTGCAAACCATTCCTTCTTTAGCATTACTCGTTTTTATGATTCCGTTGTTGGGTATCGGAGCTGTTCCGGCAATGGCCGCTCTTTTCCTGTACAGTTTATTACCTGTTGTTAGAAATACACATGCAGGAATTAAAGGTATCTCTCCGCCTGTAAAGGAATCTGCCCTGGCATTGGGTTTGCCGCCATCAGTTATATTGAGAAAGATTGAGTTGCCTTTGGCTTTGCCCACTATGTTGGCAGGTATTAAAACAGCAGCTGTCATTAATGTGGGTACAGCTACACTGGGTGCCTTAATCGGAGCAGGAGGGTATGGACAGCCCATTCTAACGGGTATTCGCCTGGATAGTGTCCCTTTGATTCTTGAAGGAGCTATTCCGGCAGCCGTACTGGCTTTATTGGTTCAGGGTGTATTTGATCTTGCCGAGCGATTATTTGTAAAGCACCAGTAATGAAACCTAAATTGTTATCAGGGTGTTTTTCTCAAAAGATGATGAACAAAAATCATTATCATCCCAGCCATGAGTCGTTTTAAAAAATCCTTATTAAATTCCGGTATCACGCTTTCGGTGCTGTATGTACTTATCTGTGTGTACTTCTATAATATACAGGATGATATTCTTTTCCATCCCACACCATTACCGGAAGGTCATACCTATTCTTATGACTTCGACTTTGAAGAACGCTGGTTTGAGGTAGAAGATGAGGCCCGTATTCACGCCATACATGCCCGAACGGATGATTCATTGAGGGGACTTGTGATTTTTTATCACGGAAATGCAGGCAATAATCAAACAAGCCCCCAAAAATATGAGATATTTTTAGAAGAAGGCTATGATGTACTGTATCCCGATTACCGGGGGTTTGGGTTAAGCACCGGGGTGATAAAAAACGAAGATGATTTGATAGGGGATATGAAACACATCTACAACGAAATGACCAAAGAATACGAGGAAGAAGATATTTTTTTAGTGGGATATTCGATGGGTACCGGTGTGGCGGCACAAGTGGCAGCAGCAAACGATCCCAAAGGCCTGATGCTTTGGACGCCTTACTACAGTATGGTTGATATGAAGAATAATTCGTATCCGTTTTTACCTTCCTTTTTGATGAAATTCCCACTTCGTACAGATAAAGCTATTCCAAAGATCGAAGAGCCCATTACCATTTTTTATGCCGGGGCGGACGAAATTCTCCCGGTAGAACGATCTATAAAACTAACAGAATTGCTTAAAGAAGAAGACCGCTATTTTGTATTGCCTGAACAGCGCCACGGCTGGATTCACAATAACCCTGAATTATATAATCGAATCCCTGAGATTTTGGAGGGGAGATAAACATGGAATTTATTCCCGTAATGGCAGCACTTGTAGTTGGAGCAGTAGCAGGTTTTTTTATTGCTCATTTCAAATCCAAATCAGAAAGCTCACGACTGGAAGAGCGCAACTCAAACCTGGATACGCAGTTAAAAGAAGCAGAGAGCAAATTAATTCAGGAATCTGAACGAGCCAATACTTTGGATAAACAACTGGCCGAACTAAATGCCGATTACCGGAACCTGCAGGAGAAGCTGGACGAGCAAAAAGGCGAGCTTGCCAACATGCAGGAACAATTAAAAGAACAGTTTGAGAACTTGGCGAATACGATCCTGGATGAGAAGTCTGCGAAATTCAGCAAGCAAAACAAAGAAAGCCTAGATCAGATTTTAAATCCTCTGGGAGTAAAACTGGAAGAGTTCAAAAAAAAGGTGGAAGAAACCTATGAGAAAGGAACCCAGGAGCGGTTCACACTAAAAGAGCAAATCAGGCAGATGGCGGAACTCAATCAGAAAATGAGTGATGATGCCAAGAACCTCACCAAAGCGCTGAAAGGGGATAGCAAAGCACAAGGCAATTGGGGCGAAGTAATCCTGGAGCGCATCCTGGAGAAATCAGGACTTACCAAAGGCAGAGAATACGAAGTACAACAATCAGCAACTACCGAAGAAGGGCGAAGGCTGCAACCTGATGTGGTAGTACACTTGCCGGATGAGAAATACCTGGTTGTGGATTCAAAGGTTTCACTAACTGCTTATGAACGCTTTGCTTCTTCAGAAGATGAAAAGGAAACAGAAGCTGCATTAAAGCAACATGTTGCTTCCATCCGGGCACATGTTAAGGGGCTCAACGAAAAAAACTACCAGCAAATTCATGGGGATCGAAGCCCCGACTTTGTATTACTGTTTATTCCTATCGAGTCAGCTTTTGGATTAGCCCTTCAAAATGACGCAGAACTGTACTATGAAGCTTTTGACCGTAATATTGTGATTGTAAGCCCTTCTACCTTGCTGGCTACATTAGCTACTATCGACAGTGTGTGGAAGCAGGAATACCAAAATAAGAATGCTCTGGAAATTGCTCAAAGGGGAGGGGCTTTGTACGACAAGTTTGTGTTGTTTGTGGAAAGCCTTGATCAGATTGGGGAACGGATCAAACAAACCCAGAAAAGCTATGAAGATGCTAAAACAAGGCTCTCAGAAGGAAGCGGGAATTTAGTACGCCAGGCAGAAATGCTGAAAGAGCTTGGGGCCAAGGCTACCAAAAAGCTCCCGGATAATTTTCAGGAGTAGCAATATCTGCAAACCAAATGAAGCATTCTTTTGCAAGAAGTATTTGGTAGAGATCGCTTCGCTGCCACTCGCGAATGTTTGAATAAAGCCAGAGGCTCGTCATCCCGGGCTTGATCCTAAGATTCTGAAACTAATTCAGTACATGGTTCATCATAACTACTAAAAAACAAAGCTTATCTTAAAACCTGTATTGTCAATATTGAACATAGCTTAACTCTTCAATAGAGAATGCATCACATAAAACCCCTTCATCACCGGGAGATCAATTCCTGAAGGTTTAATCAAATCTTTTTCCATTTCTTGGTAGCCCAACTCTTTTTCTGAGGTATAGCCTGCCTCACTTAACATGGAATTAAATTCTCTTCGATTTAAAGGAAGCTTAATGGCTTCGCCTACCATGGCCACCCCGCTTGTAAAACTTAAGCGATGAAAAATATTGAGTTCATCCAGCGAAAAAAGGGTGGAGATTAGTCGATGTTCAGGGGCGACTCTCTTAAGGTCATCAAGCACAGCTTTTGCATCCGACAAGCTCAGGTAATCAAAGAAACCTTCAGCTATAAAAATAGTTTTTTGGCGTGTATCAAATAAAGGATGATCATACAATACTTCTGCTACATTCTGTTTGGTAACATCGATCTCAAGAATATTAAGCCTATCTGATTCATAACCATTTTCTGATATAAAGGCTCGTTTCTGTTGTGCCATAAAGGGAGTGTCAATTTCAAAAGACGAAATATTGTTAGCAGCTGCAAAAGCTCCCAGGTGATCCAGGCCTGCACCAAGAACAACCAACTGATTGTATCCCCTCTCAAAAGACTCTTGCGCCATTTTGGTGATATAATACTTTCTGCAAACTATATGCATAAGGTCTCCCGGTAAAAGCAATTCTTCGGAAGCTACAAACAGCTGTCTCCAGAAAGGGGATTTCAATGCTTTATAGTACCAACTCAGATGCTTGGGAAGAAAACGAACCATTCGTTCATAGAAGTTCAAAATAAATGGGTCGAAATGTCCCGAAAGTTTTGGGCTCATTGATAACCCATAGAACTTTACAGCAATGTAAGCAGCGGTATGGGAAAGTTTATTAAGCATGTTTAACCCACCCCTCGATCCCCTTCAAGGAGGGGAAGTTTGATAACCGAATTCGAATCGGAAAAAAGAGTCTTCTCCTCTTGGGAGGAGAAACAAAGAGGTGGGTTTTATATGACCAAGTTCTAAACTTTGGCACAACCTCAATAATCAAAGAAATTCCAGGGCTGTAAGTTTGGAGCTTTTGCTTCAAAAAACATTCTTTTTTTGGTGGTAGGGTGATCGAAGGCAAGCTTTACGGCCCGTAATCCTAAATCTTTGCCTTTTTTGTTTCCGGTTTCTCCATATCGGTAATCGCCCCAAAGCGGGTGGCCTTCTTTAGCCATCTGAACGCGTATCTGGTGAGGTCGACCGGTTTGTAAATCAACTTCAACCAAACTGTAATGGGCGCTTTGCTTCAAAGTTTTAAAAGAAAGTCTGGATTCTTTGGCCCTGCCTTTTTTTGATTTATAAGCGGTTACATGATTGGATCGTTTATCCTTTTCTAAAAAGTGAACCAATGTTTTTTCCATAGGTGTCATTCCTTCAACAAGTGCCCAATAAGTCTTATCTACTTTATTATTTCGGATTTGCTCGGACAGGCGTGAGGCTGCTTTGGAGGTTCTCGCAAGTACCATTAAACCGCTTACGGGCCGATCCAGGCGGTGAACCAATCCAAGCCAGACATCTCCCGGTTTGTTGTATTTTTTTTTGATATAGCGCTTGCATAGTGTAAGCACATCAGGGGCACCAGTGTTATCCTCCTGTGAAAGTACTCCCGCAGGTTTATCAATCACCAGCAGGTGGTTGTCTTCATAAATGATCGGTATGTTTGGCTTGGTATTGGTAGACTTTTGAGCAGGCATACTCAAAGCTACATATAATTGAAGTGAGATTTTTTGTTAATTGATGACAGGGGTAACCCTGATCTTAGACTCATCTGGTGCTATTGATGAATTATTCAAAAAAGGCTATGGCATCAATGCTGTATTCAAGTGCACTGGATTGATACCACTCCACTTCTTTGGAGTTAGGATCATAAGCTCCAGCTATTTCACATCGTGGCCATTCGCCTTGTTTCAATTCTACAGACTTTGTATCCGGATTGTAAACACCATCAACGTCATAGCTTTTGTATGTTGATATTCTCCATTCTATTACCTTTGTGCCAGGATTATACACTCCTTTTATAGGGCGTTCAGGCCACTCAGATTCTTTCCAATAGATGCCTTTTTTTCGATGTTCTGCACTTCATCAAAGTTAGCAACAGACATACACCCGCTTAAGAAAAGTAAGAATATCAGAAGGGGAATGAGTTTCATAACAATGCTACCACAAACATATAAAGCCCTATAGGTTAATGAAGAGTAAAGCCCAATTTTTTCTTAAGAAGCTATCAACTAAGGATTGATTTCGTTATCGTAGCCGTCAAAAATTATCGTTTAGTATCAAATGAATAACGGACAGGAAAAAATTGAGACTGAGGTTTACGAAAAAGAGTTAGCTAAACTTCAGGCAGAACTTGTAAAACTTCAGTATTGGATTAAGGAAAAAGGGCTAAAAGTTTGCGTAATCTTTGAAGGAAGAGACGCTGCCGGGAAAGGAGGGGTCATTAAAAGAATTACTGAGGTGTTGAATCCCAGGATTGCCCGTGTGGTAGCTTTACCCAAACCTACCGAAAGGGAAACAAAGCAGTGGTACTTTCAGCGATATGTAAAGGAATTGCCCGTAGATGGGGAGATGGTTCTGTTTGATCGTAGTTGGTACAATCGTGCCGGAGTGGAAAAGGTGATGGGTTTCTGTACAGAAGATGAATACAGGGAGTTTTTAAGAAGTTGTCCCGAATTTGAAGAGATGATAATTCGCTCCGGGATTATCCTGATAAAGTATTGGTTTTCAATTAGTGACAAGGAACAGAAAAGACGATTTATTGCCCGAAATGAGAATCCAATGAAGCGATGGAAGCTTAGCCCTATGGACCTGGAAGCCCGGACGCGATGGGTGGATTATTCACGAGCCAAAGATGCAATGTTTGAGCATACAGATACAGAAAAGTCTCCCTGGTTTGTGGTAAATGCTGATATAAAAAAACATGCCCGCTTAAACTGCATCAGTCATTTATTGGATCAAATTGATTACAAAGATCTTACTCCGGAACCTATAGAATTTCCGAAAGTCACCAAAGACCTGGAATACAAACGCCCACCCATATCCGGTCAGAACTGGGTGCCTGCTTTATATGGCGAAAATCCGGTAGATGATGAAAGGAGCTGAGCAGTTTGTAGGAACTTCTTTCTGTGACCCTGAACCATGTGCTGAACTAGTTCAGTATTGATTCAGGATCTGTGATAAGCTCAATAGCCAAAATTTTTGTTACACCGCCAAATCATCCTGAAGTATTTCTTCATCTCCTTCCTGTTTCCTTTGAAGTAATGCAAATCCGAATGTTAACACTCCAACACGGCCAATAAACATTAACAGGATAATTAGGATTTTTCCCAATGCAGATAAGTCTCCTGTAATTCCCGTACTTAAACCAACCGTACCTAATGCGGAAGCAACTTCAAACAAAGTCCTATCAAAGCTGAAATCCTCAATGTATGTAAGCAAAAAAGTAAACAGGAAAATAAGGCTGGTGTACATTATGAAGGTTGAAGTAGCCACATAAAGCCTTTCAAAAGGTATTGTGCGTTTTAAAAAAGAAATTCTCCTTTGCCCTAATAACCTGCTTTTTAGGATAGATACCATAGCCGTGAGGGTGGTTATTTTCATACCGCCTGCAGTACCCGAAGGTGAAGCACCTATATACATTAAGAAAATGACAAGTAAGAGTATGGGTAATGATAGTTGCCCTGTAGGAATTGTGTTAAACCCAACTGTCGTCATAGCAGTCATTGATTGGAAAAAGGATCGTAACAATTGGCCATCCGCATCATTATTTACCAGGGGCTCCGTGGTATAAACAAGTAATGTACCGATACCTAAAAGAATCAGAAATCCGTAGGTAACAATTTTGGTTGTAAATGAGATGCTTTTTGATTTCCCACTAATCCTGTACCAAAGATCCGTTACAACGATAAAGCCTAGTGAGCCGGCTATTGCCAACACCGAGATAATTGTATTAATCAAAGTGTTATCACTATAACCTTCAAAGCTGTCATTAAACAATCCAAAACCAGCAGTACAAAAAGCAGAAACACTATGAAAAATTGAGAACCAAATGGCTTTGATGCTTTCCATTCCTGACTGCGTGAACGCAACATAGAATGCAACTGCCCCCAGTATTTCCATGATCAGGGTAAATATGATTACACTTTTAATAAAATCTCTGATTTGTATTTTTTTGGGAAGAGCAAACTCTGCTCCAATAATCTTACTATGCCAGTGAGTTATTTTATTTGTGGTAAAAAGCAGATAGTAAGTGGTCAATGTCATATACCCAATTCCACCAACCTGGAATAAAAACATCACTATTAATTGGCCAAAAAAGTTATACGAATCAAAAACACTTATAGTCACCAATCCTGTAGTGGAGATTGCGGAAGTTGAGATAAAAAGATTGTCTAAAATATTTATATCTGTTTTGTGAAAAATTGGTATGGAAAGAAGCCCAAAGCCTACCAGAGTGTATAAGAAAAATCCCCAAACCAAATTCATTTGGGGAGAATTTTTACTTTGAAATCTCTTATACAAAATTCTTATTCGGTCGAAGATATTTTTTTGCATTCGTGGGTTTTATTAACTGGGACACAAGAAATGTAAGCCTTTCCGCTTGTTTCTAAAGCTCTTGGTCTTACAAAAGTTCAAAATTTTATTCCAAGGCCAAGCCCTGGGTTTAGAATAATAAGATTTTCTGTTTTTAGATTGTCGGTTAAACCAATTCGACGTTCTCGTTTTTCAATTGCTGGGTGCATAAAGATTTTAAAGGTATATGTTTTTCCTTCAAATCTATAACCAACTCTAGACCTAATGCTTGACCGATATGTCCATTCATCGTTTTTACTAATTCCTCCATAGCCTTCTCTTGATCGTCTTAAAAGGTATTGAAGCCCCACTTCAAAACGATGAATATCAAAAAAGCGAGCTCCGGAATTAATACCAAAAGTTAAGAATTGTCCTTCTCTGACAGTGTCATTTCCTTCTACCGGGTTTATACCTAAGCCTGAAATTAATGAAAACATGATTTCTGAATCATACCCGGTACGTTGATAAAGAAGGTCTCGATCGTGAACAATTCTAATGTGGGTATAGTACGATTCAATGCCAAGCTCAAGTGAGACTGTGTTTTTCTTGAATTTGTCTTCGTTTTGAGCAAAACTGATTTGGGCATTCGGTAAGAGAAAAATTCCAAGAAAAATAAGCAGTGGAAAAAGCTTCATGGCTATGAATTAAGAATTAATCAGCACCAAATAATTATAAGCTAAATTATTACTAACTAACAGTATACTTTTATGATTATGTGATATCCCCTGCAGCTTTTCTATTCTTTTGCATTAGTATGTCATTTTAGTTTTCTATGCGGGCAAAAATAGGTTCTTATAGCTTTTTATTTCCAGGTCGGTGCTGCCAAATCATCATAAACTGTCCTCTGGCCATTCTTTGAGCAGAACTTTTAGCTTTTTCAGCATATTCACCTGTATAAAGTTCATCAATAGTTTCAAACCAAAGTTGCAGCCATCTTCCAAAATGAGCCTGATCTATAGTGTGACTCAGGTTTTGATCTACATTTATATGCTTCTGGGAGGGGTTCCCTTTAAACCGTGCTACACCAAATAAACTCGTTTCCCAGAAATCGGTGAGTTTACTGAGATGTTCCGGCCATTTTTCTTCGGGAATATGACTGTTGAAAATAGGCCCCAATAACTCATCTTTTCTGATTTTAGCATAAAAAGCATTTACCAAAATACTTACATCCACCCGGGCTTCTATAGTTTTCATTTCGATCATTTTGAAGAAGATTCAGCAACTTTTTCTACACGTTCTGCTTTATCTAACTTTGATAGTGTCAAACGAACAATGCTGTCTGCTTTAGCAGTCAGATCATGTGGAATGTTTCCTTCCAAAGCTATGATTCCGCCTTTCTTTAGTTGATGAATCTCTCCTTTAATACCAAAATCTATCTCACCCTGAAGGATATGTACAATAATAGGAAAGGGGCTTTTATGTTCTTTCATTATTTGTCCTTCTTTCAAAAGGATCATGATCTCTTTTGAAAAGGAGGATTCCAGTATTACCTGGGTTTTTATTCTATCACTGAATTCAGGGTCTAGATCAAAAGAGGATATTTCCATAAAGATGTTTTTAGTACTGTGCTCCATCGTATTTATTCAGTAAATGATGAATTTGTAATGAGCAGATGGAACCCATTAAATCTGAATGTATCGTTTTATTCGTTCGATATCATTAGGATTAGTAGCTAAGCTCAGAATCTTATTCCGAAACCGAATCCCGGCTCTAAAAATAGTTTATTATGAGTACTAAACGTGCTAGTCTCATAATTATAATTCTCTTGTTCGATTAGTATGGGATGTATAAAAGCCTTAAAAACAAGTGTATTATCCTCAAAGCGATAACCAAACCTAAGCCTGAATATTGAACGAGAGTCCCATTCGTCCCGCGTACCGACACCTCCATATCCTTCTCCTTCTCTCTTATAATAATATTGAATTCCTCCTTCGAGACGGTGTTTTTCAAAAAAACGTAAACCAGAGTTAATTCCAAGGGTTAGGAAGTCTTTTTCTCTTTGGACATCGTTACCACCACTCCCGTATCCTAAGCCGCTGATCAATGAAAATAAAAAATCGGTATTCTTTCCAATATCTTTCGTTCTTAAATCACGGTCATAAACTACTCTTAGCTGAGTGTAATAAGAATCAAAAGATGCCACTAATGAAGCTGAATTTTTTTTGATTTTGTTCTCATTCTGAGCAGAAGCATTTTGACTTGTTAAGAGGTGGAAGGTTGCAAGAAAGAATAATCTCAGGATAAGCTTCATGGCTGTTTACAAAAATCAGTTAACCGAAAAGAATTATAAGCCAAATTATTATTAACTAACAGTATACTTATACTTTTATTATAACCGAATATACCTCTCAATCCTTTCCATTTTTTCAGGTTTAGATGTCAGGCTTATCCCAACCAGTAAAACCACATTCACAATCAATCCATAAATACCTTCATGTATGGGTAGTGGTTTGAGTTCCGGATTATACAAGAAGAAGAGAGTAACCAGGATTCCTCCTACCAACCCGGAAAGAGCACCTTTTCCGTTAGCCCGTGGCCAATAAAACATCGCAAAAACTAACGGAAACATTTGGGCGATACCTCCATAGGCTCCAAGCAAAAGGGAAACAATATCTGTTTCAGAAAAAACGGCGAAGTAATAAGCAATCAAGCTGATAACAATCACCAGTATTCGAATCAAAGTCCGCTCATGAGTTCCACCCTGTAGCCATTTTTTTAAATTTGGGATTTTGTATAAGCCATCCCTAACCCCAACCGAAGCAGCTGCATGTACTATAGCATCTCCCGAGGACATGGAAGCAGCCAATGTGCCTGCGCAAACCAAGCCTATGAGAACAATAGGCAAATCCATTTGAAGCAGGGTATAGGGTAAAATGGAATCAGCAGGTGTTATACCGGGAAAAGCCAAAACAGCGGAAAAACCGATTATTAAAATGGGAACCAGAAACACCTGGAAGGTAGGATATAAAACTACGGTCAGCTTAATAGTTCGGTCACTTTTGGCAGCAAAAGCTTTCATGAAAAAATGAGGCCACATTGAAAAGCCAATAGCTGAAATCAGTACTGCGGAACTGAATCCCCACCAATCCCAGGGTTGTCCATTCGATTGTAATCCCGGAGCGGTAAGAGCTTGTTTGAAATCGGATGCAATCAACTTTTCAAACATGGGTCCGATGCCACCGTACATTTTTTCGGGAAGGTATAATCCTAAAAACCATGCAATCACCAACATAAAAATGCCCTGGAAAGTATTAGTCCAGCCTACACCCATCACCCCGCTAAAAAAAACATAAGCCAGTACAACCAGGTAGGCGATTCCTGCTCCCAGCCAGTTCGGTATGGCTCCCTCACTGATTGTATTCAAAACCAAGCCTGCACCTTTCATTTGTAGCGTGAGGTAGGGGACAAGTACGACAACTGTAAGCAAAGCTAAGAGGCCCGAGAGAAACTTTGAATTGTATCGGTCTTCGAGTAGTTCAGCTTGAGTAATAAAACCATATTTGGCACCAATTTTTCGTGCTTTAGGCCCAAAGAAATAAAAAGGAACCATCCCCAATGCGCCATAAGCAATGATGTAAAAAGCAGCTGCTCCACGTGAATAAGCCCAGCCTGGGCCACCTAAAAAGGCAAAAGAGGAAAAGATGGAAGCCCCAAGTACAAAATAAAGAATAAGTACATTCATAGAGCGATCCCCGGCTACATAGCCGGTTGCGCTGCTGCTTACTCTTAGGCCGGGTATAATTCCCATAACCAAAGTTATGAGTAGGTAAATACCACAAATTCCCAGGATAATAACCCAACTCTCCAAGATTAGGCTTCCTCCTGTGCTTCGTTATCCTGCAGGAAATAAATCAGCAGGGCTGAGAAAGAAAGAATCAGTATAAATATGACCCAAACGAAAGAAAGAGGTAGTCCAAGAATCAGCGGTTTTGGAGAACCTAATAAAGGGTAAACAGGCCAAATCAGGCAAAACTGGAAAACAACAAGGAATGAGATTAACACGAATGTTCTTTTTCTCTTTTTTGGAGAACCACTAGAAAAAACCAATTTGTTAGGTACTCGGTAAGACATATTGCTATAATCGGCTATTAAGTGAAAAGATCAAAGCATAAAAGATTCGATAGTTATTTATCTTAAGCGGGTGAGCAATGAATTCACCCATATTGAGCTTTCCGAAAAAGTAGCAAACCTGCCTTTATCGCCCGGTGTGTATATCTATAAAGATGATAAAGACTCGGTTTTATATGTGGGAAAGGCCAAAAAGCTGCGAAACAGGGTTCGTTCTTATTTCCAGAAATCCCGGCCCGCAGACGGGCGAATACGAACGATGGTATCGAAGATTTCTGACCTGGAAGTGGTTGTAACTGATTCGGAAGCAGAAGCCCTGATCCTGGAGAATAACTTCATCAAACAGTATCAGCCCCGGTACAATATCATGTACAGGGATGATAAATCATATCCTTACATTTGTATTACTGCAGGGGATAAACCCAGAGTTTTCCCTACCAGAACTGTTATTAAAGACGGGAGTAAGTATTACGGGCCCTATGACAGCGTAGTAACCATGAAGAAAATGCTGGAGACAATCCGGAAGGCATTTGATTTATGTACCTGCGCGGTTTCCCAAAAAAACATTGACCGTACAAGGGGTATTCCTAAATGGCATTCTTGTTTTGATGATTACCTGCAAAACTGTTCGGGAGATTGGGATGCTGAAAGGTATCAGGTTACTATAAAAAAAGTAGAGCGGTTGCTTAACGGACAAACGGATACGTTGTTAAAAGAGCTAAAAGAAGAGATGCAGATTGCATCGGATGCTCTGGCTTTTGAAGATGCCGCAAAGCTAAGGGATAGTCTTTCAGCAGTAGAGCGTTACAGCCAAAAAATGAAAATGGTGGCTGAGAAAAAGGTTGATCGTGATGTGTTTGCCATTGGTGTGGATGAAGAACTGAATGAGGCTTGTGGTGTTCTTTTCAAGATAAGAGAAGGGAAGCTGATTGGTAAGTTTCACCGGTTTCTCAGAAATATAGACGATCTTTCTGCAGGAGAAATGCTTCAGTCTTTTGTTGAAGACTATTACACAGGGCAATACACCGCTGCTATTCCGGACGAAGTGTACCTGAGTAATGAATTGCCAGTTGAAGAACCACTAAGTGAGTATCTGGTTCAGGAACGAGGGAAAAAAGTTCCTATGCATGTACCTCAGATTGGAGAAAAAGCCCAGCTGATTAAAATGGCAAAAGCAAATGCGCGGTTACATCTTAATGAAAGGCGGCTTGAAAAAGAGAAAGCTGAAAGAAATCGTATTCCTCATGCAGTCAAAGAACTGAAAGAGCATTTGAAGTTAAATCGCCTCCCACGACGCATAGAATGTTTTGATAACTCCAATCTCCAGGGAAGTGATCCGGTAGCCTCAATGGTTTGCTTTGTAGATGCCAAGCCCAGAAAAAGTGAGTACAAACGGTTCAATATAAAAACCGTAGTTGGTCCCGATGATTTTGCATCTATGAAAGAAATACTGATCCGGCGCTATTCTAAAGTAATGAAAGACGGGCTTCAGGTACCTGACCTTATTGTGGTTGACGGGGGAAAAGGGCAATTGAGTTCAGCAGTTGAGGCACTTAAGGAAATTGGATTTTATGGGGAATGTGAAATTATAGGGCTTGCAAAAAGGCTGGAAGAAGTGTTTTTACCCGGAAGATCTGAATCTATTATGATCCCTAAAAAATCTACAGCATTAAAACTGCTGCAGCAGGCGAGGGACGAAGCACACCGCTTTGCCATAACCTTCCATCGGCAAAAAAGATCAAAGAGAACATTAAATACAGAGCTTACTGAAATTGACGGAGTGGGGGGAAAAACATCGAAGGAACTGTTAAAGAAGTTTGGATCGGTGAAGAAAATAAAAGAAGCTGATTTGAAAGAGTTGCAGGAGTTTATTGGTAAAAAATCAGGAGAGAAGGTGTACAACCATTTCAGGGATTAGCTCGTCTTACATCAATGCAAGGCGTGTGATAAAGGCTAACATCATCATGTGATAGGTAACCTTTATGTCATGTAGTAAAATAGACCCAAGCCAATTACAATAGCTCTTCGTTTAAGCTGGGTAGTTGGGAAACGTTCTTTGTTAAATGATGTGATATACAGAACTAAAGGAGGTACTTTTGGTTTTATTATACATCCCAAGGAGCACAACCCAAATTTTCAGGGTGACTGTTATGGAACTAATGAAAAGAAATACAAAAACATCATATAAAGATTTAAGAGATCAGGATCTTGTAAAGCTATTCCGCAAAAAAGCGGATGAACTGGCTTTTAACGAATTGATGAATCGACATCAATCAAAAGTGTATTCCTACATATACAGTATGATAAACAATCCTGAAACAGCGAATGACATTTTTCAGGAGACTTTTACTAAGGTAGTTGCAAAAATGGACGATACCTATAACGAGCAGGGTAAATGGATAGCATGGGTTATGCGAATTGCCCATAATGCAACAATTGATTATATAAGAAAACAAAAACGCTACATCGACGTTAACGCGTGGTATGACAGTGAAGACTCCTCTTCAGATTACTTTGACCGGTTATCTGATGAAAGCTGGGTTGATGCTGATGAAAAGATGGTAAACACGGAGACAAACTCCAGTTTGATGTCGCATATAGCAAAATTACCCGAAGAACAGCGCACTGTTGTACTTTTGAGGCATTATTATGAAATGCCCTTTAAAGAAATCGCAGAATTGACTAACGTGTCAATCAACACGGCACTAGGTCGTATGCGATATGCGTTAATAAATTTACGTAAGCACTTTGAAGAAGAAAGACAACACGAGACAAAACATGCAGTCAAACGATGATGGCAGTATTCGCTACCTCATGAGGGAGATGGATCCCTCAGAGGAAGTGGAATTTGAGCGGCAAATGATGAGGGATGAAAATCTACTCATCGAAGTGGAAAGCCTGAGAAGCACCTACAAAAAACTAGGTAAACTCCCTTTAAAGAAACCGCCCAAAAATATTTCAGATAAAATATTAAAAGAGGTTGTAGAAGCTCAAAAGAAGGAAATTAGCAGAAATAACAGGTTGGTTAATTGGTTGGGAAAAAGTGTGGCTGTGGCTGCGATGTTTATGCTAATCATCTCTGCAGGATATCATTTTTTTGATGAAGCTATTGCCCCGCCAAATCTTCAAAATCCTGTGGTGAATACTGCAGATGTTGTCCAGCCCTGGGTAAATCGAAATGAAGTTTTGCGGGTCAGTGACAGCCAGAATGCCATTCGCTCAGAGCAATTAGATGCAGCCTACTCAGAAAGCTTTAATAAACTGATCCTGGTTGAAGATAAAGGTGCATTCACAAATCCTGGCCAACAGGTATTACTTACCAATTCGCCATCTAATTGATTGCATGGAAGGTATGTGGATAACTTTAGCTCAAGTTGTGTATAAGTATTTTTGTATAGCTTAAAGCCTCGCTTTATATTCAATTTTCCTCGAATTCAGAATGCTAAAGCAGGAGTTTAATGGGTAAAGTAATATCCATCGCTAATCAAAAAGGTGGGGTTGGTAAGACGACAACCGCCATTAATCTGGCAGCTAGCCTGGCTGCAATTGAGCATCCAACCCTTGTTATTGATATTGACCCTCAAAGTAATACCACAAGTGGTTTGGGAATTGATATCAAAACAGTTACCAATTCTATCTATGAAGTGATGATTGGTAGTGTGGATATTAATGACACTATTCGCCAAACCGAGCTTGATTTCCTGGATTTGGTTCCGGCTCACATCAATCTTGTAGGTGCAGAGATTGAAATGATTGACCGTGAGGAAAGAGAACGGATTCTAAAACGTGCAATTTCTGAGTTAAGAGAGAAATATGATTTTGTGATTATTGATTGTCCTCCTTCACTGGGTCTGCTGACTATTAATGCACTTACTGCTTCCGATTCAATTGTAATACCGGTACAGTGCGAATATTTTGCATTAGAAGGTTTGGGTCAGTTGCTAAATACCATTAAGATTGTTCGCCAACACTTAAATAAAGAGCTTGATATAGAAGGTGTTCTTTTAACTATGTATGATACAAGAACACGATTATCTAATCAGGTGGCAGAGGAAGTAAAGAGATATTTTGACGACCGGGTGTTAAAAACGGTAATTGCACGGAACATTCGGTTAGCAGAGGCTCCAAGTTTTGGTAAGCCGGCTTTATTGTACGACTCTACAAGTACCGGGGCTAAAAACTATCTGGCACTGGCCCGTGAAATTATTAAGAAGAACAGGAAACTTTTTAAAAACAGCCCGGTTCTGTCGAGCTAGGAATTTTGAATGGCAAAACGAAACGCACTTGGACGTGGTTTAGGGGTTTACTTTCCCGAATATTCTGATAAGGAGTCTGGTACAGAGCAGCAGAACAAAAAATCAACAAATAAAGCTACAACCAAGCAGGAAGAACAGATAGTTGACAAAAAAGAGAGAGTTAATGTAGTTCTACATGTACCTGTTGATCACATCAGGGCAAATCCAAATCAACCCCGAAAAGAGTTCGATAATGAACGGCTTGACGAATTAGCTGATTCGATCAACACTCATGGTATTATACAGCCCATAACGGTCCGGTATTTGGGTGAAAAGAAATTTGAACTGATAAGTGGTGAGCGGAGGCTCAGGGCCGCAAAACTTGCTGGGATGGAGGAAATTCCTTCATATATACGTGAAGCTGATGACGAGCAAAGTATGGCTTTCTCACTTATTGAAAATATTCAAAGAGAAGATCTGAATGCTCTGGAAGTGGCGTTTGCATATCAGCGCCTTGTTGATGAGTTTAATTATACCCAGGCCCAGGTTGCCGAACGAGTTGGTAAAAGTAGAACGGCAGTAACAAATACTTTAAGGCTTTTACAGCTTCCTGACTTTATTCAAACTGCTTTAAAAAAAGAGCTTATTTCAATGGGGCACGCACGTGCACTCATTACCATTGAATCTGTATCCGAACAACAAAAACTGCTTAAAAAAACCATCCGCAATAACTGGTCGGTACGCGATATTGAAGAGGCAGTTCGATTGATGGCCGTTTCAGGTTCAAAAAAGAAGCCACAAGCTCGGAAAGCAAATCCTTTTTATGATGAGATATCATCAAGGCTTAGAGAAACGTTTAGTACTAAAGTGCAAATAAAGCCCAAAGCAAAAGGTGGAGAAATTAAAATCGAATATTATTCCGAAGAAGACCTGGAGCGAATACTTGGCATACTCGACTCAGAGTAAAATTGTTCTTTTAGGATTTCTCATACTGTTTTCTAAACAAACTTTAGGGCAGGAATACACATTTCTAAAGCCTGCTTCTCCTGTTGCTTTCCAAGCTTCCACTTTTCAATATCAGGCAGAAAATGATTCTCTGCAGACTAATTACTTGCAGCCAAAAAAAGTGTTTCATCGCTCACTAATTATACCGGGATGGGGGCAGATTACAAATGCACAGGCATGGAAAGTCCCTATAGTATATGGTTTAATTGGGGGGCTTAGTTATTACAGTATATACCTCACAAAGCAATACCATGATTATAGGGCTGCTTATTATAATTCCTTTTCTGAGAATACAGACTTTCGCTTTGGGCAAACACCCGATTACCTGGTTGGGCAAAATGTGAGTAGCTTAAAAAGTAACAGGGATTTTCTTCGTAATCGAAGAGATTTTGTATATGTAACCATTGGTTTAGCTTGGCTTTTAAACGGAATAGATGCATACGTTTTTGCTCACCTCAGAACATTTGATGTTTCGGATGATTTATCAATGAATGGTGCTATTCAGCCAAACGTTATAAGCTCTCCATACATAGGAGAAATACCATCTATATCAGTTACTTTAAATCTATTTAAATGAATATTGCATGAGTGAAATTACCGATACGCAAATCTCCGGAACCTATAAAGAAGGTAATGGCAGTGATATCTGGAGTGTTTTTAAAATAATGGGCGAGTTTGTTGAAGGTTTCGACAAGCTTTACAAAATTGGTCCTTGTATATCTATTTTTGGATCTGCCAGGACGAAACCAGGAGAAAAGTACTATGAGGATGCAGTAAAGACTGCTGAGCTTATCACCAAACATGGTTTTGGGGTAATAACCGGAGGAGGCCCCGGGATAATGGAGGCCGGGAACAAAGGTGCTGCAGAAGGAAGAGGGAAATCTGTAGGCTTAGGTATTGATTTACCTTTTGAGCAGGGAACCAATCAATATGTAGCCCGTGAATATGAGATTAACTTTCATTATTTCTTTGTAAGAAAAGTAATGTTTGTAAAATATGCCCAGGGATTTATTGTATTTCCCGGTGGTTTTGGTACCCTGGATGAGTTGTTTGAAAGCCTTACCCTGATACAAACGCACAAGATTACTCAGATTCCTATTGTACTATATGGGACTGATTACTGGGGTGGTTTGGTTGAATGGATTGAAGGTACTATGAAGGGGCGAGGAACCGTTTCAGAAAAGGATACAAAGCTATTTCATCTTACTGATGATTATGAGGAAGCCGTGAAAATAGTTTGTGATTTCTATAAGAAAAAGCAACCTATGCCAAATTTTTATTTTTGATAAATGGCTCACTGGTAGCATAAAAATGCGATTAAGCAATAAACGATAAAAAAAGCCTGTTAAAGGTTTTAGATAATGGAGCTTTTTTATTTATTTTAAAAGCTTCAATAATTTTGAAAAAAACATACTACAATATGAAGGTTTTAAAGAAAATTTCAATAACGCTCTTTGTTGGTCTATTTGCGCTAAGTTTAGCAGCACAGGACAAAGCTGCTCAGATTAAGGCGTACAACAGCGGATTGGAACAAGCCAAGGCAAAAAATTATGATGCAGCTATTTCTGCATTTACTCAAGCTATTACCATTGGCGAGCAGATTGGTGCTGAAGGAACAGACATTATTGATCGTGCTCAAAGACAAATACCTAAGATTTATTACCAAAAAGCACTTGAGAATTATAATGCTTTCAGGTCTTCTAAGTCAGTGGATGATCTAAAAAGCGCAATTGATTCGTTTGACGAAGCAGTTGATGTTGCTAATGAATATGGTGACGAACAGATAGCCCAGAGATCAAGAGGAGTTATACCTCAGCTTTATTATCAGAAAGGTTTGATGTTATTCAATCGTGAGCAATATGAAGAGTCTAATGAAGCTCTCGATAATGCAATAAGAGCTAATTCAAATTATGCATTGCCTTATTATCAGAAGGGTCTTGTCCACAAAAGAACAAATCCTGATGATATTGATACTATTTTAAATTGGTACAACCAGGCAATTACTATTGGGCAGGCAACTAATCAAAATAAGGTAGTTCGTTCTGCTACAGAGTCTGCTCATGATGAACTTTTATTCAGAGGGGCTAAATCAACGGAAGCCAAAAGGTATTCAAGAGCTATCGAATTACTCGAACTTGCCCTTACCTATGATGCGGAATCCGCAAATGTTCACTATCGTCTGGCTGAAGCTCATAATAAGCGCGGAAACGCTACTAAAGCATTAGAGCATGGAAGGAAAGCCCTTCAATTTGAGAACGGTGGTAGAACTGACAAAGCAAAAATTTATTTCGAGATTGGGTCAGCCTATCAAACTTTAGAGAATAAAGGAGAGGCCTGTAAAGCATTTGGAAGCGCTGTATATGGTTCTTTCAAAGCCCCGGCTGAACATATCATGGAGTTTGAATTGAAGTGTAAATCCAGCTAAGATTGTTTTATTCAAAATTGAAACCCCGTTCTTTTTAAGACCGGGGTTTTTTTATGGCTGTTTTTTCCTACAATCCGAAATTACCTTTCAATGTCAAAGCCTCATTTCCTATCTTCTCTGCCAGCCTACAGCTTTGATAAACCAACTAACTACTATGTCGCTCTCATCTCTTGATAAACTATGTGTTAACACCATCCGGACACTTTCTATGGATGCCGTTCAAAAAGCAAATTCAGGCCATCCGGGGATGCCAATGGGTATGGCTGATGTGTCGTACATTTTATGGACGAAGTTTATAAAGCATAACCCAAAAAATCCGAATTGGTACGACAGAGATCGCTTTATTTTATCTGCAGGGCATGGTTCTATGCTGATTTACAGTCTGCTTCATTTAACCGGGTATGATTTGAGTCTGGATGAGATCAAGAACTTCAGGCAGCTTGGCAGTAAAACTGCAGGGCATCCTGAATATGGTATTACCCCCGGAGTAGAAATGACAACCGGCCCACTGGGACAGGGCTTTGCAACGGGAATAGGGATGGCGATGGCTGAGCGCTTTCTTTCATCAAACTTCAACACTGATGAACACAAATTAGTAGATCATTATACCTATGCTATTGTGAGTGATGGAGATTTGATGGAAGGAATATCACATGAGGCTGCATCTTTTGCAGGACATCAGCAGCTTGGGAAGCTTATTTATCTCTATGATGCCAATTCAATTTCGATAGATGGTTCAACAGATCTGGCTTTTACTGAAGACGTAGCAACGCGATTTGAAGCCTATAACTGGCAGGTTCAGGAGATTGACGGGCATAACCATGAAGAAATTGAGCAGGCCATAACAAAAGCTCAACATTCTGATAAGCCTTCATTAGTGATTTGCAGAACTCATATTGGTTTTGGAAGCCCTAACAAACAGGATTCAGCATCTTCGCATGGTTCACCACTTGGAGAAGAAGAAATCAAACTGACAAAAGAGAATTATGGCTGGGATTATGAAGCTTTCCATATCCCGGAAGAAGCACTGAATCATTTCAGGAAAGAAGTTGATAAGGGTCAGGAGGCAGAAAGTAGTTGGAAATCGACTTTCGAAGATTATAAAAATCAGAATGCTGAATTAGCTCAACAGTTTGAGCGATGGATGTCCAGAAAATTACCAGATAAGCTGGAAGATTTGCTTCCTGTATTTGAAGTAAACGAAAAAGGGGAAGCGTCCAGGGGGGCTTCCGGTAAAGTACTTAATGCCTTAAAAGATGCAGTGCCAAATATGCTGGGTGGTTCTGCAGATTTGGAAGGTAGTGTAAAAACGAATTTGAGTGGAGAAGGGGTCTTTAGCTCTTCAAATAATTCAGGAAGAAATACACACTATGGGGTTCGTGAACATGGAATGGCTGCTGCATTAAATGGCATGGCATTACATGGTGGTATAATTCCCTTTGGAGGAACTTTCTTTGTATTTACGGATTATTGCAGGCCATCTATTCGATTGGCAGGATTGATGAAAACCCCTTCGATCTTTGTAATGACCCATGACAGTATTGGTTTGGGAGAAGATGGCCCGACTCACCAGCCGGTTGAGCATTTGGCAAGTTTAAGAGCTATGCCGAATGTCACAGTTATCCGCCCAGGAGATGCAAACGAAGTATCTTATGCCTGGAAGGTAGCTTTAGAAAATGCTACAGGCCCGACGATATTGGTGCTTACCCGGCAAAATATGCCTACGCTCGAAAGATCTGATTCGAATGCGGCATCAAATACTGAGAAGGGAGCTTATATCTATTCAGATTCTGAAAAAGAAACCCCGGATGCTATACTTATAGGGACAGGTTCGGAGCTGCATCTCGCAGTTCAGGCAAGAGAGATGCTGAAAGAAAAAGGAATCGATACCCGGGTAATAAGCATGCCAAGCTGGGAGTTATTCCAGCAGCAGGATTCAGCTTATATAGAAAGCGTGTTACCTGCCTCTGTATCCAATAGGGTTTCAGTAGAAGCGGGCTCAACGTTCGGTTGGGAGCGATGGATCGGAAACAAAGGCAAAGCTATCGGTATTGATACTTTTGGTGAATCAGCTCCCTACCAGAAGTTATATGAGCATTTTGGAATTACTACAGAGGCAGTAGTGAAAGCAGCTATGGAGAATAGGTAACGGTTTTTTATTCCGGCCTGTGAACACAGGTAAAAGTGATATCATCTAAAGGCGATTCCTGGCCAATAAAAGCTTCCAGCGAACTTTGCACCTTTTTCACTATGGTTTTGGCATGCAGCGAGCCATAAATTTCCATCAAAGATTGAATGCGTTCTTCTCCATATTCCTCGCCCCTGAAATTCCTGGCTTCGTTCAAACCATCGGTATACAGAAGAATAGAATCACCGGGCTTGAAATGAAATTTCTTAACCTCAAGATGCTTCTCCAATAAGTTGCTGTTAGTCATTCCAAGTGCAAAACCATCAGCTTTTAAATTGTAAGTGGTATCCCGTTCGCGGTTATAATACACCGGGATATTGTGGCCTGCACGCACATATTCAAATTCTTCTTTGTCATTCGGGAAATAGGCCACACAACCCGTTACAAAAGTTTTGTCCCGGCTGTTACTCTTCACATAGTTGTTAAGCTGAATGAATAGTTCTTTTGGAGTTGGGTGCTCTTTTGCTACAATCATATTCACTAAAGCCTGCATTCTCACCATATACAAAGCAGCTGTTAAACCTTTCCCCGAAACATCTGCTATAATTACATAAGTGCCTTTATCAGTATCAATTACATCCAGGTAATCACCGCCTACTTCTTTAGCTGTATGAGCAAAAGAGTAAATCTCCAGGTTCTCTTTATTCAGGGAAGTACCGGGAAGTAAGCTTAGCTGAATATCTCTCGCTAAATCAATTTCCTTCTGTACGTCTGATTTCTCAAGTAATTCTACAAGAAGCAGTAAAAACATGGAAATGAAACCAAAAGGGAGGAGCAGCCCCGAAAAGAATAAAATATTTTCCAGCCCAAAAAAGCTGATCAGGTAATGAGATACAAAACTTACAGATCCCAATCCGAATGCAAGCCTGCGGGTGGGATTTAATCGCTGGGTAAGATCTGTAAACACTCTTAAAAGCTTAACATGCCCCGGAAGCTGCTGTCCCTGGCTGCGCTCAATATCTTCAACAGCTTCTTTATATAAAAGTTTGAGTCGATCGGTATCTGCAGTAAGTTCCTTGGAAATACGATCCCGGCTCATACCCGAAACATATTCTTTATAGAATTTTTTTGTTCCGTAACCCGATTGCGCTTCGTTCTTTAAACTCAAAAGTAAATAATTGGTTTAGTAGATGGAGCCGTGTTCGTAATTACCTGTAAAAAGTTTAGCTTCCACCAATATTAAGCTGGAAAATAACAGATTTCATGTCAAAGAAACTTCTTTTTTTATTAGACGGGATGGCATTGGCCTACAGGGCGCATTTTGCGTTCGTAAATTCAAGACTCAAAAACTCGGAAGGCATTCCTACCGGTCCGGTTTTGGGCTTCGCCAATACCCTGGTTCGTATGCTGGATGAGGAAAAGCCAACCCATATAGCCGTAGCCTGGGATACCCATGCTCCAACATTCCGGCATAAAGCTGATGAAGCTTACAAAGCTCAACGACCACCCCAGCCTGATGAACTTAAGGTGGGCATTCCACTTATTAAAGAAATGGTAGAGAAATGGGGTATCAAAAATATTGAGCAGGACGGTTACGAGGCTGATGATATAATCGGGACTATTGCATCAGGAGCAAATGCTGATGATGTGGATGTATTGCTGGTAACGCCCGACAAAGATTTTATGCAGCTGGTGCACGATCACATCAAAATGATGAAGCCTGATAATAAAGATGGTGGGTTCAATATCATTGATCGGGAAGGAGTGCTGGAATATTTCGGGGTATATCCTGAACAGGTGATTGATGTACTGGCAATTATTGGTGATACCAGTGATAACATCCCCGGTGTGCCGGGAATTGGCAAAAAAGGAGCTCCTAACCTTATTAATAAGTTTGGTTCTTTGGAAGAAGCCATCGCACAGGCAGGTATAATTTCTGCCAAGCGACAACGGGAAGGATTATTGGAATTTGCTGATCAGGCCTTGCACGCCAAGTTTATGGTAACTATTAAAACAGACGTTCCTGATACGGTTGATTGGGAAGAACTGGAATGGGGTGGGCCGGATAAAAATGAACTGGGAGCTTTTTTTAAGCGAATGGAATTTCGGACGCTGACCAAAAGATATTTAGGAGAAGCTCCCATCGAAAACAAGGCAGGAGACCAGGGAGATTTATTTGGAACATTTGTGGAGGAAGCTGTTGCAGAAAAACTGGATGCAGAGAACAATGCGTACAAGCTCATTAATGATTTGAGCGAAGTGAAAAAACTGGTCGAAGATCTTAAATCAGCAGGTGTGTTGAGTTTTGATACTGAAACAGATTCCCCTAACCCGGTTTCTGCGAAACTGGTTGGATTTTCTTTCTCAGCGAAGGTCGGAACAGGATATTACATTCCGGTAAATGTGGAAGGGGCACTAAACGAGAAAGAAGTGTCAGACGCAATTCGCCCACTGTTTGAGGATCCCGACACAACGTTAGTAGCTCATAATTATAAGTTTGACTGGTTGATGTTGCACCGTTCGGGAATCGAAATCAAAGCTAAGCCATTCGATACCATGATTGCGGCTTACCTGGTGGATGCCACGCAAAAAGTGAAGATGGATGAGCTTTCTAAAAAGTATCTGAATTATGTCCCGGTTCCTATTGAGGATTTGATTGGTAAAGGAAAAAAGCAGATCTCCATGGCGGACTTAACACCTGAAGAAGTCTATTTATACGCCTGTGAAGATGCGGATATTACCCTGAGATTGTATGAGATTCTAAGTAAACAACTCAAGAAAGATGAACTGGAAGAAGTAGCTAATACGGTTGAATTTCCTCTCATGGAAGTACTTGCTGAGATCGAGTATCACGGGGTGAAACTGGATACCGAAATGCTGGAGGGCTTTTCCAAAGACCTGGAAACCGATCTGAAAGAACTGGAACAACAGATCTATGAAAAAGCAGGAGAGGAGTTCAATATAAATTCTCCTCAGCAGTTGGGGACCATTTTGTTTGATAAACTCGGATTACCTGCGGGTAAGAAAACCAAAACGGGGCAGTATTCCACCAATGAATCTGTATTGACTAAGCTTGCGGTGAAGTATGAGATTCCAAGCCTGATCCTGGAATTCCGCCAGTTGGCTAAACTCAAATCAACTTATGTGGATGCTTTGCCTTCTTTGATCAATGAAGAAACAGGACGGATTCATACCGATTTCAATCAAAGTGTGGCTGCAACGGGACGTTTGTCATCATCAAATCCGAACCTCCAGAATATTCCTATTCGCACAAAACGCGGTCGTGAAATCCGGAAGGCATTTATCGCAGATGAAGGGTACAAAATCCTTTCAGCGGATTATTCGCAGGTAGAGCTTCGGGTAATTGCCCATATAGCCAAAGATGAAGCTATGATTGAAGCCTTCCGCAATGGCGAAGATATTCACGCCCGTACAGCTAAAGAAATTTTTCACCTGGATTCACTGGAAGATGTAACCCAGGATCACCGCAGAAAGGCAAAGGAAGTAAATTTTGGTATTCCGTATGGACTGAGTGCTTACGGATTGGCTCAGAACCTTGGAATTGAAAATTCGGAAGGGAAGGAGATGATTGATGAGTACTTTAATCGTTTCCCTAACATCCTGAATTACATAAACGACACCAAACAGTTTGCCAAAGAAAGCGGGTATGTTAAAACCCTGGTAGGCCGCAGGCGTTACGTTCCGGATATAAACTCCGGCAACTGGAATGTTCGTGGATTTGCAGAACGTGTGGCGATTAATATGCCTATCCAGGGAACCGCTGCTGATGTAATTAAACTGGCGATGATCAATATTCACAACTGGCTGAAAGAGAACGATAAAAAGAGCCGTATGCTGTTACAGGTGCATGATGAACTGGTGTTCGAAATTCATGAAAGTGAACTGGATGAAGTACCCGAAAAAATCAGGGAATTGATGGAGCAATCGTTTGAAATGGCCGTACCGCTTAAAGTAGAAGCCGGGATAGGAAACAACTGGCTGGAGGCGCATTAGGCTTTTAACTTGAGTGTTTGGTTAGCTGCTCAGATTGATATTATCTACGTCATGCTGAAATGAATTCAGCATGACGTAGATGTGAAGATTTATGAAAAGGAATCCTGTTCACTATTTTTCTTCCCACCCAAAAACTCATCCGTAAAATGTTCTTTGCGTTTGGGCTTTGAAAACTTTTCTGCGTTGTATTCCTGCGACTTTCCCTTTGGAATCGAAAGGCTTTGCCAGTCTTCGCCTTTAATCATCCTTCCTGTATACACGATTTGCCCAACATGATAGGCATAATGAGCCAGTTGCCGGTTTACAGCTTCCGGGATGGTATGTCCCATATTTCGAATGTAAATGGTAGTATCAAAGTTGCTTTCGTTGATAGAATCCAGCGCTTCAAAAACACAAGCCCAACCCTCATTCCATTTTTCAATAAGTTCAGTCCTGGTTTTAATATCGGCTACAAATTCTCCTTCACGGTCACGCCATTCCTTTTCTCCGTCTGTAGTGAGGAAGTCTGTCCATCGGGAAAGCATATTTCCCCAAAGATGCTTTACAATAATGGCTATAGAATTGCTTGCTTCATTATACTGCCAAAGTAGCTCCTGATCTTCAAGCTGGCAAAAGGTTTTCTCTCCGAGCATTTTGTAATACTCAAACTGTTTGCGAACGCCTTCGAGATAATTTTTTTGCATGGCCGGGTCTCCTTGGGTTTATAAAATGTACTAAAGATTCTTTACCCCCGCACGGAACACTTTATATATACAAAAGTGTTATTTGGGCATGACTTCGAACAAAGAATACGATGTAATAGTAATCGGCTCCGGAATGGGGGGGGTGAGTGCTGCTGCTATGCTGGCAAAAGACGGCTACAAAGTACTTATCCTGGAAGCTGCTGCTGTACCTGGAGGGTGCAGCTCTTCGTATTACAGAAAGGGATTTACCTTTGAGTCAGGTGCAACCACTTTGATCGGCTTTGATGAAAACCAACCGTTGTGGAAGCTGGAACAGGAGACAGGACTTCGAATTCCCAGGGAGGAGATTACCCCAAGCATGACGGTTTGGGTAGATGGAGAAAAAGTAATTCGGTACAAGGACAGAGAACAATGGATAGCAGAAGCCGGGAGGGTATTTGGGAATCCGCAGGGGCAACGGGCTTTCTGGGAAGAAGCGCTAAAGGTATCGGATACGGTTTGGGAGGTTTCGTTAAAGAATCCGTTCTTCCCACCAAAGAACGTAACAGACTGGGGCAGGCTGGCTTTTTCAAATTCCCCGTTTGATGTTTGGGTGCTTCCTTATGCTATTCAATCTGTACGGGATGTGATGAGAAAATACGGGGTAGATACTCCGAAATTCCGGCGCTTTGTGGATGAACAACTCATGATCACCGCCCAGGCAAAATCTGAAGACACACCGTTTCTTTTTGGTGCTGCTGGTTTAACCTACACCAACTATTCGAACTTTTATGTTCCCGGAGGCTTGTTGGAGATGATAAATGCCATCAAAGATTTCGTGCTCGAAAAGAGAGGGGCTTTAAAAACCAAAGAAGCGGTTACCCAAATCAGTAAGGTGAATGACGGGTATGCAGTTCAAACCAAAAAAGGAAACGAATATTCTGCTCCAATTGTGGTTTCAAATATCCCGATTTGGAATATGGCAGAAATTACTTCTTCAGATATAAAAGAATACTTCCAAAAAGAGTCTCAGGATTTTGGTAAAGCCTGGGGAGCCATCACTCTTGGAATAGCCACAAACAATACATACCCGGATGATCTAAGTTTACATCATCAGATACATTTGAAAAATGATGAAACTGTTCCTTATACCAATTCAGATTCTATATTTGTGTCCATGTCGCAGAAAGGAGATACAGATCGAGCTCCTGAAGGAAAAAGAACGTTGAATATTTCATGTCATGCTTCCCCTGAATACTGGTACTCGCTAAACGGAACTTATGATCAGGCCAAATTATCTGTACAAGATTTTATAGTGGATGTACTAAAAGAAAAACTTCCCGGTTTTAAAGATGCAGTGATAGAAACTATACATACGGCAACTCCTGTAACCTGGGAGAACTGGGTGTACCGCAAAAAAGGCAGGGTAGGCGGAATACCACAAAGCATGGCACGGAGCTTGCTCAACTGGACACCAAACGAAACGCCTTTTAACGGGTTGTACCTGGTAGGTGATACGACTTATCCCGGACAGGGAATTCCAGGCGTAACTTTAAGCGGTATCAACGTATATTGGCGCATCAAACAATTTCATAAAAAAAGAGCTTTTGAATCAGTTTACTCCTAATACCCAGTTTTCAATTTTTCCCCCGGCTGTTAAATACCTCCTTATCTGGAATGGTATTTTCTTTTTGGCCACCATTAATGTATTTGGCTATGGCTGGACTCCGGTAGGCTCCGCGCTGGCTCCATTATTGGTTTTGCAGCCTCTTGGGAATGGTTTTTTCCCTACCCAGCTGGTAAGCTACATGTTTCTTCATGCCGACCTTTCGCATATTATATTCAATATGTTTGCATTGTGGATTTTTGGCCAGGCATTAGAAAATTTATGGGGGACCCGACGTTTTCTCATGTATTATTTTCTAACGGGTATTGGAGCAGGGCTTATTCACATGTTTTTAACGGGTGGTTCGGCCATTGGGGCATCCGGTGCCGTTTTCGGAATCCTGTTAGGTTTTGGGATGATGTTCCCGGATCGGTATATCGTTCTGCTGTTTCCTCCTATTCCGATTAAGGCAAAATACTTTGTAGCTTTTTATGGTGCCATAGAGTTGTTTAGTGGACTAACCAGGCCGGATTCCGGGGTGGCACACTTTGCCCATTTAGGTGGATTGGTAGTAGGTTTTATTCTGATTAAATTTTGGAAGTTGAAAAAACCAGAGCAATATTAAAGTCAGGTAGTTTAACACAGAGAGAAAGAGATGCAGAATAGTTCGTACGATTCATTTTGGAATACTTCGAGGCGGGGCTTTAATAGAATGCCGGTTGCCATTCGTACGATCATTGCCATTAATACCATTTTATTTGTGGTTCAAACACTGGGCGGTAATTTTCTTGCATCCTGGTTTACTCAGAATCTGGGATTTGATCCTTCATTCCCCACTTTTTTGACCCAGCCCTGGCGATTAATTACCTATGCATTTATCCATGCCGGATTTCTGCATTTCGTCTTTAACATGCTCTGGTTGTGGTGGATGGGAAGAGCGGTTGAAGAGACAGTGGGGCCAAGAAGCTTCACAGTTATATATTTAGGAGCCGGAATGTTAGGGGCATTGCTGGACGCAGCCATTGCTCAGGTTTTTGGCTTTGCATTTGTGATTGGTGCATCGGGGGCGGTAACGGGAGTTCTTGTAGCTTTTGCCATGTTATATCCCAGGGCACCCATTATGCTGTTCCTGTTTCCTCCCATCGAAGCCAGGTATTTTGTAGTTGGCTGGATTGCCATTGACATATTATTTCTGGGAAGCAACGATGGGGTAGCCAGATTGGTTCATATCGGGGGTGCTCTCGGAGGTTACCTTTTAATTAAAGCTCATAAAAATGGAACTGACTTAAGTGTTATTATTCGTTATTTCGAGCATTTATTCAAAAAGGTAAAACCGGAAAGAAAACCCAAAAATAAGAATATGCGGATTGTGCAGGATGTGGAAATAGTTGAAGAAGTTGAACAGTCTGAACTGGATGAGATATTAGACAAGATTTCCAGGCATGGCTATGATGCATTATCAAAAGAAGAAAAGAAAAAACTGTTTGATCTAAGTAATAAGAAGTAGGGCGAACTAACATGGCGGTAATTAAAAGGCGTGATACAATTCAGGTAATGGTTGGCAATGTACCTATAGGAGGGAATGCTCCTATTGTAGTACAATCGATGACTAACACAGATACAGCAGATATTGATGAAACGGTTGAGCAAATTGATCACCTGGCTGCTGCGGGTTCTGAAATAGTTCGTATCACCGTTAATAATGATGCAGCTGCAAAGGCAGTACCTCATATTAAAGAAAAGCTTATGAACCGGGGGGTGCCCGTTCCTATTGTAGGCGATTTTCATTACAACGGTCATATACTGCTTACCAAGTACCCGGATATGGCCGAATCGTTAGGTAAGTTTCGGATCAACCCGGGAAATACTGGGACCAAAGCACGTGATAAAAATTTCACTACTATTGTAGAACAGGCTATTAAGTATGATAAACCTGTTCGGATCGGGGTAAACTGGGGTTCACTGGATCAACAGCTTTTAGCAGAACGAATGGATGCTAACAATAAGTTAGACGATCCTAAATCAGCTAAAGAAGTAATGCTGGATACTATGGTTGAAAGTGCAAAACGCTCATCTTCTCTGGCTGAAGAAGTAGGTTTGGATTCCAATAAAATGATCATTAGCTGCAAAATGTCGGGTGTACAGGATGTAATTGAAGTTTATACCCGCATAGCCGAAGAAGTATCCTATCCTTTGCATGTTGGTTTAACTGAAGCTGGGATGGGTATGAAAGGAATGGTTGCAAGTGCAACTGCACTTTCTGTAATCCTTCAACGGGGAATAGGGGATACCATCAGGGTTTCATTAACTCCGCAGCCGGGAGCCGACCGTGCCCTGGAGGTTCAGGTTGCACAACAAGTGCTTCAATCTTTAGGGATAAGGAGTTTTATTCCGCAGGTAACTTCGTGCCCAGGATGTGGAAGAACTAAAAGCACATACTTCCAGGAGTTGGCAGAAGAAATCCAGGATTATATAAAAGAGTCCATGCCCATTTGGAGCCATGTTTATCCCGGGGTAGAAGAAATGGATGTGGCTGTTATGGGATGTGTAGTAAATGGTCCGGGAGAGTCAAGAGCAGCAAATATCGGTATTTCATTACCGGGCACCTTCGAAGAACCAAAAGCTCCGGTATATATGGATGGCGAACACTTCACCACACTAAAAGGTGAGGGGATAGGAAGAGAATTCCGAAAAATTCTCATGGATTATATCGAAAAGAACTACAAAAAGTAGTTAGCAACACCCGTTCACTTCTGATAGAATTGTAACTTCTTACATTCAAAATAATATCTTTGTAAACACTTAACCTTTTGGGGTTCTTAATATAATAGTGGTAGAATAAAAAAAGGCTATTAGTTATTAGAAGTCTTTTTTTGAGTATGAAAAGGAAGCTGTTCAATAGAGCTTTTACATTTTTCAAGATTTCATTTGTTGGATTAAAAAAACTTTAAAAAAACTTTAAATTTTATTGGAAAAATGTAAGCGCTTTCATTATTTTGAATCTATCGGATTCAAATCTATTCCATGAAAAGAAGTAACGCTTTAACTAAATCTACTTTCTCATTATTCTCAATAACCTTTTTGGTAATAATCGCTTCTTGTGGAACAACTCCTTCAAATGATGACCCTGTTCTAGCCCAGATTAAAGATTTTGATATTACAGAGGCTCATTTCAAAAATTCTTTTAAGGAATATTATTATAGAACCGGACAAGTTCTGACTCCAACTGAGGGGACCAAACTTTCTATTCTTAACTCAGAGTTTAATACGTATGTGCTTGCAGCTTACGCTCAGGATCTTGGCCTGGATAAAAAAGATAAGTCTTTTTATAAAAAGGGAGAGATAGAGCGAAGGGTAATAACTGAAGAATACCTGAATCAGTATATTCTTAAAAATGTTGAAGCCACACAAAATGAGCTTCTGAATTTTTTTATTCGGTTTAATACTACTCTGAGAGCATCCCATTTATTTACGCACGATTATGAGTCTGCACAAATTCTATATCAACGGCTACAGAATGGAGAGTCATTTAAAACTTTAGCAAAGGAAGTGTTTAAAACGCCTTATTTGGCAAATAATGGAGGCGATATAGGAGAATTTACAACTGATGATATGGATATTGCATTCGAAAATGCAGCTTTCAACCTTAAAGTTGGTGAAATTTCTGAGCCTGTAAAAACAGCTCAAGGCTATAGTATTATTAAGTTAACAGATCGTTTCACAAAACCTATCCTCACAGAGTATGAGTTTGCATCTAAGAAAAACCAGATATCATCATACGTTAACAAAAAGAAAAAGGAACTTGCTACCCGTGAGCATATGTACGCGTTTATTGATCATCTTAAGATGAATGAAGAAGTTTTTGATGAAATGTGGGAATATGTAAATCCAAATTATCAAGGTGCAATTTCCAAGTCTGCTGAGTTTCTTTATGAGCTATCTACTTTTGATGATATACTGTCTTATGGTGAGTTTAAGTATTCTGGCATAGGCTTTTCTACTGAACTTAAATTTACCCCTATTAACCTGATTAATGGGATTAATAACAAAGAGAGTTTCAGAGATTTTTTAATTGGCACGGCTTATAGAGCTTATATGATGGAAAGTGCCCGCGAAACAGGTATAAGTGAGCAAGAAGCAGTAAAAGAGTCAATTGATGAAACTTATATTCATTTTCTTGCGGATGAAGCAAACGAATATATTAAAAGTACTATCACAAACTCAGAAGAAGAATTAAGAAGTACATTTCTTGAGGAAAAAGATCGATTTTATGCTCCCCTATATATTAATCTTGCAAGGGTTGTAGTAAAAACTGAAAATGAAGCTGGGGAAGTAATTAACAAACTTTCATCAGGTTCAGATTTTTCAACTTTAGTAAAAGACTATTCTATTAAGAATGAAGAAATTTTTACCGATGGAGAATTAGGGTTTGAGCCCGTTTCATCGTACGGATTTTTATCAACTAAACTTGCCGATCTTGAAATTGGTGAGGTTTCAGAAATAATCAATTATCAATCAGGTGAATATCATATCTATAAATGTTTAGGTAGAATTGAAGCAAAAGAACTGACATTTGATGAAGCAAGGCCAAAGGTTGATCAATTTTTAAAACAAAAAAAACTAAAAAGCTTACGAACTTCAACAATACAACAGGTGAAGAAAAAGCATGATGCTATTATTGATATTCAAAGGCTTAAAGAGGTAACCATTCAAATCTGATTAATGGTTTATGAAAAATACTAAAACACTTCTCTTTTCCTTTTTGACTCTGATTTTTTCAGTCTCAACATATGCCCAGTCTGGTAAAATCACCGGAACGCTTACCGATGCAGAAACTGGTGAACCCTTGATTGGGGCTACAGTAGGAATCCAAGGTACCACGAAGGGGGCCATTACAGATATAGATGGTAACTATTTAATGCTAAATGTTGCGCCAGGTTCATATACACTGGAAGCTCGATACATTGGTTATGCCACTGTTGTTGTGCAGGAGGTAGTTGTACGTATTGACCTTACTACTACACAAGATTTTCAGTTGGCATTGGAGTCTTTTGAAGGAGAGGAGATAGTAGTAGTAGCTGAGCGTAAAGCTGTAATTAAAGATGTCACCAGTTCAGAAGCCCGTGTAAGCAGCGAAGAGATTGAAAAACTCCCAGTCCAGGAAGTAACAGATATTATTCAATTACAAGCTGGTGTTAATGTTGGCAATGATGGAGGTATCCATATTAGGGGGGGGCGTGCTTCTGAGGTTTCCTATGTTGTAGATGGAATCAGGGTTACTGACGATTATGACCGTTCCAACGGCATAAGGATTGAAAATGAATCAGTTCAGGAGTTACAGGTAATATCAGGGTCGTTTAATGCCGAACACGGTCAGGCATTATCTGGGGTTGTAAATGTGGTAACGAAATCAGGAGGTAACCAATTTGATGCTTCCGTAAGAAGTTGGAGTGGTGGATATCTCGCATCGAACAACAGTTTCCTATATCCAGGGATTGGAACCGAAGTACAAAACTTTAATCCTACCCGTATGTATGATGTATCTGCATCAGTATCAGGCCCTATTGTAAAAGATAAGCTCACTTTTTTTGCTACTGCCAGAAGATTCGAAAATAAAGGCTGGCTTACAGGAAGGAATGTATATTCTCCTCATGGTGCCTTTATCGATACTCTGGATTTAGATCCTGATTTTAATACGTACAGAACTTTATATAATGAGCAAGTTGATCTAAGCTTACCTTGGTATTCAATTGATACCATTCGCGTTGATGGCAATGACAGGTTATTGTTAACAGACAACGGTACAAGAGACAGTTCCAGAGTTGATATGAATAATTTCGAAAGTCTCAGCTTTCAGGGTAACCTGGAGTACAGATTATCAAATAGTTTAAAATTTAATCTCATTGGTTCTTTAGGCCAGGAAGAAGGTGGAGGTTATGATCATAATAGAAGTTTAGTTCCTCTTGGAATAGCTAATAACTTCAGAAACAACTATGCCCTTAACTTTAAGACTACTATAACTCCTTCAAGTAGAACATTTATTACTCTTAATGCTGCAAATAGGTATAATGAGCAAGAAAACTATTTATATGAAGATCCCTGGGACCCGAGGTACTTTAATTTTTTAAATATTAGCAGGTTTAAGCTTGATATACCTGGTAATGGTCAATTTGCAATGTACGGGACCGATAATAACCGGTTTTTCCGCTCTACAAATACATACATTTTAAAGGGTGAGCTTTCCAGCCAGTTAAATGAACATCATTTTATAAAAGCCGGTGTAAATTTACAATTTGATAAAATAAAGTTCGAAAGTATTGCTTTGTCACCGATTTCGCAGGAAGGTAATACCTTACCGCCAGGGACCCCAGAGGAACTAATACCATTTGTTGAATTAGGTTATCCTGAACTTAATACTAATGGTTTTCAACGATATACAGAAAGCCCTTATAACTTTAGCGCCTACATACAGGACAAGATAGAATATGAGAACTTGATTATAAATGTAGGTTTACGATTTGACTACTTTGATCCAAATACTGTTGTACCTAATGATCCTGAGGATCCAGATATTTTCTTCCCTACTAAAGCCGAAAACCGTTACAGGGATTTAAACAATAATGGCCAGCGTGATCAGGATGAACCGCTCATAACCGTAGCAGAAAGGCAAGAATATTGGTGGAAGGATGCTTCCGTAAAATATCAGCTAAGCCCACGGCTTGGAGTAGCCTATCCGATAAGTGATAGAGGGGTAATCTATTTTTCATATGGATATTTTTTCCAAATTCCATCCTACAACCTACTATATACTAATAGTCAGGTTCTTTTATCCGAGACTGCTGGAAATCAGGGACTTTTTGGAAACCCAGATTTAAACCCTGAAAGGTCAATACAGTATGAGCTAGGTTTGAAGCAGGAAATATTTGAAGGAACTGCTATAGAATTAACAGGTTATTATAAAGATACACGTGACTATGTATCGAGTAGGCCTCAAGTAACAGGTGCTCCATCTATTACATATGGTATCTATTTCAATCGTGATTTTTCGAAATCAATTGGGTTTACTTTTGCATTTAACCAGTATGTAAGCCGACAGTTCAATTTTGGTCTTGATTATACTTTTGGGTCGGTTGAAGGAAGTAATTCAGATCCAAGTGCAGAATTCTTTAACATTATAGGTCAGGGTACAAGAATTGATTCGACAACCCAGGAGAATTCTTTAACCAAGCTAGTGCAACCACTAAACTGGGATAGGAGACACATAGTGAATGGTTCAATGTTTTATACAGGAAATACCTGGGGGGCAAATTTACTGGCAAGATTTAGTACAGGTACTCCTTATACACCTGCAAATAATATACCTGGTGTATTGGTTGGTGAGGTAGCCTCCACGCGAGACCTTAGAAATACAGCTCGTTTACCAGCACGGTTTACCATAGATATAAATACATATAAGAATTTTGAGCTTTCTAATAATGCTTCACTTCAGGTATTTCTTAACGTTTTTAATCTCCTGGATACAAAAGTTGTTAATTCGGTTTACAACGACTCTGGTGAAGCAACAGCTCCACTGCCTATTAATATAAGTCCATTTGCAGATGAAGGATTCTTTGACAATCCAGCTTTTTATGCAGAACCACGACGTATACAATTTGGTGTATCACTTTCTTTCTAAAACTATGATTAAAAGGTCAATGAACTTAAAGATTTTAAACACATTCATTTTTTTGTTTTTCTCGTTGTCATTAATGGCACAAACGGAACCTAGCGAAGAACGTTCTTCCTTCGATCAGCGTAAAATCTCCATAATGGATGGGAACTTACTCAGGGCTACGTACCATAATACCGGGCATGCAGGTAGAAGAAATTCCGGTAGCTTGAATGAGTTGATTTTCGAGTATCCTAGAAATACGGGAAGGGAATACATGTACTTCATGAGTGTAATGTATGGTACTGAGGTTCAAAATCAGAATAACCCCAGTTCCACATTAACAATAGTAAATACAGCTGCATATAAAACAAGTGCTAATGGACGGATTAATTATTCACTTAATCCCATACTTGGCTATGCCCGGGACGATTCTGAGGAAATAGCAAGAAGTGACAGGGGGCCTGGCTCAACTTTAGGAAACACATGGCCTGATGTGTGGCCTGATAAACTAGTGGATGGTGGAGATGGTTGGGCTGGTTCTTGGAATGGCTTTTTCGGGCGCGACCAGTTTAATGCAGATGTGGAATTTTATTATAAAGCAGGAGATGACAGGTACACACAATATTCCGGATCGGGTGCCTTCAGGCCAGACCTAACTGACCCAAGCCGTGGTGGGTTGGGGATAATTCTGGATACCAGGGTTTTAGCATGGTCTCAAACACTGGTTAACGCAACACACTTTAATATTTTTGAAATTACTAATGACGCTAGTTATGACTATCCAAGAATGGCGTTTGGTTTATGGATAGCAGATTTTGTCGGTGGCGGCGGACCTACTGATGAACCAGTTTTTGATAATATTCGCTCAATCGCTTATTTGACAGATACTGATCGTAATAGTGGAGGAAATGCATTTGATGGAGGGTTGATAGGTGAGATGGGACTGAAATTTTTGGAAACTCCCGGAAATGCTTCAGATGGAATAGACAATGATGGCGATTCAGATTTTTATGATCCTCAAAATGGTCAATTCTATGATCCTGATAACCAAGATCTTTTTACCAGATTAACTACAACGGGTGGTGGGTTTTATTCTGCTAATGGATTACGGGATACCGTGATTAAAACATTTGAGCTTTCCGATTTTGATGAGCGGTCAATATCAATAGGCGACAAGATTGTTTTAATACAGGAAGATGGAAGCAGGGTAATTGCAGAGTATGATGGCACTCCTTTTACAACACAGGGAATGACCTGGGATTTTGGAGGAGCTACGATCAACATAAGGGAAGATTTGATCGATCCGGAAGATCCTCCTATCAACAATCACACAGATGGTATTGATAATGATTTTGATGGCTTAATTGATGAGAATAGGCCTAATCATTTACTTAAATCTACATTCACAAATACTGGTGCTTCTATTGTAAAGGCTGTACGGTTTATTAATTATCTCGAATTTGAAATAGGAGATACACTTGGAAGAGGAATGATTGTAAGCAACCAGGATATAAGAGCCAGAATGAGCTCAGATGCGAATTTTGCTGCTCTTGTTAATGATACTTACGATGGTCGTTTACAAAATTACTTTACAAGTGCCCCTATGATTGATGAGGGCAGAGCTGACTTTTTTGATAATGATAACGATTGGTCAGCAAATCTTGATGATGTAGGTATTGAAGGTGATCCTGATACACCTAGTGACGGACAGGGTGATGGCCTGGCAACTTCCGGGGCCGGAACTTCTTTTCCAGGTGAGCCCAATATTGATAAAACAGATGTGAGTGAAACTGATTTAATTGGCGTTTCAAGAGTTACTATATTTGATGCGGGAGCACTACAGGTTAATGTGGATGCGGATGTTTGGAATGATTATTTAGAACCGGGTGAGTTTGCAGAGGACCCAGGAACCGATTCAGATATTTTTGTTTCTTCCGGGCTTTTCCCTTTAGAGCAAAGATCATCTGAAAGATTTGCTGTAGCCGTAACCGCTGTTCAGACCAATAGTCCTACTCCGGCTGGTGACAGACAACAAACCAATCGTAACCTGGATCAGGCGACACAGGCTTATGAGGCTGATTACCAATTTGCAGTTGCTCCAAGCCCTCCAATAGTTACGGCAGTTCCTTCAGATGGTAAAGTAACTCTTTATTGGGATACAAGTTCTGAAGAAAGTTTCGACAGGTATATAAATAGGATTACCGGTAATGGTAATGATTTCGAAGGCTATAAAATATACCGCTCTACGGATGATGCTTTTGAAGATGTATTTTCAATTACAGATGCTTTTGGTACTCCTCAGTTGTTTAGGCCCATTGCAATTTTTGATAAAGCTAATGGTATTTCTGGTTTACATCCGGTTCCGATCAATGGTACTCAATTTAATTTAGGAGATGACACCGGCATAAAAAGAGTTTTTGAAGATACAGATGTAATCAATGGCCGAAACTATTACTATGCTGTTACTGCATACGATTATGGCCTTGAAGTTGCAAATATCTCACCATCTGAGTCACCTATACAAATTTCCCGTAACCCTGATGGCTCAGTAATTCTTGGGCAGAATGTTGTTTCAGTACGCCCTACCCGTTCCGAAGCAGGTTACATTGATCCTGATAATCCACAAGCGACATTACTGTCAGGCTCACCTGGAGGAACTGTTACTGTAGATATTATTGATCCCACTGAGCTTAAAGGTGACAATCTTTATGAAGTTACTTTTGAGGATACGCTTGTAGATGGAGGGGCTAATCAGGATACACTTAAAACAAAGAATTTTACTTTAACAAATGTGACTGGAGGAGAGAGAGACACACTCATTTCTAGGTCCGCCAGTTTTAATGGAGAAAGTAATCCGGTAATAGAAGGATTTGAAATATCCCTTACTAATATTGAGCAACTTAGATTAAATACTAACCGTTCGGGATGGGTGTTTGATACCGGAGGAGAGCGCCATCGATATGATTTTGCTCTTTGGTCTATACCAAAAATTGCAGACTATGAACTGATAATTGGTGATAATGTTGGTTTTGGGCAATCAACAGCCCGCAGAGTAGAAGTAGCGCCCGGGAGTTTTGTTGATTTGGAATCAGTTCCTACAAATTTTAAAGTTATAAACACCTATGAAGGAGTGGAAGTTAAGTACGCCTTTGGAGATTTACACCAGGATGCAAATGCACCAGAAGGAGTGTTTTCTGCTACTTCCGGGGTACTGGGACTTGATACTGATGTAGTAATTTTGATTGAGGATTTCAGAGAGTTTGAAGATACGCTAACCTATAGGTTTCAATTAAACCCAATTGTAGAAGCACAAACAGTGACTTCTATTAATCCTCAACCCGGCGACACATTGAAAATCTTTACCACAAAGCCATTTTCAAGCAATGATGTATTCCAATTCAGAATGGATCCTGAAAACTTACCACGAGTTGATGCTGATTCTGCTAAATCTGCTTTAGATGATATACTGGTGGTTCCAAATCCGTACGTGGTTTCTAATATCTATGAAGCAGCTATTACAAATACGAACAGGCAACAAAACAGGGAGCTTCATTTTACAGGATTACCATCAAACTCTACTCTCCGGATTTTTACAGTTTCCGGTGTTCTTGTCAGAGAAATAGAGATAACGGATGATAACCTGGTAGGGCCTAACGGGGGTACATATATATGGAATATGCTTACAAAAGATAACCTGGAAATATCATATGGTATATATCTATATCACGTTGATGCTCCGGGAGTAGGCCAGAAAACAGGAAAGTTTGCAGTTATTAAATGATGAACAACATGAAGAAATTACTTTCGATTATAACTCTTTCACTGCTTCTGGCTTTTGGTCATGAAGCTCAGGCACAACTTACCAAAGTTGGTACTACAGCAGCTGAATTCCTACGTGTTCCGGTTGGTGCCCGTTCTTCATCCATATCTGCTTTTTCAGCAACTGTAAATGACGCTTCTGCAATGATATTAAATCCCGCTGGGCTGGCTGATGTTCAATCAAATGAGATTATGGTTGAGTTTACTGACTGGTATCTTGATATTACTCACAGCTATTTAGGGGTAGCAATACCCACTAAGAAGGGAGTGGCAGGAGTTCATGTATTAGCAATGAATTTTGGTGAATTTGAAGAAACAACAGCAGAAGCCCCTGGTTTTTTAACCGGGCGAACTTTTAATGCATACTCTGTTTCTTTTGGCGCTTCTTATGCACAATATCTGATCCCACAGTTTACTATAGGCGGAACAGCTAAAATTATTTATGAGAGAATCGCAAATAATTCAGCTTCAGCACTGGCATTTGATGTTGGAACTATGTACGATACACCTTTCTATGGTATTCGATTTGGTGTTGGCATAACAAATATTGGCTCAAAACTCCAAATTGATGGTAACGGTTTAATTATTGGGAGTGATCCGGATAGAGGGTCTAACGGTAATTACGAACCTGATGCAAAATTAGTGACCGATGCTTTTGCCTTACCACTTATGTTAAGAGTAGGGTTATCGTGGGATGCAGTGGATAATGAAACATTGAAAGCTACACTCAATATCGATGGAAATAATCCAACTAATAATACACAAAGTATCAGCATTGGAGGAGAAGTGGCATTATTAGATGGTCAGGTTTTCTTAAGAGGGGGTATCCCGTATATAGGACAAGAGGATGCCATCGAAAAATTTAATGCTGGTATTGGATTGAAATATAAAGTTGATGACAAATTCAGTATCGCATTTAATTACAATTATCATGGTTTTGAATATTTGGGCGACATCAATAAGATGGGGCTTCAGATTTTCTTTTAAATAGAACACTAAACACTAACTAAATAAGGAGTCTAAAATGACCCATATTTACAAATCCAACATGCTTGGTAAAAGCATGAGTACTGTGGTTGGTGCATGTTTGGTTATGGCAATGTCTTTCTTTGCTACAAACAACGCCAATGCGCAGGTTACTCCGATTTGGACTATCGATGCTCCAACCAGCAATTGGTTTGGAACAGGTAATACCGAAAGGGGTTTAACATATAATCCGGCTACGGGTAATTTACTGGTAGCAAGTAGGCAGTCTGGTGGAATCGTAATCCTGGATCCTGCTACAGGTGATTCGTTAGGATCCCTTGACCTGACTGGAATTTCTGGAGGAACATTCAGTTATAATCAAATAAGAGCAACTGATGACGGGCAATTGTTTACTGCAAATTTGACCCTCAATGGTTCAACTACAAATCTCAAAATTTATCGTTGGGCAGATGAATCAAGTGCTCCTACAAATATTTTTGATGCTACTACTACCAGTGCAGATCGTTTCGGTGATGCATTGGGCGCATTTGGATCGGGAACCAGTGTTACACTATTGGTTGGTGGCGGTGGAGGCGACAACACTCTGCTTGCATTTTCCTGGGATGGTGCAACTTTGACTAAAGATGCTGAATATACAGTTACTACTAACCTTGTAAGAGGTGGTTATTCTCACCATGTAGATGGGGATAGTGTAGCTTCTGCAGGCACGAATGCGACACCTCGTATGATCAATCTTACTGATGGTGTTGAAGGACCTTATTTCAAAGTGGCTGGTATTGACTCTGCAGATTTTGCTTCTGTAATGTACATTGATTTCGCTGATATTTCAGGAACGAGGTATTTCGCTGCAGGCCCGGCATTTACCAATGGTAAATTTTATTTTCTAAGGGAAGACGGAGATTCACTTAGAATAGTGCAAGAGCTTGATCCGCTTGGAGGTGGAGTAAATGCTAATGGAAATAATACTGGTGGAGCTATTATAGATGATGCAAATAACAGGTTGTATCTTATGGACACAAATAACCAGCTAGCTGTCTATAATTTAAATGATTTCTTATATACTGAAAGCACAGTTGCTAATGCAAGAGGCAATAGCGGTGCAGATGTAATACTTACCGGTATTGTTAACTCTAATGATTATGGCTTTAACGATAGTCAATTCTATATTCAGGATGAAACAGGTGGAATTAATGTGTTTTACAATGATCAGGGTATAAACACTATTGGTGATTATGCTGTTTCAGCTGGTGATGAAGTTACTATTTATGGTACAATTGGTGCCTTTAATAGCCAGGTTCAAATCAGTGCAGATGATGTGGTTATTAATAGCTCAGACAATGATATCCCAGAGGCTGTGGAAATTGCTGCTTCAGCTTTAAGTGTTGATTCAAATCAGGGCGAAAGAATCAGGATTAAAGATCTTATGCTGGTTGATGCCGGTGAATGGCCAACTGTACCGATTAGCTCCGGTAGTGGTGTAACTATAAGAGCTTATCAGGAAGGAACTACTGATACAGTATCAATCCGAATTGACAGAGGAGAGTCTGCTCTCGATGGAATTCCTGCTCCCGATGGTAAATTTACCCTCGAAGGAGTTGCCGCAAGATTTAACGATGAAGCACAAATTTTACCATTCTTTGAGTCTGATTTGATTATTGGAGGCCCGGTTAACGTAACCTTCCGGGTTAACATGGCTACTGCTCCCGATACCGTAAATGGAGACAATTATTCAGTCTTCGTTAATGGTACCATTAAAGGTGCCGGAGAAGGACAGGCGTTTGTTGGTGGTGAAACTATTACCTGGGATGCCAGTGCTACTGCGACTCTAGAAAACGTAGGTGGGGATTACTGGGAAGGCACCTACCAGATGCTTGCCGGTGATACCCTTCTTTGGAAGTATCGCTACCAGAATGATGTTACCAATATATCTGATGATGAAAATGCATTCTCAACTGTTGGTAACCCTGCAGGTTGGGATACAAGAGGTGTTGTAATAACTGAGGATACGATCCTTGATGTTGCTTACTATAATGATCGTGGTGATGCCCCTGCACAAGACTTCTTTCCTTTTGAGTCTTTACAACCAGATACAATAGCTGTTTGGTTCAGGGTAAATGTTGGTCTACTTGTTCAAGAAGGTAAATTTGATGCTGCTACTGACACTATTGAAGTTAGAGGCGGTCAACTGCCACTTACATGGGATTCAGGAACAGGTGTTAAGCTTTCAGCTGAAGCAGCAGGAACTGGTGATAATGTATTTTTCTCAGGTGTAGGTTATTTCAACCAGGATAGCCTGGATACATACATGCCAGATGGTAATCCTGCGCGAACACTTAAGTACAAATTCTATGCAACTGGACCTAACGCACAAGTTGATTGGGAATCTACTCCTGATCGATTTGTAACTATTACCAGCATGGCAGATACTACGCTTCATTACAAGTTTTTCAATGATGCACCTCCTACACAAGAGAAAATTGTTGATACTAAACTCAACTTTGGTGTAAATGTGGGTATTCTTGAAGGCTTAGGGTATTTCAACTCAGGTTTGGGAGATTCTGTAAAAGTACGTGGTTTCTTCAATAGCTGGGGTCAACAGGCTATGGCCTTTAATGCTTTTGCTAAAATCTGGGAAGCAAAAGGGATTGACTTCTCATCAGCCGTAGGTGCTGAAGGTACTTACAAGTACTACATTGACTGGGATGACTCCAGGTTTGATGACAGTAGTCCTAATTACATTGCTGCAATCGATGATCCTAATGATACCAACCGGGATGTAGGATATGAGGAGCCAGGTATTACTGGTGGTGGAAACCGTGTATTCACTCTTGTTGATGCCCCTGAGCAGGAACAACAAGAGCACTTCTTCAACAGCATGGAGCCTGAAGCACGTATGGATGAAACTAATGTTGATGGTGGTGCTATTAGCGTAACTTTCAGTGTTGATATGAACCCTGCAGAGCAAAGAAGTAGTTCTCCATTCAATCCTTCTACTGATTCAGTGTACATTGTATTTGAAACACCTTTCTTCGCAATTTCCCAAGGTTTTGTGAAAGGCGGAGGTATGTTCTCAAGTGCAAACACAGCTGCTGATATTGAAGACCGTAGACTTACCGATTCTGATGGTGATGGAGTATATGAAGTTACTATAGATCTTCAGTTACCTACTCTTAACCACTTTGGTTTCTATATCGCGTATGGTCGTCCTTTTGCAGCTGACGGAACAATCATTGATAACTCAGAAGGATTTGATGCAGGTCGACGCTACTACCAGTATGTGCAACCTCAGGTTGATGCAAATCTGAATGTAACATGGCCTTCAACAGCTACTTTCCCGACACTAGTTTGGAAAGACGACAATCTTCCATTTGAACTACCACCAGACTATGGTACAGTATCAAACGAGGAAGAATTAGGCACTGTTGAAACATTCAGTTTGGAGCAAAACTATCCAAATCCATTCAACCCAACTACAAACATCAGGTTTAACTTGCCAAACGCGGCAGATGTTACCCTGACTGTATATAATGTATTGGGACAGAAGGTAGCTACCTTATTGAACAACAAGAAGTTTACAGTAGGTAGCCATGATGTTGCTTTTGATGCACGTAACCTTGCTTCCGGTGTATATATTTACCGAATTGAAGCAGGTTCGTTTACAAAGAGCAAGAAAATGATGCTCATTAAATAAGAGCTTTCTCTCTAATAAGTCTTTCGTGGGTGCTTTGATCGGCACCCACGTTTTTAAATCCTACCGATGTGGCCTCAACAATTTATGACATTGCGGAGAAGGCCGGGGTAAGTATTGCCACTGTATCCCGGGTCTTTAATAACAGTTCAAGTGTTTCAGAAAAAACGAAAACAAAAGTTCTGGCTGTTGCTGAAGAAGCGGGATATCATCCTCAGGTTTATGCTCAAGGCCTGGCAAGCAAGAAAAATAATACCGTGATGGCAGTAGTACCTGTTATTTCCAATTACTTTTTTATGGAGGTACTTAGTGGCATCCAGGATAAGCTTACCGAAATGAGGTATGAGCTTAATATTTTTAATGTGACTGCCAGCGGAAATATTTTTGAACAAGTAGAACATGTAATAAAGCGGAGGTGGGCCGACGGCTATTTATTCATCTCTATACATCTGGATAAAAAACAGTGGATACAGCTGCAAAAGTATAATGTTCCTATTACTCTGGTTGATGAATATTTTGAAGGTTTTGACTCTGTGAGTGTTGATAATATTCAGGGTGCTTATAAAGCAACCATAGGGTTATTAAAAGCTGGTTATGCACGTATAGCAATGCTTTCAGCAGAGGAATCTTCAAAACCCATCAGGGATAGGGTAGCAGGTTATAAAATGGCTTTAAATGAATTCGGTTTACCCTTTTGTGAAGAACTGGTTGTGAGAGGAGATACACTTTACAGAGACGGGTTTACTGAAAGAGGTGGATATGAGGCGATGATAAAAATTTTGACACTTGAACCACCTGTTGATGCATGTTTTTGTGCTTCGGATATCCAGGCTGTTGGTGCTTTAAAAGCTATGCAAGACACCGGCAAGTTTATCCCCATAATTGGATATGACGATATTGAACTGGCAGAATATATGGGGCTTTCAACAATACGCCAACCGATGAGAGATATGGGTTTTTTTGCGACCCAGAACCTGATAGAGCGTTTAAAGAATCCTTCTAAGGCAATTTCTCAAACAATCTATACACCAGAACTTATTTTACGATCCTCGACTAATTAAAATTCATCAAAATGAGAAAGACGAAATTACTATTCAAAACCTTAGTATTGGTTCTAGTTTTACCATTTTTTAGTAATGTGATACATGCTCAAGATTCGGTAAACGTCACTTTTAGATATACGCCTAATGAAAATGCACTAAGAGCATTCCTTCCCGGGGAGTTTAATAACTGGGGGAACAATTCTGCAGGGCGAATTAATACCTCTGACGGTTCACTTATGGTTGAGGATGCAGAAAATGGTTTTTGGACTAAAGCTATCCGTTTACAGGTAGGCGGAGGTACAGCAACATTTAATGGAAAGTCAGGGTACGCGTACAAATTTCATGAGCAATATAGTGCCAGTGGTGACAGTTGGGAGTGGTTTTCTGATCCTCTGAATTCAAAAACAGTAGGTCAGAATAGTGATTCTTTTATTGAAGTAACACACCCACTAATTTTTCAGCTTGAGCCATTAAGCAACGCTCTTACTGAAGGTATCGCCGAGGTTTGGGCTACTGTAGCAGCAAAGGATTCGGATTCGATTTCCACTTCCAATTCAAAGATTTTTGTAAACGGGGTATTGGCAGGTAGCTTTGATAGTTATTATGATAAATCAAGACAATTACTCCATATTCCAGATATTGAGGAGTTAGGTCAAAATCTTGCAATAGGGCAAAACACCATTAGAATTGAAGCTTTTACCACTTCAGGAGCTTCTTCTATAGATTCCACGAGCTTTACTTTTGCACCAGACTTAACAATTGTTAAAGAAGCAAGGCCAGTTGGCCTTCAAGATGGCGTTACCTATTCAGAATCAGATGCTGGCACGGTAACTCTCTCTTTATTTGCTCCAAACAAAGAATCTGTTTTTGTGATTGGAGATTTTAATGATTGGCAGGTTGATCTTCAATATTTGATGAAGAAAGACTCTCTTAAATCAGATAGTGTATGGTACTGGTTAGAAATCACAGGATTAAACCCCGGCGAGCAATATGGATTTCAGTATTTGATTGATGGTGATCTGAGAATTGCTGATCCTTACTCTGAATTGGTTCTGCATCCAACAGAAGATAGTTTTATACCGGAAGCTGTGTACCCAAACCTCAAAGAATATCCAACCGGTAAGACAACCAATTACGTGGGGGTGTTGTTGCCCGGAAAACCTGAATTTCAATGGACGGCATCTAACTACCAAAGACCGGCAAAAGAAGATTTAGTGATTTATGAGTTGCTGATCCGTGATTTTTTAGCTGATCACAGCTATTCTTCTTTAATAGATAGTCTGGACTATTTAGAAAGGCTGGGCATTAATGCGATAGAGCTAATGCCTGTAAACGAGTTTGATGGAAATGAAAGCTGGGGGTACAATCCGAGTTTTCATCTTGCACTAGATAAATATTATGGCCCGGCAAGCGAATTCAAAAGATTTATTGACGAGGCTCATAAAAGGGATATAGCCGTTATCCTGGATGTTGTAATGAACCATGCTACAGGTCGAAATCCATTATACCGATTATATGAGCCTGGCAGCAATCCCTACTTCAACACAGCTCCAACCCATAGTTTCAATGTATTTAACGACTTCAATCATCAGTATTCCGGTACGCAGTATTACAACAAAAGAATGATCGAGTTCTGGATAGAAGAGTATAAAATTGATGGATTCAGGTGGGATTTAACAAAAGGATTTACTCAAAACTGTTCGGCCAATGATGAAGGTTGTACAAGCAGTTATCAACAGGACAGGGTTGACCTCCTAAAAAAGTATGCAGATTACCAATGGGCAGCCGATCCTGATTTTCATGTTATTTTCGAGCATTTAGGAGGAGATACTGAAGAGCAGCAATGGGCAAATTATCGCGCGGATGAAGGAAAAGGAGTAATGTTGTGGGGTAATATGAATGGCACCTATAATGAGGCAACTATGGGGTACAATGAGGGAGGAAAATCTGATTTCTCAAGGGTTCTTTCTTCAAGCAGGGGATTTACCGAAGAGCGTTTAATAGGATATATGGAAAGCCATGATGAACAATGGCTCATGTTCAAAAATATAAGTTTTGGTAATTCTTCCGGGGATTACGATATAACTGAACTTAATACGGCGTTAGGACGCCAGAAACTGGCAGGTGCTTTTTTCTTCACGTTACCAGGTCCTAAAATGATGTGGCAGTTCGGTGAATTAGGTTATGGTTATGGAAACAATGGTGAGCAATGTTTAAAACCCGGAAGTGGATCAGATGGAGATTGCCCGTCTTTTGCTCCAGACAGGGTAGATAACAAACCTATTAGATGGGATTATTGGAATAATCCTGATACTGAGGAACGGGTAAAACTTTACAAGACCTGGGCCGCTTTAATCAATTTGAGAAAAAGCAGCCCCGCATTCACTAATCCTGATAAGCTTACAAGATCCTTTTCAAATAGGTATAAAAAATTAGCCCTGGAGCATAGCGATACAGATGTAGTAATTGTCGGAAATTTTGGTGTAACGGCAGCAGGAGCATCCGGTGATTTTACGCAAACAGGTACATGGTACGACTTTTTTGAAGGTACTGAATATGAAGTTACATCAACCGACCAAACGGTGACACTTGATCCGGGTGAAGTTAAAATCTTTACTACTAAGCAGTTTGATGCCCCGGAACCAGGCTTAATAACAAACAATGAATCAGAAGGTCCTTCTGATACACCTACTTCATTTAAACTCTATAACAATTACCCAAATCCATTCAACCCAACTACAAGCTTGAGCTTCGATATACCAAATGCAGGAGTGGTAACACTTGAAGTATTTGATGTGCTTGGCAGAAAAGTTTCTACCCTCGTTAATGAAAGGAAAGCCCCGGGTTCATATACCATTAGTTTTAATGCAAATGGGTTGAGCAGCGGTATATATTTTGCCCGGTTATCCACCGGCAACAATGTTCAAATCAAGAAAATGACACTTCTCAAATAACTATGAAGAAGCTCTCTTTAGTAAACGTTTTATCATTTTTAGTAGTAGCAGTATTAATCTCTTGTTCAGGAAGTGGGATCAAATATGGGGATCAAATTCTTGGTCTTGGATCTCCCATAAACCTGCAACATAAGTCTACCAAGATTATTCTGGAAGACTATTTCATGGATACTCAGAGAATTGATTCCGTCCAGGTCCCGGAAGAATTGACCCATTCATTGAGCCAGGACAAAAAGGAACTGGTTTTAAACGGGGACTTAAGTTCTCCAATCGATGTGATTACTTTTTATACAAAGGATGCCACCTACGATTTACTACTGAAGAAATCTACAAAGCAGCAGGTTACTTTTTCATTACTCGATCAGGGCTATAGAAAAGTACAGGTAAAAGGAGAGATGAATAGCTGGGATCCCACTTCCATAGAGTTTACAAAGAATGGAGATCGCTGGGAAGCCACTATGCTTTTAAATGAAGGAATGTACCAATACCTGTACGTGGTAGATGGCCGTGAAAAGCAAGACCCGGAAAACGAAGAAACGGTTTCAAACGGCATGGGAGGCTACAATAACCTTCTTCGGGTAGGAGACATTCAAAAAGAAAATCCCATCTTAGCTACGTCCGATTATAGTTCCTCAAAGGTAGTTTTTGCATCGGATACCCCGGAGAACACGATTGTTTTTTGGGAGAACCACAGACTGGAAACTGAGATTAGCGGAAATCAGGTGGAAGTAAAGCTTCCCGGAAATATCGGATCAAAAGAAAGGACTCACATTAGGGCATGGACTTACAATCAATCTGGTATTTCCAATGATGTATTGATACCACTCCAAAATGGTAAAGTAGTCAAAAATCCAGATCAACTTGTTAGAAATGATGCACGGTCATGGAATATGTATTTCATTCTTATAGACCGGTTTAAAGACGGAAATCCATCAAATACCCGGCTGATTGATGATCCTGAAATTCATCCTAAAGCAAATTATTATGGCGGGGATTTAGCAGGTATCACACAAAGCATTAAAAATGGATACTTCAAAAAAATTGGAGTAAATGCTTTATGGCTTTCTCCAATTTCCCAAAACCCGGAAACAGCTTATGGCCTTTGGGATAAGGGCGGAGTTACCACAAAGTTTTCAGGTTATCATGGCTACTGGCCTATTTCTTCTTCTAAAGTAGATGATCGTTTTGGTACAGATGCTGAATTGAAGGAGTTACTAAAAATTGCTCACGAAAATGGCATGGCTATTATCCTGGATTATGTGGCAAATCACGTTCATGAAGATCATCCTGTTATCAAGCGTAATCCGGATTGGGCAACCGATTTGTATTTGCCCGATGGCCGCATGAATACAGAGCTTTGGGATGAGCAACGCCTCACAACCTGGTTCGATACTTTTATGCCCTCATTAGACTTCTCAAAGCAGGAAGTAATTGATGTAATGACAGATTCGGCACTCTTTTGGGTAAAAGAATATGAACTGGATGGTTTTCGCCATGATGCCACCAAGCACATACAACTTGAGTTTTGGAGAACCCTGACAAGAAAAATCAAAGAAGAAGTAATCGCAAAAGAAGGAAGGAACGTATTCCAGGTAGGGGAAACCTATGGTAGCCCCGAGCTGATTGCCAGCTACATCAACTCAGGTATGTTAGACAGCCAGTTTGATTTCAACATGTTTAATGCAGCTTCTAATGCTTTTGGACAGAATCTTTCTTTCCAGGGATTACAAGACCAGCTAGAGCAGAGTTTCAAGTATTATGGTAATCATAATATGATGGGTAATATTTCGGGTAATCATGATCAGCCACGTTTTATATCCCTTACCAGTGGCGAGGTTTCCCGAAGCGAAGATGCTAAACTTGCGGGCTGGACCCGTGAGATTGGTATCCCAAAACCTTTTGCCTATCAACGGTTGAATATGCTAAATGCTTTTAACCTCACTATACCTGGGATTCCCGTTACTTATACCGGGGATGAGTTCGGTAGCCCCGGAGCCGGAGACCCAGATAATCGCAGATGGATGCGATTTGAAGAAAGCGAATTGAGTGAACTTGAGTTGTCAAACAGGAATACGTACAGTACGCTCTCAGCCCTTAGGAATGGCAATATGGAGCTTCTGTATGGAGATTTCAGGTTCCATGTAGTAGAGGACGATATTCTGGTTTATTCAAGAGCTTACTTTGATCAGCAATCCATCATCATCTTCAATAAATCAGATGCAGAACAAGAAATTACCTTTGATCTGAGAGAAGGTATTAGCTATCAGAACCTAAGTTCTCATTTTGAAACCTCTGATTTTGAAATTAATAATGGCACACTAACCATTACACTTTCCCCCGAAACATTTGAAATATTAACCAACTAGAATCATGCTTAAACGCTCATTCACTGTACCCTTACTTCTTGCGTCTCTTTTGTTTGGCGCCTGTACACAAACCTCTAATAAAAAAACTACTCCCGAAAAAAGCAGTATTGAACAACCGGAGTGGAGTAAAAATGCTAATATTTATGAAGTAAATATCCGCCAGTACTCCCCTGAAGGCACATTTAATGCTTTTAAAGAAGACCTGCCACGCCTCAAAGATATGGGCGTAAAAATCCTTTGGCTTATGCCCATTCACCCAATTGGGGAACTAAACAGAAAAGGTACTATGGGCAGTTATTATGCTGTAAAAGACTATAAAGCTATAAATCCGGAATTCGGTACAGAAGAAGATTTCAGGACACTTGTTAACGAGGCTCATGAAATGGGCTTTAAAGTAATTATCGATTGGGTAGCCAATCATACTGCGTGGGATAATCCATGGACTGAAAATAAAGATTGGTATACATTAACCGAAGACGGCGAATTCCAGCCCCCGGTAGATGACTGGAGTGATGTAATAGATTTGAATTATGACAATACCGAAATGCGGGCAGCAATGATTGATGCTCTTGAATACTGGGTGCGTGATTTTAATATCGATGGATATCGCTGCGATGTGGCAGGTATGGTTCCTACAGATTTTTGGGTTGATGCCCGCAAAGCCTTAGATGAAATTAAGCCGGTTTTCATGCTTGCAGAAGATGGCGAGCCTGAGTTGTTGTACAGAGCTTTCGATATGAACTATGCCTGGGAATATGCTCACATCATCAGGGAAATTGCAAAAGGTGAACAAACTTTTGCTGATCTTACAGATCTTTTTGAAAGAGATGCAGAGCGTTTCCCACCGAATGGCTATCGGATGTATTTTACATCAAATCATGATGAAAACTCATGGAATGGTACGGATCCGGGAATGTATGGCGATAATTTTGAAAACTTTGCAGTGTTATCGGCAACAATAGCGGGTATGCCTTTGATCTATAACGGGCAGGAATCAATACTTGATAAACAGCTTGAATTTTTTGAAAAAGACGAGATAGAATGGAAAAATTACGAGTATCAGGATTTCTACAAAATGCTGCTATCACTTAATACTGAAAATGAAGCGCTTTGGAATGGTGATCATGGCGGACCCACTAAGCTTATTGAATCACCGGAAGGTACCTATGCATTTTCAAGGTCAAAAGGTGACAACAAAATTGTGGTAGCTATTAACAATAATTCAGAAGCAACAACAATCACATTACCTGAATGGAGCCATGATACGTATGCTATTTATGGGGTGATGGAAGGCACTTCTGATCTTACCAGGATTGAACTGCCTGCCAACGAGTGGTTTATTATTTCCACGCTTAACTAAAAATACACGATATCATGAGTGAAGTATCAGTTTCGAAGCGTCCACGCTTAAGTTTTTGGGAAATCTGGAATATGAGTTTTGGATTCCTGGGAATTCAATTCGGTTTTGCTCTTCAAAATGCAAATGTGAGCAGAATTTTTGAAACCCTGGGAGCCAATGTAGATGATATCCCCATTCTTTGGATTGCTGCACCACTTACAGGTTTAATAGTTCAACCTATCATCGGGTACTTTAGTGATCGTACCTGGACAAGATTGGGCAGGAGGCGGCCTTACTTCTTATTCGGGGCCATTGCTGCATCGGTAGCACTTATAATTATGCCTAATTCCCCTATGCTTTGGGTAGCTGCCGGTATGCTTTGGATTATGGATGCTTCCATTAATGTATCCATGGAGCCATTTCGTGCCTTTGTAGGTGATATGCTACCGTCAGAACAGAGAACCAAAGGTTTTGCAATGCAAAGCTTCTTTATTGGTACGGGAGCTGTAATTGCATCTGTTTTGCCATGGATGATGACAAACTGGTTTGGCGTAGCTAATACTGCACCCGAAGGGGTTATTCCGCCTTCGGTTAAATGGTCGTTCTATATGGGTGCTTTTGCTTTTATTACAGCAGTGGGATGGACAGTGCTGAGAACAAAAGAATACAGCCCGGAACAACTCGAAGCATTTGAAGAGTTTGAAAAAGCAGAAATTGATGATCCTAATTTGCTTCGCGAAGTACCTATTGAAGCGGGAGAAGGACAATCAAAAATAAAATTAGGTGCAGCCTTTATAGTGTTAGGCTTAATTGCCACTTATCTCACTTACACGTTTACATTAGATAAGGAAGTATATGTAGCAACATTAGGTCTTGCTGCTGTAGGTATTATTTCTTTGTTAGCCGGAATGCTTCAAAAATCAGGTAAAACAGAACAGGGCCTGGTAGTGGTTATGCATGACATGGTTAATATGCCAAAAACGATGAAGCAATTGGCAGTTGTACAATTCTTTTCATGGTTTGGGCTTTTTGCAATGTGGATTTATACGACCTCCGCTGTTACTGCCCACGTTTATGGTACAAGTGACACTACATCTGTTCTATATAATGAAGGTGCCGACTGGGTAGGTGTTATGTTTGGCGTATATAATGGTGTTGCTGCAATCGTAGCTTTTGCATTAGCCCCGATTGCAAAATGGACGAGTCGAAAGATTGTTCATGCAGGTGCACTTATACTGGGTGGTTTAGGCCTTATATCCATCTACTTCTTTACCAGTCCGGCATTGTTGATTGTTTCTATGATAGGTGTTGGTATTGCATGGGCCTCCATACTTTCTATGCCTTACGCAATTTTAGCAGGGTCACTTCCGGCAAGCAAAATGGGATTATATATGGGGATTTTTAATTTCTTCATAGTATTGCCTCAATTATTAGCAGCAACTATTCTTGGGTTCGTAACAAGAAGTGTATTTGGAGGTGAAGCAGTATTTGCACTGATGCTGGGTGGCGCCATAATGTTACTGGCAGCACTTTCCATGTACTTTGTAGATGATGTAGACGCTGTTACTGCAAAGAATTAATTAAATTAAAGCTTTATCAAAAGGGGTATTCTGCCCCTTTTTTATTAAGGAGCACAGTTGTGAAAAGATTCTCACTAGTATTTATCCCAATAGCCCTTTTAGTAATGATTTCATGTTCCCAGAGGGAGAATGAAATCAAATATTCAGCTCCTGGGTGGGCTGAAGGAATAGTTTGGTATCAGATATTTCCTGAACGCTTTCGTGATGGAGATAAAACCAATCAACCAAACAGGGAACGTGCCCGTGGGCCGGAAGGCTGGGCAATTACAGAGTGGAGTCAGGATTGGTACAAAAGGGACGCATGGGAGATAAACTACACAGACGATTTTTACGCAATTGTGCGCGAGCGCAGGTACGGGGGAGATTTACAAGGTGTAATCGACAAGTTGGATTACCTGAAAAACCTGGGCGTGGGGGCTATCTATTTTAACCCTGTTTTTGACGCGCAGTCAATGCATAAATATGATGCGACATACTATCACCATATTGACAGAAATTTTGGTCCCGATCCGGAAGGAGATGTGGCACAATTTGAATCAGAAGATCCGGGAGACCCGGATACCTGGGGTTGGACCGAAGGAGATAAACTTTTTCTGGAACTGATTAAAGAAGCTCACGCGCGTGATATAAAAGTTGTTATTGATGGGGTATTCAATCATACAGGTACCGAATTTTGGGCTTTTCAGGACTTGGTAAAAAACCAAGAAAACTCTGCTTATAAGGACTGGTACATCGTTACTTCTTTTGATGATCCTGATACACCGGAGAATGAATTCGATTATGAAGGTTGGTGGGGTTTTAAAGGACTGCCTGTCTTCAGGGAAGAAAACGAAAACCTTATGAAGCCTACCAAAGATCATGTTTTTGAAATTACCCGGCGCTGGATGGATCCCAACGGCGATGGCGATCCAAGTGATGGAGTAGATGGATGGCGACTGGATGTTGCATCCGAAGTAGGTAAAAACTTCTGGAGAGACTGGCACGCATTTATCAGGGAAATAAATCCTGAAGTGGTAACAATCGCAGAAATCTGGAATGAAGAGGCGAAAGAATTTATAACAGCCGATATGTTCACAACGGTAATGAACTATCGCTTTGCTTATGCAGTAAAAGGTTTTTTTATTGATCAATCCATAACTGCAGAAGAATTTGCAAACCGGTTTGAGGAAATTAAGAATGACTATCCTGAAGGCAGTCTTCACGTCCTCCAAAATTTAATGGATAGTCACGACACCCCCCGTCTGGCAACCATGATTGTGAATAAAGGCCAGGATTATAATCCAGACAGATACCCGGAAGAAGGGTATGAAGTACGTAAACCAAATGAGGAAGAATTAGCAGTTCAAAAGCTTATTACAACCTTTATGTTTACCTGGAAAGGCTCGCCAATGATTTACTATGGTACTGAATCCGGTATGTGGGGAGCTGATGACCCTGACGACAGAAAACCCATGGTTTGGGATGATATAGAATATGAAGTTGAACGAAATCATCCTTATGGCTGGGAGCGTCCTGCAGATGAAAACAACTTTAATACAAGCTTACATAACTTCTATGCAAGTCTGGCAAATATTCGGAATGAGAACACTGTTCTTAAAAGGGGAGATGCACAGTTCCTTTTGTTAGACGAAGAAAACCAATTCATAGTATTTACGCGCTCTATGGATGGGGAGAAGCCAATTATGGTTGCATTAAACCGATCAAATGAAGTACAAACATTTGAAGTAAAAAGCTGCAACGCGGTAGATTTGATTACCCAGGATAAAGTTTCTGGAGAGTGTACTTTCGAATTGGAAGTCCCGCCAATAGGAAGTCGGATTATCCGGCTTTCGGATTAACCTGTTTTATAAACCGGGTTAAAAGGTTTTCGTTTTCTTAACTTTCTACCATGAAGCTGGACAAAAAGTATTTTCCTCATTTTATGGTAGCGATGGCCATTCTCTCTGCATTAATCATCGTGTATTCTTCTCTGCGATTTCAAAAAAAGCAGCAGGCGTGGTTTCGGGATAGTATAGCCGAGAACGATACCCTGACTACTCAATCTTTCAGGCTTATCCAGGAACCTGGTTCGAGTCTTTCCATTTCAGATTTTGAGGATAAGAATGTTGTACTTGTTTTCTGGACCAGCTGGTCAGAAAAATCTATTCTTATGCTGAGCGAGTTATACACTATAAAAGAAGAAAGGGGAGATATTGTGGTGCTTGCAGCCCTAGTGAAAGATGCAACGGATGACGTTGATTTCGATATTTTGCCAGAACTGGTTTATATAGATGGAGCATCAGTATTTAATGACCTTAAAGTTCCGGGGGTGCCTTCCTACATACTGTTTGATGAAGAAGGAAAGTATGTATATGCTCATGTAGGTTACCAGGATGGATCAGGCTACAAAATTGTGGATTCAAAGCTGAATGAGTAAACCTGGCACCCATATCATTTTTAACGGGGAACTGATTCCGATTGATCAGGCATCTGTTCCGGTTCATTCAAGAGGGCTCATGTATGGCGACGGATGCTTTGAATCTTTTAAGGCATATAAAGGAAAGTTTCTAAAGCTGGAAGACCATTTTAACCGCTTAATGCAAGGATGCCGGTATCTTGGTTTGGAAGTTCACTTCGGATATGAAGATTTCAAGTCTAAACTCATTGAACTGCTAGAGGCAAATTGCCTGGTGGATGAAGATGCTATGGTGAGGGTTCAGTGCTGGAGAGAAGGAGAAAGAGGGTATTTTTCTGCATCTGAAGATGCAAGCTGGGTTACAACATGCGCTCCAATTAATGAGAAAAATCATCTCATTAAACTTGCAACGGTATCCGTGAGGGCTATCCCTTCCCAGGCGCTCGAAAGAAAATACAAGCTCTCCAACGGTTTGAATTACATTCAGGCTGCAAGAGAAGCTCATGCATTGGGCGCTGATGATGCTCTTATACTTACTTTGGATGATTACATCAGCGAAAGTAGTACTGCTAATCTTTTTTGGCTGAAAGAAAAAACCATTTTTACACCGTCTGAAGATTGCGATTTACTCCCCGGTATCACCCGAAACCTGCTTATAGAGTTAATCTCAAAACAAACAGAATACTCAGTGGAGGAAGGCAAATACCAAATTGAACATATACAGGATGCCGATGCTGTTTGGGTAACTAACTCCATCAGGGAAATAGTACCCGTTTTGCGTGTTGATGAAACACTTTTTGATATATCCCATCCTGTTATCCAAATGTTTAAGGAAAGTTTTGAATTATATAAGTTGAATAATCTTTCCTGATGAGCAAATTTCAGTCCATAGCTGATGTATGGTCTTTTCTTGATAACATACCCAGGTTTCAACAGCAAGGCGTATCAGCGGTCAATTTCGGGCTTAATAACATCAAAGAATTTTGTGAGCGAATTGGAAACCCACAGCTGAATTATCCCGTGATTCATGTTGCAGGTACAAATGGAAAAGGAAGTACCTGCCATATCCTGGACCACATCTACACACACGCAGGTTATAAAACAGGCTTGTTTACCTCTCCTCACTTACTAAAATACAACGAGCGCTTTCGGATAAATGGAAAGGAGGTAAGAGACGATTTAATTCTCAAGTTTTTTAAGAAAACAGAAAACTTTCTTGAAGAAATCCGGCTCAGCTATTTTGAAATAAGTACCGCTTTGGCATTCTGGTTATTTGCAAAAGAAGAAGTAGACATTGCCATCATTGAAACAGGATTAGGAGGCCGGTTGGACTCAACCAATATTGTTGACCCTGTTATTTCCATTATTACAAGCATAGGGTTAGATCATCAGGATATATTGGGTGGAACCATAAAAGAAATTGCCAGGGAAAAGGCAGGGATTATAAAAACTGGCAAGCCCGTAATCTTGGCTAATATTCCGGAAGAAGCGCATCAGGAAATAGTTGCTATAGCCAATAAGAAGCAGTCAAAGATATATGATTTGAAAGATCGAGATCTTTTATGGAACAAGGGCGAAGTTATTTTATCTAACCCTGAGGAGATTTTTGAAACCAAACTTGTAGAACCCGTGAACAAGTGGAATGTATCAGCAGCGGTAACAGCTGTGGATAATATAAAGCATTTGGTTACTGTACAGAAGGATGTAATAAAAGAAAGCCTGAGATTGCTCAATGGAGTGCCGGGCCGATTTGAAAAGCTTCGCCCTGATGCATTATGGTATTTCAGCGGATCTCATAATAATCAGGCATTGCAATCGACACTGGAGGCTGTTAGTGAATTTGAGGATAAAAACCCGGTGGTCATTTTCTCAATGCTTAAAGATAAGCTAAATGAAGAAACACTGGAGTTGTTAACGAGCTTTAAAAAGAGATACTACTTTCAATCAGGTAATGAAAGAGCAGCAAGCTATCGTGAGGTGAATAACCTGCTTTCAGTTCAAAAAATCACGAATTCAACAAAAAAAGAGATTTTAAAAGAACTTGATACTTCGTTAGTAATTTTTACAGGAAGTTTTTACTTTTACTCTACAGTTAAGCAGTGGATGGACAAAATAAAGCAAACCCACTGACTCTATTCTTCACTTGATCGAGTATCCTCAAAAAAACGTTGTCAAAAAAGGATGACAGGATGTTCACCCCAATTCAGTAAGAAAAAGATATTTATATAACAGCTACCATATTTTATGTCAGATAACGAGACCGTCGATATAACGGCAATGGATCTGGAATCCCTAGATAAAAAGAAATTACCTCAACTACAGGTACTTGCTAAAGCTCTTGGAGTTAAAAGAGTTACCGGAGTAAAAAAGCAAGTGCTTATCGACCAGATAAAGGAGAAAGCCCCACCGGTTGCTGCTGTAAAAGGAGTTACAGTAAAACTAAGGCCCCGCAATAAAAAAAGAAAGGAAGAGAAATCTTCAAAAGCTTTCGATAGCTCTAATAAGGTAGATGTATCTGATTATGCAGATGAGAAAATCCAGGAAGAAAATCAGCCCGAATCTGTCGAAGAGCGTAGTTCCCGTAAAGATGATGAATTAGTAGCCTATGGCGGGCAATCACATATCGTTTCTTACAAAAAGGAAGAAGAACCGAAACAAGAAAAGAAACAGCGCCAGGAGCGAAATGATAATCGCCAAAGAAATGAAAACCGGAAAGGGCATGAACATGACCAATTGCCCGAATCGGATGCCCCAACGCTTGCTGAACGTATTGCAGAGCTTGAGCCTAATTTAGGTCCGTATTTATTTAATGAAGGGACTTTAGAGATTTTACCGGATGGATATGGGTTCCTGCGCTCGGTAAACTATAACTACAAAGCCAGCCCCGATGATATTTACGTTTCTCCTTCGCAGATTAAGCGGTTCAGGCTAAAACAGGGAGATTGTGTAATAGGTATCATCCGTCCTCCAAAAGTAGGCGAGCGCTATTTCGCGTTACTTCGCGTGGAAGGGGTAAATGGGCGTATCCCAAAAGACATGGACAATCGTCAGGATTTTGACGATATGCTTCCAATCCATCCCGATGACCGTTACGTGCTGGAACATGATTTCAGAGATTATTCTATGCGGTTTGTGGATATGTTTTCACCCATAGGAAAGGGAACCCGGGGTTTAATCGTGGCCCAGCCTAAAACAGGTAAGACTACTTTACTCAGAGGAATTGCTAATGCTGTGGCTGCCAATCATCCTGATGCTAAAATCCTGATCCTGCTGATTGATGAGCGCCCGGAAGAAGTTACCGAGATGGAACGCAATGTTACCAGCGCTGAAGTTACCGCTTCTACTTTTGATGAAAAACCGGAAAACCATGTTGGACTTGCTGAACTGGTATTTGAAAAAGCAAAACGCCTGGTAGAAAGCGGGCATGATGTGATTTTATTGTTGGATTCTATTACCCGGTTAGCACGTGCTTATAACGTAACCGCCAGTAACAAAGGGCGAACCATGACAGGGGGTGTGGATTCTGAAGCGCTTAAAAAGCCTCGTCAATTATTCTCTTCAGCGCGGAATATTGAAAACGGAGGATCATTAACCATTATGGCTACAGCCCTGGTTGAAACCGGCTCCCGTATGGATGATGTTATCTTTGAAGAATTTAAGGGAACGGGTAATATGGAGATTGTACTGGATCGGCGTATTTCTGATCGAAGACTATACCCGGCTATTGATATCTTTAGAAGTGGTACCCGTCGTGAGGAATTACTGGTTAGTGATGAAGAAAGAGAAAAGGTAGTATTGCTTCGCCGTTACATGGCAAATATGAATCCGTTTGAAGCGATGGAGTTCCTGCTCGATAAAATCAAAGGCACCAAAAACAACGAAGAGTTTTTGATTTCGATGAATAAGTAGGGTATACTACTTTTAACAGTCCGGTTATTTTTTGCAGTAAATGAAATGACGTTCATCTTACAAAGGCATCACACCGGGGCATTTTCACCTACTTTATTGCCTATTTGCTTTAAGCCATTATGCTTTCTTCTCTTGTAATCCCTTAGGTTCAACCATATTGAAAGAAGAAAACAAACTGAAAATACAACCACAGTTATTTTATCAACGAGTGGGGCAGGGAAATCAAAGCCTGTGATTTCCAGGATCAGAAAATGTATATAAGAATTTGAGCTTGGGGGGTTGTTAAGTGCAATACGCACATCCCAATGCCAGTCGGTCAAAAAGCAATATCCAATTCCGTACCAAATTCCCATAATCAACCATGAAAATAAAGTGAGCAGGGCAGTAACCAGGTGCGCAAGCCTTGTTTTTGCCCAACACCATCCAAACATGTTAAATAGGATATAGACGGAATGGAATACCAAAAAGAAATAATCCAGAAACACAAGGGTTCTATGGCTCAAATCTTCCATTGGTAATTAGTTAAAAAAAGAAGTTTAACGTGGCTGGGCTAAGTACAGTGGTTATACCATTGAATTTAGTCCAAGTTGGGATGAGTTGCTACGCAATTTTGTACTTAGCCCAGCCACGTTGGAGATGAAGAGCGGAGCGAATTCATCTCCAACAACAGAGTAAAGTGAACTCTATTCACTTTATCCTTATTTCATATTTAAGTTTTATTCATTTTATTCCCATTAAATATAGGAGTAAAATGAATAAACTCGAATTATAGCTAAAGTACAAACAGTAGTTTGTTCTTTGCTAATCCACATGTTTCTTACGATGATGCCATACTGTATAAACCCCCAATCCTAAAAAGGGAAGGGTAGAGATAAGCATTTTCACATTCAGGTTCATCAGGCTAATGGCAAAAATCAAGAGAAGTAAGATTCCAATAAAGCCTATCCCGATAAAAGTAAGTAATCGGCTCAGCTCCTTATATAACAAACTGAATACCAAAAGGGTGAAGCAGAGATGCCAGATCGCTGAATCTCTGAGAGAAGTCTGTACCCGGCCATTGATATCTTCTGAAGTGGTGCCCGTTGTGAGGGGCTACTACTGGTCAGTGATGAAGAGTGAAAGAAAGTTTAACTTATTTATTGTTGTCAGAACAACCAGTTTTATTTTTTATGGTGTGGAAGCGCTTTTCCTAAAAAAAGAATTAAATACTTAACAATTCCTTAATAATAGGTGGGGTTACTTCATAAAAAAAACATATTGTTTCAATAAAATAGGGCAAAGAAAAATAAACAATCGTTTCTAACCCATTACTTAATTGAACAGAATACACATGTACCAAAGTGCTTTAACACATAGGTACTAGCAATGATCAAAACTACAGCAAATCAAAATATTACTGTTCCAAAGCATTCGGGAAAACATTAGAAACTCACTCAAAAACATTAATCAGAGATGATATGTATGATTTAGAAGTACTCCCAGAAAAAGTACGCTGTGGAAATATCACAGAGCTTCAAGAGTTAATAGACGCTGCCCCAAGTGTAACTATAGCAAAAAATGTTCAGGAATTGGTTGACCTGGCCGCAGGTGGTAAAGGAAGTAACATTCATGAGGTGCGATATGAATTACCTGATGGACGGGATTACCTGGAGGCTGAAGTGGCCAGAACCAAAAATGGAATTGCAGCCAATTATACTGAGGTTTATATGCGTCGGCGTGATCCCAACTGTATGGTAATTGCAGACGACCTGCCCACAGACAAACCAACATTTGAAGGAAGGTTCGGTTACAACTTTGATTCTTTACGGGAAGAAACGTTCGAATGGCTGAAAACCCAGGATTTAGGAATGTTTTATTTTCAAGCCGGGAAACCAGGTATGGGCTACGATGCAGTAGCTGTAATACCGGCTAATGCCGGATTTTTTGGAATGGGGCTTGCCCTGTTGCAAGGCATACTGGACCCTGATAAGTTGCCTGAAGATTTTTCACCCGAGGCAGTAATCTATACAGCACCACCTTTCCGTCATACCCATTTTGAAGGAAAACAGGTAGTGGTACACAACCGGATCCCCGGAAAATATGAGATGTTTTCTTACAATCTTTACCCGGGGCCTAGTGCAAAAAAGGGGGTTTACGGAATGTTAATCGGTCAGGGTGAAAGTGAAGGCTGGGTTACTGCCCACTGTTCTACAGTACGTGTAATCACCCCTTACGACAGCATTGTAAACATTATGCACGAAGGCGCAAGTGGTGGCGGTAAAAGTGAAATGCTTCAGCAACCGCATCGCCAGGTGGACGGAAGCTTGCTGCTGGGTAAAAACATACTAACCAACGAAAAGCGAACGCTGGAACTACCCAGAACATGTGACCTTGAACCTGTAACAGATGATATGGCTCTTTGCCACCCGAACCTGCAAAAAGGGGATGGAACGCTTTGGTTAGAGGATGCTGAAGATGCATGGTTTGTACGGGTCGATCACATTGATGATTATGGCACGGATATGGTGCTGGAAAAAATAACTGCCAAGCCTGAAAAACCATTATTATTTTTAAATATTGAAGCTGTTCCGGGAGGCCGTGCCATGATCTGGGACCATAAAGAAGATGAACCGGGAGTGCCTTGTCCGAACCCGAGGGTCATCATTCCGAGAGATACCATGCCTGGTATTTATTCTGAACCTGTACAGGTTGATATTCGGAGTATTGGTCTTCGAACCCCTCCATGTACGCGCGAGAATCCAAATTATGGTATTGTAGGTATTATGCATTTGCTACCGCCGGCATTGGGTTGGTTGTGGAGATTGGTTGCACCACGTGGCCATGCGAATCCAAGCATTATCCAGACCAAAGGCATTAGTAGCGAAGGTGTAGGCAGTTATTGGCCGTTTGCTACAGGTAAAAGGGTGAAACAAGCTAACTTGCTGCTTGACCAGATACGGGAAACCCCAAAGGTTAAATATATTTTGACACCCAACCAGCATATTGGAGCCTGGAAAACCAGCTTTATGCCACAATGGATAAGCCGCGAATATCTTGCTCGTAAAGGCAGTGCTGACTTCCGGCCTGAACAGTTAAGTGCCGCCCGATGCAGTCTTCTTGGTTATGCCCTTAACACAATGAAAGTGGAAGGTATGCAAATACCTAAGTGGTTCCTGAAAGTACACCATCAGGAAGAAGTAGGTGTGGAAGCCTATGATGAGGGTGCCAGGATGTTGTATGATTTCTTTATAAGAACACTTGCAAAATTTGAAGATGAAACCCTTGATCCTTTAGGAAAACGCATCATAGAATGTTGTAAGGATAATGGCAACCTGGAAGATTATGAGCAACTGCTGAAACTATAATCATTCTTGCTTGCACCGTTTCTTGGTAAAAGTCACATAAAAGATAAAAGCCGGTTTAGAACAAGCCGGCTTTTTTCGGTTCAAATTCTTGCAGATGATACAAAAGCGCTTGCATCAGCGAGGAGTTTTTGATTAAACTAATTTTTTCGAGAAATATATACGTCTGTGTCCTTCCGGAAAGTCTTTTATTTCGCCAATCGGTTTATATCCGTTTTTTAAGTAAAACCCTTCTGCCTGGAAATCAAATGTGTCAAGCATTGATATTTTTGCTCCCTTTTCTTTTGCGATTTTTTCAACGTGTTTTAAAATTCTAGTTCCAACACCTTTTCTTCTATGACTATCTTTTACCCACAAAATTTTGATTTCAAGTCCGTTCCAATATCCAAGCCCAGCTAAAATTCCGCCAATTTCAATTCCGTTTTCATCTTTAGCAACAAATTCTAATGGTGTCCAGATATCTGCAATAGCAGAAACTTTACTTAAATTATATTCATTTATTCCATCAACTATTGCCTTTACATTTTCCTTTTCACAAGGCTCAATAGTAAATTCGATTTTTATTTCCATTTGAGTTGTTTTTAGCTTGTTGGGGAAGAAAAGCGAAGTGAATTCTTCGCCAACATAAGAGTAAAATGAATAAACACGAATTATAGCCAAAGTACAAACAGTAGTTTATTCTTTACTACCCACATGTCCCTTACGATGATACCACACTGTATAAATCCCTAACCCCAAAAAGGGGAGGGTAGAAACAAGCGTTTTCAAATTCAGGTTCATGACACTTATAGCAAAGACAAAAAGTAGTAAAACTCCTATACCTCCTATACCTAAGAAAGTAAGTAACCTGTTTGGTTTCTTCTGAAATAAAGTGATTAACAATAGTACTTGTCCCAGTAATGGTAATAGTACAAGTGGATGGAGTAAGGATCCCGGATCGTTAAAAAGATCTGATAAAACCTTAATCTCTATCTGATATAGGAAAGCTTTGCTATCTGTACCCCATTCTAGGTATCCAAGTAGGGAGGTAAACACTAAACAAAGATTTAATATTTTACTTTTCGTCATGACAAATCCCTCTGTTTATTTTTAAGTATTTACTAGCACAAGTAATCGATATGCATATAATATAAACTCTGCATTATGCCCCTAAATGTGGTGAAATCTATTCCAACATGAAAGTATAATGTATGCAAGCCAATAAATCATAGGATCATTTCACATCTTCTAACACATACTTCCGGTCCACATCTTTCATTAATCTACCTGCTTTGGTGTGGATGGAATGGTAGAACAAAAGCACGGCACCTTCTTCATAAGCTTGCTTAAGAAGCAATGTTTTTGCCTTTTTGGATTGTAATGGATCAACATCCATCTGCTTCATAGCATAATGATTAAGGTGATGTTCAGAGGGAAGCAAATCACCCAGAAAATAAGCCGTTTCTCCTGCATCGTGTATTTTTACGATTTGATGTCCGGGTGTATGCCCGCCGGTGCGAATCAGTTCAATACCGGGTAATAACTCAAACCTGGCATCGGTTATGAAAACCAGTTTTTGATCTGCAGCCAGCTTATAAAGCTCATCCAGGTCATAATTTCCTCCTTTTGCCAAAAGAGGTTGATCAACCTGGCTTAATGCAAATGCCCATTCCTTTTTCTGTAAAAAATAATTAGCGTAATCCATAGTGGGCTGAGTGTGCGCAAATAGATCGACATAGGTGGAACCTGCGGCATGATCAAAATGCAGATGGGTTAACACCACGTGTGTAATATCGTGAGGGGTGAGCCCGAAAATATCCAGGTTGGTTTTCAGGTTAGAAGTATTCTCATATTCACTTTTAGCGTCAAGTCCCCAACCCAAGCCGGTATCAATAAGAACATTATGTTTTCCATCCCTGATAAGAATCGGGTCAATTCCTATGAGCACAGAAGAAACCCGTATACCTTCAAGATCAGTGGTTGGATGGGCAATATCCTCGGAGTGAACTTTATGAATTGTACCATCTTCAAAAACCTCAAAGATACCCTCACTAAGTTGCTCAATCTCAAAACGGCCAATTTTCATGTGTACTGAATGTTCTTAAAGGTTCATGGGTTTAGCCACCCAAACAACTTAATAAATCTCTGGTTTTCGTCAATTCTTTTATCTTCCCATTATGAATAATTATGACGCTATTATTATTGGTTCCGGCCATAACGGACTAACGACCGGTTGTTATCTTGCTAAAAGTGGAAAAACTGTACTGGTATTGGAAAGGAGGGATACCATTGGAGGGGCTGTTTGTACAGAAACCATGTTCCAGTCTGCCGAAAATCCGAACGGTTTTAGAATGGATGTAGGCTCTTCGGTTCATATCATGATCCACCAAACGGGAATTATTGAGGAGCTGGAACTTGAAAAATATGGCCTCGAATATATCGAGATGGATCCTATTATGTCCTACCCAGTACCTACAGGGAAAGGGGTTATTCATTTTTGGAAAGATGTAGATCGAACACTTGAATCCATCTCTAAAGTGGCCCCGGAAGATGTTAAGAACTACAAAGAGTTCATTGAATTTTGGGGAAAGATTAACCGGAGTGTCTTAAAGGCATTTATGACACCGCCTACTTCCAAAAATATTTTTACTGAGATGGCTAAAGCTCAAATCAGGGATGGGGCTATGTTCAAAAAAGGGGAGCAGGCAGCAGGGCTTCAAAAAATACTTTCCAGTTATGGGAAGGTAGTTGATGATGCATTTGACAACCCATATATGAAAGCGGCATTATTGTGGTTTGCAGCTCAATCGGGGCCTTTACCTGATCATTCAGCTACGGGCGATTTTGCAGGCTGGCAGTCTATGTTACATGAAAGCGGAGCCAAACATCCCAGGGGAGGAAGCGGGATGCTCACCCAGGCCATGAAGAATCTTATTGAAGCTCATAATGGCAAAGTGATATCGAATGCTCCCGTTGAAAAAATCCTGGTTGAAAATGGAAAAGCTGTTGGAGTGAGAACTGAAAACAGAGAGGAATACAAGGCTCCGATTATAGTTTCTAATGCGCATGTACAAACTACTATGATGAAAATGGTGGGAAGGGAACATCTTGAAGATTCCATGTTCAAAAAAGTTAAAAACATAAACGTGGGTAATGGCTTTGGTATGGTGATACGCTGTGCAGTAGAAGAACTTCCTCAATACACTGCAGCTCCTGGTGACCCGTATATTCACAATGGTATTCAGCTTATGGCTCCATCGGTTCAGTACATGAACAACGCAATAGGGGATTACATGAAGAAACTTCCACCAGAAAAGCCTGCAGTGCTGGCTATGACGTTCTCCAAAATTGATCCTGATGTGGCAAAAGATGGCAAACACACTATGTTTGTATGGGCGCAATGGCATCCTTATGAGTTGGCAAACGGACTCCATTGGGATGATATAAGGGAGCGGGAGGCACAAAAAATTTATGATGTGGTAGTAGATTATGCACCTAATATGAAAGGCAAACTCATTGATTGGTACATCCAAAGCCCATTGGATATTGAAAGAAAACACGGGTTGCTACGTGGAAATGTAATGCATGTGGAAATGAGCTTCGATCAGATGTTTATGTTCCGGCCTATTCCTGAAATGAGTAGTTACGAGACACCGATAAAGAACTTATATTTGTCGAGTGCTTCCTGTCATCCCGGGGGTGGAGTATTTGGAGCTGCCGGGTATAATGCAGCGCATGTAATACTAAAAAAGCATAAACGATCATTTTTTTAGCAGGATAGAAGGGATTGAGATCTAAGCTTATCATCCACACATCAAAACTCGATAAGAACATTGAGGCCATTAATAAACGCTTGAAGCCGGGTGTTAAGAAAATGGCGGTTGTAAAGGATAATGCCTACGGCCATGGTTTGATAGAAATTGCAAAGTACCTTGAACCAAAAGTCCAATGGTTTTGTGTAGCCCGGATTGATGAAGGGATTGCCTTAAGGAAGAACGGCGTTAAACTACCAATTCTCGTGTTTGAGGTTCCGGATGCAGAACGTGTAAATGATTATCCTGAATATAATTTAGTTGCTACCGTTGCTGACATTGAAAGCTTTAAAACAATTGCAGATGGCACAGAATACCATTTGAATTTTGATACGGGGATGCGGCGCTTAGGAATACCTCCCAAAGAGGTTCACAAAGCTTTAGATCTTTTTCAATCCTGTAAAAACATAAACTGTACGGGAATTTACACCCATTTTGCCACCGCTGATGTAGCTGACAGTCCGTTTGTTGAACAGCAGCTGGAACTTTTTAAGTCGATCAGAAATTATTTTCCCGATTCCCTGATGACCCATACAGCAAATACAGGAGCTATTTTCTACTACACACATCTGGATCTTCAATTTGATGCAGTACGCCCCGGGGTTTGTTTATATGGCTATTATCCTGGCCAGGATGAGATTGAAGATCTTGAACCTATTATTGAATGGAAATCTCATTTAATGCAGGTCCGGGAAATAAGAAAAGGAGAATCGGTGGGTTATGGGGCAAGCTGGTTAGCCCCCGAAGATGGCTGGGTTGGGACTGTGCCTATAGGGTATGCTGATGGAATACAACGCATACTTGGAGGAAAAATTAACTTTCTGGTTGGTGATGATTTAGTACAGCAGGTTGGAAGAATTGCCATGGATTACATGGGGGTTTTTTCAAAAGAAAGGGAGCTTTGGCTTAACGAGGAAGTGACTTTATTGAACGGATCAAATCTGCATCCAAAGTACTGGGCTGATATAGCACAGACCATACCCTATGAAGTGGCAACCAGCTTAAATGCAAATATAGCAAGGGAGTACTTATAGAAGACTTTGCAAAACTTATACCTTTTGCGAACGAAGTGAAGCAATCTCTCAGTCAAAGCTTTTAAATGGAGATTGCTTCGCAGGCTCGCAAAAAGAAGTTGTGATTTTGGAGGCTTTGCAAACCTTCTTATAGATCTAATCCAGGATGGTTTCTAATTCTAAATCAAAAATCAGAGTATCATTTTGAAGGCTATGGCCTTCATTATTACCATAAGCCAGAGAAGGAGGAATAATCAGTACCTTTTTTTCACCTTCTTTCATTCCTAGTATGCCTTCCCTGAAACCTTCTACCACACCATCTACAGCAAGGTTAGAAGGGGTGGTAGATCCGTTTCCATAAGAACTGTCAAATATTTCCCCATTTGTTTTTCTACCGGTATAGTACATTAAAACCCGGTCCCTTATTGTAACCTCAAAGGGGCCACTCCCTGCCTGAAGCCTGTAAGTAATCAATCCGGTTTCAGATGTATCGGGTGTTATGCCTTCCACGGAAAAAGGATCGGGGACGGTTGAGTAATCCACCTCAAATGGGTTACTTCCATCCCTGCAATTTAGGAGTAGAAAACTTATGGCAATAAGGATAGTTAGCGGATATATATTCTGCAATTTCATGTGATTTTCAGGTAGTCAAATAATTTTGATACAATTTCAATAAAACTTAAAAATTAGAATTTTATTCTGTGCAAAGATAAAACTTGAATGGATTAAAAGCTGTTATTCAGAAGGTTCTTCTTCATTAAATGCAATTCTCAATTCTTTGTCCCTGCGCTTTAATGAAATATGGCTTATCCATATTGACAACTCATATAAAATGGTTAGTGGTATAGCAATCAATACCATCGAAATGGGATCGGGTGGTGTCAAAAAAGCTGACAGCATCAGGCAAACTACAAGGGCATGTTTACGATACTTTTTAAGGAAGCCGGGTGTAAGTATCCCAATTTTCGTTAATGAGTAACTTAGTATCGGGATTTGAAAAATCAACCCACAGGAAAGTACCCAGGTAGAGAGTGAACTGAAGTAAGCGTTAATGTCAAAGTCGTTACGGATAATCTCAGATATTTGAAATTGGGAAAAGAACTGGAGTGCAAAGGGAGCCAGAATTAAATACCCAAAACTAATTCCTAATAAAAAGAAAAAGGTGATGAAAATGGCAGTAAAAAAGGTTTTCCATTTTGTTGTGGTTTGAAAGGCAGGTTCAACGAACGACCACAGTTGATAAAAGAAAATGGGCGAACCAATAACAGAACCTATAATGAAAAGCATACCCCAATAGGTAAAAAACTGGCCCGGTAGACGCCTGCTTTGCAGTGTTAGATCAATGGCATCTACCCCAATGATTTCATACATAAAGAAGGTTGAGCGTGTAGGGCCAAGTAGAATAGTATTCATGATGAAATCGGAGAAATAAAATGCGGCAATAACACCAAGAATTATCCCTGCTAATCCCTTAATAATTCTCCAACGCAACTCTTCAAGGTGCTCAAGAAAAGTCATGTTATCAACAGTACGGTCTTTAACTTTCTTTGCTTCAGGAGGTGTCTTTTTCATCACCTGTCGTTCGCTGCTCAAAATGTGAATAGCTTAAAGGATTACGAAATCATAAAGAGGGAACCGCTCACAGAGTTCCCGAACTTCATTCTCAACAGATTGATGAACCTGCTCATCATCGGGCTTTTGCAACACTCTGTCAATTAGTACAGCAATTTGTTCAAATTCAGCTTCTTTAAGACCTCTGGTGGTCATTGCTGGTGAACCGATTCTAATTCCTGAAGTAACAAATGGACTTTCTGTATCAAAAGGAACCATATTTTTGTTCACGGTTATGGCAGCTTTTCCTAATGCTTCTTCAGCAATTTTACCGTTTAATCCTTTGTTCCGAAGATCGATGAGTATCAGATGATTATCTGTTCCGTCACTTACTATCTTGTACCCAAGTTCCATGAATTTTGCTGCAAGGGCTTTAGCATTTTTTTGAACCTGGGTTTGGTATGTTTTAAAATCGTCTTGTAAAGCTTCACCAAATGCTACCGCTTTAGCAGCTACAATGTGCATTAACGGCCCGCCTTGCGTTCCGGGGAATACAGCTGAATCCAAAAGTTCACTCCAGTTTTTAACCCGCCCGGATTTAGGAGCTACTTTCCCCATTGTGTTTTCACCGTCTTTTCCAATCAGTATTAAGCCACCTCGCGGGCCTCTCAACGTTTTATGCGTAGTAGTAGTTACCACATGTGCATGAGGGAGGGGATTCTTAAGATTACCTGTCGCAATCAGCCCGGCTGTATGAGCCATATCCATCCATAAAAAAGCACCTACCTCATCAGCAATAGATCGGAAAGTTTCATAGTCATAATCGCGTGAATAGGCTGAAGCCCCGATAGAGATCATTTTTGGATTTACGGCTTTTGCCTTATCCCTGATCTTATCCATGTCAAGGCGACCGGTTTCCTTTTCCACACCATAAAACTCAGGCTTAAAATAGATACCTGAAAAATTAACCGGAGAGCCATGTGTTAAATGTCCACCATGTGAAAGGTCAAAACCTAAAAGGGTATCGCCTGGTTTCATAAAAGCAAGGTAAACAGCTGCATTAGCAGAAGCACCGGAATGGGGTTGCACATTTACCCAATCTGCATTGTAAAGTTTCTTGGCACGATCTCTGGCAATATCTTCAATAACATCAGCAAACTCACACCCGCCATAGTACCGCTTGCCGGGATAACCTTCAGCATATTTATTAGTTAAAACACTTCCCTGGGCTTCCATTATAGCCCGTGAAGCAAAATTTTCTGACGCTATTAATTCAAGATTATAATTCTGCCGATCGGTTTCTTTTTCAAGCAGTTCAAAAATTTGAGGATCCTGGTTTTTGATGGGCTTCATCAGCAAAACTATTTTTTTGTTAGAGATTCGATTTTCTTAATGCGGCGCTCATGGCGACCGCCCTCAAAATCCGTTTTAAACCATTCCTGAAGAATTTCTTCAATTTCCTTTTCATCAAGTGATCGTCCCGGCAAGCACATGATATTAGCATCATTATGTAAGCGGGTCATTTGCGCTACATCAGCAGAATAAACCAATGCAGCCCGCACTTTATCGAACTTGTTGGCAGTCATACATACACCCTGGCCACTTCCACAAAGAATAATTCCCTGGCTGTACTCTCCTTTGTCTACCCGTCGTGCTACTTGAACAGCAAAATCCGGATAGTCTACAGAATCTTCCGAATGGGTACCAAAATCAACAGGAGTATGCCCCATTTTTTCGAGAATTTTGATCGTAATTTCCTTAGCCGGAAAACCTGCATGATCGCTAGCAATGGGAATGATCATCTAATATGTATTAGGATGAATGGTTGGCTCCAAATATCTTTAAATTTTAGCTTAGATTAAAGCAACGAAATTTTAAATCAAATCAGCAATAGAAATCTATTTTGAACTATTCAGAAGAACTTAAAGCCGCCAGAAAAGCAGCCTTGGAAGCTGCTGAGATAATCCGGTCTTTTTCTAATAAAAAAGCACTTGAAATTAAACTAAAGGGCAAAAACGATCTGGTTACAAAAGCAGACATAGCATCAGAGAAAAAGATACTTGAGATCATCAGGGGCGAATTTTCTGATGACCACATACTTGCGGAAGAATCATCGAACTACTCATCGCTTCCGAGAGGAAGAGTTTGGATTATTGACCCGATTGACGGAACCACCAACTTTGCGCATGGTTTTCCGGTGTATTGCGTTTCCATTGCTTTTTGGGAGGATGGAGAACCCAAGGTAGGATTGGTATATGAGGTTGCCAATAGCGAAGAGTTTTATGCAGTTGTGAATGAAGGGGCGTATCTGAATGGGGAAAGAATATTTATTTCGGAGACTTCTGAACCCAAATCATCACTGATAGGAACCGGGTTTCCATATACCGATTTAGAGCTGGTTGATAATTACCTGAGTATGTTCAAGGCAATGATGGATAAAACACATGGGGTGCGCAGGCCAGGCTCGGCAGCTTGGGACTTATGCAATGTGGCGTGCGGCAGGTTCGAAGGTTTTTATGAATATGGACTAAGTCCCTGGGATGTAGCAGCAGGTTCCTTAATAGTAAAAGAAGCCGGGGGTTTGGTTTATGATTGGGCAGGAGGGAACAACTGGCTATTTGGAAGGCGTATTATTGCAGGGAACGAAGCACTATGTGATTTTTTAAAAAATGAGGTTGCGCTCCATTTTAAAGAAGAAGATTTGGTTATTTAATGGGTGAATTTTTGAATAGAAAATCCAAATCTTTTACTCCCATTGGGCCATTGTAGTATTTCAAAGGCTCACCAAATTCAAATCCGCCTAAATGCCCGAAATACCGGGCACGTGCTTCCAGTTGTTTAAAAAATCTGGGCGTGGAAATATAGGTTTCTGCTTCTTCCCCGGGCTCTGCTACATTTAGTTGAGTTTTATAAGCTTCAATTGCTGCTTTTTTTATCTCCCAAAAAGAAGAGATATCATTTATAAAATCTGGATCGAAGGGTTGATCCTGCATATAATGTAAAATATGATAAGGTCTCCAGCTTTGTTGCATTGCCCCATGCTCGTCAGAGGTTTCTATTTTTGCCAAGCCTGAGTAAAAAAGAGAATCAAGTACCAACTGTGTAGCTTTACCGTGATCGGGATGCCTGTCGTGTGGTGCTCCGGTAATACAAATAGAGGGTGTAAGTTTACGGACTTCGCGAATGACTTTTAATTGGTTTTCTCTCGAATTGTGAAGAAGAGAATCACCCAAATACAGGTTAGAACGATAATTAATACCGAGGATACCTGAAGCCAACTCAGCTTCTTTCTTCCTGGTTTGAATGGTTCCCCGCGTTCCCATTTCTCCTTGGGTAAGGTCAACAATCCCGACTTTTTTACCCTGCTTGACCAGGGATGCAATAGTTCCGCCAATATTTAATTCAGCATCATCAGGGTGCGCCGCAAAAACCAAAACATCTGTTTTCATCTATAGTATTTTTACTTTACAGGATAATAGGGATTTTAGAATGCGATTGTTGAATCAATCAAATGAAAATAGTTTAGATTATTTTTAAAAACAGTGAAACGTAATACTGCTAAATTACGTAGCCGATTTCGAATTAATTCCGAATTATGAGATTTATCAATAGCCTTTTTGAAGGACTTCGGGTTGCAATGCGTGCCCTTCGTATCAATAAAGTCCGGTCTATACTTACTGCTTTATGTATTATCATTGGAATTACAATGGTTACGGTGGTCGATTCTGTAACCACAGGTATGGATGAGAGTTTTGAGAATAGTATGGCCATGTTGGGGCAAAATGTGATTTATGTAGAAAAATGGCCGTGGAATGATAATAGCAAAGAATGGTGGGAGATAGCCAACCGGAAAGAAATGGAGATAGATTATGTCTCCTTTTTAGATGAGAGAAGCAAGTTAGCCTCTGTAGTGGCAGCTTCTGCAAACAGAAATGTTACAGTTCGCTATAAAGATAAGAATGCAGATAACGTAGGCATCAATGGAGCCACTTATAATTACCTGGATATACAAGGTTTGAATATTGAAAGTGGAAGAATGTTTACGGAACAGGAGGCGAGATCGGCGGTAAAAGTGGCTATTATAGGTAAGTCATTACAGGAGGCATTATTTGAAAATACAGAGCCGCTAGGTAAAGAAGTTCGTTTGGGAGGACAAAAATTTACAGTAATCGGAGTTTTGGAAAAACAAGGAAGCTTTCTGGGATTGGGGGATGCAGATAACAGAATAATTATTCCTATTAAATCTTATGGCCAGATTTACGGCTTAAGGTGGGGTATACAAATTGGTGTCAAGTTCCCTTCAGAAGCCGCTGCCCTGGACGGCGAGTATGAAATAGAAGGGTTGATGAGACAGGTTCGGCAACTGGATGCTGCTGAAGAAAACGATTTTGCCATTAATAAGCCCCAGGCTTTTGAAGAACAATTAGCCGCTTTTAAAAATGGATTATACCTGGGTGGTTTTGTATTAGTAGGCTTATCACTGCTTATCGGGGGAATAGGAATTATGAATATTATGTTTGTTTCTGTAAGGGAAAGAACTAAAGAGATAGGAATTCGAAAAGCGGTGGGAGCAAAATCGTGGGAGATACTCACCCAGTTTTTGATAGAAGCAATTATGATATGTTTGATAGGAGGCTTAGTTGGAATAGCCTTAGCAGGGGGATTAACAGTTATGATTGATCAATTTTTTACGGCAAAAATGAACTTGAGTGTAGTCATGTTCGCTTTTCTGCTTTGTTCATTTGTAGGAGCACTTTTTGGGTTTATTCCTGCTTACAGGGCTGCAAAATCTGATCCTATTGAATCTTTGAGGTTTGAATAATGCAAATAACGGAAACTTTCAGGCAAGCTGCCGATTCTCTTAAGGCGAATAAAATTCGTTCTTTTTTAACCCTTTTAGCGTTAGTGATAGGTGTGTTTTCAGTTATCGTTTCCACTACAGCAGTAGCGGTGCTGGATAATTTCTTTACCAATACTATGAGTATTCTTGGAAGCGATGTAATTACCGTTCAGCGAAATCCGGCTGTACAAATGGGGCCGCGAGATGCAAGTTTAAGAAACCGCAAACGGATAAAATTTGATGACGCGGAAGAATTGGATGAACGGATGAGGATCGGAGAGGGAATGAATCCTATTACCACCTTCAGTTTTACAAAAGTAGTTTATAAAGACGAGGAAACGGATCCGAATGTAAGGGTGAGGGGGGGCAACGCTGAGTTTTTTGAGAACAATGCTTTTGTAATAGAGGATGGTCGAAATTTTAATGAAGAAGATGTTCAGTACAAGCGTCAGGTAGTAATACTAGGTAAAGATGTTCAAACAGAACTATTCAAGAACGAATATCCCTTAAACAAAACGGTTCGCATTGATGGTAAGCCATATTCAGTTATTGGGTTGTTAGAAAAGAAAGGACAAATATTTGGCAATTCTTTCGACAATATAGTAGTGATCCCCTATACAACCGGGATCAATAATTATGGCGGAAATAGGGGGATTGGAATACAGCTAAGAGCACCTGAAATAGCAATGATGGAAGAGACGATTGATGAAGTAACTGGTATTATGCGTGTGATAAGAGGAGTGCTTCCTAACCAGGAAAATGATTTCGAAATTCTTACTAACGATTCCTTATCAGGAACTTTTGATGCCTTTACCGGGGTACTTTATATAGCAGGCTTTGCAATAGGTTTTATTACCCTGCTTGGCGCGGGTATTGGCGTAATGAACATTATGTTGGTTTCTGTGACGGAACGAACCCGGGAGATCGGGGTTCGAAAGTCGGTTGGAGCAACACGTAAGGCCATAGTGGGGCAATTCCTGATGGAAGCAATTTTTATTTGTCAGATTGGAGGTATAATAGGACTTCTTTTTGGGATAGGTGTTGGTAACCTGGTAGCAGTTTGGATTGAAACGGAAGCAGTAATTCCTCTTTGGTCAGTTTTTGGTAGTTTTTTCGGAATGACATTTATTGGCTTGCTTTTCGGTGTTTACCCCGCTTTTAAAGCTTCCAAACTGGATCCGATAGAAAGTTTACGTTACGAATAAGATTTACCCCGGAATGATTTAAGCTTCCATTTCAATTTACTATCTTAAGTAAATGAGGAGCATTAATCATGAATGAAGAAATTATTCAAAATCTTAACGAGCGGATTGATCTCGCTTTAGCGAAGGGCAAAGAAATAATCGAGGATGAAGAGTTTCAGCAAAAATTGCAGGAACTTAAAAACAGGGCGGAAACTACCGTTCGCAATCATCCTGTCAAAAGTATAGCTATAGGCCTTGCAATTGGTTTTCTTATAGGCAAACTTTTCAACTCAGATGACTGATGGATCAATTAAGCCAACGTATCAAGCAAACCACTAACGAACTCAAAGATTACTTTGAAACTAAATTTGAGTTACTGGTACTTAATGTAAGCGAACGCGTTACGTTATGGATTGGTGAAACCATCCAGCAGTTGGTAGCTTTTACAATTCTTGGGATTGGATTGCTGCTTGGTTTATTTGCACTGGGTTTTTACTTAGGCGAGCTTTTTGGGAGTACAGCCCTTGGCTTTGCCGTTGTATCAGCTCCTGTACTTATTTTAGGGCTTATACTAACTATTGCTAAGCCAAAAGGAATTGCAAGAAATATCCAAAACCAGTTCATGAATGATGTATTAAAAGCGTTAGATGAGAACAAAGAAAAGAGTGACATCAAGATGCTAAAGGAAAATAACCAAGATAAAGTGGGTAACTAATGGCAACTACAAAACTCACAAAAATTGAAAAGAAAAAGCAAGAACTTGAGAATGAACTGAACAGGATTCAGGAAGGTCTTGACAAATCAATTGATGATGTAAAAGAGGGAGTAGTAGAAAGCCTTGATCCTAAAGCGATAATACGGAAATATCCTCTTCCTATTCTTGGGGCTTCCTTGTTAGTAGGTTTTTTGATTGGCAAACCTAAAGGAAGGAGAAGTAAGTCATCCTCAAGCTTTAGTTCAGTTTTAGGTTATGAACTGAAAAAGCATTTAACCAAAAGAGCTGTTTCTTTATTTCTTGATGCTATTGATAATCAGATTACACAGAAGAAGAGTTCTGATTAACCATTGAGTCTTTTCTTAATAATAAAAGTTGATAAAAAACTCTTGCTAAGTACAAAGTTTTTGCAACTTAATTCGTCTAAGAGCGTGCAAGCGAATCATGAACAAAACAGAATTCTCTCACATGAATAAATCATTACTACTGACGGTATGCTGTCTCATTTTTACAGCAGGGCTAACACATGCACAACAAGTAAGGGAAATAACGCTTCAGGAAGCTATCGACATTGCTTTAGAAAATAATTTTCAATTAAAGCAAGCAGAGAACAATTTAGATCTTGCTGAAATGAGAATAACAAGCGAAACGGCTGATTTCCTCCCTAGTATTTCTTCCAGCGCTAGATACTCTACTCAAACAGGTCAGCAGTTCGTGCAGGAAACTCTTTCTTTTACTGATCTTACTTCAACGAGTGGTAGTGCTGGTCTAAATGCCTCAATTCCAATATTTAACGGGTTTAACAACATTCTAACTTTAAGATCGAGTAAAGCTTCTAAACTTTCTAGTGAAGAAACTCTAAAAAGAGCTAAAGAGAATGTAATTTTTAATACTGCTACCAGGTACTTAACGGTACTTTTAAATAAACAGCAATTAGAAGATGCGAAAGACAATTTAGAAACCTCTCTTAAGCTTCTGGAACAAACAAAAGCACAGGTAGAGGTAGGCTCTCGTCCTGCCGTAGATCAATACAACCAAGAAGCACAGGTGGCTGATAACGAGTTTACGGTTACAAGCCAAGAAAACCAATTGCGATCTAACAAACTAATCCTTGTAAGAACACTTCAAATAGATCCTTTGGTAGAATATGAATTTGTAGTTCCGGATTTTGATCCTGAATCTGCAAAGAGTTCTACAAAAATGGCTCAAAATGTAAGAGGGTTAGTTGAAGAAGCGATGATGAATAGAGGAGATGTACTTAGCTCTGAATTTGATATCGAATCTTTAGAATATCAACTTAAAATTGCAAAGGGAAATTTACTTCCTACACTTACTGGGAATGCATCATTGTCCTCAAGCTATAGTGATCAGGCCACCATTCTTACAGGTAGAGATCCTATTACAAATGAACCTATCTTTGAAAAAGTAAACTTTTCAGATCAGTTTTTTGATCAGCGGGTAAACAAATCTATTGGACTTTCTTTAAGTCTCCCAATTTTTAATAATTGGAATAGAATGGTTCAGATTGAATCTGCCAAAGTAAATCTTAAGAATGCAGAGTTAGGATTAGAAAATACTAAGCTTCAAGTGATTCAAGAGATTACTCAGGCATTAAATGATTATGCATCTTTTTCTGCACAATTAACAGCTGCTGAAAAATCGTTGATTGCTTCACAGAAAGCATTTGAAACTCAACAAGAAAGATACAATGTTGGAGCAAGTACACTTATAGAGTTGAGCCAGGCACAAACTCAATTTTTTAATGCTCAGTCATCAAGAACAAGAGCGTTGTACAATTTAATATTTCAAGAAAAATTACTTGATTTTTATCTGGGGAAGCTTTCTGATAATAGTATTGAATTTTAACTACACTAAAAATTTGGGAAAGGGAAAATGGCAAAAAAGAAATCATCATCCGGCAAAACCATACTATACCTTGTAATTGGTTTAGTAGTTGTTTTTGGAGTAGGTTTTGGGCTTAAAGCTGCAGGAGTTATTGGGGGAGAAAGTGAGGGAACCCCTGTAGAAACCGCAGAGGCAAAGCTAAAAACAATTACTCAAATAGTATCGGCTTCCGGTAAAATACAACCAGAGGTTGAAGTGATTATCCGTCCTGATGTATCCGGAGAGATTATAGAGCTAGCTGTAAAGGAAGGCGATTTTGTAAGGAAAGGGAACCTGCTTCTTCGAATTAAGCCTGATATTTATCAGGCGCAGATCGATCAGTTAAACGCGTCTCTGCTAACCCAGAAAGCCCGGCTTGAACAAACCAGAGCCAGCTTGATTCAGGCTGAAGCTGCCCATCTCAGGAATAAAGAATTGTATGAAAAGAATGTGATTTCTGAGTTGGATTTTATACAAACCAAATCAAGCTATGACGCAGAAAAAGCAAACCTGAAGGCAGCACAATACCAGATACAAAGTGCTGAGGCTCAACTTCGTAAGGCAGAAGAGGAACTTGAGCAAACAGTGATAAGGGCTCCACAGGATGGTACTGTGACAGGATTGGCTGTTGAACTTGGCGAGCGTGTATTGGGTAACTCGCAAATGGCCGGAACTGAAATGATGCGTGTTTCTTTGCTCGACCGGATGGAAGTATTGGTTGAAGTAAATGAAAACGACATCGTAAATATTATGAGTGCTGATACTGCCCGTATTGAAGTTGATGCTTACCCTGAAAGGAGATTTAATGGTATTGTAACCGAAATAGCAAACTCAGCGCGTGTTACAGGTGCAGGTACCAACGAGCAGGTTACCAACTACCAGGTGAAAGTTCGAATTGTTACCCCGCATAACCTTTCACTGGCAGGTTCTGAGTTGGTATTAAATCAAACTTCTGAGAATCCTGATGAGAATTTTGTTCCCAACTTTAAGCCCGGCATGTCTGCTACTGTAGATATTGAAACTGAGACTGCAATTAATGTTGTTTCAGTGCCTATTCAGGCAGTTACTGTTCGGGATTTTGCAAACAACAAGAAGGAAAGCAAACCTGAAGGTGACGATTCCACTTCTGAAAGTGAAAGTACGAGCGCTCCCGATTCTGAAGTGGATGACGACTTGGTTGTTAAAAAAGAAGATATCCGAAAAGTCGTATTTATAGTTAAAGATGGTATTGCAGTACGGCAGGAAGTGGAAACTGGAATAAGCGATAACAATCATGTACAGATTCTTTCGGGAGTAACAGCAGGTGATATGATCGTTATTGGAAACTATCGTACCCTTTCAAAGAACCTTTCGGATGGGGATAAAGTAAAGGTTGAAGAGCGTAAAGAAGAAATAGCATCAATCTAAATAGGGCATATGTCAAAAAAAGCAGTTATCGAAATCACAGATTTAACCCGTTTTTACCAGATGGGCGAAACAGAAGTACGGGCATTGAACGGTGTTACTTTTAATGCCTTGGAAAATGAATATGTGGCAATTATGGGGCCATCAGGTTCCGGTAAGTCCACATTAATGAATATGATCGGTTGTTTAGATACCCCAACATCTGGGGAATATATATTAAATAATAATCGTGTAAGTGAAATGGATGATGCGGAGCTTGCCGAAGTGAGAAACAGGGAGATTGGTTTTGTATTCCAGACATTTAACCTGCTTCCCAGAACCACATGCCTTGCTAATGTGGAGCTGCCTTTAATATATGCAGGCGTAAAATCAGCTGAACGTAAAGAAAGAGCGATTGAAGTACTTACCAAAGTAGGTTTGGGAGACAGGGTAGATCACAAACCCAATGAACTTTCGGGCGGGCAGCGCCAGCGTGTAGCAATTGCCAGAGCGCTGGTAAATAATCCGTCTATTCTACTGGCGGATGAGCCTACCGGTAACCTGGATTCTAAAACAGGTGATGAGATCATGTTACTTTTTGAAGAGTTATACCGCCAGGGAAATACTATAATGCTGGTAACCCATGAAAATGATATAGCTGAACATGCCCGGAGGATAGTAAGGCTAAGAGATGGTGTAATTGAATCGGATGAAAAGGTAGAACATCCGAAATTGGCTGACCAGGAAATACCGGTATAAAAAAAGGCGCTCAATTGAGCGCCTTTTTTCGTTTTATATTTTTCTTAATCCTATCTGAAAGAAATCCCAACCCCCGCATTGGCGGTAAAATAGTTTGCAGCAGTTGCTTCTGCATAAATGGCAAGGATTCCTAATTTAACCCTGAAACCTGCTAGTGCATGTATGTTGCTTTCACTGTCGATTTCGAAAGAAAAAGGATCAGTAAGTACTACATAATCATCAGTTGGTGTAATTGGATTGAAAGAATCCACAGGGTAATCACCTTCCATTTTCAATTCAAAAGTAGCTTGTTGAAAACCCAAGCCCCCATATACCGAAATAAAGGGGAGGCTTTTTCCTACTATTGCATTCACAACAAATGTGTTTGTGGTTGTACTGGCTTGCTGTTCGTTAAAGTTTGGAGTCGGATTACTCGTTAAAGAAGGATCATTCGGGTCTCTTGTACCTTCGGGCTGAAGATCCAGATTAGCATTAACATTAATCTGGTTGAAACCAACCATCAAAGATATATCAACCGGTAAAAGTTTACTACCGGGTATATATTGGCCAAGTTCATGTTTAATAGCTCCACCAATAATGCCAATATCGCCATAATCACCTATACCCACTTCAGGTAGATAACGAAGAGTAATATCTGTTTTCTTAATTAGTCCCACACTTGCCTGTACAATAGGGGCAGGTACAAAGGCAAAACCTGTACCACCAGGCATTTCAAATTCACCAACCTTTGTGTTTGCATTGTTGGGGTCCTGATAAATCTCGAGTAATGGCCCTTTATCACTTTTACCAGCTACTGTTTGGGCGATAGGATTTTCTCCTGCAGCTACAACAATTTTTGAAAGACCAAGGCTAGATACATCAAATGACTGAGACCCTGTTGGTACAACAGCAAGAGAAGGACGTATTTGAAGACTGAATCCCAATTTCTTTTTTGGTGCAGCGCTTTCTGTAAATCCGGCATTTAGCCCGGTACCAAATCCTGTAGGGTAAGGCCGTAAATATTCTCTTGTGAGTATTCTTGCATCATCAGCACCTGCTTTTAAGAATGCTCCTATATCTCCAAATTGGGCGTTAGCAGGGGTTGCGATTATAAATCCCAAGATGGTAAGTGCAACCATTGCTTTGATTGCCGTTCGAAACTTTTTATACATATTTATCTCCTGTTTTTTAGATGATGGACAAATATCAGCAATTATTTGGTGACATTGAATACCTAATACAAGGTATTTGAATTTCTTAATCTTCCAGAGAGTCGAGCATATTCAGGTAAGAATGATAGCGGTTGGCATCAATTTCACCATCTTCGAAAGCGGTAACAACACCACAACCAGGCTCATGTACATGTGTACAAGTATTGAATTTACAACTCTGGCGAGGCTCAAGCATTTCAGGGAAGTACAGGGAAAGTTCCCAGGGCTCTATATTCACGAGGCCAAATTCCCTGATTCCAGGTGTATCAGCAATATAGCCGGATTGACTTAGCGGGATAAGTTGTGCGAACGTAGTAGTGTGTTTTCCTTTATTGGAAAAGTCAGAGATTTCACCAACTTTCAGATCATACTCAGGATCAATTGTATTTAACAGGCTGGTTTTCCCAACTCCTGACGGACCTATAAAGGCAGTTGTTTTATCAAGAATTGCCGCACTTAACTTTTTGATGGAACCGGGATCATCAATACTTGTTGTAAAGAAGGGGTAATCAAGTGCTTCATAAATATTCTTCATTTCCTCGAGGTATTCAAGGTCAGATTGTGTAGCCAAATCCATTTTATTGATGATGATGGCTGGTTTAACTTCATAAGCTTCACAGGTTACCAGAAAACGATCAATAAATCCTTCCTTAACTTTAGGTTTTCGGATGGATTGTACTACAAAAGCCAAATCTAAATTAGATACGAGGATATGCTCTCCCTTTTTACTGTGGGTAGCTTTGCGGGTGATATAGTTTTCACGTTCATAAATATGCTCAATTGAACCGGAACCATCGGTATTGATTTGAACATCTACCCAATCCCCAACTGTCAAGGGGTTAGTAACCTGCTTTTCTTCTAAACGAAAACGCCCGGGCAGGCGGCTTTCAACGATATGATTACCAATATCTACCTTATACCAGCTTCCCGTTGATTGTATTACACGACCTTTTTTCATATCCAAAAATACGGAAGAGCCGGGTATAGGCAAGTAATTAATTCAGCACTTTCTTTTACGAGTTGGAATAGTATTTTGCGGCAACAACATTCAACCTCAATGTTTCATCTTATGATAAAGATCATTCTGATTTCTTTGCTTTCGTTTTCTTTTATGGTTTCCGATTCAAATCCAAAAGAAGAAATAGATGCTTTTTGGGCGGAAGCTTCCAGAACGGTTGAAGAAGGAGACTACGAAGGCTATGCCAATACTTTTCATCCGGATGCGATTCTTGTTAATGGAATGTCAGAATCCAGTTACCCAATATCACAGGCATTGGCAGGATGGAAGCAAGGTTTTGATGATACCAAAGCCGGGAAAATGACCGCAAGCGTTGAATTTCGATTTTCAGAACGACTACATAGTGAAACCACAGCTCATGAAACGGGTATTTTCAACTATTCCTGGCAAAATGAAGGAGAGGAGAGGCAAAATGTACTTATACACTTTCAAGGATTGTTAACCAAAGTAAGTGGTGAATGGAAACTGATGATGGAGTACCAGGTTTCGGAGGCTACCAAAGAGGAATGGGAGAATTTGGAATAATTTTCTAATTCTGTAGAACCGCCGTATGCAACAAAACATTTAGTCATTCCCGCGAAGGCGGGAATCCGGATTTTAAAAAAGCCTGAAGGTATAAAGCTATTAAGATCCCTGCCTTCGCAGGGATGACTGATTTGGAATATTTTTAATAAAGAAAAGCTCCAATGCAGAGCATAAGAGCTAGTTTAAAATAAAAAAGGGAGCCACTTAGGACTCCCCGGTATCATTTAAATGATACCTAATAACTTAGCTAATATATAGCCAAGAGGTCAGCACTTCTTCTTATCAGGAGTTGAACGGTAATGTTCTGGTACCCTGACAGTTTTTCTGCCAACCTTTTTAGTGTGAGCGGGAACATGAACTTTCTTGTTCCCTTTATTTGTCTTTGACATTTTGCTAACAACTTTAATTGTCCAGTTATGCTGGATACATCCGAAAACTTTATGCTTTCGCCTCTGTTCAAAAGCTTGTTTTCAAATGCATAGCAATAATCGAAAGGCTAGCTCACAACATTCTTTATTTCTTTTGAAGTACCATTCTTATCTGCCACAGCCGATTTATGAGCATCGCTCACAGCAAAATAAGCGTTTGGATCGTTGACTGAATCTTTTTCGAGGATAATATCCAGAAGTGTTTCCATCCGCTCCAGGTAATCAATTTTGAGATCGCCGATTACTTCCTTTTCTATTTCATCAACATCTTTCTCATTCTTTTTTGGTAGCAGAACCTGCTTTATCCCGGCGCGTTTTGCGGCCAAAACCTTTTCTTTAATGCCACCAACCGGTAGTACTAGTCCCCGCAACGTTATTTCTCCGGTAAGCGCAAAAGTACCTTTTACCTTTCTCTGGGTAAATATAGAAGCTATGGCTGTCATCAGGGAAACCCCTGCCGAGGGTCCGTCTTTAGGAACAGCACCCGCAGGCACATGAATGTGTAAGTCCCAGTATTTGAATGCCTCTTCAGGTATCCCAAACTTTTCAGCATGTGCTTTTAAGTAAGAGATAGCCAGCATAGCAGATTCTTTCATTACATCTCCAAGCTGCCCGGTAATGTTTAGTTTGCCAGAACCTTTAGAGACACTTGCTTCGATGAAAAGGATATCTCCGCCAAAAGGAGTCCATGCCAAACCTGTAGCCACACCGGGAACGGTAGTACGTTCTGCTACATCGCTGAAATATTTTTGTTTGCCCAGGAATTCTTCCACATCGTCAGTTTTAACCTCAAAACTTTCCAGTTCACCGGCAGCTACTTTGGCAGCCACTCCCCGGCAAACTCCTGCAATCTGTCTTTCAAGGCCCCTGACTCCTGATTCGCGTGTGTATTCATCAATGATACGTTCAATAGCGTCATCATCAATGGTTATCTGGTCTGTTTTAAGGCCATTTTCTTTTACCTGTTTTGGGATCAGGTACTTTTTAGCGATTTGTGTTTTTTCTTCCAGTGTATAACCACTGATGTTTATGATCTCCATCCGGTCCCTGAGAGGGGCAGGTATAGTTTCCAGAGAATTTGCTGTAGCAATGAAGAGTACCTTGGAAAGATCATATTCAAGTTCCAGGTAGTTGTCACTAAACGTATCGTTCTGCTCGGGATCAAGAACTTCGAGCAGGGCAGAGGTTGGATCTCCACGGTAGTCGGCACCTACTTTATCAATCTCATCCAGCATAATAACAGGATTTCCTTTTCCGGCCTTCTTCATAGCACGGATAATTCTGCCGGGAAGTGCCCCGATATAAGTTCTTCTGTGCCCGCGTATTTCAGCTTCATCACGGATTCCCCCTAAACTAAAGCGCTCAAATTCCCTGTTTAAAGCACGGGCTATAGATTTACCCAATGAAGTTTTTCCAACTCCCGGAGGACCGTAAAAACAAAGGATGGGGGCTTTCATATCCTCTTTTAGCTTTAGAACAGCCAAATACTCAATGATTCTCTTTTTGACCTTTTCTAAACCATAATGATCTTCTTCCAATACTTCTTTAGCATATTTAAGATCGAGCTTGTCTTCAGAATATTCCTCCCAGGGTAAATCAAGAATCCACTCCACATAGCTATGGATGATACCATAGTTTGGTGATGCATTGGGAGTCATTTCAAGTCTTTTCAGCTCTTTTTCCGCTTCCTTTTTTGCATGCTCAGGTAATGACTTCTTAGCCAGTTTTTCCCTGAGTTTGTCAATTTCCTGCTGTTCAGCATCTTCTCCCAACTCCTCCTGAATAGCCTTCATCTGTTGGCGCAGGTAGAATTCTCTTTGCTGATCATCAATATCAGATTTTACCTTTGTGCGAATTTTTTCGCTCATATCGAGTACCTGGACTTCTTTTTCAAGGAATCCCATTGCCTTCTTCAGGTTCTCTGAAAATTTCTGGATCTCCAGCAAACCCTGTTTTTCCGCCACAGAAACATTCAGGTTCGATGAAATGAAATTGAGTAAAAATGTAGGGCTGTTTATGTTTTCGATAGCAATGCTTGCCTCACTGGGGATATTCGGCGACATGTTAATAATACGTGTTGCTGTCTCTTTTATATTCCTGACGGAAGCATCCAGTTCAACCCCCTGGATATCCATTTTTTTAGGATAGTGCTTAATATTTGCCTTGAAGTAAGGCTCACTTTGAGTAAACTCATCAACCTCAAAAGAGGTTTTCCCCTGGATAACTATACTTTTGCTACCGTCCGGCATTTTGATGAGTTTAATGATTTTGGCCATTGTTCCGATAGTATGCAGATCCTCAAAATCGGGTTCTTCAACCATTTCATCTTTCTGTGTAACCACACCAATGATTTTGTCGCCTGCATAAGCTTCTTTTACAAGGGCTAATGAGCGATCCCGGCCAACGGTAATGGGAACTACTACTCCGGGAAAAAGAACCGTGTTCTTTAGAGGGAGTATAGGAAGTGACTCAGGAACAGTTGTTGCATTCAGTTCCTGCTCTTCCTCCTCAGACATCAACGGGATGGCTTGTTCAAAGTCATCAAAACCTTCATCTGAATCTCCGATCTCATCAAAAATGCTAAAACTGTTCTTCATAAATATCTTTTTAAAAAATCTTTTGTCTAAATATTAAACACATTAAGGCAAATACAAAGCCAAAGTAAAACAAAACACAAAGCGTCATACTTTTGCTTTGAATGACAGGGTGATGAGGCAAAGTGTCAGTTATAGATGAAACTGCAAAGCCGCAACAGTAATTCCTGTTAATGCGGTGTTGGTAGTTATAGAACGGGTGGAAAGCTGTGTGGCTATTGATAAATCCCAATACCTGGTTTCAAAAGCAGTACCCAGGCTTAGGAAACCGGGAAGCTGTGGCGCAAGTTGAGTTCCCGCTCTAAGCGGAAGGAACTTCAGTGGCCTTATTTCGATGCCCAGCGATGTAGTCAGTTTTGTAGTTGTGAAAGCAGTATTAGCTAAGCCAATGCTTATGTCTCCCATAAGTTTTAACCGGTTCAGCTCAAATAGAATACCTCCATGTATTGCTGTTGGTAATAGCATAGTAAAAGGCTCTGGCGAAGATGTAAACTTAGTAAGTGGGTTAGTATAATCTGTTTGATCTGCAAAACTAAGAAACTGACCGGGAGCTCCTACAAAAGCATTATCCAATTGTCCAGGAAAGGTTGCCACTGTATTTGTATCAGTTTGGGTGTTATAAACCAGCCCTCCTTCATTATAGGATACAAAACCAATATCTGTGATAGAAAAAGAAAGCCTGAGTGATTTTTGCGTTTCCTGCTCATCTACATTCAAAGTAGAAAGGTCACTCCCTAAAGTAATTAGATAGGTAAATCCTAAGTCAAGCCCTGCACCTATACCTTTTACATTGAATATCTCTTCTTCAAGAGGTTGGATATTATTTGCAATAGCTTCTTGAACCGGTGTACCATTCAGGTATGCTGAAGTTGCATCACTAAAGCCACCGGTAGAGCTAAATTCAAAACGTTCGCTTTGTTGAATAGAGCCTGAGGAGGAAGTGTAATTGTTTACCCAACTTGCATTTTGATAAGGGCCTCCTAAAACAAGTTTAGGAGCAATTCCTACTATGAAATTATCAAGCCGGGAGCTCATTCCGTTTAGGTGTTTTACTGATTCGGCATAGCCAAAAGATATTTCGTTAAGTGTGAGGTATCGATGTTTTAACGTCTGGCTTAATACATCACCTGTTTCAGTTTCTACGGGTTCGTTGGAATACCAACCTCTGCCAATTTCAAAGGAAGATGCAGTTCTGGTTCTTACTGCAAAAGAAAATGCCCTGTTGTTTTTTCTCCAGCGCATTCCCAATAAGGTAGATTCTAACCGCGATTGATGAATAGAGGTAAGCCGGTCTCTCTTAAAGTGATCTTCCAGAATTTGAGATCTTTGATCCGGATTAATGGCATAACTCCCTGCATTATATTGCCTTAAATTTTTCTCAAAATTTTGGGTTTGTGTCTCAAGGTTTGTAGAGTTTAATACCCCATTGTAATACGTTCCGGTAATGAGCAAACCAATATCAAAAGAGCTGTTTCTGTCACGAATTAATAGATTAGCCGGGTTGTAAAAGTTAGCGTTATAGTCTGTGATATACGTGCTTCCTCCACCGCCCAAAGCAATATTTCTGGGTGTGAGCACAGGCTGTGCCAGGCCTGATATAGAAAAAACCAGAGCCATTAATAAGATTAATGTGCTAACCCTCATGTCTGTTGCCGTCTGTCTAATCTATTACCTGTAGGGGTGCTGCTTTTAACATCAGCTTTTTTTGTCCTCGTTCTTTGAAAAATACGACAACTTTGGCATCCATTCCTAATCCTGTACGACTAATGATTTTTCCGGGGCCAAACTTAGCATGAATGACTCTTGCCCCAACCTGGAAAGGATCGTTTTGATCATCGTAATCATAATGAATGGTTGTTCCGGTTGTCTCCTTGTATGACTTCCTGCTAACGGGTGTCTCCCAGTCATATTCTATGGTAGTAGAAGTATCAGAAAATAATTTTGAAGAAGAGGTATCAAGATGGTAGCGATCTGTTTTTTGGGTAATTGTAACCCCTGTCTCTGTACGAACAACTCCCGGGTCAACTTCATCGAGAAAACGAGAGCGTAACTGGCGTTGCTCTTCACCAAATTTATACCTGCTTCGGCAGAAGCTAAAATAAAGCCGCTCCTGGGCACGTGTTATGGCTACATAAAATAGCCTGCGTTCCTCTTCAATATCTGCATCAAATCCATCTCTTCCGCTAACCGGGAAAAGGTTTTCCTCCAGGCCTACAACAAACACTACCGGAAACTCAAGTCCTTTGGAGGCATGAACGGTCATTAAAGTGATGGCAGGTTTATTTTCATCAAATTTATCAGAATCGGTAATCAGGCTTATTTCCTGCAAGAATGCGCTGAGTGATGGCTTTGAAGTACCTTTTTCGTAATAGGCAATCGCATTTTGGAATTCGAGGATATTATCCCGCCTCATCATCGATTCCTGTGAATTTTCTTCAACCAAAGCCTTCATATATCCTGATTGCTCAAGTACAGAGCGGGTAGTTTCTGTTAAACCTTTACCATGCTCTAATTCACTCCGTAACGTATTTATCATATTCACAAACTCGCGGATTCGAACTTTAGCAGGCTTATATACATCTGTACTTTCTACATGTTCCAGTATGGACCAAACCGATCGGCTTTCACCCCGGGCCTGTACTAATAAATCCTGGATAGATTTGTTTCCTATACCCCTCGAAGGTTCATTAATAATTCGAAGGAGATTGGTTTCATCATGAGGATTAACCAACAAAGTGAGATAGGCTAACACATCTTTTATTTCTTTGCGTTGATAGAAGGAAAGCCCCCCAACCAATTGATAGGCGAGGTCTTTTCTTCTCAACGCTTCTTCAAAAACCCTGGACTGGTAATTTGTGCGGTACAGGATGGCAAAGTCATTGTTCTTGTAGCCAACCCTCAGCTTCAATTCATTGATGTAACTTGCTACCCGATTAGCTTCATCGCGTTCGTCATGATTATCGAGCATGGTAATGGGTTCGCCATGTTCTTTCTCCGTCCAAAGAGTTTTTTCAAGCTGTTTGGTATTTTTTTTAATGATAGAATCTGCACACTGAAGAATAGACTTTGTAGACCTGTAATTTTGCTCTAGGGGTACCTGTGTAGCATTTTCATAATCTTCCTTAAAGTTCAGGATGTTGGAAATATCAGCTCCCCGGAAAGAGTAAATACTTTGGGCATCATCGCCTACCACACAAATATTCCTGTATTTGTCGGCAAGCATTTTTGTGGCTTTGTATTGTGCATGATTGGTATCCTGGTACTCATCAATTAAGATGTACTTGAACCTATCCTGGTAAGTGGCTAATACATCCGGATGTTCTTCAAACAATTCAATGGGTTTGATGAGGAGGTCATCAAAATCCATGGCGTTGCTTTGTTTAAGCCTTTTGATGTACAAGGCATAAACACGGGCCGTTATATCATCCAGGGTGCTGCTTACAAAGCGTTGCTGGAATTGATCAGGGTTTATAAGCTGGTTTTTGGCATCGCTTATTTTATTGCGAATAGTACGGGGCTTGATCTCTTTAGGATCAAAATTCAATTCCTGGAGAATTTGTTTTATTACAGTCTCAGAATCGCTGGTATCATAAATAGTGAAATCTCTTCCGTACCCGATTTTGTCTGCTTCAAAGCGGAGTATTTTTGAAAATATGGAGTGAAAAGTCCCCATCCAGAGTTTTTGTGCTTTATCACCAATAAGGTTACCAATCCGCTCTTTCATTTCTCTGGCGGCCTTGTTGGTAAAAGTAAGCGCCAGAATCTCGTTTGGGGCTGCTTTAAACTGCTGCAGTAAGTATGCAATGCGATAGGTGAGAACACGGGTTTTTCCCGAACCTGCACCTGCTACAATAAGCAAGGGGCCATTGGTGTGAGTAACGGCTTTTTTCTGTTGCTCGTTAAGACCTTTTAGAAAGTCTGGGCGACCTTGAGGTTCTTCAGGTTGTAAGGAAAATGTTTTCATATAAAGAACTTAGCGACCCTCTGCGTACTTGGCGGTTTAAAACCGCAGAGAACGCTGGGTAACGCCAAGTTTATTTAAAGTCTTTGAGCTGTTCGCGTAGTTTTTCCAGTTTGGCTTCACCGTCTCGCTTTTTATTTCTTTCGTTCTCAACAACGGCATCCGGTGCATTTTGAACAAAACTTGCGTTTGCAAGCTTACCGTTTACACCTTTCAGAAAACCTTCGATGCGATTGATCTCCTTATTAATGCGTTCAATTTCTTTTTCCACATCAATAAGCCCCTCAAGAGGTACGTACAACTCATCTTTTCCAATTAGTGCAGAAGAGGAGGCTTTGGGTTTTTGAACATCCGAGCCGATGGTGAGAGAACGTATAGATTGAAGTTTGGTAAGTATCCAGCTATTGGCATTCAGTGAATCTGCCCGATCAGACTTCATCAGTACTTCAAGTTCTTCTTTAGGCGAAACACCCATTTCTGCCCGGATATTTCTAAGTGAAGACACAATGCCCTGAATTTCAACGAACAGGTCTACATCTTCCTGGTTGTCATATTTAGCATCATAAACAGGCCAGTCAGACACGCAAAGTGCTTCTTCGGGTTTACGATCATTGATGTATTGCCAAATCTCTTCACTGATGAATGGCATAAAAGGATGCAAGAGTTTCATTAGCTGCTCAAACATCCCCAGTGCTACATTCATTTTTTGCTTATCAAATGGATCGCTATAATTATCCGGTTTTGCTAATTCGATATACCAGTCGCAGAAGTCATCCCAAATCAGTGAATACACTTTTTTAAGGGCATCATTCAGGCGATAACCCTTAAAATCTTCTTCAACACCCTTAATGGTTTGATGGATCCTGGCCATCATCCAGCGATCCACCAGGTTGTTTTCATCAATTTCTGTTGATGGAGTATAGGTTTCGCCATCAATCATGTTCATGCTAAGGAACCGAAAAGCGTTCCATATCTTATTGGAAAACTTACTTCCTTGTTCGCATAGTTTCACATCAAAGGGGAGGTCGTTACCTGCCGGAGTCGCAAATAACATACCCATTCGTACACCATCCGCTCCGTATTGCTCAATCAGGTCAAGAGGATCAGGAGAGTTGCCAAGGCTCTTGCTCATTTTTCGCCCTAATTTGTCACGGACAATCCCGGTATAATATACATTCCGGAAGGGGAACTCATCCCGGTATTCATAACCTGCAATAATCATCCGGGCGACCCAGAAAAACATAATTTCAGGCGCAGTTACCAGGTCATTGGTAGGGTAGTAGTAATCAACTTCTTCTTTGATATAGAATCCGTCGAATACTGAAATCGGCCATAACCAGGATGAAAACCAGGTATCCAACACATCTTCATCCTGTTTCAGATCATCGGCTGAAAGATCAGCATTACCTGTTTTTTTGCGAGCCAGTTCAAGTGCTTCTTCTAAAGATTTAGCTACTACAAAATCATGTTCACCTTCGCCGTAATAGTAGGCTGGTATTCTGTGTCCCCACCAAAGCTGTCGGCTTATACACCAATCCCTCACATTTTCCATCCAGTGGCGGTAGGTATTTTTAAACTTTGGAGGATGAAAACGAATGGTATCGTTCATTACATTTTCAAGAGCCGGTTCACTCAACTCCTTCATAGAAACCCACCATTGGAGGGAAAGACGGGGTTCTATCGCCACATCAGTGCGTTCAGAATAGCCTACTTTGTTTTTGTAATCCTCAATCTTTACCAAGTTACCGGATTCTTCTAAATCAGAGATGATATCCTTACGGGCATCAAAACGATCCTGGCCGATATAACGCTGGCCCGCCTCACTGATCGTACCATCGGGATTCATTATGTCGATGGTTTCGAGGCCATGTTTTTCACCTAGTATATTATCATTCTCATCATGAGCAGGAGTTACTTTCAAACAACCTGTACCGAACTCCATATCCACATAATCATCTAAAATGATGGGGATTTCCCTTTCTATGAGCGGTACAACGGCTTTCTTTCCATGTAAATGAGTATAACGGGTATCATTTGGGTTGATACAGATTGCCGTATCTCCCAGTATGGTTTCCGGGCGTGTTGTTGCGATAGTCAGGTATTCGTCTTCAGTTCCTGAAATCTGGTAACGCACATAATAAAGCTTGGAATCTACTTCTTTATAAATTACTTCTTCATCACTTAACGCGGTAAGTGCGGCCGGATCCCAGTTGATCATCCGGGCACCCCTGTAGATTTTCCCTTTATTGAATAGGTCAATAAATGTATCAATTACACTTTCGGAGTACTTATCATCCATGGTGAAAGTGGTACGCTCCCAGTCACAGCTTGCCCCGAGCTTTTTAAGCTGTTTCAGAATGATACCGCCATGCTTATGGGTCCATTCCCAGGCATGCTCCATAAATTCATTACGGGTGAGATCTCGTTTCTTTATCCCTTCCTCACGAAGCTTACGTACAACCTTAGCTTCGGTGGCAATAGAAGCATGATCTGTGCCGGGTACCCAACAGGCATTAAAACCACTCATTCGGGCTTTTCTGATCAACACATCCTGGATAGTATTGTTAAGTACATGCCCCATATGCAAAACCCCGGTAACGTTAGGAGGGGGAATAACTATGGTAAATGGTTCACGATCATCCGGTGTAGAATGGAAATGCTTATGCTCTAACCAATAGCTGTACCACTTGTCTTCTACTGTTGAAGGATTGTATTGAGCAGGAATTTCTTTATTCAAATCTCAAAAAAACTAGCCGTATAACATTTGATCATTAAGTCCAGATCAAATGCTAAACAGTGATTAATTACTTAACTCGTTTAAATAGCACCCCAAAATGTCCATCGCAACCATGTTTGTGAGGAAGTGTCTGGTAGGCTTTACCGTTTTCAATTAAAATTTCTTCGGGTACAAAATCTTCCAAAGGTTCAAGCTCAAAATTGTCGTCCATCTTTTCGATGAGTTTTTGAACCTGTTCCCAGTTTTCTTCCGGTTCAATTGAGCAGGTGCTGTAAACAAGCCTTCCACCAAGTTTTACCATATTGGCTGCTTCTTCCAGTAACTGCTCCTGGAGGTCAACCGCGTTCTTGAGGCCTTCTTCGTCTCTTCTCCAACGTAAATCAGCACGCTTGCTCAGCACTCCGGTTCCTGTACAAGGGGCATCAAGTAGTACAGCATCTGCTAAGGGAAGTGAAAGCTCCAGCACATCTCCACGGCGTATTTTAATGTTTTCGGCACCATGGCTTAACGCACTTTCTGCCAGCTTTTCTAAGCGTTCAGCGGAAATATCAACTGCAAGGATATCGCTTTCTCCCTGGGTTAAGTCTGCAATCATAATGGATTTTGTGCCCGGTGCTGCACAAAGGTCGTAGATTTTTTCTCCCGGCTGGGGATCTAGTATAAAAGGTGCAAAACCTGCTGCAACATCCTGTACGTTGCACAAGCCCTTAGCCAGCAATCCTTTTTCGATGAAAGGCTGTACTGAATCCACCTTGTAGAAATTGGGAAGCCAGTCGCTTGCCTTAAAGTCTACTCCCATTTTATCCATACGCATTTCAAAATTCTCAACCTTGGTGCGCAGCGTATTTACCCTGATATAATAAGTAGGGCGGCTATTGTTAGCTTGCATGAGCTGAAAAGCTTCACGCTCTCCAAAACGCTTACGCCAGCGGGCAACTAACCATTCCGGATGAGAAAAGGTAGTGGCTACCAGCTTGGTTCGATCTTCAAAAGCAGGTTTTGGCAGGTTCTCGATCTCACGTTGCAGGTTTCTAAGGATAGCATTTACCAGGTCTCCGGTTTTTGAACCCAGCATATATTTTGCTATTTCAACCGCTTCATTGATGGCGGCATAGTCAGGCGTACTATCCATGAAAAGCATATCATAAATAGCCAGGCGAAGTATATTCTTCAACTCGGGTTTCATTTCATCAATGCCAACTGATGAAAAATGATCAATTAAAAAATCCAGGTAACTTCTTCTTCGAAGTATGTTTTGTACGTACTCTCTTACCTGAGCCCGCTCTCTGGGTTCTAATTCATTAGAAAGGGAATAGTCTAAAATGTGCTCTCTGTCAAATCCCAGCAGGATCTCAACGCTTACCGATCGTTCTGATAATTCAGGTTCCAAGGCAATCAGGTTTATAAGTTCTGGTTTAATGCTAACAAAAAAGGTGAACGAGCCACCTTATTGTTATAGTCTGCTTCAAAAAAACGAGCCAGTTTTTGCTGGCTCGGCGAATCTTTAAAGATAAAATTTTAAGAGGGGAGTTGCTAGTACTATAATCCTAAAATGTCTGATAAATAATATACTTTTCAGTTTACAACCACCCGGATTTAATAAACAAAATCATCATTCATACCGAGGTAACTGGCAACCTACTCATTCAAGAAATCAAGCTGATACAGAGTTTCCGCAATAACCTCAGAAGGATTTCTTAAGTTGTTGCTGATACCTGATTTTTATGCACAGAAAGCGAACGGTCATTTCTGATCACCTGGTAACCGGCAAAAATCAAAAGAATACCTAGCAATTCAGTAACGTAAAGTACATAAGTGTGTCCAAATTTGGTGGCAGTACCACCAATTCCCGGAAGAATTCCTCCAATTGCAATTAGAACATTGCCCCAGAACCGTCCTTTAAATTCCGTATTACCAAAATATTTGAATGCTGAATAGAAAGCTCCACCCACCAGGAAGATGACAGCATAGATATTTATGAATGGAGTAATTGCACGAATAAATGTCCATTCGAGTACATCACCACTAAGCAAATGCGTAACTTTTGAAGTATCTAGAGGAGAGAGGATTACAAGAACACCGGAAATAACCAGCACAATAACCAGGATAACCGTAAGAATGTTTGCAGTCTTTCTTTTCATTAAGAGATATATCGTACCCTGTGCAAGTGGTACTCCTCCTAAAAAAGCCCCTGCTATATACCATGCTTTAAATAGAAGGGGGCTCCAGCCGTAAAGAGTGTGAAGGCTTTCAACCAAAGTTCCGATTCCATAAAAGACAACCCCGAGTGTCCACCACAATAAATATAAAGCATCCGGTTTTTGCCGCCAATGTTTATAAATAATTACAAAGAAGTAGATGCAAAAAACCGTTGTGGCAATTGGGATATATGCGATGAAGTTCATACTTAAGATAGATTTTCTTAAAGGCCTTAGTTAAAAGGGGATGAAAATCTATTTCTAATGTGAAGATTACATGAAGAAGCTTTGCCTTTTTTGGTTAGTGTAAATCTTCAAGTGAAGTATGGTTATCGGGCATCTATAAGTTGATGATTGTAGAAAAAATCAAAAGTATGATTTTCAACAGGAATCAAAACCCAGATCAAATCAGAGTTTTTTTCTCTTTTCATCAGTATTTGTCCGGTAATAAAATGGCCAGGAAACAAAGTGGTTTTTCTAATCGCCTGATTTTCCCAATAGTCTTTTTGTTCCGTTGCGTCCCACTTTTCAAATTCTATTTCGGCCATATTTGAACGATGATAATAAATGTAGTCATCATCGTGCTCATCATAAATAGGCTCACCCTCTATAGCCGCTGCTATTCCTGTAGAGACTTCCAGTGTAGCCCAAAAAGCAGCACTCATAAGTTCATTTGTTCTTTGTGCTGTTAACTTTGATACCTGTATATCCTGTTCAAGAATTCTTTCTTCTGGATTTTCGGCACTTACCGTTTCTAATGAGTCCCCAGCTTTTGTAATAGGTACATATATAAATCGAGAAGGGTCTATTAATATTTCTTCGGAAGATTCATTGGCAATAGTAATATCGAAAACAAAAAGTTCACCAGCCCTTTGTTGATAGGCAAGTTCTACAAAGACACTATCTTTATTTTGTACTAGTATTTGACGGCCATTCTGCCAAAAGAATGAATTGTCATCTGTAGCATCAAGTTTTGAAATAGGGGCCGGGGTTGCACACGACCATAAAAAGGAAGAAGCAAGTAATAGGATAAGGGGGGTAGGAATACGAGTCATGACTTTTTATTGAATCATACCTAGGCTTTTTCTTTAATTGAATTACATATTGATGTGATATTCTCCTTTTGAACTAAAGAAAATCCTTACCTTCTTAATTGCCTCTCTTTCTATATCTCCCTATCTTTGTCAGCCTTTGCAGCAGTGCAAATATCAGATGACTTTTGGCAACCAAAAATTTTTAAAAAAACTGCACTTTCGCACATGAATAAAGGAAAAATTGCACAGGTAATCGGACCTGTTGTCGACGTTGACTTCTCAGATGGTAATACTCCTGCCATTCTAAATGCACTTGAAATTAAAAATACTGATGGTTCCGTTTTGGTACTTGAAGTTGCTCAGCACCTTGGGGAAAATCGTGTGCGAACCATTGCTATGGACTCAACCGATGGGTTGGTTCGTGGCATGGAAGTAATTGACACAGGCGATGCAATTGCCATGCCTGTAGGAGAAGATATTAGGGGGCGATTGTTTAATGTTGTTGGAGAAGCTATTGATGGTATCAAATCCCCGGAAGGTAAAAGAAATTATCCAATTCACAGGCCAGCACCTCACTTTGACGAGTTAGCCACTTCTTCGGAGATGTTGGAAACGGGCATTAAGGTTGTTGATTTGTTATGTCCTTATGCAAAGGGTGGTAAAATTGGGCTTTTCGGTGGAGCGGGTGTAGGTAAAACCGTACTTATCCAGGAATTGATTAACAATATCGCTAAAGAGCATGGAGGTTTATCCGTGTTTGCAGGTGTGGGTGAGCGTACCCGTGAAGGAAATGACTTGCTCCGTGAATTTATTGAGTCGGGTGTAATCAACTATGGAGATGAGTTTAAAGAATCCATGGAAAAAGGAGAGTGGGATCTTTCAAAAGTTGATGAAGAGAAACTAAAAGAGTCCCAGGCAACACTTGTATTCGGACAAATGAATGAGCCTCCTGGCGCGCGTGCCCGTGTAGCGTTATCAGGATTGACCGTTGCTGAGTATTTCCGTGACGAGGTATCCAGAGACATTCTTTTATTTATCGATAATATTTTCCGTTTTACGCAAGCTGGTTCTGAGGTGTCGGCACTTCTTGGCCGTATGCCTTCTGCTGTAGGTTATCAGCCAACGCTGGCAACTGAGATGGGTGCGATGCAGGAGCGTATTACTTCAACCAAAAAAGGCTCTATTACCTCTGTACAGGCAGTTTATGTACCTGCCGATGACTTGACGGATCCGGCTCCCGCAACAACCTTTACTCACCTGGATGCAACTACAGTACTTTCCCGTGCTTTAACTCAGATTGGTATTTATCCCGCAGTAGATCCACTTGATTCGACTTCAAGAATCGTTGACCCTAAGGTAGTAGGTGATGAGCATTATAACACCGCTCGCAGGGCTACCAAACTTCTTCAAAACTACAAAGACCTTCAGGATATCATCGCTATTTTGGGTATGGATGAACTTTCCGATGAAGATAAGTTGGTTGTAAGTCGTGCTCGTCGCGTTCAGCGTTTCTTCTCTCAGCCATTCTTTGTGGCGGAGCAATTTACGGGTGCTTCCGGTAAGTATGTGAAGATTGATGATACCGTAAAAGGTGTAAAAATGATTATTGACGGTGAATTAGATCACTTGCCGGAAGGTGCTTTCTATATGGTGGGTGATATCAATGAAGCCATTGAAAAAGGTGAAAAAATGCTGGCAGAGTCAGCTGCATAAGGAAGTTTGGCAATGAGTACATTTCATGCGCAAATACTAACTCCTGAAGGCACCTTATTTGAAGGGAGTGTAACCGGTGTTCAAATGCCGGGCTCTCAGGGTAGCTTTGAAGTGAAAGCAAATCACGCAGCTATAGTTTCTACTCTGGATGAAGGCACAGTGCTTGTTCGGAAGAACGGCGAAGATGTGAATTATAAGATCTCCGGTGGGTTTGTAGAAGTAAATAACAACACACTTACCTTAATAGCTGAATCAATTGTAGAAGCCTGAAGGTTTTGGTTTTATCCTGTTCTACATAAAGGAAAAGCCGATGTATTCAATGCATCGGCTTTTTTGTTTTGATATATCTTTATGAATCCTTCTTAAGAACAAAGATAACCCGGTTCACAGGATAAATCGGGTATACATTCCTGGGGATTCGGATCCTCTCAATAATAGTAAGCTCCAAGTCATCAAATACTTTTTCCCATTGTTCTTCATTTTTAAATGAATCATTGCCTCTGGCCCAGGGAGAAGTATTCAGATGAATATTGCCAAGTGCTTTATCAAATCTTGATTCAACGATGTCTTCTCCTACGATAATATATTGTTTGGTTACCCTTTTGGCTTCCTTAAGCAACTCTATTTGTGTATTCGTATGGTGAAGTACAAACATGAAAAGAGAGGTGTCAAAGCTATTATCATCAACAGGTAAGTGTTTTCCATTAAAATGTATAAGGTCGAGATCAACCTTTCTTTTATCTACTACATCTACAAGTGTAACTTTATGGCCCTGGTCTGCAAGGAACTGACTGAAACGACCGGTACCCGCACCTATATCAAGGCAGGTATTTCCGTAGTAAGACTTTATAAAATCGTATTTGTGCGAAAGAAAGAAATCGTGATTTGATCCCCGTATTTTCTCAAATAAAACCTTGAAGAGGTTTTTTATAAATGTCACAGTTGTACCCCGATTATTATTGATTGGTACTTATAGATTCAGGAACTACCAACCAATCCTGCCTTTATTTTTGTCTTTTACCAGTTCATTATTCACCACATTGGGATCTTCCGGCATTACGAAACCGGGAGGAGGTTCGAAAGCATCATAACCCCAGTAAGCATCTTTGTCGGCTGTAACATAATTGATGAACTCCCCGACAATAGGAAGAGCCGTTCGTGCACCCTGTCCAATTGAGTTAGGGTCATCTTTAGGGAAGCGGATTCTACGATCCTCACCACCGACCCAGGCACCCATCACAATATGTGGTGTCATCCCGATAAACCAGTTATCGGCACTGTTGTTCGTAGTTCCGGTTTTCCCGGCAATATCCTGGCGGACACCATACACGTTTCTCAACCGGACTCCCGTTCCGTGGTAACCCTCTCCGCCCCTTATAACGCCTCTCATCATATCAACCATGATATAAGCGGTTTCCGGGCTAATTACTTCCTGGCGATACTCAGGATAGTACTCAACCAAAATATTTCCTTCTTTATCTTCGATACGTGTAATGGCAATCGGGTCAATATGTACCCCATTGTTGGCAAAAGTAGTATAGGCAGAAGTGATTTCAAGAAGGCTTACCTCAGCGGTTCCTAATGCGATAGAAGGATAGGCAGGGGTACCGCTCATATCAATTCCCAGGTTAGAAGCCATTTGTTTTATTTTCCGGGCTGCGGGATCCAGTTCCCACAATTTGTTTGTACCCGGAAACCCTGCTATTTCAGGGAGCAAACGTACAGTTACATTATTCATACTTCGGGCTAGTGCTTCCCTAAGTGGAACCATTTCAGCCCCGGAGGCAACGGTTGCATCTTTAGGATTCCAGACATTTCCATTCCTGTCCCTAAAGGTGGTGGGGAACTTAGAAAACTTGTGATAAGGTTTGTATCCGTTGTCGATGGCTACCGAATACACAAAGGGTTTAAAAGTGGAGCCAGCCTGACGCTTAGATTGGTAAACATGATCAAATTGAACATTCCCGTAATTTGATCCTCCAACCCAGGCCAGAACGTTTCCGTTTGTAGGATCAACCGCCACGAAACCGGCTTCTAGGCGGGTACGTGATTTCATTACTGAATCTACAAACATAGAATCAGCTTTTAGGCTGTCAAGTACTACTTTACGGATGTTAGTATTGAAATTTGAATAACCGTTTTTGTATTCGTCGGTATCTTCAAGGAAACTGTCTTTAAACAGGGGATAAGTTTCCCAAAGTTTATCCATATAAACTCCGCTGCCGGGAGTGGTCCATTCAGACTCGAAGATTTTCTGTAGAGAATCTAGTTTGGTACGTAACGCTCTTTCGGCATGTTTTTGCAGCTTCGAATCAATAGTAGTGTAAATAACCAATCCATCTTCGTAAATATCATATCCGTTCTCTTCTGCCCAACCGGATACTTCCTGCCGTACATATTCACCAAAATACCTGCTTACTCGCCCGGTTTTTGATGGCGGATGATAATCCAGCTGAATAGGTTCTGAGCGTAATTGAACAGTGGTTTGATCATCAATAAACCCCTGGCGGTTCATTAGCAATAGTACAATATCTCTTCGTCTTTGAGAGCGTTCCGGGAAAAGGCGTGGGTTATAAGCGTACACAGCGTTTACCGAGCCAACTAAAACAGCTGCTTCGGTAACGGTAAGTTCTTTAGCTGATTTACCATAATGTGTTTGGGCTGCTGCCTCAATCCCAAAAGCGCTGTTACTATACTCAACCGTATTCAGGTACATTTCAATAATTTCGCGCTTTGTATAGTTCTTTTCGATCTGAACGGCGGTTATCATCTCCCGAAACTTTCGCGTAACAGAGAATTTCTGGCCAATTTTTTTGTAGAGGTTCCGGGCAAGCTGCTGGCTTATGGTTGACCCACCCTGAGGATCTCCCAATAGAATGTGATACGGGATAGCTAGGGTACGAATCATATCCATACCCCAGTGTGTATAAAAACGGTGATCTTCTGTGGCTACCAATGCATCAATAACATGAGTGGAGATTTCTGAATAGGGAACCCATGTCCTGTTTTCAGTAAAGTACTTGTCAAGTACAACACCATCCCTGCTTCGCACCTCGGAAGCAATATAGGTCTCGGGATTCTCAAGTTCTGCAATAGAGGGCAAGCCTTGTACTAAATAAAATATATAACCTGTTATACCTAGAAGGATTATTGCAGCAGCGCTGCCTGTCCAGATAAGTACTTTTTTCTTGAGTGAAGAAGGAGAAGGTTGCTTAGCAGGAGGCGGGGATACATTCTTTTTTGCCTTCTTTTCAGCTAAAACCTGTTTACGATATTCGGGGTCATTAAAATATCGCTGATGATCAATAGGTGTGTGGTCGTCACTCATTCTTTAAGTTTTGATTCTTTGAAAGGTACAAATTCTTTCGATGAAGCCATCCATTTAACGAGTTTAAGTTCATTATTGTTATATATGGCTACCGTACGGTCTGTAAAAAAAGTTCCAAGATTTATATACGATCCTTGTTCAAAAGTTTCCAGCCTTGGTAAATGATCGTGCCCCATAATTACCCAGTTTATATCAGTAGACTCAAGGATGTGGCGTGCATGATTGTTCAGAGGTGCCGGGTTTTTATGATTCCTGTTCCGCGTGATATCGGAAAACCATTTCATTACTGAAAGTCCGGACTTTGGAGGTAGTACTGCTTGAAATACTTTAATGAATAAGGAGTTCCTGAGCAATGAATGAAAAAAAGGCCTTATGAAATCATCCCTTTTGCCAAAGGTTCCATCGCCATGCATCAATAGTATTTTGTTAGTACCAATTTCAACAACCCGGTAATCCTGTTCTACGTCAAATCCTAAAGAATCAAAATAACCAAAAGTCCAGTTATCGTGGTTTCCGGTTATATAAAGAGCTTTACGAACGGATTGGTTGTATTTCCTGAATGCATCTAAAACACTTGCCGACAAATCCGGAACAAACTCTTTTTTGGGGAACTCCATCCAGTAATCAAAAAGATCACCGAGCACATAAATACCGGCTTTGTTTGTAATACAATACTCAATAAGGGCAATTAAGTCTTTCTCATTACTTTTTTCTATATCAGAAGAAAATGCCCCAAGATGAACATCAGATAAGAAAACGTGAGTAGGTTTGGCCATCCTATTTTTTGCGGGTAATAACAAAGTGGATGAGGTCTGCGAAATCATTTTTTGCAGATGAATCCGGTATTTTACCTAATCCTTCAATCGCTTCATTTGCATAATCGTACATAGACTGTTTGGCATAGTCCATTCCTCCATTTTCATGAACAAAAGATACTATACGCTCCACATCTTTGTTCGTCTTTTTTCGTTTTTTCATAAGGGCCCTTATCCTGGCAGACTCTTTTTTTGAGCCATGCTCAAATGCCTTGATGAGTGGAAGTGTAACCTTACGTTCCTGAATATCATTTCGAGTAGGTTTGCCTATATCATAAACCCCATAATCGAAAAGGTCGTCTCTGATTTGAAAAGCAATACCAATGCACATTCCAATCTTGGCCATTAGCTTATGCATATCAGCATCATCAGTAGAAGAAACAGCACCGCACTCGCAACAGGTAGAAATAAGGCTCGCCGTTTTTTCAGATATAATCTGGAAGTAACGATCTTCCGTCATGTTAAATAATCCTGCTGTTTTAAACTGACGAAGTTCTCCTTCACTCATTTTTTGTACAGCTCTGGACTGGACCTCAAGGAGCTGGTATTCCTTATTCTCTAATGATATCAGCAGGCCTTTTGAAAGCAGGTAATCTCCAAGTAAAACACCTGCTTTATTTTTCCAAATCTTATTAATGCTTACAAACCCTCTTCTTGTATCTGCTTCATCCACTACATCATCATGAATAAGAGTAGCTGTATGAAGTAGTTCGATCATCGTTGCTGCGATATGACTGCGACGGTTAACTTTTCCAAAAAGATTAGCCGTCATAAATACAAGGGTAGGGCGCAACTCTTTTCCCTTTTGCTTGAGTAGATAGTTAATGATCTGATCCAATAAAAACACATCGGAGCGGATAGTATCTTTAAAAAAAGAACGGAATTCGCGTAAATTTTCGGCAACAGGAGCTGTTATCTCCTTAAGCGTCTTGCGGGTAACCGTGTCTTTATTAATTATTGGAAGCGTTGCGCTATCAGCCATCAAATGTGTTGAAATTTTCTTATCCTTGGGCGGCTTTAAATTTAGTTAATATAAAGGACAAATATTTAATGCCAATCACTCACTTACTCACATTTACAGATAGTTAAAATTATGTCAACTGATTTGATAGAGATTAAAACCATCGGGGTGCTAACCAGCGGTGGCGATTCCCCGGGTATGAACGCAGCAGTACGGGCTGTAGTCAGAATGAGTACCCAATTTAACATAAAGGTTTTCGGTATATGGCGCGGATACCAGGGTCTTATAGAAGATGAAATTGAGGAAATGGACAGCAGTTCTGTTTCCAACATTATACAGCGAGGAGGGACCATTCTTAAATCTGCGAGGTCCCAGGAATTCAGAACGGAAGAAGGAAGAAAAAAGGCAGCCAAAAATTTAAAAAAATATGGTATTGAAGCTCTTGTTGTAATTGGTGGAGACGGTACGTTTACAGGAGCCAATATTCTCAGCAAAGAACATGGAGTTAATGTAGTAGGAATACCTGCTACTATTGATAACGATATTGTGGGAACCGATGAAACCATCGGATATGATACAGCACTAAATACTGCATTAGAGGCAATAGATAAGATTCGCGACACGGCAGATGCCCATGAACGTATGTTCCTGGTGGAAGTAATGGGAAGAGATGCTGGCTTTATAGCCTTGGAAACAAGTATTGCAGCAGGTGCTGAACTGGTTTTACTTCCTGAAGAATTGACCAATGTAGAGGAAGTAAAGTCTCAACTTAAGAATATGCTTAAAGAGCAGGTTAGGAGTAGCCTTGTAATTGTTGCTGAAGGAGATGAAACCGGAGGGGCTATAAAATTAGCCGACAAGATACGGCCTGATTTCCAGCAATATGATATGCGTGTATGTATTCTTGGCCATATACAAAGGGGGGGGCACCTTCAGCTCACGACCGGGTACTTGCAAGCAGGCTCGGTGCAGCGGCAGTTAAGGTATTGAATGAGGGACACTCAGGCATAATGGTTGGAGTAGTAAATAATATTCTTAAGATTACGCCTTTACGTGTAGCCGTTTCTAAGAAGAAGGATCTGGATTATTCTCTGGTAGAACTTGCAAAAGCCCTAAGATAGTTATGATAAAATCAGATATTGGTTACGCTCGTTCTTTCATTTCAGAAGAAGAGTATATAAAAGCCCGGAAGAAGGTTGACTCAGCGTTAGAACAGCTAAAAACTAAATCAGGTCCGGGATCGGAGTGGTTGGGATGGCGGGATATTCTTGCAAATCCTAACGATGCAGAATTGGATCAAATAGACAGTTTGGCCCGTGCAGTACGTAAAGATGCAGATGTATTTGTGGTCTGCGGGATTGGTGGTTCTTATTTGGGAGCAAAAGCTGTTATTGATGCGCTAAGTCCACATTTTGGGAACAAAGGGGTTGAAATTGTTTATGCAGGCCACCACATGGGTGGTAAATACCTGGAACAACTTTTGGATTATTTAAAAGCTCCTAAGGCAGATGGTACCCAAAAGAGTGTTTACTTAAATGTAATTTCCAAGTCTGGTACCACGCTCGAAACAGCTCTATCTTTTCGGTTAATTCGCGATTTATTGGAAGAAATGTATGAGGATGCTTCCAAAAGAATTATTTGTACAACAAGTAAGTCAGGTGGTGTATTAAATGGTCTGATCGAAAGAAACGGATACCAAAAGTTTGTGATACCTGATGATGTTGGTGGACGCTTCTCGGTATTAACACCTGTCGGGCTTTTACCTATCGCAGTGGCAGGTATTGACATTAAAACACTTTTTTACGGAGCTGTTTCGGCATATAATTATTTTGAAGAAGATTGTGAACAGGTTTTAGAATACGCTGCATTAAGAAATGCTCTCCATGAAAAAGGTATCACAATAGATATATTTTCATGCTTTGAACCTGAACTGGCCTCTTTGGGAGGCTGGATACAACAGCTATTAGGTGAAAGTGAAGGAAAAGAAGGAAAAGGTATTTTTCCATCTGTGGCTTCCTTTTCGACCGACTTGCATAGTTTGGGGCAGTTTATTCAACAGGGTACGCGCTCTATAATGGAAACGTTCATAATAATTGAAGATGCGTTTTCCCATATAAAGGTGAACCATGCGGAAGGAAATGAAGACGGATTGAATTATTTGTCAGGCAAACCATTCCATGAAATAAACACCAAGGCAAGAATTGGCACTACTGAAGCGCACGGGGAAGGAGGAGTTCCGATTGTGAATATCACATTGCAAGCTTTGAATGAGCAAAATATTGGTGAGCTTATTTACTTTTTTGAGCTTATGACGGGCGTTTTTGTATATAGCCTTGGAGTAAACCCTTTTAATCAACCAGGTGTTGAAGATTACAAAAAAGCGATGTACCGTCTTTTAGGAAAAGAATCATAAATCTGTTTATGTCTGAACCAGAAAAGCCAAAATCAAAATATATAGCCGTAGCCGGAAATATCGGTGCAGGTAAATCTTCCCTTACTGGTTTACTTTCCAAGCACTTTGGTTGGGAAGCCTTTTACGAGTCGGTAGATGATAATCCCTATTTAGCTGACTTTTATGAAGACATGAGACGCTGGAGTTTTAATCTCCAGATCTATTTTTTATCCAGCCGGTTCAGGCATCAAAAAGAAATGTTGGAAAATAATGTAAGCCTAATTCAGGATCGTACTATTTATGAAGATGTTGAGATATTTGCCAAGAATCTTCATGAAATGAGCCTAATGAGTGATCGTGATTTCAATAACTACGAAGCTCTTTTCCACGAAATGAGTCATTATTTACGCCCGCCTGATTTACTGATATATCTTCGCGCACAGGTACCTACCCTAGTGAAGCAAATACAACAAAGGGGCAGGGATTACGAGAATACGATCAGGATTGACTACCTGGAGCGCCTGAACAGGCTGTATGAAGACTGGATTAATAAATATTCTTACGACAAGCTGATTATAGAAACAGATGATCTGGATTTTGTAAACGAAAAAGAAGATATGGGTAAGGTTATAGAGCAGGTAGAGACCCGTCTTTTTGGATTGTTTAATTGATTGTACTCCATAGGTATTATCCTTATATTTGCAAGCTGTAACGGAGACCCTATATGTTGAAGTTTAAGATCTTTGAAATTCCTGAAGGACCAAGCCAACGAGCAGTTCAATTACAACCTGAAGACCTCGATTTAGGTAATATACCTTTTAAAGGGGGCAGTATTGAAATTGAGTTTTACCGAACCATAGAGTTTATAAGAGCCAATTTCAGTATTTCAGCAAGAGTTGAACTTATCTGTGACCGTTCACTCGATATATTTGAATATCCTGTAGAAAAAGACTACGAGGTATTATTCAAAACAGAAAAAGTAGATGAATCGGCAGATGAATACGGTGCAATCAGGAATTTTGATACTAAATATCAGCAAATAGATTTAGAGCAAGATGTACGAGATACAATTTTGCTTGTACTTCCGGTAAAGAAATTACATCCCCGGTTTTTGGATCAGGATGGCAAACCGAAAGAGTTTTTGAACCAGCAATTTGGTGATACTCCGGAGGAAGGTGAAGATTATATTGATCCAAGATGGGAAGCATTAAAAGAATTAAAGAAATAACTGAAAGGTAAAAATGGCACATCCAAAGCGAAAAACATCCAAAGCTCGTAGAGACCAGCGCCGTTCACATCACGCCATTTCTGATGTAACATTAGCTAAATGTTCAAATTGCGGGGCTTTACACCGATATCACCATGCTTGTGGCGAGTGCGGGCACTATCGTGGCCGGCAGGTAATGAAAGCGGCTAACTAAAAGTTAAAACCATGATTGTTGCAGTTGACGCTGCCGGTGGCGATCATTTTCCTAAAAACCCTGTTGAAGGGGCTATTTCAGCTCTTCAGGACGATTCTTCCTTACAAGTTCTTCTGGTAGGCCCAAAGGCTTCCATTGAAAATGAATTGCAGGGAAAAGAGTATGACCCCAGCCGGTTGCATATACAGGATGCTCCACAAGTTATTGGCATGGAGGAATCTCCATCAGCGGCAATAAAAAATAAGCAGCAATCTTCTATAGTTGTTGGCATGGGGCTGCATAAGGCCGGCAAATGCCAGGCATTTGTAAGCGCAGGGAATACGGGTGCACTACTTGCGGCATCGGCTTTTATCCTGGGTCGCCTGGAAGGTGTTTCAAGGCCAACAATTGCATCCTATTATCCAACTATTAAGGGGTTCAGAATTCTTGTTGATGCCGGGGCTAATTTAGAAATCAAACCTGAGTTAGCGCGTCAATTTGCCATAATGGGGCAAGTATTTTGCCAGCATATTATGGGTATTGAAAATCCCCAGGTAGGTTTACTAAATGTAGGCGAGGAAGACGAGAAGGGTACTGAAGAATTAAAAGCCATTCATAAACACATTAAAGAATTACCGGGTTTCATTGGTAATGTAGAGGGAAGAGATGTTCTTTCCGGAAAAGCAGATGTATACTTGACTGACGGTTTGGTTGGCAATATCCTTTTAAAGTTTGGTGAATCTATTCCTGAAACTCTTACAACTTTGGTTAAAAAAGCCATTTCAGAAATAGAGGTTAAGCCGGAAGAAATAGTAGCCACACAAAAAATATTACATAAAGCACTGGCTCCCTTTAATTACGAACTGGTAGGGGGGATACCCTTTTTGGGTGTAAATGGAGTAAGTATAGTTGGCCACGGGGGCAGTACACCTCTAGCAATAAAAAATATGATTAAAAGTGCCGTTAAATGCATCGAAAACGATGTAAATGGCAAAATTGTCGCATCTCTAAATTGATAGACCATTCTTATGGAAGTAAAACGCGCTAAAATTACAGCGGTTGGGCATTATTTACCCGAGTTCAGGATGACTAATTTTGAGCTGGAAAAGATTATGGATACCAGTGATGAATGGATCAGAACCCGGACCGGAATAGAAGAAAGAAGAATACTTAAAGACCCGGAAAAAGCTACAGCTTTTATGGGTGCAGAGGCTTCAAAAGAAGCATTAAGTAAAGCGGGTGTAGATGCAAAAGATGTTGATTTGATAATTTTGGCAACTGTAACTCCTGATTACATGTTTCCTGCATCTGCTTGCTTGGTCCAGAAGATGATAGGCGCAGAGAAAGCATTCGCATTTGACCTTTCGGCTGCATGCTCCGGTTTCCTTTATGCTTTAAGTACAGGTGCTATGTACATAGAGGCAGGAAGAGCCAAAAAAGTACTAGTGATTGGATCTGATAAAATGAGCTCTATCTTAGACTATGAAGATCGTACGACAAGCATTTTATTCGGAGACGGTGCAGGGGCTGTTTTACTGGAAGAATCTACTGACGGAACAGGGGTAATTGATCAGATTCATTATACGGAAGGCGATGTTCAATGCAGTTTGTACCAACATGCGGGAGGAAGCCGTAACCCATCCACAAAAGAAACCGTTGAAAACAAGCAGCATTATATTTCTCAGGATGGCAGGACTGTTTTCAAAAAGGCTACAATGGGTATGGCTGATGTATCTCTTGAGATAATGGAGAAAAATAACCTTGCTCCGGAAGATGTAGCATGGTTGGTTCCACATCAGGCAAACTTACGCATTATAGATGCTACGGCTAACAGAATGGGGCTTTCTTCCGAAAAAGTGATGATAAACATCAATAAATATGGAAATACAACGGCAGGTACCATTCCTCTTTGTTTATATGACTGGCAAGACAAATTGAATTTTGGTGATAACCTGATTCTTGCAGCATTTGGTGGAGGTTTTACCTGGGGAGCTATTTATCTGAAATGGGGAATTAAATAATGAGCACGGCGTATCTTTTCCCCGGGCAGGGTTCTCAATTTGTGGGAATGGCTAAAGATCATTACGAATCTAATAGCTCTGTTTCAGCGTTAGTTGACCAGGCAAATGATGTACTTGGGATTGATCTCAAAAGTATCATGTTTCAGGGGCCTGAGGAAAAACTCAAGCAAACGGAGTTTACCCAGCCCGCAATATTCCTTCATTCAATAGCTTTATTCAACACACTTGATGCAAACCCAAATGCCGTTGCAGGCCATAGCCTTGGAGAATTCACTGCATTGGTTGCAGGCGGTGCTTTAACTTTTGGGGATGCTCTTAAAATTGTAAGAAAAAGAGGCCAGCTTATGCAACAAGCAGGTGCCTCAAACCCCGGTACTATGGCAGCAATTATTGGGATGAATGATGAAGCTGTAGAAGAACTTTGTTCAAAAGCATCCGGGGAAACAGGAAAGGAAGTAATCGCGGCAAATTATAATTGTCCGGGGCAACTTGTTATCTCAGGCTATATTGAAGCAGTGGAAAAAGCAGTGGAAATTGCTAAAGAGTCAGGCGCCCGAATGGCAATGCTATTGCCCGTTTCAGGTGCATTTCATTCTTCCTTAATGCAGCCGGCTTTTGACGGGTTAAAAGAGTCTCTGGAAAACTTAGAGATTAAAACACCAGGTTGTCCCATTTACAGTAATTATACAGCTAAACCTACCACAAATCCTGAAGAAATACGATCAAACTTACTCAATCAATTAATGAATCCTGTTCGATGGACTCAAACCATTCTTAATATGGTTGATAATGGGGTTGATTCTTTTGTTGAAGTAGGCCCGGGTAAAGTTCTCCAGGGGTTGGTGAAAAGGACACACCGAAAAGCAGAAATTTCAGGTCATCAATAAGTAATTATGTCATTATCACTTGAAGGAAAAACTACATTAGTAACCGGGGGAAGCCGGGGAATTGGTCGCTCAATTGCGTTAAAGCTCGCTGAATTAGGAGCAGATGTTGCTATTACGTATGCCCGCTCAGCCGATGCAGCAAATAAAGTAGTTTCTGAAATTGAGAAAATGGGGCGTAAGGCCAAAGCTTTCCAGGCAGATGCAGTTGATTTTAGCCAGGCGGAGGAAGTAATTAGCTCTATTCTCGAAGATTGGGGAAAGCTGGATGTGCTTGTTAACAATGCTGGCATCACCAAAGACAATTTAATCCTGAGAATGAGTGAAGAACAGTGGGATGATGTAATTACCACTAATCTTAAAAGTATATTCAATTATTCAAAAGCAGCTGCAAAGCCTATGATGAAAAACCGTGGAGGTTCTATCATTAACATCAGCTCGGTAGTGGGAATTTCCGGGAATGCAGGCCAGAGCAATTATTCAGCATCAAAAGCAGGTATAATTGGTTTTACGAAGTCTTATGCCAAGGAACTTGCATCCCGGAATATCCGTGCGAATGTTATTGCCCCGGGATATATTATTACCGATATGACCGATCAATTGGGTGAAAAAGTACTGGAAGGTATTAAGGCAGAAACTCCACTTGGCAGGGCAGGAGAAGCACATGAAGTGGCTGATGCAGTAGCTTTTTTAGCCTCTGATATGAGTAGCTATATAACCGGTGAGACTATACGGGTAGATGGCGGCATGGCTATGTAGCTTGTTGCAGATGCTCAAATGAATTTTTATGTTCTTTCAATGTACATTAATCTAACTATCAAATAACCTTAAGGAAACGATATGTCACAAGATGTAGAAGCTAAAGTAAAAGATATCATCATCGATAAACTCGGTGTAGATGAATCTGAAGTAACTGCGGACGCTAATTTTACTAACGATTTGGGTGCAGACTCTTTGGATACTGTTGAGTTAATCATGGAATTCGAAAAAGAATTCGATCTTAGCATACCTGATGAAGATGCTGAGAATATTGCCACAGTAGGAGATGCGGTAAGCTATCTTGCAGGGAAACTATCCTAATTTTTTAATCAATTTATGACACCACGAAGAGTTGTTATAACAGGAATCGGCGCTTTTACCCCAATAGGTAAAAGCGCACCCGATTTCTGGAACAGTCTTATTTCAGGAAAAAGCGGGGCCAAAACAATAGAACGTTTTGATACCACTGGTTTTGCCACCACTTTTGCTGCTTATATTAACGATTACGATCAATCTAAATACTTTGACCGCAGAGAAGGGCGTCGGTTGGACGATGTTCAGCAATATGCTCTTATTGCAGCTGAAGAAGCTATTCTGGATAGCAAAATTGATCTTGATGCGATCAATAAAGATCGTGTAGCAGTAATTGTAGGAAGCGGTATTGGTGGTATGAGAACATTCTATGAGCAATCCGTTTCATTCCATGAAAAAGGACCTCGTGGCGTTTCTCCATTTTTTATTCCTATGTTGATACCGGATTTGGTTCCGGGTCATATTTCCATTAAGTATGGATTCCGCGGGCCTAATTATTGTGTAGTATCTGCTTGTGCTACAGGTTCAAATAACATTGGTGCAGCTTATGATGCCATCCGCTATGGTCAAACAGATATGGCCATTACAGGTGGTTCAGAAGCACCGGTTACTCGGGTAGGAATCACCGGATTTAACGCCTTAAAAGCAATGAGTACTCGTAATGATGATCCCGAGACAGCCTCTCGTCCATTCGATAAAGACCGTGATGGATTTGTGCTGGGTGAAGGCTCAGGTATTTTCTTCCTGGAAGAACTTGAGGCGGCACAAAAACGTGGAGCCCGCATTTATGGGGAAATTGTTGGTTATGGATTTTCTTCCGATGCATACCATATAACAGCACCAGATCCTGAAGGCGGTGGGGTAATGCTTGCTATGAACAGTGCGCTACAATCTGCAGGTATTACGCCTGAGGATGTGGATCACATTAATATGCATGGTACTTCAACACCACTAGGAGATGTTGCCGAGACTAACTCGATAAAAAAAGTATTTGGAGATCACGCCAAGAAAATTAATCTGAACTCAACTAAGTCAATGACCGGGCATACCTTAGGTGCTGCTGGTGCTATTGAATCAGTTGCTTCATTATTAGCCATTTATCATGGATTAATACCCCCAACGATTAATATTTTCAACCAGGATCCGGAGTGTGATCTTAACTACACTGCCAACGAGGCTGAAGCCAGGGATATCACTTATGCACTTAATAATGCTTTTGGTTTTGGCGGCCATAACACAACACTGGTATTTAAGAAGTATCAAGACTAGAAGATGATATCTTGGTTCAGGACTTTATTTAAGGGAAACAGCTTAGCTGACCCTTCTGTCCATGAACGAATAAAGAAACTGGAAAGGATCATTGATGTTCGTATCAATGATCCTTCTTTATTTTTAAGGGCATTACGCCATCGTTCTACACTTTCAGATGATAAATATGAGTCTTTCGATTCTTATGAGCGATTGGAATTTTTAGGAGATGCTGTTCTTGACCTGATTGCTGCAGAAATCTTATTCAAAAAATATCCTAAAAAAGATGAAGGCTTCCTCACAAAAATTCGTGCAAAATTGGTTAGGGGGGAAACCTTATCAGACTTTACAACCAAACTGGGAATTGATGACTTATTGGAGCTGGCGGAAGGAAGAAATAAGCCCCCGCTTTCAAAAAGTATCCTGGCGGATGTATTTGAATCCATAATTGCAGCCATTTATATAACACAAGGTTATGCAGATGCCTATCGTTTTGTGGACAAGGTAATCAGCAAACATGTAGATTTCGAAGAGTTAGTCCATACAGTAGATAATCACAAGAGTGCGCTTTTAGAATTAACTCAGGCTAGAAAAATGTCGTTACCCAGGTATGAACTGATTAATGAAATGGGCCCAGGACATGATAAGATATTTGAGATCAAAGTAATGGTTGATGGCGTAGAACTTGGTTTTGGTAATGGCAAGAATAAAAAAAGTGCAGAACAAAAGGCAGCCGAAATGGCACTGAAAACTCTTCAAAACTGAGCTATTGCACTTGTTTTTTGACTGATTTACCCCGATTCTTAGCCCGTCCTCAAGGTCTAATCCCATCAGTCATTTTCTCATGTTGGCACAACTCATAAAACCGGAATTTGAAGAGCTTATCCAATCAAAGGACTGGGTAGGTTTGAAGCAGGTTTTGACCGATGTGCCACCGGCTGACATTGCCGAAATGTTGCTTGAATTAGATGGGAAAATTGCGGTTGTCGTTTTTCGGTTACTAAAAAAAGACATAGCTGCTGATGTTTTTGCCTATCTGCCAACCAACAAAGGAGTAGAACTCCTCGAGCTTTTTAGTAAACAACAGCTCTCAGATGTAATGGATAACCTGGAGCCTGATGAGCAAGTAGCACTCATGGAAGAGCTGCCGGGCCATCTTACCCAACGGGTTGTTAATTCTATGACGGATGAGGATAAAAAGCAGATCAGAAAGCTGTTGGGCTATCCGGAGGAGAGTATTGGTCGTTTAATGACCCCTCGTTACGTTCGTGTAAAAACTGATTGGACTATTGAACGAAGTATGCGTCACATTCGCAAATATGCGGAAGTAGCAGAGACTTTAAACCGTATTTATGTTGTTGATGACAAAGAATATCTGATTGATGACCTCAGGCTTACCGAATTGATTTTAGCTGATCCTGATGAGACGATTGAATCCCTGATGGATCGCTCTTTCGAAACACTTATGGCACATGATGACCAGGAAGAGGCAGTAAAGATGTTTGCCAAGTATGACCGTGTTGCATTACCCGTTGTTGATTCGGATGGAATATTGGTGGGTATTGTTACCGTTGATGATGTGATCGACGTAGCTGAAGAAGAGATCACTGAGGATATGCAAAAGATGGCGGGTATGGATGCTTTAGATAAATATTATTCCCAAACTCCTGTCTTCGAAATGGTAAAAAAGCGACTAGGATGGTTGATAGTTCTTTTTGTTGGTCAGATTATTACCGCACTAACTATGAGTGGTTATGAGTATGTATTAAAAGAGATTGTACTGCTATCATACTTTGTGCCTCTTTTAATCTCAAGCGGGGGAAATTCGGGTTCTCAGGCGGCAACTCTTATTATCCGTGCATTGGCTACAGATGATATTAAATCGGACAGCTGGAAGAGTATTTTTGTCCGGGAAATGGGTTCTGGTCTTTTATTGGGAACTCTTTTAGGTGTTATGGGTTTTGCGACACTCATTTCGTGGGGAATCATTGAAGGTGACCCGATGGATATTGTATTAGTCATGAAAGCAGTGGTTGTAGGGCTTAGTCTTTTACTCATTGTAGTATTTGGGAATATCATTGGGGCTATGCTGCCTTTTATATTATCCAAAATCGGGCTCGACCCGGCTGTAACTTCGGCACCTTTTGTTGCAACTGTTGTGGATGTAGGCGGAATCATTATTTATTTTAGTATAGCAGTATTTTTATTGAGTGGAATTTTATTGTAAAACCTTTAGCAATCTATGAAGCAATATCACGACCTGGTTAGAAATGTATTAGAAAATGGTGTTCGGAAAGAGAACCGAACCGGTACCGACACTATCTCTAATTTCGCAGAGTTTTATAAAGTGGATTTATCCGAAGGTTTTCCGCTTTTAACAACAAAAAAAGTTTTTTTCCGGTCGGTGGTTTTGGAGCTTTTGTGGTATTTGAGAGGAGAAGATCACATCCGGTGGCTGCGTGATGAAAATGATTGCCATATCTGGGATGCCTGGGCTGATGAAGATGGGCATGTGGGACCTATTTATCCCGTTTTGTGGAGGAAATTTCCCTATCTGGAAAAAGAAACCGTTTTACTTGAAGGTAACGGGAGTGCATTTGAACACGAAACCTGGGTTCGCAAAGAATTTGATCAGGTTCAACGTGCTATTGAAATGTTAAAAACCAATCCAAACAGCAGGAGAATAGTAGTAAGCACATGGCACCCTGGTTTACTACCTGAGATGGCTTTACCACCCTGTCATATTATGTACATTTTTAATGTGGCGAACGGTAAACTAAACTGCCACCTTACGCAGCGATCCGGGGATATAGCACTGGGAATTCCTTTTAACCTCGCATGTTATTCTGCATTAACTATGGCAATTGCACAGGAAGTTGGCTTAGAGCCAGGCACTTTTGCTCATACCATTGTAGATGCTCACATCTATGTAAACCATGTAGACGGGTTAAAAGAGCAGCTTACTCGAACTCCCAGGGAGTTACCCACACTAGAGATTGCCAATAAACCTGTAGATGAACTTACTTTTGAAGATTTTAAGCTTCACAACTACAATCCCGATCCTTTGATCCGCTTTGAGGTAGCTGTTTAATTCATGGAAATGGTGATTGTTGTTGCCCATGATCCGAATCTCGTGATTGGAAAAGATGGAGGGCTTCCGTGGAGGTATAAAGAAGATCTGCAGCATTTCAAAAATACTACGATGGGTGGAACCATGATTATGGGCCGGGGGGTATTCGAAGAGCTCAATGAAATGCCATTGCCCGGGAGGAAGAATATTGTACTTTCCCGTTCAAAGACTTATTCAAATGTAGATACCTATACATCTATAGAGGAAGCATTGGATGCAGTGGATGACAAAAAGGTATTTATAATAGGTGGAGGTGTACTTTACAGGCAGGCCATTGAGGAAGCAGATACCATGATTGTTACACTGGTCAAAAAAGAATATGAAGGAGATACTTTTTTCCCGGAATACCGTGATCAAATTGGAAAAAGCTGGGTAGAGACAGATAGAAGAGAGACTGAAGAGCTGGATTTTATTACCTATGAAAGAGCTTAATAACTCTTTCATATTTATAAAACTACAAGCCAGCCAATCTGAATAGAAACAAAACAAAACAAAACTGTTTCATCTAGGAGCCAAAGCCATACTATCAAATAAGTTCACCCGGCAGTAAATCGAACTTTTGGAACTCCTTCCACCATTTGATAGGCAAACTCAGCAGGAGTAATAGTTGTACCTGGAATGGCGCTGGTTAACCTCTTTACCAAAGTTGAGGAGTCTATAACCCCACAGTTGTCAAAACGAAAAGGTATTCTTACCCAATTATTAACATCAAACTCTTTTGATCTGTCAGTTCCACAAGGCAATGTGGTAGGTTGAATTGGGTTCCCTGAGGCATCGCGTAAAAGTTTCAAATAGCATGGAGAGGGAATCCCATGTGCAGCGTCTTCAGGGTAGTAGTCGATACCAAAATGGATGGTTTCAGGATGTAAGTAAACTTCTACACTTTTTATTGAGCCTTCAAATAAACAGAGCAGTGTATCTTTTCCAAGCGTATAGCGGTACTGGGTTAGAGGAGTAGCCCCGCTTTCGAAAGGTAAATTAGTTCCAACTGGTGGTTCAGTATCAAAGCCATTTACTAATAAATGAGGCCATCCGCTTACGACTTTGGACCGTAATAAAAAACCACTCAATCCGGTGGGGATTGGGATTTTTTTGAACAATTCATCTTCTATCGCTTCATCACTGGAAGCAATGTCTCCAATCGAAAATGCTCCACGTAGTAATAATTGAACCCATTGGGCATCTACCGAAAAGAACTGTATAGATTCCTGAGGTAATAATTTTTGGTCTGCTACAAGATAATTAAAAGGTATTTGTTCAAGGCGTCCAAGATTTATAAACCAGTTTTTTACCAAGTCAGGCAAAGGTGGAGCAATTGCTTTATTAAAAGGAAGATGGGAAGGCAGGGATGCTTTTTCTGCCTGAACACAGGCTCTTTTCCACTCAAATAATGCTTGAGAAACTCTTTTATTTTCGAGTATCAAGCTTCGCCCGATATTCCAGGCACTGGCATAGGTTACATCAAACATTCCAATTTCAGAATAAACGCGTACCAGGCTATCAGGAGAAGTAATAGAAGAAGGTGCCGGAGGGTTGGTTGGTACAGGCGCCACACCGGGTAAAAAAGGACCACGATACCAACTTACCATGTTATTCCCTTGTCTGGTTTGGTGCTCAAGGGGTACATATCCCTTCTCCAGAAATGAGTCGGCATTTACATCTCCTATACTAGGAAGGCGGAACGAACCTGTAGTGGTACTTTTAAACTTATTAGCGTCAAGAAGTAATTCCTCAAACGATAAATTGGGAGTTACTGAGGCAAAACGCCAATTGTTTAATACAGCAAAACGGTAAATTTTAGGATTAGATGATGGGCTGGGAACGCCTGCTAAAGGTGTTGCTGACGCTAATTGCGTATAAACATCCATTCGATTTTCCAAAGAAATCAAAAATACGGTGTTTTCCTGACCTGGCTGAGGAAGCCGATTGCAAATAAGTACCGGATATTTAGGGTTTTCACTTCCAGAAGGGGCTGGATCTGCTGATTGCCTTACATTAGCCAGTGTCGGTAATTCATCTTCAGTAGGCAAAACCAGTTGTAGCAATGGTTCAGGAATGTCAATATAGTTTACAGGCTCTGATGAAGATTCTCCGGGTAAAAGAGTGATGTCAGACAATTTCGGGAATACAATTTTGTTGGTTTGAGCATCCTGGCACACCTCTGTAAGCGTATTGGTACAAACAGTTAATAGTTTTTTATTAGCAGTAGATTTTTGCCACCCTATCATTTCATCATTAGTGCACGAGATCAGAGTTAGCCATGGTGTATTAGGTTTGGAAGGGTCAAGTTTACGCTCCCAGGGTAAAATTGCTCTATTAAACATGATGTGAGGCAAAACGTTGTAATAATTACCACTGGTTTTTGGAGGAGGAAACTGGGTAGATATTTCTTTGGGATCAAGTGAATACCTGGGGCCAATCGCTGCAAAATATCTAGTTTGAGTAGGAATCGTTGGTTTTGTACTCCCGGCCTCAGCTTGAAAATCATGATCGACCTCTATTTTATATAATCCGTCATCAAGCGCAGGTAAATTGAAAGAAGAAAAAGTAATTTTACCTTGTGGTTTTGCAGGGGTTGCGAGCTTAATTGTACTCATTGGTTAAGTGCCTTTATGTTTAATTAATGAGCGTACCTAGTTCTGGTAACTCAGGGTTATCCAGTTCTAATGGCTGATTAAAATTCTCTTTAAAATCGGTAAAGCCCATTTTTTCTAAGGCCGTAGTCCGAATTGAGTTTGTACTTTGAATTGAAGCTTCGATGGCTGTCCACGAAGAAGTCACAGACTGGAATGAACCAGTACTGGAAACCCATTCAAACCCATTTAGCTGTTCTGTCTCATAAGCTAATGAAGACCTGTCAACAGTTATTGCATCCGGATCGTCATAAGCTTCCTGTGTTGGTACTATAGAAAAACCAGATACAGAGTCTAATACATCAGTTCCGGGAGTAGGGTTAAGAGGTTGACTGCGAGTATGCCCCCACATCGCACTGGGTATTTTTTTGGCAGTAGGTACCAGCTTTAATTGCTCGCTTGGAACTGTAATGCCAGCCACAGTTTGTGAAGCGGTACCGGCTACAACCTTCGTAATAGATATAGTATGTTTTGAGGTATCGATAGTGCCAACATCCATAGGCGCAATTCCGGGGGTTGTAGGAGTAATTGATGGTGCAGTAGCTGCAGTTCCATCTAGCTTAAACTCCGCAGACTTCACAGGCAACGCTGCTGAGGTACTCAGGTTTAATTTATCCCTTTTAACTATCCAAACATCTACTTCAGAATTGTCAGGTAACTTTCCTTTTACTGTTCGCAATAAACCATCCTGAATATTAACACCTAACCACTGCTTATTATCTGAAGGCAAGAAAGAGCTCTGAAATTCAGACCATTTCAAATTTGGTTTTTTTGATGAAGACGCGCCAAAATCTATACTGAAGTGGAAATGGATTCCGATAACGTGCACAGTAATCCTGGCGTGGCCTCCAAATTCGGGTCCCCAAACTTCAAGGTCTGCGCTGGCATCGATAGATACGTGATGTGTGCCAAAAAAATGAATGATTAATTCAGCCCCCAGATCAACATAGATATCGGCTTCATAGTGAAGGGGTTTCCATTCTATCAGAAAATCTGCTCCCATCAAAAACCAGGCTTTTACATCGCCACTTTGCCATACGGCATCCAGGCTTCCTCCAGCCATCAAGGCATGAGGTAAAAGGGCAAAGTATCCACCACCTTTAACATTGAGGTGTGAACTTACCTGCCAGTTAAATCCAACCCGGGGAGGTTGTGGGTAATAATCTGGAACCTGGAAATTTTTTGCATAGCCACCTATGCTCACAACAAATGTTCCCTCATGTGGGCCGCCATCCCAGGCTGCTAATGCAAAGCCACCTGTTAAATGGCAGTTTCTGGATAGGATAAATGAATTAGGTGTTAACTGTCCCTGAACCCATATGGATCCTTCTGAAGGTACATAATGCGCAAGAATGGCTAATTGTGCTTCAGCAATTGGGTCACTATTGTCATCAGGCGGTAGAACGGCATTAGCCAGACCTAAAATGTCAATCCTAAACTCATTACCAAACTGTACTACAGCTAATAGAAATCCATTTATCAGCTCGAATGAAGTAAACTTTATTCCAGCAGTTAAAAAGTATTCACCAGAAGATGGTACAATATCTTTTTGCATTAATTGTAGCTGTTTCGCAACATAATCTTTTACACCACTTAAATCACCCGCCTGAGGTTGAGGAGATGGAGCCATAGCTTCTGCTATCAATGGAAAATTCTGAACTTCAGAAATAGGAGGGGGCAGTAGTTTCCGGTTGTAACCGAACCCTCCTGCTAAACCAGTGACAAAGAAAAATGCAGGGCCACCAAGAGGTTCTCCAAGTACCGCATACACAAATAAAGAGTCATGGCCATCATTCATTTGTGCAAAAGAACCAACAGCTCCTATTTCAAGAGATTCGGTACTAACGGTAACAAAACCATCGAATTCAGTTAATCCATTATTTATTCCTTTAAATAGGGCTCCTCCAATATTTAGTGGCCCATTTTGATACTCAAGTCCTAAGCCCTGTATTCCAAAGGTAGGATGGAATTTATCGGTTCCAGTAAGTGGTACACCTACATCTAATCCTAACAAATCAAAGGTAAGTGGGCCAATAGTTACGGCTCCATCCAGATAACCTACAATACTTGTACTTGCTTTATCGAAGGCAAGTCCAACACGATTTATTCTCATAGGACCAAAAGCCTTATTTAATGGGAACCAGGTAATTCCATCACTTCCTCCGGTTGAAGAGGTATTTGGATCTGAAGAGGGGATGTTGGTTCCACCTGAAGGAGACAGACTTCCGTCATTATTGGCAGTAACAGGCACGGTCATATCAATTAGCTGGTCGTTGCCGACACGCATGGATGTGGAAATGGACGGAGTACCTTTTACAATGACTGTTTCAGGGAACCTGAAACTTGGATCACCAATAAGTTTATTGATAGCCTGAATTTCTGCTACGGAATAATCACCTGTGGCATAACTTACCTGAAACGCAAGGTCTAAACTACTTGCGGTTTCCAATTCATGCCCGATCAAAGGTAAATCTCCTAATTTAGAGAGGTTTACCTGCGCACCCATATCTACAGCAAATAAAGACTTGGCAGGATTAACACCACTTGCACCACTATGCGCAAAAAGAGCATCTTTAATTTCAATTTCGTAAGCATCCAGGCCGGGAGCTGTAGGATCAATTGCCTGAACCAGCTTATTGAGGGTAATACCTTTGCTGGTTGTGCTGGACTGAAAGGAAGCAACGAGGTTGCTCGCAGTTCCTGATTTGACCAAATCCAGAGTAAACTCAAATTGATCAGGATCACCCGGGTTGAAAATCAAAAAGCCTCCCAGGTAATAGTCTTTTGTACTTGTGCCATTAAGCGTTTGAGTGGTAATATCAATACTTAGCTGAACAAGGGCATTGCTGCCAAAGTTGAGGTAGGCCATAAAGCTGTAGTTTTTAGTTGCTGAATCATAAGAAGCACTCAGCCCTTTTAGCTTTATATCAGTACCTGTAAGCGCTGTTGGTAAATCAACATCAACTCCTAAAGAACTTTTCAAATAAGTAGTTAAATCATCAGCGCCCTGAGTTGCTGGGGCAGTGGCATCAAAAGAAAATGAAGTGCCTGTTCCATTTCTGGCAAAACTGATTACTATTTCATCTAACCCAATACCGTTGAATGCGGAACCCGACACAAAATCTGTTGAAACGGTGATTTTCCAACTTGAAGAACTTGTACTGCTGGTTTGGTATTCAATGAAGCAACCTGTTATCTCTACCGTTTTGAAGGGATCAAGGAAATCTGCCGGTGGATCTAATTTTAAAGCCTGGGTAATATCTGCTAATAAATCCCCAAGATTAATTTTCTCTCCTGGAAGCGTACCGCCATTAAACGTCCATGATTTTTCAGAAGCATCGTATTCAGCATCCAGGTTAAAGAAGAGAGACCCGATTTCCAGGGTACCCTGTGCTGATACATCACTTGCCTGCCAGTTAGAATTAGGGCTTTCTTTTTCAAAACCTACTGATAAGTTTAAGTCTTCGATTTCGATATCAACACCATCCAGATTCCAACCTGAAGACACATCAAGAGATAGGTTGACGGATTCCTTTACAGAATTTCCACTTCCTGTTTTTTGAGCAATTACTTCAACGTCAGATAATGTAAGTGTAGGCAATCCCGATATCTGCTTATGAAAGAGGGAGGCTGCAACCTCAATAAGATCGATACCCGCACCTAAACCCATACGGGCAATAAATGTGGTACTGTCCTGAGCAGCAACTGGACCACGTTGCACCATAAGTATGGTATCAAGGGAATTACTTTTGAAGAACCATTTTCCAACTACGTCAATATTTACAGAATAGTAGGAAGCGAATGGATCAGTAAAGGAAACAATAAGGGCAGGTTGCAGCGTAATTCCGTCAAAAAGAGCCAAAGGATGCTCGGTTGAAATACTGAATGATAGAGCGGTTACACTTAATGCATCCAGAGCAATGGTCAGATCCAGCGAGAGGATTTCTAATGCACCCAGATCGGAGATTGCATTTTCGGGAAGTGAGCCACCTAAAATATCGTTTAGTGATGTTCCAGTGAAATGGGTCGCCAGATCAGCGAAATCAGGTAAATGAGAAAACTTAACTTGTAACTGTTCTAAATACGGGCTAAAAATCATTTCCACATCAGATGGGGTACTTCCCAACGTTAGCTGGCCCTGAAGAATAAATGTGGGTATTTGAATAACCCCTGATCCCAAATTGATACCAATGCCCGCTGCTTTAATAGTTGGATCTAAAGGAACAGGTGTAGCCGAAGCATTAATTTGATGAAATAGATTTAAGGTGCTCGAAGCTCTTTCAAACTCAAGTTGACCCGTAATGCTAAAACTAGCGGTTACTAATGCATCCAGTCCCAAAACTTTTAAAACGGTTGATAAATCAATGGTTGTTGAAGGAGTACCAGCAGGCGATCCGGAAGGAGGTGGGATAGTGATAGTTGATTGCAATTGAGCCGTAGCTTCAAATAAATAGCCTTGGGCGAGTTCGGCTTTTACAGTTTGGATAAAGCTCTTAATTGGGGCTGATAAGGTGGTATCATTTTCAGGGGGAAAAACCGGGTTTACATACGAGGAATTATCATAAGCTAGGGTTGAGTACAATAAGTATGGGGCACTGGTATCGAACGAAAGAGTTTGCAATGCAGTGACCTCAGCAGGCAGAGAGGTGCCACTGGCATTTTTGCAGAAAGGGCTCAAAAATTTTGATACATCCAGTCCGGCTGGTAAAGAGGTGAAAAGTAATACTGCATGTCTTTCAGTGGTATCCAGAAGAGTAGCCACCTCAAACAAATAGAGCCTGATAGTTGCCTGTCCCTGTCCTAAGAATGATGCAATATTCCCTTCAGCTATTAGAAGGTTTGCAGTAGCGGGAATAGGAATGGTACAATTTGTAATGCTTAAATCACTTGTAAGCTTTAACGCATTTCTTATGCCGGAGTAAGCGTAGTTACCAAGGTCATCAGCAGTAAGTGTTAATGTTCCTCCAACCGGAGTGATTTGTTGTAGTGGAGTATTCATAATTTTATTTACTCAGTTTCCATTTTTGCATTTAACGCAACTACTCGTTCTTTATACCATTTGTCAAAAGCATCCATCCCCGCAACACAGAACCAGGCAGCGTGCTTCAGGATATTGAATTGATGTTGATCAATGAATTCGCTTTGGCCTTCGAAAATGTGATCAAAGAGTTTTAGCTCAACCTGGCTGCCTGCTGCAGCATCATCCCCATCAGAGTCAAAATTGCCATAGATTTTGTATCTAAATAATGCAGCAAACGGCATAACAGTGCCGGCCCCGGTAAGCTTCATAGTTTTTCCTTTTTTGACCTGTAGCGCACTATACACTTTTACCATTTTCTGGTAGGCCGCATCATTGGTTAAATAATCATCTTTAAGCAGTTTATGATCATCGTTAAAGAGATAGGCCGTTGAACGAAGGTGATATTTACCTTTAGGAGCTTGTTGTGTGATACTTCTCCGTTCTTTTGATTCCATAGCTAACTGCTCGGTATTGCAATGAAAACTGCCGCTCACAAAATTACCCAGTCGTTCGTCACCGCTATCACCATGCCCAAGTAAATGGCACCATTCCTGATTAGTGGGCAAATCGCTTCTGTTATTCATTTTCAATTTTTTCCATTCAGGCAATACATAATCCTCTGAATTCGAAAGTACCCAATCTCCAAAATCAGATGCAGATAGAGAAGAACTTTTGATAGGTAAAGCGCTAGTGCCTGTTGCTCTGCTAGCATTTAGTTTTGCCATGACAGAACCTGCTGGTAATCGTTTCCCTCTGGCCCGATATAATGGATTCCCTTTATTTTTCAAGGAGGTGTGAGCAGGGCCATCAGATCCGGTATATTTTTTAAAATACTCTACATTATTATTATTCCTAAAAGATATTGACGGACTTATTCCAATGGCAGATAGATTTTGAGGTTGTCCAACATCTCCCAGATCAATTCCATCATCTAAATTATTTGGCCGGTGGTTTGCTGGTATCCATTTTATAACTTTTAATCGACTACCAGTCATTGTTGCTTTTCTATAATAAGCAAAGTTAAATATTTGTAGTAAGTCGACTGATAGATCATCAAGAGAAGTAGAAGTTCCTGCGGCCCGTTCGAGTACTTGATCTATTGCATACGGTAAATTTGTATTGGGCGTATTGGTAGGGACGAATAGTTCGTCATTGATATATACAAGGGGATAACCAAATACGGCGAGATCAAGTGAGAATAAATCTGTTATGCGGACAGTCGTGCCTCCAAGACTAGCGGTATCAGCGTAAGGGCTCGAACGAACCAACTGGCGACTTTCAGGAAGTTCTAAAAACTTCCAAAGATTTGGATATTTGTCTTTTACTGAACCAGGAGCTAACCATTCCCAAACAAACAAACTATCATCAACTTTATCTGTTCTATCTAAATTTCCAGAAGCAACATACCAGATAAGGTGAGTATCATAGTTATCTTCACCAGGTATGGTTGAGTAGAGAACTTCATAACTAAGCTGGCCTTTTAAATCCTTCCATTTGGTTAAGAGCCTGATTGCAGCAAAGAAATTTTGTTTGGAAATACTTTTTCCTTTTTGCTCTTTATAATCCTTAACACCGGGTATCGTATTTTGGACACCTTCTTTTGTAAGACCTGAGACACCTCCAAAAGGAGTAGCTTTATTGCCATTTATAGTGCATGCACTCAGGTCTATGTTTAGTGGGCCAGAAGCAGATGAACTCTGGTAATACTTGGTTTCTATTAAAGTAGGGTTTGAAGAATCTTCAAAATAAAAGCTACCATCGGTAATGACCGATCCAACATTAAAAAACTTAAAATAGGAATCCTCTCCTTTAGTAAAAATACCATAAACCGGGCGGAACTGTTTCTTTATTTGGCTTGGAGGGTTGTTTTCGTACTCAACAGCATCAGGAAAAATATTTAATTCATCAGAGGTTAATGAGTTTTCACCATCTGGAAAGCTACAGGCATTCGCTTTGGCATTTATATTGTCATAGTCGGTAAATGAAAAGAGATTAGCATTGCTTCCTTTATATATTAGTGGAATACTTTCGAGAATATCACAGACGGACTTCATTAATAATTCTATGTTAGAATAATGAATCGCGTCAGGGATTGGTTCATTAATTTCATCAATCCACGCATCCAGCATTGCAAGGTCAGGATTCACAACCTTGATTTGCTCTGAACAAGTATTATTTAGCTCCTGAAAGAGATAGGTAGTTACCGAGAATGAGGACTGAAAATCTTTGAATATATCCAGAATAGATGCTCTTACTGCTGCTACATTGGTTTGATCGGCTAAAGTTAAACCTTGGTAAAACAGTTGATTAATTAAGTCAAAGGCTTTTGGTACTTTAGTCCTCCAATATTCTTCATCTTTACCAGTATATTGATTTGCAAGCGCTTTTAAAGATTCACTGGTTTTCCAGATGGAACCGCCTTTATTTATTTCCGCTAGTGAAGATCTTATAAGTTGTCTTCTTGCACCAATAGACGAAGGCAAACCCGACTTATTAGTAGCTTCAATTTCATTTAGAAGAGCTGTACAAAAGTCTGTAGTATCCACATTAGCGATAGGAGAGGCTCCAAGAATTGCTGTGAGGATGGCATCTGCATCTCCATAGGTAGTGGCATCTTGCAAATTGGTTAGTGCTATTACTTCGGGATCATTCACTTTAATCCAATCACTCAATTCACCGCAAAAAGTAATGACATTGGTTTTAGTAGGGGGGGTCTGCATATCGGAATTGGGTAAAGGATTCGGGATATCTGTTACAGTCCATCCCTTCTCATTATATATTTTCTGTAGGTTATTGTATTCCTCGGTATAGTATGCAGCACGAACAAAATCTACAGCTACTTGTAAAGAAGAAGAGTCACCAGTGCCATCAATTGATCCGGCATAAGTTTCCACATACCAGGCATTGTTTCCTATCTCATCACTATCCGGACTATTGTTCCATTCTTCGAAGAAAACCTGCACCATAGGGTCTTTTACCTCTTCGGGTAGATAATCCAATAGAGCATCGAGATCTTTTTGATTTGGGATTTTGTTAGGTATTGGTGTAAAGGTTCCTGTGCGTTTTAGAGTACTATTGGTTTTCAGAACATCCATAAAGAGCTCAAGAATAACCTTATGACACAACATGGAGTTTTCACAACCCTTAATAAGGTTGTAAAAACCATCTTCTTCTGGTTTTCCGTTATAAGTAAAAAAGCTTTCTAAATTTGTAGGCATAGGTTATCAATTATTCCGCGGCATCTCCTGCTACAGCTGTTGCGGTTTGTTCTACATACCATGCTTTAAAAGCGTCCTCTCCGGCTAAACAAAACCAGCTTGCGTATTTAATGATGGCAAACTGATGCTGATCAATAAATTCACTTTGCCCTTCAAAAATGTAATCGAACAGTTTCTGAAAAGAAGCTCTTGTTGGCGCACCTGCTGCATCACCTATTGAGGGGTTGACATACATTTTATACCTCAGAAAAGCCGCGAAGGGCAGTACGGTACCGGATTTATCAGGAAGGGTGGGGCCGGCCTTAGGTTTGCTTAATGCAGCATAAACTTTTTTCATTTGGGCATAAGCACGATCATTATTCAGGTAATTGCTGGATAGTAAATTTTCGCCATCATTGAATAAATAAGCCGTACTTCTCAATGTATAAGTGCCTTTCGGTTCGCTTTGTGTTACTTGTCTTCTCCCTTTTGACTCCATGGCGAGTTGTTCAGTGTTACAGTGAAAGCTACCGCTTACAAAGTTGCCAAAACGTTCATCTCCACCATCGCCATGGCCTAATAAATGGCACCATTCCTGATCGGTTGGTAATCGGTCTCTCCTTGTTTTTTTTAACCCTTGCCAGGCTTCCCGGGCCTTGTTAGATTCGGCTATTTCCCAATTGCTCATTTGCGAAGCAGAAAGAGAGGTATTGGATCCTGGTTTAGGAGTAACATTAATATAATTTCTAAGTTTTGCCATTACACTTCCGGCGGCCAGCCTTTTTCCTCTTGCACGAAATAAGTCATTACCTTTGTTCTTAAGGGAAATTCCTGCTGTGGCATTGGGTGCAGTGTAACTTTTAAAGAATGCTATGTTGCTCAGCAGGTTAAATGAAATGGGTGTTTCAATGCCGATGACCTGATCATAACCTTCAGGTAGGTCACGTCTGTATTTTGCTGTTAGGTCAATACCATCAGCGAGTGTATTAGGCTTATTCGAAGCAGGTAGCCATTTTATTACCTTTCCTGCTTCCAGGTCAATTTTTCGATAATACCTGAAATTGAAAAAATATGACATTTTCCTTGCTTGCTCAGCTAACGGAGCAGATGCACCTGCACTTGAAGAATCTCGATCCAACACCTTATCAATATCAGCAGGTAACCTTGAGCTAGGTGAATTGGTAAGGACATAGATACCGCTTGAAGGTCCTGGATCCCGGTTTACAAAAAGCTGAACAGGCGGCGAGGCGTCTGCAGGGTTTTCGTTAAGGTTTGCCTGAATAAACGCTACGCTGCTACAACGATCCAAATTCCTCTCCGGAGGAAGCCCTATTAGTGATGGAATTTGAGGATATGCTGCTTTGATTTCAGTAGGTGCCAGCCATGCCCAAAAGCACAGGCTGTCGTCCACATTGTCAGTTCTGGTAAGGTCTCCTGAACTAATGTACCAAATCAAATGAGTAGTGATACTGACAGCATCAGACGGACTTACGGAAGTTTGATAGAGTACATCATATTTAAGCTTTCCTTCTAAACTCTTCCATTTCGAAAGTGTTCTAATACAGTCAAAAAAGACTTGCTTACTGGTACTACCACTTGCGGTTACTTTTTTGTACGACCGGCCTTCAGGATATGGTCCAATTCCACCGGCGGGTACCTTTTTCAAACCATTTATAGTGACTAAACTAAAGTTGAACGTCAATGTAGTTGCTGGATCAGCAGTAGGGAAAAAGTTTTGATTTACCTGCTGTGGATTCTTTGGATCCGTAAAGTAAAATGTGCCATTTGGGATGGGCGATATATTGAAGAACTTCAAATAAGTTTCATTTTGAGCGCCTTTTGTAAACACACCAAATATAGGTCTGCTATATGCTGTTCCATTCTCTGCAGCGTCTGCGCTTACTGTTATTGTGTCTGTAGTAGCTGGGTTACCGCCAGGAATGTTGACAATGCGATCTTTGAACTTTATATCATCATAGTTACTGAATCCATAAAAACTAACGGCAGCACCACTATAGGTTAAGGGTATTTGCGTAATTTGATCCAGGACGAGCTCCATCAATCCGTCAATATCAGAATAATGAACAGTTGTAGGTATTTCTTCATTTATTTCTACAACCCATGCATCCAGCGTTAAAGGGTCTGGGTTGAGTGCTACCTTCAGGATGTCACAGGTATTTTGAAGTTGTGTTAACAAATAATCCGGAGTACTGGTTGTTTTACCGTTAATGGAGGTTAGTATATTCAGGATATCTGTTTTAGCATGAGCTGTAGTGGTGGCATCAGACAAGGCCATGTCGAATACTTCTATGACCTGGCTGAAGGTGATAAGTACTTCAGAAGGGGTTTTGTTAATTTCACTTGGGGGATTTGCCCGAATCTGATCAGCCAGTTTTTTTAAGCTTGCTGTTGTTTGCCATATAGAGGCAGCATTGCCTAAAGCTGCCTGTACTTCTTCAAAAAAAACAGTTTTAGCATGTTTGCGGGTTGCTGTTACCTGAGTACCTCCGCTACTTTGGATTTGCTTAACCAATGCACGAGTAAATAAAATGGTTGAGACATCAGCCAATGGAACAGCTCCATAAAGGTCGTTGAGAATCTGGACAGCTGTTTTTGCTCGTAGAATAGTTAGTGCAACAAGTTTTGGGTCGCTTGCACGTATCCAGGTAGCCAGAGTGGCAATTGCTGCTAATACAGCAGCTTTGCCTGGGGGGCTTTGAGGGGTGGTTAGCGGGATAGCTGCTGGTATGCCAGCCCATCCTTTAGTACCGTATTCACCTAACAACTCATTATAAAATAAAGCATAATTATAGGAACGGACTTGGTCAACGGAAGTCTGCAAAGTGGCTTTCGTTGCAGCGTCAGCATAAGTTTTTATGTACCAGGCATTGTTGCCAATAGTGCCCGTGTCGCTGTCCACTTCATATTGTTCATACATAACCTGGGACAAAGGATCCTGTAGATCTTCAGGAATAATCTGAAGTAAATCATTCAGTTTGGCTTCTGAATCTATAGAAGGGATTGGAGAAGGGCTTGGAAATGAACCTGTCCGGTAGCGAATACTTGACAACTTAAGAGCATTCATAAACAGTTCAAGCATTGCCTGATGACAATTCATCGAATTTTCACAGGGGGCAAGAATTTTATAAAACCCATCTTGTCCAGCGGGGCCGGAGTAGGTAAATAAAGTTCCAAAATTGCTGGGCATGGCTGACGGTTTTTAGTTTATCTCTTTCTCAGTTTGGGGGCTTAGTTTCAACCAGCCTTCCAGGATTCGTTGCTGTTCGTAGATAGCTTCCCGTGAGGTATTTTGAATATCTGCTACACGATTCCAGGTAAAACCGGTAGGCCGGTCTAACCAGGACCAGCCATAACCTGCTTCAGCCGGAAGCGGATATTTTACACTTTGCTTCGTTGTAATGACCGGAGAAGTAAGGAAGGTGACCGACATGGTACTCAGAACCTTTGCAAACTGATCAGGTGGAATACTGATTTGTTTTGTGGGTAGGAACCCACAGGTTGCGTGCACGGAACCACGAGGGTCAACCAGCATGGTCAGCTTCATAGGATCGTCCGATAATGTAAGGCTTAACGTATCAGCAACAGCACCGATTTGCTCCAGTTCAGGGAAATGAGCCAAGCTGTTAGGTCCGGGCGTAAAACCTCCCTGTCCGTCTTCTACAAAATAGGCAACCAAACCATCATTAAGCTGTTTGGCTTCGCCAAGTCGTATTGGAATAGTTACTTTATCAAACCCATTTGTAAGGCGAGTGAATAAGTTATTCTTTTGATCATAGTTAAATGCCTCAACAGTTTGATCAATATCAGGGTAGCCTTTTGTTTGAATTTGAAGGCTTGTACGTACTAATGCTATGGGTCTTCCCATAAGCAACGATAAAGCGGGGTGCTGGGCAAAACTTTTCGGATCGATGTTTTGGAGTGCAGTATTAATGCTGGATAGAAAGTCCTGCCAGGTACTCTTACTTCCTGATCCCCATGCAATGATATTCGATACAAAATCGTATAAATGTGGGTTTGGCAGTTTTGATACAGGAGTATAATTATTAGTACCCGGAGCTGATTCCCAAACAACCGAAAATGTACCACCAACATCACTTTGAACTAACGAACCAAGTGCAGAACCATCAGCAGAATAAATCGCGAGACTGCCATCTAAGTTATTAGGTAAAACCCAGCCACATACAGGGGTAGTTGCCGGGTGGTCATTCATTTCCGGCTCATCTCCAATACCAGAGGCATTTCCCATATCAGCTGCCAGCCACCGGAAATTAAGCCTTGTTTCCTGGGTAACTCTGGGCGGTAAATACAGGTAATTCTGGTTTTCAGCAGTTGTTGCTATATTTGAAGGTGTACTTACTGAAGCTGCTACATTACTAAGTATGGTCATTCGCTCTGATTTTTTTGTAGCAGCTGGCCCTCCATAATTAAGAGGTAAGTACTGTCCGAATGAATCCACTACTGTTAACCCCGAAACTTGCATAACTCCCGATCTGATTGGAAGGAAGGCACCATCAAACACGGGTGCTGTGTGAATACCATCCAAGTTCCTGGCTAAATCCCGTGTGTAGGATTTCTGTTCTTCAATATTAATAACCCGCCAATCCCAAACAGGGAGCTGAAACTCACGCTCCTGGGTTAGCAATGCATCATTAAAGCCACTTAATGCCTGGGATAGCAAAGATTTACCGGTTAATGTATTGTAGGCATTTACTGCAGTTACTAGAGGATCTTTTGCTTGTTCAGCTGTAGAGAGGGAACTAAACAGACCTAACTTGGCTCCGTCTAATATCACGGGTCTGATACTGCTCCAATCAGAGTGGTTTGACACAAGAGTACCAAGATCAATTAGCTGTTTCTTATTATTTACTTCTTCTACAAACGGATATTGCATTCCCATCCATGTAGCAATTTCGTTTTTCTGCTGTGTTATTTCAGATGGCGTAAGAGTTGAGGGATCTTTCAGGTTTCCCAAAAAAGGAGGTTTTGCAATGCCAAATATTGTATTAGCCCATGTGAATAATTGAAGGTCGTATTGATAATCTGTTTCATCATCAATTACCTGACTTCTGATGCCACCGGTTTTCAGATTTTGTAACGTTAAAGGCATCAGATAGCCTTTGATAGAGTTCTGCATATTATCAGGAGCATGAGATACTAACACAACCCTGCCCGTGTAATCATACGGAGTCTCAGGGTTTGCTAGCCCATAAGGCTTTTCTTTGATCTTTAAATCAGTGGCGTCCACATCCACTTCGTAAGTTCCGCTCACAAAGTCTACCCCGTACTGAATTCCTTCACCTGCTAACCCAACGCTTGTATTTCTTTTTTCCGGCCAAACCTGGCTCGACCATTCCAGAGAAACCGGATGCCAGGGTTGTGAAGACTGGCTTTTGAAACCTAATCCATTACCTTGAATCTGCTTATCAATTGCGTCCAATATGGTGCTGAAAGCACCACCGGATGATAATCCATTACTGCGTAGAGTATCGGTTAACGAGTTTTTTATTTCTGTAACAGCACATAATCCACATTCCAGTGTTTCGCTATTCCCATATCTATTGCTCATTACCAATGCATCACCATCCAGTAATACCGCAGGGTCGGTAGGGGCATAAAAACGAGGGGCTCCTTTACGAATCAGGTAGTATTCAAGTTTTGCAGCTTGGGCAGCTTTTCCAGCATTATAAAACCCAAGTTGCTGGCTTAGATTATTTATAGCCTGCAATAATTGCTGTGCAATACTGAATTGAACAGTAAGGTCATACTGCCGACCCGTGTCTTCAACTGTAATTGTTGCTTTTCCTGTGTTATCAGTACTGTAGTTAATTTGACCTGTAGCAGCTGCTAACTCCTGCATAGGCTTTAATACACTATCCTGCGAGTAGGCCAGGATGTCATTGATGGAGGGTAATTGGGGTCCGGTTGTATGCTCGGTAACCCGCTGATATTCTAAACGGTACCAGTCGGCAAAAGCACGACGTCTCAACGAATTAATATTATCCCAGGAAGCGTCATATCCAGCTTGTAGTATATTTACCTTATTAAGTAAGTGTGCTAATCCATCAGGTAGAGTAACCTCCGAGTTTTGATCCTGAGTAGGGGTTGATGCCGAAGTAGTAGTGCTTTTTGCCCGTACTGACCACAAGCTACCTCCATTAACTTTTTTGAATCCCTTATCATGTCGGGCTTCTCTGAATTTAGCACCAAGGTCAACATCTTCGACTCCAAGCTTAGGGTGAAGTCCCATAGCTTCTAATTGTTCTTCCACAATTAACTGATCAGCCGGGTCGCTTTGTAAGGTTTGCGAAAGGTAAGCCGATAACGCTTCTGTAGCAGTATTACCCACAGTCAAAGTTGATGTACCCGAAGGCATGCTACCAGTCAGCGGCGCATTCATCTCCAACCTGGAGTAGTACACACTTTGAGCGGGAAGGTTTCCGCTTTCATCAGTACTGGACCAGTTATATTCTGCTTTAAGGGCATCCCAGGCAGAAGTTCCCGGCGCAAGATTTTGAAAAAGTGTTAAGCAGTCTGTATCCTCATCATCATACCAACCAATAAGATCATATCTGCGTGGGTAAGACCCGGAACTTAGGTCATCGTGAAATCCAAATACGCTAAAACAGTTAGAGTAAATAGCGGCAAATAAAGGGTGTCCATAACCAACAGCAGTTAAGCCCGCTGGGTTGTATTGAGGTAAATATTCATTTTGGTTAGTATCACCCTGCCAGGTTTTAAGTGGTTCATTTCTTCCCATGCAGCGAAACGGAGCCTGGTAATAAAAAGGATAGTTGGTTACATCTTGTGTACTTGGATTATGCTCTGGTGGGGGAACGGGGGTATCCAACAGTTGCTGAAATACCTCTGGTGGAGCAATTGGAAACGAGATAGCATTTATTCCACAAGATTTTGGGTTGGTTTTAGGATCGGGATATAGGTAATCACTTTCTACTACCCAGGCATTTTGCTCTGTCCAGGTAGCGCCACTTTTTGTTGACAGAACCACCATCCAACGATTTGGAACTTGTGGAAAGCGTGACTTCCCATCACTTTTTGGATCTTTTCTGCTCGCTGTGAGTGCATCGGGCAGTGCCCAATGCAAGTGTAAGCCTTTTTGAGGAGTCCAAGTATCATCCGAACCTTTAAAGGAAGGATTGGGAGACCTAAAAACTGTATCACTCAAAAAAGTATGATCGCCATTAACTCCACCTCCTTTTGGGGGAGGTGGCGGCGGAGGCGGCGGTACTGCCATACCAACCATACGCTTGAGCCTGGTAAGCATACCGGCTTTAGGTTGAGTAGCTAAACCTGAAGGTGGATCGTAAGAATAATAAGGCAACTTGGTAAAATCAGCCAAAGGCGCTGCCAGCTCAGTAGTTCCATCTGCATAGAACGCGTCCAGTTGTATTGGTACTAATAAGATATTGGTTGACATAATAGCCTTATAAATGGTTCTTAATTTCTTTCTTCATGCTTTCGCTTTGCTATCTCAAATGTGTATGGTCCAAAGCCACCTACCAAATGGTCTTTTTTATCTGGTTCAGCTTCTAATGCTGGGCCATCAGATCTTACCGCTTTTACTTCCCAGTCAAATTTCTGCGTGGAATCAGGATTCTCAGAAATGACAACAAATGTTCCATTTTTGATCTTTTCACCATCAATACTTTTAACCGCAATCCTGTCAAAGCCATCGATATTTGTGAGAATTATGGTTCGCTGTTCTTTCCTGGTAAAAGCCTCAAAGTAATCGGGAAGAGTTACGGTACATTTACCATTTTTTAGCTGTGCTTCACCACGGTAATAAACGGCACCTTCTGGGCCTTCCAAGGTGGCATGAACAAGATGCTTTTCCTGATCTAATGGGTGATTGACTATAAATGTCTTAAATACCATTGCAGAACTATTCCAGATTTGAATAGCCGTTGGAGAATCTCCAAAATTTGCTTTGTCATATTTAAATGCAAAAACTCCGGCATTCCCCCCGGTTCCATAACCCTGAACACTTGCGGCTCCGCCACCGATACGATCAGTTCCTGAAATGACACCATTCACCTTAGCAGAGTTAGCGGTCAGACTGTCGGTTGAGGTAGCACCTGAAACAGATGCCGAGCCGGCAGACACGGCTCCTGAAACTGCAGCGGCGTTAGCGGTCAGGTTTCCATTTACTGTGGCTGAGTTAGCAGCGATGCTATCGGCAGAAGCGGCTCCCGATATGGTAGCACTGGCAGCCGATAGGCCTTTGCTAATACTCACATCCCCGCCATCTACTTGTAAGGCCGGGCCTGAACCAGACTGTGTGAGATGGGTGAGAGGATTGCTGCTGTCCCCGGTGATGCTCAAGGCCGTGTTGGTACCAAGTGTACCCGCAGACAACGTCATACCGGTGCCCAGCCCGTTGTTATAGACTAATGGGGATTTCTCCAGGGCCGCTCCAAAGGTTTGCGTGCCAATCAGGGCGAAGCGATTCAGCTGCACCTGCACCTGCACCACCCCGGGCTCCAGTCCTGAGACCACTCCCGAGAACTGAAGTTCCAGGGTTCCCCCGGGCGGGATGTTTTGTACGGTCGAAAAATCAGGTTCCAGCGTGATCACCCCATCGGTAGTGGCGCTTTTGCTGGCCTTCCAGCCTTTGGAAGCACTTCCTGCCATAGCCACAGTGACCGAGCCCCAGGCGGCCGAATCACATAACGCCCATACTGCATCAGCAGCTACATCAGAAACAGGTACAGCCACCTCAATATAGCTTTGAGTAGGGCTGCCCGAAGGCGGAACAATAAACTGCAAAGGATCCAGTGAAGTATTGACCATGCGCAGGGTAAGCTCATGCTGGGTGGTGCCATCGTTGAGTACGGCTTGTGGGCCTACAAAAGAACCTACTAAGGGAGAAGGGCGCCCGGCATTGGCCATCAGCCCCATGGTTTGGGCAGGAGTGGTTCCTTTAAGAGGAGTTCCGGAAGCATTGGTAATATTCAGGTAACTAAGCTGAACGGGGATATTAAGGGCTTTGGGATCGTCGGGAACAGCTCCACTGTAATTGATAACCACGCTTAGAGTATCCCCGGCAGTTCCGTTAGCAGTAAGTTTACAGGTGCCGGTATTGGCCAGGTAAATGGTATCCACCCATCCGGCTCCCCCGGAGGCAGAATCCGTGGCCAGTTCCCAGGTTCCGGGCGTGGAAGCCCCGTCAATAGCCGGGGCGTTATAAAAATAGAGCTGGTTGTTGGGGAGTTTGAGTACCAGGTTGCAGTTCCCGGAGGAAGCAGAGCCTTTTAGCTGGGCAAAGGTGATGTCTCCACTAGTTTGGTTGGTAATCGAAATGACCAACTGGTTAGTAGTAGAGCCATCCACATGGATGACGGCCGCCCCGGCAGCATCGGTGACCAACGCCGAAAAGGCTAACGAGGCGGAAACCGTATCAACTAGTTCAAGTAGCTCAGCATGTTTAGGATCGAATGGAATACTCATAATGTGTATTTTTTATCTGAGTTGGTGTTTAGCTTATTTACCCTCAAGCTTTTCAATTTTTTCTTCAAGGGTCTCAATCTTTGCGTTGAGCTCTTTTACAGCATTTATAAGCATGTAGGTAAGTGGACCGGGATTTATGCAAAGATATTCTTCATCACTGTCTAGTGTTAGCCTGGTTTTTCCAACCATGTAAGGAGCAATTTTTTGAAGTGCTTGAGCAGATAGTCCAATATGTTCCCCATCTCCCTGATTAGCATCCTCTATATGTCGATACTTAACGGGCTCAATTTGAAGAAGTGTACTCAAGCCATCTTCGAATGATTGAATGCCTTCTTTTAGGTTTACATCAGATAATTGATACCAAGACCCTGTTGTATTAATGCAATAACCATGAACATCAAGAGCCCACCAATGGTTACCACCTCCTAAACTTGGAGCGACAATTTTAACTCCATACCCTGTAGTTTGATTATTATTAACATACAGTTTAACGTTAGGTACAGCATAATTTCCAATACCCACTGTACCTTTGGAATAGTCAGGTGCGTCACACAGTGTAATAAAACCATTAGCAGATATACCATTGCTAATTGATGCAGAGCTGGCTGACAAACTTCCATTCACAGATGCTCCATTTGTAGAAACAGAATTAGCAGATAATGAGCCGGAGACAGATGCACTACCTGCATTCAATCCACCACTGACGGTAGCCGAGTTGGACGAGAGACTGTTTGCAGAAACTGAACCGGAGACTTTAGCATCTCCAGTCACATCTAATGTAGTGGATGGACTCGGATTGTTAATGCCTACATTTCCGCCATTCTGTACTGTAAATCTTCCAGCTTTGGTGCCATCGGCATCAACATTGAAGTTTCCATACCCTCCCAGGCTGAGTGAAGGATTTGAAGAAGCGGAAGACGGACCGTTTATTCGTACTGATTCAGAAATGGTCGCACTATTAGCGGAAAGTGAGTTACTAAGATTGACATCCCCACCATCTACTTGTAGGGCGGGGCCTGAACCAGACTGTGTGAGATGGGTGAGAGGATTGCTGCTGTCCCCGGTGATGCTCAAGGCCGTGTTGGTACCAAGTGTACCCGCAGACAACGTCATACCGGTGCCCAGCCCGTTGTTATAGACTAATGGGGATTTCTCCAGGGCCGCTCCAAAGGTTTGCGTGCCAATCAGGGCGAAGCGATTCAGCTGCACCTGCACCTGCACCACCCCGGGCTCCAGTCCTGAGACCACTCCCGAGAACTGAAGTTCCAGGGTTCCCCCGGGCGGGATGTTTTGTACGGTCGAAAAATCAGGTTCCAGCGTGATCACCCCATCGGTAGTGGCGCTTTTGCTGGCCTTCCAGCCTTTGGAAGCACTTCCTGCCATAGCCACAGTGACCGAGCCCCAGGCGGCCGAATCACATAACGCCCATACTGCATCAGCAGCTACATCAGAAACAGGTACAGCCACCTCAATATAGCTTTGAGTAGGGCTGCCCGAAGGCGGAACAATAAACTGCAAAGGATCCAGTGAAGTATTGACCATGCGCAGGGTAAGCTCATGCTGGGTGGTGCCATCGTTGAGTACGGCTTGTGGGCCTACAAAAGAACCTACTAAGGGAGAAGGGCGCCCGGCATTGGCCATCAGCCCCATGGTTTGGGCAGGAGTGGTTCCTTTAAGAGGAGTTCCGGAAGCATTGGTAATATTCAGGTAACTAAGCTGAACGGGGATATTAAGGGCTTTGGGATCGTCGGGAACAGCTCCACTGTAATTGATAACCACGCTTAGAGTATCCCCGGCAGTTCCGTTAGCAGTAAGTTTACAGGTGCCGGTATTGGCCAGGTAAATGGTATCCACCCATCCGGCTCCCCCGGAGGCAGAATCCGTGGCCAGTTCCCAGGTTCCGGGCGTGGAAGCCCCGTCAATAGCCGGGGCGTTATAAAAATAGAGCTGGTTGTTGGGGAGTTTGAGTACCAGGTTGCAGTTCCCGGAGGAAGCAGAGCCTTTTAGCTGGGCAAAGGTGATGTCTCCACTAGTTTGGTTGGTAATCGAAATGACCAACTGGTTAGTAGTAGAGCCATCCACATGGATGACGGCCGCCCCGGCAGCATCGGTGACCAACGCCGAAAAGGCTAACGAGGCAGAGACATCGCCAACTAAATCTAATAGTGCAGTATGAATAGGTGAGTTTGAGTCATGATTCATGAGAAATGGATTTTAGTAAGGTTCTGGATTGAATAAATACAGGGAAAAGCTTAGACCTCTACAAAGACTCTTAATAGTTAAGTAAACTGTACCCTTATTTAACTTTAAATGCTACTTTCGCAGCTTTCTATATGCTAACGTTCTATAAATACTTATAATGGGTTCAATAAAAACTATTTGCCAATTAAATACAAATATCAAATTATTTATTGATTTAGCTATAATTCCCAAATGGTTTATACCAGTTTTAAAGACTGTATTATTTAATAAACCAGATAGATTTTTCCCGGAATACCGCGATAAAATTGGAAAAAGCTGGATAGAAACAGGAGAGTTGGGTGCAATAAAATAAGAAAGGGTTAAGGAGATTCTGTAAAGCCAGGTTTAGATGTTTATCTCCTTCAAATGTACGCAGTAGTGTTTTACCACAGGCTCAGTTAAGGCAATAATATTTTTAGTATCAGCAGCTTTTGAGAACTCAATAGCATGATCGTTTTCCAGGATCCAGATACTTTCATTTTGGTATTTATATGCTTCAGAATAGCTGCGATCAAAACTATAGTAGTACTTCAGGTTATCTTCTCCATAAGGCAAGCCAAGTTGCTTCAGTACTTCTTTTGTTTTGGTTTTTAGCTTTTCCTTTGTCTCTTCTGACGGGGCCTTATCGAAAAAAGTAGTTCGGAAAAGCGAACGGTTTAAAAACCGATTGCAAAGGTCAGCAAGTACCCGGTCTGAATTTTGTGCCCATAATTTGATATTCAAATATATATCGTGATCATCCAGCTGAGTATATGCCGAGATCATTTTTTTGGTAAGTTTTCTTTTTGCAGATGGTTGTTCTACCATAAAATATTTCAGGCTATTGGAGGCAAAAGAAAGCTGAGTTCCTGAATCAATCAGGTGGCGAACCCGGTGAAAGATATTACGCAGCAAAGCATCTGCGCTGAGAACAGTTTTGTGCAGGTAAACCTGCATATACATCAACCTGCGGGAAATGATATAGTTCTCTACTGCATAAATACCTTTTTTCTCTATCACAATATTACCCTTAAAAACCCGCATAGTTTTAAGAATACGATTTATACCTACCGCTCCTTCTGAAACGCCTGTAAAAAAGCTATCTCTTCTAAGGTAATCCAGCCGGTCTAAATCCAGTTGAGAAGAAATAAGCTGATTTAAAAACTTCTTTTTGTACTGGTTGGTAAAAATGGCAATGGCCATATCTAAAGCACCGTCAAATTCGGTATTCAGTTGATGCATTATGGCCAGGCTCATCATTTCATGATTGAAGTCTTTAATCAATGTATGCTCCAGAGTGTGCGATAGGGGGCCATGCCCAACATCATGTAAGAGAATGGCAATCAGGGTCGCCTCATATTCCTTAGCGCTTATTGTAGTGTCTTTTTCCTTAAGATTATTGAGTACGCGTTGTCCTAATTCCAACGCTCCCAGTGCATGAGAGAATCGGGAATGTTCAGCTGCAGGAAAAACAAGGTAGCCCAGCCCTAACTGGCGGATGCGGCGTAAACGTTGAACGTAGGGATGATCTATTAATCGTAAAACCAATCCCTTTGGGATAGTTATAAAACCATGGATAGGATCATTAAAAATTTTATACCGGGTACTTTTATCCATCTTTTTCAGATTTAATGAGCATGGTTTCCAGGTTCTTAATCTCCGGAAGTTTTACCGGGCGCTGCTTGTGAATATCAAACCAAACCCCTTTGGTTTCAGCTACACTAAGTAATTTTTTGCTTTTGGAATGGTATATGGCTTGTAGTGCTACAAGGCTTGAGTTTCCAATATTCTTCAGACCTGTTCCGATTAGAATGGTATCCGGAAAATTAATTTGGTCAAGATACTCTATTTCCGACTTCACCATCACAAAAGATTTGCCTTCATGAAATTCATTGTTGAGGGCAAAATACTCACCTAAGAATTGTAAACGGGCTTCTTCATAATAGGTATTAAAAATGGCATTATTTACATGTTGGAGGGCGTCTACATCACTGAAGCGAACAGAAAGTGAGTGCCAGTGGTAAAAAAAGTCGGGATTGTACGGAGGCTTTAACATGGCCGAAAGTAAGCAGTATTTAATGAACAATAAACAGCGATCAATTATCAAGCATTAGATAACTAAAGATTGTTCCATTCATTATATTCAGCCCAATTTAAGAATAATTAAAATATCAGGATGGCAGAAGAATCAGCAAAACAGTTTTTAGAAAAACTACTTATAACTCCCAGCCCAACCGGATTTGAAGGTTCTGGTGTACAGGTTTGGAAAAACTATGTGGATCAATTTGCAAATGAGGTGGTTACCGATGCTTATGGTTCCTGCGCTGCTAAAATAAGCATAAGCGGGGATGTTGCCACTGTTATGCTTGAAGCCCATTGCGATGAAATAGGAATGGTTGTTCAGCACATTTCTGAAAACGGATTTGTATATATAAATAAGCTTGGCGGGAGCGATTCTACAATAGCCAGGGCAAAAAAGGTATTCATCCATAATAAAAGAGGAAGTGTTGTAGGAGTTACAGGAAATACGGCTATCCATTTACAAGACCAGAAAAATGGAGGAGGGAAGCAACCTGCATGGAAAGAGATATATGTTGATATAGGTGTTTCTTCGAAGGAAGAAGCTTTAGGGCTGGTACAAGTAGGTGACCCTATCACTTATGCCTCAGATTTTGAATATCTCAATGAAGAAATACTAACAGGGAGAGCATTAGATAATCGAATCGGAGGATATATAGTAGCGGAAGCGTTGCGAAAGCTTAACGAAAAGAAGAAAGATCTGAAAGTAAATGTAATAGCGCTTAATGCTGTACAGGAAGAAGTAGGTGGATTTGGTGCACGGATGATGAGTTACCGTTTTATGCCGGATGTGGCTTTAGTTACAGATGTAACCCATGCTACTGATACGCCCGGTATTGATCAAAAAGAACATGGTACAGTAGAAATGGGGAAAGGTCCGGCTATTCAGCATGGAGGGGCTAATCACCCCAAAGTGGTGGCTTTTTTGGAAGAGGTTTGCGAGAATGCAAAAATCGAAATACAGCATGAAGCAACCAGTGTGCGGACCGGAACTGATACAGATAGTATTTTTTACCAGCAAACGGGTATTCCAAGCGCATTGATCTCATTACCACTCAGGTATATGCACTCCCCGGTTGAGACGTGTAATATGAATGATGTTGAACACTTGATTGATTTGATGGTTGAGGCGGTATTAGCTATGAGACCAGATCAAACATTTGGGGTTTTTGAGGATTAATTGAATAAAAAAAGCCCGCTTGTAAGAAACTACAAGCGGGCTTTGGACGAATAGTTATTGTGCAATCTTAGTTCTGAAAGCTTGGGGGTACAAGCACACCATCAATAATGTGTATTACACCGTTTGTGCCTTCAAGGTCAACAGTTGTAACATTAATGCTTCCATTAAGGGTAACATTGTTTTCACTGTCAACATTTACAGTAATATCTTCTCCCTGAACTGTTGGAACAGTTTGTCCATCAAAAAGATTACCGGAAAGTGCCTTTAGCCCAGCTACATGATACTTAAGAACATCTTCTACTTGCTGCTCAGTTAATGTATCAATGAGGGATTGTGCATCAGCAAATGCCTGATTGGTAGGGGCAAATACTGTGAATGGGCCATCACCTTCAAGAGTGGCAACGAGGTTGTTATCACCTAATAAGGTTACCAGGGTAGATAAATCATAGTTTTTTGAAGCAATGCCCACAATATTCAGGAATTTGTTCGGAAGAATAACCTCATCAATTCCGTGAATAATACCATTATTAGTAGTTACATCGGGAGCTATAACGGTGGCTTTGCCGTTTACAGAAACTGTTCCATTATCCACTGTAACGAAAACATTTTCTTCCGTTAGTGAACCTACACTTTGCGAAGCAGCTAATTCTCCGGAAGCTACCTGTACAGGAAGAACATGATAAGAAAGGATTTCAGCTAATTGTTCGGTGGTTAGTTGATCCAATAATCCGGCCGGTAGCTTTCCAAACGCTTCATCAGTGGGTGCAAACACAGTTAAAGTAGCTCCACTGTTTGATAGTGCTCCTGCAAGGTTTGCTTCTACTACTTTTTCAACAAGTGTTTCAAACATATAACGCTTTGAAGCAGCATCGACAACGGTTCCATAAGCATCAGGTAGAATAACCTTATTTATGGCATGAATAACGCCGTTAGATACATCAACATCGGCAGTTGCTACGGATGCAGAACCATTAACGGTAACACTACCTTGTACATCTTTTGTAACAAATATGCTTTCCCCGGTTAAAGAAGCAGGTGCCTGCTCTGCCGATAAATCTCCGGCAAATACCTCACCACTTAATACATGATAAGAAAGAATTTCAGTTAACTGCTCTGTTGTCAGGCTTCCTAGTAATCCTGTTGGAAGAGCATTAAAAGCATCATCGGTAGGTGCGAATACAGTAAAATCACCTTTGTATTTGAGCGTAGTTGTTAAATCTACATCATCAACAGCATTTACCAGTGTCATGAAAGACTGTAATTCTTTTGCTTTATCGATCACATTAGCATCTCTGAAGCCTTCTGGTAATAGTACTTCATCTATTGCATGGATAATTCCATTTGTAGCTTCAATATTTGCATTTACAACAGTAGAATATCCATTTACAATTACTGAACCTGAATTTTCTACCAATATCTCTTCTCCCAGGAGAGTTCCAACATCCTGCGTAGCCTGCAACTGTCCGGATGTTATCGCATTACCGGATATTACGTGGAAGCGTAAAATAGTGGCCAGTTGTTCGTTAGTAAGTCCCTCAAGTAATCCTGAAGGAAGCTTTCCGAATGCCTCATCAGTCGGAGCAAATACGGTGAATGGGCCTTCAGCTTCGAGAGCAGATGTTAGTCCGGCATCGGTTATTGCCTGGGTAAGAATATCAAAGTCATCACTGGAAGATGCAACTTCTACAATGTTTTGATCCCCATCCGAAGATGTCCCGTTGTTATCACATGCTGTAAATAAAAAAGCAGCAGAAACGAAAAGTATAAAGAAATTGAATAGTCGGTTTTTCATTGGTCTCTTTTGATTATGTGTTAATAGTTACTATTAATACACGGCCCAAAAGAGGTATGACTAGTCGGTTTCCAAAAAATCCTAAAAATTTAATTGAACAGATAAAGAAGGGATAAAACCTGGCAACGTACGGATCAGCCTTTCATACTCCACACCTCCGTTACCATCAAACATGGGATTTAATGAGTAGCTGACTTCATTTTTCCGGTTGAGGATATTTACCAAGTCAACCCGTGTAATGAGGGTATTTCTACCAAGATCAATAAGGTAATTGACACCAAGATCCGTGCGGAAATAATCTTTTAATTGCTGGGTTTCCGGGTTCTCTAAATTGAAAACTCCGAAAGAAGTTTCATTGTGAGTTGCCAAAAAACTATAATATGATTGATTAAATGCCCAGTAACGAACAGGGGTCCAGGTTGAATTACCTACAATGGAAAGTTTAGCATTTACTTTCCATTCTATAAATAATGAGGATGAGAAAGGCTCACTCCAAGGGGTATGAGTCCAGTCATTTTGGAAACGCTCGGCATTTTTTTGTTTTGAAATATTGACCTGCTGAATCATTTTGAGATTTATGTCAGGATCAGCAAAAGTATGATTTACAGTAAGGGCCCCACCGTAAGAGAATAGCTTTGTATCATTTAGAAAGTCAGATTGATTGCGATAGCCTTCCAATAGTTCTGAAGGCTGTGCCAGTAATTGATTGAAGTTGAGGTCATAACTTTGCGGCTCCCACTTATAATAGCTTTCGATGAAGATGTTCGTTTGCTCAGAAGCAGTAACAGACCAACTGAATACAACCTGGTAAGAAGCAGGGGGGCTTATAGAAGCATCAACAGGAGTTAAGAAGCGGTTATAAGGAACCAAAGCGCTTGGCCCTACATTAGTTACATCATATTGCTTAAAAAACTGACGGTATATACCACCGGAAATATTAAATGTATGATACCCAATAGCCGTATTTTCTGTATCGTACGTAACAGATAAGCGTGGCATTAGGTAGATGTTGTTGTTTGATGTACTATGTGTAGCCCTAAGTCCATATTCGAGTCGTAAATTATTATTCACTGACCAGGAATTGTTTGCATAGGTAGTTATCAATCCAAACTCAGAATCATTATCAACCGGGAAATAGAAAAGGTCATTAAGCCTGAAAGAATAGTTAATGATTTTTGCTTCCAGGCCCACCAGTAATTTGTTCCTGGCATTCAGGTACCGGGTAATTTCAGCAAAACCGGTTATATCGGTAATTTGATTTTGATCCCTCAATTCATTCGATGGATTATATGTACTTTCGTAATAATCAAAAGCCTCTTCCCCTGAATGCCCGGCAAGCCTCAGGCTGTCATTTCCATCCATGTAGTATGTATTACTAAAAGAAGAATGGCTGATATAAAACTGGCCGCTGATGTCAGTCCTGGCATTCAAAACCCGGCTGTGAGTTACCTGGGCTAAGTAATTTTCACTAGCTGTATTTTCCTGGCTGAATACGAATGCCGGTTGGGTAGAGTTTAATGTGCTTCTTTCCGAAAGGAGTTTTGAAGTAAAGTTTTGTTGCCCCAAATAGCCTGAAATAAGTGTTCTACTAAACATAGAAGGGGAATGCTCTGCAACAAAGTGGCCATCCAGGAAGTTGATATCGATTTCATTTTTAGCGCTCTGATAGTGTGCGATATCATTACTGTTTCCCATTAAAAAGTTTTGTATAAGAGGGTCCAGGCGATTCCAATTGTCAAAAGTTGACTGATAGCCATACGGTGTATCCATTACAGGCTGATTGGTTCGAAAGGTAGCTGCTGACTTCCAGTTGGAATCTTTGGGAAAAATTTCTGTTCTCAGATTTAATCCATTCGGATCTGCTTGTACCAGGCTATTTGTATTACTTCTGTTTGTGATATCATGAGAAAAGTTAATCTGGCCTGCTAGATATCCTCCGTATTTAGCGTTATGCCCGGCTTTTTGAATAGATATCTTATCAATAGCATAAGGGCTGAAAGGGGTGATTAAAGTGCCAATAGGAGAAGCATTATAAACGGGTACTTCATCAATTCTAAGCAGATAGTTAGATGGATTACCTCCCTGGATGCTCAGGTTGTTTTGAGCATAATTGAATGTAAGGCCCGAAAAAAAGGAAGTGGCTTTTATAATAGGCGATTTAGAAGGTGATAAGAAAGTATTGGCTTGGGTTAAGTCGAAACCTTGAGCCAGTTTATTATAGGAAAGTGAAGTAGTATTACCCTCAATAACTACCGGATCGCCAACAAACAGTTTTGGTGACAGCCGTATAATTTTACCTTCTGACTCGGCATCTATTACGATACGTTCTGTTCTTGGAGCGTAACCCACAGAGCTTATTATGACGGGGTATTCACCATGGATTAGTGGCGAAATTGAAAAAAAACCATCTTTATTTGTAGCAGTACTATTAGCTGCATCTGCAAGGTAAATAGTAGCGTATTCAATAGGCTCATCAGTTTCATCATCCACAACATATCCGAAGAAACTGCCAAATTGCTGGAGTACTTCTTTTCGCTCAGTAAGCACATAAGTTCCTGTTGACAGTATGATAAAATCGAGACAGGTATTTCTTAAAATTCTATTGAGAATCAGACCCGGATCAGAAGTTGTAATATCCACATATACAGGTTGCGATAAATCCAGTTTTGGATCATAGACCAGGTCAATACCGGTAGTATTGATAAGTTTAATAAGAGCCTGTTCAACACTTTCTCCTCGTGTAATAAAACGGGTTTCAGAACTTGTTTGTGCAAATCCTGATAAAGGTATAAGAACGAGAAAAGAAAGCAGTATGAGACTCTTGATGCGCATATACTATTTGCTGACCATATATCCTTTATGAAGCTTTTTTACCTGAAAACCTTTCACTACAGAAATATCGTTGAGAATATCTTCAATGCTTTTTTCAGAACTGTAATAAGCCCGGATAAATTCATCATCAAGGTCTAAATTTTCTATGCGTATTGAAGTCCCGAAATGTAGCTCCAGCCGCTCAAAAAATTCGTTCATACTGAGGTTATCAAAGAAAAGCTCACCATTAATCCAGTTGGGTTTTTCTTGATTTACGTTTTTGTATTCATAAAAAGACCGGGTAGAATGATCGAAAGTTACTCCTTCGTCTTTAACCAGCTGATAGCTATCATCAGTATAAGCGCTGACTGCTACTTTACCTTTTTCTACCAGAATGTTTGGTTTTGTATACTTGCTTTCTTTCCAATCCAGTACAGTAAATTTGGTGCCCAATACTTCAATTCTGGTAGTAGGTGCATGTACAATAAAGGGTTTATCAGAAGATTCCACATCAAAATAAGCCTCTCCATTAATGGAAACGGTTCTGCTAATAAGCCCATAGCTACGAGGGTAAGACAGGGATGAATTACCATTTAGCAATACCGTACTGCCATCTGCTAACACTACCTGAAGTTGTTCACCCGAAGGTGCCTGAAACTTAACTTCCGAAAATAGAAAGACACTGGTTAAGGCTGCCAGGAGTAAAGTTGCAGCAATTGTAATAATCCATCGGTTTTTCAAAGCAACGGAATTGCCAGTCTTCTTTTTAGCTTTAATCTTGCCCCAAACGTTACTAAGAGCTTCTTCTGTTTCAACGGTGCTTATACTTTGGGGAGTGCGGGGAGCAGAACCAAAAAGATGCCAGGTTTCCTGAAGGTCAGGTGGTAAATTTTTTGGGAATGATTGCGCATCCTTATTAGTATGTTTATCAGATGATTTCATATGTTCATCGTTTTCTGTTTATAATTCTCATAAGCATCCCTGAGTGTTTTTAGCGCTGCTACAATGTGGTTGTTTACAGTGCGTGGAGAAACATCCATAATTTCAGCAATCTCATCATGCTGCAAACCGTCAAACCGGCTTAATTCAAATGCTTCCCGTTGTCGTTCGGGCAGCTCTTTAATCAATTCACTAAAAATGGAAGAATCAGGTTGCTGTTCTTCTGTACTTACTTGTTGATGATGAATAGTCAGGACATCTTCATTTAAATCAGTATATCGGTTTTCATAATCTCTTAAATGATTGAGTGAATGATTTCGAACCATTGCATATACCAAAGATTTCAAGGATTTATCAGGATCTAATGTGTCACGAATTTCCCAAAGCTTGACAAAAACTTCCTGAACTATATCTGCAGCCTGATCTTTTGAGTTTACAAACCTCTGCGAATAAGCTACATAAGCTGCATAGTATGTACGGAAAAAATTCGAAAAAGCGAGTCGGTTACTTTTTCGGATTTCAATGGTTAAAGCTTCTAATTGATGGTCGTCCACAAAGATCTTTTTTTTTTATACACACCAAACAGCGAGTATGACTAGTGATGTATAAAAACTTTTATGGAGGGGGAATAGTTCTTTAAGATTAAAATCTATAAAGCGAAAGAATGAAGAGTGGTGCTAAAATACCGGCTTTAATCTTTTTCTTGCAGTTCCGGAAAATATATTTTGAGAACCTCTGCAAGCAGTTCCTTAGTAAGTGGTTTATTTCTGAAGTCTGTTATAGCGGGTTGGTTTCCAGCCTTATCTTCATCATCATTGTTTAATGATGTTGTAAGCATGACCACTATAATTTTTGCTTTTTGAGCTTCGTCCAACTTATTATATCGCTCCAAAAACTCCCATCCATTCATTCCCGGCATATTTATATCAAGAAAAACCAGGTCAGGATTCGGGCTTTTACCGCCTTTAGAAATGAGAAACTCCAACGCTGCTTCACCACTTTGTACTGATACAACTTTTTTTGCACAGTTCATCTTATTTATTACTCGTTCGTGTAAAAAGTTATCTGCCTCATTATCATCAATGAGGAGAATACAGTTTAGTTTTTTGTGCATAATCCGGGTTATTTTAAAATAGTAAAGTGAAAAGTACTTCCCTTGTTTACCTCTGATTCAACCCAAATGTTCCCGCCGTGCAGTTCAACTATTTTTTTGCAGTGCGCCAGGCCAATACCTGTACCTTCATATTCTTTAGAGTCATGTAACCTTTGAAAGATATCGAATATTTTTTCTTTATGATTTTCCGCAATGCCTATACCATTGTCCTGTATAGAAAACCTCCAGTGATGTTTTTTTTCTTTAGCAGTTATACAAATAACAGGTGCCAGATCCTTTTTTCTGAATTTGATGGCATTAGATACCAGGTTTTGAAAGAGTAATCGAAATTCAACTTTAAGGGCGTTAACAGTGGGCATATTTGCTATTTCAAATGAAGCTTTGCTTTCAGCAATAGCTACCGCCAAATCTTTTTGTATAGCTTCGATTATTTCATTGAAATCGACGTTAGTCTGCTTTTTATTTTTGCCAAGCCTTGAATGATCTAACAACCCTTTTACCAATTCGCTCATACGAGTAGCAGCATCCGAAATAAACTGCAGGTATCTTTTTATGCCATCATTTAATTCTTGTTCATAGTCTTCTTCAATAACTTTTGCAAAACTGTTTATGGTTCGCAGAGGTTCCTGCAAGTCATGTGAGGCTATATAAAGAAACTGCTCCATTTCTTTATTTTTGGCTTTCAATTCCCGTGTACGTTTTGCTACTTTTTCGTCAAGCTTATTATAGAGCTTTTGCAAAGCCAGGGTTCTTTTTTTTATACCATACAGCAGTATTGCTGTTATCCAGATAACACAAACAGTTAAAGCTCTATTGACAATAACAACCCAACTATCAGCTCCGGTCTGAGAAAAAAACCATCCAAAAATTGTGAGAACAGTACCTGTAAATGCAAGGAATAAAGTAACTCTCATATTTGATATGAACCATCCAAAAAGAACTAACAATACATATAACATTCCCGCAGCTACCCCACCGGGTAAGCTTAGGTCAATCAACAGTATGGTAAGAGATAGTGTAGTTGCATAACCAGCCAGCCAGGGAGGCATATAGTTATCAGGATTAACCTTAAACTGAAATTCTTTTAAAAAGCTCAAGGCATTCAAGCCAATCCCAAGGATTGCAAACCCAATAGAAGTGTGTAATGCCATTTGTGTAAGCTCGCCCCAACCATAGATTGCTTCAACCCCGACTACATATCCCGCAAAGGCGACTAACCCTAATCCAAAAACCAATGAACCTAACACTCCGCTAAGTTGGACCCGTTTCTGGTTTCGTGTACTCAGAATAGAACCTATATAAAAAAGCAAGAAAGAAAGAGCAGTATTGGGTGCCATTCTTCCCGGGTGGGAGGTAGCAACGGTAATGCTATGCTCCATAAATAACTCATCAAGTCCAATGTTTACATCAAAAAAATATTCTGTTAATGTAAGTAATCCAATGATCCCAACAGGTAAGCCAAATACAATACCCAATGTTTTTTTATTATTCAGTAATAAGATTAATGAAATACCACATAATAGAAATGCTAATGCGGTATTGTATTGCATGGCTACGAGGCTCGGGAGGATTTGGACAAGTGTAGCTGTATCAGTATACCATCCTATCAAAACCAGAATCCCAAGTAGCAAACTTAAACTGCCTGAGGAAAAGACCACTTTTTTTAAGAGAGCACTGTGTCTCATCTGTTTCCCCCGATTCTGATATTGGATATTACCTAAGTATTAATAACGTAGTCTATTTGATACCTTAAATCAACAGATAAAACAAGAGTTTTTATTTAGCTTAATGCCTTCTCAATCCTGTTTAAAAGAGCCGGAACCACAGGATGATCCGTTAAGTCATCAAAAGGTTCAATAGCTATATATCTATATCCATCATGATCGGCTTGCCTGAATCGATCATAGAGCTCTTTGGCTAATAAGTCCAGTTTTCCATTATAGGTTATTACATTGGGGCCTGAAATCTCAGGCGTAAGCAGTAAATACAGCACTTCCTTGTTTAAAGGGTCGGGAGTGCCTGAAAGCCATTGAACTTCTGCCTTTGGTTTATAGTGGGAATATTTTTGTCCGGGGCTGCGTGGTGTTTTCAAATGATGAAAAAAAGATTCGGCAACTTTTTCGTGCAAAACATCTTCAACCTGTTTCCGGCTTATGCTTCCCGGGCGGAGTATAGCAGGTTGAATGTCAGTAAGGTCAAAAACTGTTGATTCCAGCCCGATGTTGGTTGCACCTCCGTCAATCACAAGTACAGAATTTCCAAAATCTTCGATTACATGCCCTGCTTTAGTAGGGCTGGGTTTACCGGATTTATTTGCGGAAGGAGCTACGAGTGGCCCGGTTTGCGAAATAAAATCGACTGCTAAGGGATGGTCCGGCATCCGGATGGCAACGGTATCAAGTCCGGCAGTAACAGCGTCCAGAACTTCAGGGTTTTTCTTAAAGATTATGGTAAAAGGCCCCGGCCAAAAAGCCTCAATGAGTTTCAGGGCTTTATCCGGTACATCCCTGACAAAATCATAAACCTGATCCGGACGTGATACATGAACTATGAGGGGGTTGTCAGACGGGCGGCCTTTTACGGTAAATACTTTTTGGATAGCATCCGGGTTCCAGGCATCCGCACCTAATCCATACACCGTTTCAGTGGGGAAGGCTACAATATCACCTGCTTTAATAGCTTCAATGTATTTTTGATCGATGGGCATTTTTGAAGTTATGGATATTGCAAATGCTTTTCTAGACTATATGAAGAGTAGCAAAATTAATCTATAGGGTCATTCCTGTAGAGGTCAGATAATTTGTTGACAGTTTTGGTTATTTAATGAATGAGGTCATCCTGAAACAAGTTCAGGATGACTGGGCCTGGTTTTTGAATTATTCTAATCAGCTTTGTCATTAAATTGCCAGACTTCTACAAGGATGACCTACTCAATTCTTTCAAAAATTCAGTAGCAGTAAATATATCCTCGATATCCTGTATGGCAAAACGGACGGTATCATTTTTCTGAATAAGCTGGAATTTGCCGGGTTTAAGCTTTTCAAGGCTTTCCAGGTGCTTTTGAAAAAAGCCTGAATCATAGAAGTGTTCAGCCAATTTTCCGGCCGGTTTCGGGCATATTGCCCACATCCGGTTAGACCGTATTGTTACTTTAGTAAAGAGGTTTCTGGAGGCAAACAATTTAATTTTGCCGGCTTCAATCAGGTAAACGGCAGCTTTAGGAGTCGGGCCAAAACGATCTTCAATTTCTTCTTTCCAATCATCTATATCTTTTTCGGTTTTTGATTGGGCCAACTTTCGATACAGGTTCAAACGCTCCACATTATCGCTGACATAATCGGGGGGGAGCAAGGCTGATTCATCAAATTCAACGGTTGTTTCAGGGTAATCAATTTCCTTTTCGACATCCTCAAACATGTCACTGAATTCAGATTCTTTGAGTTCGTTTACAGCATCATTCAGAATCTTGGTATACAAATCAAATCCGATATCGTTGATAAAGCCGCTTTGTTCGGCCCCCAGGATATCCCCGGCACCGCGGATGTCCAAATCTCTCATAGCGATATTAAACCCTGAACCCAGATCAGAAAACTCCTCTAAAGCCAGCAGCCGCTTCCTGGCTTCTGTTGTCAGCGATTCAATGGGTTTGGTAATCAAATAGCAAAAAGCTTTCCTGTTTGAACGGCCAACTCTTCCGCGAAGTTGATGAAGTTCAGCAAGGCCAAAATTGTCTGCATTGTTTATGATGATAGTGTTAGCATTCGCGATGTCTATTCCGTTTTCGACAATGTTTGTAGACACCAAAACATCATACTCATGAGCATAAAAGTCTCCAATGATTTTTTCCAGCTGTGAACCTGTCATTTGGCCATGGCCAAATTTTACCCGGATATCAGGCGCCAGGCGCCGGATCATTTCGGCTACTTCTTCAATGTTCTTTACACGGTTATGAATAAAAAATACCTGGCCGCCCCGGCTTATTTCCTGCAGTATGGCATCCCGGATCAATTCTTCATTAAAGCCGTGAATTTCTGTATAAACCGGTTGCCTGTTGGGTGGAGGAGTATTTATGATGCTTAGGTCGCGGGCACCCATTAACGAAAACTGAAGTGTTCTGGGGATAGGGGTAGCAGTAAGGGTAAGCACATCTACTGCCGCACGGAATTCTTTTAATTTTTCTTTTGCGCTCACTCCAAAACGTTGTTCTTCATCTACAATAATAAGCCCCAGATCTTTGAATTTTACATCTTGTGAAAGGATGCGATGCGTGCCTATGAGTATATCCACATCACCATTTTCGAGTTTTTTTATAACCTGGGTTTGTTCTGCTTTTGTACGAAATCGCGAGAGCACTTCAATCTTAACCGGAAATTTACCCATCCGGTTTTTAAACGTTTTGGCATGTTGTTCAGCCAATATGGTTGTGGGGACCAAAACACCCACCTGTTTATGATCCATCACCGATTTGAATGCAGCCCGCACGGCTACCTCTGTTTTTCCGAAGCCCACATCTCCACAGACTAAGCGGTCCATCGGTTGCTGGCTTTCCATATCTGCTTTAACAGCAACTATTGCCTCATTTTGGTCAGGGGTTTCTTCATACTCAAAATTGGCTTCCATTTCAATTTGCCAGCCATTATCCCCGCTGAACGAATACGCTTTTTGGGCTTTTCGTTTTGCATAAAGCTGAATGAGTTCCCGGGCTATATCTTTTACCCGTTTTTTGGTTTGGGCTTTTTTGCGAGCCCATTCACCGGAGCCCAGTCTAGTGATCCGGGGTTCAGTTCCTTCTTTGCCGGAATACTTTTGCAGCTTATGTAAGCTGCTGACATTAACATATAAAACGGAATCTTCTTTGTACCTGAGTACTACTACTTCCTGTTCAGATTCTTTAACGGAAATAGTCTTGAACCCTGCAAACTTTCCTATTCCATAATCCACATGTACAACGTAATCCCCAACACTAAGATCCCTGAGTTCTTTAAAGGATATACCTCCGCTAACTTTCCGCTTTTTGATTTTGGGGCGATGGTACCGATTGAAGATTTGGTGATCAGTGTAAAGAGCGAGGGAAGCTCCGGGTAGAACAAAACCCTCATGTATTGATTCAATAAGTAGCGAATAATTAAAAGCAGGGGAGGGCTGCCCTAATAATTCCTCAAACCGGTGGATCTGGCCTTCATTATCACAGCAAATGGTGGTTTGGATACCCTGCTCACTGTTTACCGTGATATTCTCTCTAAGGAGTTCAAAATTACCATGAAAATCGGGTTGGGGTTTTGATGTTATTTTATACTCTGCCCGGTTAGCTTGATCAGCAATTCCAAAATAGAGCTGTTTATTGAACTTTTTAATTTCATCAGTAAATGTACTCCCGGATATATAAAGGGTTGACGGGGCTAGCTGTGAGGTGTCATTTTCCAGTTCATCAAATTTTTCCTGGGCAATGTTGAAGTGCTTATCAATTTCTGAGGCGATTAAGGCAGGGTTTAACTGAATAAGCAGCGTTTTCTCATCAAAATAGGACAAGAAACTATCCTTATCAGAATCAGGGAGATTAGATAAATCAGGAACAAACCGTGCTTGGTTAAGGAATGCCACCGAGCGCTGGGAATCGGGATCAAATTCCCTGATAGAATCCAGTTCATCACCAAAGAATTCTAATCGTACAGGATATTGCCCGGAAAAAGGATACACATCCATAATTCCACCCCTGACAGCAAATTCACCTGGTTCGTCCACAAATCGGACAGGGTTGTATCCCTGGTCTACAAGCTCTTTTTTAAGATTCTCTACATCATATTCATTCCCTTTATCCAACCTGATACTCACAGTATCGAGCACCTTAGGAGGAGCAACTTTTTCAAAGACTGCTTTTGCAGAACTCAATACAATTTTCTTACTCTTTTGCTTTAGTGAGTCTAATGCTTCTGATCGCTGAACCAATAAACCGGAATCAATGATTTGATCCTGGTCATACGGCTTATGATTAGTGGGAGGAAAGGTGATGATAGTTTGATCAGAGATTATGCCCAGGTCTGAAGCAAGGAAGCGTTCTTGTTCGTCAGTATCAGTAAGCACAAGAATAGTATCATATTCCTCACTCAATTTATTGATGAGGAAGGCTTTTAATGAGCCAATACTACCTTTAATGGACAAAGAAGGATTTTCTTTCAGATATGAAGAAAGTTTTTCTACCTGAGTATCATTGTTAATACTCTTTTTGAGTAAATCTAAAGTCATTAAGGAGTAAGTGCGATATCTGAATTAAAAGAAAAGAAAGATATGAAAATCTAGGTGCTGTTAGGAGCTAATAATACTTCTGAGGTATAAGCGGTCTGCAAGAAAAGAAATTAAAAACAAAGCAAAGGATAAACCTAAATACAAGGGGTATAAATCTTCAAAGTCTGTATAAATAAGCTCTTCAACTTTTGACTTTTCAAGTTGGTCAATTTCGGCATACACACTTTTGAGTTCTTCAGTATCGGTAGCACGGTAATATTTACCCCCTGTTAATTCCGCAACAGAGCTTAGCATTTCCTCATCAATATTTACCGGGATGTTTTGATAACGACGGCCAAAAATAGGATCCTGAACCGGGTAAGGGGCGGTTCCGCGTGTACCTGCGCCAATGGTGTATATTTTGATATCATAGGTGAGGGCAAGGTCGGCTGCGGTAACCGGATCAATTTCTCCGGCATTATTCTGCCCATCTGTAAGCAGGATAATGATCTTGCTTTTGGTTTCACTGTCTTTAAGGCGATTAATAGCAGTGGCGATCCCCATACCAATAGCTGTACCATCTTCAATAACACCCATTTTAAGGTCATCAATTAGCTGGGTGAGCAGGGTGTAATCCAGAGTAGGGGGTACTACCGTAAAGCTTTTCATCGCAAAGGTTACTAAGCCGATACGATCTGATGTTCTCCCTTCTACAAATTCCTTGGCAACTTCCCGCGCCGCTTCAAATCTATTTGGCTGTAAATCTTCAGCCCGCATGGAGGAAGACATGTCAAGCACCATAACAATATCGATCCCTTCAGCATTGCGCTCAATAGTAGTTAGTTTTTCCTGTGGGCGTGCCAGCGCTATAATAAGCAGAGAAAAAGCAATCCAGTTTAATGCAGCCGTAACCCAATGGAAATGAGACCTCCAGTTCCCGGAAAGTCCTTCAAGGCTGTTTAAAGAAGAGAAAGTGAGACTTACTCTTTTCTTGGCAAAAACACGGTACAGGTATATTCCAATTAATAACGGAAGAAATAAAAATGCCCAAAGCCATTCCGGGTTAGCCCATTCCATCTTCATCCTCCTCTCCGATGAACTGTTGTTCGAACTCCTGCTTCATACGATCAATACGCTGCACATCCACAATTCTTGCGCGATCTAAAAAGGAATGAGCCTGATGGAAAGCGTTCATTGACTGATCCAAAGTGGGGGTGACTTTAGCGAATTTGATCATATCCGCTTCATTTAACACAGAGCGTATATATTTGATAAGCTCAGCATCTACTCCAAAGGCATCCATATACCTAAGCAATTCGCGGGTTGTACTTTCCAGGGCTGGTATTTTGTACAAATCTTCGATGTATGCTCGTAGTGCATCACCTAATTCACTGTAATACCACTTGTAGTCTTTATTGACATCCTGGGTGTGCTTTTCCCTGATATCTTGTAATTGGTTTTCAAGAACTGTAACAGGGTTGCTGAAAACAGGAATGGCTCTTTTCTGTACAATAGGTTGTTCTTCCTTTTTGAAATATTTTTGATAAATGAAATAGCCTAAGATTAACAAGACCAAAAGTCCCAGAAGCCAGGGCCACAGAAGCCGCTCAAAAGAGAAATTGGGCTTCAAAGGCTTGAGAGGATCCTCTTCACTTTCCAGAACAGAGGAAAAGGTTAACTCAAATGGTTCAGTAAAAAGTAAAGTGGTGTCATTTTCTGTTATTACATAAACCGGAAGAGGAGGGATGCTAACGTCTTCGATACTAAAATTTTGCAGAAAGTAGACGGTGCTGTCAGAAAAATCGGACACTTTGTATTGCCGCCTTGACAAGAACTCAATATCCCCGGTAAAAGCAGAGGAATCCGGGAAAATAATTCTTTCATAAGCATCAGGACTCTTGGTAGTTATAGAAAAGGTGAATGTATCGCCTGCCTTAACGGAATCAAGAGGGCCTTGAATGGATAAACTCTGCCCAAAAACCTGGAGGGTGTTTAGAGTAATAAAAACCAAAAATATGGTAAAGAATTTACCCAATCGCCGTGTTTTGTAGTTTTGAAAAGTTTTGGTTGCCTGAAACAAAGTGCAGAATATATAGCTATCCATTGAAAAAAATGAGATCATTAAAGTTTGTTTATTCAAATTTACAACTACGGGTTTGTGTAATATTCAAATAAAAGCTTAGTTTGTTTTGGAGACATCATCTACAACATATTTTATGAGATTAGTCAGGGTTAAGCATTATTTTTTTCTTCCATTATTTTTGTGGGCATTTGGTTCCTGTTCTTTTTTCCAAAAAGAGCAAATCCCATCTGCTCCTTACGTATTAATTGACAGCTTTGAAGAGATCGAAGAGCTTCCGGGTTTTGATTCTTATGGCTATGAGAAAGGAAAAGCTGTTGTTAAAGAGGCAAGGGTAAAGCGCAATGAAAGCCTTTATATAATACTGCGCTCCCTGGATGTTTCTCCACAAACCATTTATGAGCTTCAACAAGAGGCAAAGGGTAAATTCCAGTATAACCGGATAAAGCAAAACCAGAAGTATTACACTTATCACGATACCGATAATGATAAGGCTGTACGGTTAATTTTTCATAAGACGGCAACCGATTATGTAGTATTTGATTGGGATAAAAATATCGGGGTTTCCACAGGACAAAAAGAGATCAGAAGGGAAGTACGAACAGCATACGGAATCATCAATTCTTCACTATATGAAACGCTTGTAGATAAAGACGTTAATATACTGGTAGCCAATAGGCTAAGTGAGATATTCGGTTGGCAGATTGATTTTTTCAGGTTATTTCGCGGAGACAAATTTAAGGTGATTTATGAGAAGCAATTTGTGGAAGAAAAGCCGTATGGTATCGGCAAGATTTTGGCGGCAGAGTTTGAGCACAGGGGAGTGGTTTATGATGCGTATTTCTACGAAGACGATGACCAGTCAGGATATTTTGATAAGGAAGGGAAAAGTGTTCAGAAAGCATTGCTAAAAGCTCCTTTTACTTATTCACAAAGAATCAGCTCGGGTTTCTCTCACAATCGTTTTCACCCCGTCCTAAAAGTACGAAGGCCTCATTACGGTGTTGATTATGCGGCCCCACTAGGAACGCCGGTCATTTCTGTAGGTGACGGAGAAGTGATTGAATCGAGGTACAGGGGGGCGAATGGAAACATCGTTAAGATTCGCCATAATTCAACTTATACGACGGCTTATCTGCATCTTAATGGTTTTGCAAGGGGGATAAAAAAAGGTGCTAAAGTAAAACAGGGGCAGGTTATTGGTTATGTTGGCAGGACAGGAAGAGTAACAGGAGTACACCTGGATTACCGGATTTATAAAAATGACAGGCCTGTGAATCCATTAAACGTAGAACTACCCCCATCAAAAGGTATACCTGAAGATAAGATCGGTGATTTTGTTAAGAGTACAGAAGCTTTAAAGCTTGAACTTACAGATATCGCTTTTGAGGAAGAACTGGTTAAAGCAGGAATTTAATACCTGCTTAAACGGCGAATGAAAAAGTTCATCAAAGGGCGAACATAAGATTTGTTAGTGGTGACTTCTACGGAATCAATTTTCATTTTCAGAAGCTTTTCAGAAAGCTCTCTTTTCTGTATAAATCTTCTTTTTTTATACTCTTCCCGTACTTTTTTGCTTGAGGTATCGATCATCAACTCTTTACCCGTTTCTGCATCTTTTAACGGAATGATTCCTACGTTGGGTAATTGATCCTCAAGCTCATCATTCACAATTATGGTGACTAAGTCATGCTTTTGATTTGTTATTCTAAGCTGCTTGTCGAAATCCCTGTCCTGAAAATCAGACGCCAGAACAACAATTGCTCTTCGATCTAAAAGCCGGTTTACATAGGCTAGTGCCTCTGCAATATCTGTACCTCTGCCAGTGGGCTTCGTTGTATACAATTCCCTGATTAAACGAAGAACATGCGTACGTCCTTTTTTAGGAGGTACTACTTTTTCGATGGTATTGCTAAAAAGAACCAGCCCTACTTTGTCACTGTTTTTTATAGCGCTAAAGGCCAGTACCGCACATATCTCAATAGCCAAATCCATTTTGTTCTGATCATTACTTCCAAAGGTGCCGCTTGGTGAAATATCAACACAAAGCATGAGTGTTTGCTCACGCTCTTCTTCGAAAATTTTGATGTAAGGATCTCCGGTACGTGCGGTCACATTCCAGTCAATTTGCCTGATATCATCGCCATAGGTGTATTCTCTTACTTCTGAGAATTCCATACCTCTACCTTTAAAGGCAGACTGATACTCGCCACCAAATAATGTATTAACAATACCTTTGGTTTGAATTTCCAGTTTTCGAATTTTTTTCAGGACTTCTTTTGAGATCATCCGGTATCTGTTTTTGCAGCTCAAATCTAATCAACAATGAGCAAAGATTTGCAATAGAATTACAAACATTTATACATACAGTAATTTTTATAATAAAAAATATATTTTTATGTATATAATGATTAATCATTTTTACAATCATTAAGAAAGACTTCTAGAATAAAAAAAGCTCTTTAAGATAATATGAGAAGCTTTTTAAATATTAAAATCCTCTAATCTTAAAATAGAAAAATTTACTAATTCTATTAGAGGCATTTAACGGGGCTGAAAAGGGGTAATCCGTATCTTCTAAATGCCTAAAAAAGGGTTATTAAACAAAAATGGATTACACTATGAAATGCAAAATTTTATTTATCTCATTGATTATTATGAGCATATCTGCGCTGTCGTTTGCGCAGGATGGTGGCCCGGTTTCTTCCGTGCTTGCTGTGTATAAGATCACAGTTGATGCGCAGGGAAATGAAGTGGCTACAGAAACAACAGAAGTGACACCCGGAGATTTACTCGAATACCGGGTCACTTATACAAACAACGATGCAGGTCCTATCACAAATCTACTGCCAATGCTACCGGTTCCTACGGGTATGGCTTATGTGAAAGACTCAGCTCAACCTGCACTAGAAACAGCCAGTCTTTCGAGCACTGGTACTGAATTCCTACCACTACCTATAACCCGACAAGTGCGACAGCCAGACGGAACAGTAACTACTGTTGAAGTTCCTGTCCGTGAATACCGCAGGTTGCGCTGGATGATAGACTCGCTGGACGTAGGGGAAAGTGTAATTCTTGTCGCCCGGGTTACGGTAAATGACAAATAGGCAAAAAGGAACTCAGAAAATGAACAATCAAAAAATCAATAATTCTAAACCTAAACAGGATAGAAACATGAAAAACAAAACACACATACATCGTAACAAAGCACTTCGCTTTGTGGGTATGTTGATGCTATGCGGTTTGTTTATCGGGGTAACATCGATGGATGTATTTGCCCAGGTACCACCCGCAAACCAGCAAATTGGTAATACGGCATCTGCAACCTATACCGATAGTGGTAACAACGTTCGGAATACAACTTCGAACACCGTTACAACCATCGTGCAACAAGTTGCCGGCTTAACGATCACCAATGGAGTTTCCAAAACGGTGAGTCCGGGTAACAATATTGAGTTTACTCATACTATCACTAATACCGGTAACGGTACTGATAACGTGACTATCTCAGCAGTTGATGCAAATCCAACCGGAGGAGATTTTGACTACACTAACATCAGGATCTATGGTGATAATGGTGGTGCGCCGGATTTGGGGAATGAGATTACAGGACCGGTAAGTATTCCGGCCACAGGTACAAATTCAATAAAAATCTGGATTGTAGCTTCTGTTCCTTCAAGTGCGGTAGATGGTGATACGGAGAACATTACCGTTTCGGCTACCAGTAGTGTGGGATCAACACCAACAGTTACAGCTACCGATATTGGTACAGTAGAAGAGGATGCGGTTATAAACGTAACCAAAGCTGCCAATACCAATACAGCTGAGGTTGGGGATACGCTTACATATACGTTCACCTATAGTAACACTGGTAATGCTGCGGGTACGAATCTTGTAATCAAGGATGAACTCCCTTCCGAGGTTACCTACATACCAAATTCTGCAACATGGTCTGGTACAGCTTCGCCACTTACTGACGCAGCAGGAGGTGATCCGGTAGGTATTACCTACGAGTACAAATCAGGGGCAACGGATTCTGTTATTTACGTGATTTCCAATATCCCATCAAGTAACTCTGGTACGATCAGCTTTAAGGCAGAGATCAATACAGGTTCTGAGGGTGCTACGATTACTAACGAAGGTTTCTTTACCCACGATGACCTTACAGGTACCGCTTCTACAGGCCAGGTAAATGTTAACATCGATGAAGTTTACGGAATTGTTGTTCTTGGGCCGGATGTAGTTTCTTCTGATTCTGTGAATCAAGGAGCTACGGTTGATCTATTGAACCGATATACCAATACAGGTACTACTACGGATAACTTCACGATATCTCAGTCTGGTAGTACTTTCCCTTCTGGTACCCAGATTATCTTCTTTCAAACCAATGGTTCGGGAGTAGCTACTAACCCTTATTCAGGGAATACGGTTACCGGTGTAGCTCCTGGCGCGACTATTGAAGTAATCACACGAATTACACTTCCTGCAAGTGCTACGGGCGGCCCGTTTATCTTAGATAAAACGCTTACCTCTGCAGGCGATAATTCGAAGTTTGCTACTATCCGTGACTCTTTAGGTGGTATTTTCCCATCTACCGTGGATCTTACTAATGACTTTGCATCAGGAGATGCAGGCGCATTGGGTGAGGGTGTAACTACCAATGGTGAAGCCAGTGCTGTTAAAACATTATCAACGCTTCCTGCTAACACAGTAGATTTTACTTTATTCGTTAAGAATACAAGTAACATTGCAGATAATTACAATCTTGCAGCAAGTACAGATAACACTTTCGGTACACTCACTTTACCAACCGGTTGGAGTGTTGTATTTAAGGATCCTTCTAACGGTAACAACATCATTACAACAACTGGTAACCTGGCGGCAGGTGCAAGTAAACAGGTTACAGCAAGTGTTACAGTTCCGGCTGGTTTTTCTCCGGGCGATGTAGCTCTTTATTTCAGGGTACGCTCTGGAACAACACTGGCGGCCGATGTTATCCATGATCAGGTTACTGTGTTGACTAACCAAAGTGTTACGCTTCAGGATTCGCAGACCGGTACTATTTTCCCGGGTGGTTCACAAACATTCACACATACTCTTGCGGTAAACTCTAACGTAAGTGAGAATGATGGATCTAACTCGCTATTTGAAGTAACCCTTACAAATAGTGCTGCCGGATTTACTGCTCAGATATACCTTGACTTTGATGAAGACGGCATCATTGATCCTGCCGACTCTTTGATAACAAGTGCAGCAGATGGTGCCAGGGATCTTCCAAATACGGTAGGTGCACTTAATTTCGGTGACGATATTCAGTTCATCGTAAAAATCACTGCTCCTGGTGGTGCAAATGTTAATGACAACAACACTACTACTATTACAGTATCTGACACCCAGGGTAATGTTGCCAATTTGGTAAATACCGATCAGGTAACTGTACAAACAGGGGTACTTAGAATTGATAAGTATCAAACTCCGGATTCAGCCAATGTAGCTTATACACAAGCTAACCTTTCTCAGGCTCCGGGCGATACTGTGTATTACCGCCTGGTAGTATACAATGATGGATCTAATGCAATCACTGATATCGACATCAGCGATTCTACACCTTCTTTTACCAAAAAAGTAGGAATGGTGAGCCTTGAGTTTAACGCAGCCAATTTCGCTGGCACTGCAGGAGACCTGGCTCCATACATCGTTTCAGAGCCAGCCAACAACGGTACCGGAACGATTAGTATCCGCATTGACAAACTCGACTCAAGTGATGATGACGTCATTGTCATCTTTGCCGTTCGAATCAATGACAATTAAAAGTTTGCATTAACCCTATGAGGTAGGGGGTGAAACCCCTTCCTCCTTTTAAAGATGAAAAACCTCCTGAAACATATCATTCTCCTTTCTGCTCTTGTAGCAGGCTTAGGGGAAGTATATGCTCAGGACGGACCACCACCGGCGAATAGTCAAATCGAAAACATTGCCAGCGGAACCTATAATGGTATTCACGGACAAGGAAGTGTTAACTCTAATGCTGTACTTATTGATCTTACCCAGATTAATAATGATGACTTTGATCTGTTCCCTAACTATACAGTCAGAGAGCTGAGAGGAAGCAGCATCGAGTTTACCCACTTCCTTACCAACCAGGGAGAAATTCCTGCTTCGTTCGATATCCTTATCTACAACCAGAGAGAAGATGATTTTGACTTACAAAACCTGAGTATTATTTCAGAGCAAAAGCAGAAGGGCACTGTAAACACAGATACTGCTCATACGGTAGTGACTTTGGGTGCGGGAGAAACCTTTGAATTTACCTTTAGAGGAGAAATTGATAGCGCAGAAGATACCCTTTCAACTGCGTTTGTTTCGGTGGTAGCAAAACAGATCGGAAGTGATTTTACTTTAACCCAGGTAGATACTGTAAATATCCTAAGGGGTACTGTTCTTAATCTTAATAAAGCCTTTGAAGAAGGAAGTGTTTTTGAAAGAGGCGAGCCTTTCAACTACATACTGGATGGTAAAAATATTGGTGATGTAACAGCTTTTGGTACTGATGTTACCATAGATGGCACAGTTCAGAAGAAAGTACTTCTTAGGGACAGGGTACCAACTAATACTATCTTTGATTCTTTTGTTGATGTTCCAAAGGGAACGCCAGTATACCATATTTTTGGCAATCCGGAACTAAGTTATACAACAACACCACCTTCTGACTTGGGTGAGGTTGATGAAATAGCGGTGGTTTATGATTCACTTGAGGTAAACGAAGAATTTGCACTTACATTTAGTGTGCGCATAAATGAAGCTGCTACTGACTCTATATTTAATGTAGCTGAGGTTGCTTATACCGATTTTGAGGGCACAGTTACCAGGGCAGCTGCTTCGCAGGAGGTCATTGCTCCTTTGGAAGATGCCGATGCTGAAATTGACTACTATACAGATGAAACTTTTGGGCAAAAAACCAACACTTCAACCATAGGCCGTCCATTATTCTTACAGGCAAATGCAGGTGCCTGTAACGAAGATCCTGCCACTATTGAAATGGCATTAATTGAAATCACTTCCCGCCTAACGGATGATATGGAAGTGTTTATGGTGACTGAAACTGCACGCAATAGCGGAGTTTTCAGGGTAGACAACCCAATACCAACCAGGAATGCCGCAGACTTTGATCAGGTATCTGGAAATGAAATACTTGAAGTATTAGAAGAGGACGAACTAGTTGCAGTTTTAGATTGCCAGAACTCCAAAACAGACAACGCGGTAATCTCAACCCGCGTTGTTCTTGATCCGTTTGGGGTTGTTTTTGATTCAGAGAGCAATAATCCTGTTGAAGGTGCTATTGTAAGGCTTATTGATATTACCGGGGCAGGTAATGGTGGCGCTGCTGGTTCTTTAGCAAAAGTTTATGAAGCTGATGGTACCACAGAAGTAGCTGCCGAGCAAACTACAGGAATTACCGGTGAGTACAGGTTCCCGTTCATTTTACCAAGTACTTATATGATCGAAGTAATCCCACCAAGAGGGTATGAGGCTCCATCCCAGGTAAGCAGGTTGCTGTTAAATCCGGAGCGCATTATAAATGACTCTCTTTCTTATGGTGGTGCCTATCAGATTATGGAAAATGCGGAAGCCATTGAGAATGATATTCCTATTGATCCAACCGGAACCAATGTACTGTTCACGAATAAGTCAGTTGATAAATCCACTGTAGAGATTGGTGAATACCTGACCTACACCATCACTATTTCCAGCGAAGCCGTAAACAATGTGGATTCTATTATGGTAGAAGATACATTGCCATTTGGTTTTGAATATCAATTAGGCTCGGCAAGGCTTGGCGGGGAAGCTTTTGAAGATCCGGCCGGAGGTAGCGGGCCTACTTTACTATTTAATATCGGGACATTAGAGCCATTAGAGTCTGTTGACCTTACTTATAAGGTGTACGTTGGCCCAGGGGCTGAGCGTGGAGACGGGACCAACGTGGCTGTCTCAAGCAGTGAAGAAGGTGTGATTGTTCGTCAAAGTCTTCCTTCAAAAGTGAAGGTTGAGGTTGAAGGCGGAGTATTCAGTACAGATGCATTTATAGTAGGTAAAGTTTTTGCAGATTGTAATCTCAATAATGTGCAGGATACGGGAGAAAAAGGAGTTCCTGGTGTCCGCTTATACCTGGAAACAGGCTCTTATGTGGTTACTGATGAACATGGTAAGTACACATTTTATGGAATCAGCCCCAACAAACATGTTCTTAAACTAGACAACACTACACTTCCCCGGGGTTCAAGATTAGGTGTTCTGGATAACAGGCATGCTAATGATCCTTCAAGCAGGTTCGTGGATCTTAAAAACGGAGAACTTCACCGGGCCGATTTTGCCATCTGTAATTGCGAAGAAGGTACTATTGAAGAAGAAATAGCATTGAGAGTAGAAGCTTTTTCGAAAGGTGACGGAGAGCTTAAAGGAGCAATTAGCCAAAACCTGGCTTTTGAAGATCAGCGCGTAGGCCGTCAGGGACGATATGGAAACGTAAGCGGTGTAGTTGACGCGGGCTCGGTTAAAGAAATAGCAACACAAGGCCCGGGTTCTTCAGCTGACCAGCAAATTGAAACAGTTGAGGAAGTAATATCAGAAGAAAGAGATATTCTTTTTGAAGCAGCCGAAAGCGGTGATCAAAAACTCGAATTCCTGAATATAGCACACGGAGATACGCTTACTTCTACAAGCCTGAGGTTATTCGTAAAATCTAACGCCAGTGCTACTTTATACCTGTATGTGAATGAGGATTTGATGGGTGTCGAATCAGTAGGTAGAACAGAGGTAAATAATGAATCGGGTGTACAGGCTCTTGAATTTGTGAACCTCGGCCTTAACCCCGGAAAGAATGAACTGGTATTACAGGTTAAAGATCCTTTCGGGAATGTGAGAGGAGAAGAAACAGCCACGGTTTATGCACCTGGTGATCCGAAAGAAGTAAGGGTAACTATTCCTCAAAACAATATTGAAGCAGACGGTGAATCCAAAGCTTTTGTATTGGTAGAACTTTTGGATGAAAATGGTATTCACCTGGGTTCCGAATACCAGATAACGCTTGACCTGAGTGAAGGTAAGTGGTTGGTTGATGATGAAAACTCGAATGAACAAGGTACGCAGGTTACTTTGGTAAACGGGCGTGGCCAATATGCAGTTGCTGCCCCTATTGATCCAATGGAAGTAATAGTTTCAGCCAGCCTGGGTACTATTTCGAGTGAAGCTGCTCTTAATTTTGTTCCGAACCTTCGGCCTCTTATTGCTGCGGGTATTATAGAAGGTACAATCCGCCTTAATGAGCCATTGAATATTACTTCTTCAACCAATGCAGATGGCTTTGAAAGAGAACTAACGGCCCTTTCTTACGGTGTTGATACTTTTACTGCTGACGGGCGATTGGCTTTCTTCCTGAAAGGAAAAGTAGCAGGAAGCACACTATTAACCGCATCTTTCGATTCCGAAAAATCGGAAGAAGAACGGCTGTTCCGTGATATTCGCCCCGATGAATTTTATCCAATATATGGAGAAACTTCTCTTAAAGGTTTTGACGCCCAGAGTTCAGGAAGGTTATATATCAGGGTAGATCGCAATAAAACCTATGCGATTTATGGAGATTTCATAACCCAGGAAAGAAACCAGAACAGGCAGCTTGGGGATTACAGCAGGGCACAAACAGGGCTTAAAGCTCAATTTGAAAAAGGAAATGTGAAAACCACCTTATTTGGTAGCCAGGCATTTTCAAGCCGTGTGGTAAGAGAGTTTTCAGGCCAGGGGATTTCCCGGTATGAGTTACCTGATAATAACATCATTCTTAACAGTGAGATTATTGAGATACTGGTTTACGACCGCGATCAGAGTGATGTGCTAATCAGTAATACCCGTTTAACCCGTTTCAGAGACTATGGAATCGAGCCATTTTCTGGTACGCTTGTATTTACCAGCCCGATCCCAAGTGTTGATGAGAACTTCAATCCAATTATCATTCGCGCTACTTACGAGGTCGAAAAAGGTGGAGAAGATTACCTGATAGCCGGGGCCGATGTAAATGTAAAACCGGTGGATGGTTTAGAATTGGGAGCGAATGTTGTTCAGGATCAAAACCCGGATAATAACTTCAATCTTACTTCGGTAAACGCCAGCTACGAACTTAGCAAAGGTACTAAGATCACCCTTGAAGGTGCACAAACTATCACAGATGGTGCAGGAACTGACCAGGCAGGGCGTGTGGAAATTCAGCATAAGAACAAAAATGCAAACGTAATTGCTCAGCTGGGAAGATCAGGTAAAGATTTTGCAAACCGTTCAACCACACTTAGCAAAGGTAGAACAGAAGCGAAAGTAAGGGGCAGGGTAAGCATTGGTAAATCTGCAAACTTAGGTGCAGAAGCATTGTACTCAAGAAATGATACTACGGGCAGTGAAACAGTTGGTGGGTTAATGACTGTTCAGAAAACCTTTTTGGGCTCCATCAACACTGAAGTAGGTGTTCGTTATTCCCGACAGGAAACAGGTACTGATCCTAACAACCTCCAGGTTAATGAGAATACCAATTTGAGAAGTAAGCTTACGGCTGATCTTCCTTTCCTTGAAGGATTATCCACTTTCGCAGAGTATGAACAGGATTTAAGCAACGCGGATAAGCGTCTGTTTGCTCTGGGCGGTGATTATAACCTGAATAATTTCGCCAAGCTGTATGCCCGCCACGAATTTGCTTCTACCGCAGAAGGAAGATACACCCTTAACGATAATGTGAGGAGACAAAACTCGGTATTTGGTATAAAATCAAACTATATGAAAAACGGGGAAGTGTATAGTGAGTACAGGCTTCGTGATGCGGTTGATGGGGAAAGCGGTCAGGCTTCAATTGGTTTAAGAAACAATTTTAAGATCAGCGATGGATTTAATGTAAATGCAGGATTCGAGAGAATCTTTACAGTTACAGGTGCTAAAGGTGGGGATGGTACAGCGATCTCAACTTCAATGGATTACACGGCTAATCCGAATTGGAAAGCTACTGCAAGAGCTGAGGGAAGGTTTACAACTACAAACCGTACCTATATAAATAGTATTGGCTACGGCCAGCGCATTAATGATAACTGGACGTTCTTAGGTAAGAACATAATGGCACTTACTGAAAAAGCGGGCGAAAGTGGCCTGAATAAAATTCAACAACGCCTAAGATTGGGTGCCGCTTACAGAGACCTGAGAACCAACAAATGGGACGCACTATTCCGTTATGAGTTCAGGTATAATAAAGACAGAAACATTAGTGATGACTATAACTCATTTGCTCATGTATTCTCAAATCATGCCAATTTCCACCCGGTAAGTGACTGGACATTCTCAGGTAGGGTTGCAGCAAAGTACGCTGTGGAGAACGATACTGATTTCAGAGAATTCAGCTTTCTTGAATTATTCTCTACAAGAGCCCTTTATGACATTAATGAGAAATGGGATGCCGGAGTTAATGCGAGTCTGTTGGCCAACAGTGATTTTACTACCAAGGATTATGGCTTAGGTGTTGAAGTTGGCTTTATAGCAGCTACCAACTTACGCATTGCTACCGGTTTCAACTTCATGGGTTATGATGATGAAGACCTTTCAGAAAACTCCTATACGAGAAAAGGAGCTTACTTAGGCTTCAGTTATAAATTTGACGAGCGCTTATTCCAGGATCTGGCTCCACGTAAACAGAAACAATTCCTTGATCCAAACTTATACCTGACCTGCGAGATTGAAATATGTGAGCCTGAGCCGCTTGAAATTCTTCCGTTCGAGATAAAAGCACTTTACGCTGACCTGAAGCCTGCCAGTATCAATGCAAGGGATCTTGATTTCGAAGAGCTTGAAGTTATGACATTGCTACCTAAGCAAATCCACTTTGATAATAATAGTACATACATCAACAGGCCTGCGGCTCAAATGCTCGATAAGGTGGCTAAGTTCTTATTTGAGAGGGATGACTACGTAATTAATGTTACCGGACATACGGATAGCAAGAGTTCTTATGCATATAACCTGAAGCTTTCCGAACGACGTGCAAAAGCAGTACGCGCTTACCTGGTTGCTGCGGGGGTTGATCCTGACAAGCTGATTTTTGAAGGGTTGAGCTTTGATAAAAATGCAGCACCTGAAAAAGACAGGGTGGATATGGCAAAGAACAGACGTGTTGAACTCGACCTGAATGCAGAAAACATGAATGTACGATTTATTGACCAGGTAGAAGACCTCCAGGTAAACCAGAGAATTCCCGGAGTAGGAGGTTGGGACTATGTATTCAGTTCTGAACATAAAGCGGTTCCTGCCAACATGAATCTAATGAATGGCATGAAGCAGTTAAGCCCGATCAACAGCTACATGCTTGAGCGTATTGCTATAGCACTTACAGAATATTTTGAAATCGACCTTACCGTACACATTTCGAAGCAGTCTGATTTTGAGAACATAAAAGAACTGATAGCTGCGGAAATGGTATTTAACGGTATTGATGAAGACCGGGTACGATTTGTTGAGTCAGATCATGCTAACCCAATGGTTGTAAACTTTGATTATACCAAACCTCAGCTACTGGAAATTATTGAACAATCGGATGATGTGAAGTTTAAAGGTGATGAGCAGGCTTATGGTATGATGATGAACATGCTGGATGTTCTCAAAAAACGAGACGACTACATTTTGCTGCGTGACTTGTCTCAAACTTATGTAGTGCCTGATCGCATGGAATACGGAGCAAGAAACACAACACTCAGCAATGAGAACCAGGCTATACTATCCAGGATAGGTTCTTATTTAAGAAATAACAGGGGTGCTTCTCTTGAATTAAGAGCAGACGGCAGCAGATTGGGGCAGCAGAGAATGGCCGGTATTAAAGACTACCTGGTCAAATGGGGTATTGTAGAACACAGAATAAGTATCAGCAACTACACAAGCGGGCTGGACAACTCAAAAGTACTATTTAAGTACCTGAGAGCTGATTCAATTAACCTGCTTGATATTGACATATTATATAAGGGTAATAATTAATGCAGAGAATAAAGCTACATAAAAAGGTATTTGCACTTTTGCTTCCTCTCTTTGTATTGGCAGCAACAGGGTTAATTGCGCAGCCGGCAGGCTACCTGTACTATAAAGTAATTACATTAAATGCAGGCCAAACATTTGGTACCAATACAGATTTCCCGGTACTCATAAGTGTCACTGATCCCGATCTGGCTAACAATGTAACCAGCTCTCAAGGATTTGATATTATTTTCTCAGATGATTTAGCCGGCACCAATATCCTGGATCATCAAATAGAAAGCTTTAATCCATCAACAGGAGAGTATAGGGCATGGGTTAAGAAGCCGGTGGTTTCGGCTGCTCAGAATACCTTGTATATGTGGTATGGTAATTCTTCTGTAAACACTGATCCATCGTCCACATCTACCTGGGATAGCAACTACCAGTTGGTTATGCACATGGATGATGTCAATGATCAATCAGGGACGGGAAATAATGGAAACAATAACGGAACATCGGCAGCAGCAGGTATCATTGGTGGCGGGCGTGATTTTGAAAGAAACCAGAATGATTACATATCTGTACCCGATAATTCCACTTTAGACCTTACCAATCAGTTGACTATTTCTTTTTGGATACGTCCTGAGTCTAACACAGCTCCTGATTATGTAACCAAAGGTACAAATACTTCCTATGAAGCTACTTCAAGAAGCAACAGACGGCCTCAATTCAAAAGAAATAATGGTAATAACCTTAATTCGGATGTGCAGATCCCTCAAAATGCGTGGACTTACCTCACTTTTGTAAAGTCAACGGGAGGAGGGGCTCAACGAAGAATATATATAGATGGGATTCTGGATGTTTCGGTAAATGACAATAATAGCTTTTCTACAAATAATAATCCGTTGCAAATATCAAGAAACAATGATGCAATTGACGGGATTATGGATGAGCTAAGAATTTCAAACATAGCCCGCTCATCAGATTGGATTCGAACTGAATTCAATAACCAAAGTACTCCTGGAACATATTTAAGTTTTGGCTCAGAAATATCAACAGATAATACACCGCCTTCGGCTCCGGTTAGTGTAGCAGCAACAGCAGTGGCAGGTGGAGATATAGAGATTTCATTTGATGATGTTGATGAGGCAGGAACCGGAGTTTCTTCTTATTCAATTAAAAGATCAACCACTCAAGGTTCAGGATATACAGAGATTGGGACCATTACTGATAATGAAAGTACAAATTATACCTTTACAGATAATACAGCTGCTAATGGCACTACTTACTATTACGTAGTTACTGCTATTGATGGTGCCGGAAATGAAAGTGGTAATTCATCCGAGGTTTCAGCTGTTTCAGATAGTGATGCTCCTGCATTACAGACAGCTACTATAAGTGAAAATCCCCTGGTTTTAAGCTATGATGAAACCCTTGATGCGGGATCGACTCCCGCTACCGGAGATTTTAGTGTAACAGTAAATGCTAATCCGGTATCTGTTTCAGCTGTCCAGGTTAGCGGTCAATCAGTAAATATAACCCTTGCAAACCCGGTTGTTGAGGGAGATGTGGTTGTTGTAAGCTATACCTCAGGTTCAAACCCTATCCGGGATAATGCCGGAAATAATGCAAGCAACCTATCAGGGCAATCGGTTACCAATAATACTCTGGACTTTGACCCTGTTCCGCCTAACAACGTTACCGCAACAGCCATTTCAGGGGGAGATATCGAAATTTCCTTTGATGATATAGGAAGCAGTGGACAGATTGCCAGCTATTCAATTAAAAGGTCGACCACTCAAGGTTCAGGATATACCGAAATCGGGACGGTAACCGATAACGAAAGTGCAGATTACACGTTCACGGATAACACTGCGACAGACGGTACTACCTATTATTATGTAGTAACTGCGATTGACGGAAGTAGCAATGAAAGTACTTTCTCCGATGAAGTTAGTGCAACTTCTGATGGCACAGGACCGGTTTTCTCATCATCCAGCGTTTCAGGTACTCAACTGGTTTTGGATTATAATGAAGTACTTAATACAAGCTCAGTTCCTGTTTCGGGCGATTATGTATTACGTATTAATGCAGCTCCGGCAACCATAAATACCGTTTCAATAGCAGGGGATAAAGTTTACCTGAGTTTCTCACCCGCTGTATCTCCCGGCGATAATGTAGAACTTGATTATACACTGGGAGGTAATCCTCTCCAGGACGCTGCGAGTAATAATGGTACTTCATTCACAAATCAGTCTATTAACAATTTAGATTCTTTTACTACAGGTTTTGGTCCTGATCCATGCCCGATTGCAAATGGCCAGGATATTGCATGGGCGTGTTTTGATGGAACTTCAGGTGGAACTACCATGAGAGCAGAAGTAGGAGGACTTGAAATTGCAACCGTAGATGCAGCATCCGGTTCACAAACTACATTTGCACCCAACGCATTGCAAAGCTGGGCGAGTGGTGATTTTGCTGGAGACCAGTTTAACGGGCCGCAAGCTAACCCAAGTGGAAACAGCGCTAATGCCACTTCATTCGATATCAATATTCCTGCAAGCATTCCTTCAGATGCGATTATCCTCTCCTTAAATCGTTTGCGTCCCGATGGCGGTGCAACAAGTTATACACTGGAAGCTTTTGATGGCAGTAATTCGAAAATTCCACTTAATGGCTGGCTTACGGGGCAGGGAACCGATGGGGGTGTTTGTACAAATACAATAAACCTGTTATACACTAATGGGAATACAACAATAGAGTTTCAGCCGACTGTTTCGGGTAACCCTTCCTGTGCTTCTTCCTCAACACCAATTTGGTTCAGGATTACAGATGATAATGTTGAACGTATAGAGATTAGAAAGGCAAGCAGCCAGCCTGATAATATCTTTTTAGGGCTTGGGATAACTGCTGATTTTGGGGATGCACCTAACGTTTATAATACCAATTACAGCTCCAGGTCAGCTCCGGCAGCTTTCCATTTATTGAATAATAGCGCCCCGAATACGGTGTATTTAGGTTCTTTAGTGGATGGTGATGGAAACGGAGCTTCAGGTAGTGGATCGAATGGAGATGATTCTGAAACAAGCACTATCCAGGGGGGAGATGATGAAGATGCTCTTATTTCATTAGCGGAAATAAATACTTCAGAAACAAGCTATAGCGTTTCCCTTAGCTGTACAGATGGAGGTTTTGTAGGCGGTTGGATTGATTTTGATCAATCGGGAAGCTTTGACGTGGATGAATTTGATTCGGGGGTATGCTCTTCCGGTACTGTGGATTTGAATTGGTTTGGAATATCAGGCATGGTTACCGGAACCAGCCATGCCCGTTTTAGAATTTCTAGCAGTTCAAGTCAATCCTCAAGCCCTAATGGTGTAGCTTTTGACGGGGAAGTAGAAGATTATCCAATCAGCATTATAGACCCTCCTGTACCTGACCTGGAAATAACCAAAACAGTGAACTTCCCAACGCCTATTGAAGGGGATACGGTTACGTTTACCGTTTTTGTAAATAATCCTGGCGTATATGCAGCTACAGGAATCCAGGTAACTGATCAGCTTCCTGCAGGGGTAACTTATTTATCATCCGTGGCCAGTCAGGGTAATTATAATAGTTCTACGGGAATTTGGAATATTGGGTCGCTGCCTGAAGGAACAAGTACTACTGTTTCACTTCAAATATTAGCAACAGTAGATGCAGGAACTATTGGTACAACAATTACTAACCAGGCTTCAATTTCTGCACTAAATGAATCTGATCCAGACCTGGCTAATAACTCCGCTTCGTCCGGTATTACAGTAATTCCCGAAACTTCGGATATCAACATCAACATGACGGTTGACGATAATCAACCTATTGAGGGACAGCAGATTACCTTTACTATTTCAGTTTTAAACGATGGTCCTAAGGCGGCCACTAATTTAAGTGTGATTGATCAGATTCCATCTGGATTGAATTTCCTATCGTCATCTGTTACTTCAGGTTCTTACAATAACTCTACAGGTATATGGACAATCGGGAACCTGGCTGTTGGAGCAAGTGACACACTTATTATTAATGTAAGTATTGACGGAGGCACAGAAGGAAGCCAGATTACCAATGCTGCAGATTTAAACACGCTTACTCAAAATGATCCTAATACTGCTAATAATACGGCATCTCAGGTTATTGATGTTATTACACCGGGTGTGCCAACAAACTGTAGCGAAATAGTAAGCCTCACTTTCCAAAACGCAACCTTGATTAGTGGTTCAGCGGGTCAGGTAGGGGCTATTTACCAGTTTAACAATATCACACCGGGTGTAAATGCTGAAGTAGAAATACTAACAGTAAACAACGCATCATTGGTAGCTATCGATCAAAATGCTTCCGGGCTTAACGAAAACTTCCAACCGCAAATAGAAGCGACAAATAAAGATCTGGATGAAGGGTATATAGATTTCGAGATTCGGTTTTATGATGCTGTCTCTTCCAATCCAAGATACCTGACCATGACAGCATCAGCTGTAGATGTGGATGGTGATAATGTAGATACAAGAGAGTTTGTTGGATTCCAACGACTTACATCATTTACCGTAGAGAGTACTACAAACCTGGTGATTGGTTCAGAAGGAATTTTTACTACCTTCGAATCTGCTACCTCTCAGGTTGTGAATGGTATCGATCCCAATGATACCGAGAACCTGGCTTATACCACTTACACCAATGAGCCTCAGTTCAGAATAAGGGCAGGAATAAAAGATCCTACAAATACAACCGGAGGTTCCGCTGAGCGTCTTTTTGCGATCAGTTTTGCACCCTGTATTATTAACAACTTTACTAACCCTGTTTCGTCTGATATTGTTGATGTGTCTGTTACTAAAGCGGTTGATTTTGTAACTCCTTCAGTAGGAGATACCGTTACCTATACGATCAATATAAAAAATGAGCAAGGTAATGCAGTCGGTAACGTAGAGCTTACGGATCAGATCCCGGCAGGCTTAACTTTTGTTTCTGCTACCCCATCTGCTGGTACATATACAAGTGGTACAGGCGTTTGGGATATTGGTAACCTTTCAGGATCACAAACAGAATCTTTGATTCTTAAAGCTGAGGTAAATACCGGGCAGGAGGGAAATACCATTTCGAATACTGCCACCTTTACTGATTTCACTGGAACAGATGGAAATCTTACCAACAACACGGCATCTGTTGATATAATTGTTTTCGATCCGGGTTCAGGGTTGTCTTGTAATGAACCGCCTCTATTTAACTTCAATATCCAGACGTTAGAGCAGGGTTCTCCGGGCCAGGTTGGGGCTATATACCGGTTTAGTAATGTTGCCTCGGGAGTTGATGCAAAAGTGAGGATTATAGATATAAACAACGCCACGCTGGATGATATTGACGAGAACAATCTTGCAAACAGCCCGGCAAACTTCAGCCCGTTTTTTACTGCTTTTAGTGGCGGTGGCTATATCGACTGGGAGATTTCATTTGTTCAGGCAGGTACTAACAAACCCGTAAAAAGGAACTTTGCTTTAACTGGCTTGGATATTGACGGCTCAAACCAGGGAGGTGGCCAAACTATTCGTGATTACCTTGGTTTCTCCCAAAACCTAAGCAATACAGTGGAGTTTGGTACAAACCTGGCAATTGGCACATCTGGCCCATTCCAAATATTCGAATCAAGTGTTACTACTGATGGAAACGGTTCGTTTGATACCGATCACATGGCATACATTGTGTATAATTATACTTCTGTATTAGGCTTACGTACCGGTTCTTTTACTACCGGTGGTTATTCAGATGATCGTTTGGTGGATATTGATTTTACCCAATGTCGTAACCAGGATTTTAGTAACCCGGTTGTAACAACCCGTAATGCGGATATCCAGATTGTTAAAACGGCAGATGAAGTTAATCCGCTTGAAAATGAGACAGTAAACTTTACCGTAACGGTTACAAATAACGGGCCTGAACCTGCCACAGAGCTTGATATTAACGAAACAATACCATCCGGCTTAACACTTGTACAAGCTACTCCAAGTACAGGAATGTATAACCAGCTTACCAATATTTGGGCTATCGGAACTTTGCCAAGCGGTAATTCAGCTACACTTTCCTTAGAAACGACTGTTAATTCAGGTCTTTCTCAGGATCAGATAACCAATACGGCCTTTGTAAATGGGTTAAATCAATTCGATCCAACAAGTAATAATGATTCTTCATCCGTTACTTTAGAAATCAGTGTACAGGTTGATGGTATTGTTTTTGAAGATAGAACAGGTAACGGAATAACCGATGGAGATACCAATTTTGGGGATGCTACTGGGGATCAGCAAGCACTCGAAAACGTTGAAGTTCACTTATTCAGAGACGGTGGAGATGAGTTAGCAGATGGTAATGATGATACCTACATAAGCACAACAATTACGGATAATAATGGATTCTATAGCTTCCAGATTGGAGATGGTTCAAGGTACTGGATCGTAGTTGATTCAAAAACAGGAGAACTTTCTAATGGCACAACCTGGGGTGAACAGACTTATGCACCCATTGGCGCACTATGTACTGATGGGAATGGTACTACAGATACAACCTCAGTAGCAGGCAATTGTTTTGGAGGCCGCAGAGGAGGGGTATCGGATAACATTTCCAGTAGTCCTGTAAATACAGATCTGATAAACGCTGAGCATGTTGTAAAAGTCAATATTGCAAATGGCCCCGTAACCGACATTGATTTTGGATTCAGTTTTAATGTGGTAACCGAAATCAGGGATGGCGACGATGATGGTAGTGCAAACCGATCGATACAAGGTTCTCTTCGACAGTTTATTCAAAATGCCAATTCAATAACAGGCGCAAATACCATGCGTTTTGTGCCTGTTGTTCCTACAAATGCTTCTTCAGGTGGAGGTAACTGGTGGTCAATAAGCCTGGCTTCAGAACTCCCGGCTGTAACCGGTGCTCTTACCACTATTGACGGTACAGCATTTAACCTGGCCTCACCTTTAGCACAACTGGATACAAACCCTGGCGTGACTGGCACAGGTGGTAGCGTAGGGCTGGATGTTGTTTCTCTGAACAATTTTGAACTCAAAGAACTGGAAATCAATCTCGCAGATGCAGGTGCAAATGCATTTGAAATTAATAGTTCTGGTGCAGTAGTAGTACGGGATATTGCTCTTTACAACAATGCTACAGCGCTTAAAGTATCATCTATGTCGAGCGGTACCATTTCAAACAACCTGATTGGAGCTAGGGCCAACGGTTCGGATCCATTGGGTTCATTAAGGGTAGGTAGGGGAATTTACTTTACAGGTGTATCATCAACCACAGCACTTATTGAACAAAACTACATTGCATTTGCTACAGAAACCGGGGTTGAGAGTGATAATGCAAGTGCTTCAGCAACGCTCTTCAAAAATGAAATTTATCAAAATGGTCTTTCAGCGGCTGATGGAAATGGTGTTGAGATTATTGGTAACTGGACTATAAACCAAAACCTGATTCACGAGTCGGGGAATGCTTCCAGTTCCCCAATAAATGGAGGAAATGGTATCCAAATTGGTAAGGCATCTGGTTTAAGTTCAGGTAGTACCATTCGTAATAACACCATTATAAACAACAGGGTTGCGGGTATAAATGTATTTAATAATGTTACCAATACACTTATTGAAAAGAACATTATAACCGGTAATGGTACAAACTATAGTTCAGCACCTACAAAACTTGGCGCAGGGGTTAAGCTGGCCTTCCCGAATTCCCAGCCTTTGGAGGGAGTTAAGATTACCAATAACAGCTTCTCAAATAACTTCGGGCTGGCTATTGATGTTGTTACAGGCGGAAGCGGAGCATCAGATGGTGTTTCTGCAAACGATGGCACACTTGAGTTAGGATCGGTAGAGCCAAACCGTGGCATTGACTATCCTGTATTTACACTGGCCACAGTTGAAAATGGTGTACTTCGTGTTGAAGGATATATAGGCACTTTTGCAAATAAGCTAGCCGGTACAGCTACTATCGAAGTATACAAGGCAGCTAATGATGGAAACAATGACGGGCCTGTTGAAGAGGGAGGGACCAATATCCAACCACATGGAGAAGGCTCTGTACTGGTTGGAACCATTACTTCTAATCCGGATGGTACATTTACCCAGGATATAACCATACCGGGATCAGTTTCACTTGTACTGAATGACAGGATAACCGCTATTACTATTGGGGCATCCAACAACACATCAGAGTTTGGGCCTAATCAAAGGATTGTGCCTACAGGGGTAAGTATTAATGGTACGGTTTACAGTGATAATAATTTTAATGCGGTTTTCGAAAATGGAGAAACAGGAATTGCCGGTGTTACCATTGTTCTTTATAACGTTGCAGAGAATAACTGTAAGAGTGTGCTTTCCGATGCAAATGGATTCTACGAGTTTACATATGTACTTAACGGGCAATACCAGGTAATTGAAGCTTTCGGGGAATCTGTTCCAACACCAAATATTTGTACTCCTGCCGCTGTTGACCCGACAGACCATGTTTCTACGAATACCAATGTCAGAAATGTAACTATCAACAACCTGCCGTCAGTACAGAATTTTGGAGATTTCGAGGGAACAAAAATACAGGGTAATATTTTTGTTGATAACGGGATTGGTAGTGGAATACCAAACGATGCAATTAAAAATGGTACCGAGATTCCTCAGAACGGCATAACGGTAGCTGCTTACACAGCTTCTAACGTACTGCTTCGACAAACGCTCACAAACGGGGCAGGAAACTATACCATTTATCTGCCGAAATCTACCGTACCAACGGGTACTTCAGTTAAAATTCGTGAGACTAACCTGGTAGGATTCATTTCTACCGGAGGAACCGTAGGAAATACCCTGGGTACCTATGATATCAACACAGATGAAACCCTGTTTACAACAACCGTTGGAATTACCTACACAGGTTTGAACTTCGGTAATGTAGAAATCAGCTCGTTATCCAACGATGGACAGCGAGTAATTGCAGCGGGTACTTCAACTACATTGCCCCATATATTTACAGCTAAAACCGGTGGGGAGGTAACATTCAGTACCACAACGGTTAACAGCCCCGCTATAAGCTGGCCGGTGGTTCTTTACCAGGATACAAATTGTAATGCTTTGATTGATTCCGGTGAACCTATCATTCAAAACGGGGCAAGTCAAACGGTTACTGCAAACCAGCTTATATGTTTAATCCTTAAGGTAACGGCGCCAGCAGGTTCAGCAGATCAGTCTTCAAGTAATACCACATTAACGGCTTCTTTTGCGCTTACTAACTCATCACCGTTAGTAACTCAAACCTTAAGCAGAACTGATTTAGTTACAGTTGATAATAACCAGGGTGGTTTCTCAATCACTAAAACAGTCGACAAAAACCAGGCATTACCAGGTGCTACATTAATCTATACAGTTTCATATTTGAATAATGGTGCTGAGCCTATCTCGAATATTGAGATTACTGATATGGTACCCACGTACACAACATTTGCTTCAGCCACCTATAGCACACCGCTGCCTAACAGTTTAACAGGATGTACAATAACAGCACCAGCCGTGGGTGCTACCGGCCAGATAGTATGGACCTTTACAGGAACGCTCCAACCTGGCCAAAGCGGTACGGTAACCTTTACGGTCACAATCAATCAATAAACAATGCAATCAATACAATGAAAAATAACAGAACAACAAAACCCCTCGTCTTCATTGTGGAAGACAATGAAGCCTACCGGATTCTTTTAGGCAGAATCCTGGAAAAAAGAGGCTTCATGATCATGATGTTTGAGCATGGCAGGCAGGCCATAGAAATGCTGGACTACTGTATGCCAAAATTGATCTTATCAGACATACAAATGCCCTGCATGGATGGGTTTGAGCTATATACTATGATCAAAAAACGATACCCGAAGTTGAATATACCTTTTGTATATATCTCTTCAACTACTTCAACTCGTGAGATAGAGAAAGCGACAAGCTTAAGCACCAGGAGTATGTTGGCTAAACCCGTTTCACCTGATCTGTTGCTGAATTCAATCAATGAAGCACTGAGCAGTGATAATACGTATATAGCCGGGATATAGATTTATAGTTTCTTTTTGTGCCACGGAGAGATAAGTTTATCATATGATTACAACCTCCAAAGCAATAGTTCTTCGTTGTATTGACTACCAGGAATCCAGCCGTATAATAACGGCTCTCAGTGCAGAACACGGCAAAATAGCGTTACTGGCAAAAGGGGTAAAAAAGCCTAAAAATAAACTGGCAGGGGTTATTGAAATTGGGAATATACTGGATGTGGTTTATTATTATAAGCCATCAAGAGGGGTTCAGACACTCAGCGAGGCTTCTATAAGCTATCAATCATTAAGCTTTCGCAGTGACTTTAAGAAAGCATCCATTCTTTTTGCTACTTTAGAACTAATTACACAATTGGTGCATGAGGATGAAGAGAATCCCGAGTTGTATCCGTTCCTGGAGAAGTTCATCATTTGGCTTGGGAATGAAGTGAATATAAGCCCAAGTATTTTTGCCTATGTACAAATAAGATTAGCAAGTTTGATTGGTTTTGGTTTAGTTAACGGGTGTTCGGAAGAAAGTGAAACTGTTTTTCTTAATATCAGTAGTGGTACTTTGAACGATCAACCGGATTCTGAACTTTCATATAAACTATCCCCAACACAGGCAGGCTTTGTCATCCAGGCGTTGCAATCAAGGCAAAAGGGGATATTTGATATTGAATTTACGAGTGGGGAACTAAAACAACTGATTCATCACTTTGATGTATACTTTAAATACCATATAGAAGGTTATAAAGAGCGGAGATCGGATGCGATTTTCGAACAACTGATGCAGGAGCAGTAATCATGAGAAAAAGAGATTTATTACTAACCGGGATCTTGTTGGTACTGGTTGGTGTAATGATGGGCACATTAGTTGCCCTTTATACAATGAACGAGGAATTGGCTCCATTAGCCGAAGTACGGGTTACAGAGGTAAAGAAAAGTGAAGCCCCGTTATTTGAAGATGAAGATTTAGCAGATGCCGACGCCCGGTTCCTGTTCAAGAATATTGCCGAGAGCGTAACTCCGGCTGTTGTATATATTGAAACCATCGTCCCGCTTGACGATATGCCCGATGATGAAAACCATGATCTAAATGAAGATATCTGGGATCGACTGATCCCCCGAAGGGCCAGGACCGTAGGTTCAGGTGTAATTATTACTTCTGATGGCTATATCGTAACCAATAATCATGTTGTTGAAGATGCTATCAAAAAAGGAATCAAGGTTGTTTTAAGTGATAAGAGAGAATATACGGCTACAGTTGTAGGCCTTGATCCCAGCACTGATTTAGCTGTTATAAAAATAAATGCCGATAATCTGAATACCGTTACCATTGGTAATTCTGAAACGGTAGATGTTGGGGAATGGGTGCTGGCAATTGGTAATCCTTTCCGGTTGCGGTCAACCGTTACAGCAGGTATTGTAAGTGCTTTAAGCCGTGATGTACAAATAATTAATGATAACTTTAGAATTGAGAGTTTTATCCAAACCGATGCTGCCATCAACCGGGGAAACAGCGGTGGGGCACTGGTAAATACTAGCGGGCAGTTAATTGGAATTAACACGGCTATTGCATCGCAGAGTGGGGCATATCAGGGTTATGGTTTTGCTGTTCCAAGCAATTTGGCAATGAAAGTTGCGACAGATTTGATCCAGTATGGAGAGGTTCGCAGAGCGTTGTTGGGTGTTAATATCGCATCGGTAGATTATGAGCGGGCAGTAGAAGTAGGGTTGAGTGAAGTAAAAGGAGTAGAAATAATTGCAATATCCGAAGAGGGTGCTGCCTACGAGCATGGCATTCAACGGGGAGACATAGTTCTTGAAGTAAATGGTTTTGAAGTGAACGAATCAAATCAGTTACAGGAAAAAATTGCCATCTTACGGCCCGGTGAGACAGTGAGCCTCAGAATTTGGAGATCGGGAGACGAGTTTGACAAGCAGGTCCAGCTTAGAATGCTGGAGCAACCCGAACCTGAACCACTGGCATTTGAGGAAACTCCCCTGCAATTGGACGAAATTCCCGAAGGTGATAATTCGGGCGTTGAATTTCATGAATTTGATCTTGGATTTCGTGTGATGGCGTTGGCCTCTCCTGAGAATCCGAAAAACTATGATCTTATTGTAACTAAAGTGTTTAAATACTCAGAAGCCTGGAACAGGGGAGTTCGGGAAGACCAAAAAATTACTGCTATCGACAAAGAAAAAGTTGAAGATCTTACCAGTTTAAAAGAACTTATGGCCCGAAATTTGAATAACAACGGAGCGGTAACTCTTGAAATCATTGATGATGAAAATGCAAAGGGTTTTATCGAATTGAAAAAGAACTAATGAAAAATTATTTACGAGGGGTATTTTTTAGTGCGGTAATAATCCTCACTATTGGTTGTTCTGGTACTCAAACGGTCATTTCCAATTCTGAAAATACAAATGCTTTATTCCCCGGGTGGTATCAAACATCAGCATTTGCTCAAGACTCCACTTCATTCAGCAGTGGCGGTACGGCAGTAGCATCAGATTCTTTGATCGCCATTGAGCGGGCTGAAACACAAGCCCGGATTTTGTTAGAAAGCCATTTAGCTCAAAAGATGGAAGATATACGTGAATCGCTTGGTACGGATGAAGCTTCGAGATCCGACTTTATTATTACCTTGAGAAATGCACATGCCAGGGCGGAACAAGCAGCAACCGTAATCAATAGTTCTTCCAAAAAAACAGAAAAAGGGTACAGGGGTTTTGCCGTGGTTTCTATCTCCCGGCAAGAATTTCATAGCCTGATGGAGCAGGGTTTCTCATCCAAATCAGGTTATTGGAATACATTCAGTTCTTCCTCATCCTATAAAGCTGCCGTAAAGTAGCCATTTACATTTTTTAGGATTCGTTAGCTTTTTAAAGAACAATTTATTGCAGTTCTTCCAACTGTTCTATTTCTTAATTAACTAGCTAATATGAAAAGACAATACAAACTGCTATTCATTGCCTTTATGGTCGGTTTTGGAATGAATAGCCTGGGAGTTCAAGCTCAGAATTCCAGACAAACTGCACTAACTCCCTCTTCCATTGATGCCCCGGCCTTTGCACTAAAAAATGTTGCGCTTTATAAATCAGATGGTACCAAAACGGAAGGCTCCACTATTGTTTGGCGAAATGGTGTTATAGAAGCAGTAGGAAAGAATGTAGCCATTCCATTCGATGCTTTTACTATTGACGGAAAAGACAGTATGCATGTATACCCTGGTTTTATTGACGGCCTGGCCATTTGGGGAAGTCCAAAAGGGGAAACAAGATTTCAGCGGCCTCCCGATCCTGGAAATCCTCCTTATGACAGGGCAGGTGTTCAACCGGAGAGGAAGCCATCCGAACTTTTAGAGAAAGACAAAAATTTTAAGGCCGCTATGCAAGCCGGTTTTACTACAGCAGCTATCGGGTTAGACGGATATATGCTGCCCGGAAGTATCGACTTATTCACGTTACAGCCAGAAAAGACAAAAGAAAGCTTGTACCATAGTGAAGCAGGTATGTTATTCCAATTTGTGGATGCGCCCGGAGGCTTTAATACAGGTGCATACCCTTCAACATTAATGGGAGTAATGGCCCTATTCAGGCAGCTCATGTTTAATGCCACAGCCTTGCAAGACCATATAAATTACTATGCTATGAACGCTGAGATGCCTGCTCCTCAGAGAGATCCGGTAATCGAAGCTTTATTCCCGGTTTTAAATGGTGATCTTAAAGTATTCTTTAAAGAAGATTCCAAAGAAGATATAGAGCGATTCTTCCGTTTGCAGGATCAGTTTGGTTTTGATGCGGTGTTGGTATCAGGAAAGGAAGCCTACAAACTAGCTGATGAACTGAAAAGAAGAAACATTGCTGTACTGGCTTCGTTGGATGTAAATGATGCACCTGATTGGTACTCCGACAAAAAGAAGGAGTCGAAGAAGAAAGATTCTGGTGATGAGGAGAAGCAGGAAGAAAAAGCTGAAGAGTTAACCGAAGAAGAACAAGCCTACAGGGAACTTCAGCTTGATGCTTGGAAAGCAGAACTAATGAATATCAGGAAACTGAAAGAAGCCGGGGTGCAGGTCGGATATGCTTCTGCCGGCATGGAGCTTAAAGACCTCGCAAAAAAAGTTGAACTGCTGCTGGAAGAAGAAGCCGTTACCAAAAAAGAGCTTCTTGAAATTATGACTAAAGGTACAGCCCAGATACTGGGTATTAATGCAGTATTTGGAGAACTGGAAGTAGGGAACAACGCCAGTTTTACAGTGTTCGACAAAGCTTTTATAGAGAAAAAAGCTAAAGCGACCCATAGTATTACCAATGGCCTCATCTACGAATTTTAATTGGAGAACGAGATAATGAAAAAACTAAATACACTTCTCGTACTGGTATTGCTTTCTTTTGGGGTACATGCCCAGGATGGGTCAGTGCTTATCAAGAACGCCACCGTAATAACCATAACCAATGGTGATCTTGAAAATACGGATGTACTCATTCAGGACGGTATTATCACCAGGGTTGGTTCTGATATAAGCGCTCCGCGTGGCGTTGCAACCATTGATGCTACCGACAAATATGTAATGCCGGGTATAATTGATGCGCATTCCCACTTAAATACAGTGGATACCAATGAGGGGATGAACCCGGTTACAGCGGAAGTAACGATGGAAGAATCAATTAATCCGAACTCGATAGGCATTTACCGAGCACTTGCGGGTGGGGTTACCTCCATACACCTGATGCATGGTTCCGCCAATGTAATTGGGGGACAGGGAGAAACCTTAAAACTGCGATATGGTGTTTCCCAGGATGAAATGCGGTTTAAAGATGCTCCGCGAACCATCAAATTTGCTCTCGGTGAAAACCCTACACGTGTACACGGGCAGGGACGTAATATCCAGCCCCGAACACGAATGGGTGTGGAACAGGTTATTCGCGAAACCTTTGATGCTGCCATAGATTACAAAAGAAACCGTGAAGCCTATCTTTCCGCTAAACAGGTTTTTGACAGACGAAAAAGAGGAACGCCACCTGTTCCCGTTGCTCAAAATCTTCGCTATGATGTCATTAATGATATTCTGGATGGCAAAATTCTGGTTCACTGCCACTCATACAGAGCCGATGAAATCCTTATGCTGATGAGAGTTTTTAGCGATTACGGGGTAAAGAACTACACTTTCCAACATGCGAATGAAGCTTTCAAAGTTGCACCGGAAATAGCTAAGAATGGGGCTTATACTTCTGTATTCTCTGACTGGTGGGCGTATAAGTTTGAGGTTTATTACTCCACAGCCTATAACTCCACTATCCTGAATGCTAATGGGGTAGTAAACAGCATAAACTCGGATAGCGGTGAGTTAATCCGACATCTCAACCACGAAGCTGCAAAAGTTGTTCACTATGGGGGTACTTCAAAAAATGATGCCCTTAAAATGATCACTATAAATCCAGCCATTCAGCTGGGCATAGATAACAAAGTAGGAAGCATAGAAGAAGGAAAGCAGGGAGATGTAGCCATTTGGAGTGGACATCCGCTAAGTATTTACTCAATTGCAGAAATGACTTTTATAGATGGGGTGAAATACTTTGACAGGGAAAATGACGCTGATGATATGAGAATAGATATCAATCCTTCCGCAGACTTTACCAGCGCTCAAAATTTTGAACAGGTTTTGCAAGGTAGAGAGCATGATGCATGTATGGAAGGTGCTTTCATACTAACAGAGCAATCACTAAACAGGTAATTGGGATACAGACATGAAAAAGAAAATAATTTTAATTCCTCTTTTATTGATTGCGAGTGTTTTTACTGTAAAGGCACAGATCACGGAAAAATCAGAGTTTGGCAGGTTTGCCATTACCGGTGCTACCATACATACTGTAACAAATGGCACTATTGAAAACGGGGTTATTTTAATAGAAAACGACAAAATTACCTTTGTTGGAAAGAATGCAAAAATAAACCCTGATTTTACACGGGTTGATGCTTCCGGCAAGCATGTGTATCCCGGGTTTATTGATGCCAGCACGCAGTTGGGTTTGGTGGAAATAAATGCTGTAGCTGTTACCGTTGATAGCAGGGAGTTGGGGCCGTTCAATCCTCACATTCGGGCATTTACAGCTATTAACCCGGGGAGTGCTTCTATCCCAGTAACCCGAGTGAATGGTGTTACAAACGTAGTAGCCGTGCCTTTAGGAAGCCGTATTTCCGGTAAATCAACGCTTATTGATTTATGGGGATATTCACCTGATTCTATGGCAGTATTGGGTAACTCGGCACTGCATATGAGCCTTCCTTCAAACAGGAAAGCAGGATGGTGGGACAGCCGTTCAGACAAGGAGATAAAAGAACAGTATGAACGCCAGATCAAACAGCTAAATGACTATTGGCAGGAAGCTATATTCTATAATAAGATGATGTCTGCTTTTGAAAATGATCCGCAAGGCAAAACAAAACCGGATAAAGACCGCGGACTTGATGCTATGAGAGAAGTAGTATCCGGAGAAGTTCCTGTGGTTATTTCCGTAAACAACGAGAAAGATATCCTTAACGTACTGGAATGGATAAAAGATTATCCGGATGTGAATTTCATTCTTTCCGGTGTGCGTGAAGGATTCCGTGTTGCTGATAAAATAGCTGAAGCAGGAGTACCTGTTATAGTATCAACATTGTATACGCCTACCCGACAATATGATAATTACCAGCGGCCTTACCAGAATCCGGGTATGCTTCATGAGGCAGGAGTAAAAGTAATGCTGTCATCTTTCGAGACGGAAAATGTTCGCAACCTGAACTATAATGCAGGATATGCTGCTACGTACGGTTTAGGTACAGAAGAAGCTTTAAGGGCAGTGACTATAAATACTGCAGAGACTTTTGGGGTTGCTGATAAACTGGGTAGTCTTGAAGTTGGTAAACAAGCCAATTTGTTTATTTCACATGGTGACCCTTTTGAGCCGCTTACCAACATTGAGCATGTGTTTATTGCCGGCCATAAAATACCCATGGTTAGCAGGCACACTCAACTCTTCGAAGAATTCCTGGACAGGGATAAGGTGAATGAGTAATTGATAAAATCTTAAGCTTTTCAAAGCCCCATTCAAAAGAGTGGGGCTTTTTTATTTGTGTACCATGTGGTAGAAATACCACATGAGTATGTGGTTTAAATCCGCTTCGCAAGAGCCAGATTAAGAGAAAGTTTTTCGGGAATAAATAATGGCTAAGAAATACATAATTGTAAAATCTAAGAAACCACTTTCTTATTGGGAAAAAGAGAATTGGGTGGGTTTTTCAGATTCTTTATGTGTTAAAGAAGACTGTTTTTCGGATAGTCAACTATTTGATGAGGCAAGAACTCCAAAGACTATTCTTATAGTGCCTAGTTTAGAGCTACAAGTTGATTCAAAAATTAAGAGGCCAAAAGCTTATAAAAAAGTACTAAGAATTAAAGACGTTGAAAAAGCAGAGTGGTGGTATGAGGCAACGGGGGTAGATAGAAGTATTTATAATGGCAGAAATGTTATAGCTGCCATTTTAGACGATGGACTTTTTAAACAGCATGAAGCTTTTAAATCAATTCGAGAAAAAATAAAAGGTCATAATTTTCTTAGCAAAAATAATGTTTTCAATTTCTCTTCTCATGGTACAGCATGTACTAGTGTTATTTTTGGGGATTATTATGACAAACAAAAACTAGGTATAGTTGACGGTAATAAAGTAGAAAGAGTACTTATAGGTGTAGTCAGAGATGAAGAGGTTCAACCATTACTGGCATTGGTCAAGTCGCTAATTTGGTCGGTAAATAATGGAGCTGAAGTTGTATCTATGTCCTTTGGAAGAAGCTTTAATGGGGTCCTTGAAGACTACCTACTTAGGCCAGGTGATGATTTATTGGATCTGGAAGAAGCTTTCTGGGATTACTTAGAAGTAATGAGGGGCATTGATCGATTATTATTCTTGCTAAGAAAAGAAAGAAATACTGTTTTTTTTGCTTCAGCAGGAAACAAAAGCAATAGGTCAGCTAAAATTCGTTATTCAAGACTTCCGGGGCTTGCAGAAAATATTATTAGTATTGGATCAATAAATTTAACTGGAAAAAAAGAATATAGTCTTTCTTCAAATTCAAATCGGGGGGTGTTCTTTTTAGCACCAGGGAGTATGGATGTAGCAGATAATGTGATTAACGAAATTAATCGAACCTCTGGTACAAGTATTGCTGCTCCTTTTGTGGCGGGTATTGCAATGCTGTGGATACAAATGCTGAAGGAAGAAGGCTTTTTTAATTATGAAAACCTGATTTACTGTTTAAGAGAATCGGCAGTTACCAACACGTTGGCAAAAAAGTATAATCCATTTGATATTGGATATGGGTTAGTGCAAGCTCCAACTGCGGAAAATAAATTAAAGCTACTCACTAAACTCAAACAAAAAACGGAGAAGATATGAATTCAGTAACGAATGCGATGGAAATAGAGGTTCAAATCGAAATATGGTTTGACGGAAAGCCAAGACGCGGCAGATCACATTTTAGGGGTAACTTGTTGCCTAATCAGAAAAAAGATTTTCTAATACCTGAAAATACAAAATCTGTTACGATAGAATGTTGGGTGGACAAAAACTTAGAGAAGAAGACATCAAATACTGTTGAGGATTATGGGATTCAATTCGATGTTCTTTACCATGAAAAACCTTCTACAGGGGAACCAATCTGTGTTGAATACTTACCAAAAGTATCTAACTCATGGCTGACAGAAAGGATACCTGATACTTTCAGGAAGTACTGGATTTATTTCGTAAAAACAGGGATGGAACTGCCTGGTTATTGCCATGATGATATTGATGGAGACACTCATATAGATGTAAACATCGTACATCCAGATACAGATTGATATATCGAAGTAGATAATTATATTAGCCTCATAACTATGGGGTTAAAATGCATAAATATATATTTTTAATACTTAATACCTTTTTTTTAAACCCTGTCCAGATATCTGGACAGGGTTTTCCTATTCTGGAAAACTACTCTGTAAGCTATTTTAATGGGTCTGCTCAAAACTGGGATATAGAGTTTGATACAAGCGGTGTTATGTACTTTGGTAATGGATCGGGTATTGGTCGTTTTGATGGTTCACTGTGGGAAGTGAAGCATGTTCCAAATGCAACCCATGTTTTCTCTTTGTTACGGTCTAGTACAGGAACTATTTATTACGGAAGTATGAATGAACTAGGATACATTGGTGCAGATTCTTTAAACCAATACCTGCCAATTAGTTTAAGAGATAGAGTTTCAAATGATTTGGGACAAGTTGATTTAGGAAATATCTGGGAAATACATGGAGTGAATGAAAAAATATACTTTAGAACAGCTGCTGGGCTGGTGGTTCTCAGGGATACCTCATTCAGTCTTATAAAAACGAATATAGACATTCAAAAAACCTTTGATATTAACAGGTCTATAATTGTTAAAGAAAGAAATGGCGGGCTATATGTTTTAAAAGAGGATTCCTTGCAGTTTTTGAAGGGTACTGAAATTTATGGTAATGAAAAGGATAATGTATTTGTACTACTCCCATTTGATGATAAATGGCTTATAGGTTCGCGAAATACAAATTTTATGTTATATGATGGTGCAGCTCTCAAGAAATTTAAAACTGATTCTGAAGAGCTTCTTACAAAAAGCAGCTTCTATAAAGGAATTTGGATAAATGATCAGGAATTTGCTTTGGCTACATTAAAATCGGGAATTATAATTTTCAACAAATCCGGGACACTTGTGAACCGGATTTTTGAAGGCAATCCTGATGACGATTATAGAATTAACGTCAACGAGATTTATGGACTTACTTTAGATCATGAAGAGCAGTTATGGTCTTATTCGATGAGCGAAATAAACCGGATACAAGTTAATATTCCGGTTAGAGTTTATGAACAGAGTATGGGATTAAAGGGCAATATTAATTCTTTAGAGATTATTGATAATGAAATCTTCGTTCGTACCTCTTTTTCAAACTTCAAAAAAGGAAAATCCGATAAAATTTTTTCTCCAATATCTGAAGAAGCATTACTTAAACAAAAGGAGACTCAGGATTTGAAATTTGATTTTGAAAGTAGAATCTCTGAAAAAATACAGTTTATAGGAGTGATAGATAATCAGTTAAAAATAGCTACAGATGGAGGGCTATATAAGTACTTGGAAGTTAGTGATAGCCTTATGAAGGATTCCACTTTTTTAGATAGGAATATCTTAAATGGACAAGTGTTTCGGTTTCATCAGGACGAAGATGGAGATGTATGGTTTAGATCAAATAAAAGGATCAAATTTTTCAAGAAGCTTCCTAATGAAGAATACAAGCTTGTAAAAAATACTATAGGAGTAATTGGTGATGGTAAAGAAATTTACCACATCACCTCTAGTGAGAATAAGGTATGGTTTGCGGGAATTGAAAACTTATATGAATTAGATAAAAATAAGCTAGAACCTTATAAATCTGTTTTTAAATCCAACATAACAGGTATTTACGTTAACAATGACTCTTTGATTTATGGAGGCTTTGGAGAGCCTATAAAACCAATTATACTTTCTTTTAAAGACAATGAACTACGTTTTACTTATGCAGCAGCAAGCTACATTGATCCGGAAAGAAATATCCATCGAGTAAAACTGGAAGGGTATGATTCCGATTGGAGTAACTGGAGCCTTGAAACTCAGAAAGATTATACTAATCTCAGGGAAGGTGAATATACCTTTACGGTTAAAGGCAGGAACGTATATGAAATAGATGGAAAAATTGATAAGATTTCCTTCACCATACTGCCTCCCTGGTACCGTACCTGGTGGGCATATACTTTATATGCGCTTGCAGTTGGCCTAATTCTATATACAGGATATAAAATCCGCCTCAACCAGGTTTTAAAAGTTCAAAGGGTCAGGAACCGTATTGCAGATGACTTACACGATGATGTAACCGGAACTCTTGTGGGTATTAGTAATTTTGCCAATGCAGCCCAAATCACACAAGATGAGCAAGCAAGAACCCGGTTCATAAACCTCATTAAAGAAACAGCAGACGATACTAAAGAGAAAATTACAGATATAGTGTGGGCAATAAATCCTGAGCATGATGACTGGCAAAGCTTTTTGGCAAAATGCAGGCGCTATGCTTCAGATATTTTTGAGTCCTCAGGTATAGAATATGAAATCGACATTATAGAGAATATTGCCGGTAAATTAACTATGGATTTAAGGCAGAATTTCTGGTTGATCTATAAAGAGATCGTAACAAACATCGTCAGGCATTCCCGGGCAGCTTCCGTTTTTATAAGTATGAAAATGAGAGGGGATAAGTTAATTCTGATTGCTAAAGATGATGGTAAAGGTTTCAATAGCAGGTTGCAGAATAGCGGTAATGGAGTTTCAAATATTCGTAAAAGAGCAAAACAGATTAAAGCAGAGATAAGATTGGATACAGAAGAGAACAAAGGAACAATGTGGACTATCCATTTTATAGTTTAGGTTTACAATCTACATTATCATGCAGAATTTGAATGGCTAAAACAGGGTATTTTTAAACAAAAAAAGATGAGATGGAGCATTTAATAAGAGTAGGGATTGTAGAGGATAACCAGGGAATGAGAGAGAGCTGGAAATTATTTATTGATAGCGCTAAAGATATGGTGGTGCTGGAAGCAGTTCACTCTGTTGAAGCAATGCTTGAATCGAAAGAATTAAAAAAATGCGATTTAATCATTATGGACATAGGTCTGCCCGGGATGAGTGGAATTGAAGGGGTAACGGAAATAAAAAAGCTTCATCCCGGTATGTACATAATTATGGCAAGTGTATATGATGATGACAGTTATGTATTCGAGGCTTTAAAAGCAGGGGCCATAGGCTACCTGATGAAAAAAGTAACGCCCGAAGATTTAGTAGAAGCGATAAGAGATGCGATAAAGGGAGGTTCTCCGATCAATCCGAATATTGCAAGAAGAATCATAGAAACTTTCCACAAAGTTCATGCCTCGGTTCCGGAAGAAAATCTTTCTGAGCGTGAATTACAGATCCTACAGGAATTGGCAACAGGCCGTTCTTATGCTGCTATCGGTAAAGAAATCTTCTTGTCTATAGATGGGGTTAGGCACCATATAAGAGGCATATATAAAAAGCTACAGGTTCATTCCAGATCAGAGGCTATTTCAAAAGGAATATCAAGAAAGTTGATAGACCCGCGATAAAAATCAATATGACTGATTTACTGCGAGTGAAGATTCCCAAATTATTTTATTGGGTGGCTTCTAATTTTACATATCATTTAAATTTACATATTCTGTTATTGTTGCGGGTTAGAAAAAGATGCCGAAGTTAATGGTTTTGTCAGCATTAGCCTGGTAGGGTATCTGATATTTTAAGTAGGACAACAGGCAGTAAAATGATATTCAAGTGCGAGTAAATCTATTCATTATTATACTTGTATGGGCGCAAGCTGCTTCTTATGCGCAGGATGCCCGGACTCGGTTTAAAAATTATTCGCTGGAGGACGGACTTTCACAATCTACGGTGTATGCGGTACTACAAGATAACATGGGCTTTATATGGATAGGAACACGAGATGGTTTGAACCGCTTTGACAACAACTCTTTTTTAACGTTTTACCCTTCATTCGATTCAGCAGGCTCATTAAGCTACCGATCTGTTCGGGCGCTAGTTCAGGATCACTCAGGCTTTATATGGGTAGGCACCGATGGAGGAGGTGTAGATCGTTTGGACCCTGTTAAACAGAGTTTTCAGAATATCTGCGCCATTATTGGATCAAGTGATTGTGATCTGGAAACCAATATTACCAGCCTGGATATAAAAGGTAACCTGTTATATATAGGAACACGCAATCAGGGATTGTATACCTTTGATATAAAGACTCATGAATTAGACAATACGCTCCAACTGGTTTCTACTATTTGGGATATCGAAATATCAGGAGGTAAAGTTTTACTGGCAACCTCCGAAGGAGTGGTCACTATTAACGATGATTTATCTACTGAACACTATTTGGAAGGACATGAGATAAGAACTCTTAAGGTCAGTTCTGCTTCCAGCATCCTTATAGGTTCCCGCACTTCAGGTTTGCATGAACTTGACTTATCATCAGGACAGGTGGATGTATTTAGCCAGGAACTTTCAGGCATAGAGATATCGTCCCTGGAAATCGATAAAGATGAGCAAGTATGGGTGGGAACTGATGAGAAGGGAGTGTTTCTGTTATCTGCCGATGAAGAGGTTATAGCGCATCTCAATAGTGAAAATAAGCCTGTTCATAATTTACCAAGTGAAAGCATACGCTCAATTTATAAAGATCTGAATGGAATGATTTGGGTGGGCACAAATAATGCAGGTGTAAGCAATTATTATGAAGCCCGGTATCAGTTCATTTCCTATTCAGCTCGTAACACACAGGGAGCAGTTCTTGGAGATATTATTCTCTCTTTTAACCAATTAGATTACGGCAAACTGCTGGTAGGTACGGAACAACATGGGTTGTTTACGCTCGATGAAACTGACCTGTACCTTGAAAAATCTGAGGCATTAGCCAATTCCAGTATTATAGCCATTCTCAAAGACCATAATGCGCGTATATGGGTGGCAACTGATGGGGAAGGTTTGATTTTAATCAAAGATCAAAACCAACTTGATCAAATAAAACAGATAGAGGGAATTACTAACCCGAGTGTATTGAGCCTTGAACAAGCACCTAATGGTGATATACTGGCTGGTACATATAAAGGATTGAATATCATCAGAGAAGGCAGGGTTCTCGATATGGATTTTATTCCGGATTATCTTCAGGAGGATCGTATCCTTGCTATTCATACAATAAACAAAGGTGAGTTTTTGCTAGGCACTTTCAGTAATGGAGTTGTACACTTCAATCATAAAGAAAGTTTATTTACCCGCTATACTTCAGGGGCTAACTCTTCTCATTTACCAGATAAAAAAATACCTGAACGTGTTCAGGCTATTTATGAAGACTCCAAAGGAAGGACATGGTTGGGAACTTATTCAGGTTTAGCACTTTTTGATGCTGCAGAAGGTTCGTTTACCCTGTTTACTACCCGTGATGGCCTGCCTAGTGATGTAGTATATGGTATTTTGGAAGACCAAAAAGGAAACCTTTGGCTAAGCACTAATTCCGGTATCTCGAGCTTCAATGCTGATTCCCTGGTGTTCAAGAACTATTCATTGCTGGACGGTCTGTCAAGTAAAGAATTTAACGGAGGTGCTTACTTCAAAGATGAAAAGGGAAAGATGTATTTTGGGAGTATAAATGGATTTACGGTATTTGATCCCGAGCAAATTATGGATTCGAATATAGGCGGAGAAATTGTTATTCATTCTATGAATGTTGACGGTACAAAATACAATCCGCTTAGCAAAAATGAATTTATGCTTGGTTCAGGAAAAGAGTATATCCAGTTCGACTTTTCCTATCTCAATTTTATTAACTCAGATAAATACCAATTACAGTATCAATTGGAGGGCTTGAGCAGTAAATGGATACCCATAAGATCAAATTTAGAAGTAAATTTTTCAGGATTACCCTTTGGCGATTATGAGTTAAGAATCAAGGCTTTGAATAGTGACAAAGAACAAGTTTCTCTATCGAATAATGTAAAGTTTTATATCCAAGCCCCGTTATGGATGCGATGGTACTTTATTCTGGCAGTAGCAATATTGCTTACAGTAGCAATTACAGTACTTTTTAAATACCGTATGTATTATCTGCTAAAAGAAGAGACAACTCGTAACCGGATAGCGCGTGCTCTTCACGATGATCTTAGCGCGACCCTGAGTAGCATTAGTTTTTTCAGCGAAGCTGCCCGAAGAAAAAGAAAAGACTATGACAAAGCAGAAGAGTATATAACAATGATTGAGAAGAGTGCAGAAGAGGCAAAAGAGAAAATCAATGATATTATTTGGGCGATAGATCCGGAACAGGATGATTCACGGGGACTTTTAATGAAGTGTAAGCGATTTGCAGGTGAAATGTTCGAAAGCAAAGATATTGCATACGACCTTGATTTTGATGATGAGTTGAATATCCCGTCAGATCTCGACACACGACAACATCTGTGGCTGATCTTTAAAGAACTGGTTAATAACCTAGTTCGTCACTCAGGTGCCGATCATGCCAAAGTGTCCATGAAAAAGGGGGCAAGTAACCTGATTCTTGAAATTGAAGACAATGGTGTAGGCTTGAATAAAGATTCAGTTCATTCCGGTCGTGGAATAAGTAACCTGAGACACCGGGCTGGTCATCTGGGAGCAGAACTTATTCATAGTACCCCAGAAAAAGGGGGGACCAAGTGGCAACTTATGATTCCTTTATAACTGCCTGAACAGGTAGTTTACTTTTAAAGATTAATGCGTTAATTGGTAAATGATCAGGATTGGTATAATAGAAGACAATGAATACATGCGGCAAGGGTGGCAGACTATTCTCGATTTTGAACAGGATATGTGTGTTATGGCCACTTTTGACCGTTGTGAGACAGCATTGAATTCTGATGAACTAGCGAACATAGATGTGCTGCTTTTGGATATTGAACTGCCGGGTATTGACGGAACAGAGGGAATCACGCAAATCAAAAAAATCTATCCGGATTTATTGGTGCTCATGGTTACCATGTACGATGAAAATGAAAAGGTATTTCAGGCACTTCGTAACGGGGCAACAGGCTATCTGCTAAAGAAAACCTCCCCCTCGGAATTGATTGAAGCAGTTAGAATTGCTGTGGGAGGGGGTTCCCCGATGAGCCCCAAAATAGCCCGAATGGTAATTGATTCGTTTCATATCCCGTCCGAGAACCGGGTTGAGTTAAGTGAAATCGAAGCAAGTATTTTAAAACACCTTTCAAATGGTCTTTCCTACAAAGCGATAGCTGATACAGTCTATCTTTCAGTTGATGGTGTCAGATATCATATCAGACATATTTATGAGAAGCTGGAAGCCCGTAATCGTTCTGAAGCAGTAGCTAAAGGGTTGAATCTGAACCTGATTCGTCCATAAGGCTGGTTTTTTCAAAAACCATAAAGCTCAAACAAGTTCAAAAAGCCCTTGTCGTGAAAAGCGGGGCTTTTTTATTTCACCTCCTGTCTAATTTTCACGATATTCACTCAGTAAAAAAAGACTTACAATAATTACAAGGAAGTAGTGAAAAAATCTATTCGGATTGCATCGGGTCAGGGCTTTTGGGGAGACCTGCCAATAGCACCTATAAACCAGGCAAAAAGAGGGGATATCGATTATTTGGTGATGGATTACCTTGCCGAAGTCACCATGTCCATTATGCAGAAACAACGGATGCGAAATCCTGAATGGGGTTATGCCAGGGATTTTGTGGGTGTGGTGGAACAGATTATGCCCGAAATTAAAAGCAAAGGAATTAAGGTTATCAGTAATGCCGGAGGGGTTAATCCAACAGCGTGCAAAGACGAAATTCTTAAAATTGCCAAATCAAAAGGGTATACAGATTTAAAGGTTGCTGTTGTAGATGGGGATGATATCCTTGATCAGATTAATGACCTCATCCAGGACGGGCATACTTTGAATAACATGGAAACTGGATCGCCTATTGAAGAAGTCAAAGACGATCTGCTGAGTGCAAATGTATATTTCGGATGCAGGCCAATAGTTGAAGCCTTAGAACTAGGCGCTGATGTTATCATAACCGGGCGTGTCACAGATACAGGCCTTACGTTAGCACCTATGATTTATGAATTCGGTTGGGACTATGAAGATTATGATAAGATGTCGGTTGGAACGGTAGCCGGGCATATCTTGGAATGTGGAGCCCAATCCTCAGGCGGTAACTTTACAGATTGGGAAAAAGTAGAAGACTTTGTTGATATAGGATTCCCGATTGTGGAAGCACAAGCTGGTGGAGAGTTCTTTGTAACCAAGCATGAAGGAACAGGAGGACTGGTTAATTCGATGACAGTCAAAGAGCAGCTGCTTTATGAAATCGGAGATCCCAAGGACTATATAACCCCGGATGTTGTGGCAGATTTTACAAGCATACATGTTGAAGATGTAGCAGAGAACAGGGTTAAAGTATATGGGATAAAAGGTTTGCCAGTTACGGATAGCTATAAAGTTTCAGCCAGTTACAATGATGGGTTCAAACTATCAGCTACGCTGGTTTATTCTTGGCCCGATGCCCTTAGAAAAGCCATCAAAGGTGCTGAAATATTGCAAAAAAGAGCATTAGCTTTGGATTTGAAGATTGACGAATTTCATAAAGAGTTTATTGGTTACAATGGTACCTTTGAACACCCTGTTAACTTTGATGAAATAGATGAAGATTTAGATGAGATCCAGATGAGAATTTCAGTAACCGGACATGATAAGAATGACCTCAATCGATTCGGAATGGAGATAGCCCCTTTAATACTGACCGGGCCAAGCGGGGTAACAGGATTTGCCGGAGGCAGGCCAAAAGCCAGTGAAGTAGTAGCGTACTGGCCGGCGCTTTTAAAAAAGACTGCGGTACAACCCAGAGTAACGCTTTACGAGATTAACCAAAACGATTTATAATTTAAGAAGAATGAAAATTGCAATAATAGGAGCAGGTGTAGCCGGATTAACAGCAGGACGTGAACTTGCAAATGGCGGCCATGAGGTTGTGGTATTCGAAAAGAGTAAAGGATATGGAGGCAGGCTATCTACCCGCTATGCAGGAAAAGAAAATGCAACCAGATTAGATCATGGTTTGCCCTATATTGAATTGAGTTCAGAAAAATTTACCCCATTTGTAAAGGAATTGGGAGATAGAGGTGTTATTGAGCCATGGGTAGGGCCTTTTGTTTATCATAATGTTGAAGACGGGAAAACGAAAGAGTTGAGGCCTTCTAAGAAGCGGTTTATTGCGCCTAAAGGAATGAATGAAGTAGGGCGTTTTTTAGCCAGGTATGTTGATGTACGAACTGAGACTAAAGTAGGAGGCCTTACTCATATTGGGCAGGATCGTACAAAGAAAAAAACATGGATGCTTAATTTTACCTCCAGTGCTGTAGAGAGTGCTGATGCAGTTATTATTGCTACTCCATCTAAGCAGGCTTATGCGGTTTTAAACACAACTATCGATGAAATTGCAACCCTTAAATTGGTTAGAGAAATAGATGAAGTTGAATACAATCCGTCCTTCTCCTTCATGGTTGGTTACGGTGATGCAGGCACACCCGATTGGGCTATGCTCGAAACAGATCATCCGGTTATTTCTTCTATAACCAATGAAAAGATAAAAAGAGGTAGTGAACAGGAAACGTCATTTGTAATACACACTACTGCTGAATTTTCAAAAGATCACGAAAATGAAAAAAGGGATGTGGTTGAGGAGAAGATTTTAGATGCACTTTCAGAAGTATTAGGAGGATGGGCTGCCGTACCTAATTGGAAGCAACTCCATTTCTGGAGATACAGTACCGTTATTAATCCATTACCATATCCCTTTATGGAAGTAGTAGGCAATGATACTCCAATTGCAGTAATTGGGGGGTACATGAATGGAAGTTCGCTGGAAGCAGCTTATTTATCAGGAAAGGCCATAGGTGAATACTGGAATCGAAAGTTTAAGGACTGAAAAACATCGGTATTAAACCGGTATTGGAGAGACGTTGGGAGCAATCAAGCAATTAAATACCTACCTAAGCAGATATAAAACATCTGTGGTGCTTGGTGCCCTGTTCCTTACGGGGGCGAATTTCTTTTTAGTTTGGATTCCTGTTCTCATACGTCAAACCATGGATGAGGTAGAGGCTCTTTCTGATTCCAATTATGATGTACCGGATAGTTTGTTTCAAACCCTTTTTTCAAGTGAAGCAGGAATCATACTTGCCGAAAACTCTCTTTATTTACTGGGCTCAGTTGCTCTTTACGGAGTTTTATTATTTGCTACACGCCAAACCCTGATTGTTTCCTCAAGGAAAGTAGAATTTGATATGAGAAATCAGGTGCTGGAAAAACTTATGAAGCTCCCTCAGCGGTTTTATGCTAAGTTTTCTTCCGGTGAAGTATATGTACGCTCCACAGAAGACATAAACAAGGTTCGTGAATACTATGGCCCTGTTATAATGTACAGCATAAATACAATTACCAGGGCGGGTTTTGTAATCACCATGATGTACCTGGTAAATAAAGAGCTAATGTTTTGGGCATTAATTCCTCTTCCACTTATATCCGTATTTGCCTATTGGATTACCGGTTATATCCATAAACATTCAACAATCATACAAGAGCAATACTCAGTACTTGCAGGCCAGGCGAAAGAAACCTTTTCCAGTATCAGGCTGATAAAGGCATACAACCGGATTGATAGCGAGCAGGTAAAATTTGAAAGATTAAGCGAAGGGTATAGAAAGAAAAAGCTGAGACTTGATATGATTGAGTCCCTTTTTCATCCGGCTCTTAACTTTTTAATCGGTATCTCTCTCATTATAGTTATCTGGAAAGGGGGTGCTATGGTTATCGAAGGGATTATCACTATTGGTAATATTGCTGAGTTTCTTATTTATGTGGCGTATTTAATCTGGCCGGTCGCAGCACTAGGCTATACAACCAACCGGTTTCAGCGTTCTCTTGCTTCTTGGAACAGGATAGAAGAAGTACTGGATGAAGATGTGGAAATAGAATCCTCATCAGAAGCTCAAAGCATTGACTTAAAGGGAAGCATTGAATTCAAAAATGTAAGTTTTAAATATCCCGGTTCTGAAGAAAAGGTAATAAACAATGTGAGCTTTAAAATAGAAGCAGGACAAAATGTAGCTTTTGTAGGCCGTACAGGTTCAGGAAAAACTACGTTGATTCAACTTATACCACGGCTCTTTGATCCTGTAGAAGGTACCATATTGATTGATGGCATTGATTTGAAATCGATAAACCTGGATGAACTACGCTCTTTAATCGGTTATGTGCCACAGGAAACTTTTCTTTTCTCGGATACGATTGGAGAGAATATTGCTTTTGGTGTTGAGGATGCTTCCAAAGAAATGATTGAAGGGGCTGCGGAAAAAGCACAGGTAAAAGAGAATATTTTGGATTTTGAAAAAAAATTCGAGACTATCCTAGGAGAAAGGGGAATAACACTTTCAGGAGGACAGAAACAGAGAACAGCAATAGCCCGGGCATTGATAAAAAATCCTGGTATTTTAATTTTTGATGACTCATTGAGTGCAGTAGATACTAAAACGGAAGAGGCAATACTTAAACATTTACGTAGCGGTTTGAGCGGAAAAACAACAATAATGATAAGCCACCGTATTTCTACTATTAAGGATGCAGATATAATTCATTACTTAAAAGATGGCAGTATTGCAGAAAGTGGAACCCATGAAGAACTTTTAGCAAAGAATGGACATTATACAAGCATGTATAACAAACAGATACTTGAAGAAGAATTGGCTGAAATTTAATAACTAATAAACTGGCGGGGTCACAGGCTTGAATGCACAACCCCATCTTAAAAAACGGGAGATAACAATGATTGTAGTACCATTAGGAGTAGCCTCAGCAACACCAACAGCAGTAAGGCATTTACCGGCTGTTGCATTATGGCGGGAAGGCAGTGTTTTCTTATTTGACTGTGGTGAAAATGCACAAATGCGGATGTTACAAGCCGGCATAAAGCGCTCTAAAATAGAATGTGTGTTTATTTCACATTTCGATGTGGATCATTTTTCAGGGCTTATCGGGTTACTATCAACCTTACAATTGCAACGCCGCGAACGGCCGCTCACACTGATCGGTCCAAAAGGTTTGCAGGAATTTGTGGAATGGAACCTTAATTTCTCAAGCATAGAGTTAGGTTTTGAAATTGTTTTTGTGGAAGTAGAAGATTCGATAGAAGAAGCTACTGTAGTAGATGAGGAAGACTATTATGTGATTGCTCGTCCGCTTAAGCACCGGAGATTTTGCCTTGGATATAGATTCCAGGAAAAAGATAAACCCGGTAAAGTAAATGCGGAGCTGGCTACCGAGTTAGGAGTTACAGACGACTCTCACTTCAAGGCATTGAAGGCAGGAGAAGATGTAACCTTAGATGATGGTTCTGTAATTAAATCGAGTGAAATTGTAGGCCATCCCAGACCTGGAGATAGCTTTGCATATGTTACCGATACAGAATATTGTCCAAATGCAGTAAAGCTGGCACTGAATACAAACATACTGTATCACGAAGCCACATTTAGTGATACTTTGGCTGATAAAGCCAGCGAAACAGGGCACTCATCAGCCAAAGATGCAGCCCGGGTTGCAACCGAAGCACAAACAAAATTATTGGTAATTGGTCATTTTTCGGCTCGGTATACGAACCCCCATGTATTGTTAAAAGAGGCTCGTGAGGGTTTCTATCCCACATGGCTGGCTAATGAACTTCGCCCTATATTTACCGATCCTTCTCATGAACGGGGAATTGTATCTCCAAAAGTAGAGCTTCGCGAATTGAAAGGTGGAAGGCCTGAAGGGGGACGTTCAAGTCATCGAAGTGATAACAGAAGTAGTGGCGGCAGGAATTTCAGGCATAGAAAATCCTTTAATGATCGTAGAGGTGGTGGAGGCTACCGCTCAGATGACAGAAGAAGTGGTGGAGGTTACCGTTCTGACGATCGCAGAAGTGGAGGAGGCTACCGCTCAGATGATCGCAGGGGAGGCGGAGGTTACCGTTCTGATGATCGCAGAGGTGGCGGAGGCTATCGCTCAGATGACAGAAGAAGTGGCGGAGATCGCTATCAGAATAGAAACCGCTCTTATGGGTCTAACCGGTATGAGAACAAAAGCTCTGAACCCGATAACAGGTCTTCATCCCGTTCTTCTTATGACGATCATGACCGTTTTTAAACCAACCGAAGTTTGAGTAAACAAAGTTTTAAAAAAGCCGTCGATACTAACCTTATTCGTCGGCTTTACTTTTTTATTAAACCGTATCGCTGGTATGTGGTTCTGGCGATAGGGCTAACCTTGTCTGCCTCTTTCCTGGGCACCATTCGCCCTAAGCTTACTCAAATTGCTGTAGATGATTACATTGCCAATGAAGACCTTCAGGGACTTTTTGAGATCATCATTCTTTTGGTACTTGCTTTAATAGGTGAGTTTATTTTATTGGTTGTCAATACTTATCTCACAAGATGGTTTGGTCAGGGAACCTTATACTCGTTGAGAAATGCGGTTTTCAGTAAAATACAATCCCTCAACGTTCAGTTTTTTGATAGAAACCCTATTGGCAGGCTAATTACCAGGACCACCAGCGATATTGAAGCGCTGAGCGAACTATTATCAGATGGGGTAGTAAATATTATAGGGGATTTGTTCCGAATCTTTTTCATTCTCTACTTCATGTTTAGTATGAGTTGGGAACTCAGTCTTGTTACCATTGCTGTACTTCCCATTCTTTTTTATGCCACATTCTGGTTTAAAGCCAAAGTGAGAGTCGCTTTTCTGGAAGTACGGGATCAAATAGCCAGATTAAACTCCTTTGTCCAGGAGCATATTAATGGGATGGATGTGGTTCAGCTTTTTAATCGTGAAAAGAAACAGCTCAAAAAGTTTGAAAAAATAAATGAGGATCATAAATCCGCTCATATAGAAACGATCTTTTATTTCTCCATTTTCTGGCCTTTGGTAGAGGTTTTGGCAAGCTTTGCAATGGCACTCATTGTTTGGTACGGAGGTGGTAGGGCCTTGATGGGCGGGGTTACCTTTGGGGTACTGTTGGCATTCATACAGTATGCACGCCAATTCTTTATGCCTATTAGGGGGCTTTCAGAAAAGTTCAATACCCTGCAGTCAGCATTGGCATCATCTGAGCGCATCTTCAATGTCATGGATACGGAAACTAAAGTAGAGGAGGCAGAAAATCCGGTGGTACTGAGGAGTCCAAAAGGCAAGCTTGAATTTCAGAATGTATGGTTCAAGTACAATGAGGGTGAAGGCTATATTCTTAAAGATGTATCTTTTGTGGCAGAACCGGGCGAAAATATTGCGATTGTAGGTGCAACCGGGGCAGGTAAAACCACCATAATAAATATCCTGTTACGCTTTTATGATATCGAAAAAGGTAGTGTCAAGATTGACGGTACCGATATCAGGGAGCTATCACTTTCAGATTTAAGATCCCATTTTGGGTTGGTCTTGCAGGATAATGCTCTTTTTTCAGGCACAATCCTGGAAAACATAACTTTGGCCAATGAAGAGATTACCCGTGAACAAGTAATAGAAGCTGCTCATAAAGTTGAAGCGCACCGATTTATTGAAAAACTTCCTGGTACCTATGATTATAAACTAAGAGAACGAGGGGCTTCACTTTCAATGGGGCAGAGACAGCTGATTTGCTTTGTTAGAGCGTTAGTTTATAACCCGCAGATTTTAATACTTGATGAAGCCACATCAAGTATAGATTCCGAGACGGAAGCTTTGGTAACGGAGGCTAGTGAGAGAATGATGACAGGAAGAACCTCTATTATAGTAGCTCACAGGCTTTCAACAATCCAGGGAGCTGACAAAATACTGGTGATGCATAAAGGAGAGATTCGCGAAATAGGCTCTCATCAGGAGCTGATCCTAAAAGAAGATGGTCTTTATAAAAAACTGTACGAATTACAGTACAAAGAGCAGTTAGTTTCCTGATATTAGGGTTATAGATTCTTCACCCTGCTCTGGATTACTAAGTGTATATTTTTGAGGTTATTTTTTCATATATTGGCAATTATTGAATTAACCTGAGAAAAAATGTCTTCTACTATAAATCTTTCACTTACAGATGAACTCAAAGACTTTGTCCAAAAAAATGCTGGAGACGGAACTGTATATAGCACTCCAAGTGACTATGTGAGAGATTTAATTCGGCATGAAATGGATCGTAAGCAGGCATCCGAAGTCCGCAATAAAATTCTTAAAGGTTATCATGATGCATCAGCCGGGAAATTGAATCCTTATACGGGGGATTTAAAAACAGGCCTAAAGGCTTTTAAGTCCACAAAAGAATGAGTAGTCGGCTCTTTTTAACGGATTCCTTTTATAAAGAGCTAGACAATATTTATGAATACTCTGTTACAGAATGGGGGGAACAGATAGCTGATGAATACCTTGAAGAAGTAAACAATGCGTTACAACTCATAAAAGAAAACTCCGAGGTACTTACGATTAGAGAAGAGATCAGCCCCCATTTTCAAACCTATCTGGCAAACAAACACTGGTTAATCTGTCATGTTAAAGATCAGTTTGTAATAGTTTTGACCATTTTACATACATCACGAAATGTAATAGATCGCTTGGATGAACTTGAACCAACTCTAAAGAATGAGATAGAAGTATTGGGTAAGCGTTTGAATTCTTCGCTTGGTTCTGAGTGATGATTTCTACGTTTTTCTGCAATAAAAAAGCAGTTAGTTTCCTGATAATATCTGGCTCATTATTGAATAAGTTTGATCATAAATTCCCGGGCAGCTTCCTTCACTAGGCCCACCCACGCCAAGCACTTCTATTTCGTTTTCCTGAATCCAACGTTGGATCAATGTTAAATCAACAGATTCAGGATGAACTATCATATAGGGTTTCCTAAGTTGCTTGGCTGTTTCTAAAGCTAACTTTGTCCCGGCGCCTGCCCCGAACTTGTTTCGGGGTTCACTATGTAACTTTGCCATTTCTTTAATCCAAAATATCAGTGAGCCATCTGAGTCTCTTACATTCCAAATAGTTCTTTGAGAGCGGGGGATATCCGGAGCAGAATCATCACATTCCTGGGGTGTTTCCTGCAGTTTGAATTGTGAAGGAATAACCCCGTTTTCACAAACCCTTCCGGGAGGACACCAACCCCAATGTATAATACCGCTATCAAGTGCGGCTTGCAGAGCTGCCTGATCTACTCCGGTTTGACCTCCTGATATGATTTTTTTCAGAGAATGCATAGATAATAATTAAAGTCATTGCGAGGGAGTCTGCGAAGCACGACCGTGGCAATCTCCAAAAGATTGCTTCACTTCGTTCGCAATGACTCTATTTTTTCCTAAGAATATCGAATACGAATAAAGTCCAAACCAAGCCTCCCTTGTACATAATGGCGTGACTCTGAAACTATCCTTCAAAAGCCTGAATAAGTTTGGTTCAAAAAAGACATAATTCTTTTTCATCCATTTTGAAAACCATGTGAAAGGAGTGGTGTCAAAATCAACAACAACGAGTATTCCATTTGGTTTAAGATGCTGCTCTATACTTTTGATCACCATATCTGTTTGGCTCATCATAGTTAGTGAATAAGAGCAAAGAATTAAATCAAAAGAGGCGGCTTCAAAACAGTCTTTATTATATCCTTTATGGATGAATTGAATAGATTTCCCGGCCTTTTTTTCAGCTATTGAAATCATCTGATAAGAACAATCCAGGGCAGTTATTTTTGCATCAGGGTATTTCTTTTGAAGGAGCGGAAGATGAATTCCTGTTCCACAGCCTAAATCCAGGATATGTGCATTTGGGGCTAATTTGGGCAATTCATGAAATAAACCTTTTCTGCCAAACAGAAAACTCCAACGGGTGGCATCATAGATTTTTGAATGAAGCCTGTAATACGTCTCAATATCTTTATACATCTAAAACTGCTAAATAAGTATTGGTATAGGTTCCTACGCGATCCTTTGAAAGGAGATTTTTATCAACAGGTACAAAAGTAAGTTTTTCCCTTGCAAAAGTAGGGATAAAATCTGCATCTGAAAACGCAGTCCGGAATAGGATTTTTGCATTTTCTGAAGCCCGTTGTATTATTAAACGCCATTCTTTTTCCAGTTCCGGGGTGTTGTTTGAAGCAAGCCAATCCATGTGGTCAAGCAAAACAAAATGAGAATACTTTTTTGGAGTAGAGGCCAATTTTTGTGAGACGCTTTTATTTTCAAAATAAATGCGGTCTATATGTCTATTCAAAAGAGAGAAATTCTCTTTTTTTAGATACTCAGGAGCAGATTCCTGGGTATAAGAACCTTCAAGATAGACTCTCCAGAAATGGTTATCTGCCCCTGAGTTTTCTGCAAAGACTTTCCTGAAAACCCTGTCCATGAATAGATTAAGATTACCCACAGCTTTCTTTTGATCATTGGGGATACCTGCAAGGCTTAATACACCGTTCCATTTCCATACTTTTGCCCAATATCCTTTGAATAATTCTTCCCGAATGCCCTGGTAAATTGCTTCTCTTTCTAATGCGTTCTCTTCAAAAATCAGATGTTCTATTTCCTTTGATAGTTCTTTGTTTTCGATAATGTAATTGAGCAACCGGGCAAAATACCCTGTCAAACCTGAATAATAAAAACCTTTTCCACCAGGCTTAAAACTATGAATGTGATGATCCCAGAATTGTTGGGAGGGAGAAGAAACGTGAGTCCGGACTTGCTGGTAGATCTGTCGGTAATAAGGTGATTTTCCTTTTCCAAAAAGCTCAAAAAGAGCATTATCATCAAGGTGTTCTATGATAGAGAGTTTCAACTCAAGCAATGCATTTTGCCGATAGTTAACATCCACGCAATCAATACAAGAAGGTTGCTCTAACAGGTAGCTCAGGGCATTATCCCCGGCACTGGTAATCGTCAGTATTGTACTCTCAGGAGTAAGCTTGAGAAGCTCTTTGTCAATCAGCGGGTCTTCCCAGCAGGTATTATATACTAAAAAGTGCGAAGTAATAGTATTAAACCACCAACGAAAAAAACTATTCATATGTTAGGTGGTGTAGGTATTATCAATAAACAAACAGAGTGAATACAACTCACAATAAGATCGAAATATTTGTATTTTAACATACAGAGATTAAAAAATAAGGAGAATATGGCAACATCAAAGATTACATCCGACGCAAAAAAGAAAATTGAAGAAACTATTGACGAGGCTTCAGAATATATACAGGACCAGGCGATTGAGAAATATGACAAAGCCATAGACCGCCTGAAGTATGAGCGCGACCGTTTAGAGCGTGAGCTTCGCCATGAGTACAGAAATGCAAGAAGGTATGTTCGGGCAAACCCTGAGCAGGGAGTTGGAATAGCTTTTGTGACAGGTTTAGTTATTGGAATACTACTGAGCAGGGGCGGAAGGAACTAAACAGGCATATACTTACAGATGGGAATCAATAAAGATCATTTAAATGAACACTTCGAGCGTTTGGACGCGCTCAGGAGGTACCTTTGACTACGAGAAACGAAAAGTCCGTGTAATAGAGCTTACAGAGCAAACCCAGAATCCCGATTTTTGGAACGACCCTTCCAAAGCGCAGGCTGTAATGAAACAGCTGGATAATGAGAAAGGGTTGGTACAGGCCTGGGATAATTTGAATGAAATCAGGGAAAGCATTAATGTTTTTCTGGAGTTTGAAGAAATGGGTGAGGATGTTGAGAGTGAGTTGGAAGCGGAGTTTGCAAAACTTCAAAAAAAGCTTGAAGCCCTTGAGTTGCGAAATATGCTTAATGGCCCTGACGATCAACGTGATGCAGTTGTAACCTTTAATCCCGGTGCAGGGGGGACAGAAAGCCAGGACTGGGGTGAGATGCTGTATCGCATGTATACCCGCTGGGCCGAACGTAACGGTTTTAAAGTTTCAGTAATTGATTATCAGGATGGTGATGTGGCAGGCATTAAGTCGGTTACCATTGAGGTTTCAGGAATTAACGCCTATGGGTTTTTAAAGGCAGAAAGCGGTGTACACCGCCTGGTTCGCGTTTCCCCGTTTGATAGCAATGCACGCCGCCACACTTCCTTTTGTTCAGTTTTTGTATCTCCTTTGATTGATGATAGCATTGAGGTTGATATCAATGAAAGTGAGGTAGAGTTGCAACGATTCCATTCGAGTGGGGCCGGTGGGCAGAATGTGAACAAAGTGGAAACGGGTGTTCGCTTAGTTTGGGAAGGGCAATTATCCGATGGGAGGACCGAGCGGGTAGTTGCAGAATGCCAGCAGGAGCGTTCACAGCTTCAAAACAGGGAAAAGGCTATGGTGCTTTTGAAGTCTCGTATCTATGAGCTTGAGAAAGAAATCCAGGAAGCTGAAAAGGCTCGCCTGGAAGGATCGAAAAGCAAGAATGAATGGGGTTCTCAAATTCGCAGCTATGTTTTTGATGATCAGCGGGTAAAAGATCACCGAACCAATTATGAAACTTCTAATGTAAGTGCTGTAATGGATGGAAACCTGGATGAGTTCATAAAAGCCTATTTGCTTATGACTTCAACCCCGGAACAAGGATGAATTTACCACTAACGCTTATCTCCCTTCTGAATAGCATCTCGAATCCCTTCAAATGAAGAAGTATGTATAAATCTGATTTTTTAGTAATTGGAAGTGGTTTAGCAGGACTATTTTTTTCATTAAAAGCAGCTGAAAGTGGTAAAGTAATTATTGTTACTAAAGACAAAATGATGGAATCGAGCACCAGGTATGCCCAGGGTGGCATTGCTAGCGTAATGAACCTGGATACGGATTCCTTCGAAAATCATATTTCTGATACCCTTGTGGCAGGGGATGGTCTTTGCAACCGGGAAGCTGTAGAGTTGATGGTAAGAGATGCGCCTAATCTTATTAATGAGTTAATTAGTTTTGGAGTACAGTTTACTAAAAAAGAAAATGGTTTAGATCTTGGAAGAGAAGGTGGCCATTCAAATAACAGGATTGTTCATGCCGTAGATGCAACAGGTTTTGAAGTGGAAAGTGTCATGCTCCGGAAAGCAAAGGAGCATCCAAATATTACTATTCTGGAGCATCACTTTGCTATGGATTTGTTGACTGAACATCATTTAGGGCGTAAGGTTAGCAAATCTTCGGAAACCCAGTGTTTCGGAGCATATGTATACGATAAAAAGAAAAGTGAAGTCAGGAGAGTGGTTTCTAAAGTAACAATACTGGCATCAGGAGGCATTGGCCATGTATACCAGTATACAACCAACCCAAAGGTTGCCACCGGGGATGGAATCGCTATGGCGTACAGGGCAAAAGCAAAAATCTCCAATATGGAATTTGTTCAGTTCCATCCCACTTCGCTAACTCTCGAAGGTGCAAATTCATTTCTTATATCTGAAGCATTACGAGGTTTTGGCGGTATACTCCGCAATTCAGCCGGGGAGCCTTTTATGGAGGAATATGATGACCGAAAAGACCTGGCCCCAAGAGATATTGTTGCCCGCGCTATAGATGATCAACTTAAGAAAAGAGGGGATAAAAGTGTTTATCTTGATGTTACCCATCTAGACTCTGCATCGGTAAAAAAAGAGTTTCCTACTATATATGAAAAATGTCTTTCATTTGGTTTAGATATTACCAAAAACCAAATCCCGGTGGTTCCCGCAGCACATTATCTTTGCGGAGGTGTGGAAACTGATCTGCATGGCAAAACATCAATACAAAGGCTTTTTGCTTGCGGAGAAGCAGCTTGCACGGGTGTTCACGGGGCAAACCGTTTGGCCTCGAATAGCTTGTTAGAAGCGCTGTACTTTGCAAAAAAAGCATCAGAAAAAGCTAGTGAAGAGTTTTCGGGTTATAGGAATGAAGTAAACATCCCGGCTTGGGATGAGAGCAATACTTTTAATACAAAAGAGTGGATTCTAATTTCACATAACAGAAATGAGCTAAAGCAAATTATGTGGAATTATGTAGGGATTGTAAGGAGTAACCTGCGGCTGGAAAGAGCGTTGAGGAGACTAACATTACTACATGAAGAAATAGAAGAATTCTATGAAAGAACAAGTGTGAGTGTTCCACTTTGCGAGCTTAGAAACCTTACTTCAGTTGCTTATTTGATCATTCAATTTGCAATGAACAGGACAGAAAACAGGGGGCTTCATTACAACCTGGATCATGATACATCGAAGGTCTGGTAAGATCATGCTTAAAGTAGGGGTTACAGGAGGAATTGGTTCTGGTAAAACTACTTTTTGTAAGAAGCTGGCAGAACTGGGTGCTTATGTTCTGTATGCCGATGATTTTGCCAGGGAATTGATGGTTACAGACAAGCAGCTCATTCAGGAAATAAAATCTGTTTTTGGAAAAAAGGCCTACCTGGAATCCGGAAAGTTAAACAAAGCTTACCTGGCTGAAGAAGCATTTGCTAAAGACAGGGTAGAAGAACTGAATGCACTTGTTCACCCGGTTTTATGGGAGAGATCAAAAAAGCTTTACAAGATTAAGGAAAAAGAAGGGTATAAGGTTTTTGTAAAAGAAGCAGCAGTATTGCTTAATAATGGGCGCCCTCAAGACCTGGATTATGTTGTTCTGCTTCGTGCACCTGAAAAAGAAAGGATTTCACGGGTAATGGATAGAGATAAGACCAAGGAGCAATCGATTACAGATCGAATAAACAAGCAACCTGATTTTGATGAGCTTGTTCCTTTGTGTGATTTTGTGATTGATAACGATTCAGATATCTCTTCACTTGAAGAAAAGGCAATTAAATTCTATCAGAAAATTGCTATACATTAAGAGTTTGAGTTAGTACCTTTTATAGGTGCACAGTTTTAAAATCATCCCTATATTTTAGAAAAGCGCTTCCAAGACTTAATTAGCAGAGATATGACAGAGGAACAAAATAATCGTTTAGTAACGCTTGAAGAATATATTATTCAATCCCAAAACCGCTTTCCGGGGGCTACCGGAGAACTTTCCCAATTGCTTAGGGATATCGGGTTGGCGGCAAAAATCATTTCCCGGGAAGTAAACAAAGCAGGTATTACAAACATTCTGGGTTTTGACGGAACAACTAATGTACATGGTGAATCCGTAAAAAAGCTGGATATCTTCGCTGACCAGCAACTCATTTCTGCTCTTGAGAGATCAAAGATTACCTGTATGGTTATCTCGGAAGAAAATGATGGCATCGTGGAATTAAAAAGCTCAGGAGGGAAGTATATCGTTTATATGGATCCCTTAGATGGGTCATCAAATATTGATGTGAATGTATCCATCGGAAGTATTTTTTCCATTTACCAGAGAGAGCCGAGATTTGACCCTGCCATACGGGAAGAAGATGCGCTACAACCGGGAATTAAGCAGGTTGCTGCAGGATATGTTCTTTACGGTTCCAGTACTACTCTGGCTTATACCACTGGGCTTGGTGTAAGCTTATTTACACTGGATCCGAGCATTGGAGAGTTTATCCTTAGTGACCCTAAAGTCAAGATCCCAAGTCATGGGTGTATATACAGCATTAATGAAGGAAGTTATAATTCGTGGGAACCGGGTCTGAAAAAGTATATTAAATACTGCCAGGAAGAAGATGAAGAATCAGGCAGACCCTATTCGGCCAGGTATATTGGTTCTATGGTTGCAGACATTCACCGTACTTTAATAAAAGGCGGAATTTTCATTTATCCCCACAGTAAAAAATACCCACAAGGTAAGCTAAGGCTTATGTATGAGTGCAATCCATTGAGTTTTATCATTGAGCAGGCCGGGGGAATGGCTACAGATGGAAAAGGCCGGATTATGGAAATTGAACCTACTTCAATACATCAGCATACTCCAATTTTTATAGGCTCACCGGAGAATGTGACTCATGTAATGGATTTCCTGGTAGAGTATGAGGAAGTAGCTCCTTAATAGTTTATTAGGTTATATCATAGCAAGAAATTTGATATCTACAAGGGTTATAGCCTTAACTGATCTGTACTAATAGTCATTACGAGGAGTTTAGATTATTGAATGGTTTATTACTTTATCGACGAAGTAATCTTGTAGAGACGGTTAAATACTACGGGATTGCTTCATCGACTCAAAACTGATCGTGATCTTTAATCCAGGCTCCTCGCAAAGACAGGTAATCTCTTTTACTCACTAAGATATCTCCTAAGGAGTATCCTCGGAAGGAGATTCTCAGGTTTGGGCAAATAGCTCAGTGCTGATTCCCCTCAAACCAAGCTATCCTGAAGTCATTCCCCCGTAGGCGGGAATCTGTATTCAAATAAAACTTATTACTATTTCATTACTCTAAATCCCTGCCTTTGCAGAGACGATTAGAGGAAAAATAGCGCATGTTCTGTTTCCTCAAAAACGAACTTTCATTCCCTCCCGGATGTCGTGTGTAATGCTAAAACCTCCATTGGTTTCGATTACATATTTTGCCGGGCTTCCTGACGGCAATGTGGTTTGAGAAAACGGAACCGTATTCTGATAGATTGATACGATAACGCTGTCTGAATTCACATACATGATATCGAGAGGCAGGGGAGTATTGGCCATCCAGAAGCTTTGAGGTTCTTCCACGTCAAAAAAGAAAACCATGCCGGCATCCTGAGGCATAGATCGAACATCCATTAACCCCTGGTTCCTTTCCTCAGGGTCATCGGCCGTAGCATAGCGTAATGTAGTTATAACTTCCCCGTCAGCATTTAAAAAAGCGAGCTGATCAGGGTATTCCAGTACTCTACCTTTATTTCCGGGTTGATCACTTTTCTTAGATTCCTGTCCGCACGAAACCAAGATACTGGTGAGTAAGAGTAAAAAGAAGGTTCTATTTAACATTAAAAGGTACTTCGTGTTTAGATTTACCGGACTTGAACACCAGGGTGTATTCTCCTTTTCCAAGAAACGAATAACGGTCTTCTTTTTCTTTTTTGATGACTAAATCCCACGAAAAAGAGTTAAACCCTTTAGTGCCGTCCGTTTCTATTTTATATACCGTTTTATCATCCTTGTCCTTAACCTGGATTTCAACATCTGAATTACCCTCATTTAGAAAATAAAGCAACTCAACTTCCGGCATTATTCGATCTCTGAAAGGAGTGGTTTTTTGCCCCCATCGGCTTGAGGAGCGTATATCTTGGGGACTGAAACCGGTAATTGTTTCATCCATTCTTATTGAAAGTTCATGAAGGGGTTCTACATCCATCACCCAGATACTTCGTCCATGGGTTCCGATTACAAGGTCAAGGTCTCTGGGATGAACCACCATATCATAAGAAGCCACATTGGGCATATTCGCTAAGTAATGCCATTCCTTTCCATCATCAAAAGAAATATATGTCCCGTGATCCAATCCCGCATAAAGTATCTCCGGTACTTCAGGGTCCTGCAGGATTACATTAACCACTTCATCGGGGAGGTTTCCTTTTAAGGACTTCCAGGTTTTTCCAAAGTCATCAGTTTTATAAATATGAGTTTCGAAATTATCATACCTGTACCCATTTAAAGATACATAGGCAGCTGCTTCATCATATACCGAAGCATGAACCTCACTAACCCAAAGGTTTTTCGGGAGTCCGTTTTTGGCAACATTTTTCCAGGTTGTACCAGCTGTTTTTGTAAGCTGGATATTTCCATCATCAGTGCCTACCCAAATGATATTGGCATTTAATGGAGATTCAGCAATGGTTGTTAATGTGGAATAAGGGACATCTCCATTGGGTAAATCGTTGGTCAAGTCAGGGCTTATGGCCGTCCACGTTTTACCCTGATCGTAGGAACGGTTCAACTTCTGGGAGCCAAAGTAAATAATTTCTGGATTGTGGTGGCTCAGGTTTACCGGGGTGTTCCAGTTGTACCGGTATCTGGGTTCGCCCACATCATGGCGTGGTGTAATTCGTGTAGTCTCATTATCCTCCAGATCAATAAGGAAGTAATTGCCATACTGGAAACCTACAACTATTTCTTCGGGGTCTTCAGGACTGGGAGCTACATGCATACCATCACCACCAAAAAGCCTTTTCCATGGGCGGTCACGATTCGGAGTGGAAGTAGAGGGGCCGTAAAAGGTTCCGTTATCCTGAAGGCCTCCGTAAATATTGTAAGGTTCTTCCATATCCACATTCACCGTATAGAACTGCCCGACTGCCACGGTATTATGATGAATGAAATTCTCACCTCCGTCATGGCTTTCATACAGCCCGCCATCATTACCGAGCAGAAGGTGTTCTGAATCTTCCGGGTTTATCCAGAGGGCATGATGATCTACATGAACAGGCTGATTGTCTGCTTTTTCCGTCCATGTTTTGCCACCATCGGTCGATTTAATGAAAGGCACCCCGAATATATAAATCGTATTCTCATCATTAGGGTCAATACGGATTTCACCGAAATAATAACCATAAGTAAAAAACACATTATTGATTACATAGTCATGTGTTTTAACCCAGCTTTCCCCTCCGTCATCAGAACGGTAAACCTCAGCACCGTTCACCTGGGTATCAAATAAAGCGGCATTAGCATCTCCTAAAAATTCAGCCAGGGCTTTAGGCTCATAAAGTCCAGCTGCAACATCTTTCTTTACATTCTCAGCGTTATATTTCTCGGGAAATCCGCCTCTTCGAAGGTACTGGTTAAGCTTTTTATCGTCCAGGTTGGCAAATTCTTTTTTCGACATTTCTATGAATGACGACTGGCTTAATACATCAGGATTAGCTTCTCTTTCTTCCTTGGTCTCAAATTGATTATCCAACACAGCATACAAAACATCCGGATTAGTAAGGCTCACATCAAGGCCGATTCTTCCAATATCAGCTCCCTGCGGAAAACCTTTTACCGACTTAGCCCATGTTTCTCCTCCATCTATTGATTTATAAATAGCTGATCCTTCCCCGCTTTCTTTAAAATTCCATGCCTTGCGGTCTTTCTCCCAGGTGGTAGCCCAAAGAATATCAGGATTTTCAGGATGGATGAGTAAATCGATAACCCCGGTACTGTCATCGATAAAAAGAGTTTTTTCCCAGTTTTTGCCACCATCCGTAGTTTTATAAACTCCGCGATCACTGGTATAAGAATAGAGAGGTCCCAATGCAGCTACCCAAACAGTGTTTACATCGGTAGGGTGTGTGACAACTCTCCCGATATGCTGGGTTCCTCTTAGTCCCGAATATTGCCAGCTGTTTCCGCCATCCATACTTTTGAAAACACCGGCACCGGCATAGCTGGAACGGCTGCTGTTGTTTTCACCCGTTCCTACCCAAACCACTTCAGGGTCGGCTTCAAAAATGGCAAGATCTCCGATACCCAGTGCATCCTGGTGGTCAAATACAGGTTCCATAGAGTTACCGCTGTTGGTGGTTTTGAACACCCCGCCTGAGGCATAACCAACGTAAAATATCCGTGGGTTTTCGGGATGTACTGCTATATCTGTAATCCTTCCGCTCATAACCACCGGCCCCACACTACGGATTGGATAATTTTTAAAAATGGAGTTGTCCCGAAGTTCATTGCGCTTCTCGATGGAAGCGTCAAGCTCTTTCGGGGTGGTAGGTTTAATATTCTGGCTGATTCCTGGGGTAGAGAAAAGAATCATGATCAGAAGTGCGGGAAGGATTTGTAACTTATTCATGGCTTGCAGTTAGTTTATTAAGTGATGCTATGATAAAAAATGAAAGGCAAAGAAGTTGAAAAAAGTTCTACATACAATTAATTGGTTACTGTTTTAAAGAGTAACTAACGTGGCAATTATTGTAATCCGCGCGCAGCCACAGAAAAATTTTTGCAAGGCTAAAAAAAGAAGAAGCCAAGGCTACTTTTTACCCTGGTTTAAAAACTGAATGCAGGCAATAAAGGAGGCATATTGTGAAGGAATTATGAAGAAAAAACCACATTTGGAAAACCTAAAATAACGCTTGATTAAAAACCTCTAAGTCTCTTACTTATATGAGGTTTCAGTATACATGACAGGCAGTGATTAGTACTAGTTTAAGCCCTTAATCTAATTACTACCTTATGGATTTTTTTCAGCCCTCTAGGATTACTTTTTGGTTAGTCATTCTTCTTTCCAGCCAACCACTCTTTGCCCAAACCAACACCTTTCCAACCTCCGGCAATGTGGGGATAGGGACGTTAAACCCTACTACCAAACTTCAGGTAAATGGAAGGTTTTATATAAACACTAATGATGACTCGCCACTAACCTTTAACAACAGCGATAATTCCTGGCAGTACATTCAGTTTAACAGGTCAGGTGTTAGAAAAATGTATATAGGGCTGACCAGTGGGGATAATTTCAATTTCTACAAAGAAGGAGAAGGTCATATCATTTTTGCCGGAGTTGGCAATGTGGGAATTGGTACTTCTTCACCCAATACCAAGCTTCATGTTAGTGGAGTATCCCAAGCATTAACTTTTAGGTCTTCTCATTCGAATACTGATTATCATCAATTTACTAGAAATGGCACTGGTTCGGCTGTTTACATAAATCAGGTATCAAATGGTTCGGGTTTTCCAATTTTGAGGCTTTCAAGTGGAACCGAAGTTGCGAATTCAAATGTGAAGTTTACCGTTGAGAATGATGGAAAAGTAGGCATCGGTACCACTTCCCCGACCAACAAACTCGAAGTAAACGGCAAGATCCGCTCCAAGGAAGTAATTGTGGAAGCCACCGGCTGGCCCGATTATGTATTTACTGATGATTATGACCTGCCTACCCTGGCTGAGATTGAAGTTTTCATAAAAGCCAACAAACACCTGCCGGGTGTGCCTTCAGCCAAACAGGTTGAAGAGAACGGGTTAACTCTGGGTGAAATGAATGCCTTGCTATTAAAGAAGATCGAAGAGTTGACGTTGCATACTATTGAGCAGGAAAAGACCAGCGCAGAACAGAAAGGCTTGATTGAGCAGCTAATGAAACGGATTGAAAAATTGGAAACAAAAGTGGATGAGTAATATGAAAAGATTTAGTCTATTAATACTTTTTGCGGTTCTCTTTGCACATGCCGCTAAAGCTCAAGTAGAATACAACAAACAAATTGTCCCTGCTAACAGATCCATAGGAGCCAGTTTAGAAAAAAATGTTTTGTTTTACGCTGATAAACGTCTCTCAGTAAGCCAACAAGGAAACGCTGCACTCAACCTTTCGAGATTATTTGATGGAAAAATGGAACCATCTTACACAAGTAGCGCTCCTTCAATGACTAATCCTGCCGTTATAACTATCGAGAATTTACCAAACTATCACACTCAAACAGGTGCTTGGGTAGGATGGAGTACTAGATGGTGGGCCCCAACCAGCTTTAAGATTGAAGGATTTAATATCCACAATGGAATTGACAGTTGGATTGAGATTGCCAATATCACTTCTTATAGCCAATTCAGTTACATGAAGAAGGTTCCTGCTGGTGATTATACTAAGCTTCGATTTACATTTTATGAAGCAAATGGAACAAATGGGCAGCTTGGAATTTCTGAGCTATTCTTCTTGATGCCAGAAGTTGTTAAAGCATATGATAATTTAATGGTTCAGTATGATTCTGAAGGCAACGTGGGCATCGGTACCACAAATCCCACTAACAAATTCGAAGTAAATGGCACAATCCGCTCCAAAGAAGTAATAGTAGAAGCCACCGGTTGGCCTGATTATGTATTTGAAGCAGACTACGACCTGCCCACTCTAGCTGAGATTGAAGCTTACATCAACACCCACAAACATCTTCCGGGTGTGCCTTCAGCCAAACAGGTTGAAGAGAACGGGTTAACTCTGGGTGAAATGAATGCCTTGCTATTAAAGAAGATCGAAGAGTTGACGTTGCATACCATTGAGCAAGACAATAAGCTTAAGAAAGAGCAAAGTATCAACAAATCTCAACAAGAACTCATCAAAGAACTAATTCAACGAATTGAAAAACTGGAATCAAAACAAGGGAACTAAAATGAAAACGAAACTTAGTGCAATTTTAACAGCAATTATGATGGTACTATCTGGGCAAGCCTTAGGACAATGGTCTACTTCGGGTACCAATGCTTATTACAATTCCGGTAATGTAGGGATAGGTACATCAAGCCCAGGTGTTTGGTTTCCCGGAAAAGTTCTTGAGGTTCAGGATAACAGGCCTATTCTTAATTTAGAGTCGACAGGAATACTGTCAACTATATCATTTATAAACACACAAGTTAATCCTTCCACACATGTAGGTGAATTTCATTTAAATCATTTTTATGATTCAAGTACCCCAAGTTTGTCGACCTTAACCTTTGCGACATACCCTGCTGGTAATGCATTAGTATTAAATGCAAGCGGTAATGTAGGCATTGGCACGACAACTCCAACGGAAAAACTTCATATATCAGGTTCAGGATACGTTCGCTCGTTCGTCGCAAGCACAGACAACCATGCTTATTATACGGTTCAAGGGGGGCCAAATAGAGGATCTTTTGTAGACTATTACCGGCAGGGCAGCGGACGGTTATGGCACACAGGTCTGAGGCCGGATACTGATAACCTTGAATTCAGGCTTGACAACCAAAACTCTGTTCTCACTCTAACTCAAGCTGAGAGAGTAGGAATCGGTACGAAAACCCCAGGCAATAAACTCGAAGTAAACGGCACAATCCGTTCTAAAGAAGTGATTGTTGAGGTCACGGGCTGGCCCGATTACGTGTTTGAAGCAGATTATGAGCTGCCTACCCTGGCTGAGATTGAAGCCTTCATCAAAGCTAACAAGCATCTGCCGGGAATATCCTCTGCCGAAGAGGTGGAAGAAAACGGGCAGCATTTGGGAGATACTCAAAAACAGCTCCTCAAAAAAATGGAAGAAATGACCCTGTATATGATTGAGCTGAAGAAAGAGAATGAACAGCTCAAAAGGGATATCCACCAATTGAAGTCAAATAAAAAATTCTAAAGCCTTTGTCATGTTAAGTTCCAATATCCGCCAATCCATACTTATATTTTTCTTAGTGGGTAGTGCCCCTTTTATACAGGCACAAGATAGATCAACGCAATCTCCCGAAGTCCAGTCCTTCTTTTTAAATCCCGATTTAAAAGGAGCTGGACAGAATTCAGTAAACCTGTATTCCGGAGATGTAAACCTGCCAATAAATTTACTTAGCATTGCCGGAAGGGGAGGGTTGAATACTAATGTTTCTGCCTTTTATAACAGTAACATACAAAACCAACGGGATGTTTGGGCACTTGAGGCACCTACCAGTATTCTGGGATTAGGCTGGTCTATGGATTATGAAAGAATTGTGGTAGACCATAAAAATACAGGAACCGTTCATGACGATGATTTTTATCTGATCAGCGGTGGAAGTAATAATGAATTGATCATGACTTCTTCCACCGGGGCAACTAATGGTGTAAAAACTTTTGAAACCAAGAATTACCAATTCTGGAAAATCACCTATTATAAGTCAGATGAGCGCTGGGAGATAATAAAAGAAGACGGGATAACCTATGTATATGGGGGAGGTAAAGTCCTTAGTTCCGACAATTGGAACTACACATCAGACGGAAACTCGATTCAATGGGGGGTGAAGTGGGGAAACTGGATTGGTTCAAGCAGCAGAACACAGGGACAATCACAGCATGCCATAGCCTGGAACCTGTCAAAGGTTAAGAACATCTGGGGAGATGAGTTAACCTATGAGTACTTGGCCGTTGAAGAAAAAGTGGGAAGGTTTGGCCAACCCGACTTGGTAGAGCCTAAGCAGCATACAAAAGCTTCCTATTTGCAGAAGATTACCACACCGGAAGGAAAGATAGTAGAATTCATATACGGAGAAAAAACGTCTGATGAATATACAGATCCTCACCAGGAACTCACCATACCCTATGGCAGATATATTGATGTTACGGGTGAAAGCCAGGTAATTGAAGGAGAGATCAACACATGGACTGCCGTGGTGGGGAATGCAGCTCCCCCGGTTTCTTATCAATGGGAGTATCAATACGTAGGCCAGTCAGGTTGGATATCAGAAGGAGTAAATGAAGAACTTACGCGATCATTTTATCCGTTTAACGATATTTATAGCTTAAATATTCGGTTAACGGTTACGGATGCAAATGGCTCTCAATCAATTACCAAGCCGGTTACAATATTCAGAGACGGTAGTGACCCTGATCCGGGATGTGACCCGGATTGTGGCCCTATTCCCGTGATAGGTTCAGCTGCAGGGGGCGATCCGGCCGCACTTCCCGCTCATTATGAACCAGATGCCTACCAGGAAAAATACGAGACTAAATTTTTAAACCGGATAGAAGTTCGTAACGAGAAATCAATGACCCTGTATTACATTGATTTTGAATACTCCGGCTATGGAGCCCCTGGCAACCCTGATTATAAGCGGTTACTAACCCGCATTACACAGGAATACCCGGGTGGGGAAACATTACCCAGCCTGGACTTCAGATATTATAACTCATCTGCAGTGCACCCCGCTGCTCTTAATAAAGTGATCTACCCAACAGGGGCAGAGGTGGTTTATAAGTACACTGAAAAAAGTATCACAAGAAGTAATCAATATATAAATGTTACTGGACCTTCTGGATATGAAGAGCCTAATGTATTTTTTGAGTCTGACTATGTGGTTTTTACATGGAGAAATAATAGCGATTTTTTAAAGATAAAAATTGTCCACTGGGCAGGTGAATGGGTAGAGCATGATTTTATAACTATTCCTTATGCAGGTAAATTGCTTAATGGAGATCAGATAAATTTCTCTATTAAACTGGAGCAGGATTTTTTTGCAATTCTGTCACAGGCCAAGGAAGAGAGTAATAGCAAAAGTTTATATATCTACAGAAAATTAGATTGGTCAAAAAGTTCCTGGTACTCAAAGAATTATTCATTGAATTTTACAAATAGCAAGGCTGGAATCGCAACTGGAAAGGACTTTGTTTCAGTAGTAAGCTTCGAAGATGGTACGATTTACAGGTGGAACTGGAAAGGAAATGATTGGATCGATCAACCTGATATACAAGGAAGTCGCTTTAGTGATGGTAATGGGTTTTTTATAGGAGGTACAAATAACTATTTTGTGCTCAATGATATCAGAGCTCTTGACACAATTCATGGAGCAAATAATGAATATTATCTAAATGTTAGAGATCGATTTAGTATACATTATCTAGATGAATTGAATCAATGGAATGAGGTGCCAGTACCCTATTCTGGTTCTAGTCCTGCTACTCATATTGATATATTCGATACTGATAATTATAACTCGATTCACCCTCAAAGTTCTTTTTTTGGGCTTAGTGCGGTAGGCACCAGCGAATACATTTTTAGATTGAAAGAAGACTACAATCTACATGACGGGTTTTCTAATAAGTCAACGAGTGATTATGCACCCGTGTATACGATTGGAAATGAGTCTATCATGTTTACTCCTGATTATCATAGCTTTTCTAAATCTCCCATTTACTATCGTTTTGATGGGATATACTGGAAAGAAGCAGTACTTAATAACGTAGGAACCAGACTTTCAATAGGTAGAGACATTTTGGTATACCGAGAAAGAGGCAGTGAACATGACTTATTGGGAAATATACTGAAGTATAATCCAAATAATAATGTGTGGGTTACGGAGAGCAATATTTCAGACGGTGTAACTACAAATTACTCATCTGCTGAAGTAGGTGTAAAGCACTTTTCATTTGGTACTAAACTATACTACTTAGAACCTAATGGCGAAAATAATTCATTGGGGAATTTACCAGTTCATGATCCTTTAAATAAAATTTTGAATACAGCGACAATTAAGTTCGGGGCTAATTTTGTAGCATACGAAACATCAAAAGAAACATCTCCGTCATCCTATACAGATGACGGTTCGGATGTGACAATTATTAAAAATGGATCTGAAATGATCGGGCCATTCAATATATCTGGTAAAGTTTATGATGGTAGAATGGGACATTTAGTAGGTTCAAACATTATTGTAACAGAAATATCAAGCGGTTTTGGCGTCAGGTATGTTACAGAAAATCAAGTTAGCGGACATGTTAAGGATTATCCAGTAACAGAGATTTCGATAGATAATAAGTATAGAGTACTTAGAAAAGCTTTTGAGTATGAAACCTCTACCGCAACAATTGATGCTGCTACGGAATCAACTGTATATAATAAAGTAACAGTAATGGGGGGTGGGAGCTTAGATGAGGGAGAAACTGAATACTATTTTTATAATGGTTTGAAGAATAACCAGGTGGGTGGTACATACCCACTTATAGATGGGCTTGATTTAACCGCTGAAATTGAAAATGTGGTAAAAGGATTATCATATTTGGTTAAGACCTATAATAGTTCTGGTCAAGTGGTTTCTACAAATGGGAATATATATGAAACAACTTTTAAGCCTATTCTAAAACAAGATGGTAACGATCAGGTTGATATAGCTTATTATGTAAGAAAGATTCAAACTACAAGTATTTTAGATGGTGTAGCAGTAAGTGAATCTATTTTGTATAATCAAAACGGCTTACAAGAAGTGTCCTTTTTGAAGGATGAAGATGCGGATGGTAATAGTAGGACAATAAGACAAGAAATCAAGTACACAGAAGATGAGTACCCAGAGATTGAAGGATTAAACATCAAGCTAGGTCAAATTGAGAAAACTTCTAAGATAGATGATACCCCTTTGAACCTTATTGATGACTATGCTACTACGTCAAAAACTGTAGTCACTTGGAAAGACTGGGGTGGGGATAAGTGGGCTCCACACAAAACTTATATATGGGATGGGACAGGTAGCAGTACGTTTGATTATTCGGGTTGGTCCGGTTCCTTAGAACCACCTTCCAATTGGATCAAAACAGGTGAGATAACAACCAGGGATAGCTATGGTAATGTGATAGAGACTATAGACAGTGAAGGGTTTTATAGTTCCACTATAATGGGGTTTGACGGAACAGTACCTACAAGTACGTTCAACAATGCACAACTTTCAGAGGTACGGGCAGATGGCTTTGACGAAAGTGGCAGCCCGGCAAATTCCGGGTTGAATTGGTATAATATGAATGGAGGTACCTGGATAAATGAAGACGGGGTGCTAAAAGCTTCAAAAACAGGAGGTGAAGCTTACCTTCATACTACTAACAATGTAAATCATGCTTCTTCGATTTTGGAATTTGATTTCAGGTTTTCTGATGGAGGGGCAACAGATTGGCTGGGATTTCAGTTCAGGTTAACACTGAACGGGGCTTTTTGGTATGATTCGGGATATTTGATAAAGATCCAAAAAAATGGAGCGTTAAGCTTAAGCCATGTCACAACGGAGATAGCCACCGGGAACATAGGTGGTTCTCTGGAAAAATGGCATCATTTACGGTTGGTATCCGAATCTGATGGTAGAATTAAAGTTTTTATCGATGGAGAGCTTATTACCGAAACGATTAGTAGTTTTAGCTTAACATCTCAGTATTTCGGATTCATAGTTAATAATGCAGCCGTGGAGATTGATAATTTCAGGATTTATCCAAATGATGCTACGGCTACTACTATAGGATATGACCCTGATTATAAGGATATGATCTCAAGCTCTGACGGAGATGGTTATTTGACCAGGATACACAAAGATGAATACAGGAATACTATTGAGGTTGTAAACCATGACGGATTGGTTGTTTCTGCTGTTAAACAAAGGCTGTCTCGTGAAAGAGATACAGGCACATTCAGTATTTCCAGGCCCAATGCAAGTTATTCAGCTCAGTTCCCTACAGGGAATGCAGTGTATAATTCCGGTGTAGAATTTGGGGCTGCACAAACCCCCGATTACTGGGATGTAAATGCCGGTACTATTAACAGGGAAAAGAACCAGGGCTATACCGGCAGCTATGCACTTAAGTATTATCAGTCTAATGCATCAGGCTATTTTGAGCAAAAGCTTAATGACCCGGAGTTTTTATGGCAGGGCAAAAAGTATTTTGTTCGTTTCTGGGTACGGACTTCAGGTTATGTTCCTACTGCTCCAACCATAACGGTCTCTTTAAGAAAAAATGGCTCAGTTGTTTCTGCAACTGAATCTAAAATGCTGACAAGTATAGCAGATTGGATACTATTTGAAGCAGAAATAAGTACAGGTGGCGGAGAGTATTATAGCTGGAATGATTTATCATATTCTTCTTTCATCAGGATTTCTTCCAACATACCTATGGGCTTCCTCTTTGATGATTTTTATTTAGGCAAGCTATCGTATGAAGATGAAAGCAGGCCTCAATATAGTGTTGTGTATTCAAATGGATCAGGAAGTCCAATCCAGTCGCAGGTATGGAATGGGAATAATTATACCGTACAACATACAGAATATGACGATTTAGGGAGAGTATACAGGAGCTGGCGCCCGTACTCATACAACACTAATGGACTGTATAATACGAGCTTTGCAAGCCGAGCTGCTGCTTATTATGGCACTACAGGCACCCCTTCCGTGCGCTTATATACCGAAAATGAGTATTTCGCAGACCCATTAAGCAGGATTAAAGCAGTTACCCCGGTAGGTTCCGGAGTAGAAAAGATTGAATATGCATATAGTTCAGGCACTCTTGGTAGTAGTGTTCTGTTTAATAAAACAACAGTTACTGATTTAAATAATATAAGCTCGGTTACTTATTCGAATACTAATGGCTCAGTAGTTAAATCTATAGCAGCACTCAATACAGCACATGAACTTTCTTCCGCTGGCGTATTCGACCCGGTAACCCGGGTATCTGAATCACGACCACCACACTACTTTGATCCTCCGGCAGGAAGCCAAAATACTAACTGGATTTCTACCTCAAAAAGCGATTTTCTGGGAAGAACCATTGAAGCTACCTCTCCGGATGCCGGTACGGCAAAAATGAAGTATGATGAGCTAGGCCGGTTACGTTTTAGCCAAAGTGCCGAGCAGGCCTACCTTGGAAAAGTGAGCTTTACTTCGTATGACCATTTTGGGCGCCCAACAGTAAGCGGGGAAGCAGAAGCTGATTTTGCTTTATTGGATGGAGATCAAACAGAAGCTTTTGAAAGCAGTGATTATGAGAAGATACAGGTGAGCGCCTATGATGAATTACCATCATCAGCGGCTTTTCCATGGTCTTTATTCAGTAGTCAAATATCAGGGATAACAGCCCAAAACCCGTACAAGACACTGGTCGCGGAAGTCTATAAAACTAATGGAATGTCAGGTTCTTTAATGCAATTAGGTAATGGTACAGTTACCACAAACATGGGCACCAAGGCTTCTCCGGGAGCCATTACTGTAGATGGTACATATTCCGTAGAACCTGGCGGCACTATAGAATTGCAGTCGGGTGACCGAGTAGTTTTAAAGTCGGGCTTCCATGCAAAAGAGGGTAGCAATTTTAATGCACGTATTGATGCAGGCATGGCAAGTGGTACGGCTAACAATGAAGAATGGCAGGCCACCTATTACAGCTATGACTTTGAAGGAAGGGTAGTCAAAAAATGGATTCTTACCCAGGACAAACCTGAGTTAAGGACTGAGCTTGGCTACACCTACAATGATGCCGGGCAAATAACCAGGCAGCATACAAAAATAGGAACCACCCAACATTTCTATCACTTTTATACTTACGATGAGTTAGGCAGGTTAAAAGAAGTATATGTGAATACATCCTCCGGCAGGCCGGTCACTCCACTGGCACGTTACACGTATGACGCAGAAGGAAAAGTGCTCGAAAAAGACATCGTTAATTTGAGTGAAGCAAATGTTTACTACAGCTATGATTCGCAGAGTCGTTTAACTAGGATAAACACAACAGATAGCTTATTTAATGAGAGAATCACCTATAACGAGGACGGTACAATCAAAAAGACGGACTTTATTAATGAAGGTGTGGGGCCTGATACATATTCCTATACTTATACCTATGATGTATTAGGTAGAATGACTGATGCAAATTACTCTTTTCCACTGGATTTGCCACCCCATAATGGGTACGATGTAAGAAATGTTAATTACGATAAGCACGGTAATATACAAGGTCTTGATCGGTACAGGGATCAATCTAACCTGGTAGATGACCTGGTATACAACTACATTGATGGAACCAATAAGCTAAGTGCGGTAGCAGACGCGGTACATACTACATCATCGATTGATTGGGATGCAGAAGACGAAAGCTTTATCTATAATTTTGATGGTAATGTAGTCTCTACATCCAAAGACGGAGGTGGAGGGTTTGACCAGATCACTTATGGTACATCCAACTTGCCGGCAAAAGTGAGATTGGATAATGCCATTGAAGCATTATACCGCTATAACTCATCCGGTTGGCGATTCAGTAAAAAAGTAACAGATACCCAGACCAGTACTGTTACTGAAGAAGAGTACTATATCATGGATGGCGGAACCGTGCTGGCGATAACCAATGCCTCAGGGAATGTTCAACACTGGAACATGTATGGAAACGAACTCATCGGGCGGCAGGAAGCCAACGGTTATCAAAAATTTTATGTAACCGATCATTTAGGTTCTACCCGGCAGGTCATTGAGGATCAGGCCGGGCAAATCATAGAAAATTATGATTACTACCCCTTCGGCTTGATTCTTCGTTCATACATTTACCAGGATGGAACCAAAGAAGGTTTTACAGGTAAAGAACTGGATGAAGAAAGTGGACAATACTACTTTGGAGCCCGCTATTATAATGCAGCCTTAGGCCGGTGGTCAGTTACCGATCCGGCTAGGCAACTTGATACACCGTATGGGTATGCAGGAAATCCAGTTAGTTATGTGGATCCAGATGGGCAAATTTTGATACCTTTTTTGGCAGCAGGTATTGTTATGTATAATGCATCTCAGACATATAAAGCTAGTGGTGGAGACTGGGTATATACATTAGCAAGGACGACAATTGGTCTAGGGAGGGCTTATGTATACTCCGGAGTAGCCCAGGGTCTTGGTTCTAATGTAACAACTGGTCAATATATCGTAAATCAACAAATAAACAGCTATTTACCACAACAAGAGATAAATGTTACAAATAATTTAAGTATAAATGCTTCACCAGCATTTTTCATAAGTCCTGATGGTTTGGCATTGGGTGCTAATGTTGGAGCTTCTTATACGTCTGGAAATTTTTCAGGCTCAGCGGGCTTTGGGTTTAATAACTTTGGGTATATGGCTAATGCTAGGGCTTCTTACTATGGATTTAGCTACGGTCAAACGTATTATGGAGGAGGAGAATCAGACCCAAATGGTGCATATGGTAATCAACGTGTTGGTGCAGTTTCTTACAGGAGTAAACATTTTTCTGTTAGATGGGAAAATGATGGTTGGGCCCTTAGTGGAGATAGATGGCGTACGAATGCAATGGAGCTAAATTACAGAGGCTATATAGTGGGAACTACATTAAACACAAATGATCCAGAAAATGCTGGTTCAACTGCAGATAATCGAGAAAGCAAAAAATGGGGTAAAAATAATTTACCTTATGGCTCATGGAAAAATGGTAAAGTTTTCCGTACACCCCTATATTTTGGTTTTCAACAGGGACACAAAGTAACACGTATAGGCTATAGCCATGCTAAAGTACAGGACTTTATCCAAAACGGGTGGCATAAACATGCTCCGGTTAAACGTTTACGGACTCATTTTTTCATAGACTATCAAGTAGAAACCACAGATCCATATTATTATTACGGCTTTTATAATCCATACTCATTGTATTTCAGATGACAAAAAGTAAGGTTATAGTAATTTTCTGTGCATTATTAACCTCTTGTACATTCTTGTTTGTACCAAGAGCAATCGACAAAAGCTATACTCTGTGCTCTGATGGGGTAGAAACAAGGCTAGATTCACTGATATCCATTAATGGATATTATTATTCCAATGTGTTTAATAAAGAAGAATATATCAATAGCAATATCGATACATCTGATAGTGCTAAATCAGGAAATACTTTATTCTTTTTTTCAGATGGTAGAGTAGCGCATAGTATATGGCACTATGAACATTTAAAACAAATAATTGATTCAGGAGAAATAAGTGAGGAAGAAATTGGTCGCTATTATTTTGATTGGGGAAATTATATAGTACGTGAAGATAGTATTATCGTTCAATACATTGTTATACCTTACAATGTTCACACAACTTGGCAAAGTTATCATCTTGTTCTTACTATTAAGAATCTTAACACACTTGCACTGCTTTTCAGAGCCCCCTTACATAGATCAAATGTTTACAATACTTATGAGAAGGGGCAGGATAACTATTATGAATACTCAGACTTTGTTTTTGAAGAAAGTAGTTTTCATCCCAAACCCAATATTCCAAAAAGATTTAGAAAACTGTACGAATGTGAATAACCCAACTATAGAGGCAGGAGCAGTAAATACTGGGTAGCCGAGAAGTAGTTTAGCAAGTCTTGGACTTGCATTAAGGGTAGGTATTATGAATTAGAAATATGGCAGGCTTCAAAATTCATAACCATCAGTAGATACATTTTGTTGTTTGTACTGTGGTAAACTGGATTTGATGTGTTTACCATCCGGTATACAAACAAGTTATCATAGAAAGCCTGCATCAGGCTTTGAAATCTTTATGAAATAAGGCTATATTTGAAATCTGGTGAGCGTCGGTAAGGCACTCGCTTTTTTTTGTCCCTATAACACCGGATATGCAAGTAGATATCATACAAAATATCAAAGAGTTAGTCACTCCCTTAGCGGAGGAGAAAGGCTTATTCCTGGTAGATGTTGAGGTAAATCTCAATTCCAAACCAGAAGTATGGGTGTATCTTGATGCAGAAGACCGAGGTGTTAATTTAGACGAGTGTGCAGACATTAGCCGGGAGCTGGGCTTCCTGATGGACGCGCATGAATTGTTTGAGGGAAAGTATTTATTGAATGTATCATCTCCCGGTTTAAGCCGGCCGCTATCAGATCAAAGGCAGTATAAAAAGAACGAAGGCCGATCTGCAAAAATCAAGTTTAAACAAGGTGATAAATACGAAAAAATTAAAGGGTCAATAGTCTCGGTTAATGCGGACGGTGTTACTGTAGAAAATGGGAAAGAAGGAACCGTCCATATTTCATTTGACGATATCATGGAAACCAAAATCGTCCCCAAAATTTAATCATCTAAGCAATTATTCTGATGCAGAACGACTTATCAAAACTGATTATCTCCTCCTTTGCTGAAATAGCCAAAGATAAAGGCATTGACAGAGACCTGTTACTCTCAATTTTGGAAGATGTTTTCCGAACTATGATTCGTAAAACTTACGAAACCGATGATGCTTTCGAAGTAATATTGAATGCAGACCGGGGAGAGATCCAGATTCTTCATGTGCAGGAAGTAGTTCCTGAAGAAGAGCTAACCGATCCGGTAGCTGAGATTACGTTGGAAAAGGCCCAGAAGATTGATCCCGATATTGAGCTTTATGATGAATTAGCCCAGGAAATTAAGATTGAAGATTTTGGTCGCCGTGCTGTAATGATGGCTCGCCAACAACTGGCCCAGCGTATTCGTGAAATTGAAAAAGACAATATCTATGAAGATTACACAGACAGGGTAGGCGAAATTATTCTGGGTGATGTGTACCAGGTTCGTCACAATAAAGACATCTTGGTTAACCATAATGGTGTGGAGTTACTACTCCCTAAAAACGAGCAGATTTATAAAGACCGGTACCGTAAAGGCGATACCATTCGTGCCGTGGTTACCGGTGTACACATGCGTAATGGTAACCCCAGTGTAATTATTTCCAGGACCTCAGAATTATTCCTTGAGCGTTTGTTTGAAAATGAAATACCGGAAGTGTTTGACGGCATTATTGAACTGAAGCGTATTGCAAGAGCTCCCGGAGACCGCTCAAAGGTAGCTGTGGTTTCTCATGATGAAAGAGTAGATCCTGTTGGTGCTTGTGTAGGTATGAAAGGGGTTCGTATCCATGCTATTGTACGCGAACTTCAAAATGAAAATATCGATGTAATCAATTTTACACCTGACAAAGTAGAGTTCATCAAACGTTCACTACAACCTGCAGAGGTGGTAAAAGTTGAGCTTGATGAAGAAGGAAACAAAGCAAATGTTTTGGTACCTGCCGATGAAGTATCCAAGGCAATCGGGAAAGGCGGGGTAAATATTCGTTTAGCTTCCAAGCTGACAGAATGTGAAATTGATGTATACCGTGAGGTTGAAGAGGAAGACGATATTGACCTTTCGGAATTCGAGGAAGATTTTGGTGCAGATGTTATCAAGCAGCTTCATGACATTGGTTGCGATACGGCACGCTCCGTATTGGAAATGAATGAAGCCGAGTTGGTAAGCCGTACCAATGGAGAGATTGATGAGGATCTTGCTAAGAAAATCATCGAGGTAATCCGATATGAGTTTGACGAAGAGGGCTGATCAAAAACTCATCAGAAAAATTAGTAGCTTTAGCAGTCCATAGATAAAATCACTTTATGTCCGCAAACAGACCCAAACCTTTATTCAAAGTTGCCTCCGAGTTTAACGTATCTACTCAAAGTATCATAGATTCTTTGCAGGGAAAAAACTTTGAAGTTGCAAACCGGCCAAATTTCAAGATTACGCCCGAAATGTATTCGGTTCTGGAAGAAATCTATGGTGAAGACAAGGCGAAAAGTATTGATCACGAAAGAAACAGGGAAGAGTACGAGAGCCGAAGAAACCAAATGCTGAATCAGCGCAACGACAGCGTTACGATAGACTCTGTATTAGAACCCATTGATGAATTAGGCGGACTGGAGCCTATTGAGGATGATGCTTCCGTTGATACCGGAATTTCGCTGGAACCCGAAGATGAACCTGCTGAAGAGGAAGTAGAAGAACAGGAAGAGCCTGTAGCCGAAGAAGTTGAGGAAACTGAAGTTGAAGAAACAGTGGAGGAAGAGGTACCAGTTGAAACTGAAGCTGAAGAAACTGCGGAGGAAGAAGTAGTTTCAGAATTAGAAGAAGACGTGGAAGATGAAGAGGAGGATACCTCGGATGAAGAGTACGAAGAAGAAGTTTCGGAAGAGCATGATGAGGACGAGGAAGACGAAGAAATTATTCGGGGCCGCGCTGATAAGCTGAAAGGAACAAAGGTTCTTGGGAAAGTATCTTTCACAAATGATTTAAGCGCTCCTCCCAAAAGAAAGAAAAGAAAGCGCAAAAAAGATCAGCCTGCTTCTGATTCAAAACCTAAAGATCAGTCGCAAAGCCAGAATAAAGAAACTGCAAAACCTAAGAAGAAAACAGCCAAGAAAAAGACTCAAAAGACCGAGGTTGATGAGATTGATGTTGACCGCATGATGAAAGAAACCCTGCAGAAAATACAGGGTAACTCAAATGTAGGTACTAAACGTGCAAAACGAAGACGCCAACGTAAAGAGGTAAGGGAAGAAGAACAGCAGCTGCAGGAAGAAATGCAGGAACTGGAAGCGGGTGTTATTGAAGTTACCGAATTTATTACCGCAAATGACCTTGCTGAAGAACTGGATGTTAGTGTAAATGATATTATTTCTGCATGTATGAGTATTGGATTGATGATTACGATCAATCAAAGGTTGGATGCAGGAACCATAGAATTGGTAGCTAGTGAGTTCGGGAAAGACGTGAAGTTCATTGATGCCGAGGAAATGGATGAGGAGCTTGAAATTGAAGAGGACGATCCTGAAGATCTAGAAGACCGGGCTCCGATAATTACCGTTATGGGTCACGTAGATCATGGAAAAACGTCGTTACTGGATTTTATACGTGAAGCGCGGGTAGCTGAGGGTGAAGCCGGAGGTATTACACAGCACGTAGGTGCCTACGAAGTTGTCCATAATGATAAGAAGATAACCTTCCTTGATACACCAGGTCACGAAGCCTTTACTGCGATGCGTTCACGGGGTGCCCAGGCTACAGATATTGTAATTCTTGTAGTGGCGGCAGATGATTCTGTAATGCCCCAGACTATTGAGGCGATAAATCACGCAAAGGCTGCGGGTGTTCCTCTGGTGGTTGCCATTAACAAAATGGATAAACCTGGTGCTACTCCTGATAAAATTAAGCAGCAGCTTTCTGATCATGGGGTAATTGTTGAAGATTGGGGCGGAGAAACTCAATTTGCTTTGGTTTCGGCCAAAACAGGTATGGGGATGGAAGAACTACTGGAAAAAGTATTGATTGAGGCGGAACTTCTGGAACTTAAAGCTAATCCTAACCGAAGAGCAGATGGGGTTGTACTTGAAGCCCGTTTGGATAAAGGAAAAGGTATCATAGCCAATGTACTGGTTCAGGGTGGTACACTTAACGTGGGCGATCCATTTGTTGCAGGCCCTTGTTATGGCAGGGTTCGTGCAATGGAGAGTGATCTTGGTAAAAGAATAAAAGAAGCCGGACCCGCAACACCTGTTCAACTTATGGGATTTGATGAAATGCCCCAGGCCGGAGATAAGGTAGTAGTAGCTGAAGATGAAAAAACAGCTAAAGAAATTGCCAATCAGCGGCAGCAGATTCGCCGTGAGCAAGCCATGAGAAAAACCAAGCACATGACCCTGGATGATCTTTCCAGAAGACTGGCTCTTGGAGAAGTATCAGAACTGAATATTATTATTAAAGCGGATGTGGATGGTTCGATTGAAGCACTATCCGGATCATTGCAGAAAATCAGCAACGATGAAGTTGCAGTGAACATCATTCATACCGGGGCAGGTGCTATTTCCGAATCGGATGTATTACTTGCTTCTGCATCTGATGCAATTATTATTGGTTTCCAGGTACGCCCTACGCAGCAAGCACGTAAACTTGCTGAAACAGAAGAAATTGATATCCGCCTGTTTAGCGTAATTTATGATGCAGTAGACGAAGTACGTGATGCACTGGAAGGTCTTCTATCACCCGAATTGAAGGAAAAGATATTAGCTACTGTAGAAGTACGTGAAATCTTCAAAGTTTCTAAAGTGGGTACCATTGCAGGTTGTTATGTAACTGATGGAAAAGTAGATCGCAGTAACCCGGTTCGCATTATCCGTGATGGTGTGGTTATTTATGATGGTAATATCAATGCTCTTAAGAGATTCAAAGAAGACGTTAAAGAAGTTGCTTCCGGTTACGAATGTGGTATCAGCATTCAGAACTATAATGATATTAAAGTGGGCGACATCTTTGAGAGCTACAAAATCTTTGAAGAGAAAAGATCGCTCGAAGACGCATCTAATTAAAAGGGGAAGAGATGAGTATAAGAACCAAGCGCTTGGGAGAAGTCCTGAAGCGGGATTTGGGAGAAATTATACAACGAAGTTATCAGCCTGAAGGGGTATTTGTAACCATTACAAAAGTACTGCTTACTCCCGATCTCTCCATTGCTAAAGTATATCTCAGCATTTTTGCCCCCGGAAGAGATGAGCAACAGTTATATGAATATTTGGACGAACATGTGCCTGCTATAAGGCATAAACTTGCGGGGCGGATAAAGAACCAGGTTCGAAAAATACCTGAATTACACTTTTTTGTGGATGATACTGCTGAGTATGTAAATAAGATGGAAAGCTTGTTCAAAAAAATTGAGAAGCCTTCTGAATCTAATCCTGAAGAAGAAAAGTAGCGAATGGCTAAAGTTCTTCCTCTGGATCAGATTGAGGTGTTTAGTAAATCTAACCTCCCGAAACCTGAATTTGATTTTGGAACTGCAGCTATAATCCTAGTCAACAAACCACAGCAGTGGACTAGTTTTGATGTGGTGCGCTATGTGCGTAACCGTTTGGGAACCAAAAAAGTAGGGCATGCAGGGACGCTCGATCCTATGGCAGAAGGATTGTTAATCCTGTGTTCTGGAAAAGCAACAAAGTCAATTTCCCAGCTTCAGGAGATGCCTAAAACATATATAGGTGAAATTACCTTTGGCGGTTCAACTCCCAGTTACGATGCCGATTCTGATGTTGATGAAACAGCCCCTTCTGATCATATAACGATAGAATTGATCAGCCAGAAACTGAAAGAAGAATTCTCTGGTGATATAGAGCAAATACCACCGATGTTTTCAGCCATAAAAAAAGATGGTGAACGCCTTTATAAGCTTGCCAGGAGAGGTGAAACCATAGAACTGGAGCCTCGCCCGGTAACCATTTATGACTCACAGGTAATCAGTTTTGAGGAAGGTAAATTGCTTCTGAGCATAACATGCAGCAAAGGTACATATATTCGTTCTATAGCTCATGACTTAGGCCTGGCGCTTGATTCAAGGGCATACCTGTCAAAATTAATACGGACTTCTATAGGGGAGTTTTCTTCTGCAAATGCGTTATCACCCAACGAAATTGATGAACTGTTAAATACCAATGGCTAAACTTTTACACCTTGAAAATATAGAACGCGTAGAAAACAGCGTAGTTACTGTAGGTACTTTTGACGGGGTTCATGAAGGCCATCGTGCTTTAATGAAAATGTTGGCAAAAAAAGCAGAAGAGCGCAATGCACGTAGCGTAGTAGTAACTTTTGATCCCCATCCCCGGGAGATTCTTGATCCCAATAACAACAAAATTCGCTTGTTAACAACGTTAAAAGAGCGTGCTGAGATTCTTGAAGAACTCGGGGTGGATGTACTTCTCGTAATTCCATTTACCCGCGATTTTTCATTACTCAGTTCTGAAGATTTTGTAAGGGATGTGGTACATAAAAAGATAGGTGTTTCAGAGTTTGTAATAGGATATGATCACCATTTTGGCAAAGATCGAACCGGTACCATTGAAACCATCGAAAAACTGGGTACTGAACTTGGCTTTAGCTCGTATGTAGTTTCCAAAAGAGAAATGGGAAATGTAACTATCAGTAGCACTATCATCCGTAAGGAACTTTCAGAAAACGGAGATGTAGAGCAAGCATTCAGGCTATTAGGCCGGCATTATTTGCTTAACGGGGTAGTAATTCACGGCGATGAACGGGGCCGTACCATTGGGTTTCCCACTGCCAATTTAAAACCGGAGCATGCTCGTAAAGTGATCCCCAAAAAGGGAGTGTATGCTGTAAAAGTAAGAGTGGGTGATGATTGGTTTGGCGGGATGATGAACATTGGGGTACGCCCAACGTTCGAGGGAACCTCAAATACATTAGAAGTACATATTTTCGATTTCGATCAGATGATCTATGGGCAAACCATCCAGATTCGATTTTTGACAAGATTGAGGGATGAGAAGAAATTTGCCGGAGCAGAAGAACTTGTTAATCAACTTAACAAAGACAAAAGAGAAGCGCTGAGAGCTTTCGATCTAAAAAATGAACGTTAGTGACCTTTTGGATAAACAACATTTGTAGTGCAAGAACATTGTTGCTTACTCCCAAAAGCCTTATCTTTGCAAACTATAAAATCGATTTTAAGTAACAACAGAAATTGTAATGAGCATTACAGCAGCAGAAAAGAAAGAAATTTTCAAAAAACATGGCGGTGATGAAGCCAATACGGGTACTACAGAAGGTCAAATAGCCCTTTTTACTCACCGTATCAATCATCTTACAGAGCATCTTAAAAACAACAAAAAAGATCATGCTTCTCGCCTTGGTTTATTGAAATTAGTAGGAAAGCGTCGTCGTTTGCTTAACTACCTAATGAAAAACGACATTCAGAAATACAGAGAGCTTATCAAAGAGCTTAGTATTCGTAAATAATTTAAAGGCTCCTTATATCTTGGAGCCTTTTTTAATTCTCCCACTTCATTAACTATTCGTGTAAAAGCTAATCTGTAAGTTTAGTGTGGGATAAAGCAACAAACAAAAGACAAAACAAATAATGAAAGAAGATTTTAGAAGTATAGAATTTGCACCGGGAAAGGTGCTATCCGTAGAAACAGGACGCATTGCCAAACAAGCCGATGGTTCTGTTGTAGTAAAAATGGGAGATACTATGGTACTTTGTACTGTGGTAAGTGCCAAAGAGCCCAAGCCGGGCCAGGACTTTTTCCCGTTAACAGTAGATCACAAAGAGAGTTTTTCAGCAGCCGGACGTTTTCCGGGTGGATTCATGAAAAGAGAAGGACGTTCTTCAGAAAAAGAAATCCTGTCAAGCAGGTTAATTGACCGTGTATTACGCCCGCTTTTCCCAAAAGGATATGTATGTGATACACAGGTAATTTCAAGTGTAATCTCATCCGATGATGAAAACGATGGGGATGTGTTAGGTGGAGTTGGAGCTTCATTAGCCATTCACCTTTCTGATATTCCGTTTGACGGACCTATGGCTGAAGTAAGAGTGGGTAGGGTCGATGGTAATTTTGTAATCAACCCAACTATCTCTGAGCTTAAAGAAAGCGATATTGACATGGTGATCGGAGGTACTGATGACAGTATCCTTATGATTGAAGGGGAGATGCACGAGATTTCAGAAAAAGAAATGCTGGATGCTGTAAAAGCAGGCCATGAAGCCATCAAAAAGTTATGTGATTTCCAAAACGAGCTTCGCAAAGAGCTTGGAAAAGAAAAAAGAGAATTTGTACCTCCTGTATTACCTGAAGATGTAGAAACTAAGGTTACGGAAATGGCTACTGAAAAAATCCGTGAGATTGTAAACATTGGATTAGGTAAGGAAGAGTACAACGACAAAATCCGGGATGCCAAAAAGGAAGTTATTGAAGCGCTTGAAGAAGAAGAGTATGATGAAGATCAGATCTCTGTAGCTAAAAAAGTGTTAGGCTCTATCGAGAAGAATGAGCTTCGTAATATGATCCTGGAAAAAGGCCGCAGAATTGACGGTCGTGCAACAGACGAGATCAGGGATATCTGGACTCAGGTTGGATATATTGCAAGGGCACACGGTTCTTCTATTTTTACAAGAGGAGAGACTCAGGCTCTTGTATCTGCAACTTTGGGCACACGCCGTGATGAGCAAAGTGTGGATACATTATTTGACCAGGAAGCAAAGCAATTCTACCTGCATTATAATTTCCCTCCATATTCTGTTGGAGAAGCGGGTTTCTTAAGAGGGCCTGGCCGTCGTGAAATCGGTCACGGACATCTTGCAGAACGTTCTTTACGCATGATGATGCCTACCTTTGAAGAATTCGGATATGTTGTAAGGCTAATTTCCGACATTACTGAATCAAATGGTTCATCTTCTATGGCATCAGTTTGTGGTGGTTCTATGGCATTAATGGATGCAGGTGTACCACTGAAGAAGCCGGTTGCAGGTATTGCGATGGGCATGATTGTAGGTGAAGACAAAACAGCTATTCTATCTGATATTCGTGGTGAAGAAGATTTCATGGGCGACATGGACTTTAAAACAGCAGGATCTACAGAAGGTATTACAGCCTGCCAGATGGATATGAAAGTTCAGGGCATCAGCTTTGAAACCATTGAAGAAGCCCTGGAACAAGCTCATAAAGGCCGGTTACATATTCTTGAAGAAATGGCTAAGACCATTTCTTCTGCGCGTGAGAATATCTCGCAATACGCTCCTCAATTCCTGAGAATGGAAATTGACGGAAGTGATATCGGTGCTGTAATTGGCCCGGGCGGTAAAGTGATTCAAACCCTCCAGAAAGAAACCGGAACTGAAATTATCATTGAAGAAGATTCAAATGGTAAAGGACAGATCACAATTTCAGCTAATGATCTTGATAAGGCAGAAGAAGCTAAAAAGCGTATTAAGATGATTGTAGGCCACCTGGAAGAAGGAGCTACCTATAAAGGCGTTGTGAAGTCGATTAAAGACTTCGGTGCTTTTATTGAAGTAGCACCAGGCAAAGATGGCTTATTGCACATTTCTGAAATTGACCACAAGCGTGTGGAAAAAGTCACCGACTACCTACAAATCGGTGATGAGATTGAAGTAATGCTTCTTAAAGTAGAGCATGGCGGAAAGCTTCGGCTCTCTAAAAAAGCTTTGATTGAAAGAGAAGGATAATTCCTTCTTTTAATAATTTGAAAGCGCTGTTCAGCAATGAGCAGCGCTTTTTTTGTTTTGCTCCTTCAGTCACTTAGAGCATTGCGAAGAGTCCACCAACCAGAAAATTATGCTAGCTTTGAGTTGTAGATCAATCGCTCTGCTCTGGATGACCGGGACCAACTCATTTTTTCCTTTATTCGTCATTCCGGGCTTGACCCGGAATCTGTAAGGAATAGTATTTTGATCAAGCTAAAAGCAAGTGAACAAAAGTATAAAGTTATTTCACAATACCTTACTGATTCTGCCACTCAATAATGGTATATTTGCACCCATAAAAAACGGAGACGCACATAACAAGGCTGCATGGAAAACCTCAAAGAAATTGAATCTGTAACCAAAACTACCCTGCCAAACGGGCTGCGTATCGTAACCGAAAAAATTGACAGTGTAAAAAGTATTTCGGTAGGAGTTTGGGTTAAAACAGGATCCAGGAACGAGACCGATAAACAGGCCGGGGTAACTCATTTTCTGGAGCATATGCTCTTTAAAGGCACAGATAAACGTACTGCTTACGATATAGCGTTGAGTATGGAATCTGTTGGTGGTTATCTGAACGCCTTTACTTCCTCAGAATACACCTGTTATTTTGCACGCTGTGTAAATACACAAATGGAACGTGCGTTGGATGTTCTTTCAGATATGGTGCTACATCCTTCTTTCCCTGAAGAAGAAGTTGAAAAGGAAAAGAAAGTGGTTATCGAAGAAATGAAGATGTACCGGGATTCCCCGGATGATTATTTATTCGAAGAATTTAGCAGCAGAATGTTTAAAGGCCACGAGTTAGGACGGCCAATATTAGGTTTTGAGAATACTGTTTCTGAGTTCAAAAGAGAAGACTTATACGATTATATGGCTGACCGCTATGTACCAGGGAATATGCTGGTTTCGGTTGCCGGTAATGTAGAACATGATAAAGCTGTTGAACTGGTATCAGATTATTTGGGAAGAATGCCCGATAAACCAGTGAATGGCACACCGCAACCCTTAAATGGTTTTAAACCTGAAAGACTGGAGCTGACAAAGTCCATTGAACAAACTCATTATATACTCGGCAGAAGGGGATTAAATTTTGATCACGATGATAAATACCTGCTCTTGCTAGCCAATACGGTACTAGGTGGGGGAATGAGCTCCAGGTTACATCAAAACGTTCGAGAGAAGTATGGTTACTGCTATTCCATTCAAACCTTCAATCAATCCTATACCGATGCCGGAATGTGGGGGGTGTATGTTGGAACAGATAAGGAATACGTAGAACATGTACATGAATTAGTAGTTGCTGAACTGGAGAAAATGAGATCGGAATCTGTCCCGGAAAAGGAGTTAGAGGAAGCTAAATCCCAATTGAAAGGAAAGCTTTTGCTCTCGCAGGAGAACACGAGCAATCGCATGATGCGATTAGCTAAAAGCGAACTGTATTTTGATCGTTTTGTTACGCTGGATGAACTGGTAGAAAATATTGATGCAGTTACAGCCGAACAAGTGCAGGCTTTTTCAGAAGACTTTTTTGATCAGCAATATTTCATGGAGGCCGTTTTAACCCCTAACGGGGAATTATAAATTATGAATGCTGATTTTTGAATTTTTTGTCATGTCGAACGGAAGTAAGACATCTAAAGAGTAAAGATACTTCGACTATCTCTTTAGACTTCTCCCATTCACTCGAAGTGACAAAATCTCCATTCAAAATTCAGCATTTAAAAATTCAAAATTTTTAGAATAAATGATCTACATCAACCAACTAGCAAACCATGTTGACCAATCAGTAACCCTCAAAGGCTGGGTATACAATTACCGAAGCAGTGGGAGCCTCGTATTTATTGAAATGAGAGACGGAACCGGCCTTACCCAATGCGTGGTTGCCAAAGACGATGTAAACGAACAAGCTTGGGAAGCAGCAACCTCGCTCAAACAGGAAAGCTCCCTTGAAATTACCGGAACGGTAAAAGCCGATGAGCGTAGTATTGGAGGTCATGAGATTCACGTAAGCGATGTACAGGTTATCCAGATAGCAGAAGATTACCCTATCACCCCCAAAGAACACGGGGTAGAGTTTTTAATGAATAACCGCCATTTATGGTTGAGAAGCCAACGTCAGTGGGCAGCGATGCGGGTACGAAATGAGATTATTTTTGCCATTCATACCTTTTTCCAGGATCGGGGATTTATGCAAATGGACTCACCTATTTTTACAGGGAATGCCGCAGAAGGGAGTACCACACTTTTTGAAACGGAATTTTTCGAAGAGCCTGCATATTTAGCCCAAACCGGACAGTTGTACGGTGAGGCTATGGCCATGGCACACGGATTGATTTACACCTTTGGCCCCACATTCAGGGCAGAGAAGTCCAAAACCCGCAGGCATCTTTCTGAGTTCTGGATGATTGAACCGGAAATGGCTTTTTATGACCTGGAAATGAATATGGACCTAGCAGAGGATATGATCCGGTTTATTGTGAAAACGGTTCTGGATAAGAGAAGGGCAGAGCTGGGTATCCTGGAAAGAGATGTAACCAAGCTGGAGCCACTGGTTGAAAAACCATTTATACGCATGACTTACACGGAAGCGGTGGAGATTCTGACCAGCGATGCAACAGCAACCATGCTGGATGAGATGATGGAATCTCGCAAACAGGAAGAAAAAGACCTCAAGCAGGAACGGGAAGAAATTAAAAAAGAACATGGTTCTGCTAAGAAATGGAGGAAGAAACAGATTGAAGCCCGCCAGGTAGAAATAGGAGCACGGCTCGACCAAATTGAAGAAGACTATCGTAATATCCCGCAATGGAAAGAGTCGGCCAAGAACTTTGAATGGGGCAATGACTTTGGTGGGAGCGATGAAACCGTATTAATGATGCAGTACGATGTGCCATTAATGGTTACCCACTGGCCGGCAGAGATTAAGGCTTTCTATATGAAGCGGGATGAATCCGGTAAGCATGCTCTGGGTGTGGATGTACTGGCCCCTGAAGGGTATGGTGAAATTATCGGGGGGAGCCAGCGGGAAGATGACCTGGAACTGATGTACGAACGTATTGAAGAGGAAGGACTGGACAAAGGAGTATTTGAATGGTACCTCGATTTACGCCGCTTCGGAACGGTTCCCCATGCAGGGTATGGCTTAGGATTGGAACGCACCGTAGCCTGGATTTGCGGCTTACAGCATGTTAGAGAAACCATCCCGTTCCCAAGAATGATGGGGAGGTTGACGCCTTAACCATTTCTCTGAATCCTCAGTCATCGCGAGGAGTACATAGGTCGTATTTGGTTTTACTTCATCAACAACGCGATCTCCTTAGCAGTGCCCCGGCATAAACATGGGGTTGCTTCTTTGAGCTACTGTAAATGCTAGTTTAAACTCTTGGGCTCCTCGCAATGACGAGGTGGATTAGGTCATCCTGAACTTGTTTCAGGATCTGTGAGGAGGTGAGTAATTTGCCTGGTTTATTTCAAGGAAATATAAAACAGGAGCTTCTATCTTTTATTCCGCAGCGGAGCTATGGAACTAGTTTATATTATCATCCCGGACTTGATCCGGGATCTGTTGGACATGGTTCATTGATTAAAAAAGATGCCTCACCAGTTATCAATCCTAAGGTACTGAATTCATTTCGGCATTGTTTCAGTACCCCCATATCACCACGTTTTCTTCTCAAGAAAAACACTCTCATTTCTCTTAAAATTGAAAGAGTTTCTTAGATAAACCCGGTGCTTAAGAAATCTTAAAAGTGTATGCATGCCAGTATTACTGTTCGAATCATAACCGGCAAATTCCGGGTAGAGTTGGTCATTAGGATTTTGATTGTTAACCAGGTAATTGAAGTAATACTTTGAAAAACCGAAATCAATTATAAAGCTGTTTCCAAAAGCTTTAGAGTATTCTTTTTCCAAAGTTATTGTACCCGGTTGGTATACGTAAGCAAATGTATCTCCATATGCTTCATAGTAGGTAAACGCATTTACATTATACTTTCCTGGTTCCATATCAGTAAATTCAAAATAACCGAACTCGTTAGTTAATGTCTGTATTGGGGGGCTGAAAGCAATATTAAACTCATTATGGATAAAAACGGTGGCTCCAGCTATCGGTTTGCCCAACTGCATATCAACAACATGTCCTGATATTTTGGTTTGGCTATAAACAGAAGAGGGGATGAGAGATGTTATAAGTAGATAAAAAAGGGTTCTTGTCATTTCAAATGGTTTTAATACATAATAGTATACGTATACCAAAAAAGAGAGGTTTTTTGGTTTGATGTTTTGTTAAAACAAATACAGAGTTATACTGAACCATGTGTTGAATAATTAATCAAGCCTAACACATGCTTGATGTAGTATTTTTTGGATTCTAAGTAACAAAGATATAGTCCAATTAGCTATTTACTCTAAGGAATATGAAGCAGGAGCTTCTACTATTGATTCCGTAGCAGAGCTACGGAACTAGTTTAAAAACAAATACAGGGTTATACAGAATTATGTATAGAATATTGAATCAATTTTAGCCTTGTTTGATTTGGTATTACTTCAGAATTAAGTTTTATAATTTTTTGAGATTACAACTGAACCAGAGATTATATCATGAATAGCTCGTTTCTTTTGAGTTTTTGAAATGGTTAATAAGGAAATCCATCCGAGCAACAATTTTATAATATACCTTACAAAAGCGAGTAAAAAATGGATGTTTTTCTGTTCGTTGATATTCTCTTTTACTCTTAATCCAATAATTATATGTCCTATTGTTCCTCCAAAAGAAGAAACAAATAAAGGATCATATAAAAGGAAAATGGAGAGTAGAGTAATTATTCTTGCTCTAGGTAAAGCTGCATTAAAAAGAGAAAAGATGTGAGCTGCGATTATCATTAATAAGATGGAAAAGCAAAGATCAATAAATACAGCTTTAAATCTTTGTATTAAATATGGGTAGGAATGATTGGACAATGTTTTAAAATCTTTTGTAGTAGTTTACTTATCAGGCAAAGGCAATCTCAACCACAAAGGCATGTGGTCGCTTACATTGTGTTCAAACTTTGGAAAGAACTTATCTTTTTGAGCTTTGGTCATTTGATTAACGGTCGGGGTAACGCCCAGTGCTTTTCTGAATAGCTCTACGAAATTGAATACTCCGTAATCGGTTTTTCCATCTCCCTGTCCCATATTGCTGTTTTCTTTATAGGTGGGGAGGTTATTGGTTGTGTTCTTAAAGAAAAGCCCGATATGATCGAAAGTCTCACTTAATCGGGCATTGGTTTTAAATACATCTGTTTGGTCAGGGTGAATATCCAGGAAAGGAAAATTCACGTTAATGAGTTTATCCGGATCGGTTTCCTCGTTCCCATCCTTATCATAACTCTTCATTGATTTTTCAGCCGTTTTACGGTCGCCCGAAGGGTTATCATAATCCAAGTTTAAATCTCCCAAGAGTATGAAATTTGGGTGATAGGCTTTGTCATTATCTTTCACCCGTTCAATAATCCATTGCATAAGTGCATGGAATTCCTGTCTGCGATCTGACATATAATCCCCGAAAAACAGGTGAGCGTTTACTGCCATAAACTCATAAGGCTGTGTTCCAGGGAATCCATTCAACTTAAAACTAACGCAGTATGGCTGGCGGATAAAGGAAAGAAAGGCAGGAAGTTTAATATTTCTTGGTTTTCCACGATTACCCGCTTTCCAGTCCAGGTATTTTTCAGAGTAAGGCTTCATTACTTCATGTATGGCTTCATAGTTCTGTGCCATAATCTCTATTACTTTGGAGCGATCATAGGTTATATCAGAGATCACTTCGCCACGCTCAACCACTGACCACCGGAAGATGAAGCCTAAGCGTTCTCCCAGTCCACTGGCACCGGGAAAAACGCCACTTTTGTCAGATACCACCATTCCAAACTCTGGTCCAAGCAAATCCATAACCCGGTTTAATCCGCTCAGGTCATCCATTATTTCCTGGATGGCAATTAAATCAAATTGCCGACAAATGTGGGCCAGAAATTCCCAGGTTTCCTTGCTTCTGTTTCGGGATGACCCCAGTTTCCTGATATTGAAGGAGCCAAGTACAACGGTTCCGTATATTCGTTTTGGCAATCCAAACTTATCAGGGTCTTTATCAAGCAGTGCATTTATGCTTTTCCATTCTGAAGTGGTAAATCCTTTTTTCGCCATATCTAATCCTCCGTTTGATTGGTTTTCGAGTCCCCAAAAATAATTTCGCCTTTGGTCAGCCACGAAATACCGAATGCCCAAAGCATGGCAAATTCCAGCCAGAAAACAATTTTGAAATTTACCCTCATATCATGCAGGCTTTCAAAAGCAAAGAAAGGAACCAGGGCAACCATACACCCGATCATTGTCCAGCCGCATATCCGGTAAATGCGGTTGCGGTTTCTTTTTGCTTTGTATTTTGGCTCCATGAGTTCTTCCTTTGATTTATCCGATTTAGTGAATAATCTCAGGGAGAAAAAAGCCAGTACCAGGAATAATAAAGCTGCGGCCGTGAGGTGAACAATGCCAAAGAATTCAGCTTTGCACAAAGTACTTTTACAAATGGCATTTAAATGATCCGGGGTAGTGGGGAAGAAGGCTACCATTAAAGCCAGTAAAGCAGCAATATCACCTGCAAGATCATCTTGTTGTTCATAGCCTTTGTAGCTGAACAGTACTACGGCTACAGCACATAGTGTTCCGACAAAGTAATTACGCATAATAGTGTAATAGTAATCGCTGATGGAATTTTCTAATCCACACATATTGCTTAAAACCGGAGCGCCAATGGCTACCACTACCGGCAGAAGAAAAGCGAGAAAACCAACCAGCTTGCGAAGAGCCAGTTCATTAATTACATACGAAGTATTCTTTTTAGTCTCCAAATTGTACCTCCTGAAAATTTACGGAGAGTACAGGGTAGCATTCTAAAAATCAAATACCTGGGATTAATTCTAATAAACAAGAAATGTATTAATCGAGCTCACTCAAAACGGCGGGTACCGGTTTTTGGAAGAAAACATTGTTGTAATACCTGCCTGCACAATTTCTGAGAATGCTGATGGCAGTGTTGGTCTCGAGATTATACAGTGTTATTTATGCATAGTATGTTCTTTTAAGCCCTGATTCTAAAAAGCAAGCCCAAGCCAAAGTATGCCAATAGCAATTGCTGCAAGCAACAGGATTAATGGCCAGATAAAACGCAGCCAGGTGTTGTAATCTACATTTACCATAGCAAGTGAGGGGAGAATAAGATTTGTGGGTGTCAGGAATAGCATAAGCCCGAAACCGAACTGGTAAGCATTGACAATTTCTTCAGTCGGAACACCAATAATCTGGGACAAGGAACTCATAATAGGCATGGTAACTACGGCCATACCTGATGATGAAGAGATGAACAGTGTTAGCACAAAAAAGACGAGCATAAGAGCAGGAAGAAAGGCAAAACCGGACATTCCTTCTACCAGGTTAACCGAGTAGAATAAAATAGTATCAGAAATTTTGCCATCGTTCATGATGATGGTAACCCCGCGTGCTATTCCTATGATAAAGCATACTCCCAACAGATCTTTGGCTCCGTTTATAAATTCCTTCATAAAAACCTGCTCCTGGGTACGCATCAGTAAGCCCATCAGGATGGATGAGGCAAGGAAAAGTGCGGTCATTTCCTCTAACCACCAGCCCCAAAGAGCTACCCCGAGGATCATAACCAGGAAAGTACTGCCAAACAGCACCAATAAAAGAGCTGTTTTGATTGGAAGGGTTTTAGTCCCCTTTTGAATGTGAATAGCAGAAAAAGGATTCTCCAGGTTTAACCCATGAAGTAAAGACTGTGTAGGGTCCTTTTTAACTTTATTACCATAGCGGAGGATATATCCTATACAGACACTGGTTCCGGCAATCAACATGGCTAACCGGCTGTATAAACCTACTGTCCAGTTAATGCCGGCTGCATCTGATGCTATAATAGTAGCAAAAGGATTGGTGGTACTTGCCATTGTGCCCATACAAGAACCAATAAAAATAACCGCCATTGGGACAAGCAAATCGTAACCAGCAGCTAAAAAAACAGGGACCAGTATAGGGAAGAAGGCGAGGGTTTCTTCCGCCAGCCCAAAGGTGGTTCCCCCGATTGAAATAAGAGCAGTTGTTAAAATTATAAGAATACCCTCGCGGCCCTGTAATCGAGTAGCCAAAACTGCGATTCCTTCATCCAGAGCCCCGGAATGATTAAAAACACCAATGAAGCCGCCTATCAATAAAACAAGAAGGACAATATCAATGACCTCATACATACCTTTTATAGGGGCCTTTACGATAGCGATGATTCCCTGTGGGGAAGATTCTACTTCCTTGTAGGTTTTAGGTACTGAAACAGGACGCGAAATAGACCCGTCTTTCAGTTTTTCAAGAGCTATAGGAATAGACAATTCATCTAATGATTGCTGGCTGGCTGGCAGTTCCCGGTTTCCATCAGGGCTGTTTATTTGAAATATATCCCGTTCTTTCTGATAGGTTAAGGTTTCGTAATTACCGGAGGGGAGTAACCAGGTTGCACCTGCTGCAAAAACAATTACCAGCATCAGGATAGTGTAAGGGGTAGGGAAACGAAATTTCATAGAGTCGTACAAGATGGATGTAATGAAGCGGCTAATTGTAGCTTTTTTGGCAAGTCAAAACAAATTTATCGATTGATGAGTTAAGGTGTCAATTTCAGGCCTGTTCATAAATTGAGACGGCTTAAGTTCAGTAAAGATGTAATTATCACAATAAAAATCTCTCTTGTAAGATATGTAAATAAAGATCAGCACTTATGAAGAAAAAAAAGCTCTATTTGTTTGGTTTTCTACTTTCAGTATTTGCGCTGGGCATAAATTCAACTCAAAAAATCAATTCCTCTACTTTGTCTGATGATTTTGAAGCGGCTGGGGAACTCACTGGTTTTGTTACCAATAATGCCAATGCTCTTCCAGATGTTATTAAGGTGGATGGAAGGTACAGGGCAGAGCTAACCGACAATCAAAATAATGTTACCCTTCATTTTAATGAAAACCAGGGCAGGCTGGATGCTAAGTTGCTTACGTTCCCATTTGAGTTTATAGCCCGGAATATTGGAATCGGTACTCTTGAAGACTCACAAACAGCGCCTTCACATATTGGTAATGAGTATGTATTTTCAGGAGTTCAAGTACATGTTTTGGATTTCGATGACCCAACTTCGTCTCACGTTGTAGTGGGACATCGTGGATCAACTGGTTTTACCATTGAAGGAAAAAACACTGTGAACGGTTCTTCAAGTGTAAATGATGCCGGGGCAAACATAGTACCCAATGGAAGGGCAGATATACGGATAATAGGAGGAGAGGATAATTCTATTACCGTTTACTGGCAGCTACCCAATCCTAATGTTAGTGAAACCCCCGATGATTGGACTTTATACAACGATACAGGTCAGTTGCCCGGAACCGACCCGGTTTTTGGAGATAGTGTATATGTGGGTTTAATAACTTACGCTTTTGAACTTAACGGGCTTCCATTCGTGGGTACCAGCGACGCAATTGAGGTTACTTCTGATATTTCTACTTCTAACGAGCCCGACCTTGAACCAGAAGTTCAAAGCTTTTTATTACATCAAAACTATCCGAACCCTTTTAACCCAGCCACAACTATTACTTTTGAACTGGAACAGTCAGGATTTGTTAAACTCGAAGTATTTGATGTGTCAGGGCAACGCATCAGTGTTTTGAAGAAGGGGGCAATGAACAGGGGAAGGCATGATATTCACTTCAATGCAACTGGCCTTTCAAGCGGAGTCTATTATTACAGGTTGACTATAAACGGAAGGGAGCAAACCCGGCAAATGACATTACTGAAATAAAAAAAGCCCGGCTAAGCGGGCTTTAAAAGCTTAATAAGAATGAGATCTTATTTTCCTGGCTCAACAAAAGTTACTTTACCAGTATCAAGATCGTAGAAAGCACCTACAATCAAAATTTCTCCATTCTTCTCCATTTCAGCCAAAATCGGGCTATCTTTGCGGATAGTTTGAATAGTGTGCTCTACATTGTTGTGAACTACTTTAGTGACAAAATCACTATTCTTGGTAGTTTTCTCACCATTGTAATCCTGAGACATTTCTACTGCAGGCTTAATTTTAGTAAGCATAGCAGTAATGTTACCTAGCTCAACATCATCAATAGCAGCTTTAACCGCTCCACAGTGCTCATGGCCCATAACAACGATTACTTTAGATCCGGCTACTTTAGCTCCGAACTCCATACTTCCAAGCATGTCTTCATTTACAAAGTTACCGGCAACACGGCCTACAAAAATATCTCCGACCCCTTTATCAAAAACTTGCTCAACAGGTACGCGGCTGTCTAAGCATGAAAGAATTACTGCTTCAGGGAACTGTCCACCGGCAGTAGCTTTTACTTGTGCAGGGTAGTCGCGAAGAGTTAGGTCGTTCTTGATGTAACGCATGTTTCCATCTTTTAAACCTTGAAGAACACTGGCAGGTGTAAGTGCTGCCTGATCTTCTTTCGTAATCACATCACTTGAAAGATCACCGTTAGAGTTTTGAGCATTTGTACAAGCTCCAAAAATGAACATTAATGCAAGTGTTAAAATAGCAGTTGGCTTTCTAGTCAACATAGTTATTTAAAATTATTAAGTTTGAATTAAAAGCAGTTGATAAAACATGCTTTGTTTGGATCGTACAACTCAAAGAAAATTTCCTGCGTTCACAAAAAAATCAAAAAATCGTCCAATAAAAGGAATAGAGTATGATTTTTAGCGAAAGTGTGAATTGGAAATCACTACAAACCAGTTATTTAGATTAGTTCTTAATAAATAATTCAGGAATTGAAAAAATTTGTAAACGAAAGGCAATATAGGGACTTCTAAACACTGTATTACTTAATCATTTTCTCATATTCATTTTCCAGAGGCATATGAATTTTCCAGAATCCTCTGGCAGCTTTTCCTTCCAAAACATCTCTAAGGATATTGAGATGTGTATGCCATCCTGCTCCAAGGCCAACTTTGAAATCATTATTGTCAGGAATACGTTTATGGGTTAGAATAAGAAGTATTGAATCGGGGTTGTGTTGAGATAATTCAAATATCACCTCCGAAGTACCCTCGTCTCCTTCATCCCATGTATAACCCAGCAGGGTATAAGGTTCATATTTTGTTATTTCTCCATAAGAAGTACTAGTTTTGCCTATATCAGAATACTTTTCAGGAAGGGTCTCTTTTTCTTCCGAAAGGTTTTGATGATTGAAATGATGAGTAACTTTGCCACCTATTTTGGGTTCAACATCACCTCCGGCCAGCCATTTTGCTTTATGTTCTGATTCGGTCAGGCAAGCCCATACCTGTTTTAAAGTTCCTCTAAGTACTCTTTTAAATCGAATGGTTTCATTATCAGTAAAGGTGCCAAAATCGTTATTCATATGCTATTTATTATTTTCCGGTTTAGTTTGAAGGGTAGTCAAGTAATCTTCTAGGGCATCCAGCCTAGAATTCCAAAGCGTTCGGTTCTTTTCAACCCATTCCGATACAGGGTTTAATTCCTCAGGCTTCAATTCGCAGATTCGTTCCCGGCCTTCCTGTTGTATATCTATGAGGTTACATTGCTCCAAGATCTTGATGTGCTTTGAAATAGCAGGTCGGCTGATCTCGAATTGATTGGCAATGGAATTGAGGTTTAAAGAATCCCCTTTAGCGAGAAGGGAGATGATTTCTCTTCGTGTGGGATCTGCAATGGCTTGAAAAACGTCTCTTCGCATAATGTAAATGTAACTGGTTGGTTACGAATATATATGTAACTAACCAGTTACGCAAATATATTTTTATATCAGCTCAGGAAGGAGATATTTATAGATTACTATTTCATTCAGACGCTCATTCCGTATCTTCTCTAAAGATGGCAGCCCGTAAACCGAATAGTACCGATACCTATAATAATCTTTTGAAGGAGATACACTCCGGTACTTTAAAACCGGTATACTATCTGTTTGGAGAGGAAGAGTTTTATATCGATCGCCTGGTAGAAGCTTTTACTAACTTAGTGCCTAGTCATGAAAAGGACTTTAATTTTGATCTTTTGTACGGGCAGGAGGTTTCTGTTGCTAAGGCTTTAGGGATAGCCCGAAGTTATCCAATGATGGCTGAACGGAGGGTGGTACTGGTTCGTAACTTTCTTCAAATGGGTAAGAGTGGGGAGGGATCGCTTCAGGATTTTATACCGTATTTTGAACAGCCCAATCCCACCTGCCTGCTTGTTCTTTTTGATACAGGTAAACCAGCTGCTAATACAAATCTTGGTAAAGCACTTTCCAAGAATAAAAATGTTGGTTATCACCATTTTGAAGCCTTACCGGATTATCTTATTCCCGACTGGGTAATTGCCTGGGTTGACACGCATCACCATAAAAGGATAGAGGGTGGAGCAGCCCAGCTTCTGGCTCAATTTGTAGGAAATAACCTTCAGCTTTTGTCTACTGAAATAGACAAAGTGTGTACTTTTGTAGACGCTTCTGAAAAGGTAACTGAGGGTGATGTAAAAAAAATAATCGGCTCATATCGTGAATATACGGCCATAGAGCTAAAAGAAGCCCTTATTAAACGAAATCTGGACCAGGCGCTCTATATAGCGGAACAGATGTTGCAACATGCTAAATCAGACACGGGAGAATTGATTCGTCTCGTGGGGTTCTTTAACAGCGTGTTTACAAACATCTGGCAGATTCGTCGCTTTGTCGAAAAAGGTTGGCAAAAAAATCAGGTTCAGAGCGAATTAGGCATTGCAAGTGCCTGGTATTTTAATAAGCTCTGGGAAGATGCAGCTAACTTCAGATATGGCGATATGCCGCGTATATTTGAGGCTTTGTTAGATGCTGACCGCTCAATTAAAGGGTTTAGTACCCTGGACTCCACATCGATTCTATTTCTTCTGATCAAGCGAATCATAGGCTGATTTACAGCTGACCTGTTTCGCGACTAAAACGGAATCGAAATTTAATTTGGAGCAAGACCATGGGCTCATTTCAAGCATCGCTTATCAGTACATATTCTGATGAAGATTTAATGGAATATTTTCAGAATGGAAAAGAATTAGCTTTTAACGAGTTAGTAAACCGTTATAAGGATCGGCTACATAATTTTTTGTACCGGTATACACATGATCACCAAGACTGTGAAGATTTGGTGCAGGAAACTTTCCTTCGCGTTCATAAAAGTAAAGCTTCCTATGAACGTATAGCCAGGTTTAGCACCTGGATGTATACGATTGCTTTAAACCTTGCTAAAAGTCTTTACAAGAAAAAGCAACGGATGCTCAAGGTTTCGATCCATAAAGATCCCGATGATTCAGAAAGCCGGGAGTTGTTAATTAAAGATTCCAGTATTCTTCCGGATGAAATTCTTCATCAAAAATTAAGTATGGAAGAACTTCAAAAAGCGTTAGATGCACTACCTGATGAATTTAGAGAAGTAGTGGTTTTGCGGGATATAAAGGAATTGACCTATGAAGAAATTTCAGATGCAACGGGTATTCCTATGGGTACGGTTAAATCAAGAATAAACCGTGGACGTTCTCAGATACAGCATATGATTGAGGAGTATGTAGATTTGGGAACTTCTTTTTAAAACCTGACTTAAAAGGGATGAATGATCACTAGAAATTCCCTTATGAGTCATTTTAATGAAAAAGAATACCATCCTGTAATAGAAGACTATATCGCTGATTATTGTGAAGATACATTAAACTCAGTTGAGAGAGACGCTTTCGAGGAGGTGCTGGTTCACGAGGACGAGCTCCGTGAACTGGCGCACTCCGCGAGAGCAGGAAGGCAATTAATGGAAATGTATAAAGCCTATTTGATCAAGAAAAGGATGTGATTCTGTCCAAAAAGGAGGCTTTTTATTTCCAATATTTACACCTTAACACTTTGAAAGAAAGCAGATATTGGGTTATTTCAATCCGAATATTAACTCAATTACGGATTGATGAAATTAAGCTCTTTTTCCCTGCTCTTTATTTTTTTCTTTAGTACCTCATTAGCCTCCCAGAGTGTTTTGACTTTTGAAGATGTTATGAAGTTTGAGGACATTAACTCACCTGTAATATCAAGTAAAGGTAACTGGATTGCTTATGGGGTTTGGCCAGATAGAGGAGATGGAAAAGTCGTTGTACAACACACTTCCAAAAAAAAGGAATACGAAATTGATCTTGGAGCAAATCCATCCATTACTTTTGATGAAAATTGGGTAATTGCTTACCGGAATGTTCCTTTAGTAGACCAGATAAAAGCTAAAAAGGATAAGCCCAGGCGCGGGTTGGCTCTTTTAAATTTAGCTAATGGTGAGGCAGAGATCATGGACAGTGTTTCAACCTATAGTTTATCTAATAACGGTAAATGGTTGGCTGTAAAAAGATATCAATCCAAAGAGATTGGAGATTTGAAGCACAAAAATAAAAAGTTGGGTACCGAAGTTTTCTTGATTAATCTCGAAACTACGGATCGTACGGAACTCAGTTTTGTAACTGAAATAAGCTTTGACAGTTTGTCCAATCACTTTGCTTATTCCGTTATTGATACTTCCGGCAAAGAGAATGGATTGTATGTGTATTCACTGGATGATTTCGAGAAAGGGACTATCAGCAATTCTGAAAACGGATACTATTCTAACCTAACCTGGGATACCAAACAACCTAGAATAGCTTTTACAAAGGCCTCTCTGGATACCAGTTTTATTGAAAGTGATGCCAGCCTGCATCTATGGAATGCAAATGGAAATGATCTCAGAACTTTGGTGACAGCTGATGAAACCGATGAAGATTGGGCATTAAGATCAAACAACAGACTCACTTTTACACATGACGGAGGCCGTTTGTTCTTTGGACTAATGCCACAGGCTATGGTCGATCTGGATGCAAAAAAAGAAAAAGATGATGAGGAAATTGATATTTATGCGATTGATCAAATCGTTGGAGACCGGGGCATGGATCTTTGGCATGGTGATGATCCACGTATCAAAACACATGAGAAAGTAACTTTTACAAGCAGAAAAAATAGGACGTATACTGCAGTTTATCACCTTGAGAGGGATGAATGGGTCCAACTGGCTGATATGGAAATGCCATTTATTCAAATCTATCATAATGATAAATATGTACTGGGTAATACTGATGAACCTTACCTGAGAGATATCACGCACGAGGGATTTTTCCGGGATTGGTACTTAGTAAACCTGGAAAACGGAGAGCGTACCAAAGTTGCAGAACGCATTTCAAATGGCTCGGCTATGCTTACTCCTAAGGGACACCGGGTTTTGTATTATCATGAAAAGAATTGGCATGTCTATGATGTTGATACAGGTGAGACAAGAAACCTAACATTCGGTATTGATGTACCTTTTTATAATGAGGACCATGATTATCCTTCCCAGGTACCAGGTTATGGTATAGGTGGATGGGTTGATGGAGGAGATGCCGCCCTTATCTATGATAAATATGATGTATGGCAGCTATCACTGATAAGGGGAAGCTGGAGAAATATTACTGATGGTGAAGGGAGAGCTGAAAAGAGAATTTTCAGGGTAAGAAGCCTTGATGATGATAACAGGTACAGAAATAATGAGGACTTATTTCTTACCTCATACCATGATATGAATAAGAACTTTGGCTTTTATACAGCTAAAACGGGTAAAGAAGGAGTGAAAAGGTTATTAGAAGAGGATAAAAAATTCACTTTTGTAGAAAAAGCTGACGACTCAAAGAAAATCCTTTTTAAACGGGAAGCCTATGATGAGTTTCCGAATCTTTGGGTTGCTGAAGACTGGAGGTTTAAGAAAAACAAACAAATCTCTAAGCTACACATGGATTTAAAGGAGAAGTGGAATTGGGGTAGTGCTGAACTTATCGACTGGTTAAGCTTGGACGGTAAGTTTATCCAGGGGGTAGTTATCAAGCCTGATAACTATGATCCTGATAAGAGATACCCGGTTATGACCTATTACTATCGCTTTTTTACTAACAGGCTGCATGATTTTAATGAACCAAAAACAAATCACAGACCTGTTTTTGCACAATATGTGAGTGATGATTATGTAGTGTTTCTCCCTGATATTCGGTTCGAAATAGGACGCCCCGGTTTTGCAGCTACTAAAAGTCTTGTGCCCGGGATCCAAAAACTAATCGAAATGGGCATTGCTGATGAAGAAAAACTGGGCTTGCATGGTCATTCATGGAGTGGGTATCAAACGGCTTTTATTGTAACCCAAACCGATATTTTTGATGCTGCTGTTTCGGGAGCACCCGTCAGCAATATGACTAGTGCCTACAGTGGGATTCGTTGGGCATCGGGATTAGCACGACAGTTCCAATATGAAAAAACTCAAAGCAGGATAGGAGAGAGCTTAATAGGGGCACCCGAAAAGTACATTGAAAATTCTCCCGTTTTCTTTGCAGACAAGATCACCACCCCAATGCTGATACAGCATGGTGATGCTGATGGAGCGGTGCCATGGTACCAAAGTATTGAGCTTTACCTTGCCATGCGCAGGTATAACAAAGATGTGGTTTTCTTACAATACCATGATGAACCACATCACCTCCAGAAGTTTCCGAATAAACTGGATTATGCTATTCGAATGAAGGAATACTTCGACTATTACCTGAAGGGGGTAGGTGAACCTGATTGGATTATCAACGGGGAAGTATATTTGGGTAAATGATCCAAATTAAGAGAAAGCGATAGATTTTTGCCATATCGCTTTCTCTTTTATTCTATTCTACGTTTGAAGGCATAGGTGTCAAAGTAAGATTATTGAGACGAATACTCAGGCTTTCAAGCTGACTGACGAACTCCTCATTCATTTCGTAAAACTGAAATTTAAGCTCATCTGCTTTTTCTTTGTAGTAAGCAATTCCGCTGTTCAAGTTACTTCTGAAGGTCTCAACGTACTTTTCCTGTTTATTGCTATAGCTTACAGAGTATTCTTCAATGCGTTCTTTCAGGTATTCCAGGTAGAGGGTCAACTCTTTAACAAACATATTGGGTCGTTCAGCATCAGTGATGATATTGGTTCGCCCATAGATATGATCCACCATTTCCTGTAGTGGAACAATACGTGAAAAATATGCAGTATTAGGTCCGGGGCATATAGCTACCCCTTGTGTTCCTTTTTGAAGAGGTATTTCTTTTTCGATAGCAACACCATTTGCCAACCCCACGCATAAGCACATTTTATCGATGATCTTATTGAACGCTGCCTTGAAATCTATTTCACTAAGATTCATAGCCATTAATTCATCGATTTTCTTTTTCTGGTACTTGGAAGAAGCCTGGCAAATGGGCTCTTCAGTAAATTCTGTATTTAATGCAAGGTGCTTTTTGGTACATGGCGCTCCAATTTTTCCGGATTCTACCCGGTTCATTTTCTCTTGTTCACCGGTATTGCCTCGAACAGTATTGAATGGAACTCCCAAAGGTGAAACCCCGCTCAGATAATAATCATCTTCTTTAGCTTCAGACAAAAGCTTCAACGATTCCTGGTCAATAGATACGGCCTCGGGTACTAAAAGAAAAGGAGAGCCCCACCCGATAGAATCAATCTTGTGATGATTCAGCAGAAAATCATGTTCTTCAGAGGTTCCAACGCCACCTTGTGCAGTAACAAAGATTTCCGGAGCCTCTGTGAGTTCCTGATTTTTCATACTTTTTATTGCATCAGCATAAATGCCAAAAAGGGTAGAAGAAAGTTCCTTTTTGTTTTCTTTGAATTCCTCAAGGATTGGCCCCATCAGGTAACCATCGGTAGCAAAAGCGTGCCCACCACAGTTTAAGCCCGACTCAATGCGATATTCCGATATCCAGATTCCTTTCTTCGCTAAAAACTTGCCCTGGATTAGTGCTGAACGATAATCACTGACTTTAAGGATGACTTTCTTCTTCAGCTCGCCATATTTATTGGGGAAGAAATCTTTAAAATCAGCCATGTAGCTGTACAAGCGAGGATTTAAGCCTGCCGAAAAAACTACGGAAGAACTTAGTTTGCTTTTAGCAAAACCACGTAAGGCTGCATGTGCATCGTTATACTCATTAGGCAGGGTAGAGCCGTCATTTGCTTTATTACTTCCATCAATCTTGGTCATAATGTTTACATCAATATCACCGGGGGTAATCCAGTCTCTTAACTTTTGCTGAAGCTGTAGTTTAGCTTCACCAGTAAGGGTCAGCATTCTTAAATATTCCTTTTTAAGCTCGGTTGAGTCACTTAACATCTCAAAGTACTTGGTGATCTCAGTTCCGGTTTCAAAAAGTGAATTTTTGAGCTGTGTAAATTTCTCCTCAACAATATCTGATACCAGGTTAAGGTAGGCAGTAATGCGTTTTGCTCTTGCATCATCTTCTTTTTCGTCAATAATAGAAAATGGGAAATTATAGAGATTTGAATAGTATTCACGCATCTGCTCAGTAAGCCTGTGATCAATAATCGAAATGACCGAAGAAATGCCATAATGAGCTACTTTGATGGGAGTGTCAATGGTATATCCGGTTCCCATTACCGGGATATGGAAGGAATGCGGTTTTTGATTAAGCGTCATGTGTTAACCCCCGCCATGTTGAAATGGCTTAATTGTTGTGAAATAGATTTAGCAAATTAACGTAACTCACTAATGTGAATTTTAGATGAAGATGCCCTTGTACTTTTTAGCCTGTGATATATGAGCCAGATGATGCTTGCAGTGCCATGAGTAGAGTGCCAGGTTTCCACCTAAAGACATTTCATTTCCACTTTCGGGATGAACGAACTTTTTGCGATAGTCTTTCTCTTTCATATTTCTGAGTAGTATTACCCATCTTTTATGTAATCCTGATAATAATTCTAATGAGGTGTTTACATCCGCTTGAGTTGTATCAGGAAGATTAGCCCATTGAGCTTCAAGATATGGCTTGATAACGGGCTTGTCTTCTGTTAAAGCCAGTTTAAAACGCACAATGCTATTTATATGGCTATCTGCGCAATGATGGATAACTTGCTTAATTGTCCATCCACCGGGTCGGTATATCCAATTTAATTCTTCATGACTCAAACCTTCGACTTCTTTCCTTAATGTTTCAGGGAATACTTCAATGTCACTGATCCAGGACTTGATTAACTCTTCAGAATAAGAATCCGGTTTTTTGAATTTGCCGATAGGATACTTGAGGTTTTCCGGGACTTCTTTGCTCATCATTTTTTTATGTTTAGAAAATAGGTTCGGGTGGCTTTGTCAAGCTTTTCAATAGCATAGCGAAGCGTAATTCGCGGCATTTGAGCAGCATACTTTTCAAGGAAATCCTTTAATCTTTCTGGATCACGTTTGCCAGCCTCCCTGATCCAGCTTCCTACGGCTTTATTGATGAGTTCATGTTCATCATTAAGTAAGATTTCAGCGATTTTAAAGGTATCGTCTAGCTGATCTTTCTTGATAAAAGCATAGGTGCTCACTATAGCAGTGCGGCGTTCCCAGACATTTTGAGATTTTGCCAGTTTATAGAGGATATCCCTTGGCTTGTCTAATAAGAACTCACCAATAATGTTGTAGGAACCTCTATCCACAAAGTCCCAGTTGTTCAGACGATCATGGCGCTCAATGTAAAGATCGAAAAGCTTCTTCTTGTATTCTTCGGAGACTTTTTTGCTCTTTGCCTGGTAATCCATAATAGAAACAGCGCCCATTCTGATTTCATAATATTTGCTGTCCAGAAGAAGGTTAATCTCACTTAGCGGCATTTCGGTAAATTCTTTCGCTGTTTTGAAAACCACACCAAACTTAACTCCCAATGCCTCTGTAAGCCCATCATTACCTTTAAAAAACCGGGCTACCTTATTTAACTCTTCTACAGTCCTAAACTCTTCAAGCTTTGATATGAATGCCTTTGCAGTTTGCATTTTGGTTAAAAAGAGTGTTTAGATAGATTAAAATTTCAATAACTCTTTAATTTTTTCCTCAAAGACATTTCTCTTAAAGAACTCGTCTTCAAGCTTTTTGTTAAAAGGAACAGGCATATCAAGTGCGCCACATCTGATAACCGGAGCGTCCAGTTCATGGAAACAATGCTCGGAGATTAACGCAGAAATTTCAGCCATTGGTCCCATAGTTAATGAGGGCTCCTGGAGCAGCAGTACTTTATGGGTTTTAGCAACCGATGTTTTAACAGTATCCACGTCAAGAGGGAGCAGGGTTCTTAAATCAACAACCTCTATTGAAATGCCTTCTTTTTCTAAAGCTCCGGCTGTTTCTAATGCCCACCATACGCCCATTCCATAAGTTATAATAGTAGCATCGGTTCCTTCTCTGCGTACTTTTGCTTTTCCAAGAGGTTCATAAGTTGCTTTTTCGGCTACATCAGCACGGATGCTCCGGTACAGTTTTTTATGCTCAAAAAAGAGCACAGGATTGGGATCAAAAACAGAACTGTACATAAGGTTCTGTGCATCTTCCACAGTAGCGGGAATCACTACTTTCAGCCCGGGGACTTGCATAAACCAACCTTCCGGGGATTGTGAATGAAACGGCCCGGCACCTACACCACCACCATGTGGAGCGCGAATGGTCATATTTACCGCCGGACTCCACCGGTAATGTGATTTCGCAATGTTATTTACAATCTGGTTAAATCCGCAGGAAATAAAATCTGCAAATTGCATCTCAACAACAGGGTTCATTCCTGCATAAGAAAGGCCCAATGCGGCCCCTAAAACCCCGGATTCGATAATGGGAGTATTACGAACTCTTCCGGCCCCGAATTGATCCAGAAATCCTTCTGTAATTTTGAAAACGCCGCCATATTCCGCAATATCCTGCCCCATAATGATTGTGGTGTCATCTTCTTCAAAAGCTTGTCTGAGTCCGGCCTGGATTGCATCTACAAATCTTCGTTCTACTTTTTTGCCATTACTGGTACCTGGACGAGAAGAAGGAGGCTCTTTGTATACAGCATTTAGTTCGGTTTCCCTGTTAAAAACAGGTTCAGGAGCATTCAGTGCTTTTTCCAGATCCTTTTTAAAGGAAGCATCTACTTCTTTACGCACGGCTTCAAAATCCTCTTTAGTATGCATATGATGAGATTCCATATACTGCTCAAAGCGCATAATCGGGTCTTTTTTAGCCCAATCTTCAAACATATCATCAGGCACATAAGCGGTGCCTGAAGCTTCTTCATGTCCACGCATACGAAAGGTTTGAGCTTCAATCAAAACGGGTGTGCCTTTAATAGCCAGCTTCCGCGCTTTGGAAACAGCGTCCATTACTTCCAGAACATTATTCCCATCAATATGCATGCCTTTTATACCATAACCTTTGGCCCGGTCAACAAGATTTTCGCAGGCATACTGCTCACGAGTTGGGGTGCTTAATCCATAACCATTATTTTCGATCACAAAAATAACAGGGAGCTTCCAGACAGCGGCAAGATTTAGCGCTTCATGGAAGTCGCCCTCACTTGTAGCCCCATCTCCGCAAAAAGAAAAAGCCACTGCATCTTCGCCTTTAAGCTTTTTAGCAAGTGCAAGCCCATCAGCCACGGGCATCATGGCACCAAGATGAGAAATCATACCCACAATATTGTGATCAAGGCTTCCAAAATGAAAAGATCGTTCCCGGCCTTTAGAAAAGCCGTCTGCCTTACCAAAAAGCTGACAAAAAAGAGGGTAAAAAGGAACTTCCCGGGTTGTAAAAACTCCCAAATTGCGGTGCATAGGCAGGATGTAATCTTCCTTTTTAGCTGAAAGCGAAACTCCAACTGCAATAGCTTCCTGCCCAATTCCTGAAAACCATTTACTGATTTTATTTTGGCGCAACAGCTTAAGCATTCGTTCTTCGATACGGCGTGGCAGCAGCAGCGCACGATAAATTTCGAGCGATTTGGAAGTTGGAATTTTTTTAGTGGATTGAATCATTGAATTTTTAGAAAAAAGCGTAAATTTATAGGCTTGAAAGAAAGAAATAACAGAGGCTCACCTACCAGCCAAGTATACGTTTTCGATCTTTATTACAAAAGCGTACTTAACCAAACATTTAACTTTTTATCATCCAAAGGATTGGAAGCATTAGGAAGACAAATTTTAGTTGAATTTTACGACTGCGAAAGCGCATTGATTAACGATGTTGAATACATCGAAAAAGCTATGCTCGATGGCACAAAAGCTGCACAGGCAACAATAGTATCGCATAACTTCCACAAGTTTAGTCCCTATGGGGTAAGTGGCGTTGTGGTAATAGCCGAATCGCATGTTACCATACATACCTGGCCTGAGTACAATTATGCAGCAGTAGATATTTTTACCTGTGGTGATACTATTGACCCGTGGATTATCCAGGAGTTTTTGAAAGAAGCTTTTAACTCAGAAAATATTTCGAGCATGGAAATGAAAAGAGGCCTTTTCAAAGTTCCGAAAGGACAAAAACTGCTCTTTAAGCCATCTGTGAATCTTACCAACAGCTAACAAATAAATGAATACATCTGACGAAATGAAGGTTAGGAGCCTGGAAATGGTTAAAACCCCGAATGTTTACTGTTTGGTTTCTGGGGCTGCTGAAGGAAATACCCGGTTGAATGCTTTTGATAATGCTTTGCTTGAAGCGGGAGTGGGAGATACCAACCTGATGAGAATGAGCAGTATCTGTCCACCGGGAGCCAAAGAGGTAAAGCGAAATGAAATTACTTTACCGGGTGGAGGATTGATCCCATTAGCCTATGCACACACAGATTCTCAAACTCCGCAAATGTGGATTGCTTCTGCCGTTGCAGTGGGTATTCCGGAAGATCCAACAGAGCCCGGTGTCATTATGGAATTTGAAGACCATACTCGTTTGGAGTACGTTGAAACCATCGTGAAGCAAATGGTTATTGATGCATTCGAGTACCGGAAGCGAGATCTTAAGGAAATAAAATTTACCGGTATCGAGCACCAGGTGGAAAAATGTGGTGCTGCATTTGCTGCCGCAGTTCTTTGGTATAGATAACTGTCCTATTTTAGATAATTCATTATATAATCGACCGGATCGCTAATGTTATGCTGAATGGGTATATCTGGAATTATACCGGTTGTATTATATCCTTCTGAGAGTATGGATTTATTTAGTGTTCCTGTTGGGTAACTGAAATAGATATTTTGTCTTCCAGACTCAATTAACTTAATCGAGTTTATACTGGTGTAATCAATCACTCCTCCTGTAGGCGATCCAAATGTAATTATTTTGTCACTGGCTGCTTTTGAATGAAGAATAAAGCTTTCACCTGCACTTATGGCCCCTTCATCCGTGAGTATTGCTACTTTTTCAATGCTATTTCCAGGAATTGTATAGCTTCTTGGCTGGTATTTTGGCCCATCAACAATTTCTCCCTTATTTGATCTCATTCTTCTTATAAGCGGGCTATACATTTTTGACCAGCCCCAACCTTTTAATGTTTTAAAATATTGGAGGTTATCTTCTGAGGATAACACCCAGCCATGATTAGCAACAGCATCTCGTGTTGCAAACAGTTCTATAAGGGGAAAATAAATAGCGTTTCCACCTCTGTTACCCCTTATATCAATGATCAAATTAGTACTGTTTTCCAGTAGTTCTTTATTCTCAGTGATAAACTGCTTGAATGAATTGTGATCATTCAAAAAGGAGGGAATAGAAACTAAAGTAGTTGCTGAATCCAGACTTAAAATGGTTGGGGATCTTGGGTTTTCAGAATTGATTGTCGAAGAATCTATTTTGGAATCAGGCTGCGTTTTTGCCCATAAAAAAGGCCCAAAAGATAGAAGCGTATTTTTTTTGTAGACTCCACCTTTCATAAAATAGGGCGTATGTGACTTTGAATAATAAGTAACAGAATAGCCATCGCTGGTTTTTTTAAAAAAGGCTTTTCTCTCAGCGATTTTGCCCTCAATGCCACTCCTTTTAATTATATAAGCTTCAGAAATACTATCCCGATTAACGATATAAAATTGAGAATCTCCGTCTGTCCACTTTCCGGATAGCTCATTTGGTTTACCATTTATCATTAAACTGTCCACTTCACTAATGGATAATCCGCCTTCCAGATTTTTTTGTTTGAAAGTATCGAGTTCTTTTTCAGTATAAACAGGCCGTTCAAATACCGATAAGTGGCCATCATTAAAATAGCTTAGGAAATCTGATAGAAGGGAGGTGCATTTTATAGGTTCCGTTTCTTTTGCTCTTATACTAAAGCTATGCTTTCTGCTTTTATACAAAGAATCAGAACCTGCTTTTTCCTGTAAGGCCAATCCTACATAATTAGCTTCAAGCTTGTAGGTCAATTCAGTAAAGGTTTTCCCGCAGTTACTCTCTTTTTCTTGTTCAAATGGTGTTGTTCCAACAGATCTATTACTGATGGAATTAAAACAAGAACTCGTAAAAATGATAGCTACTAAAAGGTGAGAGATTCTTTTCAATTTTCTTAATAGGTTCAAATTTCTTCAATATATTTTTCCGAATTATAGATTAATTGTAAAAAAAAGACAGATTGAAGCTTATAGAAGATATCCCTCAACTTAAATTACTCCGGAGGTACATAGAGAAATATCAGTTTTTTGATATTGATAAACCGATTTATGTGAAAACGGTACCAAATGCCAAGATAGAATGCTGGATTGTTTTAGAAGGAGGGTTTGAAATATTTTCTTTTGAAGAGAACAGGTTTATCAAGTCGAAGAGAGCAGGTTTTTTCCCGATGGGGACCAGTACTTCAGTATACCGGGTTCCGAAAAGTGTAAAGTGTTTAAACATAAAAATGAATCCGTCGATACTTGGCTTGTCCTTTTTTAAAGGATTTACTAAGAACTGGCAAAAAATATCTTTAAGTGATTATTTCAGCGAAAAGAAGCTAAAAATAATCAGAGAGCTCGATTATGATGAAGTTAAAGGATTTGATGTTTCTAAAATAGATTCGGTAATGAAAGGTTTCTTTGAATCTTTAGAAGTGGAAGAAAGAATCATAAAGTTTATAGAATTGATTTATGGTAATCCAAACTCGGGTTATAAAATCTCAGACTTCGCTAAGGAGCTTAATATTTCAACAAAAACACTGGTAAGGCTTACAAAAAAACATACCGGGCTGTTACCCAAAGAGTTTTTGAGAATTTTAAGATTTGAAAGAACAACCCATGAGTTTAAGAAAAACGAAGCCATGAGCTTCATTGATGCGCTTGAATACGGGTATTACGATCAATCTCATTTTATAAAAGAATGCCGACGTATAACCGGTTATTCTCCAAAAGATTTTTTTTCTAAGCTAAAATTGTCTACAAATGACCTGATGTTCATGAAGGATTAATATCTTTCGATTGATGATTATTTTCGCTTTTAACACAAAAATTGATTCATAAATTTAGGGTATATATGTCTGATAGTTTTACTTACAAAGAACTTTATCACAAAAAAACCGGCCTTACCGTAGGGATAAATAAGATTCTTTTTTCTGAACAAAGTCCTTATCAGAAAATTGAGGTTTTGGAAACGGATACCTGGGGCAACCTGATGACTATTGACGGCATGGTAATGCTGTCAGAGAAAGACGAGTTTGTGTACCATGAGATGCTGGCCCATGTAGGAATGTTTGCCCATCCTAACCCTGAAAGAGTACTAATTATAGGGGGAGGAGACGGAGGAACTGCACGTGAAGTACTGCGACACTCATCAGTTAAACAAGTGGATATGGTAGAAATTGATGAAGCAGTAGTTCGGGCTTCGAAACAGTTTTTACCCACTGTTGGGGCATGGGATGATCCCAGATTAAATGTTTTATTTGAAGATGGTATAGCTTTTGTTGGCAAGGCTAAATCAGAATATGATGTGATTATTGTTGATGGGTCAGATCCGGTTGGGCCTGCAGAAGGTTTGTTTGAAAAGGATTTTTTTACTTTCTGTTTTTCCGCACTTAAAGATAATGGTGTGCTGACCGGGCAGACAGAATCGCCCTGGGTTTCCGGATATCATTCCAGCATAAGAAAAGTATTTCATACATTAGAAGAGATTTTTTCTGAATCTGCTATGTATTTGGGATTCATACCATTATACCCGGCTGGGATGTGGAGTTTTGCTTTTGCTTCAAAAGGGTTAAAAGCAATTGATGACAGAGTAGAACAACGCATAGAACAAGGCTTAAAAGTATTTGGTGACAGTCTTAAGTATTACAATAAGAATATTCATTCGGCTGCATTTGCATTGCCCAACTTTGTAGCCGAAATTATCCGCTAGATACCCCGTTTAGCGAATATGACCCGAAACCTGCTTTGTTTTACTATAGCCGTTATTCTTTGTGCCAAAGTTGCAACCGCTCAGGTTGCTGTTTTGGAAGATGGTAAACAAGTTCAACTGCCGGACAGCGTAGAAAACTCAGAAGAGCAGATTTTAAAATACTATGCTTCAAAAGGATTTTTGTCTGCTCAAGTTGAAAAGGGCAGCTCTGGTATGTATCAGGTTTCCCGGGGCTGTTCCTATTCAGTTCAAAGCATAAGTATCAAGCCTCTCGATTGGGATCATTCTGTATACCAAAGTGTTTTTTCAGGAGCATATACATCGGGTAACCTGGAAGCTGAAATAGAACGCTTACTTTCCGGATTCAAGTCAGAGGGCTATCTGTATGCAAAAGCAGAAATAAAAGATATGAGTGTTAATCCGGAAGCGTGTAATGTTACGGCTCTAATTGGCATAGAAAGAGGAGAGCTAATCTATTCTTCAGGAGTTTTCTTTTCCGGGGCTAAAAGCAACTCACAAAGATATTTGGCAAGGATATCTCAGTACCAGGATTCATTGATTATCTCAGAAATAAATATGAAACGGATGCAGGCTGAGTTACTTGGCTCGGAATTATTTAACCAGGTAAGTGAAGGGGAGGTTTTTGCAGAAGACAGTTCTTATGTCATCGTTTTTGCTGTTGAGGAACGCTCGCTCAATCGGTTTGATGGAATAGTAGGTTATGCCCCCGATGCAAGTGGAGAAGGCCAAATAGTAGGTGATGTAGAAGTTTCCTTATGGAATGTGATTACGGAAGGCAATGCCTTTGGTGTACGATACGAGCGGTTAAGGCCAGAAATCAGCCGGTTGCAACTAGAAGCATCACAAAACTGGATTGGTAGTGTACCATTAGGTGTTGGAATGGATTTCGGGATTTTCCAAAATGACACGACCTATCAAACACGAAATATAGGCCTTACTGCTTTTTACTGGTTGTCTACAGGTTTTAGAGTTACGGGAGGTATTAGTTCCCTGGTTTCGTCTTCCAGCTTTGATTCGGGCATAGAAGTGGAACCGGATGGGAAGAAGCAAACCGTAAACCTGGGTTTTAGCTATTCAAATGTTGATCATTTTGATTTTCCTACTTCAGGTTTTCGGTTGATGGTAGATTTAGGGTTCGCTAATAAAGATATTGAAACAGATAGCGCACTGGCTTTTAGCCAGCAGCAAATAGAAGGTAAAATGGAAAAATACTTCTCTATAAGCAGGAGAGGGGTTTTGGCTACTTCTATAGAAGGCTTTTTTGTGATCGGGGATCGCTACACTGAAAGTGATTTAATACGATTTGGAGGGGCCAATTCCTTTAGAGGATATGCGGAAGAGCAGTTTTTTGCATCACAGCTTCTTTGGGGAAATGTGGAATACCGCTACCTGGTTAATCCAGGTTCTTACCTGTTTGGCTTTGGAGCAGTAGGAGGATATCATCGCCCACAGTTAGTAAATGAACAAACTAATATTTTTCGACAAGAGGATATGCTGTATTCAACAGGGTTCGGAATAAGCTATAAAACCAGGATCGGACAGCTTACTTTTACCTATGCATTATCTCCAGCTGAAGAACTGGCAAATGGGAAAGTGCACTTTGGGATAGTTACTTCGCTTTAGTTTTCAGTACAATTTTTTGAAATAAGTTTATTTATTTCTTCTTGGTTCTCAAAATTCAGATCCTTCGCCATTTTATAGTCTAAGCAAGCGTTCTCAAGATTCTTCAGCTTCAAGTAGGTATCAGCCCTTTCCTTAAAAATAACTGGATCACTTGGGTATAAAAGAAGAGAAGAGCTAAAATCTTCGATGGCACCTTCGTAATTTCCTAATCTAAATTTAGTTCTGGCTCTTAAATCAAAAACTTCAGCATTTGTTTTATCATTGTTTAATACTTCACTTAAATCAGTAAGTGCATTTTTATAATTGCCTAATTCAAATTCACTAATTCCCCTTTGATAATAAGAGTTTAAATCATTAGGATTTTTTACAATAGCCTCTGAATATAGTTTTATTGCATTATGATAATCACCTTTTGAATGATTGGCATAAGCTTGGTTAGTTAAAAAAGTCATCTCATTGGGATTCATGGAAAAGGCTTTTTCAAAGGATTTTATTGCATCATCATAGTCTTCGTTTCGTAGTTGCGCTAACCCTAGGTAGTTAATAGTATTCGCTCTGGTAGAATCTACTAATACTGCTTTCTTAAAGTATTCAATTGACTTTTCATAAATCTCTAAGGCTAAATATGTGTAGGCAAGATTAGATAGTGAAAGAAAATGAGTTGAATCTCTTTCTAAAACATAGTTGAAATAAATAATTGATTCCTCATAATAACCTTGTTTCACATAGTGATAACCAATATTGTTCCACGCATTAAATAAAGTAGAATCAAGTTCCGTAGCTTTAATTAGGTAGTTGTGGGCATTGTCATATTCTTCCTTTTGCAGATATGCTAAACCAAGGTTATTATAGCCTGTTGCACTAAGCGAATCCATTTCCAGTCCTTTGTTCAAATCTTCTATTGCTTTATCAAAATCACCAATCATTAGTTTCGAATAGCCGATATTCAGTAATGCTTCACTAAATAATGAATCAATTTCTAAGGCTTGATTGAAATCATAAATTGCTGAATAGTAATCACCTGCTCCTGCTTTGGATAAGCCTCTTTGATTGTAGGCATGTTTATCACTTTTTATAGCAAGGGCTTTATCGAATTCTTTTATTGCAGAATCATATTGTTCACTTTTTTTATAGCTGATGCCAAGCTCTAAAGCACTTTGAAATGTTTCCTCATTTGTTTTGGCCTCTTTTTGAGCTTGTTCCATAAAGAAGGTGATTATATTTGGACATTGAGTAAATACTTTTTGCATCATTACAGGAAGTATCTCTGTTTCAAAAACTGTATCATTTTGATTTTCTGTAAGTGTAGAATCTGTAAACAACTCCTGCATTTCTTCCATACTTTTTCCTGAAGATTCCAAAATGCATGCTTCAAGAATTTCTGAATCATAATCTTTTTCTATAGTATCCTCATTCATGCAATCGCAAAGAATATTAACAATCATATCAATCTTGTCTGAAGATTGGGCTCTTAAATCGGGAAGGGAAATAAATGATAGTACTAAAACAGTAAGGCAGTATTTCAATTTCATAGGATTTACCGACAATTGTTCGCTCATTTTTTTTGAGTATTAGAACTAATGTATTTATTAATTATGAATTACTTATTAAGAAGGCCTTAGGGAATGTATTTATTGAGGTTTTGCCTGCCTTAGCTTTACCTATGCACTTTCCCCGGCTGAAGAACTGGCAAATGGGAAAGTGCACTTTGGACTTATCACAAGATTATAATTACTGCGAAGCCATTTGAATCCACAATAAAAAAGTGTAACATTAAAATCTTAAAATATTAAAATTCTCTAATCTTTTATATACGTATAGTTGGCTTACAAAATAGACGTGAAAAGAATTTTCTTTTTCTTTTTTCTCGGCGTTATTTCTACTTATTGTTCACAGGAGCTTAATGCTAAAAATGCTTTTAATGAAGTTTCTTTTCAAGCTTATAAGCCAGAGTTAGAAGATTCATTAAGAGCCGAGAAATTCATCGAAAACGTAAAAGCATTACGTTTTTCAGAACCTGAGAAAGCTAAAATTTATGCAGATTCGGCTTTAACTATTTTCAGGAACCTTAAACTTAAATCAAGAGAAGTAGAAGTTGTAAACCAATTGGGGATTATTGCAAGTGTGCAAGGCGATTCGCCCAAAGCACTGGAGTACTTTCTGGAGGTGTTACGTTTGCGTGAAGAGTTAGGTGATATTGCCGGTCTGGCACGTATACAAAACAACCTGGGCATACTTTATAAAAACCTGGGCGATTATGAACGTTCACTCCAGTTTCATTCGCTCTCGTTGGAAAATAAACAAGCTGTGGATGACTCCCTTGGTATAGCACGGAGCCTTAATAATATTGGAGAGATTTACCAGCAACAAGGTAATACAGTACTTTCAAGGCAGTACTTTGAGGAGTCACTTGTGCTAATGTCAGAACTTGATTTTAAACCTGGTCTTGCTGCCCTGTACAATAACCTCGGTGAAGTTTACAAGTTGGAAGGTGAAACCCAAAAGGCGATTGATTTTCATTCTCGCTCCCTTCAGTTAGAGAAGGAACTAGGAAATTTACAAGGGGTGGGCTTGAGCTATTTAAATATTGCTTCCTTGTTCCTGCAAATAGAGCAGCGGGAATATGCTATTGAAAATTATTTATTGGCCATTGATTACTTCCAGCAGATCAATGACTTATTGGGATTAAAAAATACATATAATGATTTAGCTATTACCTATGCTGATGAAGAAAATTTTTCAGAGGCTTTTAAGTACTTTCAGCTTCACTCAGCCATAAAAGATTCCGTTAGCAATATAGAAACAAACCGGTATATCGCAGAGCTGCAAACACGCTATGAATCAGAAAAGCAGGAACAGGAGATCGCTTTTTTGAATGAAAAAGCGATCCTGCAGGACAAAGAAATTACTCAGCAAAGGAGTAATCGCAATATGTTGTTGGTTATATCCATTCTTTTGATGGTAATTGCAGTGATCCTGTATTTTGTGAATAGGTCAAAGCAGAAAGTGAATCGCATTCTTACACAACAAAAAGCTGAACTGGAAGAGGCAAATCGAAAAATAGAGGAAGCCGCTCAGCTTAAACTGCAATTTCTTTCAGTTTTGAGTCATGAAATACGAACACCCATGAATGCTGTGGTCGGTATGGCCAATTTACTTCTTTCTGACAATCCCCGGGAAGATCAAAAAGAGTATTTGGATACACTTAACTTTGCAACTGGCAACTTGCTCTCAGTTGTAAATGATGTGCTTGATTATAATAAGGCAGAGTCCGGCAAGATTGAACTTGAGTACATTGACTTCAATTTGACGTTTCTTCTCTCTCATATTTATAAGTCCTTTGTTGATGAAGCCAATATGAAAGGCATAGAATTGAAAATTGACAGTGACACCAAAATACCGGAAGTATTGAAAGGGGATACCACGAGATTAACTCAAATCTTAAACAACCTGATTTCCAATGCCATAAAATTTACCGAAAAAGGGTCAGTTACGGTTTATACCTCGCTGGCAGGAGTTATTGACAATGAAGCATTGATTGATTTTAAAGTATCGGATACAGGAATTGGAATTCCTGAAGATAAGCTCTCGAATATTTTCGAGAGTTTTGTACAGGCAGGAACTGATATCCATCGCCGCTTTGGGGGTTCTGGTTTAGGTTTAGCTATTGCTAAGAAGCTGATCGAACTATGGGGCGGCAGTATTAATGTAGTAAGCTCAGTAGGTAAGGGCACTACTTTTTCATTTTCACTTTCTTTTCCTGTAAGTGATTCCTTAAACATCAAAGAAACAGATACTGAAGAGATTTATAGCCAGCAGGGTTTAAAAGGGGTACGTATACTTTTAGTCGAGGATGATCCGGTAAATGTGTTGGTAGCTAAGAAGTTTTTATCCCGGTGGTTGGCTGAAGTAAATATATGTGGTAATGGAGAACAAGCTCTGCAGGAGTTAAGAAATAAGAAATTTGATATTGTACTTATGGATTTAAATATGCCGGTTATGGATGGATATGAGGCTTCCAGAAAAATTCGATCATCAGGTAAGAATGGATTTAGCAAAATCCCCATACTTGCTATTACGGCATCTAATGTTTTCGAAGAACACCGCTTAGCTTATGAAGCAGGAGTAAATGATATTATTCCAAAACCGTTTGATCCGATTGATTTGTACAACAGGGTTTTTGGCTTAATTCGCAATGATGAAGTTGGAAGGTGAGTTTTTAGTTTGTACCTAAAATCATATATTTGACTCACATTTTAATGCTTATTAAGAAAGACTGAGGGAATGGGCCCGTTGAAGTCTTGGCAACCGTTTCGATACTATTGGAAAAAGGTGCCAAATCCCACTTGGTATAATTTATATCAAGAAAAATAAGTGAGCCTTTTTTCACTCTTTCTTAACCAGCCAATCAACAACAGAGTGAATATAGAAAAACAACTTAAAGAGCGAATTCTTATCCTGGATGGGGCAATGGGGACCATGATCCAAAGGTATAACCTCACAGAGGAAGATTTTCGTGGTGACAGGTTCAGGCAAACACAAAAAGACTTAAAGGGAAACAACGATTTACTTTCTCTGACCCGGCCTGATGTAATCCATGAAATCCACGAAGCCTATCTTGAGGCAGGTGCAGACATTATAGAAACTAATACCTTCAGCGGCACATCCATTGCCCAGGAAGATTACGGACTTGAAGATGTTGTTTATGACCTTAATAAGGCTTCTGCTGAAATAGCCAAAGAAGCAGCAGTTAAATACACAAAGCTCGATCCTAAACAACCAAGGTTTGTTGCAGGTGCCATGGGGCCTACAAACAAAACAGCCTCTTTATCTCCTGATGTTTCTAACCCGGGATACAGGGCCATTACTTTTGATCAGCTGGCAACAGCCTATAAAGAGCAGGCAAGAGGTTTGCTGGATGGAGGTTCAGATGTGCTTCTAATCGAAACCATTTTCGATACACTCAATGCCAAAGCAGCACTTTTTGCGGTGGAAGAATTGTTTGATGAAAGAGGCAAAAGAGTCCCAATAATGATTTCAGGAACTATTACCGATGCCAGTGGAAGAACGCTTTCCGGCCAAACCGCAGAAGCCTTTCTGATTTCACTTTCCCATGTTGATTTGTTGAGCATAGGCTTGAATTGTGCACTGGGAGCAAGCCAGTTACAACCATATTTAAAAACCTTGGCAAAATATGCGCCCTATTATGTAAGTGCGTATCCCAATGCGGGTTTGCCAAACGAGTTCGGGGAATATGATCAGGGTCCCCGTGAAATGGTAAAACAGGTAGAAGCTTACCTCGAAGAAGGCATTGTGAATATTCTGGGAGGTTGCTGTGGTACTACCCCTGAGCATATTAAAGCGATGGCTGAGGCAGTAAAGAATTATACGCCACGCAAAGTTGAAAAGGAGTTTGCTGCCTGATGAAACCTAATCCAATAAGGCTTAGCGGCCTTGAACCTTTGATTATCACTCCCGATTCAAACTTTGTAAATGTAGGAGAACGGACAAATGTAACCGGTTCAAAGCGGTTTCTGAATCTTATTAAATCCAAAGACTATGAAACTGCACTTGAAATAGCCCTGGAACAGGTAAAGGGAGGTGCCCAGATCCTTGATGTAAATATGGATGAAGGGATGCTGGATAGCGAGGAAGAAATGACAACCTTCCTGAACCTGATTGCCTCTGAGCCGGAGATTGCCCGTATTCCGATTATGGTTGATTCATCCAAATGGTCTGTAATCATGGCCGGGTTAAAAACACTACAGGGCAAGGGTGTAGTAAATTCCATAAGCCTGAAAGACGGGGAAGAAGAGTTTTTGAACCGGGCAAAAACCGTTCGCCGTTTTGGTGCAGCTGTTATTGCTATGGCTTTTGACGAGAAGGGACAAGCTGATAATCTTGAACGCAGAATTGAGATTTGTAAACGCTCTTATGAATTATTGGTGAATAAAGTAGGCTTCGATCCTTCAGATATAATCCTTGATCCTAATATTTTCCCCGTGGCAACAGGCATGGAAGAACACAGGAAGAATGCGCTGGATTTCTTTTTAGCTGCAAAATGGATACGGGAAAACCTGCTGGGAGCACACGTTATAGGCGGCGTTAGCAATGTTTCGTTTTCATTCAGGGGGAATAATAAAGTACGTGAAGCTATGCACAGCGCTTTTTTATATCATGCAATTCAGCATGGTATGGACATGGGGATTGTAAACCCCTCTCAACTGGAGGTTTATTCTGATATCCCAGAAAAACTACTAGAAGCTGTTGAAGATGTACTTCTGGACAGAAGGGATGATGCTACTGAGCGATTACTTGATATTGCGGAGAGTTACAAAGAAGCCGGCACATCCAAAGAAAAAGAAGTTGAAGAGTGGAGATCAGGAACAGTAGAAGAACGCCTCTCTCATTCACTTATAAAGGGAATTACAGAGTTTATAGAAACTGACACGGAAGAAGCCAGGCTGAAATATCAAAGTCCGCTGACCGTAATTGAAGGGCCCTTGATGGATGGTATGAATGTGGTTGGAGATTTATTTGGGTCTGGCAAGATGTTTCTTCCGCAGGTAGTAAAAAGTGCCCGTGTAATGAAACAGGCCGTGGCCTATTTAACTCCTTTTCTTGAGGAAGAAAAAAAGAAAAACAAAGATACCTCAGAAAGGCATAAAATATTGCTGGCCACAGTGAAAGGAGATGTACATGATATAGGAAAGAATATTGTTGGAGTTGTGCTCGCTTGCAATAACTTTGATGTAATAGATCTTGGGGTTATGGTACCCACTGAAAAAATCTTGGATGAAGCGGAAAAGTATGATGTGGATGTTATAGGCCTGAGCGGGCTAATTACTCCCTCTTTAGATGAAATGGTTGGAGTTGCCAAAGAAATGAAGAAAAGGGGTATGAAACTTCCTTTGATTATTGGCGGAGCAACCACATCAAGAATACATACGGCAGTTAAGATCGATCCCAATTATGATTCCCCGGTTGTCCATATCCTTGATGCATCTCGTGCAGTTACGGTATGCACTGATTTATTGAAAGATTCGGGAGCTGAGTTTGCGAAAGGTATCAAGGATGAATACACTGACCTGAGAGATGACCACGCCCGGCGTCATCAAAAGAAGACTTTTTTGAGTTTTGAGGAAGCAAAAGAGAACCATACTCACATAAACTGGAAAACCACTACCATTACAAAACCCAGGAAATTAGGGGTTCAGGTTTTTGAGGAGGTAAGCCTTATAACACTTCGGGATTTCATTGATTGGTCTCCCTTTTTCAAAACCTGGATGTTAGCAGGAAAATACCCGGCAATTTTAAAAGATGAAGTGGTTGGCGAACATGCCACAGAGCTATTTGATGATGCAAATATACTCCTGGATGAAATAATTGAAAATAATTCTTTGAAAGCCAAAGGAGTAATAGGCCTTTTCCCTGCGGCTCGAGCTAGAGAGGATGTAGTTGTTTATGAGGATGAATCAAGAGAAAAAGAAAAAACGAGATTTCATTTTATCCGGCAACAAACCGAAAAGCGTTCTGATCAACCCAACTCAAGTCTTGCCGACTATATAGCACCAAAAGAAACAGGAGTTAAAGACTACATCGGTTTCTTTGCAGTTACAGCGGGACTAGGAATCGAAGATTTGCTAAAAATACACTCAACGGACGACTATAAATCCATTATGATTAAGGCGCTTGCCGATCGTTTGGCTGAAGCTTTTGCAGAGTATATGCATTTTAAAGTACGCACCGATTATTGGGGTTATGCAAGAGATGAAAACCTGGATAATGAAGCGCTGATAGCTGAAGAGTATACAGGTATTCGTCCTGCCCCGGGTTACCCCGCATGTCCCGATCATACTGAGAAAAGAACTCTGTTTAACCTTCTTGAAGTCGAGAAAAATGTTGGGATCTCGTTGACAGAATCGTATGCGATGTACCCGGCTTCGTCAGTAAGTGGGTTTTATTTCTCACATCCCCAATCAAGGTATTTCGGGGTAGGGAAAATTCAGAAAGACCAGGTTAAAGATTATGCCAGAAGAAAAGGACAAAGTGTTGAAGAAACGGAAAAGTGGTTGGCACCAAACCTGGCTTACAATGCTAATGATTAGAAAGATTTGATTAATAATTATAACGACCTGAATAGTGAACTCCAATCGTCTTAAAATATCTTTTAATTGTCATTCTGAACTTGTTTCAGAATCTGTAGGGAGTTGTTTTTTTGATGAAGCTGTTTTCTCATCAAAGTGTACTTACTCCAACTCTTTTAAGGAAATCCAAGTCTTTGCTGAGAGATATGTAAAGATTGATCCTTCGAAAAGATTTCTAATTATATCAGCATTTTTTGCTTCACAGATCCTGAAACAAGTTCAGGATGACAAAAACCTGTTGCCAATTAGATCGTCACTGAAAAGAAACCAGCCAAGTCTATTAACAATAGAAGAAAAACCAGTTAAACCTGTAATCATAGAATGAAAGTAACAGAATACATTAAACAGGCTAAGGGCAAAACCCTATTCAGTTTTGAGGTATTGCCGCCTCTAAAAGGGCAAAATATTAAAACCCTGTTCGATCATATCGATCCTCTTATGGAATTTAAACCTCCTTTTATAGACGTTACTTACCATAGAGAAGAATATATCTATAAGAAGAGGGAGAACGGGCTTCTGGAACGAAAAACGGTACGTAAACGACCCGGTACAGTGGGTATGTGTGCAGCCATTCAGAATCATTACCAGGTGGATGCAGTACCCCATATTATTTGCGGTGGATTTACCAAGGAAGAAACCGAAAACGCACTTATAGATCTTAACTTCTTGGGCATTGATAATGTGTTGGTTTTGCAGGGCGATGTGCGAAAACCTGATCGTCAGTTTGAGCCCGAACCCGGTGGGCACAGATATGCTTCTGAGCTTTTAGAGCAGGTGGTTAATTTGAATAAGGGTATTTATCTGGATGATGAGATAGAAAATGCAATGCCTTCTGATTTTTGCATTGCTGTTGCGGGATATCCTGAAAAACACGAAACAGCACCTAATATGGAAAGCGATCTCCGTTATTTGAAGCAGAAAGTAGATAAGGGGGCCGATTACATTGTTACCCAGATGTTTTTTGATAATCAAAAATACTTTGATTTTGTGAAGGCTTGCAGAGACTTAGGAATCGATGTTCCAATCATTCCGGGCATTAAACCGGTTACCACCTTAAAACAAATAACCTTGCTTCCCCAAATGTTTCATATTGATTTACCTGAAGCCCTAACTAAAGAGCTGGAGAAATGTAAAGACAACGGTTCTGCCAGGGAAGTAGGAACTGAATGGGCAATTCAACAATCCAAAGAGTTAATTGAATTTGGTGTACCCAGCCTGCATTATTATTCGATGGGGAAGTCAACTTCAGTATATGAGGTAGCGAAAGAGGTTTTTTAAATCCACTCCTGGTTTTCTTCTTCTACAGATCGCTCAAAATCCGTTTCACCGGTATGTTTGGTTCCTTTGGGTTCTATCAACATAAGCCAGCATTCTTCTTTTGCGACAGGAAAATGCTCGACTCCTTTCGGAACTACGTAGAGCTCTCCTTCTTTCAAAAGAACTTCTTTATCCCTGAACTTCAATAAGAGTTCACCTTTAACAATAAAGAAAACCTCGTCTTCATCAGCATGATTGTGCCAAACAAACTCTCCCTGAACCTTAGCCAGCTTAATTAACTGCCCATTTGATTCAGCAATAACTTTAGGAGACCACTGGTCATTGAATTTCGAAAATTTGTCGAGAAGATTTACAGCACTCAAAACTGATCCAATAAGTTTTCGCCACGAATTATTTCATCACGCAACGCAGCATATTTTTGTTTTCGTTTTTCTCTTTGGTCTATAACTACAGTTCCAGCAATTTTATCATGAATAGCTTGTCGGTTAGGATCCCAGAATACCTGAATGAACCCAAGCAAGCCGGTTGCTATACCTGCTGCATATCCACCAAAACGTTCGAACGAGTACCAGATCCCGATAGGTTTATTATTGAGCCTGACAACCCTCAGGCTTAGAAGCCTTTTACCCAGTGTTTGACCTGAAAAAAGAGGTAAACATATAATGAAATAAATCCCAACCCAGCCAAAACGTAATCCGAAATCTTCAGCAGTGGCAGTTATCATCCTGGTAAGAGAAGGGTTATCTACCTCTTCTTCCAATTCATCGTTTTTATCGCTTAATCTATCTGCCCTGTTTCTGTACTTGCGTACTTCTGCTTTTTCTTTGTTTAATTCAGCAGAGGCAATAACAGGGGCAATGGAAGCTCTTAGAGAATCAATAACCAGCGAATCGTTAGTTTGAAGTGCAGTACTAAAAAGCGATAACTGTAAAATGAAATCTTTTTCAAACAGGCCGGGATTGAAATAGGAAGAATCTTCATTATCAACAACTCCTGCAATTTGCTCTATCCTGTTTTCCAGGCTGTCGATGCTTTCTTCATTGGTAAAATCGGTTGACAACATAGCTTTAGTAAATTCTGCCCAGTCAATACTGTCACTGGCCGCCACCGGTTGGTTATTTACGTTAACTGTTTTTTCAGAAGGGGCATCGCTATCTGCAAAATAGTAGGTAATACCGAAAATGATAAAACTAGCGAACCCGGCTACAGAATAGCGTATCAGGTTTCTCCACCATACTGAGCCCCTGGATTTAATAGCCAGCCAAAAGAATATGCCCGCTACTGCAAAAGCAAGAACAAAGGCGCCCAACAGGGTAAGAATTGATGCGATTAACAAATCTAAAAGCAGGGCAAACAATCTCCGTTTTGGGGTAGCAAGGGGAAGTCCAAGAAGGTCGGGGCTAACCTCAAAGGCATGAGGGGTAACAATTTGTTTAGGATCCTGAATCATACTGGGTTAATAAGATCACGCAAGTATACAAAAAATGAAAGCTCAATTATTACCGGATTCAAAATCACTACAAAAATAGTCTGACCTGTCTTTATCTATCGAGAAATTTCCCGGTACCTCATGAATGGTTAGTATCACATCAAATTCATTTTCTGCTTGCTCACAAAGCTTTTTGAATACCCTGATCATATAATCTTTGTTGGGGTATATAGCAGTTGTAATCTCTTTTGTTGTCCATTGATTTAGAGTAAGCCCGTTATTGTCCGGATTTGCTTTTTCCCGGACATCCTCAGGTAGTGTGGAAAGGAATTGATCCGAAAGGTACAGTTCTCCGGAAATTGTATTTCCTGAATACAGTGCAGCCGAAAAAAACTTTGGCCAATATCCCCAAATACTTAAAACAGGAAACAACCCAAAGAATAAAACTACCAGCTTTACAGAATGAGATGACTTTAGAGATCTAAGCGGTTCGAATGGTTTACTTCTTGATTTGACGAACAAAAGCCAAAGCAAAACAGAGAAACAGATATTCCAGGGGATAATCGCATAATTAGTGGAATGCCCAAGCGGACTCACAACCACGATGATCAACAAATGCATAACAATCAGCAGATATGCAGATATCCTTTGTGTCTTTTGGATCAGTAAACCTACTCCAAGCCCCAGTTCAAGTAAAGTAGCACCAGCTCCCAGGATATATAAAATCCGTAGTCCGCTATCAGTTTCAGGTACAAAAAATGGTTCTAGCATCCATGGGAAATTGATCTGTATAAAAGAGATATTCAGTTTTTGAAGTCCACTCCAGATGTAGATTAAAGCCAGTATCCATCGGATCCAGTTAAGTACTTTCTTCTCCTCATTGGGTGGATAGATAATAAAGGCAAAAAGCATCCATGTGAGGTGATAAACCCAGGGTTGCCAGCGTAATTGATCCATCAACATTGAGAATGCAATAGCAACTAAAAAGATACGCAGGGCTGCCTTTCGATTTGTTTTCTGAAATGAACAAAGAAGCAAAGCCAGTACTGCTGTTACTGTAAATAAATAATGAATCCAGAAAGGAAGTAAATCAAGGCTTTCAAAAAAGGGGATAACAGGAAAGCTTCGGTATAACGGAAACCATAAAGCAGAAGAGACAGCCATACAGGTAATCATACTATAGATTATGATTTGTAAAGCCATTTCGCTTTTTGAGTGCAGTGAAGTACCCGGTAATTTATCTCTGTAAGATGAGCCGTTAAGCATTTATGAGTATAACAAAAAAAGGCTATGCAATGCATAACCTTTTAATACTTATGATGAAGTAAAGAAAGACTTTGAATGGCTAATCCTCCAAACCATACAGTTCTGCTACAGCTTCATAATTTCTGTAATCAATTCCTTTACCTTTTAAAATCAGGTTAGGAGGTATTGCTACTACACGTAAATCATCACCATCAAATATGGCTTCATTGGCATCATTATTATTAGCTACTTCGCCTTCCACTACCAAGTCAAAACTGTCAATGTCAAATACATAGCGAAGATTAACAAGGTCATTTTCGAATGGAACTGAGAAGGGAAGGGCATGCCAAGCGGTTTCTCCATCGAATCTTAAATACCCCATCACCAAACCATAGTCTACGGTTTCCTCATCCAGTATATTCCAGTTGAATTCATTTACAGAGCTGAATTCATCCAGTACAACAAAATCATCTGCAAATATGGTAATGGTACTTGTATAGATTTGAACACCATCGGCTCCGGGAGGGCCTTCAGGGCCTTGCGGACCCACTGAGTTTATACATCCGGTTAAACTTATTGATAATGCGATGATGAATAATGATTGCAGGGATTTCATGATAGTCTCCGTTAAGTGTTAATTCTTTTGTTAAGAACCTGGGACTAAAGTAGAATTCCTGGATGCGATGTGTAATCACATGTTTGGGTTAGGCAATTGATGCGATGCTTATTCTAAATGGATAAAGCTTATACAAACAAAAAAAGCCTTTCAAAATCGAAAGGCTTTAGTTTCTTTTTTGCTATGGCAATCAGCTAAAGAAAAACATAATAGCTGCGATTACCATGAAATTCAGGATACTGAGCGGGAGTAACCGGGCCCAACCGAGTTTCATCACCTGGGTGTATTTAAAACGAGGGATGGTCCAACGAACCCAGATGAACAAGAAACAGAAGAAAGATACTTTTGCAGAGAATACCCCAACATCCAGGAATCCTTTAAGCACAGAATTCATCTCGGGTAACCACAAATCAGCAAAAGGAAGATGGTAGCTGCCAAAAAAGAACGTAGTTATCAGAATACTACCGATGAATACGTGCATATATTCTGCAAGGAAGAACATTCCGAATTTCATAGAACTGTATTCCGTATGGAAACCACCCACCAATTCCTGCTCTGCTTCTACAAGGTCAAAAGGTGTTCGGTTCGATTCAGCAAAGGCACAAATGATGAATATGATAGCACCAAGTGGGTTGAGGAATGCATTCCACCACATAGATTGCGATTCAGCAATGTCAACAAGGCTTAAAGAACCGGCCATAAGTACAACAGAAGCCACAGCCATACCCATAGGAAGTTCATAACTGATCATCTGAGCTGCAGCTCGTAATCCCCCAAGGAGTGAGTATTTACTGTTAGAAGCCCATCCTGCAAGGGTTACGCCATACACACCCAGTGAAGCTACTGCAAGGATATAAAGCACCCCTGCATTAATATCCGTTACATATAACCCTGCACCAAATGGAATAACCGCTACCGATAATAATGCAGTAACTACCGGTATCATCGGGGCTATTGCATGAAGTGTTTTGTATCCATGAGTTGGTGTGACATCTTCTTTAAGAAGAAGCTTTAATACGTCAGCAATGGGCTGTAGCAAACCAAATGGCCCCACTCTGTTTGGTCCGACCCTGTTTTGGATAAAAGCAGCAACTCTACGCTCTACATATACCAATACAGCTGCAGAGTTAAGGTAGGCAAACATTCCAAGCCCAAGCACAAGAGTCCAGACAGGGATAGCAAGAGGCCCTATTTCAAGTATAGCAGGATTCATCAGGCGGTTACCTCTTCTTTAGAGTTTCCGGTTAATTGTACTCCGTTTTCTTCATCCATACGTTCGTAGTTTATTCCCTTGAATAATGGAACAGAAGAAGAAACCTCTTCAAAAATTTCCCTTGAGTTATCAAACGCAATATCCAATCCCATACGAGAAGCCAGTTTACTTACCACTTCCCATGCAGGAATACAGTCTATTTTGTTTTCTTCAGTAACCCAGTTATCAAAATAGGTTCCGTGGCGATCTAAGCGGCCTTCTGACATTTCCAGGTTGAGCTTTCGATTAGAGTATTTGGTTTCTTTGGCAGGAAACGATCTCTGAACTCTTCCATCAACATTTACGTAGCTGGCAGCATGTTCAGCAATACAGGTTACTGGAATTACGAGGTCTGCCGCAGCACTTGTTTGAGACTCATTAGTAGCTAAAAGAACAGTGTACTTACCTTTCAGGGAAGAAGCGTCAATAGCACCACGATCAATTAACTCATCAGAAAGTATTACCACAACTTTCGCTGATTTTATGGCAGCATTAAGGTCTGATGATTCATCTATACCCAATGCTTTAACCCCATTTGTATTTGGAGCCTGGTCGTCAGTAAGCAGAAAGTCGTCCCCAAATCCTTTTTCAATATGTGGTGCAAAATGGAAATTGTTAACACCCCATGTGCTGAAGAACTTCATAACCGAGTAGTTTTCCTCGACAGAAGCATGGGGGCTTCCAATCACTACAACATCAGAAGGCTTGTTACCCTCTAAAGTTTCAGCAAAAGTTTCGATAGCATTATTCCAGGAAGTTTTTACCTGGTTATCACCATCTATTTTGATGGATGGCCTGGAAATTCTTTTTTCGTTAAATCTTTGGTAGGCCTCACGTCCTGCATCCGGCATCCAGTGATCGTTAACTTCAGCATTATATCTAGGGGTGATTCGAAGTACGAGATTATCCCGGGTCCAAAGATCTACATTTGTACCTTTGCCTCCAGTTATGTCAATGCTCGGAGTTTGATTCATTTCCCAAACCCGGGCTTTAAATCTGAAATCGGTAGAAGTTAAAGCCCCAACCGGGCAAATATCTACCGTATTTACTGAATAAGGATCGTCAAAGGGTTTGCCGGGAGCTGTAATCGGGTAGTTTTTATCTCCACGGGAAGCAATGGTAAGCTGGAAGGTTTCGCTGATTTCTTCTGTAAAACGTACACACCGGGTACAGTTGATGCAACGTTCTGCATCCAGAGTGACACGTGGTCCAAGCTCAACACGTTTTGGCTTGTGTACTTTTTTAACTTCAAAACGACTTCCTTCAGGCCCGTATTTATACGTCTGGATTTGAAGGGGACATTCACCTGCCTGGTCACAAATCGGGCAGTCGAGAGGATGATTAATAAGAATGAGCTCCATGGTGTCTTTTTGAGCCCTGGCTACTTCTTCACTGGTTTCCTGGGTATGTACCACCATGCCATCGGTAATATCCAAACTGCAAGAAGTTTGCATTTTTGGGAACCAGCGAATAACACGTTCACCGTTTTCATCCAACTCATACTCACCTGTTTCACGGTCTTTAACCGGCATACCCACCTTAACATAACACTGTCGGCAGTTAGCCGGTGCACTCATTGAAGGGTGATAGCAAAAGAAGGGGACTTCCTTGCCGTTGTCAAGGATGAACTGAAGTAGCTTTGGACTACCTTCATATTCGTATCGTATCCCGTCTATAAATAATTCTGGCATGAAATTATATGTTTTAAGCTAGAGCAAAGGTGCTTTGTTTGCATCTTGCTTCAAATTCATCTCTAAATCGGTTAATTGTATGGCGAACTGGCCACGCTGCTGCATCAGCCAGTGCACAGATTGTTCGTCCTTCCATTTGGGTAGTTAAATCAAGCAACAAGTCAAGGTCTCTGATTTCACCTTCACCGTTTTTGATCTTCAAAAGTATTTTCTCTAACCAACCGGTACCTTCCCGGCAGGGGGTACATTGTCCACAAGACTCATGATGGTAGAAGTAAGCAATTCTCCATAACATTTCTACCATATCCGTGTCTTCGTCCATAACAATCATTCCGGCAGTTCCCATCATGGAACCAGCTTCCCGTAAGGAATCAGCATCCATATTTACACCTTCCAAAGAGTCTCCCCGAAGGATAGGAGTAGAAGAGCCACCGGGAATAAGACCTTTCAGTTTCTTTCCGTTTCTCATTCCGCCGGCAACTTCATCAATGAGTTGAAGAACAGGCATTCCGGTTGGTAATTCATAAACACCCGGCCGGTTCACATGGCCTGAAATTCCATAAAGCACTGGCCCGGGATGAGTCGGTGCGCCTACACCTGAAAACCAATCAGCTCCTCGTTCAATTACCAAAGGCACACACGCCAATGTTTCAATATTATTGATAGTTGTGGGGCGTCCCCACAAACCTTTTTGGGCTGGGAAAGGTGGTTTAACTCTCGGGTAGCCACGTTTGCCCTCTAAAGACTCAAGCATGGATGTTTCTTCACCGCAGATATAAGCCCCGGCACCTCCGGTAACATGAAATTCTACGCTGAAGTCAGAACCGAGAATATTCTTACCAATAAAACCTTTTTCGTAAGCATCTTTTAATGCTTTTTCCATCATCAGGATCCATGAACGATATTCACCACGTATGTATACATAAATGGTAGTTACCTGCATGGCATAGGCTGCAATAAGAGCCCCTTCGATAAACAAGTGTGGATTGTATTCGAAAATCTTACGGTCTTTAAATGTCCCGGGCTCAGATTCATCACCATTACAAGCCAGGTAACGGGGGCCGCCATCAGGCTTTGGCATAAATGACCATTTTAAACCTGCGTTAAATCCAGCACCGCCTCGTCCACGAATATTTGCTGCTTTTACCTCATTGACTACAGATTCGGGAGTCCAATCTTTTGAAAGAACTTTCTTTAGGGATTCGTAACCGCCATTCTTTACATACACATTAATCTCATGGAGATTTGGGATATCCGGGATAAGAACAGGAGTATATGATTTCCAATCAGACATGCTTAACTCCTTTCAGTATGTTGTGGCATTCCAACTGATTCAAATTCGGGCATTTTGCCTGCTTTTAAAGATTTAATAACCTCATCCAGTTTTTCTTCCGTAAGGTTATTTACGTAAATATCATTAGTGATTTGCATCATGGGAGCATATCCGCAGGCACCCAGGCATTCAACAGATTGAATGCTGAATAAGCCATCATCGGTTGTTTCCCCTTTTTTAATGCCGAGTTTTTTCTCTAAATAATGGAGCATATCATAACCACCACAAAGCTGGCAACTGGTAGTGGTGCATACATCCAGTACATACTTACCTTTTTTCTCTTTGTAATACTGGGTATAAAAAGTAGCTACACCATGTACATGAGAAAAGGGTAGTCCTAAAGTATTGGCTACTAATTCCTGAACATCAGGTTCAACATGCCCGAAACGGCGCTGTGCTACCCAAAGGGTAGGGAGTGTTGCCGGCATCACTTCAGGAAATTTAGATTTGATGTCCTCAATTTCTTGTAAATCTTCCGGAGTAAATTCGTATTGATTTGCCATTATTTATCTGCTTCTCCCATTACAGGGTCCATTCCACCTATTATTACTACAGTATCAGCTACCATTTCACCATCGAGTATGTTTTCCAGTACCTGGAGATTTTTAAATGATGGCGCATTAATTTTTAATCGCCAGGGATGCCCTGTTCCATCACTTTGTATGAAATATCCCAATTCTCCTTTCGGAGATTCCACTGCATGATAACATTCAGTACCTGCAGGGGGGCATATTCCGGTATCCGTCATCATAAAGTCGTGTATCATACCTTCCATTGAATAATAAACTTCGTCTTTTGAGGGATAGGTATGCTTGGCGTTGTTCGAACGAATCGGTCCTTTAGGGATTTTGTCTAAACACTGGCGAATAATTTTAATGCTCTCACCCAATTCTTCCATTCGTACAAAGTACCTCGCCAGATTGTCTCCTTCCATCCGGGTTGGGACTTCAAAGTCAACCTGATCGTACCTTAGATAGGGACTTATAATCCGTTGATCAACTGCGTAACCTGATGCCCTTAATACAGGGCCTGTAGCTCCCCATTCAAGTGCTTTTTCGGTTGGCAGTACACCCGCATTTTCATTTCGGTCAATAAATATTCGGTTGCGATCTAATAGTTTATGCCAGTCAGATAACTCATTTGGGAAAGTGTCCACGAATTCTTTGATGAGTGCAGTGGCATCTTCAGTAAGGTCGTTTGCCACACCACCGATACGGGAATGGGAAACAGTAAAACGATGGCCGGCAATTTGATCCATTATATCATAAATCTTCTCACGCTCCCTGAATGTCCATATAAAGAAAGAGATGGCTCCGGCATCCATAACCATGGTTCCTAACCAGAGAAGATGAGAAGAGATCCTTGCCAGTTCACATCCAATCATTCGTATGTAATGGGCTCTTTCCGGAACCTCCACCTGCGCAATTTTTTCTACTGCTGTGCAAAGTGCCACATTGTTACTGTAGGGAGAGAGGTAGTCCATACGATCGGTGTATGGCATGAACTCCTGGTACGTTTTGTTTTCCGCAATTTTCTCTACACCTCTATGCAGGTAGCCAATATCCAACTTGGTCTTCTCAATAGTTTCACCCTTCAACTGGAGTACCAGGCGAAGTACACCGTGTGTGGCAGGGTGCTGAGGCCCCATATTCAGGATCATCTTTGCATTCAAAGGATCTTCTGAATCAATTTCTTCAATAGTGGTATGTTTGTCTTCCAGGCTTTGGTATAAACTTCGTTGATGAAGTTCCTGGAATTGGGGCTCTACCTTACTGTTAATACCTTTTAAGTCCATATATTACTCCGAATCAGGTGTAGTGTTAGGCAGTTCCAGTGAGCCGGGAATACCGAGTAAAGGAAATTCCTTCCGCATAGGGAAGTAGTCAAAATCTTCAGGCATAAAAACTCTTCTGTGGTCAGGGTGGCCTTCAAACCGGATACCGAACATATCAAAGACTTCACGTTCATTCCATCCGGCAGAGAGCCATACGCTGGTTACTGAATTCACTACAGGCTCTTCTTCAGGAACCCTGATTTTAACAAATAACCGGGTTTGGGTACGGAGATTCATAAGATTATAAATAACCTCGAATCGTTCATCAGAAGTAAACCGGTCGGTACCAATAATGTCACTTAAATAAATGAAGTGATGTTCCGATTTTAAATACAAACAAATGTCAACTACGGCATCAGCTTCAATCCGGATAAAAGTATCACCGCTGGTTTGATATACCTCAATAAGCTTATCAGAAAACTTATCGGAAAGTCCATCTACTACGCTTTGTAAGGTTTCGTTTAATTCTAAGCTCATGACTAGGTATCCAGAAGAACGGAATGTTCTGTTTTAATTTTGTCCTGTATTTTCAACAAAGCGTGGATAACAGCATCGGGTCGGGGAGGGCACCCGGATATATAAGCGTCCACCGGTATAAAATTGTCTACACCTTGCACAACACCATAGCAACGGTGCATTCCTCCGGTTGATGCACATGCGCCCATAGCAATACACCATTTTGGATCAGGCATTTGATCCCATATCCTTCGAATGGCGTGAGACATTTTATACGTAGTCCACCCGGCCACAATCATTACATCACTTTGGCGCGGAGAGAAACGAAAAACCTCAGAGCCAAATCTGGAAACATCATATTTCGGGCCAGCAAATGCCATCATCTCAATAGCGCAGCAGGCTAACCCCATAGGCATTGGCCAGGCTGCGTTTGCGCGTCCCCAGTTTATTAATTTATCAAGGCGGGTAGTTAGATAACCTTCTCCTAATGCCGATTCAATACCCATGTATATATACTTAAATTTTATTTGTTTTGAGATCCCAGTCCAGTGTTCCTTTTTTGAGCGTATATAATAGCCCGACGAACAGTACAATAATAAATATCATCATAGCAATGAACGTTCCAAGTCCAAGCTCCATAAAGCGTACCGCCCAGGGATAGATAAATACTACTTCGAGGTCGAATACAATGAACTCCATTGCCACGAGGTAAAAAGAAATAGAATATCTTTCACGTGCTTCACCTACCGGATCCATACCACTTTCGTAGGGATTTAGCTTATTCTTGTTAGGTCGATAAGGCCCTAAAACTCTCGAAAGTGTCATTAAAAGTATGGCAAGGAATATGGCAATGCCTAGTAGAATAATAATCGGGAAGTAACTATCGAGCATACGTTTTTTGAATCAAATTTTAGAACCAAAAAGTTAGGTTCAATGATTGGTAATGTCAACGAATTTGCGGGAGAATATAGGTTTTATTTCTGTTTTTTTGGAAGTAAAGTTAGTGTTTCACTAAGATTGTATATTTTGACTTGGTTTATCGCTTTCATAAAAATCGTTACATTCATAATTCATCATTAAAGACGACAACAGGACTACATTGAGTAAAGTATTAATGGAAATACTCGGCCTCTCCACAAGCCCAAGCAGCGGTGGAGCTTATGCCCTGATACTTTCAGAGGTAGAAGGGAGTAGAAGGCTTCCGATAATAATTGGGTCTTACGAAGCTCAGGCTATTGCGCTTGAGCTTGAAAATATCAAACCTCCCCGCCCGATGACGCATGATCTTCTCAAAAATATGCTACTAAGCTTTGATACGCAGGTAAAACAAGTAATTGTAAATGAACTGAGTGAGGGCACTTTCTATGCTCAGATCATATATGAAAAGGATGGAAATCTGATCGAGTTAGATGCGCGGCCTAGTGATGCCATTGCCCTTGCAGTAAGGTTTGGGGCTTCTATATTTGTGGAAGGATCAGTATTAAGAGAAGCGGGCATTAGTGCTGATCCGGAACCTGATACGCTGGAAGAAGCTCTCGGGGTTGTTAATGAAGAGGTGGGTAAAAAAGAATTATCTAAGCTTGAGCAACTTGAGCTGGATCTTAAAACTGCGATAGAAACGGAGAATTACGAAAAAGCGGCAAAGATCCGGGACAGTATCCAAAAGCTTAAGGGGTAAGTGTGAAAAAAGAAATTTATTCGTTCGAAAAGCTACAGTTTTCAAAACTATTCAAAACCTACGTTTCCGATTTTTCCAAACTCGGGGATTTTTATTGTTGTGATCCGTTTAATGAACGTGATGTTCAACAAAAAGCAGATTCTATACAAGGAGAGCCTTTACATAAAAAATATGTAGAGGCTCTTTCATTATATCATAAAGATTTGGGAATTAGCCAGGGCGGGCAACTTAAAAAACTGGATTCTCCAAATGCTTTAGCAATAGTTACCGGGCAACAGCTTGGCATATATGGCGGTCCGCTTTATACCGTTTATAAAACGCTCACAACTATTTTGCTCGCTAAACAGTGGGAAGCAAAGTTGAATCGCCCGGTAGTGCCGGTTTTTTGGCTTGCAGATGAAGACCACGACTTTGATGAGGTTGCCTGGTTTGGTATTCCCGGAAATGAGGATTTGGAAAAAATCAAATATGAAAGCGAGCTCACTAAATTTCCTGTATCCGAATATACATTGGATGGCTCATTGGAAAGCTTTAAAAAAGATTTAGCTGAAAGAATATACGAAACAGACTTCTCTGATGAGCTGTGGACGATTTTTAATTCAAGCTTTACCAAAGGGAAAACCTTCGCCGCTGCTTTTGCACAAATGATCGATTCTTTATTTGGGAAATACGGGCTTTTGGTTGCCGGCAGTAATTTTAAGCCTGTTAAGGCATTGGTGACAGAAACCTTTAAGACATCTATACTAAAATCCTCAATAGCTGATGAAGCTTTAGCCGAAAAGACCGCTCAAATTGACAAAAACTTTCATTCCCAGGTAACTTTAGGAGATTCAAACCTCTTTTATATGTGTGGTGAGCAGGGAAGGGTAAAAATTGAACGAGGGGAAAAAGAGTGGAAGGCAGGAGATTATTCCTGGGGGGAAGATGAACTGATAGCCATTATTGAATCAAACCCCGAAAGGTTTTCTCCTAATGTTTTCTTACGCCCTGTAGTACAGGATAAATTACTACCTACTTTAGGATATGTTGCTGGCCCGGGAGAAGTGGCTTATTACGCGCAAATGAAAGATTTCTATCCTGTCTTTGATCTAGAAATGCCTGTCATATTCCCACGCCTGAGCGTTACTTTACTGGAATCTTCTATTGGTCGGATACTGGAAAAATTACCTTTTGAGCTATATCAATTTGGTTATAGAATTGAAGACCTGGAAACCGAGTATGTAGAGTTGACCGAAACAAGAGATATTGAATCAGTTTTTAACGACTGGAAAGAAAAGCTTAATACCATTTCAAAAGATCCTGTAAAAATTGTTACTGAGATCGATGGTTCTTTAGAGGGAATGGCCGGCAAAACTTTATCAGGTTTTGAAAATGAACTGGATAAGTTAAAAGGGAGGGTGTACCGGTCTGTTAAGCAACAGGAGCAGACACAGCTTCAGCGAATCCGAAGGGCAAAAGCCCAGCTTTATCCTGATAGCGGCCTACAGGAAAGGCAGGTATCTTTTATGTACTTCATGAATAAATATGGGGTTGATCTCTGGGATCAGTTACTTGAGCTTTTTGAGGGCGAAGAACTTAATCTTGCCGAACATCATATCATTAGCCTTTAATTGATGAATTCTGTTTCTGAAAGAAAGTCACAGCTAAGAAAAGAATTGCTGAAAACTCGTAATTCTTTAAGTGAATCAGATTGGTCAAAGAAATCCGCTCAGATAATAACTCAGCTAAAATCTATAAAGCAGTTTGAGGAAGCGGAGATTATCCATTGCTATATCTCTATGAATCAGCGTAAAGAAGTTGATACTCAACTTTTGATTCAGGAAATGTTATCCCAAAAAAAGAAAGTGCTGGTTCCTGTTACAGACTTCGAAAAAATGCAATTGAATACGGTTGAGATAAATTCATTTGATGACCTTAGCACTAATAAATGGGGGGTATTGGAACCAAAAAGCCTGGTACAAACTGCATTAAAAGCCGATTTGGTGATAGTTCCTTTGTTAGCTGCAGATTTAAAGTTTAATCGCCTTGGGTATGGCAAAGGGTTCTATGATCGTTTTCTAAAAAGCGAAAAGAGTACAAAAGCGGGGTTACTGTTTGAGGACTTTTTATTACCCGAAATTCCAGTTGAAGCCTTTGATGAGAAATTGGATATTCTTATAACTGAAAAATCAGTGTATAACCGTAACAATCAAAATCAGCCTTCGTAGCAGCTTGCGGAGGAAATAAAATGGCAGACCAAATAAGACAAAAAAGAACTTCTAAAACAGGATCAGCAACATTGGAGTTTGATGAATTTGAACTTCAATCCACGATGCAGGAGTTTCTTAAAGAAGAACCCAAAGAAGACGGGAAGGGCATCTGGAACATTTCCACCATTGCTGGATTGGGTATGCTGTTCATAGCACTTACGTTCTTGCTCCAGGCTATTGGTTTACCTATTGGACAAGGCCTGGCCAATTTTTCCCAGGATGCTATTTCTGCCTTGCCGATTATAGGAGGTATACTGGTTACTCTTATTGGTTTCGGGTTTTTAGTTGGTGATCGCAAAAGAGAGAGGAAAGAAAAGAGAAAAAATAGAAAGCGAAACAAAAGCCGAAAGTTTGACAGCTTTTCAGATGACATACCCGGCGGGGAAACCACAAGTCGTTTAAATAATGATTTAGACTCAGAAAGTTTCTCCTCCAGTCGGTCGAGTTCAAATTATAGTTTTGATCAGTTCGGATACAGACATGCCAGGCGTTTAATGAAATCCAGAACCAATAAAAAGATTGCAGGTGTCTGTAGTGGTTTGGCAAAGTATTTTGGAATAAGTGCTACAGTAGTGCGGTTAATTTTTGTGGCTACCTTCTTCATGTCATGGGGAACCACTTCTTTGATTTACTTGGGTTTGTCAATTGCTATGCCTAAAGAGCCCATAGAAATGATGGACGACTTCAGTTTTTAGGATTATATAAGCCAAAGAAGTACGTGATAGTCAAATGTGGGATTGCTTCCCTGGGATGCCCACAACCCTAAAGTAATTATATAAATCTCGCAATGACCAGAGCACACCTCAAAGTCATTCCCACGAAGGTGGGAATCCAGAGCCAGATCAATGCCCGGTGCTCCTATTCAGCTCCAAACCTCTGCCTTCGCAGGGATGACTGTAGTAAGGCTTTTTAAGACGCCGGACTTTCTAAAATTTACAGGCGTAAACTTCCGCATTTCTTAGTAGATTCAATTTATGCTAATTACATTTGAAGGAATAGACGGGAGTGGCAAATCTACTCAAATTGATTTGCTCCGGGATAAACTGAGTAAGCGAGGTTACAGGGTTGAAGTATTTCGCGAACCCGGTGGAACGGATATATCAGAACTAATCCGGGGTATGTTATTGAACCCGGAATTGGAGATTAACCCGGTTACGGAGTTGTTGTTGTTTTCTGCAGCACGCTCCCAGTTAATTGCTGAAAAAGTGACCCCGCTTTTAAATGAAGATGCGATAGTTATACTGGATCGGTTTTATGATTCAACCACCGCTTACCAGGGATACGGAAGAGAAAGTTTACCATTAGTGCAGATCCAACAAATAAATGAGATTGCTTCGCACAGCATTACCCCCGATATCACCTTTTATCTTAAGATAAGTTTAGAGGAATCCGCAAAACGAACATCCCATATGGAAAAGGATCGCATGGAAAAATCGAGTAACTCTTTTTATGAAAGGGTAGTGTTGGGATTTGAGGAGATGGCAAAAACAGAAAAACGGATTAAGACGATTGATTCTCGCTTTTCACCCATCGAGATCCATAGGAAGATTCTGCAAGAATTGAAGGCATTTCTTCCACTTTAAGATTCGGTTTTATCCAATGGAAAAGCGCTGGAAGTACAAACAAGTCTGCTGTTACAGCAAAGAAAATAGTTGATGAAACCAAAATACCCATCAGCATAGTTGATGTAAATGCACTGGTAATAAGTGTGCCAAATCCTGCCAGCAAAATGATACTTGTAATTATTATAGCCCGGCCTGTTTTTTGAGTGGTAACCTGTAATGCTTCTTCAACATCTAAGCCTCTTTTAAGTTCAATCCTGAATCGCGCCAGGTAATGAATAGTATCATCTACAGCTATTCCAAAAGCGATGGTAAAGATTACAGCGGTTGAAGGTTTTATGTCGATACCGATCAAACCCATTAAACCGGCAATAAGAATTAAGGGTATAATGTTGGGTATAAGTGATATTATTACCATTTTTAAATCCCTGAACAAGAATGCCATAAGTATGGAGATGCAAATAAAAGCCAGCCCGATACTGGAAGCCAGGGAATAAACCATTTTGCCAACTAAATCAGCACTTAAAACCGTAGAGCCTGTAACAATTACTTCTTCATTGGGGAAATTAGCTGATAAATATATATCCAATGAGTCTCTGATCTGGTTGATCCTCATAGAGCCCGCATCCAGGGTTTGAGAAGACAAGCGAATTTTTTGATAGTCGAAATCAGTGACCCTGCTTAATATATCATTATCATTTATTTCTAGAAGCAACAGGTATTGAGAAATCAATTGTTCACTATCTGGCAGGGAATCCACGGCTGCTTGCTCGGGCGCCATAGTTTGATGTAACTCTTTAAGCAGGGTAGTAAACGAAGTGGCCCTCTTTATTTCAGGATAACCCAGCAGGTGCTGCTGAAGGTTTTCTACCCGTTGCAAAAACTCAGGATTTTCAATCCCATACTCTTGCTTGGTATCTATTACCAGTTCCAGTGGGAAAGCAGGAGCGAGGTTTTCAGAAAAAAAGTTACTGTCTTGGATCAGCACTGAACTTTGGCTCACGTCATCAAAAACCCTTCCATTAACATTTAGCTGAAAGATTCCCAGTCCGATTAAACCACATGTGACTAACGATCCAATTGATATAGTCCTGTTATGTTTCTTAGTGAAGAAAGAGAGCTTCAAAAGCCAGTCAGCCAATAACGGATATAATCTTCCTCCGTTCTTCTTAAAAACCCTTTTTGTTTTAATCAATTTAAGTATCGACGGAAGCAGAAATATGGTGATCGTATAGGCTATTAAAACTCCAACCGCTGTATAAATACCAAATCGTTTCATGGGTACAACATTGCTGGTAAGCAAAGTCCCGAACCCGATTGCGGTTGTAACACTGGTCAAAAGTGTGGCACTGCCCAATGTCAGGAGCATCTCCATAATTGCTTTCTGTTTTTTAAATCCATGCTGAACGGCATCATCAAATTTTGAGATCATGTGGATGGAATCGGCCACTCCCACGCATAACAGGATTGGAGCAATAGTACTGCTCATTATTTCAAGATATCCCCCGGTTAAAGTGACGGTAGCTACTGTAAAAAGAACGGTAAGCCAAACAATGAGCATGGGTATAAAAATACCTGTGAAGCTGCGATACAAATACCAAAGTAAAATGATAATCAGCACTGAAGAGAAGGAGATGTAAAACAGTACTTCTCCATTCAACATATTCACGTACTGGTTTCTAAAATAAGGGATGCCCGTGGTTTTAAAATCGATTTCAGGATAGGCTGCGGTAATGCTTTCGAGTTCATCAATGATTTGATTCCTGGTTTCGTATGAATTTACTTCTTCATCAATTTCCAGATAGAAGGCAGTAGTTGTAGCATCTTCGCTGATGAAAAAACCTTTTGAGAAGGGATCGCCTGTAACCTTCTTCTTTAATTCAGAAATATTGTTTGCAAGGGAATCTTGGTGCAAAAGAGGTTGGAAGATGAGGGTGCCATTCCTGTTAATCATTTCCTCAGCTGTCCAAAGGCTGCGCACCTCCGATACATTTTCAATTCCCTCTAACAATTCAGATATTTTCTTAAGCCTGATAAGCCCCTCTTCAGTAAATAGAGTTTCGCTTTGATAGCCAAGCATGATGATGTTGTCATCACGGCCAAACTCATCTTCCATTGCCTGGTAAAATTGTACCGTAGGGTCTTTTTTTGGATAGAAATTCTCCAAGTCAAAATCTGTTTTTATCCCGGAGGCAGGATAGATGGACAGAATGGTAACTATAACAATCCCAAGGGTAATTAGCCTGGGATGTTTAAGTACAAAATTGGAAAATTTTCTCATCAACAGTTAGAAATAAGCAGCAAGTTTCAAATATATAAAGCTATTCGATTGGTAGTCCTGAAAGCTAAAGTGGCCATAATAACGTTCCTGATCTTCGCCATAAAAAAGGTGAAAGCCCAGGGTGGTTTCTACAGCTTCAGCAACTTCATAAGTAGCACGTGGATGAACCCAGAAATCCTTTCCTACATAGTTGTATCGACCGAATGCATAAAGTGTCATTTTTTCACGCAACAGGCTTCTTTGTAACATCAGAGTGCTGTAATAAAAGTTTTGTTCCTGCAGTATGTCTGTTTGGTAATTAAAGATGTATTCATTGATGAACTGGGTAGTTATTGTCCAGTCATCTAATTCAGATTGAATTCCAATCATACTGGCAAGCCAGGGTTTGTTGGTAAGAAAGCCATCATCATTATTGGCAAAAGCCTGCCCAACCAATACCTGTTGTTGGGGAGACAGGTTGTTCAAGTCTGTTTGACGTATGGATGGGGGGAGGTAATCAAATTGCTTCCTGAAATGGAAAGCTGATTCTGATTTAATTAACAAGTAATCATTAACAATATAATCTCCGTAATAACCAACAATCGGAGAGCTTTGGAATTTTCTTGTAAGTAACAGGGAGGGCTGTTGAGTAGAAGGAGAGCCCGTAAAGACCAAGTCTTTGCGAAAAGAAGGGGAGCCCTCAGTCCAATACATGGCAAAAACATCTAAATCCCAACTAATTTTTTCCCTGAATGAATATTTGATTAAACCCTGGAATAACGGTTTGGTAGTTTCAGAAGTTGAATCAGCATAAGTAACGTTTCCATTTTGTTCGAATTGAGAAAATGGAAACCATCTGGTACCGGGTAATGCAAACGTATTTGATTGAAAAATGGGCGTAGCCAGTATTTCGAGATAATTGGCTCTAAAATACTGGGTGTATTTTGCAGCAGGAATTCCAATTCTGATATCTTCTAACTCAATTGTGAGGAACTCACTCAAATCTACAGGAGAGATAATATCACTGATGAAAGCGCCGTCCGTTTTACCCTGTGAAACTATTTGCTTTCCGATCCTCAGGTCAAAATTTTTGAAATAGAGATCTACATATCCTTCAGCAAAATCGTATACATAATTATTTGATGAAGTAGTATAAGTATTAAGGATTTCATTGGAGATAAAAATTCTACCTATGCTTATAGGGTGCTCCACATTAAGTAAGAATCGGTTTCTTCCCACCAGGTATTCGTTATCATTAGTAGTTAAAACCGCATTGTAGTTTCTTAAAAAGCCGTTTGTACTGAATTGAGAGAAGGAGAAAGAACTAAATAAAAATAGGAATGCAATAGAAAAGAGAAGTTTTTTAAAGGATAAAAGTTGGTATATCGGCATAAAATTTTTTTATTCTAGGTTTTTATCTCCCATTGTGATTGAGGCTTATTCAATTTATCCGTATTTTTGGAGCATAATGGTGAAATCCTACCTGTGTCCGTGAAATCCGGTTCATCAAAAAAGATTTAAATCCCAAAAAGAACACAACTACCAAGTTATCTATTATGGCGCACGAAAGAATCGAAATTGATTTACCTCTTGCCAAAGTGTATGAGTTATTAAGTAATCCTGTTGAATTTCCTAAGTTCCTTGAGCGTATTGATACTGTGAATAGAATTAATTCTCAGACATTCGAATACCAAACCAAAATCGGAAGCGAGGAGTTTCGTTGGACTACTAATTTAATTGATAATCTTCGCAACACCCGTTTTGCATGGATTACTATCAATGGCAACCTAAATCAAACCGGTACTATCCGTTTCACACCACTTGACAACGGCGAGCGTACCCGCGTTGAGTTTTCATTAGACTACCGAACTTTCTTCGGGGAGCCTACTGAAGATGTCGCAAAATTTATCGAAGAGTCTCCTGCACAGCTTGTTAAGGATCTTGAAAAGTTCAAAGAGCTTGCAGAATCAGGTACTTTTAAAGAAGCTCAGCTTGAGCCAACGTCTGAAGAAGGCGAAGAAGTAACTGCTTAACAGCTCTTCAAATATTTACTATTTTAAATGCACATCTGTACAGATGTGCATTTTTTTTGCCAAAGATTTAACTCGTTTAACTTGAAGTTCACTGAATTTATAGACTCTGAGAAAAGCCAACTTTCACATTACCTGGTAATTGGTAATCCTGTAGTTCAAAGCCTTTCCCCACTCATGCACAATATCGCTTTAAAGCACAATAAGCTTGGAGGCGAATATCTTGCTGTTTCTTTATCACATTCCGAAGTAAATACCGCAATAGCTCATTTTACCAACGAATCATTTTTAGGTGCAAACATAACCATTCCACATAAAGAACTTTTTGTAGATGTTGTTGATGAACTTTCAGAAACGGCAAAAGAAATCGGGGTTATAAATACCATCATTAAGAAGGGTAATAAGTTGATAGGGGATAACACCGATGCTTATGGATTTATACAGCCTTTGCGTGACTATGAGGATGAGTTAATTGGAGAACGGGCAATAATTTTTGGAGCAGGAGGTGCAACACAGGCTATAATTTTTGCGCTAAAACACGCCGGTGTGGAAGAGCTTGTTCTTGTATCTCGCAGGCCGGAAATGCACCAGGGTTCTCCAGAGCAGGGAATAACGAGATGCAATTACGAAAACTGGCCCGCCTATGCAGAAGAAGCTGCCTTGATTGTAAATGCAACTCCATTGGGTATGACTCCAAATACAGACAGCTCTCCGGTAGCCGATCAGGAGGTGGAAATACTGGTAGGTAAGATTTGCTATGATGTCGTTTATAATCCCCGCCAAACAAAATTCCTTACGCAGGCTTCTTCCACAGGGGCTGTAACTATTGGTGGATTGGATATGTTGATTTACCAGGGAGCAAAATCCTTCAACCTGTGGACAGGATTACATTTCCCGATAGATGACATAAAAGCAGCTTTATATGAAGTATTACCAGCCTGAGCTACTTATACCTGAGGTTTTTAATCATGAAGCACTTACCGGCTGGTTTAGCCTGAAGGGAAAAGCGCTGCGTGAAACTGCCAAAATTGAAGGATTTAACCTTGGCTTTAATACCGATGAAACCTCCGAAGTAATACAAAATAACCGGGAGGTTCTTGCAAAAGCTTTAGACACAGAGCTGGCCGATATCGCTTTTGCAAATCAAGTACATGGGAGTGATATAGCTGAAGTGAACGAAGGGGGAATCTATGATAAAGTTGATGGTTTTATTACCTCCCAAAAAGGGATTGCCCTGGCTATTCAGGTTGCAGATTGTGCAGCCGTCCTGCTTGGTGATCCGATTGCAAAGGTTATAGCAGCAGTACATGCCGGTTGGAGAGGTGCGGTTGCTGGTATTGTACCTAAGGCAATAGAAAAGATGATGGCTAAAGGAAGTGAACCTGAAGACATCAGGGTTTTTATAAGCCCGTGCATTTCTCTTGAGAATTTTGAGGTGGGAATGGAAGTGGCTAAACAGTTTCCTCCTCAATTTGTTGACAGGGAATCTTTTACAAAACCACATGTGGATTTAAAAGGTTTTATAACTGACCAATTGGTGAGTTCAGGAGTCAGAGAGAAGAATATTGAAGCAGATACCCATTGTACATTCGATCAAGAGAACCTGTATTCATACAGAAGAAATGGAAGGCAGAGTGGCAGGATGGTTGGAATCATCAAATTAACAATCTGAAGTGAGAGTAAGTTACAGCACGGGTTATTATGCCCAAATACCCGATGAGCATATTTTCCCCATGAAGAAGTTTCAGGGCCTCCATCAATACTTGCTGAACAATACCATTATCAGCGAGAAGGAAGTAATTGAGCCTTCAATGGTTGATATGTCAAATCTTTTGGCGTTGCATACACACCGGTATGCACATGCTGTATGGTCAGGCAATCTGGATAAAAAAGAAATAAGAAAGATGGGGCTGCCCTGGTCAAAGAGTTTGGCTGTGCGCTCAAGGCTAGCAGTACAGGGTACTATAAATGCAGGTTTAATGGCTCTTCAAGATGGAATAGCAGCCAATCTTGCCGGGGGAACCCACCATGCAATGCCTGACTGGGGAGAAGGCTTTTGTGTTTATAACGATGTTGGGGTAGCAATTAAAGTGCTTCAGCAATCTAAATGGATTGGCAAGGCATTAATCATTGATTGTGATGTTCACCAGGGAAATGGTAATGCTGAAGTGTTTGGGAATGACCCGGATGTATATACATTTTCTATTCACGGCGAAAAAAACTATCCCTTTTTTAAACCTCAGTCTGACTTGGACATTGGACTACCCGATAAAACCGGGGATAAAGAATATTTAAAAACACTCACTGATTCTCTTGATAGAATTTTTTTCGGCTTTGAACCAGACCTTGTTTTTTACCTGGGAGGGATTGATCCTTTAGAAACCGATCATTTCGGTAGATTATCATTAACAGTAAACGGGTTAAGAGAACGCGACAGAATTGTAATTGAAACTGTCACCCAAAGGGATATTCCTTTGGTTTTGCTTCTCTCAGGCGGATATGTTCCTAACTTAATGGAAACGGTGACTGCTCATGCTCAAATGTTTGAAGTTGCAAATGAATTAGGTTTCTAAATAAATGGTTGGTGTTCTATATTCAATGTTCATCACAAAGAGCTAAATCATAGTGAACAAACAAAAATTGGCTATTCTCGGATCTACAGGCTCCATTGGAACCCAGGTACTCGAAGTAGTACGTCAACATCCTGATAAGTTTGAGGTTATTGCTCTATCGGCGAACGGTAACTGGGAATTATTGGCAAAACAGGTAAATGAATTCACTCCAACGGTTGCATTAATTTGTGAAGAGAACTGTTTTGAAGATTTGAAAGGTGCGGTTACAAGAACTACTGAACTGTTAGTTGGCAACGAACATTTGCCAAGTCTTGTAAGCATCAATGAAGTTGATACCGTAGTGAATAGCCTGGTAGGTTTTTCAGGTTTTATCCCTACCCTTGAAGCAGTAAAAAACGGGAAAAAAGTGGCTCTGGCAAATAAGGAATCACTGGTGGTGGGTGGCGAGTTAATTCTGAAAGAATTAAAAACATCGGGATCTTCTCTAATACCAATTGACTCTGAACACAGCGCCATGTTGCAGTCATTAGTGGGGGAAAAAGCTTCTTTCATTGAGAAGATCATCATTACTGCAAGCGGGGGGCCTTTCCGTGAATATTCCCTGGAGCAAATGAAAGAGGTAACCGTAGAGCAGGCTCTTAAGCACCCAAACTGGGATATGGGAGCAAAGATTACCATTGATTCTGCTACCATGATGAATAAGGGCTTGGAAATAATAGAAGCCCGGTGGTTATTCGATTTGCCTGTAGAAAAGATTGAACCGGTCATTCATCCGCAAAGTATTATACACTCTATCGTAACCTTTATTGACGGTTCCAGTAAAGCGCAGCTAGGCCCGCCGGATATGAAAGTACCTATCATTTATGCGTTAACATATCCCGAGAGATTACCGTTAGAGACACCAAGAATGGATTGGTCTACGGCACAAGAACTTACCTTTATTCCCGTTGATTATGAGCGGTTTCCCTGCGTTAAACTTGCAATGGATGTTATTGATGAAGGAGGTACAGCTCCGGCAGTGTTAAACGCAGCAAATGAGATTGCAGTTGAGCGCTTTTTGAAGAAAGAAATTAGTTATATTGGCATCCCAAAATTAGTGGAGAAATGCCTTGACAAGTTTGGCACGGGAATTGATCCTAAAATTGAAACACTGTTAGAGATAGATAAAGAGACACGTAATTACGCAACCAGGATATAATTTTTCATGGAAGGTTTTTTAGATATACTAAGTACTATTGGCATCTTTATTGGTGCAATAATGATTCTCGTATTTATACATGAGTTGGGTCATTTTTTAGCCGCTAAATTATTCGGGATGCGTGTAGAGCGTTTCTCAGTGGGTTTTCCTCCAAGAATATGGGGCTTCCAGAAGGGGGACACAGATTACTGTATCGGAGCCACTCCATTAGGAGGGTATGTAAAAATATCCGGAATGGTTGATGAGAGCATGGACAATGAATTTTTGAATAACGAGCCGCAGCCATGGGAGTATAGAAGCAAGCCTGTTTGGCAGCGCATGATCGTTATTACTGCCGGAGTGATTTTTAATATGATCCTGGCATTTTTGATTTTTACCGGGATGATAATGACCAATGGCAAAACAGTGATCCCGATTGACAGTATTTCCGGGATCTACGTAGCCGAAGAATCTATCCTTAATGACCTTGGATTTCAGACAAATGACCGGATTATTGGAGTAAACGGAGAGAGGGTTGAATATTTTAATGATCTGGTAACGGCATCTGCTTTAACATCAGAAAACCTTAGCTACCTTGTTATAAGGGATGGACAAGAGATTACAATCCCGATGCCTTCAAACTACCTGGATAGTCTTCAAACCAGAAGTTTTATTGATGTAAGTATTATTCTTCCAAGCTCTTTCTCGTCTGTTTCAACCGGGTCGCCGGCAAATAAAGCAGGCTTAGAACCCGGAGACGTTGTTAAGTCAGTTAATGGAAGAGAAGTCAATTTCTGGCAGGAACTGGTTGCTGAAATCCAGTCTGCTGAAGGAGCTCTTGAGTTTGTAATAGAACGTGATAATTCGACATTTGATGTTTCTGTAACCCCTGATGAAAATAATACGATCGGAATAGGAATCCCAACATCAGACTTTTTGGGTACTGAACGCATTAAATATGGTTTTTTTGCTTCCATAGGAGCAGGATGGTCAGAAACGGTTGATCAAACTGTTGGTATTGTTCAGGGCTTTTCCAGGCTCATATCCGGAGATATTTCTGTCCGGCAAAATCTTGGAGGTCCTATTGAGATAGCAAGAATGACCAAACAGGCAACTGATAGTTCCGGATGGATAGGCTTCTGGACGATTACTGCGTTATTGAGTATTACCCTGGCGATTATGAATATTCTGCCTATTCCTGCTCTTGATGGCGGGCACTTAGTATTCCTGATTTATGAAGGAATTACAAGAAAAGAACCTACCGAAAAAGTAAGGATTGTAGCACAAAATATAGGTTTCCTGGTGCTGGTAACTCTTATGATCTTTGTTGTATTTAACGATCTTCTTAAAATTTTCTAGTGCATGTTTGCTCGTGACGGTTATTCAACCATGATCCTTGCGGCACTAGTTACCGTGGGTGTTTTCTTACTTGCACATTTCTATTTAGATCATTGGCTGGCTTATTTAATTTATGTGATTGTGGGAGTGTGCTGTGGTATAGTAATCTATTTTTTTCGTGACCCTGAACGAAAAACACCGGAAGGGGAGCATTTAGTTATATCACCGGCAGATGGTAAAGTGGTTCTGATTAAAGAAATAGATGAGCAGGTTTATTTAAAAGATAAAGCCACCCAGATCAGTATCTTTTTATCACCACTGGATGTGCATGTGAACAGGAATCCAATATCCGGGAAATTGGAATATTTGAAATATCATCCAGGTAAGTACTTAATGGCATGGAATGAGCACTCGTCCGAATTAAATGAACGGGCAGATTTTGGAGTACTCCATTCAACAGGGACAAAATTTTTTTTCAAGCAGATTACGGGGTTTCTCGCAAGGCGAATCGTTTACCACATTGCAGAAGGGGATGAATTAACAGCAGGTGAACGGTTTGGGATTATGAAATTTGGTTCGCGTATGGATGTAATAGTACCCGGAAATGTTAAGATAAATGTGAAAGAGGGTGACCGTACAGTTGCTGGGGAATCTATAATTGGGGAAATAGTATCGTGAAATACCCGATTCAACGAAAATACGGATCGCTAAAAGAACGGCGACAAAGAAGGCGCAGGATAAGCCCTCCCAGAAATCCACGGATTGCCGTTCCCAGTTTTTTCACTTTAATGAACCTTTTTAGTGGTTTCTTATCCATTATATCAGTGGCAAAAGGGGATTTAGTACTGGGAGCCTGGCTAATTGCCATAGCAGGATTATTCGATGTTTTTGATGGGTTAATGGCACGCTTAGCTGATGCTTCAAGTGATTTTGGTATCGAACTTGATTCGTTAAGTGATATGGTTTCTTTCGGAGTTGCCCCCGGTTTTCTTATTTACCAATTCAGCCTGTACGAACTGGGAAATTTTGGGATTCTTATCAGTGCTATTCCCCCTTTATGCGGAGCAGTTCGTTTAGCCCGGTTCAATGTAAATGCCAGGTTGGAACCCAAAAGCGATCATTTTATTGGCTTGCCAATTCCTGCACAGGCAATCATTTTGGGATCGTTCTTTTTGACTTTCAGGGATAACCCGGATCTATTTGAAGGCTTTGAGCAGGGAATCAATGCAATCATTATTCCTGTAGTTGTAATCATTTCTTTTTTGATGGTGAGTACTATCCCTTTCGATAAAATCCCCAGGTTTGACAGGGAATCCTTAAGGAATAAAAAAGGCAGGTTTATTCTTTTTCTTTCTTACCTGTTGATAATTGTAGTCTTTAAAGAGTATGGCCTGATGGCTGTTTTCTCCATTTTCATACTAAAAGCCCTGATTAGTGGCGCTATACAGTTTTTCCGTGATGATTATGGGCCTGACTCAAGTGATAGTTTTCAGAACTTCAGCTGATTTTTAAGAATACCCACAATCTTTTGGGCAGCTGTTCCATCTCCATATACAGCTACAGTATCCTTGTTTTTATCCTGTTTGAGCAATCGCTTAGATTCTTCAACAATGGAGTTTGTATTGGTACCAACCAGTTTGGTAAACCCAGTATCTACAAGTTCCTGCCGTTCAGTACTTGATCTGAGGACAACCAGGTTTTTACCTAATGCCGCTGCTTCTTCCTGGATTCCTCCTGAATCGGTGAGAACTAAATCGGCATCTTCTAAAAGGTATAAAAAATCAAAATAGGGCAGGGATGGTAAAATTTTTAACCGTTCATGGAAAAATTTTGGGTCTTTAACTACTGACTGAACTGCCGGGCTGGGATGTGCAGGAAATATGACAGAAAAACCCTCGAAATCATTGAGAAGCAACAACAAGGCCTCCATTATTTGTTCGAGTGGTTCCCCATGATTTTCCCGGCGATGGGCTGTTACTAAAACAAACCTCTCATTCTTTTCTGGAACCAGCTGTTTGTTCTTTTTATAGTTCCCGGAATTAATGATTGCATAAAGTGCATCAATTATAGTGTTTCCTGTCAGGAATATGTTTCCGGGGTCATAGCCTTCTGATAGTAAGTGATTCTTTGCCAATTCAGTTGGCGCAAAGTGGGTTGATGCCATCACACTAATTTGCCTCCGGAACATCTCCTCAGGGAAAGGATTTTTTAAATCGTGTGACCGCAATCCGGCCTCAACATGGTACACGGGTATTGTAAGATAGAAAGCAGCCAGAGCACAAACATAAGCAGAGGCAGTATCGCCCTGCACTATAACCGCATCAGGCTGCTCATGGATAAAGACTTTTTTGACGCTTTCTAGGAGGGAGGAAGTTAATGAAAATAAATCCTGATCCTTCTTCATTATTTTCAGGTCATAGTCTGGTTTTATATTAAAAAAACTGAGCATTTCGTCAGCCAACTCATCATGTTGGCCGGTATGCAATACTCTTAATTCTACATTTTCCTCAGAAAGCTGCTCAATAACAGGGGCAAGCTTAATTACTTCCGGGCGGGTACCAAAGGCAACAAGTATTTTTTTCATCATAGTGCCCGTTTGTACTGTTCTAATGTTTTTGCTGCGACCTGCTCCCAAGTAAAACCGGAGATGATACTGTTCTTTAATGCATCATCAGGTTTTCTTTCTAAAGACTTCAATATTCCTTCCCTGATTGATTTTGAAGAATAAGGATCAATATAGATTCCATCATTTCCAAAATAGTCTTTAGTACCGCCATGTTTGGTAATTACGATATTTGCCCCGGCTAAAGCGGCTTCAAGCGCAGCAATTCCGGGTGTTTCATAAAAAGAGGGAAGAACAAATGTATGTGCTGCTGCATAAGCGGAAGCCAGTAGCTCAGAATCATGCTCTAAAGTTTCTATTAAATAGATATTAGGACTAGCTTCTGAAATTGCTCTTATTTTATTACAATATCCGCTATCCGATAAACTGCCAATAATTACAATATTTGTATCAATATCTTTTGCAGCATTTATTAATCTAAGTACATTTTTTCTGGGGGCATCTGTCTGTCCTGTAAAAAGAACAAAATCCTTCAGCCCATATTTTTTGACGAATAAATCCGGGGAGGCATTAGCAAACCGGGACTCAACCCCATTGGGAATTACACTTAATATTTCTTCACGGATTTGTAATCCATCACGAATGAGTTCCAGCTCTTCCGATGTATTTGGAAGCACGAGGTCAGCCAATTCACACGATCTTTTCTTAATCCCAAAATCCAGCCTAAGCCCTGGGCTTATTCGCTTAAGCAGAGATTCAAAACGTATTGCTGATTTAATTGCAAAAGAAGATCGCGTAGAAAAGAACACCGGGGATAGAACTACTTTAATTCCTTTTTTTTTGGCCAGGAGAATGAACTCATGAGTTTCAGTTCCGCTGGAAAATACGTGAACTACATCAAGGTCTGCTTTTTCTACAGATGTCCATGGAGAGAGCAGTGTACAATCCACCCCGGCTTTTGCTAAATATTCAGCTGTTTTAGATGCCTGGGTTCTGATACCCCCGTTTACAACGGCAATACTTAAAGGAGCAACTATTCCTACTTTCACAATCTGTTCCTGTTTAACCAGTCTAGCATGGATGTTTTAAGAAGTTGAAAAGAGCGCTTTTTTAATGCTTTTATTTCATCGAATGAAGGTAGAGAAGGCTTTTGGTATTTGAAAGTATGATTCTTCCCGGTTTTAAAAACTGATGCTTCAATGAGATCAAAACCTTCAAATGAATTACTGACTTCAAATAATTGGTTGTGATCAGCAGAGCTTTCTATCTCAAGTATATCTTCCTTAAAAGTTGCTTGAAAAGCTATGTTCTTGCGCTTACTCCAAAAATTGGCGAATTGATTGAATGTTAAGTTTTCAAACTTCTCATCTACTGCTCTTTTAAAGATGTATTCAATTGCTTTCAATCCCGGTTGCAGGGGGTGGTGATATAACAAAACAGGTTCAAATAAAGAGAGTTTATTTGTTATCACCGCCTCAAAATAGCTGGACATATCTTTTGTGGAATAGCCTTTACGGCTCATACTGCCGGTACAGACGGGATGAACCGGAACCTGGATAGGGTTAGCTCCAATTGAAACCGGGCAACCTTCGTAAGCCAGGGTGAACTCTGAGGTGTAATTAAAGGAGAAAGATTGAAGGGCTTTTCCAAGAGAAACATTCCATATGCCATAAGGTGCACAAAAACCTTTCGCTTCAAAACCGGCATTACTTAATAGTTGATTGCCTTTGGAGATATCTGCTATAATTTCAGATTCTTTTCTATATGGTTTGTGTGCGTATCCATGTAGGGCAATTTCCTGGTTTTGATATTCTTCAAAGTGATCCAGCCAGTTTTCATGTGCCTGAACGTGCAAAAACCAGGTTAAAGCAAGATCATAATCAGTTGCTATGTCATGTATTTCATCCAGGCTTTCTTTAGTGCCATAGTCAGAGTCAATCCGGAAACAAAAAACGGGTTTTTTAGAAGGAGAAGTCCACTTGCGAACAAAAGGAAGGTTTTGCTCATAATGTAAATGCTTCAAAGATTTTTTGATTATTTCCACCAGGCTATGCCTGTCAGGTTGAGAGACTATTTCATCTAAAGGAGGTTTGCCAAAACCAAAAAAACGTTTTCTGGTAAACTGATCATTATTCCATGTTGCATCAAGGTACATACCGATTGATGCTAAGAACCCAGCTGATTTTTTTTCAAAAGTTATAAGGCCTTCAAAAAATCCGGAGTCTTTACCTGATAAAGAGCATAAAGAATAGACATCAAGACTGGGGATATTCTCAAAAATACTATCGCCAGAAGAGTTTATAAGGCTCCTTTTAAATTTTCGGTTTCGTTTTTGTGTATTTGAAAATACTGGCTGAAGGCCAAACTCAAGAACCGCACCACCATCAATAAGATATTGATGGATCATTTTTTTTGATTCAGCAGCAGCCCGAATCCCATCTTCCAAAATGATAGCAGAATACGAGGTGATAAGATCTTGAGTGAAGTCTGCTTTTTCAAACTCAATGCCAATACATTCCAGTATTGAAATAAGAGCCGGACTTTCATTTACAGTTCCTATGCAAAGCCTCTTTTTCATTTAATGATCTTCTCCTTTAACCACGCAATTTCTTCCACCGTTAATAATTTTGTTGCGCGGGAAACCCCAAAAACTACAAGAACAGCTATTAAGCTCGACCAAATAGCAGGTAGATTGAAGAAGTACACGATCATCCAGATTGAAAAAGCAGATAAAGAAACTATAAAAGCGGTTTTGAAGAATGACAGGGGAACAGATTTGTTAAACCAGAAATAAGAAAAAGAGGTGAGAATCAGTTCGCCGATTATAATGGCTGTAGTTACTCCTTTAAGTGTTCCAAAGGCGGCAAAAATGAAAACAAATATAGCTGCCAATGTTCCTCCAAAACAGGTGGCTAACAGGTATTCCCGGTCTTTATCAATGGCAATGAGCCCAAACGAAAACAGGCTGTTCAGGAATGTCAGGAAAACGAAAATGGAAAGAATTGAAAGTATTGCGGCGCTTTCAGAAAACTCATTCCCATAGAGCAGGTGAACAATTCCTTCAGAATTAATGGAAATTAGAAGAGATAGCAGACCGCCTCCAATTATGATGATTTTTATTACGATTTGAATCCTTTTTTTGGCTAGTTCTCGGTTAGATATCCAGAGGGAAGCCAGGTTCGGAAGAAGCAGGTTTACAAAAATCCGATCCAGCATCATGGCTATGATGATAATTCTGAAAGCAGCCCCAAATATACCGGCTTCATTTAAGCCAATTAACCCTGCGATGAGTATGGCAGGAAGTAATGAAACAACCTGGGTAAAAAACCACCCAATCCCTAAAATAGAACTTGATTTGAGTAGCTCAGAGTAGATTTGCAAACCACGGGAAGGCAGGGGAAAAGGTTTTTCAAAAATCGAAATAGTTGCAAGGAAAACGACAGAAACAGTTATACCAATAGTATAAAATATGGGAACAACCGTTATATCATTTTGACTTTTAACCAAAAAGAATACCAATATAAAGTAAGTGAAAGCACTGAGAATTTTTGATGCTGCTACACTTCCAAAGCGCTGTCTTCCATTGTAATACCAATCAATGAGGATTGAGTAGGGAACCAGGGAGTATAGAAAGCCAAGAATTACCTGTTTCTGGGTTGGCCCCATAGGTATTTGAGTTACAAGAATAGTACCGGATAAAAGTACTATTGCAGCCAGAACAACTTTGAGGTTAAAGATTTCCTTTGCCCGAAAAAGCCTCTTTTCAGGATCTTTAGCTATTTCCCTTACCCCGATATTGATTAGCCCAAGGTCTGAAATCCAAGTAGCATAACCTAATATTGACAAAGCTAATGTAATAAGCCCAAAAAATTCTACACCCAGGATCCTGGCTAGATAAATAGAAGTGAAGAAACCAATTCCCCGCCCTACAAAATCACCAAAGGCGATCCAAAATGCTTTTTCTTTAAACCTTCCCATTTACAACCTCCTTGTATTTGGAGATCATCCAGTCATCTCGTTGGGAATCATTTTCAAAAAGAAAGACATTTTTGTAACCATCAAGCTCTGAAATACATCCTTTTTTAGGAGCTAAGATTGGTGTTTTATAATCGAGAGCCAATTGAACTACCCCTGAACTAAGTATTTCACGATAGTTGAAAAGGCATAAATCTGCACAGCAAAAAAAGTAAGGCACATGCTCATCGGGGATAAAAGTATCAGCCAGATAGGTTGACGAGTTAAACTCTGCCAGTTTCTTTAGGCGCTCACCTAATTCTGAGTTTCCTTTTTTTACAGGCCCAGCGATAATAAGCTGAGGTTCTATACCAAGTTTTTGTGTGGAGATAATTAATTCTTCGATTTCTTTATAGGGGCTTATCTGGCCAAATATAAGCCATATTGGCTTATCGGCAGTGGGCGTAATGCTGTATTCATTTTGTAATCCATGCAGAGCCTCATTTTTAGAGATATGATTAACTGAGAAGGATGGGTGATTAAGGATGAAAATCTTTTTTCCCGGCACTTCTAATTTTTGTTCGGCAAAAGTTTTTGCTGTTTTGCAATGCACGTGAACAGCGGTAGCTTTTTTTACCATCCACTTATGAAGCCTGAGATGAAGTGCCAGTAGTTTTCGGTCATGGGGTCGTTCATTATGTACTGTCCAGATTAATGTTCCTCCAAACAAAGTAAAAAGATAAATACACAGCAGTTTGTACGGCATTCCTGCTAATGCTTTTACATCCTGGAATTCTAACCAGTGATAATGAAAAAGTACTTTTTTATTGAACAGCGTATGGAAAACCGGCTTAAAGTGACTAAAAACAGAAACGGATTTTATTCTAAAATGGACATCACCATACAAAGGCTTATATAAATTGTAGAGATAGCTGGTATTGGTATGTTGGGAAGGTATTAGAGGTGCTACATATACAGCAGCTTTAGTAAAGCCGATAGCTTTATATAAATCGCCAGGCGATTTTATCTCCATACCGTTTATCCTAGAATTTGTATTGTATCCCTATGGAATGTGCAGTACCGAAACCTGTATTAAAAGGAATAAGGGCATAATTAAATTTTAAGTAATCTGTAATTATTCCAATTCCGAAAGAAAGAGGGCGCTCGGTATCTCCGGTTCTAAAACCTCCGTTTAATTCGATAACATCAGCTACGGTTAGCATTAATCCTGTGGCTACGAAGTTTTCATCTTCGTAAAAAAACTCTTCCAGTTCGGACTCTGATTGTAATGGCATTACAAAATCCCCACTAAGAGTAACAAGTATGGGTAATTTTTTTGCCTTAGAGTGCACAAATTCTATAACATCCAAACTAAGCCCTGCTCTAAAAGTTTCCGGCAGTTGAGTAGGTTCTAATTCCAGTTCATTCATATCACCGATATTCAATAAGGAAGCTCCGGTTTTAATACGTCCATCGAAGAAATCCCTTGAAAATCCAAAGTTAAAGGCATAACCATTTGCCCTGTTGGTAAAAATTTCTTGATATAAATATTGTCCTGAAATACCTGCAGAAACAAAACCAAGGTTATAAGCAAGAGCAGCACTAACTGATAAATGGGTAACTGAAAATGTTCCATTAGGATCTCCGGGGCCATCTCTTTGGGGAAAACCATTCTCTACCGAACTATAAACCCCAAAGGCTGCTGCCCGCTTTCCCTTAATAAAATTGATTCCACCAAATAAATAGTTTGCATCAAATGCCCAATCTGCATAAGAAATATCTATAGTGCTGGAGCCAGCAAGGCTTAACAATGCAGGATTTGTATAAATATTGGGCGAACCCACTGGCATGGCTGTAGATGTACCTCCCTGTGAAAGGTTGGTAGGAGCGGGTTCGGTGTTGAGGATTGCAAAGCCGGGTGACTGTGCATTTATTAAAGCAGAACCGGGAATAAAAAAGAGTATGAATAATAAGCCTCTCATAGTTTCAAGCTAAGTGAAAAAACGTGCATATTTGATATTTGATTAGGTTCTATTACAAAAGCATAATCAATCGAAGGCGAATATTTATCGAACGGAAGGTAAACAGAAAATCCGGTGCTTGCTCCCCAACTTTTTGAATCAGAAAAATCGGGTATTTGATACCCTGCCCGTAAAGTAAATCGTTCGTGTGCATTCCATGCTCCGCCCAGCCTTATTTGTTGCGAACTTGTATTAAGGGTGGATATAGACTCAATAATTGTAACCTTACCACTTTCAACAAAGCTTTCTGTTTCTCTGATATCGGAGGTATAAGCTTGTATTTCATAATCAATGGAAGTGGTAAATGTTGGGTTATGATAGGAAAGCCCCCATTTTATACGGGTTGGGAATTTATTAATAACCCTGCGTGCCTGATCAGTTCCATACAATTCTGAAGATTCCCAGCTGTATTCAGAGAAAATATCCTGTACAGCAAATCCTGCATTCAGGTTGGGGGTGATTTTATAAAGAAAACCAATGTCTATCCCGACACTTAATGAAGTGGGCAGATCATCATTTAGATCAGCATAGTTTACTTTAAAACCAAGGCCGGCATTAAACTTTTCAGATAGTTTAATGCCAAAAGCTGCTAACAATTGGTACTCTGCCGTATTGAATTGCTCAGTTGGGTAACCGCTTAAGCTGCGTCCATCAATATCATTTACACCGGTTCGTATTAAACTCACACTTAGCCCTGCATTAGGAGGTATTCTGAATGATCCTCCCAACGTTTGGTAGACCCGGTCGTATTTCAGGGAAGCTATACTGATATCAAGTTGGGAATTATCAGAATAAAGAGCTGCTAAAGCCGGATTGTAATAACCATATACACCCTGAGAGGTAGTAGCAGTCATGGCATTGCTCATAGCCATTGTTTTTGGGTTTAAACCCAACCGGGTAGAAGCACCTGCAAACCCCCCGTTCTGGGCGTTAATACCTGTAGTACTTATAAAAAGCATTGTAGTAATGATAAACAGTAACCGGGTATTCATTATTCAACCACCAGAATTTTACCATTTACAGTTTCATCAGCCATTTCAACAATGTAAATATATGGGGCGTTAGCTACCTGCCGGCCTTTGGCATCAATGCCATCCCACACAGCTTCATATTCTCCTATAGTGAAAGAATCATTCACAATTTCTCTTACCAGATTCATTCCAAAATCAAAAATCCTGATACTGACTGAACCTTCTTGTTTTACTTCGAATTTAATGCGAATCAGTTCGTGTAGTGAAGGGGAGAATGGATTTGGATACGCGAAGGTTTCTGCTGATCGTGCTTCGGGATCAAATACATTACCTCCCGATAAAGGAAAGTTTACCCTGGTAATTTCCCAGGTTCTTCCCAAATCATCTGATGAAGCAATACCGTCTGATGTGCCAATCCAAACTCTGTCAGAGGTGGATGCAACAGCAAAAAACTCAGCTGATTCTTTTATAAAGGTATTCGCGCTTCTTATAGTCGGGGACTTTGTCCAGGTCTTGCCATTATCCCTGGAAATAAAAAGCCCGTTTTCTCCTGCTGCGAAAATTGTACCATCTTTAAAACCAATATCATTTATTTTTTCACCTATAAGATGTTGCTCAAAAGTCTGTCCATCGTCTTCGGTTGATACAATTCCGAATTGCTCGCCATCCTGGGAATCTATCACCCAATTCGTCATCCAGATTTTGCCGGTAACTGGCTCCTGGTTAATATCAATCACCCAGTTCCCTGATAGTCCATTAGCTTGGCCATTGAAGGTAATATGCCTCCAACTTATGCTATCGGTTGAAGTCTTCATAGCATCAGTAGAAATGTTTATCCCGCTTGCACTGCCATACCAAACCTGATTATTTGTGTCTATATAAGTGGCGAATCCCAGTAAGTTTAAGTCACTTCTTGGGTCATAACGGGCAACCGTGGTACCCTGGAAACTGGATGACCAGCTGTAGCTATTATCCGGTGTCATAGATTGAGCTGTAGCAGGAGGTAAGATGATTCTTTCCCATGTTTGTCCTAAATCCATACTTCGTAACAATCCTGAAGCCCAGTTAGCTGAAAAAACGGCATTGTTTTTAACAGCAATTGAGTAAGGGGGGGATTGCTGGGGTACGGTTATCCTGGTCCGGAAATAAGTGCTGTCTCCATAAGTAAATGCAATATCACACGAACCATCATAGGGCAAATCATCATTACAATTGTCCGGGGGGGGGCATCAAGGGGAAAATCAGAGAATGCCCAGGTTATTCCATGATCTTCAGAAAAGTAATATCCGAATGCTGAGGGTACAGACTCATCATTTACAACAGGAGAGTAGCCAAGGCCTACGCCAATTCTGGGGCCATCAATGGATAAAGAAAATACCCGGCCATCCGAACTCAAAATGCTGTCTATCCCTGTTGGGAGTAACCAATCTGCACTGTTGGCTACATTAAAGTTTAGAGAAGGGCTTATCCAGACAGTATCACCACCTGCTTCGATGGAAGAAACTCCATTTTGACGAATGCTGTTGAACGCTGAATTGACTGAATAGACACTTTGAGCATGGGATAAGTCCATTACAAAAACGAGAATTGAAAGTAGAAGAAGCATGTTTCTCATATCAATTCTCCACAATATTAAATGGGGTTTCCAAAGTATCGCTGCTAAGGCCTGCTTTGTCTATTGCCCAATAAATTGCTGTCCGGTTATTGGGAGTATTGGATGAATCAATAATAAAGGTATCTGTAAAAATTGAATCAGCAGGACTTAAATCCCCACTTTCTGCTCCTCCATCATCCAGCATTACAAACGGATTGGCACTAAGAAGTGAACCATCAGGATTCCTGAAATTGAGGAACACACTTTCAATATTATCTTGCCCATCAATATCGGTTACTTTTGCCGTAAATCGCACAGTGGTACTGTTACCGGATGAAGGGATTACTACAGATTCAGGATTATTTACTTCCAGAATCTCCGGTGCATTAACTGCAACTCCGAGCTGTACAATTTTGGCTTGTACATAATTACTGCCTGTTGATTGCCCAGGTGTAACAAGAACTGAGTATTCCTCAAAATCAAAAGTTTGGGTTTCTATGCTGAAACCAGCTTCATAAAGATTAGCGTTATTGGAAGATAGATTGAGTTTTCCTTCTTGAAATGCACTAAATGCACCATCTTTAAACAAGTAATAATAAGGCGCTGAATCAGGCTCAAACTCAAACCCGTCCACCATCAATGCAAAAGTTACTGTGGTATCTTTTTGGCCATCTGAGGCAGAGAAAAGGAGCGAATCCGGACTGATTTGAAGATTCGATACAAAAGGAGAGATATCGTTATAGTCTTTTGGACTAATTGTGGAATCGCAACCTGTAACTATTGCCAAAACGCCTGTAATAAATAAGAGAGGTTTAAAAAAAGTATTCAACAAACAATGCACCGCTTAGATGATCTTTAGATTCGGGAAATGGTAACGATGCAGAATAGGCGTTGTTTTTAATGAAATGAAAACTAGCTAAACCTTAATTGTATTTCAAGCGAAAAAACACGGTTTATTTTAACCATTGCGTTGCTATTAAAAATAGTGCCCGCTATATTCATTCCGTCATGAAAAACGCAGATATCCAATCTAATATTTGGTGGTGGCCTTCGCTAATAAATAGCAGTGGGTATTTTGCGTAACTGAATGACATAATTTTACTTTGACATACCCACTGTTCCTTTGGAAGAGTGGGTTTTTTTTTGAAGATAATTCCTCACTATTCCTTTAAAACATTGGTTTAGTGATTAAAAAAAATGAAAAAAGAAGAATTTTTAAAACTTTCTAAAACGTATTCAGCAATCCCGATATATAAGCGATTACTGGCCGATGTACTTACTCCTGTTTCTTTATTCATGAATATAAGGGAAGGGGTCGAAAATCCGTTTTTGTTAGAGTCGGTTGAGGGTGGAGAGCAATTGGCCAGGTATTCATTTATAGGTTCAAACCCGTATCAGAAACTTATATTTGATGGTGAGCAAACATTTTTGGAGACCAAAGGTACAAAGAAACTTGTTAACTCAGGCTATTTTGAAAAACTTAGAGAATTAACCACTGCCTACAGGGAGCCTTTTATCCCGGATCTTCCACGATTAACAGGTGGTGCCGTAGGGTTTTCTTCTTATGATACTTTCCGTTTGGTAGAGCGCCTGCCCAATGTACCACCGGATGATTTAAAGCTCCCTGAAGCAGTATGGGGTTTTTATGATGAGATCTATGCCTTTGATCATGTAAAACACCAGGTGGTACTGATTAAAACTGTGTTCGTTTCTGAGGTTGATGACATTGAAGCAACTTATGAAGAAGCAAATGCGGCTTTGGTTCGAATGGAAGAAACTGCAATGAGCTCCAATTACGATGCCCGTCCTTTTTCTATAAATCCGGATTCCCTGGAAAGTAATCTCAAGGAAGAACGATTCAGTGAAATGGTCAATAAAGGCAAAGATTATATTTTTGAAGGTGATATTTTTCAGGTAGTCTTATCTCAGCGTTTTCAGGCTGATATGAGCGGTGACCCGTTTATGTTGTATCGTGCCCTTAGAATGGTGAATCCTTCGCCTTATCTTTTTTACCTCGATTTTGATGAGTTCAGCATAGTTGGCTCATCACCCGAAGTGCTTGTACGGGTTCAGGATAAACAGGTACGGGTATTACCCATTGCCGGAACCCGCCCCAGGGGAGAAACGCACGAGGAAGACCTTGAGCTTGAAATCGATTTAAAGAACGATCCTAAAGAAGTTGCAGAGCATATTATGTTAGTCGATTTAGGCCGGAATGACCTCTCCAGAGTTTGTGAAGCAGGAACTGTAAAAATGCAACGTAACCAGGTGATAGAGCGCTATTCTCATGTAATGCATATTGTAAGTGATGTAGTAGGTGAACTCAGGGAAGATCAAACTTCAGTTGATGCACTCATGCAGTGTTTTCCTGCGGGAACAGTTAGTGGTGCTCCAAAAATTCGTGCTATGGAAATCATAGACGAACTGGAGCCAACAAAAAGAGGTATTTATGCCGGTGCTGTAGGTTATTTTGACTTTTCAGGGAATATGGATACATGTATTGCAATCAGAACAATGGTTGTTACCGGTAACAAAGTTTATATTCAGGCCGGAGCTGGGATTGTAGCGGACAGTGACCCACACAAAGAGTTTATAGAAACACAGAACAAAGCCGGTGCCTTAGTTCAGGCACTTAGTGTAGCATTAGACATTCAATGAGTAAAAGAAAAACCATATTATCGGGTATACAACCATCCGGTAAGCTCCATATAGGGAATTATTTTGGGGCAATAAGGCAGCATATAGCAATGCAGGATGCTGCTGCTGACTCTTTTTATTTTATAGCTAATTATCATTCCCTTACATCCCTTAATGATGGAAAAGAGCTTTACCAAAATACGATTGATGTAACCCTCGATTACCTCGCTTTGGGCCTTGATCCGGATAAATCTACCTTTTTTGCCCAGTCGGATGTGCCACAGGTTACTGAACTGGCCTGGATATTGGGTACGCTTACCCCGGTTAGTTTGATGGAGAAAGGGGTTTCCTATAAAGATAAAATAGCTGCAGGCCTTAGCCCGAATATTGGTTTGTTTACCTATCCGATATTGCAGGCAGCTGATATTTTAATCTATCATTCTGATATAGTACCCGTTGGGGAAGACCAAAAGCAGAATATCGAGATAACGCGTGATTTGGCCGGTAAATTTAACAGGGCTTATGGCGGAGAGTTTCTCGTTATTCCTGAAGAGCATATTGTTAAATCGGTAGCTGTAGTGCCCGGTATTGATGGCAGAAAGATGAGTAAAAGCTATAACAATGCGATTGACATTTTTGAAGAAGGGAAATCTTTAAAGAAAACGATAATGTCTATTCAAACGGATTCGACCCCGCTTGAAGAACCCAAAGATCCTGACTCAGACAATGTGTTTGCCCTGATCAAACTTTTTGCTTCATCAGAAAAGCAAAATGAAATAGCCGAAAAGTATAAAGCCGGTGGATATGGATACGGACATGCTAAAAAAGAACTTTTAGAGTTGATGAATGACTATTTTGCAGAAGCCCGTGATCGAAGAAAGGAATTAGAAAAACGGCCCGGTTATGTATTGGATGTTTTAAAGGAGGGGGGCAAAAAAGCTAGGGCGAGAGCTGAACAGGTAATGGAACCCATTCGGGAAGTAACAGGAATTGTAAGGAATTTCTAGCATGATATTGATTATAGACAACTACGATTCTTTTACTTACAACCTCGTTCACTTGATAGCAGTTAATACTGAAGACTACAAAGTGATAAGAAATGATGCACTAAGTGTGGATGAAATAGAAAAGTTGAACCCTGAAAAGATACTGATATCACCGGGTCCGGGAAGGCCTTCTGAAGCAGGGGTAACTGAAGAAGTGATTAACCGGCTTGGAAAAAAAATACCCGTTCTGGGAGTTTGCCTGGGACATCAGGCAATCGGAGAAGTTTTTGGTGCACAAGTAGTTTATGCCGATACATTAATGCATGGAAAGGTATCTAAGGTAGAACATGACGGGCGTTCAATCTTCAAAGATGTGGAAGAAAACTTTACAGCTACGAGATATCATTCATTGGTTTTGGACCCGGGAACAATTCCCGGCGAACTTGAGGTTACCGCCCGTACCGGAAATGTGGTTATGGGAGTCCGCCATAAAGAATACCCGATAGAGGGGATTCAATTTCACCCTGAGAGTATCCTGACTGTTGAGGGCCCAAAAATGATTAATAACTGGTTGGCCCAATGAGTGCGTTTAAAGACATACTGGAAAAACTATCTTTTTCAGAAGACCTGGATCAGCGGGAGGCAGAAATGGCTTTAACTATGATCATGAACGGTGAAACGGATTCTGATCAGATAGCATCTTTCCTCACAGCGATGAGAATTAAAGGTGAAACCATTGATGAACTAACAGGTTTTGTCCGGGTAATGAGAGAGAAGTCTGTCAAAGTTGATGCGGATGTTTCTGGAGCTGTTGATTTGGTGGGAACAGGAGGGGATAAGTCAGGGACATTCAACATTTCTACTGCTGCTGCCTTTGTTACAGCAGGAGCAGGAATACCGGTTATAAAGCACGGAAACCGAAGTGCATCCAGTAAATGCGGGAGTGCAGATGTTTTAGAACATTTGGGCGCAGCTATAGAACTTGGTAAAAAGGAGGTAGAACAGGTTTATACCGAAGCGGGAATGGCCTTCATGTTTGCCCCTATGTTTCACCCGGCAATGAAATATGTAATGCCTGCCCGGAGATCTATCGGGTTCAGAACTTTTTTTAATATCCTGGGGCCTATGGCAAACCCTGCCGGGGTAAAGAGGTATGTAATTGGCGCTTTTAGCAAACAGATAGCTGAGAAAATGGCTCATATATTGGCAAATTTAGATACTGAATTTGCCTATACCTTTAACGCCCATGATGGCTTGGATGAGCTCAGTATTACCGGGTATAGTGAAGTTTTTGAGCTAAAAGAAAGCATGGTTTCTACCTCATTTACACTCGATCCTAAGTTTTTAGGTTTTGATACCTATAGAATGGAAGAATTAATGGGAGGAGATGCTGCTGAAAATGCTCAGATTTTGATGAATGTTTTCGATGATAAAGCGACTGATCCACAACGGGATATTGTGCTGTTAAATGCAAGTTTTGCTATCCAGGCATCCGGAAAAGTGGGTGAACTTAAGGAAGCCAAAGAAATGGCAATAGAAAGCGTGAAGTCAGGAAAAGCAAAGAAGGTATTTACCAGATTTGTTGAGGCTACAAATGATGTGAAAGGAGGTAAATAAGCTTTAATGCCTACCATTTTGGATAACATAGTAGCCCAAACAAAAGAAGACCTCAGGAAACGAAAGACTAAGGTTTCTTTTAACGATCTGCATTCTTTTGAAGGTTATGAAAAACCCAGGATTAATTTTAAGGATGGTCTGAGTAAGAATACTGAAACCGTATCCATTATTGCAGAGGTGAAGAAAGGATCACCTTCAAAAGGTGTGATCCGTGAAGACTTCAATCCTGTTGATATTGCTTTACAGTACGAGGATGGGGGTGCTTCGGCTATTTCAGTGCTTACAGATTCCCCATTTTTTATGGGAAGCCTCGACTACCTTCAGGCAATTTCAAAAAGGGTTGGGCTTCCATTACTTCGCAAAGATTTCATTGTTGATCCCTTCCAAATAAAAGAAGCCCGTGCTTATGGAGCGGATGCAGTGCTGATTATCGTAGCCATTACAGAAGGAGAGCAGTTGAGCGAGTTATTGGCTGCAGCAAAGGAATTTGAACTGGATGCGTTGGTTGAATGTTATGATCAGGCAGATTTTGATCGAATTAACTTCAGTGAGGTAGATATCCTGGGTGTTAATAACCGGGACCTCAAAAACTTTGAAGTGGATGTGCACAGAGGTATCTCTGTTTTGAATCAGGCCCCGGAAGGTACTATCCTGGTTTCTGAAAGCGGGTTATCTACCGGGAAAGATTTGGCTCTGTTAAAATCAAAAGGCATTCATTCGGCATTAATCGGGGAATACTTTATGAGGAAAACGAATCCCGGTCAGGCGGTAAAAGAATTGCTTAATAAAGCCAAAAAAGAATTTGAAAGGAGTCTGGCGAATGGCTGATCAGAAAACTAAAATTAAGATTTGTGGCATTACAAACCTTGAAGATGCCCGGTATGCTTCGGGAGCTTTGGTTGATTACCTGGGATTCATTTTTTATGAGAAAAGCCCACGATTTATCGATCCGGCTGAGGCTGGTGCTATTATTAACTGGATCGAAGGTCCTGAGAAGGTAGGTGTTTTTGTAAACCAGCCAATTGATGAAGTAAATACAATAGCCAAACAGAGCGGACTGGATTTTGTTCAGCTTCATGGTGATGAAAGTATTGAGTACTGCCAGCTAATTGACAAGCCGGTTATTAAGGCTATTCATATCACCCCGGATACAGAAGCTTCTGAGCTTATGGAACAAGTTGAAAGCTATCGTGAGGTTTCAGAGTTCCTGCTGTTTGATACTAAAACAGACGGACTCTGGGGTGGCACAGGTCAAACGTTTAACTGGGATATTCTTAACAATATTTCTTCCGGAATCCCATTTTTCTTATCAGGTGGACTCAATGCAGGAAACGTAAAGCAAGCTATCAGCAAGATAAATCCTTTTGCTATTGATGTATCCAGCGGGGTGGAAGAAGAGCCCGGTTTAAAAGATTTTGAAAAAATTGATGCCCTGATGGATGAAATGAGATCTGTTTGGGAATAACAATAACAATAATGATATAAGAAGCTAAACAAGAGCTTTTAATTGATGAACGAAACAACAACGAAATATCAACAACCAAACACCCGGGGCTACTTCGGTGATTATGGCGGTAAGTTTGTACCTGAAATTCTGATACCGGCTATAAAAGACCTTGAGGATGAGTATGAGAAAGCGAAAGATGATCCTGAATTCAACGCTCAATTTGAGCAGCTGCTTGATGAATATGTAGGAAGGCCCACCAAACTGACATTCGCTAATAAATTGACTAAACACTACGGAAAGGCAAAGATTTATCTTAAACGGGAAGATTTATGCCACACAGGCGCCCATAAGATTAATAATGCAATAGGTCAGATATTACTTGCAAAGCGAATGGGAAAGACCCGCATTATCGCGGAAACCGGTGCCGGGCAGCACGGGGTGGCTACTGCAACTGCTTGTGCAAAATTCGGATTGGAATGCGTTGTTTACATGGGTGCTGAAGATATGGTTCGTCAAAAACTCAACGTAGACCGAATGACTTTGATGGGTGCAGAAGTCCGGTCTGTTGAAAGTGGATCAAAAACCCTTAAAGATGCTACAAATGAGGCTATCAGGGACTGGGTAACCAATGTAGAAGATACTTTTTATATCATTGGTTCTGTAGTTGGCCCTCATCCGTACCCGATGATGGTGAGGAATTTTCACCAGGTAATCGGTAAAGAGACTAAAAAACAAATACTGGAAGCCGAAGGCAGAATGCCGGATTACCTGCTTGCATGTGTGGGAGGAGGGTCAAATGCCATTGGTTTCTTTTACCCGTTCCTGGAAGATGAAAACATAAAGATAATAGGCATTGAGGCAGCAGGTTACGGAGTAGACTCTGGCCAAACGGCTGCTACTTTAACAAAAGGAACACCCGGGATTTTGCATGGCTCATTGAGCTATTTATTACAAAGCGAAACAGGCCAAATAGAACTGGCTCATTCAATTAGCGCCGGGCTCGATTATCCGGGAGTAGGTCCTGAGCACTCTTATTTACATGATACAGGCAGGGTAAAGTATAATGCGGTAACGGATCAGGAAGCTATGGAAGCTGTTAAATTATTATCCAGGAAAGAGGGGATTATTCCCGCATTAGAAACAGCCCATGCTTTCGCCTGGCTGGAAAAGCTGATGCCGGAAACTACAGAAGATGAAATTGTGATTATCAATCTTTCAGGTCGTGGTGATAAGGATATGAAAACAATATCGGAGAACCTGTAAGGCATGAACAGAATCATCGAAAAATTTCAGAAAAAGGCTCCTGAAGAGAAATTAATGAGTCTATTTATCACTGCGGGTTATCCCGATATCAATTCCAGCGTTGAACTGATACTTGGATTCGAGAAGAATGGAGCAGATATAATAGAACTGGGCATGCCTTTTAGCGATCCTCTGGCTGATGGCCCTACTATACAATACTCAAGCGATGTGGCTATAGAGAATGGCATAAACATTGATACCATTTTTGACATCGTCAAAGAAACCCGTAAAACCTCTCAAATACCCATTATACTGATGGGCTACATGAACCCGGTTCTGCATTATGGGGTTGCAAAGTTTTGCAAAAACGCAAGGAATGCAGGTGTTGACGGATTGATACTACCGGATATCCCGGTTGATGAAGGAGGAATTATTGAACGAGAAGCTGAAGCGAATTCGCTACCCATTATTTACCTGGTTGCCCCTAATACAACCGATGTTCGAATGAAGTTAGCGGATTCAAAATCCGAAGGGTTTGTTTACTGTGTATCCGTAACAGGAGTTACCGGCGCAAGAGATGGCGATGAGGTTTCAGATTCGGTTACCCGTTTTATTGACCGGGTGCGGCAAAATGTGATCAATAACCCGGTAATGGTAGGCTTTGGTATCAAATCGTATGAAGATGCTCAGCGTATCGCATCAAATGCCGATGGCTTTATAGTAGGAAGCGCCTTAATTGATTCCATCAGAAATTCATATCCTGAGAAAGACTGGAAAGACCAGGTCTTTTCATTTGTTCATTCACTAAAATTTGGAAATTAACAGCGTATTAATGCATATAAGAAAAGTTTTTTTACTATTTGTCATTTTTTCAACAATCACTTTTTTTGCCTGTGAAGGTGATTTCAGGGAACGTGCAAAAGGCTCTATTAATGAGGTTTTCATTGTTATGGATTCCACCCAATGGGAAAGCAAAACCGGGCAGGCTATCAAAGATACTTTTGGTAAGCTTGTTTTCACACTTCCAAATCCTGAGGAATTCTATAACCTGACTTTCAGGGATATCCGGTCCAGGGCACAACTGGATCAGCTTCGGTCTATGAAGAATGTGATATTTGTAGGGTTAATAGATGATACATCCAATGTTTCTGCACAGATCAGGGCTTTCCTGGATGAAGGGGTAGAACAAAGAGTGAGAAATGGGGAAAGTTTTGCTTTTCCGATTAAAGACCAATGGTATAAGGATCAATATGCGCTTATACTCACATCAACTACAGATTCTGCGCTGGCGGAAAAGATCACGAACTCCGAACGCGCCCTTTTAGGCGACATACTTGAAAGAGAACTTCTTCGCTGGACATACGATGTGTACGAAAAGAAAGAACAAACCGAAATTTCAGATTCTATGTGGATCAATCACGGTTTCAAAGTGCGGATCCAGCACGATTATATACCCAATGTGGATACCACCGATTTTATGACCTTCCGCAGGCATTTACCGCAAAATGATCGCTGGATGTGGATTTGGTGGAAAGACGGTGTTAAGGATATCAATTTCCTGGATGATGATTGGATCAATGCTACCCGGGATTCATTAAACGAGCAATATGTAAAGGGAAATGCTGATCGCTATGTTTCCACTGAATACCGCAGACCTGTGGAGACAGAATCCTTCCAGAAGGGCAGGTATATTGCTTATGAGACTTTAGGCACCTGGCAATTAATAAACGGGGCAAGAGGCGGGCCTTTTGTGAACTTCACTTATTATGATCCCGCAACCGAGCGATTATTTATGATTGAATATGCACAGTTTGCCCCAAGCGTAAGGCAGAAGCTGCGTTTTGTACGCCAGTTCAGGGCTATGGGACGTACATTTGAAAGTGACTCAACCTGGGTTGGCTCCTAATTGAACTTCTTTGAATGATCAACCACACAAATTACGCTTTCTAAGGGCTGCATTAGACCAAAGGATAGAAGAAGGCAGGCTAAGAGACTTGCGGGCTTATGAGGCTGATTTAAATGCCCCGTTTGTGAGATTGAATAACAGGAAGCTGATCAATTTCTGTTCTAATGATTATTTGGGGTTAAGCACTCACCCTGAAGTAATAGAACGGTCTGTATCTTATACTCAAAAATACGGTGCAGGATCAGGTGCTTCACGACTAGTTTCAGGTACACTCACCATCCATGAGCAATTGGAAGAAAAACTCGCTGATAGTTTTGGAGTGGAGGCAGTTCTGCTTTTTAATTCAGGATTCCAGGCAAATATCAGCTTATTACCTGCGCTGGCAGATAGAAATTCATTGATCCTGGCAGATCGTAAATCACATAACAGTCTTTTGCAAGGTGCTTTATTGAGCAATGCAGAACTAAAACGATTCTGGCACAATGACTATGACCATCTTGAAGATCTGTTGAGAAAAAGCAACAAAAAGGATTACAATCGAATCTGGATTGTCTCTGAAACGGTTTTCAGTATGGATGGAGACCAAAGTGATATTGATAAGCTCATTCAACTGGCAAATCAATACGGAGCCCTGTTGTATTCCGATGATGCACATGCTTTGGGAGTATTGGGACCGAAAGGTTTAGGCCTGAATTATCAAAAAGAGGGCATAACCCTGGGTTTAGGTACCTTTGGCAAAGCCTTTGGTAGTTTTGGTGCGTTTATTGGGTGTTCAAAAACAATGAAAGAGTATCTCATTAATTTTTGCTCAGGTTTTATTTATACCACAGCTTTACCCCCGGGAGTTATCGGAGCGGTTGATGCAGCCCTTGGTTTGATACCCAGGATGGAAACAGAACGCACGACTCTTTTAGAAAATGTACAATATTTAAAAGCTTCACTCAGTAACTTAGGCTACAATCCAGGAGCTTCTGAAAGCCAGATCATTCCGGTTGTCATTGGTTCAGAAAAGGAAACTGTTGACTTGTCTAACTATCTGGAAACCAAAGGATTTTGGGCTTCAGCTATAAGACCCCCCACAGTAGAGAAAGGGGCCTCAAGGATACGACTAACACTAACTGCCAAACACACAAGGTCTCAAATTGATGATTTGATCAGCGCTTTTACAGAATGGAAAAACAGGTAGAAATACACGCATATCATGGTTGGGGAATGGATGATTCATTCTGGGATCCTTTTCATGCTATTTTGCCGGATGAGTTAATCTTCAAGACGGCAAACCGGGGATATTTTGGTAAGCCTTTTTTCCCATGGTTCGAGAAAGACACAAAAGTACGTGTCGTACTTACCCATTCATTCGGTTTGCATTGGTGTAACACAGCGGTACTCAGTAAGGCAGACTTTTTAGTAATCATGAATGGCTTCGGAAGCTTTTATGCTGATTCCGCACCCTTGAACACCTTGTCTAGAAAAGGACTTGAGCTAACTATCAGACAGTTTGCTGAAACCCCGGAAGAAGTAATTCAAACCTTTCGGGAAAAGAATATGAAGCCCTATTCACTCCAGATGAATGCTCAACCCGGACTCAACCGCGAACGGGCACTCGATGATTTAATAGCTATGCAATCTACCCGTTTTCCTATTCTTGATCTGGATTTTGGAGCTGTCATGATCACAATGGATGGAGCCCGGGATCATATCCTGTTGGAGCCAAGAGGGAAGGGGCTTATTGAGCCGTATGTTGGTAAGAAACATTCTAAAGTTTTTGAAGGCACGGGGCATGCGTTACCATATACAAATCCTGAAATTTGTTGGTCGTATCTGTGTTCTGTGATTCCTATTTTTGGGAAGTATGAGAACAACGACTGATTATTCATCAAATTCCAAAATAATAACCGATTCCTTTTCTAAAGCTGCCGCCAACTATCATAAGAAAGCAGAAATACAGAAAAAGGTGGCATCAGGTTTATTATCCTCGCTGATACCCTGGAAAGGTATATTACCGGAAGGCCCCATTTTGGAAGTCGGATGTGGAACAGGTTTCCTGAGCAGGCTATTAATCGAGGAATTCCCGGAAAGAAATATACATCTCACAGATGCCTCTGCGGGAATGCTCGATTTTGCCCGACACTATTTGGATGAAGAAAAGGCTTTAACCGAAAATGTGACTTTTGGAGAGCTGAATGTTGATGGATTGGAAGAAGGAGAGGAAAGCTACAGCTTAATCATCAGTAATTTTGCAGCCCAATGGTTTAAGGATACTGCAATGGGGCTCGAAAAGCTCATGTCTAAGCTCAAACCAGGCGGATTAATCCTGTGTTCTTTCCCCGGGAATAACTCATTCAGGGAATGGTACGAATGCTGCCTTGAATTGGGGCTTCCCTTTACCGCCAATGCATTACCGGATGTGGAAGAGGTTGTTATCAAGCTTTCTATGGGGCCGGTACAGATTGACTATTATGAGAATGACCTGCAGCAAAATTTTGCTCACTCTATAGACTTTTTTAAACACCTGAAAGAGATTGGTGTAGCTTCAAGTACATCAGGTAAACGATTGTCAGCCAGGCAGATGAAATTACTAACTGATTTCTGGGATAAAAAGACGAACAACAACATCAACATTAACTGGCACGTGGTATACCTTGCCGGAAAGAAAGACGGATAATGATAGAATTCCCTTCAACATTTTTTGTAACAGGAACTGATACCGAAATAGGAAAAACACTGGTTTCCGCCATGCTGATGTCCTCATTGGATGCTACCTACTGGAAACCTATACAGGCGGGGCTGGAAGAAGAAACAGATACGGAGTTTGTGAAAAGATTATCCGGGGTTGATGATTCGAGGATTATTCCTGAGAAATACCGGTTAGTTACCCCGATGAGCCCGCACGGTGCTGCTGATATCGATGGAGTGGAGATTTCACTATCAGATTTTGAACTGCCCGGATTCGATACCAAGCATTTAATTGTTGAAGGAGCGGGAGGGTTGATTGTACCCATTAACTGGCAGGATACGGTATTAGACATGATCCGGAAGTTTAATATGCCTGTTTTACTGGTTGCAAGAAGTAGCCTGGGAACGCTGAATCATACCCTGTTATCGCTTCAGGCCTTGAGGGATCGTGGATTAGAAGTTTTTGCGGTGATCCTGAACGGGGAGAAGCATGCTTCCAACAAGGAAACCATCGAGCATTTTGGAAAAGTGCCTGTACTGGAAGTTGAGCCTATTAAAAATGTAGATAATGCCTCGCTGAAAGAAGCATTCAACAAATTATAAATTTACATGCATAAGAACGTCTGGCACCCATTCACCACTATTAAAGGTGCACCCGAACCCTTAAAAGTAAAAAGCGGAAAAGGAGCGTACCTGACTTTAGAAGACGGCCGCGAGGTACTGGATTGTATCTCAAGCTGGTGGGTAAACATGCACGGTCATGCCCATCCTGATATAGCCAAGGCTATTTATGAGCAGGCACAGAAACTGGAACATGTGATTTTTGCGGGTTTCACCCACGATCCTGCTGAACAACTCTCTGAACTGATTACCGCAGAATTGCCCAAAGACCTGAACAAGGTATTTTTCTCAGATAACGGCTCTACTGCAGTGGAAGTAGCTATGAAAATGGCTTACCAGTACTGGAAAAACATAGGGCAGGAGCGTAAAACTTTTATTTGTTTTGAGGGAGCTTATCACGGGGATACCCTGGGGGCGATGTCTGCCGGGGAGCGTTCTATCTTTACCGAAGTTTTTAACGACTGGATGTTTGAAGTGGAAGTGCTTCCTTACCCGGTTACCTGGGATGGAGATGAATACCGTGCTGAAAAAGAAGATGCCATTATTGAACAGCTTGAAGAATTACTGACCGAACATCCCGATAAATATGCTGGGATATTGTTAGAGCCATTGGTACAGGGTGCAGGAGGGATGCGCATGTGCTCAGAAGAATTCCTGCAGAAAGTACACTGGAGCAACCGCCAGTTTGATACGCTGTTGTTGTTTGATGAAGTTATGACCGGGTTTGGCCGTACGGGCGATTATTTTGCCTGTAAACGCGCGCAGGTACAACCCGACATTATTTGCCTTAGTAAGGGAATTACCGGGGGATTTATGCCGCTTTCCATTACCGTTGCCACCGATGAGATTTATGAGAGCTTTAATTCTGCCGATCCAATCAAAACCTTCTGGCACGGGCACAGTTACACCGGCAATCCGTTGGGTTGTGCAGCAGGCATTGCCTCCTGGAAGTTGCTCCGGGAAAATGCCCCGGTATTTAAAGGCATGGAAGCCATTCACAGAAAGCAACTGGAAAAGTTGAAAAGCCACCCGCGACTGGAAAAATTCCGGGTAAAAGGCACCATTGCTGCTATGGATATTATAAACGAAGAAGAGACCGGTTATTTAAACTCAGCAGCGAAACGCATTAAAGAAGTCTCGGTAGATCATGGTCTGTTACTCCGCCCGTTGGGGAATGTACTGTACCTAATGCCACCTTACTGCATTACCGAAGCAGAGCTGGAGATGATTTATAGCAAGATCGGAGAGTTGGTTTAGAGTTTAATCCCGCTTCTAAGTCCTAAAGAATCAAAATAATAGATTTTTATCTTCCTATTAGTTATTATCGCTTGTTGGGATGATAATATGTAAGGTAGCGTCTTTTAATAGAGAAATTATGAGCAAGCAAATGAATAGAACTCAAAAAAACTATCCTTCCATGCGGAATAGACAGTTGGGAAATACGAAAGTCAATTATGGGGAAGTTTTATTCAAAATTTTATTCAAATCTTTTTATCACTTGGGATAATCACAACATTTATATCACTATTTACTGAAGAGTATTTTGCAATAACTCTCACAATTGGAGTAAACGTAATCTTGTTTTCCTTTTTGTTCAAGTTCATGGAGTCTGTAATTTTGCTACTTAAAGACATTAAACTCGCATTAAAAAATAAAGGATAAAAGCTCTTTACATGCATTTCAAGTGGACACTGAATCAAGTTTAGTGCATGTTCGATTCCAGCTTTTAACTTGAATCTTAAATTGTAACGTGCTACTTATACACCAGATAGTTATGTCACTATACTAGACTTCAAATGATTAACATAGATCAAGAACTTGGAAGGTTATCAGAATTACGCCAAAAGCATATAGATTTGGGTAAAAGCATGCTCACTGCTGATAATGGTAAATTTTATCCTGTTGATATGTTTTGTAATACTATTCTAAATCGATCAATTAGCTTACTCAAAGGATTTATTAGTCAGATCAAAGAAAAAAATTTTATATCGGCAGCACCAATCTTGAGATTACAGTTAGATAATCTATTGCGTTTAAGTGCTGTTTGGCAAGTTGAGAATCCACATGACTTTGCTTCCGATATCATGGGAGGTAAGCAAGTAAACGAAATTAAAAATAGAGAGGGTGAGAAAATGTATGATAAACTTCTTGCCCGTAATCTAGAAAAAGATTTTCCATGGGTTATAAGTGTATATGAAAACACAAGTGGATATGTTCATTTTTCACACAAACATTTTGCAAATTCTTTTCAATTTTCATCAGAAAGGAACTTTGAATTAAAGATTTCAGATGTTGATGAATATGTGAAAGACGAAACTTACTTAGAAGCAATTTTAGCTTTTGACGAGATTACAAATGCTATTTTTCAATTTGTAGAAGGCTGGGTTGTTACCAAAACCCAATGATCTCTCAAGTCCCAATGATCTCTTCACACTCGTTCCGTAGCTTACCCTGTATAGAGATTCAAAATCGAATCACATCGTGTCTTTATCCAAAATTCATATTGGAAGGGTACATTATTTTCACACTCGTTCCGTAGCTCTGCTGCGGAATGCTAACCCGAGGCTCCGCCTCACCCAACCGAAGTAAGGCAGCGAAAAGAATCTGTCTAAAAATAACTTATACATCTGTAAGGAATTATGCTGTACCAGGTCTTAAAAAGGAAAAGGTCTAATTATGGGGCGCAGCCGATTCAAAATACAAGAAGACTACTATCCATATTTCGTTACAACTTCTGTAGTAGATGGAATATCTTTGTTCGCCGTCGCAGAGTTATCCGGTATAGTCACGCAAGCAATGGAGTTCCTACAGAAAGACTCTGATAGTATGCTATAGGCATATGTGCTAATGCATAACCATCTACATATGGTAGTTGAAGGTAAAGAGCTGAGTAGTCAACTTAGAAGGTTTAAATCTTTTACTGCAAGGAAGATCATTGACTCGTTGAAGGAACGAAATCGTACGATATTGCTCAGGAAACTATCAAAGAATAAATATGACCATCATAAAGATAGCGAGTATCAGGTATGGCAGGAAGGATTTCATCCAAAACAAATGAACACAATAGAAATGATGATACAGAAAATCGAGTACATTCACTTCAATCCAGTGAATGCCGGATTTGTTGATAAGCCAGAAGATTGGAGGTGTTCCTCTGCCAGGAACTATATTGGATTAGAGGGGTTAATTTCGGTTAAGTTGTTTGAGGGGTAGTAGGTTATAAATTGAGGCAGAGCCTCATAACCAGATTCCGCAGCAGAGCTACGGAACCAGTATTAGAGAATTAGTTTAACCTCATTCCGTAGCTTTGCTGTGGAAGGTTGAAAGGAAGCTCCAGCTTCCTTTTCAAATCACTCAGACAAGATGAGGCTCCTAAAAATAAAACCCAATGATCTCTTAAGTCTGTGACTTGAGAGAAACAGTTTAGCAAATCTTGGACTTGCATTAAGGGTATGGTATTCTAAATTAGAAGTATGGCAGGCTTCAAAATCCATAACCATCAGCAAGCACACTTTATCACTTTTGCAGTAGTAGACTGGATAGATGTGTTTACGCGTCCGGCCTACAAACAGGTTATCATAGAAAGCCTGCGATATTGTCAACGAGAAAAGGGATTACGAATACACGGCTGGTGTTTAATGACCAATCATATTCACCTGGTGGTAAGTTCAAAAGAAAGCTGCAACCTGTCTGATATTCTGCGGGATTTCAAAAAATATACGGCCAAAGCCATTCTGCGCGATTTAGAGAGCAACAACAAGGAAAGCCGGAGAAGGTGGATGTTATGGATGTTTAAAAAAGCAGGCTCTCAAAACTCCAACAACAAAGTATATCAATTCTGGAGGCAGGATAACCGGCCTATGGAAATAACAAGCAATACGTTCTTTCATCAGAAAATGGAATATATACACTACAACCCGGTAAAAGAGGGCTTTTGTTTCGCCCCGGCTGATTATCCGTATAGCAGTGCCCTTTGGTATGAAAGAAGAGAAGGGCTATTGGAGATGGATGAGGTTTTGATATAACTTTGTGTTGTGATAGAAGTCAGGAGACTTCCTGTTCCTCGGCTTTCAAGTTACAAACTTGAAAGATCAAAGGGGATGCTGAAACAATACTGAACCAAGTTCAGCCTATGGTTCAGGATAGCTTCCCTGAGCAAGTCATCTCGCGGCAAATGCCCGAGATCCGGATCGTGCTAAAACCCAATTTTTATAAACCATCGAGATTCCTGCCTCCGCAGGATGACTGTAATTTGTAAAGATTCTTACCACTTCAAAAAGCTCTTATATCTAAAAGTAAAACCTCATTCCAATGGCACCATTTCCGGCAAATTCGGTATCAGGGGTTAAATCAAAGATAGGCACGGCTTCAAGAAAGAAATCAAAGGGAGCATTTTCGAATACATAGTTTAATCCAAGTGGAAAACGTATTCCGGCATGGGCATCATCGTCCAGTATAACGCGCCCTCCAATCCCGTAATAGAACGCCAGGTTCTCGTTATCCTGGAACCATTTGTGGAGCAGAAAATCAGAGTGCAGGTGAAGGGCTTCGTTTTTGCCTCCTAAAGACCAGGCAGCCCCAAGATCGAAGGCAGTAATATCGCCCGTCCATTTTTTAATAGAAATACCTGTAGGTTCACCAAGCATAACGCCTATCCCGAAATTATCTCCTTTTTTCTGGGCATTAACAGAACTGAATGCCGTAGTGATAAAAAGCAGGGTAAAAAGTGACAATGTAAACGATTTGTAGAATTTCATGATATGCGTTTTCGATTTAAGGTTGAGGTAAATGACGGGTTGTTAATTATTCGTCGTTTGAGGAAAGAAGGGCCCATGCTGTAAGGCCGGTTACCAGTGTAATACCGCCAAAGAAAAGGGCCAGGTTCAGGTTTCTCTGTATTTTTTCAGCTTTGGATAAATACTCTGATCCGACTCCTTTTTTTGCAATTACCCTCTCAATGCGTTCAATTTTGTTTTCGAGTTCTTCAATAGTTTTCTCTTTAAGGCTCATATCGTTACGTATTTAAGTTATTAATTATACGTGTAACTAGAGGAGACGGGAAAGAGTTTCAATTTTTAATGACTAATTATGTTTAACGATGTAAATGATACCGCTGATCTTTCAGATACGGTTCAATTTCTGAGAGTTCTTCCTGGGATTGTGGATAGGGATAATTATCCACCAAAGCCTGTAACTGCGATTCTGTTCTGATCCCAACCACGGCAGAAGTAATTGCCTCATTTTTTAACACGAAGGAGAGGGCAGAGGATGTGGGATCAATCTTTTGCTGAACTTTTTCAACCTCCGGTTTTGAATAGCCCAGGTACTCTTTGGCTTCTTTACCTGCCAGCATTCCTTTTGCCAGGGTACCACGGGCCAGTATCCCGATATTATATTGTTTCAGAAGATTAATAAGCTCTTCTTCAGGCCGACGATCCAGTAAACTGTACTGCAGCATTACGCTGGAAAGATTCGATCGTTGTATCCATTCGCGGATTACATTGGGTCGGATGGATGAGATCCCATACGCGCGGATCTTGCCTTGTTCTTTTAGCAACTCAAAAGCTTCAATAGTCTCATCTATAGGATCATCAATAGTTCCGCCATGCAATTGGTATAAATCGATGTAATCAGTTTGTAGTCGCTTTAAGCTAAGTTCTACAGCTTCAAGAATATACTTTTTGGTTGGATTCCAATCCCAGCCTGAGCCATCTTCCCGCCATTTATTACCCACTTTAGTGGCAAGAAATACCTCTTTTCGGAAAGGCTTTAATGCAATACCCACACTTTTTTCGTTCCGGCCTTTATCATACAAATCGGCGGTATCAAAAAAGTTAATCCCGTGATCAAAAGCAGTTTGCAGAAGTTTAGTATTTAGGTTTTGATCGCTGCCCAGCGACATGCAACCAAAACTGATCTCGCTTACTTCAAATCCTGAATTGCCGAGAACCCGTGTTTTGATGGAGTCCATGATGAACTAACCTTCCAATAAAAATGCCCGGAAAGAGGAGAAATCAGTATTCATCGGGCGACTTTCTTTTTCTTTGTTATGAACATCAACATGTTTCGGCATAATGAGTTCTTTGCCAATTTCATTTTCAACTGTATCTCTGAACTTTATGGGGTGGGCTGTTTCCAGTACTACGCCTGCAAAATCATGATTGCTTAAATAATCATCCATTCCCAGGTAGCCTACCGAACCGTGAGGGTCTAAGACATATTGGGTTTCCATATAGGTTTTTCGGATGGTTTTTTTTGTTTGCTCATCATTGAAAGAATACCCGGTGATGGATTGGGTCATTTCAGAATGGCCACTATCGAACAAATCCAGCAGACGAACGAAATTACTGGGGGCTCCTACATCCATAGCGTTAGAAAGGGTGGCCACACTTGGCTTGGGAGTGTATTCACCAGTTGTTAAATACTTTGGTACCGTATCATTGGCATTTGAGCAGGCAAGAAAATGTTTAATGGGAAGTCCCATTTTTTGAGCGATTAATCCTGCAGAGAGATTACCATAATTCCCGCTGGGTACACTAAAAACAGCATTTTCTTTTTCGTGCCCTGGTAATTGTCCCCATCCGTGAAAGTAGTAGACATTCTGAGGCAGCAGGCGGGCAATATTAATGGAATTTGCAGAAGTAAGGTTCTTTTGCTGTCTTAAATCCTGGTCGAGAAAAGCCTGCTTAACCAAATGCTGGCAGTCATCAAAAGTGCCGTCTACTTCTAAAGCGATGATGTTTTTCCCAAGTGTGGTCATTTGTTGTTCCTGGAACGCACTTACCTTACCGGAGGGATAAAGGATGATCACATCTATATTCGGGACACCATAAAAACCATGTGCAACAGCACTCCCCGTGTCACCGGAAGTGGCAACCAGAACGGTAAGCTTCTCTTTTCTTTTTTTACTGAAATGACTCAGGCATCGTGCTAAAAAACGTGCCCCTACATCTTTAAAAGCCAATGTGGGCCCATGAAAGAGTTCTAAAGCATATTCATTTTCTTTTATCTGGACCAAAGGAATTTCGAAGTTGAATACATCTTCAACAATCTCTTTGAGAACTTCAGGTTCTATTTCTTCATCTACAAAAGGAGAGAGTACCTCAAAAGCTACTTCCGGGAGCGCTAAGCCGGGAAGTTTTTTATAAAAAGTATCAGGGAGTACGGGGATATTTTCCGGCATAAATAATCCGTTATCGGCTGGTAAGCCCTGGAAAATGGCTTCTTCAAAAGTTGCAGGAGGGATAGAGTGGTTGGTACTGTAAAACTTCAACTGATAACCTCTGCTCCTTTGGGATTAACCTGGGAAACATAAATCAGGGCATCTATGGAAGCCTCTTTATACAATGAAGTAAAGTGGTTCCCAATGGATTCTGCGATTTCTTTTGAACTGCTTAAAGCAAAAATGGAAGGACCTGAACCGGAAATGCTTGCACCCAGCGCTCCTAAATCGATAGCTCCCTGCTTGGCTTCATGAAAAAGAGGGATAAGCATGGAACGGACAGGCTCGGCAACCACATCTTTAAGGGAACGGCTAATCAACTCGTAATCGCCTTTGGCAAGTCCGCTTACTAATCCGCCAACATTTCCCCATTGAGTGATTGCTTTTCGAAGGCTTATTTGCTGTTTTAGCATTTTGCGCGAATCGGAAGTCTTAATCTCAATTTGAGGATGAACTACTGTGCAATAAAGACTATCCGGATAGTCAAGCTGGATAACATCTAAGGGATGATAATCCCTGACAAGTACAAAACCACCTAGCAAGCAGGGGGCTACATTATCCGCATGGGGCTGGCCCGAAATAGCCGCTTCACCAGCCATGGCAAAGAGGAGGAGCTCTTCTTTAGAGTAAGGCTTTCCAAATAGTTCATTCATTGCAACAACCGATGCAACCGAGCTGGAACCACTTGAACCCAAACCACTTCCCGCTTTTACTTTTTTGGTGATTTCAAATGAAAATCCACTTGTTGGTTTTTCATCGAGGCTATCCAGGAATGCCTGAGCAGCAATTGTAGCTACATTCTTATCGGCTTCCATCGGCAGGTTCTCAGCGCCATGGATAGCAACAACCTGTAAACCCTGTTCAGGTGTTCGCTTTACCGTGATCTCATCGCCCACACCGTGCAGTGCGAAACCCATTACATCAAAACCACAGGCAACATTCGAAACCGTAGCTGGAGCAAAAACTTTTATTTCATTCATGCTCATAATTTACGCAGAAGCAATTTTCATTACATCAGCAAAAATTCCTGATGCTGTTACTTCAGCTCCGGCTCCGGCCCCTTTTACTACCAGAGGTTGTTCAGAATACCTGTTTGTATGATACAGCACGATATTGTCTTTTCCATGCAGTTCGTAAAAAGGATGTTCGGGCCCAAACATTTCTAACCCGGTTTTTGCCTGCTTTCTGTCGAGGCTGGCTACATATTTAATTCGTTTTCCCTGATCGCTGGCTTCTTTCACCAGTTTTTTAAATACATCATCATATTCATCCAGTTTATCCAGGAAAGACTCAACCGAATCTGCTTCCATGCATTCATCGGGTACAAAGGTGGAGCCTTTAACATCTTCCAGTTCCATTTTATAACCACTTTCGCGTGCAAGGATCAGTATTTTTCGCATTACATCAATTCCGCTCAGGTCGATACGAGGATCAGGTTCAGTATAACCTGCTTCCTGGGCAGCCCGAACTACATCACTGAATTTTTGGGAACCGTCATACGTATTAAATATGAAATTGAGTGTTCCTGAAAGTACTGCCTGAATTTTATGGATACGATCACCGCTTTTAAGCAAGTCACTTACCGTAGAGATAACCGGGAGCCCGGCACCCACATTGGTTTCGAATAAAAACCGTGCACGATATTTTGTAGCAGTTTTTTTGAGTGTCAGGTATTCTTCAAAATCGGAAGAGCATGCAATTTTGTTTGGTGTAACCACAGAAATACTGTTTGACAAAATCTTTTTATATAGACCCGGGATTTTATCATTGGCGGTACAATCAATAAAGATGCTGTTTCTCAGGTTCATATCGATCATCTTATTAACAAAAGCATCTTGATCCATAGGCTTGCCTTGTTCATCCAGTAAAGTTTCCCAATTATCTAACCTGAGGGATTCTTCATTGAAATACATCTTCCTTGAGTTTGCCAAACCAACCACGTTGAAAGAGACCTTGAGTGCTTCATTTAAAAACTTTTGCTGGCGATATATTTGGTTTAGAAAAGCCTTTCCAACATTACCAACACCTATCATAAAGAGGTTAAATTTCCTTGTTCCCGATAAGAAAAATCCTTCATGAAGGGCATTTAAGGACTTTTTTAAGTGCTTTTTATCAATAACCACGGAAATATTTAATTCGGTAGATCCCTGTGCAATAGCACGGACATTTACCCCATTATGGCTAAGGCTTTCAAAAAGAGTGGCACTTATACCCACTTGCTGCTTCATCCTGGAACCTACAAGGGCAACAACTGATAAGTCTTTTTCGACCAGCAGAGGATCTACTTTTCGGAGCTGTATTTCGAGTTCAAACTCCTCATTAATAGCTTCATAAGCTTTTTCAGCATCATCAACAGAAACGGCTACGGTAATGGTATGTTCTGATGAAGCCTGGGTAATCATAATGACATTTACTTCTTTCAGGCTTAAGGCTTTGAATAAGCGGTGAGAAAAATTAGGCACAGCAATCATTCCGCTGCCTGAAAGTGTACAAAGGGCAATATCCTCAATACTGGATATTCCTTTCACAAAATTACCGTTCTCATCCCCGGCCTTAGTAATCAACGTTCCGGGATCTTCGGGGGCAAAGGTATTCTTGATGTATATAGGAATTTCTTTATCGAGAGCAGGTTGAATAGTAGGGGGATAAATCACTTTTGCCCCGAAATGGGAAAGTTCCATGGCTTCCTCGTAAGTAAGAGAAGCAATAGGATGGGCAAGGCGAACCAGTTTTGGGTTTGCGGTCATCATACCGCTCACATCTGTCCATATCTCCAGCCTTGAAGCGTTTACCGCTGATGCGATAAGAGCTGCTGTGTAATCAGAACCTCCCCGGCCTAAGGTTGTAATTTGATTTGTCTTCAGCGATGATGCTACAAAACCGGGCGCGATAAATATCTTTTTGCTTGTATCAAGTGCATCAAACAGGTTTTTATAGGTGGCTTTTTTATCAACAATCGCATTTCCAAACTGATTGTCCGTTTTTATGAGCTTTTCAGAGTCTAATAAAGCTACATCTAAGCCTTCGGAAATAAGAAAGTCAGAAATAATTATGGATGAGAGTTTTTCGCCGTAACTAAGTATATGATCATTTGATCGCAAAGATAGTTCGTTAATCAAAAATACTCCCCGAAAGATATCTTCAAGGTTGTTAAGGTGTATCTTAATCTTAGTAAGCGTTTGATTACGTTTGGAAACAGGCAATAACTGGTTGCAAAGGCTCAAATGGCGCTCTTCGATAGTATCAAATACATCAGTATAGCTTTCATCTCCCTGCTCGGCCAGTATTGCACATTGAATGAGCTGGTTAGTGATACCCCCATGAGCGGAAACAACTACATTGAGTTGACCCTCCTCAGATTTATTTCTAAGGATATCCCGTACTTGCTTTATACTTTCTGATGTAGCAACCGAAGTTCCGCCAAATTTTAAAACGATCATTAATATAGTGTGGTTGAAATTGGAATTACGTTAGGTAAAATGCGGGAAGTACTCCCAGTGGATGATATGAAGATAAGAACCCCCTAAGGGGTAATAGTAATGGTCATTGTAAACATTTCTGTAAAACATCGTGTGCAATGTTCAGAAATGGATAAGAAAGTATTTACAAGGCTTGGTTTCATCACTTAATGCTATCCCTTTCATCACTAAAAGTAAACAAGCGAAATCATTTTTTTATAAGTATTGGTAAATACTTGTTTACTCAAAACTCACGGAAGGTTGGAAGCGTTTTCAATAAGCAAGGGTGCCAAAGTATTATTTGAATACATGTGCGTAATAATCTGCCTGCAAATCAGAAGGAAGAAAACTTTCCATGCTTTTAGAACCTTTTGTAAAACCTCTAAAATCTTAACTGCGTTTTGCGAGCCTGCGAAGCAATCTACGCTCAAAGGTTTAGACTAGGAGATTGCTTCACTTCGTTCACAAAGGCTATATGGATTTACAAAGCATTATTTTACATCGTCTTATATAATCGCCAAAGCATGGTACTGCAGCGGATAACAAGCTTACTTATAACGGCATACTCTTTTGTTGAAAAAACCTTGCTTCGTTTCATAAGCATATAACCAAAAACGGGAGAAGTATCAGGAATCTTCATTTCATTCTTTATGAGTTCAGATTCTGTAACTGCAAACATAGGGACACCGATTTCAGAAGGCAATCCTTCTTCTCTTGAGCCATCAACAAAAACCCCTTTTCGGCTGTTGAAGATATTATTGGTGTAGTAAGGTTTTCTGTCTTTAATCATCCTGCGAAATACAAGCTCTGTATATAAATCTTCGGGCTTGTAGTGCATTGGGACTTCCAATCCAACGGTGACTAAGAGATTGGGTTCTTTTTTAGAAAGCTTCCAAAATGACAAATGGTCGAGTTCAAAAAGTTTAGCAATAAGATTACAGAACTTCATTGACACGTCCAGGAAATCTTTTGATTCCATGTAAACCATCATTTCCCGGGTAAGTATCTTTTGATTTTTTGCGAGTTTACTGGTCAGGTCAGGAATGTTAAGATTGCTGACCAGCTTCATTTCAATTCTTTGTAATACTTCCTCAGGATTTCTATGAAATAATTCCTTTTTAATAAAATCCTTTGCACCCAAGTCCATTGCTTTTTGCTCTTTTTCCACAGTAGGCATGCTGGTTATAAGCAATATCGGGATATCAGTTTTTTCAGAATCATTCCGGAGTGCTTCCAGGAATTCCAAACCTGACATGCCGGGCATGTGGATATCGCTAAGTATGAGATCTACTTTTCTCTCTGATAGTATATTGATGGCTTGTTGTGCTTCTTTAGCATGCAAAAGGGCATACTTTTCTCCTATTAATTTTTTTATGATGATGTGGGATGACTTATCATCATCTACAACTAAAAGAGTATAGCCGGATGCCGGATTCATTGTTTAGTTTTTAAAAGTGCAAATATTGGATATGGTTAGTTGCCAAAGTAATTATCGGTATTTTATTGGTTCTTTAAAATTAACCTTCTGCTTATTTATGTCATTTTTTTGGCATATCGGAGTATATAAATACTTGTATAAACTAACTGAACAAATAGTTTAAATGTTTCTAACATAAAAAAGGCTCAAATGAAGAAATCATTCGAGCCTTTTAAAGCTACGTCTACCTAAGAGAGTTGTTACTTTTTTGGTTCCGCGTTCTGGTTATTTTCTTCTTCATCATCGCCAGCAGAGTCTTCACTGCTTAATGAGTCTTTACGGGAATCTCCATTATCATCCATACCAAAAGCTGTTTTATAAATAGATTTCAGTTTTTGAACGGCCAGGTCAGAAAACATACCGGATAGTATAGCTATTGCCAGGAAACCATAGGTATTAAGTTGACTTAAATCAGCAGTAGAAGGAGAGATGAGCCCCCCACGTAAAACGATGTAGAAGATATAGGCCAGAATACCACCCACAAAGGGCCTTATCAGATACCAGATAGTCCATTGTGCATAAAACTGTTTGTTACCAATAAAGGCGGCTATAGATTGTAACCCATGCAGCAGGCTGCCCAATACTCCGGTATAAAAAATGACTATCAAAAAATCCATTCCAGCGGTATTATTGTTTTTTTTGGGTACTGAAGTATCCAAACTATCTGAGGGCATACTATTTGCTGTTAGAGCCACATTAAGAGAATCACTTTCTGATAGTTGATTAGCTTTAGCAGAGTCAGCAGCTTGAACTACCGAAAGATTTGTTTTGTCGACTACATTCCACCTGGTTTGAATTTGATACAAGGAAAAAAGACACAAAGCGACCAGGTAAACAAAAGTGAAAATAGCCCAGAATTTATCCTGGGATTGCATTGGAGTTGAAGATTTTTTTGCCATAATACCCCTAAGTATTTGTTAGTTAGCTATTAGTGTTAATTAATAACTATTCCATCAAAAAAGAAAGTAGGAATTACTATTAAGTTCCTAAAAGACATAAGTATGTGGAAAATACTTTATCCAGTACCTTGCTTGAAAAGAGTAGGGGTTTTGTTACTTGAATTTTTAACGAAATAAAAGCGGCAACATGAACACTCTATTTTATTCTTTTTATACCAAAGATCGGGTCGGGCTTCTTGTTCAGAAAAATTGAAAAGTGAGAAATAAAAAAAATCCCCTCATAACTTAATATGAGGGGATAAGTACCAAAGGTGGGACTCGAACCCACACTCCCGAAGGAACACGATTTTGAGTCGTGCGCGTCTACCAGTTCCGCCACTTTGGCTAAGGGATTACAAAGATAAGTGTGTTTGAACTTCTGAACAACCGGTAAGTTATTTATAGCCATTTGGATTTTGGGATTGCCATCTCCAGGCATCTTCACACATTTCTTTTATACCCCTTTTGGCTTTCCAGCCTAATTCGCTTTCAGCTTTATGAGGGTCTGCATAACATTCGGCCACATCACCGGATCTTCTCGGGGCAATTTTATAAGGTACCGGTTTTCCTGAGGCTTCTTGAAATGCTTTTACCATATCCAGTACACTTGAGCCATTGCCGGTTCCTAAATTATAAATTACCAGACCGGGACTTGAATTCAATTTTTCAAGAGCCTTTAAGTGCCCTAATGCAAGGTCAACTACATGGATATAATCACGAACTCCGGTACCATCAGGGGTAGGGTAATCATCTCCAAATACGGAAAGCTCTTTGAGTTTGCCGACAGCAACCTGGGAAACATAAGGCATTAAATTATTTGGGATATCGTTGGGATCTTCACCTATCAAGCCACTTTCATGGGCGCCAACAGGATTGAAATAACGAAGCAAAGCTATATTCCAAGCTTCATCCGCTTTATAGAAATCCTTAAGAATATACTCTATGAATAGTTTAGTCCGACCATAAGGGTTGGTAGCGGAAAGGGGAAATTCTTCAGTTATCGGGACACTGGCAGGATCGCCATACACAGTAGCCGAAGAACTGAAAACCAAATTTTTGACCCCATGTTTTTTCATCAATTCACACAAAATGAGAGTACTTCCTATATTATTCTCATAATACATAAGAGGCTTTTGCACGGATTCCCCAACTGCTTTATATCCTGCAAAATGGATGACTGATTCGATTTCATGGGATTTAAAAATATTATCTACAGCTTCTTTATCCAGTAAATCTGCCTCATAGAATACAGGCTTCTTTCCTGTAATAGACTCAACACGAATAAGGGATTCCTTACTGCTATTTGAAAGATTATCGACTACAATAGGATTATGGCCTGCATTTAACAACTCCAAAACTGTGTGGCTCCCGATATATCCGGCACCTCCGGTAACAAGTACATTCATTTACTTTACTTGATTGAAATTACAGGATGTAAGTTCCAGAATTTGAGTATTAGTTGAAACCATAAAATAAAAAAGCCTGTCTATAGCAGTACAGACAGGCTTGGGATCGTTGAAAGTGTATTTATTACTTAATAATAGCTGTTCCTGTAGGGAAGGAAGAGGCATTATTGGCAATAGTGTAAGGAGTGTGATCAGTAGCTGTTGCTGGTATTTGTCCAACCAACGGTTTTAGTGCAAAAGGTGCCGGGCTGTCATCCGGGTAAGGCTCAATGGAAATAACCGCAGTACCACCTGCCAAATCTATGGGAAAGCTTAAACCGCTTGGAGCATTAGTAAGAAAATCTTCACCGGGGAAGGGAGGGCCTGCATTCATTCCGCTAAATGTTGCAGATGCGTCAGCAGCATTTACCGATGAAAAAACACCTGTACTGATTGGTGTTCCATTGTATACCGCCCAGCCTTCATACATCCAGCCGGCTGGTAGGGTAGGAAGGTCAAGTCCTGCCTGCGGGCTTCCGCTTGAAGGATCAAGAAACCAAATACCACTGTTTTCGTTATTTGCATCATCATCAGTAGGGGTTGCTAAAATGTATGTACCGGAAGCATTTGTAAAATCATTTCCTAGTGAAGCGCTATGAGCAAAATTCAATGTAGACTCTCCATCTGAAAAGTCGCCCGCCAGGTGATGAGTAGGGGCAGGGATATCGTCAGTATCTCCGGTAGGTTCTATGGTTAAAACAAAGGCTGTAGCTCCTGAAATATCCGAAGACTGTTCGAACTTACCTTTTGATATAATATTTCCTTCAAGATCAGTAATGCTGCCACTGTTATCTACATTGAATTTACCAGTAGTAAGGGCATTTCCATCTACAATTACCCAGCCTTCATAATGAAAGCCATTCTGAAGGGGCTCTAAGCCTGAAAAGCTTAATTGAAGGGTACTGTTGTCATCATCCGAACCTAAGATGCCACAGGAGGCGACAAAGCCGGAAAGTGCGATTAATGTGATTAATAATCTGATTTTCATTGTTCTGTGTTTGAGTTAATGTTGATTTAAATCTCAAACACAGTTTAAAGATTAAGTATCACGAAGATATCACAGCAGTATCATAAAACAATCACTTATATAGTAGCAGAAGACAATGAGAATGAAAAAGATGTCCCTCGGTTTAAAGCACTCTTTACGGAAAGTGTGGCTCCGTGCAGTTCAATAATTTTTTGGGCTATGGAAAGTCCCAGGCCAGCCCCATGATTACCGGTACGGCTGGTTTCTTCCTGGTAGAACCTGTCAAAAACCCTGTCAAGATTTTCTGCAGAAATTCCTTTCCCGGTATCTGAAATGGTTACACTTACATGATCGATGTTTTTGGAAGAAATAATAGAAACTTCCCCACCTTCCGGGGTATGCTTCAAAGCGTTATCTATCAGGTTTGATATGGCCCGTTCCATCAGGGCGATATCAGCATACACCAAATCAGGCAATTCGGCATCTTTTTCAGCTTTAAGTAAAATATTCTTCTGTTCTGCTATAGGCTGAAATTTTTGTACTACATCCCGGGCTAATTCAGCCATTGAGACGGGCTCCATTTCGGGTTGTACATCTTTTGCATCTAACTTGGAGAGCTCGAAAAGTTCTCCAACCAGAGAGCTTAATTTCTGGGTGTTTCTAAGTACAACTTCGTAATATTTCGCACGGTCTTCATTGCTGATGGTTTTTTCTTTTTGAAGAATGGTTTCCAGGTACCCCTGGATAGAAGCAAGTGGACTGCGAAGATCGTGAGATACATTAGCCACCAGTTCCCGCCTTAATTTATCCACTCTTTTAATCTCATCCATGTTGGCAACAAGGGTATCCGCCATTTGATTAAATATGGTTCCAAGCTCTCCAATCTCATCTGTGGTTGTAACATGAACCCTTTTTTCCAACTGGCCTTGCTCAAAGGATTTTACAGTTTCGCTTACATGCTTTAATCGATTGGTTAAAAGCCTGAATAAAAGTAATCCTAGCAGAAGAGTAACTGTGAGTATTAAACCCAGCCCGATAAAAGTATTTCTTAGTATGTAGCTGTTTTTGACTAACGCTGCAGTCTGATCAATTTGTTGCCCGGTCAATATTACATATAGATAACAATTGGCTTCACCCATTATGGAAATATCAGCAACCGAGAAAGGTTTGTAGACACCTTCATTAAGTGGATCCTGGCCTTCAATAGGAAGTGCTTCACCTTTCATGAATGCATCTAGCGGTTCGGTATCAACAAATTCCATGGAAAGCTGGGCATCCTGCTGTTCACCCAGAAAATAACCTTTAATCATTCCGTCTCCTCCAAGCAGGTAAATATCAATCTGGGGGTTAATTCCATTCAGATATTGAATTTTTTCCTGAATGCTTTCGCTGTCAATACTTTCATTTAAAAATGGCTGAAAATGTACTGCCATGTCAGCTGCCAAATCACGGTTTACTTTTTGGGCAGTTTCCTCCACGAACATAAGGGAGGATGTAACCCCCAAATAAGCGAAAACACCGCCCAGTGTTAAAACCAGTACCAGGAATACACTTGATATTTTTAAATAAAAGCTGTTCTTAAAAAACTTCATTTTTCTATTTGGTGAGATTCTGAAAATTTATAACCCATTCCCCATACAGTTTGTATAAATCTTGGAGCAGATGGGTCTTCTTCGATCTTGCTTCGTAAACGATTAATATGCGAGTTAACTGTGTGGCTATACCCGTTGTATTGATAACCCCATACAATATCAAGCAGTTCTTGCCTGCTGTAAGCCCTCCCCGGATTTTTTGCAAAGAGCATCAATAATTCAAATTCCTTTAGTGTAAGGTCTATAGTATTTGAGCCAAGCTGTACCATTCTCTTTTTAGGAAAAATCTTAAGATCAGAAAAGACCAGGTTATCCGTTTCGGATATACCGGGAGTTGATTGTGAGGAGCGCCTTAATAGTGCTTTTACTCTAGCTGTAAGCTCTCTGATTGAGAAGGGCTTGGTTAAATAATCATCAGCGCCAAATTCAAGCCCCATTACTTTGTCAATTTCTTCGGCTTTTGCAGTAAGCATGAGAATGGGGATTTGTGAATTTTCTGTCCGGATTCTTTTACAGATCTCAAATCCATCCATGCCGGGCAGCATGACGTCGAGGATGATGAGGTCGTAGTTATTTTTCAGTGCCCGTTCCAGAGCTTCAATTCCATTTGTAACCTGTTCAGCCTGGAAATGCTGATCTGTTAATTGAATTTTGATGAGTTCGGAAAGATCAAGATCATCTTCAATAATAAGGATAGGATGTTCAGTTTGAGCCATAACATTTATTTTGCTGATAGTTATGAAGTTGATCAGCAAAAAGTATCACAAAAAAATAACATCTATTCAGGAAAGCAGGTCTTTCAGTTCACCTAAAACCTGGTCACATATTTCAGACATTCTTTTTGCCGAATTTTTTAATTCAGCATCATCCTTATTGCTCCAAAGTAGTTCTTTAGAGGTTTCATATTCATCCAGAATAGATTGGATACCCAGCATTTGTGCGACGGGTTTAATTTTATGCCCGGCTTTTCTAAGGTTTACTTCATCCCGCTGTTTCAAAAATGTGACAAAGTTTTCTTTGAATTCAGTAAAGGAGACTATTGCTGCTTCAGCAAACTCATGGATATACTCCTCATCTCCGTAAAGCATTTCGTTTAAGGAGGAAAAGTCAACTATTTTTTTTGAATTACTCAATAGCTAATTATTCGTTTGCAGGCTCAGTAACAAAGTGGGGAGTAGGTTTCCCCGATTCATCTAAATGAACAAAAACAATTTCATCAATGGTGATAATCGTTTTTTTCTCAAATTTCGTTCTTACTTCACATTTAATGGTAATTGATGTTCTCCCAAATCTAACCAATTCCATCCCAATTTCAATAACTTCTCCCAAAGGTGCAGAGTTAACAAAGTTTATTTCGGACATGTATTTGGTAACGATGTTTCCTTTTCCTAATTGGCAAAGCACAAAAATTGCGGCTTCTTCATCAACCCAGCTTAAGACTGCTCCTCCGAATAAGGTACCATGTGCATTCAGGTCTTGGGGTTTGATAAGCTTTCTGCTATAGAATCTCATATAAATTGTATTCGCGTTGTTTTTTGTAAAATAAACAGAATTCCACTGAGTACCTGATTATTTATCTTAAACAGTGCTCAAAAAATGTTTCTTTTGTAAATATTTTTTTTTGATGAATAATCCCTAATGGTATCACTAAAAAGCTTTTATTATGTTGTAACAAAGGATTAAATACCTACTCTCTTAGTGTACAAAAAGAACAACTGGCTTTAAAAGCTCAACAAATGAAGACTATTGCATTAACAAATCAAAAAGGTGGTGTTGGGAAAACAACTTCAACCATTAATGTAGGCGCAGGACTGGCAAAATTAGGGAAGAAAGTGCTTCTAATCGACTTAGATCCGCAGGCTAATTTAACCTACTCTTTGAAGATGCATTCCAACAGAATGGAAAAGACAATCTACCATGCACTAAAAGGTGAGGCAAAAGCCAGTGAAGTAATCATTAAGCACAACGGGTTTGATTTTATTCCTTCATCCCTGGAGCTTTCCGGTGCTGAAATGGAGTTGGCTAATGAACCTGCCAGGGAAAGCCTGCTAAAGAACTTTATGAAGCAGTTAAAAAAAGACGAATATGATTTCGTTCTTATTGATTGTCCGCCAAATTTAGGGCTGCTGACGTTGAATGCCTTTACTGCTGTAGAAGATGTATTTATAGTTTTGCAATCAGAGTATTTAGCGCTCCACGGGTTATCAAAGCTTTTGGATCTCATTAAAATTGTACAGCAGCGGCTTAATAATAACCTGGAAGTAGGGGGTATTATCTGTACACTGTATGATGGAAGAAAAAACCTCAATAAAGAAGTTGTAGGGCATATCCGCGATTATTTTGGAAAGAAGGTATTCAAAACAATTATTCGTGATAATGTTGCTTTAGCAGAAGCTCCAAGCCATCATAAAACTATATTTGAATACGCGGGTGACAGTAAAGGTGCGGAGGATTATTTTTCCCTTGCCAAAGAGATAAAAAATGGACATTGATAATGGATAAGCGAAAAAGCTTGGGGCATAACCCTTTAGCTTATAGTTTAAATAACCATTCTTCGCTGGATTTTATTCGGGATATAAGCAAAGACGCAGAAAAAGAAGAAGAAAAGCCTTCCCCTAAAAAGATAGTGAGTTACTATTTAGAAGAGAAAACCATTCAAAAACTTAGAGAAATAGCTGATCAAAAAGGGAAGTCATATTCGGCATTGGCTAACGAACTTTTGGCTTCTAAATTAAATGAAGAAGAGGACAAAGACGGTTAGAGTTTTGCAGTTTAACCCATCGCTATTTTGTATACTTACTGTCAGTAACAGCTGACATTTATGTTTTATAACTACAGAGCGAATACGTTAACAGCGCTTTTAGAATTATTCCTGGAAAATCATTCTGCATCTGATTTAGAGAATCCATTCGAGAAGGATTGGATTGTTGTTCAGAATCGCGAAATGCAGCAGTGGCTTTCTTTGAATCAGGCTGAGAAGAAAGGCATATCTGCCAACAATGAGTTTATTTTCCCATCTGAATTAATGTGGAAGGTTTATCGGTTGATAAAGCCCGGAATACCCAAACAGCTACCATCAGACCGGATAGCGATGCAACTGAGTTTGTTTGATCTATTCGAAGAAGGGAAATCAGGCACGATTCCATTTGAACTAGATAGCCAAAAGACAAGATTTGAATTTGCTGGTCAAATAGCTGATGTTTTTGACCTGTACCAGGTTTACAGGCCGGAAATGCTCAATGGATGGGCTGAGGAAAACCTTAGGACTAATGATTACTCTGAGAGATGGCAGGCAAAAGTTTGGAGACAGTTAAATAGTTTTTGGGCAAAACATTACCCAGAAATACCAAACCGGGCAGAAGCTTTTGAGGAGTTGATCTCAAAACTGGCCAAAGAAGATACACAGATAAAAGATCTGCCCGACTCAATTGCTGTTTTTGGATTATCACATTATTCGGCTCCTTTCATTCAGCTGATATCCTCTCTGGCAGGTGTTATCGACATTCATTTCTATGATCTTACTTTTACGGAAAAAAATGGAAACCCAACGTTAATTGAGAAACGATGGTATAAGTCTAAGAAAGAAGTGCAGGTTTTACTTCTGCAAACTTTGGATAAAGAGAAGAAAGGCTATAAAGCGTCAGAACTCTTTATGGATTTAGATCGGGCAATAGACAAACAGGAAGTTAAGATTCATTCCTGTCATTCTGTTAAACGCGAAGTTGAAGCACTCAAGGATGAAATTCTCACTGCGCTTGACAAAGATGCCTCTCTTAAACTCCATGATATTTTGATCCTGGTTCCGGAAATGGAGTCATACGGCCCTTTAATAAAAACCACATTTGGCATACATGAAGGGGAAGTTAAAGTTCCAGTGACTATCCCTCATACATTTGAAGATTCATTAAAAGCCTGCCTTCTTGAGCTGATTCAGCTTCTTGAAACCAATGAGATTAAGGCTTCATCATTTCTGGATTTTTTACAGCTGCAGGCAGTTCGAAATGTTTATAATTTTACTGAAGAAGATATATACGCTATTAAAAATTGGTTCATCGAAAATAATATCCATTGGGGACTGGGAACAGAAGAGGGTAGATATACTATTGAGAAAGCCATTCTGAATCTATTCAGCGGATTTATGATGGAAGATGAGGCATTCCGAACCGTAAAGGATACCATCCCTTTCAAAAAGATATCCACATCAGAGCAGGTAGAACTTGTTGCGAAGCTTTCCGAGGTACTGGATAAACTCAGATTCATCCAAAAAGAAATTCACGAACCCAAAACTGTTTCAGGCTGGTTGTTGAGCTGCAAGAGTTGGATTGCCCAGGTTGTTGGCAATTCTACAGAGCTTAGTTCAGTTTATTCATCCTTAGATAAACTCATAGAATCAGCCCAGTATGCAAAAACCAGGGCCACAATTTCATTCAGTCAGTTCTCATTATGGTTAAATGAACAAATGATGGGTTCTGAAGCTGCTTCAGCCGGCTTGGGCCGGGGTATTGTTTTGAGTACATACATACCATACAGAAGTATCCCCTTTAAATTTGTTGCAATTTTGGGACTTAATGAAGGGGTTTTCCCAAGAAATCCTGCCCGTCCCAAATTTGATCTTATACATACTTTCCCTGAGCCGGGAGACAGGGTCGTAAAAGATGACGATGCTATGCTTTTCCTGGAGCTTCTGAATAGTGCACAGGATTTTCTTCACCTAAGCTATATAGGCCAGGATCAACAAAATGAAGCTGAAAAATTACCCTCTGTTTTTATTCAACAGTTATTTGAGCAATTTCTTTACCTGAAGAATTCAGGTGAGCATTTCATAAATCATAAACTTCATGGATTTGATCCATACTATTTCAGAAAACTTTGCAGCTATTCAGTAAAACGAAGGGATGTTTCAAAAAGAGTTCATTCTTTGAATGTTAGAAAAGACGTTTTCTTACCCGATAACCTGTCAATGGGGGATTCAAAAGATGACGCCATCATAACTGTTCAGGATATAATCAGATTTTTTTCTTATCCGTGTAAATACTTTCTGTCCAATGTGTTAAAAGTTCATGATACTTATCATGAGAATGAATTAGAAGACAGGGAAGTTTTTAAACTTACAGGGTTGGAGAAGTATAAACTGGATCAATTATTATTGGACGGAAATCTTAAAGACGTACCCCTTGGACGATTACAGGATTATGCAGAATCCGCAGGATTGCTTCCTTTAGGAATTGCGGGTAAAAAAGAATTAAGCCAGGAATGGGAATTGATTTCTGAGTTAAAAAAAGCTTCTTCGGGTTTTATAAATAGTGAAGTTGATATGCAGGAAATAAGCCTGAATATTGGTGAATCCAGAATAGCGGGATTAATCGGAAATATTTACGGAAAAAATAGAGTGATTTGGCGGGTTGGCAGGGCAAGAGCTGTCGATCTAATTGACCTGTGGATGAATCACTTATTGTTATCAGCCTGTGATACCGGTGTTGAAAGAAGTATCCTGATATCAAAAGAGGGTTCAGGCAAAATCCAGGTTTCGTCACTAGAAACTGTGCAAGAACCCTGTTCTATACTTCAGGCTTTATTTAATTGGTATAATGTAGCAGGCAAGAAGAAAGCATCTTTAAACTTTTTCCCCGAAAGCTCAAAGGTATTTTCGATAGCGTCCAATAAAAATAAATCGGAATTAGAATCACTTGAGCAGGCACTCAAAAAATGGGTTGGGTCTGATTACGTAGCTGGAGAAGGTGCGAAATATTACAATGAATTGGTTTGGAGAGGTGAAGAACCGCTTATGACCGGTGATTTTTCAAAAAATGCTTTGTTGTTTTGGGGCCCGTTGCTTGAAACTTTGGAGGAATCGGGGCTTTGAGTAAGGAATTGAACATATTTGATGCTCCATTATCAGGTATAAGTTTGGTTGAGGCGGGTGCAGGAACGGGCAAAACGTATAATATTGCCTCGCTATACGTAAGGGCACTTATTGAAAAGAATCTTGAACCTAAAAACATATTGGTACTCACTTATACAGAAGCAGCCACAGCAGAGCTTAAGTCAAGATTGAGAAGGCGAATAACGGAAAGTATAGCTGCTTTGGAAGAGGGGCAGGCTGATGATGATTTCCTGCAGAAGCTTTCGCTGAATTATGATCACACTCCGATACAAGTGCTTAAAGAAGCTTTAATCAGTTTTGAGGAAGCTCAGATCTCAACTATTCACGGATTCTGCCAACGATTGCTAAAAGAATACAGTGTTGAATTTGGAGTTTCTTCTAAGTTTGAAATTCTCCCGGATGAAAGTGATTTAATTCAAGATGAAATTGATCGTTTTTGGAGAGCTTTTATTAAAGAAAAAGAAGACGACTTTGAACAAGCTATACAAAAGTTCATTGTGGATTTGGGTTATCACCCGGATAAGCTGCAGCTGTATGTGAAGAATGTATTACGCAACAGCTACTCAATCCTGGTGCCTGATGTTCCCGACACACAACATTTCAAAACTATTTATGATGATATAAAGAGTACTTTTCATGGATTAAGAACAGCTTTTCTTGAAGAGGAAACTAAATTGAGGGAGATACTTGAAAGCGGTGTTTTAAATAAAACCACTTACAACAAAAATGTACCTGTTGTTTTAAAAAACATACTCAACTGGGTTCATTCCGATATTGTACCACTTGTACCTGCATACAAGCTTGAGTTATTTAGCAACAGTATTTATGAAAAAGTAACTAAAGGTAACTCGATTCCGGGTTTAGCAGTTACCGATCAGGTTGATCGATACCTGGAACTGAGCGGGCAACTTCAATCACTGGAAGTATCCTTTCTGAAAAAAGCAGCAAATGAAATCATCGAAAAGGTAAAGGCAGCTAAATCTAACAGGGACTTATTGAGCTATGATGACTTACTGAAAACGGTAGAAATTGGAGTTTCAAAGCCTGATTCAGGATTGGTAAAGTCTTTAAGGAAAAAGTATCCCATTGCATTTATAGATGAATTTCAGGATACAGACCCTGTTCAGTATTCCATTTTTAAAAGCCTGTATTCAGTTTCTGAAAACTCAGAAACCTCATTGTTTATGATTGGTGATCCCAAACAGGCTATTTATAGTTTCCGTGGGGCAGATATATTTACTTACCTGGCTGCTAAAAAAGATGCAGACCCTGATCAGGTATACTACCTGACTCATAATTACCGCTCGTCCGGGCCATTGATAGATTCAGTAAATAAAGTGTTTTCATATTCAGAAGAGCCTTTTGTAATAAATGATCTTGAGTTCAATAAAGCCCGGTTCCCGGTACAAAAAAACAATGCAGAACTTATATTGACCAGGAACCAGGAATCGGTTAAAGCACTTCAATTTATTTATACAAGTTCTCATAGCAAAAATGTAACAGATACACGCCAATCGCTAAACAAAAGTGTAGCCAAAGAAATTGCCGTTTTGTTAAATGAGCCTTATGAAGTTGGTGGGAAAAAAGTGGTACAAGGCAGTATTGCAGTTCTGGTTCGTACTCACAAACAGGCATCAGATGTACAGGATGAGTTACGATCAATAGGGATTAAGAGTGTAATCAGAAGTAAAGAAAGCGTGTATCAATCACGTGAGGCGTTGGAGCTTTTACAGGTTCTTGATGCAATTGCCAATACGGGTGTCGATGATAGCATACGTTCAGCACTAGCTACCCAGTTGATGGGTTATAATGCTGTGGCTATTCAGGATCTATTAAACAACGAAATGAAATGGGATGCTATTCTATCGAAGTTCCGGGAGGCGGCAAACACCTGGAAAAAAGAAGGTTTTCTCCAGGCTATAGGTCAATTATTTATTGAATTTGATGTTGAACTAAATCTTGCAAAATTCTTTGATGCAGAGCGCCGGATTACAAACCTCAATCACCTTATTGAACTGTTAGGTAAAGCATATTACGGAAAGATATCTACACCAAGTGCAATTTTCAGATACCTCAGTAAAAAGGTAAAATCAGTTGGGTCTATTTCAGATGATGAGCTTATCAGGCTGGAAAGTGATGAAGAACTGGTACAAATCGTTACCATGCATGCCAGTAAAGGGCTTGAGTATGATATTGTTTTTTGCCCTTATTTATGGGAAGATGTAGATACAAAAGATTCTTCTGTTTTCTCTTTTCATCGGGATGGCGATGCCTACCTGGATATTGGAAGTGAAGGTTATGAAAGATTTGATAACAGGTTACAATCAGCTAAAGCAGATTTTGCAGAGCGCATTCGGTTAACCTATGTAGCTCTTACAAGAGCTAAATCAGCCTGTTTTGTTTTTATCCCGGAAGAAATTGAATCGGACCGTTCACCTCTTTATGGATTAATGAAAGGGTATCAAGAGGTATTCGATAAGCTGAAAGCAAAAATTCAAAAGACCAGGAGGTCAGGTTCAGGTTCTTCAGTGCTATTTAATGAACTAAAAGAGTTTGCAGAGAAGAATGAAATAGCTTTTAGGAAGAGTACTGAATTAGAGGTAGAAATTGATGAAACAGAAGATAAAAAGCCGCTTACTTATGAAGTCAAAACTTTTGAAAGAGAGAATCTGGATAGTTTCTACCGGATGGTCAGTTTTTCCTCATTAACCTCAGGGAAAGAGCCTCATATTTATGAATTAGAAGGTTTTGAACTGGATGAAACTGGTAATGAAGAAACCGATTTAGTAGAACAGGATGATTTAACTGTATTCGGTTTTCCCCGTGGAGTAAGAACAGGAAATTTATTACATGCTATTTTTGAAAATATCTCTTTCAATGATCCGGATTCCTTCAACAAAGTAATAGAAACAGAACTAAATCAATCCGGCTTAGATAGTAAATGGTTAACTGTTTTAGAAGATTGGGTTCTTAACTCTGTAAACCATCCGGTTTTAGATTCAGGTATAAGCCTTTCAAAACTGTCAAACCTTCAGGTTTTAAAAGAACTGGAGTTTCATTTTCCGGTTTCAGGTATTAGTGCAAATGGTATTAATCGAATTCTTGCAAAAGCTCAGCTTACTAAATCTGTTCAATACTCGATTGATGGTTTTATGAAGGGATACATTGATTTGATATTTGAATACGAAGACAGGTATTACATTCTGGATTACAAAAGTAATCACCTCGGTAATGATTCCTCTCAATATGATTATGATTCTATGCTTTCGAGCGTAACATCTTCCAATTATGATGTGCAATATCATATTTATACAGTAGCCTTACACAGGTTTCTTAAGCTTCGGAAAAGCGATTACTCTTATGAAAAGCATTTTGGAGGAGTAATCTATCTTTTCCTGAGAGGACTTGACCCAAAATACACCTCAAGGGGTGTTTTCTTTGATCGCCCTTCTTTAGAAAAAGTGAGAGAATTAGACTTTCTATTTAAAGGGGGCACTTAATGGAAGCACTGTCCCTTTTGAAGAACCTTTACGAATCCAAAATAATTGGAAGAGTTGAATACCAGGTATCAGTTCGTTTTTGTAAGCTTTTTCCGGAAGAGGACAATCGGGTCATTCTGTTGCTTGCACTGGTAGTTCACTATCAATTAAAAGGCAATGTATGTATTCGTTTGGATACGCTTTCTTCCTATGTACAACCTTTTGATTTAATCAAAAACCTGGATATTAAAGAACTTGCTCCTTTGCTTGAAAACAGTGAAATGGTGGCTACAAATGGAGAATTAAAACCCCTGGTTTTTGAGGATAACAGGCTCTACTTACAAAAGTATTGGAAATATGAGACAGAACTGGCCGGCTGGATATTGAGTAGAAGCGAGCGACCTGTTAAGAAGGCTCCTGAAGAAGTACAAAAAGTGATTGAAGCTTTTTTTGAAGAAGAGGAGGATCTTAATTGGCAGAAAGTTGCAGTAAAACTGGCTTTGATGAAAGATTTTGCGATAATCTCGGGTGGGCCAGGAACAGGCAAAACCTATACAGTTGACAAAATAATCGAGGTTTTTGGTAAAGCCGGAATTTCACGAATAGCCCTTGCTACACCCACAGGTAAAGCTGCCCAACGGTTAAATGATGCTGTAAGCAAAGAAGGTATTACTGCAGTCACTATCCACAAATTGTTGGGTGCCAAGCCCGATGGTAGTTTTTTATTCGGCAGGGAAAACCGGATTCAATATGATGCAGTTATAGTGGATGAAGTTTCTATGCTCGACATCCGGCTTTGGGTTCAGTTAATAAGGGCACTTCCAGAATCCTGTAAGTTGATCATGCTGGGCGATAAAGACCAACTGGCATCTGTTGAAGCAGGTTCTGTATTGGGTGATATTTGTGAAAGTGCTGATAACTATTTTTCAGATGCAGTAGCAGAAGAACTTGAAGTACCAGGGAAAAATGAGATGGCACATCTTAATGATTCCATTGTTCTGTTAAAGAGATCATTCCGATTTGATGAACAATCAGGTTTAAAACAATTAGCAGAAACCATCAATAGGGGGGATAGCAAAAAGTGTCTGGAATTGCTTTCTTCTTCCCAATACCCTGATATACAGTTTCTAACGCCCTCCAACAAAGTTCTGACAGAAATACTTCAAAAAAATATTATCCAGGCGTATCAGGAATATGCCGGCAAAGACCCTGAGTCTCAGTTTAAGTTGTTCAACGAATACCGGATACTATGTGTAACAAGGAAAGGGGAGTTTGGGGTAGAGAGGATAAATCAGATTTCTGAACAAGGTGTGAGAAAACTAATTGGTGCAAAACAAACAGGTTGGTACACCGGACGGCCAGTTCTTTTTACAAAAAATGATCGTTCTGTGAATGTTCGAAACGGAGAAACAGGAATTCTTCATGTAATTGAGGGTAAAGAAATCTTGGTTGTAGAGGGGGATATCTCTCGCACAATTCCGGTAAATCGGGTTCAGAATTATGAGCCTTCTTTTTGTATGACAGTTCATAAAAGCCAGGGCTCGGAATATGAAAATGTGGTTTTATTACTTCCAAATACCATAAATCCGGTACTTACGCGAGAACTTTTATATACAGCTGTAACAAGAGCCCGTAAAAGTATTCTTGTAGTTGGAAGTGAAACAATATTTGAGGAGGCCGTTCATCAAAAAATTATACGTACCAGTGGCTTGGCCAAAAAGCTTATGAATTAGAGGGGATGGTACCAAGGAACTTTATTCAAAAAAAAAGCTACAACTATCAGTTGTAGCTTTTCATTGACTTTGTACCCCGAAAAAGCCAACGTATTCATGGGGGATCAGATGATATCTGGTCCCCTTTCTTTTGTGTGCAATACAAATATGAGACAATTATTACAAAGAGTCGCTTAGAAGTTTTTAATCAGTATTAGGAGGTATTAATAAAAGGTAAGCGCTCTTGCTTACCTGACTTCAGAAGCTTTGGTTCTATTCTAAAGATTAAAAAAGCTGGAACAATTCTTTATGTGAGCTATAAAAGTAGTCAGTTAACCTTTAATCAAAAATAGTCGATATGCTGATTAATAATAAACTACTGAAATCACCAATATTAATTCTCACTTTAATACTTTCTACTATTGGTTTCGCATGTTCCAGTTCAAACAGTGCTGATGATGAATCGGCCACAGTAAATGGCAGAGTTGAGCAGACTCAAGCCAAAACAAATTCACTTGAGGAAGGCACTGTTGTTACTATGGCTACTGTTTCTGCGAACGGAAGTATCGAAACTTTAGAAGGTATAGAAACAACTACAGATGCGAATGGTAATTTTTCTCTTACCTTCAACATTAATGCAGCCCAAAACTATGTGGTAGTAGCCAAGAAAAATGCCACGGAAATGATGGGATTCATTTCGGGTGCAGTTGAAAAAGGAAGCACTATTAATTTAAAACCCATTAATCTTGAGTCAACCGCTGAAACGAAAGTTTTTGCTCAGTTAGTAGCTCAAGGTGCAGCTGATATTGTTTCCAAATCCGATATAGAAGCGGTGGTTACATCTACTATTCAGGAAGAAATAAATAATAGTTCTTCGTTGGCTATTCGGTTTGCCACATCGCTAAAAAACTCTGCTGAAGCAAGAATCAGGTTCTTTCAGAATGAAATAGAGAATAATTCTGAAGAAAAGCTTAATGCAACCCTTGAGGTTCTTGCTGAAGCACAAGCTCGTTTAGAAACAGATCTTAGTGCCGCAAGTACTACCCAAGCTGAAACTGCAGCTGTTGATTTGTTTTTAGAAACTACTGCGACTGCAATGATAAGTGCTGGTGTAGAAGCCAATAAGGCTGCACATGCAATTGAGCTATGGAGTAGAATTCTGATAAACAGTATGGAATCTGCTTCTACAGAAGCAGAAAATTCAGCAAGGGCACAAACATCTATAATGACCGGAATTGTAGTTGATGCAGCGGTCAGAGCTAAGGCTGAAGCTTCTGAGATGTCTGACGAAACTAAAACAGCTATTGCTGATGCAGGTATAAAACTAAAAGCAGCATTAAAAGCAGCTGTTGGCGTTAAAGCTGATGTTGAAGCTGCTTTTGAAGATTACATGAATGAAGTGCAAACTGCTATGGCAAGTGATTCTTCTGTAGAAGCAACATTTGTAGTAAGTGTTAAAACTGAAATTAACTCAACTACTGGTGCAAAAACAGTATTTGAAAGTGCAATTTCAAGTACTACAAATGCTACAGCAGCACTAACTATCTATTCAACCTTTTTTAATGAAGTAGAATCAACTTCTGGCGATATGGCGAGCTCAACTTCTATGAGTGAAGCAAATATTGAAGCGGTTACGAAGATCATTATCCTGACGAACCTTGCTTCGTAATTATTACTAATAATTTCTAAAAAGCCCGGTATATAAATATATACCGGGCTTTTTGTTTTTGAACAGATGAGCGATAGAGTTACTTAACCTCGAGCAACTCTACTTTAAAAATAAGAGTAGCATTGGGAGGTATTACACCGCCCGCTCCGTTTTCTCCATAAGCCAGTTCTGAAGGGATATAAAACTCAAAAGTAGCGCCTTCTTTCATTAGTTGAACCCCTTCAGTCCATCCGGGGATTACACGGTTCAAAGGGAACTCAATGGGTTGGCCTCCTTCAAAAGAGCTGTCAAAAACAGTACCGTCAATAAGAGATCCTTCATAATTTACTTTTACTGTATTTGTTGCTTCAGGCGATTTTCCGGAACCTTCAGTAATAATTTTATACTGCAAACCTGATTCGGTAACCATTACACCTTCTTTTGATGCATTTTCTTCAAGGAATTGCTCACCTTCCAATTTGTTCTTTTCTTTTACTTTTGTGCGAAGCTCTATCCGAAAGGCATTAACAATTTGATTAAGTTCCTCATCATTAAGTTTTTCTTTGCCTTCAAGCCCGTTCACAAAACCTGAAAGATATTGGTCAAAATTAAATTCAGTGGCTCCTTCACGTGCAAGAAAAGCACCATTTTGATAACCCAGCGCAAAACTAATACTGTCAAGTTTAGTCTCAGGATCCATTTTAGAAATTTGATCGGCAGATTTTGAAGAAGGCTGTTGGCAAGCTAAAGTTACCAGTAAGAGTACTAGGGCAAATGTTGAGAATAGTCGATTGGAGTTCATGTAATCTTTTAATTTAATGGGTAATAAAAAGCCTGAAAATAAAACCTATTTACGTCAATGTGGAATTTTAATTCAGTTATTCTGTGTATATTCGCTTTTAAAATCAGACATAAGACGGAAGCACTTTGACATTTAATGAATTTAAGTTTCGGGAGTCTCTTCAACTAGGCTTACAGGATGTTGGATATGAAGAGCCAACCCCGATCCAGGAAAAAAGCATACCTGCTGCACTGGAAGGGAAGGACATACTTGGGGCAGCACAGACGGGGACAGGAAAAACGGGGGCATTTGTACTCCCTATAATTGAACTGATACTAAGGCAACCTTCCGAAGGTATCCAGGCATTGATTTTGTCCCCAACCCGGGAATTGGCACAACAGATTGATGAACAGATATTTGCTTTAGGATATCATACAGGTATTACTTCGGCCACTATCATCGGGGGAGAGGATTTTTCCAGGCAGGCAAATGCGATACGGGCAGGTGTCGATATTTTAGTTGCAACACCGGGCCGGCTCATCGACCAGATGAAAGTACTGGATATCGATTTTAGCCAAATACGATTTTTAGTTTTGGATGAGGCTGATCGAATGCTTGATATGGGTTTTTTACCTGACGTAACACACATAATTGATCGTGTTCCCAAAGAGCGTCAAACCATGCTTTTCTCTGCCACGCTGCCTAAAGAGCTGCAAAAGCTGATGAAAAGCATTATGAATAATCCTGTTGAGGTAAAGATTGAAGTGTCAACCACCTCTAAAAGAGTGGATCAACGTGCATATTTTGCTCCCCCCCGGAAAAAACTGGGACTTGTTGAATATCTTCTTGATGATCTGGACTGGAGTTCCTGTATCATTTTTAGTGCTACAAAAAAGGGGACAAATGAGCTTGAGAAAACCCTCAAAAAGCGCGGTATTAATGCAGGTAGTATTCATGGGGATCGAACCCAGGGTGAGCGGACAGCGTCCCTTCGCGCGTTTAAAAACGGTGAAGTGCCGGTAATTGTGGCAACAGATGTATTGGCAAGAGGTATTGACATTGATAACGTCTCCATCATTATGAACTATGATGTGCCAAAGGCGGTCGAGGATTATATCCATAGGATTGGAAGAACCGGTAGATATGACAAAGAAGGAATTGCTATTACTTTTGTAAGTAAGGCTGATGAAAAATTCTTCAATCCCATAAAAAAGAAAGTAGGTGCTGATCTTAAAGTATTGGATTACCCGGATCTTTCTGCTTCAACTGAAAAGAAAAAGACTGAAAAGAAGACCACTAGTGTTGTTGTAAAAAAAGCTGATAAAAAAGCTTCTTCGCCAAAAAAGATTGACGGACTTAAACCCGGAACTCTGAACCTCAAAACGGTAAATATAGATATCGGGAGCGACGGTAAAGTAGCAATTACTCTTAAGAACAAACCTGCAGCAAAAACTTCTCCAAAAAAGGAAGAAAAACCTAAAGTAGACAAGAGAACAAAGCCTGCTAAGAAAACGCCGGTTAAACCTAAGAGTAAGTCTAAGAAGAAGGAACCTAAGCTAAAAGAAAAACCCAAAGTTTTTATTACTCCCGACAGGATAGAAAAAGCCACAAAAAGGAATCAGGGAGTTCGAAAACCTGCTAAAGGCTTCTGGGGGCTTATAAAGAGTTTGATCCCGCGATTCGGGAAAGATTAATAGCCATAGTTTAATGGTTGCTTAACCTGAGAAAAATTACATTAAAGAAAAAAGACCATGAAAAAGACACTCGTATTGATAGCTTCCATTTTTTTGATCAATTGCCAAATGATCGCTCAAAAAAGTGAAACCATTGCTGTAATTGAAAGCAAGAATGTTAACCAGGCTAAATTACCTTTGGTTGAAGACGGCCCCATCAAAAATGTGATCTTAATAATTGGTGACGGAACCGGGTTAGCCCAGATTACTACAGGCCAGTACAGTTTGGTAGGAGCAGATGGTTTCCTGACCCTGCAACGTATGCCTGTAACCGGGATTGTGCGTACACATGCAGCAAATACCTTGATCACAGATTCTGCTGCAGGTGCTACGGCATATTCATGCGGAAAGAAAACCGATAATGGCAAAGTTGCCTGGTTACCTGATGGAAGAAGTTGTAAGACCTTACTGGAGATTGCCGAAGAATTAGGTAAAAGTACGGGTTTGGTAGCCACTTCAACTATTACACATGCTACACCTGCCAGTTTTGCTGCACACGTTGAGTCCAGGGGGATGCAGACTACCATTGCAGAACAATATCTTGACTCCGGTGTGGAAGTATTTTTAGGTGGTGGTAAAGAGTTCTTTATTCCCCAGGATCAGGAAGGAAGTTCAAGAAAAGATGACCGGAACCTTGTTGAAGAGTTTAAAGCTTCAGGTTATGGTTATGTTGAAAATGTTCAGGAGATGAAAGAAAATGACGCTGACCGGATTTTAGGATTATTTGCCGATAAAGGAATGCCCAGTGAAGTAAGAACTCCAACCTTATCCGAAATGACTGATAAAGCCCTGGAAATACTTTCAGCCAATGAAGAAGGGTTTTTCCTGATGGTTGAAGCAAGCCAGATTGATTGGGGTGGACATGAAAACAACGCTGAGTATGTAATCAGGGAAGTAAAAGACTTAGACGCTGCTGTTAAAACAGCACTTGATTTTGCCCAGGAAGATGGGGAAACACTTGTTATTGTTACAGCAGATCATGAAACAGGAGGAATGACTTTCCAAAAATCGCCTTCAGGTACCAAAGAACTGGAGATATTCTGGACAACGGATTACCACACAGGCATACCCACACCTTTAATGGCTTATGGCCCACACGCTATGCGTTTTTCAGGCTGGCATGATAATACAGCCATTGGAATTTTGATTGCAGAGTTGGCAGGGTATCCCGGATTTCCGGCTATTTTAGAATAGCCGTTTTTATTTGCCTGGATTCATCTTCAGATAACTCTGTCCAGGCCAATACCAGTTGATTATTTGAGGAAGTTATTTGCGGAAACCCCGTAGATCTGCTGGAAGAAATCTCTGCTACCTTAAATTCCTGGATTACCTGGTTTGTGCCGGAAAGTAGTTTCACCATGAAATAAGCTTTAGAACGGTCATCGGGGTTTCTCTCTAGCCAACTAACGAAAGTAAGGCCATTAGCCAATACCTGTACATCAACTCTGCCAAGTGGTAAACCTGTATCAACCCGGATAGGTTCTGCAAAGCTATTTCCTGAATTCTCAGAAAAGCTTAACAGTACTTTGGATGTGTCGTTGGCAGCAGTATACCAGGCAACAGCCACCTTCTCATCCAGGGCAGAGAGGGAAGGCCCGTTTACCGGGCACGCAGCTATGTACCAGTTGTCGTTATGTACGGAAATCGGTTTTGACCAGCCTTCACTTGTTAGTTTTGAAACGTAAATATCCCTGATTTCTTCAGAAGTACGGTTTCTGAATGCTACAAGAAACCCATCGTTCACACGAACGGCTGAAGTTCCGCAACACTCACAAACCGAAGCATCAATTTCAGCTTCCTGAAGCAGGTCTAAGTCATGGGTTAGGATAGCTGACCGCAAAGTCATAGCTGTATTTAAGTCACCGTAGTTATCATGGCCTCCATGCCCGGTTTCCATGTTTCTCCCATCCAACCATATTGAAAGAAAGGTAGAATCGGAATGAGGAACCATACTTACAAAACCATGTTCAGTAGCTGTATTATCAGTATGAGGGGTTACAACATCATTCCAGTTCGATTTAGCAGAGGCAACCTCAACATTATAGGAATAGGTATTACCGGGTATTTTCTTTAGCCAGTGAGCCGATATAGCTTTTCCGTCTTGGGCAATTACAGAGGGAAAGTCTGCCCAGTTTACGAACCAATCAGAAGACCTGCTTATTTCTTCTGGTTTGCTCCATATATCGTTTTTAAGTGAGGAGTAGAGTAGAACTGTTTCTTTGCCATTTTTCTCAACCCAACTCATAAATATTTTATCAGTGTTATCTGTGAATAGCCGGGGAAGTGAACTTTCGGGGGCGGTTGGGTTTGTAATTGAGTGCAGTGTATACATTTGATCTCCAGGTATACAACTAGCAAGGCTTAAAAGAATACAAATACCAAGAGAACTTTTTACAAAACCATATACCTTTTGCGAACAAAGTGAAGCAACCTTCCAGCCTAAGATTTTAGAAGTTTTGTAAAGGGTTCTAAGAATTTGTAATCGCATTTTGATTGAGTTTAAAAGTATATGCGGCTGTGAGAGCACCAAGAATTGATGTAGAAGGGAAAGTAATCAAATACCATATAGGTGATACACCTATGGACGAAAGTGTTTCGAAAAGTATCCATAATGTAATCAAAGCTAAGAAAGCAGCTAAATGCTTATAAGGAGCATAACCTGCGATAGTTAGTGCCATCATCGCTCCCAGCCATGTTGATACAAATGAAACGATATAGAGGCCTATTATCCAGCTGGTACCGGGCAATGCGCTGATGCCAAAAAATGACGGCTCAAGGGTGTGAAAGAAGGAAATAATAATTCTGGCAAAACCTTCGATAAACAGGCTTAGTCCAAATCCGAAAAAGACGGCCAGTATGCTTCTCATACAAATTTAACTAAGTTAATTGGGCAGATGATAATACATGCTTAAAGTGTAATAAGAAATGAAGAATGAAAAGAAGATGTATTAAATCTTAAAACCTCTGATTTTGGATAAAAAAGAAAATTAGTTACCGCAATTTAAGTCAGAAAACTCTACTTTTATTATCTGTAGCAAATGGTCGATCCCCGCTACTAATTTCAATATTTATAAGAAAATAATCTGACAATGAAACAACTTTTATTCACAGCTTTGCTCCTAACCATTTCTTTATCCGTAACCGCACAGGATGGGGAAGTAAAAAGGAATTCTGAACCCGTAGCTGTTACAGAAACTCATGAAATTTTTGGTGAGGTTTTCACTGAGCCCAAAAACCTGCTTACCCTGAATGAGGTGATTACAAATGAAGAGGAATATATTGGGAAAGAGATAATTGTAGAAGCTACGATTGCTGAGGTATGCCAGGATAAAGGGTGCTTTTTTGTAGCCCAAAGTGGAGAAAGTACAGCGCGTATAACGTTTATAGATTATAGTTTTTTTGTTCCCACAGACTCACAAGGCAAAAAGGTCACCCTTGCAGGAACATTTAGTAAAAAAGTAATTTCGGAAGAAGATGCGAAGCATTTTGCTGAAGATGCTGGCAAAGATCCTGGTGCCGTTAAAGGCGACCAGATTGAGTACTCTATTGTTGCTACTTCCGTGAGTATTCCAAAAAACAAATAAGAGCCAGGTATTAAGTATTTATGACTGAGAATGATTTTTTGAGCCCGGCAGAGGTCATATCTACCGATAAGCAATTGATGGAATCGCCTGAGATTGAGGCAATTGCAAAAAAGGTAATTGAAAAGCATAAGATGGAGTTTGGCCCTGCTGAGATTGGGTATTTTTTGGTATATCCCAATATTTCAAAACAACGGGCTGCTAAATGTATGAAAGCCACACGCGAGGTTAAGTATTATTCAGGAAATGATTACCTGATTGAAGTATCAGGAGAGCTTTGGGACATGCTGGACGGTAATACCAAGGAAATGGTTATTTACCATGAGCTATTACATATTGACCCCAGTTTTAAGTCGAAAACCCAGGAATGGAAAATGAACCTGAGAAAACCGGATTTTGCTGATTTCTATACCATCAATGATAAGTATGGAAATGAGTGGTATAAAACAGTTCAGGCTACCGCTTCTTCACTTTACGATCTTGATCCGCGGCAAGAGAATAAAGTTTCTTTATAGTCAGTCTTTTTAAGCTTTAGAAAGTAAAGCCCTCTTTAGCAAGGAGGGCTTTTACTTTATCAACATGATTGCCCTGAATCTCAATAGTTTTTCCTTTCACAGTTCCTCCGGTTCCTAATTGGGATTTTAAGCTCTTGGCAATTTTTTCAATGTGTTGGGGATTATGCTGTATATTTTTGATTACAGTTACCTGTTTTCCCCTACGGCCAGACTTTTCAATTGCTACAATAACTTTCATTAGACTTTGGTTTGTTTCCAGTTTCCTTTTTTGAATAGAATAAAGCCTACTATACCTAGCGCTACTTCCGCCACTACAATAGAATAGAAGACGCCTTCCTCATTTAGTCCCCATTCAAGAGCAAGAAAATAGGCAAGCGGAATCTCCAATAACCAGAAACAGAAGAAGTTTATAATAGTAGGGGTTTTAGTATCACCAGCCCCGTTGAATGCTTGTATAATAACCATGCCAAAAGCATAAGCAAGGTATCCGTAGCTCATAATCTTCAGGGATCTGGCGCCTATGTCAATTACATCCGCATCAGAAGTAAAAATACTAACCAGGCTTTCAGCAAACAGGAAAAAAATGACACCTACAATTCCCAGAAACACCATATTAACCCCGGCTGATATCCAGGTGGATTTTTCTGCACGTTCTGGTTGGCCTGCTCCCAGGTTTTGCCCTACTAAAGTGGCCGCTGCATTACTCATTCCCCAGGAAGGAAGAATTGAAAAAATAAGGATTCGGATTGCAATGGTATACCCGGCAAGTGCTATACTGCCAAATTCTGCCATAATGCGGACAAGCCCTATCCAGCTGCTGGTTGCTATTATGAACTGACCAATACCGCCAAGGGAAACACGTACCAGGTTTTTCATAATGTCCCACCTGGCAACCAAATGCTGCATGGAAATATTAATCCGGGTATTAGGCCCGGATAGCTTGTAGAACTGGTAGGCAACACCAATGCCACGCCCGATAGAAGTGGCAGTTGCTGCACCTGCTATACCCATTTCAGGAAAAATCCAGAAACCAAATATCAAAATGGGATCGAGAACGATATTGATTCCGTTTGCAATCCAAAGCGCCCTCATCGATATAGTTGCATCACCTGTACCCCTGAAAATGGCATTGATAATAAAGATCAGCATAATTACCACATTAGTACTGAACATGATGGTGGTATAAATAGAGAACTCGGTAATGATATCCCCGGTTGCTCCCATAAGGTGCAGCAGGTCTTTTGAGAAAAAAGCGCCCAAAAGTCCAATTGGTACAGATGCGATGATGGCTACAAGAATAGCCTGAACAGCAGAAAGAGCAGCTTTGTCATAATCCTTTTCACCGTATCGCCTGGCAATTACAGCAGTAGTAGCCATTGAAAAGCCAATAGCTACTGCATATATAATGGTAAGCATCGATTCTGTAATGCCAACCGTTGCAACGGCTTCTGGACCAAGCTTAGAAACAAAAAAGATATCGACTACAGCAAATACCGATTCCATGAGCATTTCCAATACCATGGGTATTGAAAGCACCAGGATGGCTCTGCCTATACTGCCTTTAGTAAAATCTTTATCGGTTCCGGCAAGGGATTCTTTTATATCCTGCCAAACAGTGTTTTGTGTAGCGGGTGCTACAGGTTCATTCATGTATTATACTGGTCGACGAGAAGGCAGGGAAGAACCATTCACTTTAAACTGTGTAATTGCCCAGAATATCTTCTCAATAGTGGATGATGGAACCTTGAACCGGATAACTGCATCCGCATTTCTTGCGATAGTACGGTCAAGGTGGTCTTCGTTTATGAACTCAACAAGTGCGAGGCAATTGAGCTCTTTAAGTTTCTTTAAGAAATATTTTTCCTGGGGAGAGGCATATTTGACAACCGAGTAGGTATGCCCGGTATAAACTCCGCCAAGTTCTTCTGCATTTTTGAAAATGACAAGACTATTAACTGAAGATAATTCACTAAATAACTGGTCAAGGTTATGATATGTTTCTTGTTCAAACCGGGTTATATATTCGGATAAATCCACAAATACAGGTTTCCCAATCGTCTCGGAGATGAACTGGTTTATACAGTGCTTCCTGTGATCCTTGAATGTACCTGCAAGAACTACCAGTTTTATACTTTTAGGATTTTCGCAGTAAGTTTTTAGAAGGTCATTATATGCCGTACTGTTATAATCGAATATGTTGGCTGTCATTTTAAAAAGTAAACGTATTATTTTTTTATTGCTTTAGCTCTTGTGCCGTTAAGTGTGATTGAGGATTCTTGGCCTTTCGGGGTTGTGACTTTTATTTTTATAGTTGTTTCGGTCACTGTATTATTTTCGTCATCGGTATCCGCTACTGAAAAAGAAAACTGTGTAGCACCGGGGCCGGGTGCAAGATAATCACCAAGCTGAAAATCTACATCCCCGGATAAATCAAGTCCTTCGCCTACTTCTACTGTAAATTGTGTTCCTTTGGCTAAAGGGTTTCCTAGCTGGTCTGTAACTTGGTAAGTAAAAGTAACGCCTCCATTTTCAGGGATAGCGAAATTTGAATTACCGGAAGTAATAACCGGTGTTTGAGGAGTTCCGGAAAAGAGAACAGTAGCGTTCGTAGTAATTACATTGTCATTTTTATCAACTGTACTGGCAGTAATTGTAACCAAGCCATTAGCGGGTCGTGGGTCTGCAGTGATTAAATTAACACTTGCAATTCCATCATTGTCGGTTTGTGCAGAACCCTGAACAATACCGCCTGTTGTGCTAAAGTAAACAGCAGTACCGGGTTTTACAGGATTACTAAACTCATCACCAATAATTACTGTGAGAGGATCCTTAATATTATTGAATGACAGACCTTCAATATTTCGGGTTTCGGCCGTCATACTGAAGTGATTTGGGCTAGGAAATCCACCATGAATTGCGATTAATACAGGGGTAGATTTTATAACTAAATTTGGAGTTAAATCGGTTCTGGTTATACTAGCCTGAACTTTAACAGGACCTGCCGCATTACCACTAAACAAAGAAGTAGTAACCTGACCCTGAGCATTAGTTACAATGCTTGTTGGCGTAACTGCTTCACCACCTCCAGGGCCTGAAAGAATTTCAAATTCCACGATTGCAGGGTTACTACTGGTGAGTGCACGGCCAGCGGAATCCTGGACCTCAAAAGTAAATGAACTGCTGATTTGATTTCCTGTTTCAGCGATGTTTATTGATTGCGGATTAGGTGTTCCTAACAAGATGATTTGAGCCGCCCCGGTTGAAGGCCCAAATACACCACCTCCATCACCGCCACCGGTTTCGTCAATAGGGGATAGCACTAACGGATTTTGAAGATTTACTTCTAATCCTGGAGTAACAACTACTTCAACGGATTGTTTTTCGTACCCTGTTTTTTGTGCCTCAATAGTTATAACAGTAGTTCTGTTAATATTTATATCCTCGAATGTGAATTCACCCGTACCATCCGTAGTAAAGGTTTGATAAAGCTCGTTAGGATTGGCGAGATCAACAATAGCCTGGTTAAGGCCCAGTCCTGTTGACTCATCAATTATTCTTCCTGATACTGAAACAGCTGCCTCTGTATTGTTTTCAGGAACAAGCACAAATGGATTTTCCAATGTAATATTTAAACCAGGTGTTGCTACTACTGTTAAAGATTTGCGGTCAAACCCGGTTTTTTTGGCTTCTATTACTATATCTGTAGTACGTGCCAAACCTATCTCAGAAAAAGTAAATTCCCCGTTTGCTCCTGTTACAAAGGCCTGATTTAGTTCTTCAGGAGAAACAATTTCTACGATGGCCTCATTAAGGGGTGCGTTATTAATTTGATTCTGGACAACTCCTGAAATCGAAATAGCTTCATCAAGATTGGTTTCAGGTATTAATGCCAACGGCTGATCAAGATCAACTTCAAGTCCGGGAGAAGCCACTACGGTAAGACTTACTCTATCAAACCCTGTTTTTTTTGCCTCAATAATTATATCGGTGGTTTCAGTTAATTCAACATTTTTAAATGAAAAAGCTCCTGTTGTATCAGTAATAACAGTAGTTCGCAACTCTTCTGGAGAAGTAATTTCTACAATGGCTTCGTTGATGGCATTATTGTTTACATTATTAATAACCCTGCCTGAAATAGTAACAGAATCATCTGAACCGGTGCCTTCGCAGCCAATAAAAATCGTACAAATTGAGATGGTGAAAAGTGCAAATGTAAAGAGGCGTTTCATAGCTTTTTCCTTATAGAGATATTTATTCGCACCCAAAGTTACATATTAAATCTAAGTACACGAAAGAAAAAATCGCTAACGACCTATGTATCGATCAAGGAGGAGTCAATAAGAGGCTTCTTTACCAGTTCAGGTTCGGGAACAAACTTCCAGACAACTACAGCGGTTAACAAAATGGCTGCTGCTCCAAAATAAGTATTACTTGTATATCCTGTTAACGTATAGAGGGGGCCTGCCACTGTACCTCCAAGCCCGTACCCAACTTGGCCAATTGCAACCAACAAACTCATTAATGTCCCACGATTATTAGATTTTACCAGCTCAGAAGAAAGTGCCTGGAATGGGCTGATTCGCATTGCAATTAGAACCATGACCGCCGGGAATAGAAAGAAAGCCATTGATATGCCTGTCACCAATGTAGTTGTAAAGTACATAAGGATGGATAAGCCAATGCATGATGTAATAATCATGTTCTTTCGTCCGATTTTGTCTGAAATCCATCCCGAACTTGGCCCAGCAACTACGTTAGCAATACCGCCAACAGCGAATAAATAACCGATGGTTGTTAAAGAAATCCCAAAAGTTTCCTCAAGCCATGTCGGAAGATATATAATGAAAACAGATAAGCTCAAAAACATCAGTAAGTAGCATAAAGAAACAGACCTTACATCATTTCGTTTTAAAAGATCCAGGTACTTTCGCAATGAGGAGCTAATAGTAAGTTTATCGGTATGTAGCTCAACAGGGGGTTGTGGGACCTTTAGAAAGATCAGGATAAAAGTGAGTGCCATTATTCCTGCAAACAGAATAAAAGGGGATTTGAAGCCAAAATTTTCTGCTAGAAAGGTGCCAATGGGGATCCCAAGTATTTGACCAACAGCAATACCACTCATTATCCATCCGTTCGCCCAACCTCTTTTTTCATAGGGAAAATAGTCCCCAACGTAAGCAACAGCCGAGCCACTAAGCACACCACCTGCCATACCCGCCATGGCCCGTACTATTAAAAAAGTAGTAAAATTTGTTACAAAGGCATGGCAGAAAAGAAAGAAAGCCATGCTCCCTGTTCCCAGCATAAGAATTTTTCGTCGGCCGATTTTATCTGAGAAAGGCCCCATTATAATGGCAAAAATACCAACCATAATGGCGTAAACTGTAACCAGATTACCAAGTAGTTCTTTAGGGGTACCGAGTGTTTCTCCAATTTCTGGCAGGATTGGAGCTATAATCATAATTTGGCTACTTGCAGAAAAAACAAGCATCCAAAGAGCAAATATGATAAGATAAGAGTTGGTTTTTTTGATTTCCATTACCGAAAATATCGGCAATCATTCATACTTATCACAAGCTTTCTACAAATTCTTTTCAGTTATGGAATGGATTAACTAACTATTACATGAATTACAGGCTTCGAATTCTTTAAATAGGAACCTTTGCAAAACCATATACTTTTGCGAACGAAGTGAAGCAATTGTCCAATCTAAGTTTTTAAATAGAGATTGTTTCGAAGGCTCTTAAGAGCAGTTCAGGCTTTAGAGATTTTGTCAAGAGTCGATAATTATTATGTAATTATTCTGAAGATTATTACTCTTGTAGCAAAATGAGTAAAGAACCGAAGCTAAACAGACTAAATTTATTCTAATTTACTTTTACGAATAGATTCCAGAATTTTGGTTCAGAAATTAAAAAGTTTAACAAACAACAAATAAATAGGAGCTCGTCATGGGTCAACAACAATTACTTCTTGTAATTCTAGTAACAATTATCGTAGGTATCGCAACTGTAGTTGCTATCAATACCTTCTCAAGTGCATCTGATAGTGCAAACATCGACTCTGTTCGTCAGGACATGGTTGCTTTTGCTTCTTCAGCTGTAGGTTACTACATGAAGCCAGAAATGTTAGGTGGTGGTGGTGGAGACTTTAGTGGTCTTACTTTCATCCGTGTAGCTTTCCCGGCTGATTCTTATGCTAATAGCAATACTACTGCTGTTAACTCTAACGGTGTATATTCATTCCCTGCACCTGGAGCTACAGATTCAACTTTCGTACTTACAGCACATCCTGCCAGCCGTATTGAAGGTCCTGTATCTGCTACAGCTACTGCTTCTACTCCGATAACCGTTACTATCACTCCTAGTGGTCTTGACGCATCTTCTTGGAGTGAATAATTTCTTTCTTTAAGAAATCTTGATAATATAAGGCTCCCACGTGGAGCCTTTTTTTTATATTCAGTTTAATAATCTAAAATAGATTGCTATGGCAAATAAAGAGATTATTATCATTATTTTGATTTCGATCATTATAGGCATATCAGTTGTGGTAGCTATAAATGTGGTAAAAGAACATGATGGTGAATCTAATAAAGATGCAATCCGCCAGGAGATGCTTGTTGCAGCTTCAAATGCGCAATCTTACTTCACCAGGCCTGCAGGAATGGGTGGCGGCTCCGGCAGCTTCATAAATGTTAATCACAGCCATCTTGGTGTGGATGCAAATGGTATAAATGGAGAGTATTATATTGAGGACAAAACCGTATCATCCTTTACGCTTAGAGCAGTGACCAAGAATGGCGAAGACGAAATAATTGCAACTATTACAAAATCAGGTCTTACCTGGGTACAATTGTAAATTAAAACTATGGCATACTTTAGATTTAAAGCAGTTTCTAATACTGGGAGGGTAATTCAGAAGGAATTTGAAGCTGAAACCAAAAAAGTTGCCCAGGATAAGGTAGATCGTTTGTCGAAAACTAATGGCCTTACAGTTCAGTCATTAGAAAAGAAAGCGGTTTACATGTATAAGGTCAAGCGTCCCGGTAAGCCTGCTTTAAACGGGGAACAAGAAGCATATTCAAAAGAAGAAGTAGAAAAAGCTCTTATTAAGCTTGGATATGATGTTGTAAGCATCAATAAAAAGCTGTTTGAAATGAAAGGGAGCGTACCACACACCGAGGTGGTAACCTTTGTAAGCCTTTCTGCCGACTTGCTTAAACAGCAACTTACTTTTGATGAGATCCTCAATCTTTTGTACGAAGATACAGGTAACAAGAGGATGAAGGAGGTCATCAAAACCATTCAGAAAGATTTAAAGGATGGTAAAGAGGGTTCTGAAGTTTATGGTAAACATGAAGATGTTTTTGGGAAGTTTGCGGCTTACATGTTAAGTGTTGCATCTACCTCAGGTAATATGGGTTTGGTTTTTGAGAGTACAGCGAAGTTTTTGGAAAGGGATGCAGAATTCAAAAAGAATTTAAAACGATCATTAATGATGCCTGCAATTACAGTTATTGCAGTAATTGGTGTTGTCCTTTTCTACGTGGGTTATATTTTTCCTTCTACTGCTGAGTTATTTGTTGACATGGGGATTGAATTACCCCCTATGACGGCAAAGACTCTTGAAATCAGTTATTGGCTTGATGCAAATTGGGTCTTTTTACTTATTGGATTTTTAGCCCCTGTTTTAGGGTTGGTTTATTTTGCAAAGACCCCAAAAGGAAAACTTCTGTTAGATAAAATCATTATAAGGATCCCTGTAATTGGAGACTTACTTCATAAAACAAGTATCGAAATTTTTGCACGTGTATTTTATACCCTTTATAGCGGATCGGGGCAAAATATTGAAGTAATCAAGGTAGCATCAGAGGCTTGCAGAAATACTTACATGGAGAGACAGATAAAAGATATAGCCATTAAAAGAATGCTTAAAGACGGAGCAGGGCTTATTGAATCTATGGAAGAAACCGGTGTTTTTACCCGAACTGCTATAAGCAGATTCCGTTTAGGTGCGGAGTCTGGTTCTCTTAGAGAGAATGCTAAACAGCTGGCAGAATACTACGAAGTTCAAACTACATATAAAATGCAATCAGTCATTGATACAATCAGTCTTTTTGTTAATTTGTTTATCATGATTGCTTTAGTGGGAATCACCGTAGTTTCATCCGAATCAGCTGTTATTAAGCCTAACTAATGGGTAAAATAAACATACGTCGACATATTGGGGATATACTCGTAAAAAAAGGAGTTATCTCGTCCGAACAACTTCAAGAAGCTTTGGCTATACTTGAAGTTGAACCGGAGACAAGTAACCGGCGTTTGGGGCAGATATTATTTCAGGATTTGGGATTGAACCGGCATGTAATAATGAAAGAGATTGCCGGAATTTATGCGTTCAGGGAAGTATTGGAGTCTGCTGATAAAGTACCAGGAGACATTGTTGATCACATCAAAAAGAATGTTGAGGATCTTAACCAGGAGATTATTGATGAGCTGGTGGTTTTGAAGGCATTACCTTTCAGAAGAACCAATAGTTCAATTACTATAGCTGCAGCTGATCCTTCTGACCCTAACATTCAGAGTGTCATCCAGAAGCTCAATTTTAAAAAAAGTGAATTAGTTTATTGTAAATATGAACTAATTGAGGATGTTCTTTCCCAGGTGTATGAGCAGAAGAATGAGTTTCTCGACCTGCTTGAAGAAATAGATTATGATGAAACTCAGTTAGAGGGAGAAGAGGATGAAGAGATTGATGAGGAAGAAATTGATGCTGAGATCAACCAAAGTATGCTTAATTCTTTGGTTGAAGGTATGCTTGTTGAATCAGTACGTCAGGGTGTAAGTGATTTGCATATTATACCCAGCGGCCCCACAACAACTGATATACGTTTTCGAATTGATGGTAAGCTGCAATTGTGGTATCAACAGAAGAATGTTAAACCGGAAGCCATTTCAGCTGTAATAAAAGATAAAACCCGGAATGTAGACCGGTTTGAGAGAGATGCTTCTCAGGATGGTTTTATTCAACGGCAAATAGATGGAGTAGGGATCAGATACCGCGTTTCTATAATGCCGATTGTTGGTAATCAGTATGATAGAAAATTCGAATCCATCGTTATCCGAATTCTTGATGACCGGAAAGTAATTCGCGATTTAGATTTACTTGGTTTGCAACCTATTGCGAAAACAAATTTTGTAAAATCAATTAGTCAGCCTTCAGGTATTGTTATTATTACCGGGCCTACAGGTAGCGGTAAATCCACTACTCTTGTAGCTGCTTTATACTCTGTAATTGACCCTACTAAAAATGTATTAACAATTGAGGAACCGGTAGAATACATAATTGAAGGGGCCAGGCAGTTAAAAATAAGTCATCATATGACTTTTGATCAGTCTATCAGGGGTATTCTTCGTCATGACCCTGATATTGTTCTTGTAGGTGAGATGAGGGATTTAAAAACAGCTGAAATTGCGATTAAACTTGCAAATACCGGTCACCTTACCTTTTCTACCTTACACACCAATGATGCACCAAGTGCTGTTTCTCGTTTATTTAAGATGGGAGTGGAACCGTTTTTGATTGCAAATGCTGTTAACCTGGTAATGGCTCAACGCCTGATTAGAAGGTTATGCAAAAACTGTAAGGAAGAATATGAGCCGCACCCGGAAATCGCTAAAGGACTGGGATTTACTGATGAAGAAATAGAAGAAACCACGTTTTATAAGGCGGTAGGTTGCGAAATATGTGGCACCTCAGGTTTTAAAGGAAGATCTGCTATACATGAAGCACTCTATTTCTCAAAAGAGATTAAAGAGTTGGTTCTTGATTCAGGAAGTGATGTAGACGAAGGGGCCATCAAAGAACTGGCCACAGCTCAGGGAATGCTCACACTAAGAGGATCGGGCCGAGAACGAATTAAAGAAGGTATTACTACCATAGAAGAAATAATCGCGAGTACAATTGAAGATTAAGGTTGAATTAATGAAGAACTTGTTAAATATTGAAACAATGTTGGCTTTTAGTTTTATTGCCAAGGGGTTGCTATGACTAATGACTTAAAAAATACCAATACAGGATCCATGCCCGATTACATTAAGAAATTTCTGAAGGAGCCTCCTTTACTTCTAAGGAATTTTCACTATGAAGATGTACTGGAGTTTCTTCAATTAGGAGTTGAGGAGCGTTATCTAACTGATGATGTTATCCTGAATGAATCGGAGTATGTGAATTCAGCTTATTTAGTAGCTGATGGCAAGGTTACCATATGGAAAGATAATATTCAGCTTGCAACGCTCTCTGAAGGGAATTTTTTAGGAGAAGCTTTTCTGTTTAGTAAGAACAGCAGAATGGCAAAAGTAACTTCCGACGGGGACTGTATCCTGCTTCGTTACGAACGTTATGATGCACTCAATTTTTTCAGAAAAAAACCAGAGAAATTGTTTAACATATTCACAAAAAATATCATCGAAATACAGCAAAGAAAGATTAGTAATATGAATGTTCAGTTACTAAATCTTAAGAAAAGGTTATTAAACGACAATAATTGGTAATAAAAGATTTATCAGTCAAAAAACTGATAAAAAACTCACAATAACGTAACAAATGTACTTGATAGCTATCTATTAAGTTCAAATAACATCATTGCATTGCTAATGCAGACGGCAAATTCAAAAAATACGTTAAGCGAAATTACGAAACCTTTAATTGAGCAGATTCCTTTCACTGCCCGAGGTGATGAACTATTTTTTAAAATTGCTGAAATCCTGGAAAATCAGGATGATAAACTTCGTTTGAAGCTTAAAAATATATTAGATAGTTTTCTTCTGCGAATGTTAAAAAACCAGGCATCTGATATAGATTTGGGAGGAATGGGGTGTGATGGTAAGATTTGGTATCGAATTTTTGGAGATAAAAAACCATCAAGCAAAAAAGAGAATTATTCTGTTCTGGAAACAGACTTTTTACTTCTCAACATACTGGTTGAAAATCAGAGAAATATTCTACTCAAAGAAAGGAACCTTGATTTTTCATATTCAGTAGAGTTGGAAGGAACTGCACAGCAACGTTTTAGGGCAGATATGTATATGGACATGGAACACCTGGCTTTAAATATGCGAAAGATTGATAATACTATTCGCCCGTTTAAAAGCCTTGGGGTCCATCCTGAAGTAGCGAAAGCATTAAGCCTAAAATACTATAAGTATGGCCTGGCACTTATTACCGGGATTACAGGATCAGGTAAATCTACCACATTAGATACAATAATTGATGCAAATAACAGAACGGTAGATTCACACATAGTTGTAATATCATCTCCGGTTGAATTGATCCATAAGCCTGTTCGGTCAGTTGTACGGCATAGAGAGGTTGGACGTGATGTGAAATCATTCAAAGAAGGGGCTATTCAAGCCTTAAGGCAAGATCCTGATATAATAGTGATAGGGGAGCTTAGGGATCCTGAAACAATCATGACTGCATTAGAAATCACCGACTCAGGTCACAAGACGTTTAGCACGCTCCACACTTCGTCTGCTATGGACAGTATAGACCGTATTCTTGGGGAAGTGCCTACTGCAGAACAAAACAGGGTAAGAAGCAGGCTTGCAGATGTTTTAACTTGTGTAATCAGTCAAAAACTGGTTCCCAGTTTGGATGGTAAAAGGGTATTAGCAAAAGAAGTTCTTATTGCCAATTCTTCCGTTAAAGCAGCTATAAGAAACAACAATATTGGTGAGATATATCAGATGCTTATGGAAGGCGGAGAGCGGGGAATGACTACCATGGAACAGGATCTAAAACGCTTGTTCTCATCCGGCAAGATTTCTAAAGAAAACGCTGTAAATTATGCCAATAATAAAACTAAAATGGTGCAACTTTTAAGCGAGGTTAATTACTAGTTAATTAAATGGCTGGCAAGAAGTTATATACCGGTATTGTTCTCGAAGACGATTCGTTGAAAATCGCAAGGATTAGCGTATCAGGTAAAAAAGCTTCTTTGGTAATGGTCGATAAGATCAAGCTTATTGAAACACTCGAAAAAACGGGTTCTTCCTCAGACTCTGAAGAAGTTTTTGATGCCTTTGATGAGGATCTTGAAGATGACAGTATTTTTGGTTTAGAAGAAGAGATTGGAGAAACAGATGATCTTGACCTTGATCTCAACTTGGGTGATAACGATTCCGAAGAAGTTGACGACGACTTAGGGTTAGACCTTGATTTAGACGATTTTGAAGGAGAGGAAGACCTTGTTGACATGGATATGGCTGACGAGAATAATGTGGCTGCTCCCGCTTCAAATGAGCTGCTTTTATACAACCTTCTGAGTTCTATCGATTCCAAAAAAATCAGGATTGGACTTAACATACCCTCAGGTTCAACCATTTTTCAGATACTTAAAGATGTAGATTTCTCTTCTACAAAAAAGAAAGACCTTCGCATCATAGTAGACGACCGGTTAGAGTCTCTTTATGGAACTCCCAAAGGTGAAGACTTCTATTCCTACTCTGTAAGAAATGATGGCGCTTTACTATTAGCATCTATTGATGATGAACCTCAAACGCTCCAACTGGTCAATAGAACACAATCCTTATACAGAGGAAAGCTGTTTATAGATGAAGTTCTGCCGGATGAAGCGCTAGTTATTGGCTTGATTCGAGCGAATTATGAGTTTGAGGCTGATACTATAACTGCTGCAATCCAATATGGCGAGACCTCTTGCAGGGTTCTTTTTATGCGAGGTGACCAGCTTTGGATTGTTTCACCAATCATTACAGAAGGAACCAGGTCAAGAAAGTTTCTGAATACTGTTTTTAGTAAAATACTATTCCAGTTAGATACAGGGGAAGTCCCAAACCTGGATAAGATTATACTTTGCAATAACAGTTTAGGCCAAGACTCAGTTGAGTTTTTCCAGGACCGCTTTCCGGATATAGACGTATCAGAGTTTGCCTTTGATGAAAATGTTTTTGATACAGAAGACTTCGATCAATCAACAGTAGCATCTTTTACCACAGCTATTGGCATGGCATGGGCATCTGCCGGTTTTGAGCGGGACAAATTTCCTAAAATCAGTTTCCTCCCTAATTATGTTAAAGACCGCCAAAAAATATTTAAGCTGCAATGGCATGGTTTTTTACTTTTGGGATTGATTCTGGCCGTTTTTCCGATCACCAATTATTACTATTTAGCAAATGATGCCGAAATTAACCGGTTACAGGATGAAATAAATAATGCCAAACTAAGCATAATCTCTTTACAACCTACTGTTAATGAATATAATCGCATCAGCTCCGATCTATCTGCAATACAGTCCAGGCTGGAGCTTTTAGATGACCTGAGTACGGGAACTCTCACATGGTCTACCAATTTGGATATCGTTAACCGGGGAATAGATAATATTGATTCAATCTGGATCACTTTTATGGCTGAAGACTTAAGAACTGGGGTTATAGATATCCAGGGATACTCTTTATACAGAAATAGAATCCCAATGATTGCAGATATGTTTGATAATGCTGTGCTTGTGGATGTTTCAAGGGCAACAATACGTGAAAAAGAGGTGTACTCATTTCAGTACCAGGTGACTTCTTTTGTGGCAAATAACGAAATCTATACCCCGGAAAGTGCAAAGGGATTAAAGGAGGTTTTAGGTAACTAGTACATTATGTCCTACGCATTACGAAATACCATTATTCTTCTAGTTACTTTATTCCTTTTTGTGGGTGCGGGATTAGGGTTTACTAAGTTTTATCAACAAGGTAAGATTGTTGACCTTGCTGCTGAATTAGAAGTTCAGAATCAGGACTTAACTTCAAAACAACAAATTCAAGATCAGTATCCAGGTCTTTTAGACCGTTATAATACGGCACGGGAAATTGTTTTAGGCTATGACAAAACATTGTTTCCATCTAATGACCCTGATGACATCTATAATTACCTAAGTGAGATACAGGGTGATGAACTGGAGCTTTTTTATGACTTTGTACTTGAAGATTCTACGCAGCAAGGACAATACGGCATAATTAATTCAAAAATCACAGGTCTGGGAGTATATGCAGACTTTGTTACCTTTATCAATATGCTTGAAAACAGCGAATTATTGAATAAAGTGTCAGAAATATCTGTACTTCCGGGTAACAACATCGAGGATTTAGAATATGTAGACTTTAGTTTTAAACTCCAGAGCTATTATCAAAGAGAAACATTTGACTCACAGGACTCAGGAAACGATCCAATAAGAATGAATGAGTCAATTTCCATATTCAATCCGTTTAAACCACTTGTACTGAATGATATCCCACCAAATACCGATAACTTAGTAGACGTTCAAACCTCAAGATTACTGGGCTTGACAGGATCCCGGGTTTTTATAGTAGATAACTCTGGGGAAAGACATTCCTTAAAAATTGGAGATAAAGTATATTTAGGTTATCTGGAATCAATCAATACCCAGGAAAGAGAGGCAATATTCAACCTTGATAAAGGCGGCATAACTGAATTATTCACTTTAAAGGTGATCCGATGAAATCTACAGTTCGATATATCTACACTACCTTAAATGCTTTGCTAGTCTTTTTAGTAGTAGTAATAGCTCAAACATCAAACATATACGCTCAGGATCAGCTTCCATTCAGAGAGTATACTAATCCCGATGAAATAATCACTTTTGATCGTTCAACATCTTTTGTTGAAGCCATTGAGATTATTAACCAGTTTGTTCAAGAGTATGAAAACAAGTTTATTGTTGACCGCTCAGGTTATGCAGGAGAAATAGGAGTTACACTACCTGCAATGCATTGGAAAGAAGCCCTGCGCTACATCCTTCGGTTCCAGAACCTTGAGCTGGTGGTAAATGAAGAATTTTATGAGGTCAGGCAGCCGGTCGTAACTACTGATGATGGCGCTTTAGCTGCAAACGAGCCGGTTCAGGGGGCTTTACAAGGTCCATCTTCAACATTAGCTAATAAAGGTACCCGGGAAGTCCGTATCAATGCTACTTTTTTCGAAGGTAACAGAAGAGCGCTTGAAGAAGTGGGTATCGATTGGTCTACACTTACAGATAATGTTCCAGCTAACATCTCAGACTTCATCAGTGGGGACGGGAATGAATCTATCCCCCAAACAGCTTTTACCGATCAGTTTGTATCTATAAACTCATCCAACGCTAATCAGGTTTCTCAAAATGTTTTTAATGCCTTGGTAAACTTTGGGGAGGTAGGTCCTGTTAATGTACAGGCCCTGTTCAGTGCCTTTGAATCCAATAATTTAGGGAGAACGCTTGCCACTCCTTCTATCAAAGTAGTTGAAGGAAGGGAAGGAAGAATCCAGGTAGGCCAGGATTTTTCTATTAAACAACGGGATTTTGCCGGTAATGTAACCGACCAGTTTTTTAGTGTTGGTACTATACTTACTGTAACCCCAACGGTAATTGTTGATAATGATACCACATTTATTCATTTAAACTTACAGGTAGAGCGATCTTCAGCCCAACCTGATGCCGTAAGTACAATCATTAACAAGCAAACAGCTGAGACCCAAACTCTTTTGCTTAACGGCGAAGCAACGTCAATTGCAGGATTGTATCAAACCGATGAATTCAAAGTGAGAAGAGGCGTTCCCATTTTAAAAGATTTACCGGCATGGTTTTTTGGCTTAAGATATTTGTTTGGATATAATTCTAATGATTACGTAGAGAATGAGTTGGTTATTCTTATTCAGGCTGAATTAGAGAAAAGCCTTACAGAAAGGATCGATGAGAAGCTGAGATCAAAAAATGAAGTGCTTGACAGTGAAAGAGAATGGTTCAGAAATAGTATGGACTATGTACTTGAAGAAGCACAAGCACAAGTACCTCCTTTGCCAGAGGCAGATAATAAAGCCGAGGAAACTACAGATGATTCTGAAACAGTAGAAGAAGATAAAGAGACAGAAAAACCATTTGACAAAGACGAAAAGCCGGAAGAAAACAAAGGTGACGATAAGAATGCTGAACTAACTGAGGAACAAAAGAAAGATATTGAAGAGCTAGGGATGCCTGTAAAAGACGCTGAACTAATGGTGGTGGTTCCTAAAGCTTTTGACCTGGATGAATATCTAAAGAAGCAGGAAGAGGGTACTATTGAAGCAGCAGCAGAAGATAAATCCCTTCGCTATTTTGTTATAGGTGGTTCATTTATTGTACCTGACAACGCTTATCGTTTTGAAAAGCTTCTGGATTCAGAAGGTTATGTTTCAAGAATCCTGTATAACCCGAGTTCAAGGTTCAACTATGTAGCTTATTATGGATTCTCATCCTTAGATGAAGCTATTAGCGAAACAAAGAGAGTAAGGCAGGAAATTAACCCGGAAGCATGGTTATTTACTTTCGATCCTGAAAGTATGAGATATAAATCTGAGGAATAATTCTAATTCCATCAGTATTTTTTTATAAAATCAATGGATACCTGGTTAAACTCGGCAGGTTTTTCCACGTTACATACATGCCCGCAATCTGCAATTACTTCCAAGTACGATTGTGAGTGTTTTTCCACTATTTGCTTAACGGGGGGCAGGAACATATAATCCTCTTCGCCCATCACATAGAGCATTGGCGTTGATATTTCTTTCTCTTTGAAATATTTGAGCAATGGGTTTACTTCATTAGTGAGCTTAAACCATTTTAAAAATTCCTTTTGGTATAGCTTTTTCGCCTCTCTTATAAAAAGATTTCTGGATTTCTCGTGTCGCTTTCGGGGCATAATAATCCAGGCAAAAAAACGATATAGCCACATATAGGGTACTAACCTTTTAAATAGGTGCCCAATAAATACAAGTATCCGGGATCTTATATTTAAGCGGGTTATAGCACCACATAAAATGGCTGATTTTACTCTTTCCGGGGCAAGTTCTCCGAGTGTTCGTATGATGATTGTTCCAAGCGAAACACCTACAAAATGAGCTTTTTCAATATTAAGATGATCGAGTACATCAAAGATATCCTGGCTTATATTTTCAAAAGAATAGTTTTCCTCGTAATACTTTTGAAGGAGATCCTTCGATTTCCCATGGCCTCTCAAATCGATTAAAAGGATATTGAAATATTTTTTAAATGCTTTTATCTGGTTAAACCAAATAGAAGAGCTGCCCCCTGCACCATGTACAAAAACCACCCACTCATTAGACTCTTTATGTTTGTATTCTTTATAGTAAAGCATTTCAGATGAAACAATTTAAGAATCAGTTTTGATTCCTTCATCATAAAAATTTACGTTTCTTTATCTAACAATTGAGTAACTATGGTTTAATGATTTCGTTAAATGCTTACTGTATTATGACCAAAAAGTGAGATGATCGACAAAGCCAATAATATCTTATCCGATCCTAAAAAAGACTTTGAGATTAAAAGCCATAAGTATACAGTGCGCCTTGCCAAAAACAGAGAGGAAGTAGAAGCAGCCCTGAGACTACGCTTTTATGTTTTTAACATCGAATTGGGCGAAGGCCTGGATGAGTCGTTTGAAAAGATGATGGATGAGGACAAATATGATCGCTTCTGTGATCATTTAATTGTTATCGAGAATTCCTCGAATGATGTAGTAGGCACTTACAGGATGCAGGACAATATTCAGGCTTCTAAGGGGCATGGCTTCTACACCTCTAATGAGTTTGAGATATCTGCTTTCCCCGATAAAATCTTAGAAGATGCTTTTGAACTTGGACGGGCCTGTATAGATTTGGAACACAGGAATGGAAGGGTCCTTTACCTTTTATGGAGAGGGTTGGCGAAGTATATGATACTTTCTGGTAAAAGATTTTTATTCGGGTGTTGCTCTATTACCAGCCAGGATCCAAATGAAGGAGAAGCATATTACAAGTTTTTGAAAGCTGAAGGCTATTTTCACGGACAACACTTTGCTGATGTAACAGAGCCTTATGCTTGTCTTGACAAAGTGGATGATCCTTTTCAGGGTACAGTTAAAATTCCCCAGCTGTTTCAGCTATATCTTGAACTGGGCTGCAAGGTTTGTAGCCCGCCTGCATTGGATACTACATTTAAAACCATCGATTTTTTAATACTTCTTGACCTGGAAACGGTATCAGACGAATCTAAAGCCCTGTTTTTAAAATAGAATTTCTTAGATTCTATTCATGGTTTATTTCAGGGTATTCTATAAGATTATATTCATTTGCCTGGCAACTCTTTTTTGCTATTTAATGGTTCTGCCGGCTTCTATTCTAACTGCTATTGGGATAAATGCCAGGGCATGGAGTTCTTATTTTTTAAGTCTATGGGGAAAGCTTATATGTTTAATCATCCGCCTTAAAGTAACCACTGAAGGCACACCTCCTGAACCGCCTTTTTTTATCGTTTCAAATCATCTGAGTTATGTTGATATAATGATGTTGATTTCAAAAATAAGATGTTTGTTTGTAGCAAAAAGCGAGGTTATGAGTTGGCCCATATTTGGTTTTATGACCAAAACGGTAGGTATGCTTTTTGTTGACAGAAGTAAGCGCTCGGATGTAACAAGGGTCAATAAGCTTATCTCAAAGAATATTACCAAACATAATGGAATACTTCTATTTCCGGAAAGTACCACAAGTGCCGGTTATGAAGTGATGCCATTTAAGGCATCGTTACTTGCTTATCCCGCAGAGCAAAAAATGCCCGTATTTTATGCTACAATTGGTTATTCTACACCTCCGTCTGAACAACCGGCATATATGTCTGTTAGTTGGTGGGGAGAAGTGCCTTTCTTTAGTCATTTCTTAAATTTATTAAAACTTAAAAAGATTTCTGGTCACGTAACTTTTGGTGAAGCACCAGTTGTACATAGCGATCGAAAAGAGCTTGCGAGATTATTACAAGAAAAGGTTTCGTCGAATTTTGATCCCGTAATAGATTATTCAGAATATGCAGAAGAACATCTTGGTAGTTAAATCCAATATCCATTTTTTAAATCAAGGCATTCGCTTATTGTCATCAATTTCTGATGAGGAATATGCTTTCAATAATGGCAAATATTTTAAAAGTGGAATTGGACGACATTTCAGACACATTCTCGAACATTATTTAAGCCTGATAAATGGTTATACTGATAAAATGAACTATGATGAAAGGCCAAGAGATGTACGAATGGAAACGGAACGAACATTTGCGATTTCTACCATGCGTTCTATTATCGATTCTTTAGAAGTATTTATCGAAAAACCTGAGCTTCTTGACCGGACTCTTGAAGTTCAAAGCAATGAGGGAATAGAACAGGAGGGTACGCCATGGAGTGAATCGAGCGTACGAAGGGAGCTTCAGTTTCTTATCAGCCATACAGTTCATCATTATGCTTTGATAGCGTTAATACTCAAAACAGAAGGAATTGACACGGAAGAAGGTTTTGGTGTAGCACCCTCAACGCTAAAGCATGAACTACAACAAAACCAGGTGCAATCTTAAGTGCTTTCTGAATGAGTAATCTTTTTTCTTCTTTCTTTAAAGGATGGAAGCTTGTTTTTACTCTGTATCTGTTTGTATTGCTGTGTTCTCACCTTGCAGTCAGGTATTACGATCTCAATTCATACAATACTGAGATAGTAATTACGGAATATGGAAATGGCTTTGACAAAGCAATTTTGCTTATTCCAACCCTGCAAAACGAATCTTACCTGGAAGGCCTCACAGACTCACTTTCCTTATCAAGAAGGGTTCTTCATGTAAATTACCAGAACTATTCCAATGAGCTGGTGGAAGAAAATAAGTACGCTGCTTTTGAAAAAGCCAAGAAAATCGCTGCTTTCATTGAAGAAAAAGGATTTTCAAACTTAGATGTAATTGCTCATGGTTTTGGAAGTATTGTAACAACTCATTTAATCACAGATCAAAGTATTCAATTCAGGACGACCACGTTCATAAATCCGGAAGGTATTATTGAGTATGAACTATTAAGTGGATATCACCTTAATCAGGCAGTTTATGCAGCTAAAGGAATAGGGTATTGGCTGCTGGATAACTTAGTTCCTCATTTTGGTTTATATGATGTAAGTCGCCTAAACAGGTATTATCGGGCCAGAATTGATACCGATTTGCGAAACATTAGGAGCAAGATTGGCGCAATAAATATACCCGTTTTAATTGTAGGCCTCCCAAACTTAGAAGGATATAATGAAGGTTCAGTAAAAGAATGGGAGCGCCTGATCCCTCAAAGTAACCTTATTGAGTATGATTCAATAAAAGATGATTCATTTGTTAACTCAGTTATTGACGAAATAGAAGAATTAGCTGGCACGGAGAAAGAGCATAGTGTACCTGTATCCCGAGAGATTAAATCGTTGCTTCCCTTTTCTAATGAACATGTAGTTCGGGTTAGCGGATATGCTTTATACGCTTTGATGATCCTCATCATATTTTCAACTTTTGTTTCTGAAGATTTAACCTGTATCGGGGCAGGTTTACTTGCCGCAAAAGGGGTAATGGGATACTGGCCGGCAATGATTTCAAGCCTGCTTGGGATTTTCATTGGCGATATTTTATTGTACCTGGGCGGTCGTTGGCTGGGTGATAATGCAGTTCATAAAGCTCCTTTCAAATGGTTTATTACCGAAAAAGACCTGCAAAAATCTTATCGCTGGTTTGAAGCTAAAGGCCCGATGATCATTATCGCAAGTCGTTTTATACCGGGTACCCGTTTCGCAACATACGTTAGTGCAGGTATTATAGGAGCAAATTTTTGGGTGTTTATAATGTATTTCGGAATAGCCTCAATTCTTTGGACCCCTGTGCTGGTAGGGCTTGCTATGGTTATTGGGCAGGAACTCATGGAGTATTTCTATATTTACCAGGAATATGCTGTTTGGGTTTTGATAGGCATTATTTCTTCTATTTTCATTTCCTTAAAAGTTATTTTGCCGCTTACTACTTATCGTGGCAGGCGATTATTATCTGCAAAGCTGAAACGAACCATTAAATGGGAATTCTGGCCGTCTTACGTTATCTATTTCCCGGTGTTTATTTATACTTTCATTCTTGCAATTAAATATCGCAGTCTGACAGTTTTTACAGCTGCCAATCCATCCATTGAAGCCGGAGGATTTATTGGAGAGTCAAAATCTGGAATACTTTCCGGGATTAAGAAACAAAATTCTCTTGCAAAATTTGAACTTCTAAAATCATCCCTAACCCATTCAGAACTGCTTAATAAAGCAAAAGGTTTTATCAATAAGCATGAACTTGATTACCCGGTAGTTCTTAAACCTGATGTGGGAGAACGGGGGAAAGGAGTCAAAATAATTAAGTCGGATAGTGAACTTGAAGATATCCTATCCACTTTAGATAAGGATCATATCATCCAGGAGTATATACCGGGTAAAGAATTTGGAGTGTTTTATTTCAGGTACCCCAACCAAGACAAGGGAGAGATATTTTCAATCACCCGTAAAGAATTACTAACCATAAAAGCTGATGGAATACATTCTTTAGAGGAATTGATTCTTCGCGATGAACAAGCTGTGTATTTAGCCAATATCCATTTTGATAAGCATTATGATAAGCTCTATGATATTCCTGAAGAAGGAAAAATCATTAAGCTGGTAGAGCTGGGTACTCATGCGCTTGGGGCACGATTTTATGATGCCAATGAATTGATTACTGAAGAACTATTGGAAAAAATTGATGGGGTCAGCAAGAGTTTCGAAGGTTTCTACTTTGGAAGATTTGATCTTAAAATACCTTCTGCAAATGATTTGAAAATAGGGGAGCACATCAAAATAATTGAATTGAATGGGGTAACCTCAGAATCAACCAATATTTACGATCCTGAGCATTCATACTTTTTTGCTGTAAAGACTCTTATGAGGCAATGGAAGATAGCTTTTGAGATAGGAGCTCAAAATCACGCTTCAGGCGAAGAAATTTCAACTGTTACTCACTTACTTTCTAAACTTACCCGGTAATCAGCGTTTATTTTTAAAGAAGTCTTTCAGAAGGAACTCACAATCTGCTTCCAGAATCCCTTGCACCACTTCAATTTGATGGTTTAAAAAATGGTTCGATGTAATATTGAACAACGAGCCGCTCCCACCGGATTTTGGATCAGAAGCCCCGTAAACCAACCGGTCAATTTTACTCCAAACCAAGGCTCCGGCACACATGGGGCAGGGTTCAAGGGTAACATATAGTGTACATCCAGTGAGATATTTTTGGCCAAGGGTTTCACAAGCTGCGGAGATGGCAATCATTTCAGCATGAGCAGTAGGGTCGCTTAACATTTCAACCTGGTTATAGCCTTTACCCACTATAACCTGGTCTTTAACAACTATAGCTCCTATGGGTACTTCCGAATTTGAGGCAGCTTCTTCTGCCAGCAATAATGCTTTTGCCATAAATTGCTGATGAGGCTGCCAAAGCATAGGTTCTGTTTCGTTCATGTGTTGGGTTTGGTTATCTTTTTGCTTTTATAAAACCAAATGAAAATAATGCGGATTGAAGAAGAAAACATCCCCGAATATTTACAAAGTGTGATTCGTACTATTCCGGATTTCCCGAAAGCTGGAATTCAATACAAGGATATAACCACACTACTTGCAGATAAGAAAGCTCTAAAACTTACTACACTTGCACTTTCTGATCCCTTTATTAGTAAACATATAGATGTGGTGGTAGGCCTGGAATCACGTGGGTTCTTGTTTGGTACCAATATGGCTGCTGTTTTAGATGCTGCTTTTGTGCCTGTAAGGAAACCGGGTAAGCTACCCGCTGAGGTAATTTCTGAAAGCTATGAGCTTGAATACGGTACGGATAATGTTGAGATGCATAAAGATGCCATCCGGTCAGGTGCAAAAGTAGTTATACATGATGACCTGATTGCTACCGGAGGTACCGCTGCTGCTGCAACTAAATTGGTTGAAAGGTTGGGAGGGGAGGTAATCGGGTATTCTTTTATTATTGAGCTTTCGTATTTACATGGGCGCGAAAAGCTGAAGAAAGTGCCCGTCGAAAGTATATTGACTTTGTAAGGAACAAAGAAAGCGCCTCCGAATATAACCGGTTATAACTCTCAGTAATCATTCAAGGAGGCGATCATGAGAACTTTTTCCAGGCCATTATTATTTATTATCACTCTTTTGTTTTTCGGCTCGGCCTGCCGGACCTTTGTTGTAAAAGATGTGAACTATGCTCAATCCGTGGAAAGTGTACTTGTTCCTACTTCAAAAGGAGAGGTATATGATCCCCGTTATGCTCTTTCATTTAATATCCTTCCATTTCAGTACCAGGAGTATAAAGATTCATCGAAAGTAACCATAGAAGAAGTTCGGCTTATCCGGAATGAGGAAGGTTATTACTTCATAACTGCAAATGGATTTTCCAATGTTTATGTAATGGAACCCATTAAAAGCGGGTTAAAGCTCAAGAAGAAAATAGAAGTATCGGAAGAAGGATTAGTTGCACCGGCATTTAATATGCGTGCCCCTTTTGTTCAGCTTATAGATGTAGAAACGTCTAAAACATTTAACCTCACAGAAAAAGGAATTCAATCAAGGGAGGATCGGTCATGAAAAATATTATAGCCACAATCGTAGTAATACTTATCACAACAGTAACTGTATTTGCCCAGCAATCTGACTACAAAATTAAAAAAGAGTTTGAAAATCGTGCAAGTGATTTAAAGATTGCTATATCTGAATCAAAAAATGTTAAGGATATAGACAGTTTGTTATTGGCTATCGATGATTTAGCTTTAGATTTTAAGCTTCACTCAGAATTATTAGACTTTGGATTATATCCTGAATCATACCAGTCAAGTATTGCTTCACTAAAAGAAAATGCCAGGGCAGCGGAATACAAGCTGTTGATTATTGAGAATCAGGCTGAGAGGTTATCATTACTATCAAGCCAGGTAAGCTCTTATAAAACCGAAATAGCTATCTTGACGCAAAAGGGGGATTCTCTCAGAAAAGAAATAATGGCTTCCCAGGCTAGTGAAGAAAGACTGGCAAAATTGGTTAAAGAATACCGAAAAAGTGTAGAGCAACGGGATGATTTTATTTTTGGAATGATTGATTCGCTATTTATCACTTATCAATCTTTAGGTAATGAAGAACTCCGGGAGCTAGCCAGGCAAGAGAATGAAAGTGGAGTTGTATCCGAAAACCCTTTGTATTTACTAAGTACAGTTATAAAACAGAACATAGAATCGCTTAAAGCCGAATCAAATGCGCTGTTCATTGAAGACTATCTCCGAAATTATGTGCTTCAAAAGAAAATTGAGAATGCATGGAAACAGATTGGGGATGATTTGATTCTTGTGTATGGAAATAACAGCAATCTAAACTGGAAGGCTCTCATTAACGAAGATTTGAAAACATGGAAAACTAGCGTTTCTTATTCAATGTGGGCCTCATTGGATGATTATATGGAAGGCCAGGGCGTTGATATTGGGGCATTTGATGATAATGAAAGCTTTTTTAGTGCACTGGATGATTTTATTACAACCTCCATTAATGAAAGTGATGAAAATATACTTACCAGCACTACATATGATGATTTCCTAAGCTTCAGTGAGTTCTGGAAATCCAAAGTTTTAGATGAATGGAATCATTACCTGGTGCAGGGAGAGCTGCTTACTGTCAATCAAATTGCATCCATTGATACGAAAGTAGATGATTGGAGAGAGCATTCAAAACCTGTGCCCGGAGCCTTAATCATCCTGTTTGGAGTGGGTTTTGTCGCTTTAGTCGGATTTGTAGTAGCGCTTGTAAAAAAGTAAAAATTCGTACGTTTCTGTAAAAAGTGTAAAGAGGCTGCCTATTCAGGTAGCCTTTTTTATATACTCCCCCGAATCAAAGGAGTTAAAATGAGAAAAGTATTTTTTACACTATGCATTGCAGTATTTATTTCTGGTGCTGTATTTGCTCAGAACGAGTCAGAGCCTACCACTGTAATTCTCGTCCGCCATGCAGAAAAGGCAACCGATGACCCAAAAGACCCAACTTTAACAGAATCAGGTACTGAACGCGCTGAAAGTCTGAAAGAGCTTTTAAGAAAAGATTTTACTGTTAAAGCTATATATTCAACCCCTTATAAGAGAACAAGGCTAACGGCTAAACCCACAGCTGATTTTTTTGAAGTTGAGATTTCTGAATATGGTTTCTCAGACCCGCAAGGACTTGCAAAAAGCTGGGTCAAAGATTACTCAGGAGGTGCTGTATTGGTAGTTGGCCATTCAAATACCACGCCATACTTCACAAACCTGTTACTTGGAGAAGAGAAATACGAAAAGCTGGATGAAAGCGAGTACGGCATGATTTACATTGTTACACTTACTGAAGTAGGTAGTGCACAGGTAGAGATCCGTAAATATTAAGGAAGTGTATACTTCTTCCTTAACAGCCATTCACTACCGAGCAGCAGCAGAACCAGGATAAACCAGAAAGGCGATCTTACAGGGAATAAGTAGCTTTCACGAACTTCAGTCCGGCTTTCCAAATTACTGTTTTCAGTAACTGAACTCCAAAAACCATCTGCTTTATCAAAAGAAAAGGACATTCCTTTTGAACCCTGGGCAATTGAGTTCAATAAACCATCATTACGGATAGTGTTTGCCAATTCCAGGCTGGAGTCCAGGATAACAAACTCACCGGTTTGGGTTTCTATCTCCCGGTTTCCCTTTCTAGCTGTAGCAGTGAAAGAATAAGAGCCTGAAGGTAAAGGAGGGGATTCTAAGCGGTAACTTCCTTTTCCAAGGTTTTTCATTGAAAACGAAGAAGAGAAAGAATCAGACTCAATAAACACGTCTATATTTGCATTTGCTTCAACTTCACCACTCTCATTAATAAGGCTTGCATTAATAACGGGGGGCTCAGCTACTGAAAACCGGACACTTGAGGGTTTTATCTTCAGAAGGCGATTATCGGGATTAGTAGCCGTCCAGTTAACTATATTCGTAAATAATTCTTCAACAAAAGCTTTGCTGGCTGGGTTATTCTGATAGATAGCAAACCAATTAAATCCCTGTACGTGACTCCTCCTGATGTTTCCTCTCTCAATAACACCAAGAACAGTTGAGTTGGTGGAAACTCCCTGAAATTCAGATTCAACTAAGGAAACTACGTCCGATTGGGAAAGGGTGGTCCTTATATTCGAAAACAAAAGTGGTAACGAAGAAAACTCTATATCTGATAATTCGAGTATAGGGTGATTGGAATTACGCTCCGGAATAGAAAGTGCCACTTCAAAAGAGTTAGAACCTATCTCATCAATCAAGCTAAATTGGCGAGGAACAGAAAAAAGATCAGAAGCAGGAAGGTCAATGTATAAAGTTGGAATCTCACCTATTTCTGATAAAATATTTTCTATAAAAGTAGTGCCGGGTGTTCCATGTATGATGGCGAGGTCAAAGTTCTGCGAAGATGCCTGCATTTCTTCATAGGGTGAATTAATCCCCAGGTAGGTAATAGTTGAAAGTTCAATATTTTCATTTTCTGATAGGATGGTGCGTATGGTTTTTACATCTGGATGAACAGATCCTGCAACATGTAAGACCCTTGTTTTGCTGTCAAGCACATCTACTGAAAAAAGTAACTGGTTATTCTTTGTAGTCCATTCCTGCTCAAGAGGTTGTGCCTCTATAGAAAATGTTTTTAACCCAGTATCGGATAGCGGTATTTCGAACCCTATAGGTGTAAGAATTTCTGGGTTATCAAGCACAACACGAATTGAATCGATAACCTGGTTTTCGTTGGATAGGAATATTGAGACTGTTTGACCCTGAAAGCCAAAATGTGAAATTTCTGCCTCTAAAGTATGTCGAGTATTGGTAAAGCCCGTTTCATTTACAGTAAGATTCTGCAGTGCGATATCTTTTACACGAGTAGTATCCCCGATCCCGATTGTATGGATAGGTATTGGGGAGTTTAGCGCCTGTATAGAAGGATTCTTTCCATAAGTAATAATACCATCTGTGATAAGAACAGCGCTGTGGTAATTTTCTTCTGAAGAACTGATAAATTCCACGGCTTCAAAAAGATTGGTGAGGGAACCTTTAAAATTCAATGAATCAGGATTCATAGACTTAATCCCGGAAGAAAATTCCAAAAAATCCAATTCTATATTGTTGGGAGCATTGCTTTTCAAAGAATTTATAAGCCGGTTATACGATTCAGTACCGGAATAACTCCCTTTTTGAACGGAAGTACTTTCACTGTTATCCAGAAGTACAGCGAATTTAGGTTTTATCGTAACTTCCTCTGTTTTCCTGAAATAAGGATTTAACAAAAGTACTGTTACAATAAGCAACGAGGTTACCCTTAAAGCAATAAGCGCATAACGGCTAAGGGAAGGGATGGAGCTATATTTCCTGTATGAATACCAGGAAGTAAAGGCAATTAGGGAAAAAAGAGCCACTAATACAAAAACAGGGATGCTATTCTGTAAGCCCTGAAAGTCCACCTTAGTTAAGGGTGTTAATGATCATTTTAATAATCTTTACGGTAGTATAACCTTCTGCTTCGGCAGCGTAGTTATTTACTATTCGGTGCCTCAAAACAGGCACTGCCAGAGCATTAATGTCATCTATACTTACGTTAAAACGCCCCTGAGATAGCGCACGGGCTTTACCGCCTAATATCAGGTATTGTGAGGCTCTTGGGCCTGCTCCCCAGCTAAGGTATTTTTTTACAAAGTCAGGTGATGATTCTAGCTTTGGACGAGTGGCTGATACCAGTTTAACGGCATAATCAAGTACTGAGTCAGGAACAGGAACCTTTCTAACAAGATCTTGTAGCTCTTCAATCTTTTCTTTGTCAATCTTGGAGGAGAGCTCAACTCGGTGATGGGATGTGGTCTTATTTACGATCTCTTTTTCCTCATCAAAGGAAGGATAGTCAACCCAAACATTGAACATAAACCGATCAAGCTGTGCTTCAGGCAGAGGGTAAGTACCCTCCTGTTCAATAGGATTTTGAGTGGCAAGTACGAAGAAAGGAGTATCCAGGTCATATTGCTGACCTGCAGTTGTAACATGATACTCTTGCATCCCTTCTAACAAAGCCGCCTGAGTTTTAGGTGGTGTTCTGTTAATTTCATCGGCCAGTACTATGTTAGCAAAGATAGGCCCTTTTATAAATTTAAATTCCTTCTTGCCGCTTTCCCTGTCTTCTTCAATAATTTCCGTTCCGGTAATATCACCGGGCATTAAATCAGGAGTAAACTGTATCCTGTTAAAGCTTAATCCTAAAGTATCAGCAAGGGTTCTGATAAGAAGTGTTTTAGCAAGGCCGGGAACGCCAACAAGCACACAGTGTCCCTTAGAAAACAAGCTTATGAGTAAAAGATCAATTATATCTTCCTGGCCAATTACAACCTTATGGATTTCTTGCTTTATGCTATCAAAGCTTGTTCGAAATTCTTTAGCAAGTGCAACGCTGTCTTTTTCAATTACTTCTTCCATATCAACTTCCTGCTTCTTCAAAAGTTGGGATCCTGTACTCGATATAAAAACTGTCTCTTAGTTCTTTGAGCCATTTGGTAAATTCAAATTGTTGCTTTTGTTGAAGGGTTATTGACTTCAACCTGTCATAATCAAGCTCAAAGTCAGCAACATGCTCGGGTATTTGCTTATCCAACCGAACAATCCGGTAAGCCTTTCCTGAATTAGCATTATTTGGATTAAATGGCCTTGGTTCAGAAATGGTACCTTCTTCATCCATTAACAGGACTACACGGTATAGAGCGGGGTCAAGCCGGGTTAATGGGATAAGACGCTCACCCGTTTGCGGGTCAACAATTTTACCTCCTGAACTCGCTGTTGAAGGATCATCACTGTGCTCCATCGCCATAGCAGAAAAAGACAGATCGGGATTATTTATTAAGCTGTCCCGTATAGCATTCAACTCATCAATAGCTTTTTGATCATCTAATTGTTCGGCATCAATATTTATGAGAATATGATTTGTTTCAATCCTATCACCAATCCGTTTGTTCAGGCGGATAATATGAAAGCCAAACTGTGTTTCCACTACTTCTGATATTTGACCAGGCTGTAAAGCTGATGCAGCAGCAGAATACTCGGATACAAGTTCATTCAATCCCATCATAGGCAGTAATCCACCTCTCGAGGCTGCTCCATCTGTGCTATGTCTTCGTGCCAACTCTTCGATAGACTTTCCATGATTAATGATAGAGTCTCTCAGGCTTTCAGCAAACTCAAAAGCAGCCTGTTTGGCATCGGTTTTAGGAGGGGGGAGTTTCACGATATGGGAAACGGAAACCTGCTCAGGAATGGTAGGCAGGGAGTCCTGGGGAATAGAGTCAAAAAATTCTTTTACTTCAGGGCGGGTAACTTTTATTTCACTCAATTTAAGTTGTTGCACCTGCTCTGTAACCATTTGTTCTTTGAATGTGGCGCGGAAATCTTCTTTTAGCTGAATAATGGATTTTCCAAACGCCTGCTCAAGGGCCTGTTCACTTCCTGCCCGTTGCACAAGTTGGTTAATTCTGTTATCCATTTGGCGTTCTACCATATCATCCGAAACTGTAATAGAATCAACTCTGGCCTGTTCCAAGAGCACATACTTATCAATCTCTGCCTCAAGGAAACTATACCATAGCTCTTTTGAGAAAGGTATATTCTGTTGATTGAACTGAGCCTGACGAAGATAATCAGCTACTGCCTGATCGATATCGGATTTCAGAATTGCATTATTATTTACAAGTACGATAATTTGATCAGCGGTAGTTTGGGCTTGGCTTGTGGTACCCGTTACTATTAGAAGGGTAATAGCCAGTAAAAAAAAATTTCTCATTCGGTATTAATACTTACTGTATCTGTTAATTCTATTGATGATTCCGCAGGTAGAACGTTATATATCTCAATTTCATTATTTGCCTGAGCCGAAAGATAAAGATTATTAAGGTAGGAGTTGTAGGCTCTGCGTTTTTTTTCAAGGATTAACCAATCCTGGATTTGAGAAATCAACCAATCCAAATCAGGATGTTCTCCTTCAGCACGTTCATCAATCAATTGCACAAAGTGGTAATCATCACCAATTCTCTCAGTTAATGATATTTCTGAAACGCCTATAACCTGCAGGTACCGGTTTAAAACAGCATATTCTTTTAAGGCAGCAGAGGCAGGGAAAAACTGGGTTGCTCCCTGTATACCCAATGAAGGATATTTGGAGTATTGATTAGCAACCCGTTCCCAGGTATAACCACGCATCAAATCACGCTTCGCATTTTCAGCATCGCTCAGGCTTTGGGCTATCATGTGCCGAAACTTTATATACCGTTCGTCCAATAAAAAACGGTCCTTATTAGCCTGGTAATATGCCTGAGCTTCTGAATAGCTTACCTCTTTGAAACTATTTTCATTTTTTAAAAAAACAGCTTCTTTGAAACTATTCAATATGACTTCTTCCTTGGCACTGGCAATTCTTTTGTTTATTTCAGGAGAGCTTTCCAAATCCAGTCGATCAGCCTCTTCAAGAATAAGCTGCCTTTTTATCCATTGATCAATATAGTCCTGGTAAGCCTTCAAACTATCTTCGGCAAATACATGAATCGGAATGTTTGAACGGGCATCGTTGATTGTAAGAATAGAGGAACCGACCCTGGCTAATACCTGATCATTAATGGTTACACTTCTTTGACATGAAAATGCAACCATACATAGTATATAGCATGATATCAGAAGTCGGCTATTGAACATTAATTATTCTTTTGATCTGCGTTGAAGGCCCTTCTTAATTTTTTAAGATCCGGCTTTACTTTGTATTCTTTCCTTAAATGTTCCAGCCATTTACTCTCTCTGACGGGTTGATATTCTGCCAGCAATCTTCCAAAAGACTCATCAAATGTCATTTTTCTTGCAGGCAGAATGTTCTGTAAGTAAAAGACAGCACTTCTTCTTCGGAACTCAAATTCCTCTGAAAAGGTATCCGGCGTCATAGACTCTAATTTATCATAGGGTTCTTCTGTAAAAACACCTGTGGAATCCATTAAAACAGATACCCTGGGGTGGTAAGTCCGGATGCTGTCAGGACTATTGCCTTGTTTAACAAACTCTACAGCTTCGGTAAGAACACTATCATTAATAGAGCTTATCAAATAATAATGGTACCGGTCGGGGTATGAGTAGGTTTCGGGATTATTGTTATAAATCTCCCAAAGTGCAGTAGAGTCAACGGTCTCGGCACTCCATACATTTTCTTCATTTATTTTGTATACAGCTAATCCGTTTTTATAATTCTCTAGCTCATTCTCGAAATCAGGAAACTCTTTGGTTGTAAGTTGTACTATATGGCCATCGATTATTTTTTCAATGAATGAATCTAGCCAGCTGTTAGAATATGATAGTGCGGGGCTATCTGATTGAGTGTCAACTAAGTACTTATGGAATCTTTCAATTGAAACACTTTCTCCGTTAAACTGCATCAGCTCAATATTCTTGAAAGAGGGGGGATCAACTTCGTTTACTGAAGTAGAATCTTTAGAGGCTAGATAAGCGGTAAAACGATCAAGGTTTTGCTCATTTAATTTAAACTCCATGTTATCTTTGAGCCAGTTAACGATAAATGAATTACTTTTTTTGTAATTCGGAGAGTTAAGAAATTCATCCATCAGGCTGGCTTTCTTTTCTTCTTCAGAACTAAACTGCTGCACAGAATCAATTCTGAAAATATGGTAGCCATAGGCGGTTTGAACCGGTTCTGTAAATGGTTTACTGGCGTCAATGGCCATTACTGTATCAACAAAATCCTGGGCATAACGTCCATAGTTTACCCAACCGATACTACCCGATGGTTTGGAGGGTTGATCCATGCTGTACTCAACAACAACATTCTCCCACGGGGAACCTTCAGAAAGTAAGCGATGGGCTTTGCCAGCATCTTCTGTTACGGAAGGGCTATTTCTAAAGAAAATATGAGAAACCAGTCGGCTCATAGATCTTTCTCTGGTGTCAGTAACCAGAACAATATGATACCCAAACTGAGTACGGAAGGGCATAGATAATTCCCCCTTGTCAAGAGAGTATAAAACATCTTCAAAGGCCGATACCGTCACACCCGTACTTAACCAGGGTAAATCGCCACCCATTAACTGTCCATTTCTTCTGGAAGAGTATTCTTCATTTAGTTTGGACATGGTGATTCCTTCATTTAGGAATTTATCACGAGCTTCTAGTAAACTGTTATAAGCTTTGAGAGTATCACTCGGAGCAGCACCTGCATCTAAAGCAATAAGTACATGCTCGCTTTTAACCTCTTTGGTAGCTCGCTGGTAATATCTGTCAAATTCAGTCGGCTTAATCTTGTTTTCAAGAAAATAGGAGTAAGCAGCTTGTTTTGAATACAGGTCAAACTCTTCTAAAAGACCGGGTTCATCAAAGTAACCCTTATCTTTAGCTGAAAGGAGTTTTGCCCTATAGTCAAGATATATTGGAAGGAAGTCTTCAAGTTCATCAAGAGTAGGAGCTTCGCTGCTTGTAATGCCTATGTTATTTTTCAACTCTCCATAGGTAACTTTTTGTTTTCCTACTTTTCCTACTACTGTTTTATCATTTTTTGATTGTGCGTTTATACCTGAAACGAAGATTAACGCAAAAAAAACTCCAAAAACTAAGTTTCCGGTTTTCGATCTCATTGTTGATGAATTTTATGTTTAGTTATTGTTTTAAAAGAGCATTCCTGCAATAGTAGCAGTCATTAAGTTTGCCATAGTACCGGCTGCAACCGCAGTAAGCCCGAACTTTGCAAGCTCAGACTTTCTACTTGGGGCAAGGCCACCAATTCCTCCGATTTGTATTGCAATAGAGGAAAAATTTGCAAAACCACATAAAGCAAAAGTAGCCATCGCTACTGTTTTAGCGCTTATGGCAGAAGCAGCTACACTATCAGCAAGTTTAAGATAAGCAACAAACTCATTTAGTACGATTTTAGTACCCAGAAGGGATCCCATATTTGTAGCATCTGCCCAGGGCACCCCTATAACCCACGCAACAGGGGCTAATATCCAACCTAGCAGCATCTCAATACTAAGCTGACTTCCAAGCAAACCTGTTAAACCAGTAAGATCACTGATCCAACCAAATAATCCATTGAACATCGCTAGTAGCGCTATGAATGCCAATAACATAGCACCCACATTTAAAGCAAGTTTTAACCCTACTCCAGCACCCGTTGCTGCCGCATCAATCCCATTGGCATCTGTTTTTTCCACAACCATAGAAACGGAACCTGCAGTAGCCGGTTTTTCGGTTTCCGGGAAAAGAATTTTAGCTATAACTAAAGCAGCAGGGGCGGCCATCAGGCTAGCTCCTAAAAGACGTTCTGCAAAAAGCTGTTGAGCTACAGCAATCTCTAAGCCATTAGCTGCTGCAAATGAAGTGCCAAGCATTGCAACGTATGCCGCCATAACCCCACCTGCAATTGTTGCCATTCCCCCGGTCATAACCGTAAGTAATTCAGATTTGGTCATTCGGTCTATAAAAGGCTTTATAACCAATGGGGCTTCTGTCTGGCCAACAAAAATATTTGAAATTACAGAAAGGGTTTCAGCTCCTGATGTACCTAGTAGTTTTTGCATCCCTTTGGATAAAAACCTGACAACTGCCTGCAGTATGCCATAGTGGTATAGAATGGCTGTAAGAGAAGCAAAGAATATTATTGTAGGCAATACCTGGAAAGCAAAAATAACCCCGACACTTTCTTCAAACTCAGGCCCTTTTCCAAGATAACTGAATAAAAAGCTTGCTCCTTCAGTAGTGTACTTCAAAACCACGACAAAAAAACCTGCCATAAGCTCAAATAGCTTTTTAGGCCATCCTAAAGGCCCAAAAAAAGAAGAAAGTTGTTCAGACTTAAGAATGAAAATGGCCAGTGTAAACTGTATACCTAAACCGGTACCTACTAAACGCCAATTAATTTTCTTTTTGTTATTACTGAAGAGATAAGCAATCCCGATTATGGCTGCTACTCCTAAAATACCTCTGAGTATATTTTCCATTAAGTATGTTCTATGTTTGGATTTTCAGCAAGGTGAGGCTGTTCTACCTGATAAAAAGGTTTAATGGGTTTACCTCTTCTTCGATCTACAGAAGGGCGGAAGCAATGCCTGGCCCTGGGTTCATAGGCATCATATTCACCAACTAATACCTTATCCGTGTTTTCGACTACCCGTTGCGAGAAGTTTGCCATAGCTCCGCTTTCGGCACAAACTGCATGAAGTTTTGTTACATATTCTGCAATGGCTAATAAGAAAGGCATTGGCCCGAAAGGTTTTCCTTCAAAATCCATGTCCAGCCCTGCTACAATAACCCGTTTACCATCGTTAGCAAGAAGATTTGCCACATCCACTATCCGCTCATCAAAAAACTGGGCTTCGTCAATACAAACTACTTTTGCATTACCGGTAAGCAGCACTATTTGATCAGCGGTATCTACCAAAATACTGGGAAGGGCATTCTCATTATGAGATACTACTTCAGTATCGCTATATCGTTTATCAATAGCGGGTTTAACAACCACAACATTTTGCCCGGCAATATGGGCTCTGCGGGCTCTTCTTATTAACTCTTCGGTTTTGCCGCTGAACATTCCTCCGCATACAACTTCAATCCATCCAAATTCTCTGGGGGCAAACGAAGGTTCATTGATCATGTAGTACAGTTTTAACTTATTGTTAACAAGGTAGGGAATATATTGGGGTGCAGGACAAATGGAAAGCCAATTAGATATTAAAGTGATTAATTTTTGAATTATACTTGGCTATAATTTCATCTAAGCATTTTATAACATGGTTGAACGAAATATTTCTTTAAATCTGCTGTACAAATACATACAAAGCGAAAGTTTAAGACATCATTGCGTAATGGTTGCTGCGGCTTGTGAGGCATATGCAATCAGTCTTGAAAAAAGCAAAGATGAGATAGACCTCTGGTGGACCACCGGTTTGTTACACGATCTTGATTGGGAAAAATACCCGGATGAACATCCAAATAAAGCTGTGGATGAAATCCTTCCTGGAATGAGTTATGAGGAAGAAATAATAGAAGCTATAAAAGCCCATGCACCTGAGCGTACCGGTAAGCATCCCGAAACTGAGTTAGAGCGGTACTTATTTGCCTGTGACGAAATATCAGGCTTTATGCATGCTGTTTCTTTAATGCGCCCACAGGGCTTTGAGGGAATGAAGGCAAAATCAGTTACTAAAAAACTTAAAACTGCTAATTTTGCCGCTAATGTTTCAAGAAGTGATATTACAAAAGGCACAGAACTGATCAATAAAGAACTTAATGAGCATATTACATTTCTTATAAAAGTTTTTATTCAATTATAACTATTGTTTTAAAAATCTATTTATCTATCCGGCTAATGCTAAGAGTCCTGTTTCTATTACTATGTATTTCTACAAATGTACTTTCCTATCAAGCGGATGATGCGGAACTTTACACCCTTAGCAAAGCACAATTCCTAGGTGAGGATGGGAGGGTAATTCTGTTTTCCGGTTGGTACTTTAATGACAACGAAAGTGCCATTTACTCTATCCCGGCAGCCAGTGACTCGAATTGGGTTCAGGTTTCTTCCACTCTCAATGATACGCAGCTAATCAAAGCTGGAGGTATAAAAACCGGGTGGTATCAGGTTCGATTCAAGGTTGATTCAACACTTTTAAATTACCCGATAGCCTTCTTTTATGAAGAACATAACGGAGCTTCTCAAATTTATCTTAATGGTAAACAATTAAGTAAGCTTGGAGAAATTAGATCTTTTACCAGCTCTTTTAAGGCTGCATCAAGTAAAAAAGTAATTCCATTCATCGTTTCTGATACAACTGAAAATGTATTATCCATTCGGTACAGCAATCCCAAAGCTGAGACGTTTATAAAGCTTGGCAGTTTTCCTGGTTTTTTACTCGGCATAATAGATATGGGTGTATATATAGAAGAGCCTTCTTCAAATAAAGAAATGATTAGCTTTTTTCTGGGGGCTATACTTTTAATTTTTGTTATACACCTTTTTTTATTCGCAGCAAATACCTCAGAAATTCAAAATCTACACATTACGCTAATATCCGTTTCATTAGCATTGTTTTTGTTCTCGTCAAATGCAGAACTATATGTATCAGATCCTTTCATTGTTACTTTCTTATCAGTTTTCTCTTCGGCTGCGTGGCTTGTTTTTATATGCTTTTCTCTGAGGTATTTTTATAGCCTGCATTACAACAAAACGCCCTATTATTTTTGGGCAATTGTGCTTCTTTGTGCTATTCTATTTGTTTTTGAGTTTTACTCGGTTCCAAAACTATTACTGCTAAATTCGATACTGATTTTTGTTATTCTTTTTGAACTATTAAGAGTGCTTACCATCTCAAACATTGAGAAAAAGAGTTTTTTAGTTTTATCGGTAGTTGCTTTGTTTTTTATCAATCTGCTTGATATTCCATTCTCTGATATTCCAGGAGATACTTTACTAACCGGGAATGCTACGGGCTTGTTTTTATTTCTTGTTTGCCTTGTACTTTATTCCAGCAAAAGACTTACTGAAGCGAGGAAAAAACTTGAGAACAAAATTTTGGAAGTGAATTTTCTTTCAGAAAGAGCACTTAAACAGGAAAGGGTAAAGAGAGAAAAAGAAATTGAAACCAGGATATTAGAAATAGAGAATCAACGAAAGACTTCTGAGCTTGATGAAGCCAGAAAACTGCAACTTTCAATGCTTCCTAAAGAAATGCCCGAAAATGAGTTTTTTGATATTACATCATTTATGGAAACTGCCCAGGAAGTCGGAGGCGATTATTATGATTTTCGGCTTTCAGAAAGTGGGGCACTAAATATTGCTTTAGGTGATGCAACAGGGCATGGGATGAAGGCCGGGATATTAGTTGCCACCACAAAAAGCTATTTCCAGACTATTTCAGATTTAGAAAACAAAAATGTAACTATCCTGAAGAAAATTTCATCAGGTATCCGAAACATGAGTTTAAAATTTATGTTCATGGGATTGACTCTGGTTTCGATCAAAAAGCATTCTTTGCTTTATACATCTGCAGGAATGCCACCTTCCTTGTTGTTCAGGAAGAAAGAAGGGGATATTGAGGAAATTATTATCAAATCAATGCCTTTAGGTTCAGTTGTGGATTTCCCTTATGAAGAAAAAAGCTTTGATATGAATAAGGGAGATGTACTGTTACTAATGAGTGATGGATTAATTGAACTATTTAATACAAAGAGAGAGCAATTGGGGATGGAGAGAATTAAAACAGTTTTAAAAGAAAATGCCAACCTAACACCGGAGGGTATTTCCCAAAAGATAACTGAGTTAATGAAACAGTGGTTAGGAGATAAGAAAACAGAAGATGATGTGACTTTTTTGATATTAAAAGCAAAATAATGTACAATACGCACACATTTTTTTTACATATATAGTGAGATGCTTATTTTAGAGCATGAAGAAGTTTATTCTTAAAAAGGAAGAGCCTCAGTTACGGCCTGAAGATTATAAAATCCCTTATCCTGATTTACTCAACAAACAACAACTGGAAGCAGTATTTCATGATTCAGGGCCTGCTTTGGTTATTGCTGGTGCCGGTACCGGTAAAACCCGGACGCTAGTTCATCGTGTAGCTCGTTTAGTTGAAAGTGGAGTTGATCCTCACCAAATTTTATTACTGACTTTTACCAGGCGTGCCTCTAAAGAAATGCTTAACCGTGCAAGCTCTATTCTCGATGACCGGTGTAAATCAATACAAGGAGGTACTTTCCATTTTTACTGTAGCAGGCTTTTACATCAATATGCAGAACGGTTAGGTTTTCCGGAGAACTTTACAATCATTGACACAACTGATGCCCTAGAAGTGATCCAGTTGGTAAGGACACAGCTTAATCTTCACCAGAAGAATAAGCGCTTCCCCAATAAGAATACGCTTCTCAATATTATAAGTACTTCAGTCAATAAGCATCTGGATATTAAAGTTACAATTCAGGATCAATATCCTCAGTTTATTGAACGTACAGAAGATATCGAAAGAGTTGCCGAAGCCTATGCAGAATACAAGTCTAAAAATTCAGTAATGGATTTCGATGATCTGCTCATAAAAACAAAGGAATTACTTGAGCAGCATGAAGATATACGAATTAAGGTTGCTTCGAAAAACCTTCATGTTATGGTTGATGAATACCAGGACACTAACAAACTGCAGGCCCGGCTTACGGCATTGTTTTCAAGTGTTTATCAAAATGTGATGGCAGTAGGGGATGATGCACAAAGTATTTATTCATTCCGGGGAGCTGATCATCAAAACATAATGGATTTCCCCAAATTATTTGAAGGAACCCGCATTATTAAGCTCGAAGAAAACTACCGTTCAACACCCCAGGTATTGCAAGCTGCCAATAAGTTACTTGAGCAGGCTAACTTTAAATTTGATAAGCAACTCTTTTCAAATAATAGTGATGGAGATTTACCAGCTATTGTAAAGGCATCAAATGAAAATATGCAGAGCCGGTTCATTGCTCAGGTTGTGTTGCATTTAAGAGAGCAGGGACTTGCGTTAAATGATTTGGCAGTTTTATTCAGAAATGGGAGGGACTCCTTTGATCTTGAAATTGAGTTAAACCGAAAGAATATCCCGTTTGTGAAATATGGTGGACAAAAGTTCACAGAGGCTGCACATATAAAGGATGTATTGGCGCATGTCCGGGTATTGGTAAACCCAAACGATACATTGGCCTGGAACAGGGTATTGCTACTTATTGATGGGATAGGCCCAAAAACCGCACAAGAACTTTTTGAATGGATAAGGCTTTCAAACAATCCTTACAAGTTAGATTTATCGGAAACAGTCAGTAAGTCTTATTTTAACCAGGTTAAGGAATTGGGTAAACTACTTACTGATTTAAAGGAAAGTGAATATGATGTGTCAACAGTAATTGAAAAATTAGTTGAGTACTATAAGGTATTTTGCGAGAAACGATATGATGACTACCCAAAGAGGCTTAAGGACTTAGGAGCTTTTATTGATATTTCTAATACCTTCAGAAGCCTTCCTCAACTGTTAGAAGACCTGGCTTTGGATCCTATTACTGCCACAGCTGTGGATATAGAATCCAAGCAAAAAGAGGAAGTTCCTTTAGTATTAAGTACAATCCATTCAGCAAAAGGTCTGGAGTGGGAGCATGTTTTTATCATACAGTGTTTAGATGGGATTATTCCTTCGGCATATTCTGTTGATGACGAGGATCAGTTGGACGAAGAATTAAGATTACTATATGTTGCCACTACCAGGGCAAAACAGATGCTTTATTACTCATACCCGGCTTTGGCCCAATCGGCTTATGGAGATTATTTTACCAAACCCAGCCGATTCTTGGATGAATTAAATGATAGCGTGTTAGAAGAGTGGAAACTGGAAGAAGAACTGCCGGGAAATGAGCTTCCTGAGGCTGGAACTGGAAACCTTCTAGGCTCTTAATTCATTCTTATCACTTTTCAGGAACTTACGCTGATGATACATTTCGTAGAAAACCCAGCCGATAGGATAAACAGGAATAATGACCGCAGTAATGATTTGCCACTTGCTTCCTCGTGGCTTTCCACCATCCACAGGAAGAGTAATACCTGCTAAACCGGCAATCCACAGTATGAACAGGATAAATAAAACAAAGGAGAGGATTAAAGCCCCAAAAAAACCCAGGTTATTATAAAAGGTTTGCAGCATAGTGGCTAATAAGTGCTAATAATTACGTATTTTTGCGAGCTTTAATCTACTAATTCAGTTTATAAAATGCTTCCAGTTGTTTCTATAGTAGGCAGACCTAATGTTGGTAAATCAACCATATTTAACCGTTTGATCGGAAAAAGAAAAGCCATTGTGCATGATGAGTATGGTGTAACAAGAGACCGGCATTACGGAACATCGTACTGGAATGGAGTAGATTTCAATGTAATTGATACAGGCGGTTATTTACCGGATGACATGGATGTTATGGTAGTTGGTATCAGGGAACAAGTCCATATCGCATTGGAAGAGTCGGACGTAGTCCTTTTCGTAGTAGATACTGAAAATGGCATTAATACTCTTGACAGATCAGTTTCAAGTTTACTCCGTCAGCAAAAAAAACCGGTACTTGTAGTTGCAAACAAAGCGGATAATGAACTTCGCCGATTAGATTCAACAGAGTTTTACGAACTTGGATACGATGAAATTTTTCCCATTTCAGCTATAAGTGGTACTGGGACCGGAGAATTACTGGACAGGCTTGTTGAACTCCTCCCGGAAAAGGAGAACGAAGAAGGGGAGAGCTATCCTAAAATTGCATTCGTGGGAAGGCCCAATGTAGGTAAAAGCAGCCTTGTAAATGCCTTACTTAATGATGAGCGCTCTATTGTTACTGATATAGCAGGAACTACCCGTGATAGCATTAATAGTAAGTTTAACTATAATGGAAAAGATTACCTGCTTGTTGACACTGCAGGATTAAGAAAACGTACTAAAGTAAAAGAGAATATTGAATTCTATAGTACAGTTAGGACTGCACGTGCAATACAGGAATGCGATGTTGCCGTTTTGTTGCTTGACTCTATAAGGGGTTTCGAGGATCAGGATAAGAGAGTATTGCGTGAGGCAGAGAAGTTTAATAAAGGCCTGGTTATACTTCTTAATAAGTGGGATTTAGTTACCGATAAGGATACAAATACCGTCAGGGAGTTCGAGAAGTACATATATGAATCTGTCCCACTTTTAGACTATGTACCCATACTCACTATATCTGCTCTAAACAGGAAAAGAGTACACAAAGTAATGGATGTGGTTGAAGCAGTGATCCAGGAAAGGTCAAAAACTATATCTACATCTGAGCTTAACAGCTTTATTGAAAGTGTGCTTATGAAAAAACCTTTACCCATGAAGAGGGGTAAGCAATTAAAAATACAATATGCAACTCAAGTAAAAACAAATCCTCCTGTTTTTAAGTTTTTTATGAACAGCCCCCAGGATCTGCCACCGAATTATAGAAGGTTCCTGGAAAATCAGATACGGGAACGTTACGGTTTTTCTGGTGTTCCTATAACCATGGTATTTCGTCAAAAATAAATCTCAAAAGCGTTCAAATATCTTTTGAAGCTGATACCGCAAAGGTTTATTTTTGAGCTTAACTTCAAAATCTTTCTGGTAGTATTATAGATGGCAAAGAACCTTGAAAAACCAATTCTTAATGCTTTAAACAACAACTTCAAAAGAGAGAGAAAGCTCAATTTCATGGAGAGGATTTATCTTCCTGAGATTTTTAAGGGGCTTATCTACACTTTTAAAATGATGTTTAAGCCAAAGTTTACCATGAACTATCCGGAAGAAAAGTGGACACCCCCGGCCATATTCAGAGGTCGTCCTGTTTTGGTTGAAGATCATGGGAAAGAGCGCTGTGTTGCCTGTGGTTTATGTGCAAGAGCTTGCCCGCCATTAGCTATAAGTATGCAGGCTGCTGAAACAGAAGACGAGAAAGAACGATATCCGGATTTTTTTGAGATTAACATGCTGCGATGCATTTACTGTGGATATTGTGAAGAAGTTTGCCCAGAAGAAGCAATTGTAATGAGTAAAGATTACGATATCGTATTTGAGTCAAGAGAAGATGCTATTTATGATAAAGATCGACTATTGGTTGATAAAGAGGATTTGAAAGATAGGCTTGAATACCTTCAAACATATAAAAATACACAGTTTGGTAACTTTTGGGATTTTCAGGAAGAAAATAATATACATTCTGTACGAGACAGGGATAAAGAATGGAATACAGGATTATCATTAGTTGATATGATTGAAAAGCAGTCAGCTAATGATTCAACTCCTGCATCCAAGTTCTGGGATTAAACTAATTCAAAAGTCAGTGGTTGATCAAAAGCAGATTTCAAATCTGGTTGATGACGTTTCTTATATTGCTCACGAGGCAAACGCTCTTTCTGATGTAATAGATACTATCCCTTATAATAAAAAGCCAGGATCCGAGGAATTATCCATTATTGAAATGCTTATTGCATTAGATTATGATCAACAAGATTATTACAGAAAAATTTTGGAGGAAGCATTTTCGTCAAATAAACCTATAAGTTTGCTCGACTACAAACAGGGCAGCAAGTCGTTTGAAACAGATGAAAACTTAAAAAAAGATATTCAGTTAGTCCTTTCCAATATAGCTAGGCACAGAAGTACATTAATTAGCTTGATAGAGAATAGACCACTAAAAGAATGGGAGAAAAGAATAATTCGGGATGAGGTAGAGATTACTGTGTTCGACTTTGTCGAAGAAATGATTGAAAAGGAGAGAGGTGTCTTAAAAAGAATTGCCGAGTTGGTTCTGGCATATCAAAACGATCGGCAGTTTCACAGAAATGTTGAAACACGAATAAACTCGTAATGTTAATGTACTTTTGGATGGGTTTGGTTTTGTGCTTATCCGGGGCTTTTGCCTTAGTGAATATCATAAAAATTCTTATAAAGCAAAGGTCTTTAACCTTTGTTTTTCTGTTATCAAGTGTAGTGGCATTTATAGCAGGCAGTAGTAGTCTTTTTTTCCCCGAGCTTAGTAATGATTTCCCTGAATGGAGCTGGCTGGTTTCTAGTGTGTTACTTATATGCGGTTTGTTTGGGTTAGTAAGAGAGTCTAAGCCTGTGTTTGCTCGGTTTCCTATTTATCTCACTTTTTTACCCTTGTTAAGCATTATTTTTTATCCACTTGCAGTAGATGCTTTAGTAATTAAAAACCTCATTCTTGCTACATACCAGGCAGGGGCCTTGGTTGTTGCTTTGCTTTTATTCTCTGTTAAGCAAAAAAAAGAAGGGGAACATATTTTAACACTTGCGGCTATAATTGTGTGTATCGTCAGCTACCTATTCGAATGGTTCTTTACGTTTTCAGATATTAACACTGATCTGGTTGCTAAGTTAGGGCTTGCAGCAGGAATTATTTTGGCTAGCTTTGGATTAAGGAGAAAATATACATAATCAAAATTATTACGTTTATGGCTTTAAATATCGGGGATAAAGCTCCTGGCTTTTCATTGCAGAATACGGAAGGTAAACACATCAGATTATCTGATTTTGAAAACACCCGGAATGTGGTTTTACTTTTTTTCCCGTTAGCCTTTACCAGTACCTGCACAGAAGAGCTTTGTACAACAAGAGACAACTTAAAAATTTATGAATCTTTAAATGCGGAAGTTTTAGGGGTAAGCAGCGCAGATTCATTTCATGTACTCAAAGAATTTAAAAAAGCACAGAATATTAATTTTCAATTACTGAGCGACTTCAACAGAGATGTAGCAAAATTGTACGGAACTCTGTATGAAGATTTCTTTGGGATGAAAGGAGTTTCAAAGAGGTCTTCGTTTATAATAGATAAAGAGGGGAGAATAGTTTATCGTGAAATATTGGATAACGCGAGCGATTTACCGGATTTTGAGGGTATTATTAAAAACCTAAATGAAATAGAATAAATATTACTTTACATAATATATATTATACGACAAATTTTTCTTGACATTTATTTAGCCGGGTTTTAATTTGGCTTCAGAGCAGAAAAGAAAGTGCTCATGAAAAAAATGCCCGGTGTCCTATCAGAATCACCGGGCAAACATTTAATATAAACACTCGAAGATACCCGATTCTGGTAACACTAGCAATAGTGTATCGGCCTTCCTATCACCTGTTCCCATGAAAGTTTTTCGTATACTCTTTCGTAATGGCGCTGATTATAAAAAGTACGATACCCATGCCATTCACATTCGAGCAAAAACCCCTGCCTCGGCTGAAAACAAACTAAGACGACTTAATCCCCAAATTCAGATAGTCCGTGTTTCATTTTTGGGTGATGCAAAATGAAAACCTACCGTGTTTCTTTCCGCAATGAAGATAGCCAGTCCCTGCACTGGATAGATGTAATAGCGCCTACCCGTGGAAGCGCTGAATCCCGTGTACAGCTTTTGAACCCCGGCTTACAGATTCAAAAAGTGGAGCGTGTGTCATGATTGAATTTTTGCTTATCGTTCTTTTTGCTTTGCTCATTCTACTGTTTTTCATGATTGATTTTATTAAATCAATACAGGAGTTGAACTGTGATGCTATAAAACACTTAGCTAAAGGTTATGATGAATTGGTTAAGCACTACTTTGAGCTTAGAAAAATAGTTGAGAGGCGATCTCGATTATGACCCGGCACCAAGAATCCATTATTCAACTCCAAATGGTGCTTGAGTCCTATGAGTACAAACTCAACACGCACCCCGATGATGTAGATGACAGGCTGTTACAAGCCTTTGAAGATTCAATTTTAGACTTTACACATGCCATAGCCGTCCTTGAAAAAGACCGAAATGTGCAAGTCCTTCCCCACTTTAAAACTTTGTATGATTCATTGCGTGATCAGACGATCACTATTCGCTTGAGTTCCGAATTAACCGAACATATCAATCACTACAGGCGGCAAAACGGGCTTAAGAATTTCAATGACACCGTTAATTTCTTGCTTTCAAAACAACTGGCCGATTATGAACAGAACTAACACCTTCAAAATCTGGACATTAAACCAGTACAATCGTATGGATGTACATTTTCTTAAAGGAAACACTTTTATAGGTGTGCTTAACAAATTCAGGCGGGAAAATCCTAATTTAGAAATTCAATCTATATCCAAACATGTTTAAGATGAATGTTTTGGTAGCCTGTGAATTCAGTGGTGTTGTCAGGGAAGCTTTCTCCAAGGCTGGACATTATGCGGTAAGCTGTGATTTTGAAGATACCGAGATTCCAGGAGAACATTACAAAGGTGATGTTTTTGATGTACTGGATTATGGCTGGGATTTGATCATCATGCACCCACCCTGCAGATATATAACCGTGTCGGGAAATGGTACATATTCTTTTGGTAAGCCATTGCATTATTTACGTTTAGAGGCGGTTAAATGGACACAAAATTTGTGGGATAAAGCTACAAAAGTATGTAATCGTGTGTGCATGGAAAATCCTGTTGGACAACTTAATACGTTGGGTGACTTTCCAAAACCGCAATACATACATCCTTGGCAGTTTGGGCATGGAGAGACAAAAAAGACGGGGTTATGGTTGCATAACTTACCCCCTTTAATTCCTACGGATATTGTTCCAGGAAGGGAGCAACGTATCTGGAAAATGCCTCCAGGAGAGGATCGTTCAAAAGAGAGATCCAGGACTTATCAGGGTATTGCTAATGCCATGGCCTCTCAATGGCAATAAAAAAGCCAGCTAGTTGGAGCTAGCTGGCTCGGTTGATAACTCAAAGTATTAACTTCAAATCATCATCTACAATGAAAAATCTACTTAAAAACGTGGAAGATCGCAAGATCATAACATTTGTTATATTGATTTCGTTGGCTCTATGGTCAATACTAATAGTAACGTTGGTAAATACGTGTGGTGTCTATGTTCCACAATCTAAAAATTCTCATATACAAGATACGCTATTGGTGGTATCTGAACCGTCCGATTCGTTACAAAACGCATTTGTCCCGTCTGGACGATCAGAAACTGTTTTACATCAAGAGAAGCATCGATTTAAATATTCCAACCCGCACAACCCGTGCATTGTTCAACCCGCACAAAAGGATCGATCCCAAAGCGGTTCGCCGATATTCTCCCCGCCCTACAGGCAACCGAAGTTTATAAATTTATATCCAAATAAGCCTAAAGTATTAAGTCAAAATGAGCTGGATTTGCTTAATAAGTTTAGTTTAATAGATTTAAAAACCTTAAATAAATTAGGTGAAAATAAAAGCGGTCAGGACAATATTCCTCTTGATCTTTATAGAGTAACTGACCGCAAAGTTATTCCGTGACAACGCCGGCATTGCCGGCACCGATTTTAGACAGGTTACAGTATTTAGATGGTCTCTCCTATGATAGTCCGGCAGCGGAACAAATCCCGTCTATGTGCCCTACTCCCCTGTCGTTTAAAACGCAAATGATTGACAATACCGATTTCTCATGGACGGATAGCCCGGTGCCAGTCAATTATGGGGTGTATCGTTTAGATTGCAACAAAAAAACCTGTCCCTACTGCGCTGAAAAGAACCGAAAGAAGCTTATAGCGCACTATTGCAGGATTTACGGCCAGTTTGAAAAAGTGAGTGTGTTAACGCTTACCATAGATCCGAAAGTATTTCCTTCTATTAGGTATAGCAGGCATTTTCTGGTTGATTCTTGGTCTCTTTTTCGCAAACGCATCAACCGGGAATTAAAAAAAAGAGACCTTCCTTCTTTTGTGTATACCATGATGCTGGAAAAAACAAAGGTAGGAAGGTATCATGCCCATGTGATTACGAATATTGATCTTCCCTATCGATTGATTCAAGATCACTGGATGGATTCCGGCGGGGGTATTTCGATGTATTATGATCGTAGTATTCAACAAAAAGACCTCCCTCGCATCATAGGCTATAACGTCAAATATATCTTCAAAAACTACGATGCTACAAAGTACGAACGGGCGCTCATGAACTCAATCGGTATCTCGATTAATTCCAAAATCCAAAAGCGAAAAAGGCTGGAAGTGATGGCCGAAAAACTGAACTCAGAAGTTAAGGAGTACGAGAGAGTTACCATCGATAAGGAGGGTAATGAAAAAAAAGAGTTGAAGCTGTATATCGATAAGCAGTCTTTTGAGCATATTGATTGGAATTATGATTTATCTGAGACCCATGTCCGCAACCAGCAGTACGATCTCGTCTATAAAGCTCCGTTTGTTGCTCCTAATTATAAGCATCGCATCACTAGTGGTCACCATGTGGTTACTTATCATGGCGATACCGGGGAAATCATGCGGGAATATGATCGTCTTACCCGTCCTATGAAAAAATGGCTTCGTAAAAAAGATCGCCTCCATGCCAGGCGCAATAAAATCAGGTTCAAAGACAAAAAGACGGGTACATGGTATGACTTGGAGTATGGCAAAGATCCTGTAAAAGTGTAACACAATTGTATTACAAATGTGGTACAAGTGTGTTCTATTTTTTGGTTTCCCTCCTTTCTAGGTTTGCTCATCGAATTTGAATTAAACCTTGTACACATATGCCTGCAAGAAAAAGTATGACTGTTAAAAAGATCACTGCCTGGAGCGTGGTCGCTGTATTTACAGCCCTCGGCCTGGTGGCCGGGATGGCGATTGAAGCAAAAACCGACAAATTTAAAAAAGCCTGAAATGAGACCAACCATATTACTGAAAAAATTTAGCTTGCCTGCTACTTCAACCGGTCAATCTACCGAGTTTAAGATTGAGGGAGAGTATTTGAATGCGCTCCTGATTACCTCCCCTGATTTGGATTATAACGGGCTAGGTGGATCGATTACGATTACAGAATCAGGTGGTTCCTCAGAAAATGAAGTGCCTATACAGGGTATTCCGCTGCCATTTTTCGGTGATCTCACCGAAAAGACTTTCGGTACCCCTATCGATGCTGATTCGGTCTCCAATCAGATTGTCGTCCCTTTGGGTGCAAGGCATACCCTCAATGAAATCTTAAACGTTTCACTTGACGGTATGGCCAATGCGGGTGGTACGGTAGCCACTGTGCAGGTATCGGCTTTAACGCTGGAAAACGTTCCCGAATATGCCCTTAAGTATCGCTTAAGCTCGCAAAGTGAGCATACTGTTAATGACGTACTGGAAATGTACGTGCAGGGCTTCACTCCTTCCAAAGCTAATTTGGAGGCGTGCGATGTGAATCTCAAGTACAATGGTCGTACTGAGTTGGTCGGTTTAGATGTCCATCATGCCGTTGAGATGCTCAATTCCAAGTTAGAGAGTGGAGCGTCAACGGGTCTTAATGCGGTGCGTATTTTCCAAAGTATCAACGGCATTCCTACCCAGGTTAAGTACAATATTACGGATTTGCCTGCGGGTTCAAAGGTGTTGGTTGTTTCCAAGTACATGAGAGTGGATGCGGTAGCCCGCTCGGTGGAATCTCTTCAGCAGGAAGCGGTACGTAGCGCTTCTAAAGTCGGTGAAACCAACCCGGAAATGGCGACTGCGATGGATTACCTGGATACTTTGGAGGCCTAATCATGGGATTCTTTAAGCGCGTAACCCGTGGGATAGGTCGTGGCGTTCGTCGCGGTGCTCGCGGGGTCGCAAAGGGTGTTAAATCTGTAGCTCGATCTCCTGTTGGCAAAGGGTTAGCCCTTGCGGGGGCTTCTGCCCTGTTGCCCGGTCTGGGGACTTCACTGGTAGGTGGGGCGCTGATTAAGGGAGCTGTGAATACGGGTACAAAGTTGTTAAGCTCCCCTTCGTTGCCAAAGATAAAACTGCCTCCCCGTGCAGGTGGGTTGCCGGATTTTAAGATACCTAAGCTAGTAACAGATGTGGCCAAAAATTTACCTCAAACTACTGGAAATGATAAGTTGGATAAAGCTTTCAGACTTGCGAAGGATTTACTTACACCTCCGGGTGGTGGTAATAGTGGTGGTTCTGGTTCTGGTTCTTCCGGTCATTTACGTGATCCTCATGCTGGTTCTGGCCGAGATAATGATTCATCTGATTCAATTCTTGCTAAAATTTTTCGTTTCATAAAAAAACTCATTCAGTTTAATTAAATACAACATCTTATGTCGTTCAATAATAATAACAGAAATAGAAACTCCCGGGATGTGTTCCTGGTCGAAAGAGAGCCGAAAACAGGTTCTACGATGTATTATCAAGGTTCTGTGGATTTAGGCGGTGGGAAAATGCTTAAAATTCGCACGTTTGGTAATCCTGTCGACATTCAGAAAGGAAGAAATGCAGGTAAGCAAGCGATTGTCGTTTCCATAAGTAAATGGAAATCTAATCGTCAGCAACGTTCAAATAACACCTGGTAGTTATGCTTGAAAGAGCGTTTAAAAAACTCGAAGAAAGCCTGCTCCCTGTTACGGACAATTGGATTGTGGCGCTGGTGCTCGTGCTGGTTGCCGTGGTTGCGAGGTATGTCTTGCAAAAGACGGGCAATGAAATCAATCAAGAACCAAATTTAGAATCAAATGTGGATCAATCCATGGAGTTGGTACCTGGCACGGCAAACCGCGCATCAGGTAAAACAAAAAGTAACGGCCCCGAGGAAGATTGTTAGTGAGATTGTAACAACGATCTCGACGGCGTGGACCTGGACAAAGTGGATTTTGATCTCGCTTGTAGTCGGCGTACTTCTTTATTTTGGTTCGTTTGTATATTTTAATTTTAACGCAGGAAATCGTGGAAACCGCACATTTAGAAGGCGTATATTTTCTTAATGTTTTTAATGTAGGCGCTCAAAACGCCTATGTCAGGTATTACACCTCTGACAGGACTCTGGATGGTATTTTGCTCATTGTGGAACCGGATACCTATTTGGGCGTTATTACCGAAATAAAAGGGTATCTGGAAGCTCCTGCCGATTGCTATGTGGTAGCCGAGCAAATGAGGCCTAAGTATTGTAAGCCTTCCGTTGAAATTTTTCAAAAGACAGCAGCCCCTGCCGATATTTACGATTTTATAGACAAGCCCCGTTTTGTTAAGGCTACAACTAATACCGAGTTTGCCAATCGTGTACGTGCGATGCTCCTTAACCCGGATTTAACCTTTGATTCAACGGGCGATTCATTGCTGTATATGTCGGATTGGAACAAGTTAACCGAGTTGGATCCTTCCCCGATTACGGATGTTCAGCTAGATGCGTACGTAAGCAATTCAAATACAGCTTTGAACGGTGTGGATGGATTTTTTCTCTATGTACGTGGTGGAGATGACGTTGCATCGAGTAAAGCTATTTGCGTGTCCTTTAGTTGGAGGCCTGCTGTAAGGGATGAAATGAATTTGTTCAGGATTGACCAGGGCAACCGTGCTCAAATTGCGGTTCAAAAAGCCAACACAGGCAAGCCGTATGCACAAAATAACGAGCAAGTACATCTTATGCTCAATATCAAAGGTACCGATGTAAATGCAAGGGTACGCTATGGGACACAGGATTACAGTCTGTATTTCGATGCTTCTAATACCCCGGAACTTCTTGCTTCGGGAACCATTGGCATAGGTCATTTTAGCTCGTTTCAAACGAAAACGATTCACTCTTTAGTAGCGCAACGATTATGAGTTTAAAGATTTTTCATCACATCGCAATTATTTGGTATACCTTCCGGTATCAGGTACGAATAGGTCTGCTCGAAGCAATAGCCATGCAGGAATCAACCGGGCGCAATCTGGGGGTTCATCCTGATGGCGTCTCTGCGGGTATGTTTGGGGTTACCCCAATTGTGCTCCAAGAATGGAACAATTTCCACCCTGACGATCAAATCACGGATCGGATAGCATTCCGAAACAATGTACGGATTGCAGCTTGGTATATAGGCAAACGCATTCCGCAAATGATTAAGCACTACGACAAAAAGAATACTTTGGAGAATCGGATGTTAGCTTATAATGCGGGTATTTCCTATGTGAGTAATGAGAAACTTATGCCGATGTCTACATCGGGCTATATCGAGCGAATTAAGAAAGATGTTAAGCAGTATCAATGGATTTATATCAGTATCTTTACGGCCTTTCTTCCGCTGGGCGTATTGATTTGGAAGCTCTTTGACATGTTATCTCGAAAGAAAAAGAGATAGGGAACAAAATTCTTCATCTTAAGTAGCACGTTGGAACGTTGGCGTAACCTGTCCAGTTAGCATCAAACTTGATGCTCCCTGAAAGGGTCAACTTGACAGGTGTAGCCGAAAGTTCCGATTTTACATAAGATGAAAATCTTTGTCTGTGTGTGTTTAAATTGCTTAAATCGTTGGTACGCAAGAATTACATTAATATATATTATACGACAAATAAATATACGAGAGGTTCATGATGAAGGTTTTAATTGTAGAAGATGATAAAGTTCTTGGGCTGCTTCTATCAAAAATGGTTGAAAAGATTGGGCTTGAGATTTTAGCGCTCATTACCGAGGGACGCAAAGCTATAGAAAAAACTAAAGAATTAAATCCTGACCTGATTCTTATGGATATAATGCTTGCTGATGATGTTGATGGTATCCAGGCAATGGAAAAAATCCGCACTTTCAATAGCGAAGTCCGCGTTATTTTTGTAACCGGCAACTCAGATCAGTATAACCGTAAACGAGCTGAACAAGTTGACTATACCGACTACCTTATAAAGCCGATAACTATTGATGAACTTCAGGATAGCATAGCTCTTTTATAATAAAAAAGAGCCGATCTTTTGAACCGGCTCTTTTAATCAAGGAGAATTGAAAGACTATGTGTTGTCTTTCTTTATTCTGAAGGAAACTGGTATTGTATAACGAACTGCTACTGGCCGACCTCTTTGCATTCCCGGCCTGAATTTAGCTTCTTTTAAAGCACGAATTGCTTCTTCATCACATCCACCTCCAATACCGCGAACAACTTGTATATCAGAGAGGCTACCATCTTTGTGGATGATAAATTGTAAAACCACCCTGCCTTCTATTCCGGCCTTTATAGCCAATTCAGGATATACAACTTTTGATTGTACACTTTGAATACCACCTATTAAGACTGGAGGCTGTTCAACAACAACAAATACTTCTTCTTCCACTTCTTCTTCTTGCGTAGCTGGCGGCGCAGGTGGTAATTCTATCATTTCATCAAGATCAAGCTCGGCATCCAAAGCTATTATTTCATCCTCAATTACCTCATCGTTAGGTACTTCTACCGGAACCATAGGTCTTGGGGGTGGCGGTGCCTGGATTTCCTGTTTGGTTTGAACGATCTCTTCAATCATTACTTCTTCCTGGGTAGCTACGGCCATCACTTCTTTTTCGCCACTTGCCTGAATATCGATCTTAAAAACTACAATGAATATCAACAAAGAAAAAATCATACCGAGTTGGGCGCGGATAAGATAATTCTTTCGAAGATCTCTTTTTCTTTTGATTAATCTAGTTGGATTTTTCATCACTAACCTCCATCATTTATTCACCTTGTTACAAGATGATAAGGACAGATAATGAAGATTTTATGAAATTTTGGAATACTCTATAACATAAAGTTTATTCGGAGAAACCTGGATAGTATTTGATAATAAAGTCCTTCCTGTTTCACCGTCATAATGGAGTATTTGGGAGTTTTTGACCTCAATTTTGCAAGATCCATTCAGAGTATACATTTTGCTAAACCTATCCGATAAAGTAGTGCCCAAAGTTAACAGTAAAAAAGCATAGAGAAGCTTAATGCGTGAATATGCTTCAACTACGGTTATTTCAATTTTGCCATCATTATTGATTGACTTCGGAGAGAGTTTGTATTTGCCCCCTTCTACTGCTCCATTTGCTATTACCAACATCCAACAATGGCATTCAATGTCAATCTGATTATCACTTATTCTTGCCTTAAAGGGCTTTGCTTTTATGAATGTTTTCAGGCCTGAATAGACATATTTTAAATTTCCATTCAAATAAGGAGTATTTGAAGCATACAGATTAGTAAGCCCGTCAAAACCAATACCAAGTGTATTGAAGAAAGGGTTTCCATTCATCAAGGGGACATCTACCCTTCTTATAGCGGCTTTTTTTAGAATAAGTAAATATTCTTCAAACTTTAATTTTGAACACGGGAGTATGGTTTTAGCAAAGTCATTTCCACTTCCAAGTGGAATTACACCCAGTGTTTTAGCTGCTAACCAACAAGCTTTGGCCACAGTATGCACAGTTCCATCTCCACCACAAGCTACTAAAACATCATACTTTTTTGAGTAATCGGAAACGACCGTTTCCATCGTATCAAGATTTGAAATGTAACAAACTGTAGCATCAGGAAAGTGAGCGTCAACTAATGCGGTATTTATGCGAAATGTTTTACTTGCTCTACCGGAATTGGAATGTTCATTTACAATAAAGCAAAAAGAAGGTACTTCCAATCTCTAATCGTGATGCTTTATATGAACCGAAAACCCCTTTTTCCCCTTTTTCAGGGTTATTTTGTCTATTACGGCATCCAATGGAATAGAACCAAACACCCGAAACACAGAGAATCCCTCCTCATTCGCTTTCTTTATTGGTGACTGGATTCGTAAGGGATCAATAACAATAAGAAGCAGTTCTTCTGATGAGCTGTATATTGTATTGGCATACTTTTCAAGCTCATTGCTTTCAAGGCATGTTAAATAGCCATCATCATCCTGTGTGATGGATTTAAGTTGACCGGAGCTTGTAACTTCTTTCCAGTCCTGTTTATTTATAAGTGAAAAAAGTAAATCGTATTCCAAAAGAATTGTCTTTAATTAAAAGCAAAATGAATTAATGCATCACCCTTATTAACTACAGGGCAATTATTTAAGCCAATTACCATACCATTTTTTGTAGATAAAATTTTTGTTTCATTATCCCCATAGGGATCATTTACAGTACCTAATAATTGCTTTTTGTTGAGCTCTTCGCCAAGTACAACTTTTGAATGGAATAACCCCGCTCTTTTTGAGCGAATCCAGGTAGACTTTTCAAAAATCCTGGGCGAGTTAGTTTCAGTTTTGCTTGAGATCATTCCCAGATAATGCATCAATCGCAATGTTGAATCAATACCTTCTTTGATACCCTGTTCATCTAATCGTAAAGATTCCCCGGTTTCATATACCAACAAGTGTTTTCTTTTCTTCTGACATGCGCTTCTGAATGATTTGGGAATAAGGCCTGAGTTCAAAATTACAGGAGCTGAAAAAGCTTTTGCAAGATTTAGAGTTTCAGTGTTTCCAAAATCTACTCTTACCTGCGGGTAGTTTGCCCTGCTTGCACCACCGGTGTGATAATCTATACCGCAGTCTATATGAGGTATAATCTCCTTCATAAGTGTGTATGCAAGTAGTTTTGCCAAAGATCCGTTTTTTGATCCTGGAAAACTTCTGTTGATATCTTTTCCATCCGGTAACCCTCTTTCATTCTGAATAAAACCGTAGATGTTTACGATGGGTATGGCAATTACCGTGCCTTTATCCGGGATTACAAGTCCTTTTCTTACCATTCTCCTGATGATCTCGGTACCGTTAATTTCATCCCCATGAAGTCCGCCTGTTAGTAGAAGTACCGGGCCATCTATAGCAGACCTGTATACATGGACGGGCAGATCAATCTGCGTGTAGGTTGGTAGCCTGGCTATGTTAAAGCTAATAGACTTATGCTCTCCCAAGCCAATTCTCGTATTGTTTATGGAGATTATATCAGGCATTACTCTTGATCTTGCGCCTCTGTTTAGGTTTAGCTTTTTCAGCCTCTACAGAATCAGTAACGTATTTGATTATACTACCTGCAATATCTTTGTTGGTAGCTTGTTCAATGCCTTGTAATCCGGGAGAGGAGTTTACTTCTAATACTAAAGGCCCCCTGTCAGATTGTAGCATATCAACCCCTGCAACAGAAAGTCTCATTGCTTTTGCCGCAGTTAAAGCAGCTTCCCTCTCCTTCTTTGTAAGCCTTATAAGTGTTCCGCTTCCCCCCTGATGAAGATTTGACCTGAACTCCCCTTCCTTTCCCTGGCGCTTCATTGCACCAACAACTTTGTCATTTACTACAAACGCCCTAATATCGGCCCCTTTGCTTTCCTGTATAAACTCCTGCACTATTACCCTGGCTTTCATACTGTGAAATGCTTCAATAATAGATTGTGCCGCTTTTTTGGTGGGTGCTAAAACAACACCATAGCCCTGGGTACCTTCCAATAGTTTGATAATTAATGGTGCCCCTCCTACCGAATCAATTATGCTATTTACTTCTTTTGAGTAATTAGTAAATACTGTTTTAGGGAGCCCAACCCCTGCATTAGCTAATATCTGAAGGCTTCGTAGTTTATCTCTGGACCGAACTAAAGCCTGAGACTCAACTACAGTAAAAATATTCATCATTTCAAACTGACGAACAACTGCGGTTCCGTAAAATGTAACAGAAGCACCAATTCGGGGAATAATGGCATCCAGATATGAAAGGCTTTCCCCTTTAAAAAAAATGTCAGGCTTTTCCTGTTCTATTACTATGTCACATTTAAGATGATCTATAACTATTGCATCGTGGCCTTTTTTTTCAATTGCTTCAACAAGCCGCTTTGTTGAGTACAAAGCGGCATTTCTGGAGAGAATTCCGATTTTGATAGCTAAACCTCCATTATTTTTTTACTGATAAATTCTTTTTGGATACATCAACTAAAAACTTCCCTTTTAAAAACTTTCTTCCAACCAAAAGAGGGTATTTCATTTCAGAGCGATCAGTTAGCGAAAACTGTATTTCAAAATCTGTATCAAAAAATCGAATCATTGTTTTGATAAAAACCCGGTCTTCGGATATACCATTAGAACTTTTCACGGGGCGTATATCATGGATTACTAATTCAAATAGTTTCTCATTATAAGCCGGGTGAGCCGGATCAAGAAGGTTAAACCGAACGTATTTAGTATTATCCTTTTCGAAAATATGAATTTTATGGCAATGAAGACTTGAGGTAAAAGCACCGGTATCAATTTTAGCTTCGATTCTTTCAATTCCCAAATCAGGTAAATCCACCAGTTCTAATCGCCCGATTACTGAATGAGAGTTTTTAATCATGAGAAAAAGTACGAGTATTCACAGTCAGAATCACTTACTATTAAGTAATGCTAAATCTTCAATCTTTTATCAATATCAGCAATCGACTTTATGGATGTTCTAAATCCCTATCCTACATTAGTGTTAGATGAAACAAAAGCGAAAACAAATATTCAGGTAATGGCTCAAAAAGTCTCAAAATCAGGAATTGCATTTCGCCCACATTTCAAAACCCATCAATCCAGGGAAATCGGCAATTGGTTTAACAGATACAATATAGACGGTATCACCGTATCTTCGCTGGATATGGCAAAATACTTTGCAGAAGATGGGTGGCAAAGCATTACAATTGCTTTTCCCGTAAACATCTTGGAGGCACCTGAAATAAATAAGCTGTCAGCTTCCATTGATTTACGCATCCTGGTCGTAGATAAATCAACTATAACTAAGCTTGATCAAGCTATAAGCCATTCGTTAGGAGTTTATATTGAATTAGATCCGGATTATGCACGAAGCGGAGTGTCTTTTAGAGACTTTGAACTGATTAAAGAACTTATTTCTGCTATTGAAGGCTCCCAACATCTGGCATTGAAAGGTTTCTATTGTCATGCAGGCCATTCCTATCGTTCCCGCTCATCCGAGCAAATTATGGAAATGGCTATTCCTATTATTAAACAACTTGAGAAGCTTAAAGCTCATTTCCCCTACCCGATTTGTTACGGAGATACTCCCTCCTGTTCAGTGTTAGAAGATTTTGGATCTATTGATCAACTCAGCCCCGGTAATTTTGTGTTTTATGATTGGATTCAAACTCAGATCGGCTCATGCATTCCTGATCAGGTAGCCGTGGCAATGTATTGTCCCGTTGTTGCTAAGTATACTGAAAGAAAAGAATTGTTAATTCATGGAGGTGCCGTTCATTTTTCTAAAGATTTTGACACTCTTGAAAATGGAAGCCTGTACTTTGGCCAGGTAGTTGAGCAAAACCAATCCGGGTGGAGCAGTCCTTTAGAGGGTTGTTACCTTAAATCAATTTCGCAAGAGCATGGCATTGTTTCTTGTACCGACAAGTTTTTTGAAAACACAAGGATTGGTGATCATGTTGCGATCCTGCCTATCCACTCGTGTTTAACTGCTGACCTAATGGGTGGTTATATGACTTTGCAGGGCAACCTTCAACCAGACCATTTTTCCGGTCAAAAGTTTAAGTAAATAAAAAAGGCTCCTTGTGGAGCCTTTAATAGTTTATTTTTTGGGAACACCCGGCAATGATTTGTCTTTGGGAGCTTCCTGTTTCCATTCAAAAGGTTCTGCCTTACGTTGCATCGGATAAACTTCATCTAGTGTATCCGCATTGTATAATCTTCCGTTTTTCATGACATGAGAAACCGTATTGGTGTTTCTGAGATCATCTAACGGGTTTTTATCCAAAATAACCAGATCGGCAAGCTTACCGGCTTCTATAGAACCCAGGTCTCCATCCAAACCAATTGCTTCTGCCCCAATAATGGTGGCTACCCGGATGGCATCAAGATTGTCCATATTGCCTGAAGCTACTGCCCATAGCTCCCAATGGTATCCTAATCCCTCAAGCTGACCATGACTTCCAACTCCAGCTAAGGCACCCCCCTCAACCAGCTTTGTCATAGTTTCACCATGCTTTTTGAATACATGCTCATCAGTTCGGAACCAGCCCGGACGTCTTCGGGTTTTGGAGGCTAATACCTGGTAAGGAGTAAATAGGCTAAGTTTTTCATCTTCATACGGGTTTTCGCGGGAATAAAAATAATTCTCAGCCCAGGGGCCACCATAAGCAACCAGTAATGTAGGCGTAACTGCCATTTTGGTCTCAGCTACTGCTTTTACCACATCATCGAAGATCGGATATATTGGGAATGAATGCTCATGTCCCGGGTAACCATCTATGAGCTGGGTGAGGTTCAATTTCCAATCCAATGCACCTTCGGTTGTTGGCATAATACTTTGTTCTTTAGCTGCCATGAGTATCCATTGCCGTTGCTCACGGTTACCGGCCAGGTACATTTTTATGGTTTTAGTATCATAATACTTGCTGTACTGTTTCATGTACTCTTTAGCCTCATCCAGGCTTTTCAAGTTGTACGCCCAGAACCCGAATCCGGGACCTGTAGAGTATACTCTCGGTCCAACCATATCCCCTGTTTTTACCATATCAGAGTAGGTAAGCACATCGGTAGTTGCTGTTTGGGGGTCCCGGGTAGTTGTTACACCATAAGCAAGATTAGCTGCATAATTATAAATCTGCTGCTTATGGATTCCCCAGTTTGGCCACATATGTGCATGTGTATCCACAAAGCCCGGAACAATGGTCTTACCAGACATGTCCATTTCCTGGGTACCATCCGAGGATAAGTTTTTACCTACCTTGCTTATTCGGTTATTTACAACCAAAATATCTCCATTTTCTATGATTTCATTACCATTCGCTGTAATAATGCGGGCATTCTTTAGCAGAATAGAAGATTCGGGAATATCGCGTATGATGGTAACATCAATGGAGTATTCTTCAGGTTTATATTTATCGTTTTTCTTTTTCTCATCTTTCTTTTCCGGCTCATCCTTTTCAGCTTCAGGATCTTCTTTTTTGCCCTCCTCAGTAGCATCGCCTTCTTCTTTTTCAGCTTCCTCTTTCTTTTTAGCCTCTTCTTGCTTTTTCTTCTCTTCCTCGAGTTTCTTTGCAGCTTTCACACTATCGGCAAAAGCTTCTGCAGCATCAAGGTCATAAATGAAATGCCCACGACCAATAGACCAGTGTACTTTTCGGCCATCAGCGCCCCATGTTGGAAACTGCCCGCCTATGGTAGTAAGCTGTTTTGCAGGAAATGGTGCACTGGCTGCATTGGCAACTGAAATAGAAGGAGTTTTTCCTCCTGTTACAGGTACAGTAACCACATAAATATTGTTGTTAACCTGTGCCATTGCCTGATCTCCTTCAGGTGCCATTTGGATGAATGCAGCTCTTGAAGGAGGATTATTTTCCCTGGAATGATTATGCCCGGAATGCAGAATATCAGCTGGTGATTTCCATATCTCTGCTTCTTTTAAAGACTGTTCCAGGTTAAAAGGTGAATATGTTGTAATTCCTGTAACGGTAACATGTTGCTTCTCATCCGATCCATCCCATCGCATAGAAATAAGTGTGCCAAAATGGTTCAGGTAAATTCGATCATCAGAACTAACAAAATGAGGATTAGACCTGCCTTTTGCGCGATCTATTACTGTTATATCTCCACCATTAGATGGAATCCAGATTATATCAGTTAATGCCCCAAAAGAGCCGGGGCCAAAAGCATCATCATAGTTTTGTTTATCATTTCTATAGGCTACAATTCTGCTTCCATCTGTGTTATACACAGGATTAGTGTATATGCCTGATTTGTTAGTAAGCTTAGCAGGTCTGAACCTTCTCGCAAAAGGATCTACACTATGTATTGCCCCGCCATTTTGTGAGTCCCAACTAACATAAGCAAGTTTCTTTCCATCGGGAGACCATGTGGGTTGTGCTTCTGTTGCTGATGAATTTGTTAGTTTTTTTGGTTCTCCATCAGGCAATTGCTGTATGTAAAGGTCATTCAAAACAGTAAATGCTAACCATTTCCCATCAGGAGAAGGAACGGCATCTCTTATTTGGGTAGCTAACATCTCTTTGTCATCACTGATTGGGTATTTGAATAGTACCTCAGGTCCAACCTCCAATTCAGTTTTAATAGTAAATGGTATTTCAGAGGCAGCATCGCCATTAAGGGGTATGCGATGAATTTTACCTCCGTAAGAAGCTATTAAACTCTGATTATCAGGGGTAAAAGACATTCCCGGAAGAACTCCCATAGTGGCCTGTGATTCCATGTCATCTCTTTGAATAGGATAAGCCAGCCACTTTTCATCACCGGTATCCATATCCCGTAAAATGAGGCCTGTTTCGTCTTCATACCTGCTTCCATATACCATCCATTTCCCATCGGATGAAAGAACAGGAGTAAATGCTGAGCCATATCTAGAAGTTACGGAAGTACGCTCCCCGGTTTCGCGGTCGTAACGCCCTACCTGATATTGGGGAAACTGGGCGTTGTAGTTCCATGAACCATTTCGTTGTGAGAAATAAATATAGCGCCCTTCTGGTCCAACAGCCGGATCAGAAGTTTTAAGCCCGCTGGGAGAAGAAATTAATGCAGTTCCCCTTCCCCCATCCTTATGATAAATCCATAATTTTGGCACTCCTTTACCTTTCGAACCTATCAAATAATCACCATCAGGGGTCCATTCAACAGCAAAATAGCCGCTTGATTTACCCTTAGTAACCTGGGTGGCTTCCAACGTATCTTTCAGGTTTTTGTAATATAAATTGTCTGCGCCATGTGCATCCGAAACGTAGGCCAGGTACTTACCATCGGGGCTGTACCTGGGCTTGGAATCAAATGCCATTCCATCAGTTATCTGAGTAGCCTCACCTCCTGTTATAGGGATTTCATATAAATCGCCTAAAAAGTCAAAAGCAATTTTTGAGCCATCAGGGCTTACATCCAATGATATCCAGGTACCCACATTAGATTCAATTTCAATGAGCCTACCGGGATCCATCGGTAACTTTTTAGATTTCTTCTCAATCTTATTGGTATCAGCCGCAGTAGTATCTGTGGTATCGGCTGTTATTCCATCCTGAGCATGGTATACTTGATAGCTGGACGTAGCATTAATTGAAACAAACCCCACAAAGAGAGCAAGTACCAACCCCGCTATTTTATTGGTATTCAATGAGTTCATAAAGAATATTTGTTCATTAATATTTGGACTGGGTGAATTAAAGAAAAAATTCACCCACCTGAGCGTAAAAAGATGTCACGCGATAGCTGACTCATTTATCGAGAAACCCAGGGTGTCAGCATCGATGCTAGACGCTAATCCTACGGGAATAGTTACGTTCTTGGATTCATGGCTTATCATAGCTCCGTAAAAGGCAGGAATGTTCAAAGGCTTGATGTGATCATCAAAAACCTGTTGTAAGGTTAAACTGTTTGCCCCGGCATCACAATTGGTGCATTGCCCGAAAATAAATCCGTTGATAGAATCTAAAATACCCGCCAGTTTAAGCTGTGTAATCATACGGTCTACACGGTAAGGGTCTTCACCCACATCTTCCAAGAACAGAATGGCTCCATCAAAAGAAGGGACATAACTCGATCCCAGCATAGCCACTAGCACTGAAAGGTTACCACCCAAAATAAGCCCTTCTGCTTTACCTCCCCTGATGGTATACGCATTATAAAGCTCTTCTTCAGGGATCTGATACATACCGGGTTTTCCATCTACCAGTACTTGTTTGAAACTTGATTTTGTAAAATCATTCCATTCTGATTTACCCACCGGACCATGAAAGCTGACCAGCCCGGTTTTAGCAAACATCGACATATGAAGTGAAGTTATATCGCTAAAGCCAATTAATGGTTTCGGGTTAGATTTAATTATTTCGAAATCGAGATATGGAAGAATCCGGTTACATCCCCATCCTCCCCTAATGCAAAGTATAGCTTCTACTTCATCATCTTTGAACATGTTCATTAAATCAGAAGCCCGGTCTTCATCAGTACCGGCTAAATATCCTCTTCGATCCCTGACATGCTTACCAAGTTTCAGATTGAATCCTAACTCCTGAAGTGTTACCAGCATTTCATCAAACTGAGCAGGATCATAGATTGGGCTGGCAGGAGCTACAAGGCCAATTGTGGAATCAAAACTAATGCCGTTTGGCTTAATAACAGTTTTTTGAAGTTGAGCCTCTTTCGTGCAAGCATTTACAGCTTGCCCGGCCAGGGCAAAAGCCCCCATTCCACTTAGTTTTAAGAAATCCTTACGTGAGTATGCCATTTATTTAATTCTTCTTGAGTGTTAGTTAATGGTATAAGTCTTCTTTTTTAATCAACTCGTAAACATTTAAAGGTAAAAATCTTCTTACATCCTCTCCATTTTCTATCAATTCCCTGATTTTACTGGAAGCTGCTTCAACAGGCTCATGATCCACAAATATGGTTTTTGAGAGTATGTGATTTTCTACAGAAAAATGGTTTTCGCCGGGCCTGCGTGCCACTAAGAGTTTAACCTGGTCAAGGATACGTTTGTAATGTTTCCAGGTACTGAACTTCGCTAAACTATCCTCTCCCATACAGAAAACGAAATTATGTTCGGGATATAGAGCTTTGAGATGAGCTATTGACTGGTAGGTATAAGAAGGTTCAGGTAACTCGTTCTCTATTGTAAGAATAGATATATCCTTTAGCTTGTTAAAAGCAAGCTGTAGCATGTTGAACCTTAATGCATAAGGTACATGCTTTTGTTTCTTTTTATGAGGAGGGAATGGGGTAAGAAGAATCCAAAGTTCATCTATCTGCCCGGAGTTTAAAAAAGCTTTTGCAATAGATACATGACCTATATGAACAGGATCGAAAGTACCGCCAAAAAGCCCGATTTTTTTCAAACTTTCATGTTAGATGAAATGGAAACTAGTTAGATAAAGCTATTCCCTGGTTAACTTTATTAAGGCCTATCTCAGCCTTATCACGTTCTGTCTCAGCTTTTGCGCGTAACTCACTATTCGGGAATAGCTGAAGAAACTTCTCATACGTTTCAATGGCTTTCTGGTATCTTTCAGGCTGCTTCTCTTCAACACTGTTTTCAGCATACGTGTTATAAATAGCAATCAAGTCTACCAAGGCCACTTCTGCCCATTTTGATTCAGGATACTGGTCAATAGTAAGGTCATAATAAATGGTAGCTGCTTTATACATTTCAGTTCGTGCATAGAATTCAGCTGACTCATAACTTTTTTTAGCAAGTTTATTTCTCAGGTCATCAATTTTTTGTGCAGATTCAATTACCCGTTCCGAGTTAGGATAATTATTGTTGAATAACTGGAATAATTGAATGGCCCTTCGGGTTGGTTCCTGGTCTAACCGGTACCTGGGGCTTTGTTCATAAAAACTCAAAGCACGTTTAAAATCCGCTTCTTCCCTGCGTTCATCCCTCGGGTAATAACTTATATAGCGTTCATACTCAGAAGCAGCAAGCAAGTATCGACCACTTTTAAAATAACTTTCAGCCAGATAATATTGGCTGTTTTTTGAGTAATCAGTTCCCCTTCCCATCCTGGAAACTATTTCAAAAGCTTCTGCTGCATCTCCGTATTTTTCGTTCTCATACAAACTCATGGCTTTATTATAAGCCACATCAATAGGGTCGCCAGGGCGTATGAGTGAATCGTTTTTGCATGCACCCCCCACCAGTAGTAAGATGAATAGTAAAAAGCCGTGTTTTTTCATATAGGTATTTTAAAAAGTCTTTTAGTGATCACGATTTTGGAGGAAGATAAGGAGATTTTTAAGCTCATGTTGGTATTCTGAGTCAATAAAGTCATCTATTAACGCAAATGATCTTCGATAATGTTCATTTACTTCTTTCCTGATGTCAGATAGTACATTCAGTTCTTCAAAAAGATGAAGAACCTGTTTGACATCTTCCTCAGCTGAATTTTTGTTATCCAGGGTTTCCCGGATCATGTTTTTTTGGTTTTCATTTGCCCGCTCTAACGCAAGTATGGTAAGATATGTTTTCTTCCCTTCGTAAATATCTCCACCGGGCTTTTTGCCAAACTTCTCAGGATCAGCGGTAGCATCTAATAAATCATCCTGGATTTGAAAAGCAACCCCCATTTCCATTCCTAATTTTGCCATTTGAGCCTGGGCGTTCATTCCTGCACGGGCTGCAATAGCACCCATTTGTAAGGACCCCGCTAACAATGCAGCAGTCTTGCCTTCAATCATTTTGACATACTCATCATGATTTACATGGGTTCTGTCTACAAACTCCATATCCAAAGCCTGACCTTCGCAAACCGTGATGGTTGCACGGGTAAAAGAGCTCATCATCGCGAAATACTCTTCCTTACTGAAAGAATCATCTCTGCCGTAAGTTTCCAACTGCTTAAATGCATCTGCAAACATAACGTCTCCGGAAAGAATGGCTATGTCTTCATTCCATTTCTTAAAAACGCTTGGCTTTCCTCTGCGGGTATCTGCTCGATCCATAATGTCGTCATGAACCAATGTAAAATTATGCAGTATTTCAACCGCCAGAGCAGCCGGAAGAGCATCTTCTGCCTTGCCGTTACACATTCCGCAGGCAAGTAAGCACAAGTATGGGCGAATACGCTTCCCTCCCACATCTAAAGCATACCTGTAAGGCTCGTAAAGAGTTGAAGGCGATTCGGGTAAGGCCAGGTTTTTTAAACCTTCTTCGATAAGATGATGTAACCGTTTGTTTAGTGCTGAAGAACTCAATACTTCTCTGTAGAATAATTTCGATGAATATACGGATAATAGCTAAGGTTTAAAGCTCCGTTTTCTTTTGGATGTGGCTTGGGTTTAATTCTGAAATGTCGATGCAACCAAGCAGGGTAAGAATTGTGATGAGGTCTTTTTTCCAGTTTAGGAAGAGCTCTTCCAGTCCTTTATATCCATCATTAACAACTGCTTTTATGATTGGTTGAGCTGTGGCTGCAAAAGATGCCCCGAGGCAAAGAGATTTTACAATATCGAATGAAGAACGAATCCCTCCCGAGGCAATTACTTCAAAGCTACGTTCCCATTGCAGGGTTGCTATGTCATTCAGGCAATCCACAGTCGATGTTCCCCATTCATCAAATTCATGACGGGCTTTAGCATTGCTTTGCCGGAAATTCTCCACTTTTGCCCAACTGGTGCCTCCTGCCCCGGCCACATCAATAACAGAAACTCCAACATTTAATAATCGTTTGGCATCATATTTTGAAATTCCGGCTCCTGTCTCTTTTACAATAATGGGAACCCCTGAATCCTTAACCAATTGTTCTATCCCATTTAAAACTCCGGCAAAGTTTCGATCGCCTTCCGGCTGCATAAGTTCCTGTAAGGGATTTAGGTGAACAATGATGGCATTGGCTTCTATGCTATCTGTAAGTAGCTTTAGTGAATCCTGGGCCAGACCTCCAATAAGCTGTACCCCTCCGATATTGGAGCAGATAAAAGCATTGGGAGCTTTCCGGCGAACCACAGAAAAAGTATTGGTTAGTGACGGATCTTCCAGCATAGCACGTTGACTCCCTACTCCAAAAGGAAGGTTTTGTGCTTCACAAAACTCGGCAATAACAGCATTTACAGGGCCAGCATCGGCATATCCTCCCGTCATGGATGAAATAAACAGTGGAAATGCAAAGTCTCGGCCTAGCAGGCTTGCCGAAGTGGAAACATTCTCCATATTAATTTCAGGAAGAGATGTATGAACAAACCGGTACCTGTCAAAACCGCTGGATTGATTGTATTGTGTGCCATCGGTTACAGTTAACTCTACGTGGTCTTTTTTTCTTTGCTGGATGTCTGTCATAAAAGAAGTTCTAAATTCCATTCCTTAATTACCAATCCTTTTCAGCTGTCATGCTGAATTTAGTTCAGCATCTGTGAAGATTGATTCATTAATAGAACTACGATTGGTTTAAAGTCTGGTTCCTCTACAGATTCTGAAACGAGTTCAGAATGACATAAAAAAAATTCACGAGCGGAGCGAAGTGATCTCAAAGTACCAACCACAAAACCTGAGATTGCTTTTCTACGTTCTCATGCACCAGTTACCATCTAGATCATCGGGATTGCTTCGCTATGCTCGCAAAGGGTTACACCAAATAACTGCCGCTGTTGATGTGGAACGTCTGCCCGGTAGCGTGGGTAAGTTTTCCTGAAGCAAGCAACAATACTAACTCAGCGATTTGCTCAGGTGGGGCAATAGAATCCAAAGCTAAATCTTTGGTTAGATAATCTGCACCGTACACTTCGATTGAATCCCGGGCCATATCGGTATCCACGAAACCCGGAGCAATGGAATAAGCCGTAATCCCAAACTTGCCTAAACTGCGGGCAATGCTTTTGGTAAAGGCAATCATCCCGGCCTTACTGGCAGCATAGGCCGCATATTCCCCGGTATCGCCACGAACCCCTGCCCTGCTGGCTATATTGATGATTCGCCCTTCTATGCCTCGTTCTTTCCAGGCATTGATGGCCCATTTGGAAAGCAAAGCAGTTGATTTAAGATTTACCTGTTGCGTTTTCTCCCATTTTTCCATCCATTCCTTGTCCGAATCCTCGAATTGAGCTTCCATGAATATCCCGGCATTGTTGATGAGGACTTCGGGTATTTGTTCCTGGTCAAAAACTTCTTTGAGCTTTTCTACCTCTTCCGGTTTGGAAAGATCACAGGCTATGTGAGTGTAGTTGCTACTTGTATATTCATTATTGGTTGTTGTAGAAGTTCCAATGACCTCATAGCCATTGTTCAATAACAAATCACAAATGGATTTACCTATTCCGCGAGATGAGCCTGTTAGTAGTGTATAATACATGTGGATAATATGTGCGAAAGTTGTGGGAAAGTTTCTTTGCTTTAACAACAAGTCTAAAGTAATATACAATTAGCGTAATTAATCATAACCAAATAACTGAATAATATGTCGGATTCGAAGAAACTACCAAATATGCCACTTTCACATTGGCATAGATTGAGAAATCAATTTAAGAAAAGCATCCCAGGATCAATTACGACAAATTATATTTCGTCAGTATTAGGGATGTCTGTAGGTTCAGCTAGAACTAATATTCTTCCAACGCTAAAAGCAATTGGAATGATAGATGAAAATGACAACGTAGATCAAGAAAAAGCTAAACAGTTCCGAGATGATGAACAATATCCAAAATTTTGCAAAAATCTTATTGACGAACTTTACCCTAATGGATTAAAAGATGCTTTTCCAGATAAAGATTCTGATAGAGAAGGTATAAAATCTTGGATCATGAATGACTCAGGAGTAGGTTCTTCTGCAGCCGGAAGATATGCCACTTTCTATCTAGAGTTATTACAAGCTAATGTAAATTATGAAGTACCTCCAAAAAAAAATATCTCTAATTCAAACTCCAAAAAAGAGGATAAAAAAAATACTGGGGCTAAAGAAAAAGCAAATGCAAACAATCAAAACGCAAATAAAAACAAAGTGAAACCTGAGAATGCCAATTCACCATCTTTGAACATTAATCTCCAAATCCATATTTCTTCAGATGCAACACCAGACCAAATAGAAAAAATATTTGAATCTATGTCTAAGCATATTTATAAAAATAATTAGTAATGAGCATAATATCAGAAGCTATAGAAATTGCGCATGGAATATCTTCTAATGCTCCAAAGGAGTGGCTTCCTCCATCCGAGGGAACCGAATCAGTTGGTGAGGCAATTATTTATAAACCACTAGTAAAAAATACGCGTGGATATATCGAAAAGATTGCGAACCAGATTAATGGTACATATGAAAAGGGTTGGTATGATGCATGTGCTGTTATGATAAGAAGACTAATTGAAACCTTAATTATTGAAGTTTTTGAATCAAAAAAAGCAGAAGAGAAAATCAAATCAAACGATAATTATATGTACTTGAGAGATATGATAAGAATAACTCTCGCTGAAAGTTCCTTGAATTTAAGCAGAAATACTAAATCTGCGTTACCAAGACTAAAAAACATTGGTGATACATCAGCTCATAGCAGAAGATATTTAGCTATTAGACATGATATTGATGAAATTAAACCCGAATTAAGAATTGTAATTCAAGAATTACTTTTTATATCTAACATAAAAAAATAATTTTCTACCCAAAACAGCGCAAGCGTCCGCTTGTGCGAATAGCAATAGAACAGGAATGGTTCAGGTGAAATACTTGAACCATTTCTGTTCAACTATTAACTAAATCACCCCTTCCAAACAGGCACAAAAGAACAAGCCTCACCATACATAATCTTCTTTGCTGTACCCATTAACTTATTGGTAGCCAATAAATAAATAGAATCAGGGACGTGAATGTCTCCGCAGCCTTTCAGGAGGACAAACTTATCGCGGTATTCACTCCAGTCAAAGGCTTCTATGTTTCTTCGGTAGAATTCGTGGACTACCTCTTCAGGGCTTAAATGAAATACTTCTTTGGCGAATTTGGCAGCATAGGTAGTAACCAGCATCCAGGCCCACGGAGCAATAATGGCATCGGTAGAGCAAAACACAGATAAGTACTTCCCTTCATACTGCGACCAATCGTGGTTCTTTAAATGCTCGCGAAAGTCTTTTTCCTTCAGCAACAATTCCATGTGCAGGAAATCTTTGATGTCCAACTCAGCCACAGGGGTTGTATCATGGAATAACCCGGCCAGGTCTATAGTAACCAGCTTGGTGTTTGCTTTTACTTTGTTGATGATTTCTTCTGCCATGTTTTGCTTTTATTCTTTTTCCGTCATGCTGAACTCGTTTCAGCATCTTATGCCCTGACTCAATATCCCGAAACAAGTTCGGGGTGACGTAATCTCAAAATCAATTTGCTGCGCTCGTGAATGTTTTAAACTGAGAAACTCTCTCCGCAGGAGCAGGTCCTGGAGGCATTGGGATTACTGAAATGGAACCCCAGACCTTCAAGTCCATCGGTATAATCCAGTTCCGTACCCGCCAGGTACAAAAAGCTTCTCATATCCACCAAAACCTTCAGGTTATCTAGTTCTAAAACATGATCGTTGGGCTCGGGTGTAACATCACTGGCAAAGTCGAGATTATAGGTTAACCCCGAACAACCTCCACTCTCTACTCCCACCTTCAGGAAAGCATCTTCAGGAACATTTTGTTCTGTACGGATTTCGTCAATCCGTTTAAGGGCTCTGTCACTGATAGTGATTTCCATGTCTATACGGATATAACCTGGATTTCGGGGTCAATACGTTTTACCATACTTTCAATGGCATACAACGTACCGGTTGTGGCCGTAGGACAGGTTCCGCAAGCACCCTGGTAATGTACTTTCAAACGGTTATCATCCAGGCTTAGCACCTTGAGTCCACCGCCATCAGCTAACAGATAAGGACGTACCTGCTCATCCAGCATCTTGTTGATTTCGTGCAGGCGCGGATCATCCGATTCCTGTGCTTCTTTACTTACATGAACTTCCGAATCGTGCTCTAAATCTGTCATAGGCTGAGCTTCACGGATTGGAGGAGCCAGCTTGCGAAGTAATTCAGACCAAACCGCTTTTCCATCCTGGGTAACCGTCACATATTTGTCTACATAGTACACGTTAATTACGCTGTCTATAGCAAACAGTGCAGAAGCAAGCTCATCCCCTTCAGCTTCTATGCTGCTTTCAAAGGAACGGGTCACTCCGTTTGTGAGCGGCTCGTCCAACACGAAGCGCATAGCATCGGGATTGGGTGTGCGTTCAATTTCTTTAATTTTCGCCATCTTTTATCTCCTTATTTATCCAAAAAATTCTTTTACCAGTTCAATGCCTTCACCAAGGCGGTCAATATCTTCTTCGTTATTATAAAATGAAAGGGACGCCCTCATGGTACCGGGTATTCCATAATGATCCATAACGGGCTGTGCACAATGATGCCCGGTTCGTACCGCTATCCCCTGTTGATCAAGAATAGTACCTGCATCCGTTGGGTGAATTCCATCCAGCAGAAAAGAAATAACGGAAGCTTTGTTATCCGAAGTGCCCACAATCCTGAGTCCGTCAATACGGCTCATTTTTTCTGTGGCATAAGCCAGTAATTCAGCTTCACGTTCTGCAATGTTCTCCATTCCAATATCGGTCAGGTAGTCAATAGCAGCTCCCAGGCCAATTCCTGCTGAGATAGGCGGTGTTCCTGCTTCAAACTTATGGGGAAGGTCATTCCAGGTTGTTTTTGCAAAGGTAACTTTGTCGATCATATCCCCTCCGCCACGGTATGGGGGCATATCTTCCAGTAAATTCTTCTTTCCATACAACACGCCAAAGCCGGTAGGCCCGCACATTTTATGTGCAGAAAAGGTGAAAAAATCAACATCCAAAGCTTGTACATCTACTTTTGAATGAGGAACAGATTGTGCACCATCCAGCAGTACCGGGATATTTCGTTCACGTGCTGCTTCTATGATCTCTTCCACCGGGTTAACGGTACCCAGCGCATTGGAAACATGTACTACAGCAACCATTTTGGTCCTGTCTGAAAGCAGGTTATGGAACTCATCCATCAGGAGCTCACCTGCTTCATTCATGGGGATCACCTTCAAAACAGCACCCGTTTCTTCAGCAATGATTTGCCAGGGCACTATATTGGCATGATGTTCCATTTCGGAAACCAGGATCTCATCCCCTTCCTTGAAATTCTTTCTCCCGTAACTACTTGCGACCAGGTTTATAGAATCTGTGGTACCTGTAGTGAAGATTACCTCTTCCAAACTTCCCGCATTAATAAAGTTTTTTACCTTCTCGCGGGTTGCTTCATAGGCATCCGTTGCCTGTTGGCTTAAGGAATGTATTCCACGATGGATATTGGCATGCTCATGCTTGTGATAAGCATCAATACGATCACTCACCGACTTGGGCATCTGGCTGGAAGCGCCATTATCCAGGTACACCAATTTCTTGCCATTGATCTCCTGATCAAGAACCGGGAATTGAGCCCTTATAGCAGCCCAATCTATTTTAGTTGGTATGTCGGTGGTTGTATTGTTCATTTTACTATAGATCATGCTGAACTTGTTTCAGCATCTTCGCCAGTAACAGACCCTGAAAAAATACTGAAATTAATTCAGTATATGGTTCAGGGTGATGTTACCTATTATTTATCATCACGGTTTGTGTACTTAATTACTTCGTCTAGAAGCATCTTCTCTACTGATTCTACTTCCATGCTCTCCACACTTTCAAGTGCAAAAGCGTAAACAAGAAGCTCCCGGGACTTCTGCTCTGTTAAGCCACGACTCTGCAGGTAAAACACTTCTTCATCCTGTAGCTGGCCAATTGTTGCACCGTGTGAACAGCGTACATCATCAGCAAAAATCTCAAGCTGTGGCTTGGTATTTACTTTTCCGTCATCGGAAATTAACAGGTTCCTGTTTTCCTGGAAGGAATCGATCTTTTGGGCGTCTTTAGCCACAAAAATCTTGCCGTTAAAGATGGAATGTGCTTTGTCATTTACCACCACTTTATGTAACTGATGACTGTTTCCATGTGCAAAGCGGTGATCCATAATAGAATGTGTATCGGCAATTTGCTCACCATCAATCAATACTAATCCGTCAACGGTGAAATCCACTTCTTCTGCATTCTGGATAACACGGGGGTCGTTTCTGAACAGTTTTGCCCCTAAACAAATAGTGTAAGAATGATATTCTGCATTCTTATCTAGGATAGCTATCGGACGTGAAATATGAGCTGCCTGCTTGCTGTCGCGCTGAATACGTGCATGGTGCACATGAGCTCCGGTAAAGAGCTTAAACTCGGTTACAGGTACATTCAGGTACAAGTTGTTTGAAAGACCAATATGCTCCTCAATGATTGTAGACTTTGAAAACATTTCACCCACAAACAACAAGCGCGGAGTAGCATAAAAAGCCTTTTCTGCATCCGTGAAAATATTCAGCACATGAATGGGTGCTTCTACAACGGTTTCTTCAGGAACATAAATGAAAGTACCGTCCATGAAAGTTGCATCATTAAAAGGGGCAAATACATCATCATCGTAATTAGTAATGGTACCTAAGTACTCTTTTACTGCATTATGATCGCCGTACTCACTGAGATTACCTACGGTTACATTACCGGGTATACCTTCCAAAGATGACAGCTCAGCATTAAACTGGCCGTTTACGAATACCAGCCTGCTCTCAAGAGCTTCAGGCAGATAGTAAGAACTGATATCTCCAAAATCTTTAACGTCCGCTTCTTCAACTGAAGTAAACGTATTTTTACTTATGAGTGACAGATCGGTAAACCTCCATTCCTCATGCTTACGCGTTGGAAATGAAGTATTATGGAGAACATCCCTTCCTCTTTCATTTATAGCACGTATCGCTACTGTCTGGCTCTCACTTTCAATGGAGCCTGAGATGTAGGATAACATGGTATCTCTTACTGCTACTTCACTCATTACTGAGCCTCACCGTTTAATACTAGTTCTTTTTGCATCTGATCATAACCGTTTGCTTCCAGTTCTTCAGCAAGCTCAATACCACCGGATTTGATGATCTTTCCATCCATCATTACATGTACATGATCCGGTTTGATGTAATTCAATAGCCTTTGGTAATGCGTAATTAATACGATAGCATTCTCGCTGTTGGATATTTTGTTCACACCGTCTGAAACAATCTTTAAAGCATCGATATCCAAACCGGAATCTGTCTCATCCAGGAAGGAAAGAACCGGGTTTAGTACTGCCATCTGGAAAATTTCATTCTTCTTTTTCTCTCCGCCAGAGAAACCGGTGTTAATACTTCTTTCAAGAAACTCATCCTTCATATCTATTACTTCGAGCTTACTTTCGATGTAATCCTCGAATTCGATAGGATCCAGTTCTTCACGCTCATTGGCTCTTGCAATCGTGTTATAAGCTTCCCGAAGCAAGGTTTTATTGGTAATGCCTGGAACTTCAACCGGATACTGGAAGGCCAGGAACAAGCCCATGTGTGCTCTTTCATCTGCATCCAACTCGATGATGTCTTCCCCATTAAAAAGAATCTGCCCTTCAGTGGCTTCGTATTCAGGATGTCCGGAAACGACTTTGGCTAGGGTACTTTTCCCACTTCCGTTCGGCCCCATAATTGCATGTATTTCTCCTGCATTAACTTTCAGGTTAACACCTTTGAGGATTTCAATATCTTCGCCTTCTACTACGGCATGTAAATTTTTGATTTCTAACACGGTTCTTGTTGTTTTCTTTTTTGTTTTAATTTCTTTTTGATTGTCATTACGAGGAGTTTACCGACGAAGTAATCTTTTCTTTTTACAACAAGATTGCTTCGCGTAGCTCGCAAAGACATATATATTACCCAACACTGCCTTCCAGCTTAACATCAAGTAGCTTATTGGCTTCTACAGCGAATTCAAGAGGTAGTTCTTTTAGTACCTCTTTCACAAATCCGTTAATAATCATGGATATCGCATCCTGTTCACTGATACCTCTCTGCATCAGGTAAAAAATCTGCTCCTCACCTACCCTTGATGTCGTAGCTTCGTGCTCTACACTACTGCTAGCATTCTCAGAGGATATATACGGAAATGTATGTGCTCCGCATTCCTGGCCTATTAACATCGAATCACAAACAGAATAGTTTTTAGAACCGGTGGCTTTCTTACCAATTTTAACTTCTCCACGATAGCTGTTTTGTGATCGGCCAGCTGATATTCCTTTTGAGATAATTGTACTTCGGGTATTTTTACCAAGATGAATCATTTTAGTACCAGTATCAGCTTGCTGCTTTTTTGTTGTAACAGCTACTGAATAAAATTCACCAATTGAGTTATCTCCTTTCAGGATTACACTCGGGTATTTAAGAGTTACTGCAGAGCCTGTCTCTAATTGAGTCCAGGAGATTTTTGAATTCTCTCCTTTGCAAATTCCTCGCTTGGTTACAAAGTTATAAATACCTCCTTTGCCCTCTTCATCACCGGAATACCAGTTTTGAATAGTAGAATATTTGATATCAGCATCTTTTTCGGCAATCAATTCTACTACAGCAGCATGAAGTTGGTTTTCATCATACATTGGTGCGGTGCAACCTTCCAGGTAACTTACCTGGCTTCCTTCTTCAGCAATAATAAGTGTGCGTTCGAACTGCCCGGAATTCATATTGTTGATTCGGAAGTAGGTAGAAAGCTCCATTGGGCATTTTGTGTTCTTTGGGATGTAGCAGAATGATCCATCCGAAAATACAGCAGAATTGAGCGCTGCAAAGTAATTATCACGTGCCGGGACTACCGATCCCATATACTTCTTGATCAATTCAGGGTAATCCTGAACTGCCTCCGAAATAGAGCAGAAAATAACACCTGCCTCAGCAAGTTTTTCTTTGAAAGAAGTAAAAACGGAAACACTGTCGAATACGGCATCCACAGCCACACCTGCAAGCATTTTTTGCTCTTCAAGAGGAATTCCTAATTTCTCATAAGTTTCGCGGATGTTAGGATCCACATCATCCATGCTGTCTAATTGCGGCTTTTTCTTGGGAGCCGAATAGTACAACATATTTTCATAGTCAGGCTTTTTATAGGTTGCATTAAACCAGGTTGGCTCTTCCATTTCTTTCCATGCATGGTATGATTTTAATCGAAATTCCAACATCCATTCCGGCTCGTTTTTCCTGGATGAAAGCTCTCTGATAATATCTTCATTTATACCGATTGGAAAGTCCTCGTATTCCACATCTGTGGTAAAGCCATACTTATACTCTTCACCGATCATGGATTCTAACGCTTTTACTTCTTCGCTCATTAGATAAATTTTAAAGGTTTGTCAGGTCTCGGAGCTGGTATAACCAACCTTTAGTACGCTCCGTTCAACGATTTACAGTCTTATTTAGAATTGATCCAAAGATAATAAATCTCTCCCTCAGAACTAAATTTTGAGTGATTGAGAATGTCTATTAACCAGATAAGGAAGTGTTTGATAGCTGATAGTTAACCCGGTATTCGAACTTCCAGAAAAGTTGAGGCTTTTTTGGGGACTATTTCGGTACCTGAAATAGCATTGGGGATTAAAATAGAATCTCCGAGCGTGTACGAAACTGTGCCTTCGTTATATTTAATATCCCCTTCCCCTTCTAAACACATTAAAATAATGCATGAATCATACCCAGTGTAGTCTCTATGAATGTTCCGGTCGAGAACTAAACGGCTGGTAATAAAATAAGGGCTCATAACCAGTTCAACTTTCTCTGAAGTTTTATCATAGTCCGTTTTGTACTCTTTATGGAAGCTAAAATCAATGGCATCCAGCGCCTCTTCGACGTGCAACTCCCGGGATTTTCCTTCGCTATCTACACGGTCAAAATCATAAATCCTGTAGGTTATATCCGAGGTTTGCTGTATTTCGGCGATCAGCAGCCCTTTACCGATAGTGTGAACCCTGCCTGCCGGTAGAAAAAAAACATCATCTTTAAATACTTCTTCCTTATTTAAAATAGAAGCCAGCTTTCCCGACTCAAATACTTCCAGGTACTCTTTCTTATTTGTCGGTTTGTTAAAGCCTGAAATCAGGCTTGCCCCCTCATCTGCATCCACAACGTACCACATTTCTGTCTTACCGAATGAATTATGCCGCTTTTGAGCAAGTTTATCATCAGGATGTACCTGGATAGAAAGATCATGATTCGCATCAATAAATTTTATGAGGAGAGGAAATTTGTTCCCAAATTTTTGATATACCGAATCTCCTATTAACTCTCCCTTAAATTCATCAATTAAATCTACCAGTGATGAACCTTTAAACATCCCCTCTGAAACTATGGAGATGTTGCCTTCCACTCCTGATATCTCCCAGGACTCCCCGCATTGCTTACTGTCCCCGATAGCCTTGTATAACCTGGTACCCAGCTTAGTGCCACCCCAGATTTTATCTTTCAGGATAGGCTCAAATTTAAGAGGATAAAGCTTCATTTATTTGAATTAGGAAGTCATTCTGAGCGAAAGCGAAGAATCTGCACAATAACAAGTTGTGAAGATTCTTCGGAAGTATCCTCAGGATGACAATAGTTCTATGTTATTTACTCATTAATGCAGCCACGCATGAAGTATTCACAATATCTTCCCAGCTGCACCCCCTGGATAAATCCATCATAGGTTTTGCAAGTCCCTGGATCACCGGGCCTGTTGCTACAGCACCCCCTAAGCGCTCTGTAATTTTGTACCCGATATTTCCGGCATCAAGGTTCGGGAATATAAATACATTTGCCTTACCTGCTACTTTTGATCCGGGCGCCTTTTTGGCTCCGATATTTTCTACAAAAGCGGCATCAAATTGCAGTTCACCGTCAATATCAAAGTCAGAGCCACTATTTTTTACATGTTCCAAAGCTTTTTGTACCAAATCAACCTGTTCATGAGAGGCGCTTCCTTTTGTTGAGAAAGATAGTAGCGCAACTTTTGGATCTTGACCAGTCAGAGAATGATGTGTTTGAGCAGAATCTATGGCAATAGTTGCCAGCTGCTCAGAAGTCGGGTATGGAACTACGGCACAATCACCAAAGGTGAGTACTTTTCCGTCTTTAAAACTCATAATAAATACACTGGATACTACATTGGAGCCCGGTTTTAAACCGATCGTTTGAATAGCTGCACGTAGTACATCCCCGGTTGTAGAAACAGAACCGGCTACAACCCCATCGGCATCATTAGCTGCAAGCATGGAAGCAGCAAAAAATAAAGGATCTGTAACTACATTCTTTGCTTGTTCCTGAGTAATTCCTTTGTGTTTTCTTTTCTCGAAAAAAAGATCAGCATATACATCCAGCGAAGCTGATTTATGAGGGTCTATGACTTCAATTCCTTTTGGTATATCAACATCCTCTCCATTTCGAATAAGTATGACTTCGCATAAATTATTTTGATGTAAGAACTGGGCGGCTTTAAGAACTCTGGAATCAGATGACCGGGGTAATACGATTTTCTTGCTTGTGTTTTGTGCCTTCTCTCGTATTGATTGAATAAAATCCATTACAGGAGCATAAAAATTGAAAGTGTTGCGGTTAAGAGTCCCACCCATTGAGTTTTAGTAATCTTGTCTTTCCAAAAAATTAAACCTATTAAAGTACCCAATACAATAATAGAAATGTTTAACAGCGGAAATACAATAGAACCCGGAAAGGACTTGAGGGCCAAAATTAAGAAATAGGATGAATACAAATTGAAGATTCCTAAAAATAAACCCAGTATTACTTCCTTTAATGTAAACCTGAGTTCCTTCTTAAGTAAAAGAATACAGAGCCCGATAAAAAAAGCAGTACAAAATATTAGTGCCAGGAACAGGGATTCATCCAGGCTTTGGATAAACTCCCTTTCGAAAACTTTCAGCCCACCCTCAGCAAACCCGGTAAAAAGAAATAAAAGCAGAGGAAGATACATAATGGTTTTAGACTTACTTAAAGAGCCAGACTGCCTTGGTACAAGTAGAAATATAGAAAACATGGCGACTACCATACCTGCATAAGCCAGGTTGGAAACCTGCTCATTATATATCAATAAGCTGATAAGAACAGGAATAGCTAAAGACATTCTCATGGCTGTTATGCTGATCCCCATTCCATTCAAGTCAATACTTTTGCTGTAAATGAAGAAATTGGTGATAAAGAATACACCCAAAACCAAGGTAAGAATAAAAGCCGGGAACTGCATTGAAAGCTGAATTTCCGGTAAATAAGCTTCGCTTTTGAATAAAGCTACAACAAAAGCTATCAGGTAATTAATTACCAGAACCCTTAAGAGAAGTAGTTTTTTAGTTTCAGAAATTTTTAAAAGCTGAGCTATGGCAAGTGAGCAGAAAATACTACCAAAAAGGTACAGATAGCCCATTATGGTGAATAATTCAGATCAAGATTTCCAAAAAAGCGTATATCCTGGGGACGGTTGTATAAACTGCGTGAAGTAAATGAAACATTACGCTCCATGTAATCCAGAATATTTCTCCACTCCCGGTTTCCATTTTTTATAGCATCAGCAAAGTAGTAGGAAAAAATACTGTGCCGCTTTTGAACTTCGTTGGGCACTGAATACAAATAGGAATCCTGATCGAGTTCTGAAGAAAAAACCACAACCGAGTTTGAAACACTCCCGGTTATGACGGCAGCAAGTTCATCTAAAAGCGTCTGGTTTTCAGAAGGATTGACAATACTCATATCCAGCACAACAGAAATAGAATTTAAGGGCAGGCTTGCCAGCCCGTCAAAAAACAGGTTCAAATTGGTTTTTGAGATACTGGTATCTGTTCCTGCTGTTCCCAGGAAGTATAAACTATTGTCATCGCTATCTATCTCCACATAGCCGTTTAGGTAAACAAACAAATCCACAGGTTGGTTAGCGATCCTCGAGGCCAGGCGGTTAAAGCCGTTCCTGAAAGGCTGGTCACCAGATACATCATTAAATTTCAGGGTTTGCGTAGCAGGAATACCTGCTGTTTTTTGAAGGTATTCTTCTATCAGCCGCCCATCTCTAAGACCATAAGATTTTTCAGAGAGTTTACCGGAATACGCCTGGTTAGAAATAATAAATGCCCATTTATCATCCGAGATAGAATCAGCCTCGGGTATGTCTCTTTCCACATCCACACTGCCAAAGGGCACATTGGGGATAGTTATAACTGAAAGTTCATCAACAAATTCCGAAGGCCTCCATATAGTATAAACATCGTTAGCTGATACCCAGTTTTCTGATATACCATATAGCACTTTATACCAGTCTCCTTCTTTAGAAACCATCTTAAGCTGGCTGCCAAAAGCGAGATCAGTAAGTATACTTTGATTATTAAGATCCGGTGAATTTCTTAACGCGGTTACACTTGACGAAACTACAACAAACTGCTCAAATACAGAAGAAACAGGAATTTTATACTGGTACAGGCTGTCTTGAAAAATAACCCTGAAATCAACGGCCACATCCTCACTTTCAGGAAAGTCTTCTGGGTTTAATTCCTCCACTAAGTTGAACACCAATTCATTATCCACAAATTCACGTTCTGTCTCAGAAACCAGTGTTTGACCATTGTAATAAATGGAATAAAGAGGTAAGTCTACTTCAAATGATTCTGCATTCAAGGTATCTACCTCTACTACAGAGCCGGTTTTTCTAAGAAGCCTGGTTTCACCTGTAGGGGTAGGCTCACCAACCGGCTTCATGTTTATGAACGAGATACCGGTCAGTAATGCAGCAGAGCCTAACAATCCTATTTGTTGAATATTGGAGGGCTCTTCAATTACCTGATTGGAAAGTGCTGTATAGGTGGCTAAGGAAGCAGCACCTATACCGAAAAGTGTATACCCAAATCGCGGCCTGTATCGCTGTATGTAACGATCTGTTTTTATCCTTTGTGCATATTCAAACTTATTTTCAGACTTGAGCGAAAACCTCAGGATCGGATTTTCAGGATTAATTCCATTGATACGATCCAAAAAAAGCCGGGACTCCAAAAGCTTGAAATCATTTCGGTCTATCTCATTCTGATTTTCTACAACCCAGTTAGTACTTGAACAGGAAATCAACAAAAAAGAAAGTGATATGACGAAAAACAATCTAAGCATCAGGCCCAGGGAGTTTGGCGGGCAGCGGTGGCAATTTTGGCGGCATCAATTGCAATAACCAATTCTTCATTAGTTGGAATTACAAACACTTTTGTTTTGGATTGTTGAGAGCTAATGATCTTATCCTCAGGGATATCCTGGTTTTTTGTTTCATCTACTTCTACTCCTAAACCATCCAGGTTTTCAAGTATTTTTGAACGTATCTGGGGGGCATTTTCACCAATTCCTCCTGTAAAAATAATGGCATCCACTCCATTAAGCGAAGCTATATAAGAGCCGATATACTTTTTTGCGCGGTAACAAAACACATCAATGGCTTCATTACAACGACGGTCACCATCTGCAGCTTCCTCGAGTAGCTCCCGCATATCGGCTGCATAGCCGCTCAGTCCTAACAGGCCACTGTGCTTGTTTAACAACGCATGAACATTTGCCAGGGATAGTTCTTCTTTCTCTATGAGATAGAACAAGATAGAAGGATCAATATCACCTGACCTGGTACCCATAACCAGTCCTTCCAAAGGGGTAAATCCCATACTGGTATCATAAGAGTTTCCGTCTTTTATGGCAGTAATAGATCCTCCGTTACCCAGGTGGCAAGTAATGACTTTTGAACCCTTTTTAGGTTCTCCTGTAAGCTTATGATATTGTCGGCTCACATAATAATGTGAAGTGCCGTGAAATCCGTAACGCCGAATTTTATATCTCCGATACAAACGATTAGGGATTCCATACAGAAAAGCGTGTTGAGGAATGGAGTGATGAAAAGCTGTATCAAAAACCGCTACATGAGGAATATCCGGTAAATGTGATTTAGCAGCCCTGATACCCTGGAGATTTGGCGGATTGTGTAATGGAGCAATATCAAAGGCTTGTTGAATTGCTTCTTCTACATCTTCATCTATTAACACCGAGTCTTTGAATGTTTCACCTCCATGAACTACCCTATGGCCAACCGCTTCAATTTCGCTAAGAGATTGCAGGTGGTCATTATCTGCCTGTACCAGCAAATCCATAATGATCTTTAATGCAGATGCATGATTCTCAATAACCAGGGTTTTCTTAACCTCCTTCTCTCCCTTCCATTCTTGGCGAATGATAGAAGTAACAGCACCAATACGTTCAACAATACCTGTACAAAGAGATTCTTTATCATCAGTGTGGATAAGTTGGTACTTAATAGATGAACTACCGCAATTTAAAACCAATACTTTCATTAAACTAAAACGGGAAAATAGCTCCCACTCCTATTACATTTCTATATTTAAAATTATTGTCTCCCTCATCAGGATCAGAAAGCCAGAACGGGATATCATACCGGATAAAAATACCCCTGTCTTTTCCAAGATAATCAGGGATGTTTATGGAAAGCTGGAAGCCTGTACCGGCATCCGCAAGTACGGGAGTATTGCTTGATACATTTCCCACTGTTGTCGTGGGACTTACAAAGTCTTGTCTCCCAATATCAAAAAAAAGATAGCTTCTAAAATCAATCAGATCTCCAATGATAGAGATACCCTGTAAATGCCTTTTAACAGGATTAGGAAATTCAAACTCATTATTAAGTGAGATAACGGACTCTGCTGTTGGGTCACCACCCGAAGTCAACAATTGAATTTCCCGGTTTAAGTATCCCCGCAAATTGGCACCTCCCACAATCTGAAAACTGCCTGATTCCATCCAGGGCATAGGTATTGTTCCTTTAGCCCTCGAAATACCTGATCCCAACCAGTTTTGGGCTGAGCTCATGCTGTTCATGAAACGAAATTCCGGCACGGTATTCTCCGATGAAAGCCCAACAAATCCTCGAATTCGCAGCTTAAAGCGATCATTTAAATCAAAACGTTGTTTCAACTCAAGAGTACCAACCGAAAAAGTTCCTGATTGATCATTTACATTTGTTTTTAAATCAATGATACCAACAAAATATCCTGATTCTTGAGGAAAACTCATCAGGAAGTTTAAGCCAAATAATGATTTCCAGTCCTCTTGCCAAAGTATATCAAAAGGCCGGTACTCAGGTTCAAATAATTTTTCCTGAGAAAAATACACTGCCAATTCTTTATAGTTGTATTCATCAAAACCAGGTTGCCAGCGTTTGTTGAGTTGAAGTCGGTGCTGAGAGTATCCGGTTCGTACACTGGAGATTGCTTGGATACTAGCCTCATTTCCAAAGTCACTCAAACCTTTAATGGGCTCAGTGAAAGAGGTGTAATAAGAAATGGGATGATCCGGAATCCAAAGTCCTCCCCAAATGCCAAAATCCAGGCGGTGGGGACCGTCATTAAAAGTGCCATCCATCTCACCTTTTAATCGTACCCCTAATCTTATTCCATCCACATCATTGTACCATATATCAGGAGCGGGTGTAAGTATATACTTCTCTTTCTCCTGCGCAATAGATGCTTGGGAGAAAACCGAAAGCAAAATCGAAAGAATCAGTAAGAATCGGTATCTAGCAGCCACTCGGGTAATATTTGATGGTTGGTGACAATGTGATGTACAAGCTCAATAAGACGGTTTTGTTCCGGCCACGCAATATACTCTTTAACATTTTGCTGGTTAACCCATTGATAGTCTATATGTTCTTCATCCAGTGTTGGAATAGCTTTCTGATCTACCTGAACGGCAAAAGCAGGAATATGGTGTACCTGATCAGTTTTGGCTTCATAAAAACTATTCACTGAAGGAATTACCCAAAATGATTCAGGCTGTAATCTCGTCTCTTCCAGTAATTCCCTGTAAGCGGCTTCATGGTAACTTTCTTCCGGTGCTACTTTACCCCCCACCATACGCCATTGATTCGCATATATTTTACCTGATGCCCTTTTTAGAAGCAGAAATTCGGGTTCTTCAGCTTTGATGCGATACACATATACATCGATAAGCTTTTTCATCACCAAAAGGGATTAATAATTAAATCTCAATCTTTTTTATTTCCAGTTCCAGAAGACCTGCCGGGACTTTCACTTCAACTGCATCCCCTATTTCCTTTCCTATCAAAGCCTGACCAATAGGCGATTCAACGGAAATTTTGCCTTTAGCAAAATCAGCTTCATTGGGAGAAACAAGAGTATATTTCATCTCTTTATTCATCTTTTTATTCAAGATGGTAACCGTAGTAAGTACCCGCACTTTTGATAAGTCCAGATCCTTGGCATCGATAATCCTTGCATTGGCCAGTATATCTTCCAATTGGGTAATCCGGGTTTCCATGTGCCCCTGAGCTTCTTTTGCTGCATCATATTCTGCATTTTCACTTAAGTCTCCCTTAGCACGTGCTTCGGCTATTTCTTCGGCTATTTCTTTACGGCCTCGGGTTTTCAGGTCTCTCAATTCTGCATCCAGCCTGTCGTATCCTTCTTGCGATAAATATTGAATATTACTCATACTGATATCGTTTAGTCAGTTCCTTAAATAAAAAAAGAAGAGCTGCCATATGTGCTCTTCTCATTTGCTTTTCAAATTCAAACTAAAATAAGGCTATACAAGATGTTTTTCTAATAAATCTGCCATTATCATCTATGTTTTCGCATGAGTAGAAAAAGAACCTTCTCTTAACGCTCTGTATGAGAGTATAAGTGCAAAAAAAGTAAGTATTGCTGCTGCAAGAAAGGAAGCTCCCGGAAACATAATAATGGCCTCAGGAGATGAAAAATACCCAAATAATCCAGTCATCATAGGTGGCCCAAAAATAGCTGTAAAACTTATAAGGCTGGTTAATGCCCCCTGGAGTTCTCCTTGTTGATTGTCTTGTACCTGGTTGGCAATAATTCCTTGCAGCGAAGGCCCGGCAAAACCTCCCAAACAAAACGGAAGGATCATAGCAAGCATAAAAAGGCCTGTTGGCGAAAATGCAAAGCCCAGGAAGCCAATAGTGTACATTACCATTCCAATATATACAGATTTTACTTCCCCTAGCCTGGGAATTACAACACGGGTGAGCACACCCTGAACAATAGCTACAAAAAAGCCAACTACACCTAATGAGATACCTACCATTGCCGCATCCCATTCAAATTTTTGCATGGTGTAATAAGTCCAGGTGCTTTGTGTAGCATGGCTCGATAAGTATATGAGGAAAAACACACCTACTAACCCGGTAATTGCCGGAAACTTTTTAATTTGCTTGAGTGATCCAAGGGGATTAGCTCGTTTCCAGTCGAACTCCCTCCTGTTTTCTTTGGAGAGAGATTCCGGCAATACGAAAAAACCATATACTACATTAAGCAGGGTTAAAGCAGCCGCAGCAAAAAATGGTACACGGGAACCAAACTCGCCTAAAAGCCCCCCAATTACCGGGCCAATGATAAAGCCGAGCCCAAAGGCAGCACCGATCATTCCAAAATTCTGGGCCCTTTTTTCAGGCGAGCTGATATCTGCGATATAAGCACTTGCTGTTGTGATACTTGCTCCGGTTACTCCGGCTAAGATACGGGCAATAAATAGCCAGGTAATACTGGGAGCAAACCCTGTAAGTATATAATCAATACCAAAGCCAGTGAGGGAAAGCAGCAAAACAGGTCTCCGCCCAAAGCGATCGCTTAATCCCCCGATAACAGGAGCAAAAATAAACTGGGTAAAGGCATATACAAAGGTAAGCCAACCTCCATAAAGGGCTGCTTTACTGATACCCTCGCCTGTTAGCTCCATAATCAAATCCGGCACTACTGGTATAATAATCCCCAGGCCGATTACATCTACCAGTACAGTCACAAAAATAAAAGCAAGCGCTGCCTTTCGGGGTTCTTTAGCCATCTACCACTTTATTAAAGTACAATGATAGGAGTATTTAGAAGGGATTGAAAGGAATAAATTTCGTTTGCTTAAGTCATCTTGAGGGCGTTTCCGGAGGATATACAAATTAGTTGTTTGCGCAGGTTCTTCGCTTTCGCTCAGAATGACTATCTTTTATAAAATTTAAGTCAAGCAATGCCGCAAAAACTCACCACTAAGCAAATCCTTGAACAAAATCTTGCACAGCAGGCTCCCGAAAAACTCCGCCAGGTTAAAGTGGTATTACATAACATCCGGAGCTTATATAATGTAGGTTCCGTTTTTCGATCTTGCGATGCGTTTGGTATTTCAGAACTCTTACTTTCGGGCTACACACCCACTCCTCCCCGATCTGAGATTACTAAAACAGCTATAAGGGCAGAGGAATTTGTTAAATGGAGCTACTGGGAAAACCCCGTGGATATTTTTAATTCCCTTAAGCAAAATGACTATACCATTATTGGACTGGAGCAAACTGCTGAAAGCATTCCATTAACTAAGTTTAATCCTTCAAGCTTTGATAAGCTATGCCTGGTAATGGGTAATGAAGTAACCGGTATTGATGATGAGATACTTCCTGAGATAGATCATTTTGTGAGCATTCCCCAGTTTGGGCATAAGCACTCCTTGAATGTTTCGGTTGCCACAGCCGTGGTATTATATGCTTTACTGGAAAAGCTTACAGATCGCTGAACTCATGTTGGTTTTCATCAAAGTCATTCCTGCTAAGACAGGGATCTGAAATTAAATAGAAACACCACACGATGATCCAACTCCGGATTCACACCTCATCTGGAAGGGCTAAGGGTTAGATAAGATATTTTTGTTTGCTCATATTATTTAAAAGCAATATTTCTTATAATACATCATTAATTATGCATACAAACATAAAAATTTATGAGAACTACGCTAGATCTTCCTGAAAAATTAGTAACTGAAGCCATGGAATTGACGGGTGCAAAAACAAAGAGTCAATTAATTAAAGATGCACTCACCAATCAAATTAAGTTGGCCAAGAGAAAACGATTGATTACTAAAAAAGGCACAATAGACTTGAATATTGATCTTAATTCAATGAGAAATCGAACCTGATGTCGAATTACAAAGTTTTAGTGGACAGCTCAGTCTGGATCAAATATTTTAAAAATGGAAATATTCATGTTCTTGATCGTCTGATTGAAGAAGATCTAGTATGTATAAACGAAATCATTTTAACTGAATTAGTTCCATTTCTAATACATCATGGCCATAAAGAAACAGCCGAAGAGTTGAATGCATTAGAGCTGATACCACTGAACATTGACTGGTCAATTGTTAGGGACTATCAACTTATCAACTTAAAAAATGGGATCAATAAGGTTGGTGTTCCTGATTTGATTATACTTCAACAGGTCATTTCTGAAAAAATCTCTTTGTTTTCATTCGATAAACATTTTGAGCTTATGAAAGCCCATCTCAATTTTGATCTGTTTAAAAAAGATTAACCATCATTCAGCAATTATTAATTCATAATTCCTCATAGCATTCTTTATCTTGTACTGATAAAAAATCATTCATCTCTTTAATGTCTGAACAGAAAAGAATTTTAGTCACTTCAGCACTCCCCTATGCAAACGGCCCCCTTCATCTTGGTCATCTTGCGGGTGCTTACCTTACCGCTGATTTTTATGTACGCTATAAACGTTTAACCGGTGCAGATGTAGCTTTTATTTGCGGCTCTGATGAGCATGGTGTTCCCATAACTATCGCAGCTGAAAAAGAAGGAGTAAACCCCCAGGATATTGTAGACCGGTATCATGAAAAGAATAAAAAAGTATTCGAAGATTTCGGTATTTCCTTTGATTACTATGGCAGAACCAGCTCAAGGGTACATCATGAAACTTCACAGGAATTCTTTACTACCCTAAATGAAAAAGGTTTTTTCAAAAAGAAAACCGAGCAGCAATTGTATGATCCTAAAGCGGATATGTTTTTACCAGATCGCTATGTTAAAGGAACCTGTCCGAATTGCGGGTTTGAAGAAGCTTATGGAGACCAGTGTGAAAATTGTGGCACCTCCCTCTCACCCACCGAATTAGAAAATCCCGTAAGCGCACTTACCGGGGAAAAGCCGGAACTTAAAGAAACCGAACATTGGTATATGCCTCTCGGCGATGTACAACCCAAATTCGAAAAATGGTTGGATACCCGGAAAAACTGGAAGCCAAACGTAATGGGTCAGGTTAAAAGCTGGCTCAAGGATGGTTTAGCGGATCGAGCGGCAACCCGTGACTTAAGCTGGGGAGTACCTGTTCCTTTACCGGAAGCCAAAGGAAAAGTACTTTATGTATGGTTCGATGCACCTATTGGCTATGTTTCGGCAACTAAAGAATGGGCTCTTCAACTAGGCGATGCAGATGCCTGGAAAAAATACTGGCAGGATGAGCAAACCCAACTTTATCATTTTATAGGAAAGGATAACATCGTTTTCCATTGCATTATGTTCCCGGTGGTGTTAATGGAACACGGAGATTACGTACTTCCTGAAAATGTACCTGCCAATGAATTCCTGAACCTGGAGGGCAAAAAGCTTTCCACTTCCCGTGGTTGGGCGGTTTGGCTGCACGAATATCTCGAAGATTTCGAACCCGATTTGCTAAGGTATGCCTTAGGTGCCACTCTTCCTGAAACCAAAGATTCTGATTTTTCATGGAAGGAATTCCAGGCACGGGTAAATAATGAGCTGGCAGCTGTATTAGGCAATTTTGTATTCCGGTCTCTCTCTTTCACCTCAAAATTTGCAGATGGAGTAGTTCCTGAATTAGTTGATCCTGCAGGTACTGATGTAGAGGCTTTAAAAGCTATAGATAGTCAAAAAGAGAAGATCACCTCTTCTTATGAAGCTTTCCGCTTTAAGGAAGCTATCCAGGAAAGCCTTCAGTTAGCTCGTATTGGAAATAAGTACTTCACAGAAACAGAACCTTGGAAAACACGAAACGATAACCCGCAAGCCTGTGCCAATTCTTTGCATGTGAGCCTGCAAATTTGTGCAGCACTTTCTGTTTTGATGGAACCCATACTTCCGGATGCAATGAAAACGCTCAGAAGTCAATTAGGATATACCGGAAAGGTAGATTGGGATTCTGTATCTGATGCGATGCTTTCAGCAGGCTCTGCTATACATCCCGGTAAGGTGTTATTCAATAAAGTAGAGGACGAAGCTATTGAAGCTCAAATAAAGCGACTGGAAGAACGCGCAGCAGTTGATACTCCTGTTTCAGACTTTCCTGCTTTAAAAGATAATATTGAGTTTGATGACTTCATGAAGCTCGATATCAGAGCAGGGAAAATTTTGAGTGCTGAGAAAATTGAAAAATCCAATAAGCTCTTAAAATTACAAGTTGATTTAGGCATTGAAAAAAGAACCATTGTTTCGGGTATAGCTAAACATGTTGATATAGATGCTTTAAAAGATCAAAAAGTATGTGTTGTAGCCAACCTGGCCCCTAAAAAGCTTATGGGAGTGGAAAGCCAGGGAATGATCCTGATGGCAGAAGACAGTGAAGGAAACCTTAAGTTTGCTGAAACAGAAGCCGAACCGGGAAGTACTATTACCTGATGAACAAAGAACAAACTTTGGATCTAGAAACTACAGCATTGATTCCCGAAGACTATCCGATGGGAAATCATGTAAAAGACGGCACAACCACATTCAAGGTTTTTTCTCCTAAGGCTGGAAGTATAGAAGTAATTTGTTTCAGGGATTTCCAGGGCATTGAATCGCATACCCTTCAATTGCAAAAAGATGAATCAGGCATTTGGTTTGGGCATATAAATGAAGATTTAACCGATTATTGGTATGCCTACCGCGTCACCCCTCCCACACCCGAAACCGAATATTTTATACCCACACAGCATTTAATTGCAGATCCATGGGGCACTCATGTTACCTCAGTTAATCACTATTTGGGATTCCCTAAAACCAAAATTATTGGGAAACCGGAGTTTGAATGGGAAGACCAGGAGTTTGAAACCCCGGACGATATCAGGGATTTAGTGATTTACGAAACCCATATTAAAGATATGGTGGCCCACCCTTCTGCCAAAACGTATGTACAAGGAATTTATAATGATTTCCGGGAAGCAGAAGTTGGCGGGATTAAACACCTTAAACGTCTGGGAGTTAACGCTGTAGAATTCTTACCTCTTCAAAAGTTTGCTTACTTTGAACCTCCTTTTGATATTCCTACTTCAGAAGGAGTCAGGAATACATGGAATCATTACTCACGGAATTACTGGGGCTACATGACTTCCTTTTTTCTTGCTCCTGAAACTATCTATGCCTCAGATGGAAATTTAACAGAAAATGCCGTTATCGGTAGCAGTACCCATGCTGAAACCGAATTAAAAAAACTGGTTAACGAACTTCATAAAGAGGATATAGCTGTGATAATGGACGTGGTTTATAATCACGCCTCCAATTATGACCTCAACCCCCTTAAGTATCTTGCCAAAGATCATTATTTCAGACTCAATGAACTAGGTGGGTTTAAAAATGACAGCTGGACGGGTAATGATATCAAAACAAGTTCTGATTATTCACGCAAGCTTATTGTCGATTCAATTCTTCATTGGATGAAGGAATACCATATTGATGGATTTAGGTTTGATTTGGCAGGTATCATCGATTGGGAAACGGTTGACCTGATTAAGAAAGAGGCCGAAAAAATAAACCCCAATGTAATTCTTATTGCGGAACCCTGGGGAGGCGAATATAAATCCGCCGGCTTTTCAAATCATGGATGGGCATCATGGAATGACAGGCTTAGAAACGGATTTAAAGGCTACGACCCGCTTCAGGAGAAGGGTTTGATTTTCGGAGGATGGTCTGGGGGTACTTCCCGGTTTGGCCTTGAAAATTATATCAGGGGAACGCTAAAAGGCAGAGATCATGGGCTTTTTAATACCTCTGAGCATACTGTAAATTATATTGAGTCCCATGACGGATATACATTTGGTGATTATATCCGAATTGCTTTAAACCCAAAGAATGCAGAAAAGCATTTTAGGAATAAAGCCTATGTAACAAAATTGTCCAGAAAAGAGCTTGCTCATGCAAAATTTGGTGCCTTAACCCTTTTTGTAAGCCAGGGATCGGCCATGATCCATTCGGGGCAGGAATGGGCCAGATCCAAAGTAATCGCAAATTACAACAGCAAAGATCCAAATACAGGCAAGCTTGACCGGGATTCTTACAACAAGGACAATGAGACGAACTGGCTAAACTTCACTGAAATTGAGATCAATAAATCGCTTTTTGAATATTACAAAGGTTTAGTTGATGTGCGTTTAAAATCTCCTGCCCTTAGAAAAGCCAAACCGGAAGAAATAGAATTCAAAGTTTACCATGATCCGGTGCACATTACATTCTCAATATGCGCAGAATTAGAAGATGAACCTTATGAATATTTCATTTCACTGAACGGAAATCCGCAACAAAAACATGATATTGTACTCCCCGATGGTTATTGGGAAGTAATCATTGATCACGAAAAAGCCTCATTTACTACTCAAAGGAGTATACAAAGCGTGTACACACTCCCTCCCACCTCAGGTATTGTGCTTAGAAGGTTGCGTGTGAGCAAAGCTTAAAATATTTTACCGCCTGAAATTTAATCATTTTGAGGAGGACATCTTTTGGCTGTAGCATCAACAAACGACCGTGGTTCATGGAATTCAAAGCTGGGTTTTATCCTGGCGGCTGCAGGATCAGCAGTAGGGCTTGGTAATATCTGGGGCTTTCCAACTAAAGTAGCTACTGAGGGAGGCGCTGCTTACCTGGTTGTTTACCTCATCTGTACTTTTTTGATAGGTTTCCCTGTAATGGTAGCTGAACTATCTATTGGCAGAAAGGCAAGGAAAAACCCCGTAGGTGCTTTCAAGGCACTGTCCTCTAATAAATTCTTTCCCTTAGTAGGGCTTTGGGGTGTTATTTGTGGGGTTATGATCCTCTCTTTTTATACGGTAATTGCAGGCTGGGCTTTTGGTTTCGCTTTTGAAGAAATCTTCTATTACTTCGGTTGGATGGACGCTGCTAATTGGCTTACAGATACCGGAAACGGGCCTAAAAATGCTTTGATTGCTTCTGTGTTTATGTTGGGTACTATAAAAATCATCACTGGTGGCGTAAGTGACGGAATTGAAAAAGCCACCAAAACTATGATGCCCTTGCTTATTGGAATCATGGTAATTATGATTGGTTATGTACTTACCCAGCCTGGTGCTTCAGAAGGTGTCAGGGAATATTTGCTTCCTGATTTTTCAAAAATCAATACCACATTAATTTTTTCAGCAATGGGCCAGGCCTTCTTCTCCCTTTCTTTAGGGATGGGTGCATTAATTACCTATGGTTCATATCTGAATAAAAAAGAGAACATACCCCAGGCTGCTGCTTTAGTTACTATTGCAGATGTGGGCATTGCATTCCTTGCAGGTTTATTAATATTGCCCGCTATGTATGTGGCAAAAAACGCCGGGATTGAGATTTTTGTAGGTGATCAGCTTGCCTCCAGTACAGATCTGGTATTCCAGATTCTTCCCGCTCTTTTTCATAGCATTGGCGGTGCAATAGGATTGATTTTAGGAGTAGTTTTCTTTCTGCTGCTAAGTATAGCAGCTTTAACTTCCACCATTTCACTACTGGAAGTGCCTGTTTCATTTGTTATTGATGAATACAGAGTTAAACGAAAAAAGGCGGCATGGAGTGTAGGTCTCGGGGTTCTGGTAGTTTCAATAATTGTGGCTTTCAATACCTCTTTAATAGGCACATTCGATTATATATTTAATAATCTTGGACTACCTATTGGTGGATTAATGACCTGTATATTTATTACGTATGTGTGGAAAACTGACTCAGCTATTACCGAAATGGAATTTGGTTTTGCCGGTATAAGACAAACTATTTTTGTAAAAGTATGGCCGTTTTTTATCCGGGTAATCTGTCCTGCAGCTATTTTGTATAACATCATTCGTAATTTCGTTTAAATTACTTGTTATCCAAACCACCGAGTAGTATTTTTGCGCAACTAAAAACGGAGATCTTCTTTAATGGCAAAAGTATCTACTTCAGATTTCAGGAATGGACTTGTTCTGAATCTGGACGGTGAATTATACTCGATCAGCGAATTTCAGCATGTTAAGCCCGGTAAAGGCCCCGCTTTTGTTCGTACCAAGCTGAAAGGAATTGTCAATGGTAAAAATATTGACAAGACCTGGAGATCTGGTGAAAATACAGAAGCAGTTCGGGTGGAAAACCGGGAATACCAGTACTTATACAATGATGGGAATATGTACTATTTCATGAATAATGATACGTATGAACAGATTCCTATCCAGCCTAACCAGGTAGAACGAAAAGATTACCTGATAGAAGGACAAAACTGCAACGTACTCTTCAACGCTGATGACGAACAAGTACTTTATGCAGAGCCACCTGATCATCTCATCTTAACTGTGAGCCAAACTGATCCTGGTGTTAAAGGTGATACTGCCCAGGGAGGAAGTAAACCTGCTACGCTGGAATCAGGAGCAGTGGTAAGTGTTCCCTTATTTATTAATGAAGGAGAACAAATCAGAGTAGACACTAGAACAGGAACCTATATTGAACGAGCTAAATAAGAAATTATGGATTTAAAACTGATAAAAAACATATTAAACCTTATCTCTGAAAGCGATGTAGATGAAGTTTCTATCGAAGAAGGTGATTTTAAAATCAAGGTAAAGAAAACGGGAACTGTAGAGCAGGTTACTTACACTCAACCTGCGGCTCCTGCACCTGTTGCAGCCCCGGCTGCTCCTTCTCAACCTACCGCGGCCCCTGCTTCCGGTGAACCTAAAGAAGAAGCTAAACCTGCTCCTTCCGGAGATACATTGAAATCACCTATAGTAGGTACCTATTATAAAGCCCCCTCTCCTGACTCTGATCCTTTTGTAAAAGTTGGAGACAAGGTATCCAAAGGACAAACCCTCTGCATTGTAGAAGCAATGAAGATTATGAATGAAATTGAAGCAGAATTTGGTGGTACTATCGAGGAAATACTGGTCGAAGATGGCCAGCCGATAGAGTATGACCAGCCTTTATTCATTATCAAAAAAGACTAAGTCTTCATGTTTAATAAGATTTTAATCGCTAACCGTGGAGAGATTGCACTACGCATTATTCGTACCTGCCGGGAGATGGGTATTAATACAGTTGCTGTTTACTCTACGGTAGATAAAGACAGCCTTCATGTTAAGTTTGCAGATGAAGCAGTTTGCATAGGGCCAGCCCCCAGTAAAGATAGCTACTTAAAAATACCCAGTATTTTAGCGGCTGCAGAAATCACAAACGCAGAAGCTATTCATCCGGGTTATGGTTTTTTAGCAGAAAATGCAGAGTTCTCCAGGATATGTACAGAGCATGATATTAAGTTCATAGGCCCTTCTCCTCATGCTATTAACTCTATGGGTAATAAAGCAGTAGCTAAAGCAACCATGATCAAGAATAATGTACCGGTTGTACCTGGTAGTGATGGTGTAGTAGATAGCTATGAAGATGCTAAAAAGGTTTGTGATGAAATCGGTTTTCCGGTAATCATCAAAGCATCGGCCGGTGGTGGTGGCCGGGGAATGCGCGTGGTTCTTGAAGAAAGTGAGCTTAAAAAGAACTATGAAATGTGCCGGAATGAGGCAAGCACTGCCTTTAACAATCCTGAAGTGTATATAGAACGATTTGTAAAAAATCCTCATCATGTTGAAATACAGGTTTTTGCGGATCAACATGGTAATGCAGTTCATCTTGGAGAAAGAGATTGCTCACTACAGCGAAGACACCAAAAAATATTGGAAGAAGCCCCTTCCCCACTCATGACCCCTGAACTCAGAGCCAGAATGGGTGAGGCTGCTGTGAATGCTGCCAAATCAGTTGATTATGAAGGAGCGGGCACAGTAGAATTCCTCGTAGATGATGACAAGAATTTCTATTTCATGGAAATGAATACCCGTATACAAGTTGAACACCCCGTTACCGAAGAAGTTACAGGTTACGATCTTATTGAAGAGCAAATCAGGATTGCTGCGGGCGAAAAAATCACTACCAAAGAGGTAGAACTAAAAGGCCATGCTATTGAATGCAGGATTAATGCTGAGGATCCTGAACATAATTTCAGGCCATCTGCTGGTGAAATTACCGTTTTTCACCCTCCCGGTGGCCACGGTGTAAGATTAGATACTCATGCATATTCAGGGTATAAAATCCCGCCAAATTATGACTCTATGATTGCTAAGCTAATCGTATCAGCCCCTACCCGAGAAGATGCTATTAAAAAAATGAAGCGATCTTTACAGGAATTTGTTATTGAAGGCATTAAAACAACTATTCCTTACCATATTCAATTAATGGATGACCCGAATTTCAAAAAAGGAACATTCACCACCAAATATTTAGAAGAAGAATTCAAATTTCTACCGGAGAAGAATTAATGAGCACACCTGATAACCTGAAATATACACGCGAGCATGAATGGATTAAAGACAATGGTGATGGTACTGCCACTATTGGTATAACAGATTTTGCCCAAAGCGAACTTGGCGATATCGTTTTTGTGGAAATTGAAGATGTTGGATTTACATTTTCCCAAGATGAGGCGTTCGGTAATGTCGAAGCGGTTAAAACTGTATCTGAGCTTTTTGCACCGGTTGACGGGGAAATTGCAGAGATAAACGAAGAACTGGAAGACAACCCTGAACTGGTGAATGAAGATCCTTATGGTGAAGGTTGGATGGTTAAAATTAAACTTACTAATCCATCTCAGCTTGATTCGCTCTTAAGTGCTGACGATTACAAAGAAATTACTGCCTAACTCTCCTGAAATAAATGAGTCGACATAACGAATGGATCCTAATCCTTGACTACGGTTCACAATTTACCCAGCTTATTGCTCGTCGGCTCCGTGAGTTTAATATTTATTGTGAAATACACCCCTTCAATGTAAATCTTGAAGAAGTATCCATCCCTGTTCCAAAAGGAGTAATTCTTTCAGGCGGGCCAAAAAGTGTAAACGAGATTGATGCCCCCTACCTTCAAAAAGATATTTTTAAGTGGAATGCTCCTGTTTTAGGAGTATGCTATGGATTGCAGCTTTTGGCGCATACTGAGATTCCCGGAAGCGTGGAACAAGCCGAAAAAAGGGAGTTTGGAAGAGCGCATCTTAAGGTCGATAATTCGGAGGACTTGCTCAAAGATGTTAAGGATGAATCCGTGGTTTGGATGAGTCATGGAGATCATATTCATGAACTTCCCTCCTCTTATGAAATAATTGCACATACAAGTAATGCAAAAGTAGCCGCAGTTCGCCACAAAGAGAATCATGTATATGGTGTTCAATTTCATCCTGAAGTAGCTCATACCGAATGTGGCAAGCAGGTTCTTAAAAATTTTGCACTGGATATTTGTGGGCTTTCAGGTGACTGGACAGCTGCATCCTTCATTGATGAACAGGTTCAATACATCAGGAAGAAAGTAGGTAAGCATAAAGTACTTTGCGCCCTTTCAGGGGGTGTAGATTCTACTGTGGTGGCAACACTTATTCACAAAGCTATTGGCGATCAGCTGGAATGTGTATTCGTGGATAACGGCCTTCTCCGAAAGAATGAATTCAATGAAGTTTTAGATCTGTACATCAAAGATTTACACCTCCCCGTGCGAGGAGTAAATGCTTCTGACCTGTTTCTATCCAGGCTGGAGGGTATATCTGACCCGGAAGAAAAAAGAAAGATCATAGGTATCTCTTTTATTGATGTATTTGAAAAAGAAATTGGTACAGATTCCGGTTTTAAATACCTGGCACAGGGAACCTTATATCCTGATGTTATTGAAAGTGTATCCTTTAAAGGCCCTTCTGCAACTATAAAGTCTCACCATAATGTGGGCGGACTTCCTGAAAAGATGAAACTTGACTTAATTGAACCAGTTCGAGAGCTTTTTAAAGATGAAGTTCGTGAAGTGGGACGGGAACTGGGGATTCCTGATCATTTTATCTCACGCCATCCTTTCCCGGGCCCGGGACTTGGAATTCGTGTACTGGGAGAGTTAAGCAAAGACCGTCTCGATTTACTCCGGGAAGCAGACGCCATTTTCATAGAAGAATTGAAAAAGCAGGAGCTTTATCACGATGTATGGCAGGCTTTAGTAGTGCTTTTACCAATACAAAGCGTGGGCGTTATGGGTGATGAAAGAACCTATGAATTTACGGTAGCAATAAGGGCAGTTACCAGTGTTGATGGAATGACAGCAGATTGGGCTCACCTGCCAAATACTTTTTTGGCCCATGTTTCAAATCGTATTATTAATGAAATAAAGGGGATCAATCGTGTGGTTTACGATATCAGCTCAAAGCCGCCTGCAACTATAGAATGGGAATGATCCAGAACTTTTTAGGGCAATTGCAGTTATACTGCACATAAAATAATTATATGATGAGAAAATCCGGTTTTTGCACAATACTTATTGCACTTTTCTTTTGGGTGTCCGCTTCTTCCCAAAATATAGACTTAGCCAAACAACTATACCAGGAAGGTGATTATCAACGTGCTGCCAGAATTTTTGAACAGTTGAATTCGCAGGAAGCAATTCTTTTTACTGGTAAAAGTTATTTTGCTTTAGGCGAATTTTTAAAAGCCCGGCATCATCTTAATAATGCGATCAACACGACCGGGAATGATGCTTTAATCCTTGAAGCCCGCTATACAAAAGCGTTGAATGATTTCCAGTTAAAGGACTACACTTCAAGCCTGGAAGAATTTTTTGAGATAAAAGGACTTGGTTCAGGCTCTGTATTTGTATCCCGTTCTGAATCAATGTACAACCAGATCCTAAGCTATTTAAGTTTAGGACAGGTGTTTGAGGTGTTCCAGGAAACTTTATATGACGACATCCGATTTGACCTTCTTACCTCATCTATTGGAAAATTCAGTTACTCCCAGGCACTTACCATCCTTAATAAATATAAATCATCTGTGGTTTCCTATAATCCAACCCGGTTAACACAGATAGAAAGAGCCTTAAGTGACTCTATTGCCTATGGGCAACAGGTAGTGCCCACAAAATACTTTGAAGCCCCCTATGGAATGACCTATAATATTGGTGTTGCTTTACCCGAATTTGATATAGAGGAAGAAGAGTATGAAATATCCCAGCATCTCTATTTTGGTATCCAGCTGGCCGTTGAGGGTTTTAACGAAGAGAACAGGTCAAAAAAGATATTTCTAAAATATAAGAATACGAATTCTCTTCAGGAGCAGGCTGAAAACTTATTTGATCAATTGGTTTGGCAAGACAACGTAGATGCTGTAATTGGCCCTCTTTTTTCTGAGACCGCTATTGTTTTTTCAAGCCTGGCCGAACAGTACGAAGTGCCGATGATCACTCCTCTTGCCAACTCAGATGCCTTAAACCTGGACAATAAATATGTATTCCAGTTTAATCCTACTTTTTCTGTAAGAGGCAAGAGAATGGCTCAGTATGCAGTAAATACTTTGGGCCTGGATACTTTGGCTATACTTGCTGAAAAGAATTCATTAGGTGAAGCTTCAGCAAGGGCTTTTAGAAATGAAGCCGAAGAACTGGGCGCTTTTATTAAATACTTTTTCGTTGAAGACCTTGAAAGTACCGGTTATTCCATTCTTGAATACACTAACTTTTTTTCCCAGTCAGATACACTGGAACCCGCAAAAGGTTTAAAAGGGATTTATGCACCTTTTACCGGGGCTGTAGCCCCCGCACTTATTTCCGCGCTATTAACCGACCTGGAGGCCTCAAGAAGCAATTATGTGCTTCTGGGCTCTGAAGAGTGGAAAAATACAGATTTAGCCGCGAGAAGACTTCCTGAAGCTTCTATCTATTATACTCAGAGTTTTGATATAAATTATGAGAGTACACTGGCAGAGGATTTCAGTTCACGGTTCAGATTACGCTTCCAGGCTGAACCAAATCAATTTGCTTTTATAGGTTATGATGTGGCTAACATGCTTTTTTCTGTGATTGAACGAGTTGAAAACCCCGCATATATTAAAGAAGGCCTCAGGAATCTTTCTAATTACCGGGGCCTTACTTCAAGGGTAAGGTTCTCAGGAGAGCATGTAAACCAGAATATCATCATAAACTCGATTATTCAGGATGCTGAGAAGTAGAAAAATAATGCATTAATTACTACTGTTACTCTGTGCTGCTTCAGCAGCTTCTCTCTGCCTTTTAATCCTATACTGCTGCCGTAACCAGCGTCTCCATTTCTCACTTTCTACCTGGTGTTCAGCAAACGTGCGGGTGAAAATATGCCCTCGCTCCGGGTTTGCGACCATATATAAAAAATCATGCTCTTCAGGGTTGATGGTAGCCTCTATACTGCTCAAACTAGGATTAGTGATGGGTGCAGGTGGTAATCCTTTATTAAGGTAGGTATTAAAAGGATGCTCAAAGGCATAATCCTCAAACAATAACCGTCTGCGCTCGCCAATAGCATAGTTTACCGTTGGATCGGCTTGTAGCAGCATTCCTCTTTTTAACCTGTTCCAGTACAATCCGCTTATTCTTGGTTTTTCCTCTTCAAAAGCTGCTTCCCACTCTACAATGGAAGCCATCGTTACAATGTCATCTACAGTTAAATTATCTTCTTTTAACCGTTCAGCATATTGATCTGTAACCTTGCGCTCAAATTCCTCAAGAATCCTCGTAACAACAGCCTCAGGAGATGAGGTCCAATATATGCTATAGGTTTCGGGGAGCATTCTCCCAAAAAGTTCTTCTTTATTAAACCCTGCTTTTGCAAGAAATACAGAGTCTTCAAAAACACTTTCTACCTCTGAGCTGTCAAAATGCATAATAAGTGAAAGATTCCTTGAAAACCTGGACTGGTTTATTCCGGGCAAAACTGTTACAGAAACCGGATCCTGGTTACCTAACGCAAATTTTGTAAAGAGCTGATCGTAAGAATAATCACCTGAAAGAGAATAATGTCCTTTTCTGAAAGTTCTCCAGCCTAGTAGCCTAGCAGCCCATAAAGCTTCTTTTTCATCCAAGTGAACGCCTTGTTCTGTTAACTTTGACAGGAGTTCATCAATGTCAGTTTTGGTATGAAGGTACAGCGAAACCGTATCGGCAGAAGAAACAGAACCGGAAGAAGATAACCGGGATTCTCTGGACACAAAAACAGACGTAAAGCTGACTATAAAAACTAAGGCAGCAATTACCCATTCCCTCAAATCAATCATAAAGTATTCTTTCAATATCATTAGCAAAAGATACACACCTTTAAATAGAAACCCATTTTGTATCACATTTTTTAAAATACTTCACCGATAATGAAACTAACAAGTTAAGCAATCGTAGTCGCCTTCACGAAGAGCAATCGAGCTTTTGGATGCTGCATAAGCACCAAATGCCCTAAAGAAAAAACCCGGGCTTTGAAAGGCTCGGGTTTCTTTTTTTAGTTATATACCCTGCAATTCCCTTCCTTTTTTATCGTATACCTGATGTTTACCCGCTTCAAAAGGTTTTTTGATCTTCGCTTCTATTGTTTACTTTTTGAACACTTTTCTAAAATACTATTTAAATAAACGCCACCGTATTATTTCAATGGACCAAAATTCTATTCAGAAACTATTCAACCATGAAAAACCTCTTTCTTTTCGCAGCCGTACTTCTTTTGATTTCAGGCTGTACCAATAATTCTGTTGAACCGGAAATCATTACTGAAGACGTAAGTTATTCAGCCGAAATCCAGCCTATTTTTACAAATAGTTGTAATAGTTGCCATAGTGCCGGACAGAACAATTTTAACTCAAGTTCATACCAGGCTGTAATGGCAAGTACAAGCCCAAATTATGGAGGACCGCATGTTGTACCGGGAAATGCTGATGGAAGTCCCCTTGTAGACAAAATAGAGCCTAATCCACAACATAACGATAGAATGCCTACAACTGGTCCGTTGTCACAAAATCAAATAGCAAAAATTCGCGCCTGGATAGATCAGGGCGCAGAAGATAACTAAGTCTTATGAAACAAATTTTAAACTCTCTATTTATCCTGTTTGTTTTCTCATTCGGTTTACATGCACAGATTTATAAAACAGAATCAGGAAAAGCAGTTTTTCTTTCAAAAGTACCTCTCCATGATTTTGAAGGAAGTTCAGATCAATTGGTAGGCTTAATAAACCTGGAAGATAAAACAGTAGATTTTTACCTGGATTTGGAAACACTGGATACCGGCAATGGTAAGCGTGATAAAGATATGCGGCTTACCCTTGAGACTAAAAAATTTCCTTTTGGTGAATTTTTCGGAAAGCTGGTTTCAGACTTTGATACCACTTCCTCAGAAATACAAGCTGCCAAAGTTGAGGGAGTGTTTAAGATTCATGGAAAAGAAAAAGAGGTTGAGATTGACGGTACTCTCCAAATGATGGATGAAGGTATTTTACTTAAAGCCGGATGGATCCTGAATCTTGAAGATTATGCAATTAAGCCTCCCAGGCTCCTTATCATCAAAGTGGATGAAGAACAGGAAATAAACATTAATGCCCTGCTAACCCCTAAGGAATCAAACTAAAAGCTTATGAGACTTTTAAAAACTACGCTTGTCCCTTTACTTGTCATGCTGCTGGTAAGTCAGATTACAATGGCACAAATGCAACGCCAACGTGCGGTATCCGATCGCCCGGTAGAAGAAATATTTCTTACTTCACGGATTGCAGGATTAGAAACTGTTACCATGCTTGGCAAGGGGGATTTAAACTTTATGATCATGCATAATTTTGGTGAGGTTTCTACCGGTATCGATGATTTTTTCGGGATTGACCAGGGCGCAAATGTGCGGTTAGCTTTTGACTATGGCCTGAGCGATAACCTTAGCATTGGAATTGGCCGTACAAGCGTTGAGGATAATGTGGATTTGACGGCAAAATATGCATTATTGAGACAGATGGAATCAGGTAAAGTGCCCGTAACTATTGTACTGAAAGGCAATATGGGAATCACTACTGAAAAAGCTTACGACCTTTCTTTTATTGAGCGGTTAAATTATCTGGGGGCTCTAATGGTGGCAAGAAAATTCGAGGATAAATTCAGTTTACAGGTCACTCCAATGGTAGCTCATTTTAATACTGTCTTTCCGGGTGTAAATGAAAAACTGAATAACACCACGGTTGGTATAGGTTTGGGCGGACGTATAAAGCTGGATGAACGTAAATCGATCACTTTTGAATACCTCCCGGCCCTGATCAACCAAAATGATGATGTTATTAATCACGCGGCAATTGGTTATGAAATTGAAACCGGAGGCCATGTATTCCAGATGTTCCTTATGTCGGGAAGAATGTTTACAGAACAGCACTTACTTGCTCAAAATGAGATAGACTTTTTTGCCGGAGACTTCCGGTTGGGTTTCAACATTAACCGGGTATTCGGGCTGCTGAAATAGTAAGAGGCACTTTTGTGCCTCTTTGGTTTAGTCATTAAAGAAAATTTTTAATCTCCTGAGCTACCTGCCTATTGTACTGGAAGGTTAAGTCTTTGTAGTTAATTAAATCTACAATGATACCAATTATACAAAGCCCTCCAGTGAACAAATAAAGGATTCCCATGCCCACCTGATTTAATAAGAACCTGTGAACTCCGGCAATTCCCAGGAAGCCAATCAAGCAGGTTATAAGTATAATTTGAGGGTCTTTTCTTCTGGCATTATAAATATTAGCAAACTTGCCGGCATCTTCATCGCTTAAATCTGAAAACAACTTGTTCAGATAAAGAGCTTCATCCCCTTCTGCTGCAGGTACGTGATCAATAACTTTTGCCATCTTCTACTCCGATAGTGTTAGTTTTATTTTTATCAACAATCATTCTCTTCCAAATACTCAATATTCTTAAACTCAAAACAAGTACGGCCAATGGCCCGAAAAGATTCGCCTCCATTGCCTCAGAAAACTCTCCTCTAAACAAAAAGGCAATAGAGTGCCCCAGGCCATCTCCGGGACAAAAAGTAATGCCTGCAAGCTCATATATACAAAAACTGGTCCCTTCAATGTAAGGATTCAAGGTGGCCATCAGGATCAATCCAAAAAAGAAAGCCATCCATTCAATATGAGGACGAATTTTTTTCATGCAGTAAGCTACGAAATACTACTAATCTTGTTTCTGTAAAATTCTGCGGTTGAATATATGTGAAATAGTAAAAAATACCCGGTTTGACCTGTATACTTCACTAGTAGATATTTCCGTACCGATTTTGAACTCCCAGAAGCTTTTCAGCTTTTTTTCCAGCGATGCCCTGCCCGTCACAAAAAAACCGTCCGTTGTTTCATGCTTACCCATTATTTCCAGTTCCGCTAACGTAAAATAGCTGAAGTCATTTGGTTCTCTGTACCTGAAGTCAATCCCAAGCCCTTTTACGAATAGATTTTCGGGGGTAAAGAAGGGAATACCTGATTGAAATGTTTCAGAAGCATCCGCATAAAAAAGCTCACTGATAGCACGAACCCGGAATTCATTATTACGGGGTTGAAAGTATACACGCCCTGTCGCGTCATACTCAAAAACACTGTTTGTGTAATACTTTGCTCCTCCAGAAAAAGTGGTGAGGAGTAAATCTTTAGCCCAAAAGTCTTCGCGATATATTGATAATTGTGATTTGTATATATTTTGATCGATACCTGCCTGAGTAAGTATAGGCTCAAGGGAAAGTTCCCCTGAAGCAAACGTCGAATCATAACTGTACGAAAGAGTAGTGGACAGCTCCCCGATTATACCATCTGTTCCTGCAAAAATCCCTCCTCCCGCTTTAAAAATCCATTTATAGTCCAACGTGCGATCTTCAAATTCATAGCCCAGGCCCGCATAATTTGAAGAAGGCACCTGGTTGTTTATTGCACTGGAGGCGTAAATATCTTCAAGCCTGAATGTATGGGTCTGGTCTCTTCGGTTACCAATTTGAACCGAAATACCCCCACGGGCGCTGGTGTTATCAAAGTTATCCGAATAGTATTCACCAAATGCAGATCCTTTCACACCCCTTTCACTCCTGTAGTTTTGTGCCAATCGTTTTTGCTCCTTGTCATTAAAAAACTCAGGATACCGGCTGTACAGATCCAAACGGTCTTCCAGGCTCATAAAAGAGATTTCTGTATTTTTGAGTTTATGTGCGTCCGTAGTACCTGTTTTATCTTTTTGAAAAAGCGGGTACATGATTTCATAACCTTTTTCTTTATATCCCTGGTAAAAAAGTATGGTACCCGAAAAAACCCGGATGCTGTCATCCTGAGGTGTACTTCCCAGGTGTTTTTTTGCGGTTGTGTAAAAAGCATCGAAATCTTTCTTTTGTGCCATCCAGTCTAATTTAGCCTGAATTGAGAAGTCCAGAGCTTTTTCAGCCCAGTATAGCGCCTTATCATATTCTTTAAACTCGTATCCATAAACATTGGCTATGTTCGCTGCCAGGGGTGTGATTTGAGTATGAGAGTATTCCGGGAATTCTTCTAAAAGTTTTATAGAAGCCCTTAATGAATCATAAAAGAAAGAACGTTGCAAGGTATATACATAAAGACTATCTGAACCGGGATTATTGCCAATAAGTCTGAGAAGCTCTTTCTTTATTTCCGGCCAATACTCAGCATTCTCCACACTTCTTAAATATTCCAGTACAAGTGCTTCGTTATCGGGTTGAAGCATTACTTCGCGTTCGTACCATCGCTGAGCAAAATCCGGGGAGTACACATCCAGGTTAGCCTGTGTTGAATCTTTAAATGTTATTACCCGCTCATTTCCATATCGCAGCCATAATTTTTCCAGGTATTCGATGGCCTGATCCGGAACATTTTCCCAGCCATAATACCTGATGAGCTTTTCTTGGTCTGCTTCTCTCCAATCCGGGGTTCTCAGTATCCTGTTCTCAAGAATTGAGATTGCCCTGGGCACTTCCTGAAACTCAATGGCTAATTCAATCAACTGTTCCTGCACTTCAAATGAAGAAGGGTTAGCAAGGTATTGACGAAGTGCATCCTGGTAGCGAGTGTCCGGCCGATCCTCAGCAAAAAACTCATCCTCAGGCGGGGTTTGATAATTTCGATATTCTTCAAAAACCTGTGCTACTATTGCATCAACTGTCTCTTCGTTGGTATCAAAGCCGGGAGTAAAGTTTGGAATAGAAATACTGTCTCTGAATGTATGAAACTGTACAAGAACCCCATCCCAATAATTTGATTTTTCAATCCTGTTAACCTGGTTCGATAGATGAGAAAATACAGAATCCACCTCAGATTCAGCTACATATAAAAACCACTGATTGTTTTCGGGTTTGGGATTTTTACGTTCATAGTTTGACGCATACTTTGTTTTAACTGTATACAGGTTTTCTTCTAATTCATATCGTGCCCACTTGTTTACCCAATCCTGGGCGATGGCAGCTCCTTCTTTCGCGCTAACAAACCTTGTTAAAGGGTAATGTGAAAGCGTATAGTCTAAACGCTGTACAAAAACCTGGTATAATCCGTAGTTCCTGTCTTCCGAGGTTTTCCACCCCAATCCCAGCGGGTTCCTGCTTTTAAAACTATCCTCTGCACGCTGTGATATTTGAAATACATCATCTGGATGGATGAAGTGATTCCATATACCCGTTACAATTTGCATTCCATGCTGATTGAAAATGGTTTCATCCGACATGGTAAACCCACTTGAAATCCGGGGATAATTGAAAAGTCGCTCACTATACGGATCAATATCGAACTCCCTGTTTCCTCCGTCTTCGGTATCTCCAAGATAAAGAGAGCTTAATATTTTGATTGAGGGAAGTCCTTTTGTCAAAGCTTGTATACCGGTAGAATCAATGTAGTTAGTTGGCGGAACGTAGCTGACAGGTAACTTACCAAGGTCGTCAATTCTCCATCTCTTTCTACTGGATTGCAAGGAAGCAGCCATAAAATTGATGTTATCCCAGTCTTCTAACCATAGAGAAAAGTGGTTATATCCGTGAAAAGCCATTTCATGCCTTGTACTTGCAACATCTTGTGCCACATATATACTGGCTTCAACTTCCCTGCCATTTTTAATTAACTTTCCGGATTCCCACTCTCTGAAATCAAAAGGTGGCACTACGTTGGCATTATAATTAAAGGCCGTCATTGCGGAATAGTCCATATCAAAAGAATCAGCAAGAGCTTTCATATCTGGCCACCAGATATCCACAACAAATTCGGCCTGCTCCACATTGTATTCAGAGGCTATGGGTTCAATCTTCTCATTGTACAGCGGAGCAGGAAAATCATCCAAAAAAATTGTACTTACATTGGCTACGCTATAAGGAATACCCTGTAAACCTTTTACGATAGTAGAAAAAATTAAACCTCTATGATCCTTTTCTTCTAAAGTAGTACTATTTATAGTTATGACTTCCCCAAGGCCGACTTTATTACTAATTACTATAGGGTAAGTAGTATCGTTTGCGGCAGTTACATAAACCTTAACATCATCTCTGAAATTATCCAGTGAATAACCATCATGAGCATCACTAAAACCAAAAATCAATTTTGAATCAGTTTGATTTGGAAAGGCTTTACCTACCATTCTGTAACCAATCTTTGAAGCACCCATTATAAAGTCAGTATCGTACTTAAAACCTTGCAGGTATTCGAACTCATCATAAGCTACAGGGCCTACAAAAACCAAATGACCTCCCCTTGCGGTAAACTCTACAAGCTTGTCTATATCATCTTGATTGCTATCGCTTATCAAATAACTGGTATTAACTACAACTCTTACTGATTTAGGGATATTAAACCCTCCCGAAATGATACCTGAATCATAGGTTTGGTAAGGAAATTTCGAATAATCCAACGCTTTTATTACTTGCTCTGATACTTCATCCGCATAAACGTCATTCCTGTTTTTAATTAGTAGTACTAAAGGTTCCTGTTCAAGAAATGTTTCTTCATTTTCAAATACTTCCTTTTTCTCTCTGCAGCTTATAGCCAAAAAGGAAAGAAGAAGTACATATAGCACTCTATTTAAACAAGCTGGAAGCACGGCCATCCTCTTTAGGGTACATGTTTAAAAGCACTTTGTTAATATTCGATTCGTCCGCTCTGTTGATGATTTCATACACTATAGCATCTTCTGATTCATAATACACTTCTATAGTCCTGTTTTCTAATTCCCGGAAAGTTGCGATCCATTGTTCAATATCTTTCATAACTGTTGAAGATTCGTAAAGTATACCTTGTTGAATGGAGTTGTAAGGAGGCTTTTCAACAAAAAGAAAAATACTTGCCGGTGGTATTTCTTCACTTTCTCTCTGCTCTACTGGAACAGTCAGGTATTGCTGATACAAAGAGTCAATAGCCCCATAGTTTTGGAGAAAAAACTCATAATTCATAAAGTAATGCCGGTTCATTGCCAGCGTGCGATCAATCTCAGGGCCCACTGTAGAGTATGAGTAAGGTAATCGCTCATTTACAATGTTGTAATAAGCATTAAAAAATCCGTTGGGTAGTGTTTGAGGTAATTCATCGGTCATCTTTATTCCCCCTGTTCCGATTAATGAGCCTGCAATGAGAATTACCATTATGAAAGGCTGGATATAGAGGGATAAAGATTCTTTCAGCTTCAAAACATCTTCCAGAAATGCGAAGAAAAAATAGAAAACAAGGCCAAAAACAACCGGGATCATTACACTATAGAAGCTATTGAGTTGATCCGGATCGATTAGCAAAAAAGAAATATTGAAATAAGGAGTGTAGAGGAAAGAAACACAGCAAAACATAATCAGAAATATGGCTATGTCGCCTAGATACCTGTTCTTTTGAACAAAATGATTAATAAGGAATCCGAGTAGCACAAATAAACCTATCCCCAAATAAATAAGGGAAAGCATATCCAGGTCAGTTATCAAATTTGGAAAATAGCTGAATACCAGTGTGTTATAAAACTGCAATTCAAAAAAGGATGTAATATCTACTCCTTTATAAAATAAGTATGCAAAGTATGGAGCCAGTGTTAACACATATAAAGACAAGATATAAGTGAATAGCTTTAAAAAGTTTTTCAGAAAAAACTTTCTGGGTATAGTGAACAAGCCAAACAATAAAAAAGGAAGCAGAATAAAGATTAGTACAAAAATATTTATTAAACCTGTGGCAATTACCCCTATTGAAACGTAAAACCAAGGTGCTTTTTCTTTCATTCTTATATTCCTGAGAAATACAAAAGCAGTAGGTAAAGCAAAACAAAGAGCCAGCTTAAGAATGTTTGACTCACTTTCAATATCCAAAGAAATGGGCAGCAGTAAAGTTGGAAGAAAAGCATAAATGCTCATCCCGAACAGTGCCGACATTTTACGCTTCCCTTTTGTGAGTTCCCTTATTATCCAGTAAATAAGTATTGCAAGGAAAAAACTGACTAATCCTCCTAAAATGTTCAATATCATTTCCGGGGTAACCTGGGTAAGTGTGCTGAACAACTGCACGATAGAGTGCATACCCCTTGGCATAGGTATATCCCCAAAATAATGTTGCAAACGCAGGTTTTTTACTGCCTCTAATTCAAAATACCAGTTTCTGCTGGAGGGCGCAGAACTTTGTATAGCCGGTATAATCCTTACAATACCGGCACATGCACCAATTATAATTGCTGTTAGCAGGTAGTTAGATTTTTTAAACAAAAAACCCGGTTTTTTAAGGTATTTTTTTTTGAGTGAAGCTAACGTAAGTTCCTTACTCTTCTCAATAGCTTTAATTGCAGATGCTACCACTCGGTTTTCTACGGCTTTAAAAACCTGGAGGAAAGGAGTACCTGAACGGTATTCATGGTAAAGCTGAATCAGAAAAGGAAGTATTATAAGACAGGTAAAAAGGCTGATGAAATCATAAATATTAAGCATGGTTAGTATAAAGGTGGCTACTATTATTAAGCCACCAAGGCCTAAACAGGAATAAATAAGGCGATCAATTCCATGCTGCTTTCGGGCATGGGGTAAAAACTTTGGCCCCAGCCAGGCAAATATGACAACAAAACAAACAACAATCCTCAGGGCATCAAGCAATACATGTAAATAGTAAGGCATTACTTACCCCCCTTCCCGGATGATTTTTTTGAAGGGAGTTTGTCCAATTCAATAGAACTTAAAAAGTAAGGAATGCCAAGTGTATCGAGCGAAGTACGTATTAGTTTTTCTTTTTCCACCGAGTTGGCAAAATCAACTATCAGAAATGGAAGGTTAGTGCTATCACGAAAAGTATCTAACCACTTTATGCGTTCTTTAAACTCATTTCCGCTGAATACTTTGTATTCTTTTTTCCCAAAATCATATCCACTGGCAATCCCTTCAACGGTAACTGCATCTACAGCATTTTGTGTTTCGTCTAGTAAGAAAAGGCCTGCATTTTGGATTAATATTTTATCAGGATGCTTTTGTTCAAGCAATTGGATGAGTTCAACCATGTGTGGAATAAGATGGTTTCTTGAACTATTCGGTGATACTGCATCAATGGTATCAAGGAACAAACCGTCAACATTTTTTTCAATGATCTCTGAAGCCCTGCCTAGAAGAATGGCTTTTGTAGAATCATCACTCAGATCGAGGTAAAAACTCCCCCAATCCGTATTATTTCCTAATAATCCTCTTTTTTCTAATGTAGGAAAGTAATTTCTGTACCTATTCACCTCTCCCAGTGATAAATACCCTGTAATTGTTGCACCAAAAGCTCTCATCGCATCAATTTCCTGCCTTGTGTATAAATCTGCTTCTACTACTACAAGGTCATAACCTTTCACTTGTACAGGTTCAATTTTTGAGTATACAATACCAAAAGATTCAAATTGCTTTGATGCCCGTTTTTGATCCTTGACTAAAGAACACTGACTAAATAAAATCACAATGAGCAGATATACAATCAGGTTGTGGTTCATTAATATTATTCATTAACTCCCAAAGACTTACACCCTTCCCATCCAAGCATTTGGATAAGTTGGATTACCGTGGGGATTAATACCATGTCAAACTGCTTATCGGCCCGCTCAATCAAATTATTATTTAGTAATTGGATCAGTTCTTCCTCTTTTCCGGCATCAGAATGCTCATACGTTTCGATAAAGTCTACTATAAACTCGAATACACTTATAATTTTACCTGACCATGGTATTTTGTCGCCTTCTAAACCATAAGGTGTGCCTTGCCCGTTAACCCACTCGTGATGTGTTTCTATACCTTTTATTACATCTTTATGAATAGGAAGCTGGTTTACCATTTTTGCACCGGTGATGGGGTGAGACATTTCTGAATCAATACTGAAAGAGGAACTAATACTGGTTGCACCCACATAGCCAATATCATGTAGTTTGGCTGTTAGTTTAATTCTATCAATTTCTATCTCTTCTAATCCAAAAAACATACCAAAGCGCTCAACAAATGCTATCAACCTTGGTGTGTGATACTGTGTTTTATCTCTTGATTTCTCTATTGCACGCAGCATTTTATAATAAGTCTCTAACAATTGATTAGAGAATACCAGGTTATCCTCTCGGTAAGAGATTAAATCCCCAACTGTATCTGAGAGTGGTTTCTTTAGGGATTCAATACCCACATCAGGGTTAGTACTATCAACATCAATCCAAATAAACCCATTACTATTTTCTGCTTTAAATGGGATGTAGAGTTCTCTTTTGGAATCAGTGATTTCCTTGATAACCTCTTTAGCTTCTTTGCCAGAGATATTCAGGGATGAAATTATTTTGGGTTTCTCTTCTATTAATTCTACAACTAATCCTGATTTAGCATTTACTTTATTGGTTAAATAAGACAGGATTAGGTGCATAATACCTTCGGTATTTAGGGCACCTGTTCCAAGATTAGATGCAACCTCATCGATACTTTCCTGGTATTTGTTTCTTGCCATTTCCTCTTCCTCATTCAGCCTGACAAGCCAAATGGCAAGAATTCTCCCTACAATAGACAGTTTAGGAACCATCAGATCCGGGCTTTTTATAAAGGGGCCTACCACATATACCCCCCAATTCTCCCCGTCTGTATCATAAATTGGAATATGCTCACAGTTACCAATGGTATGAGAAGAAATACCATGAGCAGAAAAATCATCATCCCATGCCCTTTTCTTTTCAAGGTTGCCCATTTGATTCTCAAAATCCTGTATAAACTGTTTTTCTTCTACAGAAAAGTCTTTTTTATCAGAAGTGCCGCCCTCTTTTTTTAACAGGTTTTCTACAAATAAATGACGCCTGCTTAATACGAGGTTGTCACCTTCTTTTCGATACACTATATGAACAGGTGCCCGGTAAAGCATATCTATCCATTTTGCTATATCGGGAAAAGAGGGTGGCTCTTTCCGGGACATATGTTCTGCAGAAAGCGACCAGAACTCCAGCTCTTTTTCAGTACCAAAACCCTCAACTGAAAAGGCTTTACTGAGCCTGTTCCCGACAGTACTTAAGTATTCTTTTACATCCTTAATCATATATGTACCTCAATATGCAGAGTAATAAAAATAATCCAAATGTTTAAAAAATTGACGTGCAATTAATCCTGTAATTACAGCAAAAGTAATAGCACCGGCAATTAAACCAACTGTAGCATATTCGTATGAAATAACCCTGCTACATATATACCCAACAACTCCATTAACAATCAGAGAAGGAACAATCGAATACATCACAAACTCAGGCCTGTTTAGGGTAAAAAAGAATAATGAATTCATTAAGCCATAGATCAGAAAGATGTATCCTATCGCCCCCATCCAAAAAACTTTAAAGGTTACAGGGTTGGCGAAAAAATCTTTTATTTCTGGTACCTGGTCTTCAAATACGCGCAAAGAAAGAACCCCATAGTAACTAGCTGCAACAGAAACAATGCTTACTACCGAGAAAAGCAAAACCTGCAAAAAGTAAAACCTGCCGAAATAAGAATTGAAGAATTTAATTTTTGTAATGGGCGATTTTTTTTGAGCAGGTATAAGCTTTTTTGAAAACAACTGAATACTGAACTCAAGTACGGCAACAGTTATGATCAGGCTTATCAGTGCCCAATCCATTCCCAACTCATAGGGAGTATTGAACCAAATAATATAAGGCGGCGGCGGGCTGCCGGTAGACCATGCCATTATTCTATCAACAAACAGGAAAGTGAAATAGCAAAACCCATATACAAAATACCGGTAGTTGTTAAAGAAGCTGACTTCGTTGTTTGGGAGAGATTGTTTAAATAATTGCTGCCTTAACGAGCGTATTTTGAACTTGAAGTATACCCAAATATATAAACCCAGAACCGATGTTGCAGAGGCAAGCCCAACCCACTGAGAAAAATAGATTCCCATATCAAGAAACTCCATACAAAAAATAACAACCCCTGTTCCAAAAAGGATGCCAAAAAGTATAATAGCCCTTTGTGCACTTGCAAATAAAATAGCCGCAGCAAGCAGCATTAAAGAAATTAACAGGTAGTATACAATAGCAATTACAATCATCCTGGCAGGATAAAATGGTAACGCCAGGTTAATTATGAATGCTAAAGCAGCAAAGCCCACTATTACAGGCAGAGCTGACATAAGAATCCTTTGTGCCGCCTTCCATGTCAGGTAATAGTTCTCCTCCCCTTTGTATTTAGAAATGAGCCGTCCAAAAACCTGTATATAACCACCCGTAACAGCAAAAGAGGCAATAGTGCCTATCGCAACCATAGTTGCCTGCGTTTCATTGAACTTGAACCAGGCCCATAAAGCATATTCAAAAATCAGAATAGCTACAATCTGTGAAAGCATAGGCAACGAAAAAACAAGGCCTGCACCATAATACTTTATGAATAGCCATGAACTGGAAGCAAAATTACCCAGCTTGATTTTTTCCTTATGCTGTTCATCTACAAATCTGTCTGCAATTTTTTTCTTTATAGCTTTGAGAACTTCATCTGCTAAATCAAAAACAGAATCAAAACCATAATCGGTTTTTGCATCAATATCCCTGACACCAAGCGATTCAATAGTAGCTGCCACAGCCCAGTTGCTCAGTGGATTGTCAATCAACTCAAATACTTTCTCCACCAGTTGCTCAAAACGTTCCTGGTTAGAAGTATCAGAAGCGGTGTTTAGGTCAACTTGCTTTTTCATAATCCATACTTTCTATATGGTTAAGCAAAGCCAGCACACTTAGTGATTTGACCTGTTCTTTAAGTGGCTTTCTGGGTTTATCAGCCAACTTTTTATATGTCTCTAAATAAGCTTTTACTGATTTATCGGTAGTAAAATTAAGAAGGACTTTATCCCTGGATTTGTTTCCTAACTCTAACCGGAGTTGGGTGTCTTCAAGAAGCTTAATTACCCCGTTTGCAATATCAACCGGATCCCTGGGTTTACACAGAATTCCACAACCTTCCAGTGCGTCCCGTATCCCTCCAACATCTGTTGCTACTACAGGCCGGCCACAACTCATAGATTCTATGACTGTATATGGGAACCCCTCTGAAATGGAAGTTAAAATGGAAATATCACCCTCGTTAAAAATCATGTTGGGTTGATTGTGAAAGCCCCCAAATGTAAAATTATCTCCCAAACCTAATTCATCGACTAAATCCCTGCATTTCTGTACATAATCTTTATCTACTTCAAGGCTTCCATAAACGATATACTGAACATCAGGTATAGTCTTACGAACCTCTTTACAGCTTCTAATCATGGTCTCGATATCCTTTAAAGGAAAAACCTGTGCTACTGCAATTACGGTTGGCCTGTCTTTTGTGTGCTTAGGTTTGGGAAGAGGTTTAAAAAGGTCGGTATCAACTCCATTATAAATGGGTAGTATATTGTCTTCAGATGCTTCAAAACGCATTTCCCATGCCTGGTTAGCCGTTGTAACAGGTGATATTTGATCGGCTGTGTAATAAACAGAACGGGTTACCAATGTGGAGAGATCAACGAGCAGCTTCTTGGAAAAGAAAGGCATGTCTGACCTTCCGACATTAATTAATCTTTCCCTCATATAAACACCATGATCAGTAACTATACCCGGGGTTCCATATTCATACTTTGCCGCTATTGATGTTAAAGCTGGGAACCCGGCTAAGGTAGCATGGCAAATATCAATCTCTCTTGGAATTGGTGATGCAACAGGCATCATAAAATGATACAGCCAACGCATACCAAAGGTCATATCAAAAACTTTCGGTTCTGCTCCAACCTCTTCAATGTTGAGCGATTCAAATTGTGTGGACATTGAGTTTTTAAATTCCACCCAAAGAAGAGGTTCACGCATGGTAATTTTGTAGTCGTACCATTGAAAGTACTTCCAAAGTCCATAAATGGTATCACTAATGAAGAGAACATCCCCGAAAGGATCCTTCAGGCATTTTATAAAATCCTGGAACAAAGGCATGAAAACTTTTTTGACAACAGCTTTTGTGGTTCTGGATTTTCTATAAACATGAGATGAAAAAGGGAGCTTATTATCAAAGTATTCTACGGGTTCTTCTACACCCCACAGCGGCACATGAATAATATCTTTTATATTTCCGGGAAGTTTGTACCTCGTTTCAACAAAGGGGTTACCGGTAACAGCAAATAACTGGAAATCTATTTCTTCTTCCAGTTCTGTACAAAGAATATGCGCCCAGGTACTTACTCCACCCCCGCTATATGGGTATGAACCTTCTGTTTGGAATAAAACGGTTGGGCGCTTGTTACTCATTCCTGCATATACCTCTCTTTGGCAAGCAGCTGAGATAATAATTGGTGGTATTTTTTAAAAATTATACCCCACGTGTGATTATAAGCAACATGTTCAAATTTGCTTTCTACTAATTCTGCATACTTGTTTTTATCATTCCATAAGGATTCAACCTGGTTACAAAATGTTTGTACACTTACACCTTCTGGCACTACAAAACCAAACTCAGAGGTCAGATCCCCTACTTCCCAACCTATTGGTAAAACTCTGTTTGCCAGTCCTTCGAGCATAACTAAAGGCTGAGATTCATTATGGCTTGAAATGCAAAGCATATCCATTTTTGAATAATAAGATGAAGCTTCTTTATTCCATATAAATTCAACCTGTGGGAAATCCTTTTGTCGTTTTTTTATCTGATCTTGTAATTCCTTTTCATTAGCATCGCATAAAAGCATCATATAGTTTGCTTTAAAACCGGATTGAGTCCATTCCTGTACAGCATCTAAAAACAGGTTTGGGTTCTTCATTTCCGCGCACCTTCCAACCCAGCCTATAGTAGGGTTCTTAACAGAGTTTTTAGTGCTTACCAAAGAGTCGATTGGGATACCATTAGGTATATAAACAGGGGAACTTGCACCATACATAATTTGGAGTGGAATATTAGTCCGGGAAACGGAGATAACTTCGTCCGACGCAGTATATACCTCTGAGGCTATCTCTTTAAACAATCGGGCTACATATTTCTGGCCTGATCCATTTTGAGGTATTTTATAACCGCACTCTAAAGCAATAGCTCCTTTTTCTACCTCTTTCCAATACAGGGCATGTTCAGTCAGCACTAAAGGAAGTTGGGACGTGTTCTTCAAAAATACCCCCAACCAACCGGCAAAACCAGTATTTGTTACATGTATTGCTGCAGCATCAGTTAATGCCAGCTCTAAACTTTCATCAATAGCTGAAACCCATTTTTCTGAATCTTCAAGCCAATTGAAACTTAATTCCGGAGGACTGACCCTGATAAACTCCTTTACATTTTCAGTTAAGGGGTACAATGCCTCATTAGGGTTTAGGCCTTGAAATTCATCAGTAGCAATTTGAAGAATTGTAAAGTCATAGGCAGTAAAATAACGAAGATATTGATATATCCATTCACTTACTCCCCCCCTGTACCATGGATAGGTGCCTTCAATAACCAGCAGTACTCTTTCTCTCATAAATCAGGAGTTTGACTTTTTATATAACCTCCAAAGAATAGATCCCGCCTGAGTTACTAACCTGGAAACCAATTCAAATTCTTTAGACGAAAACAACACTTTTCTTTTTAAAACAAGCACACTAAACATCTCAGCATCGTCCGGTATTTGCATATTATTCATGAGTAGCGTACGCTCATTAACTGAATGCAAGGGAATCCCGATCTCCGCTGGCATCCCGTTTAATTTTGAAAAGTCGAGAAAGGATCCAAATTCCTCATTAAAAACATGATTACTTAAAAACGGTTCACCCTCATTTTTTAAAAACTGATAAGTTTGGGAGGTATCGAATGAATCCAGTGAAGAATCAGCAGGTAATTCATTACCCGAGAATACCACATTTTTTGGTTCACTACCTTCAACAACCCACAAACCTATAAGATCTGTTTCAATAATTGAGTTAAGTTCGGATATAAGTACCTGGATTGTATCTTCAAAAGACCCTTTAATGGCTTTTTCCATTAGCTTCATTACTAGCTGGTCTTTCTTTTTAACAATATCATCTTCAAGCCCTGTAACATGAATATCCGTAACCAACTTCATTCGAATTATATCAATTACTGCTTCTCTGTCGTTGTTAAATCTTTCCTTTTTAATGAAGTCAGCAGCACCTAAATCAAAAGCCTTTTTTTCTTTTTCAATCGTTGGCAGATTGGTCATTATAAGGATTGGAATCTGATTTTTTTCTTTATCCAAACGAACAGATTCAAGAAATTCCAGACCCGAAAGTCCCGGCATGTGAATGTCTGAAAGTATCAGGTTTACACTGCCTTCAGAGAGTATATTAATGGCTTCTTGTGCATCTCTGGCATGTTTTAGGATGAATTCTTTACCTAACATGCTTTTTGTCATAAAATGAATGGGTTCATCATCATCTATAACTAAAATCGTATAGCTCATCTATTATTTAATTTGTAATGGGAGTTCTATATAAAAAGTAGTCCCCGATTCTTCTTCAGAACTAACCCAAATATTCCCGTTGTGCGATTTTATTTTTCTTTGAACAATATCAAGCCCCAGGTCTAACCCTGAGTCAAAAGTACTTTCCTTATCGGCTTCATTTTCAGTTTGTATAATAAAGTTATCTAAAATTTCAGATGAGATTCCGATACCCGTGTCCATAACTTTCAACAAACAATGATCATCATTATGCTTTTCAATACTTATTTCAATGGAGCCTCCGTCAAGAGTAAACCTTATTGCATTTGTAATAAGTATTTCCAGCACCGTGGAAAGTTTATCATTATCGAAAGGTACTAACAATTCGTCTATATGTGGCTTTACACTAAGCTCAATGCCCTTTAAGGAAGCTTTATTTTTAAATTTTTCGGCAGATTTTTTGCAAAATTCAATGATATCCGTTTCCTGAATATTTAAGTCTTGTACCTGTACATCATTTGATTCTTTATCCAGTGTTTCCTTTACAAGTTCAAATAACTTTTCAGCGCTTTGATATACCAGGTCTAGTATCTCTTTCCTTTCTTCAGCTTCTATATCCTCGTCTTCAATAAGAATTTGAGTCATGCCTATTATACCCGTAAGAGGGTTTTTAATATCATGGCTTACCATCCTTATCAATTCATCTTTCTTTTTATTGAGTTTACTGAGTTCTATTTCACGATCCTTGAGTAATCGTAAGCGCCCTTCTTTTTGCTTTTGAAGCTTTCTGATAAAAAGATGGGTTTTAATCCTGGCAATAACTTCTTCTTTTTTGAAAGGCTTATTGATAAAATCTACTCCACCAGATTCAAAAGCATCTACTTTACTTTCTGTCTCATTAAGTGCACTAAGAAAAATGATAGGGATAGCTGCGTATTCTGAGCTTTTTATTCTCTTGCTGACTTCGTATCCATTCATTCCGGGCATCAGGATATCCAAAAGTATTAAATCAGGTTCATGACTTTGAACCTTTTGAATAGCCTCTTCTCCATCTCTCGCCTTAAGAACATTAAATCCCTCTTCTTTCAATACAAAAGAAAGCAAAACCAAATTAGGTTCTGCATCGTCTACAATAAGTATGGTAAACTCTTTAGGATTTAAATCTTGTGCTATCACGAATTCTAATTGTTTGCTATGCCGTAATACGTATATTATGGAACTTGTAAAAAAATGAAACCATTTCAGATTACAAACGTGTTAAGCAAGTGTTCCATGTTCTAACATATTCAATATTATTGACACTATCATGAACAAAAAACTTACTAACCTTATTTTTTTCTTTATCCTGGTATTTGTCAATAATGGTTTTTCAGCAGAAACAGACGGCCCCGAGTCAGATCGATTTGCTATCCTTGAAATAACTGATAAATATAGCGAAGTAACCCTGGGCATAACCTCTAATTCAGTCTATTTAAAGTTCGATAAAAATGTAAAGGACTATGTGAACCAGGAATTAATAGAAGAACATAACCTTCAGGCAAACCAGTTTATTGATTCTGAAGGTTTTTTTGTACCAGGTTCTATGATACTTCTCAAAGAAAATAAACTGGAATATCTTTTTTCGGAAATCGAGACCATATCGTTCCATCAGGGGAAACTCACTTTTAAGTATGTGGACAAAAAGGAATTTGTTTTCGAAGACATATTAAACACAGACGGAAACCAAGCCCTTAAGAATTTTTATTTAGAAGACTTAGAACGGTTCTACCACACCTATAAAGGCCTGGTTTCCTGATATTATCTGACAAAAAATCTTCTTTTTTGTAACGATTATATAGATTGAATACTCCTTTAGAAAAATTCTCGAAGGAGCAATGATGGTCAAGTATATAGCAATTGGTGCATTCGTTTTTCTTGCTTACCTGGCATGGTCGATGGTACCCATCGACAGAGGCCCCGGCGTAAAAGCAGATAAAGCCCCTGTTTTGGTGGATAACTCCAAAGAAGAACCATTTTCTTACAATGAAGCAGAATTAATGCCGGCAGGCAGTGTATCAGCAGAAGTGAGAGTGATTTCTAAAAAGCGTTACTTTTTGGATGGCATGTCCTCTTTTTCTCCTATTGATGTATTAGTCGGGTGGAATGATTTATCAGACCAAAGAAACCTTGATTATCTCCACTTTGACTTAAGCGAACGCACTTTCAGCAAAAAACCCTATCAATTACCGGTTACCCATAAAGAAATAAATGAACAAACCGCGTTATGGCACTTAATACCTTCAACGGATGAAATTAAATCCGAACTGGGCAGGCTAAGAGATGGACACCTTTTAAAAATCGAAGGCTTGCTCGTTAATGTAAGAGATAAAAAAGGCCTGAAGTGGGAAACTTCCAAAGATTTGTTTGACTCAGACAAACCTGAGCACGAGATCATCTGGGTTACATCAATACAACTTAAATAGCAAAAAAGAGCATTTATATTTTTTTTATATCTACTGATCCCGTATGATTGTCAAAAAATTTTGAAATGAACTGGATCAAAGATATCATTATTGACATTATTGCTTTGGGAGCGATATCGGCTCTTTATTTTTTTGATAATAACATACTTTTGGGTGCTGTTTGGGTTTATACCGGCCTGCTGTTGGTTGGTAAGATACTTGCCATTTTTATGCCCTCTCTTCAGAAAAGGGCTCAAAAAACAGAAACCCCGGATTGGATTTATCACATCATTTATGCCCTTTCGATAGCGACTCTTCTTTTGGCCCAACAGTATTATTTAACAGGTGCATGGGTTTTAGTTTGGCTGCTTTCAGTTGTGATAGTAGTTAAGTCAAAAAAGAAGTGAGTTTTTAGAATATGCCTCCAGATAAATGGGCCAGATCATTTGTAATAATGATAATCCTCTTTTTTCTGCCATTAAATGAATTAAAAGGCCAGGAAAAAGCTCAACAAACATCAGATATTTCATTCAGAGCATGGGGCGGCTATTCAAAAAAGTCAGTAAAGCTGCTTGGAAAAACTGAGAACTCATCCGGTTGGATTTACGGTATAGGAGCTAAAAAATCAATATATCAGCAAAAGGACTATCGCATTTATTACACTGCTGATATTGTCCCTTACATTTATTATAAGTATCCCAAAAGAGACGACGGAGATCGTATTACCGAAACTACCGGCTTTGGTTTTTCGCCCGTTGGCTTTGAGCTTGAGTATGGGCTAAACTCATTTATTAGTTTTTTGGGTGGTACTTCAGGCTATTTTATGTATATGAGAGACACATTTCCAACAGATAAAGGGCGAAAGCTTAATTTCGCTTTTGATATTTCACCGGGATTTAAATTCAAAATAGTTGAACCTATTTCGTTAGTTATGGGTTACAAATTTCATCATATTTCTAATGCACAAACCGGAAAGGAAAATCCCGGAATAGATTCGAACTTCATATTTTTCACTTTTCAAATAAACTAATCTCAATGGCTATTACCGCATCTTTACATACTTCAAAAGGAATCATAAATCTTGATCTTTATGATGATAAAGCACCAAAAACAGTTGCAAATTTTGTAAACCTTGCCAAAAAAGGATTTTATGACGGCTTAAAATTCCATAGGGTTATTAATGATTTTATGATTCAGGGAGGCTGCCCAAATGGTGATGGTCGTGGAGGTCCCGGTTATAGATTTGAAGATGAGTTTTCACCAGAGTTAAAGCATACCGGCCCAGGAGTTTTATCAATGGCAAACGCCGGACCCGGCACAAATGGCAGCCAGTTTTTTATTACCCATATTGAAACTTCCTGGCTTGATGGAAAACATACAGTATTTGGTAAAGTTGTATCAGAATCTGACCAGGACGTTGTTAACAACATTTCCCAGGGTGATGAAATTTCAAAGGTTGAACTGGAAGGCGATATAGATTCGCTACTTAATGATGTTCAGGAAGTAGAGCTATGGAATGAAGTGCTGGACGAAAATTTTCCTCACCTCAAAAGCTAAACTATTCGAAACATTACAGAATCATATTTCGTAGGGCTGCACTAAATTTCAAGTACAGGCTATGAAAAAAATCTTTAGTGCGTCCCTGCTAATTCTCTTTACAAGTTTATCTTTTTCTGATACCATATCTGCCCAACGATATGATTCTGATCTCTCCTATCGCAAATGGAGAGTTACCTTAGTTCCACCTTTAAGTACTAATGGCATCAATGCTGTTGATTACACCGCAAAATACTCCATCAATATTTTAGGAGGATATCATGGCGGGCTTGACGGTTTTGAATTGGGTACCCTGTTCAATTACAATAAATACTATGCATCCGGTTTTCAAATTGCGGGCCTTACCAATATAACCAATGGTAATATGGAAGGAGTTAATCTTGCCGGATTGGTAAACTATTCCGGAGATAACATGTCAGGAATTCAAGTAGCCGGTTTTGGAAATTTCAGTAAGGACCAGCTGGAAGGTATCCAGGTTGCGGGTATTGTAAATGCTTCAGAGGATGAAACAAGTGGTTTACAAGTTGCAGGTGTGGCAAATATAAGTCGTGATATGATGGAAGGGCTTCAGGCAGCCACAGTTTTCAACTATGCTGATTATGATATCTCGGGCTTACAAGGAGCCGGAATTGCTAATATCGCCAGGGACAACGTAGAAGGCCTCCAGGCTTCAGGAGTATTTAACTATGCAGGCAATAATATGTCTGGCCTTCAGGTAGCAGGTGCCGGTAATATAAGCATGGGTAGTATTGAAGGATTGATGGTATCAACAGGTTTTAATGTTGCAAAAGAAAGTGCTTCTGGATTATTAGTTACCGGTGGGCTTAATTATTCACCCGATCAGGAAGGGCTTATGATTTCTGGAGTGGCAAATATCTCCAGAGACTTTCAGGGAGTTCAGTTTTCATCTCTTATTAATTATTCAGAAACGGGAGAAGGATTACAGATTGGGCTAATAAACTATGCGAAAGAATTTGAAGGTGTGCCGATCGGGTTTATCAGCTACTACGGAAACGGCCGCAAAAACTTTGATGTGCGCTATACTGATGCAGGCTTCACTGAAGTAGGTTTTAACCTTGGAACGTACAGAGTTTATAACCTGGGTATTTTGGGATATAATACTTTGTTAGATCGTAATGTGTACAGGGTAGGTATTGCCGTTGGACTGGAAAAAAATATCCAGGATTCTTTTGAAAGGATAGAAAGCAACACCTTGTTTGTAAACCAGGAAATAAGTGTCGTTCATAACTTTGAAGAGGAATGGAGCCGGGATTTAAACCTCATTTATTCATACCGTTATTTAATTGGTAAACGCTTTGGTAATGGTTTTTCTATTTATGGTGGCCCAACTTATAATATCCAGATAACACGTGTTAATGAAGCCGCTGACTATACCTGGTACAGCTTATGGTCACCTACCTGGAAAGGAAGGCAATACCGGTTCTGGGTAGGCTTTACAGCAGGAATCCGGTTCTTTAAGCAGAAAGACCTTCCGTTATTAGACAATTGGGAAGATGATTGGGATTGGTAATACTAAAAAAAACATTTATGAGTTAACGTTTCGTTTAATATAATGTAGCTCATGAAAAAAACAGTTCTTTTTACCTTCTCGCTTAGTTTGTTATTTATTGTCTCATCTGCTAAGTACAGCAATCATGCTGATGCTAATAGCCACATCAATCATGAAACACATACTATGAAGTTTGCAAGTTCTGATACACTTCCTGCCGGAGAATATCCTGTTAAAAAAACAGAAGCCGAATGGAAGCAGATACTCACTTCAGAACAGTACAGGATCTTGAGAAAAGGCGGCACAGAATTACCGTATGTAAACAAATACAATGATAATAAGGAAGCCGGGCTTTATGTGTGTGCAGGTTGTGGGCAAAGGCTTTATAGCTCTGATCACAAATATAAAAGTGGTTCTGGATGGCCTAGTTTCTGGCGGCCCCTGGATGAAAAATTTGTAGAAGAAAAGGAAGACAACAGTTGGTTTATGAAACGGGTAGAAATCGTCTGCTCAAATTGTGGAGGTCACTTAGGACATGTTTTTGACGATGGCCCTGAACCAACAGGCCTTCGTTACTGTATGAACTCTGCTGCTATGAAGTTTGTCCCTAAAGAGGAAAACTCTTCAGATAAATAAGCATTGTTTCTGGTTTTTGATTATATAAGGCCGTTTTAATAAATCTTTATATTGTTTTAATATTCTCATTATGTCCGCCAAAACCCAGGTTCTGTACACCGCAGATTTTAATCCAAAAATCAAAACCTACCTCCTGTTATATACTACTCTCATTCTTTTTCTTTGCCTCATTACTATTCCTATTATTCCCCTGGCCCTTATTATAGCTCCGTTTTTCATTGGGAAATATTTTGATCGGCTGCATTGCCAATTAACCACCCGTTCATTGCAATTTGGAAAAGGATTTATCTTCAGAACTGAGAAAACCATTCCACTTGATAAAATTCAGGATCTAACGTTTAAAGAAGGTCCACTTCTCAAAGCTTTTGGTTTAAGTATTTTAAAAGTTGAAACAGCTGGTAACTCAGGGCAAGGTACTGCTGATTTAACACTGATAGGGATTGTAGGAGCCTCTGAGTTTCGGGACAAGGTTTTAGATCAAAGAGATTTGGTTACCGAGAGCAAATCCTCTTCAGCCGAATCCGGAAAAGAAAGTGAGTCCATGATCTCTGTTTTATCTGAAATCAGGAACTCTATCAAAGTGATCGAATCTAAGCTTACTGATGGCTCTTAACTTTAGCAGGCAATAATTTACGATTGAATAAATAGACTAAACTGAAAGCCAGTAACCATTGCAGTAATACGGTGGCTACTGAAAAAGCACTCAACGGATTAAACCAGCTATCAGGAGCGTATTCTGCAGCACTCAGATACATCCACCAACCCAAAAGGGTAACCACTTCTACAGGTACAATGTATTTGATGATAACTTCCCACCAGGAACCCAGCATTGTTGTGGTTCCTTCTGTATTTACCAGCTCCGTTCTGAACTTATGAGCACCATACTTTATTACGGCATACGAGATAAATGCACCTGAAACCATCAATCCTACGCCCCAAACAAAATCCTGGTTTGCAAAAAAAGTAAGATTTAAAGCGGATGGAACACCAAACCCAAACCCCGTTAAACAAATCAAAATTGTGGCTTTTTTGCGAGAAGCTCCCGAATCCACAAATACTTTTACTGCCAGTTCTATCATGGATATAAGTGAACTGAATGCCGCAAAGCTAAGCCCCAGGAAAAAGAGAATTGAAAAAATACCTCCTCCCGTCATTGAAGCAAACAACTGAGGCATCCAGACAAATGTTAAGCCGGTTGAAGCAGGGCCGCTTTCTTTCATAACATTCAGAACCTCATTATTGCTCATGGTAGAACCCAGGGTACCAAAAACGGTTGAGAAAATAATGATAGCAGCCATTAAAGAGATCATATTGTTACCAATACCTGTCTGAAAAGCACTAATCGTAATATTGTCCTGTTTTCTCATATAAGCGGCGTAGGTTAGAATGAGTCCCCATGCGGCTCCGGTGTCCCATGCGTTTTGAGTTAACGCTTCTAACCAAAGATTTGGATTTTTTAGTGAGCCCCAATCAGGGGTAAATAAGTATTTCACTCCCATTCCGCTTCCCTCTAAAGACAGCGCCTTAAAAAGAGAAACAACAAGAACCAGTAACAGGGAAGGTATAAGAATTTTATTAACCCGTTCTATTGAACTAATCCCTTTTATGATAATGATGCCCCCAATTAGCATCATAATTGCGTGAAGGGAAATAGGCCAGCCTGAAGATTGAAAACCATTCCAAACTCCCATAGCCTGACTGTAATTTTCAGGTAATCCCGCAAAAAGCGATTGTCCGAGATAGTATAAACACCAACCAGCTACTACGCTGTAATAAAACATAATTGCTGTTGCAACAAAGCCGACAAAACCTCCCATCCAACCTTTCTTCTCTCCTATCAATTCTGCAAAAGAACCCACCACACCTTTTCTTCCATTTCTACCCATCCCATATTCAGCAATAATCAGAGGGATAGACCATAAGAACAAAAAGACAAGCCATGCTATGAGGAAAGCTCCCGCCCCTTCCTCCCCGCCATTTTGGGCTGCTATCCTTGGAAATCTCCAAATATTGCCTGTTCCAATTGCTATTCCTAAAACACTTAGAATCAGGCCAATTTTTGAAGAAAAACGTTCTTTAGTACTATCCATATTGAAAATTATTGTTAACCAAAAAATACGGGCAACTTACTGCCGTTTATTCGGCCTAAGATTATTACCTTAATCTGTACCTTCTTTGTTGGAATAAAAACAGGCTATGCCTATAATTGCGGGTCTATCATAAGGTAAATAAACGACTATCCAAACTTTTTACTTAGCAAAAATCAATGCTTTCAGATCATAAGACGACTAACAAGTATTTAGCCCTTTTAACTTTCTTTGTCTCCCTGATTATTTATTCCCTTACAATGGCCCCTACTGCCAGTTTTTGGGATGCAGGTGAGTTCATTGCCGTTGCCCATGGGCTACAGGTAAACCATCCACCCGGAGCACCGTTTTACTCTATCCTGGGGCGAATATTTTCTATGTTTATGCCCACTGAGTATATCGCTGTGAGTGTGAATTTCATAAGTGCATTGGCTTCTGCGCTAACCATCATGCTATTATATCTGATTATTGTACGCCTGATCAGGGAATGGCGAGGCGAAGTTTCAGGAATGTCAGTAATGGATAAAATAGGAATGTACGGGGGCGCTGTAGTTGGCGCTATGACTTTTGCGGTAACCGATACATTTTGGTTTAATGCAGTTGAAGCAGAGGTATATGCCCTATCCATGTTTTTTACTGCTATAGTAGTTTGGCTGGCACTTAAGTGGTCTGAAAACCATGAAGAGGATTACAGCGAGCGTTGGTTGGTACTTATTGCCTATATGTTTGGACTGGCCATTGGTGTGCACTTGCTTAACCTTTTAGCTTTATTCTTTGTAGCGTTGATCATCTATTTCAAAAAGAAAGAATTTGAGCTGCTAAGCTTTTCAATAATGGGGGGAATCGCAGTCATATCATTTTTTTTGATTTACCCGATCACCATACAGAAAATCCCGGTTATGTCAGCAGAAATCGGTGATATTACGTATGGATTAATAGGCCCTATTACTTTTGTTATTCTCATTATGGCGGGTGTTGCATGGGCAATATATTTTACCCATAAAAAGAAGTACCGGCTTGCAAATATCGCCATCATCAGCTATATGATGATTCTGATCGGTTATTCATCATATTCAGTAATTATGATTCGATCTATTGCGGATCCTCCCATTGATGAAAATGATCCGGAAACTATTGAGGCTTTTATTTCTTACCTGAAGCGAGAACAATACGGTTCAACCCCTATACTAAAGGGAAATAATTATGATGATGTAACTGGGCAAATTACCCGTGGTGAAGTCAACGAGGTATTTTTCCCAAGAAGGCATTCTCAGGATCCCAGACATGTTCAGTATTACGGGCAATATGATAGCGATTGGGATTTCTTTTGGGACTACCAGGTTAATCATATGTACGTCCGCTATTTTAACTGGAACTTTATAGGCCGGGAGGCGGATATACAGGATGCCGGTTGGCGGTCAGGCTTCTCTCCCCCTAAATACCCAAGCAACGCAGCCAGTAATGCCTATTTTTATATACCGTTTCTGCTGGGGCTCTTTGGTATGATTTATCATTTCTCTACGGATTGGAGACGTGCAGTTGCAGTACTTGCCCTTTTCGTTGTTACCGGGCTGGCAATCATTGTATTTTTAAATCAACCGCCATTTCAGCCCAGGGAACGGGATTATGCGTATGTCGGCTCTTTCTTTGCTTTTTCAATCTGGATTGGGATTGGGGTAACAGGCATAATTGATCTTTTAAAAACCTATATAAAAGAGAATTCAATGGCAGCGTATGCTGTTATCGGTATTTGTTTGTTGGCTTCCCCTGTTTGGATGGGTTACCAGAATTGGGATGACCATGACAGAAGCCACCGGTATGTTGCTCCCGATTATGCAAAAAACCTGCTGAACTCCCTCGCTCCTAATGCCATTGTGTTTACTAATGGTGATAACGACACCTTCCCTCTTTGGTATGCCCAGGAAGTTGAAGGAGTAAGAACCGATGTTCGTATTGTTTGTTTAAGCCTTTTGAATACAGACTGGTATATAAAACAAATGCGGGATCAATGGTCGCATGAGTCAGCGCCTCTTCCTATTAATATGAGCGACAAGGAAATAGAAGCTGTTACTTCTTCAATTAGTCAATGGCAGCCCCAGGACATAGTAATACCTGTTGACAAAGAAATGTTGAAAGAAGCATTCTCAGAGGATTACGAGTATAAAGAAGCAATTGGTGTAAAACCGGATACTTCCCTTCCAATCCTTCAAAAAGGAACTGACTTTGAAATTCCGGTAGACGAACTGGACGACCAGATCAGCTGGAGATTAAATGGCCGTTTTTACGGGCAGGATCAAAATGGAAATGGAATCTATTACCTGCAAACACAGGACAGGTTGATTCTTGAAATACTGCAAAGTAACAATTGGTTACGTCCTGTTTATTTTGCAAACACAGTTTCAGGACAAAGCCAGTTAAACCTGCAAGACTATTTCAGAACAGAGGGCAAGGCTTATCGTGTAGTTCCTAAAAAGCGAAGCTCAGAATTTAACGGATACATCAATCCTGAAATTCATGCAGAACGTTTACGCCGCTTTGAATTTAATGAGTGGAACAGGCCGGGTATTTACTTAGATGAAAATATTCGCAGGATGTTAGGTAACTACCGCTATAACTTTGTTCAACTGGCTGAGACATACCTTGATCAGGGTGAGCCCGATAGTGCCGCTTACTGGTTAAAGTTTGGCGAAGATAAGATTCCATTCCGTGCAGATGAAGGAATAAGTAGCATCAACATCCTTTATGCTAATTTGTATAGCCGGGTGGGTTTATATGAAGATGCTCAACGCATACTTGATAATGCCATTGAGGAATTATCCAACAATCTGTACGAGGCTCTTGATACTTATAACAAGGCCCAGAATGAACTTACTGAGCTTAACGAACAATTTGAAAGCGCCCGTAGAAATGCCGACTTAAAGGCTCAGAGGGAGCTGCGCAGAAGAATGCAGTCGGTTTATGAACGGGGAGAACAGATTTCCCGTACGGTTATGACTGAACGACAAACAGTTATGCTTGCCCAGTATGTATACTTCAAATCAGGAAATACGGATAAAGCGGTTGAGGTTGGTGAAAACATCAATATTCGTTTATCCGGTACAGGTGTTCCTGCTATTCCGGTTGATTCGGCTGCAAGCTATGATTTCGGAAGACGTGCCGGACTGGAATAAATCACTTATTTATAGTTAGCTTCGGGTACCGTATATTCCCGGAGCTAATTTTTCCATTATGATTCATCAATTTACTTCAGAAAATATTACTACAATCGGTAAAGTATTAGGTTCAGAGCCGAAGCCCTTGGGCAAAGACGTATATCGCATTGAAATAAAAAATGAGGAAGAAAACCGAAAAATTGCTCTTGAAATTCACCTGGGCCTTGAAGTTGGCGGAGAAATCATGAATATGGTTTCAGTATACGCTTATAATACCTTTATCCAGTTACATAATTGTACTGCTTTTGTAGCCAGTGACATTCTGCAACAGGTAACCTTTTTTGGTAAATCAGGGGATAAAACTTCAGGCCTTATTGTTGAAAAAGCAGCCGGATGCAGTTTATATGCTAATGTTGATGAGTCTATTCTTACCGGCGATTTTACCCAGCTTCCTGAAGACTTAATGATGTGCGGTATTGCCCTTTCTCTTACTGAGTCAATGGATGATGATTTCAGTTTCTAGTTTTTAGGTTTGAAGAATTCAACACCTCTTGAAATCTTTAATCAAACTAACCTTCCCCTTCCTTTTAAAGAGAAAGACGCTTTTTCACTGCTAAAAGCCATTGAAAAGGGTGAGAAATCATCATTTTCGTTTGTGGAACTTGTTTATGTAAGCGAAAATGAAATCGTTTCAATAAATAAAGAATTCTTAAAAAGAGATTATGTAACCGACATCATTTCCTTCCGGTACGATGATGATGCATCCAACCAGAAAATAGAAGGTACACTTTATTGTTGTGCTGAAAGAATCGTTGAACAATCCAAAGAATTCAATGAAACTGAAGAAAAAGAATTTTTAAGAGTACTAACTCACGGATTACTACACCTTATTGGTTATGATGACAGAAACGAAAAAGAAAAACAGAAGATGACCGAATTAGAAAACAGTTATTTAGCCAAGATATAATGAAAATAACCGGCGTACTCTGTTAAACATTTAGGCTTTTAATTCGTAGCCATTCTCCAAATATTACTTTAGATGGCAAACCAGGACAAAAATTTACTTAAAGAAAAATCCAAAGAATACGGTCAGCAACTTTGGGGACTTATCGAAAGCCAGATAGAAAAACACAGTAAAAACAATATCACTGCTGTTGAACGGGTAGCTCCTCCAAAAAATGTAACTGAGAAAAAAACACTTTTGAGGCTGCTTCTTCTATTCCCTTATGTGTTGCTTATAACCTTTGTTGTTTCCTTTTTCTGGGATTTTAATGGATTAAGCACTTCGGTATTTGGATATCAAATTGCATTCGAAGGATTAATGCGAATACTAAGCATCAGTGGCCTGATCGGGTTTCTTACCAACTGGTTAGCTATTACGATGCTTTTCAGGCCGTTATACAGACGCCCTATTCTTGGCCAGGGGCTTGTTCCTGCTCAAAAAGAAAGAATAGCATACCGGCTGGCTGTGGCAGTATCTGAAGACCTGATTAATCCTGAAATCATAAAGCGTAAAATCCAGGAATCGGGTGCTATTTCTAAATACAGGGAAATGGCAACTGATTATATCAAGAATATTATTGACGACCCTGATTTTCGTTCTGATCTTAAGCTACTGGCCGTAGATTATGTAGATGAAATGATTGCCCAAAAAGATGTAAGAACTAATATTGCGGCTTCCATTATTGAACAAATTGAAGGTAACATCGAAGAAAACTCATTTGAGAAAGTGGCATTAAAAGCATACAGCTTTATCAAAGGCCAGGAAATGCAGGATTTAGTGGAAGATGCTTTAACAAAATTACCGGGCGGTGTAGAAAAAGGGCTGGATAAGCTGGATGTATGGCTGGATAAACTCCCGGAGAAAATAAATGAACACAGTGATTCGATTGAGAATCTGGTTACTACCATGCTTCACAAACTGGTCAATCAACTGGATGTGCATTCTCTTGTAGAAGATAATCTTAGAGAATATGATGAAAGCCGCCTGGAAAAACTGATAAAGAACGCCAGCAACGATCAACTGCAATACATACAGTTTTTAGGTGCGGTACTGGGAACACTGGGAGGTTTTATTATTTGGAAACCTATTGGCAGCCTTATTGTACTCAGTATTATTTGCGGATCTGTGATTCTTTTGGACACAGTTATTCTCAAGCTTTCACAAAAAAACTAGAACAGCTTGTTTTAAGAACTTTTTGCGTTCTTGTAAGGTTTTCAATGCTATCTTACAGTTGCGGTTAATCGAATTGCTCAATTACATAACTATCAAATTATTAATGAATATCTTCTGCAAACCCCTTTACTGGGTTCTTATCCCAATTATCTTTATAGGCTGTTCCACATCAAAAGAGGTAACCACCAAATCCCCTCTCGAACAACAAATTTCTGAACTTCCCACTGCCTTAGAAACCCCATCATTGAGATGGCATCATTTTACTGCAGACAGCGCCTACACCAAGGGCATTTCATCTGACAAGGCTTATAAGAAAATCCTTTCTGATAAAAGCCCAAAAAAAACAGTGGTTGTTGCGATTATTGATTCCGGGGTAGATATAGAGCATGAAGATTTATCAGCAAATATATGGGTAAACGAGGATGAAGTAGCCGGTGATCGTATAGATAACGACGGAAATGGTTATGTAGATGACATTCATGGATGGAATTTCATCGGAGGACCCGAAGGAAGCCATGTAAACGAAGATACATACGAAGCAACAAGGCTCTATGCTAAGTTATCAAAAGTATTCAGTGATGGTGATTCATTAAACCTTAGCGGAGAAAAAGCAGAACAGTTTGAATTATTCAAAGAGATCCGAACCAAAGTAAAAAACGAACGAACAAAAGCCATTCAGAATGCCAGCCAGATGGAGCAAATCAGGATTGCACTCAATAATGCTAAGTCTTACTTATCCATTAGTTCCATTGATTCTGTTAAATCAGAAGATATAGAACCCAAATCAACGGACTCTCCTATTACACAACAAGCCAAGCAGATCATTTCTTTCTTTGTAGAAAATGGATTGAATGAGCAAAATCTGGAAGATGAGTACCAGTATTATATAACCCGGCGTGATTACCACTACAACCCTGACTTTGATTCAAGACTGATAGTTGGGGATGATTATAATGATCTTACTGATCGGTACTACGGCAACAATGATGTAGTTGGCCCCAGAAACGAGCATGGAACCCATGTTGCAGGCATAGTGGGTGCTGTTCGTAATAATAGCCTCGGTATGGATGGGGTTGCTGAAGATGTTAAGCTTATGATTTTAAGAACAGTACCTGATGGAGATGAGCGGGATAAGGATGTGGCAAATTCAATACGATATGCTGTTGAAAATGGTGCTGATATCATAAATATGAGTTTTGGCAAAGGTTATTCTCCTCAAAAAGAATATGTCGATGAAGCCGTGAAGTTTGCAGATGAGCAAGGTGTGCTTATTATTCATGGGGCTGGAAATGGAAGCGATAATGTTGATGTAACCGACAATTTCCCTACTAAATACTACGAAGATGGTGGGGTAGCAAGTAACTACATTACGGTAGGAGCTTCGTCATGGCAATCTGATTCCTCATTAGTCGCAACCTTCTCTAATTATGGACAAAAGGTAGATATTTTTGCACCTGGTGTAGCTATTTATTCTACCTACCCTTCTGATGATTATGAAAGTAATGATGGTACCAGTATGGCGGCACCCGTTGTAAGCGGTGTGGCAGCTGTTATTATGGCTTACTATCCTGAGCTGACTGCCTCGGAAGTAAAAACTATACTGTTAGAATCAGCTACCAGATTTCCTGAAAGGGTTGTTTATAAACCAGGCTCCACCGAGGGCATTCTTTTTTCCGAGCTATCATCTACAGGTGGAATTGTGAACTTATATAATGCTTTAAAGCTGGCTGAAGCAAGAACTGAAGGAACCAACTGATGAGTCGCCCGGATTCTGATTTTGATGCTATTGTTGTTGGATCGGGACCTAACGGGCTATCGGCAGCGGTAGTGCTTGCACAAAATGGGCTAAGTGTTAAAGTAATTGAAGCGGCAGATTCTTTCGGAGGCGGAACCCGTACAAAAGAACTTACCGAACCGGGATTTCTTCATGATGTATGTTCCGCTGTTCACCCCACTGCTGCGGGTTCACCCTTTTTGAGCAGCCTATCGCTTAATAAATACGGTCTGGAATGGATACATCCCGACTACCCGGTAGCGCATCCATTAGATCATGGTCAAACTGTGGTTATTGAGCGCTCCTTCGATAAAACCCTTGATCGACTAGGTAAGGATGCTAAAAACTATCGTAATCTTTTAAAAGATATGATTGACTCCTGGCCGTTTTTGGCAAAAGATATTTTCGGTTCGTTGAGGAATCCAAAACATCCTCTTTCTCTGGCCCGGTTTGGATGGTATGGTATGTTTTCTGCTAAACTACTCTCTCAATCCATTTTTGACACACCGGAGTTACGGGCTTACTTCGCAGGGCTTGCAGCACATAGTATCCTCCCTCTTGAAAAAGCATTTACAGCTTCTTTTGGCCTGATTTTAGGAATATCTGTTCATTCGGTGGGATGGCCCATTGCCAAAGGAGGCTCAATTAAAATATCTGAAGCCTTAGTAAACCTTTTTACTGAATTGGGCGGTGAGGTTGAATTGAACAGACGAATTAGGGATCTAAGAGAGCTGCCCGATTCTGTTCCTATACTCTTTGATCTTACTCCGCATCAAATCAATGACATTGCGGGTTTCCATTTCAAAAAAACTTTTTCCAATAAACTAAAAGCTTACAAATATGGACCAGGGTCATTCAAAATAGACTTTGCATTATCCGAACAAGTTCCGTGGGAGAACCCTGAAAACGCCAAAGCAGGAACTCTTCACATTGGGGGCACTTTTAACGAGCTTGCATATTCTGAGAGAGAAGTATGGAAAGGAAACCATCCTGAGAAACCTTATGTATTAGTCGCACAACAAAGCAATTTCGATCCGTCAAGAGCACCAAAAGGCAAACATACTTTATGGGCATACTGTCATGTCCCGAATGGCAGTACCAAGGATATGAGTATTGAAATTGAAAACCAGATTGAGCGTTTTGCGCCTGGTTTCAAGGATACCATTATTTCGAAATCTGTAATGAATACCGTTCAGTTCGAGAAATACAATGCAAACTATATTGGTGGTGACATAAACGGAGGAGCCCAAACCTTCAATCAGTTGATTGGAAGGCCGGTATTGAAGTGGAACCCATATAAGCTTCCCTATAAGCAATTATATATTTGTTCTTCTTCCACGCCCCCGGGTGGCGGAGTACATGGTATGTGCGGATTTAATGCTGCAAAGTCTGTTTTAAAAAATGAGTTCGGAATCAAAATTGATATCTAGCATTTTTTAAATACCTATCTTTAAACAATGCTAAGAGCTTCTTCCATATTTAACAGGCAAAAAGAACAACCTGCAATTAACCAGCAAAGAAGCCTTTCTTATAAATGGGCCTTGTTTTCGGGGAGTATTGCTCTTCTGGTATCTATTCCCATATTGTCGGTACTTTCCTCTTTTTTTATTCCTTCCGGGGAGATTTGGGGGCACCTCGTTGATACTGTACTGAGTGATTACATTATCAACTCTTTTGTGCTGATTATAGGGGTTTCTGTCGGAGTGGTAGTTACAGGGGTTTCTTTAGCCTGGCTGATAACTATGTGTGATTTTACCGGGCGTAAGCACTTTGAATGGATAGCCGTACTGCCCTTTTCTATTCCTGCTTATTTACTTGCCTATATCTATACCGATTTTCTGGGAGTGGCTGGCAGCCTTCAATTTTTTCTGAGTAACAATTTTGGGCTGGAAATCGGGTCTTATTGGTTTCCCGAAATCCGCTCTCTTTGGGGAACTGTTTTGATAATGACGTTGGCTTTCTATCCCTATGTTTACATGCTGGCAAGAACTGCTTTCCTTGAACAATCTACATCCATCCTGGAAGCCAGCAGGATTATGGGATACTCCACATGGCAGAGCTTTTTTAAAGTTATGATTCCCATTGCCAGGCCAGGAATAGCCGCAGGCCTCGCGCTTGCACTCATGGAAACCCTTAATGATTTTGGAACTGTTCAATACTTTGGTGTACAAACATTTACAACCGGGATATACCGCACCTGGTTTGGTCTTGGGGAACGCCCTGCTGCTGCGCAACTGGCTGGTTTCTTATTACTATTCATTATCGCTTTGCTGGTACTGGAACGCTGGTCCAGGAACAAGATCAAGAGTAACCAGGCAAATACCCAGCGGTTTAAAAGAATTCAGCGGTTTAAACTAAATGGTTTCAGGTCATTTATTGCATTTATGGTCTGTGGTATCCCCGTATTTCTTGGCTTTATTGCCCCTGTACTACTCTTGTTGCATATGTTTTTCTCAAATCTTGAGTTTGTGAACAGCCGGTTTATTGTATTTGGACTTAATACATTATTGGTTGCCGGAATTGCCGGGGTTATTACTGTCTTAATTTCGTTGTTAATGGCATACTCCAGCAGATTGAATCCAACGAGGATTATCAGGGCATTAAACCAGTTCGGGGCTCTTGGATATGCCATCCCCGGCTCTGTAATAGCGGTTGGGGTTCTTATTCCTTTTGGTTGGTTTGATAATATGGTGGATGGTTTTTTCAGGGAAAATATGGGATTTTCAACCGGGCTTATTTTAAGCGGAACCCTGTTTGCATTGATCTTTGCTTATGTAGTTCGGTTCTTGTCTGTTTCTTACAATGGGGTAAATTCAAGCCTTCAAAAGGTAACGCCCAGCCTGGATGAAGCCTCCAGGGGCCTGGGTTATACATTTTCACAGATATTATCCAAAGTACACATACCTATGATATCTGGTGGGCTTTTTACAGCTTTCTTACTCGTTTTTGTAGATGTAATGAAAGAACTACCTGCAACCATCATAATCCGCCCTTTCAATTTTGATACACTGGCTGTACAGGTTTATCGCCTGGCATCAGATGAACGGCTCGCTGAATCTTCAGGAGCCGCCCTGGCCATTGTTCTGGTGGGCATTATCCCTGTAATACTGATTAGCCAATCAATAACCCGCTCTAGGAAAACAGAAAGTATTAAATAGCTACTTCCAGCCTGCCCTGTCCATAATCAGAATAGCTTCGGGATTGTTTTTTCCTAGTACAGAAAGGTTTACCGCATCGCTTCTGAACTCTCCAAACCCGGCTATAATATCATTCAATTTAGCTTCATCATTGATGGGATATTCATTGTTCCCTCCTACCAGGTATTGTTGAGCCGAAGGAGTGGTTAGGTATTCAAGAAAGCGTATCGCATTATTTTTGTGTGGAGCATTAGCTAAAATACCTGCAATACTGATGTTTACATGAGCACCCCGATCCTCTTCCATTTGATTTGGAAATACAAAAGTTAATCCTTCAGCAATTGTTTTATCAGATTCATTATCGCCTGCAAGCATCATAGCTAAATAGTAGTGATTTACAACAGCAGCATCACATACACCGGAAGCAACTGCTCTAATCTGATCACGGTCTCCCCCCTGAGGATCGCGAGCAAAATTTGAAACCATTCCTTTAGCCCATTCTTCAGTGGCTTCGGCACCTATTGTCGCAATCATGGACGCAACCAAAGATTGATTATAAATATTATTTGAAGACCGGATACAAACTCTACCCTTCCAGTCAGGTGAAGCTAGATCTTCATAAGTCAGCGTTTCAGGGTTCTCCACTTTATCAGGATGTACCACTATTCCCCTAACACGCTTTGTTAAACCATACCATAATCCATCTGGATGACGAAATGAAGACGGAATACGGCTCTCTAGTAATTCTGATGATGCAGAAGCAAGAATACCAGCCTCTTCGGCTCTCCACACACGCCCTGCATCAACCGTAATCAAAACATCAGCCGGAGAGTTAATACCTTCACTTTTAATGCGTTCAATCAACTCATCCGAGCCCCCTTCAATCAAATTGACGGTAATACCTGTTTCTTTGGTAAACTCATCATATAACATCTGATCGGTATCATAATGACGGGCAGAGTACACATTTACCTCTTTGGGTGAGCTGCAAGCTGAAATAATGAGCAAGTAAGTGAATAATGAAAAGAGAGCGGTCTTCATGTCTGGCTGTTTTGTTTTTTTGAAAGACCAAAGGTAAGATTATTTAGAAAGATTCTAAATAGAAGTATAAGAAATTTAAATAACCTGACCGTGATGACCTGTTCTGATTATTTGAATTATGTTAATCAGTTTTGTCAATGAATTGTCTGACTTCTGCAGGAATAGTAATTACTACTTATGATTATCAGGATCGAGGTAGCGAAGGGTTTCCCACCTGTACATGCCACTGTTGTGCCCATCCGCCCAGGTTATTTTAATAGCGTGATTGCCCACCTGCTCAATATTTCGGATGTGAATATCAGAAGCATCAGGATCAAAAAAAGCTTCGGGTTCAAACTTAGCCATATTGCTGTGCCCTCCCCTGCACATTACACAAGGGCAATTAACCCTCAGTCCATATAAAGGATATACAGATTTCTTCTTATCTGACCAGGTTATTTCCAGGACCTGGTCGCCATTGCTCACTTCTATGCTGGTAGGAAAAATTGAATCTTTCATGGTTTACTTAGGCCGATTTTATGCTGAAATTAAGAAATGCTTTGGATTATTATTTCTTCAATACTCGCTTTTATAATTACTCTTTTTGTTGGATTCAAAAAGTTACTCCATCTGGATCAAGTCACTCCCCGTTCTTCGGCAACAGGAGCTATTATTGTACTCTTTCTTTTTTTGATCCTGCGCATGTTGTACGATATGGGATACTTTCATGAAGTACTGGCAGTCGCTTTTATGTCGTCCATGTATGCCTCCGTTTCCGGTTTTCTCATAGGTTCTGCCATTAAACAATTTCGAATCAAGTCAGGGTTTAAAGAAATCCAGTATGTCAATCGTTCTTTTTTGATCGACATACTTCCAAATGTTATTGCCCTTACCCTGATAATAGCCGGAATTGCACGCACTTCCCTGTTAAGTGATTTGAATATTACCCCTATACGAATCACATCGGGATTATCCATGATTGCCCTAGGATTTTTCGGGATTACCCTGCGGCTTATCCCTGAGTTCAGAAGAAAAGGCTTGATTATACTGGACAGGTCTATTGAATGGAATGACGTACTTGCCTACCGCTGGTACAGTGATGAGGTACTTGAAATAGATTTTGAGTTTGAAGGGGTAATTAAGGGCTACCAAACAATCATCCCTCCTGAAGATCACCTGAAAGTAGAAACACTGCTGGCCACCAAAATGCTGGAGAAACAAGATGAGGAAAATGACTAAACGTTCTTTGTATATTCAAATTCAATCAGCAAAACAGATTTAAATAAACTATGGCATCCTTTGATATTGTAAACGAGATTAATGAGCAGGAAGTAGATAATGCAGTAAATAATACCCTTAAAGAAATTAGCAGCCGGTATGACTTTCGGGGATTGTATACTGAGGTTACTTACCACAAAAAAGAAAAACGGGTACACCTGGTTGCTGCAGAAAGCATGAAAATGCAGGCTGTTAAAGAGATGCTGATCCGAAATTTCATTAAACGGGGCATAGATTCAAAAGTGCTCGATTTTGGCACAGAGGAAGGAACTTCTCAGGGACACCTGAAAATGGATGTCCATCTCAAAGAAGGGATTGATCGTGAAAATGCAAAAAAGATTGTCAAAGAGATCAAAGACCTGAAATTGAAAGTTCAGCCCCAGATTCAGGACAACCAGGTTCGGGTAACCGGGAAAAAGATTGACGATTTACAATCTATCATTCAGCACCTGAAAGCAAAAGATATGGGCGTTCCGTTACAGTTCACGAATATGAAGTAAGCATTTGCGAGCAAAGCGAAGCAATCTCAGATGCTGAACCAATACTGAAATAAATTCAGCACATGGTTCAGCATGACTAGCTAGATCCTCTCCCTCTCTACCATTATACACCGGTTTCTTACGTAAGGGATATCTGCAGCCTCGGCAATTTGTTCTGCTTTTACCGATGACACATCCAGTTGTGTCCATACTACCGGGTTTTGCCCGGTTTTTTCTTTCCATTCTTTAACTTCATTAAGTATACCGGCTGTATGTTCGGAATTGCGAAATATGTTCACAATATCAACTTTAACGGTATCAGGAATATCATTTAAAGCAGGATAACACTTTTGCTCAAGAATGACTTTATGCCCTGGGTTTACAGGAATAACTTTGTAACCATGCTTCAAAAGAAAATCTGCGATATAATTACTGGTCCTGTATGGGTCAGGAGAACAACCTATTACAGCAATGGTTTTTGCTTCGGTGAGAATAGTCTTGTAATCCGTAATAAAAGGTTTCATACTGCCTAAGCTAACTAATATCTGTTAAATAATATTCCTACATTTAAAGCCTCAAATTTGAATAATAATTCCTAAACCAAAAGGATCGTTTTGTCAGTAATTAAAGACGGAGATACTGTAAAAGTACATTATAAAGGAACCCTTGAAGACGGAGAGGTTTTTGACTCTTCTGAAGGTCGCGACCCGTTAGAATTTACCATGGGAACCGGGCAGCTTATTCCCGGTTTCGAAAAAGCAGTATTAGGCCTAAAAGTTGGCGACTCTACAACAGCCAATATTCCAAGTGCAGAAGCTTATGGAGAATCAAATCCACAAATGATCGTGGAGGTTGAGAAAAGCCAGTTACCAGCCGATTTAGAAGCTCAGGTAGGCACTCAATTGCAGCTCAACCAACCCAACGGGCAGGCTATACCTGTATTGATCACAAAAGTAGAAGATGAAAAAGTAACTTTAGATGCCAATCATCCTTTGGCTGGTAAGGATCTTACCTTCGATATTGAAGTAGTAGAAATCGCTTAATCATTTTTAAAAGGCTGTGAGATATCCTCATAGCCTTTTTTGTATCCGGTAAAAGTTCTTATGGCCGATTTTCACCAATCCTCTACTATCTCTATCACCTGTCCTAAAATGATGTCTTCTTTTTTGAAGAAGGAAGTTGAAAAATTAGGATTCCCGGTGCTAAAAGAACGCCCTGCCGGAGTTGAAATAAAAGGAAGCTTGCATGATTGCATGAAGTTGAATCTTTGCCTGAGCACCGCGCACCGGGTTCACTTTTTGCTTAAGTCATTCAAGGCTGCAAACGCTGATGAATTACATAAGCAATTGATGAATGTAGCCTGGGAAGATTATATTGATAAGCACGGTTATGTAAGTATTACCTCTTTTATAAAAAATAAAACCATTACCAATACCCAGTTTGCCCAGTTGAAGGTTAAAGATGCTATTGTGGACCGCATTCGAGCTAAAACAGGTTCGCGACCCGATTCAGGTTCTGATCTGGGAAAAACGGTAGTCTTCTTGTTCTGGAAAAATGACGATGCAAGTATTTACCTTGATACTTCCGGGGAATCGATTTCCCGTCGTGGATACAGGATCAGGAATCATACCGCCCCTATGCAGGAAACTCTTGCCTCTGCAATTATACAAGCCAGTAAATGGCAACCGGGACAACATTTTATAAATCCCATGTGCGGAAGCGGCACAATCGCCATTGAAGCTGCTTTAAAAGCGCTAGGCCGACCCGCAGGATTACTGAGACCAAATTACGGTATCAAACACATCCTGGGTTTTGATGTAGGTGAATGGAACGGGTTACGTTCTGAATTGAAGTACCAGGGGAAAAAGGATTTTGAAGGAAGGGTATTAGCGACAGATATAGATCGAAGGGCTATTGAAGCAGCCAAGAAAAATGCCCAAACAGCAGGAGTTGATCACCTGATTGAATTTAAAGTGTGTGATTTCCGCGATACCGAAATTCCCTATGGTGATGGCGTGGTTGTTTTGAATCCGCCTTATGGAGAACGTATTGGCCATGACCAGGAACTGGAAAGCCTGTATAAAAGCATTGGTGATTTCTTTAAAAAAGATTGCAGTGGCAGATGGGGCTATGTATTTACAGGAAACTTCGATCTTGCTAAAAAGGTAGGCCTTCGAACCAGTCGAAGGATTGAGCTGTACAACTCTACCATTGAGTGCCGCTTATTGGAATATGAGTTGTATTGATTAAAATATCATACTTAACTCTCAAGTAATTCGATGATGAATTAGAAAAGCAGCTTTGTTGTCACCTTGAGCTCCTCGGACCAATGATAGGGCAAGGGTCTGAAAGCGAAAGGTATCAAACCAGGAATTAGCTTTTTACTTAGCTATGGACACATTCTTAATTTGATATCCTTCGCGAAATCATATAAATCATCAATTATAATTTTAGCGCTCAGGATGACCGCTTTATCAGGTTTCGGTGTTGAATTATGTGACTACTAAAAAGATGACTATTAAACCATAAAACATTTTACTTCACTTTCCCCTCTCCTGCTTTATATTCCGAGACTGATTATTTCTAACTAACTACTCCGGAATGAGAATACATAATTTTGCTCTTTTATTGTTACTGGCAGCATTTATAGCCTGCCAGCCTTCCCAATCCAAATTTGATCAACTGCAACTGGAAGAAGCCACGATTGCAGAACTTCATGAAAACTATAAAAACGGTACCTATACAGCCAAAGACGTAGTTGAAGCTTATTTAGAACGCATTGAGAAGTACGATCAAAATGGCCCGAAAATTAGTTCGGTAATAACAACCAACCCTGATGCTATTGCTATTGCAGAACAGCTGGATAAAGAATTGGCTGAAGGTAATATCCGGGGCCCGTTACATGGTATTCCTGTTCTTTTGAAAGACAATATTGATACCAGGGATAAGATGGCAAATACTGCCGGGGCCCGCGTTATGGAAGGTTCCATGCCCGTTCAGGATAGTTATATTGTGGAAAAGCTGAGAGAAAGTGGTGCAATCATTCTTGGAAAGGCCAACCTGAGTGAATGGGCTAACTTTCATAGTAATAACTCCTCCAGTGGTTGGAGCGGTTTAGGTGGACAAACCAAAAACCCGTATGATATCACCCGAAATCCCTGTGGATCAAGTGCCGGATCAGGGGCTTCCATTTCTGCTAACTTTGCCATGCTGGCCATAGGGACTGAAACCAATGGCTCTATCACCTGCCCTTCTTCAGCTAATGGATTAGTAGGAATTAAGCCTACGGTAGGTTTATTAAGCCGGTCAGGTATTATCCCCATTTCAGAAACACAAGACACACCCGGCCCAATGGCAAGAACTGTAACCGATGCAGCCATTATGCTGGGAACTATGGTAGGAGTTGATGAGCGGGATTCCTACACTGATGCAAGTGAAGGCAAGTACCACACCGATTATACACAGTTCTTAAACGAAGGAGCTCTTGAAGGCAAAAAGTTAGGGATCTTCACTCCTTCTATCGGAAGCGATCACAAAACCGATACCCTGATGTATGAAACTATTCGCTTCCTGGAAGAACAAGGAGTAACATTTGTGGAAATTGATCAAATAGGTGCAAGAACTGCCGGAAGAGATTCCTATAATGTTTTGCTTTATGAATTTAAAGACGGAGTCAACAAATACCTTGAATCACTGGGTGGAAATGCTACGGTTAAGGATTTGGAAGAAATTATAGAATGGACTTTAGCCGATTCGGTTTCAATGAAATTTGATCATGATATCCTTATTCAGGCCCAGGCAAAGGGTGATCTCGATTCAGAAGAATACAAAGAAGCCCGTGCGCGAATGCTGAAAGAAACCCGGGAGAATGGCATTGATAAGGTAATGAAAGAACATGATTTGGATGGTTTCATCGGTATTACAGGCGGCCCCGCATGGAAAACAGATCATACCAATGGGGATAATTTCGGAACATCATCAAGCTCACCCGCTGCAAGAGCAGGGTATGCTGCCATAACTGTCCCTATGGGTTTTGTTGACGGGCTTCCTGTCGGTTTAACCTTTTTTGGAGGTGCCTGGATGGAGCCTGAAATGATTGAAATGGCCTATTCTTTTGAGCAGCTTACCAAAGTGAGAAAAGCTCCAATATTCAGGAATTATGAGTTCTAAAAAGTAACCAATTCAGATTTATGGGAAAGAAACCACCAAAAGATATCCCTGCCGAACTGGTAGAGCTGTACGATAAACTACTGGCAACCCATCCTGAAATAGAAAGAAAAGGTGCTAGCAATCCCTACACCTCAGTAAACGGGCACATGTTCAGCGGACTTTCAAAAAATGGATTAGGATTACGTTTAGGCAAAGAAGACCGGGAAGCATTTCTTGAGGAGTACAATACTGAGCTTTTGGTTTCCTATGGTGCTGTTATGAAGGAATATGTAGTGGTACCTAATGATCTTTTCCGGGATACTGAAAAGATGAAAGAGTATCTATACAAAAGTTACGAGTACACAAAATCCTTAAAACCTAAACCCACAAAAAAGAAGTAACCTTTAAATTGTCAGAATCTGTAACTATCCGTCCTTTTAAAAAAACAGATGAGGCTAAACTGGCCGGGTATTTGAATAACAAAAAAATCTGGGATCAACTTAGAGATTATTTGCCTCATCCCTATAGCACGAAAGATGCGCGCGATCATATTGAACGCTCCGGAAATGACGATCCTACCCAGAACTTTGCCATTGATTATAAGAATGAACTTGTGGGTAGCATCTCCTTAGTTCTTCAGGAAGATGTATATCGCCATAGTGCAGAAACAGGTTTCTGGATTGCTGAACCCTTTTGGGGTAAGGGAATAGCTACGGCTGCGATTAAGCACATCATCGATTATGGCTTTAGCGAATTAGGAATTGTACGGATCTACGCCAGTGTTATGGAAAACAATGTCGGTTCGATGAAAGCCTTAGTAAAAGCAGGATTCCAACCGGAAGGTATATTTAAAAAGGGTTTTATAAAAAATGGCACCTATTTAGATGAACATCGTTTTGGAATCCTGAACCATGACAAACTTGAATAATGTGAGTTCGGAATAAAACACCTGTAAAACCCTATTGGGTCATTCCGCGGCGTATGCCCGGAATCTAAACTGGTTTTGAGGAATAATACATTTCGTTTTATTCAAATCTAGATTCCTGCCTTCGCAGGAATGACTCTAAAATCACTTTAGGAGCATTGTGTAGTTTTTCATCCCAAATCCACATTGAATACAAAACTAATTAGTGAACCATCTGCTGACCTTTTATATATTCTTGCTGAATGTTAAAATCATCTATGACCAGTAAAGAAGAAGTACTCGAATTTCTTAAAGAACGGAATACCACCAGCATAAAATTTGCAGTTACAGACATTGACGGCATACTTCGGGGGAAACGGATTAGTTTTGAGAAGTTTTTAAAAGCTTTAGACAATGGCATTGGTTTTTGTAACGTCATTTTTGGATGGGATATGAATGATGCCTGCTATGATAACACAGAAGTAAGCGGGTGGCACACCGGGTACCCTGACTCTCTTGCTACCATAGATATTAGTACATTTAGGGAAGTTCCATGGGATGACAACTCTCCCTTTTTCCTGGCTGATTTTAGTAATTCCGAAGAGCTGAAAAATGTTTGCCCCCGAAATCTTTTGATAGATATTCAAAAGCAGGCCAAAGAGTTAGGGCTTTTACCAAAATTCGGAAGTGAGTTTGAATGGTTTACATTTAAAGAAACCCCGCAAAGCCTGAAAGATAAACAATACGCTAATCCCACCCCCCTAACCCCTGGAATGTTTGGCTATTCAGTTCTAAGGGCTTCACAGAATAAAGACTATTTTAATGATCTGTTTGATCTCCTGCTTGAGTTTGGAATTCCTCTTGAAGGAATACATACAGAAACCGGAGATGGTGTGTATGAGGCCTGCATCCACTACAGTGATCTGTTGGAAGCAGCAGACAGGGCAGTGCTTTTTAAAACAGCCGTAAAAGAAATTGCCAGCAGGCATGAGCTAATGGCTTCTTTCATGGCAAAATGGACAAAAGATTTACCAGGTTGCAGTGGCCATATCCATCAAAGCTTATGGGATTTATCAGGAAAAAAGAATCTTTTCTATGACGAATCTGAATCGAAAGCCATCAGCCCGTTAATGAAGCATTATCTCGCCGGGCAATTGCATTGCCTCCCTTTTTTACTGCCTATATATGCCCCGACTACTAATAGTTACAAGCGTTATGTGGAAGGATCCTGGGCGGCTACCAGTGTAAGTTGGGGATTTGATAACCGGACTACCGCGTTAAGAGTCATCACTCCTTCAAAAGATGCTACCCGGATTGAGAACCGTGTACCAGGATCAGATACAAACCCTTACCTTACTATGGCGGCTAGTTTAGCCTCAGGGTTGTACGGCATAAAAAATAAGCTGGAATTGAACATTCAGCCAACTAAAGGCAATGAGTACAAAAATACTACGTCTGAACAGCTGCCCAAGAATCTACATGAAGCAACTCAGGTGATGAAAAATTCAGAAATTCCTAAACAGCTATTTGGTGAGGCATTTGTGGATCACTTCATAAAAACCAGGGAATGGGAATGGAAACAATATGATCCAAAACAATCAAACTGGGAAATGAAAAGATACTTTGAAATTATTTAACGATGGCAGGTATAGATTATAATACCATTATTGAAGATGCCTGGAGCAGCTACGATCCTTCAAGGGAAATTGCGCGCATTATAGATATAAGTGCAAAGGTTTCTACAAATCATGTATACCGCATTACTCTTAAAGACAAAAACTTTGTGGTAGCAAAGCTCTCTTTTTTTGGCACTTTTAATCACTTTGTTGAAGATCACACCATTATTAATACCCTTTCAAATAATCTGCCGAGCCCTTTTGAAGGTTTTCTTTCCAGGGCGCTAATGAAAGGTAATACCATTTTTGTTCACCGGTACAAAAGTGAAGCTATGGATGCCTGGGTGGTTTTTTACAGGCCTATCAAGATTAAAAATAAACCTCCAAAACGTTTTAGCGAGAATGAAATTGAAAAACTTGCCCATCAAATGGCATCATTTCATAATGCCTGCAATACGGTAAAACACACGCTTCCTCCATCTTCAAAGTCGATGCTGACTGACGTAAATGATCTGCTCATTTCATTAGACAGTGATAAAAATAAACAGCAGTATTCACTTCACAGGGATTTAATAGAAGACCAATGCAGTATTTTCCTTGAGAATTATGAAAGTCTTGGTGCTTCAGCTCTGGAAACCACCCCCGTTTTTGTGGATTGGAACATTGGCAATTTTTCTATTACTCCATCCTTCAGGCTTTTTTCCCGCTGGGATTATGACTGGTTCCGAATGAGTACCCGGATGCTCGACTTTTACTTCTTCAGCCGCATTTCATCAGATATAGGAGACCGTACTGTTTTTACTTACAACATGGATGTGTTGATGGAGCCAAGGTTTCTCATTTTCCTGAAAGCATATCATAAGCTTTACCCTATTAGCGAACAGGAAATACTTTTTCTGAAGGAAGCTTACCGGTTTTTTATACTTACTTATGTGGTTAAGTATGGCAAATTCTTTTTTAAAGAGGCTTTTGCCAGCAAACTGCAAAAAGAAGCTTATGAAAAGCACCTTCCTTCTATTGATAAAAAATTCAATCCAAAACCTTTACTCGAAGCACTTAAATAGCACTATGGACTACCCTTCCTTTTTTGAAATAGCCAAAAAATATAAAGTCATATTATTGGATTCTTACGGTGTGTTGAAAAACCATAAAGGCCTTATTGAGGGGGTTCAGCAAACCATGGAGTTTATTCGTGGAGAGAATAAGATTTTCCGTGTGCTTACCAATGATGCATCCAGAAGCCCAAGACAACAAATTGAAAAATACATTGAAATAGGACTCCCTGGTATCGAATTGCATGAAATGATTACATCAGGCATGATGGCCAAGCAATTCCTTGAGCAAAAAGTTACCCATGGTAAAATTGCTTATTTAGGCACCGATAATTCAGCAGATTATATCCTGCAATCAGGCCTGGAGCATATCCCGATCCGGGATGTGGATTTAAAAAATACTGATGATATAAGTGCATTTGTTTTCCTGGACGATGAAGGCTTTGATTGGAATTCTGACATCAATAAAACCGTAAACCTTCTTAGAAGGAAGAATATGCCGGTTATTCTGGCAAATTCAGACAAGTTCTACCCGGTAAACAGGTATGATGTTGCTGTTGCCACAGGCGGCATTGCAAAACTGGTAGAAAATATGCTAGGAAAAAAGTTTATCCATTTTGGAAAACCGGATTCTCAGATGTTTATGTATGCTTATGAGAGAATAGTTGAGAATGGCCCCATTGATAAAAAAGATATCCTGATGGTTGGAGACACCTTACAGACGGATATTTTGGGCGGTAATAAATTCGGAGTACAAACTATGCTGGTTTTATCCGGGAATACCAGGGAAGAAAACGTAGACCTCCAGATCCGTTCTTCAGGGATTATCCCCGATTACATTTGCAGATCTATCCTGGAGTAAAACTGTTTAATTTTAGCGTAGTTGAATACAAGGTTAGTTAACCAAAAAAGCCTTGTTTACATCTTGTATACCTTCTCTTATTAGCTAGTTGAATACCTATCACTTAGATTTGTCACAATCTTAACATTTACCTTCATCTTATAATGAAAATACTTTTACTCGGGGCAACAGGAAGAACCGGAAAACTTGTATTAAAAACGGCCAAAGAAAATGATTACCAAATAAACTGCCTGGTCAGAGATACTGAAAAAGTCAAAAACAGTGATAAAGTTCAGGTTTTTGGTGGGAATCCCAACAATACTGATGATTTGGAACAAGCCATGATTGGCTGTAAGACAATTATCAGTGTATTGAATATCTCCCGAACGTCAGATTTTCCTTGGGCAAGTTTAAGAACCTCACCTGAATACCTTTCCGAAGTTATGTCGAAAACAATCAAGCTTGCAGAGAAGCATAATATCAATCGATTAGTAGTCTGTTCTGCCTGGGGCGTGGCTGAAACCAAAGATGATCTGCCTGGATGGTTCCAGTGGTTTATAGATAACAGTAATATTGGGGTTGCATACAAAGACCATGAACGGCAGGAAGAACTCCTAAGAAAATCTGATCTAGACTGGACTATTGTACGCCCTTCCGGGTTAACCAATTCAAAAAAGAAGCAAAAGATTATAGAAAGCTATGAGAATAAACCTGTTCCGAAGTTGCTCATCAGCCGGTTAAGCGTAGCCCGTTTTATGGTTGAAGCATTAAAAAGGGATGATCTTATAGGAAAGGCACCTGTAATTTCAGCGGAATGAACATAGAACTGTTTATAATTTCCGAATCACATTCACACCATCCCGGACAGGTAACAAAACTTGTTCTACTCGCCCGTCTTTGGCAACCAGCTTATTAAATTCAGCAATGCTTTTTGCTTTTTCATCTTCCGGTGCTAAAACGGTTCCATCCCAAAGAACATTATCAGCAATCATTAAACCGCCTTTCTTCAAAAGTGGTAAAGTGGCTTCAAAGTAGAAAGGGTACCTGAGTTTATCCCCGTCCATGAAAATCAGGTCAAACTCTCCGGTTAGTTCCTTAATCAACTGCTGTGCATTTCCTTTTATGAGTCTTACTTTTTCTCCTGCCCTAAACTTATCAAAATGATCCTGTGCAATTTCCTGGAACTTCAGGTTCATTTCCAGGGTTATCACTTCCCCATCATCCGGTAAAGCTTCTGCCATCATTAGTGCAGAATACCCCGTAAACGTACCTATTTCCAAAATCCGTTTGGCACCCGATATCTTTACCATCATCTTTAGGAACTGGCCTACCACCCTGCCACTGAGCATGTCGATATACTCCAAAGCTTCATCGCTGGATTGGATCAGCTCAGATATATCCTCACTTTCAGGCGTAGTGTGCTTATGCGAATATTCATCAATGTCCGGGTTGGTAATCTGAACGATTGGTTTGCCTCTGTGCTTCTTCATGATTGAAAGATACAATCCTACACCCTATTATCTCCAAAAAATACACTTTTGAATTTCATTCCTGCTAAAGAATCCCGTTTTTTTATTTGGTTCTTCGACCTTGTTACACGTTTTCTTATATCAAGGCGGTTCCATGCCGCATGGATTAAGCAAGGCTATTTTCCAAGTAGTAGTTCAAAAACCGTTTATTTCCTGAATCACAATCTTTGGTGGGATGGCCTGATACCTCTTTTCCTTAACCGGAAGTTTTTTCATCAAAATGCCCGTGCTATTATGGAGCATAAACAAATGAAAGAACATGCTTTCTTTTCACGGATAGGTGCTTTTTCCATTGACCTGGATTCTCCTAAATCTGCTATTCAATCTCTTCGTTACGCCGTTGACTCAATGAAAAGAGAACAAAGCTGTTTATTTATTTATCCGGAAGGTGAGCTAAAAGCTTATTCATCCAATAAGCCTTCTTTTAAAGACGGTTTAGCATGGCTCTACGAAAACCTGGATGAGGTGGATTTTGTGCCTGTTGCAATTTATACACCTATATTCAGGGCGTCTAAACCTGAGCTTTTTTTACAAGTGGGAAAGCCCGTAAAGATCGAAAACGGTTTAAATCGTAAACAAATAACTTCAGTGTTTGAAGATGCTTTGCACAAACTTCTTCAAAAAACTGAAAGTGTAGCAGGATTAACTGATGAAGGCTTTAAAAAGCTTTAGGGTTACCAGGTCCATTCATACAAACTCTTGAAGTTCTGCACCCAATGGGCTTTCTTTTTTTTGAATCTGAGTCTCATATTTACAGCCGGCCAAAAAATCTTGTAGTAAATACGTGAAGGCTTTATATACTCTGAAAATCCCACTGAAAAGAACTCTTTATCTCCGTAATTGATTCTGGCATTACTTTTGAAGCGCTGGTAAAAAGGACCGTTATCAAGCAAGGTTTTCTGATCTATTAAAATCTTTATCCTTTCTGAATTAAAAAAAAGATTCCTGGCCGATTTAATCCCAAAGAAGTTTCGCTTTTCAGAATTACTGTCAAAAACTGAAATTGTCTCTGCGATACTCTGCGTATCATTTTTTAGCAGCCATGCTTTATGCTGTTTAAAATCCACTCCATTCATTGCATAGTAAACAAGAGTGTACTCTTGAAAATGAAATCTTCCCCAATACCAATCCTCAAAACTCTCGCGCATGGGCTCATTACCGATATTATGATCATGATATCCCATCCCTTTGAATTGAACTGACTCGTTTTTAGACTTTCCTGTAATTTTTATATCTCCTTCCACCTTTGCTACAGGCTGAACCAGGTTCCAAAAGTGATCATCTTTCGGGTTTGATTTCTCATCCTGAAAAATTGATGAGTTTATGATACTCCTGAAAGTAAGATCAGCTTTTATTGTATGACCAGAATCCAAATTCTGATCGAGCTTTACCAAATAACTAAGTTTGTTCTCCTCAGTTTTTTGCTGAAAACTACACAAACCCACTTCTATAGTGTTTGTCTTTCTGTCCCATTTGAAATCCTCAGAGCTGTATTCGATAAAAGAATAATATTCTGTACGGCTTTTATGATATAAGGAAATACTTATAGCGGGAAACTCATCCGGAGTGCTGTTTTGAGATTTAATCTGACGGATATACTCAGGAGAAAATGGATTGCCCTGGTAAAAGATGATGACAATCCCCCATTCATTATCATGAGTAAGTGCATCAAAATACCACCATTCGTAAGCACCTGGAGGCTTATCGGGAACCGGAAAGTCTTTTTCGTAGTCAGATGAAATGTTCATACCTGAATAAACGGTTACAATCTCAGAACGACAACCTTAGCTTTCGTACCTTTCGTTCGCATTATGATGACAATTATTTTTTATACCATCGCAGCATATTTATTATTTACGAGCCTAGTCCTTTTTCGTAATCTATTTGAGTTCAAAAGGTTAGAAAGTCTACCTTCAATCAAGGATGAGTTCACTCCTAAAGTAAGTATCTGCATACCTGCTCGTAATGAAGCAGCCGTTATTGAGCGATGCATTACATCAGCACTTAAGCAGGACTATGAAAACTTTGAAGTACTTGTGTTGGATGACCAGTCTACAGACAACACAAAGCAAATTGTACAAGGACTTGCCACTATTATCAAAAATCTTATTCTTATTGAAGGGCAGGAAAAACCGGGAGACTGGCTAGGCAAACCCTGGGCATGCCATCAGCTAAGCAAGTCGGCTACCGGGGATATACTCCTGTTCATTGATGCAGATGTAGTCCTGGAAGAGAATGCAATCCCTAAAGCAGTTGAGCAGCTAAAACAGTTTGATGCCATTACTGTCTGGCCTCAACAGCAGTTAGAATCATTCTGGGAAAAAATGGTCATTCCTTTGATCTATTTTGCTTTATGGACTTTGCTACCTGCTATTTATGTACAACAAGCCCCGAAGTGGCTGCCTTCTTCATTGAAAACAAAAATGTCTTCCAGCTTTGCTGCAGCATGCGGGCAGTTTTTGGCCTTTAACAGGCGTGTCTATGAAGTGATTGGTGGCCACGAGGCCGTTAAAGACCAGGTGGTTGAAGATGTAGAGTTGGCAAAAAAGATTAAATCAATGGGTTTCACGCTTAGGATGCTTCATGGTGTTAAAAGTGTTTATTGCAGGATGTACACTTCTCATAATGAGATTTGGAACGGCTTGAGAAAGAACTTCTTTATTGGTTTCAATAGAAACCTCTTCTTCTTTAGTATAATGGCCCTAATTCATCTTTTGGTGTATGTATTTCCTTTTATTGCTTTGAGCATCGGGCTTTTCGTTCAAAACTTTGAATTAATCACCCAATCTGCAATTTTGGTTTTGATCATCCTGGCTCAAAGAGTGATTCTAAATACCCTTTTCAAATGGAGCTTATTATATCCGTTTCTGCACCCACTCTCAGTTCTATGGTACCAGGCTCTTGGGATACAGTGTATCACAGATTATTTAACTAAGAAAAAAGCCGTTTGGAAAGGCCGGGAAGTGTAATCTTTTTTCTTCGCATATCTATGTTATTTAGTTTCTTTTTTATGCTGAGTTAAACATATTACGAACAGATGAAAATGCTTATCGAAAAATATTTGCGATACCTCAGTGTTGAAAAGAATTCGTCAAAGCATACCATCGTGTCTTATCAAAATGACCTGACTTCTTTCCTTGAGTTTTGCGCTTCCCAGGAGTCTGTTGAACTCGAAAAGGTTAATGTTCAAACCATTTCACGGCTTATGATACGCCTTTGGCTGGGTGAACTCGCTGAATCAGGTTTAGCAAAAAGTACCATTGCAAGGAAGGTTGCAGCCCTGCGCTCGTTTTTTAAATACTGTTTTAAGCGTGGGCATATTCAGAAAAATCCTGCACACTTATTGGTGGTTCCTAAAAAAGATAAGATCCTTCCTAAAACTGTACACACTACAGATATTGAGAGAATGATGGAAATGGTAGATACTGATACTCCTGCCGGAAGGCAGGAACGTGCCATTTTAGAATTGTTTTATAGTACAGGTATCCGGTTAAGCGAACTGGTTGAACTTAACAGCTCGCAAATAGATTTGAAGCAAAAACAGGTGAATGTAACTGGTAAAGGAAATAAGCAGCGGATTATCCCTCTTGGCGATAAAGCTGTTTCTGCGCTTAAAGCGCACCTGGAAACGCAGACAGAGTTGTATGATTCACGAACAGATGCAGACGCGAGAAAAGCTGTTTTTATTGCTGCTGGCGGACAAAGACTCTACCAAAGAGCTGTACAAAGAATGGTTGAAAAATATCTTAGAAAAACCAGTGAGGTAACCCAAAAAAGCCCTCATGTTTTACGGCACAGCTTTGCAACTCACATGCTTAACAATGGAGCAGATATTAGAATCATCAAGGAATTTTTGGGGCATGCAAACCTTGCTGCAACCCAAATCTATACACATACCAGTGTGGAACGACTCAAAAATGTGTATGAACAAGCACATCCGAGAGCAAAAACTTAAAACGTTTAAAGAATAATTGTATGAATATCACAATAACAGCACGACATTTTGAAGCAAGCGATAACCTTAAAGAATATGCTGCGGATAGCGTAGATAAGCTTAACCAGTTTTTTGATCGAATAATCTCCTGCGATATCGTCCTGCGCCCTTCTTCTGATATAAATAACCCGCAGAAAGTAGAAATGATCGTTAAAGTACCCAAGAAAGTGCTAAAGGTTACTGAGTCGTCGGAGACATACGAAAAAGCTATTTCTGAGGCTGTTGATGTTCTATCCAGGCAGTTAAAGCGCTACAAGCAAAAACTAAATCCCAATCATTAAAAAATGCCGTTTTCAACAGCTAAGCCTATTCCCAGAAAAGAGAAAATCAGCGTCAGTTACCTGGTTGAGAAACTACAAGAACGGCTAAAAATAAACCTGGTTTCATGCACCTCAAATGATTGCGGAAGCGACCGTTTTGTGAATGAGGCCGAATTACACAGGCCGGGAATGGCCTTGGCAGGTTATGTTGAACTGTTTACTTATCATCGAATACAGGTTATCGGTAACACAGAGTCTCAGTTCCTGGATCAATTATCTGATGACGGTCGTAAAGAGGCATTTGCTAATCTGACCAATTTCGACATACCGATCATTTTTCTCACTGACGGAAACAATTTCCCTCAATACCTGATAGATATGGCTGAAAAAGCCGGTATTCCGGTTTATACAACTCCTATCGAAACTACTCGTTTTATGTTCCTGCTAAGGGACTTCCTGGATGATCAGTTTGCTATACAAACCATGGTACACGGAGCTATGGTGGATGTTTATGGAATCGGAATTCTTATTGCGGGTAAGTCAGGTATTGGAAAAAGTGAAGTAGCGCTGGATTTGGTTGAAAGAGGGCATCGTTTAGTTGCTGATGATGTGGTAATGCTCACCAAGAAAAGCAGCATTCTTATGTCGTCGGCTACAGAAATGAGTAAACATTTTATGGAAATACGGGGACTCGGTATTGTAGATGTAATGTCTATGTTTGGAGTTCGTGCCATTCGCTACCAAAAACGCCTGGAAGTGGTTATGGAACTAACTTTATGGGATGAAACCAGGAATGTTGAGCGTACAGGCTTGAACCATGATACTGTATCCATCCTTGGTTTAGATATTCCTTTAATTCATTTACCCATTACCCCAGGCAAAAACATTACGGTGATTGCCGAAGTAATAGCGATGAATTATTTGCTCAAGCATTATGGGTATGACCCTGCAGTTGCTTTCCAGGACAGGGTTCAATCAAGCATTGCAGAAAAAGCTAGTGGTGCGGGTAGCGCTCCCGCTAGGGCTATTGAATATTTTGAAGGAGATTTTGAGTAACATTAGAATATGTAACTACTCTTTGACTAGAACGTGTACAGTTGGTAATTTTGAACCTTCGGGAACTAGATTTATCTATGCCTTTAAAAAACCATTATTACTACGATGAGCAACGCTGTGAATTCATCCCTATAGAATATAGCCGTACAGAACAAGTAGTATATAACTTATCAATTTGGATTTTAACGGGGGTTATACTTTCCGGGCTGGGCATTATGTTTTTATCAAATTATGTAGGCACCCCTGCCGAGTTGGCTCTTAAAGCTGAAAATGAGATTCTATACACTCAATTAGAGTCTACGAAGGAATCAATCAACCGTTTAGACCAACAACTTCAAAATATTGCTCAAACTGATAATGAAGTATACCGCTCCGTTTTAGGGATGGATGATATTTCCTACGATGAAAGAGAAGCAGGTATTGGTGGTGCTGATGAATTTCCTGAATTCAACACCTACACTGAATCCACCTCTGAGCTCCTGAAATGGACAGCTTCCAAACTCGACAATCTTGAGAGAAGAATTAGTATCCAGAAATTAAGTTTCGAGGAGCTAAAAAAAGCTTATAACGAGAACAGCGAAAAACTTCGTCACCTACCTGCTATTAAACCTGTAAGTGGTGTAATTATTAGCGGTTTTGGCATGAGAGACCACCCAATTCTGATGTATACCAGAATGCATGATGCTATTGACTTCAGGGCAGATATCGGTACCCCGGTACATACTACTGCAGATGGAACTATCAAATTCTCAGGGCTAAGGGGCAACCTGGGACGTATTGTTATTGTAGATCATGGCTATGGATACGAAACACTTTATGCTCATCTCTCATCTGTACCTAAAGGCATAAGAAAAGGAAGTAAAGTTGAACGGGGACAGCTGATTGCATATTCCGGTAATTCAGGTTTAACCCAGGGGCCTCACCTTCACTACAAAGTGGTTTACAATGGCAAATCTGTCGATCCTATCAATTACTTATTTGCCGATATATCTCCTGAGGAATATCTCATGTACCAGGAGATTGCTGATACGAATACGAAATCGATGGACTAGCCCTCCTTTTCATTCTTTCGTTTTAAAACTTATTGCAAAACCAGTCAGCAAAAGTCTTGCTTTTTGAGTTTATTTGATCGGTTCAAAATTAAACTCATATTATGTTTGTAAAGAAGATTCTCAGCATTTTCACCATACTTTTCCTTTCGCTATCTATCCACCTATCCGCACAACCGGGTATTACCAAACAGCAAAAAGAAAGAGCTGCCTCTTTGATTGACGCTGCCTTAACAAATCCTTCCGGTTTCGAAAGGCTAACCTACCTAGTGGATACATTTGGTCCACGATTAAGCGGTTCAGAGAATCTTGAAAACTCTATCGACTGGATAGTTGAGGAGATGAAAAAAGAAGGCTTTGGTAAAGTCTGGACACAACCTGTAAAAGTACCACATTGGGTAAGGGGAAATGAATCCATAATCCTGAAAGCCCCTATTAAACGGAACCTGCCCATGCTTGGCCTTGGGGGTAGTGTTGGAACCCCGGAATCAGGTATCACCGGAAAAGTTATAGTGGTAAATAATTACGATGAGCTTGTTCAACGTTCTGATGAGGTTAAAGGAAACATTGTGCTGTTCAATATACCCTTTACAACCTATGGTGAAATCGTCAACTACAGGGTAAATGGCGCTGTAGAAGCCGCACGGCATGGTGCTATTGCAAGCCTTATCTCGTCAGTAGCTTCTTATTCCATGCAAACCCCTCATACAGGAACTATGCGTTACCAGGACGGAATAAACAAAATACCACATGCAGCCATTACCGTTGAGGATGCCAGTATGATACAACGCTTTATCGATCGCGGAGAAGATGTAACCGTCTCCATCTATATGGAAGCCCGTACTTTACCTGATGCTGACTCTCGTAATGTGATTGCAGAAATTACAGGAAGTGAATTCCCTGACGAAATTATAGTAATGGGTGGGCACATTGATTCCTGGGATGTGGGACAGGGAGCTATGGATGATGCCGGGGGCTGTGTGGCTGCATGGGAAGCACTACGCCTTATCAAAGAAACAGGTGAACGGCCTAAACGAACCATTAGGGTTGTACTGTGGACAAATGAAGAAAACGGGCTCAGGGGAGCCAATGAATACCATCGCTGGGTTAAGGAAGATGAAAAATCACTGGATAACCATGTTTTAGCTATTGAATCAGATAGTGGTGTTTTTGACCCTATTGGGTTTGGATTTAGTGGTAGCAACGAAGCTTATGAGCAACTCGTGGAAATTGGAAAGCTCCTGGCTTCTGCAGAATCAGGTGAAGTTAGAAAAGGTGGTGGTGGTGCTGACATCGGGCCTCTCATGAGAGACGGCGTGCCCGGAATGGGGTTACTTGTTGATGGAAGCAGGTATTTTTGGTTCCACCATACCGATGCAGATACAATTGACAAATTGAATAAGGAAGATTTTGATGAGTGCGTAGCCACTATGGCTGTTTTTGCATACATGGTTGCCGATATGGATACACGCCTGCCTCGTTAGTAAATTACCAGGCATTGGTATTTAACGTGAGTTCGAGATAAGAAACTCTCTTTGAATGTTAAAGAAAGTCATTCCGCAGCGAAAGCCGGAATCTAAGATTAGCTTAAAAGTAAAGTACACCTTATAAAAGCTAACTCTAGATTCCCGCCTGCGCGGGAATGACTAAAACCCGCTTAGGTACCTATTTAAACGTTCTTATCTCGAACTCATGTTATTTAAAAACCTTTTAACCAGCTGTTCCCCTGCTTTAATGGAATTCTTTACCCATTCGTAGCGAAGAAGCTCTTTTTCTTCTTTAGAAAGACCCCATTCTATATCAGATAAATGAAGGCGAGTGGTTAGGTCATAAAGACAAATTGCAGCACTCACCGAGATATTGAAGCTCTCACTAAATCCATACATAGGAATTTTCACGAAACCATCAGCATGTTGTAGTACCGTTCCTGTAACTCCTTCAAGCTCTGTACCAAAAACAAGCGCCATTGGTCTTGAGATGTCCAATTCATTAAGATCCTGATCTTCCTCATGAGGGGTAGTGGCAATTACGGAAATACCTTTTTCCTTCAATTCATTGATACAAGCTATCGTATTATTCTGCCCTTCAGAATTATAACGTTTTAGTGTAATCCATTGGTCAGCACCAATAGTAACCTCGCTGGATGCATCAAACCGGTTCCTGTTTTCAATAATATGAACATCCTGGATTCCAAAGCCATCGCAACTTCGTAATACAGCACTTGCATTATGGGGTTGATAGATGTCTTCAAGAACTACGGAAATATGCCTTGTACGCTGCTGCAGTACCTGGTTAATCTTTTCCCATCTTTCTTCTGTAATGAAGTCTCTGAGATAAGCCGTAAGCTGTATTAGCTGAGATTGTTCCATAAATAAAAAAGGCTGCAAAAGCAGCCTTAAATCAGTTAACCATCGCAGCGAAAGGTAAATCCTTTCTTTCTGACGGTTTCAATATAGTCGGTTTCAGTATGCTCCCTGATTTTCTTTCTCAGGTAGCTGATATAAACATTTATGTAATTTGTTTGAGTATCAAAATGGATATCCCAGACCTTTTCAGCCAGTTCTTCCTGGGTAATTACACGGTTCCTGTTTTTCAGGAAGTACACCAACAAGTTAAACTCGTTATTGGTAAGCTGAACTTTCTCCGTATTGATCATAAACTCGCGGTTCAGCAAATCAACTTTAAGCTCACCACAGGTTAGTGTTTGATCGCCGGAAGCTGCTGTTCTTCTTTTAATAGCTTCCATACGAGCAATAAGCTCTTCAGTGTTGAAAGGCTTAGTGAGGTAATCGTCCGCACCTACTTTCAGGCATTTAACTTTTACATCAGTTTCCTGTTCTCCTGAGAGTATCAGTACGGGAGTAGCTACATTTTCGTCCCTGATGTTTTTACAAACTTCATAACCATCTCCGTCCGGCAAACCTAAATCTAAAACAATCATGTCATAAGCATTTTCAATAGCTTTAGATTGGCCATCAGCTGCTGTTTCAGCCGTGCTTACTTCATTGCCATTATGTTCTAAAACCGCTTTGACAAGTGTTCTTACAGAGGGATCATCCTCTACTACAAGTATATTCATACCCTATGTTGAATGAATTTATTTAGCGTGTTTAATCCTAAGCAATTATCGACTTGGAATCAATAGTATTATTAGAAATTATTAACAAACATTAGAAAAAAATCTTGCTTTAATCAATACCCTATTGCTTTTAGCCAATGGATCGACTCAGCTATGTAAGCAGGTACTAACCTATGGGGCTCTTTTAACAGTATAAATGAAGCCTCAAAACCTTTCGCCTGTAGCTTCTCAACTTCCTTTTGCTGTGGCCCCGGTAGTACACTGGTATCATCTTCTCCATGTATAGCCAAAAACCGGATATGTTTTGCCGAATCTAACCTCTCTTCAAAAACTTCTGTTTTGATACGGGCACCAACCACGATACACTCAGAAACATGCTTCCACCTGGACAACGCAAAATAACCTGCCTGGTAGCCGCCCATTGAATAGCCGAACAAACATACCCTGTCAACCTCAATAAACTTCAGCAAATTGTCGATTACTTCCTGGATAAACTCTGAGGTAATCTCTAATGATTTAGTGAATTGCCCTTTATTTCCATCATACAAATACCAGGCCCTTCCCCATTTTGAAACATTCAGGGCCCTGCTTTCATCATAAACAGGATAAGGTCCCTGGATGAATAAATGATAGGCATTCAGTTTAAGCATATCAGAAACCTTCTCTTCAAACTGTTCTATATTCTGCTTATACCCATGCAAATAAACAATCAGTGGTTTTTTCCCCTTCTCTCCTGTTTCTATAAGCTTATTTGGCACTTCGATCTTAAAAGAACTTTTGCCGGATACCAGTACTTCGTGCATTGATTTTTTATTTGAGGATAGAACATTTTTATCTATAAATAAATGCGAAAGTTCATTGGGTTTTGAAATGAATCGTATTACTTTTGGGATGAATTTACACCCAATTGCACACAATGGCGGAAATAAGAAACGACTGGACCAAAGAAGAAATTACGAACATCTACAACACTCCTTTAATGGAGCTCATTTACCAGGCAGCAACGGTTCACAGAGAGTATCATGAAACCGGAGAAGTACAGGTGTGTACTCTTTTGTCTATCAAAACAGGAGGCTGTTCAGAAGATTGCTCCTACTGTCCTCAATCAGCCAGGTATAACACAGGAGTTAACAACGAGAAGTTGATGCCTAAGGAAATGATCCTTGCCGCTGCAGAGCGTGCTAAAGAAGCAGGAAGTACACGCTTTTGTATGGGGGCTGCATGGAGAAGTGCGCGCCAAAACAAAGATTTTGATGAAGTACTGGATGTGGTTTCAGGTGTAGCAGATTTAGGCCTGGAAGTATGTGCCACTTTGGGAATGTTGACCGATGAACAGGCTGCCAGGCTAAAGGAAGCAGGTTTATATGCTTATAATCACAACCTGGACAGTAGTGAAGACTTCTACAAGAAGATTATTACGACCCGGACTTATGAAGACCGCCTCGATACCATTAAAAAAGTGCAGGATAATAATATCTCTGTTTGTTCCGGTGGGATTGTTGGAATGGGCGAAACCCACGAAGACCGAATCGGACTCCTCTATACCCTTTCCAACTTAGATCAGCATCCGGAATCAGTTCCTGTAAATGCTTTGATAGCTGTTGACGGTACCCCGATGGAAGGCCAGCCTAAAGTACCCAGCTGGGAAATGGCCCGCATGATTGCCACTGCCCGTATTTTGATGCCTGAATCTATGGTTCGCCTTTCTGCCGGACGTGTCCGCATGACTTTTGAAGAACAAGCACTTTGCTTTATGGCCGGAGCTAATTCCATTTTTACCGGGGAAAAACTCCTTACTACCGATAACAATGAAATAGATGAGGACATACACATGTTCGAACTGTTTGGCTTAACGCCCCGCCCCTCTTATAAAAATGCCAAACCGGAGCATGTTCCTGAGGTTGTTTAAATGAATTGGAATGATCCGGAGATTATTATAGCAGGTTTAGCTGCCATTGTATCTTTCATTTCCTTGTCTATTTCGATAAAGGGGTTTTATGAATCAAAAAAACATAACGAAGCAATTTTAAGACCTAAGCTTGATTTTAGTTCTCAAATAACTCCTAAATTTAACTACGCGACAGTATCTTTAATAAACAAAGGGTTAGGCCCTGCGATTATTAAAAGCTTTGATTTTTATATTGATGAAAAACATGTGAAAAAAGAACTAGGACTGAATAGATTTGAAGAACTTACAAAAGAACTAAAACTCCCTGAACAAACTATTTTTACCATCATCGAGCCTGTGGATCAATTATTATCTCAAGATTCTTATGATTTAGTAGCTGCTCCGCTACCTGTTTATGATGAATTAAATACTGAAAAAATTAGAGCTGCTTTTAGAAGAATTTCTATTGTGATTAATTATACATCAGAATATGGTTCTAATGAAGTTGAAAGATATAGCGGAGCTGAAGTATATCCTTCTCTAGAAAAATAATTTTCTCACTTATACCAACACAAATAATTTCTCTGATCACATCTAGTTCTAGCAGTGCACTTGCTTCGGAACTAACCTTATAGCTTAACCTGTACACTTCAATACAGAATATCAGAGTCAGAAAAGACCATCATTTTAATTTGATCCGAGAACTCAATGAACCCTGTAAAGTTCCCCAATCAAACGGACTTTGTAAATTTTTCGCTCCGCTCGAAATGACAACCTCCTCGTCATCCTGAACTCGTTTCAGGATCTGTAGTGGAAAGTTTTCTAGCTATCTCATTCCAGATCAAAGTATCATTCCTCGCAGATGCTGAAATAAATTCAGCGAGGCTAAATTTCTCCTGGTTAATCCGGATAAATAAGAATTTTTAATTCTTAGTTGAATTATTCCTAATTCAAATCATTTAACCACCCAGGTCTCCGGCCCTTCGAGTAAGGCATCCAAATCCGCTTCTCCGTGATTGGCTTTAGCGTATTCTACCTGGTTAACTACATCCTCATCATATCGTGGTCTGTCTGCCGCATAAAGTACTCCAAAAGGCCTTGGAAAAGTTACACTTTGCCCTTTGGGAGGATGCTCAAAGAAACGAGACAGCAAGTGGGCCTTGGTGTGATCCTTTTCATCATGAATCCACAAATCGTCTTTAGAAAAATCATCGCCAAGTTCTACAATTTCAGGTTGTAAACCGTCCAGTCTGATTCCCCTATCCTTTTCTTTACCAAAGATTAAAGGCTGACCTTGTTCCAGGTAAATGGCTTCAGTTGGCCTGCTCTTCTTATCGGTAAATAGTTCAAAAGCACCGTCATTAAATACGATACAGTTCTGGTAAATCTCCAGCATGGAGGCTCCCTGGTGCTGGTGGCTTCGCAAAATCATTTCCTTTAGATGTTTTGGATCACGATCCATGGCGCGGGCAACAAATGAGCCATCTGCACCCAGGCTTAAAGCCAGCGGATTAAACGGATGATCAATAGAGCCATAAGGAGTGGACTTGAATTTGGCACCTACCGGGGTGGTGGGTGAATACTGTCCTTTTGTTAACCCGTAAATCTCGTTATTGAACAGTAGCAGATTCACATTTACGTTTCTGCGAAGCAACTGTACAAAATGATTGGCCCCGATTGAAAGCGAATCCCCATCTCCTGTTATAATCCACACGGAAAGATCAGGGCGTGAGACTTTTAAACCGGTAGCAATGGCAGGTGCCCTTCCGTGGATGGAGTGCATTCCAAACGTATCCATATAGTACGGGAAACGCGAAGAGCAGCCAATACCGGAAATAAATACGATATCCTTCTTTGCATAGCCCAGATCAGGCATCGCATTCTGTACCTGCTTCAGAATGGTATAGTCTCCGCAACCCGGGCACCAACGCACATCCTGGTCAGAAGAAAACTCTTTAGCAGAATAGCCAGGAAGATTATCCAGATCCGCTTTATGTTCTGCTATAAATTCATCAATAAGTGTTTCGATAGGCATAATAGTACGCTTTATAATTAACTAACCGGTGTTTTGATAGCTTTTTTGACTTCCGCTTTCAACTCCTGGACTCCGAATGGACGCCCTTTTACTTTGTTAATAGGGGTAGCTTTCAACATATACTCGGATCGAAGAAGCCGGACTAACTGGCCGTCATTGATCTCAGGCACAATTACCTGGTCGTATCCCTCAAGTAATTCTTTCAGGTTTTTTGGGAAAGGGCTGATATATTTAACATGGATATGAGACACATCCATGCCTTCTTTTCTCAGCTGATGAGTTACCGTACGGAGGCTTCCATACGTTCCACCCCAGCCAACCAATACAATCTCCCCTCCTTCTTTACCCTGATCCACTTCCTGGAGCGGTATAAAATCAGCTACACGGTCACGCTTTTCTTTTCTCAGATTGGTCATCTTCTGGTGGTTATCTGGATCGTAAGAAACATTGCCTGTTTCATCTTCTTTTTCCAAACCACCTACCCGGTGCTCAATTCCTTCCGTGCCGGGTATCGCCCACCTTCGTACTCCCCGTTCATCACGAATATACGGGAGGAATTGTGATTCAGTGTCTTTTCTCGGGCCTTCCAGGCGCACCTTGATATCCTTCAGTTCATCTGCTTTAGGAAAATTCCAGGGTTCTGAACCATTTGCGATATACCCATCTGAGAGGTACATCACCGGAATCATGTGCTCTAAAGAAATTCGTACAGCTTCGAAAGCCATTTCAAAACAATCAGCCGGAGAGCTTGGAGCTACAATCACAAGCGGACTTTCCCCATTTCTCCCATACATGGCTTGTAATAAATCAGCCTGTTCAGTCTTGGTAGGCATCCCGGTTGAAGGGCCTGCACGCTGTACATTTATTACCACCAGGGGAAGTTCAAGCATAACGGCCAAACCGATTGCTTCCCCCTTTAGCGCAATCCCAGGCCCTGAGGAACTGGTTACGCCAATACTTCCTCCAAAAGATGCTCCAATAGATGAAGAAACCGCTGCTATTTCATCCTCAGCCTGGAAGGTTGTGATGCCGAATTTCTTGTGCATTGACAGGCCATGTAAGATATCAGAAGCCGGGGTAATGGGATAAGACCCAAAGAATAACGGCATATTGCTTTTGCGGGCAGCTGCTACCAGCCCAAGCACAGTTGCATCATTCCCTGTTATATTCCTATACGTTCCAGGTTTTAAATCTGCCTGCTTAACAGTAATCCTCGAACTGAAAATTTCAGCTGTTTCACCATAAAAATACCCGGCTTTGAGAACCCGGACATTTGCTTCAGCTATTTCAGGCTTATTCCCAAACTTCGTCTCTAAAAAACTGATGGTAGATTCCATCGGGCGATTATACATCCAATACAACAAGCCCAATACAAACATATTTTTTGTTCGCTCTTCGTCTTTGTAAGACAAACCCATATCCGAAATAGCTTCCTTAACCAGCTTTGTTACATCCACCTCGATAAGCTCATATTCAGTCAGCGAACCATCTTCCAGCGGATTAACACCCGCCGGATATTTTGCAAGGCTCAAATTCTTTTTATCAAAACCGGATGTATTAGCTATAACAATCCCTCCTTTCTTAAGCAAGGAAAGGTTAGCCTTTAAGGCAGCTGAATTCATTACCACCAAAACATCACACTCATCTCCAGGCGTTAGTACTTCGTTACTGCCAAACTTTAGCTGGAAAGATGAAACCCCGGGAACTGTACCGGCCGGAGCACGTATTTCGGCAGGGAATTCTGGCAGGGTTCTTAAGTCGTTGCCTAGAAGGGCGGTTGTGTTTGTGAAAAGAGAGCCGGTAAGCTGCATCCCATCACCGGAATCACCGGCAAAACGAATGGTGACCTCCTCTTGTATCTGATCTTTGATACTCATTATGTATGGTTAACACTATGGTTTTTTATCAGCCCGAAATTCACGCTTTTTAACCAGAAATGAAATGCTAATTTTTTTAATCAGCAGATTTCTGAAAAAAGATTCCTAAAGTTACTGTTTCTCATAGCTTAGTTACTTCAAATTCATATCTTTGAATTAATCATAACTACAGGCAATAAAAATCTATGTTTTTTGCGGTAAGCTTACCTTTTTTGAATGAAATTGTGGCCTTGTTTCTGGTCAGCGTAGCAATAGCTTTTCTTTGTTATAAAATTAAGCTGGCACCTATAACCGGGTTTCTATTGGCCGGTGTGCTTATTGGCCCCAATGCCTTAGGCCTTGTACAGGATCAAGCGCTGGTTGATATGCTGGCAGAAATAGGAATCATTTTACTGCTGTTCACTATTGGTATCGAATTTAGTTTAGAAAAACTTTCGCGCATAAGATCTGCCATTTTTATCGGGGGTGGACTGCAAGTACTCCTCACCGTGGTATCCGTTGTTGGAATATTTTTGCTCCTCAATATAGACTGGAGAATAGGTATTTATACAGGGTTCCTGGTAGCTCTAAGCTCCACAGCCATTATCCTGGGCTTACTAAGCGAGCAGAATAAAACAGATACTCCTGTAGGGCGGCTTTCACTGGCAGTACTGATTTTCCAGGATTTCGCCATTATTGCCATGGTGCTGCTCGTACCTTTGCTTTCAGGAGAAAGCGGCTCAACAGTGGATATTCTGATTGTACTGGGCAAAGCAGTTCTTCTCATTATCGGGATTGTTCTCCTGGCCCGAAAAATTGTACCCTGGATTTTAGACAAGGTTGCTCAAACACGTCGCCAGGAACTCTTCCTGCTTACGGTAATGGCTATTTGTTTCGGGACAGCAGCCCTTACCAACCTGGCTGATGTAAGTTTGGCATTAGGGGCTTTTCTTGCAGGTTTGGTTGTGAGCGAAAGCCATTACAGTGATCATGCCCTTAGCGAGATTATTCCAGTAAAAACTATTTTTAACGCCGTTTTCTTTGTCTCTGTAGGGATGTTGCTGGATGTTAAGTTTGTACTTGAGTATCCACTGCTTTTACTGGGTATTGTATCGGGGGTATTGCTGCTCAAGTTCATACTGAGTTCCGTTAGTTTGCTGGTTTTAGGTTACCCGGTACGGATTGCCGCTGCTGCAGGGATTGTGCTGGCACAAATCGGGGAATTTTCATTTGTACTTGAACGAGCCGGACGGAAAGCAGGTCTGGAACCAGGAGGTTTTGGAGAATTGGGCTCTCAAATGTTCATCGCGGTTTCTGTAATACTGATGCTTTTAACCCCGTTTTTCTTATCTATCAGCCCAAAAGTTGGAGAGTTGTTTTCAAAAACCCCGCTCAAAAAGCTTGGTGAGAAAAGAAAGAAAACCTCTGACCCTCAACCTGATATCGCTTTAGAGGATCATGTTATCCTGGTTGGATATGGCCCGGCAGGGCGTAATTTAGTACGAACATTTAATGAAACAGGTATTCCTTTCATTGTTATTGAAATGAATCCCAAATCAGTAAATGAGATGCACAAGCAAAATATCAAAGCTGTATATGGCGATGCTACCCGTGCCCATATCCTGGAACATGCACAGGTTAATAAAGCCAAGCTCTGTGTAATTGCCATAAATGATCCTGATGCGAGCCCAAAAATCATCAAGCTGGCTAAGTATTTGAACCCCACACTAGAGGTTATTGTCAGAACGCGCTACCTGGCACAGGCTGAGGCCCTGGAAATGGTTGGGGCTGATACCGTAGTACCTGAAGAAATGGAAACCGCTGTCCGGTTATTCTCAACGGTATTGCGCTCTTACATGATCCCTGAACCGGAAATCCAGCAGCACATCCAGGAACTTCGGGCTGAGGATTACCAAATAATGCGGGGAAGCATACAGGAAGCCCACCTTATGGTTTTACAGGGACTCGATGAAGAAGGCTTACATACGCGTGCGGTGCTGGTTCGTGAAGGAAGCTATGCAGCAGGCAAAACCCTTTCTGAACTGATGCTGAGAAACAAATACGAAATTACTGTTCTCACAGTACAACGAGATGGCAAGAATACCGGAAACCCGGCAGGATCTTTCCGGCTGGAAGCTGGCGACCGCCTAGTTATGGTAGGCCTTGCCTCCCGCTTTGCCGATGCCGCTGAGGTATTCAGGGAAGAAAAGCCTCCTGTTGAGCTTGAAGATGAGTATTGATTTAAAATGATTTACTCATTTTAAAAACACGTAATTTGTCTTTTCTAATTCCAAATTCAATCATTCATAATTGATAATTGAATTCTTCTTATCTTTTCTGTTATGAAAAAAGTGGCTTTCGAAACACTGGGCTGTAAACTTAATTTCTCCGAAACATCCTCCATGCGTCGTGATTTTGAACATGCAGAATACGATTTGGGAGAGTTTACTGATCCGGCTGATATTTATATCATTAATACCTGTTCTGTTACTTTAGATGCAAACAGTGCCTGCCGAAAAACTGTGCGTCAGGCATTACGCCGTAATCCGGAGGCATTTGTCGCGGTTGTTGGATGTTATGCACAGCTGGAACCGGAAGAAATCGCCCAAATTGAAGGTGTGGATGTAGTTTTGGGAGCCAAGGATAAGTTCAAGCTTCTCGATCTGTTTGATGACTTTGTGAAGCAGGAAAAAACCATTATCCACAATACCGATGTAAATGAAGCGGTAGATTTCCATAATGCTTTTTCTTCCGATGATCGTACCCGGGCCTTTCTGAAAGTTCAGGACGGATGTAATTACAAATGTTCATTCTGCACCATTCCTTTAGCAAGAGGTGCAAGCCGAAGCCCGAAAATAGCTACCGTGGTTAGAAATGCCCACCAGCTTGTTGAAGAAGGTTTTAAAGAGATCATCATTACAGGGGTCAATTCCGGGGATTTTGGCTATGGAACGGATGAAAACTTCCTGCAACTGCTCCAGGCAATGGACAAGGTTGATGGGCTTGAGCGCCTCAGGGTTTCCTCCATCGAGCCTAACCTGCTTACCGACGAAATTATCCATTTTGCTGCTCAGTCTGAAGTAATGCAGCCCCATTTCCATATTCCGCTTCAAAGTGGCTCAGATGAAATGCTGAAGACTATGCGCAGGCGATATCGTTCTGATCTTTACCAACAGCGGGTTGAGCTTATTAAAGAGCTTATACCCGATGCCTGTATTGGTGTAGATGTAATTACTGGGCATCCCGGTGAAACAGAAGAGTTTTTCTATGAGTCTTTTGACTTTATTGATTCACTGGATGTTTCTTATTTGCATGTATTCACCTACTCAGAGCGCCCCAATACGCATGCACTTACTTTAGACCCGGTTGTACCTAAGCAGGAGCGCAAGGCACGTACACACAAACTTCGAAGGCTTTCGGAAAAGAAACGATTCGATTTTGATCAGCAATTTATTGGTCAAACCCGCCCTGTTCTTTTTGAAGAAGCTAACAAAGACGGGTTTATGTTAGGGTGGAGCGATAATTACCTGCGGGTAGCCGTCCCTTTTAATTCACGCCTAACTAATACTGTTCAGAATATTGAAATTGGTAAGCGCTCCAAAGAAGGTTTTAACTTTGGAAAACTTCCCTTAGAAGTTCTGGAAGAACAAAAGATTATTGAAGAACTAATTGATTAATGGCTGGATTCACTCCTGAAGAACTTTTAGAACGATCTCTCCGGCTTATCCGTCAACAACGGGAGATTTATGGTGATTTCCCTGTAGATATGGATGCCTTTACATCTGAAAAGCCGGAAGCAGAACACAAAGAAAAACATTCCGAACCCATGTTTACGGAAGATGCACCCACTGAATATAAGGCTCAGGCAGAAATACAGGATTCACCACTTACCGAAGCTGAGTTGATACAAAACTGTACCACTTTAGATGAGCTCCGTGAACTATGCCATAACGCTGAAGTTCTCAAAACGGATTTACCAAATACCAATCTTGTTTTTGGGGTGGGTAATCCTAATGCTGATCTTATGATTGTGGGAGAAGCACCTGGTGAAAATGAGGATAAGCAGGGAGAGCCTTTTGTAGGAAAAGCTGGGCAGCTTCTGGATAAAATCATGGAGGCCATTAATTTTAGGCGATCAGATATTTACATAGCTAATATTCTCAAACATCGACCTCCCAACAACAGAGACCCCAAACCCGAAGAACGGCAACGGAGCCTTCCTTATCTCCTTCGCCAGATTGAACTGGTAGACCCTAAACTGATTTTATGTGTGGGAAGAATATCTGCTACTACCTTACTCAATCAAGATTCGTCATTGGGAAAAATGCGAAAGAAATTTCATTCTTTTCATGGCAGGGAACTCATGGCAACCTATCATCCCGCAGCTTTGTTAAGAAATCCCCAGTGGAAACGTCCTACCTGGGAGGATGTTCAGTTACTCCGCGCACGGTATGATGAATTGGGTGGCCAGCCCTGATGTGCATAACATGTGAATTTCTATATATGGCATATATTCGATATATGTTCAAATTGTTTATAACTATATTTATAACAAAATAATTAACATGAAAAAGGGAAAGTTCTCCACTACTTTTTCAACTGACTTTTAATCTTTCAACTGAAAAAAGTCTAAACATTATCAGTCAAATACTTAGCTTAATTCATCTCACTTAATTCATTCATGGCAGAAAAAAAACCTTCTAACATCAAACAACTTGGCTACTCAGAAGCAGAAAGATCGCTTCAACAAGAAGGTAGAATTCCACCACAAGCACCAGAGGTGGAACAATCAGTATTAGGAGCTATGCTGCTAGAGCATGGCGCTGCCACAATTGCTTTAGAAATGCTCAGCGCTGATGATTTTTATGTGCCTGCACATAAAAAAATATTTCAGCAACTCTCGAATCTTTATGAGAGAGATAATCCTCTCGATCTACTCACAGTAGAACATGAGCTTCGAGACGTTGGTGAATTGGATATTATTGGAGGGCCAACTTATTTAGCAGATCTTACTAGAAGAGTTAGTAGTGCCGCTAATATTGATTATCATTCTCAAATCATTATTGAGAAAGCAATTAAGCGAATTTTGATAATGAAATCTAATAGCATTATTAAGGATGCTTATGATCCGAGCACAGATGCATATGATGTGCTTAACAATGCTGAAGCTGAAATTTTCGAAGTAGCTAATAAAAAGGCAAAAAAAAGCTCGACACCTGTAGCTGATATCCTGAAAGATACCCTTGCTTACCTGGAAGACATGAGGGGCAAGAAGTACGGGATTACGGGCGTACCCACCGGGTTAGCAGTCGATCAAATGACAGCAGGCTGGCAAAAAGGTGATCTGATTATAATTGCTGCGCGTCCGTCTATGGGTAAAACAGCTTTTGTACTTACAGCAGCACGTAATGCCGCTATGCACCCCGATGAAAGCCTCAGAACCCCTGTGGCAATTTTTTCCCTTGAAATGTCGAACCAGTCACTAGTGCAACGTTTGCTGACCATGGAGGCCAGGGTTCGTGCAGATGAAGCCCGCAAGGGAACCCTGAATGATGATGGATTTAAACGATTGATAGATGCAGCAGGCGATCTTTTTGCTACAGAAATTTTTATTGATGATACCCCTGCTATTACACTAATGGAGCTTCGTACCAAGTGTCGTCGCCTTAAAAGTGAGCACAACATTGGGATGGTAATTATTGATTATATGCAGTTAATGCAGGGTTCTTCAAAAGACTCAGGAAACCGGGAACAGGAAATTGCTTCTATTTCCAGGGGGTTAAAATCACTTGCCAAAGAACTGGATGTTCCGGTAGTTGCACTCTCACAGTTAAGCCGTGCAGTTGAACAAAGAGGCGGAGATAAACGACCACAGCTTAGCGATTTACGGGAATCAGGTTCTATTGAACAGGATGCTGATGTGGTATTATTTTTGTATCGGCCTGAGTACTATGGAATTACCACAACAGCAGAGGGACAATCGACAGCCGGGCTCGCTGAAGTGATTATAGGAAAGCAACGTAATGGTCCTGTGGGCAGCAAGATGTTGTACTTCGTGAAAGATTATGCTCGATTCGAAAACCTGACTTCTGCCCAACCAACAGCCGGCCTACCTCCTGCTTCAGATGATTTGCTGAATGCTAATCTGGGTGGTAATGATGGCCCTCCACCATTACCTCACAATCCGGCTCCCGATGATGAGGACGCTCCTTTTTGATTAATGCCTGTTCGTCGTGTACCAGTGAAATTCAGATAATCATCCATTGACAGCTGAATGCACAAAAAAATTAAACATTCACGAGCAGAGCGAAGTGATCCCAATACACCACCCATAAAGCCTGAGATTGCTTTATCGTTTTAATCATAAGAACTAATTATAGCTCTGTGCTCCTCAAGGCCCTCACTGTCATCCCGGGCTTGATCCGGGATCTGTAGAGTACTTTTCGTCAATGACGTTCGCTTCTTACCGTCATTCTGAGGATACTTCCGAAGAATCTACCTGTGTGAGTCAAAGCCAACAATTTAATCCTGTAGATCCTTCGCAGGTATGCTCAGGATGACATATGGTTTAGGTTGAGCTTGAGAAGATACAAACTGGAATCTCTCTAAATGATTGCTTCACTTAGTTCGCAGATCAGACACTACCTACCATCTCTTCAAACATCCTGTCATATTCTTTTATTTTCCGGCTCCAGTCCAGATGCTTATTAATATTCTGCAAAGAGCTTTTAGGTAAGGGCTTATTCTTTCCCATAATCAAATCCCGCATATAACGGAACAGATCATCTTCAGAATCATACAATACAGAAGCATGTAATAAAGGATTGTGCAGGCTTTCGGGTATCAGCTCGGGGTAATGAAGATTTCTTGGAACCAATGGGTGACATCCACAATAAACTGCCTCCAGGATGGGTGTACAAAAGAACTCATAAGTAGCAGTAGAAACCACGATATCACCTGAATGAAGCAGTTTAGAGTAATTCTCTTTGTCATCCACATAGCCGAAATGAGTGATTTGCTGACCGTATCGAGACCAGGCTTTTTCAAATTCCTCAGGCTTTTCGTGTTTGGTATCCCCAGCCAGGATAAGATCAAACTTCAGGTCAATATCATTCAGGCGATTCAAAACCCTGAAAAACATGGCCGGGTTACGGTCAAACTGCCAGCGCTGGTTCCATACTATTACCGGGCGCTCATTTGATTTTCGGGTATCAGGCTGCTCATCAAATGCTTTTAGCTCCAAACCGGGATACATCACTACACTTTTTTCCCGGATCTGGTCTACAGTATTATAATGCTTGTCATCAGGATAATTATCCAGAAAAGTAGGCAGTGCTTCCAAAAGGTCATCCAAATGAAATTGAGATGAAAACACCAGTTTATCAGCCACCAGCATACTCAGGTAGTTGATATAACAGAAAGTAAGATCACGGGTTTCTCCATCCGGTATGGGGCGTGTAAACTGGTTATCATGCATATACATGACCGTAGGAGTATGTGCAAAACGAGGGTTAGTAAGCGCCAGGAAAGCGGGCAGGTTCGTCATACTGCTGATGAATAAAAGGTCAATATCCTCTTCTACCTGTCCGGTAAGATGGCCAAGCGTAACAGAATCTCCGTGCATACGCCATTTCCAGCCTTTGTAGTTCAGCTTTATGGGAATAATGTTATGCGTAGAGTATTTCTCTAAGCCTTTTAAAAATGCCTTATGCGAGCCGCTGTAAAATGGTTCTATGGCAAGTATGTTCATGTATCCTACCGGAATCTGGATTGAATTTCATCCAGCGAAAGATACACGATTGTAGGTTTTTGTAAAGGGTCAAGATAGGGCTGCTCACAGGCAAAAAGTTGATCGACTAAAGCCTCCATCTCCTCTTCGGTGAGTTTTTTCCCACGAGGGATGGCTGCTTTGGATGCAAAAGAAATAGCCAGCTTCTCCCGGGCTTCCAACTGAAGGCGTTGCCCCAATTCCTGGTACTGATGAAGCATGGCTACCAACACTTCCTGCTCATTGCCAATCTCAATATCGGCAGGTACTCCGTTAATCATGGCAGTATTGCCACTCAAAAGCTGTACGGAAAATCCCATACGCTGAAGAATGGGATGCAGTTCCTTGAGCAAGTTGAAATCACTTGCTGAAAGCTCCATGGTTTGGGCAAAAAGAAGCTGTTGTGTACTCGGCAATGCCGATTCGGTAGCGGTAATCGCTTTTTCAAAGATAATACGTTTGTGAGCCAGGTACTGATCAATAAGACAAACTCCTGTACGGGTTTGCGTAACAATATAGGTGTTGTGTAATTGCCAGAATGACTTTTCAGCAGGAACCTGCGTACCTGTATCCGGCACATCAAAAGCCAGTTCATCACCTGTGGTATCTTTGCGGGATGAATCGATTCCATACAACTCTTTGGTAAACTCATCCCCTCTTCCTCCTATAGGCCGTGTATTTATGCGGGAAGGTATTTGAAAGCCTGAGTCACTACGCTGTGAAGGTTTAGGCATTGTAAAGCTAAAACCATCATCAATGCCTTTGGAATGAGAGTCACTCAAAAAAGGATCATCGCTCCGGGGAATATTAGGAACCATGAAATGCTCGTTCAAAGCACGGTTCACTACTGAGCGAGCCAATTGTATAATGCTGCGCTCGTCCTCAAACTTGACCTCCATTTTTGAGGGATGCACATTCACATCCACCCCGGAAGGATCAATCTCAAAAAGAGTGCATAAAACGGATATTCATTGTTCCGGGTCCATGCATCATAAAGACTAAGTACAACGTGTGTTAAATACCGGTGCTGAAATGGCCTTCCGTTTACAAACAGGAACTGTTCTCCCCGACTCTTTTTAGCCAGTTTGGGATCTGAAGCAAAGCCATGAATCCGCACATAGCTGGTTTCTTCGTTAAATGAAACCAGGCTGGCTTTGTAAGATTTCCCAAAAATAGCAGCTATGCGATCTTCCAAAGGCTGAACCGGCAGGTTATATATCACTTCACCATCTGCAACTACTTCAAAAGCTACATCGATACTTGCCAAAGCTGCATACTGAACGGTTCTAAGTATATGACGGAGTTCAGTCACATCCGTTTTTAAAAACTGGCGGCGGGCCGGCACATTAAAAAACAGGTTGCGAACTGAAATTGAAGTACCATTATCGGTGGCAACCGGAACCACATCTTTTTGCTCACCACCCCAAATTTCCATCTCCCAGCCGTTATCATCTTCGGCACGCTTAGATCGAACATTAACCTGGGAAACGGATGCTATCGAGGCCATTGCCTCTCCCCTGAACCCCAACGTACGGATTCTAAAAAGATCCTCAACAGAATTGATTTTCGAAGTGGCATGGCGTTCAAAACAAAGCGGGAGATCCTCATCACTCATGCCGCAGCCATTATCAATAACCTGGATAAGCGTACGTCCTGCGTTCTCTACAATAATCTTGACCTGATCGGCTCCTGCATCAATTGCATTATCCAGCAGTTCTTTTACTACCGAAGAAGGCCTTTGAATAACTTCCCCGGCAGCAATCTTGTTGCTGATTTCGGGTGGTAAAGGATGGATAATAGAATTACGGGTACGGGTCTCGCTCAATGTGGGGTTTTACTTATCCTAAAAGTGAAATGATATAAACTACAAAACTGAGCAGTACAGCGTACATAATAACCCGGGTAAACTGTTTGGGTTGTACCCGGTTGTGTGTCTGAAACTTAATTCTGCGTTTCCTTCGGTTCTTCTCCCGTTCTTCCTTTTCAGGATCATAGTAACGCATCGGTAAATCGAATTTTTTTGGCTTGGGCCGGTAGCCGAACATCGGTCGTATCATATCAATTTCTCCATTTGTTGGCATTCTTTATTCCGAACGGGGCCATCCGCTCAATCGTATTCAATATAAGTATCAATTTTCAATGATGAATGCTTCAATTATCAAATGTGGCTAGATTTCTATCTTCATGGGAATGATTATCACCTTGCTTGAAATAAGGGAATGCACACCGGCCCGCAAGCTGTCATCCCTTTGTAGACAGGGATCCGGGGTTTTATAGAGGCATCGTTCGTTGAGTTAACTCTGGATTCCCGCATTCGCGGGAATGACTTTGAATTCGTTTTTTCTTTTAGGTTTCTCAATCCGTGCATATCCATTGATCAGGCATCCCCTGATGATGGAATTTCAAGACTGCAAAACCATCTGATAAAATAAAAACATTCACGAGCGAAGCGAAGTGATCTCAGTGTGGTTGTGGTCAAACTAATCTAGGCTTTTAATAGCTAATTCATAATTCTTCATTGAATCCTTCTCAATTGAATTCGTTTTTCCGTAAACTCCAAACCCTGAAATCTCCTGTTTTACTTCCTTTTTAAGAGGATTATTCTAAATAATAAAAGAATTACGATTTATGGCTACCGATAAAGCTAAAATTATTTACACCAAAACCGATGAAGCCCCTCTGCTGGCAACCTATTCATTTTTACCCATCATAGATACCTTTACTAATGCGGCAGGTGTTGAAGTCGAGTTGCGTGATATTTCTTTAGCAGGACGAATTCTTGCCAATTTCCCGGATTTCCTGAACGAGGATCAAAAAGTACCGGATGCTCTGGCAGAGCTTGGTGAATTGGCAAAAAAACCGGAAGCTAATATCATAAAACTTCCGAATATCAGTGCTTCTGTCCCGCAACTAACAGCAGCCATTAAAGAATTGCAGCAAAAAGGGTACGCATTGCCTGATTACCCCGAAGATGCCAAAAATGAGGAAGAAAAGGAGATCAAATACCGCTACAATAAAGTAAAAGGAAGTGCGGTAAATCCTGTATTGCGTGAGGGAAATTCAGACCGAAGAGCCCCCAAAGCAGTGAAAGAGTATGCACGAAATCACCCCCACTCTATGGGTACATGGAGCTCCGATTCTAAAACACATGTAGCCACTATGGATCACGGTGATTTCCATGCTAATGAAAAGTCAGTCACCCTGCCTGCTGCCACTGCTGTGCGAATTGAATTTGAAGGTATGCATGGGGATAAAGAAATACTTAAAGACTCCATAGAACTGCAGGAAGGCGAAGTAATTGATGCAACGGTAATGAACCGGAATGCACTTTTGCGATTCCTGGACAATCAGATTAATGATGCTAAAGATAAAGGAGTGCTTTTTTCCCTGCACATGAAAGCAACCATGATGAAAGTATCCGATCCTATCATTTTCGGGCATGCGGTGAAGGTATTCTTCAAAGATGTTTTTGAAAAACATGCTGAAACCATCCAAAAACTGGGAGTAGATACAAAAAACGGGTTGGGTGACCTGGTTGCAAAAATACAGGAGCTACCCGCAGACCAAAAAGATGAGATTGAAGCAGATATCGAAGCCTGCTACCAATCCCGCCCTGATTTGGCTATGGTAAACTCCGATAAAGGCATTACCAATTTACATGTTCCGAGCGATGTAATTATTGATGCCTCCATGCCCGCTATGATCCGTACATCCGGTTGTATGTGGAATGCCGAAGGCGAAACCCAGGATACGAAAGCAGTTATTCCGGACAGTAGTTACGCAGGTGTGTACCAAGCGGTAATAGACGATTGCAAAAAGAACGGAGCATACGATCCCACCACCATGGGTAGCGTTCCTAATGTGGGCTTAATGGCTCAAAAAGCTGAAGAATATGGCTCGCACGACAAAACCTTTGAAATGTCGGGCAATGGAACTGTCCGTGTCATTGACGATTCCGGGAATACATTGATAGAACACCATGTGGAAAAAGGCGATATCTGGAGGATGTGCCAGGCTAAAGACGCTCCTATCCGCGACTGGGTAAAATTAGCAGTTACCAGAGCGCGTGACAGCCAAACTCCCGCTGTATTCTGGCTGGATGAAGATCGTGCCCATGATGCCGAACTCATTAAGAAAGTAAATGTGTACCTGCAAGATCATGATACAAAAGGATTGGAAATTCATATCATGAGCCCGATAAAAGCTGCTCAATTCTCGCTGGATAGAATCCGCGAAGGGAAAGACACGATTTCTGTAACCGGGAATGTATTGCGCGATTATCTCACCGACCTCTTCCCCATCCTGGAAGTAGGCACCAGCGCCAAAATGCTCTCCATTGTTCCTTTAATGAATGGCGGCGGGTTGTTTGAAACCGGCGCAGGCGGTTCTGCGCCCAAACACGTACAGCAATTTGTTGCTGAAAATTACCTTCGATGGGATTCTTTGGGTGAATTCCTGGCACTTGCCGTTTCTTTGGAACACCTTTCTAAAACCTTCGATAACCCAAAAGCGAAAGTACTCGGAGAAACGCTAAATACTGCTACCTCCAAACTGCTGGAAAATGAAAAGTCTCCTGCCCGAAAGCTGGGAAAGATCGACAACCGTGGAAGCCACTTTTACCTGGCAATGTACTGGGCAGAAGCCTTAGCTAACCAAAATGAAGATACTGAACTTGCAACCCGTTTTGCTCCACTTGCTGAGGCAATGAGTCAAAACGAATCAGCGATTAACGAAGAATTAATTGGTGCCCAGGGCTCCCCTGCCGAAATTGGCGGCTACTACATACCAGATGATGAGCTAGCCGGGAAAGCCATGAGACCGAGTGAGACGTTGAATCGGATTTTGGAAGGATTTTAACCATTCACGAGCAGAGCGAAGTGATCTCCTGTATTAGCACGGACACTGAGACTGCTTCACATTCGTTCGCAGATGTTCTATGTGCTCCAATAATCTTTTTTGATTCCTTTCACGAGCGAAGCGAAGTGATCTCGGGGTTTCCATATCGAGATTGCTTCGTCGCATTGGCTCCTCGCAAATGTATTAAGTCATCCTTGTAGAAGTCAGGTAATTCGTTGACAGTTTTGATTAACCAAGACGGCAGATAAATAAATCAGTAGTTCCTGATTTATTTTGAGGGGGTGTTTAAAAGTTCAGAAATACAAATTCTTACTGCAAGCTCTCGGGAAGTCCAAAAAACTTTTTGAACTTTCATCTCCACTTGAGGGGAGATTTTTATCTTAATTTGGTTTAGTGAATTTATAACCCTTCTTTTAATAACGTATCTCCCAGAAAAAAACATAGTAGATGAATCCCTTTTGTATCATTAAAACTCACCCCATGAATAAAACCTTTTTTCTTTTATACATTATTAGTTCAATTGCTATATCCGCAATAGCACAGGAAACTGCTCAAACGGTACAAACAGAAATTCTTTCGAAAAGCAGTACCAGCTGGGATGGCTCTAATATCCCTGACTATCCTGAAGGTCAACCAGAGATTACCATTTCTAAAATTACAATCCCTGCTGGACTTCAACTACCACTTCATAAGCATCCTAACCCTTTAGGAGGAGTAGTCCTTCAGGGAGAACTAACAGTAATTCGTGAAGACGGGAATCGACATTCTGTAAAAGCCGGAGAATCTATTATTGAAGTAGTTAACACCTGGCATTATGGTAAAAATGAAGGCGATATCCCCGTGGTGCTGATAGCTTTTTATGTCGGTGTAAAGAATCAGGCACTTACTGTTTTAAAGGAAAACTAAGCACTTCTAAATTGAAGTAAGCTAATCTACCTCCACAATATCCACCTCAAAACTGAGCACTTCCCCTAATTCTTCTTGTAGTTCGTAGTATAGTTCGTAGTATAGTTCGTAGGTTTCTTCCAGTTCGTCTTCTTCTACCTTTGCGATCCGGTGAACTTTGGTTGAAGTGACGATATCAATGGTAAACCACTCTTTGGATAAAAATCCCCGGCCGCTTAGTGCATTTCCACTTTCCGCATTACTCAATACGATCCTGTTTATATCCCCATAAGAAAGTACATGCCGTTTAAAGCGAAAGTAATTGAAAAGCCGGAGGTATTGGGTCATTTCATAATGGTCCTTGTCAAACTCAAACTCATGCTGGGTAAAAAGCTTTACAAATACGGTCCCGAAAAATAGTATAGAAAACAAGGCAAAGAAAACCGTACCCAGTGCACTGGCAAACAACAGCATATAATCAATTAAGGTAAAGCTGGCCTCCACCTTAACGCGGTAAAATTGTGCATCTTGTTTTATGTTGTAGCGCATAAGATATGCCTATAAGACAGAAAGTTACAGACAATCTGTAATTGGTTAAACCTGGATTACTCCGGTTTTGTATTCGGGGATATGGGGATTAAGATTCGCACACTCAATAGCTTTGGAGATACGTGCACGGGTTTCCAATGGATTTATAATCCCATCTACCCAAAGGCGTGAAGCTGCATAACGTACATCGGTTTGTTTGTTGTAGCGCTCCGTAATTTCTTTCATCAACTCATCCTGTTTTGCTTCGTCTACTTCCTCTCCTTTCTTTTTAAGCGTGGCAACCTGAATCTGAGTGAGTGTTTTTGCGGCTGATGCCCCACTCATCACCGCAATATTTGCCGTGGGCCACGCATACATAAAACGGGGATCATAAGCCCTGCCACACATGGCGTAGTTTCCTGCCCCGTAGCTGTTCCCAACTACAATAGTGATCTTCGGAACCGTGCTGTTAGCCATTGCATTCACCATTTTAGCCCCGTCTTTAATAATGCCCCCGTGTTCGCTCCGCTTGCCGATCATAAAACCCGTTACATCCTGGAAGAATATCAAAGGTATTTTCTTCTGATTGCAATTCATAATAAAACGGGCGGCTTTATCGGCACTGTCTGAGTAAATAACACCGCCAATTTGCATCTCACCCTGTTTGGTACGCGAAACTGTTCGCTGGTTGGCCACTATTCCTACACTCCATCCGTCAATCCGTGCATAACCGGTGATAATTGTATTGCCATATCCTTTTTTGAACTCAGTAAAGCTTCCTTCATCTACAATACATTCCAGGATATGGTTCATATCATAAGGAGAAGTTCGGGATTCGGGAAGCAGGTCGTAAATATCTATTCCCGGACGGGCGGGCTCTTTAGCTTCGGCACGGTTGAACCCTGCTGTTTTAAAAGGACCCAGTTTGTCTACCAAATCCCTGATGGTTTTCAGGCATTCGGCATCGTCTTTCATCTTATAATCGGTAACCCCGCTTATCTCGGTATGGGTGGTAGCTCCGCCAAGAGTCTCATTATCCACAGACTCGCCAATAGCTGCTTTTACCAGATAGCTACCGGCTAAAAACACGCTTCCTGTTCCGTCTACAATTAATGCTTCATCGCTCATAATAGGCAGATAGGCTCCCCCGGCAACACAACTTCCCATAATGGCTGCTATCTGGGGAATTCCTTTGGCCGAGATCACTGCATTGTTCCTGAACATGCGCCCAAAATGTTCTTTATCGGGGAATATCTGATCCTGCATAGGTAAAAATACCCCGGCTGAATCAACGAGATAAATAAGGGGAATATGATTTTCTATGGCTATTTCCTGGGCTCTCAGGTTTTTCTTGGCCGTGATGGGGAACCACGCCCCTGCTTTCACCGTGGCATCATTTGCAACAATCATGCACTGACGGCCACTTACGGTCCCGATCCCGGTTACCACTCCACCGGCAGGGCAACCTCCTTCTTCTCCATACATCTCATATCCGGCCCAAAGCCCCAGCTCAAAAAAATTTGTATCTGCATCAATGAGCTTGTCAATACGTTCACGAGCTGTCATTTTTCCTTTCGCGTGCTCCTTCTCAATCCTTGACGTACCCCCTCCCAGTTTAATCTCTTCTTGCTGGGTATTAATTTGCTCCATTAAATCATGCAGCCAATGCCTGGTAGCGCTTCCGGAAATATCGCTCATAACTGTATTTGTTTTAAAATTATAATAGCCGATGTGATTCGTCGTTGAAAATAGGCATTTTTATTTAAGCTAAAACCCGATATTAAGCCAATTCATTTTTTTAAAAATATTACCAAATGAAAAATTTCTGTTTCACACTTTTTGCCCTGCTTTTTATTGCTTCTCCGATTTTTTCGCAACAGCGGGGCCGACCCAGTAACGTAAATTATATTTCTTTAGCTAACCGTGCAGCAGCTCCAGTTTTTCATTTTGACCAGGTTCAGTTACCTGCTGACAGTGCCGGAAACACTAAACTTGTTTTTATTTTCCGGTTGGATAACAACTTTCTTCCTTTCAAAAAAATCACCTTTAATGATGAAATTGAAGCTCCTTCCGGTTCTGAGTTCTATTCAAGCTTCAGGCTTAACACCGAGATTTTTGAAGGGAAAAGCAAATCAGGAAGAAACACAAACTATAATAGTGTAACACGGGATGCCTGGCAGGATACCGTATTTTCAGCCAGTTATGAAGAAACCAAATCCCGGGATCATTATAACTCCGGTTACCTGGTAACAACCCTTAAACCGGGCCAGTATAATTATCTCCTCCAGCTCAGTATGATGGGAGAAACCAACGAACGTAACTCGCAGCGGCAGGATATTCGAATCACTGATTTCGACAATAAGAAAAGAGGCAGTGTGATATTGCTCCAGGAAAATGCCAGAACCAATCAAATGAAACTCATGAATATGGGAAACCGGGTTTTATATGGAAAGGATTTTTCCGTACTGGTTGATATTCCTGATTACAATGCTGAAGAAGAATACCAGGTTGAGTTGGTAAAAGTAGTTCCAAACCGAAAAGATACTACTGAACTTGAAAGTATTTATGTTTCAGATATTAAGCCTGAACACGTTCTTCAAAACCAACACCTCTCGTTTGTAAAAGGCAAAGAGCCGGGTTTAGAGCTTTCAGAATCGGAATCAGGAGGTTTGGATTATGCACTTATTTCAATACCTAATGCTTCTTTTGAAAACAATATCTACCGGATTAAGCTTACCAAAAAAGGAGAAACTAAGCCTTTTGCCCGGAGAATCATTCGCTCTTATTGGCCGAATATGCCTCCTGCTCTTCTTAGCCTGGATATAGCAACCGATATGCTAAAGTTCATTATCAGCGAAGAACAGTTGAAGGAAATGAAAAAAGGAAATACACGGGAAAAGGAAGAAAAATTCAGAAAGTTCTGGTCTTCTAAAGATCCCACCCCGGATACTGAATACAATGAGTTAATGACGGAATACTATCGCAGGGTGGATTATTCGTTCAGGGAATTCAGTAATCCTCAAAACCCATTTGGACAGGATACCGACCAGGGCTCTATTTATATAAAATTCGGCCCACCACTTTCTAAGGAAAGGGTTTTTCCCGAGAAAGGAAGGGTACTGGAAACCTGGAATTACCCCAATAGGAAGTTTGTGTTCGAAAAGGGATCAGGTTTTTCCGAGTTTGTACTTTTAGGAACCGGATAGCTTCGTGTTTATTTGGTATTTGTAGTACCTTTGCAGCATGAAACCTCGCATTGGTATTACAATCGGAGATATAAATGGGATCGGCCCCGAAATTATCCTTAGATCTCTTCATGAGATCAAAGGAACGGACACTCTCCCGGTTGTCATAGCTCCAAAAAATGTATTGCAATACTATACAGAGCTTCTGGATACCCGGGAAGATTATGAGCTCATCGAAATAGATTCGATTGATTCCCGGGATATACGGCCCGGTATTATTTCTTCTGTTTCGGGTAAAGTAGCTATGAATTCCATTGAAGTTGCCATAGAGCATTGCATGGATAAGAGCCTTAATGCAATGGTTACCGCTCCAATCTCTAAAGAAGCAGTTAACCTGGCGGGATACACAATTCCCGGGCATACCGAGTTTCTGGCAGAAAAAACAAATGCCGGATCTGTACTTATGATGCTCGTTAATGAGCAGCTAAGGGTAGCTCTTACTACCGTTCATGTCCCTCTTAAAGACGTTTCCAGGAGTATTACTCCTGAATTGATTGAGAACCGGCTAAACATTCTGAACCAGAGCTTAATACACGATTTCCTTATCAAAGAACCCAGAATTGCGGTTTTGGGATTGAACCCCCACTCCGGTGATGGGGGAATTATCGGAAGCGAAGAACAAGAAATCATCATACCTCTTTTACAAGAAATAAAAGCCCATTTCCATCATATTGGTGGCCCTTTCCCAGCTGATGGTTTTTTTGGACAGAAGATGTACCGGCATTTTGATGCCACCCTTGCCATGTATCACGACCAGGGGCTGGCGCCTTTCAAACTTCTTTCATTTGGGAGCGGTGTTAACTTTTCCGCAGGCCTTCCTATCATCCGCACTTCACCGGATCACGGAACAGCTTTTAATATTGCAGGAAAAGGAATAGCTGATCCTTCCTCTTTTATCCAGGCGTATAAGCTGGCTGCTTCCCTGGCTCATAAATACATAAAGGGGAATGGATAAAAAACCTATTTATACATCTCTGGCACCTCTTTATGATCGATTAATGGAAGATGTGGATTACGAAGCATGGGCTGATTACATCGACGAACTTCTTCAGCTGCATCACCCTGATCCGGAGAAAATACTTGAGCTAGCCTGCGGAACAGGATCAATAGCACTTTCATTAGAGGAATTCGGGTACTACCAAATCCTGGCTACGGATCTTTCGCAGGAAATGATTGATGTGGCATCATTAAAGGCAAAACAGCAAGACTCCGGGGTTCGGTTCAAAACCATGAGTTTCCAGGATATTAATGTGAAAGAGCAATTTGACGCCATTTATACCGTGTTTGACAGTATCAATTATCTTCATTCAGGCAAAGAGATCATCAAACTATTAAAGGATTGCTCGGAGGTTTTAAAGCCCGGGAGTTTATTTATTTTCGATTTTTCTACCCCAAAAAACTCTATGGAAGCTGTGGATTACCTTAACAATGAAGAAGCAGGTTCCGGCGCTCTTCGTTTTTTCAGAACCAGCACATACGACACAAAAAAACAAATCCATACTAATGAATTTGAAATCGAACAGCTTTCAGAAGATGGAAGCCAGGTAATCCATCGTTTTAAAGAAACACATCTGCAACGTGTATATTCTTTGGATGAGATGCTATCAATTGTGGAACAAACCTCCTATCATCTGGTAGCTTCTTATGGAGATTTTGATCTTTTAGAGGCCGATGAAAACAGCTCACGAGTAACTTTAGTTCTTCAATGTCAGAAACAGCGGTAATAGAATTGCGAAATGTGAACCTGAGTTTTGAGAACCGCCAGATTCTCAAAAACGTAAACTTTAAACTCCATAACGGAGAGTTTTGCTACCTCATAGGTTCTACCGGCATTGGTAAGAGTTCCTTTCTCAAACTGTTGTACAGGGATATTGTACCGGAAATGGGTTCCGTAAGAGTTACTGATTACCCGGTTAACAAAATAAGCATGAAAGAAGTACCCATGCTTCGAAGAAGACTGGGTATTGTTTTCCAGGATTTCCAACTACTGCCAGACCGGGATGTTTTTGAAAATGTGGCTTTTGCCCTCCAGGTAACCGGAGAGAAACCCAAGTTCATTAAACAGCGGGTTCTGGAGGTGCTAACTATGGTCGGACTTAGCCATCGCAGAAAACACATGCCCGATGAATTATCCGGTGGTGAACAACAACGTGTGGTTATAGCAAGGGCACTGGCAAATGAGCCCCGGATACTGCTTGCCGATGAACCTACAGGAAACCTTGATCCCGGTGCCAGTAAAAACATTATGGAGCTGCTCAAACAAATTAACAACCGGGGTATGGCAGTACTTATGGTAACCCACGATTATGCCCTGGTTAAGCGATATCCCTTCCGAACAGTTCGTATGATTGATGGCACTCTCCAGGAACTGGCCTGGAAAGGCGATAAACTCATCCCTGTTTCTTAAAATGTAGACTGATGGATGTAAGCAGGCTTTCAGATTTGATTAAGAACTACGCTCTTAATCTTGGATTTGATGCCTGTGGTTTTGCTAAGGCAGGTTTCATGGAAACAGAAGCCCGGCGTCTTGAAGAATGGCTGAACCAGGATCGCCATGCCACTATGGCCTGGATGGGCAATCATTTTGAAAAAAGGGTTGATCCTACCCTTCTGGTTCCGGGAGCTAAGTCTGTAATTTCTGTGCTGGCCAGTTACCATCATCCGTCACATCAGCATTATGAGCTCCAGAGTGGGCTCAAGATTGCTAAATATGCCCAGGGCAGAGACTATCACAAAGTGGTTAAGAAAAAACTTAAGGAGCTTTTCAATTTTATCGATGATACATGCAATGGGGTAAACGGACGATACTTCGTTGATTCTGCACCTGTACTTGATAAAGCCTGGGCTGTTAGGGCAGGGCTCGGCTGGATTGGAAAGCACTCAAACCTCATAAACAAAGAAAAAGGCTCATACTTTTTTATCGGGGAAATTATTCTGGATACAGAATTAGTGTACAACACCCCACAAACTGACCATTGTGGCTCTTGTACAGAATGTATTGAAGCATGCCCTACTGATGCTATATATGAACCATACCGGGTAGATTCCGCGAAATGTATTTCCTATTTAACCATCGAGCATCGTGATGTCTTTAGTAAAGTGGATGAAACTAAATTAAACGAGTGGATCTTCGGATGTGATATTTGCCAGGATGTGTGCCCCTGGAACAAGTTTTCGGTAGTGGCGTCCTTTCCAGACCTTCACCCTAGAACAGAACTAAGCAAGTTGAATAACCGGGATTGGGAGAGTCTTAGTGAAACTAATTTTGATATTCTTTTTGAGGGAAGTGCTGTAAAACGAACCAAGTACCAAGGGCTGAAAAGGAATATTAAAGCAGCGTTGCTTCATACTAGGAACAACGGGTATTTCTGAGAGAGCTGTCCCAGCACTTTTTATCCGTTCTTGTAACTAACTGGCCCTGATGGGTTTTTACATTCAAATCCAGCTCAAAATTGTTTACTCCCTGGCTAAACTGCATGGAGTTTCTTTCTTCTGCCAATGTATAATTAACTGTTGCATTGTCTGAGCTCATTAAGCGGAAATCAGCATTCATTGATCCGGCTTCAGATTTAAATTGAACAGCTGAAATTTTGTTTGATTTAGTTTCAATACTCCAATTCTTAACTGATCCTGCATTATCAGTATTTCCATACATCCAAGGCTCAAGAAATTCACCATTAACAGATCTTTCAACTTTCCATGAATTGAACCCATTCTCGCTGGTAACCGACACAGATACTTCTACAACATCTCCCTTATGATTGATCTTTTTTGTCCAATAATCACCTGATTGGATTAATGACTTTTCCGCTAAAACTTCTTTTAGTATTATTAATTCCTCTTCAGTAACTATTTGAAAGTAATCTTTAACTAATTCAAGATTATATATAGCGCTTTTCACATTATTAACGGCAGCTTTACTTGTATTCTGTACCTGGCCTAAATGAAGATCAAAATGTTTTACGCTAAGTTCTTCAAATTTAGGTTGCTCTATAATCAAATCAGGATCCTCAAGAGCAGGTATGCAACCTACAAGTAGAATGGCTGGGATAATGATATGTGATAAAAATTTCTTCATGATTAATAACCTCACTTAAGGTTATCGGCAATCACGAAGAAATATTAAAATTTTCTAATATTTCTACTAAAAAGTGTCTTTTTTGTCCTTTAAAGCCTTATAGAGAAGCTCTCTTGCTCTAAAAATATGGGCCTTAACGGTTCCTAAAGGTAAGTCAAGTTCCTCAGAAATCTCCTGGTAGCTGAGTTCATCCATGTGCCGCATCTGGATAACGGCTTTATATTTTTCGGGAAGCTCATCTATTGCCTCATGAACAATAGCCTTGCGCTGTTTATTCATTACCTGCTTATCTGTAGCAAAAGAATCGTCCGGTAATTGAATCTCGATCTCCCCGTCTTTTGTTTTATAAGGGTCGTTGATGGATAATGTCTGAAGCTTCTTTTTTCTTAAGTAATCAATAGTGTGATTAGTGGCAATACGGTATAACCAGGTAGAAAAAGCATACTCATGACTATAAGTATATAGGTTATTAAAAGCCTTCATGAATACTTCCTGGACCAGGTCTTCTACCAACTCCTGCTCTTTAATCATCTTTTTGATGTGGAAATAGATCGGGCGATCGTATTTGTCTACCAGCTTGCGATAGGCAGCTTCATTCCCTTTTAACGCACTCTTAACAAAGGAATCGTCTTCTATACTACTTGCAGAAGCATTTTCTCTGGGAACGTTTTGAGTATTTGGGGAATCTGTTTGGGACATCTAGAAAGATAATAATCAGCCTAAAATACAAAGCTTAACTGAAATGAAAACGTCAAATTTTAAGATTTTCGTGGTTAAGTAACGTGCCATGCCTTATGCCTCCTGTAGACACTATAATTTCATCAATTCGATAAAAATTCAAAAACTCTTCGAGTATCAGAAGCCCTGCCAGAAAAATATCTTCACGGCCTTTCATTACAACAGGACTCAGTTCTAAAAGTTGTTTGTGCGTGTGAAGGCTGAACAGCTCTATACTTTTACTCAATTTGTCTCTCTGGATGGTGTGTCCGTTCAATTTCCCGGAATCATAGCTCTCAAGCTGGAGATCAATTGCCGCTAAGGAAGTCATTGTACCTGCCACCCCGATAGCCCTGACGTTTCTTTTGGGCCTGAATTTAAACGAGGAAAGCTGGTATTTTACCTGTTCCCTGCATTGCCTTATTTCTTCAGTGAATGGAGGGTCATGCTTGAGGTAGCGTTCCGTGAAACGTACACATCCCATATCAAATGAACGGGAAGCAGTTAATACGCCTTTACGGCCAAGCGCCAATTCAGTACTACCTCCCCCGATATCCAATACAAAAACATCTGAACTGAACGAATCCCCAAAAACCGAAACGGCCCCAAGAAATGTGCAATCTGCTTCCTCTTTACCGGAAAGGAGTTGTACATCAAATCCTGTTTCTTTTTTAACAAATCCTAAAAACTCTTCCCGGTTTGATGCATCCCGAACTGCACTTGTAGCCGTTACAATTACTTCTTCTGTTTCCGGGTACTCGGCATCAATTATTACTTTGTACTCTTTAAGTGCATTCACTACACGATCCCGGCTTGCCTTATTGATAGCTCCACCCGCATCTACACCCTTTCCCAACCTTGGCATTCGCTGCTCTTCATGGATTACGTTCAACACGCCATTTTCTACCTCTGCGATTAGCAGAAGCGTGGTATTTGTTCCTATATCAATTGCGGCTTTCATGATTTAAGTAAGAGCGCTATCCATTCCTGTTCCTGCCTGGTTTCCAGGTATGTAAGTTTTGAGACAGACGGTTGCCCCAACATAAATTCTTCATCTGTATCTAACAATCCCGAAAGCATGATTTTTCCACCCGGCTTCAGGTACCTTAACAAAGCGGGAAGCAATTGGGCTAACGCATTGCGGTTTATATTTGCAAGAATTACATCATACACTGCATTATCAGGTATAACTTCCACAGAGCCTAGTTCTACCTGAAAGTTGTGCACTTTATTTAATTGGATGTTCTCTTCAGCATTAGCCTTGCTCCACTCATCAATATCGAAGCCAAAAACTGAGCCGGCACCTAATTTAAGAGCAGCTATTCCCAAAATACCTGTTCCCGTTCCTGCATCCAGAACTGTGTCACCTTTTTCTATTATATCCGGAAGAAAACCGAGAATCAACCGCGTGGTAGCATGATATCCGGTTCCAAAAGCCATCTTAGGGTCAATGAGTATTTCAGTTAATCCTGTTTTTTCATCGACAGGGACACCCCATGTAGGCCTTACATAGAATTTTCCAAGTGTTTGAGGTTTGATTGTAGCTTCCCAGTTTTTATTCCAGTTTTGAGGGGTAACCAATTCTTCCTGTAAAAGCTCTGCCTCACCTATACCAAACAAGATCTGTTCAATCTCCTCCCGTTTTACATCATCAAAAAGATTAGCAGGAACAGAAGCAATTAACATATCTGATTCCTGTTCAAAACCATCAAAGTCGCGATCAAAAAGTTCTGCAATCAGTATTTCCTGGTACTGCGCAGGAATATGGATATGAAGGCGGATATAATTCATTATATCCGGTTATAAATCAACTCTACAACTACCTCTCCTACAGCTTGCAAGGTAGACTTATCTATTATAGGCATATCATCATCGTGTGTATGCCAGTGAGGTGCAAACTGAACATTACCATCCGGCCCGGCCCTGTGGTTGATAACTACAATCATAGGAATGTCTGTCATTTCATTAATTATATAATGATCATCCAGAACACCCGCCCCATCTTCATTGGGAAATATTTCAGCATAGCCTTTATCTGCAGCAATAGCCCAAAGCTCATTTACTAAATTAGGTGCATAGGTCATTGAATATTCCTCTTTTGGGAAAATTGCCCCTGATGCCCCTACCATGTCCAGTAAAATCCCAAAACGAGGACTATAACCCGGCACAGGGGGATTTTGAGACCAATATCTTGAGCCTAAAAAGTAATTGGCCAAATCATCAGAAGTACCGTAATCCTCACCATCTACCAACAAAATGTCTACTCCTATAGGTGGCGGGTTTTCAGAGAAGATCCGTGCCAGTTCTAAAAGAACTCCCACCCCGCTACCTCCATCGTCTGCTCCGGGAATAAATTCTGCGCTTCGCTCATCATCCATATCTGCACGGGGCCTGGTATCCCAGTGCGCACAAAGCAAAATGCGATCTGCTGCCGTTGGATTAAAAGCTGCAATAATATTTGCCCATTTAAGAGTATCGTTTGCGTACCCTATGCTTTCAAATTCCTGAGTAAATACACTTTGATTTCCTGCATAGGATTTAAGCTTGTTCTCTAAAAACTCCCGGGTTTTAACATGCCCGTAGGTATTCGGAACCCTGGGGCCAAAATCGACCTGTTTTTTAATAAAAGAGTAAGCCGAGTCTGAAGAAAAAGCCGGCACTGCCCTACCTTTTTCAGAAAATTGTAGCCCTGTTCTGTCATTGTTTCCGCAAGAAAGAACCAGCATAGAAATAATAAGAAGAATACTACGCATCACGGTGTACCATAGAAGGTGATGATTGATACACAGGGTAAATTACACTATCCAGTATGTTTACATGTTCGGGCCGATTAGCTACAAAAAATATAATCTCGGCAATATCCTGTGCAGTTAAGGGGTCTAAACCTTCATAAACAGAATTAGCTTTTTGATCATCTCCTTTAAATCTTACATTGCTGAATTCGGTTTCTACTAAACCCGGTGAAACCATACTCACTCTCACTTTTGTGCCGTGCAGATCTTTCTTTGTGGCTTCAGTAATGGCCTTCACTGCATGTTTTGAAGCACAATAAGCCGCTCCCCCTGCATAAGCTTCGTGTGCAGCACTTGAGCTTAAATTTATTATATGCCCGGAGTTTCTGGACTTCATGCCGGGAGATATTAGCCTAGTCAATGTCAACAAACCTTTAACATTGGTATCAATCATGATATCCATATCATCTTGCCGCAGGTTATAAACAGGATCTAGACCTAATGCCAGCCCGGCATTATTTATCAGGATATCTACAGGTTCTTTCAGTTTGCTTGCAAAATCTTCGCATGCTGAGTAGTCCTGAACATCAAAAACAGCGGTTTTTGTATTTGTTTTAAAGGACTCTTTCAGCTCTTTAGCCAATTCTTTTAAACGCTCTTCCCTTCTGCCGGTCAACACAAGATTTGCACCTGAATCAGCAAAAAGAAACGCACATGCTTTTCCTATCCCCGATGTAGCACCGGTAATAAGCACAGTTTTTCCCTTAATCCTATTCATACTCATTTCGTTTACCTAATCTGGTTGGTTATGAACTAATTTTCTAAAAGCTCGACCAGCCTTGCAGCATTCAAAATCTTTGTTTCCTGAAACGCATCACCCAAAAACTGCATACCATACGGTAACCCATTGCTGTGGATTCCTGCAGGCACACTGATCCCGCAAATTCCGGCAAGGTTTGCAGTTATTGTGTAAGCATCATTAAGGTACATCTGGACAGGATCATCTAATTTTGAACCAATATCAAAAGCAGTAGTTGGAGCTGTTGGAGTTACTATAACATCTACTTCTTTAAAGGCTTTTTTATAATCCTCCTGAATCAACCTTCTGACTTTTTGAGCTTTTGCATAATAAGCATCGTAATAGCCGGAGCTTAAAACATACGTACCCAGCATAATGCGTCTTTTTACTTCTGTACCAAACCCTTCTGTACGTGATTTCTTATATAACCTGATTAATGCTGAGTCTATGCGTGCAAGTGCTTTAGCCAGTTCATCCTCTGACTCTGCAAATTCTTTTCTTAAGGCATTCTCTTCGGCCTTAAGCTCTTCCATCACTGCGGCTTTGTCAGCCCTGTGCCCATACCTGATACCATCAAACCGGGCCAGGTTACTGGATGCCTCAGCTGTCGCAAGAATGTAGTAGGCGGCAATTCCGTACTTGGTATGCGGGAGATGAATCGGAACCACAACTGCTCCATTTGATTCTAACCTGGAAATATTTTCCCTGATACCTTTGTTAATCTCAGGATCTAATCCATCACTAAAAAATTCTTCCGGCACACCGATCCTGATTTTTTTTTCAGGATTCAGAACTGACTCTACATATCTGTCTACAGCGGTTTGAGAAGAAGTATTATCCCTCTCGTCAAAGCCAGCTATAACTTCCAGTACACGGGCTACATCCTCTACATTATGTGCAAAAGGCCCGATACAATCAAAAGATGAGGCATAAGCAATTAAACCATACCTGGAAACGCGCCCATAGGTAGGTTTCAGACCTACAACACCACAGTATGAAGCAGGCTGACGAATAGATCCTCCTGTGTCAGATCCAAGTGTCACGGTTGCCATATTAGCAGCAATTGCAGCTGCACTTCCACCAGATGAGCCTCCCGGTACTTTAGTTAGATCATGTGGATTTTTTGTTACACCATAGCGGCTATATTCATTGGTAGAACCCATGGCAAATTCATCCATGTTGGTTCTGCCGATAAAAATTGCATCTTCCTTTTTAAGCTTTTCAATCACCGTAGCATCATATACACTCTCAAAATCTGCCAGAACATTTGACGCACAGGTTGCTCTCTTTCCACGCTCACAAATCACATCCTTAATGCCAATTACCATACCAGCTAAGGCTCCGGCAGTATCAGATTTTATCTTTTTTTCTATTTCATCTGCCTGTGTTAATGCCGATTCAAAATCAACAGATATGAAGGCATTTATGTCTCCATTGGTGGCTTCTATATTAGAAATATAATCGGCAACAACTTCTCTTAATGCTACTTCTCCTTTAAGAACCTTATCCCGGATCTCAGCAATACTAACCGTATTCAAACTTTCCTTATTTACTTTTAGACTTTGTTTCTTCTGAATTTATAGCCTCATCAATATCTTGTGAGCTTTCCTGGATCTCTTTCTTAATTTCTTTTGAAGCTTTTCGAAACTCTTTTAATCCCTGCCCTATTCCTTTGGCAAAATCGGGTATTCTTTTTGCACCGAACAGAATAAGAACGACAATTGCAATGATGATAATTTCTGTAGGCCCAAGCTTACTGAACATAAAATAATCCTCAATGGATTTAGTTGATGTATTTGTGCTAAGATAGCAATATTTTCGGCACGATTTCTGTACAAAAAATATTTAACCGATACTTGTATAATTGCTATACAATTGTATCATTCACTCACTATTTAATCAAATAAAATTCCTATGATCTGGACAGTAGAACTTGCAGCAGCTTTGGATGAGGCACCTTTTCCGGCAAGTCGTGACGAACTTATTGAATGGGCTGAGAGAAACGGTCTCCCGCAACAGGTATTAATTAACCTTGAAGAGTTGGAAGAACTTGATGAGGGAGAAAACACGATTTATGAAGGCATAGAAGATATCTGGCCGGATTATATCCAAAAAGAGGACTTCTTTCACAACGAGGAAGATGAAGGTTTTGATTACGATGACGTATAGCCGCAAAACTATCGGTGCTTCCGGTAAAAACTGCTTTGGACAAAAAAACATCATTTACACATTTATTACTATCTAAAAAGGCTGGCTTTCTAACCTTATTATTTACACTTATCTCGTTGAGTCCTTCTTTATGGGCTCAGGATACCCCCGTTTCGGAAGAAAACACCGAGGATGTGGTACGCAGGATTCGTTTCTCGGGTAACAAGAATGTAAAAGACCGAACACTTGAAACACTGATCCGGACCCGTATTAACCGCGAATTTTTAGGCATACCCAGGTTTACTCCGTGGTACTATCTGTGGAGATTAAGTAAAGGCCGTTTTGGTGAAGAACCTATTTACCTCGACCGGTCCATAGTGGTTAATGATATGGAGCGGATCTCTTTATACTATCAATCTTTGGGGTATTTCGATGTTCAGGTTGATACCACTATCATTGAATACCAGAAAAACAAGACAGAGGTATCCTTCCTGATTAATGAAGGCAGGCCGTATTCTATAGAAACTGTTTCCTATTCCGGTTTACCTAATTTTTCTGAACCTGATAAAAGAACGCGTTTTCTAAGATCTTCCTCTTTAACGAAAGGCAGGATTGATGATACCACCTATACGGTAAAACAACAGTACAGGTCAGAAAATCTCAGTACCGAACAAATACGGATTATCGATTTTCTTAAAAATAATGGATATGCCTCTGTTCAAAGAGATTCAGTAATTGCTCTTGTAAAAAAACAGGAACAAGACTCCACTAAGCTTGATGTACAGTTCCGAATCAATTCCGGAAGGGTTTTCAGATTCGGGGATTTGCGGATATCGCTGGCTGACGGAAATCCACCCGATGATTATTCTGAAAAAGATACCCTTACTACTGAAGAATTCTCCTTAAACGACAAACAGATTTATTTAAAAAAAGAGCCGGCAACCCAAACCAAGTTTTCCCTTTTATCAGACCAGGTTCTTTACACCCCCGGTGATATCTACAATCATGAATTATATTTAAATACAATCCGGGAATTTCAAAACCTGGATATGCTATTCATACGGAGGTTTGGTCAGTCTGAAGATAGCGTACAACCTGATTTTTCAAACGAATACATACCTGTTTTTGTAGATCTGCAATCTCTGGTGAAGCATAGCATTAGTACAGAACTTTTTGGGATGCGCAGATATGGTTATGGTACCGGTTTTGGAGTAGACTACACGAATAATAATGTTTTTGGTAAAGCAGAGAGTTTCTCATTAAACGCAAATGCGAGTTTTGAATTTGTAAGCCAGGCTGTTTTGGAAGAAATAGCCGATACCTCAACCCAATCCTCAGTTTTCAGAAGTTATGAGCTTCGTGGCGATTATACCGTTCCAAGACTTAATTTTCCCTTTGCTTTCCTTGACAATACCCGCTATTTCACCCAAGGCCTGACCCGGTACTCCTTGTCTTACAGCAGATCTGATCAGCTTTATTTTGATATTAACTCGGATGTTCAGTTTAACCTGCGATACGAAGTTAACCATACTCCCAGGTTTTCAAGTTTTTTTGATCTTATTGAACTTGACGTTGTAGACCCCGATCCCACTGAAGAATTCAGAACTAACCTGTTCAGTGATTTCGGTGTTGAAGATGAAAATGATCCTATCCCTTTTGAATTAAGGCGTATTTTAGAAGATTTCAGGTCCCAGGTATCTTCAGTAATACGCTATACGTTCAGAAGCCAGCGCACCGATTTGATAAAAAGAAATTTTGGTTATTTCAGTGAGTACTCTATTTCAACTGGTGGAAACATACCTTATATGCTTGACCGGTTTGTCGTAACCCCGGATACTCTTGAAGGTAGCCTGCCATCGTTATTTAACTTCAGCGACAATAACCTTGCTTATAACAGGTATGTAAAGGTTTCCGCTGATTACAGAAGATACTATCCGCTGTCAAACTCATCCGTTTTTGCATGGAGGCTATTTGGGGGTATTGCTCAACCGTATGGGGAAAGTACCGTTATTCCATTGAACAGAAGGTTTTTTGCTGGCGGCAGTAATGATATCCGGGGTTGGGGGCCTTTTCAGCTTGGCCCGGGTAAGGTTGCAAGTGGCGATGTTACTGTAAATGGAGGTGAAATTAAGCTTGCCGCTTTTACGGAAGCCCGGCAGATTTTTATCCGGGATTTGTTTGGAGCAAACTGGCATGGCGCATGGTATGTGGATGCAGGAAATATATGGTATGGCCCTAAAAATGATTCTCCCAGTCGGGAAAATCTTGAACAGGGGCGTTTTAGGTTCAATGAGTTTTATAACCAGATAGCTGTGGGTACAGGGCTGGGACTCCGCTTAGATTGGCAATATGTAGTTGCAAGATTTGATTTTACCTTCCGTGCACACGACCTTGAGGCTGGATGGTTCAACAACCGGAAAATGTATTTCAGCTTTGGTATAGGTCACTCTTTTTAATCCCTTTTTGCTATGAGTAAATTCAAAAGAATAAAACAACAAGTCGATATAGTATTAAACTCGCGATTCATCAAAAACCTCTCTCCTTCTGAGCGGTATGAATTTCTGCAGCTTTGCCACCGAAGAAAGTATAAAGAAGGTGAGTTTGTTTTCTATCGTAATGATCCGGGAACAGGCATGTACTTTATTGAAGAAGGAAAAATTGAGTTAACCCTGGTACCCCAGACCGAGCAGGAAACAGATGAAGTAGTAGAAGGATTTATACTTGAACCACCTGAAAGTTTTGGTGCCCTTTCCATAGGCTATAATTTAAGGAGACGATCAACAGCTAAATGCCTTACAGACTGTACCCTGCTTGGTTTTTTTAAGCCAGATTTTGAGGTACTTCGTGATCGCCACCCACAAATAGCCGTGAAATTTCTGCAAACACTTACAAATATCGCTTTACGCCAATTGGAACAGGCAACCATTGCCATTGAAGAGATTGCCGATCCCATGACTGCCCTTAAAGTACAATTCGAAGCCTATTACGAAGATCAAAAAGACGATGAGTAAATGGCCTTAAAAAAGGGAACTGAAGTTACACTAACCATTGAAGGAGCTGCTTTTAAAGGGAAAGGTGTAGGCAAATTGGAGGGTATGGCTGTTTTTGTGAACGGAACTGCCCCCGGAGATACCGTAAAAGCCAGGATCATTAAAAAGAAAAGGAATTATTGCGAGGGAAAACTTTTAGAGATTACTGAACCCAGCCCTGACAGAATTACCCCCCTTTGCCAACATGCTAGCGCTTGTGGAGGGTGTAGCTGGCAGCATCTGCCTTATCAAAAACAGGTAGAGTATAAAGGTCAGCAGGTTGCCGACCATATAAAAAGAATTGCAGAACTTCCGGAAACTCCAGTTCTCGATGCATTAGGTTGTGAAAAACCGTTTTATTATCGAAATAAGATGGAATATAGCTTTAGTACACGGCGCTGGTTAACAGAAGAAGAAATCAAGAGCGATACTTTTGTTGATGACAGCGGTTTTGCAGCCGGGCTTCATGCGCCCGGAAGGTTTGATAAAATCCTGAATTTGAATGAGTGTCACCTGCAAAGAAAAGAATCTTTCGAGATTTTGGATTTTGTTCGCAATTACTGTAACAGGCATAACATCGCTGCATTTGATGCGCTGAAGCATGAGGGTTTCATGCGGCATCTTATGATACGTACTGCCCATCACACTGATGATTTTATGGTAAACCTGGTAACCTACCAGGACGATGAGGAACTGGTAAATAAACTCTCTGCTGAACTCCTGGAAAGGTTTCCGATCATCACCACTATCGTAAACAATATCAATGACACCAGGAGCCCTACTTCTATCGGGAGAATTGAAAGAATCATTCATGGCCCGGGCTATATTGTTGACCATATTGGAAAGCATACGTTCAAAATTCATCCCAATGCGTTTTTCCAAACCAATACGCTCCAGGCTGAGCGGTTGTACGAAATAGCACGAAATTATGCTGATTTAAAAGAAGGTGATATAGTGTATGACTTGTACTGCGGCGTTGGTACGTTAAGCCTCTTTATGAGCGAAAAGGCCAGTAAGGTAGTCGGTATAGAATTAGTGGATGTTGCTGTAGAAAATGCACGTTTCAATGCTAAAGAAAACCGGGTTGAAAATGTTTCTTTTATAAAAGGCGATATGAAGGATGTCTTTACCCGGGATATTGTTGAACAGTTTGGAGCACCGGATGTTTTGATAACAGATCCACCCCGTGCAGGTATGCACCCCGATGTGGTTCAAAGGCTCAAAGAGCTTAAAGTGCCCCGTATGGTTTATGTGAGCTGTGACAGCAGCACTATGGCTCGTGACCTGAAAGAGCTTTCGGAAGTTTATGAAGTTTGCGAAATACAACCCGTAGATATGTTCCCGCAAACGTATCATGTGGAAGCAGTTGCCAAACTACTTTTGAAATAAAAGTTCATACATTTCATAAAATGAATTATTTAAATTCATATTAAATTCATCGAATTCTTGTTTTTTCATAAACAGGTTTTTATTGAACTAATAAAGAGAACCATGAAAAATTCCATTAAGCTTCTTTTTCTATTAATCATATTCGCTGTTAGCTGTACTGAAACAGCGCCTACTGGCTCTGAAGATGTATATGAATACGAAAGTGTTGTTTTTGTAATTCAATCAAAACAAGTTACCAATAATACCTTTTTTGCAGAAGGCACAGTAAGAAATACAGGGGATGAAACTTTCACACCTACCTGGTATATGGAAGCCCAGTTCTATACAGATGCGCAAAAATCCATTAAGCTTGGTGGTAGTATAGACAGTTTTAATTTCTCCCTTGAACCGGGAGAAACCACTCAATGGTCGCTCACTTATTCTAACAGTAGTCAAAACCTGGATAACTATCCTGAATTTTCAATGGATAACTTACGGGCCTATAAACGAACAAATTGATCATTAGTAAACAGCCCGATATGAAGTTGACTATTCATAAGTGTGCATTTATATGATATGAAACACATGCTATTCAGCTACGGAACACTACAACTTGAAAAGGTACAACTCGAATCATTTGGGCGAATTCTTAAAGGTACCAAAGACCTGCTGCGAGGTTACCGGTTAGGGGAATTGGAAATCATTGATAAAGAAGTATTGGCTAAAAGCGAACAAACCTTCCATCCTATAGCAATAAAAACCGGGAACCTTGAAGATTGCATTAAAGGGCTTTTGTTCGAAATAACCGAACAGGAACTCCATCAGGCTGATGACTATGAAGTAGATGAGTACAAAAGAGTGAGGGAAATATTTGAATCCGGAAAACAAGGATGGATTTATGTTTCTCAGAAATAGTGTAAAGCTCTTACTCACTCTTTTCCTTTCATTTTACTGTTTCGTTTCTACTGCATCTACGGTAGATACCTTTGTAGTATCCAGTAAATCAATGAATAAGGAAATAAAGAACCTTGTTATTCTTCCTGATGCTTATCACACTGCTACCACCTCCTATCCTGTTATTTTTTTGCTGCACGGATACGGAGAAGATCATACCTACTGGGTTAATAACATTCCTTCGGTTAAAGATTTTGCTGATAAATACCAGGTTATCATTGTAACCCCCGATGGCGATGAAGCCAGCTGGTACCTGGACAGCCCTGTCGATCCTTCATACCAATATGAAACCTACTTAAACTTTGAACTATTACCTGAAGTTGAAAAGCTATACCGAACGCTAAAAAACAGGGAAAGCCGCGCCATTACCGGATTAAGCATGGGTGGGCACGGTGCTTTTTACCAGGCATTACGCCACCCTGACATTTGGGGAATGGCAGGCAGTATGAGTGGAGGAATGGACATCACTAAATTTACCGAGCGATGGCATTTAAAAGCCCGGTTGGGGAATTATGAAGATAATCCTTCCCACTGGGAAGAAAATGCAATTTTTGGAATGGCAGAACGTGCAAAAGATGCTGATCTCAACCTCATTTTCGATACAGGCATTGATGACTTTTTCCTGGATGTAAACCGTGCCCTTCACCAACGCTTTTTAGAGCTAGGGGTACCTCATGACTATATAGAACGGCCGGGAGGCCACACCAGAGAGTACTGGATAAATTCTATTCAATATCACTTCTTATTTTTTAATAACCATTTAAAGAGATAAAACCGTCTCATTTATATTATGATCTCACTTTTAGACAAGGAAAAAAGCATAGCTAAGGACAATTACAACCGATGGTTTGTTCCTATTGCAGCTCTCAGTATACACCTCTGTATCGGGCAGATTTATGCCTTCAGCGTTTTTAACATGCCGCTAACCAAAGTAATTGGGATAACAGAACAAGCACCCGCTGACTGGAAACTAACCGAACTCGGCTGGATCTTCACAATTGCACTTTTCTGCCTGGGGGCTTCGGCAGCAATTTTCGGGAAATGGATGGAAAGGGTCGGCCCAAGAAAAACCATGTTCCTTGCCGGACTTTGTTTCAGCAGTGGTTTTCTAATCTCTGCATTGGGCATTCATTTACACAATATCTGGTTGCTTTATTTGGGTTCCGGGTTTATTGGTGGCATCGGCCTGGGATTAGGTTACATCTCCCCTGTTAGTACATTGATCAAGTGGTTCCCCGATAAACCGGGAATGGCTACCGGCATGGCTATTATGGGCTTTGGTGGTGGCGCTATGATTGCCTCTCCATTAAGTGTATGGCTGATGGATACATTTGCAACTGCATCATCGGTTGGGGTAATGGAAACCTTCATTACCATGGGGCTCATCTATCTCGCTTTCATGCTGTTTGGGTCTTCCATTGTTCGCATCCCGCAGGAAGGCTGGCTCCCTGAAGGATACAATCCGCAGCAGCAAACACAGAATAAAATGATTACTTCTGCCAATGTGTTGGTTGATACAGCGGTAAAAACACCTCAATTCTGGTTCCTGTTTGTGGTTCTTTTAATGAATGTAAGTGCGGGCATCGGTGTACTGGGTCAGGCCAGTGTAATGGTACAGGAAATGTTCAGCGAAGCCAGCGTAGGGGCTGATGCAGCCGTTGATGCCGCTGCCGCTGCGGTTTTCGTAAGCCTTTTGAGTTTGTTCAACATGCTTGGGAGATTTATATGGTCTTCCCTCAGCGATTATATAGGCCGAAAAAACACCTATTCTATCTTTTTTATAGCGGGAATCATGCTTTATATATTTGTTCCCTTCGCAGGCAGTATGGGCAGCTTTTTATTATTCACAGCGGCATTTGCTGTAATTATCAGTATGTACGGGGGTGGCTTTGCCACAATTCCTGCTTACCTGAGAGACATGTTTGGCAGTAAGCAGGTTGGAGCCATACACGGAAGGTTGTTATTAGCGTGGAGTTTAGCTGCCATAGTAGGCCCGGTTACCATCAACTATTTACGCCAATACCAGATTGACGTTCTGCAAAAACCACCTTCTGATGTATACAGTTTAACCATGTACCTGATGGCTGGTTTATTGTTTATCGGGTTGCTTTCTAACCTGATGGTGAAACCGGTAGACCCGAAACATCACAATTAGAAAAGAAATCTATACAACTCAGGGTTCAGGAAAATTTATTCTATCTTAAATAAGACACTGCAATAACCTGCCTTGAACCCATGACATTAAGTGAGATTGTAAAAACCTATCCCTGGAAGTTTTGCCTTACAAGTTCTCTTGTATTGTTAGATTCGATACTTGGTATCCTGTTTCCGCTTTTCATCGGTTTTGCGATTGATTATGCAATTGCCGGAAGTTATAAAGGAGCTGTTCAATTAGGCACTTTAGGGATCGTTTCATTAATAATCGGTTCCGGGAGGCGCTTTTTTGACTCACGGTTTTATGCAGACGTATATACCAACTTTGGGCTCAAAGCTGTTGAGGTCGTTGATGTAAAAGAAGAATCTAAACGAACGGCAAGGTTATCTATGCTCAGGGAACTTGTTGAGTTTATGGAAAACTCATTACCCGTACTGGTTGATAATATCATAGGCCTTATAGGGGTAATCATCATTATTTCTTTCCTGAGTGTAAAGATCTTCGTAGGAACACTTTTGGTAAGCCTTATAGTGTTTATTATATATGTGATCAGTAGCAAACGAACACTCGGTTATAACGAAGGGTATAATGACGAGTTGGAAAAACAAGTGGATGCTATTGCCAATAAAAATAATGAGCTTAGCAATCATTTAAGGGCAATGATGAATTGGAACATTAAGCTATCCGATTTGGAAACACTTAATTTTTCTGTTTCCTGGTTGTTCTTATTGGGCTTCCTGGTTTTATCCATCGTCATTGCTATCTCCGATGGTATTACCCAATATGGCACCCTCTTTGCACTTGTAATGTATGTTTTCCAGTATATTGGAAGTGTTGTAAATCTTCCGCTTTTCTACCAGCAATGGCTACGGCTTTCTGAGATAACCGAGAGACTAAAGCGGATTTGATTGGAATGTGGCTTACAAAACCCTTTCACACCAAAGTGCTTTAAAGCCTTCTCCTTCTATTTCACAAAATACCAGGAAATCATCTCCCCCGTCTACAAGGGAAAACTTCTTTTTGACCTCATTGGCACCGGAAGGATAATTACGAACTACCACATTCACTTTCCCATTTGGGATTCTTTTCCGAATCTCCTTTTTGGATGTTTTGAATATCTCTTTAATACACAATACTCTTCCCGGAAAATCGTCAATCAATATCCCTGCGCTGTATAAATGGGTATTTTTGTGAAGTTTGTATACCCCGAATCTTGAGCTGATCAAATTATAGCCACCCGATTTCATAATGGCTGAGTTAGGTTCGTACAGGTAAGATTCAGGCTTAGCGATAGTAGCTATGGCTCCCTGCTCCTCCTGGTAGGTAAAGCCAAAGTGCTGTTCATCTTTAGTCTCAGAAAGGTTCCATGCCTCGATATCAGCCTCTCCCTCAAATCCGGCTTTTAAGTAAAAAAGAAGCTCCTTTGCTTCATTGTCCACAGCTACTGCTTGTACTTTATAGCATTCGGGGAACTGCTTCAATGCTTTTTTGATATCCAGCATGGGAGAAGCCTTAATCAACACCTTATCGGCTTTATCCAATAATTGGTTTTTCAGGCCAATTACATTGGGTTCGCAATCCTCAAGAGCATACATCCTATTCCTCCGGCTATCTCTTCGGGAAGGATCAATAAATATCCAGTCAAACGGGCCGGTAATGTTCTCCAGGAAATCCTCAGCCGTGGATTGCTTAACCTGGATATTCTTTTTGAGAATTCGGAAGTTATACCTCGCTAATTCACACAGTTCAGTATTCGGCTCTACATACACGCTGTCTTCAAAATTACCGGACAAATAACTCACATCTACCCCACTCCCTCCGGTTAAATCCACTAAACGCTTTCCTTTAACAAACCGGGACTTAAACTTTGCGGTCTGCTCAGAAGAAGCCTGTTCCAGGTTCTGTTTAGGTGGCAAAATGAGTTGTTCATTGTTGAACCATTCCGGGAGTTTTTTCTCAGCTTTTTGGCGGGATGCAATCTGAACTGCAATCTCTTTCATAGGCAATTCAGAATACTGGTTTGCTTTTAGCATCAGCCCGGCGGGATCCTCTTTCCAATGCTCCTGGATGAATGCTAGTACTTCCGGTTTGGTTAGCTTTTCTTTCACTAAAGGTTTGTAAGTTCAAGGCATGAATATAGTCATTATCGGAGCAGGAATTGGCGGATTATCCGCAGCTTGTTTGCTGGCAAAGCAAGGCCATACCGTTACCGTTCTGGAAAAGAATGCAGGTTTTGGTGGCAAAATGAACCTGGTTGAACAAAACGGCTACCGCTTTGACACAGGCCCCAGCCTGTTTACGATGCCTGAAATACTCGAATCCCTGTTTGAGTATTGCGGTACCTCAATCCCCAAACAACTGGAATTGGTGCCACTCCATAATAACTGCCGGTATTTTTACCAGGACGGAACCCAGTTCAACAACTACAGCGACCTCGATAAAACCCTGCAAGAAATACGAAGAATAGCGCCTGAGGACGAAGAGGCATTTACTAAGTTCCTCGAATATGCGGAATCCATATATCACAAAACGAATGATGCTTTTGTGCTCAATCCTCTTTATGATTTAAAAGACCTAAAGGGTTTAAACCTGTTTTCCTTCTTTGGGATTGATGCCTTTACCACCGTGAGCAAGCGGGTCGATTCTTATTTCAAGTCTCCGTACCTGAGGCAGTTTTTTAAGCGCTTTACCACCTACAACGGCTCCTCTCCTTTTCTTGCCCCGGCTACCCTGAATGTGATTCCCCATATTGAGATCAGCCAGGGCGGATATTATGTGAAAGGAGGTTTATTCAGGATAGCACAGTCTTTATATGACCTGGCTAACTCATTGGGAGTTAATTTCCTATTCGATTCAGAGATTACCCAGATACATGTACTAAAAAAGAAAGTAACAGGAGTAGAAGCCAAAGATGGGAAACTGCTGGATGCAGATCTGGTAGTTGCCAACAGCGATGCCACAGAGACTATTGTACAGCTGATTGATAAGGATACTATTTCCCCTAAAAAGAAAAAGAAAGCTGCTCAAATAGAACCCTCCTGCTCCGGCTTTGTGTTGTTGTTGGGGATAAATAAAACCTATGATCAATTGATCCACCATAACATCTTTTTCAGCAAGGACTATGAGAGAGAGTTTGAGCAGATATTTACGGAAAAGGTGATGTCGGACGATCCCACCATTTATGTAGCGAATACCTCTTATTCCGATAAAGACCATGCCCCTGAAGGCAGTTCCAACCTGTTTATCCTGGTCAATGCTCCTTATCTGAGCGACTCGTATGACTGGAGTGAGAATGAATATGGTGATAAGGTGATCAGGGATTTAGAGATTCGGGGATTGAGTGATCTTTCCAAACATATTAGTTTTAGAAAAGAGATCACCCCACAGGATTTCTATACTCAGTATCTCTCCAATAAAGGCAGCATTTACGGTACTTCCTCCAATGACAAATTCTCAGCCTTTGTCCGCCCAAGAAACAAATCCCGTGAAATTGAAGGCTTGTATTTTGTGGGCGGCTCCACCCATCCCGGCGGGGGCATTCCATTGGTTATTCAAAGTGCGCTGAATGTGGTGGAGTTGGTTGAGCGGTTTGAATAATTGGATTTTATTGAAACTAAATATTCGGATTAACCAATTATTATTAGTGGGTTAGCTAAATATATTGTAGATTCTTGTTTGGATAATATTATGTTATAGAGCCAATAAATAAGTCTTAATATGAGTGACTATTTCCATGTTGTTGCTAAGGATGGAACAAAGAATGAAGAAGTCTTATTCAGAGATTTACCAAAAAAGGACTTGAAGAAGCTTTTTTTAAAGCCATTTAAAAAAGGTAATAATCTTCTAATTGAAGGTACTATTTACAAAAATGAAGAGATTAAAAAAGTACAAATAATCAAAACAGAAGAAACTTTTGATAAATCAATTGAAGACTATGAAACCCAACAAAATGAATCCAGAACAAAATTAAACAATGAACAATATGGAGGCAATACAGTATTTATAGGTCCTCATTTTTCTCAAGATATAGACATATTAGAGTGTGGAGAAAATGTTACTGAACGGTTTTTAACTAAAGCTCCAAAGAAATCATTGGGTAAGCTGTATAATTTCTTTCATAATCCTTGGATCGTAGGAATAGGTGTTACAATTTTAGCAGCAATTGCAATATGGTTAATATCAAAATATACTGGTTGGGCTCTATAACAAGCGTTTCAAGCGGACTCCCCGCCTGTCCACAGGTTTGTGGACGCGGGGCAGGCGAACTTGGCTACGCGCCTTTAATATAAATCAATCACGGCTCGCCGCTTAAACGCCGGGTCGTTATGTTGCTAAACACTTATGAGCAGAGAAGAATTACAAGATGTGTGGGAAGATATTGTTGACCGAGGATATGAAGACATTTCTTCTCTTACCAAAGAAGAGCGAGTTTGGTTCAATCTGGAACCATTAACAACAGATGGAATAGTTGATCATTATATAAATCATGGTGGTATGTACAATTCCGAAACAATAGAAGATCTAAACTACCTAGGTGAAACAGAAATTATGAACTTAATGCTTTCTGTTAATCAAAAATTTAAGAATGGTGTACCAGTAGACATTAATGAGCGTAATAATCAATTAATGGAAATGGGAGACGAAATTGATGTTTTTCTAGAAAAAATTGATTCCAAGTTTTGGAAACTTTGCGAAGGATTTGAAAAACGACTGTATAGGTATGTTGAGTCCATGTTTGACGATAAATAGCAACATAACAAGCCCGCCTGATCTTTAAAGTCTGAGACTTAAAAGTACAAGAACAGGAAGTCTCCTGACTTCCATCACTTTCTGCTCTCAGTTTTAACCTCGTTACGCAGCTCTGCTGCGTGATGCCTTCTCTGAAGCTCTGCTTCAAATTGCATTCCTTATCTATACAGATGCTGAATCGAGTTCAGCATGACGTCAAAATTGTCATTCTGAGGCTACTGCCGAAAAATCTTGCCGGTTTACCCTCCATAACGTCATCTCGCGGCGCATGCCCGAGATCCGGATTCCTGCTTTCGCATGAATGACATTACTCCCTGTTCAATTCCCTGATCTTCATCAGTGTAAAAACTCCAACAAGGATAGTTGTAAAGCTTGTGAGCAATAAAAATATTCAGTTACTTCTATAAAAACCGAGAACTTGTGCCGCCCAGTCTGCCGATTGATAGAATATCCGTTGCCAAGCGGTAACAAATCTTCAAACCCCAGATACATCCTATGATTTCACTCCACTCATTCTCCCGTTTGATACCGAAGTTGCTCTCTTTAAGCATGCTTTTCATCTTGCTTCTCGTGCCGACTGACACCCTCGCGCAAACGGCGGCCGATAGTGTTCGCGCAGATGCTGATCTACTCCGTCGTGCCGACGCCGCCCGCACCTATGGAACCGACGCACTCCGCGCGACCGTCCACGAGTTTGCTGACCCGGCATGCGGATCATGTCGAAGTTTTCACCTCACACGCAAGGACTCGCTCTACACACTGCTCTCCGACCGCGCCAACTTCGTGTACCGCTTTACACCTATCCCACGCTTAATGCGTGGCTACCATGGTGCCAAGGCAGCCCTCTGTGCAGGTGGCGTCGCTGACCGTTCGGGCTTCGAGGCGATGCTGGAGAGCCTGTTCGATGGCATGGCGAACTGGCGCGTTCTGCGCGACCCATACCCCACCTTCGAGCATTACGCCCGCGAGGCGGAACTCCCACTCGAAGCCTTCCGAGACTGCTACGTGCGCGACGCTGTTGCTCCACTCATTATGGTCGACATCAGGCTGGGCGGGAGCTACGGTGCCAACGGTACACCAACGTTCGTGTTCGTCCCACCTGGTAGGGGAGCGACACCCGTAGATGTCTTTTACGGCAACGAGCCAATGCGGCGCTTCGAAGACGCTTTATCCCGTCTGCCCTCGCAGGAATGACTTTAACCAGCACAAGCTACCCACTTGTGCAAGTTCTTAAGATCCTGAAAGGATACTGAATCAAGTTCAGCACATGGTTCAGGATGACATCGGTCCTGTCATTCTGAGGCTACTGCCGAAAATCTTGCCGGTTTACCCTCCATAAGGTCATCTCGCGGCGTATGCCCGAAATCCGGATTTCTGCTTTCGCAGGAATGACAATCCTTGCCCCACTCAGGATGACACTCTACCTACTCAATTCCCTCCCACCAGAATCCAAAGGAAGTATCGCTGCTGTCCAGATTGTTCTTGGCACCAATCAAGGGAGTAAATAAAGAAATCGAGGTTTCGCTTTCCTGGTTGAGTCTGGTAACTTCATTCAGCGGCTCATCCCAGGGGTGTACTGCCAACACAAACTTAGAGGAGTGAACCGGGAAAAGCTGCTTGGCTTTCAGGTCACGGGCAGCTTGTAATACCTGATCCGGATGCAGATGGATTTCCTTCCAGGCATCGTTATACTGCCCGTTATCTAATATGGCAAGATCAATAGGCCCAAACTTATCTCCTATTTCTGCAAAGAAGGAATCATACCCACTATCCCCTCCCACATAAATCTTCATGGATGGAGATTCAATCAGGTACGAAGCCCACAATGTATTCTTGGAAGAAAAACCACGCCCGGAAAAGTGGCGGGCCGGCAAAGTATGAATGGTGAATCCTGAATCCACCTCAAAAGCCTGGTTCCAGTCTTTTTCAGAGATTTTTTCATCGGCATAACCCCAGTAACGAAAATGAGAGCCTACTCCCAACCCACAAATTACCTGCTTAACCTTTCCTTCCAGTGCAGTAATGGTTTTATAATCCAGGTGATCGTAATGATCGTGGCTGATAACCAGGTAATCCACCTCAGGAATATCATCCGGAGTGTATACATCAGTACCCGGAAAAGCCTTAACCGTTCCCGGAATTGGAGAGGCATTCCCACTGAATACCGGGTCCACCAAAATCTTTTTGCCATCAAGCTGTATGTAGTAAGAAGAGTGTCCAAACCAGATGAGTACATTTTCATCTTCACCCAAAGCAAACAAGTCCGTTTTCTCAGAGGGCAAGGTGTCTTCCGGGGCAGTTCTCGGATGTTTCACAAAAAACTGGTTATAGAGAATGCTCCAATAGGAATAGCCCTCACTCAGATCAGGGGTAAAAGAAAGGTTCAGAAATATCCCGTCTTTAAAATTCGGAGAGGATGATATCTGCTCAAGATGTTCGCCGGAAGGAGCTTTTCCAAATTTAGCCTGGCGCATGTAAAAAAAGGTAGCAATAACAAGCACCACAACGATACTGATAAAAACAGTCATAGTAATTTTGAGTAGATGAAGAAATTTTTTCATAGTAGAATTCCCGAAAGCGATATAGAACGGGCTAACCGGATGAATATAATAAGGTGGTGTTATAATTTATATTCATTCCTTAAAGATGCTGACTCAAGTTCAGTACATAGTTCAACATTGTCGTCATCTCGCGGCGTATGCCCGAAATCCGGATTATTTCTCTATGCTTCCGATTCTACGAATATCCGGATTCCTGCCTTCGCCCGCCTTCCAAAGTGTCTGTACGACGGACAGGCAGGAATGACCTAAGCTTCTCAATTTTCGCGACAAGGAATCAGTCTGTAATTACTGATAAAGAATCACTCTTAAAGTGATTGAAGAAACCGGGAATAACTTCCAGCGGATAACGGGAATTAGCATTAATGAGGATGCAGATACCCAGGTTATCATCAGGAGCAAAAGCAATTTCACTGCGATAACCGTTTACATATCCTCCATGGTATACAATTCGTTGGCCGTGATTATCAAGCACTCTCCACCCCAACCCGTAATGAGATTTATTGACTCCCTCCCAATACCTACTGAATCTTCGGTTATTTATAGTTGCCATAGGCTCATAAATTTCATCCAGGGTTTCCCCGGAAATAATGTCCGGATATTCACCCGTCATCAGGAGCAGCCATTTCCCCATGTCAGCTGCGGAAGCGTTAATTCCACCTGAGGAAACCGCATTGTAATATTTTTTTGATATAGGAATAGAAACTCTCCCCCTTGCTCGTGAGTGGTACACATGTGGCATGGCTTTATTAGCTGAAGAAGCAATTCCATTGTGGCTTGAGGAGGAGTTGACCATTCCCAAAGGTTCAAATAGTTTATCATCAAGTAATGAATTGAAACCGGTATCCGTTTGGGCTTCCAGTACTTTTTCAATGACCGAGTATGCTGCATTCTGGTAAGCCAGCTGTTCTCCCTCCTTCGCAATTAGCGGAACATTTTGCAACCTGGGAATAATACGTTCCAGGGAAAGCCCGTCTTCCACCAAATTTGTATAAGCATGGCGTGGAAGTCCTGACGTGTGTGACAGGATATGTTTTACCTGAACCCGGTGGGTTTGCTCGGGATTATTTAGTTTGAATTCTTCCAGGTAGCTCGAAACAGGCTCATCCCAACTCAATAATCCTTCTTCTTTTAACGCACCTGCTAATACCGATGCAAAACCTTTGGATACGCTCCCCAACCTGAATACAGTATGTTCATCTACCCTTGCAGGATTTCCTTTTTCTCTTATTCCAAAACCCTTTTGGAACACAACCCGGCCATCTTTAACAATCACAACTGCAGCACCCGGAATGCGCTTATAATTTAACCCTTCCTCAAAGGATTGCTCAAAACTACTCAGAAATAGGTTAAGAGAATCATCTACTAAACTCACCTCGGTTTTCGGAGCGTGAGGCTGGGATTTGATTTCAGAACACGACTGGTGAAACACGGATATTACAGCAGTGCAAAGTAAAAGTGTAAAAATTCGGATCACAAGTTTATAGTAGTGTATTATATCGTATTCGTTCCTGGAAAAAATCACCCGAAAGAATAAAAAAAATCCTGCTTTAAAAAGAGGTGGATTTGGGGTGAATAAGTTCAGGCCTTCTACTGAAGGTGTAGACTATTGTTACAATATCACCCGGAGTTCTGCACAGGCTCATTTCAGCATATGATTCAGCATGGCAACATTGTTGTCATTTCGTGGCGTATGCCCAAGATCTGGATTGCTCAAAGGGTTCTGCTCTTTAAATCGATCTAGATTCCTGCTTTCGCAGGAATGACAGTCCTTGCCCCCACTCAGGATTGTAGAAGTTAATGGGACATGCTGAGGATAGATGCTTTTAAGAAATCTTGAAGTTGTTGATAAACAAAAAGAAATACCCGTTTTCTCTGCTTTATTTAGCATCAAAACAAAAGCAGAAAACTATTCTGCCCTGCTGCCCAGGTTAATCACTTCCACATCTTTCACTTTACCCTTTGCGATAGAAAAACGAACCACGGTTCTTTCTTCCTGGAAACCATGCCGCCCGGCTGCTCCGGGGTTCATATACAGCATTTTATTTAATTCCTGGTCACGGGCAATTTTGAGAATGTGCGAATGCCCGCATACAAAAAGTTCAGGCGGATTGTTTTCAATTTCTTCACGAATAGGAATGCAGTAACGGCCCGGAATACCCCCAATGTGCGTCATCCAGATATCCAGTCCTTCCCGCTTAAAACGTTGATGCAAAGGGTATTCAGCACGAATATCTTTCCCGTCAATATTGCCATATACACCAACCAGGGGTGCTACTTCTTTAAGCTGATCGGCAATCTCTATCTTCCCGAAATCACCGGCATGCCAAATCTCGTCTCTGTCCGAAAAATAGTCGAAAACCTGAGGGTCCAGATAGCTATGGGTATCCGAAATAAGCCCTATTTTGATCATTCTTTTTTGGTATCATCCTGCTGTTAAAACACTGAATTAAAGAAAAGACATTTTCTTAACTTCTCCTACATCATTAGTCAACATTTGAAATAACTAATCATTCTTTGAAAGGATTCAGCATCATTATTGTTACCTGGAACGGGTTACATCACCTCAAAACCTTTCTGCCCTCTGTTGCTGCTACCGATTATCCTGATTTTGAAATCATTATTGCTGACAATGCTTCTGATGATGGTACCAAAGAATGGCTTACGGAACATTACCCTGAGATCATTATTGCCACCTTTGATGATAACTACGGCTATTGCGGGGGTAATAACCGGGCAGTGCCTTTCGCAAGTAAAGAAATCCTTTTATTTCTCAATAACGATGTGGAAGTCCCCACAGATTGGCTGCATGGTATAAACAAAGCCTTTGAACAAAATGATGATATAGCCGCAGTACAACCTAAAATGCTTGCATATGAACGCAAAAATGAATTTGAATATGCAGGTGCAGCTGGGGGCTTCATCGACAAATACGGTTATCCTTTCTGCAGGGGACGCATTCTTGAAACTGTGGAAGAAGATAAAGGACAGTTTGATACCCCTTCTGAAATTTTTTGGGCAAGCGGAGCAGCTTTAGCTATTAAAAAAAACCTTTTTATTGAGCTCGGTGGATTTGATGAAGATTTTGAATTTCATATGGAAGAAATTGACCTGTGCTGGAGAGTGCATCGTGCCAATCAAAAAATAGTTTATACCCCTGATAGCACGGTTTATCACCTGGGTGGAGGCTCTCTGGCTATGGGTTCACCCCGTAAGGTATACTACAATTTCCGTAACAACCTGTTTATGCTTTGGAAGAACTACAGTACCTCTGAACTCTTCTTCCGGTTTCCTGTTCGATTCTTGCTGGATATAATTGCCGCTTTCAAAACTATGTTTAGTAAGGATTTCAGGAATGTTGGAGCTATAGCTGAAGCCCATCTTCATTTTGTATCAGGTTTGTTGAAGGTTCATTCTAAAAGGCAAGCCATTAAACTTCCCAAGCCAAAAAATCTTCCAGGAAAAACCCGTTTTTCTGTTATCTGGAACTACTTTGTACGTGGCAAAAAATATTTCCATCAACTACCAGGGCATGAACCGGAAGATTGATTCTGATCAGATATTCGGGTTCTTAAAGAAATGGTGGTTATCCATCCTGCTGGTATTTTGCAGCTGGTTTATTATAAAGCAATTTTGGTGGGCATTACGCTTTAATGTATTCTTTGCGGTTAACTACGATCATGTAGCACTATTCAATATTCTCTACTTCCTGATGGATAACCTTACCCTAATTATCCATGAAGCAGGACATACCATTTTTGGCTTATTTGGATGGAGGTTCCTGACCATTTTGGGAGGAACCTTACTTCAGATGCTCATCCCTTTTGCCATTTTTGTGGTCGCATGGATCAACAAGCAACAGTTCACTGCACAGTTTTCCCTTTACTGGTTAGGCTTTTGCTGGTTGGATAGCGCTGCTTATTGTGCCGATGCTTTCTTACGACAACTTCCGCTGATAGGAAACCTTCCAAAATCTGCCCATGACTTTAACAACATGTTAAGTATGACAGGGCTTATGGACAGTTATAAAACCATAGCCTGGATTATGTTTGGCATTGGTATATTAATATTGTTAGCGGGGATTTTGTGGCCTCTCACGCAAAAAGAAGAAGCAGAAAGAATTAACCTCGACCTAAAGCTTTAGCCGGTTCAAGTTACAACCTGGATACTATTTTCTCATCGCTCTAAATGTTTGCCAATTCGATGAGGGAGCTGTTATAATAACTCAAACAAAATCAGACAGGGTCATCCTGAACCATGTGCTGAACTTGATTCAGGATGACCCTATTCATTTCATAGCTGAAATTATCAATGAATTAGCTAAAATCTACAGCAAAGCCAGCTAGTCTTCACTTGTAGGTTTGGTCGGATATACAAAAAGAGGTGCCTGTTCATACCATTCAGTTTCCATCAGGCGCTCCATGTCATTGCCATTTTTATCCATAGAGTAAATGTCGTAGTTCCCTTTCCAGTCGGTAGAATTTAGTACCAGCTTACTCCCGTCTTTTGACCAACTGTGCCACCCTTCATTCGTAAAGTTACCCCTATCCGTTGTATCAGGGGTAATCTGTGAAACTTCAAGAGTATTAATGTCTATTGTGAAAATGCTGTAGTTATTTTTTTTCTTAGAAACATAACTCAGTGTTGTTGAATCTGCCCATTGCGGGGGGCCTGCATGGTATTCCCAATCCAGCGATGTGGTATCGTCTTCCGGGTAAGTTGTAACCTGCCGAAGCTCACTTCCATCTGCGTTCATTATAAACAATTCGTCCAGACCTGTACGATACGATCTGAATGCTATGTGCTTTCCATCCGGTGAAAAAGCAGGATCATTGTTATGATGCTCATCATCAGTTAGCCGATCAAGAACATTCCCTTCTAAATCAATAATGAAAATATCCCTGGGCGCTTCCTCACCAAAATTTGGTACCACCAATAGCTCCTTCCCATCATTCCTGCTATTGAACCATGAATCGTGTACCAGGAAATCGGTAACCTTTCTCACTTCGGTGCCATCCCAGTTCATTTCATAAAGAAAATATTTTCGCTTGGTTGAATCCCGGTCCGAAATGAAATACAACTTATCCTCATAGGCATGATAAACCCAATCAACACCCGGGTTATTCGAAATATTGACCTGGCCTGAGCCATCAGGATTCATAATAAAGATCTCGTAATCATCTGCATAGCCATCATAAAGCACGTTATAAGCTATTTTATAATCCCATCCTTTTGGACCAGAGGAACAACCGATTAAAACGGAAAGCCCGACAAATAAGCAAGTAATTGATCTGATATTCATGCAAAGAAGATTCTGATTTTTTTACCGCATGAATATACCGTATAGCCAATGATTCTTAAAGGGCATAAATAAATACTAATGTTTAAGGAATTCCCCTATAGGGTTATGTAAACACAGAAAAGTCAGAAGAATACACCTATCAATTCAATAATTAGAACAATCTATTTTTGATTCACGCTTAAAAAATGAAAATTATAGCCGATCAGTATTAAGGACTAGCAAACAGCGACAATTAAAAAAATGAAGACCGGGTACTTCTGTCGCTCCAATTAATTTAGGATAGCTTAATGGATAACCCCATAAGGATATTAATTCTTGAGGACGATCTCAGGGACCTTGAATTAATAAAACGAGAATTAAAAAAGGCTGACTTAAATGTCGAAATTGAACACTGTATGCTGGAACAGGAATTTACCCGGTTACTTAGCTCATTCAAGCCTAACCTGATACTCTCCGACCATAATTTACCTAGTTTTAACAGCCAGCAAGCCATTGAAATCGCCCGCCGGGATTTTGAAGACATTCCATTCATTATAGTTTCAGGTTTTATAGGAGAAGAAGAAGCTGTACGGCTTATAGTAGAAGAGAAAGTTGACGATTATGTTTTAAAGGATAACCTGCTTCGGCTAAACCCTTCCATAATCCGTGCGCTCAGCACCTTTAAAATAAAACAGGAGTTGAAACAGAAAGAGTTTGCACTAAACCGTCTCTCTATGGTTGCAACCCATACTCATAGTGGTGTTATAATCACCAATGAGAAAAAAGAAATAGTGTGGGTCAATAAGGCTTTCCTAAAAATGTGTGAATACAAAGAAAAAGAGGTTATAGGAAAAAATCCGGGACACTTTCTGCAGGGTCCAAAAACTGATGATGAAACTGTTAGGGCTGTTAGAGATAAGCTATCCCGAAATCTGCCTGTTAAAACCAATATTCTCAACTATACCAAAACAGGAAGGGAATATTGGATTCAGCTAGATATAATTCCAATTTTTGAACAAGGAAAGCTGGTTAATTTTATTGGAATCCAGGAAGACATAACAGACAGGTTAAACAATACCCGTATAATTGAGGAAAGTGAAAAGCTTCTTCAATCCATAACAAACAACGTTCCCGGAATGGTGCTTCGATACCTATTACATCCGGATGGTACCGACAGTGTTAAATATGTTAGTGACGGTGTAAAATATCTGTATGATATATCGCCTAAAGAAGCACTGAATGACCTCTCTTTATTATGGAAGCCGGTACTTCCCGAAGATATTTCGGGAGTAAGAGATAGTATCATGCACTCGGCTAAGCATTTAACAACCTGGAATTATACCTGGAGAATAAATACAAAAACCGGTATAAAATGGTTGCGGGGAGCGGGAACCCCATCAAAGAATAAAGACGGAACTACAGAATGGAGTTCTCTTATACTGGATGTTACAAAGGAGAAACAGTATGAAACTGAAATCCAGGAAATGAACTCCCGCCTTATGGAAGCACAGCATATTGCCCATTTAGGGGATTTCCTGATCGATTTTGAAAAAGATATAACTTATGTGTCACCAGTTATTAAAGAAATCCATGAAGTAGATCCGGAGTATGGTTTCGATATAGAAAAAGGCTTGAACTTTTTTAAAGAAGGATATGACAGGGACAGAAAACGCAAAGTTATAGAAGAAGCGATAAAAAACGGAACCCCTTATAATGAAGAACTTCAGATCATCACTGCAAAAGGGAATACAAGATGGGTAAGAAGCCGGGGGCAAACAGAATTCAAGGATGGAAAGTGCTTCAAACTTTATGGAACCTTAATGGATATAACGGCAGAAACTGAGTTAAAAAATCCATTGAAAGCTCCTTAAAAGAAAAAGAGTTTTTATTGGCTGAAATTCATCACAGGGTGAAGAATAACCTGGCTATAGTTTCCGGTTTACTTGAACTTCAGTCATTTGAAACCAGTGATGATCGGACTAAGGGTATACTGGACGAAACTGCCCGGCGTATTAAATCTATTGCCGGAGTTCATGAGCTACTTTATAACTCTGACAGCTTCTCAGATATACCTTTCAAACTGTATGTTCAAAAGCTTACAAAAGCTATTAATAAAGTCGTAAACAGGAAGGAAGTAAAAATAAAAGTAAATATACAGGAAAATATTACGCTGAATATTAACCAGGCTGTTCCTTTAGGCCTGCTTTTGAATGAGCTATTGACTAATTCATTTAAATATGCTTTCGATCAGGTCAATGCTGATCCAAAAGTTCAGATAGAATTCAAATGTGAAAACGAAAACTACTGGTTCTGTTATTGTGACAACGGACCAGGGTTTGATAAACAGAACATAGAAAATCCTAAATACCTTGGATATACACTGATTAAAACCACGCTAAATCAACTGGGGGCGAAACCAAGTTTTGTGACAGAAGGGAAATTTGAATTACACTTTAAGTTTAAACCAACTAACAGTGGGGCTCATAGCCGGCTTTGAGTATACTATCTACCCTTCTTCTTAATTAACTACTCCTGCTTTTTTACCTAAATCTTGATTACCTTTACTGAGTTTATGTATGAAGCTTTTAAGATTAAATGAACACTATCCAGTTACCATCCATTACCCCTATTGACCACGTTGCCGTTGAAGAAAAAGTAGGACGACTTAATAAACGTAGTATCAAAAAAGAATCCAAAGTACTTGCACTTAAAATGGCGTTAAGTATGATGGATTTGACCACTTTAGAAGGAAAAGACTCAGAAGGCAAGGTTCGTCAGCTTTGCCAAAAAGCAAAACAACCCCACCCTGCTATGCCCGATCTGCCACATGTAGCTGCAGTATGTGTATATCCAAGCATGGTTCGGGTAGCCAAAAAGGCTTTAACAGGCAGTGATATAAATGTAGCAAGTGTGGCAACCGCTTTCCCCAGCGGAATGGCCCCCCTGTCGGTTCGTATTGATGATACCCGTTTTGCTGTGGATGAAGGAGCAGATGAAGTGGATATGGTAATCAGCCGGGGAGCCTTTTTGCAGGGTGAATATCAACAGGTATATGATGAGATTGCAGCTATAAAGGAAGCTTGTGGCAAAGCCCATCTTAAAGTAATTTTAGAAACCGGGGAACTTCACACTTACGAAAATGTAAGACTAGCCAGTGATATTGCGATGCAAGCCGGAGCCGATTTCATTAAAACCTCGACCGGTAAAATAAGTCCGGCTGCTACTCAACCTGTTACCTTAGTTATGCTGGAAGCTATCAGAGATTATTATTATGCAACCAATAAAATGATTGGTATGAAGCCGGCAGGTGGAATCCGCACGGCTAAACAGGCTTTACAGTACCTGGTATTGGTAAAAGAGACATTAGGTGCAGCCTGGCTGACCCCTGATTATTTTCGCTTTGGTGCAAGCTCTCTCGCCAACGATGTACTCATGCAAATTGTGAAACAACAAACCGGATCCTACCAAAGCGGTGATTATTTTTCACTGGATTGATATGAGAAAGAAGAACAGAAATAGCTCTATGCATAATTTCCCCTCCGTGGAGGGGAATACTGTAAGATATTATTAAAGAAGACCATTATGTCCGAATCAATTACAGAAGAAAAAACCTACAAGCCGACCTCTCCTAATTCAAAGTTAGACTTCCAATCCGTTTGGGAATATGACTCAGCACCTGAAAGTTCAGCAAACCTGGAGATCAAAGACCAATACCAACTGTTTATAAACGGTAAATTTGTAAAACCAGAGAAAGGCCGATATTTCAAAAGCATTAACCCTGCTACAGAAGAAGAAATCACGGAATTTGCTGAGGCTACACAAAAAGATGTGGACAAAGCAGTGAAAGCTGCCCGAAAAGCTTTCGAAGGTGAGTGGTCTAAGATATCAGGGAAAACACGTGGTAAATATATTTACCGCATTGCGCGAATGCTCCAGGAACGCGCACGTGAATTTGCTATTGCCGAAAGTATGGATGGCGGCAAACCTATCCGTGAATCCCGTGATGTGGATATTCCATTAGTAGCAGCTCACTTCTTTTATTATGCAGGATGGGCGGATAAGCTGGATTATGCTTTCCCCGGTAAAAAACCTGAACCTTTAGGGGTTTGTGGTCAGATAATCCCCTGGAATTTCCCATTATTGATGTTAGCCTGGAAAATTGCCCCTGCCCTTGCTTGCGGTAATACCGTAGTTCTTAAGCCTGCAGAAACCACCTCACTAACTGCCATGCTTTTTGCTGAATTGGTTAAAGATGCGGGCCTGCCCGATGGAGTGGTTAATATAATTACCGGTGCCGGCCAGACAGGTGCTGCTATTGTAAATCATTCCGGCATTGATAAAATAGCTTTTACCGGATCGACAACAGTTGGTAAGATCATACAGAAGTCTTTAGCAGGAACTCACAAAAAGTACACACTCGAATTAGGCGGTAAAGGCGCACTTATTGTTTTTGAAGATGCGGCTATTGATCAGGCTGTGGAAGGAATCATAAATGCCATTTTCTTCAACCAGGGTCATGTTTGCTGTGCCGGATCAAGACTGTTGGTACAGGAAGGAATTGCTGATAAAGTAATAATGAAGCTTCGGGACAGGATGGAAAGCCTGATTGTTGGAGATCCGCTGGATAAAAACACAGATATTGGAGCAATAAACTCCAAACAACAGTTTGAGACGGTTAACCAGTACCTCGAAATCGGCGTTAATGAAGGCGCTGATGTATATCAAAGCAAATGCGAAATACCTGATAGCGGATACTTTATTCGTCCAACACTTTTCACCAATGTATCTCAATCAAATCGTGTGGTACAAGAAGAAATATTTGGACCTGTACTTACCATTCAAACCTTCCGTACTGCAGACGAAGCTATTGAAAAAGCCAATAATACTCCCTTTGGTTTAGCAGGAGGTGTATGGACAGATAAAGGCTCAAAGATTTTCCGTGTAGGTAAAGAACTTCGCTCTGGAGTGATTTGGGCCAATACCTACAATAAGTTTGACCCAACCTCCCCGTTTGGCGGATATAAAGAAAGCGGAGTGGGACGCGAAGGCGGACTGCATGGACTTGCTGCATACGTAAATCTGAAATAGGAAAGAGATGTCAGAAAGAATTGAAGTTTTAAAAACGTACAAAACTTATGTAGGTGGAGCTTTTCCAAGAAGTGAATCCGGCCATTACTACAAAGTATTTGATAGTGAAGGCGATTTACTGGCTAATGCCTGTATGTGCAGCCGAAAAGATGTTCGGGATGCGGTAAAGGCTGCACGAGGAGCTTTTAAAAGCTGGAATAGCCGTACTGCCTACAATAAAGGGCAAATCCTGTATCGTATTGCCGAAATGATGGAAACCCGAAGAGGTCAGTTTGAAGAAGAACTTAGTAAAATCGGGTTTACTGCTGAAGAAGCCAAAGCCGATGTAAATGCTTCCATTGACCGGTTAATCTATTATGCAGGCTGGACCGATAAATACCAGCAGGTGTTTGGATCAGTGAATCCCGTTGCCAGTTCGCATTTCAATTTCAGCCTTCTGGATGCTACCGGTGTAGTAGCTATTATGGCTCCGGAAAACAGTCCATTATTAGGTTTGGTCTCGGTAATTGCCCCTGTTATAGCCGGAGGTAACGTTTGTGTGGTTCTGGCATCTGAGCAATATCCACTTCCTTCTATCAGTTTTGCTGAGGTTTTACATTCATCAGATGTTCCCGGAGGCGTGATAAACATTTTGACCGGGAAGAAATCGGATCTTGCGGAACATTTTGCATCCCATATGGATGTAAATGCCATATTCTATACCGATAAACTCGATAATGAAATGGCAAAACAAATTGATGAACTGGCTTCAAACAATGTAAAAAGAGTGGTTAAAAAACCTGTTGAAGACTGGTATGCTTCGGATGCAGAAACCCCCTATTTTATTATGGATTTTCAGGAAACTAAAACCACTTGGCATCCCGTAGGATTTTGATGAAATACGGCTTTTTAAAAATATTTCTGTTTTTCTTGGCCTTGTCGATTTGGGCTTGCGGGTCTTCAGAGTCCTATACCGATCCGGGAACAACCCAGGATCCTGGTAACAACAGTTCAGATCAAGGATCCAACCAAGCTAACGAAACTTCCAAATCTCAAAGCGAAGAAGAACTGCTTATGATCAGTTCCCTTTCCGATTTACATGCATCACAAAGCAATGAAATACCCGAAGCCTTTGCACGAATAAAAGTTCCAAAAGAGGTTGAGGTGGATCTGACGAAAGGATATCGTATCCAGATTTACTCCGGACAGGATTTGAATGATGCAGACACAGCTGCGATGAGATTTCGGGCGTGGTCTGATACCACCTTGGTTGGCTATCAACCAGAAACCTATACTTTTTTCAAGACCCCATTCTACCGGGTTCATATCGGTGATTTTCATGACCGGCAGCGTGCCCTCACCTTCTCCAAAATTGTAAAACGAGTTTTCAGGGATGCGTGGGTTGTTTATGATACCGTTGATCCGTTCAGTGTTCCGGCTGATACAACTGAAATCACTACTCGTGATTTTTAAAGCTTTTTCAATGTCATGGAATTAAATCACAATTCGAAATGGTTGGATGCCTAACTAACCCTTCTCCTTTTTTATGAGAGCTATAGTTCGTTTTGTATTTATCCTGGGTGCTTTTTTTACAGCTACACTACTGGTGTTCAAAGCCTTTGACCTATTGACAGTTGAGGATATCAAAAACTGGCTTACACAAGCTCAAACTGCTTCACATTGGGTGGTGGGGTCGGTTATTATTGGACTCTTATTGGTCGATTTGTTTATTGCAATTCCCACACTTTCTCTGACTATTCTCTCCGGCTTTTTCCTGGGGGTTGAGTTAGGTGTCGTTTATTCAACCATTGGAATGATAGGTACAGGGAGCATGGGGTATTTGATAAGTAAGTACAAAGGTGAAGCGCTTCTGAACCGGATTGCAAAAAATCATCTTGAGGTGGAAGAGATGAAAAGCCTGTTCAATCGATTCGGCCCTGTTGCATTATCCTTTTGCAGGGCCGCCCCCATGATGCCGGAAATTACTTCTTGCCTGGCGGGGGTTACTAATATGTCCTATCCCCGTTTCCTTTTCTACTATCTATTGGGAACAATTCCTTATGCAATTATAGCTGTGTACTCTGGCTCTATCAGTACAGTAGACAATCCTGAGCCAGGCCTTTATACCTTTATTGCTATGTTCGGGGTATTAACTCTTTTCTGGGGAATTTTCATACTGGTGAAAAGAAAAGAACTACCTTCTTTCCGGGAGTTTTATAAATAAATATCATTTCGATATAAACTGGTCGTTGCGAGGAGACTGGGAAATAAATTGGGTAGAGAATAAACTCTGGAAAACAATCTCTTGAAATAGGTTTGTACTTTAACGAGGAGATTGCTTCAGTTTGGCTTCGCTGCAAACTTCGCAATGACGAGTATAGTCATCGCGAGGAGTAAAGAAAGAGCTATAGGCAAAATAATAAACCGACGTGGCGATCTCCCAATAGAAACACCTATCACTAAACATTAAACCTGAACAGCATTACATCCCCGTCAGCTACCACATATTCTTTCCCTTCCTGGCGCATTTTACCTGCTTCTTTAGCTGCTTTCTCTGATTTGAGTTCTTTGTAATCTGAATAGGCAATGGTTTCTGCGCGAATAAATCCCCGTTCAAAATCGGTATGGATTACCCCAGCAGCCTGTGGGGCTTTAGTTCCTTTACGAACCGTCCAGGCACGGGCTTCTTTTGGGCCAACCGTGAAGTAGGTAATTAAACCCAGTTCTTTATATGCTGAATGAATTAAGCGATCCAAACCAGCACTCGTAAGGCCCAGTTCTTCCAGGAACATCTCTTTCTCTTCCTGGTCCAGTTCAGCAATCTCGGCTTCAATTTTTGCACAGAACATTACTGTTTCATCAGTATGCTCTGCGGCAATCTCTTTTACCTTTTCAACATAGGCATTACCTGAGTCGAGTTCATGCTCTCCAACATTACAGGCATACAAAACAGCTTTAGAGGAAAGCAGAAATAAGTCCCGGTATGCTTCTTTTTGTTCTTCGGCAACCTCAAATACTCGTGCTGATTTCCCATTCTCAAGATGGTCCCGAAGGCGTTCAACAACTTCCAATTGAGCTTTCATTGCTTTATCGCCGCTTTTTGACTGCTTTTTCAGTGTTTCTACTCTTTTCTCAACACTTTCCAGATCTTTGAGTATCAATTCTTCTTCAATAATCCGGATGTCTCGCTCAGGATTCACATCTCCTTCAACATGAATAATGTCCTCGTCATCAAAACAACGGACTACATGAATAATTAAATCCACCTCCCTGATGTGGGACAGAAAAGCATTTCCTTTTCCCTTACCCTCTGCAGCACCTTTTACCAATCCGGCAATATCCACAAACTCAATAGTAGTTGGTATTACATTGGCAGAAGAAGCCAGGTTTGCCAGGTTTGTTAAACGATCATCGGGTACTGGAACCAAGCCAACATTAGGGTCGATAGTACAAAAAGGAAAGTTTGCAGATTCTGCCCCGGCATTACTCAATGCATTAAATAAGGTCGATTTCCCAACATTCGGCAATCCAACAATGCCACACTTTAAACTCATAGTTCGTCTTTTAAATTAAGCTGATGTAATAGTTTTACTTGTTTGGAGAATGATCAACAAGACCTCTCCCTTTCTTATTAATCCTGCCTTCTTTTTTCAATTCTTCTAAAGAGGCGTCTAAAATTCCATTCACAAATTTGCCCGACTTACCCGTGGAAAACTTCTTAACAATTTCGATAGCTTCATTAATGGTTACCTTTGTAGGGATTTCTTCAAAAAACAGAAACTCGCATAACGCACTTTTGAGAACCAAACGATCTATAAGTGCCAGGCGTCCGATTTCCCAGTTCTGAATGTGTTTGATAATAATCTCCTCGAGTTCAGTTTCATTCTCGAGTGTGGTAAAGAAGAGTTTCTCCGCAAAACGACGCATTTCTTTGTCGGTTCCAACTGCGTCTTTTATGATGGTGTCCGTGATGTATTGAACCGAATCCCCGCTTTGCTTGATAGCATAAAGGGATTGGAGGACGGTTTCCCGGACAAGTCTGCGGTTTATCATGCCAAATAACAAATTTTGTGAGGCGCAAATATACAAAAACTGGCTTTTCCAAGAAGCCTAAATGTCGTTATATTTGTGTTATCTAATGCGTTCTTAGCTCAGTTGGTTAGAGCGCCACGTTGACATCGTGGAGGTCGGCAGTTCGAATCTGCCAGAACGCACTTTCTGATTCTTTTCTTTGGTATGATATTTCCTGTACTTCAATTCCCAATCTCAACGCATGATTAGAAAGTTCCGGATACAATTCAATCTTACTATCATCCTCAGATTTTTTATAAAAGCGTCTCTTATTCTTCTCTTATCAGGTGTATCAAAAATTCTTCATGCACAAACACTTCCACTTTCTCCCAGGAATAATGATGCCCTTCCAGGCAGTGCTGTAAAAGTTCAGATTGAAAATCTATCCGTTGAGAATAGGGAAAAGGAAATATTTAAAGAGATTATGAATGGAAATGTACCTGAGTTCTTGCGGGAATTAATCCCGATTTCATTTTCAAAGGCACTCGGAGATTCGATGTATAATGTAACCTATTACGTTCTACCCGATTATTTAGCTGTTGGTTCTGATCGCGATTATTTCCTTATGCCGTTAACACCTGTTTTAGCGCAAAGGATTGCCGATAGCCTGAAGTTTATACTTCCCACTAAACAAATGGTTGATCAGATTTGGAGTAATGCTTCAGTAAAACTATCTCCATCTCCAATTCCACCGAGCCCGCAAATGACTTCTATTCCGGTCTTGTGGAATCACAATATTACCGTGAAAGCTCAACGAACAGAAAAGTTACCAGAAGAACCACTTGGAGCATTGGTGGCGGGACATAAAAAGGACGTTATCATCTCGAACAGGATTTACAGTAATCCATCCAGACGCGTAGTTATTTACGGATGGCATTACTTAAGTGGCGACCCGATTCAACCCGTTTATGCCGGACATGGTGAGTTGTATGCAGATTACAGCCATGGTATCAGGTTGATTCAGGATAGTGTTCTAATCAACAATAAAACCTATCGCATTTCGGAAATCCTGGCTAATCCTGAACTCGCACCTTTGTTTAGTGATGAAGGGGTAATTGGCAAGCCTTACTACCCGTTAGAGTAAGATTCTAAATTACATACAACCTAGCTATTCAGTAAGCCCCTCTCAATCCCAAGTTCTAATCCTCTTAATTCGGCCAGTCCCCTCAAACGGCCAATAGCAGAGTAACCATGAAACCTGATTTCTTTGTTTAAATCATCCAGCATCTGGTGGCCGTGATCAGGCCGGTAAGGAATGGCAAAATCTGTCCTGCCTTCTTTATTTCTTCGTTGTGATTCCTTCACCAAAGCTTCCATAACCTTGTACATATCCACGCTCCCATCCAGGTGGTCCGATTCATGGAAACTTCCATCCTCCTCCCGCTGAATATTTCTTAAATGCACAAAATGAATCTTATGTCCTAAACGCTCAATAATTCCCGAAAGGTCATTATTCGCATCAGGCCCTAACGATCCGGTGCAATAGGTTATCCCGTTGGCAGGGCTTTCCACAGATCCAACCAGGTAATTCAGGTCTGCTTCAGATGATACAATACGCGGCAAACCAAATATAGGTGTGGGCGGATCATCCGGGTGACAGCATAGCTTTATTCCATATTTTTCTGCCACAGGAACCACTTTTTCAAGAAAATACCGCAGGTTCTCTTTTAGTGTATCTCTTGTAATGCCATCATACGCTTCCAGGTATTTAGAAAATTCAGCTACAGTCATTGTATCCCCGCTTCCGGGAACTCCCTGCAAAATATTACTGGTAAGAGTTCTGACCTCCGGTTCAGTGAGGCCTTCTAAATACTCCTTAGCTTCCTGTTTTAGCTCTTCGGAGCACTCTTCAATGGCGGCTTCTCTTTTCAGGATATAAAGATCAAAAGCAGCCAGAGCTTTCACATCATACCTGAGTGCTTTGGAACCGTCTTTATAGATAAAATCAAGGCTGGTTCGTGTCCAGTCCAGTACAGGCATAAAATTGTAGCACACTATATTAATACCGCATTCGGAAAGGTTTTTCAGCGATTCAGTGTATTTAGCAATCAGTTCATCCCGTTCCGGTAACCCCTGCTTAATACTTTCATGAACATTCAGACTTTCAACCACCACCCACTTCAGGTTACGGGCTTTATTTGTCTTCTGATCCCGCTCTATCAGATTCTGACGGGCTTTTATATCATGAACTTCCCAAATTTCTCCAACCGGTACATGATGCAAGGCATGTACAATTCCGTAAGCTCCTGCCTGTTCTATATCAGATAACGAAACCGTATCATTAGGCCCATACCATCTCCAGGATTCCATCAAACTCATACTTACACCCCGCTAAATGCACTGAAACCGCCATCAATCGCCAGTACGGTTCCTGTTATAAAAGCTGCCTCATCGCTACATAAAAATAATACCGCACCATTTACTTCTTCTCCTTCTCCAAATCGTTGCATAGGTGTGTTACGGATAATATCTTTTCCTCTATCGGTGTAAGAACCGTCTTTATTAAGCAACAAGAAACGATTCTGTTCTCCAATAAAAAATCCTGGGGCAATGGCATTTACGCGAATTCCCTCTCCAAATTTCAAAGCCATTTCCACTGCCAGAGACTTTGTAAAATTCTCTGCTGCTGCTTTAGATGCCGAATACCCGATTACTCTTGTTATCACACGGTCAGCTGCCATTGAAGAAATATTCAGGATCACTCCTTCTTTCTTTTCGGCAAATACCTGTCCAAAAACATAGCATGGCAGCACAGTTCCCATCAGGTTAAGATCTGTTACTTTTTCGAAGTCGTCCATATCCAGGTCAAAGAAAGTTTGATCCGGGGCTATGGTTGCTCCTTTTTTGTTTCCCCCGGCTGCATTTATCAAAACATCTATGGTCCCGAATTTCTCCAGGATCTCTTCTCTGGCCCTGGTTAAATCTTTTTCATCCAGTACATCTGCCAGCACACATAAAGTAGTATTACCTGCAGGATCAATTTGTTCAGCCATCTCATCCAGCTCTTCCTGTATAATCCCAAGAAGCACAACTTTTGCTCCTTCTGCCAAAAAGCTCCTGGCAAAACTGCCGCCAAGCATTCCCCCGCCCCCGGTTATCAGTACTACTTTGTCTTTATATCTTTCCATAGTTTTTGTTTTTACAAATGTTTAATAAAAAGAGCGCTTTTCTTTGAACAAATCTTATATTCATGTTGTTCGGTTAAAGCATATTAGGTATAATAAGTATATATAATACTGTTTCAAAAACTAAACATGACAACCTTCCCGAAAAGATTCTTTTTATTATCCTTAGTATTTCTTATTGCTGTTGGCTGCGATAATACAACCGATACAAAAGTAATAAAACTCGGGCATGGATTAGACATCTCCCATCCTGTACATGAAGGCATGGTGTATATGGCGGAACGACTGGAAGAGAAGTCTTCAGGTAAAATGAAAATCCAGATCTATCCCAGCCAGCAATTAGGAACTGAGCGAGAACTGGTGGAGCTTCTTCAAATCGGAAGTGTGGGAATCACCAAAGTATCTGCAAGTGTGCTCGAGAATTTTGCACCTTCTTACCGGGTTCTTAGCCTGCCTTTTATCTTTAACAGTGAAGAACATCGTTTCAATGTACTGGAGGGGGAAATCGGGCAGGAAATACTGGATGATGGCAGGGAGTTTTGGTTCCATGGGTTGTGCTTTTATGATGCCGGAAGTCGAAGTTTTTACACCAAAGATACGCCTGTTTATAAACCGGAAGACCTGGAAGGACAAAAGATAAGAGTAATGGAGAGCCAGACAGCAATGAACATGGTACGCTCTTTGGGTGGCTCTCCTACTCCCATTTCCTTCGGAGAACTCTACACCGCTCTGCAACAAGGGGTTGTGGATGGGGCTGAAAATAATCCTCCAAGTTTTTATACCTCCAGGCATTACGAGGTAAGCAATTATTACACAATCAATGAACATACTTCTGTACCTGATGTTTTAATCATAAGCACACATATTTGGGATGATCTGAGTGAAGAAGAGCAACAAATGCTGGAAGAAGCAGCCACTGAATCTGCAGAATACCAAAAGATACTATGGAAGAAAGCAAGTGATGAGGCCCTTAAAAAAGTAGAAGAAGCCGGTGTCCAGATTATCTATCCGGAGAAAAAATACTTCCAGGATAAAGTTCAGGATCTATATGAAGAGTACAGAAAAGACCCTATGATGAATGATCTGATTACCCGAATTCAACAAGTTGAAGGATGATGAAAACTTTTATTAAAAAACTTGATAGGGCTTTAGAGATCGTTATCATCACCTTGATGGGTATCCTTGTTATTGATGTGCTATGGCAGGTTTTCAGCCGCTTTATACTATCTGATCCAAGTTCATTTACAGACGAGCTTGCCCGTTTTCTTCTTATCTGGCTGAGCTTGTTTGGAGGTGCATATATGTTAGGTAAAAAACAGCACCTGGCCATTGATCTTATTACTCATAGACTGGACAAACGACAGATATTATACCTGGATACTGTTGTTCAATCTGTCATTCTTATTTTTGTGATTGCTGTTCTTATGATTGGCGGATCAAGGCTTGTATTTGTGACCCTCTATTTGAATCAGACATCTGCAGCACTGGGTATAGAGCTAGGATATGTATATGCTGCTATTCCGTTAAGCGGCCTCATAATGTGCCTTTATTGTACTCATTTCTTAATTGAAAATGTGGCAGGGATCAACAAACTGAAGTCTCAACAAGCTAATTCCGGGGAATAAACATGGGTTTTGAAAGCATTTTAGTTCTTGTACTAGTTTTTGTTGTATTACTTGCCTTGAGAGTACCTATTGCATTCAGTATAGGACTGGCAACTTTAGCAACCATATTATTGAATGTAGATTCCATCCCCGCTGTAACTACTATTGCCCAGCGAATGGCTACCAGCCTTGACAGCTTCACACTTCTGGCTATCCCCTTTTTCATTCTGGCCGGGCAATTGATGAATCAGGGTGGAATAGCAAAAAAGCTTATTGATTTTGCAAAAGTATTGGTTGGGATGCTTCCTGGCGGATTGGCCTATGTTAATGTAATCGCTGCTATGCTTTTTGGGGCTATTTCAGGTTCTGCAGTAGCTGCTGCTTCCGCAATTGGCGGAATTATGGCTCCCCAAATGAAGAAAGAAGGTTACGAACCGGAATTCGGGGCGGCTATTAATATCACTTCATCAACTACGGGGCTCCTTATTCCCCCAAGTAATGTTTTGATCGTTTATTCTTTAGCGAGCGGTGGTGTTTCCATTGCAGCCTTATTCCTTGCAGGTTACCTACCTGGAATTATTGTGGGGCTGGGACTTATGCTAACTGCAGGATACGTGGCCTTTCGCAGGAAATATAAAATTGCAGAGCGTGTACCTTTAAAAACTGCTCTTTTCCGTTTTTTTGATGCCATTCCAAGCCTGTTTCTTATTTTTGTTGTTATAGGTGGAATTATAGCAGGAATTTTTACGGCTACTGAGGCTGCTGCCATAGCTGTTTTATACGCATTGGTACTCTCATTCATTTATAAAGAGATTAACCTCCAAAAGCTACCGGGAGTATTATTAGACTCGGCAAAAACTACATCCATTGTAATGTTACTGATTGCTACTTCGGTTGCAATGTCTTGGGTGCTTTCGTTTGAGAATATTCCCCAGGCTATATCAGAAGGGTTATTGGCAACAGTAGATAATGGGATAGCCATTCTACTCATCATTAATATGATATTGCTTTTTGTAGGTGCTTTTATGGACATAACTCCTGCAATCCTGATTTTTACACCTATTTTCCTACCGGTAGCTATGGAACTTGGGATTGATCCTGTTCACTTTGGGATTATCATAGTTTTCAACTTAACAGTAGGCCTTTGTACACCTCCTGTAGGAACTATTCTTTTTGTAGGATGTTCGGTTGCTGATGTACCCATTACCAAGGTCATCAAGCCTCTCCTGCCTATGTTTATAGTAATGCTGGTGAGTTTGGTGTTAATCACTTTTATACCTGAATTAAGCCTGTTTCTACCCAGACTCTTTGGGTACTAATAACTTCAAATTGATCTTGACATGAAATTAAATCTATATCATTCTTCTTCGAAACTGGTAAGCATTATTTTGCTTTTATATATGCTGAATGGATGCTCTGCAATTGATCATGTTGAGTTTGAAATATCAAACCCGAATGACTTTGCAGTTGAAAATGCTGCTGTTACAATTTCGATAGATGGAACAGAACTACCGGCCCATTTTAGAATTGTTGATAATGACGGAAACTCTTACCCATATCAGTTAGATGACTTAGACAAAAATGGAAGCACTGAAGAGCTATTCTTGCAGATTTCACTGGATGCTAATTCTTCCAAAACACTGGCAATACAGGAAACGAGTGAAGATCAAATATTCGAGCCTAAAACTGATTTCACCATAAAAGTACGGAATGAAGTTGATCCCGATAACATGCAGGTAGGCAGTGACTTTGAGTCAGTTAAAAAGTATACTGAAACCTATGATTACAAGCAGGATAATGGGCTAATTTTCCTGGAAGGCCCGGGCTGGGAGTCTGATCTGGTAGGTTACCGCTTTTATTTTGATGACCGTAATCGTTTCGACATTTTCGGAAAGAGTACACCAGAACTTTCCCTCTCAAAGATAACCGAAAACTATCATGACCGCAGGGATTGGGGTGCCGATGTACTGAAAGTAAGTTCCACACTGGGAATCGGTACACCAGCTTATTTCAAAGAGGGGAAATTTTATACCATAGAGAAAACCGGCACCAAATCGATGGAAATTCTTGCAGACGGCCCACTGCGATCTATATTGAAAGTAAATTATCCGGAATGGGAAATTGATGGCAAAACTGTTGATGTGGAAATGGAACTGGAAATTCATGCCAATCACCGCTATACGGAACTCCGGTTATCCACTGATTCTGATGATATGACATTTGCTACCGGGTTGGTTATGCATCCTAATATTGATGAGATCATCCTCAAAGATTCACCCTCCTATTCCTATGGATATACCTGGGGAGACCAAACCGATCTAGATGAAGGACTTGGAATGGCTGTAATCATTCCTGAAAAATACAATCCGGGTTATGAAGGCGAATTACAGGATACTTATACATTCAGTTTAAACCCTGTTAATTCATCAATCAAGTATCGCTTTTTAGCAGCGTGGGAATTAGAACCTGAGCAAGTTCGCATTAATGATGTGAACGATTTTGAAACGTACATCGAACAAGTAGCAAAACAGTGGAAAAAACCACTTTCTGTCACTAAAAAATAGATTTATGAGCATTTTAAACCAATTTTTATTAGAAGGAAAAACAGCCCTTATAACCGGGGCAAGCCGGGGATTAGGACAGGGTATGGCAGTTGCACTTGCTGAAGCCGGAGCCCATGTAATCTGTTCCAGTTCTTCAGAAAACGGATGTGCAGAAACCGTTTCCCTGATTGAATCAAAAGGTGGAAAAGCAAGCCAGGTGGCAGCTGATCTGAGTAACAGGAACGAAGTTGAGAAATTTATAAAACGCGTTTACTCCATTTCAGAGACTATAGATATCCTGGTAAACAATGCGGGGACTATTACCCGGCACCCGGCAACTGAATATCCCCTTGAAGAATGGGATATGGTTTTACAGGTAAACCTTTCTTCCGTGTTCCAGATGTGCCAGGCATTCGGCAAAGAAATGATTAAACGAGGAAATGGAAAAATCATAAATGTAGCCTCTCTTCTCTCTTATTCCGGTGGAATTACTGTACCCGCATATACTTCCAGTAAACATGGTATTGCAGGACTGACAAAAGCCTTGGCCAATGAGTGGGCAAAAGATGGTGTACAGGTTAATGCCATAGCTCCCGGTTATTTCAAAACAGACAACACACAGGCTTTACAGGATAACCCGGAACGTAATAAACAAATTACAGAGCGTATTCCTTCAGGGAAATGGGGCAATCCATCCGACCTTGGCGGTGCAGTTGTATTTCTGGCATCGCAGGCAAGCAATTACGTAAATGGGCATGTACTAACCGTAGATGGCGGCTGGATGTCCAGGTAGTATCTCAGAAGTTAATTTGAAAATAAAAACACAGCATAAAAATGGTTGAACCAAAAATAATAGGCCCTAACAGAAACGGAGAATCAAAATCCCCGGCAGAAAGACGCTTTGATGCAAAAGTTCAAATCCCTTTATCAGACGAAGTAAGGCTGGTAGAGACTTTCGATGCGGTACCGGTTATGAACAAAAGAGAGCCTATTATTACAGGAGAGAACTCTACGTTTAGCTTTTTACGATTGGTGAGAATTGTTTTAGATCCATCCAAGGAAGGTTATACACCCCAAGAGATTACTACAGGCAACGAAGAGTTGATTTTATATGTAAACCGCGGCTCTGCAACCGTCACTATTGGTGATGATTCTGTGACATTGGGAACAGGAGATGTTGTTTATATAGGAACCAATCAAACCGCAGAAATTTCTTCTGATGGCTTTACGGATGTGAGTGAATACAAGGCCATCGATTGCAATACTTCCTACCCTATCCAGGTGATCCGGCACAAGGAATTGGAGAAAACAGAATTAGCGGCTACCGTTGGCTCAAAAAGACCTATGAGTGTCAGAACGGTTTTCAAGATGGTTGATGGAGCAAACGTGCAAGCCTGCAGGTTACTTTTTGGGGATACATTCATGAAACAGCCAGGTGCTGTAGGTAGCTACCCTCCTCACTTTCACGGGCCCGACGGGCCGTTTGGTTTTGGAAACGATGCAAAAGAAGAGATCTACCATTTCAGGGTACAATCCACTATTGAAGGCGATACACCTTATGTACTTCAAAATTGCTCCCGTCCTGGCGAAGAAGTAGGAATTTATACGCACATTTTTGATGAACAGGCTATTAATGTTACGCACGGCTATCACGACACAATCGCCCCTCCTGCCATTGAGTTTATGTTTACATGGTGCCTTGCTTCATTTACAGAAGGCCGGAGAGATTGGGCTGAAGTACTGAATAAGCCGGGTTATGACAACGAATGGTGAGATAAATAATGAGTAACCTAACACCCACCATTGTACAAGACATCAAGAAAAGAGCTGTGCTGGCGGTTGTACGGCTGCCTGAATCGGCTGATGCCGCTCCTGTAACAGAGGCATTGCTGCAAGGTGGTGTTTCTGCCATTGAAATTACTCTTTCTACACCAAATACTTATGAAGTGATTGAAGAGATTAGTTCAAAGTTTGCAGACGATGCACTGGTAGGGATTGGTTCAGTAACAAATATTGACCAGGCAGAACAAGCTATCAAAGCCGGTGCCAAATATGTGGTTTGTCCTGTTTTTAAGCCGGAAATCATCGCTTTTACTAAAGAACTGGGAGTACCTACTGTACCCGGTTGCTTCACTCCTACTGAAATCCAAACGGCTTACGAAGCCGGGGCTGAAGTGATTAAAGTATTCCCTGCAGACAGATTAGGTATGAGTTATTTCAAAAGTATAAAAGCTCCCTTACCCCATCTGAATCTCATTCCTACCGGGGGAGTCTCCCTGATCAACGCCGGAGAGTGGATTCAGAAAGGAGCATTTGCAGTCGGAATTGGAAGTGCCTTAATGGATAAAACCGCAATTGAGACAAAGAATTTCAACATACTAACTGATAATGCAAAAATACTGATGGATAATATTCGTCAGGCAACATCTTAAATATCATGCAAAAACAAGTCGTTACATTTGGAGAGATAATGCTAAGACTCTCAACCCCTGGGTTTTCAAGATTTGTTCAGTCTCAGACTTTTGACATCAATTATGGAGGTGGAGAAGCTAACGTAGCAGCCGCGCTCAGCAACTATGGCCTTAAAAGCTATTTCGTTTCAAAAATCCCAAAACATGAAATTGGACAATCAGCTGTAAACCAACTCAGAAAATTCGGAGTTAATACAGACTTCATTGTACGTGGTGGTAACCGTCTGGGCATTTACTTCCTTGAGACCGGGGCAAGCCAACGGCCTTCTAAAGTAATCTATGATCGTGCGGATTCAGCAGTTACTGCTATGGATTCAATAGAAGTTGATTGGCACAAAGTTTTTGAAGGAAGAAATTGGTTTCACTGGACAGGCATTACCCCTGCTTTAGGCAAAAAAGCCCAGGAGAATACGCTATTAGCCTGTAAAACTGCAAAAGAGCTTGGTGTAACCGTAAGTTGCGATCTGAATTTCAGAAGTAAACTCTGGACTACGGAAGAAGCCCAGTCAGTTATGAATCCCCTGATGGAATATGTTGATGTTTGTATTGCAAATGAAGAAGATGCCGACAAAAGCCTGGGTTTAAAAGCCGGAGATACTAACGTGGAGTCTGCACATCTTGACGAAGAAGGTTATTTCAATCTTGCCAGGAAATTAAAGACCACCTATGATTTTGAAACCGTGGCTATTACACTAAGAGAAAGCCATTCGGCATCAAAAAATGGCTGGAGTGCCCTTTTACATGATGATAAAGATTGTGCTAAACCTGTGCGTTCCAGGCAATATGAAATACAGCTTGTGGATCGTGTGGGCGGAGGTGACTCTTTCGCCAGTGGATTGATCTATGGACTCTTAAGCAAGGAAAACACCAGTGACGCACTTGAATTTGCGGTAGCAGCATCCTGCATGAAGCAAACTATTCCGGGAGATTTTAACCTAGTAAGCACTGAAGAAGTTGAAAAGCTTCTTGCAAGCGGAGGTAGCGGACGCGTAGAACGATAACTAGCCTTTATACATGAATACTTTTGACAGGAAAACTTATCTCCGGTTAATGGGTTCGTTTTTAGCCGGAGGATTTCTCCCCGACTTCAGAAAAGAAGCCTCAAATCTGGATCTTTTTTCAGGTGGCGAGTTGATCTATCAGAACCCTTTTTCAAAAGAGCGTGACACTGAGGATTTCAGGCTGGAAGGTCAGGCATATATAAGATTTCCAAATCGGCGATTACAAATGGAGAATAAGCTACCCGCTTCTGAAGGGAAAAGGGCTAATTTTGTATATTGGTGCCCAAAAGATTTTCCAAAAAATATTCGTGTAGAATGGGAGTTTTATCCTTTAAGGGAACCCGGGCTATGTGTTTTCTTTTTTGGTGCAAAAGGTATCAATGGAGAAAGTATTTTTGATTCTTCGCTTCAGCAACGGGAAGGTATATATCCCCGATACCACAGCGGCGATATAAATACCTATCACCTCTCCTATTTCCGAAGAAAGCATAAAAGCGAACGGGGATTTCAAACCTGTAACCTAAGAAAAAGCAAAGGATTTCATATGGTTGCGCAAGGTGCTGACCCAATTCCTTCTGTTGCAGATTCCATTGCGCCATATAAGTTAAAGCTGGTAAAGCATGATGGGGTTATAGCTTTTTCAATAAATGATTTGATAGTATTGGAATGGCAGGATGATAAAGCACACGGAAAAATTTTAACTGATGGTAAAATAGGATTTCGCCAGATGGCGCCATTGATTGCAGAGTATTCAAACCTGAATGTTTTCAGGATTTAAGCCAAAACTTAATGATTCAATTATTAGCAAAAATTAGGATTATTAGGTATATTGGGTATACGGCTTTTTTTCACTAAAATTTTCAAATGCCAATAGATTTTCAGGATTCTACACCACTTTATGTCCAGATTATTCAGGATATAAAAGAAAAAATAGCAAATAAGGAATTACCTATTGGTGAACAACTAAGTTCGCATAAAGAACTCGCTTCTGAATACGATGTGAGCTTAATTACCATTAAGAGTGCTCTTTCTACTCTAATTGATGAAGGCTATTTATACAGCCGGGTAGGAAAAGGGACTTTTGTAGCTAAAAGAATGAAGAATGGAAGTGTTACCCGGCATGATTCTATCGGGCTGGTACTCCAGGATTTAAAAAACCCTTTCTTCTCTTTGATTGCCCACATGGTAGAAGAAACAGCATACGCTAAAGGTTATAATATTCTACTGTCAAATAGCTCCAGCCAGACAAAAAAAGAAGAAAGCCAGATAAAGCATTTCAAAGAGTTGGGAGTTAAAGGTTTGATTGTAGCTACCCTCCGAAAAGAAGTACACGCCCCAAAAATTATAAGGGATCTCCATGAAGAAGGTTTTCCTTATGTAATGGTTTCCTATACAGCTGACCAGGATATTTGGTATGTGGGAACCAATCATGAAGCCGGTGCTAAGATGGGTACTCAACATCTGATTGAGCTTGGGTACAAAAAAATCGGGTATATCAATAGTTCAAAAGAGAACTCACTTGGTAATATTCGCCTTAAAGGTTATAAAAAAGCACTAGAGGAGGCAGGTTTGAGCTATGACCCAGCATTTACTTTGGAACTTGCGGAAGGAGAATCCTCATACGGTTATAAATCAGGTTACGATTTAGGTGATACTTTCGATAAACTGGAAAACAAACCAGAAGCTTATTTAGTCTATAACGATTCATCAGCCTTAGGTTTTATCAAACGAATTCATGAATTGGGTTATACCGTTCCTGATGATTTAGGTATTGTTGGGTTTGATGATATTGACCAGGCTAAGTACGCAAAGGTACCTCTTACTACTATACATCAGCCTATTGAGAAAATTGGTACTGCCGCAATCGATAAGCTTATAAAAATTATCGAGGGAGAGACCCCTGAAGTAAGAACCAATTTTGAACCCAGATTAGTTATCCGGGAGTCCTGCGGTGCCAAAAACCGATCTTCTGCAAAAATGGGAAGTCTTTCCAGGTTAGAACCCTGATTGTACTATAAGAAGACCTAAGAAAATCTATGCTTTTCTCTTTGCTAACAAAGTAAAGTCTGTCTGCCACCTGTCTAACAAAGCCTCATTTTAATTCAGGGAGATCGCCACTTCGGTCTCATTGTTTCCCCTTTACTCCTCTCCTACCTCCTCGCGATGACTATCTCGCCATTGCGAAGTTTATCGCAAAGCCAAACTAAAGTAATCTCTTTTTCAAAGCCCAGAACCTATTCCATGAGATACTTTTTGATTTTCAAAGAGATAGGATATTTACCAGTCTGCTTCTAAATTTCAAGTACTCCTAAACTACATTACTTAAAACCCAGGCAAGCACTAAGTACCCGGATACAATTCCCCAGGAAATCCCAAAGCCTTTCAGGTCAACTTTGTAGTTCTTAAAGCTGAATGTCTTATTTAGCTTCAGCAGGTCAACCAGCATCAAGCCCTCCCCTGTTTTCAGGGCAGCTTTATTATCCAGCATTGGAGGAATATTGTTAGTTTCTCTTTCTTTTTGGCGTTGTTCCGAATTAGGTATTTCGAAATCGCTGGCTGAAATCCCAACTGCTTCCAAACGCTCTTCTTGTCCCACAGGTGTATTCAGGAGTGAATAAAAGCGGTTTATTATGGCTTCATCTTCTCTTTTTGTGAAATAACTAACCGTTATCATAGTGGCAAAGCCTATTGGTAAATACAGGGCCACTTGTTCCGGGAATGACCAGCCCATCGCATCCGTAGTAAAAGCCAGAATTGCGGTTATAATCATTGAAGACCATGCTCCGTACCGATTTGCTTTCTTCCAGAAAATAGCCATCCAGAAAGCAATCCCAAGAAATGCTGTAATCTTCCAGATCAATAATAATCCTTCAACAACTGACGGAATATAAAGGGCAATTGCCACCCCGGCAGCCACTACGAAAAATGAACTGATACGGGCAATAGTTAAGTAGTGATTTTCATCAGCATCAGAATTCAAAAACCGGCGATAAAAATTACGGGTAAATAATGCAGAACCATTTACCATAAAATTATTACAAGCTGATACTACCGCTGCCACCATCGCAGCAATCATAAGGCCCACAAATCCACTGGGTAATAATTCAACTATTGCCAATCCAAAGGCTAATTCCCGCTCAGAAGAATCTGCATCCATAATTTGTGGGAAAACAACAGCGATAAAAATTCCAGAGAAAGCCCACCCTAATGTTGCAAATCGTTTGATAAAAACTCCGTATGTCCATCCTGAACGACAGCTGATCTCTGTTTTGCCTGAACCATTAATTGACATATGATGCGGTTGCACTACCACACCGATCAAGCCATTCAAAACGGCCATAGCAATGAAAAAGAGTGTCACTTCTTCATTGGCAATTAGGTTAAACCATTCTTCAGGCAATGCTTCATGCACTGCTTGTAATCCGCCCACATAATCGAGAGCAAAGGGAATTAAAAGAAATGATAGCAATAGAATAAAAAAACCCTGGATAAGCTGAGTAGTTGCAGCAGCTACCAAGCCACCCAGGGAGCCATAAATTACAAAGAACAGCATCATTCCAATTACAGCAGCTTCCGTAGAAATTACTCCACCTGTAATTGCTTCTATAGTGACTCCGGTACCTTTTAGTACAACACCAATATTTACTGCAAACCACAACAATCCAATAAAAGCATAGGCTGCGCCCATGCCCGTCCCGTAACGCTGTTCAAAGAAGTCGCCTATAGTGATGTATCTTAGCCTTCGATAAATAGGTGCTATCAACCAGAAAAAAGGTGTAGAAAACAGGTACAACCATTGGTACCAGATTCCTGCAAGCCCAATTTGAGAAGAAGCCCCGATTACAGCAACAGCCTGGTCTGTTCGGGTTCCGGCACCAAAAGCCTGAGCAATCATCAAAAGTTTACCAAACTTGCGACCTCCCATAAAATAATCACCGGTGGATTTTACACCTCGATTAGCCCATAAACCGATTACAGTTATCAACAGTATGTAACAGATGATTACAATCCAATCGAGTGTATTTAAACCTAAAAATGATCCTTCCATGATTATTTTAGCTACAAGTTATTCTAATAGTACGGCTTCCAACTTAACAAGACCTGATCAACTAATTATTAATCAATTTGTCCATTTCTACAGAAGCATAGAGTAAAGCACCTAGCCCTCTTGGGTCGCTTCGCCGTGTACCCCAGTTGTCGTATTCTTCATCAGAGAATAAGATGGGGGTTCCCCGGACTATCCCGGTAATATCTCCATTTTCATCAATCTGCTTTGTAATTGCATTCCATCCTTTAATAGTAGCAGCTTCATAGGTTTCACGATCAAGCCAGCCTTCATTTATTCCCGCAGCAAAAGCCCGTACAAACATTGCTGTGGCAGAAGTTTCGAGATAAGTATCAGTTTTATCCAAAACCTGGTGCCATCTTCCATCCTGAGATTGAACAGCAAGTAACCCTGCCGAGTGCCGTTCAAAAATCTCGAGTATCTCTGCTCTTTTAGGATGATCTGACGGCATAGCTTTTAACAGTTCAGTTTTAGCCATCATTGTCCATCCATTAGCCCTTCCCCATTTTGAAGAAGAATATTCATCATTTCTTGAGAACCAGCCATGCCAGTACAACCCGGATGGGGCATCAATTAAATGCCTATCAAACTGGATAACCTGCTTAACCACTTCATCAAGATACTTTTGCTCCCCGGTCAACTCAGCCATTTTCAAAAGAACGATACTTCCCATAAAAAGATCATCCGCCCAAACTGACATGGTATCAGGTGTAAAACGTGCCCATGTTCCATCTGGCAGCCTTGAAGCATCATTCATGATATGATCAACTACCCGGTTGGTAAGCCGGTATCCGTATGAATTTGGATCACGATCTTCAGGATCCATAGCAATAAGTTTATTGGTGTAGGGCACAGTTTGCATGCCAACATCATCAAGAAGTGAAGCCCTAAAGTAATGTCCGAACGGACCTTCAATTACCCCGTAATCTTCGCGCATTTGTTCTATATCGTCAATATTGTCTGCCAGGAACGCCATGTGATCTTCGATATAGTTGCTATAGTCTAATTCTGAGAATTGATCTCCCACTTGTCTCATAGCATCAAGGAATGTTCCGCCTGAATAATGCCAGTTTTGATAGGTTAACCAACCGGGCAGACTTTTTACCAAATGAAGTTTTGGAATATCCCAACGAATTGTATTACCTGATATACTTTTTACTTCCTGCGCCACTAATTCAGCTCCTGTTTTGTTAGGATCTGTAAGGGCCTGGCTATTAGCATTGTTTGCCAAAGGACCAATCCACCAGTACCCGTAATGTTCCAGTTCTTCTTTTTTTGATGGAGACCGTAGCTCAAGATTAGGAAACGGAAGTGCATTATCGGAACGAATAAAACTGATATGGACACGGTTCTCTCCTGCTTTTCTGGGTGTATACTTAATAAGAAGCTGATGCTCATCATCAGTTATTGAAACAGGTACTTTTTCTTCAAATTCGAATAGCCCGTAATCCACATGATTCAGGTGCCCGTCTTTAGTGGAAGAATTTTTGTAAATACTTACACCATTAAGCATAATCTCTATTTCCCCCGCCTGATGGCTAACCGCCAGGTGTGTTCCAAAATCATTTTCAGAAACCTTTTCAGCTTCAATGACTGAACGGGCATAAAACACCCCTCTTTCATCTGATGGAAAATCAAATAAGTACACACCGTCCTGTTCAAACTCCTGGATGGCCGGTTCAAAGCTGAAATTTGTTCCTTTTACAATTACATCAGAAACATGCTTTGCAAATTCTTTTGGGGTCATCTCCTGCTCTTGTGTTGTACTGCACGAAACAGAAAATAGTAGAAAGGTTGCAGCTAACAGTGGGTACTTTGAAAACTTCATAATTGTTACTCTTTTAAAAGTATTTATCGTTTGTAAATAAGTGGGTTGAGTTCAGTTTGTGCGATATCACCGGGTTCAAGACCCGGCAAAAAAGCATCTCTGTCATTTGGGTGAGCTTCGTTCTTAAACTCACTTAACCTTATGCCATCTTCCATATAAATAATGGTCATCACAGCCCGGACTTTATTTGAGACATTGGCGCTGGCACGGTGGAATGTCCAGCCTCCGTGAAAACTAATTTCCCCTGCATCAAAACCTTCGTCTACTAATTCCAAGTTAGCATCAGAAAGAGCTTTTTGAATTTTGGCTTCACTTTCATCACTTATTTCGAGATCACGTCCAAAATCATGCTTCTGGCTTTCCATGCTAAAAGCAAGAGGACCCATTTCCGGGGTTGTTTTCTGAAGGGGAATCCAGGCCGTAATAGTATTATCGGTATCCAAAGGCCAATAATACTGATCAGCATGCCAGGGAGTGATATTCTTTACTTTTTTGCCAGGCTCTTTATACAATGCCTGGTCATGGTATAGCCTGACTCCTTCAACCTGCATCAAATCGGCAGCAATTTTTCCAAGTCGCTCGCTTAACACCAGTTTTTTTATAAGATCATTTGTGCGCCAGAGATTACCGATTTGTATAAATGCCTGCTCAAAAACATTTCGTTCTTCAATAGGTTTTCCTAAAAGAGGATTTTTCTCTATTACTACTTTTGTGATCTCTTCGTTGAAGTAAGCAAGTGTTTCCTCATCAAGAACCTGTTTGAGTTTAATAAAACCGTTCTTTTGATAATACCTGATATCATCTTGTGTTAATGAATAAGATTCCCTCAATTTTGAATTAATATTACTCATTTGAACTTCTCCATGATGTTTTTTGAAGAATCTATATCTAAAAACAGTTTTGCATCAGGATGTGTCCTTAAAATAGTTGCCGGGCACTTGGTAGAAATTTCACCAAACAGAGTTTGCTCAACCGCATCTGCTTTTGCGGATGCCGGAACTACAACCGAAAGATAAGTAGCGCTTAGAAGTGCAGGGATAGTCAATGTAACAGCTCGTTTGGGAACGTCATCTATACGTGCAAATTCCCCGTCATTGACCTGTTGCTGCCTGCATACCTCATCCAGTTCCACCTCTTTAATAGTTTCAGGATCATCAAAATCTGCTACGGGAGGGTCATTGAATGCAAGGTGTCCGTTTTCTCCGATTCCCATACAAACAATATCAATAGGTGCTTCATTAATAAGCTGCTCATAAATCTCGATATCCTCACCCATGAAATGAATCGCTTTAAAATCTCTGAACCGGTAAAGAAGCTTATCTAAGAAATTCCCAAACCTCTGGGGAGCTGATTTAGGCAACATATGGTATTCATCCATTTGAAATGCAACTACCTTATTCCAGGGAATATCAACGAGATTCAAGAGTTCTGTAAGGAATTCCCTTTGAGAGGCAGCAGCAGCAAAAACTATCCGGACTTCATCCTTTTCTTCAAGAACCCTTTTAATCCTCCTTCTTACATAGTGCGCAGCAGCTAATCCCAATACATCTCTGTCTGCGTAAATGGAAACATCAAGTTTACCAGCTTTATGTTGAAAAATTGATCTCATTACTTGATGATCTTGTACCTGTTTTTGTAACTTCTCATTTCAGAATCCGGTAACCTGAAACTAAATGCCCAGTCCCCTTCTTTATTCGTAACCTTTATCATCAAATGATTTCGCCCGGCCTTTAGCGGTAGTATCATCTCATCTTCGTCCAGCTTGAACTCCCGCTCTACATAGTTCTTGTGAACCTGTTTACCATTCACAAATACTTCAATCCCATCACTGCTCCCTGCAAGTGCCCTTACTTCGCGATCTTCTTCAATGTCGATATGAGCAAACGAGTACATCACAACATTTTCGCTTTCTTCATGAATCTCATCCAGGTCTACTTTTGCAAAGTATGGGGTGTTTACCCGCCTCCACCGGTATTTCACATTATCGAAGTAAAATTCCTGGGTCACTTTGGGAAATGTATTTTCAATACCCTGCATATCCTCGAGGTGATCCATTCCCGGATCTTCGAAACCGCCTTCATTAGGAATGGGATTTATCATCAACCATCCCTGAAAGTACCATCCTTCAGATTCCCGGATATCTAATCGAATTTCGGATATATCAGGCAATGGATTTCCTTTATCAAATTCAAATATTGTACTCAAAAGAAGTTCTTTGACCTCTTCTAAAGCACTCAGCTGTTGATCGTACTTGCCAATTATATGATCAAGTGCATGCACCCGGTTTTCTTTAATCCACAAAGTTTGATTTTCGGCTCTTAACCTGGTTAACTCGCTGAAGTTTTCAGAAATCAAATCATAGGCTTTTACTAAGTTCTTCCTTGCTTTGATCTTATTATCAATCTCAGTCGCTTTCGCCTCCCTGTAATACTGGGCTGCATGTATTAAACCGGGCCTGCTTGATGCCATATATTTATATAAGTCAATAACCTGCTGGATGTATCGAACATCCAGTTTATGCTTTAGCGGATCATATTTGTTTAACTCCATTTGAGCTTTATTGGCAAGCTTCATCACTTTGGGCCAGTCCTGGATATTCATTAAAACGCTCTTACCTTTCTCAGGTATTACTTTATCCCATAGGATTCCTTCATTCATCTTTTCTGTGGATTTGAGCTTAGCCAGTTCATTAAGTGTAGAAATAGCTTCTGATAAACCATCATTTGTTGCACCATATAATGCACGATTAAACCTGGCATGGTAGCTTTCATCCTCAGGCGCACTATTCCAAGATTGATCTGCTGCGTAAGAAACTCCATACCAATCCCTTGAGAACAGAGCGAATCCTTCGTCATCCCAAACGGTGTTCAACATTCCCCAGGCACCTTGTTTAACTGTTTCAGCCATGAAACCACCAATGTTCCCAAGCGAAACATTAAAATCAGGCATAATGGCAAACGAGTTCAGGACTGCTGTGGATACCAACAGTTTAAAGTCTTTCTCCATAAAAGGAGTGATTCTCGGGGCATAATCATCCATAATGTCATAGCCCCAGGTAACCTGTATAATATCTTTGGGAAGCATGTCTAGTATTTCAGGGTTCTCCAATACAATGTCTCCCCACATAAACATCTTTTTGCCCAAACCTGTGACAATCTTATGTAGCCTCTTAATATGATTTGCATAAACAACGGCTTTGCCTAAACTATCCACCATGGCTTTGGATGCTCCTGTCCCCAGGTCAAAAGTCTCATCTGAGTTGATATGAAAATAATCAGAATGGAAGGCGGGGATCATCTCAGAATAAATATCTTCGAGAAGTTCATAACTCTCTTCAAAAGCCGGTGATAAAAGCATCCCGCTCTCACCTAAATGAGCGTACTCCGGATGCTTCAATATTTCACTGAAATGTCCAAATGACTGAAAATTCCCTACAAGATCAATATGATATTTTTTTGCATAATCTGCTAATTCTGCCCATTCCTCTATATCTAAAGACCCTCCTTCGGGAGCAAATGCAGGATGGCTTTTTGTTTTCACAACATGTTCTGTGTAATAAGTTAGCATATTGATCTTCATTTCAGACAGGCGCTCGATCTGCTGTCGCATATATGCTTTTGTGGGAACAGGGCCCCGGCTTATGTCATCCATCATTGCACGGATTTCCAAATCGGGCCAATCCCTGATAGTTAACCCGGGAATTCGCTTTTTATCTCTATGGGTTCTTATAAGTTGTTTTAGTGTCTGCACTCCATAAAAAGCACCCCGAACTGTATTAGCAACTATCACTATGTGCTTATCAGTAGCTTTTAATACATATCCTTCTTTACCTAATTCTTCAGAAACATTAAGGTTTTCACTTTTAATAAGCCGGTCAATTCTTTTTGAAGCCCCCTTAACCCCTACTACTATTTCACGGGGTGAACCTTTCTCCTTTAATTGGTAATCCTTACCAAAAATAATCCTGAGCTCATCCTGGATTTGATTAAATATGAATTCTTCTTCTTTCTCATCATCCAGATATAAGTGCACGGAAAACTCATCATCAAAGGGAAATGCCCCTTCGGCGAATTCAATTTGCTGAGGGTTGGGTACCAAGAACAGTTTCCGATCTTGCGCATAAGCCAATACTGAGAATGCGAACAGTAAAAATAAACCTGAGGTAATAGATTTTGTAGATTTCATTCCAACTACAGTTTTTGAGTTATAAATTCTGCGGCTTTTACATAAGCATCATCAAGGTTTTCTACCCCTGATTCGGCTCCTCCGATATCAATTCCGAAATGACCCTTAAAACCAATCATGTCCACCGTTTCAAAAAAATCATCCCAACGAATTTCACCATCACCTATGGCAAGGTGTTCTACCCGGCTTCCCCTGTTATCTGAGATATGAATATAATCGATATAGTCAGCTAATCTTCTTAGTGAAAGCTGGAGATTGTCTTTGAGGAAATACTGGTTTGCGGTATCAAAATTGAACCGAAGATTATCTCGTCCAATGGCATCATGAAAATAAAGGAAAGCATCTGTGGTAGAAGCCAGAACACCTAAGGCGGGATGCATCTGGTAAGTGAGCCCAAAAACGGCAGCAATATCACATGCTCGCCTGTACGCGGAAGTAAGCTGCTCCCAATAGTTATTCCAATTCAGGTTATCTGGAAATTTTGCGGACAGAATAACTTCTTCATGATAATGCCTCACAACAGGAATATCTTCGGGAAACCGGTACGGTGGTAATGGAGCATTATCCAATACCCCCTTAGATCCTAAGCCCGATGCAATTTCACATCCCTTATTAAAGAGCTCTAGATTTTGTTCTCGTTCTTCCTCATCTGCCGATGATAGTCCGGGCAACACTACACAAAAATAAGGTACATTAAGCTCCAGCTCTTTTACCTTTTGCTTTATAGAGTCTCGCATCTCATATACTTCCAGTAAGTGATCTTTGCGAATCCCTTCTAACTCAACCGATTGAAAGCCCATACTTTTATACTCATCCAGGTATTCCAATGTACCTTTGGCGGCAGGTGGATATCCGTACTTAGTAATGGTATGTAGATAACAACATGTAATTCTCTCATGTATCATAATTTCCATCTAAAACTCCTGAGTGAAAAATCATTTTACATCTTGGACTAAAAATCCCGGCTTCGACTTTTTGGGACGGTGTTCGTCTGAAATCTTATCTAAATCATGCCAGTATTCACGGAGTTTAAATGCCACACTTTTTGGATTTCTGTCCCTTGTGAATACACCTTTCTTGTTAAGAATAACCCGTCTGAAATGTTGAGGGGTCATGAAATCAGCAAAATTCCACACGTGTGATCCAAATACAAAATCACGGGCTGTCATTACTTCCAGGTATTTCAGTGTAAATGCTGTTTGAAACTCCTCGGTAAACATTTGGGCTGTGGTAGAATGCATCCCTTCTACAGTATCGGCTCCAAATTCAGTAATCATTATCGGCTTACCATACTTTTTAAACGTCCGGTCCAGCTCATCCCCCAGGTCTTTTCCAGCCTGCTCTAAATCAACAGGTTTGGTATACCAGCCATAGTAACGGTTGATACCTATTACATCGCAGGATTCCAGAACCACATCATTCTCTTTATGCGCCGCCATAGAAATAGACATTACCGGGCGGGAACTATCCAGGGATTTGGTGTATTCGTAAACCTCTTTGAAATACCTGCTGCTTGCCTCATTCTGATAATATTCTTCTGCCCAAAGATTCGGCTCATTGGTTATTGACCATGAGATTACGGAAGGATGGTTCTTATCCCGTTCGTACAATTCCTTGATGGCTTTTTTATGATTATCAAGCAAAGGTTTTAAGTCATCAAAATCGTTTGACCAAAACCCTAAGCTTACCGCAGCGACTTCGTCGATCACTAAAAAACCCATTCTATCAGCTAGACGCATCATTTCTTCATCGTATGGGTAATGGCTGGTGCGATAAGAGTTTGCCCCAATCCAGCGCATTAATTCATAATCCCGAAGGTAAGCAGGGCGAAATTGCCCCCGGCCTACAATTGGAAAGTCTTCGTGCTTTCCAAAACCACTCATGAACAACGGTTCGTTATTAAAAAGCACTTTACCTCCCTCCACTTTAATCTCGCGGATCCCAAAATCTTCATCATATTGATCCAGAATAGCATCTCCATCTTTAAGAGATACCCTCGCTATATATAAGTAGGGTTGTGAGGGACCCCAAAGCTTTGGATGATCAATCTTAAGTTCTACCGTAGCACCTGCTGAATTGCCAGAGCCAACCTCAACTCCTTCAGCATCCAAAATCTGTACTGTAATTTCTTTATCTATTGATGAAGAAACACCTACCCTTACTTTTCCATCCAGGGTTGATTCAATTTTTATATCCGAAATATATTCTTTCGGTGTTGCTACAATATTTACGGACCTGGTCAACCCTCCATACGGAAAAAAATCAAAACGGGTAGCCGGAAACAAATGCCTCCGCTCGTAGCCCGGGGTATTGTACTGCTCGGATTCAGGATCAACATCCTGGGGAAGAGTATGCATGGTTAATGTGCTATCCACGCAAACAGAAAGATGGTTTTCTTCTCCAGGTTTATTCAGGAACTCAGTAAGTTCAAATCCAAATGGCATATAACCACCATAATGATCTCCCACATAATTTCCATTTAGCCAGACTTCAGCAGCATGATCAGCTGCTGCAATACGTATCCATATTCTGTTGTTTTCCTGAACAACACCCGGAATTTTAAATGTGGTTTCGTGCCATGCTTTTCCGACAAAGTTCCTTAATCCTTGTTCTGTTAGCTGCTCATTCCACGAACCCGGAATTGCAATAGAATGTGCATCTCCATCCAGTTTCTTTGCATACCATTTTTCTGCATGGCCTTGCTGTTTAGGGTCTGCTTTAAATCTCCAGTATCCTGAAAGGTCAAAAGTTGCTCTGTAGTTATTTTGTTGTGGGTAAAGCATTAATAGCTCTTATAGTTAGTTTTTGACTTTAAATTGAGAAAATTCCGATCAACCCAAGCACAGCCATTATCACTGAAAAGATGACTATACTCCCAACCAAAATGTTTTTCATCGGGGATAAGCTGTGTTTGCCTACTAAGTCCTTTCTGTTCATAAGAATCATCATCAGGAAAATGACAACCGGTGTAATTACCGCAATAAACGCCTGAGACATGATCATGATAAAAACAGGTCGTCCACCAAAAAGTGGTACCACGAGCGTTAAAAGGATAATACTGAGCGAGATCAACCGATTAGTAGTAGATTTGAAATTTGGGTTTTCACCTTTATAATCTGCAAGCAGTATAGGTGCCAACATGATATGTGGGAAAAGAGATGAGAGCCCTGCTGCCAGGATACCACCTACAAAAATAGAAAGCGCAAAACGGCCTGCAAAAGGTTCCAGTAGCTTCACCATATCTATGGCATTATCAACTTTAAGGCCTTGTTGGTATAATGTACCGGCAGCTGCAGCCATAACTGAAATACTCAAAACAAACATCACAATTGCTGAAACTTTAGCATCCCTTTTTTCCAGGTTCAATTGCTCCAGGCCCCAGCCTTTTCCTTTTATCAGCACGGACCTGACCACATAAATTACAGCCCCCATCGTAGTACCCACCATACTTGCCACAAGTAAAAAAGCTCCTGACTCGTTTGGTATACCCGATACAATGCCTGCAATCACTTCAGAAGGCTCCGGTATAACCATTACCATGGTTACCAAAAAGCTGACACCCATTACCCCAACAAAGAAGGCAAGTACTTTTTCGAAAAAATTCTGCTTCCCATTCCAAAGCAGGGTATACAAAATCGCACCATAGGCTATAGTGGAATACAAAGGATCGATCCCGTTCCCGGAACTGGTTAATGGCCGGGTCCATTCCTGGGTAACCTGAGTAACAATGGCCATCACCCCTACACTTCCTACTGCTTCTGTAAATATCAAAGCAATCAAAACGAACAAGCCCACAGGCTTTCCAAAATGCCGCTTATAGCTGTGGATAACCGTATCCCCGGTTACAATGGTATACTTTCCAAAAACAACAATAAGGATATAGGTAAAAATACAGGACAGTAGTAAAGGTAGAGTAAGCATCATCCCGTATTCCGCACCGGTTGATGCCATTGAAGTTACACTACCCGTTCCAATGTTGTACCCGATTATAAAAAGTCCCGGCCCAATGGATAAAATGAATAGTTGAAATTTCTTGAACCAACTTAACGAATTTGTATCGCTCATTGAATGCCTGGCTTATTTATTTGTGGGTTGAATGGATATTTCGATAAGCTTTTTAGGCTCTGTGTAAATTTTAAATCGATCTCCACCCTTCTTTACCGTGATTTGTTTTTTTTCTTCTTTCCCATCTACTTTTTTGGTGAGCGTATACTCTCCTGATCTCAATTGCCAAACTCTCATTATAGCTGATTCACGTTCATCTGCAAAGTTATACAGCTTTACATCCAGACTAGTAGAGTCATTATTTGATACCAAATAAGTCAGATCACGACTTGTATTTTCCCATGATGTTGCGATGTAGGGAGACGCGCTTTCTTCAATTGCAAAACCCGTGATCATTCCTAGCAGGATAGTAGCTTCACGAGTATTCATTCCTTTAATGAAGACACGATCGGTATGTATGGCTTCGCTGCTCCGCATCGGTTCGTTATAGCGTACAGTTTCCAGATAAGGCTCTAAAGCATCTACTAAGTGCTGTTCATCTTTAGTGATGCGATAGCGGGTGTATGGGGTTCCATATTTGAGTATCAAATCATCGTAAGAATCATCCCCTGTAAGTGTTCTCCATGTTTCTACAACATTCCAAAACCCGCTTCTGTTACCCAGCCTGTGGGCAGCCCATCCTTCGGAACCTATTGCGTGAGGGCTTTGAGGCTTATCAATGTCCGAAGCATATTTTCGAACAAGTTCAAGGCTCTGGAAAATAGGCTTCAGGTATTTATCATCAGCAGTAAATGTCCAGGTATATAAAAGTTGATCCAGAATCGCTTTCCCATCCCTCCAGTCAAAATATGACCAGTACATATTCGCTTCATGCCATGTTGGTTCATCACCATTAATATTTTCTGTTGGAAACTCTACAGAAGGAGGAATGATACCAACGGGTTTGCCTTTACTCGTTTCCTGTGAAACTTTGTACCAGGAATCAGCCCATTCAATTAAAGCTTTCTTAGTAGGTGTATCCCCGGTCTTCCATGCATAATACCGGACTGCTTTTACTGCCCTGCCATTATAAATTACATCCCTGTTTTTAGGCTCTTCTGTTTCGATTTCGGAAGAACTGAACCATGCAGACTTGAAAAACCTATTTCCATTATCGTTATATCCCGTCCATAAATTTTGAAAATAATCTGCAGAATAAGCCAGTCTTTCAGCATATTTTGGGTCGTCATTAAACAACACCAGCAATGGTGCAGTATCAGAGATAAATTCAGAAGAATGCTCTACATCACTCGGCTTTTTCGCATACCCGTTTTTTACCTTATTACTGTTCCAAACTCCATCAGCAAGTTTTTTCCAACCTTTATAAGTCGTTTCATCACCTGACAGGATTAATGGTGACCACCACCGTAAAATCTCGACATCATCTCCGAATTTACCACCAAACTCCCCGTTTTCTGATTGCTGTTCATTCACCCACCAATCAACTACTTTTTTGAGGCGATTTGTGAGCTCCCATTGTGAGAATGCCCATTGCGGTGCGTTGGCAGGTTTTGTTATGTTATCAAATTCATCAGGGGTGTCAATCTGTTCTCCGTTATACATCCGGACAAGCTCATCAGTGGGATGAAGCTTATACATTTTTGCTAAATCCCTTTTTGCCCCATTGAGCTCAGCATAAATACCTCTTTCCAGGTGTAGCCAGTAAAGTACTCTCCCCCGATACCAAAGTGCCCGCTCATAAAGAGGAGATTCTTCGACATTTTCAAAGTTCAAAACACCATCATATAGCATTACCGACTGATGAAGATGTCCAAATAGCCCCAGTCCCGTCTTATCAGTAGCCCAACCCCAGCCTCGATAATCAAAATACATTTCTGAATCACGAATAATCTCTAATTGCTGGATCCAGTAAGCTGCAAAGTTCCGATGCTTTTTGTCAGTTCTTATTTCTTTTAACCGATCAATTACCGGTTGAAAATCGTCCGTGCTTTTGTAATTACCTAATTTTTCAATGTGTTTCAGAATGGATGAGGTTTTCTCATCAACGAACTCAGTTGCATTTGGAATCAATGAAATGCCAAGCAAGTAAACATCATCTTCAACTCCTTTCATTGAAAATGCCAGACCCTTGTCTGAAACGCTGACTCTTCTCTGAATCACCCGGTAAATCTTTTGGATATTATCCCTGGGTTCTGCTGGCGGTGTAAACGACTGCACTTCTAAATTTGCATTTTCATTATTGATGAAAAGCTGTGTAGTACTAGAATCTTCCATTCCCGATTCAAACCAAATGGCCAGCCACCATTCACCTTCCGGAACATCCGCTTTAAAGCTTATTTCTTTGGCTACAATACCATCAACAAGAAAGCTGTTTCGTGCATCTTCAGCTCCTTCATTATAAAACTCTTTGTGCCCTGGTGTTGTCCAGCCATATCCCCTTCCTTCAGAGTATGTAAAATCAGGTGTCAGCAAAATTGAATTTTGATGTAATTCTGAATCACTTCCACCGGCATCAAAGTAATACGGCTTGGCTGTGAACTGAATAGGCTCTTGCTGTACACCCGCACAACTGAATACTATAAAACCAAAAAACAGCATTAATATGCTCATATCAATTAGCCTCGTCCTCTATTTTTATATACCAGTTTTTGAGCACATCGTATGCTTGTTTATGAACGCCATTCTCATCTATAAACCCTTTTCGGTTCCAGTAGTTTTGAAATGCTCCGTGATATCTTCTCGGCGTTCGGAAATCTTTGAGTACCCACGGCATTGTTCCTCTTAAGAATGGAATAGATGTTCCCATCTTCATGGTTTCATCTATGAAATATGCCTGGAATTCTTCAGTCCAGCGGGTCATTCTATCGCCATAATTTCCTGCAAGTGCTCCTGCTCCGAATTCACTTAAAAGCATCGGCTTGTTGTAGTTCGATTCCCACTCCACATCTGTAATTTTATCCGGATAATCATTGCCGTACCAGCCCACATACTGGTTTATCGAAAGTACATCAAGATATTTACCTAGTGGATCGTCAATGTTTTTAACCCCACCATCATGAGAGACTTTAAGAGCCGCTGAAACCAGTCGTGTTTGATCATTCTCGCGAACCGTTGTAATCAATTCTTTCAGAAAGGCATTTCTATGATCTGTAATTGGGGTTTCATTAGCGATACTCCAGATTATGATAGATGCACGGTTCTTATCTCTTTTATAATTGGTAGTTATCATCTGCTTCCCTAGTGCAAGGGTTTTAGGGTTTTTATAATCCATGTCTTCCCAGTACACAGGAATTTCACTCCATACCATTAACCCCAAGCTATCAGCAAGACGAGTCATTTTTTCAGTATGGGGATAATGAGCCAGTCTTACGAAATTAGCATTCATTCCTTTAGCTGAAAGCAATAACTCTTCAGCCGTTTCCCAGTTTAATGTGCGTGTAGGTTTGCCAATGGCTTCTTCATGCAAGCAAATGCCTCGAAGAAAAACAGACTCTCCGTTTAAAAGTATTTCTGTTTCTTTGGTTTCGATGGTTCTGAAACCAATTAACTCGGAGACTTTATCATTACTCGTAGAAACTGATACTTCATAACGTTTAGGGTTCGTTGGCGACCATGTAGTTATTTTTTGGGGAGAGAATACGAACTCCGCATAACCATTTTTATCTGTTTCAACAGTTTCCTTGATCCTAAGCTCCGGGATTTCAATCCTAATTTTCTTTTTCCCTGTAGAAGCTGAGTTTAGGACAACACTTCCGTTTATTTTTTCCCCATCATATTCAAAAGTGTATTCTTCGATAAACTCATTGGGTACTTTAATTACCCAGACCGGCCTGGTAATGCCTCCGTAATTCCACCAGTCAAAATCGGCAGCGGGAATACCATCGGTTACTCTTTTATTATCTACCGAGAGTACTAATGAGTTTACGGACTTTATTTTGTCGGTAATTTCAAACTGAAAAGGTGTGAAGCCTCCTTCGTGCATCCCCAGTTTTTCGCCATTCAGATATACATCACTTTTATAATTGACTGCTTCGAAATACAGGAAGTATCTAAAGCCTGTTTCCTTTTTAGCCTCAAACTTTTTCCGGTACCAGGCTAAACCTTCATACCATTCCAGTTCTTTGTATTGGCTGTTCCAGTCTCCCGGGACTTGTATATCCCATGATGAGTCCCACTCATATTCAATCAGAGGGCCTTCATTTAGTTTAGCAACTTCATCAGCCGGAAAATCTCTCCGGTACTTTCTCTTTATAATCCCTGTTTCCATAGGGTCTAACAAGAATTTCCATGTACCATTTAGGTCTATTCTTTCCCTGTCATAAATGTTCTCAACAAGGCTATTGTATTGAGCTTGAGAGCTTTGAATGAATAAAACACTGAGTAGCAGGAAAAAAGAGTAGCGATATAAAAACTTCACGGCAACTGAAAAGTTGAATTAAAAAAAGGAGAACCGTTTCACCGGTTCTCCAATTGGTGTTATGCTTTAAAAACTTATTTAATAAGTGTCATTCTACCGGTATTCACCATAACATTACTGGCAGTTCTTGCAGTAACCCTGTAAATATAAATACCGGATGCAAGACCGGATGCATCGAGCAAAATGCTTTGATTTTGCCCTGCACTCATTCGCTGAGCAGGTATAGTCATCACTTTTTGACCCACTATGCTGTACACATCCACACTTACTTCTGAAGGCTCATTAAGATCAAATGCAATGTTGGTAGATGGGTTAAATGGATTCGGGTAATTTCCTTTCAACTGAAATGCAGTTGGAGTATCCGCTAAACTTTCATCTTCATTACTAATGAAAATTCCACCATGCCAGAATAATGAACCAATTTGCTGGCCTTCATCACCACCAGTGCTGGAAGAGAATGTCCCTGCGTACCCAAAATCAAATGGCTCACCAGCTGTTGGGAAGGAAGGTGGGTCTTCTGATAGTGCCCAAAAAGCAGTAACAACATTTGCAGGTTGTGCAGGTCCATCAGTAAATACAACAGCTTCATTTAGATTAGTAGGTGCACTTCCCTGCTCTGTTACATATGCCTGCACTGTTGCATTATAGGTAACTGCCTGTTCTACCGTATCAGGATATGCACTTACAACATCTGGCGATGTATAGAAATTATTATTGTTTAGTGTAAAGCTTTGAGCTCCGAATTCTGAAATATCATTTTCTGATAATGAATCCAGGCTTACCACAGCAATTGGATCATCATCGTTGTCATATCCATAAAAAGAGCCATTGTATACCATATTGTTGGTGAAGTGCGCTTCTACAACCGATCCAAATTCTACTGCTCCATTCTTACCAATATTTACCATGGTATTCTGGTTTATATAGGCATACTTAATGATACCACCATCATCTCTTAGTACCTGACTTGTTAGATTATAAAAAGTATTATTTTCGAGCCAAAGAGTATCAATATCATTACCTCTGTCATCTACACCCCGACCATTATCCGGGCTACTTGTAAATCCAATGTTACTAACAGTAGAATTAGTCAAAAAGATATTTACATTTTCACCATCAACCCTAAAAGCTGACTGACTGGACTTGTCCAGATGAGTATCATCAATACTGATAGTAACATCATCCGAACTAATTCGAATAATCCTGTCATTTACTCCACCCAGTTCATCCTCATTAGTAACATATAGGCCCTTTAAGGTTAAGCTACCCCTAGGACGAAATGCACGGGATGATTCTCCGCCATTATCAACAGCTGGGATTAACATAGGCTTTTCGGCAGCGTCATCTTCCGCAACTATAGTTAGATGAAAGTCTCTGTGTTGAATGCTTCCATCCAACAAGTATGTTCCTCCGCTCGACAATACATAAACAGTACTTGAATCTACTCTTTCTCCTGTTGCAGTAGTATCACTGGATATTGCGTCATTAAGTGTTCCTACACCTTCCTCTACCATAACTGTTCTTTGCGCGTTAATGCTAGTTGTCGCAATAAATGCAAGCAACAAGAAAACGCTAAAGCATTGTACAGTTTTACCTACTTTGTGCTTTGTATCTTTTTTTATTTCCATGTTTTTTTGTTTTGGTTATCACATTTTTATCAAATGTGGATTATTAAAATTTAAATTTCACCCCTGTACTTGCTGTGAAGCCATAACTGAAGTCTCTTGTGTTTCTGGAATCATCACCCGATCCTAGAAATTCGCGTTCACTCTCACTCGTAACATTATTCATATTCACAAAGAATGTTAACCCAGGAAGACTTTTAAATGATTGATTTAACCTGAAATCCCAAAAACTAAATCCATCTGAAAGTTGATCTGTAAATGATGTAACTGCTACATCTTCAATTATTGCCTGCTGGTAAGAAAGCGAAAGCCTTGCTGAAAAAAGCCCTACTTCATAGCCAATAGTAAATGCTGCGGTCAGATCAGGCTGGCCAGGTAACCGCCCGGACCGAACCGTATCAATTAAAACTGGTCTAAATGGCGGATCAGGGCTTCTATCACCAATTAGTAAGATTGGGAAAAATGTTTCTGATTCAATAAAAGCTACATTTGTAGAGAGTATTAATCCATTTAAGGGCTTGGGCAAAAATCTAAAATCTGTCTGAAGATCAAATTCCATACCTTTTACGGTAGAAGTACCTTCTGCATTTACAGGTGAGATAAGCTGATAGCTATCGAATTGTCCTCCTTGTATTCTTGTCCTTAGTATGTAGTCTATATTTTCAAGCTCTTTATAGAAAAAGCCAACAGAAAAATATCCGATACTGTTTTTATACAGGGAAAGGAATGCATCGTAATTAACAGCCGTTGAATGAATAAGATTTGGATTACCTCTTAGTACAATTTGTGTATTTTCATTTATGTTTTCAAAAGGTACCAGATTACTATAATTAGGTCTTGATAAACTGTGAGTGTACGCAAAACGAATATCTACGCCTTCAAGAACTTTTATCCTGACATGTACCTGTGGTAAGAACTCTCCATAAGATTGCCCACCCGTTGTATCAGAGATAATACCTGTTCTTCCTAAATTATTACTCAGTTTTCCAAAATTACCGTCATAGGAATTGTCAGTATATTCATATCGAAAACCGGGTATAATTGAGAACCTATCACCAATGTTCAGTTCTCCCATTGCATATACAGCGGAAACAGCTTCTGATGCTGAATAATCAGTTAGGTCAATAAATCTATTGGGATCATAGAATGATTTGAATCGATCGTAAAAAGAAGCTAACATCTTATGATCCAAAGCTACCGGTATTTGATACCTTCCTTTAATGTCCGGTGATTCATAATCAGGATTCAGAAAATTACTGATCGCTATTTGATCTTCATCTGTAAGATCGAATTCATCCGGGTTGGCCCGCCCTATCCCGTCTGTAACTCCAAAGTCGGTTCTGATTTCATCTTCATCCACAAACTTGGATTTAGCTATATACTTTCCTCCAAATTTAAAATACCCGTTAATCTTTTCTGTCAGATCAAATTTCAATTTCGTATTCAGAGCTAAAGTGAGGTCATCCTCTGTTCTTCTGTTCGTATTAAATGTTCCATACTGGAAAAAAGTCTCATCAAGATTATCGGTAGCAGCAGCAACTACACTATCGGGATTAGTGTCATCCAAAAGAGTTCCTAAGGACCCTCTTTCTATAAATCTCGCATAATTAGAGTATGGTGTTTTCCCCAATGTGAATGAGTACGAAGACTGCCAATCCAATTCTATCAAATTCCAATTGTGACGACCCCCTAAAGAATTTGTGTATATAGCCTCAAATCGTTCTCGATCCCTGGAATCATACTCTGTTCTATTATTACCTACCCTAAACCTTTTTCTGTATCTGACTTCATCACGATTTGTTCTCCCAAACAGCGATGAAAAAAACAAATTATTTCCTTCATTTATCTTATAATCAATACTGGCACTTAGTCCATACCTATCCCTAATTTCTCGGTTATCGGTAAAGTTTAAGTTTTCTGTAATTAGAACAGAATCACTTTGCTCTTCAATAGCATCATCATCAAATAATTCTGAAGAGCGGTTTACTCTTTGAATACTTCCCGATAAAAGGATGCCTAATTTGTCATTAAAAAACCTATTACTTCCGTTAGTTTGAATTTTATACTGACCAAATTCCGATCGTATGTCATTATAACCTGTTTCAATGCTACTAGTACTCTTGAATCCATCAGGTGCTCTTTTTACAAGAAGGTTAACCGTTCCCCCAACAGCATCACCGTCTTTATCCGGGGTAAGTGCTTTAAAAACTTCAATACCATCTAATACATCCGATGGCAATAAGCTCAAATCAACTGAACGATCATTTCCACTTGAGGGTAACCTTACACCATTAACGGTAATTGAATTAAATCTGGGAGATAATCCCCTTACAACTACTTTCGAAGCTTCTCCTGCATCCCTTTGAACTGAAACACCTGGTAACCTGGCAACAGATTCCGCAGCATTTTGATCGGGTAGCTCGTTCAATCTTTCTTTTGAAACTACATTAACAATGGTGTTGGACTCCATTTGCTGTTTAAGGGCTGCTATCTGTCCAGCAGCCTGGGCAAGCACTGTGATCTCTTCACCTTGTATAATGTTCGGAGACAAAACTATATCAAGGACAAGAAGCTCGCCAGAACCAACTTCAGCGGTAATGTTTTTTGTAGCATAACCTAAATAAGAAACGGTTAACCTATACGTACCCACCGGGACACTTCTGATAGAATATTTGCCATCGACATCTGTGGCATCACCTCTTCCTAAATCTGAAATAAAAATATTGGCACCAATAATAACTTCCCCGGATAATGAGTCTAGAACAGTCCCTTCTATAGTGCCAGGGCTTTGAGCGTTGAGACCTAAAATGGGAAGCAGAGCAAATAAGCCAGTTGTCAGATATTTTTTAAAAGATTTAAAACCGAAGTATTGAGACAAAACTATCACCGATCCTTTTTCCTTTGCTGAGTTATAGAAGCGCTTTCAAATAACATGCTCAATATGCTAGGTATACTTTATATATGCAATATTTCTTTTTGTTTTTTTCCCTTCTTTAAGTGTTAAAAAATGTACCTGAGGCTATCTAAGAAAAGTAAAGAGCCAAAAAGTTGTGCATGATCCCATGCAAAACTATACTTGATTTGAAACAAAATCTGAACCCAGCTCTATGAGTATTTAGTCTAAAAAGTATTTTTAAATACTACATTCCAGACGGGTAAGTATAGGAAGCCTGTAAACCCAGTGGAATTCCTAAGTACCAATATATAAGCAGGAATATCGTCCATGTAACCAGGAATACAATGGAGTATGGCAGCATAACTGACACAAGAGTGCCTATACCTGTTTTCTTAACATAGCGTTGACAGAAAACCACCACTAATGGGAAGTAAGGCATCAATGGCGTAATAATGTTTGAAACAGAATCCCCTACCCTGTAAGCTGCCTGTGTAAGATCCGGGGAAATACCAAGCCCCATTAGCATCGGTACAAAAATCGGGCTTATCAATGCCCATTTTGCTGAAGCTGAACCTACCAGGAGATTTACAAAAGCGGTTAAAATGACAATACCTACTATAGTCACCTGCCCGGGAAGGTCCAGTGCTTGTAAATAGTGAGCTCCTTTTAAAGCAATTAATACTCCAATGTTTGATTTGGCAAAAGCATCAATAAATAGCGCACAAAAGAAGGCCATTACAATGTAATAAGACATATCCCCCATCGACTTACTCATTCCATCAATAATGTCTTTTGATTTTGAATACGCTCCTGAGAGGTATCCGTAAAGCAAACCCGGGACCCAAAACATCAAGAAGATTAGCGGTACAATAGACTGCATCAAAGGGGCCGCAAATGCAGTAATCTCACCATCCGGAGAACGCATTGCCGAATCTGTTGGGAATACCCAAAGAAAAAGTCCCACCAAGCCGGCAAACATTACTCCGGTAGCTGCCCAGAATGCCTTCTTTTCCCTATCTGAAATATTTCCGAGGTCATCTGCGGATTGTATTTCTATATCATCATCCAGTTCTACTTTTTGGAGTCTTGGCTCAATAATCCGATCGGTTATATACCAACCTACTACTATAATTAAAATGCTGGAGGCACTAGTAAAAAACCAGTTATTCAGTGGATTTAACATCATTTCAGGATTAATAATCTGTGCCGCAGACTGTGTAAATCCTTGGATAAGCGGATCTATTCCTGAGGGAATGAAATTAGCACTAAAGCCACCTGAAACACCTGCAAAAGCTGCGGCGATACCTGCCAGTGGGTGTCTACCCGCAGCGTAGAATATTACTCCCCCAAGGGGTATAACCAATACATAACCGGCATCGGCAGCGGTATGGCTTACAATAGCTACTAAAATAAGTACCGGAGTTAGCAGCATTTTTGGTGTAAAGCTAAGCACGTATTTAAGTGCTGTATTTATATATCCTGAATGCTCAGCTACACCTACACCCAGAATAGCAACCAATACAATACCCAGCGGTGCAAAAGTGATAAAGGTATTTACCATAGTGGCTAAAAAGTTCGCCAACTGAGCACCGGTGAGTAAGTTTATAACTTTAAGGGCTTCTCCAGAGCGAGGGTCAATCTCACCAAAATCAAAGGGCGATAAAATCAAAGACAGTAACCATACTATCCCCAGTAGTAAAAGAAATAAAATGGCCGGATCAGGCAGTTTATTACCTGCATATTCAATTCCATCCAGAAAGCGATCGAAAAAGGTTTTCTTCTTTACTGCTTCACCCTGATTTGGAGTTTGAGATTCGGCCATACTTACTTTATTTGGTTGTTCATTTAAATTAACGCGCTGAAAATGTGGGATTTTTTAGACTGGTACAAGTCTTTACTGTATTTATTATCAAGAGCTATTGTTTATCATAAAGGTAGGGTTTGAAGCTCTTTTAAATCTAAATTCAAAGCGAGCCCCTTCTTCAGATGTAATAGAAGTTTTGGCATTAAGTTGTTTGCCTAGAGTCTGAATGAGTTTCATACCCAAAGAAGAAGTTTTTCCCTTGGGTATATCTTCAGCTGAAAGCCCCCTACCATTATCTTTTATAGTATAGACCAGTTCGTCATGAATTTCTTTAAATGATATCCAGATTTTGCCTTTTGATTCACCCTCAAAAGCATGTTTATAGGAGTTAGTCAATATTTCATTCAATAAAAGCCCGCAAGGAATAGCCTGTGTTATAGCCAACTCAATAGGATCTAAATCCAGGTGCAGTTTCACATCTCTTATCTCGGTACTGATAGTGTTTTGGATAACACTACTTAACTCTTCAATGTAATTATGGATATCGATCCTTGAGAGGTTTTCATTCTGATACAGTTTTTCATGCACCAGGGCTATAGAATTGACACGCATTTGGCTGTTTCTTAAAACCATCCTGGCGTCATTATTTTTTGTATTGTACGACTGTAATTCTAATAATCCAGTTATAACAGCAAGATTATTTTTTACCCTGTGATGAATCTCAGCAAGAAGAACTTCTTTTTCTCTTAACGATTTCTTTATCTCTTCTTCAGTTTGCTTTCTTTCGGTTATGTCAACATAAATGCCGTAAAGAGCGATTACTTTTCCATCAACTATTACCGGAACAGCATATATCAAAACATCAATTAACCGGTTATCTTTGGTTTTCCTTTTGCCAGTAAAATGAGAGACTTTGACCGTAGAAGAAAAAACCTGGGCTTTCTCATACTCATCTTCCGGAACAATTACCTTATCCAGTTCCAGCCCTTTTATCTCCGGTTCAGAATAGCCAAAGATATGTTCAAAACCATCATTGATCATCTCCACTTCTTTATGATTATTAAGTAATGCAATGCCAATCGGAGATGACTTGAAGAGCTCACTGAATAACTCCTCCCTGTGTTTCAGGTTTTCCTCGGCTTGCTTTCGTTCTGAGACATCGCTCTCGATAATGATTAATACATCCTGACCAAAATACGTACCTGGATTAGCAGAAAACTCCGTTGGAAATACCTCGCCGTTCTTTTTCCTCCCCCAACCTTCATACTTTATGTTCTTTCTATCGGTACTATTCCTGATCAGTTTTTGCAAGCGTCCTGGGTCAAACTTACCTGGTGCACCTAATACTCTATAATTCTTACCAAGCACTTCATCGGGTTCATATCCAAAAACAAACTTAACCCCATCATTTACTTCCAGAATCTCACCATCTTTATTAAGTAAATAAATTGCTTCGTTTATGGAGTTAAACAGGTCTAAATAACTCTTCATACTACGGGTTAATTTTTCTCTGGCTTCTATCCTGTTTGTCACATCATGCACCAAAGAGTATACCGACGACAATTCCCCTTTTGAGTTGTATAGCAGTGAGTTATACCATTCGCAATGAATCACTTTGCCCTGTTTTGTGATATTTCTATTTATAATAGACAGATCAAGTTGCTTATTTGACAAAGTGTTTTCCAGATTATTTCTTACCAGTTCAAGATCATCGGGATATACAAAGTCCACCAGAAGTGTATCAGAGGAAATGGCTTCTTGTTCTGACCATCCAAAAAGCTCTTCCGCTTTTTTTGACCAACGCACTACTTTTAAATCAGGGGTCCACTCTATTTCTGCCAGCGGAAAATTGGTTATACCAAGTTTACTGGATATAATAGGGTCGCTAAAAGACTTGTTGCCTTTTGTATTAAGATAATGGGCAACAACAAACTTAGCCGGCCTTTCCGCGTAATTAATCATATGAGAAGTAAACTGAACCACCATTTTCTCAGACGTTTTGGTGGTAAATACCCATATATCTTCCTTATTTTGAAATGGGTTCTTGAAGTCAATATCTAAAGCAGATCTCGAAATGGGCCTTGCAAGCTTGGTAATTTTTTTCCCAATAATATCCTCTCTGGAATATCCTAGTCTTTTCACCGCAACCTCATTAAGGTCCAAAATCTCAAGAGAGATTTGATCGCAGATAAATAAACACTGCGATTCAAAAAAAGTCACTTCCAATTTTTTAAAGTTATTCGGGTTTTTATTGCCTGCAGAATATGCGCTTTATTGCTTTCGATATCCAATTAATTGTGCGTTTATCTTCTATATTTTGGGAAGGAAGTTCTAAATATTCCTATCTTACGTTTTTGCATAAAAGAGGATAATAAATTAATGTCAGAAAGTATTAGTATCACTTTACCTGATGGATCAGTACGATCTTTCAATAAAGGGATTACAGGGTTACAAATAGCGGAATCTATTTCATCAGGGCTTGCGAGGGCTACATTAAGCATTACTGTAAATGGCGAGATTATTGATCTCGATCGTTCTATTAATGAAGATGCAAGCATTACTTTAAATACCTGGGATTCTGAAGATGGTAAATATACATTCTGGCATTCATCTGCGCATATTTTAGCTGAGGCAGTTCAGGAGTTGTACCCACAGGCAAAATTCGGAATAGGCCCTCCCATCGAGAATGGATTTTACTATGATATAGATTTTGGGGATGATGCAATTACCGCAGCAGACTTAACAAAAATTGAACAGAAGTTTTTAGAACTGGCCCGCCATAAAAATTCATTTGAACGCCAAGAGATAAGCAAAAGCCAGGCACTCTCTCATTACAAAGAAAAAGGAAATGAGTATAAAGTTGACCTTATTGAAGGCCTGGAAGATGGTTCTATTACATTCTATACCCAGGGGAATTTCACTGACTTATGCCGGGGGCCGCATGTGCCAAGCACAGGGGTAATAAAAGCAGTTAAACTAACCAGTATTGCTGGTGCCTATTGGCGCGGTGATAACGAAAGTAAACAGCTAACCCGGATCTATGGTATTTCCTTTCCTAAGCAGAAAATGCTGACAGAGTATTTAGAAATGGTAGAGGAGGCCAAGAAAAGAGATCATCGTAAGCTTGGGAAAGAGCTTGGCATCTACATGATTGATAAAATGGTGGGCAGTGGTTTACCAATCTGGCTGCCTAAAGGTGCAAGACTTCGAAGAACTTTAGAATCTTTTTTAAGAGATGAGCAATTTGAACGAGGTTACAAAGAAGTAATAACTCCTCATATCGGTAATATTGAGCTATACAAGACTTCTGGACACTACCCTTATTATTCTGATTCACAATATGATCCCATCCAGGTTGATGATGAAGAATACATGCTAAAACCGATGAATTGCCCTCATCATCACAGAGTATATTCTAATAAAATGAGGAGCTATCGAGACCTCCCTTTACGCTTAGCCGAATTTGGCACTGTATACCGTTATGAACAATCCGGTGAATTGAGCGGCCTTTCGCGTGTTCGTGGATTTACTCAGGACGATGCCCATATTTACTGTACACACAATCAGCTTAAACAGGAGATAAAGCACACTATCAACCTTACTAACTTTGTGTTTGATACTTTTGGCATGCCTGTTGACATACGCTTATCCTTCCGTGATGACAATGCTGAAAAATATGGTGGCGAAATGGAGTATTGGAATCGTGCACAAACCGAAATACAGGAAGTAGCTGATGAAATGAAACTAGACTACACTATTGCTCTGGGTGAAGCCAGCTTTTACGGACCTAAAATTGACTTTATTATCAGAGATGCTATCGGTAGAAAATGGCAACTGGGTACGGTACAAGTAGATTATGTAATGCCGGAAAGATTTGACCTTACTTATATCGGTTCTGATAATGACAAACACCGGCCGGTTATTATACACCGCGCCCCTTTTGGTTCTATGGAGCGGTTTACCAGTATATTAATTGAGCATTTTGCCGGAAACTTCCCTGTCTGGCTCTCCCCGCTACAGGTAAAGGTACTTCCTATTTCCGATGATCAGAATGAATATGCCAAAACATGTGTACAAGCATTAAAAGAAATTGGTGTTCGGGTAGAAATTGATGACCGCAGTGAACAAATTGGTGCAAAGATACGGGATGCTGAAACGAGCAAAGTACCGTATATGTTAATTACCGGTGCAAAGGAGCAAGAAAATAATACAGTATCTGTTCGAAGACATCGTAAGGGAGATATTGGAACTTTCACATTTTCTGATTTTCTTTCGACCATTAAAAATGAAATTGAAACCAAACAACTTCCTGAAGACTAACTAAATTTAAGAGGTAGCTATCGCAAAGAGACAATTCCGCAGGGAAGAACCTGCTGATAAGATACGAATTAATGAAGACGTAAGAGCCGCTCAGGTTCGCTTAATTAAACCCGACAACACACACGAAATTACTTCGTCTGAACGGGCACTGCAAATTGCAGAATCATACAACTTAGACCTGGTTGAAATTGCACCCGATGCCAATCCCCCGGTATGCAAAATTATTGACTATGGTAAATACATGTATGAGAAAAAGAAAAAGGAGAAAGAAGCAAAAAAGAAACAGCATACTGTTTCTGTAAAAGAACTTCGCTTCCGGCCTAATACGGATGACCATGACCTGGAATTTAAAACCCGCCATGCCCGTGAGTTTTTAGAAGGCGGTGATAAGGTAAAAGCTACTGTTCAGTTCAGGGGGCGTGACATGTTATACACCGAGAAAGGTGAACTGCTTTTATTGCAACTGGCTAAAAGCCTTGAAGACGTTTCCAAAGTGGAATCTAAACCCAACATGGAAGGCCGTCGGATGATCATGATTTTATCCCCTAACAAAGGTTAATCACTTATTGATAAGACAGCTTATTCTCATTATCTTTGCTGTCTTTAAATTTTTCACACAAGCAGGTGTATTAACAATGCCAAAAATGAAAAGTAATAGTGGTGCTAAAAAGCGCTTTAGGGTTACCGGAACCGGTAAAATAAAGCGTAAGAAAGCATTTAAGCGCCATATTCTTACTAAAAAAAGCAGTAAAACCAAGAGAAAGCTCGGCGAGTCTACCATCGTAACAGACGCAGACACACCTAAGGTAAAAGAGCTTATCCCTTATAAATTTTAACCCTAAGATCTAAACAAAATGCCACGTTCAAGTAACTTAGTGGCTTCCCGTCGCCGTCGCCGTAAGATTTTATCTCAAGCGAAAGGCTACTGGGGCAAGCGTAAGAATGTTTACACGATCGCTAAAAATGCGGTAGAAAAAGGTCTGCAATACCAGTACCGCGACCGCAAGAATCGTAAGCGAACATTCCGAAGATTATGGATCGTCCGAATTAACGCTGCTGCAAGAATCAACGGTGTCTCCTATTCTAAGCTCATGCACGCCATGAAAGAAAAGGATATGCAGATTAACCGTAAAGTACTTGCAGATTTAGCTGTTCATGATGCCGATGCGTTTGCTGCCATTGTTAAGGAAGCTACAGCTTAAAGCAGTTTTGCTTATTGTAACCGGTAAATCTGTTCATTTAGGTTTACCGGTTTTTTTATTTTAAGCCCCTACACTCACGTAAAAGTTTTTTATCCATGCTTGAAGAAATAAAAGCATTACATACTGAAATTGAAGACTTCGTTGTAGATACACCGAATCAGCTTGAGGATTTCCGCCTCGAATTTCTTTCCAAAAACGGCAGGATACAGTCCATGTTCAAACGCATTGGAGAAGTTCCCAATGAGCAAAAAGCTGCTTTTGGTAAGGGAATGAATGAACTGAAGCAAAAAGCCCAAGCCCGGTTCGATTCTTTACAGGCACAATTGAAAAGCGACAGTCAACAGGAGAATAGTGCAAAAGATGATATCACGTTAACTGCCCCCTCCTATCCGGTAGGCTCTTTGCATCCTCTTACCCAAACACTGGAGGAAATGAAGAATATATTCTATCGCCTTGGCTTCACTATTTCAGATGGCCCGGAGATCGAAGATGATTTTCATAACTTTACTGCCTTAAACTTTCCTCCCAATCATCCGGCAAGAGACGAGCAGGATACTTTTTTTGTACGGAAAAGTGATGATCCCAACATTGATGACCTGGTTCTTAGGACACACACCTCTCCTGTACAAATCAGGTTAATGGAAAAGCAAAAACCTCCCATTCGTGCTATTATGCCAGGGCGTGTTTACCGAAATGAAGCGGTGAGTCCTAAATCCTATTTCTTATTCCACCAGGTTGAAGCATTGTATGTTGATGAAAATGTAAGTGTAGCTGATTTAAAAGAAACACTCATTACATTCGTAAAGCTCATGTTTGGTAGTGATGTAAAATACCGGTTAAGACCCGGCTTCTTTCCTTTTACTGAGCCAAGCCTGGAACTCGATATTTGGTGGGAGGCTAACGGATCAGGTAAATGGCTTGAGATTTTGGGATCGGGAATGGTAGATCCTAATGTATTCAAAGCTGCCGGTGTTGATCCCGAAAAATATACCGGGTTTGCCTGGGGTATGGGCGTAGAGCGCATTGCTATTCTGCGGCATGGAATTGACGACATCCGCACATTTTATGAAAATGATATCCGCTTTTTAGAACAATTTAACTAGAAGATTTTAGCTCGCTTCACATGAAGATTTCCTATAACTGGTTACAAGATTATATAGACTTCGATTTATCACCTGACGAACTAGCCGAAAAACTTACCCTGATTGGCCTTGAAGTAGAAGACGTTGAGTCATTTGGCAGCTCACTACAGGGTGTGGTTGTTGGGTATGTACTGGAAACCAAACAACATCCTAATGCCGACAGGTTAACCCTTTGCCAGGTTGATACAGGCACTGAAACTGTCCAGATTGTATGTGGTGCAAAAAATGTTGCTACCGGCCAAAAAGTACCTGTAGCGTTAGTTGGTACTACCCTTCCCGTTAAATTAGATGACGGCTCTTTTTTGACTCTTAAGAAAACAAAGCTACGCGGTGAGGTTTCTAATGGGATGATTTGTGCCGAAGATGAATTGGGCTTAGGTTCGGATCACTCAGGCATTATGGTGCTTGATGAAAGCTTGAAAACAGGCACGCCAATCTCTGAAGTATTCGACCTATATGAAGATAGTGTAATTGACATAGCCATTACCCCAAACCGGCCTGATGCTACCTGCCATTTAGGTGTGGCCAGAGATTTGTCTACTGCACTAGATACCCCTTTGAGAAAACCGGAGATTTCAGAAATTAAAGCTGCTCAAACACACACAGAGTACAGTATTGAAATTGAAAGCAAAAATTGTCATCGCTATGCAGGTAAGCTGGTAAAAGGCGTTTCTATACAAGAATCCCCCACATGGCTGCAAAATAAGTTGACAGCTATTGGTTTACGCCCGGTAAATAATGTAGTAGACATAACAAACTATGTGATGTATGAGCTGGGACAACCCCTTCATGCTTTCGACTTTGATAATCTCAATGATTCCAAAATAATTGTACAGGAATTTGATCATGAAGTGGAATTTGAAACCCTCGATCATGTAAAAAGAAAATGTGCACCCGGTACTTTGTTTATCAGTGATGGCAAAGGCCCTGTTGCTATTGCAGGGGTAATGGGCGGGCTTTATTCTGAAGTAAGTAATGATACTGTGAACATTCTTATCGAAAGTGCTTATTTCGATCCCGGAACTATTCGAAGAACTGCTAAACTCCAAGCACTGCAAACCGATGCCTCTTATAGATTTGAACGTGGAGTAGGCCCCAACTTACAAGCTATAGCAGCACAAAGAGCAGCCGATTTGATTGTTGAAATTTGCGGAGGCACAGCCCAAGAAGATATAGTAGATATTCATCCTATAAAGACAGAACCACTCGAACTCACTTTAAGGAAAAGCTATACCAACCGGTTACTGGGCACTGATTTCGAGATACACCAAATAATCGAAATTCTTGATGGCCTGGAATTGGATATTATATCTAAAAATGAGGAATCCGTGACTTTCAGGGTTCCTACCTTCCGCCCTGACTTGGAACGCGAAGTGGACTTAATTGAAGAAGTAGGCCGTTTATATGATTACAACAATATTGCCTCTCCGGGGCATGGCATTTTTGTATCAACTGAACCATTAACAGACTGGGAACTCATCGTTTCAAAGATCAAAGAAACAGCTGTAGAGCTAGGATTCAGGGAGATTTATACGAACTCACTCATATCACAGGATGAAGCTTTGGTTTTTGCCTCTGAAGATGAGATTATTCCTACCCTGAATCCGCTAAACAAAGATATGAGCATGATGAGGCCTTCGCTTATGCATGGCTTTTTAAGGGCATCAGAGTACAACTTTAACAGAAATGCTCCTGGTGTCAGGTTCTTTGAAGTAGGAAATGTCTTCATCCATAATGAGAATGCATCTTTTCACACGGGCATAAAAGAAGAAACGCATGTTCTGTTTGGTTTGGCAGGCCTGAAACAAAAGGAACACTGGACAAGCAAACCTGTCTCCTACTTCATTTTTGATTTAAAGTCTGTAATCGATGCTTTCTTCATCAAACTTGGGCTACATACAAATATCAAATCTGAAGAAAAAGACGGGGCTCTTCTTTACACTTGCAAAGGAATTCAATTGGGTAAGCTCGAAGAAATCTCTGAAAACCTTCAAAAGAAATACGATTTAGATGAAAATGCTTTTGTTGCTGAGCTTACTATAAATGGTATTTCGGAAGCGAAGGCTAAAATAAAAGAAGCTTCCTTTAAACCCGTACCCAAATTCCCTGAGTTTGAATTTGATTTTGCTGTTGTTGTAGACCAGGATACAGCCGCAGGTGAACTTATGAAAGTCATCAAATCCAATGCCGGTAATACTTTGAAAAGCATTGATATTTTTGATGTTTTTGAGGGTGATTCTATCGGCAAGGGTAAAAAGAGTATTGCCTTCAGGCTAAATTTCATTGATCCCAACAAAACCTTGAATATCAAAGAAGTAGAACCTATTATCCAACGTGTAGTAAAAACACTGGAGAAACAGTTCTCCGCTAAACTAAGATCTTAGGTTTTTCAGCTATGAATCAACTTGCACAACAAAGCGAGCGGTTTAAAGAGCTTCTTGAAATTATTACCCAGGAAGTTGATGGTTTAAAACAAGAAATCAGGGAACTAAAACGGGAAAACAGCAAGCTTAAAACCAAGCTTGAAGAAGCCCGTGATAAGCAAACCGATATCTTTTCTGCCATCAATGAGTCTGAGCGTTTAGCCATGCGCCAGCATATCCAGGGGCTAATCAGAAAAATTGATAATCATATAGGAAGTAATGATGAAGTCAATTAAAGTAACTATTCTGGGTAAGCAGTATCCGCTTAAAGTTGAAGAGCATGAAGAAGAGAATATGCTTCGTATATGTGCGTATGTAGATGAACGTTTTCGTACGTATCGTGAACAGTTGAGCAAGCAACCGGAATCTACTGTAATGTCATTAGCCGCCCTTAGTATAGCTGAGGAGCTTTTCGAAGCTCGCACAAGTAGTTCCGAAATGGAAAAAAATGAAGAACTGATGATGCAGCGCGTTAATAAAAGCTTAGAGCGGCTCATCGAATCTATCCAGGAAGCTTAACTTTTAATACAGGTACCCTATTTTGGCTGAAACAGTCGGCATTCTTTTTATTGGCGATATCGTTGGTACGCCCGGTATAAAAATCCTTGAAACAGTACTTCCTAGTCTTATAAAGAGATATGGCGCTGACTTTGTAATTGCCAATGGGGAAAACTCCCATGAAGGTCACGGCATCAATGAAGATATTTGCAAAACTCTGCACTCGTTGGGTGTTCATGTAATAACCGGTGGGGATCATTCCTTCGATAAGTGGAAAATATTTCCTTACATGAGGGAAAACAATACTCTCCTCCGCCCTCTCAACTACCCTAAAGGGAATGCCGGATATGGCTTTGGCGTATATCAAATTCCGGAATCTTCCCACAAAATAGGTGTTCTTAATCTACAGGGAAGAACATTTATGAAAGCTATTGATGATCCCTTTTCTTCAGCAGATTGGGCTTTATCTAAAATCCGGGAAGAAACCAATCTTGTATTTATCGATTTCCATGCTGAGGCTACAGCCGAGAAGATTTCTCTTGCCTGGCATGTTGATGGACGAGCTTCTGTACTTGTAGGCACCCATACGCACATCCCTACGGGTGATGCACGAATTTTCCCTAATGGACTGGGATACCAAACCGATGCCGGGATGACCGGGTCGTTCAATTCTTCACTAGGTATGGACAAAAAAGTAGCTATCAAACGATTTATGACAGGGGTTCATCAAAAATACCAGCCTGCCAATGGAGATAACCATATTTGCGGGGTATTTGCAAAAGTAGATACAGAAACCGGAAAATGTGTTCACATCGAACAAGTAACATATCCGGAGTTTAATTCTAGCGAAGAGTAACCATGTCACAGCCTCTGTTAGTTGCCAAAGAAATTCATAAAAGCTATCAAGACCAGGACGGTGGCGCTCCTCTCGAAGTACTCAGGGGTGTTAATCTTGAAGTAGCCCAAAGTACTGTTACTGCCATTGTGGGTTCTAGTGGTAGTGGTAAAAGCACTCTCCTTCATATCCTTGGAGGTTTAGATAAGCCTGATTCAGGAGATGTTTTTTGGAACAACACAAACATGGCTTCCCTGAAAGAAGATAAACTTGCTGAGTTCAGGAATCGAAATATGGGTTTTGTATTTCAATTCCATCATCTGTTGCCTGAGTTTACAGCCCTGGAAAATATCTGTATGCCTGCTCTCATTTCCGGTGAATCTTTTAGCAAGGCATCTAAACGAGCTACGGATTTGCTTACCCGCTTTGGTATAGAAAAGCGTAAGAATCATCGACCTACCCAGCTTTCGGGGGGAGAGCAGCAGCGTGTTTCTATGGCACGTGCGCTAATGAACCGCCCCCAACTCATTCTTGCCGATGAACCCACCGGTAACCTGGATGATGAAAATACTGAGCTCATTTTAGATATGCTTTTTGAACTTCGGGACAGGGATGGTGTCTCTATTTTACTTATCACTCACGAAGAATCAATTGCTGGCAGATCTGATAGAATTTTAGAGATCAAAAATGGCGTAATCAGTTAATTTGCAGGTTGGTTAAAAGCTCAAACAACCCTATTTTTGAGGTTATTAAATAACGCAGACTATTATCAAACATCATGTCTAAAAAATTTACAAAAGAAGAATTAGAACGCGATCCCCTGCTGGATTTTTATGTTAAATCCAGCAATTATTTTATTGCAAACCGTGTAACTATTCTATCCATTGTGGTAACATTACTGGTTGTAGTCGCTGTATTCATCGGTTACGGGTTTTATTCTTCTGACCAGGAAGCAAAAGCGCAGAATTTATTAGCTATTGCAGAAGCTGAATATTCCCAGGGTGATTATTTGAAGGCGTTAAAAGGAGATGAGTTTGAACTTACTTTTGGCTTTGAACAAATTGCGGATAACTACTCAGGAACTGATGCCGGCAACCTTGCAAGCTACTATGCAGCGGTATCAAACTTTAAACTGGGAAATACCTTAGAAGCACTGGCTTATATGCAGGAGTTTAAACCTGCTGATGGAATTATGGGTGTTGGGGCTGTTTCGTTTCATGCTTCACTCTTAGAAGCCAATGAAAGTTTTGAAAAAGCAGCACGTATGTATGAAAAAGCGGCTGAGTGGGATGTAAATGATACTACCACTCCATATAACCTCTTTAAAGCTGCAAATGTCTATTTTAAAATGGGTGAATTCGAAAAAGCCCGGGAATTGGCAGAACAGGTTGTAGAAGAATATCCTAATAGCCAGGAGGTTGCACAAAGCCAACGCCTGCAGGGGCGCATAGCTGTAGTAGCCGGATGATTTTAAGGCTCCTTTCGGGGCCTTTTTTATTTACCTGACAATGCCTCTTTGGCAAAAAAATAAGCCCCTAGTGATATCGCTTTTCCAGCCCCAATCCTGCTGATACCTATAGGTATTCTTTTCTCATCCTGGTAGGGAACCCTAACATCCGATCCCGAGACTTCAACTTCTTTAATAGAAGGCTCAAAAAATTTCTTTGCTGACCAATCGTCTTCGATATCAAATACTTTTTGTACAAGCCGTGAACTTCTTTGTCCATTGAGTAAATCGAAATGACCGTTTAACTCATCCAGCATGGTTCTTTTAAAAAGCGGATAGGCTTTGCTTATTCCACCCCCTATTACTACTGCTCCATCAATAATGGTTATAATATTGGCAATTGCATCTCCTAACGCACTTCCATACCTCAGGTAGCTCTCAATAGCAGCGGGTTGTACCCCTTGCTTCTCTCCTCGTGCAATTTGATAGATTTCTTCAGGGCTTGGAGACTGATCCGGATCTATGGCGATCTGTTCAGCATATATTCTTCGCAAAGCTTTTGTGCTCACTGTATCTTCTATGAAGGAATAATTGTGATGCCTGTTTCTGAGTTTCCAGCCTTCAGCTGCTGCATTATTATCCCCCTTCAGCATTTTACCATTAATTGAAACCCCTACACCAAAGCCTGTTCCGAGGGTTATACCTACCAGGTTTTTGTATTGATGAGTATTCCCACTCTCTTTTAAACCGGAATTAAGCTCTTTCAAAAAACCTTGCCGGCATTCTCCCAGTGCAAATAAATTACCATCATTATTGATAAAAACAGGAATCCTGAATTCTTTCTCCAGGTAAGACCCAAGTGCAATTCCTCCCCCTTTAAATGCAGGAAGGTTGGGAAGATCACCTATAACACCACGTTCGTAATCCGCAGGACCTGGGAAAGCAAAACTGATGGCATCAGGAGGTTCATCAAGCGTATCTATAATTTGGGCAAAACCATTTTTCATGGTTTCCAGGCAACGGTTCAAATCTGCTGCCTGCGAAGGAAGCCGGATTGCCTTGCCTATAAACTTTCCGTCTTTTATGGCACTGAACTCAAAATTGGTGCCCCCGGCATCCAGCGTAATAACTGTCATTCTTTTAAGATTCTTTTAAAAGCTTATCAACAATAGCATTCAAGTCCTGGTCAAATTCGTGGTAATACTCACCGGTAGCGGGTCCGGTAAAGAAACTATGTACATACCGTGCATACCCTTTCTTATCCACGATCACGAGGGTGGGAAAAGCCAGTATCCTATCCATAAAAGGAAATGCCTTGGCTGCTTCCTTTTTACTCAACCTGCCCCCAAGAATTACATCATAGCCGATTTCCATTTTATCTTTGTACTCTTTGATCCGCCTCTCGCCATATTCTTTGGAATAATTCGCCTCAAAATTAACCGCCAGTACTTCAACCTCCTTACTTTGATTAGCATTATACCAATCAACCAGATACTTAGTTTGATCCCAGCTATTGGGGCACCATGTGCCAAATAATTGTATCAATAATACTTTTCCCTCATAATCACCCCACTCAATAGCGGGCTGCCCTTCAGCAGTTAATTCTTTGAAATCAGGACGCTGTTCTTCCTTACCGAGTGTAATAATTTTAAACGGATCCCTAATCTCAGCATTTGCGTTGTAGCTCCCTTTCCAATTCTCAGAGTATCCGTCATCATAAACAATTTCACCAACCCATGAGTCATCCTGATATGTTCCTTTTATTAAAAATGCATGAACCCCATCAAAAGAAGAAAGCTCCATAGTATTCCCTTCTATTTTTCCCTCAAAAAAACGAAAGTCACTTACTTCGGTTAATAGTGTAGCTGTTACTTTGTTACCATTCTGTTCAAATAAACCCACAACCTTAGATGGATTAGATCTGTCATACCTTAACGTCATCTCCCATCTTGGCTCTATCTCCAAAGGTTTTTCTTCTGCCTCAATATCATACCTGGGAAGCCCAAACTGTGCTTTGAAGGGATAACTTCTGTTTCGGTAATGTTTGATCAGTTCTCCTGACATTTCATTCTCTCCCAGGTGTGCCTTTAACGTAATATCAAATGCGAACATGGGAATGATCAGGCTGTCGTTTATTATAAACGCATCTTTGATTAATGCCCGGTCAGAGCCGTTGATAATGGCTATATAAGGATTTGTCAGGTCTTCGGAATGCTCTACTTCAAAAGTGAAAGGAACTTCTGCATCACTGTAAATGATGCCCCCTCTCCAGCTTCCTTCCTTAAGATTTTGAGATGCAGCTGACCATACGGTAAGAAGTGAGATAGAGAATACAAGCAGTAATTTTTTCATGCACGAAGATAGATGTTTCACCTTTTATAACCTGTTAAATTATTCCGGCTTTTTGTTCTTTTCCTCGATCCATTTGCTCATATACTTTGTGCTTGCCGTTGTGTGATGAAGAAGCATTGAACCTAAAAAGTTTTTCTGTCTGTGTGACTTGACACCCGTTTGAATCATACTAATTCTTTGGTTCAGTGTATCCCGGTGAGTTTTTTCACCAAACCGTTCTTCTAGTAAAGCTCTGATGCTCTCTTTGGCCTGGCTCCATTTTACCTTATCCGTATAAAGGCTAACCGCAGCTTTTGCAAAGCCAACGAAGTCGTCAAAAACAACTCCCGGCCAGTTATAATCACCGGTCATGCCTTCAGCTCCAATGGTTGTAGTTACCGAAGGTGTGCCGGTAAGCATTGCATCCAGGAGCTTGCCTTTAAGCCCGGCTCCAAATCGTAAGGGAGCTAACATCACTTTTGATATGCTTATTACTTCTTTAGCATCTTCAACTCTTCCCTTTATCAAAAAACCTTCTCCAGGATTATGCAATTGTTCAACTTTATGAGATGAATATGCACCATAGATATGCAATTCTGCTTTTGGCAACTCTTTCCTGATAAGCGGCCATATATTCTGTTTTAGGTGTAACACAGCATCCCGGTTAGGTTCATGCAAAAAATTACCAATGGAAATAAAATGCTCTCTTTCCTCGAAACTCTTCCACCTTTCAAAAGTAATTGAATCCCTGGAAACCATGAATGGGGTATAGTGTATCAGTGACTTTTCTATCCTGAAAACATTAGTCAGCAACTGCATTTCCCATTCTGAAATGATAAGGCTCAGATCGCAACGCAATATGCTGGCTATTTCCCTTTTAGCTTCTTCGTTGAACAAATCTTGGTTTGTGAAAACTCTGTTTTGCTTAACAGCTACCTGGCGGGCTTTTCTGAGACAATGCAAGTCCTCTGTGTCTAAAATCCTTATAGCATCAGGGCATTGTTCAACAACCCTCCATCCAAACTGTTCTTCGGTCATAAACCGGTCAAAAAGTACCGCATCAGGTTTCAGTTGCTTAATGAATACATCGAAGGATGAATCGTTCATTTTAACTTCAGCCAGATCGATATCTATCCCTGATAAATCATCAGAGTGTTCATTCTTTTTTGCGGGGCATACAAACGTAATATCCCATCTTGCCTTAAGAAAAAAGTCTATCAACTGAAGCATTCGGCTACCCGCTGCCGATGACGCTGACTCAGGCCATACTTTACCAATAATGAGTAGTTTCTTTGAATTAGACATCTTAAAAAGTACGGATTATACTATGCTAAAGCAGGTTTTTAGGGGAAGAGATATAAAAAACCAGGCTAGTTGTTTCTATACAACGAGATGATCTGGGAATAGTTCATATCATCCAGCAAATCACGATTCTTTAGTTCCTGGATAAACTCAATGGGTATATTATTTGCCTTTAAACCGATAATGCCTGAATAGTTCACTTCGTCCAGGTAGTCTGCTTCGTCCAAACCCTCAAGATACGCTTCATCTACCCCGTTTACATACATCCCTATAATCCCGGAATAGTTCACTTCATCGAGATAATCAAGTTCATCCAGTTTCTTTAAGTAATCAGCAGGAACACCATTTGCCCTCAAACCTACAATACCTGAATAGTTTACCTCATCCAGGTAATCCACTTCTACCAATACATCCAGGTACTCCTCGGTTACCCCATTTGTGTATAAAGCTATTATCCCGGAATAGTTTACTTCACCCAGAAAATTGATTTTATCCAGTTTCTGAATATACTCTGTTGGGACCCCATTATTGTAGAGTGCCCTAACCTGAGATTCAGAAGGAGTACTTCTGAAATCCATAGATTGAACAGCCTGCATATAGTCTAAAAAAGCTAAAGCACTGCTGCCAGCTGTTGCTTGTTGTGAAGCGCCTGCCTGGGCACCTTCACCCACAACCACAACCTGTTGGCTGCTACCCGAATCTCCAAAAGCATTCATAGGGTTCCAGTCGAAATACCACAAAAAGGCGATTACCGAAAGCAAGCCAATGGCAATAAAATCTCGTTTTAAAGTACTTCGTTTGGGAATATGAGTAGCTCCCGGTGACGGTGAGGCTTCTTCACTTCCTGATTGTTCATCAATAAAGTGATCCAGGTCAAAGTCCGGCTCATCAGGATTTAAATCATTCGTTAATCTGCCGCGCTCGCGGTCTTTTCGTTCAGCCATACTAACCCATTTTGTAAGTGTGCTTCTGTATCCGGCTTATTTTACTAATTACTGATGCCGAATTAAAATGATTTTTTTCAATTTGAGTGAGGCCATTTAACTCCTGGTGAAATGAAAAGCCTTTTATAGTGCTAAAGTTTTCAACTGCTTTTTGAAAAGAAAATAAAACACACGATACTATGACATGAATTTCAGGAAGACTACAATCGCATTCTCCTTCTTTTTGTTGCTCATCATTTTATTTGATGCGTTTCAGCAATACTACTACCTCACCAATTTCGATATTGTCGAAAACAGATCTGAAATTCTGTTTACTAATCTGTTCCAAACTCATTTCATAAGATGGCTGGTTTGGGCTGCCTCAGCAATTCCTCTTTCTCTTTTTTCATGGAAGATATTTTCGAATACGAAAATGGATATCCCGGCTAGTACCTGGACAAAAATAATTGCTACAGGATTTATATGCTGGATTCTTGCAATTGTATCCATAAGCTTAATAAGCATTTCAGGAATGTCGTTTTCAATTAATGCCTTTTCAGAAACACTGCTTTTCTTTACCGTCCAAAAGGGAATTACTTTTCTTTTTGCTTACTGCCTCCTGGTTTTAATCTTATTTAATAAATCCAAAGAGCAGGTTATAGATGCTCAATGGCTGGAGATAGAAACCCTGAAAACCGATTCTTCTGCCTCCGGCACTCAAAACCTTAATCCCCAGGTAAGTATTAAAATTGGCAATCGTGTAAAGCTCATTTCACTTAATGAAGTAACCTGGATTGAATCTGATGATTATTGCGTAAAGATACACACGGAGCATAAGTCGTATTCATTCAGGAAAAGCCTGAAATCATTGGAAGAACAACTGGCACCTTTTCAATTTGTCCGGGTACACCGTGGTGCCTTACTGAACTTAGGTTATCTTGACCAGGTTGACTTTGAACAGTCGGTAATAAAACTCCAGGATTCATCAGAACTTCCCCTTTCCAAGTCCGGTGCCCAGGTACTTAGAAAAGCTTTAAAAGCAAGTTCTATCTAGCTTACTGCAATCTGCTGGTTGTTTACTGCATTTAGCTTAACAATAACTCATTTTGTTGTTTCTTAAAAAGAAAACCCATGAAACAACTCCTCATTTTACCAATTCTATTAATGCTATCTGCTTCATCATCTGCACAGTATGACTATGAAGCCTCTGATAAAACCCCTTTTGGAAAGCTGAATCCCAATGCCCCTGAACAAACTGCTGACTTTGCCCCATTGATAGGAATAAGTGAATGTACATCTGAAACCAGGGCTCCTGACGGAAGCTGGAATGCTGCGATTTCTATGATCTGGAAATGGAAATACATAATGAATGGTATGGGTGTTCAGGATGAAACCTTAAAAAGTGATGGCATACATTCAGGAAGCATCCGTCAGTTTAATGCTGACAGCACCAAATGGTATGTGCATTATTACTCATCCGGTTCTGCCAGCAGCACATTACCTGTATGGGAAGGCCTTAAACGAGAAAACGGAAACATAGTACTCTACCGAGAACAAACGGCTCCTAACGGACTGGATGGATTTTACAGGCTAACTTTTTATGAGATCAAAGATGAGAGCTTTAAATGGATAGGAGAATGGGTAAATACTGATGAAACTATTGTATACCCAACCTGGAAAATAGATTGTGCAAAGCAAAAAGAATAACCGGAAGCAAAACCAAACCCTGCAACATCGTAAGCTTGATCAATATCAGAGAACCGGAACTAGATAAGTTGGGTTCAGGAAGGTCTCCACGTGGGTATCATTACCTGCCTTTTACTTCTCTCCTGCCTCCTCGCGATCACCACTCCCTCGTCATTGCGAAGTTTGCAGCAAAGCCAAAACTGAAGCAATCTCTTTATCAATTGCCTAGAACCCATTTCATGAGATTGCTTCGTCAAACTATAGCTATATCCCTTCATCTCTTTCGAGACTCCTCAATGACGGGTTTTGGGTTCTCTAATGAGGAAGAATGGACTCATATAAATCTTTCCATTCCGGGTTTATCGAATTTATTAAATCGATCTTCTTTTGCCTGGAACCTGCTTTAATCTGTTTTTCCCTTTTGATAGCATACTCAGCATCCCCGCCACCTTCAAAGTAAACCAGCTTATTGATGTTATACCTGGTAGTAAATCCTTTCACTGCTTTGTTCTTATGTTGCCATACCCTATTTATTAAATCGCTTGTTACACCTGTGTACAGAACGGTATTGTTCTGGTTTGTCATGATGTAAACATATAGCGATTTATCTCTTGCCATAAAGAAAAGTATAAAATTCTTACCGTCATACGAAAGCAAATCCGTCATTACGAGGAGCATCACTTTCTGAACTGGTTTGAAAAATTATCGACGAAGTAATCCCCTTAACAAAGCCTCATTCGTATTCAGGGAGATCGCCGCGTCGGTTCTATTAATTCCCTTTACTTCTCTCCTGTCTCCTCGCGATGACCACCCTTCGTCATTGCGAAGTTTGCAGCGAAGCCAAAACTGATGCAATCTTTTTATCAAAGCTTTAGCCTATTCTAGGGGATTGCTTCGTCGAACTATATCTATATCCTTCATCTCTTTCGAAACTCCTCGCAATGACCAGGTTATTTGATGCAAGAAAAGATCCTTCGGCAGTTGCCTCAGGATAATTTTTAGCTAACCACTTATTTTTTCGATCTTTTTGTAAGGATTTGATTTAAGTATTTCTTTTATTATTTGAGCAGCCCTTTGTAAGGTTATAAGTATTAATTAAATGTCTCAAAAGCTCAATATTACATCGATAAGGTTCAAAAACTTTAAGGCATTTAGATCTTATTCAATTTCTTTGAATGAATTTAATATCCTAGTTGGACCAAATAATGCAGGAAAATCTACAATTATAAGTTCATTGAGAATTCTGGCTGAAGGTATCAGAAAGGCTAGGTCAAGAAAGCCTGAACTTATCAAGGGTCTAGTAGGTGATTCTACCTTAGGTTACATAATTGATCTTGGAAACTTACCCCTAGCAACAGAAAATGTATTTCATAATTATGACGAATCTGAACCTGCAAAAGTAACTTACCAACTTAATAATAAAGGTGAATTTGTCATTTACTTTCTATCTCAAGGAAGATGCTATATGATTTATTCTCCACCCAAAGGGAGAATAAAAACCCCAAGTGAATTCCGAAACAAAGTAAACTTAAATATTGGTTTTGTTCCAGTATTAGGGCCTGTTGATCATTCAGAAAAACTATACCAAAAAGAGGCAGCAAGGCTTGCATTACTATCTCGAACAGCTTCTAGAAATTTTAGAAATATTTGGTTCCATTTTGATTCTGATTTCAATGACTTTCGTGAAATAGTCAAGGCAACTTGGCCCGGGATGGATATAGAAAAACCTGAAATGAGAAATACTAAAAAAGGTCCTGAATTATATATGCTATGCCCAGAAGAGCGTATTCCAAGAGAGATATACTGGGCAGGATTTGGCTTTCAAGTATGGTGTCAGATGTTGACTTATATGGTAAAGAATAAAGATAGCTCCTTATTCATAATTGACGAACCTGACATATACCTGCATTCTGATTTACAAAGACAACTAATGGGAATCTTAAAAGAACTTGGACCTGATATCATTATCGCAACACATTCGACAGAGTTATTGAGCGAAGCTGACATCAATAATGTTCTTCTTGTAAACAAGAAAAATAGCTCTGCAAAGAGAATTAAAAACCTATCTCAACTGAATGAAGTTTTTGAGCTATTGGGATCTAATTTAAATCCCGTACTTACCCAAATTGCAAAAACAAGAAAAGTGCTTTTTGTGGAAGGAGACGATTTTACTGTTTTATCTAGATTTGCTCGTTCTTTAGGCAAAAATCGAATAGCAAATCGGAGTGATTTTGCAGTGATTCCAATGAAAGGTTTTGATCCAATTAAACTCCAAAACATTAAGGAAGGAATCGAAAAAACAATAGGATCAAGTATTAAAAATGCTGCAATATTTGACAAAGATTATAGATCCCTTGATGAAGTAACCTTTATCAAATCCAAACTTGTTGAAAAAAATGAGTTTGTTCATATTTTCGAAAAAAAGGAAATAGAAAACTATTTATTTGTAGACAGTGCATTAGAAAGAGCCATTAAGGAAAGACTTAAAAACAGAGGGAATAGGACTGGAAGCAATATCAAATTTGATCATAAAATATCATCGATTCTCGAAGAATTAACTAATTCAAAAAAAATAGAAACTCAATCTTTGTTACAATCTTACTTTCTTAACTTTAAAAAAATAACTAATCCGTCACTTGATGACTCAACTATCATGAAGAGTTTTCTTGAAGATTTTGAGATTAAATGGAACAATTTAGAAAATCGACTTGACCTAATTTCAGGGAAAGAACTACTAAGTACATTGAACGAGTTTCTACAAAATAATTACAAGATTTCAATTACTAATGCCCAGATTATCAAATCAATGGGTACAAAGGAGATACCCAAAGAAATGCATGATTTGATAAAAAAAATCGAGGATTTCAGTAAAAGCTAACGTAAACATTTACCGAAATAAAAAGATGTAAGTTGTTACATATTCCGTCTATACTGGCCGCCTACTTCGTAAAGAGCCCTTGAAATTTGTCCTAAAGAAGCCACTTTAACGGTTTCCATTAGCTCATTAAACAGATTGCCGTTGTTTCGGGCTGCGGTCTTCAAGCTTTCGATAGCAATCTCACTCCTGCTTTCATTGCGTTTCCAGAATGCTTCCAGGTTATCGATCTGTTGCTTCTTCTCTTCTTCGGTAGATCGGATCAGTTCAACAGGCTTTTGTTCTTCGTCTTCTCCCTCACTCAGGAAGGTATTCACCCCAATAATCGGGAGTTCACCGGTATGCTTCTTGGTTTCGTAATACAAACTCTCATCCTGGATCTTACCTCGTTGATACATGCTTTCCATAGCCCCTAATACTCCGCCACGTTCTGTGATTCGATCGAACTCGGTAAGAATGGCTTCTTCCACCAAATCGGTCATTTCAGAAATGAAATATGAACCCTGGTTGATATTCTCGTTTTTAGCCGTTCCCATTTCCTTATTAATAATCATTTGTATCGCTAATGCACGGCGAACTGATTCTTCAGTTGGGGTGGTAATTGCCTCATCATAAGCATTGGTGTGCAGTGAGTTACAATTATCATATACTGCCAGTAATGCCTGTAATGTGGTACGGATATCATTGAACTGGATTTCCTGAGCATGCAGCGAACGTCCACTGGTCTGGATATGGTACTTCAGTTTTTGCGAGCGATCATTCGCTCCGTATTTATTCTTCATGGCTACCGCCCAAATACGTCGTGCCACACGCCCGATCACCGCATATTCGGGATCAAGTCCGTTACTAAAGAAGAATGAAAGGTTGTGCGCGAAATCATCAATATTCAAACCACGGGCGAGATAGTATTCCACATAGGTAAACCCGTTCGCCAAGGTAAGTGCCGCCTGGGTAACAGGATTTGCCCCTGCTTCTGCGATATGATATCCTGAAATAGAAACCGAGTAGTAATTACGCACCTTATGCTGTGTGAAATACTCCTGAATATCTCCCATCATCTTTAAAGCAAACTCTGTAGAGAAAATACAGGTATTCTGTGCCTGGTCTTCTTTCAAAATATCTGCCTGTACAGTTCCCCGTACTGCTGAAAGTGTTTGCGCCTTAATTTTGTTATAGGTTTCAATATCAATTACCTCATCCCCTGAAACCCCAAGTAAGCCCAATCCAAATTCATTATTACCTGCAGGAATCGCGTTCGCATATTTCGGGATTGGTAATCCAAGCTTATCATATTTCGCTTTAATGTCTTTAATTGCCTTGTCCCACCTACCTTCTGCTTTCAGGTACCGCTCCACTTCCTGGTCAATAGCTGTGTTCATAAACATGGCCAGAATCATAGGTGCCGGACCGTTGATAGTCATTGATACAGAAGTAGTTGGCTGTGTCAATTCAAAACCTGAGTAAAGTTTTTTCATATCATCCAGCGTACAAATGCTCACACCGGAATTGCCAATTTTTCCGTAGATATCCGGACGGTAACCGGGATCTTCACCATATAGCGTTACCGAATCAAAAGCTGTGGAAAGCCGGGCTGCATCTAATCCTTCACTAACAAAATGGAATCGCTTGTTCGTGCGCTCCGGCGTTCCTTCACCTGCAAACATCCGGGTTGGGTCTTCTCCCTCCCGCTTAAATGGAAATACACCCGCAGTATATGGAAAATAACCAGGCAGATTCTCTTTCAATGCAAATTTAACACGTTCACCGGCGTGTTTGGTACCGGGTAAAGCTACCCTTGGGATTTTGAGTCCACTCAATGATTCCCTGTACAAATCGTTCTTAATGACCTTGTCGCGAATCTGAACGTCAAAAGTATCTTGTTTATATCGTTCATAAAGCTCATCCCAACCATCAAGGACTTTCTTTGGTGTAGTATCCAGTTCAGAAATCCAATGCTCTTCCATCTTAGAAAGATCATTAACTAATACATCTTTATTATCTGGCTTCCAATTGCTTAGCTGATTCAATGTTCCGCGTACTTCATCTAATCGTGAAGCAATTTCTGATTGCTCTTTTGCCCAGTCATGGTAATTCCGGATCGTTTCGGAAATCTCGGACAGGTAACGGACACGCTTGCCGGGAATGATGGCTTGTGCCTGGATATCTTCCGCAGGGCTGGCATCCGTGAATATCTCCGGCTTCCAATCAAAACTAAATCGCTTATTGATCTTCTCAACGATAGCAGCAAACAGGTTATTCACCCCTTTGTCATTGAATTGTGCAGCAATGGTCGGATACACCGGCATGTCTTCCGGTTTAGCGTGCCATTCCCCCCTGTTTCGGATCATTTGCTTACGGATATCCCGGTAAGCATCTAAAGAACCTTTCTTTTCAAACTTGTTCAAAACCACGATTTCAGCCAAATCCAGCATGTTGATCTTTTCAAGCTGGGTTGCTGCTCCGTATTCACTGGTCATTACATAAACCGGGATATCTGAAATATCCACAATTTCAGTTCCGCTTTGGCCGATCCCACTCGTTTCCACAATAATCAGGTCAAATCCCGCTTGCTTATACAGCTCAATAACACCGGTTAACGCTGCGCTTGTACTTCTGTTAGATGCTCTTGTTGCTAAACTTCTCATATACACGCGTTCCGTGTCTATACTGTTCATCCGTATACGATCACCTAAAAGCGCTCCTCCTGTCTTAATTTTGGAGGGGTCTACTGAAATGATACCGATATGGATATTTTCGAACTCTGTAAGGAATCTCAGAACAATCTCATCAGTCAATGAGCTTTTCCCTGCCCCACCGGTTCCAGTAATTCCTAAAACAGGGATTACTTTACCAGATTTAGCTGCTAATTGCTTCCCGTTTTTCTTTAGAAGCTTTCCATCTTCAAAGCTGAGCAACTCCCCATTTCCATTCTCCAGTGCCGTAATTGCCCGCGCAAGAGCTTTTGGCTCTTTCTTAAATACCTCATCAATATCTACACCTGTTTTGGCTACCGGGTCATAATCACATTCATGGATCATATAATTGATCATTCCCTGTAAGCCCATTTCACTTCCATCATTTACAGAAAAGATCCTGGATATTCCTGCCTGGTGTAAATCATCAATTTCGTCCTGTACAATCACACCACCACCACCACCAAATACCTTAATGTGGCCTGCTCCCTGCTCGTTCAGCAGTTCAATCATGTATTTAAAATATTCAACGTGGCCACCCTGGTACGAACTGATAGCTATTCCCTGTACATCTTCCTGGATAGCACAGTTTACAATTTCATGAACCGAGCGATTGTGCCCTAAATGAATGACCTCCACGCCACTGCTTTGCAAAATTCGCCGCATAATGTTAATGCTTGCATCATGCCCGTCAAACAAACTGGCTGCCGTTACAAAACGAACTTTATTAGTTGGTTTATGAGGTTCAGTTAAACTAAACGGGTACTTTTTAGATGTAGGTTCTGTAGAAGTTTCCTGAGTCTTAGTAGACATACGTTGCTTTAGTTGTTTTTCATGGAAGCGTTTCCATAAAGTAAGGAATTTAAAAGACTGATTTAAGCCGTGGCAGAATCAGTTACATTTTTTGAAATCGTTTTTATCTGAGAATAATTCAATTCATGCTAGTTCTTATAAAACTGAAAATGCAGGAAATATCGCCTTGTTATAGCTGCTGAATAAGATTCTGAATTCTAATGTCATTACCTTCTTTATAATTAAATCTCTTTCAGAATATGGCATCCTCTCCCATTCAAAAGTTTATTGCTTCCCCAAAAATGCTTGAACGGCTTTCGCAATTAGGTGAATCACGGACATTTCAAAAGAATGAGGTACTGTTAAATGAACATGCATTTATCCGTTCTATACCCATCGTCACCAAAGGAACTATCAAAATAATTCAGACTGACGACGATTACAGGGAAATACTGCTTTATTACATCCATCCGGGAGAAACCTGCGTGATGTCTTTTTTTGAAGGTATCCATAGCGAAAAAAGTAAAATTAAAGCAGTAGCTGAAGAAAAAAGTGAAGTACTACTCATCCCCATAGAGAAAGCTGCGCAACTGGTTAAAGAATTCCCTGAGTGGATTGAATACATATTCTTTATCTATCACAGGCGCTTCGAAAACTTACTTGAGATCGTGAACGAGCTTTCATTTCAGAAAATGGATACAAGGCTTCTTCAATTACTTAAAAGAAAAAGTGAGGCAATCGGGTCAAAGGAACTTATTATAACTCACGAACAGGTTGCCAATGAGATGGGAACTTCGCGTGTGGTGATATCACGCCTTCTCAAACAAATGGAGTATGAAAGGCTTATTAAACTGGGCAGAAATAAAATAGTTCTTATGTAACAAAAGTTGCTGAAGTTCTAAAATTTGAACGGTAAGTTTGTGAAGATTATTAACCAAACAAATACTTTTTCTATGCTTCAGTTTTTAAAAAATATGTTTTCCACCGAAGATCCTGTAGACCTTGCAGAATTTTATAAAGGCGGTGCTAAAATCATTGATGTTAGAACAAGCCAGGAATTCAGGTCCGGCCATATAAAAAATTCCAAAAACATCCCCCTTCAATCATTAACAAAACAGCTAAACAAGCTAAATTCCCAGGAACCTTTAATTGTTTGCTGTGCTTCAGGAGCACGCAGCAGTTCAGCAAAGCGTATGCTTGAGTCTAATGGCTTTACAAATGTACATAACGGTGGCGGCTGGCAATATCTACAAAGTATAATCAGCTAATATGCCTGCTTCCTTCAAACAACATATATTCACAAACTGGGGCTTCAGGCGTTTTCTCGGGCTGGGTTTGGCTTTATTTTTTGCTATTCAGTCCATTCAGCTTGGTGATGCACTTATAGGTGTGATAAGCGTTCTGCTGCTCTTTCAGGTTGTTACCAACACAGGTTGTTTTGGAAGCGCAGGTTGTTCAATAAACTATCACGAGCAGGCTGAGACTGACAATACAGGGAATGAAATTAAAGACGTGAAATTTACTGAGGTAAAACAAGAGCAGTTATGAGTGAAGAAGTTAAACAACAATCTTTCTCTGAACTTATTAAGGGTGACACTCCCGTACTAGTTGATTTTTATGCAGACTGGTGCGCTCCTTGCAAGATGATGAATCCCATCTTAAAAGAACTCAAAAACAAGATGGGAGAAAGCATCATTATTATTAAAATTGATGCCGAAAAGAATCCTGCTGCTGCTATTAAGTACCAGGTACGTGGTGTACCCTCTCTTCTTTTATTCCAGCAAGGGCATATACTCTGGCAACAATCAGGGGTAGTGCAAGCCAACCAATTACAACAAATTATCGAATCTAAAAGACTATAATCATGGATACCGTACATAACTACGAAGTTAACTTACAATGGGACGCTGACAGGAAAGGAACCCTGAGTTCACCTGTATTGAATACTGAATTAGAGGTGGCCACACCGCCCGAATTCCCAAAAGGAATGGAAGGCATTTGGTCTCCCGAGCACCTGTTTGTTGCATCGGTAAGCAGCTGCCTTATGACCACATTTCTTGCGATTTCTGAATACTCAAAACTGAAGTATACCAGCCTTACAGTTAATGCTACCGGTAAGCTTGAAAAAGTGGACGGCAAGTTTATGATGAGCGAAATCATTCTTCGCCCGGTTTTAACAGTTCCTGAAGGAGTAGACACCGCAAAGGCAGAGCGTATACTTCATAAATCAGAAGCGGCATGTTTGATTTCCAACTCCATCACGTCAAAAGTAATGATGGAATCAGAAATAGTGGTAACAGAAGAAACTTTAGCTTCCTGATCTAGGGCTATTTGGGGGCGTTAAAGGGAGCCTAAGAATCCTACAGCGGTTTTGCTTCAGGATCATTCTTAGGCTTTTTATATACTAATGTGCGGTAAGGAAATGGAATTTCTACCCCTTCTTTATCAAACCGTTTCTTGATGCTTTCATTTAAATCAGTACCCATAAGAAATGCTTTTGCAGGTTCTTCTGCTGTTGCCCATCCGCGCAAATTAACCGATGAATCCCCAAATGAAATTACCCTTACCGGAACTAAGGCATCTCCGGCATCAATCTGTTCCTGGGTTCTTCCATCAATAAAATTTGGGTGATTTTCTATTTCCTCCTGCATGATCTTTCGGGCAAGATCAATATCAGAATCGTAGCTAATTGATATATCCACCCATTTTATAATTCTGCTATCGGTGTAATTCGAATTAATCACTACTTCATCGCTTATTACTGAGTTTGGAATGATGATCCGCCTGTTTTCAAAATTTCGAATCACTGTATGCCTGAGGTTAATATCCTCTATCACCCCATTAAGATCAGTGCGAATCTGAATCCTGTCTCCGATTTTGTAAGGTTTAAAAATTACAATAAAAACCCCGCTCACAATATTGGAAAGGGCAGCTTGCGAGGCAAAACCCAACGCAACCGCAAATAAACCTGCACTGGCCAGCAGCGAAGTGGCTATAATCCTGAGGTCGGGAATCATATAAATTGCAAAACTGATACCCGCCAGGTATATAAGTACGCTTATACCTCTTTTTAAAAACTTCAGATTTGTCAGGTCCGATGAATCTGAATCCTCAGTTCTTTTGATTGCCACATCGAATATTCTGCCGGTAACTACCGCTGTAATAACCGTAGCAAGCAAAATAGTTGCCACCAGCAATGGCAACTGATTATTTGCAATAATCTGCTGTATTATATCCAATATTTCTTTTAGCGTATCCATTACTTAAATCTTATGATTACTTCTGAAGTAAAGCCCCTTTGAACATTAGTCCTTGCCTGTACATAATAAGGTTCAGGTTTAGTGAATGGATCAATAGTACCAAAATCCCAGGTATTATTGCCATTTATATCTTCGAATATCCTGAGTTTGTATCCAACGGGAATCAGATCATTTATTAAAATGGTTTTATTAAATGTAGTATCCAGCTTAAAGCCTGACTCCTCGTGCTCCAACTGCAAATGATACTCCTGTAAACTATCAGCATCTTCTACCAAAACTTCAATGCCGCCCAAATCAATCTCATCCCATGTTTCAGGGTTAAACATTTGCCTCCGGTTTGTAAATGGATTCCATACCAGGAATTGGTAGTCTTCTCCATTTATCCACTCAGTTTGAGGAAGAATGAACAACTTATTGTTTCTAACCTGAACATTAGGCCAATCATCAAAATCCACCTCTCCTTCAATAACTACTAACGAGTCTATAATCTCCTGCTCACGAACAGGCCCCGTGTATTCAACCACAAAAGGTTCGGTGCGTAATAGCCCCCCTTCCATATTTGTTGAATAAATCTTTTGCCTAACTGTATCTGCTTGTTCACTTCCCGAGAATGGTTTTAAATCTGCTAATGGAAGGTTTCCACCGAGATCTGTAATTCCTTTTAGTTCAATCAGGTAATTTTCTTCACTGCTCGTTCCATCTTCGTGATAGGCAAAACCAATAAAAGGGTCTTTTTGCGATACATACAGTGGAAATGTGTTTCCAATAACATTCCCTAATGTATCCGTTAAAGAAACATCAACTGAATCCTGGTACTCAATTTCTTCGCTGAACCGAAGACGTAACCTGTTAGTTGACAGTAACCCTACCGCTTGTAATTCGGGCCGAAGGGTATCCGGGTTAGACCAATACAGCACATCAAGGGTGTCTTTTTGTTCTTTTTCGAGAAAGAAGATATCCTTAGCAAAAGGCCGGGCAGCTTCCCTTCCCTCGTCCCAGGTTTTATTAAGGTTTCTATCGTCAACAGCATAAACCTGGTAGCGGCCTGCACGCAGATACTCAAAACGAAATACCCCTCCTGTATCTGTTTCTGCAATATAAGTGGCTTTATCTTGGATAGTTGACGGAAACCTGTACAACAGCACTTTTTGATTTTCCCTGGGTTGTCCATTATTTGCTTCCCGGATTCTCCCTATAATTTCACCGCTATCTATTTCGTCACCGGTAGAAACGGCAAGCTTTACCGGAGCACCCATCTTGTTGTTCTTTACATCTGTTACATTTCCACCAAGGGTCAAGATGATCGTAGTGTTTTCAGGTAACTCTTCTTTAAACCTGACTATGGCTTTCTTTCTCTTCCATTTTATATCATACTCCATATCCAGGTCGGGTTCTACCACCAATTCTTTTTGCACAGAACCCCTGTTTACAAATTCTGAAAAACTGAACTCAAACACTTTTCCAGTAAAGTTTGTGGTTCCCGTTTCCGGGTAGGTTTCCAGTATATTAGGTCCCTTTTTATCAGGTGGGCCACCAGTTGGTGCTTTGGGTGTGGCACATCCAAAAACCACAACGCAAAAAAGAAAAAATGAGGTTTTTAACTTCAAGGAGCTTCTTTGAAATAAATTCTTTTGGTGAGCTAATATACTAAGGTGCTCCCAAACATAAAGCCCCGGCTTTAATTATAAAATACACAGTTTCACCTTCTCATTTACTGGATTGCTTATTATTTTCAATCCTTAATTATGGATTTATGCCTTTAAAAAACCCTGCTCTTTATACTGACTTTTATGAATTGACCATGGCTCAGGGTTTCTTCTTAACCGGGAGAAAAAACGATACAGCAACTTTCGATTACTTCTTCCGAAGGCTCCCTTTTAAAGGCGGATATGTACTTTTTGCCGGAATAAGCGATTTCCTGGGGCTGGTCCAGGCTTTCCGGTTTGGGACGGAAGAACTTGAATACTTAGCATCCAAAGGGTTTGAAAGTGACTTTCTGGATTATCTCAAAACTTTCAGCTTCAGTGGCAACATTCATTCTGTAAAAGAAGGAGAGATTGTATTTCCTAATGAACCCATTGTACGGGTAGAAGGAAACCTGATTGAAACCCAGATTATTGAAACGCTCCTATTAAACCTGCTCAACTTTGAATCGCTGGTAGCAACCAAAGCCTCGCGAATACGGCAAGCTTCCGGTGACAAAGTAGTACTTGATTTTGGCCTTAGGCGCTCCCAGGGATATGGAGGTATCCAGGCAACCAAAGCAAGCATAATAGGCGGCCTTGATGGTACTTCAAATGTATATGCTGCTATGCAACACAGTTTGGATGTGAGCGGAACCATGGCTCATTCCTGGATACAGTCGTTCGAAAATGAACTCACCGCTTTCCAAAAATACGCAGAGCATTACCCGGATTCCTGTGTGTTACTTGTTGACACATACAGCACGTTGGAAAGTGGAATTCCCAATGCTATTACAGTAGCAGAAGAACTCGAAAAAAAAGGTTCACGTTTACAAGCCGTTCGTCTTGATAGTGGTGACCTCGCCTATCTTTCAAAGCAGGCCCGCCAACAATTGGATAGTGCAAACCTTGAGTATGTGCAGATAGCTGTGTCAAATCAACTGGATGAATATCTTATAAAAAGCCTGCTGGAACAAAAAGCACCTATTGATATTTTTGGGGTCGGTACCAAATTAACAACTGCCTATGACTATCCTGCCCTTGATGGTGTGTATAAGCTCAGTTCCATTAATAACGAACCAAAACTCAAAGTGTCCGAAAATGTGGAAAAAATCACATTGCCGGGAGCTAAAAATGTCACCCGGTTTTTTGATGAGAATGGAGATTTTTATGCGGATGCACTCTCCCTTATTAATGAAGAAACAGTTTCTGAAATACAACACCCCCATTTCCCGGTAAAAAGAACTACAGTGAAAGGCTTGCAATCAGTTAATCTTCTGCACCCTGTAGTAATTAATGGGACTATTGTAATCCAAGCCAGTTCAGCAAAAGAAAGTGCCGGATACGCTAGCACTCAATTATCAAAATTAGGGGATGAATACAAAAGGTTCGACAATCCCCATGTCTATAAAGTAGGTATTACGAAACAACTCAAAGATCTCAGGGATCACTTATTGAATTCTCAAAACAGCTAGATATGCAAGCATTAGTAATTATTGATGTACAAAATGATTTTTGCCCCGGAGGCAAGTTAGCCGTACCGAATGGTAATGAGGTTGTTAAACCGGTAAATAGTCTTAGCCCCTATTTCCCAGTGGTTATACAAACCCAGGATTGGCACCCTCTTGATCACACCAGTTTTGCTACAAACCATGCTGAAAAAGAGCCTTATGAAACCATAGAGCTTGATTATGGGACACAGGTTTTATGGCCTAACCATTGTGTAATTGGAAGCCGTGGTGCAGATTTTCATTCGGAACTGGATACCACTCATACTCATTTGATCATTCGAAAAGGGTACCGGACATCCATAGACTCCTATTCTGCTTTCTATGAGAATGACCAAAAAACCTCAACCGGATTAAAAGGTTATCTTCAGGAAATGGATGTGGATACAGTTTTCCTGGCGGGGCTTGCCACTGATTTTTGTGTGAAGTGGACAGCTTTGGATGCTATAAAAGAGGGATTCGAGGTGTATGTTATCGAAGATGCAGTCAAGGGTATTGATTTAAATGGTTCAGTAAAAGAAGCAATAAAAGAAATGATGGTTTCGGGAATTAAATTCACCAATTCATCGAAAGTAAAAGATTTTTTCCAATCACTATATGGTGTATGACTATTGCATTTTTGGCGGCGGCCTGGCAGGTCTTTCTCTCGCAGATAAACTCATAGCTAAAGATTGCTCGGTTATCTTAATCGACCCAAAAGGGATTGCCGGAGGGGCTTCGGGAGCACCCCTTGGGTTAGTAAATCCGGCAACAGGCCGTTTTGCGAATAAGTCATGGCGTGCGGAGGCTTGCTACGAAGCAATATTGGCTACTTTAGAGCATATTCAATCTCATTCGAATGCATCCTTTTTTAAAAAGAATGGAGTAATCCGTCCTGCTATGGACGAAAAAATTGCCCAAAGAATGAAGGAGAATTATGATGCAACCCATTGGGGTAAAGACTGGTGTACCTGGCTAAGCAAAAAGAAGATTAATGAGAGATTTCCCGGCCTTGCCTGTGTTGAAGGAGGGGTTTGGTTACCCATAGGATTGTCCGTAAAAATGTCTGCATTCCTGGAATGCTATTTTGATCAGTTAAAACAACTGAACCTGGATTATTGCTTTGAAAGCATTTACTCATACACTTTTACCAGTTCTCATTGGGATATCATTTTAGAAACCAAAGAATCGATAAAGGCTAAAGAAATCATTATTACGACAGGCATAAAAAGCAAAAGCTTTGATGGTTGGGATTCTTTACCTCTAATTCCTGTGAAAGGGCAACTAGCCGTTTTTAAAAGCAAGCATGGCTTTCCTTACTCCTCTTCCGTATCAGCGCTGGGTTACTATTCCGCTATGAATGATAAACACTTTGTTGCAGGCAGTACTTATGAGCATAAGTTTCAAACTCCCGATACAGATGAATACGGGACTGAATACTTAACCAAACGTTTGAAAAAGGTACTACCCGATTTTGCTGAAACTGCAACCTTAAAGTCTCAATGGGCGGGAATAAGAGCTTCTACCCCGGATCGTATGCCTATTTTAGGCAGGCACCCTGAAATAGAGAATATTTCTGTATTTGCCGGGCTGGGGTCAAAAGGAATGTTGTATAGCTCTTACTTAGCTGATCTGTTTTGTGATTTTCTTGTAGAGAAAACTGTACTCCCAGTAGAAGTCTCTATAACCAGGTTTTCTTAAGTAGCCGGAGACCCTGGCTTGTTCAAAAAGAAAACAAAAAAGGCCCATTAATTTCTTAATGGGCCTTTAAGTGATTTCACAAGATGAAAATTAGAACCGAATTGCCAGGCCGCTAAATGCTGCTGTGACTGAGCCTCCGTTATCCTGGTCGTTACCCACCAACGAAAGCCCCGCTGAAAACTCAAGGAAGTTCAAATCAATTCCTGCTCCAAAAGAATAAACGGTTGAGCTAAATCCGCCAATCCGGGTTCCTGCTCTTAATGGTACAATCCCTAATAAGCGATATTCTAGGCCTAGGTTAAGGGCGCTTCGTCTACTGTTTGTCCCTGAATCATTGAATCCAAATCCGAAATCTAAAGATGTAGTTAGCTTACCCATCACCAGTGAGGCGCCAAAGTTATACATTGCCGGTAATTTATATTCAACTCCATCAATGTCTTCGGCATCAAACTGTCCATATACTTCATTTTGTAAACTATCAGCCAAATCATCAAAGAAATCATCATCATCATCATTTCCCTGACCGGTAAAGTCGAACTCACCTTCTGCAAAAAGAGAAGTCGGCGTTTTATCAAAGTTCAACGAGCCTAAATCGGTAATAGCCATTGACAACCGCAGAGTTTTCTTTCTACCAAAAAAACCGTCCAGAATGGGCACACCGGAAATATCCATCTCAAGAGTAGCTCCCATATCAAGCCCAAAGCCCGTAGCATTTACATCTGCATACTTGTCATCATTAACCAAGTAATCGTTAAGCACTACAGAATTATCTTGCTCATAAGCAGCTTCAAATTCTCTTAGGTCTTCTGCAAGTGCTCCTACTGTATTCCACCTGTAAGAAAATTCATGAAGAATTCTGTCAGTAACAGACTCCCCTCCTACCTGGCGTTGTTGCATTAATAGCGTTGAATTGAAATCAAGAGTGGAGTACTGCACCCCAATCAAATATTTTGGTGCTATACCTGCATATAGTTTAACGTTTCTAGCAAATAACAGGTTGGGAAGAGATAACACTTCGCGTGCATATCCAATTGATATTTCAGAAAAAGCCACTGCTCCGAATGTAAAATCAACCGGAGTCTCTGCACCAAAACGGGCTGGATCCAAACCATAAACACCCAGTTCAGCAAAACCCCTGTTAATTACAAAATCCTGGGTAACACGCACTCGTGTTGCCAAACTAAAAGCTGATTTTTTACCTCTGTTTGAAAAACCAAGAGGAACCAAATTTAATGTACTTGAAACATCCCGCTCTATGGTAAGATCAGTGCCTCCAAAGAAGGCACCTAACATGTCTTCGGCCACCTGTCCTTCCAGCACCAGGCCTTTTGTTAGGTAAGTATCATAGGCATCTAAATTCACTAGTGTTCCACCAAGGCGAACACCTACACCGCCCATTAAGCCTAAACTCCTTTTAGGCCTGTTATTGGTTGGATTGATCATCAAGTTAGCGGGGTTGATGAAATTAGCATGGTAACCGTCTACATAGGCAGTTCCACCGCCGCCCATTCCAATACTCATAGAATTGTAATGCCTTGACTGGCTGAACCCACTTAAAGTGGTGCAAAGAACAATAAAAAAACTAATTGATAAAACTCTTTTCATGATACTCATCTTTATTCTCCACCCACTTTAGTTTGTAATCTTATTTTAGCCGCAAGACTTAATGTGAATGAGTCACTCGCCCTTAGCCTTACCTCTTCATTGCCTGAAGTTTGAATCGAGGCTGTAAAAATGATATCAGAGGTTTCTTTGAGTAAATCTAATTCATTTATACCACCATTATTTTCCAACTCAAAAATTAAAACATCTTCTGTACCTCCGGCTGAAAAACGCGTTGCAGCATTAACTGGTGCAGCCGCTAAAGAAATATCATTATTGGTAAATAATGTATTTCCTAATGAGTCGGCAAAAACTAATTCTACATCTATTCCTAGTGGCAAATCATTAGTATAGGTCATAAAGAACCGGGCTTCGGAAAAATTCTGGTCTTCATCAAGATCTACTTCAAACTCAGTAGTATCCGTAAAACTAATTGGGTTACCTGCCTCAGTTTGTAAAGCAAGTGGCAGATCTACAGCTAAAGTGGGATCAAATTCTAAAGGCGTAGAAATTGATCCTACATTCTCACTTTCATTTACTATTGCCCTTCCAACAAACCTGATCTCACTGGGCAGATTATTCAAAAACTCATCAACGTTTGTTGTATTCGTATTAAATGAAATCTGATCATTAATTGTAGTTCCAACAGGAGCATTAGTAATACTAAACTTTATCAATTCACTTGGCAGAAGCTGTTCGCCATTAGCAAAAAGTCCGGTTATCGGGTCTCCGGCAACAACCTCGTTCGGGCTTCCTGAATTACCTGTTAAATAAACTTCATTTCCTTCACTATCCACACCAACCATAGCTGCATATATGGTAGTTTCAATTCCAATATTCGTACTATAGTCAATATTAATAATTGGATTTGTGAAGCTAAGACCATCAATCTGATCTGAAAACTCATCAAGTCCGTCAATACTGGTAGTATCTGCTTCTATATCATTAAAGACATCTAAAATTTCAGTACCATCATCATTTGAAGGATCGTTATCTCCTAGTAATACACTTTGGCTAAGTACGACACCAAATGCAGAACCAACTGTAAGTCCCGATATATCTACGGAAGCACTTATATCATCGTTCTCCGTAATTGTTACAGGTCCGGCATTAGGCCCCGTTTGGGTGTTTTCGGTTGCAGATATAATGTTGTAAGTGACTTCATTGTTAAGAGCAAAAATCCGGTATCCTGTCAAATCCTGATTAACATCCGCTGCTGAAGAGTTTCTGGCAATTGCCGGGAAGTTAATTACCAGGCTGTCTTCCTCACCAAAATTATCATCCCTTATGTTTGGAAATGAGATCTGAAGGGTTTCAATTCCAATCCCCATATTATTGACCAAGTTTGTAACAGAAATCTGTCCAGCACTCAATTCTATATAGTGAGACGGATCAGTAAATTGAAATTCAGTATCGCTAAATGAAGAAGTACTTGAGGTGTTAAAATCTTGCGATTCTAAGTTCGCAGTTACCGAAGAAGCGATCAAATTATTACCTGAAGCACTATTTACCACTATTGATTCGGGACTTCTTTGAAAATTCTGACCATTTGACCATTCAATGGAAACCCTTACCTGCGGATTAGCAAGTTCATCTCCATTACTGAAAGGGAGAGATATAGTTGTCGACGAATTATCATTTACAGTACCTGAGGATGCCGTAACCACATCGAATTCATCGCCTCCGGCACCCGGATTTGGGTCACTTACAAGTGTTACATTTATATCATCAAGGTTAAAACCTAGATTATTGGTTATAACTATATCCAGAGATCCACTTTTGAATGTAGCACTGGTAAAGAAGTCTGTATCTAAGTCAATTGTTACTTCGGGTTGTATTACCTGGGCAGGAACAGGATCACCGACAGAAATTAAAGCCGGATTCAAACCTGTTAATGCCTGGAAATTAGCTTCACCAAGGTTACCTCCGTTTCCAGATGCAAAACTGCCAATTTCCAATTCGCCTACTTCAGCATTAAAATTTGTTGAGGAACCGTCAATTTCAGGAATTGCATCATTCAAATCCCCAAAATCAAACTCCTCTTCAGTCGAAATAGAAACCAATCCATTATTGGCAATAGTAAAAAGTGAGTCAAGATCTTCTTTTGTTGTATCAATTAAAGCACCGCTGCTGTCGCCGAGAAAAACAAAAGTTCTGTTATTAATAACCGGTATTTCTACGGCATGAGAAGTAGTAAAATCTGGTTTGCTAGGTATGCTCAGGTCACATGAAATGACCAAGATAAAACCCAATACTGTCAGAAGTGGTATTTTTATTCTTTGCATTTGTACAAGATTGGTTTCGTTTTAAATCCCTATTTGGAAATGATACACAGTTTTAAAATAGAATGACATTAAGAATCTGTAATACATAACTATGTATTTGATACTTAACTATATAAGCTAATACTAACCTAATACTCAATTTTTTTTTAGCGGAGAGGGAGGGATTCGAACCCTCGGTACCCTTGTGAGGCACACACGCTTTCCAGGCGAGCCCGTTCGACCACTCCGGCACCTCTCCTTTCAATAAAGGCTGGCAAATATAGAGCATATTATACCCTATCGCAACGCATATCAAAAGCCAAATGAGAAAACCTGGGTAGTATAAGCTTTTACAGGTTTTCCATTGTGTTGGGCCGGCCTGAACCTCCATTGCGCTGCTGCCTCAAGCGAAGCACCCATTATACCGTACCCAACTTCATTAACAATCTCAAACTCATCTCCCCTGCCCTTATATTTGTGTATTCTTGATATGTATATATCTTCCACACTGCCATCGGTTTTAACCAAAAAAGTGACAAACACTTCTGCTTTTACCCCTGCTAAGCGTGCTGCTTCAGGGGTTGAGGGTTCTACAATTTTTAATAATCCCGGTTTTCGTTGTGGATTACCTACTATAGTATCTGATTCACCGGTTTGGCCTGCATCAAACTCACCAAGCGGCTCTAATGATAATATGTTCTCGAACTCTAAAATCTCAATCTCTTCATCGATCACTTCTTCGGTAGGCACAGGAATCGGAACCTGAGGCTTTGGGGGGCGGGCGGGCGCATCACTTTGCCTAGTAATAATCATTTCTTCTACAAATACTTCCTGATCAGAGATATAATGTATTGAATCATTTGAAACCCTCTGTGTTTGAGGCCAAAACCTGAACACACTTATCAAAAGTAATTCAGAAAAAATCAGCGTAAGCATAATTCTATGCTGATACGTGGTTTTTTTGTAGATAGTGTTAGGATCCGGAAGGTTCAATGAGAACGTATTCGTTCAAGTTCTTTTTTAATCAAAGTATGGGTATGCTCCTTTAACGACTTCATGTCCTCAAAATTTTCACTCTCTATGGCCGGTAATATTGAAATTTTAAAATCCACTTTAGGCTCTACCAATTTTGATCCTGAACGCAAAGCAATATGCCCCCCATCAACAACTATTGGCTGAAGCTTAAAATCATATTCCTTTGCCAGTAAAAAAGCACCATTTTTAAAAGCTTTTAACTCTCCATCCAACGACCTCGTTCCCTCCGGGAAAATCATTACTGGAACCTTATCATTAAGCGGCTGCACTAAATTTGATAACCGTTTTAGGGCCGATTTTTTGCTCCTGTTAATAGTAAGATGGCCCGTGAGCCATACCATCCATCCCATTACAGGAATAAATGCCAGGCTTTGTTTAGAAACCCATTTCATCTGCCAGGGGAGTTGATATATCAGCGCCATATCCAAAAAGCTCAAGTGGTTTCCTACGAAAATAGTAGGCTCACTTGGATTATAATTCCCAATTCCTTCCATTTGTATACTCCAAAAAGGGCTGGCCTTCATCATCAAAGTGGCCATTACCGCTAGTATTCGATTGGGTATTTTCCTGTATTTATCAAATGGAAAAGTGAGAATAAAGGCAAAAAGGATAATTATAAAAAACAGCAAAAACAGTACTACATAATAGACCCATACAAAAACGCTAAAGAAGCCCCGCATCAACTGTTGACCTCCAGTAATGCTTTCCTGATAAACCCTCCATTTTTTTTCAATAGCACATCTGCTTCCTGCCGGTTTAAGCCTCCCAGCTGCATTACCATTGCAGTTTTTACATGCCCCCTGGCTAACTCCAGCAGTTCGGAAGCTTCATCATAACTGATTTTTGTAAACATCATGATAATGCGTTTTGCGCGTTCTACCAGCTTCTTGTTGGTTAACTGTAAATCAACCATCACATTTTCATACACCTTGCCTTGCCTGATCATAGCGCCTGTGGTAAGCATATTCAAAACCATTTTTTGAGCAGTACCACTTTTCATCCTGGTACTTCCCATAACTACTTCTGGTCCCACAGGTACATCCAGTATGTGATCCACTTCAATATCCAGCTGTTCTTTTGGAACTGTAGTTATAAAAATTGTTTTGCAGCCACGTTTTTTGGCTTCTTTAATAGCGCCATGTACGTATGGAGTTCTTCCACTGGCAGCAATACCGCAAATAATATCCGGTGGGGCTACTTTTAGTTCATCAACATCATTCGCACCAATTTCTTCCGAATCTTCAGCGCCTTCCTGGGCAACAAACATAGCTTCTTCTCCACCAGCCATTATACCCTGAACCTGTTCCGGATTTGAACCGAAAGTAGGAGGGCATTCAGAAGCATCAACAACCCCTAAACGGCCGCTGGTACCTGCTCCAAAATATAGTAACCGGCCTCCAATCGAGAAGCTTTCACTTATAGTTTCAACAGCCTTAGCTATTTGAGGCAACCGGGTTTGAATAAGTTGGGCAACAAGCTGGTCTTCATTATTAATGAGTGTTACGATCTCCTGTGCGTCAGCCAGATCAATTCCCATTGTCTTAGGATTTCTCTGCTCTGTTGCCAGTTTTTCGAGCTTTTCAAAAAGCTCCTGGTTTACTGTACTCAATATTAATTCCTTCTATTTTTCCACCACTCTGAGTACTCTCCTCCCCCAGCCGCAGTAACTGTTTGTTGAGGCTTGGTTTCCTGAGTTATTTTCAGAAGAGATGCAGCTAGTGCAAGTACCTCGTCAGAGGCTCCTTTTTCTAATAATTCAGGACTAAAATAATCGGGGACGAAATGAGTATCATACTTAGCTGTTCTGAATGCCTCATGCTTTAAAGTAAACTCACAAAATGGAATGGTAGTTCTGCAGCCCACAATTTCGTATTCATCTAACGCCCGCAGCATTCGCTGTATAGCATGATCTCGATCTTTTCCGTGAACGGTCAATTTGGAGATCATAGGATCATAATTGATTGTTATGGCTTGCCCTTCTTCCACTCCGGCATCTACACGAACACCATCACCGGTAGGCACACGGTGCTTTTTAAGCATACCGGTACTTGGCAAAAAGTTATTGGAGGGGTCTTCCGCATAAATACGGCATTCTATGGCAGCACCAGTCATCTGCAAATCTTCTTGCCTGAATGGAAGCTTTTTCCCTTCAGCAACCCGAATCTGGGCAGCAACCAAATCAACACCGGAAATCATTTCTGTAACCGGATGCTCTACCTGTAAGCGGGTATTCATTTCGAGGAAATAGAAATTCAGGTGCTTATCTACTAAAAACTCAATGGTTCCGGCACCAACATAATCACATCCTTTTGCTGCCTTAATAGCACATTCGGCCATTTCCTGTCTCAGTTCCGGGGTAAGTAATGCGCACGGAGCTTCTTCTATTACTTTCTGGTGCCTTCGCTGAATAGAACATTCCCTGTCAAACACATGAACTACATTACCATGGGTATCGGCCATTATCTGGAACTCAACATGGCGCGGTTCTTCCAAATACTTTTCTATATAGATACGATCATCTCCAAAAGCATTCTTTGCCTCAGATTTTGCAGCTTTGATATTGCTTTCAAATTCTTCTTTTTTGTGTACAATGCGCATACCTTTACCGCCGCCACCGGCAGCAGCTTTTACCAGTATGGGGTAACCAATTTCATCAGCAACCCGGGCGGCTTCATCCAAATCCTGAAGCTCGGATTTTAATCCCGGAGGTGTGGGGATTCCCAGCTTGGTTACCAGTTCACGGGCTTCGGTTTTATCACCCATTACCCTGATAGCGTAAGGCTCAGGGCCTATAAATATTATCCCTTCTTTTTTACATCGTTCTGCAAATGCTGCATTCTCGCTTAAAAACCCATAACCGGGATGAATCGCATCAGCACCTGTTTGTTTAGCGGCATCTATGATTTTATCCATCACCAGGTAACTTTCTGATGAGGCTGCTTCACCAATAAAAACGGATTCATCCGCGTGTAAAACATGAGGAGAAGCGGCATCCGGACGTGAATAAACAGCTACAGTTCCAATTCCAAGTTCTTTACAGGTGTGAATAACCCTGAGTGCAATTTCAGCTCTGTTTGCAATCAGGACTTTTTTAATTTCAGGCATAATAAATTGAGATTTTTGGGTTCGCTCAATTTATCATTTTACTCAAAGATTAACCAAGATAAATTAGCTTTTGGCCCTGATATCGAATAAAATTTTCGGGATTATAGAAAGCTTTTCGGTTTGATTCAGGTAAGCCCGCTGGTCGAATACATTATATTCGTTTTGCTCTATTTTTTCGAGTATACGGCTGTAGTTATGTCTTGCCAAATAAACAGGTAACCGGGAATCCCTGCTTAACATTACAATGCCTTTGTCGGCTTTACGGTAATACTCCCTGGCGCGATTAATCTGAAAACGCATTAAGTTCTTAAAATTCTCATCCAGAACCCTGTTAAATAACTGTTCCTCAGAAATACCAAACATTTCCAGATCCGATTTAGGCAGGTAAATCCTTCCCCTCTGTAAATCTTCTCCTACATCCCGTAGTATGTTGGTTAACTGCATCGCAATGCCAAGGTCAATTGCGTAGTCGAGTGCTTTTTCGTCCCGGTAACCAAAAACCTCACTGGTCATTAATCCTACCACTGATGCAACCTTATAGGAGTATTCGTACACCTCGTTAAAATCCTGGTAACGGCTTTTTACTAAATCCTGGCGTACCCCTTCAATCAAAAAGAAAGGAAGCTCAATAGAAATAGAATAAGTTTTTAAGGTATCAGCAAATGCCAAAAGTATAGGGTCATCAAATGATTTGCCTTTATAAATATCAACCAACCGGTTCTTAAAAAAATCCAGCTTAGCATCTACCTCTTCTAATGATATGGCACTTTTAGCTACCAAATCTTCACATTCATCAACCAGATTATCCAGGTACCTGCATAGTCCGTAAATTGCAAAAATACCCCTTTGCTTTTCATTGGGTAAAAAGCGGGTAGCCATATAAAAGGTTTTGGCATGGAACCGTGTAATAGCCCGGCAATGACGGTACGCATCTTTTAACCCTTCATCACTTACATCATCAATGACCGAACGGTGAAAAGATGTACGCTCATAAAGAGGCCTGAAAAGAGTGTTATATGGGATACGAAGGATACTTGACATGTGAGTAAATTACATGATAGTAATGCGCAAAAAAGGGAAAATAGTTCCATTTAAACTGCAAAATAAATATTTGCTGATTCATTACATCTTCTAAATAAGTTGTTTATTATCTGCTAGTGTATTAATAAAGTAACTTTAGGTTAATACAGCAGCATTAACTTTTACACCTTCATCTTTGAATGAATCATTGTACGTATGAATAAGAAAGCAACAATTTACGAAGTAGCAAAAAATGCAGGGGTTGCAATATCTACTGTGTCGAGGGTTTTAAATAACTCACCGAACGTATCTGAAGAAACAAAAGAAAAAGTTCAAAAAGCTATTAATGAGCTTAATTTCAGGCCGCAGGTTAGCGCCCGAAAGCTTGCCAGCAAAGAGCCACAAATGCTGGCTATTGCTGTTCCCTCCTTTACCACTCCATTTTTTAATGAGGTTCTAAAGGGGGTTAAGGATGAGATCAAAAAAATGGATCTCGATATCATTATGTACAATACCGGCTCACGAAATCCTGAAGAAGCGGTGCAAAGCTTTTTTGACCGGGGAACTGCGGATGCCGTTATCCTTCTTTCTATTGATATAAAACCCGATGTGCATGAAATGCTCCAGATAACCAAGGTGCCTATTGTGCTGGTAAATTCATCACACCCTTCTTACAACTACTTTATGCTCAACGATTACCAGGGTGGCTATATGGCAGGAGAACACCTGGTTAAAAAGGGATTTGAGCGCTTAGGCATGATCTCTACCCTCACTCCCAACCGTTCATCCACCGACAGGGAAAGAGGTTTTATTGATGCATTGAAAAACTACAAAATGAATATCGATAAGGAGCTGTTTGTAGCAGGAGATTCGGAAAAGCATGGTGGATTTACAGAAGAAGCCGGTTTTGAAGCAATTCATAAATACGACAAACTTGGTAAATTTCCTGATGCTGTTTTTTGCTCAAATGATACGCAAGCCCTGGGTGCGTTACATGCGCTTACAAAACTTGGAATGAGTGTACCAAAAGATATCGCCTTAATGGGTTTTGATAATATCAAGTTCACCAAGTACATGGATTTGACAACCATAGACCAGCAAATGCACTCGATAGGAGTACAGGCAACCGCCCGGTTAGCAGAGATCATCAAAAAGAAAGATGGTAAACTTGTACAGAAAACTGTGAATCCAATATTGGTTGAGCGAGGTTCAACCCAAAAAGTAAACTAAGCGTGAATACATCTTTTGAGCCTTCTGAGGCTTTAGAGCATTGCATTACATCCACAACTCTTACTGAATTAGGCGAGCCCTACCGTGGTAAGGTCAGAGAAGTATATGAACTTACTGCTGACCGGCTTGGAATAGTTGTTACTGATCGTATCTCAGCCTTCGATCACATTATGAAACAGGCCATCCCTTTTAAGGGGCAGATACTGAATCAAATGGCAGCCTTTTCTTTTGACAAAGTGAAAGATATTGTTCCGAATCATATCATAGATGTACCCCACCCTAACGTTACCATTGCAAAAAAATGTACTCCCATTCCTATTGAAGTGGTTATTCGTGGATATCTTACCGGCCATGCATGGAGAACTTATAAATCAGGATTACGAGAGCTTTGTGGTGCCCCCCTTCCTGAGGGGATGAAAGAACATGACAAATTTCCGGAACCTCTTCTTACCCCTGCCACTAAAGCGGAAGAAGGCCATGATGAAGATATTTCAGAAGCAGATATCCTTAAGAAAGGAATGGTGGAAGAATCGCTTTGGAACCAGATCCGTGAGATTGCTTTCAGGCTATTTGCACGGGGAACCGAAGTAGCTGCCAACCGGGGACTTATTCTTGTAGATACCAAATACGAATTTGGGCTATACAATGGCGAGCTTACGTTAATCGATGAAGTACACACTACCGATTCTTCCCGTTACTTTTACCTGGATGGTTATGAAGAACGCCAGGCTAAAGGTGAGCCCCAGAAACAGCTTTCGAAGGAGTTTCTGCGGGAATGGCTGATGGATCATGATTTCCAGGGACTGGACGGCCAGGTTCTTCCTGATCTCCCCGACTCCTTCCGGCTGGAAGTGTATGAGCGTTATGCGGAATTGTTCGGGCTGCTTACAGGCAAAGAATTTGAGCCGAAACTGGAAAAAGATTTTGACTCTGTGCTGAGTGATATTTTCCTGGATATCTAAGTTTTCGATCCGCTTTTCCCATCCTTATTATTTCCTGAAAAATACCTAAGTATAGATTTTTGTTATAGAAATATGTTTATATCCCAATAATTCCAGGATAAACATCCATCTTTTTGTCGCTGTAGTTATTGAGGATAAGCTTACTTTCTTATTTTGATAATAAATCGCTTTTATTCATTTTACTCTAACATTATCCAGGGATAAAGTGAATAAAACTTACACATGTAATTGGGATAACATGAATAGAGTGCGTGTTATCATTACACAAAAGAAAGAGGGTAAAAAATAGTTTTATGAAAGCAGTTATTTATGATAAGAAACACTCACCCTTCCGATTATGTCTCAAAGAGGTAGACAAACCCGTACTCAACGACAACGAAGTGCTGATAAAAGTTGTATCCGTATCGTTGAATGCTGCTGACTACCGTTCAATAAAAATGGGGTCTATTCCCCCAAAAAAAATATTCGGATCTGCAGTATCAGGCACAATAGAATCAGTTGGTAAAAACGTCAAGCATTTCAAACCTGCCGATGAGGTAGTCGGAGACCTTTCAGATTTTGGATTTGGAGGACTAGCAGAATTTGTTGTAGCTCCCGAAAGAGCATTTGCACACAAACAACCAAATACATCCTTCGAAGATGCGGCAACATTGCCGGTGGCAGCAACTACTGCCTTGAAAGCATTACGAGACAAAGGCAATATCCAAAAGGGACAACATGTGTTAATTGTTGGCAGCGCAGGTGGAGTTGGAGCCCATGCCCTACAACTAGCTAAATATTTTGGAGCAAAAGTGACAGCCGTCTGCAGTACTAAAAACATTGAACAAACAACTTCATTAGGAGCAGACAAGGTAATAGACTATACAAAAAATGATTTTACCAAAGGCAGCATTCGTTACGACCTCATCTTGGCAATCAATGGTAATTATCCGTTATTAGGCTACAGACGGATTTTGAAACCAAAGGGCACATGTGTTATAATAGGCGGTGCACTTGCCCAGATATTCAAATCTATTTTCTTCGGTTGGTTATTGTCTTTTGGAGGGAAGAAGATGAAAACTCTTGCCGCAAAATCTGATCCTGAAGATTTAGAGTACGTTGCAAAATTATTGGATAAAGGAAATGTTAAAGCGGTCATTCATAAACGTTATCCCCTTAACCAGGCAGCAGAAGCAATGGATTATTTAAGTAAAGGACACTCACCTGGTAAAGTGATTATAAATATTCAAGAAAAGAATAACGAATACACAAGAACACCTAAACTTCATTAAAACGCAGTTTAGCCAAATCGTTGAAGATGAATTCGCTACGCTCTTCTTCTCCAACCTGCAAGCAAAAAAGCCAGTGGCTAACAAAACAATGATTGAAAAAATATTACAACGACAGAACGACAATGGAGGTCAATTTTGGTCAAGGATTGACGGAGACATTCACGCACCCCACGGATATAGTACTATTGATACTTTGAATGTACTTGGTGAATTAGGAGCAACCCACCAAGATTATCAAATAATCTTAAAAGCAATTGAATTTGTACTTACTTATCAAACTTTGGACGGAAGTTTTAAGTATTCAAAGACAAGTTCAAAATTACCATGCATGACAGCTCGTATTCTTTCAGCAACCGGACGATTGGATTTTCCTATTGATGAAAGAATAGAAAAAAGTTATCAACAACTTTTAGAGACCCAATGGGCTGACGGTGGCTGGAGGTGCAATACGGTAAAGCTTGGGAAATCCCCGCTAACTGATGCCAGTAATCCCGGAACAACTTTATATGTTTTAGATGCTTTTCGATTCAGGGATAATTCATTGAAAGATACAAAGCAACTGGAAAAAGGCGTTGATTTCCTTTTGCAACATTGGGAGGTTAAAGAGCCTGTCGGCCCTTGTACTTTTGGAATAGGCTCAAGATTTATGAAAATTGAATACCCTTTTTTACGATATAACTTATTCTACTATGTTTACATTCTATCATTCTTTGATACCGCAAAGAATGATGAAAGATTTCTGGAAGCATTTGAACTTTTAAAATCTAAAACTAAGGATAATATGTTGATACCGGAAAACCCTCATAGAGCATGGAATAAATTTGAATTTGCCAAGAGAGGACAAATAAGTAAAATAGGGACAAAACGCTGGTTAGAAATAAAGGATAATATCAAAAATTGAAAAGCTGAGGTGTCGAAATATCAAACGCGCCATGTTCAAACTGTTTTCTGCAATCATGAAATACACGACTAAGAAAGCACAATGCCTTCTGATTGTATCATTTTTATTATCGAGTGTAGGTTGTAATGCTCAACAATCAGCAAAAAGTAAACTCACCGAACTTAAAGGGCTTATTGATACTGATGCATATACTAACATCAACTCAATTGTTGTTGCCAAGAATAACGAAATTCTTTTTGAAGAATATTTTAATGGTTTCAAAAAAGACAGATTGCATGACACACGCTCTTCATTCAAATCAATTACCAGTATCCTCGCTGGCATAGCTATTGACAAAGGGCTATTTGCTGTAGAAGATGAAATAGGGAGATTTATAACTGAATGGGAAAATGACCCAAGAGGAAAGATTACCATAAAGAACCTCTTAGAAATGAAATCGGGATTAGCTTGTGAGGGGTTCTTTGGCATTGGGCCTGACTGCGAATCCGAAATGTGGGAAAAAGGCGACTGGTTAAATTACATTCTAAACATCCCACTTCGGCACGATCCTGGTTTGAATTGGGCTTACACCTCAATAGAACCTGAACTTATTGGTATTATTATCTCAAGAGCAAGCAACTTGACACTTATGGAATTTGCTAAAAAACACCTGTTTGAACCGCTTGAGATTTTGGATTATAAATGGCATATAACACCAAATGGTGGAGGCTATGCTGCTGGTTCTTTTTTGATGAAACCCCTCGATATGCTAAAAATCGCCCAATTGGTTTTGGATAATGGCAACTGGAAAGGAAAACAACTTGTTAGTGAAAGCTGGATAAACGAATCAACCAATTGTAAGACCGATGTTGAAATGTCTTTTACACGTTTTGCCAGAATAGAAAATGCAAAATATAACACGGCTAAATATGGCTATTTTTGGTATCGTGAATTATTGCAATATGGAGATATCAATACTGAAGTATTGTTTGCATCCGGTAATGGTGGGCAATACATAATGATATTGGAAGATTATGACGCTGCGATTGCCTTTACCGGAAGCAATTATGGAAACTGGAGAGGTAAATTACCCTTCGACATTTTGTTAAAACACCTTATCCCGATATTACAAAACGAACGTTAAAAATGAATAATACAAAAACACGAAAAATAAACTTCAAATCTTTCAAATGTATAACACCATTGGAAGTGGTTTTAATTGTAACAGTTTTATTGGGCAACTTTGGATGTGAAGATATGAGCGATTCAACGAGAGTACAAAAAAACGAAGTGGAGAAACCTCTTTTAGTTAAAGAAAAATGGCATTGGGACAATCCTGACGAACAAAGTGAAAGTGCTGGATATGCACAGGTTGTAAAAGTAGGCAATACTATCTATGTATCAGGAGTTCCAACAAGTAATTTGAGTCCAGAAGGGATAAGCAGACTGTATGACACACTAGAACAATCTTTGAAGGCTTTTGGAGCAACACCAAAAGATGTTGTCAAAGAAACGCTCTATACGACCGATATTGAGACAATGAAAAAGTATAATGATGTACGAAAAGAGTTCTATAAAGGCGACTATCCGGCAGCCAGCTGGGTCCAGATCAGTAGATTATACGAACCCGATGCCAAATTGGAAGTTGATTTAATTGCTGTAATTACAAATGCGAAAGAATGAAGTATCTCTAAAAGTTTTATGGATGCTGAAATTATTGCCCAAAAAATCATCCGTCTCAAAACAAGAGATGAAAACCTGAGAAATGAGCTTATAAAAAAAGGAACTCTTCTTAATGGTTACCATCAGGAAATGGAAGCTTTGCATAACAGTAATGCCAAAGAACTCTACCAAATAATGGATACAATCGGGTACCCAACAGCAGAAAAAATTGGGCAAGAAGCTAGCGATGCTGCCTGGTTAATCATTCAACATTCCATTGGACAACCTGAGTTCATGAAAAAATCCGCAAAATTACTCGAAGAAGCTGTTCGCAAAAACAAAGCAGATCCAAAGAGCTTAGCCTATTTGACCGATCGAATAGCTGTTTTTGAAGGAAAACCGCAACTCTATGGAACTCAATTTGATTGGGACGAAAATGGTAAAATGAACCCAAACCCATTTGACGATCTTACTAAAGTCAACCAAAGGAGAAAGGCTATTGGCCTCAACACGCTTCAAGAACAAATTGAAATTATGAACGAAAGGGTAAAACATGAAAATCAACGTCCACCGAAAGACTTTGTAGAAAGAAAACGAGCATATGATGCCTGGCGAAAATCTGTAGGCTGGATAAAATAATAAGCAAATGAAAAGATTTTTAATTTTCGGCTTTATAAGTATGCTAGCAAATCTATGTTATGCTCAAGAAAACAGTAAAAATTCACCTACACAAATGAATACAAATCATAATCCTGTTATATATTTTGAAATACCGGTTAAGGATATGGAGAGGGCGGTTAAATTTTACAAAAATGTTTTCGATTTCGCGTTTGAAAGAGAAATCATTGACAACAATGAAATGGCTCTATTTCCATTTACAGATGATGCAAAAGGAATTTCAGGTGCATTAGCTAAAGGAGAGGTTTACAAACCGACCAAAGACGGTGTGATTATTTACTTCAAAACCTTAGATATAGATAACACACTAAGACTCGCTGTAGAAAATGGCGGAAAAGTCCTCTATCCCAAAACCTCGATTGGAGAGCTTGGTATGGTAGCGGAATTTGAAGACAGCGAAGGGAATCGAATTGCCCTGCACCAAAGGTACGACTGAAAAATAACCGCTAACAATGTGTAAATACATAGCAACCTGCAGGATCCTACAATGCTAAGGAACATTGTAGATGAATTCGCTTCACTCTTTTTTAAGTTGCGTTTTTATAGCAAACCTTACCCAATCACCTTCAACTCTTTCCCAATCTTAGTGAAAGCTGCAACCGCCTTATCAATGTGTTCCTTTTCGTGAGCTGCGGATAATTGAACCCGGATCCGAGCCTGTTCTTTGGGAACAACGGGGTAGCTGAATCCGATCACGTAAATACCTTCTTCAAGTAAACGAGCGGCAAATTCTTTAGAGAGTTTTGCATCGTACAACATCACCGCAATAATGGCCGATTGGGTGGGTTTAATGTCAAAGCCGGCTTTTTTGATTTCGGAATTGAAGTAGGCGATGTTCGATTGCAGTTTCTCCTGCAAATTGTTGGTTTCGGTCATCATATCAAACATTTTAACCCCGGCTGCTGCAATTAGAGGAGGAATGGAATTAGAGAATAAATATGGACGGCTTCGCTGTCGTAACATTTCGATGATCTCTTTCTTACCGGTAGTAAATCCACCAATGGCTCCGCCAAAGGCTTTTCCAAGCGTCCCGGTTATAATCTCCACTTGTCCCATAATATCAAAAAGCTCAGTAACACCTCTCCCGGTTTTTCCTACCACCCCGGCTGAATGACATTCGTCCACCATTACCATCGCGTCGTATTTTTCCGCGAGTTCTACAATTTTATCCATTGGGGCTACATTTCCATCCATAGAAAACACGCCATCGGTTACAATTATACGAAACCGTTGCTCCTGCGTTTTCTTCAATTGTTCCTCCAGATCCGCAATATCAGCTGAGTTATAACGGTAGCGAACAGCTTTGCATAAGCGAACTCCATCAATGATGGAAGCATGGTTGAGTGCATCAGAAATAATCGCGTCTTCTGCGGTTAGCAGCGGTTCGAATACACCGCCATTGGCATCAAAACAAGCGGCGTACAAGATGGTGTCTTCGGTGCCAAAAAACTCCGCGATTTTCTGCTCCAGCTCTTTGTGAATATCCGTGGTTCCGCAAATAAAACGAACGGAGGACATCCCGTACCCATGAGAGTCGAGAGACTCTTTCGCGGATTTCACCAGCTCGGCGTCATTAGAAAGTCCCAGATAATTATTCGCGCAAAAATTGATCACCTTCTGTCCGGTGTTCAATGTTACTTCGGCATCCTGTGGCGAAACGATAATTCGTTCATCTTTATATAAACCGGCATCGTTAATTTCTGAAAGCTCTTTTTGCAGGTGATTCCTGAACTGGGTGTACATAATTTTCTTACTATACTTGTTAGTGACTCTTTATTTTTGAAAATGAAGAGATCGTTAGCTAATTGCAAGAAGGTTGCATTTATTATCAACCCGAAATACTTTTCATTGCAGCCAAGTACCAACCTGAAATTATTACCAAATGAAAGCACTGGTTAAGTCCAAGCCGGAAAAAGGACTTTGGATGGAAGATATTCCCGTCCCCGAAATCGGCCCCAACGATGTTCTGATCAAAGTCTCAAAAACAGCTATTTGTGGAACTGATTTACACATCTATTTGTGGGATGACTGGGCGCAACAAACCATTCCCGTTGGGCTAACAATTGGCCATGAATACGTGGGGCATATAGCAAAAATGGGGAGTGAAGTCACTGAGTTTAAAGAAGGCGACCGGGTTACGGGAGAAGGCCACATTGCATGCGGACATTGCCGCAACTGTCGGCGTGGGCGCCAGCATATTTGTGAACTTACGCTGGGTGTGGGAGTGAACATCAACGGAGCATTTGCAGAGTATGTTAAAATCCCCGCTTCCAATGTGTTGAAGATCAACAAAAAAATACCGGATGAGATTGTAGCCATTATGGATCCACTGGGAAATGCTACTCACACTACTCTTTCTTTTCCGGTGATCGGGGAGGATGTATTAATCACAGGTTCGGGATTAATTGGCAGTATGTGTATAGCCATCGCCAAGTTTGCCGGAGCCCGGAATATCATTGCTACTGAGACGAGCGAATACCGAGCTAACTTAGCCGGTAAATTCGGAGCAACACGGGTTGTAAATCCATTGCACGAAAACCTAGCAGATGTAATGGGTGAGCTGGGCATGCGAGGATTTGATATTGGGCTGGAATGTTCCGGATCACCCATCGCCTTTAATCAAATGGTATCACACATGTACAACTCCGGAAAGATCGCTTTACTTGGTATTCTTCCGCTTAAAACTGAGGTGAATTGGAATAAGATCATTTTTAAGGGATTAACCTTAAAAGGCATTTACGGCCGCGAGATGTATGAAACCTGGTATCAAATGGAGCAAATGCTGATTTCCGGTCTGGATGTTTCGCCTATCATTACTCATAGATACCATATTGATGATTTCCAAAAAGGCTTCGACATTATGGAAGCCACAAACTGTGGGAAGGTTATTCTGAACTGGGATTAAAGCCGTATCATTAAAATAGTTCTGATAACCGCTTTATGATTACGATCATCTGTAAATAGTTCATAACTTAATTGCCACCGCTTTCCCCTATTCCATCTATCCTCATTTAAAGCTATCATTCCATGAAGCCTGATTTATTAGCATTATGTCAGAAAAACATCTCGACCACATAGAGTTTCATCGGATTCGTCCCCGTATTCGGGTTCAAAGTGAACTATCCCCCGCCCTGCTTGCTGAAAAAGTAAAAAATAACCTTAGGGATCAGCAGAAGATTGAAGGGAAAGTGCTTCCTAATTTTATCACAGTTTACCCTGTTAAAGAAGATCAGCATTACTGGTCACCACAGCTTACCCTAACCATTGAAGAAACAGAAGCCGGAAGCCTTATAAGGGGATTGTACGGACCCCAGCCTTCCGTATGGACCATGTTTATTTTCTTTTATTCCTTTATTGGCTTTGCCACTATGATTGTAGCCCTGACCGGGCTTTCGTTCTGGTCGTTGGATAAAGATGCCTCCATTCTTTGGTGGGTTCCTGTACTCATCCTCCTGTTTTTTTCGTTATACCTGGCAGCTTACTTAGGGCAAAAATTCGGGCAGAAACAAATGATCTATCTTCATCACTTTATGGAAGAATGTTTGGGCGAACGAATTGAAGCCATATAGTATTTCTTATGCATAATATTCAATAATCAAGAAGATGAAACCCGGTAAAAAAACTCCGTTCATATCCCTTTTTTTTAGTGTCTTATTCTCTGTTTCAGTACAGGCACAAATTGATAAGCAGGAAGTTGAAAAATCAATAAAACAGGATGAAATACCATCCAAGGCACTTAAGATAATTGAAGAGTACTTTGAGGAATATGAGGATATTGAATTTTTTAAAGAAACAGATGGAGAAACAACTACCTTTGAAGTAAAAATTGACTGGCAGGGTTACACGTACAGCGTAGAATTTGACGAGACAGGTGTTTTATTAGACATCGAACAATTAATAGATATAAGCGAAATAGATAATGAGCTAAGAATGGCCATTCTACAAAAAATTGAAGATCAGTACACAAAGTATGAAATCACCAGGATTCAGCGGCAGTATTCAGATGGTGAATTAGATGAGAAAATAGAAGATTTCCTTGAAGGAGATTTTGATGACCTCAACCTCCGGTATGAACTTGAAATAGATGCACAAAACAGGAAAGAACTCGGCTCATTTGAATTACTCTTCGATGATAACGGTACACTTCTTCAAAAAAGAAAAATCATCCGGCGCTCCATAGACAATATTTGGTAAACTATGCAATACATTAGGTATGGAATGGTGGTAATCGCCATTCTTATCCCATTTTCGGGAGTTTCCCAACAAGCGGAGTTTATTTGGGAACCTGAATTTTCATACTCATGGAAACATTCAGACAGGTTGGCCTTTAACAGTAAAACAACGCTGTTCAACTCTATTCAAAACCTGGATAATTCTTCTTCTATTGAGCATATAGAAACTGCTTTCTCATTTGCATATAACCTAACTGTGAGAATGAAAGCGGGAGGCGGGTACTTATACCGCCTTACCACTCCCCTGGAAAATGAACAAGGCTATGAGCATCGTTTAATGCAGCAGGCAGCATTTGTTAGTTTTATCGGAGACCGACGGCTATCTCATCGCTTCAGAACCGAGCAACGCTTTCGCTCCAGTTCCTACGTAAATCGTTGGAGATACCGGTTGAGCTATGATTTCCCCCTTGAAGGTGAGCGGCTTGACCCCGGGGAATGGTACATGATTTTGAGCAATGAGCTTTTAAGCAGCTTCAATTCGGATAATTTCGAAGGTGAAAACCGGATTAATGCAGGTATGGGTTGGTTGTTTAATTCAAAAAGAAAACTGGAAATTAACCTGGAATATCGTGCACAGGATTTTTTTACAGGTGATGCTCTTGGCCATGTATTTTTGATTGCTACTTCGTTCTACTTAAACAGGTAGCAGTATCAAATCTTACATGGGGTCTACTTCGCCGCCTTGTGGCATCAGGATAATTTCTTCAACCACACTTTGCGGGCTTAGTTCAGAAAGGGAAACAATTATTCTACCCACATCTTCAGGATCAATAAGCTTCTTTGGATCAATATCCACATCTTCCCATGACGTTGAATAGGTTTGACCAAGGTTAATAGCAGAAACAGCGATTTTAGAATTTATAAGTTCTTTACGAAGCGAACGTGTGTATCCAAGCAAGGCATGTTTGCTCATTGTATAGGCACCGCTATCGCCATAACCTTTTAACGATGCCTGCGAGCATACATTCACTATCAATCCCCTTTCCTTTTTCTTTAGAACAGGAAGTACATGCTTTGTAAGATTAAAAGCTGAAAAGGTATTTAAGCTGTATTGGCGATCGAATTCATTACCTGAAGTTTCTGCCAGTTTTTTAAACAAAAATACCCCGGCATTATTTACCAGGATGCCAGGGTTTAACGCTTCAAAATCAATGTTTGAAACTTCGTCTTCAGAAGTGAGGTCGGCAGAAATAATTTCAACACCTGGTGCTCCCCATTCCAGGCATTGTTGTTTTGCAGTTTGCAAATCATCATAATTCCTGGCAATCAAAACCAGTTTTCGGTTTGTTCTTTCAGCAAAAACCTTAGCTATAGAAAGGCCTATCCCTTTACTGCCCCCGGTAATTATCACGGATGCCTCGTTAAAACCCATTAAGGAACCTGCAGGTATTTATGGGTTTGTAAACTGATGCCCCAATGTGGATTCTTTTTAACATAGTCCACAATAAGCGGAATAGATTTTGGTGTATCCCATTCGGGTTGAAGTAATAAGACAGTTCCTTTCGGACATTTAGCGGCATTCTCTTCTGCCCAGGCGAGGTCTTTTTTGGTAAGCACCACAACTTTTAACTCATCCACAAACTCAAAAATATCATCCGTAGGTTTTTTAAAACGCTTTGGGGAAAGGGTAATCCAATCAAGTTCACCGGTTAGCGGCCAAGATCCGCTGGTTTCAATATGGATCTTAACTCCCAGTGTATGTAAAGCGGTAGTAAGCGGGTAAAGATCGTGTAATAAAGGCTCTCCTCCTGTAATGACTACAAAGGGTGCTTTGCTTTGCTTTACAGCTTCCACAAGTTCAGAAACCTTCATAACCGGGTGGCCTTCTTCTTCCCAGCTTTCCTTTACATCACACCACCAGCAACCTACATCGCAACCAGCTGTCCTGATAAAATATGATGCCTTTCCCGCGTGCGCTCCCTCACCTTGGATTGTATAAAAGTGTTCCACAATGGGATATGTAACATCCCATATATCAACTTCTTTTACTAACTCTTTGGAACCTGAATTATTCATCCTTATCAGTGTATTCCACCCAACAGCTTTCAGTTTCCCAAACAATCACTTTTAGTTCAATCCCCTCAGGGATTTTCTTCATGGTTTCTTTATGAATGTATTCAGCAATACGCTCCGCAGTTGTATTAACATCCATAAGCTCATTGAGCACACCATGATCTAATCCGCCTTTTTCAGCATCTTTAGCTGCCCATTTCAACTCTTTAAAATCACATACCATATCATTTGTATCCAAATAAGCAGATGGGTTGAGTTTATGAGACTTGGCTGTCACTTTTACTTTGTAAGAATGGCCGTGCATTCGCCCGCACTTGCCATCATATCCATCAATAAAGTGAGCGGCATCAAATTTAAACTCGGTATGTAAAGTCCAGGTCGGCATTTATATTTCTGATATCGTTTCAAAAAAAATCCCGTTCATATATTTATAAACGGGATTTAAAAATAAGCTTTTTATCCGAAAGTTACTCTGTTCGCTTTATGGTGCAACCCAGCGATTTTGTTGAAGGCCTGACAACAGCAGTACCAGCCACCATTGCCTCAATAGCATCTTTCAAAAAGTATTCTTTTACTTTTGTTGCGTCATTTGCATTATCATCGATAGCACCCCTGTAAACCAGCTTCATATCTTTATCAAACAGGAAAATGTGGGGAGTCCGGGTTGCTCCGAAAGCATCGGCAACTTTGTGATCTTTATCCAGGGCGTAGAAGAAAGTATATCCCTTCTTTTCAGCTCTTTTCTTCATGTCATCCATCGATTCACCCCTGTCCCTGATTCGCTCATTAGGGTTTAAGGCGATCATACCTACATTATTCTGGGTTGTAATATTTGCAAGGTCCAGGTAACGATCTTCCCATCGTGCTACCCATGGGCAAGTATTACAGGAAAAGATCACCAATAAGCCGTTGTCTTTCGCTGCTTCAGCCAGGCTTATTGACCTGTTGGAAACATCATCCATTTTCAGATCCGTTAAAGGAGCTGCAGCACCGAGTTTAAGCTCTTGTGCATTTGCAGTAACTGCAACCATAAAAATCAGGGTTACAAATAAAGTGATACGTTTTGCCAGTACTTTCATTGATCTGTTTTCTGGTTTATTGCTTTTAAAAGTTCTTTTTCAAAGGTACTAAAATCAGCTTTGTCTTCCCACTGTGCAGTTACCTCTCCGTTTACCCCAACAATAACTGTAAACGGAAGTGCCCCCGTCCAATTGTCTGATAATTTACTTATAAAACTTTGATCGGATTCCTTTTTAAAGTAGGTAGTGAAGTCTACACCGTGTTCTTCGAGAAACTCGATAGCTTCAGAACGGGCATCTTCAAAATCTCCACTCACTAAAATAAGTTTAAACTGATCACTGTATTTCTCTTTTAAATCCATCAGGTAGGGAAATTCTTCTCTACAGGGCCCACACCAGGTAGCCCAAACATTTAGTAAAACAGCTTTTTCACCTTTTTGTGATTCGATAAGCTCCAGGATCTGATCTGCATTCGCATCTTCTAAGGCCGGCTGTGCTAAAGAGGTCAACGGCAACATAGCACACCAGCAAAACAGTATAAGTTTAGTCTTCAAGTTCATAGGGGGTCCAGAAATGCTTTTCCATGTTAACGGTATATTCCTCTACAAATTCTACCCCATCCTGTTCCAGTCTTTCACGCATTGTATCCCCTTCAAAGTGCCCCCTGCCTGTAAGCTGTCCCAACCTGTTCAATACTCTGTGTGCCGGGATATAGAAGCCTAAATCGGCACTATTATAATTGTTAAGTGCATAACCCACCATTCGCGCGCCGGACTCTACTCCCAAATAACCGGCAATAGCACCATAGCTGGTAACCTTTCCTTCGGGTATCCGGGCTACTATCTCGTATACTTTTTGGTAAAAATCATTGGTATTGGTTTTGCTCACTGTAACAACCGTTCTATGGTTTCCAGGGCTTCTTTATTTTCGCTTTTTGAAAGCTGAACCGTATGTAACCCCATGTCTTTATAAAGAGCCAGAAACGCTTTATTCTTTTTCAGAATATCCAAATGATTTTCGATAGTTGTGATATCGGCTCTTTCAATTGGGCCTGTCAAAGCCTTATCAACTCCTTCAGCTTCAATATTTTTTATAGAAGATTGCATAAGAGTTAATAATGCCCCTGAAGCTTCCTGTTCATTTAATCCTGATTCAGAAGCAATCTGGCTCGCAACCTTAAGCAGGGTTACCACATAATTAGATGCCATTACTGCTGCAATATGCAATAATGGTTTTGCCTCCTCAGTGATCGTAATTGTCCTGGCTCCCATCTCATTTGCTATTCCGGACAATAAGTTTACCCCCTCTGTGCTTCCTTCTACATCAAACCATGTACCACTAAATTCTTTCGTTAAATCGGTTACTGCTTTTAAAGGATGAAATGAAACAACCTCAACCTCCTGAGATTTCAATTTTTTAAACACTGAAGAACTTAACGTGCCCGAGCAATGAGCAAAAACATGATCGGAAAAATCACCATCCAGCAAGGCTAATAATTCAGCGGTTACAGCTAGCTCTGCATCTGTAACTGTAACAAAGGTAAGTTTCCCTAAACTTTGTAAATCTTCCGGGAAACCTCCCTGATATTCTGAAATATCCTTTTTTGTGCGGGAGAAAACAGACTTAACCGGATATCCTTTCTCTTTTAAAGAATAATAGAGTGCCTTCCCTACTCTTCCTAAACCTATGATTGATATGGAAGGCTTTGTATTCATTATTTAACCATATTGGAAACAGGTATCTGGGCAAAGCCTCCGATAAAGGCAGCCTCTTTGGAATCTTCTAAAAAGTGAATGTCCAGGTCCCAGTTTCGAGCTAGAAGTACGCCCGTCATAAGCGCACGCGCACCATTAATTCGCTTATCATTACTATTGATATAATTATGTAATGCTGACTCATTATTTCGCTCAATAAGAGATTTCAGTTCTTCTAACTCCCCGGTATTTGTAGAGGGAATATCACAGCAAAAAACCAAAAGTACGTTCCTGGTCCTGAATAACTCATCGAGGGCATAAACCAGCTCTTTTACAATAGATGTATCATAATCCCCGATTTGTACACTTACTACGTCAAAGTCCTTTTGACAGGTCTGGAACATCATTAGCTGGGTATAAAGGCTCATGGCATCACTAAGGCCGCTATCGCTAATAAAAAAGTCATCTTCCTCATCACACAACTCGTTGCGGTATTTGTCATTTACTTCAACAGTGCCGAAAGAAGTTTCAAAAGATTGATTGGATGGAATGCTCAGCTTTTTCTCCAATTCACCGGAATAGGATTCAATTACCACCAGTGTGTTGAAATTTCCCCCATAAACATTTCTGTAAATAGCTGCCTGATCTTCAGGGCGGTTTGCATCAATGTGGGTAGGTGCAAATAATAACCGGATGGAATTCGAATCTTTAACCTTTAAAGGAGCTGATTTAATGGCTTCTTCAAGTTTTGACTGACTAAGATTGGTAAATGGCATGTGCTGATTATTGATGATTTATTTTGCAATGCATAAAAAAACCTGAAAACACTTCTTCCATTAGAAGAATATCCCTTCAGGTTTCAGAAAACTCAAATCTGTATTTAAAGCTCTAATAAGCAATAGAAATTTGGTGATCTAACGCACTAAAACTACAAATTTGAAAAGACTTATCATCATTAATTCTTATTGAAAAATAGTTCTTATCAATCTTTTTCAATTCCTGATCTTACAGGCTAATTCTCAGGTTCACTTAAAACTTCTTATGACTGCTTTTAAGATTAAAACACCAGCATAGCATGTCGATACAAGATCAAATCTAATATTTTCTGTCTATAGAATATTTTAAGTTATAATCACCGATAAGTACACATATCGATTTAATCATTTTCATGAAATACTTATTTGTAGTTTTTGTCTTTATCAGCACTTCAGTTTTTGCCCAATCTGAGAAGTATCTGCTAATTCGTTCTGATGACATTGGAATGTCACATTCTGTTAACTTAGCCGCCAAGACTTTAGTGGAAACAGGATTGCCGTTTTCTGCATCTGTCATGTTTGCCTGCCCTTGGTATCAGGAGGCTGTTGATATCTTGAAAGACCAGCAACATATTTCAGTAGGTATCCACTTAACTCTCAACGCAGAGTGGAAAAATTATCGATGGGGACCGGTTGCAGGACAAGAAGCAGTTCCAAGTCTTGTTGATGAATTCGGCTATTTTTTCCCTTCCAGGACAACATTCAATGCAAACAACCCCACTTTAGAGGATATAGAAACTGAATTAAGAGCTCAGATTGAGCGTGCAATAAACAGCGGTCTCCAAATTGATTATATGGACTACCATATGGGTACAGCTGTGGATAAGCCCGAATACCGCTCTATTCTTGAGAAACTTGCTGTAGAATACAATTTGGCAATCTCAAGATACTTTGGAGAAAGGGATACTGAAAACATGTACTTTGCTGCATTTGAAGCCAAGAAAGACACTCTTTTGAAAGTGGTTTACAACCTTCAACCTGATAGTTTCAACCTTCTGGTAACTCATGTGGGTTACGACAATCCCGAACTGGCAGCTATGACTGATTTAAACCCGTTTGGTCCCGAAAATATGAGTAGGCACCGAAATGCTGAACTTGATGCATTAATCTCAGATGAATTTAAAACAGCCCTGGAAAAAGAGGGGGTTACACTGCTTACTTACAGAGACTTAATTAATAAACTTGGGTTAAAGAATATGGAGAGTCCTGTCAAACCAGGTTTTTTCATCTATAAAAAATAAGAGATCTAAAGCCACACAGGATAGCTTTTGCAGGCAAATAATAATTCCGGATCAATACTTAAAAAGCAATGGATATGTAATGATTCAGTGCTTTAAAGCAAACTCCGTTAACCTCTTCTTTCCCGTCAATCTTAATATGGAAACTACCGTCTTTATACTTTTCCAGCTTCAAATCTTTCAGATTTTTTCGCAATCCCGTTCCTATTTTCTTAACTGCAGCTTCCTTAATAGTCCAAAGTGATATCGGATCTTCTTCACCATATACTTTCCATTCGTTCTCACTTAAAATCCTTTTTACAATTGCCGGGTTAACCTGCCGATCAAGAGTTTCAACATCCAATCCGATATCCACTGAGCCCGAAACCGCACACAACACTAAACTTTGCGAGTGCGAAAAACTAACATACTTTTTTCCCCCGGAAGTTTTGATGTAAGGTTTACCGGTCTCTTCTTTCATTAATTGGATTTTTTCAGGGTGCCAACCGAATTCGTTGATCAACTTCCAAAATAAATGCCGGGCTGTTAAAAATTCGCCTTTTCTATATGCATTGGTAAAGCTTTGAATAGTATTATAATCCTCTTCTGATAGAATACTCTCGTCAAGTCCTTCTTTAACTTTGCTCCAGCCTAACTTTACTTCATTTGGGAAATTTGGAATTTGAAAGGTATCTAAAACGTTCAATCGTCTGGAATAAAGGTTAAGGTTAATGCTACAATTTTCTGCACAATTCGGTATTTTTGCAACCTTTGATTGGCAAAATACACTTTAACAAATTAAATACATGTCCCAGAACGAACTTTCTCTTTCTGAACAGGAAGAAATAAGAAGAGAGAAACTTACCCAGCTCCTTGAAATGGGGGTAAATCCATATCCTTACGAGTTTGATGTTACTCACACCAGTGAAGAAATAAAGGAAAAGCCGTCACTAATCAGGGATGAAGAATCTAACCCGGATACTGAAACTGTATCTATTGCCGGGCGAATTATGACCCGCAGGATTATGGGGAAGGCTGCTTTTTTTAACCTGCAGGATTCAGAAGGAAACATCCAGGTATACATTTCAAGGGATGATGTAGGAGTTGAAGAATACAATACCGTATTCAAAAAAATGGTGGATATAGGTGATATTGTAGGCATTAAAGGCTTTGTATTTAAAACCAGGACCGGGGAAACCACGGTTCATGCCGAGCATTTTGAATTATTGACCAAAACCTTACGCCCGATTCCCATCCCTAAGGAAGTAGTTAACGAAGATGGTGAGAAAGTTATTTACGATGCCTTTGCTGATAAAGAATTAAGATACCGGCAACGATATGTAGACCTTATCGTAAATCCGGAAGTGAGAGATACCTTCCGGAAGCGTACCCAGTTGGTTCAAACCATGCGTAACGTGATGAATGATGCCGGTTACCTGGAAGTGGAAACCCCTATCCTGCAACCTCTTTATGGGGGTGCAGCTGCCCGGCCTTTTGTAACCCATCATAATACGCTGGATATGGATCTATATCTGCGTATTGCCAATGAATTGTACCTCAAGCGGCTGATTGTTGGAGGATTTGACGGGGTATATGAGTTTTCAAAAGATTTTAGGAACGAAGGATTATCCCGGTTCCATAATCCTGAGTTCACACAAGTTGAACTGTATGTAGCTTACAAAGATTACAACTGGATGATGGATTTCACAGAAAAAATGATCGAGCAGGTAGCTATTGATATGCACGGCTCTACAAAAGTGAAATGCGGGGAACACGAAATTGACTTTAAAGCGCCCTGGCCGCGCATCCCTCTTCTCGATGCTATCAAAAATGAGACAGGTAAAGACCTTTCCGGAATGAGCCTGGACGAAATGAAAGCTACTGCAAAGGAGCTTCATGTTGAGATCGATGAGAGTTACGGTAAAGGAAAAATCATTGATGAAATATTTGGAGAATATGTTGAATCCAAACTTATCCAGCCTACTTTTATTATTGACTACCCGGTGGAGATGAGCCCGCTTACCAAAAAACACCGCAGCAAAGAAGGCCTGGTAGAACGGTTTGAGTGTATTTGCAATGGCAAAGAAATTGCAAATGCCTATTCAGAGCTTAATGATCCTATCGATCAACGAGAGCGTTTGGAAGAGCAAGCGAGCTTACGTGCCGATGGCGATGATGAAGCCATGACTATAGATGAGGATTTCATCCGTGCCCTGGAATACGGCATGCCCCCCACTGCAGGCATTGGAATAGGTATTGACCGGCTTTCTATGATTATGACAGACTCAGAATCAATCAGGGACGTTCTCTTTTTCCCCCAAATGAAACCTGAGTAAAACTCTGGCCAACCGATACACTCCCAACTATGAAATTAGAGACCTATTTAGCACTCCGGTATTTTAAAGGAAGCCGCAAGGGGTCTCGGTTTTTGTCTTTTATAAAAATTATGTCCATTACGGGCGTTGCTATTGGTTCAGCCGGGTTGCTGATTGCACTTTCAATTGTTCATGGATTCAAATCTACCATCAATGATAAAGTGCTTGGGTTTGCACCGCATTTTACAATCACCCAGTATCTTGATCCTTTTGTAGAGCGTTCTGACACTCTTCTTACCTACCTTGATCAATTCCCTGAGATAGAGCAAAAGCAAGCTGTAATTGAAGGACAGGTTATGATACAAACCAGGGATGAGGTTACCGGAACCATCCTGAAAGGAGTTGAACGTGAAGGTGGGGTCTCTGACCTTAAGGAATATGTTAGAACTGGGGTATATGACCTGGGAACTCAATCGAATGGTATGCCCGGCTTGGTGTTGGGCTCAAAACTCGCATCCCAGCTACAAGCTGAGGTTGGGGATATTATTACCGTTTATACGATTGAGGGAATCCCATCATTACTTAATTCACCCAACATTAAACAGTTTGTCCTTACCGGGCTGTATGAAACCGGTATTGATCAGTTTGATGATGTGTTTGCCATTTCCGAAAAAAGCCATGTACGCGAGCTTTTTAAAATGAATGATAAAGAAGCTAATGGAATAGAAATCCAGTTAGCGGATGCGTCTCAAGTCAAAGCTTTCCAAACTGTTCTTGATGACCGCATACCTTTCCCTTATTTCAATACCTCCATTTATGATAAGTTCGGAAATATTTTTGCCTGGGTTGAGCTTCAGGAAAACCTGATCCCATTGGTTATTAGTGTAATGATTATTGTTGCTGCTTTTAACCTGATTGGAACGGTTTTAATGATGATTCTTGAACGAACACGTGACATTGGCATACTAAAGACAATGGGAACCAAATCCGGCACTGTTCGCAAGGTTTTTCTTTTAGAGGGATTGATTGTGGCAGCTATAGGGCTTTCTATTGGTATTGGCATATCATTGCTTTTTGCATTTCTGCAAAGTGAATTCCAGATCATCCCACTATCAGAAGAAAATTATTATATGAGCTATGCGCCGGTGGAACCTCACCTTTTGGACTTTCTTATCGTAGCCCTTGTTACCTTCGTGTTATGTGGCCTCGCTTCCTGGATTCCTGCCCGAATAGCTGCCAAAACAGATCCGCTTAAGGTTATTTCTTATGGGCGGTGATAATTCAATGACTCATGGATAAAGGCTTCGATATACTTTCCGGTTTTAATCCCGATCTTGTTTCAGCCATTGAATTGAACTCAACGGTAAAAACAATTCCCAAAAACTTTGAGATTCTCCGGAAGGGACAATATGTAGGTGCTATTCCACTTGTATTGAAAGGGCTTATTAAAGTCTTTACCAGGTACGAAGAAAAGGAATTGCTTTTGTACTATATAAAACCCAACGAAAGCTGCATAATGTCTTTTGCTGCAAGTTTAAAGGACGAACCCAGTAAAATCTTTGCAATTACCGAAGAGGAAACTGAAGTATTGCTTTTACCTGTTGAAAAAATACCGGATTGGATAAAACAATATCCCGGACTTAACACACTTTTTTATGAGCAGTACAACCTGAGATATAGCGAACTTCTGGATACCATCAATCATATTCTTTTTGATAAGCTTGATGTACGGCTTTTAAAATATCTAAAGGAGAAATCCAGCCTTACCTATTCAGATATCTTAAGTTTATCCCATCGTGAAATAGCAAATGAACTTGGAACAGCCAGGGAAGTGGTTAGCAGGCTTCTCAAAAAACTCGAATCTGAAGGTTCTATTGAGCAAACAGAACAAGGTATAAAAATAATTGGCAGTGGTGACTAAAGTCACAGAATAGTTTTTGCAGATTCATTAATATTGCGTCAAGCAAATAGATAAACCTCAATAAACCAACAGACCTATGAAAAAGAATATGGGAACAGCAGACCGAATCATCCGCGTAATTATTGCTGCCATTTTTACCACACTATACTTCATGGACATAATTACCGGGGCATTAGGAATTACACTAATGGTACTATCAGGTGTTTTTGTATTAACCAGCCTTGTAAGCTTTTGTCCGCTTTACGCTCCTTTCGGAATTAAGACTTGCAAAGTTACCGAAGCATAAATTAGCTGATATTAAAAAAGCCAATCGAAATGATTGGCTTTTTTGTTCGATTAATAATTTGAAAAAGAAATTTAATTAAGAACTGTTTCAACAGGTTCCCAATCCATTCCAAAGGCAGTGGCTACATCTTCATAAACAATAGTTCCATACGCCACATTTAAGCCCATCAATAACTCTTTATCATCCTTAAGGGCCTGCTTCCATCCTTTATTAGCAAGTGCTACCGCATAAGGCAGTGTTACATTGGTAAGCCCCAGTGTAGAAGTGAAAGGAACCGCACCCGGCATATTGGCTACACAATAATGTACAATATCATCAATAATGTAAATCGGGTCATCATGTGTAGTGGGCTTAGCAGTTTCAAAGCAACCTCCCTGATCAATGGCTACATCAACCAAAACCGTGCCGGGACGCATTTCTTTTAACATATCACGGGTAATCAAATGGGGGGCTTTTGCACCCGGCTTCAATACAGCCCCAATGATCAAATCAACATGAGGCAGCATATTGCGGATATGAGCCTCAGAAGAAAACATGGTTGTAATATTAGCTGGCATTACATCATCCAGGTAGCGAAGGCGAGGCATACTAATATCCATTATAGTAGTATTGGCACCCATTCCTGCCGCTATTTTTGCAGCATTAACACCTACAATTCCACCACCCAGTACTAAAACATTTGCAGGAGGTACGCCTGGGATTCCTCCCATAAGAACTCCCCTTCCTCCAAGGGATTTCTCAAGATATTTTGCGCCTTCCTGAGATGCCATCCTTCCTGCTACTTCACTCATTGGTATTAACAGGGGCAGAGACCGGTCTGCTTTTTCTACAGTTTCGTAGGCAATTGCAATACACTTTGAATCAACTACCGCTTTGGTTAATGCTTCGTCAGCTGCAAAATGGAAATAGGTAAAAATAACCTGGCCTTCCTTCATACGCGGATATTCTTCCGCAATAGGCTCTTTTACCTTCATAATCATATCAGCACGCTTCCAAAGATCATCTACATCACTTAAAATAGTTGCCCCGGCATTCATGTATTCCTGGTCACTGAAGCCACTACCTAAACCTGCTCCTTTCTGGATGAGAACGTCATGCCCGTTTCTCTTCATCTGCATTACTCCGCCTGGTTGAATAGCTACGCGGTTTTCGTGTGTTTTAATTTCTTTTGGTACTCCGATAATCATAATCTGAAGGTTTTTTTGCTAAAATTTTTGGTGCGAAAAGGTAGGTATTTTTTCCTGAAAAAACGCTTACAGTTTGTAAATAGTAATAAGGTTTCTGCAAAACTTTACGCTCAGTACAGAGTAAGAAAACAACAACTATGCTTAATTCATTTTTACTTTTGAGCAGGTACTTTTTACCTACTTTCATTGCAATCATTAAATCAAAGCATAATTATGTCAAAGCGATTTCTATTTCTTTCTTTACTAATAGGTATTGTGGTTATTTTTAATGGATGTACAGGATCAAAAGAGGTAAGTACAAACAATGCCACTTCCCTGAAAAAGCCCCCTCCTAAAAAGGATGGCATTAAAACTTTCTCAGATGTAATTAAAAGTTCCGCTAAAACAGATGAAGGAGTAATTACTATTTATGAGCAAGATGACAAGTATTACTTCGAAATATCAAATGAATTACTGAACCGGGACTTTTTAATGGTAAGCAGGGTTGCAGGTGTACCTTCGGGATATTCAGGCTTTAACTCAGCCGGCTCAAAATCTGCAGAACAGGTGATCAGTTTCTACAGGGAAAAGGATAAGATCTTGATGCGGAAAAGATCTTTTGAAGCCATAGCTGATGAGGAATTACCGGTATACAAATCAGTAAGGGCTAACAACTTTGAGCCCGTCCTCTTTGCATTTAATATTGAAGCCCTTAATAAAGATTCATCAGGCGTAATCATTGATGTTACTGACCTGTTTTCAACAGATGTTGAGGCAATTAGCGGGTTACCACAGTTTCTCAGAAAAAGATACCAGGTACGCAGGCTGGATAGTAAAAGAAGTTTTATACAATCAATCCGAAGCTTTCCTGAAAATATTGAGGTGAGGCAAATAATGACCTATATCTCTGCTAACCCTCCTTCTGATAATAATGCACAGACTCTTTCTATGGAAGTAAGCCAGTCAATAGTATTATTGCCTGAAGAACCCATGCAAAAACGTTATGCCGATTATAGAGTCGGTTGGTTTACGATACGACAAATCGACTTTGGCTCAGAAGAGCAGAAAGCTTCCCAAGAACAGTACATAAGAAGATGGCGCTTGGAGCCTAAAAACCCGGATGCTTACTTTCGAGGAGAGCTTGTTGAACCTGTTGAGCCTATTGTATACTACCTGGACCCAGCTACCCCCGAAAAATATCGCAGCTATATAATACAGGGTATTGAAGATTGGAACGAAGCTTTTGAAGAAGCGGGCTTCAAAAATGCTGTTATTGCGAAATTGCCTCCAACGCCGGAAGAAGACCCGGATTGGAGCCCCGAAGATATCAGGTATTCCACTGTACGCTGGGTTGCCAGCACGGTTCGCAATGCTGTAGGCCCTAGTGTTTCTGACCCGCGTTCCGGAGAAATAATTGAAAGTGATATTGTATGGTACCATAATCATATGCGGTCTTACAGAAACCGCTTGATGATTGAGACAGGTGCTGCAAACCCTGATGCAAGAAAACTGATTCTTGATGATGATTTGATTGGTGAAACCATGCGCCGTGTTATCTCGCATGAAGTGGGGCATGCACTTGGGCTCCCTCACAACATGCAATCCAGTTCGGCTTACCCTGTTGACTCTTTACGATCCGGTTCCTTTACTCAAAAATATGGTATTGCTACTACAATAATGGAGTATGCCCGCCAAAACTATATCGCACAACCCGGTGATGAAGGTATTCGCTTCATCAGGCAAATTGGCCCTTATGACAAATACTCCATCAACTGGGGTTATCGTGTGATCCCGGATGTTGAAACTCCCGAAGATGAAAAACCTATACTTGATCAATGGATTGAAGAAAAGGCCGGAGATCCTGTCTATCGTTTTGCTTCATCTACGGGGTATGATCCTTCTTCACAAACAGAAGACCTGGGCGATGACCCGGTAAAAGCCAGCACTTATGGCCTTATGAATCTTAAAAGAGTAGTTCCAAACCTGATTGAATGGACATCTACTCCCGGTGAGGATTACTCCGATCTTGAGGAAATTTATGGCGAGCTTGTTTTTCAGTGGAGGCGTTATGCCCGTCATGTAACTACAAACATAGGCGGTGTCTATCAGCAAAGGAAGGCTTCCAATCAACCCGGCCCGGCCTATCAACCTGTTTCCAAAAAAGACCAGGAGCGTGCTATGGAGTTCTTAAACGAACATGCTTTTACCACTCCGGATTGGTTGTTAGACCAAGACATACTTTCGCGAATAGAGCATGCGGGTGCCCTTGAACGAATAAAAGGGCTTCAGTCAAGTATCTTAAACGGCATACTAAACCCGGGGGTTATTGTTCGTTTGGTTGAACAAAACGAAATGGATCCCAAAAATTCATACAATCTCTACAGTATGCTAAAAGACCTGAGAAGAGGAATTTGGTCTGAGATCTATGGGAATCGCTCGATTGATGCTTTCAGAAGAAATCTGCAACGTGAATACTTAAGCTCTGTACAAACACATTTCGAAACCGATACCTTTGGCGGAGGCTTCTTTGGGCCAAGAATAGATATCAAGGATTCTGATATTCGGCCTGCATTAAGGTTTGAGCTAAACCAACTCAAAAAAGACTTAACATCAGCTTCAAGATCAATAAGTAATCCTGCATCTCTTGCACATATAAAAGATTCGATTGAAAGAATCGATCAGATAATTAATCCTGAATAATAACAAAGGGCTCTTCCGGAGCCCTATTTTTTTTGGCTTTTGTGTAAACCTTTTTTTGTGAGGTATACTTCATCATAGAGATAAGGCCCACCATAGCTGTGCAGAACTAAACAGGATTTAGATTCCAGGTACTCCAGTAGGTTTTTTGCTTCTGTTTTATCAAGCTTAAGCTCTTTACAAATAGGTTTTACACTTACAGCCTTACCTCCTTCCTCATATCCCGATTCAGCAATTTTTGAAAGCAATAATTTCGCCTTGGTATTAAAGTCCTTTCCAATAATCATATTCGTTAACATGTTATAAAAAGAAACACTTTCCCGACAAAAAACTGGATTAACATTTTGTTAAGTTACCATTAACTGCCGGAAATAAGAAAGTGAAATATCTTAATTGATTCTAATCGCATTTATTTAGCAATAGATCGAAATTACCTTGATTAATTAAGGGGTGACAATGTTCAAAAAGCTCACGCTCAGGGATAGGATATTTTTTATCTCTTCTGCGTTAATTCTTACTGCAATAGCTCTTATTTGGGTGTTTATACGTCCCCAATACCGGGAGACTATTATTCGTGAGCGAACTACTATTGTATCTCAACTCCAGGAGTATACTCTCAGGCAAACTGACAATACCCTTAGAAACTGGATAAATTCTGCCAATCAACTCGCTGAAGATTTAATATTGAACCCCGGAGAAACACAAAACCTGGTATCAAAAGCGATCAATTATACTCCCGGTTTAATGCGTATTATTATTACTGATATCAGCACGGGGCAGGAAGTAAACATAAATCGTTCTATCTATAACCAGGTAGACTATTCGAATATAAATCCAACTTGGGTTACTTCCCGCTTAAGCAACCTGATTAGTGTCAGCTGGGTATCTGACCCTGAACAGGATGTAGATTTTTTCCTGAGCAGACGTGCCATCCAGATAGGCAGTGATATTTATAACCTGGATATGTTCTTTAACTCACAGACCCTGAGTGATAATCTTATCAACATTCCATTAGGGGGAGATGATATTTATGTAGCTAACATTGTAGATGCCAATGGAACAAATATTATTCCGGGAGCACAGTTTGATTTCCCTGCTGAATTGATAGGTGATGCAAGTTTCTCACGTGAAAAAACAATTGCTCTCGATAACCGGAACTGGTTTGTGGTTTCGTCCCGGTTTCAAAGCATACCGTTTTGGCATCTCATTGCAGTAGAAGATAGTTTCATCTTAAACCCTGTGAACCAGCTGATAAGATTTTCATTTATTGCTGCCGGCTCCATCCTTTTCTTTATGTTCATTTTTAGCTGGTATGTAAGTACCCGGGTAAACAAACCTGTTCAGGCACTGCTGGAAGATGTAGCTTTTCTGTCTGATCTTAATTTTGAGCACTCCATCCGTAATGTTGAGCTGCCAGAATTTAACCAGATGCACGAAACCTTGGAAAATATTCGCTTAACCCTTAAGAGGTATAAAAAAATTAACGTAGAAAAGATTATCCTTGAAGAATGGAAAAACCGATATATGGTAACCTATTCTGAAGACATGATAGGGGTTATAGGGTCTGATAAAAAATTCAGTTTTCTAAACAACCAGTTTATAGATTTGCTGGCAGGTTTGCGATTAAATCCTAAAGAAACCACACTTGAAGAAGTTCTAAAACACAGAAATGTTATTCTTAGTAAACCTACTCAATCCCTGCACTATCCCGATCCTTTCACGGTCCGGGTAGACCAGGCTGAGCTTACTGTTTATGGTGATAAGGAAACATCCTATTATTACGACTACCAGTACCTGTCCATACTGGATGAAAACGAACAACAACAAGGCGCTTATGTAATTATCCATGACAAAACTGAAGACCGTTTGCTGGATATGAAGCGCAACGATATGATTAATGTAATTGTGCATGAACTTAAGAATCCGATCACGGGTGTTGTAGGCATCACTAAACTTATAATGGATAATCAATCCATGAGTAAGGATGAGGAAAATGTGTTGTTGAAAGAAGTATACATGTCGGGAGAACGGATGAATGAATTGGTAAACCGTTTCCTTGAAGTTCAAAAACTCGAAGCCGGAAAAACAAGCGTTGATTTTACCAATGTAGATGTGCTCCAAATCATCAATGATGTAAAAATACTCTCTAACGCCCTGTTAAGCAGTAAAAATCTTAAGGCAAATATCCGGGTTGAAGGTTCTGACTTTATAATTAAAGCAAGTAAGGATTTAGTATTTGATGCTGTTCAGAACCTGATTAGTAACGCTGCCAAATACGGAGAGCCTAATCGTACTATAGAAATATATCTCTTTGAAGAAGAAGAGCATTTGAAAGTCCAGATTACAGATTTTGGTTTTGGAATAAGTATTGAAGATCAAAAGAAAGTATTTGATAAATTCTTCCGTGTTAAATCAAACGTAAAAGCAGCAAAAGAAAAAGGTACAGGGCTGGGTTTAGCCTATGTAAAAGAAATCATGGCTATTCATCACGGAAATATCGAATTGGAATCTACACCGGAAATTGGGAGCAGGTTTACCTTAACATTCCCGAAAACTCAGCCAAACGAATGAAAAAGACTTTTGCCCTCTTTCTTTTCCTGACAATTGTGGTTACAAATCTGGCTGCCCAGGGTAATTTGTCATTTTCTGCAAGTGATCTTCAGGAAATGGCACAACGCTATAGTGGTAACAGTTTAAACTGGCCGATATTGGTAAGCCTAGCCAATCACGATGTTGGGAACAACACATTTATCTTAACTAAGGCTGATGTTACCCAACTGCAAAACTTCTCTTCCATATCCCTCTCTTATGAAGAGCAGCAAGACAGGGTAAAAAAACTGATTAGCGAGGGAGCTACCATCTTTGCAAAAAATGAGCTTAAAGACACCAATAAGGCTTTTTCTGATTACCTGGAAGCCGTTAAGAATGGAGATATTGAAACTGCTTCATCTATTGGCACTTCCTTAAAATCTATGGTAGATAATCTTGAGTCAACGTTAACCACTAATCGGCTGGTAAATGTTCAGGCTCAACTCAGTAAGAAGAGCGGAAATGTTGACAAAAGAATTGGCCTGTTGGCAAACTGGCAAGATGCTTTTGAAGGGGATCTTTTCAAGGAATCGGATGGGATTAAAACTGCTGAGGAAAGCTACGCTACGCTCTCATTCACAGATGGCAGTAATATTACTGTTAATCCTGTAACAACAGCTGTAATCCGTAAATCCCGTATTGACCGCCTTGACGAGAGTGCCGATACAGAAATTACCCTGGTGGAAGGCGGTCTGCTTTCAAAACTTTCTGCAGCCGGCAGGGAAAAGAGTAATTATATCCTGAATGCAGGTGCGTCAACCACTGAGCTTAAAACTCAAAACTTCTATGCTGAAAATGAAGCCGGTGATAATGTGAAGCTAACGAACTATGATGGCGTAGCAAATGTGAGTGTTAATGACATCACTGTTACTATCAATAAAAATGAAGGTACAATCATCAGGGGTAATAGCGCTCCTCTTCCTCCAATCAAGCTGCTGCCTGCCCCTGAACTAGCTACTACAAAGAAAGACTCCATTATTTATAACGAAGATTTTATATACAATTTTAAACCTGTTGAAAGGGCCGTGAACTATATAATTCAGTATAGTTCATCATACAATTTTGAACAGGATATTACTGAAGTAGAAACTAATCGAACCCGGGTCAACATACAGGACATACCTTTAGGCACTACTTACGTAAAGGTATTGGCAGTTGATGAACTTGGCTTAAGAGGCCCCTACTCTCCGGTTACCCGTGTTATCAGAAATGTGGATACACAGGCCCCGCCAATTTTTGGAGACAAACTAAATAACTCAGTATTGTTTACTACTTCTGATCAAATAACCATTGAAGGAGTCACCGAACCGGATGCAAAGGTTAGCGTAAATGATCTGAATGTTCCTGTTACAAGCTCGGGGGTATTTAAATCCAATTATACACTTTCAGGAATTGATGAAAAAACAGATATTAAGGCGGTTGATGATTCCGGGAATGAATCAATAAAATCCCTTCGGATTGTTAAATTAACACCTGAAGTAGTATTCAAAATAAATACAAATCTTGGTGCTTTGCGGGAAGAGTTTAATGCTTCTGACAAACCCATTACATTTTCGGGAAGGGCTTACCCAAACCTGGAAGTAGTATTTGAAAACAATCAAACTAAAAAACTGATTAAAACTGACTCTCAAGGCCGTTGGGGTGTAACAATGAATGTGCAACAAGGCAAACTTTCTGTTACATTCAAAGATGTTCAAAGCGGAGTCACTTATTTAACTAAATCATTTACAGTAAAGTAATCTAGGGAAGCATGATTAAACGACTTTTTATTGTTGTTTTATTTATTGTTTTAGGAAAAACGGCTTCAGCACAGGAAATATATTTTTCCATCTCAGGAAAAAGTTCAACCATCCTGAGTGGTGACTCCCGTAACCAATATGACATTTGGATAAAACCAACAAATGGCGCCCCAAACGGGAGCCTCCAGATTTTTGATGCAGGCCTGGGGGGTGCTGTAGATTTAATAACCCAGGGAGGTGCCAATACAACGAGTTTATTCCAGACCTTCCGTTTTGATGATATATATTCAATATCCGGCAACACCGTTCAGGTAAAAAGTGCAACAGCCAATTCCCTAACTGAGCTTACCACCCTCGATGAAGAGCGTTTTAAAAACCGTTGGGTTCCACTTGCCCAGCTAAATGCAAATGCCGGCGCAAATGGCTACGTGGTACGCGTTAGTGTTGATGATGGAGATGATGTTAACAGTTTCAATTTCAGAGTGGTTTCTTCCAACGGGGAAGTTCTATCCGGAAGGTCATGGCAAATCATCGCCATTGATCTTTCTATTGGTTTATATGCTTCAAACCCTGGTAAGAACTACCAGTTGAAACCCTATCTATTAAGTTCAGGTGATCAGCCCGATCTGGTAGCTGCAGGAAATGAAGACTCCCGCATTCGTAAAATTGACTCATTCGGGGAAATTTACCCGATAAGAAACTCAGGCATTCTACCCTCAAAGTTTGGAATAGACAATAAGTGGGGCTTAACCATAAGCGGCTCCAGAGACAGGTTGAATACCTTAACGGTGTATGGGGTCAACTCTCCCGTTTTATGGCTATTTGAACCCATTGTAACTGATCAAATAACAAAACCTGATTTGGTTATTGATGAAGTTATTTCCCGGAGGTGTACCGAAAAGTCTTTTGAAATTAGTGGTAATGCGTTCTCCTCTACTGATCTAGGTAGTGCCCGCTGGATCTTGGGAACACAACAGCTTGCAGACGGAGCTTCTCCTAATATTTCATTTCAAACAACAGGGCCCGCCCCTCTCGATATCCTTATACCCAATCAAAAAACATATTTTCCTGAGTACTGGAGCTATCGCGAAGAAGTGTTTGTCAATACGCCTCCACTTGCCCGGCTCGAAACCCCCAAAGAAATCATTTCTCCCTCAGAAGTACTCGTTTTATCCGCTGAGAAATCTTATGATTTGGAAGGAAGGCCAATTTCATTTTCCTGGTTTGTAAACGGATCTTTAAGAGGTACTGATAAAACCTTTAGTTTCTCAAGCACTGTTTCTGGTTTATACACTATTTCCGTTCGGGTTTCAGATGGAGGAAACACTCCGAACTGTAGCATTGATCAAAAGCAGATTCGTATCCGTGTTAATACACAGCCCTACTCCGAAATTGGATTAACACCTGTAATTGGTACTGACGAAACCGTTACCATTAGCGCAATTAATCAAAGTGATGCTGATAATGATACACTCAGTTATACATGGAGTGGTGATGGCATCCAGGAAACCACTGTGGGAAATAGTGTTTCCGTTTCTCATGCAGCTGCGGGCATTTATACTGTAAATCTGACCGTTAATGATGGCTCGCCTTCTGATAATGCGGAGTATACTGTTTCAAGAACTTATGAGGTTAACTCTGCCCCTGTTCCTTCTTTTACAATCGCTGAAAAAGCTGCCCCAGGTGATATTATCAATCTTAATGCAGCGTCTTCCACTGACTCAAACTCAGATCCATTAAGTTTTAACTGGTTTGTTAATGATGGCTTAGTCGCTGAAAACCAGCTTGCTGAATATAGTTTTAGCGAACCTGGCACATATACAGTAAAACTGGTAGTGGATGACGGACGAGGAGTTTCCAATTCAACACAGGAGCTGTCCAGGACTATCCGGATTAATTCTGCTCCAAACCCCATAATTACTGCCTTGGATATGACTTCAGTTTCTAAGGTTTCGTTTTCTGCTGAACAAAGCACTGATTCTGAATCAGAACTAACCACTTACTCATGGGATTTTGGTGATGGAAACAGAGGATCGGGTCCAAATGTTGATCATTTTTACCAACGCACCGGAGAGTACAGGGTTACCCTTACAGTAAATGATGGCGAAGGCCTTTCAAACAGTACACGTACTGCCGAACATATCGTAGTGATAAATCAATATCCCGTTGCTGATTTTGCTATGCAGGAGGTGGTTGCACCAGGGGAAAGCTTTACAGTTGACGGTTCGCTCAGTACAGATGCCGATGGTTCAGTAACTTCTTACGAATGGTTTGCTAATGGGAATTCGGTTGCAACCGGCCCTAATGCTTCCCTGAGTTTTGACCAGGTTGGAACCTATGATGTTACACTGAGAGTAAAAGATAACTCGGGATACGAGCTCGCAGAAGGAATTGTAACCAAGCAGATCCGGGTAAATGCCCCTCCTGTACCACGGTGGAAAACCACACCTGATCACCTGGTACCCGATACAGAAATAATTTTTACAGCTGAAGATTCTTATGATCCAGATGGAGCCATTAAAGAATATCTTTGGGAGTTTGCTGACGGAACCACGCTACAAGGCCGACAGATTCAACGAATATTCCCGGAAAGCGGTATTCAATCTTTCCGGCTTACTGTAGAAGATTCTGACGGGCTCTCCAATTCATCGGTTACCATTGAAGATCAAACCAATGTAAACCACCAGCCCTATATTGTTACCGAACCTGTTGTTCGCTCAAATTCCATGGCAATAAAACTGGACGCTTCTGCAAGCTATGACCTGGACAACAACCCGGTTTCTTTTGAGTGGACACTACCCGATGGAAGTAAACGAAATGAAGCAAGTTTCACCTGGATTGCCCCGGAGCCCGGTGTACACTTTATCGGTTTAACACTGGATGATGGGTTAGGACTATCAAACAGTAAAAATACAGAATCCATCCGTGTGCTAGTCAACAGGCCGGTACAGGCAGTAGTTGATGCTGAGATCGCTTCCTGTACGGGACAGACAGTTTTATTCAATAGTGCACAAAGCTTTGATCCCGATGGAGACCCGTTCAGCGTTAACTGGGATTTTGGAAATGGCGAACAATCTGATGAACCCAACCCTTCTTATGTATATGAAACTCCCGGCGTTTATGAAGCCAAACTAACTTTGGATGACGGTTTCTCTGGGGAAAAAACAATTACAAAGATCCCGGTTATAATAGAAGGTTCTCCGGTTGCAAAACTTAATATAGTAGACACTACTATTTGCGTAAACTCAAGCATTACTTTTGACGGCTCTGCCAGTACCGATCCTTCAGGTGCCCTTCCCTCCTTTAGCTGGGATACCGGTGATGGAAAAACAAATACAGGCCCAAGAATTAACCATGTATTTACCGAGCCAGGTATTTACACAGTGTCACTTACTGTAGAAGGTTCCGGATCAGGGCGTTGTAGTAATGTAAGCCAAACTACAGCAACCGTTCGCGTAATTGAAGGGCCTGAAGCTGACTTCACTCTCCCTGAATATGCCATTCCTGGAGAAACTATCACTTTAGATGGTTCTGCATCTGTTGCAGAAGGCGGTATTAAAACAGCTCGCTGGTTAATTGATACTGAAAGCGGACAACAAGTTGTAAATGGCCTAACAAATTCATACACCTTCAATCAACCGGGTGAATACTTCGTAACCCTTGAGCTGGAAACCAATTCCACCACTTCCTGTAATACGATAAGCCTCACCAAATCGATAAAAGTGAATGCACCTCCGGTTATTTCATGGAACCTGCCTCAAAATGTAGCAGCAGGAACCGATTTACGATTAGACGCTATGGCTTCTTCCGATCCGGACGGTTACATCAAAGAATATAAATGGTACCTGGATGATGGTTTTGTAAGCTCAAATGCATCAGAGCTTATAAAAACCATAGCCCCCGGGCAGCATAAAGTTACTTTGGAAATTACTGATAATTCATCGGCATCTAACAGTAAAGTAACACAGGAAAAAACCTTCTTCGCTAATAGTTCACCCACACCTTCCATTATAGCCCCTGAAAAGATCTATCTGAATCAAATGGTTAACTTCCAGAGCGGTTTAGCGCAGGATCGTGATAATGATATGCTGTCGTCCAGCTGGAAAGTGAATGGGAGCCCCGTTCCAACTCCTGCTTTCCGCGCAGAAAGCATGGAAGGTTACACAGTAACGCTGATCCAAAATGATGGACGTGGCCTGCCAAATTCCATTGATTCAGCAGTTGTGGAGTTTACCCCCCTTCCGCTGCCAACTGTTAAACCCACTTACCCTGAAAAAATAATTGTAGGTGGTACACTTACTATTTCTGAATTGGGAGTTCCTCAAAACTGGAGATTCAAAAACCAGGCTATTTACCAGGATCAATGGGTTGGATACTCTCCCGGAGTTACTACTTTCCAATTAGCATGGGTACCCCAGGGCCAGGAAGCAACCAACCAATCCTTTGAGATTGAAGTTGTATCGCCTCTGCAATTTACAGAACAGATTCAACCACAACGATTGAACTGGAACCCGGCTAACCCAAGCCTTATCCTTAAAGCCCCAACCGTAAACAGGAATATGCGTGAAGTGGAATATACCTGGAAACAACGAGGCGAGATCATTGGGAAAGGCATGCAGTTAGGCGTTCGTTTAATCCGAGGAGAAAACAGGTTTACCGTTGAGGTAAGAGACAGAAATGTAGCTCAATCACAACCGATATCCGTAGACCTGATTGTTGTAACAGAGTAAGCTACCCTGCTTAGGATGTTTCTTTTCATCTGAAAATGGAGTAGCTTAGTTTGTTTTTTAATCACATGTAAACATCTCTTTTGAAGATTATTATTATTGGTGCTGGGGAAATTGGTTATGATCTTGCCAGCGTACTATCTAAAGAAAAGCACGATGTAATTGTTCTGGATCGTGAGAAAGAATGCCTTACCCGTGTTTCTGATACACTTGATGTTTTAGTAAAAGAAGGAAATGCCACTTCAGCCAAAGATTTAGCCGAGGCCGGAGTTGAAGACTCAGACATTACCATTGCCGTAACCAGTATAGATGAAGTAAACATGATCGCATCCATGATCAGCAAAAAACTGGGTGCTAAAATGGTTATTGCCAGGGTGAGAAGTGATGAATTCTCTACCCACAATTCCCCTTTAAAGCCAATGGATTTGGGCATTGATGTAATGATCCATCCTGAAATGAGTGCAGCACAGGAAATTGCCCAATTGCTTAAACGGTCTGCCGCCAGCGATGTAATCAACCTTGCTGAAGGGGAAATGCAGTTGATTGGAATCCGGCTCGACTCTACTTCTCCCCTTATTGGAAAATCACTAATTGAATATGCACAAGAGCATTCGGATATCACTTTTCGGGTGGTAGCGATAGCAAGGCGGGGATTAACACTAATTCCCCATGGCCCGGTTCGGCTGCAAAAATTTGACCAGGTATTTATCCTCGCAAAGACCCCGGATATACCTGAAATCGTTAAAACAACCGGGAAAGTTGAAGCAAAGCTAAATCGTATTATGATTGCAGGAGGCTCAGCTATTGGTTCTATGATAGCCCGGATTTTATGTGGAGATCCAAAACGTGATTGGTCGGTTAAGCTTATTGAGCCGAATTATGATTCTGCTGAAGAACTCGCCATTGAACTGAGATCAGCTATGATCTTACATGGAAATCCTACAGACCCTGATCTCCTGGCAACCGAAGGTATTACTGATATGGATGCCTTTGTAGCGGTTACCGATGATGAAGAATCCAACATCATCTCCTGCCTGATGGCGAAGCATCTCGATGTTAAAAAAACGGTGGCCTTAGTTTCTAAACCTGATTTCATTCCCCTAAGTCAAACTATCGGCCTGGACGCAGTAGTGAATAAAAAAGTAGCAGCTTCTAACGAAATACACCGCTATGTCCGTAAAGGCAAAGTCATCTCTGTTACCGAATTACGTGGGATAAAAGCAGAAGTAATTGAACTGCTGACTTCGCCAAAATCAAAAGCAGTGGGGAAAAAACTCAAAGACCTAAAGCTTCCAAACGGGTGTATTATCGGGGGTATACTTTGTAACGGTTCGGTGGAAATCGCTACCGGTTTAACCGAAATTAAAGCCGAAGACAGGGTCATGGTATTCTGCTTGCCGGAAGCAGTTGAAAAAGTAACCCAACTTTTCCAGTAGATGGCTAAACCCAAAAGCGTAATTGATGCCTTTAACCGGCCCACTATTGACTTCCTGGTGGTTCTGGGCATCCTCGGGGCTTTTGTATTCTTTATGGGTTTTGCCCTTCTCTTCCCTGCTATTATTGATCTCATTTACGGAGAAGATACCTGGCATGCGTTTTTGATCTCAGCAGGAATTGCTTTTGCAAGCGGGGGTATACTCTGGTATTTCTTTAAACCCAAAAACGAGATTCGTATCAGGGAAGGGTTTTTGGTAGTAAGCCTTACCTGGCTTACCCTCTCCCTGGTAGGCGCTTTACCCTTTGTGATTTCCGGGATATTGCCCAGCTACACCGATGCCGTATTTGAAACTATCAGCGGGCTTACCACTACAGGCTCTACCATACTTGGCGGAACCACCTCTGATGGGTTTACCAACCCTGATATCGAATCTATACCCAAAAGCTTTCTCTTCTGGAGGTCGCTTGCACACTGGTTAGGCGGTATGGGAATAATCGTTTTATCCATCGCTATTTTACCCCTGTTAGGAATTGGGGGCATGCAGCTTTTCCAGGCTGAATCGCCCGGCCCTACCACTGATAAACTCACACCCCGTGTACAGGAAACCGCAAAGCTGCTTTGGGTGGTATACGTAGCCTTTACCGCTATCGAATTTGTTCTGCTCTGGGTTCACCCTTCCATGGATTGGTTTGATGCTATTAATCACGCGATGGCAACTTTGGCTACAGGTGGTTTCTCCACTAAAAATGCCAGTATTCAGGGTTTTGAATCTGCATATATTGATTGGGTTATTACGCTTTTCATGTTTTTGGCAGGAATTAACTTTGCCATGCACTTCCGCCTGCTTAGAGGAGAAACTCAAACCTTTTTTGCCAACCGCGAAGTCCGCTTTTATTCGCTGGTATGTTTAATTGGGATATTGGGTATCTCATTCTCCCTGTGGTTTTTTGACGGCTATGCTATTCTTGAAGCATTACGCTATGGAGCTTTCCAGGCAGTTGCCATTATAACCACAACCGGGTTTGGCACCAACGATTATGAACTTTGGTACCCGTTCGGGGCCTTTTTGTTACTCCTTCTCTTTTTTACGGGAGGCAGTGCAGGCTCCACAGGCGGGGGTATAAAAATGATCCGCTGGATGATCCTTATCCGCAACACAGGGCGAGAGATTAAACAAATTATTCACCCCAAAGCCATCCTCCCGGTACGAATTGGAGAGCAGGCTATTAACCAAAATATCCAGCGTACAGTCCTCAGCTTTTTCATGCTCTACATGTTTATTTTCGGGACAGGTGCTTTCATTATCTCGCTATTCGGTTATGATATCATGTCCTCCGCGGGGGCCAGCATTGCTGCTTTGGGAAATATAGGTCCCGGTTGGGGAGAATTTGGCCCTACCGACAGCTTTGCCAAAATGCCTTACCTCGGTAAATGGGTTATGATCATGCTGATGATGATCGGCCGCCTGGAAATCTTTACCATCCTCATCATCTTCTCCCCCAGCTTCTGGAAGCAGTAATTGAGAAAAATATAGAGTTCGTTTTGATAAGCCCTGGTTGTACTCTGACTAAAATTCTAAGCGTAAGATGATGTTTGTATTTTGCTATTAAATCATTTTTCTTCATGTTATCCTTATTAATTACAGGAATAACAACAATAAAACTTAAAGATGAAACTAGGATAACACCAACTCAATGCGTGTTATTCTTATGTTGGAGATGAATTCGCTCCGCTCTTCATATACAAAAAGTTGTGTAAATAACACCACTTTGCTACATTAAAATTGCGTTTTGAGATACATACTAAACCTTCCATTTCAAAATTGTGAGCCATGTCTGTTAATGTAATTATTATAGCTCTTGGTACCCTACTCATCTTAATAGCAATTGCCGGCAGCTTGCGGAAAAAAGATTCATCCGATAGCCTTATCAGCGCCACACTGAGAATCCCCGTGGGATTAATAGGTATTTTATTAATTATATATGGCGGATACTCTTTCGGGGCGGTTAACCTGCAGGGCCAGATAGAGCAGGCGGATGTTGGAAATATTTTACAGGTTCAACACCCGGTTGAGCAGGTACAGGTAATTTCACCGGTTGAAGGTGATGCGGTTAAGTGCCGGATTTTAACGATGGGTGTTTATCCTGATTCTCATGAAAAAGATATCTGGGTACTTCTTAAGCCATCGGATAATAAATATTATCCTCAGTCCGATCATACCAATACTTCCTATAAAAGAAATGGAGAATGGCAGGTAATCACCCGTTTTGGTGGGGATAAGGACGAACAGTATGAAGTTATAGTTTACGAAACGGATGCTTCAGCTTCTGAATTCTTCAGTTCCACTATTGAAGACTGGAAAGAAGTGGAATCATACCCTGGCCTCGAACTTGAAGAGCTTCCGACTGGCGCTGTTGAAGTAGACAGAATATCTGTTTCATTATTAGATAATTGCAGAGGGGTATTTTAATTCCCTAAACCAGATCGGTCTCAGAAGAATAGTCTATTCTTCTTTTTACTTCCGTATAAATTATATAGCCCAGTATATAGAATAGCACACTGTATAAAGAAATAAACATTGAGATCAGGGAATTAGCAATCACAGACGTTAGGTGGAGTTGGATAAGGTAAATCACTGCTGCCGGCAAAGACAGAACAAAGGAAATGATAAATATAGCCCAGAATATGTTATTGGTACCTTCAAAACTATACCTGACGGCATCTGAAAAAGAAAACCCGTCTACCGAGATTAAGTAAAGCATAGCTGTTAATTTAACTGCAATTACAATTCCGGGAATTATCAGAAACAGAAAACCCAAAGCAACCATAAGTTGAAGTCCGATAAATGAAATCAGTGTATACCAAAATCTCTGTTTAATAAAATCTTTTATAGTTGATATGGTAACTTCTCCCCCAATTTCGATATATCGTAGTAGCAGCACTATACTTAAAAAAAGACAGGTAGTGTAAACGAAATTCAAAATCGCCAACAAGTATGTGCCTGTACTATCTCCTAATCCTAAATAGTCGGTAGCCAGAAGTAGAACTATAATGAGCTCGAAGCCTACTATTAACGGTAATGAGATACTTAAAAGCTCTGTTTTATAGCTTTTAAGGAAATCAAGACACTTTGCCAGGCCTTCTTTGTTAAATAAATCAGAAAAATCAGGAATCAAAACCTTATCCAGTCTCTGTCTTCCAACCACTGGATAAGTGCCGGTAAAAAAGTAACCGAGGTTAGCAGTGTCATACCAATTCCCAGTACAGCCATAACCCCAAGAGACTGTAAGCCCGGGTGACTGGTAAACAGTAAACCTGCAAAGCCCAGCATCGTTGTAATTGAGCCCATAGTGATATGCTGTCCCGTACTTGAAAGAACAGCCCACATGGAGTTTTTTCCCTCATCCCTGTAACGGTGTGCCAGGTGAACGCCGCTATCTTCGCCAATACCAAGTATGGCAGGCAATACCACAAGGTTATAGAAATTGAACTGGAGCCCGAATACAATCATAATCCCAAAAAGCCAAAGTAAGCCCACTACAAGGGGCAGCATGGATATGATAGACCATCGAAAAGACCGGAAAGTAAAAATCATAAACAGATAAATGATGATAAAAGTAGCCCCAACCATATACGGACTTTCAGTTCTCATCAAATCCAGCATGGAGGCAGCTACTATAGAGGTACTGGCTGCGTGGTAGGTTTTTCCATTATCCAGGATTACTTCCCCCACATCGTCCTTAAAAGCAATAGATTTTTTGCCATCCGAAAGTCCCACGGAAGGGTATATAATTACGAAACGGCCTACTTCCCCATCTTTCGTTATAAATCTTGACTTCAGGTAATCAGGTATCTGTTCTATGGTTAAAGGCTCTGTGGTTTGAGAAGCCCTTCTGAGTTTATCGAGGTCTTCGTTTTCTTTAGCAATAATAAAAGGATCTTTAAGCAGTTCCCGGATCTCTGCAATGGATTGGAGTTTGGCATCTGATTCCTCTTCGGAACTTGGAAAGCGTTCTTGCAAAGCTTCTACACTAAGAATAGTCGGAGAAGTAGTGTCTGCTTCCATTCGTGCTTTAAGTAAGCTCATAAGTTCTTCTACTTCAGCATCAGAATCTGCAATGATATAAGCAGGATTCCGTTTATCAGAACTGCCCACCTGATTAGCTACATCCCTGAACTTTTCATATTCAGGAAATTTAGGCTCCAGTTTACCAAAGTCATATTGAAAGCTTAAATGGCCGCTAAACCCGATTACCAATCCTGAAATAATAAGGCCCACAATCACAATAGCTCTTGAAAAAGGATAACGGTGAACAGAAATTTCTTTTTCTTCCGGCTCGGAGAACAAAATCCAGTTGAACTTCTCGAAAATTACCAGCAAAGACGGTAACACATAAAGCATGGCGAAAAGTGCAAGCAAAATCCCGGTTCCGGAAATAAAACCAAACTCGGAAAACCCTCTGAAATCGGCGAACATTAGCACATAAAGAGCTGCTGCTGTTGTAAATGCGCTTACAAAAATGGCTTCCCCTGTTTTTTCATTAGTGGCCAAAATGGATTCTTCTACACTCATTCCGGAGGACCTAAGCTCGATATACCGCGCGTAGTAATGAATCCCGTAATCAATACCTAAACCAAAGAGGATTACAAAAAGTACCGAGGTCATTGTGTTGAGCATCCCCAGGTAGAAATAGGTAAGCCCAAATGTCCACAAAAGGCTCATTATCAAGGGAAGCCCGATTACCATAACAGGAACCGGCATTCGGGCAATATGGCTCCAGATAGTATGAGTCTTATCCGGGTCAAGTCCGTTTCGATAATGGATGTACTTTTTGATAAAGAAGTATAACATCACTAACAAAATCACACTGCTTATCCCTGTGGCAAAACTTCCTATCACGTCTTTCATTATAGAAGTCAATTCTTCCAGATGGCGTTTTAACCGTCCTCCAAACTGAACTTCCATGGCAGGATGATAGGATTGAGGATTCATGGCTGTCAGCAATGAATCATAAGCGACAAACATATCCTCCAGGTACTGGATATCACTTTTTGAACCTGTGGGGTAAAATTTGATAACCATGATTGTACTATCCTCACTGATAGGATACTCTGAAGGTACAAGTACATCATAACTCTCTTTGAACTGTTCCGATTTATCCTCTTCAGGCTCTTCCTCGTCTTCAAAGTCATCTTCAAAATCAAAAAAGAACGGGTTAGCCTCTTCCTTTGCCGTAGCTATTTCTTCCTGCAGCCATTCTTTTATGTCAGAAAGTTCCTGATCACTAGCCAGATAAAGGGCATTATCCTTCAATACCTCGGTGTTTTTACGATACTCTGCACGCTTGAAATAAGTATCCTTATACCTGGGATAGAATAACTCCAGTGTTTTGGGTATCAGGTCTTCAGCAAATTTTTTATTGGCTTCAAAACTTGGGGACTTGATAGCCACTTGCATCTCAGTCTCCCCTCCCACACTATTTTTAAGCTCCTCTAAGGCCAGTACATTGGGGTGATCTTTGGGGAGTAAATTTGCAATATCGGTATCTACCTTAAGCTTAGCAGCATAATAAGCGCTGCCGGCAGCAACTAAAAAGCTTACCCCGATCACTAAAAAGGGATGCTTAATATTAAGTAATAATAAAGGTTGAAATAGCCTGAGAATTTTTTTCATCTAAGATGAGATCATATTATTTAGCTGTGGAAAATACCTAAAAGATTGGGAAGATTGAGTAATAATTTATAAGAAAAGTAGTTTGGTGCATCATTCAAATAAGTTTGCAAATGAAAGCCTGAACCCAAGCTCAATCATTCCGTTAAACCTTTGCTCATTAACCCCTCTTACATTCGCTTTATTTTGCACAATATTTAAACCTAAATCGGTTTTCAGCCATAAATTTTGCTTTAGGTAATATTGAAGGTCTATGGCAAACCTATAGGTGTCTTCAACTGTACCTGTTAATACATATTCAAACTCTTTACCATTTTCATAGGTACTTCTAAACGGTTGATTGATAACTTGCTCTCCTTGTTTTAACAGCCCTACGTAAGGAGAAATACGGAGACCTTCAACCTTCAAATCCATAAAGTAGTCCAAACTTACCTCTGAAAAAATGAAGTCGTTAAACTGGCTGGCAATTCCTTTCCCTAAATATAAGTAGCGTCCTTCCGCCTGGTCTGTATTATACACTTGGTAAGTAAAAAGCTCAAAATCCAGGTTTAATTGGGCAGGATATCTCCTAAACATATAGGAGGTATTTAATACGATAGCGAAGTTATTCTTTTCTGTTATGCCCCGTTCAACCCTGTTGGTAATCAGGTCATCCAGCATCATATCGAAATTGACTGAAAACGAGTTATTTCGATACCATATACTTCCTCCTATCATGAGGTTTTCAACCTGATCTTTAGGCGGGGCGGCTTCCAAAAAGAAAAACAGGAAGTTAGGCAGCATATACTTGGGTTCAATATTGGTATTCTCACCTGAGTAAAGATTCGCCTCTTTAAAGGTTAAAACTAAATTTTCATTTACTCTCCAATCCATTCGTTTAATAGCAACAAACCTGCGGATAGCATTAGGATCACCCCTGGTAATTCCATCAAAAACATTATCAGAACCAATATTGTCAAGCACACCAACAATTGAAGAAAAGGAAACCTTTGATGTTCCCAGTGTGTAATTAAGCTGATCAAAAGGGACAGCATTTTCTGTTATAAATGAAGAACCACGACGGTATTTACCCCATTGGTTTTCTGCCCTTCCTAAATATGCGCTTAAATACTTTGAGCGGTAGCTCAGGTAAGAGTTTTCATTGCGGATATATAACCTGTTTGTAGCGTCAAGTCCATCCGGGGCAAACTCGTAATAAAGGTCAAACCGAACATTATTACTGATGGTGATATTTTTATAATCTACATACAAAGATGCTTCAGCGTAAGGCCACACAAAAAGCTTATCACTTGTAGGACGATAGGTGTTTTTACGCTCAGAATTATTGACTTCAGAGCCGGAAAGAAGCAAAGGCTCAACCACGTATTCTTTCTCGGTTTCGAATTTCGAAAAACCTATTTCATTGGCAAGTTGGTTATACCATATTTTTTCTACTTTTGAAAGAGATTCTATGTCAATATTCTTTAACTCGTCGTAAACTTCAATCTCTTTATAGGGAAGTTTAGTGGGATTAATATTTTTAAACTTACCCAGTTGGATAAATCGCTCTATAAGGCTATATGCATTAGAATTATCCAAATCCAGTATGCGAGCTTTTTGGGGAAAAGCTTCTCCAAACATACTTAACAAAACAATAACAGCTAGTACTACCCGCTTTATCAAATTCGTTATACTTTTGATGATTATTTTACACAAGTATAAGAATTAACTGATCGAATTATGGGTTTAAAATACTAAGTGCTCATTATTTCAGTTAGCTATTTTAAATAAGAATTTCTAGAAATTACTTTACAGGGCATTTTCATTTTATATCATTTACAGAGACCTTCATCAACTATGCTTAACAGAATTCTACTTACATCTTTTCTGCTATTATTGTTTACAGCTACATCCGTAAGCCAGCTTATTGAGAATCCCAATGGTGAGTTCCGTTCTATAGAACCCAATGATTTTTTAGCAAAAAACCTACCCTCAAAATATTATAATGAACTTTATACTTACCAGGTTCAGCTCGATAATGGAGTACAAGTACTCTACACCTTTTCAATTAATGATTTTGGTTCTTTCAAAAGCCGGGTAACTGGTGGCAAAATGGCTGTACGATGGTTAGATGGCAAGGATTATATTGCAAATAAAGAATACTCCGTAGATAAGTTCATCAATAAGGCAGATAGCAATATCATAATTCTGCATCCTGAACGGAGGTACTGGGCCAAGGGCAGTTTTGACGATGAGCATACGATTAACTTCAAAACAACAAAAGATGGCGTTGCTTATGATGTCCGGCTCACACTTTATGACATTGCTAAAGGAAAAATCTGGGGTGACGGAGTTTATAAGATTCGCGGGAATCAGTTTGGCTTGTCAATATTGATACCACATGCTAAAGTAAAAGGCCATGTTTCGATTAATGGAGAAAAAATTGAAGCTGAAGGTACAGCCGTAATGGATCATATCTACCAGAAAAACCTCCCAACCAAGTTAATACATAAGAGTTTCAGGGTTAAAAGCGGTGATGACCAAAATGGGTATATGTTTAATTTTATAACTGTAAAAGATAAAGACGAACTTATTCCAATCGGTTATGGAATAAGGTACCAGGATGGAATACCTAAAAAAATTACCCCTGAATCAATTGAATTTAACGAATCAAAAAAAACTCATGGAGTATACCTGAATACCAACATTGTTATACAACCTAAGGAAACTGATGAAATTCGATTTGAAGTAACAGATCACTTTAATTCTTATTCCATCTTGGATGAGCTTGGAGGAATTAAAAAAATAATTGCCAAACGGTTTTTACGTGGGGAGGTAATTGAAATGAATGGGCTGGCTTTAGTTAATGGAGAAAAAGCCTTTTTTAGCTTTATGGCTATTAAATAAATGCTAAGCTGAATTATTACTTAGGATCGTTCTTTTTTAAAACTCTTTCAACATATTCAAACATCTCCGGTGTATCTACATCCTGCCAAAAGCCATCCCCAATATCTATGGTATGCATTCTGTTTGATGATGCTAAATCCTGCACACCATTTGAAATAGAAGCATCTCCGTTTTTTTTATAAAACTTTTCCAGTGAATCGATCAAACCCTTGGTGCATACAAACACACCGGTATCAATACAATTAAATTCTTCGATCTGCTTGCCTATAGAAACAATCTTTCCATCTTTTGAAAGTACTTTGGTAGCGTCATCCATATCAAAGATTGAATCAATCTTATAGTCAACCAGAAGTGCAGCAGAGTGCGGCTCGGGTTTATAATCACGGGCAATTTCCATCAAAGAATCCCCAAGGACATGATCTGCCATTGTCATTATAAAAACTTCACTAACCAAATCTTTAGCAGAAAGCACAGATACCCCATTACTAAGATCATACTTCTCGTTGAATATAAACTCTAAAGGAATATCTCCTTTGTAAGACTCCAGAATAGCTTTTTTTATTTCTGAATGGCCATAACCAAGTACAATCAATATCTCATCACATCCCGCTTTTGATAAGCTATCAATAGTCCTGAATATGAGAGGTACTCCCAGTATAGGTGTGAGAGGTTTAAATTCTGTAACCGCACTCACACCTTCTAATCTTGAACCATAACCGGCCGCAAGTATTAAACCCTTTCTTATGCTTTTAGAAGACAAATCAGCTAACAGCTTCTTCTTCGAAGTTTTCAGATAAATGGGTTACCGGCTTTTCACCGCCTAATACACGTAACGTATTTTTAAGCCTGAAGTGTTGTATAAAAATATCGTGCTCAGGTACATGTCCAGCTTTTACCTGCGGGCTTTTGAAATAAAAAGATAGCCATTCCTGGATACCACTTTTGTTTGCCCGTTTAGCAAAATCAAGGAATAAAGCTAAATCCAAGACAATCGGGGCTGCCAGAATTGAATCTCTGCACAGGAAATCTACTTTTATCTGCATGTCATAACCCATCCAGCCGAAGATATCAATGTTGTCCCAACCCTCTTTTTCATCACCTCTCGGCGGGTAGTAGTTAATCCTCACTTTGTGATATAGATCAGCATATAGTTCGGGGTATACTTCCGGTTGAAGGATGGAATCAAGTACTCCTGTTTTTGTAACTTCCTTTGACTTAAAACTTTCAGGATCATCAAGCACTTCGCCATCTCTATTACCCAAAATATTTGTTGAGAACCAACCTCTGATACCTAGCATCCTGGTTTTGAACCCGGGAGCCAAAATTGTCTTCATTAAAGTCTGGCCTGTTTTGAAGTCTTTCCCGGCTATAGGTACATTTTCCTGCTCAGCCAGTTGTTCCAAAGCAGGGAAATCTGCTGAAAGATTCGGAGCACCATTTGAATAAGGAACACCCTCTTTTATTGCAGCATAAGCGTATAATTGAGAAGGTGCGATTGAATCATCATTATTTCTTAAGCCTTCTTCAAAAGCCTCGATGGATTGATGACAAGCAGCGGGATGTAAATGAACCTCTGTGGAACCACACCAAACCATTACCGCACGGGTAGCTCCGGTTTCCTTCATTTTATTCCTGATATCCTCTCGAAGTGCTTCAGCTAACTCCATTTTATTAGGAATATCTTTTACGTTCGGCCCCTCCAGCTTTTTTACGTAACGTTGGTCAAAGGCGGCCGTCATAGGTTCAATTGCTTCAAGCTCTTCTTTAAGTGGGTCTAAGTCCTGTGGGCTTAAAACATTTGCATTTTTTGCAGCTTCAAAAGCATTATCAGCTTTTACATCCCAACCCCCAAATACGATATCATCCAAGCCTGCTAAATCAAGAAAGTCCTTAATTAGAGGGTTTCGGTTTTCTGAGCGGGCTCCTAGCCGAATAGTCTGTAATTGAGTTAAAGAACCAAAAGGTTTACTTAAGTTTTTTCGTGCAGATACTACACCTGCCATAAAAGTGGTAGCAACAGCTCCCATACCTGGTGTTAGTACTAATAATTTACCAGCATGTGGCTTAACTTGAGGCTTGATCATTCTTTTGTTATGCTAAATTTGATTATTCAGGAAAGATACACATTCTGACAAAGTTATGTTAATACTTTCGCAGAGAGAATTTCATTTGAACTTGTGATTAGGTTCTATCGAGAGCTAATATTCGCTATATTTAAACTTCAGGATAATAATGCACCTGTTTTTTATGAGTGAAAAGCGGCTCGAGTATTCACCGGGTATTTTTTTTTCTAACCTTGATTTAAACCTAAAATCATCTGTTTCATTTGGAGATAATTATGTCCGGGCTCATGGGCTGCTAGTAAGTAAAGCATCTCAAAAAGGCTGGAATCTTTTCATGGATGGGCTTTTTATAAATAGCCCTGATAAAGAATTAGAAGATGCGGAGTTTGCAATAAATATTTTTCTGGAAAAAGGTCCAGGCGCGCTCCAGGAAATGGATGGGTTCTTCAATATCTTGATAACCAATGATGAGGGAGATTCAGTTTATTTCGTTAGCGATTTACTTTGTAGCCGGCCTTGGTATATGTATTCTGACAACAAAACATTTTCATTATCCCCTACTCCCATTTTGTTTTCTGAACAATCTTTGGAAATGAACCTGAACCCTCAGGCTCTGTATGAACAAATACGGCTACTACATACGGGCTATAACCGAACTTTGATAAAAGAAATTGAGCGTGTTACTCCCGGTTACTCATACTTTTATAATAAAAATGAAGGACTAATAAAAAACGCTGTCACAGAGTTTAAACAGCAAGTAGATCCAAGCTCCTCTTTAGAATCATCAGCTGATAAGATTACAAATATTTGCAGGGATACAATTCATAGTGTTCTTAATCATCCAAAACTAAAAAACCTTCCTGTCCAGCTTCCATTAACCGGCGGATTAGATTCAAGACATTTATTGGGAGAATTAATCTACCAAAAGAAAAAGCCGGATATTTTACGTCATATACTTATTCAAAAAAAGGACTATGAGCCTGTCAAAGAAATGGCTAAAGGTTTGGATATACCCCTTGATACAAAAGACCTGGAAAGCATTGATACTTTCAACTTGATATTAAGATGGCTGGATAGAACAGGAGGCCTTTCAAATATCCATCAGTACTATCTTTTAGATTTAAAAAATTCGCCATTCAAAAGAGCTGCAATCAGCTTTAACGGCTATTTAATGGACTTACTGATGGGTATGGCTGTGAAAACAAAAAACTTGCGCTCTAGCGAGCCTCATAAAGCCGTTTGGAAAAGAACATACTCGAGCCCTTTGATCAGAAGACTTTCAATACCTGATTCAAATAAATGGAAGAGGCAAACTGAAAATCTTTTCAAAGAAAAAATCAATGAGTTCAAAGGAGAGCCTTGGTTCAAAATGTTAATGCTTGATATTCACCATAGAGGGCTGCACTATACAGGCAATATTGATACTATGATGGAGCCAGATGTCTACTCCTTTTCACCTGCTTCAACCTATTCAGCTTTTAGGCTCGCTTCAACAACCTCGCATGATGTAGCTGGTGATAAAAAGGCAAGACTACATGCATTGAGCAAAAGTTTTCCAGAAGTAGCTTCTTACCCTGGAGTAGAGGGCTTTTCATTTTCAGAAGTAACAGAGAGGCCAGAAATTATTAATTCACCTTTCGTCAAAAACACTAAGAATTTTTTTAAATCATTAATATCAGGGTTTAAAGATGGTCATGCTCCTGAATCTGAACATGCATGGATAAGAAGAAATAAAGACTTACATAAAATACATAAGAAATTGATTTTTGAAAGTCAGCTTGTTGAAGATGGACATTTAAAAAAGCCAGGGGTTAAACTTTCATGGTATATAAATCAACTAGGAGGTTACCAGGGCTGGATGCTGATGAGTGTTGCAAGTGCTGAGCTTTGTTATCGTATACTTGTAAAAAAACAACCTCTTGAACACGTTATAGAATGGCTAAAAGAATAAGTACCGGGCTATTCATCAAAATCTTTATTTTCATACTCCAATTGTTTTTCTAGATGACAAGCACTAATTCTTTTTCCAATAGAGTCATTAAATCTTTCCTTTATTCAGGTGCAGGAAATGCTGTGAGTAAAGTAATAAACCTGTTAGGTTTATTTATTGTACTAAAGATCATAGCCCCCTCTGCTTTTGGTATTGCAAGTATTGTCCTGGCAATATTTGCAATTATACAAGCAATAACTGAAATGGGATTAGGTGTAGCAATTGTACAAGCTAAAGAAGTTTCAAAAAGGGAACTGGATAGCCTTTTTTGGTTATCAATGATTATAACTATACTTCTATATTTATTTATTTATTTATTAGCACCATTAGCTGCTAGTTTCTACAGGGAGCCCCTGGTCACAGATTTAGTCAGAGCAAATGGGTTAATCATCATCTTCTTCACCTTTTACTTTGTTCCCAGAAACCTTTTAAAAAAGGATCTGTTTTTCAAAGAATTAGCAATCATTGATAATGCCTCACTACTGTTTTCATCTGTAATAATGATCGCTTTAGCTTATTTCGGATTTGGTGCCTGGGCCATTATTGGCGCTGAGATTGCAAATAGATTTGCTCAACTTTTACTAACTCAGATCTATAAGCCCTTCTTTCCTCGTTTCCAGTTTAATTGGAAAGAAATCAAAGACAAGGTTTATTTTGGATTATATGCCACTGGTTCCAGGCTTTTATATAACCTTTATTCAAATGCGGACTACTTAATAGTGGGTAGGCTTTTTGGTACTGAGGCAGTTGGTATTTATACGTTTGCCTACAGGGTAGTAACCGATACCGTCAAAACTCTTACATCCAATCTTAATGAGGTTGCATACCCCACTTTTTCCAGGTTACAAAATCAGATAAAGCGCCTTCAATTGTATTTTTTTACTATTGCGCGCGGCAGTATGAAACTGAATAGTATAATACTGGTTTTAATCGGGCTTTTTATTGATGATATCTTGGTTATTCTTAACTTTTCGGAATGGATTGAAGCTGTTCCTTTAATCAGACTTTTAGCGATTTCAGCTATTCTAAGAACCGTGTCTCCTCTAATTCCTCAGCTACTAAATGCAGTAGGCCAGGCAAAACTGAACTTCTTTTACTCATTATCTAATGCCATAATTATGCCTGTAGCTTTTCTTATAGGAGCTCAATTTGGTTTAATAGGTGTTGGTTGGGCCTGGGTAATCGGATACCCTTTGGTAGTACTTTTACTTTTTTATTTTGGAGCTAAAAGCTTAGAGGTGAGCATATTTAAGTTTATCGGAAAAACTTTTTCCGGTTTTTGGTTTATACCCTTGATAACCGGTTTGGGGTTCAGTGTACAATATGCCCTAAACTTCTTTTTTGATGCATCTCTCATTTTGATAACTATTGTCGGTATTCTATTAACTCTAATGATAGCTTTAGTCATTGTTTATAGAAATGAAAAAAATACTATTGCATTGTTAAGAGGCAAAATTAAACAGCTACCTACAGAAAATGATCAATGACTAGGTGGTGTAAACCAACGTTTTTAATGCATTATAAATACGCTCACAATTTCTGCCATCAGCACCTAACATATGCTTATCTAAATACTCCTGGGATTTAGTCTTACAACAATCGGGCTTCTCCAAACTTTCAAAAACCTGAGACATCATCTCTTCAAAATTATTTGCAAGTAAGCCTCCATTCTCTTCTGGTGGGTATTTCCAGATAAACTTTACCGAATCGACTAATTTTTTTCGAATCCCCAGTATCGTCTTATTTCTCCACATAAATGACTCATCTTTACTCTTTACAGGGTAAATATGAACAGTGGGCCTTTTAGTAGCGTAAAAAAGATTCGCGATACTGCTGAAGTTGGTGATTAAAACATCGGAAACCTGTAAATCAAGAAAGTTATCAGGATTTATATCTTTGAACTTTAATAACACATTGGGAAACTTTTCTTCCAGATTCTGTAAGAATTCAACATAATGATGGTCAAAACGATATGAATCATGCAAACGTAAAATCACATTTACATCTCTTTCTTGGAGTTTTTGGATAGCTTCATTGAAGAGAGTCTCATCGTCTCCCCAGTGAGAGAAAACTTCTCCATAGTGCCATGTTGGAGCAATTAGAACCGTCTTTTTGTTTACTATATCAAATGGGTAATAGGGTTGTAATAATTCTTTAGGAGTGTCCTTAAGTAAATAGTCATGGCTTGCTGATCCAAGAATCAAACAGTTTTCCGGATGAAATCCGCTTATCGACGACCTGTGTTCAAAGTCCTTTTCACCAAAACACTGCCATTTAATATTTGGATTTGGAACTTTCATATCGCCCCAACTCAACCTGATACTTCTATGAATCCATTTAAATTCTTCTTCATCATTAGGCCCTTTCCAACCATATCCATGCCAAAGTACTAGAGCTTTAGGGCTTAAAGGCCGTAATGGAATATTATTATCCATAATTGTTACATCAGGATTAAACCCATTAATACCTTTAACAATATTGAGTTTATTATATTCATAAAGCTCTATGTCAAGATCCCAAAACTTAAAAACTCCTTCAGATTTGAAACGCTCAGCGTCTTTCATGAGGACTTTTATTTCTACATCCTCTTTTTCAGATAAGTATTTGGAAAGACTTAAAAGATCGGCCCCAAAAGTAGTTGCATATATGAGAACTTTCATATTAGAATCTGAAATAGTAGCTGAAATAATACCCGCTAATTATAGTTAGTTATGATAGATTGTGCCTGATCTTGTTTCAATGAAGTTAAGGATTTTCTGTGCCCTTTTTGTCCAAGTTAACTCTTTCATTTCTTTTTTGGCTTGGTTTCCCAACCTCACCCTTAAATCTTTATCGCTCTTTAAAACTTCTAATCCCTTTATTTCAGAATTAAAATTGTCCGGCTCAACAAGTAGCGCATTTTTATCATGCGTCAATACTTCTCGTATGTCTTTCATATCAGGCCCCAGTATGGGTACTCCCGAAGCTTTATACATAAAAGTCTTTAGTGGCAAAACAGTATTCTTGGCCTTATCTCTCGCTTTAGTTGTAGGTGGTATATAAAGAATATCGGATGCCAGAAGTAAAGAAAACACTTCCTTTTTAGGCAGCCATTTAAAAACTCTGATATTATTAAATGACTTAGCTTTTTCTTCTATCTCTCCCTCTCTTTCAGAGCCAACTATTAAAAACAGCGAACCCTTAAATTTTTTAGCCAAGCTGAAAATCTTATCTACACCTTTCCTTTTATTAACTCTTCCGGAATAGGTGATGATCATTTGATCTGTTGGAAGCTGATATCTTTTTCTGATAGATGTCTTGTCCTCATATTTGTAATCATCCATCGAAAAAGCATTATGTGCTATCAGCAATTGTTTTGAATCAAAACCAACATTCAAAAAACTTTGGGCAGCAAACTTTGAGTGAAGTATAATTCCCAGAAATTGTGCTCTTCTGGTTAGCCATTTAAAAAACCACTTTGAAATAAAGTTTCGTGATGGCCAGGGGCGATAGGATTCAAAAACAATCGGAATGTCTGTAAACAAAATCAAAGTAATAACAACAGGTATATTTCTTGTGTATGAAATATCAAAAGCATTTTTTTTTAACCAAAAACCACTTTGAATAGCAAAACTTATTTTTTCAAAAGCTCGAACATTCCTAAAAAAATGGCTTATAAAGCTAAGTTGAAACGTACATTTCTTCTGGTAATAATCCTCGATCTGCTGGGTATCTGCTTGGCTGTTTCTATATGTTGCTGAAAGTAAGGTTGTATCAGCAATCCCACCAAGTGCTGATAAAGAAGAAATTATTTGTTCAGAATCTGCTGAAGTTCTTGGATAAAACTGATCGGAAACAAAAACAATTTTCATTTAGTTAGTGAGATCGAAAGCGATCTTATTTGGCTCTTGCAGCCCTTTTTCGGAGGCTGGTCATAAGTGCATCAAACCCGCGCCTGGTAATGATTCGCTGAAACTGGCGATTATAAGATTCTGCAGTTGAAACATCATCTATTATCATGTCTGTAATCACCCATTCATCATTTTGGTATACCATATCATAATGTACAGGAGTTCTTACCTCATCTAATTCGGCAAGTGTTTCTACTCTAGCGGTGTTTCCTTCAACATCTATCGATTCATAAGTAACCTTTGCACGATATATGTCTAACTTGTTTAGTGACTGGTCACGGATAATACTTGAAAAAAGCTCCACAAATTCTTCCCTTTGCTCATCAGTTATAGTTGTATAGGTTTCTTCCAGTGCATATTTAGCCATTGACCTGAAATCAATGACGCCATTAATAATGTCTTTTAGCTGGCTGCGCTGTTCGTCCGTATATTCACTGCCTTCCGGCCCTAAAAGCTCCTTTATTTCCTGATCCCGTTCGTTCAACAATTTCGAAATCTGATCACTGGTAGCTTGAGCAAATAAGCCTGTATTACCAAGTATTGCAATCATTAAAAAACATACAGCCGTATTCAAAAATCTCATAATCAATTAATTTTATTATTGTGACATTAACGGAAGCCCGGCTGATTTATTAAGTTTTGCAACTGCCGAGTTGAATTCAAAAATATACTCTTTTTCTTTAAGCCTTAATTCCAGTTCCGTTTTCATGGCATCAATCAGGTCTTTTACTTCTCCTATGCCAAAATCGTAATCCAGTTGTTCCATTCGTAACCATTCTTTAGCCGTAACCAGTGCCTCGTCTGTTTTATCTACTTTTACTTCAGCAATAGATGCATTCTTATACGCTTCATTTACCTCCAATATTACCCCATCACTAGCAGCTTCTTTTAAATCACTCATTTTTCGCATTTCAATTTTACTTCGTTCTAAAGAAGTATTGGCCTGAAAGAAATTTAGATTTTGCCGGATTGTAAAACCAACTGCTGTGTTAAAAGTATTCTCAGGAGTATTTATAAATGGATTAGGTTGCCTGGGCCTTACCGGTGTGCTTGCAAATGTTGTGGTAAAACCAAAAAATAAGCCCGGTAAATTTTGTGATTTAAGGGAAGAAATATAGGTTAATAGTGCTTGTTCCCCGTATTCTAGTCCACGAATTTCAGCCCTGTTATTTAAAGCGCTTTCCTGATAGAAAAAAAGTTCTGAAAGAGAAAAGTCAAATGGTTCTAAGAACCTTATTTCGGGTTCATAGATAATACCTTCATCATTTCTCAATGCGTATTTCCAGGTTTCTTTAACGAAGTTCAGGCTTTGCTCAACCTCCGCCTGCTGGATTCCAAATTGAGATTTAAATATCCTGAATTTAAATAGTTCACTTTCATCAAACTCCTCTGGGTTTTCCTCCTCAAAATCTTCCAGCCCTCTCTCAATCTGTGCGATTTTATCTTCTGCATCTTTTAAGAGCCTCTCAATTTCCAGTGCTAATATATAGCTGTGATAAAGTTCAAAAAGCCGAACCTCTAAGTCAAATTTGCTTGCTTCTACCTCCTGGACAGATGCCTGAACTCCTAACCTGGCTGCATCAATAGCTTTATTTATGGCACCCCATGTAAATACTGGTTGTACTCCCGTAATTCGGAATCGAGTAAATAAACCAAACTTATCCCAATCGTTGATTGCATCCGGATCCAGATATATAGATTCTTCATCAAATCCATTAGGAGAAGAAACACCGGGAACTAAAGCATGCTCAGATCTATAATTTAAAGAAGGAAGAAAACGCTGGTCTTTGGCTTGCTCCACCCTGTTCTCAGCCATGTCAATCTTGTTTTCGATATACTTAACCTGGCCGGAATTCTGAAGGGCTTTGTCTATAAAATCATAGTACGAAATTCGCAGTGTGTCTTGAGCAGATAGGTTGATCGACACTAAGAATGCGAAAAGCAGTAAATAAGTAAGGAATCTATTCATAATGTAGAGTGCATTAAACGCGAGGCTTAACGCATATACTCACCTTTTATTTAAAACACAAATAGCCCCAAAGGGGCTATTTGTAGTTGCGGAGAGTGAGGGATTCGAACCCCCGGAGACTTGCGCCTCAACGGTTTTCAAGACCGCCGCATTCGACCACTCTGCCAACTCTCCGTTAATTATCACTAAGTGCTTGCGCACCCGAAACAATTTCAGAAATCTCAGTCGTAATTGCACTCTGTCGGGCCTGGTTGTACTGCAACTTAAGAGAACGCTTTAATTCTTTTGCATTCTCAGTTGCACTGTCCATTGCTGACATTCGTGCACCTTGTTCTGAAGCATTAGACTCAAGTACTGCTTTCCATAACTGGGTATTTAAATGGAGTGGCAATAATCGATTCAAAATAGCTGCTGAACTCGGCTCGTAAATATAATCAATCGCTTCTTTAGAATCATCATTCGAATCTGCACTTACCAGAGTGCCTGGATCGATAGGTAATACCTTATCTACTTTTCGATTCTGAGAAATTACCGACTTGAACTCGTTGAAAGCGATATAAACTTCGTCATAAGTATCAGCAATAAATTCTTCTGTAGCCTTTTCCATAATCGCAGCAGTAGAATCATACTCTAATTTATCAAAGAACCCAGGGAATGACTCTACTATCTGATAATCTCTTTTGGAAAAATATGCTGTGGCTTTCTTTCCGATAGTAATCAAAGAAATAGTGCCTGCATTTAATTGTGCAGAAAATGTACTTGTTAATTGTTTTTCAACTTCTTTGAACAAGTTGTTATTGAATCCACCGCAGAGGCCTCTGTCTGAGCCAATAACTATAAAAAGTAGATTATTGTTCTGTTCAGATACTTCCATCACTGCATTTGAAGCAGAATTACTACCTGCCAGCCTACCTACAACATCCTGAATCTTAGCAGCATAAGGACGTGTTTTTATAATCTTGTCCTGGGCTTTTCTAAGCTTTGCAGCAGCAACCATCTTCATAGCCTTAGTAATCTGCTGTGTATTATCTATAGTAGTAATCCTATTTCGTATGTCGCGTAGATTGGCCATAGATTATGCTTCGTGAACAGCTGAAATTTGATCAATAATTGTATTTGCTATTTCAATTAAGCTTGCACCTAGCTTGTCATCCAGCAATCCGGATTTAGCTAATTCTTTCATTTCTTTTTCGTGCTTAACAAGTATAGTCTCAATAAACTGAGCCTCAAATTCGCGGATATCTTCAACAGCAAGATTGTCAAACAATCCTTCATCATTTACTTTAAGCAATGCGATTTCCTGCTCTACCGGAAGAGGCTGATATACATCCTGCTTTAGAAGTTCAGCAGTACGTTCTCCCCTTCTAAGCTGTGCTTGTGTAGTAGGATCTAAATCGGAACCAAACTTAGCAAAGGCCTCCAGTTCACGATATTGTGCAAGGTCAAGCTTTAACGTTCCGGAGAGCTTTCTCATAGATTTAACCTGGGCGGAACCCCCTACACGGGAAACTGAAATACCTACATCAATTGCAGGGCGAGTACCGGAGTTGAATAAATCAGTATCGAGGAAAATCTGTCCGTCAGTAATAGAAATTACGTTGGTTGGAATGTATGCAGAAACATCACCAGCCTGGGTTTCGATAATTGGAAGAGCTGTAAGAGATCCTCCACCTTTAACCATAGGTTTTAGGGCTTCAGGAATATTGTTCATCGATTGTGCTACCTTATCATCATTAATGATCTTAGCCGCACGTTCCAACAAACGACTGTGCAAATAAAATACATCGCCCGGGTAGGCTTCACGTCCCGGAGGTCGCTTTAATAAAAGTGACATTTCACGGTAGGCAACAGCCTGCTTTGAAAGATCATCATAGACAACTAGCGCATGACGACCGGTATCTCGGATATACTCACCAACAGCGGCACCGGCAAAAGGTGCAATATACTGCATAGGTGCAGAAGCACTGGCAGGTGCTGAAACAATTACCGTGTAGTCCATGGCTCCGTTATCTTCCAGAACCTTACGGATGTTTGCTACTGTAGATCCTTTTTGACCAACAGCTACATAAATACAAAAAACAGGCTTATCACTATCCTGGGTAGATTTTTGGTTCAAAATAGTATCAATGGCCACAGAAGTTTTACCTGTTTGGCGGTCACCGATAATCAACTCACGTTGTCCCCTTCCGATAGGGATTAATGAGTCGATGGCTTTGATACCCGTCTGGAGAGGTTCAGATACAGGCTCCCTGAAAATTACACCCGGAGCTTTTCGTTCCAGAGGTACTTTGATAGTTTTACCTGTTATAGGGCCCCTGCCATCAATTGGATTACCCAAAGGATCAATAACACGACCAAGCAAGCCTTCACCAACATTAATTGCAGCAATATCCTTAGTGCGTTTTACCGTATGCCCTTCCTGTACTGAGCTTGAAGCATCAAATAATACGATACCTACATTATCTTCTTCCAGATTAAGTACCATTCCGGTAATGTTATTTCCATCTTCATCTTTTGAATCAGGTAATTCTACAAGCTCTCCGGCTTGCACTTGTGATAGACCATAAACGCGCGCAATACCGTCACCTACTTCTAGTACGGTACCTACATCGTAAACATCGGCTTCATTGTCAAAGCCTGCTAATTGCTTGCGTAATATGGCGGAAACTTCGTCGGGTCTGACTTGGCTCATTGTGTTAGTTTAATTTCTGAATCTGTTCTAAATCTGATTCCCCTTATTGGAGGAATTGGGTTTCAAGCTGCTCCAGCTTATGCTTTATAGTGGCATCAATAACGGTATCATCAATTTTGATAGAAATACCACCCCGAAGTTCTTCGATAACACGAAAATCCAAATTTACTTTTTTGGAAGTAGTTTTTTCGAGCATAGCAGTTAGCTCCTTTGCTTGTTTGTCGCTAAGAGCCTTTGCTGTTTTTACTTCAACAGTGATAATCCCAACATGCTGGTTGTAAGCTTCTACAAATGCATTCGCTATCTGATCAAGAATATTCTCCCTTCCCTTCTCAGTTATGAGAGTGATAAACTGGGATACCGTTTTAGACACTTTACCTTCAAAAATCTTCTGCAAAGCCTGCTGTTTATCAGCGGGCTTCACGATAGGGCTTCTCAGAAATAAAAGTAATTCCCTCGATCCCTCAATAGTTGATTTTATGGTTAGCATGTCATTAAGCATTTCCTCGACGGAATTTTGCCCTAAGGCTATTTCCAGTAAGGCATTAGCATAACGGCGCGATGCTTTAGATACCAACATTAACGTGATGATTAATTTTTAGACAGGTCGCCTATAAAAGAATCGACCAGCTTATTGTTTTTAGCATTGTCCAGGTTTTCATCTATTATGATAGAAGCTGATTTGACGGCAAGTTGAGCAACTTCTGCCCTTAACTCCATCAAAGCCTGCTTTTTTTCCTGTTCAATTGATGCTTTTGCTTGCTCAATAATTTGAGTTGCTTCATCTTTAGCTTTTGAGATACGCTCGGTTCTGAGAAGTTCGGCTTGTTCAAGGGCTTCTTTTCGGATTTCCTGCGCTTTTACTTCTGCTTCCCTGAGTGCTTTCTCATTGTCTTTGGAGATTTCTTCAGCCCTGGCTAAAGCTTTCTCAGCAGACTCCAGTGAGTCTTTAATGTTAGACTCCCTAGCTACTAAAGCTGTCATAATTGGAGGTACGGCATACTTCATCATAACCAGGATAAAAACGATCATGGAAATTAAAATCCAGATTGCAAAACCAGGGTTAAATGATAATAATCCGCCTCCGCCAGCTAAAAGAAGAGTCATTTCTAATCCTTAATTACTGGCCAATTCCAAGTGCAAGAAGGATACAGATAACTGCACCTAAAAGAGCCACACCCTCGATGAAGGCTGCAGTAAGAATCATTGCACCACGAATATCGCCAGATGCTTCAGGTTGACGTGCAATACTTTCAGTAGCTGCTTTACCGATCATTCCGATACCGATTCCAGCTCCGATTGCTACGATTCCAGCTCCAATACCAGCTGCTAATAGTCCCATAGTTGTATTCTATTTTATGTTAGGATTGTTTGATTAATTTAATTTATGCTGCATGTTCAGCACGATAATTTTCTTCATCATGATGATGGTCTTCAGCCGCCATTCCGATAAATACCGCAGAAAGAAGCGTGAAGATATAAGCCTGTAATAAGGCTACAAAAACTTTTAATGCATAAAGTACCACTGTAAGAGTTACCGAAAATACACTCACCCCAATTCCGGCAACTGAACCAAATAAATCAGAAAAAATAAAGATCAGGCCTAGTATAGCAATGATCATAATTTTACCTGAAAGCATGTTGGCAAATAAACGAATAGCCAATGCAAATGGCTTTGTGAACATCCCTAAAATTTCAACGGGAGTTAAAATGGCACGTACCCAGGTTGGTACACCCGGAAACCAGAAAATATGTCCCCAATAATCTTTGGTGCCGCTAAACTGAGTAATGACAAAGGTAATAATGGCTAGTGTTGCCGTAACTGTTAAATCGGCTGTTGCTGTAGCAGCCCAAGGCAATAACCCAAAAAGGTTCATGAATGCAATACCCATAAACATAGTAAACAGATAAGGCACATATTTATCACTTTTATTGTCATCTATGTTTGCCCTGGCCACGTCATCCCTTATAAATATGAACAGCACTTCAAAAATGTTTTGCAGGGCACCTTTAGGCTCAACATCTTTGCCAATTCCCCTTTTATAGCGCCCTGCCATCATAATGGTGATGAATAACGCTAAACCCATACCTGCCCAGAAATACACTAAATGTGAGGTGATAGAAAAATCCATTTTGATAACTCCGCCATCAGCGGGAGTTAATACATGATCCTGATCAATAAAAGCGCCTGATGCTATTGCTGATTTAGTATTCCAATAAAAGTCTAACCGAGATTCACCTTCGGCATTTTCCCAATAAAGAAACCTTGGTAAATATATTTTTCCACCATTAATAAACTGTGGAACTTTCAAGTAATCATGATCAGCAACTGTACCCATTACATCAATAACAGGCTCATCACCTTTATTTTCAGCATCTGCTGCAAGTAAATTTGGAGTGCTAATCGATAAAAAAAGAAGGGTAAGAAAAAGGCGACGTAGGGTCTGGATCATTACTTTTTGTTGCTTCTCTTCTGAAGAATTTTGTTGATGAAAATCATTTCCGTTACAGATTGGTAAAGATAGGAAATTATGAAACTAACTGTAAAGTAGATTTCATCAATTTTTGTTACTCCGAGCAAAATTCCAAAGACGATAAGTATAAGAATAAACCGTATTGCCATGGAGAAGAAAAAAACCTGTATAAACAGCTTGTTTTCTGCCTCCCAAAAAAAATCAATAACCCATGCACTGCTTGCAATAAATATAGCACTTAACAAGAATCCGCTATAAATGGCTACGGCCTTATCTACAGGTAAAAAGAAAAAAAGTACAGCAAGCACGCATAAGACAATAATGTTTTGTCTTATCATTTTTTTTAACAAAACTACTCCTTATGTGTTGGCTCTTTTGATATGCGTATCGCGACCATTAGAAACATTACTAATCCTGTTATTGAACCTACAAGAATACCGTACGGTGAAACATCTAAAAAAAGATCGACATAGTAACCCAGTAAGATAGGTATAGCTAACGATGCAGCTATCTCTGCCCCCAAACCTAAATATCGGCTGTATTCAGGTGGCAGTTTCAAATATTAAGCCCGGGCCGTTTTTAGCTTGGTTTCTTCTGCATACTCTGCATCATTATGATTGGACAAACTCTTGGTGTCGGCTCCCATTTTGCATGTACCGTTTATCTGTGCCCCTTCTTCCACAATCAAAGTTTTTGTGTAAATATTGCCGTCTATCACCGCATTTTGTCGTAGCACCAGTTTACCTGAAACACGTACATCTCCTTCTACTTTACCTGCAAGGTCGGCATCTGCAGAGCTAACATTGCCTTTTACATTTCCCTGTTCGGTTATAATCAATTTTCCTTTTGAAATAGCTTCTCCATATATAGAGCCGCTAATACGCATATCCGAATTTGAATGAATGTTACCTTTTAGCTTTGTTCCTTCACTAATTATGTTCACTGAAGGAGATTGATTTGTAGAATTGTTACTCACGGTCTTTTTTGTTTTGTTCATGCTTAACATAATAATTATTGCACAAGAAATAACAACGGATTTTGAGGAACCCCGTTTTTCCACACCTCAAAGTGAAGATGGGGACCACTGCTTTCTATTCCGGTATCACCTGTAAGAGCAATCATTTCACCCGCTGTTACTTTTTCTCCTTCCTGTTTCAAAAGCTTAGAGCAGTGTTTATACATTGTAATTAAACCATCAGCATGCTGAATGGACATCATATAACCGTAGCTCATGGTCCAACCCGATGAAAGTACGGTTCCATCAGCTACATTGTAAATTTCACCACTGGCCCTGGTGGCAATATCGATACCAAAATGCTTGTTTTCAGGCTCAAACCCTCTCGTAATGGTACCCTGCACAGGAAAGCGGGCTGGAAATTCAGGTACATTCTCCAGCTTTTGAATAGCCATAAAATCATCTGCTTCCAGTGATAGTAATGCACTATTATAATCAATAAAGCGATTATTAACGGGGGCAGAGTTTACTTCCGGGATCAAATCATTTGATAATCTGGGATCAAGTGCCAGAACGGTATCCTGGTTTAAACGAATAACGGCTTTTATATCCCGGAGTTGAACATCTCTTACATCCAAAGAGTCTTGCAGATCCGAAATGCGATTTGCGATTTGTGCCAACTCTTCCCGTATTTGCTGTTCATCTTCTGAATAAAGTAAGGCTCCTAATGGAGTGAACATAAAAGCAGCTAGTACAATACTTGTAAGCAAAACAGAAAGGCTAATTAAAAGCAGAAATAAATTTCTGGGACGTAATCTGAATGAATTGTCCATCCCAGGCCGGGAATCGTCCAGAAGTATTACTTCAACCTGCCGGTTTCTGTCTTCAAATAACCTTTTTAGGAAATCTTTCATTATAAATTCATTCTTTAACAGTTATCTCGTCCAGGTATGTTGCCAATTCACCTGCAAGTTTTTTCCTGTTATACTGTTCAATAAATGTTTCATTAACCTTTGGTTGTGCCTGATTTTTATAATCAGAAATAATTTCTCCCAGCACTGACTTAATTTCTGATTTAGAATACGGATCGGCGTAATAAGATGCATTATACTGTTTCAATAACTCGCGGGTACCTCCCTCCGGGGCAAGAGCTAAAATTGGTTTTCCCGAACCAAAGTATTCGAACATTTTACCAAGGGTTACTTTTTCTGAATCTTTAGTATGGCCAATTAACAACCAAAGTATATCTGCCTTGCTTAAATTTTTGACCGCAGTCTTATGCTCGACATATCCAAGGTTTTCCACTATATCTGATAAGTTGAGTTTTTCTATCAATGAAATTGATTCTTCATCTAACCCCCCTTGAAATTGTAGTTCAATTTCATTTCTTAGAGGTGGATTTTCTTTAATAAGTTCATGTATTGCCTCAAGAAAAAGATCAGGCTTCCTTTGCCCGTAAAAAATCCCGCTGTATAAAAAGGTAAGCTTTGAAAATGTTTTGTTACCATTTTTTTCGCTGGGAAAATCCTCGGGGTCAAAGCCCTGTTTTAAAACCCTTATGTCTTTTACGGGAAAACGCCTGCCAAATGAAGCCTTATAGGGTTCATTAACAACAGTAATTATATCTGCCTTTGGCAGCACTTCTTTCTCAATTTCCTTGATTCTGTTGCGATGCCATTTTGTTGGGTACTTAGTAAGATGACTTTCCAACCATTCATCCCGCAAATCCATTATGACAGGGATATCCAAGCTTGTTTTTAGTTTAGCAGCTATCAATAAATTGCTGAATGGTGCTGCTGTGGAAAAAACTGCTTTTATGTCTTTTTTTGTAATTAGTTTGAGGGCTTCTTGATAGGCGGGTTCAATCCATCCTTTCTTATTATCCGGTATCCAAAAAAACGTGGATACTTTCCTTAAAGCCGTTTCTACCCCGTTCGGAAGCTTGATCGTTTTTTTATTCCCTATTGCGTGGAATGGGGTCTTTCCTTTAATCCTGTAGACTTCAACGTTTATTTTCAACAACTCTTCGTGCAAAGAATCATCAAATATATGATAGGCACCGGGTTCAGGGCATAAAACAATAGGATTCCATCCAAAATCTCTTAGGTACTTAACAAATTTGAGGGGCCTTTGCACTCCGCTTCCTCCCATAGGCGGAAAGTAGTACACTATAAAGAGTACATTCTTCATCAGACCGGAATCCCTTTAAACCGAGTAATTCGGGGCCTCTTTCGTAATCTGGACAGAGTGCGGATGGCTTTCTTTATAGGATGCTGCAGATATTTGTACAAATTCGGCTTGCTTCATCTCAGCGATATTAGCTGCTCCTACATAACCCATGGCAGCTCTCAAACCTCCCGTCATTTGATGAACTACTTCACCCAGATTACCTTTGAAGGGAACACGGCCTTCGATCCCTTCAGGAACAAGTTTTTTAATATCATCTTCAACATCCTGGAAATAGCGGTCTTTAGAACCTTTTTTCATTGCTCCAATACTTCCCATCCCCCGGTATGATTTATACTTCCGGGATTCGTAAATAATAGTCTCTCCCGGACTTTCATCCACTCCGGCAAACATGGAACCCATCATAACTACATCAGCTCCACCGGCGATTGCCTTTGGGATGTCCCCTGTTTGTTTGATTCCACCATCAGCAATAAGGCCAATTCCCTTTTCACCACAAAATTCAGAAACCTCCATTACTGCACTTAACTGGGGTACGCCTACTCCTGTTACCACTCGTGTAGTGCAAATTGAACCGGGGCCTACCCCTACTTTTACAACATCGGCTCCGGCTTCCACCAGTGCTTCTGCCGCCGAACGTGTAGCAATATTACCTCCTACTATATTCAAATCCGGGTATTTTTTCTTTATCTCAGAAACTGTTTTAATGACCCCAGCGGAATGTCCATGCGCAGTATCAACCGTGATTATATCAACACCGGCATTTACCAAAGCCTCAACACGGTCTAAAGTATCTGCTGTTACCCCTACTGCAGCGCCCACTCTTAACCTGCCTAAATCATCTTTACAGGCATTGGGAAAGTTCATTTTCTTCTCTATATCCTTAAAAGTAATTAACCCAACCAGTTTGTTTGAAGAATCAACAATGGGAAGTTTCTCTACTTTGAAGTGCTGCAAAATTTGCTCTGCCTGTTGAAGAGTTGTCCCTTCCTTCGCAGTAACTAAGTTTTCTTTGGTCATTATAGAACCAAGCTGCCGGCTCATGTCAGATTCAAACCTTAAATCCCGATTAGTAACTATCCCGATAAGAATACCTTTCTCATCAACTATGGGAATACCCCCGATCTTGTGTGTACTCATTAATGAACGGGCATCTTTTACGGTAGAGTTTTCATCCAGTGTTACAGGATCAACAATCATCCCACTCTCACTTCTTTTAACAAGCCGTACCTGCTCAGCCTGGTCTTCGATAGACATATTTTTGTGCAGCATTGCAATACCTCCTTCTCTGGCCAATGCAATGGCGAGCCGGTATTCGGAAACCGTATCCATAGCTGCACTAATAATTGGGATATTCAGTTTAAGCGATGGGGTAAGTTGCACACTTGTATCAACATCGCGGGGTAACACCTGGGAATAATCGGGTACCAGCAGAACGTCATCGTAAGTAAGGCCTTGGCGGGTAATGCGTTCAAACGGGGAAGAATCGTTCATTTTGTACATGAAACAGAGAATTTGGCTTACAGTTTTTCAAAGATAAGTATATAAGTTTGGAAGTGCTGTATGGAAAACTAATTTTTATTTTATTTGTAAGTTTGCAACTCCTTAAGTTGTTTCATATGTCAGACCAAAAACTTTTCTCGAAAAAAGAAATCAGCAGAATCCTTTCTAAAGCTTCTGAAATCCAGACTCAAAAAGATTTGTATGGAGATCAGGAAGGGTTAACGGAAGATGAGCTTATCGAACTTGCAAAAGAGGTTGGCATAGACAGAAACTCATTATTGGAAGCAATACAGATAAATAATGAATCTGATTTAGACACCTCCTATAATTGGATAAAAGCTACTTCCAGGGTTCAACAAATAGTAAATGTAGACGGAACATTTAATGAAGAGGAATGGGAAGAAATTGTTCAGGAGATAAGAAAGGTAACAGGTGGCATTGGCAAAATTAACAGGGTTGGAAAGTCCTTCGAATGGGAACAAAGAAGATCGGATATAGGCTATAAACATTTTTCTTTTACCCCAGGTAAAAATAAAACAAAGATCCAGATGGTATCCTCGTGGACCCCTTTAAAATTCATTGGCAGCCTTATGAGTTTTTTCTTTGGGTTTATAGTGGTGTTGCTTTCGCTGAAATCTCCATTGGGAAAAGATACTGCTGTTTTATTGGCACCTTTAGGAGGATTGGCAGGACTTTTAACAAGTAGATTTGTACTTAAAAGCTACTATGAAACTCAAAAAGCACAACTTTCAGGAATAGTCAAACTTATTGCCAATAAGCTGCGGCCAAAACCGGTTATCAAAATTGAAGAAGAGGAAGTATACGATCCTGAACAGGCCTTATCTTCCTCTTCAAAAAAGAATGTTAAGTCTTAAAGGGATTTTACCTTAAGAGCTTTGATTGCTGCTTCCAGAGTACAAACACCATCCTGGAAACTGCTTACCCAGAAGTGAACAGTCTCTCGCCTGCGTTTAACATGGGGATCACAGGACGAATAGTATCCTTTTAGCTCCTGAACCATAAAACGAACGTCTTCAAAAATCTCGATCTTTAACTCATCAGGTAATATGCCCCAGCCCATCAGTTCAAAAGCCTGCTGCATTTCATCAAACTCCTGCTTGCTTTCCTTTTTGATGCGCTTAAGAAGCGGTGCAACAAATAATGTTGGATTAGCTTTCCTGGATATTGCCGAGGTGGTAAGTGTATGAAGTGTCATGATTGTCGGGTTTGTTTATTTGATTTACCCAAACATAATGATAAGGAGTGACAGCATAGTGTCACCTTTATTTAAGATTTTTCTAGCATGCTAATGCTAGTGTTTGAAAACACTGAATTAAGTTTATAGAGAGAAATATAAAATGGAGTTTCTTATGTTTCCTTTAAAGCCAAGGCGTATTACTGCTACCATCAATAGCTCTTCATTAGCTGATATTGCATTTCTTCTACTAATTTTCTTCCTCGTAACTACAACTATCAATGTTGATACAGGAATAGGGCTTACACTTCCTCCCCCACTCCAGGATGACCAATCTCCAGTGCATGAACGAAACCTGATGAATATCCTCGTAAATTCAGAAGGAAAAATCATGATGGATGATAAATTGGTTTCGATCACCGAAATAAAACCAATACTGAAACAATTCATTGATAACAGAGGGGTTGACAGTCAGCTTTCTGATACGCCTCAAAGTGCTGTAGTCTCTTTGATAACAGACCGTAAAGCACCTTACAGAATATATATAGACATGCTAGATGAGGTAATAGGTACTTATAATGAATTAAGAAATGAGGGTGCTATTAGAAACTTTGGCAAGCCATATAATTTACTTAGTGATCATCAAAGGCAAATCATTAAGGATATCTACCCAAAAAAGATTTCCATTGCAGAATCCTCAAAAAACTAAACCCAAAAAGAAAATTTTACGATTCTGGATAAATACTCTTCTTGGCAGCAAGCAGTGTATTCTTCATCAGCATGGCAACGGTCATCGGCCCTACCCCACCGGGAACCGGGGTAATCCAACTGGCTTTCTTTTTTACGGATTCAAAATCCACATCCCCAACCAGTTTGTATCCCTTTTCCGAAATTTCATCGGCTACCCGGTTAATACCCACATCTACAATAACTGCCCCTTCTTTTATCATTTCTGCTTTAATCAGGTTTGGTTGTCCTGCAGCTACTACTAAAATATCAGCTGTTATGGTATGTACAGTCAGGTCTTTCGTGAATTTATGGCAAATAGTAGTTGTGGCCTTACCTGAAGAGTTCTCCCGGGAAAGCATTACTGCCATAGGTGTACCTACTATATTACTGGCTCCCACTACAACAGCATGTGCTGATTTTACCGGAATACTGTAGTGCTTAAATAGCTCCATTACACCTGCCGGTGTACAACTCCTGAAGCATGGTTCATCAAGAGCTAACCTTCCTACATTCATAGGGTGGAAACCATCCACATCTTTTCGATGATCTATAGTCTCTATTACATCGTGTGAGCTTAAATGTGAAGGAAGCGGGAGCTGAACCAGAATACCATCAATAGAATCATCTTCATTATAACCCTTTATTACAGACTTAAGCTCTTTGGCTGAAATAGTATCCTGCAAAATCTCTGTAGCTGTTTCTATTCCCACATCTTCACAAGCACGGGTTTTTGCCCCAATATATACCCTGGATGCAGGATCATCCCCCACCAGAACCACCTGTAAAAAAGGCGCGCGATTACCTTTAGCCTTCCAATCTCTCACATCTTCCCGAACCCGGCTACGAACCAATTCAGCTACCTTTTTACCATCTATAATTTCTGCACTCATAGTATTTATCGTTCTATGTTATATTTTTTCATTTTGTTGTAGATGTGGCTGCGCTGCAAACCTATTGCATCTGCTGTTTGCGAAATATTCCAGTCGTTTTTCTCTAGCTGCTTAACCAGGAAAATACGTTCTGCATTTTCTTTAAAGTCCTGGAAGTTATTTGTTCTATCCGCCAATTGCTCCCATCCTGTATCATCGGTAGTTCTGGATTTTAAAACCTCAGAAACTGCTTCTTCATCAATTACCTTACCTGATGCTAAAATGCCTAACCTTTCAACAGCATTGTAAAGCTCTCTTACATTTCCTGTCCATTTACGTTGTTTAAGTGCTTTCAAGCCTGATTTATCAAACTCAATAGAAGAAAAACTGATATCCTTCTCTTTCAGCTTTGTTAAACATGCCTTGGCAATCAAAGGGATGTCTTCTTTCCGCTCTTCTAAAGAAGGTACTTTTATAGGGATTACACTAATACGATGAAACAGGTCCTCCCTGAAATTACCTTGCTGTATTTCAGCCTCCAGGTCTTTATTGGTTGCCGCTAGTACCCGGACATCTATTGAAATGGATGAGCTACCACCTACGCGGGATATATTATTTTCCTGCAAGACCCTTAATACCTTTGCCTGGGCATCCAGGCTCATATCCCCAATTTCATCTAAAAATAATGTACCTCCATCAGCTTGTTCAAACTTACCGATACGCTGATCATTAGCTCCGGTAAAAGCCCCTTTTTCATGCCCAAAAAGCTCACTTTCTAATAATTCTGAAGGAATAGCCGCACAGTTAACCGCCACAAACTGCTGGTTCTTTCTCGGGCTTTTCTCATGAATCCATCTTGCTACCAGCTCTTTCCCCGTTCCATTATCCCCGGTAATAAGTACGCGGGATTGAGTCGGAGCAACTTTATCAATCATCGTTTTTATCCGGGTAATCGCTTTGCTTTCCCCGATAATTTCCTGGATTCCGGGAAGTTTTTTCCGGATCTGCTTTACCTCTTTGGAAAGGTCTTGCTGAGAAAGTGCATTCCTAACCGTCACTAACAGCCTGTTCAAATCCGGTGGCTTTTCAAGAAAATCATAAGCACCCATCCTGGTTGCTTCAACAGCCAGGTCAATAGTACCGTTACCAGATACCATTACTACCGGGAATTCATGGCCTGAAGACCTGACCTGACGAAGAGTTTCAATTCCGTCTATACCGCTCATTTTAATGTCCAATAACATCAAATCAATCGAATTGGCAGAAATCAATTCCAGCGCCACATTGCCGGATTCAGCTGTTGTAACCTTATAGCCTTCGTACTCCAGAATCTCTTTTAATGTATTACGTATAGGACGTTCATCATCAGTAACCAGGATATGTGCTTTATAATCGGCCATGCTTAAAGCTAATCAATATTTAGCATACAGAAACTCTAAAATCTGTTGATGAGAACGATCCACCACCCCTACTTTTCCTGCAAAGTGATTGGTTGCGATGCTGAACGTAATCTCCTTACCCGATTTGGCAACTAAATAGCCGCTTAATGTCCGAACACCACTTACATACCCCGTTTTTGCCCTCAGGTTATTATAAAGGGATGTGCCTTTAAACCGGTGTGCAATAGAACCATCAATTCCGGCAACTGGCATGCTTTCATAGAAGATCTCAGACTCTTTATGCCATTTCATCGAATGCAGAAACCTACTGATGTTTCCGGTAGTCGTAAAATTTCCTAAAGCTAAGCCCGAACCATCGTTCATCATCACAAGGTTCGTGTCTACGTTTTGCTCTGCCAGAAAAGCTCTAACTTCTTCAATCCCATTTTCAAATGTACCCGGTATACCTCTTGTCTCAGCAGCTAAAGTTTTCAACAGCATTTCTGTATAGAAATTATCGCTTTCTTTATTTGCCCATATAACTAATTCAGAAATTGGCTTTGAAACATGCTTAGCTAATACCCTCATTCCGTTTATTCCTGGAGAAGGAGATTGAATCATATAGGCTCCCGGAACCTCAAACCCGTTATTATTTAAAAAAGTCCTGAAAGACTGGATAAAAAACATAGCAGAATTAGATATGGATAGAGATTCCTTTTCTACATATCCCCTGGGTAATTTGCTGGCTAATACAATTCTGTTGCTGCCCATATATCTCCTGTAATACTCATCATACTTCGAGTCTGCCGGAGTTATTTCCTGGTGGTTAATCATATTTACAAAACTGGTATTCTCAGGAAACCAGGTTATGCTGGGCCTTTCCCCAACCTGCCCATCAGCGAATACAATCAAATCAACAGCATTGTTGTTAAAAGATAACGGGCTGATTTCAACACCGTAATAAAAACTCAGGTCATCCCAGCTCCACCCTTTCGGATAGATATCTTCATCAAAGTAACTCACATCAGCTATCAAGCTTCCTGATAAATTATAAATACCTTTTTCTTTTAACTGTTCTGCAAAGCTTCTGAAGACATAGTATGCATCCCCTTGATACAAGAAACCACTTATTGACGGATCGCCTGTGCCCTTAAAAATGAAAGTTCCTGACCAGGTGGAGTCTACAAGATTCCCATCTCCGTACAAGTTCGTTGTATACTTATAATCGCTTCCAAGACGATCCAGTACTGCACCTAATGTGTACAATTTTTGGTTTGAAGCAGGAATAATGAGCTTATCTGGGTATACACTCTCCAATTCATTTCCCTCCTCATCCAAAACAGTGACAGACCAAAAAGCCTCCTGGTTCGGACCCTTATCAATTATTGATTTCACATGCTGGGCAAAAACATTATCCGCAACTAAAAAAAGTAAAATCACCAAAAAGCTGCGGATCGGAAAAATCATAAATCTAGCTTACAAAATATTTCTCTTCTTCCTGCTGAAATGCCTTAAGTATTTCTTCTCTTGAAGTACATGTAAGAATCTGTTCTCTGAACGAACCACTGTTCATTAATTTGGATACCCTGCTCAAAAGCTTAATATGCAGGCTGTTTTTGGCATTCGGGCTGATTAGCAAAAAAACCATCCGAACCGGTTCCCCATCAATTGAATCAAACTCCAGCGGTTCTTGCAGCAATGCAAAAGCAGCCTGGCTTTCTTCTACAGCATCAGTTTTACAATGAGGGATTCCCAAACCCTTACCTACGCCTGTAGACATTACGTTTTCCCGTTCTATTACTGCCGATTTAATCTCCTCCATATTTTCTGAACCTAACTTGTATTCTAAAGCATCAACCAATACGGATATGAGTTCTTCCTTATTCTTCACTACCAACTGGTGTAGTACTGTTTGTGCCTCAAGTAGTGAGAATAGGTTCATAGACAGATAATTAAAATGAAGATTTAGGGCAGTGAATATAGCAAGCTAAAGACGAATCAAACAAAGATTAATTGCATTTGAGGCCTTCATTTTAACGATCAGTAAAAAAATTATTTTGAACGACCTTTAAACCTGAATTTCATGCAATTGCATCAAAATGAGTGGTGAAAAATCCTTAAACTAAGGCTATGAATTGGATAAGCAGTGCCTTTACTATCTTTAAAAAAGATGCACAGATTGAACTACGAACACGCTACGCCTTTAATATGGTGCTGGCGTTTGTTTTGTCCTCTCTCCTGCTCATTATGTTTACGTTGCGGGCACAGGAACTAAATCCAACTCCAAAAAGCGGTTTAATCTGGATCGTCGTTTTATTTGCTGCCCTCTCTTCTTTAGGAAGAAGCTTCATATCCGAGACAGACAAAAACACCTATAACCTGCTTAGAATTTATGGAAGTGGAAGTTCGATTTTTGCAGGAAAGCTGTTCTACAATCTGTTCTTCTCGTTAGTGATTAACATCCTCACCTTTGGGCTTTATATTTTCCTGGTTGATTTAGCGATTGTATCCTGGGTTGCTTTTTATGCTATCATACTACTGGGTACAGCGGGTCTGTCCAGTGTTTCTACAATGGTAGCCGCCATTGTTTCGCAGGCTGACCGCAAAGGAGCTATCTTTTCTGTACTCAGCATCCCACTATTTATACCTTTAATTCTATTGCTTACGCGTGTTACCAAAACTGCTTTTGTGGGTGGGTTAAAAGATGGATTTACTAATGATTTTGCAGCACTTATTGGCTTTATTGGCGTTACTACAACCGCAGGAATACTATTGTTCGAATATATCTGGGAGGATTAAATGAACATGAAGTTTGGTAACAGGCGTATTATTGGCCAGCAACGGGCTAAACAACAGGTAGAGCGTATTCTACATTCCGAAAGAGTAAGCCATGCTTATCTTATTTCAGGGGCTAATGGTGTGGGTAAAACTGCTTTTGCTCTGGCTATGGCCGAAGTTATAAATGGAGTGGATCATCTCACTGAGCTTGGAACACATAAATCTTCTAAAAAATCTAGTTGGTTTACCCACCCCGATATTCATGTTTTTATTCCTAAACCTACTTCAGCAAAAATTGAAGATGTCAGAGAACGATTGGAACTCTTATCGAAGGATCCTTATGAGATTGTAAGCTTCGCCCAACGCCCTTCAATAAATAATGATAATGCCACCAAAAACCTTCAGGCGTTTTACCCTATTGATTATTTCAGGGATGAAATCCGTCCTATTGCAAAACTAAGGCCCAACGAAGGTGAACGGGTTGTAATCATTCTCACCCAGGTAGAAACGATGAGAAAAGAAACCGCTAATGCTTTTCTTAAACTGCTTGAGGAACCTTCTGACCGGTTGATGTTTATTCTAACAACCGAAAGTTATGAAAGTTTGCTACCCACTATTACTTCAAGATGCCAGCATATCCCCTTAGCAACGCTAAAGCTTTCTGAGGTGGAAGAAGGTTTGATACATATTGATGGAGTCAGCCCGGATGACGCTGCGTACCTGGCCCGGGTCTCAGGTGGAAACTATGCAAGTACCCGCTTTTTTGATATCGACAGGCTTAAACAAACGCGGGATGAAATCGTTGATTATTTAAGGTTATCCTATAGTCAGGACGCTACAAAACTTTCCAAACTCAGCCAGGATTGGCAAAGCTCTAATAATATCGAAGGCTTGATCAGCGTAACAAATCTTTTGGAAACCTATATCAGGGACATAATGATCTTTCGGGAAACCGGTAATGAAAAACTGGTAACTAATATTGATCAACTGGATTCTATAAAAAAGTTTGTTTCTTCTTTACAGAACGCAAAGCTCGAAGAAATGATTACACATCTTGATGATTGCCGCCCTATGCTCAGGCAAAATGTATCACCCAAACTCATTTTTGTTGTGTTAGCCCTCAGGTTTTCAGCTTTGATGAGAGGGCAAAATCCGTTTATTGCAGATACTGAAAAATGGAAACACTTACCTGCTTTCGTTGATTAATGAAGGAGATTGAATTTCATAAAATGGAAGGTGCCGGTAACGACTTCATCGTAATCGATAACCGGGAGTATGGTTTTTCTTTGGATGAAATAATCGGCTTTACTCCAAAACTTTGTGATCGAAAATTTGGTGTCGGGGCTGATGGTTTACTAGCCCTGGAAAAGCCGAATTATCCGGATGTGAATTACACCATGATTTATCGAAATGCAGATGGAAGTGATGCCGGCATGTGCGGAAATGGAAGTCGTTGCCTGGCTCTTTTTGCATCTTACGGAGGCTATCCTGATACCCAAACTTTTAATGTGCATGATGCTGTTTATGAAGCCATAGTAGATAAAAAAGATCAACAGGTTTCAATTCACTTTCCTGATGTAAAACCGCCTGAAAGGCTATCAATTATGGAACATGACCTGCTTCAAATCTACACGGGTACAGAACATGTAGTAGAGTTTGTAGACCCAGATACACTTGAATTAGAAGACCAATTAGTGAAAACAGGAAATAAAATCAGATATAGCAAAGAGTTTAGCCCAAAAGGATCGAATGTAAACTTCATCTCCTTACTTTCAGAAAATAAAATCAAACTACAAACGTACGAAAGAGGTGTTGAGGACTTAACCCTGGCATGTGGCACAGGGGCTTTAGCCTCTGCTATTGCTGCTCACTCTGAGGGAGAACACGTTTATCCTGAGTACTCTATTTCAGTAAAAGGAGGCCAACTGGGGGTTTCCTTCAATTATGACGATGAATCATCTACCTACAAAGAAGTTATATTGAAAGGGCCTGCTCGTTTTGTTTTTAAGGGGATTGTTCGTGTATAGATTATTTCTACTTCTGTTTTTTATTTTTTTAGTTATTTCTTGTGGCGGTACTTCAGAAATTGCAAACAGAAATACTCCCAAAAAATCATATTCCGGGCCTGTTTTTGTTAAAAATCAACTTGCAGCCCCTCAATCAATTAAAAGTATCCAGTTGTATCGAAAAGGAAACGCGGACAATCCTCCTATCATTACCTTGGGCAGCTCTGACCGGCTTGTACTTGAGTTTGATGAACTTACCTCCGTTTCCGGTCAGTTTCTAATCCGGTTTGCACATTATGATAGTAAATGGAAAAAAAGCCCTATTCCCGATATCTGGTTTATAGATGGAATAAATGAATTCAACATTATTGGTGGGGAAATTAACAGCTTGAACAAACCTTCATTTTTTCATTATCGCAAAGAGTTTCCTGATCGGGAAATCAATTTCCTCACTAGTGGAAACTACATGGTGCATGTATTCGATTTTGATACAAACATAGAGCTATTCAGCCTTCCCTTTTTTGTAACTGAAGATGCTGGTGAGACTATTAATGAAGTAGAAACTCTTTATAACGCCCGATCAACTTTTGATGTAGTTGACCAGCTATTCTCAATCTATAAATATCCAAAGGGAGTAGAGTTTCCTCAATTTAATCTGGAGTATTTCTATGTTCAAAACCGCTACTGGGGATCATCTGTACAAACCAAAGAGATGGATATGTCAGTACCGGGTCAAATACGTTTTTATACTACCAGGCAAAATTCATTTAATGCCAACGTAGATTACCTATTCCTTGACCTGACGGAATTAACACCTGATGGAATTGAAATTGTTGAATGGCAGCCGGAACTCATTCCTCCTAAAATCACACTTCAGGATGATTTAATTAACTTCTCAGCAGAGCCCAGAAAAATGTATTCCTCCGTTTCTGGTAAACCCTCCGGAGGTAGAAACGCTCAATATGTAGAAGTTGAATTCAGGCTGTCTGCTGACTCTTTTGATAAAAATACTTCAGATTTCTATGTAGCTGGTGACTTTAACCAATGGAATATATCTGATGCTAATAGAATGAAGTATGACAGACAACTCGGGGTATGGAGAAACTCCATTCTAATGAAGCAAGGGCAGTATCAGTACAAATATTTCCAATCTGATAAGAACGGTACCGGAGCACCTTTGCCGATAAATGATTCTATATCAAATATTCAACAAGAGTATACCTCGTTTATATACTATCAGGATCCTGATAAAAATTATCAACGCCTGCTACACAGTGCTATATTTTATTCTGCCCCTAATTAAAAGTCTATTCCAATTGATATGTAATGAATTGGCTTTGATTTGAAACCATTTCTATCGTAAGCCCAACCTACATCATATCCAAAAGGCAATCCAAGGAATATACTTCTTAACCCAAAACCAGCTCCAAGAAGTAAATCCCCATCCAGATAAGGTACTTGTACCAGCTGTCCCTGACCATTTACTCCGAAACCGATTTGCTCTTTTGCTACTTTAAAATCCAAACCTTTCTCATTCACAATAGGTTGTGAATCACTATCGATTAACCCATATTCAATGCGCTGACCCCATGCCGTTCCCGCATCGAAAAATGCAACTCCAGTAATATTATAGAACGGCAAAATAGGTATAGCCCCTGGCACAACTGCAGCAAATAATGGGAACCTGAACTCAGCATTAATCAGGCTAAACTTACTTCCGTAGATTGAGTTAAACTGATGGCCCCTGAGCGGAACTGCAGGTAATGAAAAGAATGAGTCAGTCAATCTTTCAAAAGGGATACCTGTAGATGACCATTGCTGATTTATCCATCCGAGCTTTCCACCTAGGAAATAAGTTTGTTGATCGCTACCTATTGAAGCACCTCCTGAATACCTGAAAGCCAAACTATACCTGAATCCAAGGTTGAAGTATTTTCTAAAATCACCTAATACTGAAGCAAACTGTGGTGCTGAATCTCCTACACCGGGGCTCCCGCTTATACCCACAGAATATCTTACACCGCCTCTTGGCGTTATAAAACCAGGAAGCGTCCTATCGTCTGTAAAAGTGATCTGAGGATATAAAAAGAAGTTGCTCTCATTAGGATCTTCAATTAAGCCTTCGGTAGGGCCTGTATCATCAAGTACTGCCAAAACTGAGTTATAATCTAGCGCTACCCCAATCGTGGAGGCACTGAAATCAAATCTTTTGAACTTATCAATTGGGTATTGAATGGTAACACCGCCTCCATATATCCTGTATCGGATAAGCTCTCCAGAAAAGTTCTGGAATCTTCTTGATGTATGAAAATAATTAAACAAATAGTTTGTTCGATTTTTAAAATTACCATACTGAATGGTGTAATCACTATTTCGCAAATCGAATACAAAGTTTGTTCCAAAAGCAAGTTGGTGATCTCCCAATAAATCAGAAATAAGAAATTGAGTTAATGCATAGGAACCAAAAGTTGATGCCGTAAACTGCGGACTGTAAGCAATATCAAGAGTAAAGTTTAACCTATACTCATTTGGTATATACCTTCCGTCTTCCGTGATATTATCGGTTATATCGAAAGATTGAATATCCTTCAAAATAAGAGTGGTATCCTGAATTACTTCTTCTGAAAAAACATAATTTCTGAAGTCTATATTGTCACTGGTTTGTTGGGTATCTTGAGTAGTAACTAGTGTTTCATCATCTTTTACTACTTCTGTAGCTTGCTCTATAGGTACTACTCCGTCATTAAACATCTTTCTCGCAAAAGCGGTGGCAGGAACCCGTTGATCCTTGGTTTCTATTGCTCTCCTACTGGCCCAGTAATTTGGTTGTAAGTTTTCGCTCTTTTTTCGATTAAAAATCGACTTCGATAAAAAGATATCTAAATAGCCTTCATTGATTGAATTAAATGCTAACCTACTACCATCATAACTTATTGACATTTGCGAAACACCAGCCTGTAAATCGGTAAGAGGAAATGAAACCCTTGTGTTGGGGTCAAACTCGTAAATATTTTGAATTCCATTTTCATCGGATATATAAACCAGTCTTCCCGATAAAGTGGCATTTGGATCATGCTCATTCCAGTTTGGAGTGTTTGTCAGCCTATTTGCTACATCGGCTCCTAAAGCCACTTCATAAATATCAGTTTGATATATACCTTCGGATCCCAGCATGTTGAAGTTGGTGCTATAAGTTGCCAATTCCACTTTAGATCCCCTATCAGATACGAAATAAACTGACTTAGAATCAGCAGACCAGGCGGGATTGGTATCTGAAAAGAAGTCCTGGGTTAGATTAACTAATCTTTTATCTGAAAAACTATAAATAAAAATATCCTGGTATGGGCCTATGTTACCATCAAAAGCGAGCTTATCACCATCAGGCGACCATGATACTGATCCGATGGCATCTATACTGGGGAATTTAATTTTCTCTACTCTCTTTGTTTCGTAATCAATTATCGCAATATCATCCCTTCCCTTGGTTTTGGTAGAGAGAGCTAATTTTCTGCCATCAGGTGACCAGGTCAAATTTGGATTTAGTATATTAAGCTCTTCAAACTCAGGATTATCTTCTCCGCGAATTAATGTTTTTAGTTTTCGACCATTAATCGTGTTTACAACTATTATATCAAAATAGCCTCGGCTATTAGTTATAAAAGCAACCTTATCACCTTGAGGTGATATTGCCGGACTGGTATTATATGTACCAAAATCGCCCCGCTTAGTTAAAAGTGTCGCGATATTATCTGCACTTTCACGTTCAGCAACTTCAGGATAATATCTCTTTTTTAAAGCGTCTTGCCATCTATCAGACAATTCCTGGATATTTAACCCAAGGGATAAAGTCAATCCTGCCTCTACACTTCTGCTTGTTTTAATTCGGCTTAATATCTCAGCAATTTTTTCCCTTCCGTATTCTTCAACAATGTAGTTCCATAAAGACTGTCCTCCCCTGTAGGCGTAATACCCACTGAGATAAGGTATGGGAGGTAAATAGTTATTTATCACAGCATCCCTGATAAACATATCAGTATTAGTGTCCCATCCCAAAGCAGTATACTCTGCTAAACCTTCCTCAAACCAAAGAGGGAAAACAAGTTGTATGTTATTTTGAAGAATAGACTGAATGTTGCCTCCATAAAACATATCATTAAAAACAGCATGAACCAGCTCGTGGTGAATAGTTCTTCTAAAGTCATTATAGTCACCTGCAAAGGGTACTGTCATCCTGTTCTTTAACTTATCAGTTACCCCACCGATCCCTTCAGCATTTATAGGTAAATTCACTACATTGGTTTGTGAAAAGTCATTGTGCGAATTGTAAATAATGAGGGAAAGTCTGTCAGAAATTTCGTGATCAAAATCTTCCTGGAGCTGTAAGTAGGCACTTTCCACACTCATTGCTGCAAACTCAGCAAGCTCATAATTTTTTTCTCCATAATAATAGATATCAAAGTGCTTAGACTGGATAAACCTCCACTCAAACTTCTCATACTGTACACGATTCTTACCAAAAGAATAATATTGAGCCTGTATAGAAATCGTAAATAGCAGACCTATAAGTACACTTAGTAAAGTAAATTTTTTCATAGCTTTAGTTTAATATTATACTGGAACAAAATCTATCTGACGTTTACCCATGTTTACGCTTTGTACCTTGACCTTTAAATCATCACCCAGCCGATATGATTTACCCGAAGATCTACCAACAAGGGCATGCAGGTTTTGGTTATATACAAAATAATCACCTTTAATATCACTTACACGTATCATGCCTTCGCAATGAACGTCTTTAAGGTTTACAAATACTCCCCTTTCAGTTACGCCGCTAATAACGCCTTCAAAAGTCTGGCCAATTTTTTTACTTAAAAATTCCACTTGCTTGAGTTTTATTGAGTCCCTTTCAGCATCAACAGCAACTCGTTCACGTTCACTGCAATGCTCACCATGTTTTTTGAGGGATTCATATGTATAAGTACCAATCTTTGCATTATATGCTTTAAGAAGTCTGTGTACAATAACGTCAGGGTAACGACGAATCGGGCTTGTAAAGTGTGCGTAATGAGCAAATCCTAAACCAAAATGACCAATGTTTGCCGGAGAATACTCTGCTTTTGCCATGGCTCTAAGCATAAGGCCGTTTACAATCTCTTCAACTGATGTACCCTTAACCTTTGTAAGTAAATCATTTATCTGTTTCGGGGTTAGCTTATCGTGTACCTCAAACTGTATACCTAATGGGCTTACCTGTTCTGCAATACCGGCTAATTTTTGAGGATCGGGCTTATCATGTATGCGGTAAAAAAATGGAAAAAGATCTTTTGAAGTCTTATTACCAGATTTTTTTCGGATATCGTCAATATGCGTAGCAACTGTTTTGTTGGCCATCAGCATACACTCTTCTATTAACCTGTGGGCAAATAACCTTTTCTTAATCACTACTTCTAACGGGGTGCCATCACTATCAAGTACAAATCTTGGCTCTGGGGTATCGAAATCAATTGCCCCTTCTTTGAATCTTTTTTTCAGAAGTATTTTTGCAAGGGCTTCTACTGTTTTTAATTCATTTTTGAATGCATGTTCTTTACCAGCAAGTACTTCTTGTGCTTCCTCGTAGGTAAAACGCTGCTTTGAATGTATGACTGTTTCTTCGATAGAGTAATTAATCAGCTTACCCTCCATAGATATCTCCATAAAGCAGCTAAAACAAAGTTTATCTTCATTGGGACGGAGGCTACAAACCCCATTACTTAATCTCTCAGGCAGCATGGGAATTACCCGGTCAACAAGATAAACACTGGTTCCCCTGCTATAAGCTTCTTTATCAAGCGGTGTATCAGGCCGTACATAATGTGTCACATCAGCAATGTGAACTCCCAAATAATAATTACCATTATCCAGCAGCTTAATACTTAAAGCGTCATCAAAATCTTTTGCATCAACAGGGTCAATGGTAAAAATCATCTCATTACGAAGGTCACGTCTGCGTTCAAACTCGTTCTCAGGAATCTCTAAAGGAATTTTATCTGAGAACTTCTCTACTTCTGGCGGAAAGTCAGACCTGATTTCATTCTCTCCGAGAATAGAGAGAATATTTGCATTATTGCTTCCCGATTTACCTAAAACAGAAAGCACTTCGGCTTCCGGTAAAGCCAATGGATGTGTCCATTTTTTTAACTTAAAAAGAACTTTATCCTCACTTTTTGCGCCATTAACTGACTCCTCAAGTACAAAAAAATTAATGTGAGCAGATTTCTGATCAGGCTCAATAATAAATGTCTTCTCACCGGTTTTCTTAAAAGTACCTACGTAAAATTCTTTTCCTCTTTTGGTAATTTCCATGACCTTACCTTTTGGCTGGCCATTTCTTTTGTTTCCTGTAACTTTTACTTGTACAAGGTCCCCCGGAAGCGAAACACCTGTATCCTGACTTGGAATCATGATGTCTTCATCCAAATTTTCTACAATAACAAAACCAGTGCCCCTGGGAGTAAGTTGAATTTCCCCTTCAATTAGACTTCTGTCTTGTTTCTTTTTCCTCACTGATGATTTAAAAATTATCTGATCTCCCTGCCGCTTAAGAATACCTCTGCTAACTAACCTGGTAATTGTTTTGTGAAGCCTTTTGTATTCCTTATTGCTGCTCAACGCTAAAGCATTTGCAATAATATCTTTATGAAGGGATTTGTCCTGACTATTTTTTACCAGATCAATAATAATTTCTTCCAGGCTGGTTAACCTTGAGTTTCTACTCATTCATTCCTTCGTTTTCTGCCTGTACAGGGGGTTCATTTTTGGTTATCACTTCTTCTTTCTTTTCCTTTTTCTTAAATATTTTCCTGAAAGGGCTAGCCAATCTTCTGAGAAATTCATTCCAAGTATTAAAACTAAATTCTGCCTCAACTCCTAAACCATTTATATCCTGAGATTGCTGAGTAGCCTGATTACTTTCAAAACTACTGAAAGTCGGATCTTGCCTGTGAAATGCTGTAACAGAAAATATACGGTTAATCCGGTAGGTAGCACCAATATCACCAATGTTTGACTGTGCTCCGGTAATTTGTCCATCTCTTCTCAAAATTATTTTATCATTATATAACCGTAATGCCACTCCAAGATCAATTTGGTTATAGGTATTAAGATTAAAATCCACATCTAAGGTATTAAGATCACTTCTTAGCAACGAATTTATCTGGTTTGACAGTAAGGGACTTATAACCTGATTGGACAAAAGAGGATTCAGTACTGCTGCACTACTGGAGAAATTATCTGTAAGCGAGGTAGCGGCATTTGTTGTAGAATTTGATGGAATAAAATCGCCCATCAACAAGAAACTTGTAGCCTGAAGAAGTTTTTCATCTTCATTGCGGTTCAGAGCTGCTATTTGAGTTGACAAAGTACTGTTTTGGCGTGACTCAATTGTATTAGGTAGCCTGAAAAAGAAGTTGTTTTCAATACTTTCGAGCGAACCACCAATATTTAGGACAAGCTCAACCCGGACTCTTTGTGCATCATCCTGATTAATCTCTGATCGGGCAGTGCTTAAAGTTTGTATGTTTGGCCGTGCTGAATATACTGCGTTCAGGTTTAAACGGGCCCCAACAGGATCTCCATCCCAAATAATACTTCCACCCGGCTCAAGGGTAAACCTGCGTGTAAAAATATCACCACTAACAAATTGATAGGTACCCCCAGTAATATCAAATCGTCCAAAAATACTTAGCTCCTGGTCTCTAAGCTGAATACCTAGTCGTCCTGTTCCATCAGTCGTAATCATATCTCCTGTAACAGGATCAAAAATGAGTTTTACCGTCATTGGTTGCCTGGATATAAATTGCAAATCCAGGGTAAATCGTTCAGCAAAGGTAAGTTCAGACACGTCCACTTCTGTGGCTGGATTAAAGATGCTTCCATTTTGATTTACTGAATCAGCACCTTGGATATCAAAGGAATCAACAAATCGTATGAACTTGTTGTCTTCATCAAATTCTGTTTCTTCCAACAACGGCAAGCCAATCTCCGAAAAGTCTGAAATCAGCATGGGTTCGATAGTAGTAATTACAGGATTCAAATTGCTACCTGTGAGCCGTACAATTCCTGTTCCATAGGCTGTACCGTAAAATGGAACAGTTGGATTAAACTTATTATTCAGGAACTGAAACTCATCCGTATCAATGGTGATATCCATGCTATGATGAGGTTGAAAGCCATTAAAATTATAATAGCCATCCAGTATTGCCATACCTCCTGATGGGTCAATCAGGTAAATATCTTCAAACACAAGTCCATCTTTTTTGGTGAAAGTAACCGGGCCTTGTCCGTAATAATAAGTATCTAAAAACCTGGGTTTCATATATACGGCATCATCCATGCCGATCATATAGTCAACTGAAAAATCAAAATCATCTAGATTACCCCAAATTGAACCTTCCCCGCTGGCAATTCCTGACATTTCTGTAAATACTTTAGGAGCTAAAAATGGAATAACCCACAAATCAATAGCTGAGAAGTCCAGATCAAAGAAGAATAAAGAGTCGGTTTCCGGAAAAACTCCATTTCTTGGTGCGAGTACATATCCATCAATCAAAATGTTCTGGCCAACCCTGTCATTACGGATAAAGTAGTTCGGGTATTTAGCTGAATCGGTTAATACTTCTATGGTGGTATCGAAGCGGTTTAGTTCTTGATTAAACTCACTATCAATCTTGAGATCACCCACAATATTTTGATTTAGCGAGAAAGCAGCCAAATCTATATCGCCTTCTATAGTGGGAAGTCTTGTAAGTGATCTCGTTGTAAATGAACCATTTAAATCGCCTCCGAAATCAATCTTGCCTTTGATTAATTCCGAAATACGGCCCAAATCAACTCCTCTAATCAAATAATCAACAGAGTCGCTGTTATCTTCGCTAAAAATTCCTTCTACATTCAGATATTGCTCTTCATTATTAAAGGTAAAGTCTTTGATAATTACCTTTTCATCGTCTGTCAGAGATATAAAAGCAGTATCTGTATTTACCCAAGAATAAAGCTCACTACCCAGCTTAAAATCATTTATAAAAAAGTTCAAACTTGAGTCACTAACAACTCCTGTTGATGCAATCGAGAATGTAGAATTATCTCCAATCTTGTTAAATCCACCTGATACATCAATACTATCCTGATTAAGCCCTGAATCAAAACTCACTCCCTGGGCATCCAGCAATTCGGTTGTTAAGCTTCCTACATCGGCTTGTATTCTGAATAATGAAAATTCTTCCAGAGTATTTGCAAAACGAAAGCTCCCTGTAAGCTGGGTACGAATAGTGTCTAACGTATTGTTCTTGTACTCAAGCCGTTCATCAAACAAGTCTGCATTAAATAGTAACCTTTCTTTGTCCACAGAAATATTAGTGGATAATTCTGCCTGTGAATTAAATCTTTCTGCATTTGGAAAGTAGAAATACAAATAAGACAAATCCTTCAAATCCAGATCAATACTGAACCTTTGATCTTGTAAGGCTCCCTGATATGGAAAGAGTTCATTATCAGAGTTAAAGAGGATCTCCTGATTTATCCTATGTGCAAAAAAGCTTTTCCAATGATTAAACAGGAAACCCATTTCAGAAAAGGCAAACTGTCCCTGAACAGCAAGGTCAGCTAAAGAGGTGGTAATACGGGCAAGTTTCTCCCCATTTTGCAGTTCTGATACATCCGCATAGACTAAATGTGGCGGTATAGTATCTTCTCCTGCAGTTGCAAAGGGTATATCTATGCTAACCTGGCCAACAAAATCATCTATACTTTTTACACTAATATCAATTTCATACTCTACATCTGCTGTAACCCGGGCCATTTCTTCAACCTGGGCCAGGTTCTTTAAATCAATACCCGTTCCGCTTCCTGAAAACTGAATATCTTTTGTTGGTTTTGAAAGGTCAACCTGACCAGATCCGTTGATAAAGGAATTATCTATCCGTGCATTAAATTCGGGGAAAATAGTTTGACCCATTGAGTTTGCAACTAAGAAGAGGGAGTCGAATCTGACACCTGCAAACTGGCCTTTACTTGCTGAGATTTCAAATTTTTCAAATTTTTCGAGGTCAGTATAATCCTGGGTCTCCAAAATACCGGATGAGGTAATATCTGTACTTTTTATACCATCGGAGAATAATCCTCCCAAATCAAGTGATTCGGTTACAAACTGAATGGCTAAATACCTTTCTTCTGCTAAACTGATATTGCCGGAAGCCTCAATTTTCCCCCTGTCACTAAGCCCGCTCAATGTTCCATTTATTTGATCTAAATCACCTTCTATATCAGCCCTTAGAGTAGCATTAGACAATGCATTAAGTTGAGAATTATTTACATCCGGTGCCCATTCCAAAATATCTTCTGATTCCAACAAAGTTTCTCTTAATCCAAGGTCAAATTCTATTTCTTTTGGGGTCAGCAAATTATGCAGCTTGCCAAATGCTGTAAATCCTGAATTGCCGTATTGAAAGCTTAGTTCTTCCAGTTCAACGGAATCAGGTATACCCTGAGCTTTAAAACTCAACATCAGGGGCTTAGAAAGCTTTGGGAGACTATCAACAAACATAGTCAATCGATCCGGAGCCATTATTAATTCATTCAAAGAAAGCTCTATGTTTGACTCCTTAAGCTGGCCAACAATATCTTCATCAAAAATATCTATACCGTCCGCTTCCCCACTAAACTTTATAGAGGAACCGGTTGTATTCAGGTTGAACGAATTGAACTCCAAAAAGCGATTATCATTATAAACCTGCCCAAAAATCTGAGCAAATTCTATATCAAGCTCTGGAACCTCAAAAGTCAGGTTATCAATATCCAGGAACCTCTGTTCTCTTCGGTATTCAAAAAACATGGATGCATTAAGCTCAATAAAAGTAAGGCTATCACCCTCGTGAAATCTGTTTTCATCAGGTAATAAATTTCTCAGAACTATCTCCCCGTTATTTATCTTTACTTTTGGAGCTACTATTTCTATAAAAGGTCGTTCAGCAATCGAGGAATCTATAGTTGTGCTTTCTTTCTTTTTAAGGGCTTCAAATAAGGAGTTCTTAGATTCTCTATCTACAAGGATTTTGGGCGAGAAAACACTAAGCCCGTTTATGATGAACTGGTTTTTTAATAAGGCAAGAATATCCAGGTTTGCTGATAAGCTATCTGCATGAAAAACAGGCTTAATACTTGAAGAATCAGGATATAGATTTACATTTTTCAATTCAAAACTCAATGGCATCAAACCATCTAAAGAGCCTATCGTGAGCACTCCCTGATACTTCGAACTAAAGTTCTGCTCTATCCTACTTGTTATATATGTTTTGGTAGGCTTAAGCTGAATGACTCCAAAAATCAAAGCTCCCGCTATAAGCACAATCAGGCTAAGAACTGCAACCAGCTTCCAAAAAAAGTTCCATGTTTTATGTAGCCATCTAACTAAAGTCATTTAGCCAAAAATCTCCTTTACATAGTCCCAGCTACTATTTAGAAGCTGCTTATCACTTATAGTCCGAGTGTAAGGCTGACCTAGTGATTTAAGAAGCACTAAACGTACCTTCTCATTTTGCACTTTTTTGTCTTTCTGCATCAAAGAAACCAATTCATCTGTATTTGTCTGGAACCCATCTTTATACACGTCATACAACGACTTAAAATCTTTTAAATTGGCAATGCCTATATCTGCTCCTAATTTGTTGGAAGCAAAAACAGCAGCCCACATACCTACATAAACTGCTTCACCATGGGAATAGTCTGTGTACTCTCCGATCCTTTCTAATACATGCGCAAATGTATGTCCAAAATTCAGAAATTCTCTTATCCCCGATTCTTTTACATCACGGGCAACAATATGAACCTTGATGGCTGCACTTTTTTCAACCAGGTGTTTCCATTCTTTAGCAGGACTAAAATCCCCCTCCCTGGTCAGTTCTTTTAATTCTTCGAATATTGAAGGATCGTTGATAAAACCACATTTTAAAATTTCACTTATCCCGTTTACCCATTCCTTCTCAGGAAGTGTTTCTAAAAACTTAAGATCTGAGAAAACAGCTTTTGGTTGATAAAACGCCCCTATCAGGTTTTTTCCTGTAGAATGATTTATCCCTGTCTTTCCTCCAATTGAACTATCAACCATGGCCAGCAAAGTAGTGGGCACATGTATTAGTGGAATGCCACGAAGTACAGAGGCGGCTACGTAGCCTGCAAGGTCACCTGTTACTCCCCCTCCGATGGCAAGTAAAGGGGTTTTCCTCTCTATCCCGCTTGAAAGAATATTATCTAACAATTGATTGTAGCTTGAGAGGCTTTTACTCTTTTCTCCGGAAGGAACCACGCATTTCACTACATGCTTGAAAGATTTTTTGAGGTCATTAAACCAATCCTCTCCAAAAGTATTATCAACATTCCCATCAATAACCATGATGATTTTGCTGGTTGAAAAACCTTGCGCTAAAAACCCAATTACCTCATTTCTTATATCGTACCCTACTTTGATGAAGTATTCATCTGAATAAGAAGTTTTAAGGGTAAGCTGGCTAAACATGCTTTTTTATTTTATCGATTAAAACCGGGATCAAGTTTTTGGAGTCTTCAGTACCGTTTGTTATTAGCTTTATCTGTGCCTGTTTGTAGAATTCCAAACGTGTGGAATATAATACTTTAAGTTCATTTAAGAGCTTTTGTTCTGTTTTTAATTCCCCGTCTTTATCAATTACAATCGGTCTTTTTTTATTCTTTCTGATCCGGGACACAATCACTTCCAGTGGGAGGTCGATAAGAATCAATAAACCATGCAGCTTCAAATGATCAACTATTTGTTGATTTTGCAGGGCACCTCCTCCTAAAGAAATAACCCCCACAAAATTCCTTGTCAGTTCTAAAAGATATTCCCATTCTTTAGCTCTGAAATATTCTTCACCTTTATTTTGAAAAATCTCTGAAACCTGACAATTCTCTTTTTCTTCTATATAAGTATCAAGATCACGAAATGGAAGGGCTAATTCTTTGGCCAACAATTTTCCAATTGTTGACTTGCCGACCCCCATAAAACCACATATAAAGAAACTGCCTTTATAATTCTTTAATCGATATTCATTCATAAAGATGGTCTTTTGGGGGTTACAAATTCTACCTCTTCACGCTGAACAACTACTGCTCCATAAGCTGCCCCTTTGGGTTTCCTCACGAATTTCTTTTTTGTAAAGATTACAGGAACAACCTCTGAGCCTTTCGCTTTTGAATAATAGGCTGCATAAGAAGCGGCTTCAATAATTATACTTTTGGATGGATAGCCATTTCGGTTCTCCATCCTGATAAGTACATGCGAGCCGGAAACGCCTCGTGCATGAAGCCATATATCTTCTTTGTGCCCCATTTGAACAAGCAGGTCATTGTTCTTTGCATTCTTACCAATCCAAACAGGATAGCCTTCTATCTCAAGGGTGTAGAATGGTGTTTCGTTTGAGCTGCTTTGCTTGTTTTCTGTTAGCCCAAACTCCTGTAACAAACTTGCATTTTGTTTTTCCCAATCCTGCAAATCTCTGAACCTGGAGATATTTTCTACATCACTATGAAGCCCTATTGTTTGCTCAAGACGTTTCTCCAAAACAGGTAAGCGCTCAAGAGCCTGCTCATAAGATGTTATTGAGTTTTTAGCTTTTTCATAATAGCGTTCAGCATTTTCAATCAGGTTTAATTCTGTATTCAAAGGAATAGAAATCCTTTTCCCTTCATCATATAAATCATCAACTTCAATTGAATCTTTTCCTGAAGCTTTTAAATGGCCATTTGCCATTAAAAGATGCCCGTATTTTTCATACTTCTCTGCCCGTTCCAGCCCTTTATCCGCTTGGTTTAAATTCTTAAGCGAAGACTGGATTCTCTTTTTTTGCCTGTTTAATCTTTTTATCCATTCTCCCTTTCTTTGATTTAGCCGTTGATTATGAGAATAGGTTTTAAACCTGTAAGCTATCAGTTCATTTATATCTTCAAATCTGTGCTCTGTTTTAGTCGGCAGAGTTTGCTCATTAAAAAGCGTTGTTTTCCCATTTTCTAGCAACCGTAAATCGGGCTTTTCCTCCAGTTGTTGTTTCATTCTTTTTGTGAACTCAATAATCTCAGCATCGCTTAAAGCCTGTAATTGATGTGCTTTAATAAGATCGTCCAGGTTATCTCTTGGGATCAACGGGTTGATATGCAGAATTTTTTTCTTGATATCTGCTATACCCGAAATCGAATCTTTATATAAATCAATCTTTTTTATTTGCGGAAGCTCAATTTCTTCATTACCCCCACCTTTAAATGATTCCAACACCCTGTTCTTTTCTACCAATAATACATTTGCCCTATTACTGAAGAGCTTAAACCAAAGTTTTAAGCCTGACTCAAATTCTAAAAAAAGCACTCTGTCAGTTTCAGCTATTTCTACCCCTGTAATTTCTTGTCCTTTCAGCTCATCAAAAAATGAAATAGTATTTCTCTGCTTTATGTTCGATTCTTTATCAATGAAAAAGGCAATATTTCCGGGCGTAGAACTAAAAATTAACCGGAAACTTTCTTCTTTCTTTTCAATAAAAAACTCCAGATTGTTTTTAAACCGGGTATAGCAATATGTCAATTGACATCCGGCCAATTTGATTTTTAGTAGTTCCTTTAAATATCTTAATTCGTAATAATTCATTGTTGACTTAGGGAGAAAGAATAAACACTATGCACTATCCGATTTTCAATTCAGTTGTAAACACAATAGATACTAAGCTTGAAAAACGTGGCATACGTACTCATAAGTTCAATACCTGGGAAAATAACAAGATTAATGCTGCGGGATTAGAATTAGAGATAACGCTTTCAAAGGTATCACAATTTATGCAATCCCTTTCTATCAATTTTGATTGGGACGGTTTCAGGGAAAGGGCTCTTGCAAATCGCCTTGAAGGCATGGAATCGCACCCTTTTCTTAAGGTTGAAAAATTAAGCGAAACTGAAGTCATACCGAGCATTGATATCGAAATGACCTGGCTTTTTGATGTAGACCTTTGCCAGCCTGAGCTTCCCGGCGAAACCGGTAATTACAGAATTGATAAAGCAAGCCAATGGATGGAATCTATAAGCAAGCGTGTTAATGATTTACTCAAGGAATCGGATATAATAACGCGTTGGCATATTGAAATAGAAGGTGATGAAAATGGAAAATATTTATCCGCAATAAACCTTATCTCTTATTTCCAATACCAGTTGGATGAACCCAAAAGCCTTAATGAAGTAAACCAGTTTGTAAGCAAACGCCTTCAGGACCTTTTATTAAAAGCAAATAAGGTTATTTATTTGTCAGATGAAATTCTTGGGGAAAGTGTAGCTGCCTGATGGCCTACGAAAGACTGGTTGTTGCACGCTCCTATTTTGATCCACAATTAGCAAATATTGCTGTTTCTATACTCAGAGACGCCGGAATTGAATCTTTCTTGTGGGATCAGAATACGGGTCAATCGGCTGTAGGCTACTCAGTTGGAATCGGGGGAATACGAATTGCAGTTCCAGAGTCAAATCTCTCTGAAGCAATAGAGATTCTGAATCAAATAGAGGAAAATGAAAATGTAATTGAGGGAGAAACTATCAGGTGCCCGAAATGTAATTCAAGTTTGGTTTCCAACAGCCTTATCAATTTCTTTTCTCCACTAATAATTCTATTTATAATCACATCAAATTCATTTACCAACAATACAAAAAGCCGCTACTATAAATGCAAACGGTGTAAGTACAGATGGAATGAAAACAAACGACAATAAAAAAGGCCCTGGTAACCACCAGAGCCTGAAAACTATTTTTTCTTCTTATGCCTGTTTTTTCTCAGGCGCTTTTTACGCTTGTGCTTTGCAATCTTAGCGCGCTTTCTTTTTTTACCACTTGGCATATATAATCACCAGTAATTACTAATTCTTGTTTTTTGTTCGAACAGGCGCAAAAGTAAGAACTTTTTCAGGGTTTTCTAAATCAATTTTCCACCATCATGCTGTTATTTACAGCTTCCTTAAAGTCTTTAGACATTTTTAAAACCGGTGCATATTGTTCAGGTACTATAACTTCCTCGTTTGTTTTCGGGTTACGTGCTACCCGCTGCGCCCTTTTTACCACTTTAAAACTCCCAAAGCCACGTAATTCAATATTTTCTCCTCTTTTCATTGCATCAATTACCGTTTCCAGGAAACCGTTTACCACAGCTTCAGTTTCCACTTTGGTTAGCCCTACAGAAGAAGAAATTATATCCACCATGTCTGCTTTAGTCATAATATTTTGTTTAGTTAATAGTCAACGTTCTTAAGCTTTTTGATAAATGCCCAAACAAAGGAACAAGCAAATCGTTCATTTTCTGTAAAATAATGTCGGACTTTTTCATTTGATGGAATGTTCGTCTTAATTATTGCCAAATCTTTTTTACTTTCACAGGTCTTTTAACCTGAATTCTACTAATTAAATTCTTTGCGCATGGAAATGTTTGAAAATGTTGTTAACTGGTTGAACGCTGCTGTATGGGAAACCCCCTCCCAGTTTCCTATCATGATTGCCGTACTCCTGGGTTTTGGTATTTTCATTACCCTCCGGCTTGGCTTTGTACAACTCAGAAAATTTAAACATGGCGTTTTATCTGTGATGGGTAAGTTTGATCATCCTGATGCCGTGGGCGATGTAAATCATTTTCAGGCATTAACTACTGCCCTCTCAGCAACGGTAGGTATCGGTAACATTGCCGGGGTAGCTATTGCCATACATTATGGAGGTCCCGGTGCCCTTTTCTGGATGTGGGTAACTGCCTTTTTTGGGATGGCCGTGAAATACACAGAATGTACTCTGGCTGTTAAGTACAGGGTTCAAAATGCAGATGGCTCAGTTTCAGGGGGGCCAATGTATTATATAGAAAAAGGACTGGGGCCAAATTGGAAGTGGCTGGCTGTTTTCTTTGCGGCAATGGCTGTTATTTGTTCTTTCCTTACCGGTAACGCTGTTCAGGCTAACACTGTTTCTGATACCATGTATAGCACGTTCGCTATTCCGGGATGGATTACAGGTTTGGTTACTGCAACCCTGGTGGGTGTTGTAATTATTGGGGGTATTAAACGAATTGGAAATGTAACTGCCCGCCTGATGCCCCTTATGGCAGTGATTTATATTCTCGGTGCACTCATTATTCTTTTGATCAATTTTCAGGGTGTGATACCTGCTTTTGGTATAATTATCAGTAACGCTTTCACCCCTGAGGCGGGAACTTTTGGAGTTATTACTGGAGCATTTTTAACCACTTTGGTTTGGGGAATTAAGCGGGGATTATTCTCAAACGAAGCGGGGCAAGGTTCTGCACCGATAGCACATGGCGCAGCAAAAACCAAAGAGCCTGTACGGGAAGGAGTTGTGGCATTACTGGAGCCGTTTATTGACACACTTGTAGTTTGTACAATGACAGGCCTGGTGATAGTAACCACAGGGGTTTGGCAACAAAGGCATGATGTGGCCTTCGATCCCCTCAGCAAGGAAAATACCTACGAGTTTACAGAAGCCAATACCCTTATTATTGAAAATGGCAACCCGGTTGATGGTAAAGTAATACGCAATGATGCCTCAACAGGTGTTTTTTATATTGATGAAAACAGAACTCAAACTTTTTCAGGTTCTATCGAAGTTGCAGAGGGTAGCACGGTTATCACGTCAGATTCCGGTTCTGAAGTGGATGTCCTTTATACTTCTATTGTAGAAAATGGAGCACCATTAACCTCCTTAGCCTTTGAAAAAGGACTGGCACCCATTTTCCCCGGTGGTAAATACCTGGTTACCATTTGTGTATTGCTTTTCGGCATATCCACAGCTATAAGCTGGAGTTATTACGGAGACCGCTCCATTCAGTATTTAGCCGGTGATAAATCCATTATCTATTACAAATTTGTATATGTTGCCATGCACTTTGTGGGAGCTATACTAACACTGGAAACAGTATGGGCTATTGGTGATATTGCTCTTGGGTTAATGACCTTCCCGAATATTATCGCTTTGTTCGCCCTTTCAGGTGTTGTAGCTACAGCCAGCAAAACGTATTTCAAAAAAATGAGTGAACAGGAGTCCTGATTGGAATGAATAAAGTACTTGTAGTTGAACATCCTGTTCTTCAAACATACTTAACCGTCCTTCGAAATAAAGAGACTAAAACAGCCCCCTTTCGCAAGGCTATGGCCAGTATCGGTAATATATTAGCCTACCATGCACTGGCTGATTTACCCTTACAAAGTTTTGAGATTGAAACTCCTATTCAAAAAACAAACGGGTATTGCCCTGCAAGGGATGTTATAGTTATACCCATATTGAGAGCCGGGCTTAGCCTGGTTGATGGAATTATCAACTTTATACCAGATGCCAAGGTGGGACATGTGGGAGTATACCGGAATGAAGAAACCCATGAACCGGTAAACTACTACGATAATCTTCCTCCTGGTTTAGCAAACGGATACACTTTGGTTGTTGACCCGATGCTGGCTACCGGGGGAAGCGGGTCTCATGCCCTGAGTTACCTAAAAAAAGCAGGTGCAACCGACATCCATTTTGTATGCCTTATTGCAGCCCCGGAGGGAATTGAACGGCTGCATAACGACCATCCCGATGTACCTATAATAACTGCTGCCATTGATGAGAAGTTAAACAGCCAGGCATTCATCATCCCGGGTCTTGGAGATGCAGGAGACCGTTATTTTGGTACGCTCTAATTTCATACTCATCTTTGTTTTCTCGCTCACCTGTTTAAGCTGTTCGGAATTAAGTGAGTATGATAACCAGCGCATTCGGGAAGCACTGGGAGATTCGCTAATAGAAAGCTCTACCACCAAAATGCTTTCTATGGATATTATTGAAGATGGTACCCTAAAATTGAAACTGGAAAGTACCATAGCACATACGGTCAAAAAAGACGGAATAAAAATGACCTATTTTTCGGGACCTGTCAAAATTCAGATTTTTGAAGCTGACACTCTCGACACCCAGGTTTTTTCTGATAGTGCTTCTTACTCCCCTTCTGAATCTACATTTGAACTTTTTGGAAACGTTCTTGTGCAAACCCAAACCAGGAAGCGACTACGTTCAGACTATTTAAAATGGTACCGAAGAGAAAATGAGGTAAGTACTCCCGGTAATGTGATCATCGTTACCCCATCCGACAGTATAAATGCTGTTGGGTTTATCGGCGATACGGATTTGAGCAACTATACCCTTAATGAAGTAACAGGAGAAACTGTTATCAATTGAAAAACCGGCTACTTTATACCGGCCTGATTATGTTTTTACTTGCCCAGCCTCTTGTTATGGGCCAGAATGTGATCACTATTGAAAGGTCAAGAGTTATTGAAACGAAAACTGTAAATGGCCAAACCATCCGGAAACTGTACGATGCCCGGTTACGAACCGGAAATGTTTCGTTAGTATGCGACAGTGCCTGGCAGTTTATCGGAATGGATGAAATCCGGGCTTTTGGGAATATCCAGATTGATACCCCCACAGAAAACATCTGGACGGATACCCTTTATTATTACAACAACCAGGATTTAAGCAAACTAAGAGGAAGGGTAATTATTAAGCAGGACAGTACCCTCCTTTTTGGGAATAAGGTTGATTATAACTTCCTTACTAAAGAAGCTTTTTTCAGAGATGATATCCGGCTTGAGGACAGTGAAGGCATCCTCACTGCCCTTTCTGGGAATTATTACCAAAACCAGGACAGCGCAGAGTTCAGGGGCATGGTGCAACTGGCCGATTCTGCACAATATGCAGAAGGTGATAGTCTTTTTATAAACAGGGAAAAGAAAAGCCTTCGTTTATTTGGTGATCTTTTTGTGGCAGATTCAACCAACAATGCCATACTTAAAGGTGAATACCTGGAAGCCGACTCAACCGGAAGGCGTTATATCAGAGAGAATGCATTTCTTCGCAGGGTTTCAAGTGACACAACCGATACAACCTACATTAATGCCCATGAAATACTCCTGGTGGAACAGGATTCTACCACCCTGATTGATGCATTCACGAATGTACGGGTTTGGTCCCCCCGGTTTTCGTCCAATTCGGATACCCTGCTCTATGATTCTGAATCTGAACTGTTCAGGCTCATTTCCAATCCCAAGGCATGGCATAATAATATCCAGTTAACCGGCCCCTTCATTTCTGTACAACTAGACAGCAACCAGGTTAAAAAGTTAACCTCTTATGTTGGAACCATCGCCGTCCAGGAAGACTCTGTAACCGGAAGATTAAACCAGATTAAGGGAGATTCACTGTTTGTAGACTTTGAAGACGGAGAGATCACTCAAATATCGGTATATCCAAACAGTGAGATACTTTTTCATACAAAGAACAGCCAGGATGAGCCGGATGGTGCGATGGAAAACTCATCCCCGAAAACCATTCTTTATTTCGAAAACGGAGAACTGGTCAGGGCCTGGATGGGTAAAAACCAGGGGTTGTTCCTCCCCGAATACACCGACCTGGTAAACCGCAGGTTGGAAGGCTTTATATGGACCCCTCAACTCCGCCCTCAAAAACCCGATTCGGAACCTACTCAAAAATGGAACCCTGTTTCTCCTGAAAGGCCTTTTACATTACCAAAGCGATTTGTTGAATACATGGAGTCAGCTTCTAAAACTGACTGAAATAGTTCGAGGAAAAACAGAGCACAAAGCTAAAATTGAAAAAAGTTATTTTTGCAATTCTGAAAAAAGACATTAAATTGTCAATTATTGACAAGTAAAATACAACAAGTCGGATGAAAGAAACATTCGGGACATATATTAGAAAGCTACGATTAGAAAGGGATTTAACCCTTACGCAACTTGCTGCAAAACTTAATTTAGACTCAGCAAACTTGAGCAAGATAGAAACAGGCAAACGTGAATTTGACGAGAAGCGATTAATAAAACTGGCTAATGCATTTGGACTTGATATCGAAATGCTAAAAGCTGAATTCTTTAGTGATTTGATAGCCAAAAAGCTATATCAGAACAATTGTAATAAGGAAACTCTAGTAATGGCAGAAGAAAAAGTAAAATATCTTCGTCAGGTTAATTCTAAGCAAGGAGAATTAAAAATATAAATGAAAGACCAACCTAAACAAGACATAAATTGTGGACTATTTTCCTTCTTTGCTGGAGCTGGATTCATGGATCTGGGCTTTGAAAAAACTCAAGGCTTTGAAACATTATTCACTAATGAGTACCATAATCCTTTTATGGATGTATATATCTCAGCAAGAAGAAATTTAAAAATACCTGAACCAAAATTTGGATACAGTGGATTAGACATTCGATCCTATTTGGATTCATTTAATTCATCTCTTCTAAAAGATCAAGTTACTAAAGCCAAAAATGAATTCGACTTAATTGGTTTTATTGGTGGGCCACCTTGTCCTGACTTTTCAATAGGTGGTAAAAATAAAGGTAAAGAAGGTGAGAACGGAAAGTTATCAAGAACATATATTGAATTGATAATTAGAAATAAACCTGACTTCTTTCTTTTTGAAAACGTAAAGGGTCTATATAGGACAAAAAAACATCGTGAGTTCTTTGAGCAGCTAAAGCTTAGCTTGATAGAAAATGGCTATTATTTAGCGGAAAAACTTATAAATGCTATTGAATATGGCGTACCGCAGGACAGGGAAAGAATAATCCTAATTGGGTTTAGAAAAAACATTTTGGAAGACTGTGGAGTGCGTTTAAACGGTGCTCCATTTCTAAAATCATTTCAATGGGAAAATAGTACGATTTATTCGCAAAAAGAGATTTTTTCATTGAATTGGCCCACACAAGAACAATTCGAAAAGAATTCAAGTAAACCACGACCAAATGATATAATTAAAGAGCTTACGGTGGAGTATTGGTTTAATAAGAATAATGTCTCAAATCATTTTAATTCTATACACCATTTTCAACCAAGAAGCGGCCTTTCGAAATTTAAAATGATTCCTGAAGGTGACGACTTGAAAAAATCATATAAAAGACTTCATAGATGGCGCTATTCTCCAACAGCAGCTTACGGAAATAATGAAGTTCATTTGCATCCATATGAAGAAAGAAGAATATCTGTTGCAGAAGCATTGGCCATTCAATCTTTACCAAAAGAGTTTATAATTCCCGATCATATTTCATTGACAAATATGTTTAAAACCATAGGTAATGGTGTTCCTTATCTTGCAGCTAAAGGTTTAGCCCAAACTATAATGACATTTATACAACAAATGAATTCTAAAGAGTTAGAATATGCGGAAGTTATCAGCCAGTAACCTTGTACGATTCATTAACCAATTGAATAAAAGTGAAGTCTATCACTACGTAAATCCGCGAACGAAAGGAATAATCAAAATAGATGGAATTGACCTACCTGAAGGGCCTATTCGTATCAAACGTTGGAATCCAAGTAAAGGTGAAACTGAGAAACAAAAGTCTGTTGAGACTATTTCGACAGAAATGATTTGGCGTGTTGCAAACTCTTTTGCTCAAAATCAACCAATAAATCTCGATAGAATATTAGGTGGTAGCTATAATACAAGGAGTGTATTTGAATCACTTTTAGCACATACACCTGAGTTTTATTATTGTTATCCGGGAAGAATCGAGAATAAGGGTGGGCAAATTACTATTAAAAAAGGACATAAACATATTATCTGGAAACCAGAAAAACCACATAGGTTAGGTGTTCTTGAAGAAGTTCAGACTGAGATTGTGATCTCTGAGATGCCTGCTCTGGATGCTTTCTATGACTCTCTAATTTTACCTGATACCTCAATAGATAAAGAAGAAATAGATATTGATATACAAAGGCGACACGCTCAAATTCAGATTGCCTTATACTTCATTGGTAAACAGTTAAATTTTCGAACTTGGATTGCACAAAACGACAAAGGGATTCTTTATCAGAATAAGAGGATCGGTGAGTATGATGGTGTAATAGACTCCTTAAAAAATGTAAAGTTAATGACAGCGCACGATGAAGCTGTACAAGCAGCATTGTTGATAGATTGTATTTGGTTCAAAAATGGAAAACTGATGCCTGCGGTAATGGAAGTTGAACACTCAACAGGAGTAACAAGTGGGTTAAGTAGAATGAAAAACTTTAAAGATAAGTTTCCCCCCTTTCCGACCAGATATGTTATTGTTGCGCCAGATGAAGACAGAGATAAAGTAATTAAAGAGGCAAATAAGCCACAGTTTAAAGATCTTGATACAAAGTATTTTACATATTCTGCGGTTGAAGAATTGTATGTTCTCTGTCAACGAAGAAAAATAAAAGGTGTAACAGAAGAATTTCTGGATTGTTATATGGAGTCAATACTTCAGTAAATGGATATCTGGACAAAAGAAAAGCGTAGCCAAGTAATGGCCAAAATCCGAGCGAAAGACACAAAGCCAGAAATCACTCTTCGATCCACATTACACCGCCTTGGATATCGTTTCAGAATTCATGTAAAGAACCTCCCGGGGAAACCAGATATCGTTCTTCCAAAATATAAAACTATCATTTTTGTTAATGGTTGTTTTTGGCACTGGCATAAAGGCTGTCCAGAAGGCAGGGTTCCAAATACAAATTCAAAATTTTGGAAAAAAAAACTGACCAGAACTGTTGAGCGAGACAAACAACATCAAATAGATTGTATCAGTTTAGGTTGGAAAGTTCTTACATTTTGGGAATGTGAAATTGAAACAAAATTGTCTGATGTTATAGAAAGGGTTAATAGAGAGTTACATGGGTAATGGCTCGCACCTCACCTACTACTTATAGCCAGAGCTGTTACCTCTCCTTAATGCCAGAATTCAAAACGCGGCATCCAACAAACAATTTTTTACGGAAACTATTCTTTCCTACCCCTATCGTTCGGTAAAACTTAATGAATGCTTTATGAAACGATTCTGTGTATTTCTCTGCCTGATTTTGATTCTCCCGGCAACTTCTGCCCTTGCCTTTCAGCGTACCATTCCTGCTGATGAAACGGTATCCACCAACCATGAGATAACCATAACCGGTAAAAAGGTTCCTTATAAAGCCACTACCGGAACCCAGCCGGTTTGGGATGAGAGTGGCAAGCCCATAGCCGCAGTTCATTACACCTACTATGAGCGAACGGATGTAAAAGATAACACCCGCCGCCCTTTGGTTATTTCTTTCAATGGCGGGCCTGGTTCTGCCTCGGTTTGGATGCACCTGGCTTATACCGGACCAAAAGTAATCAAAATTGATGATGAGGGATTTCCTATCCAACCTTACGGGGTAAAGGATAACCCGCATTCTATCCTGGATGTTGCCGATATCGTCTTTGTAAACCCCGTTAATACCGGCTATTCCCGCATTCTTGATGAAGAAGCTGACCGTACCCAGTTTTTTGGGGTCAACCAGGATATCGCTTACCTCTCGGAATGGATAAATACCTTTGTACATCGGGCGAATCGTTGGCTTTCGCCCAAATACTTAATCGGGGAAAGTTACGGAACCACACGGGTGTCAGGATTAGCCCTGGCCCTGCAAAACCGCCAATGGATGTACCTGAATGGAGTGATCCTCGTCTCTCCTACTGAACTGGGCATACATACGGCAGAACGAAGACGAGATGGCCCTTTGGGAGCTTCCCTGCGGCTGCCTTACTTCACGGCAGCGGCATGGTATCATAAAAAGCTACCTTCCGACTTACAATCCATGGATTTGCTTGAAGTATTGCCCCTGGCGGAAGATTATGCTATTAACGAGTTGATGCCTGTATTAGCAAAAGGCGGCTTTATTTCTGAAGGAGAAAAAGAAAAAGCTGCACAGCAAATGGCTCGCTTCTCAGGTATTTCCAAAAAAGTGATCCTGCAATATAACCTGGATGTACCTCCCTCCTTTTTCTGGAAGGAGTTACTGAGAGATGAAGGTCACACGATTGGCAGGTTAGACTCCCGCTACAAAGGCCTGGATCGAACAGACGGAGGAGACAGTCCTGATTTCAATTCTGAGTTAACCTCATGGCTGCATTCATTCACTCCAGCCATTAACTATTATTTCCAAAATGAACTGAACTATAAAACCGATGTGAAGTACAACATGTTTGGCCCTGTAAGCCCCTGGGACCGGACCGGTAATAATGCCGGGGAAAACCTAAGACGGGCAATGGCACAAAACCCCTACCTTCATACCCTTATACAAAGCGGTTACTATGATGGTGCCACCAAATACTTTGATGCCAAATACACTATGTGGCAGTTAGACCCGAGCGGCAAAATGAAAGACCGTTTCTCTTTTAAAGGCTACCGCAGCGGACACATGATGTACTTACGGGCTGAAGATTTGAAGAAATCCAATGATGATGTCAGGGAATTTATACTAAATACTATACCTGAAGAAGGGGTACCTGCTAAGTATTGATTGGCTCGTAGTTTTTATCTTACCGAATTAACAACTATGCCATTCGCATAGTTGTTATTTTTTATGTATATACGCAATACTATGAAGGCTTAGAACATATACATGTGTATAAATTATGACCAGCTAGCAAAATGAAGAAACAACTCACTCATGCATTCAAACCTCGAACAAGAAAATCAGAAACTCCCATGCTCATTTTTGCAGGAATTGATATTGCTGGAGCGGGTTCAATTTCTATTGATCAAATCAGAGATACCTTATTGAAAGAGTTTCCTACTGCATTAGAGAAATTTCCAGATTACGAACAATACTTTTCAATATCTACATATGTAGCATTATTTGCTGGGCTATTTTTTTTATTATTTCCTATGAGTATTACCTCATGGTTAGGAAGATATCTAATCGGAATAAGTCTCGGTTATTTGGTAATTGGAACATATGGAATAACAACAGGATTTATACCAATTTTCTATGCAATCTACTGGATGGCTATCATATTACCAATTTTATCAAGACTCAATACAATCAATTTTTACAAGAATACCACTAAATTAGATTTTCCAATATTCATTGTTCTATCTCTGTGTTTGCTAGCTATTGGCGTTTTCGAATTTCTAAAAATCATATAACAATCAAATTATGCAGCTATTTAAATGTATTAACTGTAGAGAAAGCAACAAATTTTACATCCTTGGAGATGGATCTCAATTAGAATGCGTTCGGTGTAGTTTTATAAATCGTCTTGTAAAATATGAGCCTTGTTTACACTGCTGTCCTAAAGGTTATTTTGATTGCCCGATTTGTAGTGAAGGTAAAGAAACCAATAATGGATGTAGAACTTAAAAAAAATCAATATACCTAACTAAGACTTACCTCTAACCTAATGTACCCAGCTTGCTCTGAATATTGAGCCCAACAACTCATTCACTTTCATTTTGTACACTTTCCCGATGGGGATGATGGCAACAGCAAAGGACTTATGAACCTGGATAAATTCATTATCGGATAGCATTTCCATTAGCCCTGAGAGCTATTGCGAATAGAGATGTGGATACTGAGTTTTCCCAGCACAGGCTCCAGTATCAAAATTTATCCGATTGTTTACTTGTCCTTTTGAGTGACCAAAAGGACGAAAAGTCACCAGAAAACATGTAGATTTCGTTTTTATGGGTCGTTGATCACTTCACTTCGTTACGATTCTACCTACTCATTTGAGAATCACTAACCATGTTTTCCGGATTTAGTTTAGAGACAGTTAATTCAATTAAGCCCTTCTCCTCAATACTCGGGATCAGTATGACACAAAAACGGCCTTGGAATCATGAGTGGGAAAAGTGAATATCTATCTGCACGGGAACAAGATGACACTCAGGCTCGGTTGTTATAGATTCCAAGTAGTGAGCGAAGACCTTTGTCATCTTGTAGTGAAGGTAGTATGAACTCCACGAATGATTCCTCGCCTTGATCTTTTGGTACTTTTGTATCAAGACAAAAGTACAGCGAACTCGTAATTCCATCTCTTCTTGCATAGAACGCTCACTACCCACCCAACAACCCATTCACTTTCATCTTGTACATTTTCCCAATAGAGATATGTAAAGTAAAATGGATGCTATCTAGTTCTAAAGATCAATATAAACCCTACTCAATTAAGCCCAGCAGAAAAGCTTTTTTGATAAGCCCTGCAGTGTTTTTTACGCCCAATTTTGCCATCAGGTTTTTTCTATGGGTTTTAACCGTATGCTCGCTGAGGTAAAGTTTGTTCGCAATTTCCTTCATCGTTAATTCATCAGCTATAAGGCGCACTAATTCTATCTCTCTATCGGTGAGTTGGCCCGGCTCTTTACCTGGTCCACCTTCGGAGCTTTCAGCATCCGATGATTTCTTAAAACCCTCGATTACTACCTCCATAATTTCAGGGCTGCAACAAAAACGGCCCTTTGCTACTTTTTCAATAGAATCTTTCAACTCCTTGAAATCCGTACTCTTCAACAAGTAGCCCGAAATTCCGCTTTCAACCAACACGCTGATATATTCATCACTGAAATAGGTGCTTAACATAATCACTTTTACACCGGGATATAATTGCAGCACATTTGAAGCTATTTCGATCCCGGTTATGCTTCCCATCTCAATATCCAGCAACACCACTTCAGGGAGATCACCCTCCGCCAGGTACCTGAAAAACCCGGTGCTATCGCTGAAGGTTTTTACTACCTCAAAGTGAGGAACCTTTGACAGCAGGGCTTCCAAACCTTGCAAAAAAACGGGGTGATCATCAACCAGGACAATGCTAATCATAAAACCGGGATTAAATTAGTTCGGATTCCTCTACCAGTGGAATTGAAATATCAATAACCACCCCCTTTCCGGGTGCGGTCTCCAGGGTAAATTCCCCGCCCAAAAGTATTACACGATTTTCAATATTCTGAATACCATACCGCTCTCTTTCATCCTGGGGTTGTTTCGATGGCTTAGGGTCAAAACCAATTCCATTATCCTTTACGGTAAGGTGCAGTTTCTCGCTTCCTTTCAAAACCAGCTCTATTTTTTCGGCTTTTGAATATTTGAGAGCATTGCTCAAAGCTTCCTGGATAATGCGAAATACATTCATCTCTACAAGGCTATCCAGCTTATGAGGTACTTCAATATCGCTTTCAATTTTGACACCCAACCTGGTTATTTTCGAAAGCAAGTCCTTTAGGTCTTTTTCAAGACCTTCTCCGGCTGAAGTGCCTTCTTTCATTTCTTTGATGATAGTGCGCACTTCGGAAAAAGTATCATCCAGGAACTGGTTTCCTTCTGAAAAAGAAGAATGTAATTCCGGTTGTTTCTCCCTGATGTCTTCATTTAAAGAACTGAAATACATTTTAACCAGCGAGAGCAGGCTCCCAAGTCTGTCGTGTAGTTCAACAGCAAGCCTTCGACGTTCTTTTTCCTGCCCTTCAAGCATCGCACTTACCGATTCCAGCTGCTGCTTTTCCATCAGGGTATCAATCTCCTGCTTAAAAAGCTGCTCTTTTTGGGCAGCAATGATGGCTTTTTTTCGATTACTGTAGATTACCAAAGCCACAATACCTGCCACTATGGCGATCAGGAATAAAATGCCAATGATGAGCAGCCTGTTCTCTGCATTCCGTTGAGCAACCAAAGCTTCGTTCTGAGCATTTTCAGCAGTAAGTACCTTGATCTCAGCTTCCTTTTTTTCGGTCTCGTAACGGGTAATAAGCTCTTCGACTGCCTTAGCCCGCTCAATATTCAACAAGCTGTCTTTATAAACATCATAAAGCAATTGATATTCGAAAGCATTCCTGAAGTCTCTTAACTCTCCATAGACCTCCGCCAAACCAAAAGCGGCCCGTCTTTGATTTCTCAAGTCACCTGTTTTAGTCGCATAATCCAAACCTTTTTCATAATGATTGATCGCCTGATCGTATTGAGATAAGTTAAAATAACTGGACCCGATGTTGTTATGGGTATATGCTAATAACCTTTCTTCATTTTTATCTTCCAACACCTGAAGCGCTTGCAATAAAAAGTTTAAAGCAAGTTCAGGAGATGACTGCTTGTTATAAACCACCCCAATATTTTGAAGGATCTCTGCAACCCAACTGGGATTTCCGAGCTTCCTGTATTCAACAAGTGCTTTTTGGTAATAACTGAGTGCGGAATCAGGCATGCCGAGATCATCAAAAAACTTACCGATATTTTGGTATGAAAAACCAATATCCTGGGTTTCATTTAACCTCTCGTATATGTTTAATGCTTTTTTTGTTGATTGAATGGCTTCTTCATGGTATCCGGTTCTTGAGTAAAGCAATCCAATATTAAAGTAATTGTATGCATCCCCTGAGTCATCTTTTACTGAGCTTTCATCTAAAAGAGCCACACTTTCTAAATAGTATTCAAGTGCTTTTTCATAATCTCCCAGCTCATTGTATACATTCCCAATATTCCGGTTGATGTCTGCCAGGGCTAGGGTGTCTTTTAGTTCAGCCTGTATCTCTTTGTACTTCGTATAAAAGTTAAGTGCCTCATCAAAACGGGATTCTCCGGCCATCCAGTTGCCCAGGTTTATGTACCCATTGGAAAGATAAGCAAGGTCCCCAATCTCCTGCCGCATCTCAATACTCTTTATAAAACTCTCATAAGCTTTTTCCGTCTCTCCCATAGCCCGGTATAGGTTCCCGATATTATTCAAGGTTCCGGCTACTCCCCGCATATTTCCAACACGCGTGCGTAATTCGAGGCTTACCTGGTAGCTTTCAAGAGCTTCATCGAAACGGCCCATGCCCCGGTATAACAAGCCCAGCCGATTGTATGTACTCCCCAGTTGCTGAAAATTACCTTTACTCTCACTCAAAGCTATGCTTTCTAAAAAATATTTTTCAGCAAGCCCGGTTTCCCCTTTTCTCCGGTTTGCCCATCCTTTTAAGTCAAGCATCTTTTCTTCCAGTGGTGAGCTAATTTCTCCGTTTCTGATCTCACTTAAAACCTGATCAGCCAAAATCAGGCTGGAGTCCAGTTTAGCAGGATAAAAGGACTCGGCTTTTTCAGCAATTTGTTCCAGGAAATCTGAATCTTGACCAAAAGCAGGCAGAACTTCTAAAAAAAAAGTGCAGAATACTACTGCTATGATTCTGCACTTTTTTGAAGAGCAGTAATAAGTCATACTTATATTGTTAACCTTCTTCTACTTCAGTGTATTTTATTTTTGTGCTGCCTTCATTCTCGGGGTCATTCAACCAAACCGTAGTATTAATGACTGCATCCCCAACCGGGCCATTTTCCGGAGTGGGAAGAGAAACCTTAAAAGGAACTACTTCCCATTCCGATGAAGGAGAAGCTTCGGGGCCTTCAGCATTGATATTTACCTGCACAAGATTTGGGTTTTCAACATTTACTGTTGGTTCATTAGGAATACTATAGTTATTTGGGATAAATACTGCGACCCAAAGAGTGTATTCATTTTCGGTATTCTTAGTTAAGCGAATATATGGAACTAAGATTTTTATGGAGTTATTAGTTGTCGAGCTCATACAATTTGTATTTGATTTGGGTTAATGGCAGGGGCAAGTTCGCTAAAGAGTAAAATACCACAAAAGTGGTAGCCTGAAATATCCTTTATAGTGATTCTTTTCATAACAGGTACATCGAGATTCAACCACTGCCTTACTGAAAACATACTATCCAAAGGCTATGAATACAAGCCCCTATTTATTTTGTGTGCTACGTCCCAACACTTGTGAAAATAAGAGCTTTTCATACTCTCTGATCTTAAAAGTTGACCAAATTGCGAATAGAGTCGTGAAGGCATGGCCTTCACGGTCCTTCCTGTTCCGTATGATTCGATCGGTCGTACGGTTCCTTACCTCCTATCTTAACATGATGGCATTAAAACCAGCGAAGTTATCTTTGTGGTTGTGAATATCAGGCAAAAAAGCCGTTCATAAATGAACGGCTTTTTGTAGATATTTGAGTAGAAAACTAAGCTTCTTCCAACTCTTCGTTTTCTTTCATTACACGCTCTTGTACATCAAAAGGAGCGGCTGCGTAGTGCGAAAACTCACGGGTGTATGTTGCACTTCCCTGGGTCATGGACTTTAGCCGCGTTGAGTATTGATCGAGCTCTTCAAGAGGTACCTGGGCACGGATTTTCTGGAGGCTTCCCTCCGCATCCATTCCCTGGATCTGCCCTCTGCGTGTTCCCAAATCACCCATCACATCACCCATATAATCTGCAGGAACGGTTACTTCCACATCATACACAGGCTCCAGCAGTTGTGGGTTTGCATTTAAAAACCCATCCCGGAAGGCCATTCGTCCAGCCGTTTTAAAGGCAGCTTCATTGGAATCCACAGAGTGCATAGAACCATCAAATACTGATACCCTGATGTCGCGGGCACAACAGCCACTCATTGGGCCGTTTTCCATCTTCTCCATTACACCTTTGTAAATAGCAGGCATAAACCGGTTATCGATCACACCGCCAACTATACAGTTGTTAAACACCAGTTTACCGCCCCATGGCAGTTCATGCACATCAGAATTCCGCACTTTCATATCAGCCGGATCAGGCATCCCCTCTTCATAAGGCTCTATGAGCAGATGCACCTCGGCATATTGTCCCGCCCCACCTGATTGTTTCTTGTGTTTGTACTGGGTTTTAACTCCTTTAGTAATGGTTTCTCTGTAGGGGATACGTGGAGCATAAAACTCAATATCCAGTTTATAGCGATCACGTAAACCGTGTTCTACTACAGCAAGGTGTTCTTCTCCCTGCGCATGAATGATGATCTGCTTTAGCTCCTGGCTGTGCTCAACTTCAATAGAAGGATCTTCCCTATGAATCTGGTGCAACGCACTTCCCAGTTTATCCTCATCCCCTTCGTGCTTCAATTTTACCGCAGTACGGATCGTGGTAGATGGATAAGAAATGCCTTCCAGTTTAATATCCATGCCTTTTTCTGAAAGGGTATCATTAATCTCGCCGTCTTTCAGCTTTACAACAGCACCGATATCCCCGGTTTTTATCTCGTCAACCTCAATACGCTTGTGCCCTTCTGTAAGATATAAGTTACCAAGCCTTACACTGTTCGAAGTGGTACTATTCACCAGGTCCATCCCTGACTTAACCGAGCCGCTATACATCTTGAAGTAGATAAGATCACCTACATGAGACTCGGAGTGTGTTTTGAACAAAAACATTACGGGCTTTCCATCCGGATCTAACGCAAATTCTGAGCCGTCTTCTTTTTTGGGAGGGTTACCTTCCAGTGGATTGGGAGCAACATCACCTATAAAACCCATCACACGTCCGGTTCCCATATTGCGGGAAGCACAGGAGCAAAAGACCGGATGAATCTGGCCATTTACCAGTGAAAGGTGCAATCCTTTTTGCATTTGTTCTTCATCCAGCTCTCCATGCTCGAAATAGATATCCATCAACGTTTCATCATTTTCGGCTATAACTTCAACCAGCTCCTGGTGCAGTTGGTCAGCACGTTCTTTTATAGAGTCAGGGATAGGAAGCTTGTCCGGTTTACCTCCGCCTTCCGGGAACTCATACATCGTCATTCTTAATACATCAACTATGGCATGGAAGTCATTTCCTTCGCTGTAAGGGAATTGTACAACCGTTACTTCACGTCCGTAATGCTCTTTGGCTTGCTCTACTGTTTTCCAGAAATCAGAGCGCTCGTTATCCAGTTTGTTAACCACAAACATGGAAGGTACATTATAGCGCCGGGCAAATTTCCATAGAGAATCCGTAGCTACTTCAACACCATGCTCAGCATTCAATACAAACAAAGCAGTATCAGCAACACGAAGCGGGCCTACAACTTCCCCGATGTAATCAGATGTGCCCGGTGTATCGATTAAATTAATTTTGTTACCCCTCCAATCCAGGTTCATGAATGATGAGTAAATGGATTTCTCTTTTTCCTTCTCCAGGTCGTGATAGTCAGATACGGTATTTTTTGATTCAACTGTTCCCCTTCGGTTAATGGCTCCGGCTTCAAACAACATAGTCTCCGCCAGGGTTGTTTTACCGGAGCCGGAATGCCCCAACAGTACAACATTTCTAACACGGGAAGGATTGTAAACTTTCATGGTAATCTCCTTTTTACTAAGGTTAAGTTTCATCTCTCGATGAAAACATAAAAGCGCTTTCAGTATTTACGCTTTATATTTGTCTTCTAAATACGGGAACATTCATGAAAAGAATGTGAAGAAACAATTTAAACTGCTTGAGCAAAGAATCAAGATGAAAAAAATACTGTTAATACAGACCGGGGGAACCATTGCAATGAGTGCTAAAGGGGAAGGTGTGGAGCTTGATCCTGATGCGTGGGCGGCACATTTAACCAACCAGGTACCGGAATTGAACCAGATTGCCGAGGTGGAAACCCATCCCCTTTTTTTTGAAGACAGCTCCGACCTGAACATAAGCCACTGGAGAGAACTGGCATTGTGTATTGAAGAGAACTATCCAAACTACGATGGCTTTGTGATCCTTCACGGAACAGATACAATGGCTTATACTGCTTCTGCCTTGTCTTTCGCATTTAAGAATCTTTCAAAACCCGTCATTTTTACCGGAAGCCAGGTGCCATTGAGCAGTATACGGAGCGATGCACGCAGAAACCTGATCAATGCTATTGAAATAGCAACTACTCACCTTAAAGATGTAGGAATCTGTTTTAACGATAAGGTGTATAAAGGCAACCGGACTACCAAATTGAGTATTGGTGATTTTGACGCTTTCGGATCTCCGAATCACTCTACCCTGGCGGAAATAGGATTGGATATCGAATTCAATATCACAACAAAAAACAATACTGATGGCCTTGAAGTAATCCCGGAGTTCTCCAATGAGGTTTTTGTATTGACTGTGCATCCATCCCTTAATACAGAGTTTTTAAACTGTCTTGATCTCACCAAAATTAAAGCCGTTATTTGCCGGACTTTTGGCAGCGGCAATTTCCCGATGAAAGGTGAATTTAACCTGCTTCCGTTTTTTGAGAAGTGCAAAGACGCCGGTGTTATTGTGGTCATTATTTCCCAGGCTGATTATGACTCTGTTGATCTTACCAAATACCCTGCAGGCCGGGCTGCCCTGAAAGCCGGGGCTATTTCCGGGGCAGATATGACCCTGGAAGCTTCCCTCACTAAAATGATGTGGCTCTTAGCTAACTATGATTCCAAAAAAGAGATTGAAACACAGTATATAAAATCGCTTCAGGGAGAATTAGCCTCGTAGGAATTCCTAGAGCATTTTAATTGCCCATTAGCTATACTCATCAAAAACAAACAGTGCCATGTTTTTTATTTTTGATGTAGAAACCATTCCTGATTTTGAGTTTGTCCGTGAGGTTTTGAACGATCATGAATCGGATGAAGATACCCTCTTAGAAATAGCTAGTGAACAATTAGCCAAAAACAAATCCGGTTTCCTCCCTCCTATGTACCACAGGGTGGTTTCTTGGGTAGGCTTGTGGATTGAAAATACCGGGCAGCCCCGACAAAAAGTAAGCTGGAACGGAAAAGACGAAAAAGAAGGACTGCTCAAAATTTTTGAAGCAATCGGCACCTACAAAGATTTCGGGCTTATTCATCATAATGGTAAGGGGTTTGATATCCCTCTTATCACTTACCGGGCTATGAAACACGGGTTGCAAATGCCGGTCCGCATGAATGACTACGAAATTCGTTACCGGTACAGTAAGCATAATGTTGATTTAGTAGATGAGTTCAGCAATTACGGGGCAAGTTCCTGGCCAAAGCTCAAGCATCTCGGGCAATTGATTGGAATCCCCTTCAAACAGACAGGAGAAGGCAACGAAGTACTTGCCATGTATCGCAGAAGTGAGCTGGACTTAATTGAGCACTATTGCTATGAAGATGTAATGGCTACCTATATTGTGTGGCTATATCACCAATATACAGTGGGAATGATACCACAGGATCAGTTCGAGAATTTAAAGGAACGGGCACTTAGCAAATTGAATGAGATCCAGAGCAATTAATAGAATTCTGCAAAGTTCAAAGAATATGCTGGTACGGCTTTGCTTTATCATTGGCTTTGTAAGTGCAATCCTTACTACAGTAACGGCTCAAACTACTACTGAGCTTAATTCCCAAATGATTGAAGACTGGGATTCTTTTTCAACACAGTATCCTTTGGCTTATGACCAGTTTGTATTTTCGGCTTATTCATCACCGGGGGATTTTGAAGGTTATCGGGGCTTTGTTGATTTGCATAAGAATGAATTAGAGAAAAAAATCAAAGACCGTTTTTCGGATAAAAGGAAAGCCGAGATCATTTTTAAATACCTGCATGAAAAGGTCTTTCTGAGATATAAACTCAATTCGAGGGTAAGTGAGTTAATTACTGATAATGCATACAACTGTGTAACGGCTACTGCTTTTTTTGTAAGTATGGCTGAGGTTTTTGAAATCCCTTTCCAAATTTATGAAACTCCTGCCCATGTGTTTGCCGCTATCCCGGATGATAATAATGAAATTATAGTAGAACTCACTGCCCCTGAGAATGGCTTTGATTTTGATACGGATATAGAATCCGTTCTTAAAACCCTTTTAGACAGTAAGCTTATCAGCCAGCAAGAACTTGAAGAGAAAGGTGCTGAACAGATATTTGCGGAATATGTGAAAGAAACCATCCCCATTGGTGAAAGGGAATTACTGGCCATCCAGTATTACAATGACGGGGTGATGTATTCTGATGAAAAAAGGTACCGGGAGTCTTACAATAAATTCCGAAAAGCACTGATACTTTATGATAACCCTCAATTCTCTGAAGCCTACAAGTACACCGTTAGTATTTCCCAATTGGATTTCACCCTGGCTGTAAATGAAAAAGCAGAGTTACTCCATATCCTTTTAGAATCAACACCTGAAGACTCTTTGTTGACTTATACATTAATCCCCCACCTTGGTGAACTGATTGAGGATTTAATGAAGATGGAGGATACGTTTGATGACGCTCAATCCTTGATTAATCGTGCACGGGATGAAGTGTTTCCTGATACGTTAATAAAATCAAAAATAAATGAATACCAGGTATATATTTATACATCCATTGCACAAAATGCTTCCCTAAAGGGAGATTCTAACCTGGCAAAAGAAAACCTCGAAAAGGCATTACAAATTGATCCCAAAAATGGACGGTTGATTACTTATTACGTTTCCGTAAGCACTAACCATGCCTTAAGATTGGCACAATTTGGTTTGTTGGAGGCAGCCAGGGCTCAAATTGATCAACTTGCTGTGGATTACCCTCAAGGATATCCTGTCGTTCAGGACGCACAGGTGCGAATTATTTTATCCGGCCTGATTGAAATTCCTATTGTCCAGGACAATGCACCCAAACTCCTTTCTGATATCAAACTGGCGCATAGCATACAGCCTGAAAATATTTACCTGAAATCATTTACTGCTAATGTTTTTCATGAATTGGCCATGCAACAAATCCGCAGGGCTGACTACCAGAAAGCAAAAGATTATATCCTGATGGGGCTTGAGTACAACAAAGATAATCCTACCCTGATATCCGATCTTGAACTCATAAACCAGATGGTGGATTAGTTACACAACCCGATCCGGATCGCTGTAATCCGGTATTTCTCCCCTGTACCTGAAAATTCGCTTTATCCATTTTACCGTGCTTTCACTTTGGTTCTTTATGTACCATTGATCAGCAGCCCTCCTTGCCCCCAATCCCCAACTTGGATAAGGGTGTATCGTGTCTGCAAGTTTTCTGAGTGTGACCCCATTCCGCATAGCTACCGCATATTCCGAGATCAGCTCCCCGGCATGTTCTCCCACTATAGAAACTCCAAGAATTTTACCTGTCAACTTTTTCGCAAAGATTTTTATTAGCCCAACATCTTCCCCTTCCGAAACAGCCCTGTCAATTTTTTTATATGGGAATCGATAGGTTTCATAGTTAATATTTCCTGACTTTAGCTCGCTTTCTTTTGCCCCTAAATGCGCAATCTCCGGTGAAGTGTACGTAGCCCATGTGACATGTTTCGTATCCATCTTCATAGGAAATTTAAGGAGCGCCCTGGTAACAGCCACTTTTGCCATGTGCTCACTCATGTGGGTAAGCTGGTATCGTCCCGAAACATCTCCAATCGCATAAATGTGAGATTTATTCGTCCTGCAAGAGTCATTTACTGTTATTCCTTTTTTTGAGAATTGAATACCTGCCCTATCCAAATTAAGGCTTTCGATATTTGGTGTACGCCCGGTTGCAATAAGCAATGCATCCCCTTTCAATACCATTTTCTTATCCTCTCTTTCTGCGTAAACCTCAATTATATCCCCTGCTTTTCTTACTTCTTTTATAGAAGCATTTAATTCGAAAACTATTCCCTGCTTCTCTAATTCTTTATGAAGGATACTTGCTATTTCCCGGTCATTATTCGTCAATATTCCGGGTGCCATATCCACAACTATAACCGAACTTCCGAGATCATTAAAAGCCTGCGCCATTTCTATTCCAATGGGGCCCGCTCCAATAATAAGTAAATCTCTGGGTTGCTCATTCAGATCAAACAGGTCATGATTAGTTAAAAAATCAACGGTATCTAAACCGGGAATAGGAGGAATTACCGGTTTTGCACCCGTGGCTATAAAGAAATAGCGGGAAGTAACCTTTCGGTTTGTTCCGTCTTTAAAGTGAATTTGCAAAGTGTGTTCATCAATAAAAGATGCTTTACCATGAACTACCTCAATGCCCATTTCTTCAAATATCTCAGGCCGGTCAGCGTCTTGGTATACCTCGTTCCGGATTTTATCCACATGCTGCATCACTTTCCGGAAATTAATTTCAAGCTCCTGGTCTATCAGTCCATAAGCACCTGCATTCCGTAGTTGCCGGGCAACCTTACCTGCTTTAAGAAGGGTTTTACTTGGAATGCAACCCGTCCACGTACAATCACCGCCCAGTTTATCTGCTTCAATCATCATGGTTTTAGCACCAAAATTGGCAGAAATTCCGGATGCGGTTAAGCCGGCCGCTCCTCCCCCTATTACAACGCTGTCATATTCGTAAGTTGGCATCAAAATTTATTTAGTAATTCCATTGAATGTACCGCCAACAAAATACTATTGTCAGCGGTTCAATCAATGTTAATGATGCCAGAAGGGGTCGCTATGTGTCTAGACCGTTTCCAACAGGCGTTTCTCCTCTGCTTTGATAGCGGCTTTAGCTATCGACAAGTGTGCGATAGGCACCCTGTAAGGAGAGCAGGATACATAGTCCATGCCCAGTTCGTAGCAGAACTCAATGCTTGCAGGATCTCCTCCATGCTCGCCGCAGATTCCCACTTTTAGATCTGGGTTACCTGCATGGCCAAGCTCTGTACCCATTCTTACTAACTGGCCCACACCGTTTTGGTCTATGGTTTGGAATGGATCCGCAGAAAGGAGTCCATGTTCGAGATAATAAGGGATAAACTTGGTAGCATCGTCCCGGCTGTAGCCTAAGGTCATCTGGGTGAGATCGTTAGTTCCAAAAGAGAAGAAATCGGCTTTACGCGCTATTTCATCTGCAACAAGAGCTGCCCTTGGTACTTCAATCATAGTTCCGATTTTAAAAGGAATTGAGTCATTCAGCTCATTGAATACTTCTTCAGCTGTACGTTCAATAACTTCCCTTTGGCTTTCAAATTCCTGAACTGACCCTACCAAAGGAATCATAATTTCAGGAATAGCTTCCACACCTCTTCCTTTCAACTCTATCGCAGCTTCAAGGATGGCCCGGGTTTGCATTTCTGTAATTTCAGGATAGGTGATTCCTAACCTGCAACCCCTGTGGCCTAGCATTGGATTGAATTCTTTTAACGCTTCAATCTTAATTTTGAACTGCTCTACGGTAATATCCAGTTGTTCAGCAACACGTTCAATTTCCTCTTCCTCTGAGGGTAAGAACTCATGCAGAGGTGGATCCAGTAAACGTACTGTAACCGGCAGCCCCTTCATATTATCAAAAATACCTATGAAGTCTTCTTTCTGATAAGGAAGCAGGCTTTTAAGAACTTCTCTGCGATCTTCTTCACTTTCAGAAATAATCATTTTACGAACAGCAGTCACCCGGTCATCTTTAAAGAACATGTGTTCTGTCCGGGCTAGTCCTACTCCTTTTGCCCCAAGACTGCGGGCCAATTGAGTATCCTCAGGTGTTTCTGCATTCGCGCGAACTCCCATAGTTTCGAATTTTGCTACCCAACGCATGAAGGTTACATACTCTTCACTCAACTTGGGTGGGCGCATTTTCTTTTGCCCTTTAATAATCAGCCCTCGGGTTCCGTCAATAGAAATCCAATCGCCTTCTTTAATGGTAGTTACTCCATTAGTAAAAGACTTTGTTTTGTAGTTGATGATGATATCGCTACATCCGGCCACGCAGGGCTTGCCCCATCCTCTTGCAACAACTGCCGCATGGCTGGTCATACCTCCCCGAGACGTTAAAATACCTTCAGCGGATGACATTCCTCCAACATCTTCAGGACTTGTTTCGATACGAACCAAAATCACCATTTCACCCTTTTCAGCTGCTTTTTCTGCTCTTTTTGAGTCAAACACTACCCTACCAACTGCCGCACCCGGTGACGCAGGAAGGCCTTTTCCAAGTAAATCTGACTTGTCCACATTCCCGTTTTCGAACTGTGGGTGAAGAAGCTGATCTATATGCTCCGCATTTACCAAATTGGAAATCGCATCTTTTGTTGTAAGCACTCCTTCATGTACAAGATCAACAGCTATTTTTACAGCGGCTGTACCAGTTCGCTTCCCATTTCGTGTTTGCAGGATAAACAGTTTTCCTTCCTGCACTGTGAATTCGATATCCTGCATATTTTTGTAGTGAGCTTCCAGCTGCCTGGTATAATCATACAGCTCATCATACATTTCAGGCATTATCTTTTCCATTTCGGAAATAGGCTCGGGGGTACGAATTCCGGCTACCACATCTTCACCTTGTGCATTAATTAAAAACTCTCCGTACAACTCATGCACACCTGATGAAGGGTTACGGGTAAAACATACGCCCGTGGCACATTCAGAACTCATATTACCAAATACCATAGCCTGCACATTTACTGCAGTTCCTATCAGGCCTGTAATTCCGCTTATTTCCCTGTACTTAATAGCCCTTCCGCTATTCCATGATTTAAATACTGCATTGATAGCAAATTTTAATTGCTCCATCGGGTCTTCAGGGAACATGTGCCCGGTGTGCTTACGGTAAATAGCCTTATATCTGTCGGTAAGCACCTTTAACTGATCGGCAGTGAGGTCTGTATCTTCTACAACTTCCACTTCATTTTTAAGAGCAGTTATTGCTTCCTCAAAATGCTCATGGCTTACTCCCATTACAACATCACCAAACATATCAATAAACCTGCGATAACTGTCATAAGCAAAACGCTCATTCCCGGTTTTTTGAATTATGGCTTCAACAACCTGGTCATTAATTCCCAGGTTCAGAATAGTATCCATCATACCCGGCATAGAAACTGCTGCACCAGAACGAACAGAAAGAAGCAAAGGGTTTTTCTTATCCCCTAGCTTCATACCCATTTCTTCTTCAATATGCGCTACTCCTTCTTTAACCTGATCAGCAAGACCTTCCGGCCATTGCATACCTGCGTCAACAGTTTTCTTACAGGTTTTTGTTGAAATAGTGAAACCGGGAGGTACCGGTATACCAATATTACACATTTCTGCAAGGTTAGCTCCTTTACCACCTAACAGTTCTTTATAAGACCTATTGCCATCAGTGGTTTTTCCAAAACGATAAACAAACTTAGAATCATCCATAGTAAATCTCATTAGCTTTAATTTGAGCCCATTAATTTGGGGAGTGAGTGGGGCTAACATAGATCCGTAAGTGGAGTTATCTAGCCAAACACAACCTAAGATTATGATTCTATGTGAATTTTTTATGTAGAGCCTTTTTTATTCTTTCTGTGCTCTGCGTAAACTCTTATTCTACCTGCTTTTTGAACTTAGAATAACCGGAATAACTTCCATAAAAAACTATAAAAGCAATAACTGCATACGCCCACCAGGCCATATTTTTACCAAATAGAATAACATATAGCGCCGGAAGAATAAAAAAGAAAGCTGTGCTTAAAACAGGCAAGGCTATTCCTTTGCCTTTCTTAAAATTCCTTATTGCCCATATCATTGAGCCCAGGTAAGGGGGGATAGTTCCAAAATAAAGAATAGCAAACAAAACAGGGTTTACGTTATGCTTAATACCCAGTTCCTGAACATAATTCCAAAGATCCTGGAGCAAATCCATCATAATTCTTCAGGAGAGGTGTTTATACGCTTCTTGATTTTTTGAACTGTTGAATAAGCCCCGATTATTATCAACAATACAACCACTCCGTACACCCAAACTGGTACATTCTTACCGACTATAATCAGATATAAATAGGAAGAAATAAAAAAAAGTATACTACTTAATGCTGGTAAGATGATTGATTTTCGTGCCTTGTAGTTTTTTATAAGCCAAGCTATAGAAGCTGTAAAAAAAGGAATAGCACCTACATAAATACTTCCAAATATAATGGGGTTTACTCCGTAATTCTCACCAAGGCTTAAAAACCACTCCTTAGCCAATTCTAAATATTCTGTCAAAAAAAATTCTGTTTTATGTAAAGATTTGCAACTAAAATACTACAAACTGGGTTTTGTTGTTCATTGTGGAGATATTTTGCCCGTGAAAAAAGCTAGCTCACATATAAATTTAACGATTGCACTGCTCTCAGTCATCGGACTTTTAGGGTCTATGGTGCACTATCATAGTGAGAGTTTAGAGTGCCTTGAGCATGGACAGGAAGCTCATTATGTTGAAAATACAGAAACCTGCCCTCTTACCACACTTGTAGTTCATTTTGGCGTCGAATCCGATTTAGAGTTTGATGGTTTTATTAAACCTGAACAAATTATCCATCTCAAAGATGGGGCTTTCTACCAAAACAGTTATTGTTCACTTTCTTTCGGAAGAGATCCGCCTCTTTTGGCTTAATACCTGACCCGCCTGATTACAGGCTCCTTTTTCTTAAAAAATATAATTCAATTTTATTAAGCCATGAAAAAACTAAATTTTTTAAAGGCCTCAAAGGCTTTTGTATTCGCTATTCTTGTAACCGGTCTCTTTGCTGCTTGTTCAAATTCTACAAGCTCTGAAGATGATCACCACTCTGAGCCGGAAGGCTTCAGGCTCACAATGAACGGCCAGGTTGTTGTTCAGCAATTGCCTGGACAAACTCTAACCGGAGAGTTTGAACTTGCTCCTGATGAGGAAACCCCACTTATCACAATCGTTTTCTTAAATGATGAATTGGAAGAGTTTTTACCTGAAGGAGATGAGTATAGTCTTAAAGCTGTATTCGATGAAGATGGAATTGCTGAGTTTGAGCAGCATGCAGAAGATGGTAAATGGAGTTTCCATATACATGCCAAAGCAGAAGGTATTACAGATATGACATTGCAGTTATTCCATAATGATCATTCTGATTTCAACACTCAGAAAATCCATGTACATGTAGAAGCTCCGGCTGCAAAACAACAATAGTGAAGCTAACATACATATTGTTCATTCTCCTTGGGTCATTTTATACAAATGCACCCGGGGAGAATTCCTTTACTGTATCAGGAACGATATTCGATAAAGAGTCAAACGAGAGGCTATCTTTTTCCTATGTCCATTTAGAAGAATTGAACAGAACTGCAGTAGCAGATAAAGAAGGTTCTTTCCAGATTACAAATATCCCTGAGGGCGAATACACATTCAGCTTTCACCGGATAGGATATAAAACACAAAAGCGCATTGTGAAAATTTCTGATAAAAATGTTGTCCTTGATATACGATTAACGCCGACTACATTATCGGGAGAAACTATAGAAGTTATTGACGTTAACAAAGAACTGACCGGTGCTAACATAGGTCATGCATCCAAAAGTGTAGCCGGTGCCACTTTAAGAAGAAACCTTGGAGGAACCCTGGCAAAAACGTTATCTGGTTTACCCGGTATGGATCAACGCTCTCTGGGTAATACTCCTGCTCGCCCTGTTATCAGAGGTTTGGGAGACGAAAGGGTTATTATACTTCAGGATGGAATATCAACAGGAGATATTTCTGACCAGTCTGCCGATCATTCGGTAACAGTAGATCCCATTGCAAGTTCAGAAATCCAAATCGCAAAAGGAGCTGCTGCCCTTGCATACGGAGCTAATGCCGTTGGTGGGATTGTTAACGTTGTAAACAACCTTATCTCCCCCACCCAACCGGAAAAAATCTCCGGAACCGGAACATTTGGTGGTGAAACAGTGAATGAAAGTGGATTTTTAGGGCTTAACTTATCCCTTCCTGCCAGTAATTTTGTTGTTAATACTCATTTGAACGCAAGAAATGGGAACGACACAAAAACTCCAATAGGCCCTGTCAAAAATACGGGCTTTACTAACACAAATAGTGCTTTGGGTGTTAGCTACGTCCAGGATTGGGGATACATAGGTGCATCATTTGGAACCTATTTAAGTGATTACGGCATTCCACCTGATCCAAACGGCCATCCCAACGGTGTAGATATTGAAATGAGAAAATTTAACTATTCACTAACTGGTGAATTCTTGCCTAAAAATTCTTTTATAAGCACAATAGAAGGAGATTTCTCGATAAATAACTACAATCACAAAGAGTTTGAAACATCCAGCTCTATTGGCACCGATTTTGGTTTGGTTACCACTACCACACAAATAAGAGCCACCCACGGGCATCTTGGTTTTTTAGATCATGGTAGTTTTGGGCTCTGGGGAGAGATTGAAGATTATGCAGTGCGTGGTGCCAGTACCCCAGATGCTAACAGCTATAAGTTTGGTGCATTTGCCATTGAAGAATTTCATTTAAACGCTTTACGATTAGAAACAGGGCTTCGCTTTGATTATGTGTTAAATGCACCGAAAGAAGATGATCCCAATTCTGATATTGGTAACATCCGTGAAAGAGATTTTACTGCTTTATCAAGTTCTGTGAGTGCTATTTACAACTTAGGAAAAGGATTTTCAATCGGAAGTATTATCCTGCATTCATTCAGAGCACCTTCACTTGAAGAATTATACTCCGAAGGGCCTCACCTGGCGTCATTCACTTTTGAAATTGGTAACCCTGAACTTAAACCTGAGCGAAGCCTTGCAAAAGAACTATTTACGAGGTGGCAGGGAAACGATTCCTACTTTGAAGTCGCTTTGTACCATAATGATTTCTCAAATTTTATCTATGCCCGAAATACGGGACAGGCTAACAACAGATTCCCCACATTGAATAATTATCAATTTGTGGGTACAGAAGCATTATTCTACGGTTTTGAGGTACAACTGGAAACTAAAGTCCTTAACAATTTTACTTTTGGTGCTTCAGCAAGCTACACTATTGCCCGGCAAGACACTACCAGCCAAACGGGTGAAGAAGGAACCCGACCACTTCCTCAAATACCTCCGTTTAAAGCAAAAAGCACCATCAAATACGTCAAAAAAGGATTTGAAGCAGGTACAAACTTTACTTTTGCGGCCGAGCAAAACCGAACCGGAGAATTTGAAAACCCAACGGCTTCTTACTTTTTAACTGATCTTTTTGCACAATACCGCTTCAGTTCACAAAGATTACTGCATACTATTTCTTTGAATGTGAATAATATTTTTAATGAAGAATACTATAACCACCTATCCCTCATCAAAGACCTAAGACCTGAACCGGGAAGAAATTTCAGCCTGCTTTATCGTCTATACTTTTAGTGAGCTGGTTTATTTTCTTGCTAATACTATCAAGCTGCAATCTCTTTTCTGAATCAGAAAGCCCTGATTGGTTAGTAAGCTCTTTAAACTTTACTTGTAGCTTCTCTATTTCTTTAAAGACCTCTTCTATGATCGCTACCCTCTGTTCCGTACTATAATTACTATAGCGCTTTACTTCTTCACGAACACGGTTTTCTGTGTTTACCCTCTCTAGAAGTACCCACCCATTAGCCCTTTCTTCAATGTCATAAGGGAGTGGTGCTGTCAGTTCCAGCTGCGTAACTCTCTTTGGAGTGATCTTATTACTCATGTACTTACTAATCTGCCCTTTGTCTTTTCCTGTAACCCTTGAAAGCCAGGCTGGAGTTTGCCCAATGCGATCCAGGGCTTCTTTTAAAGCTATGCCGAAGTTTGGGAATATCTTAGACTTTTGTGTTGACAATTATTGACTATTGTTGTATTTTGTTGAATATTCAAATTTGGTTAACCCAATGTAAAAAATGCAGGAACAAGGTAAAACCGATATTGTGCATCGAATTCGTATTTGGAAAGCTCAATGCGTTGCTAATGAATTCACCTATAAGGAGGTTATTGAGAAAGCAGGGTTCAATTATGACTCAGTCATAAACGCTATGGGAAGCGCATTAAAGGGGAACACCGCAGCAATATCTGATGAAAGAATGAGAGTGATAGAAAAAATTACGGCAATGATGATTATCGAAAAGTCGATATAAAAAAAGTCCTCGGACGATCAGTTCCGAGGACTTTAGCTTTAGGTTTCAGCTTAAGGAGTGACTAGTGACTTTATGTGGGTTAGGACCACAAAAAATCTTCTCTCACTTGCTCAAGAGATTCGTACTTTCCAGTTGTTACAAAAAAATTAAAAAAATAATTTTTTAAAGCTTCCAGGGAAAAACACTCATGTATAAAGGTTATAGAATCTCTTTCTTTTTATTAATCATCTCATCCTTTTCTTGCTCTGCTCTCCGGGATTTAGGAACCCTGCAAAAGCCCACTTTATCTGTTACAAATACCAGGATTACAGACCTTTCTCTTAAGGACATTGAACTTACTTTTGATGTACAGGTCGACAATCCGAATCCGGTATCGGTAACATTGAATAATTACAGGTATGATTTTATGCTAAACAAACAATCTTTTGTAAGTGGTAATGCCGCTTCAGGGATTTCCATTGAAGAAGCAGGTACCAGCTCTATCCAGGTTCCCGTTCAGTTTACTTATAAAGAGTTGCTGGAAACCTTCAATTATTTAAAAAATGAAGATGAAACTGAATATACTTTTCTTGTAACAGCTGGAGTGGATGTACCTGTAATTGGCTTCGTTGAAGTACCCATTGAGAAAAAGGGAGTATTACCTGTAGTTAAACTTCCAAAAATTGAAGTAGCAGGGCTTAAACTTTCTAAGCTATCTCTTACTAAAGTCGATCTGGAGTTAAACCTATCCGTTGAAAACCCTAATAACTTTGATGTTGCCCTTTCTGATTTAAACTACAACCTTGACCTGAATGGAGCTTCACCCTTTTCAGGTTCCATTAAAGAACAAATTAACTTGGAACGAAAAGCTTTTTCAACTTTATCAATTCCGCTTTCATTTAACATTCTTGAATTGGGCTCTGCTGTTCGAAATGTTATAGTAAACGGAGAGCAAATTGAATATGGATTTACCGGCAGTTCTTCGGTTGGATCTTCCCTGCCCTATTTTAAAAATTCAAACTTCAGTTTTGATAAAAAAGGTATTGTTGATATCCTCAACTAAATCACCAAAAAAAACATTTCATTGACTTACGTAAGCTACCTAAAAACACCGATTGGTTTTCTGCGAATTCTCTCAAATGGATTTGGGATTACCGATATACGATTTATGGATTTTGATGGGCCCGAAGAACCTGATCGCCATACCGAGTCAGCTAAAACGCAGCTTCGCGAATACTTTGAAGGCATTCGTACTACTTTTGACCTTGAATTAGACCCTGAAGGAACTGAGTTTGAATCCAGTGTATGGAAAAAGCTTCTCCTGATACCTTCCGGTAGTACCACTACTTATGGAACTATCGCAAAGGAGCTTGGTGATACGAGTTATTCACAAGCGGTAGGCCACGCTAATGGAAAAAACCCAATTGCTGTTGTGATTCCGTGCCACCGGGTAATTGGTTCTAATAATAAACTGGTAGGCTATGCGGGGGGTATGGAGCGAAAGGAATGGCTGCTTAAGCATGAAGGAGCTCTTTTACTGTAACTATTTTTTACGGCTCATGACAGATCGTTTGTTTAGATTATTGCCTTGTTCTAAAAAAGTGTTTCCCTATCAAAAAACTACTATGAAAAGATTGCTCTCTTCTTTATTTGCACTATTTATTTCATTTGGAGCTATGGCCCAAATGCCGGATGCACCTCAACGAGCTGAAGGTGAAGGTCCCTTTGATCGCCTTATAATCAGAGGGGTACATATGATTGACGGAACAGGCTCTCCGGCAACAGGACCTGTTGATATTGTTGTGGAAGGTAACCGGATTGCAAGTATACGTACTGTGGGTTATCCCGGCTTACCGATTAATGAAAACAGACGCCCCAAAGCGGAACCTGGTGATAAAGTAATTGATGCGGAAGGAATGTATCTGCTACCGGGATTTATTGATATGCATGCACATACCGGGGGAGGTGCACAGGGAACAACTCCCGAATATGTATACAAGCTATGGCTTGCGCATGGTATCACTTCGATCAGAGAACCGGGATCCTTTAATGGCATGGATTGGACACTCCGGCACAAACAATTGAGTGAAAAGAATGAAATTACGGCCCCGCGAGTATCTGCATGGATTGGTTTTGGCATGGGAAGTGATGGTCCGATTATTACTGCTGAACAGGCAAGAAAATGGGTGCAATCTATCCATAAAAAAGGTGCTGATGGAATAAAATTCTTCGGTGCTAGCCCGGAAGTATATTCAGCTGCCATCGACGAAGCCAATAAGCTGGGGCTAGGAACCATGACACATCACGCTCAAACACGAGTGGTATATAACAATGCGTTGCAATCCGCACGTTTAGGCCTCACCAGCATGACCCATTGGTACGGTTTACCTGAAGCACTTTTTGAAGACAAAATAATCCAGGATTACCCGCTTACCTACAACTACAACAATGAGCAGCACCGGTTTGAAGAAGCCGGCCGACTTTGGAAACAGGCAGCCAAACCGGGTTCAGAAAAGTGGAATGCTGTTATGGACGAATTGGTGGAACTCGATTTCTCTATAAATCCGACTTTTACTATTTATGAAGCCAGTAGGGACTTAATGAAACAACGAAGGGCTGAATGGCATGAAAAGTATACTCTGCCCTCCCTTTGGAAATTTTATGCTCCAAGCCGGATATCTCACGGGTCCTATTGGCTTGACTGGGGAACAGAACAGGAAATTGCCTGGAAAGAAAACTACCGGATATGGATGCAATTCATAAATGAATTCAAAAACAAAGGCGGAAGAGTTACCCTGGGCTCTGATGCTGGCTATATCTACAAATTGTATGGATTTGCATACATACAGGAAATGGAGCTTTTGAGAGAAGCAGGTTTTCACCCCCTGGAAATCTTTCAATCAGCCTCTCTGAAAGCTGCTGAAGTTTTAAAAACGGATAAAGAGCTTGGAACCATAGAAATCGGGAAACTGGCAGATATGGTAATTGTGGATGCAAACCCAATGGCTAACCTGAAAGTGTTATATGGAACCGGAGCCATACTTGTTGATGGAGAGAATAATGTATTGCGCCATGGCGGAGTTGTGTATACCATCAAAGACGGAATTGTTTATGACGCCAAACAGCTCCTCAAAGATGTGGAAGAAATGGTACAGGCGACTAAGGAAAAAGAAGGATTTGAAATTACCCAGCCGGGTATTAAATACTAACTAAAACAAACAATCAGAGAGCACATAATGAGAACAAAACTATCTATTCTAGCAACTATCATAATCTTAATAAGCAGTGCAGAGCTTTATGCCCAAAATGAAGGCTTTGGAGTAGGAGGACAATTGGTTGGCCCTGCAGGTATTACTGCTAAATATACCTTATCTGAAACCTCCGCAATAACTGCTTTTACTGCTTTCAATATCAACGAGTTCAGTAACTCTCTTTTATTGCAAGCTAACCTGATTTTAAATGGCAATACCAATTACAACCCCGAATCGGGCACGCTAAGGCCTTACTATGGCTTGGGTGTAAACACACAATTAAGAGAAGTGGGAGATGCTATTTTCGGGCTGCGTATTCCCCTGGGACTTGAGTACCACATAGAAAACCAGCCTGTAGAAGTATATACCGATATTGCCCCTACTCTTGATGTTACCCCAAATACAGCTTTTTATTTTTCAGGCTCCCTGGGCATACGCATTTTCCTAAACTAACTTAAAAACAGTTACTATTCATCAATGAGCTGGCATACGCGCCGCGATACACGTAAAATTCACCGATGGGGAGCGATCATTATAGCGCTCCCTTTTCTTATCGTTTTGGTTTCAGGACTTTTCCTTCAACTCAAGAAAGATGTGTCCTGGATTCAGCCTGAATCCAAAGAAGGAATTTCTACTATCCCCTCTATTTCTTTTGAGGAAATCTTACAGGCCGCAAGATCTATTCCCCAAGCTGAAATCGTTTCATGGGAAGATATTAACCGATTAGATGTTAGGCCTGACAAAGGAATGGTTAAAGTGCGGGCCAACAACCATTGGGAAATTCAGGTCGATACCCAGACAGGCCAGGTACTTCAGGCCGAATACCGCCGCTCAGATATTATTGAAGCAATCCATGACGGTTCCTGGTTTCATGAGGGTGCTAAGCTCTGGATCTTCCTTCCTACCGGGATCATTGTAACCATTCTCTGGATTACCGGGATTTATATGTTTTTTGTACCCTACATCGCAAAGCGTAAAAACAGAAAAAGACTGGACGAACTTCGAAAATTAAACTCCTGAAGTAGCTTCAATTTAAAATATAGTTGAGCTATATATCCAAGCCCAACTATTTAAGTTTAAAAACCGGGAACCAGCATCACTGCGTTTTGAACCATCCGTGCAGGTCCTACCCAGAACATTCGGTACTGAGTGTTATCCAGCAAGAATACTACTTGTCCTCTGCCCATGTTATGTACAGCTGCAAAAGTTTTACCTGCCGCTTTAACTTTGTTGGCATTTGATGCATAACCTGAGGCTAAAACCTCATCTGCATCTTTTAGATAATACCCAACTGTACTAAAGGAAGTATTAGGCATTAAAGCATTTGTGCTAAATTTCAATGAGTAAAGCTTATCGGGCATTCCGAAAGCTAAAGGGTGCGAATTATCGATCATTGCCTTGAATGCAGAACCCGGTATTCTTCTTAATCCAGCAGAATCCTGACGGTCTTTATACATGGTATAAGCCGCAGGATCAATAGATTCATCATCGTCCTTTTTTTCCTTGTAAAGCTCAGCAGGAGTAATTCCTGATTGGTCTTTGGTTAACCACGTACCACTGCTTTCTGTACCTATTAGTGTTCCACCGTTTCGGACCCAATCTTTAAGGGCATTTCTTTGATTCTCGCTAAATACTCCATTTAAACCAAAGCCTCCCGGCATTAATATTACATCATAAGAATTCAAATCTATTCGCGAAAAGCTACCTGAACGAATGCGGGAAATACCAAACTCTGTCCATTGATCAAACAAAAACCAGAGTTGGCCTGCCGTGTAAGAACTGAAACCGGAATCCATCATCAAAGCAACTTTAGGTTCCTTAACCGGGCGCATACTTGGAGAACCCAAATCGCTTCCGGTATCCATTCTACCCGTATCAAAACCGGTAATTTTAACAGCAGTAGTTTCTGAAACCATTTTCATATCCTGATGAATAGAAGCCGACTTGTTCACGTTCCTGCCAAGCAACACGACTATACTGCCCCTGGAGTATTCTGTCCCATCTTTAGCAAATCCCTTCTCAGAAGAACGAACATTATAACCCAGCTCCCAAAGCTTGGCTAACGCTTTGGGGGCATTACGCTGTTTCCAGTCAACCACATAAGCATATTGAGCGTTATTATTCACCACCCCTTTAGGATGTACCAGTTCTTCATCTACTCTTGTAGTATTCACACGGATATCGGATGTACTCCATGCCGCATCCAGGTTGTAAGCCAGCGGAATTGACCAGGTACTCATATCGTACATTACAGAATCACGAATTTCCAATTGACGGCGAAATAGCGTATTGATAAACAAGTGCGTGGGTTGGTCTGTTTTTATAATAAAATCGCCTTCGTTAAAACTTCGGGATGAAGCTTTTCCATCCCAGTAATTATGCGCATTTCTGAGCGTGAAATCAGAACCGGCTTGTTCTACTTGTACCCCTTGTTTTAGCATCAGGTTTACTACATCATAAGTATAATCGTTTGGATTATTTGGCAAGATATAGGCCTTCGTATTTCCTTTTTGAGAGCTTTGTGAACGTGCCTCTTTAAAGTATTCAAGAAGCTCTTGCCTGTTTTCAACTGATGTTCGTACAATGGATACACCATTTTTGTAATGGTCGAATACCCGCTGGCGAAGTGTTAACACATACCCGTCATTAGTTTCCACGGCACGCCCGCCACGGCTGTGGCCACCTTGTTCAGCCAACATGCCAATGCCTCCCATTATACTTGGATAGGAAGAACCGTAGCCAGGATAGAAAAAGTCAAAGCGTTCCCTGGTCTCAAAATTCACCTGGGCTTTATCAAACTCTTTAATGGCTCCCCTGCCAAAAACATCTGCCCATTTTTCGTAGTCCTCCGGTAATTCATGATTTCTTGGAGTAGTTCCCGGCATAGTAAAATAGTTGTTATTAAATCCCTGCTCATGAAAATCAATATGGACCTGGGGCATCCACTGCTGGTATACCGCAATACGCCCTCTTGATCCAGGATGTATCAACCAAACCCAGTCTCGATTTAAATCAAACCAGTAGTGGTTGGTTCTTCCTCCCGGCCAAATCTCATCATGTTCTAAGTCTTCAGCATTTGTATTTAATATGTTTGCCCGGGAAGATTTATACCAATTCACATACCGGTCTCTTCCGTCAGGGTTTAGCATTGGATCAATAATAACAACAGAATTCTCTAACCATTTTTGGTCTTCTGCATCCTGCGAGGCTACAAGTCGATAGGCTGTCTGCATAGCTGCTTCACTGCTGGATGGCTCATTACCATGTACATTGTAACTCATCCAAACAACGATAGGCTGATTGTCCTCTAATTGTATGTTCTCAGGATCATTTGCCAACTTGAAATTAGTTTCCCTGATTTCATCAATCCGGCTCTGATTTTCCGTTGAGGTAATAATCGCATAGTTAACCGAACGATTCTCATACGTTTCAGCATATTGATGAAAGGTGATTTTATCTGATAACTCAGCTAGTTGCTCAAAATAGGCCATAACCTGGTAATGAAAGGTATATTCTTCTCCAAGTTCGTACCCTAAAAAGTCCTTAGGTGAGGGAATATTGCTGTCATAGCTAATATCCGGATCGAATTGAAATCGCTCATTTGCCATCTTGGTTTGAGCTGAAAGCTGTATTGAAATCCCTACAAGAAGGATAGAAAATAGAATTTTCTTCATGATATAATTTTGAGTTTTTAAAGAGCGCCTTACACTACAAAATATTAGCGTAAAATAGAGTTAAATCTAGAAGGCAAAGGTATGGTTGTACTTTATAAGGATGGACCCGCTTTGCAGCCTTGGGAGATTTGGTAGCCCGGCTTCTCTTGGATCCAGGTTAGTATATATTTGTTCGTTCAGTACCAACCAAAAATCCCTTCCCTCGCTAAAATTATAGCGGAATCTCAGGTTAGCCCCTATTAATTCAGCTAAATTGCTGTATTGAATAAATGCACTAATAGTAGCTTTTTTGTCAAATGAATATTGCCCCCTTACCTGTACAAGGTGAGTCGTAAAATCGGTAATCATTCGTTCGGGCAGTTCAGGAAATTTGAGGTGTGTAAAACGGTAACTCCCTCCCAATTCCAGTTTCCTGGACAAGAAAAATCTTGGGTTTAAAGAGTATTCTGTAATATCGCCATCATAAAAAGCTCCATAAGATACATTAGCGTTTCCTGCTACTTTCCAGGCTTCTGAGAGTTGGTAATTCAACCTTAATCTATAATCGTTATAACTTCCCGATGGAATCCTGATTTTCCCAATCAAATCAAAGTCATCTCCTATTGGTACATTCTCTTTTCCGAAACGTAAGCTGGTATTGAGCCCGCCTAATTGCTTAAATCTTCCATTCCATTGAAAGTCTATATTTCTGTCTTGTATGCCGTCATTAAAATTCAGCAGGTTACTTCCACCATTATTATAGAAGCGCGAAAAGTAGAAAACGCGGAGACTATTTCTCCTGAATATCGATTCCTCATCTGATAACCAACCATAAGCAAGGCGCAAAAACCGTTCATTTACATCCGGAATACGAATAAAGCCTATCTCAGGACTATAGTTCTTGGCATAACGACTATATGTTGCCTGGTAGTTAAATCCATTATCGCTGTCATTTCTTAAAGAGAACCTCAAAGCTGTAGTTTCATCGAGTTTATATTTCTGATTTGAATCCAGATCGTCATCAATAGATTGTGAGGCCCTGAACTCAACAAAATGAGTTTTATAGGTATTGATTTCTGTATCCAGTCCTACTACATAATTATAAGCTCCGTCCGAGCCAAGCCTGCTGGTTAGTATACCTCCAACATAAGAAGTTTCATTGATAGCCTGCTGGCGCAAACGGAGAACTCCAAAGTTTTCAGAAACAAAGTTATCAGTATTGGCAGTTTGCATGTTCAGGAAACCTATATCCAGGCCACCTACTCTTCCCGTTAACCTGGCTCCACCCAGTATGCGAACTGGATTGCCATTGTTATCCAAACCAATCCTTCGGCTATAAAACACCCGGTTTCCACCAAAAGTAAAATCGAATAAACCGGATCGTTGCTGAAAAAACTGTCTTTTTTCAGGAAAAAAGATTGAAAAGCGGGATAAGTTTAATTGCTGGTCATCAGCCTCAACCTGGGCAAAGTCTGTATTCACAGTTACATCAAGAGTCAAATTGCTTGTAACATTGTATCTAAGGTCAAAGCCTAGTTCTGTTTGTATGTCTGAGTCTAAGCTGTATGCTGAAGAATCAGCATTTAAACTATTCGACCTGTTGTTTCCAAAAAGACCATAGGGTGTAAAATACAGAGGGTTTTTCGATACTATTCCATTTAACTCTACATCCTGGGCCTGTGAAGGCTTGGCATTTCCCAATCCCCAATTAGGGGGTATATCAGGATAAATATGCCTTTCATTTATATTTGCAATCCACCTGTATACGATAAAACCAATATCAGTAATCCCATTCTCTACCTGTACACCTATGCTGGAAAAAGGAATGCGCATCTCGGCAAACCAACCTTTATCGGTTTTTGTAGTCTCTACATCCCAGAATGTATTCCAGCTACTGTTGATTGCACTTCTGCCCCCACCCGATTCTGCATCATTTGAAACAGCAAAGTCAAAGCGAACACCATCAGGGTTAGTAAAAAACCAGGACGCGTTTTGATTGTCATTAAATCCATCAACTATGATCGCAAAAACGTCATCGCTGCTATATTTATCTCTCGCCAACGAGTTAGTAGCTATGGTAGAAGGATCTTTTGTATACATTTCTCCCGCTACATAAAGGAAGTTCTCGTCGTAAGCCACTTTGATACGGGTTTGCTCATTCATGGTACCCTGAAAAACCGGCTCATACTGAACCATCGGTAAAGACTCTATAGCTCCCCATTCAGGCTCTTCCAAAACACCATCCAACGTTATAGGTGTTGATAGCTTTGTAAGCTTGGGTGCGTCTTGTGCATTTAGTACAGACGTGGGGCCCACTAATAAAAGATTAAAGAGAAGTAGAGGTAGAAACCGAACTTTCAAAAAACAGCCTGTTTTATTCGGGCGCAAACTTAGAGTTTTTTTGAAAGCAATCAGAAGTGCATTTTCTAATTTTTACAGAAGCTATCATTAATAAATAAATGTGTGGTTGTACTTTATCAAAATTGAACCACTTTCTAATGTTGGTAAGTCAGGCAACCCGGCTGATCGTTGATCCCGGCTATTATAGCTTTGTTGATTTACAACAAGCCATAAATCTCTTCCCTCACTAAAAAAATACCTGAATCTAAAATTAAGCCCAGTTAATCCGGAAACATTGCCATACTGGAAAAAAGTGCTTGTAGAAAGTTGTTTATTAAATGCATACTGAACTCGAATCTGAGCTAAATGAGCTGTAAAATTCTCAACGGTACGCTCTGGCAATGGATCAAAGTTTAAATTAGTTATTTGATAGTTCCCACTTAGCTCCAGATTGATATTGGCAACAAAACGAGGTTCAATATTAAGTTGAGTTCTGTATCCATCATAGAATTCTCCAACCTCAAAACCTACATTTGTTCTAAATCTGAGATTACCGGGCGACCAATAAGAAACTCTGCCTTCAAAAAAATCATAGTTATCAACTGGGATGTGTATTTGTCCGAGAAGCTTAAAATCTTCATCTTCAAGTAAGTGCTCCTGATTATATCTAAACTCACCTGCAACTGAACCGGCATCTTTAAAGTCTGTATTCCATTCGAGCGAAATAAAACGGCTTCTTAAATTGAAAGTCTCATTCTCAAAAATGTTAAAGCTGCCAATGTTTACGGAATGCTGTCTGAATATTGAACTCTCTTTCCCAAGCCAACCGTAACCTAACCGGTAAAAATAGTCAAAAGTATTAATTGTTCGATAAAACCCAATTCCAGGCTCAAAATTGTTTCCGGTTCTATTAACAAAAAACCTGTAGAATAATCCAATAGTGGCTCTTCTTTGCCAGGTGACTCTGAAAATGCTATTATCTTCAATATTATATCTACTCTCGTCAGGTGTTGTTTTATCATAACTTTGGCTTGCCCTTAATTCTAAAAAATCATCTCCAAAAATGTTAAAGTCTCCATCCATCCCGAATACAATATTTGTCTCTCCTTCCGCACCAAGTCGACTTGTAAAAATACTACCTATGTATGATGCTGGATTAAGAACATTCTTCTTTAGCCTGAGAACATTAAAATTCTCCGAACTCAAATCATCACTTTTAGCCGTTTGAAGATTAATAAAACCAATGTCGTAATCTTTGATTCTACCTGTTAAACGAGCCCCTCCCAGAATTCTGACTGGTATTCCTGAGTCATCCAGGCCTATCCTTCGGCTATAAAAAACCCGGGTCCTTCCGAAGTTAAAATCAAACAGCCCCGACCGTTGCTGAAAGAACTGTCGCTTTTCCGGGAATAAAAGCGAAAAACGAGTCAGGTTAAGTTGTTGGTCATCATTTTCTACCTGAGCAAAATCAGTGTTTACTGTAACATCCAACGTTAAATTGGAAGTGAGGTTGTATCTTAAGTCAAAACCGATATCTACCTTGGCTTCATCGTCATAAAAATAAGCCGATGAGTCTGACGATAATTCATTAAGCCTGGTGAGGCCCATTAAACCATAAGGGGTAAAATAGACAGGCTTATCTACCTGAACACCTGAAATTAGGACATCATGAGCTTGTGAAGGTTTAACTTCAGCCCGATCCCAATTTGGAGGTATTGCAGGAAAAATATGTCGCTCATTATGATAAGCCAGCCAACGATATACTATGAGACCCATTTCGGCATTACCACCTTTGCTTTGGAAACCAATGCTCGAAAGGGGGATTCGTATCTCCGCAAACCAGCCTTCCTCATTCCGTGTTGTGGCAACATCCCAAAAGGTATTCCAGCTACTGTTTACAGGATTTGATCCGGCTATAGAATTCGCATCATTAGAGATTGCCTGATCAAAAAGAACTCCGGCTGGAGTAGTAAAAAAACGAAGAGCGTTCTGATTATCATTAAAAGGATCTATGATGATAGCAAAAACATCATCCCCACTGTAGCGATCTCTATACAGGCTGTTGGCAGCAATAGTGGAAGCATCTTTAGTATACATTTTGCCTGCCACATATAAGAAGTCATCATCATAAGTAACCCTGATATCAGTCTTTTCACTTAATTCAGCTTTGTAGACAGGTTCAAACTGAGTCATCGGGAATGGTTCAATCAATTCCCAGATAGCCTCATCAATTATGCCATCTAAAATAATTGGCATATCAGATTTTGTAAGTTCTAAAAGATTCTGAGCATAAATACTTTCAGCCAGGTAGAATAGAAAGAAAACTGCCAGAATAAGTCGTATCAATTGATATCTTTAAAATTGCATCGTTTTATAAAAGACATTCTGCAAGATAGAATCCCCTATTCTTATTACTTTCTTACAAAACTTCGCTATGATCGACTCCCACTCTATACCTTCTTATTCAGAAATTATTTCTGCTCACGAGGTTATAAAACCTTATGCACATTTTACACCTGTTTTAACTTCTCAAAAAGTAAATGAAAGAGCCGGAACACAGGTTTTCTTTAAATGTGAAAACTTCCAAAAAGTTGGAGCTTTTAAGTTCCGTGGGGCTTGTAATGCCGTTCTAACACTACCTGATAGTGACTCTTCAAAGGGAGTGGCTACTCATTCATCCGGTAATCATGCACAGGCTTTGGCATTGGCTGCAAAAATTTGTGGTATAAAAGCGTATGTAGTAATGCCTGAAAATGCTCCAAAGGTTAAAATTGAAGCTGTCCGGGATTATGGAGCTGAAATAACTTTTTGTGAATCAAGCCTGGAAGCAAGAGAATCAACATTAGCAGAAGTAGTAGAAAAAAGCGGGGCTACAATCATTCATCCCTATAACGATGCCCGCATTATATCAGGCCAGGGCACAGCAGCTTTGGAATTTCTTGAACAGCAACCGGATCTGGATGTAATTCTTGTTCCGGTTGGAGGTGGCGGTTTATTGAGCGGGACGGCTATCTCAGCTAAATCACTTAAACCAGATATCGAGGTGATAGCAGCAGAACCTGAAGAAGCGGACGATGCTTATCAATCATTCAGGCAAGGAAAGCTTATCCCGGCATACAGTACCAATACTATTGCTGATGGGTTAAGAACCTCCTTGGGTGAATTACCTTTCAAAATCATCAAAAACAAAGTTGATGATATCGTCACTGTAGATGAAGCCTCTATTGTTTCTGCAATGCGCTTTATATGGGAACGTATGAAAATGATTATTGAGCCTTCATGCGCTGTACCTGTAGCTGCTCTATTCAACAACAAAGAGCGCTTTATTAATAAAAAAGTCGGGATTATTATCACAGGGGGGAATGTGGACCTGGATAATCTCCCATGGTAAAAAAGCCCTTCAGTTATAAAGGGCTTTGGTATTGTTATTTCAAAGCGTCAATTCTTGACTGTAGTTGGTTTTTGGTTCGTTCATTTTCTGTTAAATCCCTGGCTTTCTCATAAGCCTTTATAGCTTTTTTATTGTCACCGGCTTCCTTATATATTTCTGCCGCTGAAAAGTGAGCTCTCCAATTATCCTTCCAGCTTTTTGTTAATTCAGAAGCGCTCTTTAAGCCTCCCTCCTTATCTCCGTTAACTACTTGCAATCGACCTAATAACCCAACAGTCTGGGGGTTTCTTTCCCTGCGGACGGCTTGTTCAGCCCATTCTAAACCTTTTTCCAAGTTATAATTTTTACGAAGGGTGTAATCTGCACCTTGATACCATCCATGCCACGAAAAAGCAGGTAAAGTCCTGAATTGGTTTTCAATATTCCTGAAGGTTACTTCCATTGGGACTTCCAATTTGAAAGGCACCTTTAATCCTGCCCATTTAAGAGAGATATCCGCTGATGTATCCGTGTAATTCTCAAACGAAAATTTCATCCATTCATAGGCGCTGTTCATTTCCTCAGGAATAACCTCTATCCGCAGAGCATCTTCTGATTCATCATAAAAATAACTTCCCCAGGCAGTGCTAAAATTCGAAAAAATAATAGTCCATGAATCTTTGTTTGGAATAGTATGAATGGCATATTCGCCAGCTGACAATGGTTCTCCGTTTATAAATACATCATCAGTTACAGAAAATAAGGTATTGGCATTAGCCCCTGTTCTCCATACTTCTCCATAAGGAACCAAACCTCCCCATATCTCTCTGTCCCTGATTGCTACTGAGCTGTACTCAAATGAAATAGTAGTTAAGCCTATGGTTAATGAGCGGGTTTCTTTAGGGCTGACCTGTGGTAAATTTAAGGACACGGGAAGTTGTGCGGCTACTGGTATTGCAAAAGTACCCAGTAGTGCAAACACCAATATTTTGAAAGTTAATTTATTCATTGATATTATTTTTATTGATTAATGTATTTCTATTGCACAAAATACTCTTTTCGTCTTTTTAGTTCACTTACTCGTCTTAATAACATCCTTATGTGATTTAATAAGGGCGGCTTTAAAATTAACATATGGCGTAACCTCAACATCTAATCTCAAGGTGTCTCAATGAAAATTTTATTAGCTATGCTGCTTTTTCTCACCTTTCCTAAAGCAGATGAATACCCGGTCAAGAAAGAACAAGATCAACTCACTAAAGTAAAAATAGAAGGAAGAGTGGTTGATGCCGATACCCAGCAACCCTTATCGGGTGTAAGCATTCAACTAAATGAACTTAATCTTCGCAAATCCAGCGATTTAAACGGGGAGTTTTATTTTGAAGTTAAACCCGGAACCTATACTCTTTCGGCTACATTTGTTGGTTATGCCAAATTTTCGAAAAGAGTAACAGTACCTGAAGTAGGTTTAAAAAATGTGATTGTCAAGATGGAGACGACGAATATTGTTTTGGAAGAACAAATCGTTGCTGAATCAGAAAAGCTCTTTCATTTTAGAGATGCAGCTGCTATGAGTATGAAAGGCTATACCCCTTCCCCCGGTTTCTTTTATCCGTCACAAAATAAAGAAGAGTACGGCCTTATCAATGAAAATGTCTTTAAGTGGGCTCAAAAAGAACCGCTTTCCACCTTTTCTATTGATGTAGATGGTGCATCTTATTCAAACATCCGCAGAATGATTATGGATGGCGAACTACCCGTGAGTGATGCCGTGCGCATAGAGGAAATGATTAATTACTTCAGTTATGATTATCCACAACCAGAAGGTGATAATCCATTCTCAGCACATACCGAAGTTGCTCCTGCTCCCTGGAATAGAAATCATCAACTGGTTCAAATTGGTATCCAGGGAAAACAAATAGACACTGAAAACCTGCCTCCCAGTAACCTGGTCTTCTTACTGGATGTTTCAGGGTCTATGAATTCACATAATAAGCTTCCCCTTCTAAAGAAAGGATTTAAGCTGCTGGTAAATCAACTTAGAGAAGAAGATCGCGTTGCAATTGTTGTTTATGCAGGAAGTTCAGGGCTTGTATTACCCTCTACATCCGGAACTGAGAAAGAAGCTATTCTGGAAGCGATAAACAATCTACATGCAGGTGGTTCAACAGCCGGGGCAGCCGGTATTGAACTCGCTTATAAAGTAGCTAAAGAACATTTTAATGCAGATGGAAATAACCGGGTTATCTTAGCTACCGATGGCGACTTTAATGTGGGGGTTTCAAGAAATTCCGAACTGATCAAGCTTATTGAAAGCAAACGTGATGACGGAATCTTCCTTTCTGTTCTGGGTTTTGGAACAGGAAACCTAAAAGACTCTAAAATGGAGCAGATCGCTAATAATGGAAATGGTAATTACTATTATATAGATAATCTCCTGGAAGCTAAAAAGGTATTGGTTAGTGAAATGGGCAGTACGCTGCATACCATCGCCAAGGATGTTAAAATCCAGGTCGAATTCAATCCACAAAATGTGCAGGCTTACCGGTTGATAGGCTATGAAAACCGCCTTTTAAATGATGAAGATTTTAACGATGATACCAAAGATGCCGGTGAACTTGGATCAGGCCACACAGTAACTGCCTTATATGAGGTGGTACCCCATGGTGTAGAAATTGATAACAACCTGATGGGTGTTGATCCACTCAAATACCAAAAGCCAGCCCAGCCAAATAATGATTATTCAGGGGAATTGATGACCGTTAAGCTTCGGTACAAAAATCCTGATGAAGACAACAGTAATTTATTAACTAGTATTGTACATACATCAAAAGACGAAACAGTACTTTCTGAAAACCTTGCATTTGCTTCTTCAGTAGCATCTTTTGGGATGATTCTCAGAGATTCCAAGTTCAAAGGAGATTCCAATTTCGAAACCGTACTCAAGCTTGCCCGAATGGGAAAAGGAAAAGATGGACAAGGTTACCGGTCAGAATATTTAAAACTGGTAGAACTGGCAAAACTGCTCTATCACGGAAAAGCAAAGAACTAACAACTTGAAAGCCTGTTTTATTACAGGCTTTTTATTTGATTAAGATTTTAGCTTTTGAAACAAATACCACCCTGGTCTCGTCTTTTTTGAAAACAATTTTTTATGGCAGATCAGGAAAATACAAGAAACAGGTTCAGTACCAACGATCCCGACTTTGACTTGGACGAGTACATTGATGAACAGGCAAAACAAGCAAACAGGGCAGAACACAGCGATGAACCCATAGAAAAAAGGGAAAGAAACTATTGGTTAAAAAACACAATCCTTGGTGTAGGAATGGTATTTATAGCCTTTCTATGGTATCATGATTGGAACCCAAAGCAAGCTTATAATGCTTTATTCGGCTCACCTGCTGATCAAACTTTTGTGATTGGCAGCGGCAGTGGACAAAGCTTTGAAATCACAATCCCTGATATCGAGATCCCCGACATTGAAATCCCGGATATTGAAATACCTGATATCAATTTCCCTGAGAATTTCCAGAATAACGCTCCTTTTAACTCCACTTTAGGGATCAGCTTCACCGATTATCTAGCTGAACTTAATAAGTTAGGCCTTTTAGATGATTTCGGCAGTACCTCTCTCTCAACTATGTACCGAAATAATGTACCTGTGGATTATATCGAATCTATCGCAAATGCAGGATTATTGGATAATTTTGGCGGCACTTCGATTACACGGCTTTATGAAAACGAAATACCTATCAGCTATTTGACGGAATTCAAAGAGGCCGGGATCCTGGATAACTTTGGAAGTACATCCATATCTCAACTCTATTCAAATAATGTTCCGTTAAGTTATATCAATGAATTTAAAGAGGCAGGAGTATTAGACAATTTCGGAGGTACCAGTATCACCCGCCTCTATACAAATAATATCCCTATTGAATATATAAATGAACTGAGTAGGGCTGGTGTGCTTGACAATTTTGGTAGTACGTCGATAACTAGGTTATATCAAAATGAAGTACCTACAAGCTATATCCGGGAAATAAATGAAGCCGGTTTCCTCGATAACTTTGGAAGCACATCCATCTCAAACCTACATGAAGCAAACGTTCCTGTTAGCTATTTGAAGGAACTCAATGACAAAGGGTTGTTAAACAATATGTCATCAAGATCCATAATTGAAGCATATAGATTAGATGGACAATGAGTATAAACGAAAAAAAATATAATTCTCATAATAAAGACCAGGAATTTGACCTGGATGAGTATATAGCGGCAAATGCTCAAGCTGATAATTCAGGCGAATTTCCTAAAGAACACGCTCAGGAAAGAAGCTCTTTTCTAAAAAATGCGGCCATTGTAAGCATTTTTGCATTTTTAGTCTTCCTTGGAAGCAATGGATGGAACTTTAAAGAAGCATTTGGTTTTGGAGAACCTTCTCAAGATCAAAACATCGTTGTTAACACAGGTCAAACTCCTCAAATAATAGTAGAAAAACCTACCTCAATTACTAATCAGGCTCAGGTTTTAACTATTAACGAAGGCAAATTGGCGGCTGAATTAGAAGCCTTAGAAGAGCTTGAGTCTATAAATACTATAGTTGAAGCAAGCCTTGCTGAAACCTTAGAGGGACTGGAACAGCTTGAAAATTTAGAGAATCTTAGTGATCTCAGTTCTTTGTCAAAATTGAGTGCATTAGGTGAGTTAGGAAATTTAGCAGAGCTCAGCTCTTTAAGTGAACTCGCTGAACTAAGGGATTTAGAAGCAATTACAGATTTGAATATTGGAGATGGAATAACTGTAATAGTCTTTCCATCATTTGAGGAATATGCGGCTTCAGTAAAAACTATAAGCGATTTTACTGACGCTGATATACAAAAAATGTACAATGCAAATATACCTTTTAAATTTGCTGAAAGAATGATTAAAGGATCGGAAAGCACTACTCTTAGTGCAGATGATATCATAAAGAAATTTGAACAGGATCAATAACAGGTACTATTATGGCACAGCAACGATTCAGAAACGATTTAAAAAATAACGATCCTGATTTTGATCTGGATGAATACATTGATGAGCAGGCACAAGGAACGGGCAGGTCGTTAGATGAGCAGGAAGAAGAATACCAACACCCGCAGCCTACTACAAAACGAAACCTGATTGCCATATTACTATTCCTGGTAATTCCATTAATCTGGTTTTTAAACAGCAATCCATTTTCGGTTTTTAACACTAGTGGAGGTGGAACCGGGGTAAGTCAAACGGTTGCTCCCGCTCCTCCGACTGTTCCAGCTATTCCGTTACCACCAAGTACAGAGCAAATAAGTATCAACGAATCGCAGTTAGCTTATTTACAGCGGGCAAATGAATTGGGATTTAACAATATATTCTCCACAACAGCATTGCAGGCTTTATATAACAGTGAGGTTCCACTGGAATACCTTACAGAATTACAGAATGCAGGTTATATCAATACCTTCTCCTACTCGGCCATCATAGGCCTATATAGCGGAGGGGTTCCTATTGCATATCTGGATCAATTAAGTACCTCGGGATACCTTAATGATTTCTCTTATTCAGCTATTATAGGTTTATACAATGGCGGAGTTACAATAAGCTACCTTCAGGAAATGGACAATGCCGGCTACTTAAATAATTTCTCATATTCTGCCATCATTGGTTTGTTCAATGGCGGAGTTGCCACCGATTACCTTGATCAGATGAACGAAGCAGGATACCTGGACGATTTTTCCTACTCCGCGTTGATAGGACTTTCTTCCAGTGGGGTCAGTATTGAGTATCTAAACCAACTTAATCAGGCAGGCCTTTTGGATGATTTCTCTTACTCAGCGATTATTGGACTTTCGTCTAGCGGTGTTCCTGTTGAATATATTCAGCAGCTGAATCAGGCTGGTTTTATGAATAAGTATTCTTATTCAGGTATTATTGCACTGAGTAGTTCCAATGTGCCTGTTTCATTTCTTCAGGAACTTGATACAAGAGGACTTTTGGTTGATATGAGCTATTCAGATGTAATAAGGTTATATAGCAATAACTAGGTTATACTCTGTCTAAATCCCTGAACTGGAGTTCATATAAATGACTGTACAATCCACCTTTGGATAATAGCTCCTGGTGGGTACCATCTTCCACTATATTTCCTTCATCCAGAACCAGAATTCGATCTGCATTCTGAATCGTGGATAGACGATGAGCAATAACAAAAGTAGTTCGGTTTTCCATTAATCTGTACAAAGCATCCTGAACCTGAGCTTCAGATTCCGAGTCTAATGAAGAAGTCGCTTCATCTAATAAAAGAATAGCGGGATTTTTAAGAATGGCCCGGGCAATTGCTAAACGTTGTCGTTGTCCGCCACTAAGCTTAACCCCCTTCTCCCCAATCAATGCATCATATCCATCAGGGATTTGAGTGATAAACTCATGGGCATTTGCATCTTTAGCTGCCTGTACTACTTCTTCATAGGTAGCGTCCAGCTTACCATATTTGATATTTTCTGAAATACTGGTTCCAAACAAGTGTACTTCTTGCGGCACAATTGATATTTGCTCACGCAACGACTTAACTTTTACATTCCTTATATCTTCTCCATCAACTTTTATAGAGCCCGAAGTAGGATCATAGAATCTTGGTATCAGATTCAGCAATGTGGTTTTCCCCGCTCCGCTGGGGCCTACTAACGCAACTGTCTGCCCATGCTCTACCTCAAAACTGATGTTCTTGAGTACACTTCGATCATCCTCATAAGAAAATCTGAGCCCATCAACAATGATTTCCCCTCTCACATGATTGAGTTGTGTTGCACCCGTTTCATCTTTGATCTCGGGTTCTTCATCCAGCAACTCAAAAATCCGCTCTGAAGCTCCTGCAGCTGTATTAACCGCCGTATACAATCGTGACGTCTGGCTTATTGATCGTGAGATATTTAATGCATAAATAATAAATGCTACCAAATCTCCGGCTGTAAGCCTGCCAGCCAGTACTTCCTTGCCACCATACCAAAAGATGATAACCAATGTACTCATAAACATGATACCGACACCCGACCAGAATAACTGGGTAAGCACCATTTTTTTCCGCGCTGTCACAAACAGCTTTTCAATAGCACTGGTATAGCGACCTACTTCATAATCCTCTCTTACAAAAGCTTTCACTAATCGAACCGCTCCCAAAGCATCTTCTGCAACAGCGGTAGAATCAGCTAAATCATCCTGTATACTTTTTGAAAGCTTCCTGATTTTTTGCCCGAAGTAGCGGGTGGCAATCGTAATAAAAGGCACGGTTACGAATATAACAGCGCTCAATCTCCAGTTAAGAGCAACCATAAGCGAGACAGACCCTATCATCGAAAAAGAAACAGTAAGCAATTGCGGCAGTGAATCTGTTAGTGCCGTTCGGATAGAACCCACATCATTAGTAAGTCTTGAAGTGATCTCCCCTAACCTTCTCTCTGCAAAAAACCGAAAACCCAATCTGTGCAAATGCTCATACACCTTCTTCCGTAAATCCGTCACAACCCGTTCTCCTACCCATTCCAAAAAGTAATTTCCCGAAAAAGAGAACAGGGCCTGCAATACAAAAAGCCCCATTAAACCTATGGCAAGAAGATTCAGGAGATCTTCATTGCCTGCATCAAATACGGCATCCAATAATTCTCTCAAGCCTAAAGGGACAGTAAGCCAAATAGCCGAACCCACTAAAACCAGTGCCGTTGCAGAATAAAATCGTCCGCGATACGGTGTACTAAGCGCGAATATGTTTACCAGCGTCTCTCTGAGAGTTGCGATACTATATTTCTGTTTGGAATCTTGTTTTGCCATATACTTTGTTGAAAGCATTATTTGGCAAAATTAGTGCCAACTATTCCTGATTTTTTTGTATCAATTTACTATCTACCTTAGAGAGCAGAAATAACCTCTGAAAGCAATGGACGGAGAAATTTTAACCTGGATTTTCTTGATTGGCGGCATCATTCTCATGCTCCTGGAAATGGCATTGCCAACCGGTGTAGCTATTACTTTGGGGATAAGCGGGCTTATTATGGGTGTTTTGAGATTTGTTGGTTTCTTTGAAGACCCTATGACTGCAACTATGGCATGGCTGTTTCTGTCAATAGCTCTAACCATCGTAATCCGCCCTATTATCAAAAAGTATTTTCCGGGAGAGACCTCTGTTAAGTTTGCAGATGAAGATTATGAAGCTATGGATCAGATTGTTGAGGTTACAGAACCTCTTAATGATATGAATAACGAAGGAAGAATTCGTTTCCAGGGTATTTCATGGCAAGCCCGTACTATAGATGGTGAAGTTCCTGCCGGAGCCAGAGTACGTATCAAATACCGCGATAATACCACATGGATTGTAGAGCCTGTTGATGAGATTCAGGAACCGGGCGCACAGAAATTAAAAGAATCAAATAAGAGATAATCATGATTTGGACAACAATATTAGTAACACTGCTTGTACTCTATTTCATTTTGACCCGACTATTCATAATAGTTGAATTTAGAGAAGAAGTAATACAGGAACGCCTGGGTAAATTTAAAAAGAACCTTAAACCTGGATTTCACTTCCTTGTCCCTTTTGTTGATAGGCCTGCTTACAGAAGAGAAATGCGGGAACAGGTCTTGGATGTTCCATCCCAAACCTGTATCACCAAAGATAATATTGAGGTTGCTGTAGATGGATTGGTATACATAAAAGTTATGGATGCGTACAAAGCCAGTTATGGTATCTCAAACTACCAGGCTGCTGCGGTAAACCTTGCGCAAACTACCATGCGAAGTGAAGTCGGAAAAATTACCCTTGATGATACTTTCTCCGAACGGGAACAAATGAATGAGAATATTGTTCGGGAAATAGATAAAGCTGCGGATCCCTGGGGCATTAAAGTACTTAGGTACGAAATCAAAAATATTCGCCCCTCTAACCTGATCGTAGACACTATGGAAAAGCAAATGGAGGCTGAGCGTGAGAAACGAGCTGAAATCGTACATTCGGAAGGTTATAGACAGGCAAGAATTAATGAATCAGAAGGTGAGCAACAAAGTAAAGTGTTACTCTCTGAAGCCGAGCGTCAACGAAGGATCAATGTAGCAAAAGGAAAAGCAAAAGAAATTGAATTGGTAGCTACTGCTACCGCAAAAGGAATCAACCGGATTTCAGAAGCTATTGCAAGGCCGGGCGGCAAACTTGCGGTAAAAACAAAACTGGTTGAACAATACATCGAAGAGTTCGGGAATATCGTAAAGAATTCAAATATTTCGGTTTTACCCACAGAAACAGCCAATCTTAAAACCTTTTTTGAAGGGGTAAGCAAGATAAGCGATCATACCAAAGATACGGCACCATTGGGCACTAAGATTAAATCAGGAGGAAACTAATATGGAAATCGTAGAAATTATCAGCCAGGTTCTATTAGGGCTTTTTTCAGTGTATTTAGTTTTCAAAATCATCCAGTCGCTTAGATTGGTACCCAATCAATATGCTTATATAGTTGAACGGCTTGGAAACTATCATAAAACACTGGGACCGGGATTCCATGCCCTTCTTCCCTTTCTGGATAAAGTGGTGTATAAACAAGACCTCCGTGAGGAAACTATTGAGGTGGAACCCCAGGAATGCTTTACCAAAGACAATGTAAAGGTTGAGGTAGACGGGGTTATCTACATAAGTGTAACTGACCCGGTAAATGCAAGTTATGGGATCACTAACTACAGGTATGCCGCCATTCAATTAGCGCAAACCACTACCCGTTCTGTCATTGGCTTGATGGACCTTGACCAAACCTTCGAAGAGCGAGCTTACATGAGTAAGGAAGTGGTAAAGGTATTAAGTGAGATGGAATTACCCTGGGGAATTAAAGTTCACAGATATGAGATAAAGAATATAGTTACCCCGCGAACAGTACAAAATGCGATGGAGCGGCAAATGACCGCTGAAAGAGACCGCAGAGCTGTAATTGCTCGTTCAGAAGGGGTAAAAGGCTCTAAAGTTAACGAAGCAGAAGGGATGAGGGAAGAAGCCATCAACATTTCTGAAGCGGAGATGCAACGACGAATTAATGAGGCAGAAGGCCGTGCGCAGGAAATTGAAGCATTGGCTGAAGCTACAGCCATATCCATAGAACAAATTGCTGGGGCACTTTCTCAACCGCATGGAACTGAAGCTATGCAGCTAAGGCTGGCAGAAAAGTATATTGGTACCCTTTCCGGCTTAGGCAGGGATGAAAACAATATCATTCTTCCTAAAGATATTTCAAACTATGATGCGTTGATGGAAGGGTTATCACTGGATGAGCTTAAAGAAGAAGTAAAGAAAAAATAAAGCTAATAAGCAGTGTAGCTTTTTCCTTCTTCTAACTCTGAAACAATACCTTCTGTAGTCTGGAATTTAACCGGGATAGTTACAAACTGACCTCCCTTTACCGCTTTTTTTACAGCAAAGTGCAAATGAGGGCCGGTGGCAAAACCAGTAGAACCGGAATATCCTATATGCTGTCCGGCTTTTACTCTTTGTCCTTCTTTTACCAAAACTCCGTTTTTTCTAAGATGGGAATAATCAGCAAAGGTACCATCCTCATGTAGAATGGTAATATTATTTGAGAACTCCATGTATTCTCTTGTGCTTCCTCCTTTGTCATGCTTGCTTACCGTTCTCGCAACTACTCCGTTTCTGCTTGCATAAACAGGGGTACCTTCGTCCATATTAAAATCAAGAGCATAGCGTACATCATCAGTATGAGAAAACGCACCGTTGTACCCCTGGTCTAAAACAAAAGAAGCCCCTTTCCTAAAAGGAAGTCGGTAAGCATACCGGTCATCATGCTTTGCAAAAATGCTCCCCATATAATAGGTGTAATTATATTTTACACCGTATTTCTCACTTTTGTCAGCCACAGATAATGAAACCAGTGATTTTTCGTCATTGGCTTTTAGCACATCAATGATCTTTCCCTTCCTGGAAGCCCTCATATTATCCAAATCAAGAGTAAGCTCAACAGTAACAGGATAAAAGTTCTTATTCCTTCCATTTATAACAACACCTTCCTCAATTTCCTGGTTATAAATAACCACTGTTGACTCCTGGATCGAGGAAACCAAAGTTACCAGTGATAAAAAAAAGAGTACCAAATAATTCATAGCCAGAACTTATCAAAACAAAGTAAGATTGTGCAATATCAAATCATGGAATTATATTCCTGAATGAATACTATGCTCATACAGCTACTTGTACTGCTTGCCGCTCAAAACTCTGATGAGTTTGATGATCCCAGGTTGCTTTTGCAAATAAAAAATGGGGATCATGATGCGTTTAAGAGTTTTTTTGATAGGTACCATCGCTATCTCATAAACTTTTTACTTAAAAGAGGAACCTCGGAAGAAGCTGCAAAAGATTTAGTGCAACAAGCCTTTTTGTTTATCTGGGAAAAAAGAGATCAAATAGATGAGAACAAATCACTTCGATCATACCTCTTTCGAATTGCTTACACCCGTATGCTCAATATGTTCAGGGATTATGCAAAGTTTAATGATGAAGAGCCACCGGATGAACCTGTAATCGAAGAAGCTGAAACAGAAAACGCAGAAAAAGACACTCAACTTAATAAAGATATAGAAACAGCTATCTCCTCAATGCCTGACAAACGGCAAGAGGTATTCAGGCTGTGCTTTATCCAGGAATTTACTTACAAGGAAGCTTCCGAGATATTGGATGTATCAATAAAAACCATTGAAAATCATATGGGGCTTGCACTGAAAGACCTTCGTAAGGCACTTGAAAAGTACAAATGAATCAATTAGTTAGAAATGGAATAAAAAATTTATAAAAAATTTTAGGGGTATACTTTTGTCCGTGTGTATTAAAGGCAAACGACAAAATGTCTTTAATCAAAACAAACACTACGATCATGAAAAAAATAAATACTCACATCAAGTTCAGCATTTTGGCCCTGGGCCTTATGGTAACATTTGCAGCCTGTTCTGCAGTAAACAATGAAGTTGAATCTCTGTCTGATGAAGATATTGAGATTGCAACAATCGTACTCACTGAATCAACCGCTGATGAAACCTCAGGAGTAATGAGCAGCATGTATGATGCCTTTTCCTCAGTAGGAAGCAGTGGAATATCTTATGGCGACAGCCAAAACAAACTCAAATCAGATGACGACCGAAGAGGCGGCAGAGGCCAGGAAAGAAATTTTAGTTATTCATACGATCCAGCCACAGGAACGCATACCCTTGAATACAACAGGAGTGCAACCAATCGCTGGGGAACTAAATCTGTAAGCTTGTTGAACACCTATGTGTTTTCCAGCCCTGAGGGAGACTGGATTGTATACCCACGCGCAAACCGAGATTCTATTGAAACTGTTTCCTTTACTGGTAACAAATCAGGTTCATCTGAAGGTATACACCGTCAGTCTGAGTTTGCACGTGTAGATACTTTCTTTATCTCCGGCCTGCATGCAACAAGTAATACATTAGGAATCGACGGTACACATGAAAGTAATGGCAGTACCTCCGGTACACTACCTGACAGCGCAACTACAGCATCCAGATCTTATGAGCTCTTTATTGATATGGATCAAATCGAAATTGATAAAGACTCTGTAGCAACTTATGGAAACCTTGAACAAGGTGTTGAAGGGACCCTTACCTACCGGCTTTACCTCAACAAAACCGTAGGCGACAGATCCGATGACAAGTTGATCGAGGGAACCATTGAATTTGAAGGAGATGGTACTGCCCTTCTCAGGTTCAAAAAAGCAGCAAAAGTAATTCGATTCTCCTTAAGAGATGGTAACCGTACCGAAGAATAACTAACCCGTAAAAAAGAATTGCAGGCTGTTGATAGCAGCCTGCTTTTCCTATATATCAAAATCATGGAAACTATAAACCTTTTACCTGAAAATGATCGAGATTTGTTGCTTGCCCAACAAATAGGATTATCTCTGGAGTCCAAAAAAGGAACCGGGGACATTCAGGATGAGCTTGTTGGTTTGTTACATGAGTTTAAACAACGAGAGGTGGAGGAAATTCTGAGTCATCCATCTTCTTCAGATATATGGGAAAGCATTAAAGAAAAAACTCAGAAACCAAAAAAAGCCAATGTAATCCCCTTCTATCAAAATCCGGCAATATTGAGATGGGCTGTGGCTGCTACAATCTTGATTGCTTCCTTCACAGGGCTTTTTCTTTATAACCAGACACGACCAGTTTTAATAGCCCAAAGCCAGGGCCAGATCGAAACAATAAACCTTGAAGATGGCTCTGTAATAACGCTACGTCCCTATTCCAGTTTATATGAGCTTGCCTCTGGTAATATCAGAAGCTACAAACTGGAAGGAGAAGGTTTTTTTGATGTAGCAAAAGATCCTTCAAATCCTTTCAATGTTGCATCTGACCAGGGTTTAGTTACTGTACTGGGAACATGCTTTAATTTAAGTACCTGGGGCAATGCAACTATGGTATACCTGGAAGAAGGCAGCATTCAATTGGAAGATAAAAAAGAAAACCAAGTAATATTAATACCCGGCCAATCTGCTGCAATATTGGAAGGAGAGCTTTCTGAAGCTATAGCATCTAATCCGGAGTTATATACCGATTGGATGAGTAACCAGCTTTCACTTGATAATACCAGCATACAATCAGCTGTTTTTGAACTTGAACAACATTTTAACATTACATTAGATATCTCGGGAGTAGAAAATCCCTCTGAATTACTGGGAGGAACTATTATACTCGACCAGGCAGAAAATACCTTGTCTGATCTGGGTATAATACTTTCGGGTACTTTCCGAAAAACCGGGGAACGCAATTATCAGTTTATTCCACTAAACTAAGAATATGAAGTTTTGGGCTTCTTTACTCTTTCTTTGCATTATTCTAAGCGCTTATTCTAAAGCACAAAGCTTTTCTTTTGAACGTGAGAACCTCCTAAAGATCATTAAAGAATTTGAGGATAAAACAGAAGTTAAGTTCCTCTATCGGGAGTCTCTGGTAAGCAACATCGAACTATCCCTATCCGGAGATTACCCGGAAGTATTAAACGACCTTACAAAAGAGCTAAACAAACTTTCCATTGGACTAAAACTGGATGAAAGGCGCAAACAGGCGCTTTTATATAAGAGTATTACTACTTCTCAAACCAACCAAATAAAACTCTCCGGCTATATCCTGGACAGTCAAACCGGAGAGCGCCTCCCCTATTCTACTATATCTTGGCTGCAAGATGGCTCGATTACAGGTACTGCGGCAACTGAACTGGGTACATTTAATGCTGTTATTGAAACCCGGCAGGATTCCCTTTCCGTACTCTTTTCCTATGCAGGTTATAATCCTGTTACCCTCGATTTCAGGCTGTCTGAGAAAAACAACTGGCAAGATTTAGCTGTCCGTTTGCAGCCCCAGCCTTATGCAGGTAATGAAATTATAGTGGAAGGCTCTCATCGTATAAATCCATCCGATAGTTTGCTAGACGGCCTCGTAAAAATTGGAACATTTAGTCCTTTAGGTGAAAGTAATGCAATCCGGTCTCTACAAACCCTGCCCTCTGTTCTTACAGAATCTGCCGTAAATGATGGCTTGAATGTAAGAGGAAGCCCTCCGGATGGTTTTCGTGTTTTACTAGATGGATTGACTATGTACAACCAAAGCCACTTATTTGGATTGATTGATGCTATGAATGCTGATATCCTGAAAACAAGCGGCTTCTTTTATGATATAACCCCTGCCCAGTTCCGGGCACCTCATGGAGGCGTACTTTCCCTGATTACCAAAACAGGAGGTTTGCAGGAATATTCAGGAAATGTGGGAATCAGCAATACAGCTATACACACAACCATTGAAGGCCCCCTTTTGAAGGGCAAATCCAGTTGGCTCTTATCCGGCAGGCATTCTTTTATTGATCAAATGAACTGGCTTAATAACCCTTCTTTAATAGAATATGGGCTTGACCTGGATCGTGATTATGACTTTAATGATCCTGATATCCAGGATCTCCAGCGAAGAAACCGCACCCCTGTTTCAACCTCTGCTTCTTTTTATGATGCGCATGCTAAAGTTTACTTTGAACAATCAAATGGTTCCCAGATTATACTTAGTGGATATATAGGTGAAGATTATGCTTCTCAAAACTATACGCGCTCAATTCTTAATAATGAACTGGACTTTGAAACCAACAATAACTGGTCTAATAAAATCATATCCGGTTCTTATAATGTTAAAATTGGAACGTCAACTATTTCTCAAAGCTCTATAGGGTTTAGTGATTATTTCTCAAACTATTTAAAAACAGATGCCAGAACATTTCAAGAGCAAACCAACAATGGTCTCCGGCAGGGAATCGAAGTTACTATCAGTCCTTTATCACTTGAAAACTCACTCCAGGAGTTCAATATTCAGCAGAATTTCCATTCTACATTCCAGGATTACGAGCTAAACTATGGTTTCTCCTACAGTGATTTTGAAGTAGTGTACCGTGAAGAAAGCGCAATAAGTAACTCTTTCAGGAGCAGGCGAACAAGCCAACTCATAGATGCTTTCAGCCAAATTAATGTACGCCCAACCACTGATTCGGAAATACAAATAGGTACCCGGCTTCACTATTTCAGTAATGGCCGTTATTTAGATTTCTCTCCTCGTGTGAAGATCCGGTTCTTTCCCCAATCCAAAATCACTGCCTCTTTAGGATTTAGCCAAAGCTATCAATACCTGCACAGGCTGGACTTCTACAATATCAACAGTACTGATTTTTGGATTATGTCGAATGAGGAGCAACCCCCTTCGTCTACAAAAAATTATTCTGCCGGAATACAATTCAATCCCGGTAACAATTTTGTCTTCAGGGTTGAAGGATACTACAAGCTGTTTGAAAACCTGAGAGTACATGGGCTTAACACCCAATTTATTTCACTCACTTTTAATGAAGATGAAACCCCATGGTATTATCAAAGCAATGGAGAAGGAAAAGGTCTTGAGTTTTTTGTACGGCAGAAAATTTCAAAAACACAGCTTTCAGCAACCTATACACTTTCATCCATAGAAATCGAAAACCTCCGCCTTAATGAAGGAAAACCCTTTTACCCTGACTGGGATCGAACACATCAGTTCTCCCTGATGAGTGATTTTAACCTTTCAAAAGGACTGAATATTTATGTGGTATGGAATTATGCCACCGGAAACCCCGCCAGAGGACTTCGACCCGGAGCTTTTGAACAAGAACGATTGGGCGATTATTCACGGATCGACCTCAGCGCTTCTTATAAGCATTACTCAAAAAGAGGAAACCGTATAGAAGTTGCCTTTTCGGTCTACAATCTGCTGGACCGGGATAACCCGTGGTATTCGGATATTAAAGAAGGTAGAAACACCGCAGAAAGAGCTATTGAGGCTGCAACAATCAGCGTTTATGACTTAGGATTCCAGCCAAGCTTTAAAGTTTCAATGGGTTTTTAAAACAAACAAATACAATCTTAAACTAAGAGCTATTTAAGATTTTGTCGTAATTGAAAACCATTAACTATTATTCACTTCTCAGGCTCCTAATAGGATTTTCCGTTGCAGCTTTATAGGATTGTATGCTGATGGTGAGGGCTGCAATAAACATCGAAACTGATAGCGCTACGATAAATGGAGTAACTCCCAGGTCTATTCTATATCTGAAGTTTGAGAGCCATTCATCGAGAAAAAACCACGCAATTGGTAAACCAAGCACATTTGAAATTAAAATCCATTTTAGAAAATCTTTTCCAAGTAAAAGGCTTATTCCCTGGGTGCTTGACCCAAGAACTTTACGAATTCCGATCTCTTTTCTTCGCTGCTGAACAGTAAATACCGAAAGAATAAAGAGTCCAACTGCTGCAATTGAAATAGCCAAAATTGAGAAGTGTCGGATAATTTTGGCCAGGGCTTGTTCTGTGTTGTACTGCTGTGCAAAAGAATCGTCCAAAAAAGTAAAATCAAACGGCCTGTTGGTTATTATCAATTCCCATGCCTCTTCTAAACCTGCTATTGCAGACTGCACATTTTCTTTTGCCACTTTTACTGATACTACTGGAAGCGATCTGGAATAAAACAGTACAAGAGGCTCTACCTCATGCTTTACTGTTGCAAAATGAAAATCAGAAACAACCCCTACTATTTCTAATGTGGTGGGGTTATTCCCATTGGCACCAAATGTCAGGGTTTTGCCTGTAGCTTCATTCCAGGCTAACATTTCCAAAAAAGCTTCATTTACTATCACTGATCTCCCTGAATCGGAAAAAGTCTCTGAAAAGTTTCTTCCCTCCGCCATATTTATTCCCATTGTAGGAATATAACTGGCATTAATATTAGTTACACTGGTTATAATATTTTCATCAGTAGAAATACCTTCAGGAGAAACTCCTGAACGTCCATACCCCGAACCGATCTGGGACGAAGTAGCTCCTACTGAAATTACTCCAGGCACCCTCGATAGTTCTTGGTATAAGGTCATCGAAGTTTGTGGACTGCTAACCGGTCCTGTATTTAAAGTGATAATTTGATCACGATCATAACCCAAATCTGCGTTAAAAATAAACTCCATTTGTTGGTAAACAACTAATGTTCCAGCTAGTAAAGCAACAGAAATCATGAATTGTATCACTACTAGCGAATGCCTGAGCAAAGATCCTTTTGAGCCAGATTTAAAACTTCCTTTTAATACAGCAGAAGGAGTAAAAGAGGATAGCACCAGCGAGGGATAAATACCGGATAGAAAACTAATTACCAAAATTCCTGCCATTGAAACAAGTATAAATACAGGATCAAGCAACCAGCCTGCCTCTGCATATCGGGAATAAGTGTCGTTGAAAAAAGGTATTGAAATAAAGACAATAGCTATTGAAACTATAAATGCCACTATAACCTGAAATACAGACTCAGTAAGATGTTGAAAAATTAATTGCCCTTTTGCTCCCCCTGCTACTTTCCTAATTCCAATTTCTTTAGCTCTTGATGTGGAACGCGCAGTAACCAAATTAACATAATTAAAACATGCGAGTATCAATACTAATAAACCAATAGCAGACATAATGTAAACATTACCCATATCGCTTTTTCGGTTATTGATTTCAAAAAGAACATCCGGAGAATTAAGATGAACATCCTCAAGTGCCTGAAGCGTTGGATAAAACATCTCATATCCGCCATTATCCATAGCTATTTCACGTAACCTGTCAGCATAAGGAGCCACATCGCGGGGCTGATCGAATAACACATAGGTTTGAACACTAATTGAACCCCATGATTGCAGGAACTGGATGAAGCCTTGTTGATCAGTGCTGGGAACCATAGCCTGTAGAATTTCGAATTGAAAATGTGAACTGGGGGGTACATTTTCCATTACCCCTACAATTTCATACTGGGTTCCCTGCTGAATTTCAATCGACTCCCCCAAAACTGATGTAGTTCCAAACACTTTCCTTGCAAAATCTTCGGTAATTACAACCGTCTGAGGTTGGGTAAGTACTTCTTCATAGCTGCCTTCTAATAGCTCAAAATCAAATATTTTAAAAAACGCATTCTCGGTTAAATAACGTCCATCCACATCATAAAACTCATTTTCTACTCTTATTGGGTTGTTTCCTTGCCCCATAATTCTTGTGGTTTCCACAATTTCGGGGATATTATCCTTCATTGCCGTAGCAAGTGCGGGATAAGAAACGCCCACTCTCTGAGAAGAAACCCCCCTGGCTTTATCTATGGTAACCACACGGGCTATACGGTCATACTTGGAATTGAACTTGTTAAAGCTTAAATCTTCCCATACATAAAGCCCAAGTATTATAAAGGCTGATAACCCAAGTACCAGGCCAGCCAGGTTTACGAAGGAATAACCTTTATATTTAACTAAGTTTCGCCACGAGGTAAGTAGATAGTTTTTAAGCATAGTTCAAGTATAAATTTTAATGGAAAGCCGAATAGGACCTTACACCCGAAATAATCCGATTCATAAAGATTATAATGATAAGGCAAGTAACGACTTGTAAAGCCGTAAGAAAAAATGTAAAACTAGCTTTTTAGCAATAATTGACAAGCCAATCCGGTTTCCCGAATTGGCTTTTATTTAATTGGTGGAGGAGCTTAAGTCAACCTTCAGCAGTTTATTTGCTGTATGGCCGTCTACATTACCGGATTGATCAACGGTGGTTCTGACTGAACCCAGGTGGTCTTTCAGGAAGTACCTTCGATGGGTGCCGTCCCAAGTGCCGATTACCTCGCTTCCCGCCAGGATATTAAAGAACTGTAAGGCTCCGTACCCGTCATACACCGCCAGGGTTTGCCCATCCACTCCCCGCACATAGTACGCTGTACTGCCCCCCACTACTTTCTTCTTCACCCGGTTGCCCTCCGCGTCATAGGCATACTGCAGGGTGCTGGAGTCAGCTGTAATTAAAGAGTTGGATAACATAACCCATAATCGCTAACCTTTTTTTTTATTAGCAATTGGGTTTACCAATAGTATATGGATATAGGAATACAAATGGTGCGTATGCGAAAGGCAAAGGGGCTTTCGCAGGAAGAGTTAGCTGAAGCTGTCAAGACTTCAAGGGAAATGGCGAATAAATTTGAGGTTACCCTGGATTTTCTGGTAAGTGAAGATGCCCAACCTCCTGTGATTGATAAACAAACTCTGCAACGTTTGGAGGAAATCCAAAACCTCCCCGAACAGGATAGAGATTCCTTGCTACTCACCATTGACAATTTTATTAAGGCTACCAAGCTAAAAGCTCTTTAGTAGCAAACAAAAAAGCCCCGACAGATTGCCGAGGCTTTACCTATTCAGTAAGATTATGTGAAGTTTTAATTACTATTCTTGAATCTTCCAACTATCTAACGGCACGTTAAATTCTTCGAAAGCAAACTCCTTGCATAAGTCAATATTATCTTGCAAATAATCTTTAATGCATTCACCTTTTTCGAAAACATATAAATAAGCTCCAACTTCAGGAAAGTCTTCTTCTATTTTAAAAACTTTTTCAGAATGCCTGCTTACTAATATCTTGAACTTCATAATTATTTATTAATTCTGTTTAGGGTAAATCCGATGAGTATCGGTTGCATCTTTCCATTTTCCATTCTTTAACACTTCTAAATGCATGTGTTGTTTATCTCCGCCAGGATTATTCATATCGAATCTTATTTTTCTTGTACCGTCTTTAGAAATATAAATTTTATCACCGGCTTTATTTGTAATTGTTCGATAGCCTTTTCCTAACCATGATTGAGCTAGTTCTTTGGCTCTTTGTAGCGTACCAGTGCTATTTTGTACAACAGTTTGTACTTCTTGTGTGGCTAAGCTTGTAGCCTGCTGCCTGGTCCCATCCACTGATCCTGCATATCCTAAAGAGAATATCAATCCAACATTTTCAGGGCTGAATATTTGTTCCATCGCCCAGGCTTTATAACGCCCTTCCGTATCTACTACTAAGCCTTCTTCGGCAGACATTCCATATTCATAACCAAGTTCTCCAAGCCGATCGGTTATATCCCCAATGGAAGTACCATCCAAACCATTAAGTTCACCGATGTTTACAAATCCATCGTCATAGCGGTCATCGCTTCCATCAAACCAAACCACTCGCCCTTCCTGTAGATTTAAATACCAATCTTTCCCCGTAGGGTCAGAATAGATCAACGGATTGTTTCCCACATATGCATATGGGCTGGTTTCCGGATAATTATCATAGTGAGGGTCAATTTGAAGGAATCTTGGTATTACTGGATCGTAGGTACGAGCGTTCATATGAATCAAATTCAACCCCGCTTCATCGTCCCGCTCATGTCCCGTAAACTTATAGTTATCATTGGGATTCGCACTATTGCTACTCCTTCCAGGCATGGTTAGCCCGAACGGGTAATAGTCGTCATACCCGTCCACGTTACCACTCTGGTCAACGGTGGTTCGTACAGAGCCCAGGTGGTCTTTCAGGAAGTACCTTCGCTGGGTGCCGTCCCAGGTGCCTATGATGTTGGCCCCCGCCAGGATGTTGTGGAACTGCAGGCTTCCGTTTTCATAGACGGCCAGTACTTCACCCCCGGCCCCGCGCACGTAGTGCGTTTCGGCCCCTCCGGCAAGTTCTTTGCGTACCCGGTTGCCCTCCCCATCATAGGCGTACTGCAGGGTGCTGGAGTCAGCTGTAATTGAAGAGTTGGATAACATAACCCATAATCGCTAACCTTTTTTTTATTAGCAATTGGGTTTACCAATAGTATATGGATATAGGAATACAGATGGTGCGGATGCGGAAGGCAAAAGGACTTTCGCAGGAACAGTTGGCAGAAGCCGTTAAGACTTCAAGGGAAATGATTGGTAAATATGAGCGGGAAGAAGTCGTACCGTCCGTAGAAGTGGCAAAAAAGATTGCCGACGCTTTGGAAGTAACGTTGGATTTCCTTGTGGATGAAAAAAGCCTGGCGGCTGTGGATAAAGAAACACTTCAGCGAATGAACGAATTGGAAAAGCTTCCGAAAGAAGATCAAGAGCATATTTATTATACGCTCGATAACCTCATCAAAGCCGCTAAGTTTAAGTCTATTCAATAAACATAAAAAAAGTACCCTAATTGCTTAGGATACTTTTTAGTTTTACTTGAAGTTCAGGACAAAAGCTTTAGTGGTTCCATCCACCAATTTTTGTTAATCGTTCTTCAATAGGTTTATTATATGAGAACCAATTTGCAGTATAATATATAATCTCACTTATTTGCTCTATATCGTCATCGGATACATTTCTCATTTCGAAAAAATCATACTGGTTGTAGTGTCTACCAATAAATCTTTCAATTAAAAAAGAAACCTCCCAAATTTTAACGGCAATTTTTAATCTTTCTGAATCTTGTATTTCAATTTTACTCAAGTCGTAAATGGCCTTGCAATAATCATGAAACTTATCCTTATTGAAATTACCATCATCATAAAGTGAGCCTAAAAAGCCATTTTCATAGCTACCAAAGTCAGAAATAAACTTGATTTTATCATGTTTCATTTTAATCTCCAATTCTTCTAAGATTCTCATCGTAAGTTCCTAATCTAGTTTCTTTTTTACCAAGATTTTTTATCGAATCAGCACCTTTCCAAATACCACCTTTATGACCATCTAAATCAGGCGATATATAAGTAGAACCATTAGTATAAACCTTACCTTTTACTCCTTTTTGCCTTACTCTTTTAAAACCTTCCGGTATTCTTGCAGAAATTCTACGGGCGTTATCAAATGTTCCCTGTGTGAACTCTAAGACTTCATCAGAAAACTTAACCGCAACTGATGCAGCGTCATCGGCGTGTTTTATCAACTTCACGCCCGGCAAGAGTGTCCCTCCCGCTTCAAGAGCCACATCCAATGCTTTTTCTCCATCCGATGATCTTGGATCAACCAATGATGCCCCAGGAACTACAGCTGATAAAACATCTGCAATTGGTTCCAGTTCTTCTAGCTTTTCTGTTGCTCGATTTATTGTTTCACTAGCACTTGGTGCTTCTTCTTTTGCAAATCCTAGACTTGCCCAAAAATCAGAGACTGTATTTTTTACAAACTCCCAACAAGATGGACATTCACCTGTTGGATCGCTAAGATTTATCGGGTTATTCCAGGAGTAATTATAAGGAGACAACCCTATTTGTGCCGGATGATCAAACAAAGGATCAACTTGCATAAACCGGGCAATGACAGGATCATAGTTTCGTGCATTTAGATTGTATAGATTCAATCCTGCTTCATCATCTTGTTCTTCCCCAATGTATTTATAGTTATCATTAGGATTGGCGGAGTTGCTACTCCTGCCGGGCATGGTTAGTCCGAACGGGTAATAGTCGTCATAGCCGTCCACGTTACCACTCTGGTCAACGGTGGTCCTTATCGAACCTAAATGATCTTTGAGGAAATATCGCCTTTGCGACCCGTCCCAGGTGCCTATGATGTCGGCCCCCGCCAGGATGTTGTGGAACTGCAGGCTTCCGTTTTCATAGACGGCCAGTACTTCACCCCCGGCCCCGCGCACGTAGTGCGTTTCGGCCCCTCCGGCAAGTTCTTTGCGCACCCGGTTGCCCTCCCCATCATAGGCGTAGTGCATGGTTCCCCTGCGCTGGGTAACCGTTTGGGCGGGGAGGCTCCGCCAGTCATAATCAATGGAGTTGATCCCCTGCTGGGTATTGTAGTTGAGGTTGCCGCTGGCATCATAGCCAATATAAATATAGTCAATTTGTGCCAGGGAATAATCGACTATACGGTTGCTGGTGGCGCTTATCCCGGTCCAGTAATCGGTCTGGTAATCGTAGCCGTATTGCCCGTGGCGGTTTACACGTTCTATATTGCCGTTCTTGTCGTAAGTATAGCTCACATCGTAGTTGACGGTGCCTGCAAAGTCGGCCGCGGTCAGCCGGTTGGCATTATCATAGCTGTAGCCATAGCTGGCCAGGTTGGCGTCAAGGCCCGGCTGGCGCCACTGCTGGCTGCTGATGTTTCCGTTGTCGGTGTAAGCTAGGTCCATGGCAAATTTGTCGGTTCCTATGCTGGCCGGGTTGTTGATCTTATCCAGCCAGCCCTGCACGGTGTAGGTGTAATCTACGGTTTGTACGGCACTGTTGCCCAGTTTGAGCTGCCCTACGCTCCCGTCGGCCAGGTACCCAGTGTATTCGGCTTCCCGGGTCCAGGTGCTGCCGTCGTTGGTGCTGCTTTCTACCTTGGCAAGCCGCCCCAGCCCATCGTAGCTGTAGCGCAGCTGGAAGCGCTCATTAGCTAAACCTCTTTGATAAATACGTTTAGTCATCCTGCCCAGCTCATCGTATTCGTATTCAATGCGTTTTTCGCCAACCACCCCGGGCGGGTCTTGTACCATCCATTCAATAAGCCCCTGGCTGTTGTAGGAGTACCAGGTGTGCCCCCAACTGGTGGTGGCCACGCTCAAATCCCGGTAGCTTAGCTTGGTAAGGCGGCCTTCCTGGTTGTGCGGGAATAACAGGTCTTCGTAAGCCTGCTCCCCGTCGTAATAGTACAACAGGTTGGCGGTGTGGCCGCTGGCCGGGAAGTTTTGGTCGTTGGCATTGGCGCTGGCAAAGGCAACCGCCCCGTAATATCGCCCGGTTTCGGTGGGGCGGTCCAGCTCGTCGTACCTGGTGTAGGTGTAGATGTCGAAGGAGGTGAAGGCAAAGGTTCCCCCGGCCCCGGCTATGGGTTCCCCGGGATCATCGGCCACCCCTTCCAGGGTGTAGGTGCCGGGGGCTACCGTGGCCGACCAGGCGTGCTGGTCATCCCCGGGGAAGTAATGGCTATGGATAATGGCATTCCCGGCTTCCTGGTGGCGTACCCGGACCGTATAGCCTCCCATATAGAAGTCGAAGGTGTATACATCGTAGCTGAGCGTGCCATCGGTGGTGACCACCAGGGTTTGGGTGAAGTTGGGGTTGCCGCTTACATTGGTGCTCAGGTCATTTTCCTGCGATTTCTGGTTGGGGTCCTGGGTGAAGCGCAGCCTTCCTTTCTCGTCATATTTATAGTTTACGCTGTAGTCCTGGTCGGGGAGCTTCTTGGCGGTGAGCTGCCCCAGCGGGTTGTAACTATAAGTGGTGGCCAGCCCCCGCGGGTCTTCCACGCGCACCAGGTTGCCGCGAAGGTCGTACTCAAAGTAGGTGACCAGGTCGCTGGAGGCTTTGTTCAATATGTCATCCCCGCCCGGGTTCATATTCACCCCGCTTACAATGGTGCGTCCCCACCCGTCGGTGTAGGCAATGGTTTCTTTACCGCTGGGGTCGGTGGTCACGGTCTTGGCCAGGGTGTTGACCCCCCAGTTTTTTCCGTTAATGGTGAAGGTCTCGGTGGTGTTGAGCCCCCAAGTGGTTTCCACTTCTTTGCCCGAGCCTATTTTGTGGGTGGAACCGGGCAGGGTGCTCTTTTCCACCCGCGCCAGTGGGCTGGCTTCGTACTGGGTGTAGGAGTAGGCATAGTCTTCCTCGCCTGTGGGGGCTACCGTATCGTAGTAGTCTTCGACCTGGGAGGTGGCCGGCAGCAGCAGTGTGGAGGGCACCCCGGGATCGGGGGCAAAGCCGGCGCCCATCAGGTCGGCCACATACCCGCTTACCCCGGTTTTTAATATTGGGCGGGAGGCCACTTCGGGCAATCCCCGGTCATTATACCGTGTTTCGGTGAGGATGGCCTGGGTGCCCCCGCGCACCTGGCTCTGGATGGGGCGGCCCAGCCCATCAAGATAGGAGACAGAAAGGGTTTTATCAGTGGTGTCCGCCGGGGTGTTGTAGGTAATGGTTTCTATGCGATTGGGATCAGCCGGGTTGTACATTGGATTGTCGTCCAGCGAATAGTAGTACACATTACGGCTTATACGCTCCCCGTTGGGGTTATACGTTTCTTTGAGCCGGCCAAAAGAATCGTAGGTAAAGCTGCGGGCGTCATTGTTCTCATCGGTAATTTTGATGAGCTCACCCCGGCTGTTGTACCCGGCTTTGGTATAGAGGTTCGCCCCGCTTTTAACCCGTTCTATGCCCGTCAGGTATACCCCGTTAACCCCGTTATGGCCATTTTGCGAGAATGGAGCAGCCACACTGCCGTAGTAGTACTTGGTTTGGTGGCCACCGGCATCTTCCACCACCAGGGGATTGCCGTAGGTGTCATATAGGTTGACCTGGCTGGTAAGCACGGCATTGGCGCTGCTTGGCGGGTTGGACGGGCTCCCCCCTTTCCATTGCCAGCTTTTCCAGGCGCGCCATTTACCCCCCGGGGAAATACCTGAATTGTTGGTCCACTCAGTCCAGGTCTTGGTGAGCGTCGTGGCTCCGGAAGTCACCGAAATACTCAACGGGTAGTTATAGATGTGGGCAGCGGCATTTGTGAAGTAGGAATACAGCGTGGTGCGCGATGCCGTCCCTTCTGTGTGTTCAATAAGCTGGCTGGGGAGCATGGTCGTGGTATTGACCACGTAATCTTTGGTGGTTACTACCGCGTTGGGGGTGCCGTTGTATACTTCCTGGGTGGTGTAGTCCAGGTAGTCGTAGTACTCCCACATTGAGTTCCCATTGGTGATCCAGGTGGTATCCTGTACGGTACGGAAACCTCCTGCTCCAAAGGGGTGGGTATAGGTATCAACTTTGCGTGAAGGCGTGGCATACTGGGCCCATTTAGAGCCGGTTCCATACACATAATCATGATCTGTTTTTGAATGCAGCGCATCTGCCTGGTCATAGGTTTCGGTTTTGTCCAGCTTGCCTTCGTCTTTATGGGGATTTTTCTCGAACCGGTAAACGGTTTTCCCGTATTCGCTGCCCGTAGACTGCTTCTCGGTCACCTGGTTATAGCCAAACTGGTTCCAGGTGTAGTCCCCTAGCTGGAAGGGGGCCGAAGAGCCGATCGTCAGGTAGCCACAGGTTATGTTTTGAGACCCGTCGTAAAATACACTGCTCCCGACGGAGGCAAAGGCAGGCTCTGCATACAGGTTCCCACTCGATAGCTGGGGGTCATTAGAGCGCGTATAACTGTACACTTTTTCCCGGCTTGTAGCTCCGCTTCCATCGGAGTAACTGATTTGTTTGATCCGTACCCCCCCGATATTGCCATTGGAGGTCTTTGCCACACCATTCACGTAGCTGTAGGTATTGCCTTCATACAGCAAGTCGGTAATCGCCCCGGTCGGGTATTTAACTTGGGTGAGTATTGCTGTCTGGGCATAGGCTGCATTGGGGTTTCGGTTGGCCCCTGTAAACACGGTGTTTCCATCATGCACAGTGGTAGGTACCAGGGTGCTGTTATTTTGCCCGTTGTAGTAGCCCCAGTGGTCCATGGCTTTGGAATCATAGTCCGGGATGGTACCGGTATTATAGGTGAATGAATACGGAGGCAGGGAATTATTACCGGAATCGTATTCGGTAACACTGTCCAGCCGCAGCCGCTTATGAGCCCCGTTTACAAAGTAACTATGGCCAAAACTGAATTTCCTGACCAGGTTGGAGTGCTTGTACACCCTTATTTCGCTTAACCTTTTACCGTTTACCGTAATGTCATCCCGCGAGGCCCAGCTAAACGCTACATAGGTATTGGCATCGTTTGAGAACCTTATTTTACTGGGCAGCGGGGCAGCTGTTGAAGTGGCAACCGCGCTTTCGGCGTACATATCGGGTACCTCGTTGCAAAAAACCGGGCTGGAACTAACTGCTGTCCCGTACACAATAGCCGATTCTTCCACCGGCTCGGAATAGCTGTGGCTGGTCCCGGAGTATTCAATGAGCAAATCGCTGCTGGTTTGGGGATGCTCTATTTTGGTAAGGTACCAGGCCGATGTGTGGCTGAGGTCTGAGGCTGTTCCCGTTCCACTCCCCCCTATGGGATAGGAGAAACTATGGGCATAAACGATGCTTTCCTCTTTCGCAGTAAAAGTATATTTAATGCCACCGGCGTCTGTAACCTCCCAGTAGTCAATCAGGTTTGAATTTGTGGTTTTAAAGTATACCTGGATCTTGACTTTTTGCCTGGACTTGAAAACAAAGCCCTGGTCGGTGTAAAAAAACTCCCCGTTCACCGTAGGTGTGGACAAAATAAACCGGTCGGGCTGGGTATCGTAATCGTGATCTACCATTTTATCCAAAAGTTCTTTTTCTGCTTTTGTCATGGACTGGGTAGCATCGGGAAGGTTGTTTTTAATGTACAGGGCTTTGTTAAAGTAACCGTCACCGGTATATAGGTCATCCGGCAGGCCTTTCATGACCCGGGTAATAGCCCCTCCTATTGTCAAATTCCATCCCAAACCAACCCGGCTGGCTACTTCATGAACTCTGAACCCTGTACTTATATAAGTCAGGGTTAAAGGGATTTCCGCCTTCCCGTTACCAAAACTGTACAACGGGATGGATACCCGGCTTGTGCCATTGTATAAATCAACCGGGATTTCCTGTACCTTAGAAAAACCGGCAGCCGTGGGAGAAGGAAATGAGGTAAGAAGATTTTCCTTATAGCCAATCGTAATGTCTGAAACACAATCGTCACATGTAGGGGTTTGGGCATTCAAAAAAGGTATAGGCAAACAGCTTATTAGCAGCAAGGCAATGCAAGGCTTTAAAAAAGAAGCGGCTTTTTTGACAAACATACATAGATAAGTTGGGGTATCTTGTACTCGGATAAACATAGGGAAAGGAATAGGGTTAAAACATTGTACACACTACCTATTAAAGCTTTATTTATGAATTTTTTATGAACTCGCTACAGTTAATATACATTTCTAATGCTAAATAGCCTCCTGTGCCCCAAAAACTCACCCCACCCAACAAAAGCTTGCTCAAAAGGCTCAGTGCATTATTTACTAAAGTGTACTACTGGAAAACATAGCTGCAAAAAAGCCAACCCGGAAATATGAATTGGCTTTATTGAATTAGTAGAGGTGCAGAGTTGAACAGTAGGTACAAAATGGTAAATTTACATACAGTGATAAAACACTGCTATCTGATTTCTTTTGTTAGATTATTATATACTCTTTTAAGCAACCTCATATCTTGTGTAATAATCTCTGCCTGCCCCTTCATGCCATTAACAGAGGGAAGCATCTTTCCATAATTAGTTTTCAAACCTTCAGGAAAACTGACTTTTGCAAAGAATAAGCTATCGTCAACCGGAAACTCAGAAAAGTATTCAATAGTACCTGTTACAGAACCGAATTCATGATATGGAAACCCGGAAAACCTAACCAACACGAGTTGGCCTTCTTCTATTTTTCCGAAAGAAGCCTGTGAAATTTTCATCTCCCCCAAAAAATCAGTGTTTTTGGGTTGTATGTAAAATATACCATCCCCTACTCTATAAATTTGCTGCTCTTGTACAATACCTGAATAGGTAACTGTACCTGAAACTGATGCGGTTAATACGTATTTGAATCTCCATTCTTCAATAGCGCTTTTTAGTTCATATAATGACTGACTAAAAATTGAAATCTGCTCCGCCATTTTCTTATCAAGCTCCATTATTTCTTTTGCTTTTGCAATTTGGGCCATCCTGTTATTTATAATAGCTGACTCCGTTTGTTGCAGAGGCAATCTTTTATTGGCAAGCTCTCTTTCAGCCTTTAACAACTCAAGTTTTGCTATAAGATTTTTATCCGCTAATTGCTTTTGAGCATCGAACTCTTGTTTTGTTATCTCAAAATCAGCTTCCTGTATTTCTTTTTGAACCTGAAGTTTAGATAGCAGTTTCCCTGTATAATTAAGTTCTTCTTCTAACATTGTTTTTCTCTGGGGATAATACCCACCTGGTATTACTAAAAGATATTCCCAATAAATCTGATTAAAGGCCTGAACATTAGATTGCAGTTCCCCTAAGTTTTGAATACTAGAAATCTGGCTGCTTCGTATTTTGTCAAACCTTTTACTTTTTGCCCATTTATATAAGCTGTCTGCCTCGCGTTCTAATGTTTCAACAGATTTGTGATCGGCAGTACTTTCCATCCAACCCAATACTTCGCCTTCTATTACCTTACTCTTGTTTTCTTTGAAAAGCTTAGTAACCTTTCCGTTAATTTTACTCTCTATGATTTTGGGTGCATTAATAGCTACAAAAGTTAACTCAGACTTTATTACCTCAGGATATCGAATAAAGGATGCTGCAGTAAAGATTAATATTAAAACTCCAAAAAGCATGCCTATTCCTCCTCTCACCAACCAATGAGGAGGCCTGCCTATAATTTCCTGTACTTCCTCACTCCTGATTTCCAAGTCAAGACCAGTCGTTTTTTCTTGTTTCCCATTTTGGGATTGTGGTACATTCGGAGCAGGTTGCTTAGGTTCGTTCATCTATACCTCTCAGTTTCCCAATTCTAATTGATTCCGTACCAGTTCAAAATAGGCTCCTTCTGCGTACGCGAGTTCCTGGTGGGTTCCCTGCTCTATAATACCCCCCTTATCTAACACCACAATATTATCTGCACTTTTTACTGTGCTTAGCCTATGAGCAACCACAACAACTGTTCGTTTTTTAAAAAACTCCTGAAGGTTTTGCATTATTACTTTCTCATTATTTGCATCCAGTGCATTCGTTGCTTCATCAAAAAAAATAAACTCTGGATTTTTATATACTGCCCGGGCAATGAGTATCCTCTGCCGTTGACCCTGGCTAATTCCATTACCTTCAGATCCGATTTTAGTGCTAAAACCAAGAGGAAGTGATTCAATAAACTCGTAGATATTAGCAACTTTGACGGCATGCTCCAGTTTCTCCAAATTCGGTTCTTCTTCTCCAACTGCGATATTTCGGGCAATATTATCTGAAAAGATGAATCCATCCTGCATTACCACCCCGCAATTCCTTCGCCAAATTCTATGGCTTATTGTATCCAAATTGGTATTACCAACCCGAATTTCTCCACTATCTAACGGATAAAATTTTAGTAAGAGCTTAAGAAGCGTGGTCTTTCCGCTACCACTCATTCCAACAATAGCCGTAGTTTTTCCCTCCGGGATATGGAGATCGATATCCTTAAGAACTGGGTCACTCCCTGCGCCGGGATATCTAAAACTGAGGTTTGTGATCTCAATGTTCTTCCTGTTAGGAAGTTCATACAGAAAAAACTTCTCCTCAGGCTCCTCATCTTCCTGCTTATGAATTTCATTCAGGCGCTCCAGGCTCAAGTGCGCATCCTGGGTAGATTGTACAAAACCTATAATTTGCTGTATAGGACTATTTAATTGCCCTATGATATATTGAATCGCCATCATTGCACCTAAAGTGAGCTGGCCGTTTACAACTGCAATTGCTGCTAAAAAGGTAATGCCAATGTTCTTGCCTTCATTAATAAAAAATGCCCCTGCCTGCTGAAATTGATTAAGCGATAAATTATTAACCTGGTAATGAAATAATCGAGCCTGAAAACGCTCCCACCCCCATCGCATCTGCTTCTCAGAATTGGTGAGCTTAATTTCCTGCATTCCTTGAATAAGTTGTATTACGTTACTTTGATCACCGGAAGAAATTCCAAATCGCTTATGATCCAGTTCAGCACGTTTTTTTAGAAAAAGTAATACCCAGACTATATATAGTATGCTGCTTATCAAAAAAACTGTAAAAATAAGCATGTTGTAATAGGCCAGTACAACTGCAAACACCAATAGGTTTACGAAAGAAAATAGCGTACCTAAAGTTTGGCTGGTTAAAAAATTCTGAATACGCACATGGTCTTCCATTCGCTGCATGATATCTCCCGTCATTTTTGCATCAAAATATGGCATGGGTAGTTTCATAAGTTTGATCAGAAAATCCGAAAGAATAGAGATATTAATGCGGGTACTTATATGCAGCAAAATCCAGGAACGAATAAACTCTACCCCGGTACGGCCAACAAACAACATAATTTGAGCTATCAGTATAATATAGATGAAATTCAGATCCTGGGTATTGATCCCAATATCTACAACAGACTGCGTAAGAAAAGGAAAAATGAGTTGCAATAAACTTCCCACACCCAGTCCTAATGCCAATTGGCCTAGTAAATGTTTGTAAGGTTTCAGGTACTCAAGCAGTCGTACAAAATCTAAACGGTCTTTTTCTTCACTTTTCTGCTCAAAGAATTTTGGAGTAGTATAGAATAATAATGCAATACCATTGTGCTGAGTATCTGCTTTATGATTTAGCCAGCATTTTAAAAACTCCTGTTTTGTGTACGTTACTTTACCCGCAGCCGGATCCGAGATGTAGACTTTATCTTTTCTGACTTTGTACACTACTACAAAATGCATTTGATTCCAATACACAATACAGGGCATGGGAGCTTCTTTAAATAACTGATCGGGTGTGAGCTTTGCCCCAATTGTTCTAAATCCTATGTTTTCTGCTGCCTCGCTTATGCCCAGCAAAGAAACCCCCTCCCTGCTTATTCCACTTTGTTTGCGCAGCGTTTCTAATGAATATTTTCGCCCATAATACTTAGCTATCATTCGTAAACAGGTAGGGCCGCAGTCCATTTGGTCAAACTGACGGTAGTGCGGAAAACTTTGCATTTATCTCTGTTTAAAATTTATTGCATAACGAACAGAAGAAAAAAGACTCTTCATAGTTCTTCGTTCTGTCAGTTAGATGATTTGCCTGAAGAGTTCCTCGATGTTCTTTCTATCCTATGAATCAAGAATTCCTGGAAAAAAGTAAAGGCCTTAACAATTTCCTTCCATTACAAGACCTTAGAAAGCCTGTTGATCTGGTTGGAAATAAACTCTAATCAATTTTATGTAAATAATGAGATGCTGCAATAAAGCATTGTCTTACACATCTCATTCCTTTACTAATTAAAATGGACAACTACCTTGGCAATTGCCTGCAAGCTCTGCTTCTGTGAACACTGTTCCACAGCAGGTTTCTATCGAATATTCACCAGGACCAATTAAATAAAGTTCTCCTTCACAACTTTGAATTTGACATGTACATCCTGCTATAGTGAGATACTGCTCACAACCTGCTATGATCTCCTTGAGCTCATTTCTATTGAGTAATGTTATTGATTCCATACTATTCTCCTTTAGTAATTAACATGATTCCGGCTTTAAGAGGTGCCGGGGTTAAACCTCTCTTGTTTTCTACAAGTTCTTTTTAAACACTTATCTCTCTTCTTAGACATGTATTAGCTTTATTAATTTTTTATTTAGAAAAGCAAATCATACATATTTAGTCGATTTAAAGAACGCTTGAAACACAAGCGTTCTTTATCATATTTTTATGGGTTAGGACAAGACATTGAGACGGCACTTGGATACCATGCATGGCAACAATCCTCCAAACCATCATAGTTCTCGCAACAAGATTTGCCGAGATAACTGTTACCGGGACCATAGCAGGTACATTGTGATTCATTCTCCTCACATTCAATGATTCCTCCTCCGGCTATTTTTCTCATTTCATCTCTGTTTAGTTTTTTTAAAAATTCCATGACAGAATCCTCTTCAGTTTGGTTAAGGTTGATCTTGTTTTTTTGAATGAAAACAAGAAAACCATGCCTGCATATTCAACAGGCATGGTTTTAATCTAGGTAAAAGGCTCGCAGGAGTAGTAACCTCCGCCACCGCAATGGCTGGGATCATTACAATCATCAACGCATGTACCTTCACAAGCCGTAGTGCATCGTAACAGGTACGGTGTCTCGGGAGGACAAGGGAACCCTTGGCTTCCTCCCCTAATATTTCGCATTTCATTTCGTGTTAATGCATTTGCAAATTCCATGACAGAATCCTCATCGGTTTAATTAAGATTGATCTTGTTTTCTTGAATGGGAACAAGCAAACCACTCTTGTTACTTAACAAGCTCTCTATGCATATCTCTCTTTTGACTTTCTTTTCCTTGCTCCCAAATAGATACTGCCAGTCCAGGTATCATCCTGTATAAATCGTTAATAGTATATTTTGAAGGGAACAAATACCCATTAAGAAAAAAAGTCGGGGTACGATTAATTTCGTTTTCTTTAATCCAATGGTAATGTTGTAAATCTAACCCATCTTCTTCATTTTTGATAATGGCTAGATCGTCTGGATACAGGCTTCCAAATTGCAGAACATTCAAATGACTATACCAGTCATAAAGTAGCTTGCGGGTATACTCCTGCTCACTTTCTTTACCATAAAAGTATTTTTCCCAATACTTAATCAGATAGGTGCTTGCAGGTATTTCATCATCAAGTTTTTTTCTACTTAACAAAAAACGAAACTCCACACTTACTTTATTTGGGTACCTGTTTATCAGTTCTATTACATTTTCAAATGCAATTTTGCAGGGATAACAATGCAAATTTGCTACCATAATCAATTTAACCGGTGCATTCTCATCCCCGATTATCATTTCTTTATCAAGAGTTCTAGTGCGTACCTTTTCCCCCGAAAATAATTGGCGTGTAAAAATACCGGGATCAAGCTTCACACGATTTGCTATAATTTCGTTGGAAAGTGCGTTCTTTAATTTTGTTAATACGCTTTTAAATAAGATTACAGAAGATGCTATTGCAACAAAAAGGAAGGCTGAGAAAACAAAAGGTAACAACTCTATTTCTTGTATTGGTATAGCTCCATTAATAAATAAGAATCCAAAAAATAATACCTGGATACCAAGAACAGCATTAACCATCATACATAATGTACACCAGGTTTTTGCTTTAATGGCCTGGTAATATATCGAATATATAATTACAGGAATGGTTAGTATGCTACCGATCAATAATACCAATAAATAAGAGGTACCTGTATCCGAAACAGGTATCACAATTCCCGACAATACCAATTGAAATGCAAAGTAACTTAGAACTACTTCTGATAAGCTAAAAAAGCTTAGAATTTTAGCCCCATCTGAACTAAGTATACGATCACAATTTACCCTTGTACTGGTGTTGCAAAAGGATTCTACAGGCTTAAAAGTAACACCCAATTCTTTGGCAATAAGCAAGTAGCCAAAAAGTACTCCAATACTAGCTGTAAAGAATAAAGCAAATTGTATCCATGAAAATACTTGTATAACAGGAACCAATATCAATCCGAGTAAAGAGATAATCAGTAGAACTGAAATTATCCTTGTCAGTTTCTCATTCTTGTACTGTTTATTATGCTCCGTATCGGCTATAACATCTATAGTTTCAGCTTTTAGCACGACCCCTTTCCAATGCTCCAAGTCAATATGATCTTTACTAAGATCATTTTCACTCTTTACCAACACCAGGCCGTGGGCTTCATTTTCCAGGTGGATTAAAAAAGGGAAGTCTATTTTAGAAAGGTGTTCTTGATCAATTCTCCCGATCTGGCATGGGATACCTAGTTGCTGCATAGTATCCGATACTCCTAGTAATGACGGATAGTCAGGATGAGATGCTATCAGCTTTTTGCAATACTCTTTAGAGACAGGGATACCTAAATGTCTTAAATAATCAACAACTACCTGTTCCATACAAAAGGGCCTTGATTTATAGTCGGGTTTTATCCAGTATAAACTATCGCCTTTCTCAAAACCAATGATAATACTATCCCTTTGCGTTATCCCTTTGCGTTATCCCTTTGCGTTATCCCTTTGCGTTATCCCTTTGCGTTATCCCTTTGCGTTATCCCTTTGCGTAACTGAGTTGGGGTGCTCTTGGTATGCCTTTTAAGAAACTTGTATAATGCTTTTTCATTTGCAAATCCAAATTCAAGACAGATGCAATAGTTCTTCTCATGCGGATGATTGGCCATATATTCAATGATCTTTTCGATTCTTACCTCGATAAAAACTTCGTTCGGCCTTATTCCAAAGTACTCTCTAAATTCCCAGGAAAACTTTGATGGTTTCGTATAACCCATTTTATAAGCCCATTCAGATACATTTCGTATAGAGCTTAAATTTTCTTCTAGCACATGCAGGGCATCTTCGATTTTAAACATACGATTCAGAGTTCACAGTTAACGTTTAGCTACCCCAAACCGTAGTACTATATATTATATCCCCGTTCTAGTATATGCTAAATGAAGAAAATTTCAAATTAATATATAGTTATAGATAAATAATTATGAATTGCTACAACAAAAAAGCCAATCCGGTTTCCCGGATTGGCTTTTATTTAATTGGTGGAGGTGCGGGGAGTCGAACCCCGGTCCGAAACGGTAAACCTGCAAGCATCTACATGTTTAGTTACTAATTAAATTTCGCTAAAAGCCGAGCCTAGTAACCCAGCGACTTTAAGCTATTCTGTAAAATTTCACGCAGTAAAGACAGAAAACCTTACTAACGCTATCCTATCGGGTATGATGTTCAGCCTGGCGCTGACAGGCACGCCACCAGGGGAACAGCCTAAAGCTAGCTTACGCTGCTAGGCGGTAAGAGTAATTATTGTCAATTACATTTATTTCCATAATGGATAGTATTACGAGATCCATTGGACACTCTCGACATGCAACCTACGGTAGTACTCATCCCGTCGAATCCAGTACACCCCCATTTTTTCAAAGAACTGCATTAAGATACGAAGAATACCATTTATTATTGGGCATTAGTTACTGGCTGATTTTATCTCCTTTTCTCCAGATGTTTGACCCATTTGTAAGAAACACCAGGTCACCCTCGTTATTAGTAATGTAAACAGCCTTTTTGGTCACAGTTTGTATCCATTGCTCATTTGGTTTGTCGTAACCCTCCAGTGTAGTACTAATACCGGTACGATCGCCCACCAGCATAAATAACGAGTCAAGGGTCTGCTGGCGCGGATGCAAATAACCCTTGTTCGTGTACACATTCTCCCCACCACTCGAAATAACGGCTATATCAGGGGTTACTGTTCTTAGAAATTCCGAAGTACTGGATGAATGCGATCCATGGTGCCCTACCTTCAGCCAGTCCACATCCAGGTATCCGTTGGTAGAGGGGTCATCCAGTAAACGCTGCTCCATCAGGTGTTCTGCGTCCCCGGTAAACAAAAAAGAACTACTTCCATAATCTATTCTTACAATCACCGAGTAGTCATTATCGTCCATCCCCGGATCATTAAAACCCTCTGGGCGTAATACACGGGCTGTAACATCAAGACGGGTACAGAAATCCACATCAGGCAACACGGTATCAGTCACGCGCTCCCTGTGAGTCCCCTTATCCGTAAGTGCCTTTTCCAAAGACCGGTAGGTTCCTGAGTCATATATTCGGCCGTTATCCACATAGCTCAGTACGTTATAATTCTGAACCAGCCACTTCATATTTCCTATATGATCGGAATGAGGATGAGACGCTATAGCAACTTCAATAGCATCACCGGGGTTAAGATAGCTTTGAATATAATTCTTAAATTCAGTTCCTGATCCGGGGTAGCGAAATCCTGAGTTAAGATCTCCCGAATCAATAACCAATTGGTGCTTACCGTCAGGGCAAATGATCAGCGCTGCATCGCCCTGGCCAACATTAATCATATGCACTTCCAGTAGCCCTCCTCCATTCGGCGCACCCTCCCCTGTACTTCCCGGCATAACGCCCTCCTTAAGGCGTACATGGGTTTTATACACAAAGCCGGTTTCTCCTGAAGGGAGCTTTACTTTCCAGTACCCGGTTCCGTACATCCGGCTTTCGTCTAGCAGCATCAGGTTGGTGCCTCCCGGTATGCGATCAATGACATCAGAGGAGCTAAGTGAATCAGCCCGTATAGGTGCTTCTTTAAGGGTTACCAGGTAATTGGCCTGTACCCATACAGGAAAAACCACCGCCAGTAACAACCCTGTACATAATATACGTTTAAGCATCGGGCTGGCCGGTTTGGGCACGTTGCTTACGCAGCTTCTCGGCTGTGCTCATAAAACCCATGGTTTCTTTAAAAAACTTGATAGACGCCTTGCTCCCTCCTGCTATAATAAGGCCCGTTATCACATACCCGTAAACCTGCGGTTCGGTATGGCTTTTAAACAAAATCGTTATGGCATCAAACTTCCAGAACCAAACAACACCTATTGATACAGCGATAGAAATAAACTCTTTGATCCCCTTCTTTTTTGTTTTTTCCTTGTCCTCGGGATCATACCAGGCAATAAATATTGCCCATTCAAAAATAACCGATAACGCCCTTTCAATAAAGAAAGACAAAAAGACGATAACTATTAATACTTCTAGCAGTAAGCTATACGGGATAGCAAACTCCATGATAAAGTCATTCATCATACCCTCGCAAATTAAGATGTATAATTAACCCACAGATTATAAAAACCATGGCCTTGTTACAGCCAAAACCCCTGCAACAAGTATGTATTTGTTAGTTAGATACCGGAATGAATGATTCCTTACAAAGTTTTTTGTTTTACCGGTAACGGGGCAGATTTATGGTGGCAGCGTGGAAGCTTGGTTTGGGAGACAAGTAGAGCCGAAACAAGAATAGGTTCAATACGAAAAGGAATGATGATGAGAATGGGTGGAATTTAATCCTTATCAATTCTAAGTATCTCAATCTCCTTCTTCGTTAGTAGCGGGTTTCAATTTATAATACACATCTAAGGAGTCTACCAACCTGTCTTTTATTTCTATCGCATCCTTGAATCGTGTTTGCTCAAAGTCCCTGATGTTAAAACTCAAATGAATATCTGTTTTTTATTCGGAATTTGACTTGAATCCATAGAATTTCATAATATTTTCTTTGAGTTTAGAAGCAAGCTGTTCAGTTTGAGTAAAGCGGATTTGCTTTATACTTTTGAGATTGAATCCGACTAGTTTGTCTTTTTCATCCGGTACAGTTTCATCAAGAATCAAGATGAAGTTGTTGTTGATTTGCCCCATTGCTTTGTCTCTACCCATAATAAAACCAATCTCATGGTATACGTTAGGTCTTGCATAGGTGAGGTTTCCAATGAGCATTCCGCAATTGGAAATCATAGATAAAATCTTATCGTTTATGTCATAAGATGTGCCATCTTCAAACCAATCTACTCGTTCAGCTTTGAGTTTAATTTTCAAGTTCTTCTCTTGATTTAGTTCATTGCAGACGCGATTGATTATGTCGAAATGATTGTCAGTGATTTCTTTTCCAAAGGGCATTGAGACAAAGATTTTTCGGCTTTTAGAGCCTAGAATCTTTTCATAGACCTTTACAATGCCTTGAGGCTCCATTTCTTCAATCTCCGAGATATGGTTCGCTGTGACCCAATTGAAGAATGAAGGAACAATTGCGGTGTGTTCAGGCTTGAGCTGGAAATAAAGAAAAGATCCAAGTAAACCGTGATTTTTGCATTCCTTCAAAGAGCTGTCTTTGCCGTAGATCTGGTTAATTTCAGATAGGGCGTTCTTAAATCTCTTGATGGTATTCTCAGAATCACTGATAACCTTCTTTTTTAACAAGAACTTAAAGAGAGTAAGGAAAGTGCTTGCATACTCAAAAGATTCTGATTGGTCAGACCAAAAAGATTGGTGGATATGTGGAAGCAAATCAAAGTCTAGTTGATTGTAGATTTTACGGGCAAAATAGTACTCATGACCGAAAGAAGGACTTTCTATAAGTCGATTATCGGGGTATGAATCCGAGTCTTCTAGAATGAGCCTAGTGCTATGATCTAGTCTTACCGGGATGGATTTTGCATTGATGTTGTGGAATAACACCCTGCTGAACTGGTCTTTTTCTTTGTCATTTCTAAAGAGTATTAGACAGAAAGGTGTATTAATATCTGCAAAGTCAGGTTTTTCATTTGCTGCACTTATCCTGTGATTACCATCGATACGTGAAAATATCCGAGGGTTTTCGCCTTTAAGCACCTTGTCAGGGATGGTAATTGTTGCTCTTCTGAAATAAGAGAAGCTCCTTGCTTCAGTTGCTCCTTTGGTTTTATTTACCGCACAGCGTAATGAAAAAGTCTCAGCTTTATAATTGATGTTGTTTCCTTGACTGAAATCTAAGTAGAGCTGGTTTACATCTTCGTTTAGTTCAATCCCTTTGGCCAATTCTATTCCTAATATCACTTCTGGAAAGAACAGAAACTGGCTATCTGAAAGAAAGTCAATTACTTCTTTTTTATGTGTATCAATTAGGTTTCTCTGAAAACTCTCATCATAATCAGACACTTCATTAAGCTCACCAAGATGCGCGTAGCCCCTGATGCATAAAAAATTACCTAATGATGTGTCTAGTACTCCTTTCAGTTCCATAGGCTTGGCATTATTTGATCATTTTGTTCATGGCTTTAAATTTTATTCTAATGGGCATTATTTGCTGGATTTAGAATTAATTGCTCAATCTCTTTTTTCGCTCGCTGGAAATCGAGTAAGGCTTTTTTTTGCAGTTCATAAGCCTGTTGAGTTTTTGCTTTAATGACTTCCGCTATTTCTTGCTGTTTTTCAATAGGCGGCTTAGGAATAAGAATATGCTTAATATCATGTGGGGCAAGGTGGCCATTGGTTGCTCCGGTAATATTTCGTTTGATTTCTACCTGAGAAGGTTTAGAGCGTAAATAGGCATACACATAGAATGGATCGAACTTACTTGGTTCGGCTTGAAATTTTACAATGTCACCGCCTAAATAGTAATCCCCTTCATAACTCCAATAGCCAATTTTACCAATAGTTGCACCTGTAATTACTACAAGAATATCGTCTTGATGTAATTTTTGAGATAAACTAAAAACATCCTTAGCCGTCAGCAAGTCATCTAAATTGATGGTTCCGTCACGGTTAATTGAATTAATTTGAACCACCTTATTGTCACCATCTTTTTCTTCCTGCTTAGGGAGATAACCCTTAATCATTAGCCCTTGCAGGGTGTCTTTTATAAAAACTGCAGGGTAGTCTGATTCTTTTACTGCTTCTTTGATTTGATAGAAATAGTCTTGATTGTAATAAGGATCTAACCTGTCACCGAAAACCGTGGTGTATGGAGTTCTGAACTTCCTACTCTCAATGGTATTCTCAGGCTCTGGTGGCAGATTAATGCCTAATTCGGTAAGCAAATAATCATCTATGGAAGCGAGCAGCTCTTGGGCTTGGTTTTCTTTTTGTTTGCGTGCTTCTTTAGCATTATAGTACCTTTCTACGAAATGTTTCTGTTCATCGTAACTGAAGTGTGTCGGAACTTGGATACTTCCAACACGATCTAGTCCAAGTTTTGGTAGGGTAGTTTGAATGTATTCTCTTTTAACTTGTCGCTGAAAAAAATCCATTTGCATTAAAATAAAAAGGAAGTCAGTGGTTATCTCTGCCTTGCTTTTTAACTGGAGCTTAGCACAATTTTCTGTCAGAATTGTTGGCTCAGTTAACCCATATTTTTCTTTTTCGAGAAGTGCTACTTTACCAACTGTTGCACCAACTATGGCAATCATAATTTCATTCTCAAATATCTCGTAGGGCTTCAAAATTTTGTAGGTGCTCTCGTCAAGATACTTGAACTGTGAATAGTTTAAGTTACCATTCCAATCCATATCGCCCAAGCGGATATATCTAAAACCTGTTGGCGATTCAGAATAGTAGTGACCTTTGGGAAGTCTTTTACCACCTCGTACTCTGATTTGAGATCTTAGTTTTGTGAAACCTGGAAACGATTCCATTGCACTGTAATATTGGGCATCAAATCGAATTGTGATTTCGCCCCGATTCAGAATGAAGAACCTGTCTTCATCCAAACCGGGGCTTAGACGAAAAAAGGGTCTTGCCCTGTTTTTATGTCATCAATAAATCTTTCAATTTCGGGAGCAACGAGTTCTAGCTCATTTACTCCTGATTTACGGCCTGTGGCATCATAGCCAATGTTTTCAGCTATTACCATCATAATGGGGTAGTCAATGAGTTCTTCGCCAACGCGCTTGAGGTACTCGTCTTGTAAGTTTTCTTTTACTTCATTGATCTGCTCATTGTAAAGTTGGGTAATGTCAGATTTCCACGCCTTAAACTCTTCGGTTTTTTCAGCGAGCTTGCGAGCAGCCTTATCCCAGGTTTCGGGTATAGCAGCACCATCCAGTACTTGTGTATTTTCTTCCAGCTCCCAATTGATGGTATCGTAATCAAAGCCATCATGCTCTTTGATGATGCGCTTCTTCTCTTTATCAATATTTTTTATCTCTTGCTCATATTGCGGTTGGAAGAAAAGGGTATCCTGAATCCTTTCTTTGTTTGCCTGTATCTTTTTGGTTTGCTTTTCATCCAACTTCATCAGGAAGAGCACGGAGCTTTTAACCCCTGCACCATTGGCAGCAAAAGCGGTTTGTGGTAGTGACACTACCGAGATAATGCGGTAGTGTTCTTCAATCCAATCTCTCACGTATTGCGAGCTGGAGTTGGTGAGAATACCATCAGGAATAACAACGGCAAGAATGCCGCCTGGCTTTAAAAAGCGGTGGCATTGTTCAATGAACAATACTTCAGTGCTTTGGCTGCTTCGTGTGCCTAGCTTGAAGTTTGCTTTGAGGCGTTTATCAATCCAATTGACATCTTTAATACCCAAGCCATAGTTTTTAAGATAGGCTTGCTCGGTTAACTTAATACTTGAGCCAAATGGAGGATTAGTGATGATGAAATCAAAGTTGTTTTTCTTAAATCCCTTGTTGTTAGAAAGCTTTTGAATAGAAATAGAGTTTAGATACTCCCTATACTCTTTTTGCGATTCTGTCTCTCCGGGAGGTTCAGGTATTTCTTCAATTGGGTTCAATCCATCAACAGTAACTACATTGGTATGACCATCATCATGAATGATCATATTCATTTTAGCTGTACGGGCGATGCCTTCTGAAATCTCAATACCGAATAGATTGTGTTCAGCGAAGTCATGCCAATGGTCGCGGTGCTTAGTGGAGCCTTTTTTGAAATAACCTTCTTCCGCCATTTCATCAGCTCTTTTTCTTACCTTATCTAGCGCATAAAGCAAAAACCCACCACTACCACAAGAGGTATCGAGTACTAAACTTTCATTATTGATAGGTAACACTTTCACAATGAAATCCACTACTTCACGAGGGGTAAAGTACTGGCCAAAGTCACCACGGAAGAATGAACCTAAGAAGGTTTCAAATGCCCTGCCTTTACTGTCAAGATCAGTATCATGGAGATTGAGTTCAGCAAGATAACCCACTATGGTCTTTAGCTCAGAAGCCGAAAGGCGAATGGGTTCTTTGAATACTTCAGGGTCTTTCTCTTTTCCTTCATTATAAATTTTTTGAACCCTTTCTAGCAATTGAGCAGGATGCTCTCCTGTAAATTCCTGAAAATCGTAAGACTGTCCCGGTTTTCTGTCTCGCCTTTCATCCCAAATCTTACAGAAAATGAGTTTATCTAACTCGTCAAATGCTTCAGAAGGATTCCGTTTACCACCCGCCCAAAGGGCCTGGTGGGCTTGTTCAAATACTCGGGTAAGGTCACTCTGTTCTACAACCTTAATGTCTTTAGCAGGGTTGCCTTCCTCATCTACAGCGCCTTTATAAAATTTAGCCTTAGTAATACCCGATTGACCAAAGCGGGGAATGTCTGCAATGAGGTTTTTTACCCTTTCGAGCGGAGGGAAGTTTTTCACATCATAAGCATTGGTTTTTATGCCTGACGTAACCTGCATGTATGACGCGCTCAGGGAAACTGCATTTCCGAAACCCTGCTCAATAGCCTGATTAAACTCTGCTTCAGAAATCTTCGGTTTTTTGCATTCCACAACTATGTAGGGAGTCTTTTTTCCGTCATCTTCAAAGACAACCAAATCGGCTAAATCGCCTGGAGTTCGCCTTGGAACAATTACCTCTAAGTCAATGCGCTTAGGATTGTAGCCGTATTCAAATATAAGTGAAAGGAATGATTCTGCTCGTACCTGTTCTTCAGGATTAGCATATCTGTACCGTTTGCCCGGAGCCACATAGGTGATGTACTTCTGTTCTTCTTCAAACTTAATGTGTCCGTGTTCAAGTCCTTTAGCAATTAATGACATTAGTAAATCTGTTTAAGTATTGTATAATCTAATCGCGATTTTCAGCGCAAAAATACTATCGAAGTGTTGTTTTTAATTTCAGCTAATATAAAGCATATACGTCTATGATCTTACCTGGTATATATATTTAAAGATATCAACCGTGGTGTAAATATGATTGTTTGACAAGTGACATCACATATTCTAAATCATCTAAGCTAGATACTTCTGTTCTATATTCTCCATTTCCCCAATGCCCCTTTTCGCTAACATCCTCGGTTTTATTTAAAGGGTCTCTAAGTTGTCCTTTTTTGAGGTTAATCATCACCACGATTCTTTTGTTGTGGATAATAAGATCCGTAAAGGGCCGATTTCGATAAAAAGCGATATACTGCTTCTGAAATTTACATTCCACATCATCCCCCAGTCCCAGTATTCGTTCCTTTAGGGTAAAATAAAGTTCCTTTATCCAATCGGGTCGTCGGGCACTTTTCTCCAGGTGGTAGGCTTCGTTATAAGTCACCACTTCTTTGGATACTTTCTTTACCACATTGCTTTCGTCGGTAATGGTACTGTTTATATCCACCTCTGACGTTGTTTCGAGTTTGTTAAAGCCGATGGTATTATTTTTAAAGCGGGTAATTTCCCAAAGCTCGAACGGAATATTATCAAAGTTCACAGAATGTTTTTGGTAATCTGTAAAACGCGGAGAAACAAAGATTATCCGGGATTGTGACCAATCTACATCTTCCCTTCTTAAATTTCCGTTCATATTTTCATTGTATTCCAGAATGAACTCCGCCTTGTTGTTCAGTAATAAGGACAGGTAGGTATATCCCTGGTCAATCACCGAAAAATTTCTGCCTTTCTTGTATTCTATAATCACAAAGGCTTTACTTTCCTTATCAAAACAAAGAGTATCTAAGCGGAAACTATCGATCTTCATTTCTGATTTCACAAACTCTAATCCAAATAAAACACTGGTATTTCTTTCTACCAGCACTTGAATATCTTTCTCTAATTTAAATGGGTCCGACATCACCCCGCTAAGGGTATACCCTTTTTTATTGTAGAGTTTCATGCATCCTATTCTAATAGTTTTTAATTGTGCTTACACTAACAAAAACAGCATTTAACCACAACGCAAAAATTCGTAGTTATCAATCACAAAATCCCAACCCTATCTGCGAGGAACGAAGCAGTCTCCATATCAACGCGCACTTAGGCAGATCACTTCGCTTTGCTCGTGAATGTGAGGTGTAAATTTGCTAGTGAATGAGAAAAGGAATGATAGACAAGCATCTTACTTTCAATTGGGTTATTGGGATCAAGACAAGGGCTTTCAACCCCATGCTAAGGAGAGATTCTAATTCCATAGGATCAATCACCAAAAACATAAGCATCGGTTGGGCAGTCTATGCTTACCGGTTGAGGAAAACATAGGCATCGGTTTGGGCAGGGATCAGCATCCATTAAAAAAGGCATGCTTATCTATATAAGCATGCCTTACGTTTCGGGTTTGGGTTATCAGGCTTTTTTGTATTCCAGTGTTTTTAACATACTGCTGAATTTCTTCCCGGGGCGGAAAAGAATTTTAGCTTTCTTAATGTTAGCCGCACTTACTTCTTCGGGGGTATCACTGGGCTCGCTGGAGATGCTGACCCTGAAGGTGCCTAAATCTCCAATGCTTACAATATTGCCGTTGCTTAATAACTGGGGCACTACATCCACTATACTGTACAGTACTGCGCGTATATCGGCCCCGCTTACCGTGCTGATGCGTTCAATTTGCTCAGTAAGCTCTTCTATACCAAGGTTACCGGTGGTTTGTGCACTTGCATAAAACCTTTTGGTTCCTCCACCGGCTACACCCGGTTCTCCACGTTCAATAATATTAAACTTTATGCTCATAACTCTCTGCTTTGGTTAAAGGTTAACGCCATTCAATAATGGCTTATATAGTTTAGACTGTTGTAATGGCTATTCCTTACAAATTAATTTGTAAGGAGTTGCTTTTAATCTGCTCTTACCCATTAAGATTGAACCGAAATTTCTTCTATGCCGTATAAATTCGGAAATACCAGTAACCGGAAATTATCAACCTGTCATCCCGACTTAGTACAAATCCATCAATTAGCAATCTCCCGGTCGCGTATTGATTACGGAATTTCTGAAGGGCATCGAAGCCTGGAACGCCAAAAAGAACTATTTGATCAGGGGCGCTCAAAGATTGATGGCATCAACCGAAAGGGAAAGCATAATTTCAAGCCTTCCCTGGCAACCGATATCTATATCTATCATCCTGATCCTGGAACCCGTCAAAAGCTGGCCTACGATCCCGGTTCGTTGTGTTATGTAGCCGGCGTTATTTTGAGCTGTACAGCAGAGTTAGTGGAACAGCAAAAAATATCTCACAGTGTCCGCTGGGGTGGTAACTGGGATAAAGACGGAGTCATTTTGATGGATCAGTCTTTCGACGACCTCCCTCATTTTGAACTGATCACAATTGAATAATCATTACCTAAACACCTGAGCTATGGCATTACATGTTCTAAACAGAAACAACGCTAATTTTATTAATCCTAAATATTTTGCCCTGGGTGAGCCCTGGCTTGACCTTTCGGGTGGTGAAAAAAGGAAGGTGAGAAGTAAAACAAGTTTCCGTACAAAAAAGCACCCTGAAAAGGTCTGGGCTACCTTAGGATGGAAAAATGATAATCCTTTCAATCCGAGTGGTTCCATAGAATTTTCTGAGAAAGGTCATCATGAATCGGAATCGAAAGTTACCCTGAAAGAAATCGGGGCCATTTGGAATTTTAACCCTCTTTCGGGGGAAGCAGGTTTTGTTAAGGAACGGTATATCAACTTTGACAAAGTAGATTTTAACCTGGAGAATAAATTATACCGGGCAGATGAAATACCTGAACTCCGGCTCACACTTTTCCTGGGAGATGATGAAGGAGCCGTAGTGTATTACCAGCATAGTGATGTGGACAAGTACCGGGATGATGATGCAGATACAGAGGCAGAAATTGAATACATCTTACCCCAGCCTACCACCACCGAAGTTGGCACCACACGCGACCGCCTGACTTACCACTTTCCAATTATACCTTCAGGAGTGGATGAAGATGAGAATAACCCGGAATATGTCCGGTTTACCGGGCAGGATCGCGAGACCAGTTTTATCATCAAAATTCTCACATTTAAGCGTCATAAACTGAAAGAACAGCATTTACTTGTAGAGGCAATCAACACCCTGAATGTTAAGGCTGCAGGAAATAATGCCTTGCATCGCAAATATGGCGAGGATAAGTATAAGCTACTTGTGTATAATGCCTCTAAGAATGATTTTGATCCGGTTGAAGCAGATGCCATTGATTTTGATAAGAAGACCTTATTGCTTATTCATGGTACGTTTTCTTCTATCCATGGGTCTTATGGAGGTACATACCTGGACCCGGATAATTTAATCCTGAAGAAGCTGATTGAAGATAACGTCTTTGAACAAATTATTGGCTTCAATCACCCGACCATCACGCATAATGCCAAACAAAATGCAAATATCCTGTATGAATTCCTGGGTGATAACCGCTTTAAAGAGCCAATAAGCCTGGTGGGAACCAGTCGCGGTGCCCTGGTGTGTAAGTACCTGGCCAGCGACCCGGTGAATACCAATTTTATTGTTGACCGTATTCTCACCTATTCCGGGGCAAATGGAGTGCACTATTTTAGTGCGGCTAAAGGAGTGGTTCACTTTTTTAAAATTCTTAAAAAAACAGCAGGGCCTGCCGGGAAAGTGCTTACTGCTTTTGCTCAGTTTTCGGCAGAGTTCTTTCTTTCTCAACCTGGTTCTTTGCAAATGAAGCCCGGCCATGAAAGCCTGACCGATATCCTGGATGCCAAACCCCTTTCCCCATCTACCCGCTACCAGTGTGTGGCCGCTGACTGGGATAAAAGTTTGCACAGAAAATGGAGAAAGCGAGTACCCAGGGTTATTTTGGATGCCCTTATCAAACTCATACTGGGAAGAAAGAACGATTGGGTAGTGAATTTTGAAAACCAGAAAGAAGCTCCATTTCATTACTCAAACATCCCTATTGAGATTAAAGCAGGCCACACCAAAGTGCTGCAAGTAAAACATGTAATTCCGGTGCCGAAAACAGCTCCGAACCCACATGAAATCATGTATAATTTTTTTAGTTAAGAACGCCTGTTCATGTGGCGGTAAGGCACATAAAAAAACAGATCTATCGAATCGCTAATTTTTTGTCTTGATTCATAGTATTATTACCCTGTTTACTATTTTATTTGTACCCGTCACATTTACAATACCACAGCAATGAAATTCGGAAGCGTAGATAACCCTGCCGCTATTAACTTCACCCTCCCACCTGATCATCCTGATACTTCGAAAGTACTGACCAACCATAAAAACAACCTGGAAAATATATTTGTGGGCTGTGCCAAATGGAACCGTGGCGATCTTAAAGGATTTTATCCTCGCGGTACTAAAGATGAGCTGACGTACTATTCCAGACAGTTCAACTCCATTGAGTTGAATGCCACTTTCTATAACCTCTATGATGAGAAACAGATCAAAACCTGGGCCGAAAAAACGCCGGACGGTTTCAAGTTCTTCCCAAAAGTAAACCAGCGGATCAGTCACTTTGGCCGCTTAAAAAACATAGATGCATTAGTTGAAGATGTGGCGTTAAGTATGCGGGCATTTGGAGATAAAATGGGAATGATGTTCCTGCAGCTTCATAATAACTTTGCCCCTAAAGATATGGACCGGCTTCAACACTTCGTGGAAATCTGGCCAAAGGATATACCACTGGCTGTTGAGCTAAGACACACAGATTGGTTTAATGACGAAGTAGTTGCAAATACATTATATCAACTTTTTGAAGAGCATGAAGTAGCAAACATCATTACTGACACAGCAGGCAGAAGGGATTTACTCCACATGAGGCTTACCACACCTACCGCTTTTATTCGTTATGTAGGGGCAAATCATGAAACCGATTATGCCCGGTTAGATGAATGGATACTCAGGTTAAAAGAATGGAAAGAGTTGGGGCTGCAAAACCTGTATTTCTTTGTGCACCAAAATATTGAAAAAGAATCCCCTTTACTCTCAGCTTATTTCATAAAGAAAATGAATGAGGTACTTAAAACTAATATTGAACCTCCGTCCGGCCAAAACGACCTACCCACACTGGGGCTATAAAAATATTGTTTAGTTAATGACAATTTGATGATAAAAAAGCTCTGATTGTCATAACTTTGCTTCATGAATCACGTCTAAGCCCGAGGGAATAATTTTAAAACCGGATTAATAAATTGCAAAAATACATACTTGCTGTTGCCCTGCTTTTATTAGTATCAACAGCAACCACGGCTCAAAACACTGCTTCTATCAGCGGCTACATTAAAGACAAAAATACAGGAGAGACGTTAATTAGTGCAAACATTGCACTGATGGGAACCACCCGGGGCACCTCATCAAACACACTGGGTTATTTCTCACTTACAAATATACCGCCAGGCACTTATACCCTGGTCTGTAGCTATATCGGCTTTGAATTTTATGAACAGGAGATCACCCTCGAACCCGGAGAAAGGCTACAGCTTGAGATCGAACTCGTTCCACAGGTTTTTGAAGGTGATGAAATTGTGGTTGAATCTGAAGCTGAAAAGGAACGGCAAAAAGATATTGGTACTGCCCAGGTTCAGACGGAGCTTATCAAAGCCCTTCCTTCTGTTTTTGAAGCCGATGTATTCCGGTCACTGCAACTCCTGCCCGGAGTTAAAGCAGCCTCTGATTTTTCCAGCGGACTGTACATTCGTGGAGGAAGCCCCGATCAAACCTTGATTCTTCTAGACAGGACTACAGTTTACAACCCCAGTCACTTTTTTGGTTTCTTTTCCACTTTTAACCCTGATGCCATTAAAGATGTACGGTTATATAAAGGAGGTTATCCTGCCGAATATGGAGGCCGCTTAGGATCGGTTCTTAGTATTTACAACAAAGATGGGAATAGAAATGATATGCGAGGCTCTGTAACACTGGGAATGCTTGCCTCCAGGGCTTTAATTGAAGGCCCTATTAAAAACGGTTCCTACATGTTTGCCGCCAGGCGTTCTACTTTGGAACCGCTATTGGCAGCTTTACGCTCAAATAATGATAATATTCCCAGTAAATTCTATTTCCTCGATTTTAACGGGAAAATCAATTATGATGCCTCTTTAAACAATAAGTTTAACCTTGCCTTCTATTCCGGCAGCGACCGTGTTAACTTTCCTTTTGCCGATGATGGCGAATTTTCTCTTAATTACGGCAACCAGACATTAAGCGGAAACTGGACCCATATTTTCTCAGAAAAACTATTCTCTAATTTTGTTGTTACAGGTTCAAGGTATTTCAACTTCCCCGAGTTTGAAATAGCAGGTACACCTTTTGAGCGCGATAATAACATTTATGACCTTTCGATTAAAGCGGACCTGGAGTATCTACCGAATGAAAAACACCAGATATCTACAGGGATATGGAGTGGAGTATTCACGCTCCGACTTGAGGACCGGTTTGATAACCAGGATAGTTTTTCAAGCCGTATCCATTCCCGCTATAATTCTTTTTATGTACAGGATACCTGGGAGCCCAATGAATTATGGAGAATTGTTTCCGGCCTTAGATTCAACTATTTCTCGGATGGGCAGTATCTTAGGTTAGAACCGCGCGTTTCGATTGAATATAAGCCCTCTAACCGGGTTCGCTTACAAGCTGCTTATGGCAGATACAACCAGTTTTTGACCTTGATAACCAATGAAGCTTTCTCAGGTTTTGATGTATGGCTTACCTCTGATGATGGCGTAGCCCCTGCCTACGGGGATCAATTTGTTCTTGGTGCTAAAACCATCCCATTCAGTAATTATGGCTTTGATGCAGAAATCTACTACCGCTCAATGAATGATCTTTTTGAACTGGATCCATTTCTTCCTGATGCTGCAGGATTAGACTATCCTGATCTGTTCAGGGTCGGGAATGGGCATGCTTATGGCCTTGAAATGATGTTTGAGAAAAGGACCGGCCGCCTTACAGGTTTTGTGGGATATACACTTGGTTATACATGGAGAAGATTCCCCGGCTTTAATTCCCCAATTTTTGAGCAAACCTCTGCAGGACGGTATTACCCGCCTAAATACGATCGAAGGCATGATGTAAATCTTGTTTTAACCTATCAGTTGAGCAGAAAATGGAAACTTACTTCAGCCTGGGTATTTGCAACCGGTCAGTCTTACACCGAAGTATTGGGGCGTTACGCAATAGATCAGCCATGGAATAATGACGATCCGAATGTTCTGACGGTAGGAAAAGTAAATGCCTCAAGATTACCTGATTACCATCGCCTTGATCTTTCTTTTGCACGAACAGGAACCTTCTTTGGGCTTGGAAGTGCAGAATGGCAGTTCCAAATTATCAATGTTTACTCCAGGAGGAATGTTTGGTTCTACACTTTTGACTTTGACACCAATCCCATTACCCGTGATGAGATTACCCTGTTGCCCATTATTCCTGCCGTTTCATACACTGTAAAATTCTAGTAATGACCATGAAAAATATATTTCTAACTATTCTTTCTTTAATGTTCATTGTTTCTTCTTGTGATTTATACCCGCAGGATGAATATGAAGAATTCTATGTAGTGGAATCGTACCTGGTAGCAAACCGGCAGTTACCCCTTCTTAAACTATCTACTACGGCTCCGGCTACAGAGGTTTACAACTTTGATAACCTGGGTGTGAATAATGCTACCGTACAGGTTTTTCTCCTTGAAGGAGCAGAAGGAACTAACCCGGAGCAAGTGTTTAGCTATACAAATACTGCACCCGGAATTTATGAAGCAACCGTTCAACACGATGTATTACCAACACGCACCTACCAGTTGAATATTACTTTCCCGGATCCTGTAGAAGAAGTAAACGCATTCACTATTGTGCCCGATACATTTAGCGTAATCGGTGGTGTACCTTCTTCCATTGTATATCAATCTACCGAACAATTGGAAGTGACCTTGAGTGAATCCAGTTACCCGGGAAGACAAAATGTCTACATTTTTAATACTATTGCCGGCGAACCAATTGTTGAAAACCTGACTCCCCTTTATGCTGATTTTTATGAGGATGAAGATGACCTTGAGGATTTCGCAAATTTAAGTTCAGGCATATTGAATGAAGCCAACTTTGATGAAAATCCAGATGGTACCGTAACTGTTCGCTATCCCTGGTTAGCAGTGGCTTACTTTGGCGACAGCAGAATTGTTGCCAATACTATTGACGATAACATTTACGACTTCGTTCGATCGCAATCAGTTCAACTGGGAGGCTCAACCCTTTCTCCCGGTGAAATTCAAAATGTGATATACAGGATGGAAGGTGCTATTGGCGTTTTTGGAGCCATAGCTTCCGATACTATTCAAACCGATATACAAAGGCCTTCCTTCTAAAAATTGTAACCAATATTTACTGCCCAGCTATTTACACTTGAAATGCTATTAAACCGGATATTGAGGTCTATTCCGGATTCAAGAGATACTCTTAAGCCAATAAAATTCTGCGTATCTATGGAGTGGCCGCTATCATTGTATTCGGAAGAAAAACCCATTTCAATTCCTGGCTCAACAATATCCTCATCTAAAAACCCTTCAAAATCTCTCTTAGCCTTACCTGAAGAGTATTCATAAAATACTCTTCCGCCTCCCCAAATATTCACCTGCTCACTCAGAGCCACCGATAAATAAATGGGAGCCGAAATATTGACCCTGTCAGTCCGGTCAGTGACTTTGTAGAATTCGTTTGAATCAAAACTGTAGTCTTTTATCCACTCAAAATTATAGTGTGCAATCAGGCCTGTAAACAAATAGTTATTATCGGTTTTTTTGGAAATTGCATAGCCCAGGGAAACATCCGAATTAAGATGCGTTGTGTTCTTACCTCTGAACCTGCCATTCGTATTATTGTCAGATAGTGTGGTATCACTTATTCCATTTGTAGTTCTGACCCTGAAGGATTCAAAAATATTTGAAAACGATAACTCTCCTGTATTGTACCCGAAATCAATGTTCGAAAACACAAAATCATCGCCAAACATGCTCAATTTTTTATTGAAATAGCCTGAATAAAAAAGACCAATGGGCTGAGAGCTTATCTTCGAAATCCTGCTATTTTGCTCATAAAAAATATTAGTGTTATTACTTCCAAAATTTAAGTCTACCGAAACCAGGCTATCCCGGCTGGTGTAAATAGTATTATAATCATTTTGGTTATCCCTGAGTTCTAAAAAAACTTTTTGACTCGTTTCAATTTCATCCTTCACATAATGAAACTCTAAACCAGACCGGATAATACTGTTAACTGTTGTATTGTCACCAACACGTTGATTTAATTCAGTACTCCTGTTTATAGTTCTTAGCGTATCATTTAAAAATCTTTCTCTGCTAAACCTTCTCTTACTCAGGTTTTCACTTATTCCATCCCACTCGATATCTATTACTCCAAAAAATAATCCGACCGCTGCATATCCTGAATTATTAGTTTCAAAAGCTTTAAATAACCGAGCCTCAAAAAAGTTATTCTTCTGATCATTAGCTCCATCTTCCACTGACTCTGCTTCCCATCTGGAAACATCTCTTAACGCAGCATCTTCGTTAATAAGAACTTCATTCTCAAAATCAGAAATCAGCCTTTCATTAAATTCTGAAATTCCCGAGTAGTCTGCGAAAAGAATCCACTTCTTTGGATTAATAAGCCCAAGACTAAACGAACGATTGTACGTTCTATCTAATGCTGCTGAAGCAAATGGTGAGTTAAATAAAAATGATTTAGCCGGGTTTGCAATTACCTTTGTCAGGTTATCATCAATCAAAAACTGGAATTCAAAAGGAATGGTATTTTCAAAAATATTTAGAGTTGCTCCTTTTCTATAATCTGCAGGTGGTTGATATGGTTGAAATATTCGATTTTGTGCAGCTAAATTGTTAAAGGCTAATAAAGCAATTATGATGGTGGGTACTACCTTCTTAACTTTCAATGTATCCTCTCGATTTCAGGTTGGCACAATGTATAAATTTAAAGTTTTACGAAACAGTTTTTTAGTAATAGCGGCAGTCCTTTTTTGTAGCCCTTCAACAATAATTGCACAAAATACAGGAGAGTTCGAGATAGCCCGGGCCAAGTACCGGGGTGGTGGAGATTGGTATAATGATCCTTCTGCATTAAGTAATCTTATCGCTTTCACCAGGCAACGACTTCCCATTTCAATTTCTGAATCATACTCGGATGTTTCTTTGGGAAGCCGTGACCTTTATTCTTACCCTTTTGTATTCCTTACCGGGCATGGGAATATTACTCTCAACAACTCAGAAGTATCGAACTTAAGAGGGTATCTCGAAAACGGGGGTTTTCTTTATGTGGATGATGATTATGGGCTGGATGAATTTATCCGGCCTGTATTAAAAAGAGTTTTCCCTGATGAAGAACTTATTGAACTGCCCTTTTCACATCCTATTTACAAACAGGTTTTCGAATTTGAGAACGGGCTTCCGAAAATTCATGAGCACGACAATGCAGCCCCGAAAGGCTATGGCTTGTTCAGGAACGGAAAACTGGTTGTCTTCTACACTTACGAATCTAATTTGAGCGATGGCTGGGCTGACCCCGAAATTCACAATAACCCGGCATCAGTACGGCAAAAAGCCTTGGAAATGGGAGCAAATATTTTAGTTTATGCTCTCACGCAATACTAAACCTTAAACAAAGCATCATAGTTATGAAAAAGCTTACCCCCTATTTCTTTTTTCAGGGAAACTGTGAAGAAGCAATGACCTTCTATAAAAATGCCTTAGGTGCTGAAATTGTGTCTTCCCAACGGTTTGGTGAAGCCAGTATGCCGGTAGATGATGACTACAAGAACAAGATTATGCACGCTGAACTTCGTATCGGAGAAAACAGCATCATGTTTTCAGACGGGGCACCACATAAACAGGTAGTGAAAGGGACTAACGTGCAACTTAATATTGAATGTGAATCAGAAGATGAACAAACAAGATTCTTTGAAGCACTTTCTGAGGGTGGTGAAGTAACTATGAGTTTACAGGATACCTTCTGGAATGCCCGCTTCGGACAACTTGTAGACAAATTTGGTGTGCATTGGATGCTTAATTATACCAAGTAACTGATTCATAATTAATTTCAATTAATCAGTTGTTAACATGCAAAGAACGCAAAAAATCTTAGCTGTTCTAATCCTGCTTCTTTTTGCTAAATACTTGCCTGCACAGGACTCTCTTTTTACAAATGCGGACCTCAAGAACATAAACTTAAGTATACTATCTGTAAGCGAGCGTTCATATATAACATTTACGAGGGGCTTGGGAGAGAACATAATAAATGGGAATACCGAAAAACTGGAACCTCTCATTTTTGAGGCCAAAGTTTCTCCTAACTATTACATCCGGTTTGGTACAGGCAGGAACATTGCCATTTCATTAAATCCGACCATTTATATTCGAATGTTTAATAAAGAGAGCTTTCCCATTTATTCACCTTCATACAAACCCACTCTTAATCTTTTTCATGTATTAGGTGGATTAAATATAAAGGAAAGCAGGGCTATGGGGTTTTTAGGATTTTATAAGGGCACCTCCTTATTCCAGGTCTTTTCCCTCACCCATTATTCTAATGGCCAGGAAGAACCATTTATAAATGAAACAACCAATGAGATTAATCTCAACAGGGGAAATTTTTCGACTGACTATATTACTTACTCATTGAACTGGAGTAACTTTGAAGTCCAAAAAAAGCAAAATATTGTAGCAAACGGAAGCCTGTCCTTTGAGCAACATTTCAACTTTCTGACACGGGAAAAACAAATAAATGACAGCTATTATTACACAAAAGCCCAGCTTGCCAATACTTTTATATATGAAGACCCTAACTTCAACTTCTTTAATAAATCAATACTGCAATACTCTTTCGCCACTTACTTCCACCAGGATTTTGAAGAGGTAAAGTTTCATTTCGATGGACTCTATGGGTTTAAAATTTTTAAAGGGATGGACTTTTTCATCTTTGCAAGAGCCTACATAGGGCCAGACTATTATAACTCAAGATATGTTTTTGACAGGAGAGCGTTAACTTTTGGAATTATGACAGATGCGCTAAGCTTTCCAATATTTAATAAATAGTCTTATCAATTCTCCTTCCCCTTCATCTTATATTCAAACTTCTTTTCCTGTACTACATTTCCTTTCGAGTCTTCGGGGTCAGGATATAAATCTTCGGAATCGGTACGCTCTCTGCGGGTTATTTTGGATTGTATATCCATTTGGATCTTGATGATCTTCCGTTTCTCCGCCTCATCCTCTACCGTTTTAAAACGCCCGGCCAGTTCTTCCCTTTTTCTTTTAAAGAAACTGAGTTCTATTGCCTTCATAGTACTTTTTGCAGCCAGGTATGGGTTTTTATCCCGTTCATACTTAATACCTACTTTCTCATGATGACGATCACTTGCAGTATGCTGTTCTACAGTAACATCCCCAACTAAACGAGGAAAGGGATCGCCTAAACCAGCATACACTTCAACAGATATTTCTTCTTCATTCTGGTAACGCTCTAAAATATGGGAGTAGAATTCTTTCAATTCCCGGTCTTCAAATAGTTTTTCGTTTGTGAATGAACAAATATACTCTACCATAGGCCGGCCAAATGTAATCATCAACCGGATAAGCTCTTTTTCGTAATGAGGCTTTTTAGCGTTTTCAGGACTTGTTTTCAGTTCGTTACGATCACTTCCTGCTTCGCCGGGCATTTGCTGGTTTAAGGCCTCTCTTTCTTCCTGTCGTTCCTCTCTGAATCGTGCTCTTTGATCTTCCCGCTTCTTGTTTCTCAAAAGCTCATTCATTTCATCAAAAAGCTCCCTGTCAGTACCTCCCCTGAACTTCTGTGTTTTTTGATGGAGGTGTTGTACGTAAACCTGCCTTTGTATAGAATCCGGGATGTTGGTAACGGCCTGCAAAATCTCGGTGATTACCTTCCTGAGTTGTACCGGGTTTTGCATCCGGCCTTCCTCATCCGCTTTTAAAATCAGGAAGTCCACAAAATCCATAGCTTCTTTGTTCTTAAACTCTATGAACGATTCCTTACCAAACTGTTTCACAAATGAATCAGGGTCTTCCCCCTCTGGCAATTCCAGTAACTGTACTTCCATGCCCTCCGCAAGCGCTATATCTATACCACGCTTCATAGCAGCCTGACCGGCATTATCTGCATCGTAGATCATAACAATCCGTTCTCCGTAACGATGTAGAATCCGTATTTGCCCGGGCGTAAGTGCTGTACCTGAACTGGCAACGACATTACCAATGCCATGCTGGTTCAAAGTGATTACATCGGTATATCCTTCAACAAGTATTACTTCCTTGTACTTACGGATTTCATTTTTTGCGAAGTTTACCCCGTAAACAACCTCACTTTTGTTGTACACCTGGGTTTGGGATGAATTAATGTATTTAGCCGTTTTCTCATCCCCCAAAACCCGGCCTGCGAAAGCAATCACTTTACCCGTAGGACTGAAAATGGGAAACATCAACCGCCCTCTGAATGTATCATAATACCCTTCTCCACGCTGGCTCGGCTTTACCAAATCTGCCTCAACCAGGTATTGATCATCAACCCCGGCATTTTTTGCAGCCTTATAAAGCTCTTCTCCACCGGAAGGAGCAAATCCCAAACCGAACTTTTTAAAAACCTCAGGTGGGTACCCTCTTTTCTCAAGGTAATTCAACGCCTTTTTTGCCTCGGGGTTTTCAATAAGATTTCGATAGTAATAAACGCCCGCAAATTTTAATGCATGGTATATACCCTCTTTGATCTGGTTACTCTCCGAAGGCTCAGTCGTTTCCTCTTCAGGTATAAAAACACCATACCGGTCAGCCAGTTGCCGAACGGCTTCATTAAATCCAACCCCATCCTGGTCCATAACGAATTTGAACACATCACCTGACTCTCCACAACCAAAACATTTAAAAATTCCCAGCCTGGGTGTTACATGAAAAGAAGGAGTTTTCTCATCGTGATAAGGGCACAAGCCCGTAAAGCCGCTCCCGGAACGCTTCAGCTTCACATAGTCTGAAACCACTTCTACAATATCGGCCGCATCACGAACTTCTTCTTTTTTGTCGTCAGTAATCATCTGATGAAAATGGTGATTTACCAACTAGGAATAAAGTCTTTTTCGTTTAATCATATTTAACTCCTTATCTCTGCGAAATGGAATTCTCAACTGTCAACTCTGTGTTAAGCATTGTATATTCTCACCGCAAAAATTTTGAATCATAATCCATAATAATGAGTGTATTAGTAGGAAAGCATACCCGCCTGATTGTACAGGGCTTTACCGGAAGCGAAGGAACCTTCCATGCAGAACAAATGATTGAGTACGGCACTAATGTAGTTGGTGGAGTTACACCTGGAAAAGGTGGACAAACCCATTTAGGCAGACCCGTTTTTAATACAGTTTCTGAAGCTGTAAAAAAGGCTGATGCTAATACATCCATCATTTTTGTGCCCCCCGCTTTCGCTGGGGATGCTATCACAGAGGCGGCATTTGCGGGAATAAAAGTCATTATTTGTATTACCGAAGGCATTCCGGTCAAAGATATGATTGTCGCCAAGCAGGTTGTAAAAAGCCGGGGAGCTGTACTTATCGGCCCCAATTGCCCGGGTGTCATATCACCGGGCAAAGCTAAAGTGGGAATAATGCCTGCCAGTATCTTCTCAGAAGGAAACGTAGGACTTATCTCACGTTCAGGAACCCTTACCTACGAAGCTGTCGATCAACTTACGAAAGAAGGCTTAGGACAAAGTACAGCTATCGGTATTGGTGGTGATCCGGTAATCGGCACTCCCCATCTTGATGCAGTTAAAATGCTCCAGGAAGATCCTGATACCCATGCAATTGTATTGATTGGAGAGATTGGTGGTTCTGCAGAAGAAGAAGCTGCTGCCTACATTGCTGAGCACGTAGATAAACCGGTAGTTGCATTTATTGCCGGTTCAACTGCACCTCCAGGGCGGCGTATGGGGCATGCCGGTGCTATTATATCCGGAGGCCAGGGAACTGCCCAGGAAAAGAAAAAAGCTCTTGCAGCGGCAGGTATAACCGTTGTTGAAAGCCCGGCTGATATAGGCGTTACTTTAAAAAATTTACTCGAAACCGTATAGGTTACACTAACCTAAAAAAGCATCGTGGAATTTCTTCGATGCTTTTTTTGTACCATAGGCGAACTAACTATCCTAAAAAATAAACAGCAACATGAGCAGTACACCTAAAACAATCACCATCGCCAGAGGAGACGGAATTGGCGAAGAAATAATGGATTCTACCCTTCAAATCCTTGAAGCCTCAGGGGCCGCTTTGAATTATGATGAAATCCAGATTGGGAAAAAAGTGTATGAAAGCGGGGTCATATCAGGAATCTCCCCCGATTCATGGGATGTACTGAGAAAAAACAAAGTATTCCTGAAAGCTCCCATTACCACCCCCCAGGGAGGCGGTTTCAAGAGCTTGAATGTGACTATAAGAAAAACACTTGGTTTGTATGCGAATGTCAGGCCAGTAGCGGCACTTGTTCCTTTTGTACATAGCCACTTTCACACAATGGATTTGGTAGTAGTTCGCGAAAATGAAGAAGATCTTTACGCAGGTATCGAACACCAGCAAACCCCTGAAGTAATTCAATGTTTGAAACTGGTTTCCAGGCCGGGTTGCGAACGCATTATACGTTACGCTTTCGAGTATGCTAAAGCATACGGACGAAAAAAAGTAACCTGCATGACTAAAGATAATATTATGAAACATACCGATGGACTGTTTCATGATGTATTTGATGAGATCAAAAAAGAGTACCCCGAAATTGAGGCTGAACATTACATCATTGATATTGGCGCGGCTCGTTTGGCTGATACTCCACACTGGTTCGATGTAGTTGTTACTTTAAATCTTTACGGCGATATCATTTCAGATATTACGGCTCAGATTTCGGGATCAGTTGGATTAGGAGGTTCAGCAAATATCGGCCAGGATTTTGCCATGTTTGAAGCCATTCACGGTTCTGCACCTGATATTGCAGGACAGGATATTGCAAACCCGTCCGGGCTTTTGAATGGTGCCGCTATGATGCTTGCCCATCTTAATATGTCAGATAAAGCTGAGCTTATTACCAATGCGTTACTTACTACGATTGAAGACGGTATCCATACCAAAGATATTCAATCTAAAGAATATACAAAGCAGGAAGTAGGTACCAAAGCATTTACCAATGCAATTATTGAAAGACTCGGTGAAAAACCAAAAGCACTTAAACGAGCTTCTTTCGGGGATCAAAATCATGTTATTTCAATTGATGTAAAGAAAACACCCCGTTCAAAAAAGGAACTTGTGGGAGTAGATATATTTATAGACTGGGACTCAACAGATAGAAACCCGGATACTTTAGGAAAGAAACTCGAAGAAAATGCCGGAGATACCCTAAAACTTAAAATGATCACCAACAGGGGTGTAAAAGTTTATCCTGATGGCCTTCCAGAAACTTTCTGCACAGATCACTGGCGCTGCCGTTTTGTTGCAAAAGATGCAACCAAAGAACATTCCCCCGTTGTTCAATATTCCGCCATTCCGGATTTACTTAACAGCCTGAATGATGCCGGGTTGGATTGCATCAAGACTGAAAACTTATACCTGTTTGATGGAGAACGTGCCTATTCGCTTGGGCAGGGTGAGTAGAAGTCTTATGTGATTAGCAAAGGTTTTTTTGATTTGAGTTTAATCAAAAACCAGTAACTGATAACCTTGATGCATTTTTGTAGTTACAACCGTCAGCATAGATAAACCTATCGCTACATCCGGATTTACATCTTCGTGCTGGTATTCCCTTGAAAGTAACGACTGGCCACACACATAAATTTCCACACCTGTTTCTTTCAAAGCTAAAATAAGCGCTATGTTTGGATTATCAACCTCGTAGCGTTTTTGATAAGCTTCATTTGTAAGAATCACATCAGTAGCTCCTCCATGTATAGCAACTGTTACTTTCAAATTCTCAGGCCTGATACCACCTAATCCATGTAAGTTTAGCATCCTTGCAACATTATTAAGCCCCCGGTTGATGCTTTCTTTATCTCTCTGCATCGTCTTTAGATCGATAACAATCTTGTATTCAATTGCGGGATCAGGATTTTCCGAATTCGGGATTTCATAAATACCCCCAAACCCTTTTACAATTGGGTATCTGGTGTCCTGTGCATATACCAACGAGCTGCTTGCTAACAGAAAGATGATAAAGGAAGAGCAAATTAATCTCATAGTTTTCTGGTGTATATTGATTATTGGTTAGAGTGTACTGAATTTCAGTTTACCAGAGAAACGTTAAAAAACGTATCCCCTTCTCTACTCTCTCTTATCTTGTATATATTTGGGCGCTAATAACTAACCTAATTTTAAACCTGTGAAAAAGACATCGAAACTGCTACTGCTATTCTTGTTGATGAGCTCGACTCTTGTGATCGCTCAGACAAAAGAAGAAATGGTTGAACGTATAGTAAACGAGGCAACTGAAAACTCTCATCTGGAAAAACTAGCCCATGAGCTGCTTGACGGAATAGGCCCCAGGCTGGTCGGAACCCCCCAAATGAAAAATGGCCATGATTGGGCTGTAAAAACTTTCGAAAGCTGGGGTATTGAAGCTGAAAACCAACAATACGGAACATGGAGAGGCTGGGAGCGCGGCATCACGCATATAGATATGGTATATCCTCGGGTAGTATCATTGGAAGGCATGCAGCTTGCATGGAGCCCGGGAACCAAAAAAGGAGGCGTTACTGCAGAAGTAGTAATCATCCCTGATGCAGCAGATTCAAACGAATTCAAGAACTGGCTCAAAAATGCCAAAGGGAAGTTCGTGATGGTTTCTATGGCACAACCTACAGGCAGGCCCGACTATAACTGGGAAGAATTTGCTACGGAAGAATCTTTTGAAAAAATGAAGGAAGAGCGTACTGCTCAAAGCAGGGCATGGAGACAGCGAATTATAAATACCGGTTATAATACAAGAACCTTGAATACTGCACTTGAAGAAGCCGGGGCTGTAGGTATTGTGCAATCTCGCTGGTCATCCGGTTTTGGTGTGAATAAAATATTTGGAGCAAATACTAAAAAAATCCCGGTTATTGATTTATCACTTGAAGATTACGGGATGCTATATCGCCTGGCAGAGAACGGAAGTAAGCCCAAGATAAAAGTGACCGCCCAGTCAAAAGACTTAGGAAGGGTTCCAGCTTTCAATACTATTGCAACTATTCCGGGTACCGAAAAACCTGATGAATATATTATCCTTTCGGCTCATTTTGATTCCTGGGATGGTGGAACAGGTGCTACAGATAATGGCACCGGAACAATCACTATGATGGAAACAGCCCGTATTTTAAAAGAAGTATACCCCAATCCAAAACGAACTATTATTGTGGGACTGTGGGGAGGTGAAGAGCAAGGTCTTAACGGATCCAGAGCGTATGTAGAAGATCAGCCTGAAATTGTAGAAGGACTACAGGCCCTGTTTAACCAGGACAATGGAACAGGAAGGGTTGTTCGTATATCAGGACAAGGCTTCCTTCATTCTTATGACTATTTAGGCAGCTGGCTGGAGGCTGTGCCTAATAGTATAACACAGCATATAGAAACTACCTTTCCCGGTATTCCTTCCGGTGGAGGTACTGATCATGCCTCATTTGTGGCAAAGGGTGCACCTGCTTTTTCCCTTAGCTCTTTAAGCTGGGATTACTGGAATTACACATGGCATACCAATCGTGATACCTATGATAAGATTGTTTTTGATGATGTTAGAAACAATACCATCCTTACAGCGATTTTAACCTACATGGCTAGCGAAGACCCGGAAAAAACGTCCCGGGTACAATCAGTTTTGCCTGTTAATCCCAGAACAGGGGAACAGCGCACATGGCCTACTCCGCGCTCGCCAAACCGTGATGGAGGCCAAAACTAACCATACTGGTTTTTGCATAAAGCCTTCTCCCCTTTTGGGTTGAAGGCTTTTTTTATTCTCAAAAATATATTACATAGCAACCTGGTACTTAATTAAATATGGAGTTCTTATGCAAAATATTAATCATGCAGCAGTATGGGCGTCAGCCATTCTGCTTACAGTACTTGGATTTGTTTGGTATGGCCCATTGTTTGGTGAGCCATGGATGGCGATGGTTGACCTTGATATGGCTACGGTAGAAGCCAACCCGCCCGGAACAGAAATCTGGATCACAAATATTATTGCGACTATAGTGCCGCTTTATGTATTAGCATGGTTGTTTATAAAGCTGAATGTTAAAACAGCTCTTGATGGACTTAAATATGCCCTTATTATCACATTCTCTTTTCATTTTCTTAGTGTGATGACCAGTAACCTATTTGCCATGCAGGATTATTGGCTCACCTGGATTACCGGTGGATACAGTCTTGTTGCGTCAGCTATTTCAGGACTAATTATTGGCGGATGGCAAAAGAGAAGCAATGAATAAAGTTTATCAGGTCATGAAGTCTTCAGCCTTTAGGTTGAAGACTTTTTTAAGTAACATACTCTTCATCATTAAATAGTATTTCAGACTCAATGGCTAAACTCATACTGGTTATTACTGCTTTCTTTCTACTCGTTTTTATTCCAAAACCAAATAAACAGGTTCAAAAACCAGCTGTTATTACTGTTAAGGAATGGGGTGGCAAACCTCCCACAGGAGAAAAGCAAAAACACTCTATAGAGTACATTACGGTTCATCATAGTGGTGAGGTATTTGAGGAAAACAAAGATCCTGCTTCTTATATGAGGGGATTACAAAAGTTTAGCCAGGTAGATAAACAGTGGATTGATATCCCCTATCATTTTTGCATTGACCTGGATGGAAACATTTATGAGGCAAGACCCCTGGATTATCCGGGCGATACCAATACAGAATACGATCCTACAAACCACGCTTTAATCAATGTAATGGGTAACTACGAAGTACAGACCATTAAACCCGAACAGCTTGAATCTCTGGCGCATTTAACAGCCTGGCTGGCAGAGAAATATGAAGTACCCATTCAGAACATCGCTTCACATAAAGACCATTCAGACCAAACAGTCTGCCCTGGCAAAGATCTTTACAAGTACTTTGAAGACGGTTCTTTTATTTCATCGGTAAAAAAATACCTGGATTCTGAATAAAGTTATATGGTAGTCCCATCTTTGATTACCACATCTTTTGGAATAATTACTATTCCATCTTCTACGTAGTAGTCGCCATGGTCTCCATCTTCCAGGTGCTTTCCACCTACTATCCGCACATCATTTCCAATCCTTACGTTCTTATCAATGATGCAATTACTTAAGAAACACCGTTGCCCGATCCCCATTGGCGGATTGTCACGTGAAGCGGTATCAATAATTTCCCTGCTCTGAAAATAATCATTACCCATAGTAACAGAATTTTCAATCGTGGTCCCCTTTCCAATTCGTGAACGGATTCCGATTACCGAACGAACAATCCGGCTGGCTTCAATTATACATCCTTCCGCTACAAGTGCATATTCAAGGGTAGTTCCCATAAGCTTGGAAGCAGGTAACAAACGAGCACGAGTATATATAAACCGGTCATTATCATACAGGTTGAATTCAGGTACAGTTTCTGCAAGTGATAGGTTCGCTTCAAAGAAAGACCGAATAGTTCCTATATCAGCCCAATAACCTCCAAATTCATAACTGCTCACCCTTAGTCCTTCTGTAAGTGTTTTAGGAATAATTTCTTTCCCAAAATCAGTTGCATCAGGATTATCTTTAAAAAGCTTAATAATAGCTTCTCTGTTAAAAATATAGATACCCATTGATGCTAAAAAATCCCTTCCCTGAGACTTATAGGGTTCCGGAACTTCAGATTTCCATTGATCCAGTTCTCCTGAATCAGGTTTCTCGACAAAACTGCCGATCATTCCTTCTTCGTTGGTTTTCATGATTCCAAACCCTGTTGCATCACTTGCATTTACCGGGATGGTAGCTACTGTCAAATCAGATTTATTCTCAATATGCCTTTTTAGCATCTTTCCGTAATCCATCTGGTACAACTGGTCACCGGATAGAATTAATACATACTTATAATCGTGCTTTTCCATGTGATGGAGTGACTGCCTCACCGCATCAGCTGTACCCTGAAACCACTCCCGGTTATGGGCTGTTTGTTCTGCCGCAAGAATATCTACAAAGCCACTGCTGAATACATCAAAATTGTACGTGTTTTTGATATGCCTGTTCAATGAAGCCGAGTTGAATTGAGTGAGAACGTAAATACGACGGATATCCGAATTTAAACAATTTGAAATGGGGATATCCACCAGGCGATATTTACCACCAATCGGAACAGCCGGTTTTGAGCGGTGATCGGTTAAAGGGAACAACCGGGTCCCCCTGCCTCCTCCCAGGATAACTGCAATTACTGATTTTTTCATGCTTTCGCTCTTTCTTTTAAGTCTTTGTATAGTGTAATGTATTCTTTGGCTGACCTGTTCCATGAGAAGTCCAGTTTCATAACTTTTGACAATGCCTCCGCATGTTTAGTTTTATTGCTATACAGGTCGATAGCTCGATTTATGGCATATTCGGCTTCTAAAAGATTAAATTCATCAAAACATATACCATACCCGTTTTCCTCGACAATGTCTATTACGGTATCCTTTAGTCCACCTACTGCCCTAACAATTGGAATAGTACCGTACCTCATTGCAAACATTTGGTTAAGCCCGCATGGCTCAACCCGCGATGGCATGAGAATGAAATCTGAGCCTGCGTAAATCTGGTGTGCCAGCTTTTCATTGTATTCCAATGTAGCATCGAAAAATCCCACATGGTCACTTCTCATTCTTGAAAAAATATCGTGAAGTGCAGGATCTCCTGTCCCTAAAAGCACAAAATTCACTTCCTTCTCCGAATGCATAAATATCTTAAATAAGTCCGGAAGTAAATCAGCACCCTTTTCACGTACCAGCCTGCCTATAAAAGCAATAGTGGGAAGTTCCGGGTTTAAACCAAACTCTTTGCATAAAACTTCTTTGTTTGCCTGCTTTCCTTTTTTTCGATTTCTAAAGCTATAATTAACTGCAAGCAATTCATCCGTTGAAGGATCCCAGACTTCATTATCAATTCCATTAATAATGCCTGTTGATTTATCTGATTCTTGCCTGAATAAAGCCTCTAATCCATTGCTGTTGTCAGCCAGTTCTTTCATGTAGTTTTCAGAAACGGTGGTAATTTTCCATGCGCATTTCAATGCAGAAGCAAGGGAGTTTAAGCTTCCATCCCAATCCAATAGCCCGATATTATTAAAACTGAAAGCCGGTAATAACTGGTAACTGTTCATATCATACCTGCCATGATATTCAGCATTATGAACGGTAATAATTGTTGGAATTGATGAAAGCTCTTTAAAACGATTACAATTGGTCATCATAAAGGGAACCAAACCCGTATGATGGTCATGGCAATGAACAACATCTGGTTTATTTTCAAAATGATTAATCCATTCCAAAGCAGCAATTTGAAAGCTCACTGAACGCTCCCGTTCATCCCAATAGACATTGCTTGACCAGGGATCGATATATACTCCCGGCCTGTCAAACCTACCTGGTATATCAATCGCAAAAAGAGGAAAACCAAGATCATGCTTTACTAGTTGTTGAACGGAGTACTTTGTATCAATACCTGCCATTAAAAATGAACCAGAGTAAACTTCCTCGAAAAAGTGGGTTTCCAGCCAATGATTCCCATATTTAGGCATTACAACCTTACAGTTTTGCTCCTGCTGGTTTAAATATTTTGGCAGAGAGCCAACAACATCAGCCAACCCTCCAACCTTAGCTACCGGATAACACTCTGCACTGAGATGAATAATTTCCATGAATTTTTTTGAAACTGGACTGTAATAAAAGCGTAGTTTGTTGCGACTAACAAATAAGAAATCTTTAGGGTTGTTGCAATGCAATTCTTCGATTTATTGAAAGATTTACGATTCCTTAAAGCAACTAATTCAGGGTATTATGAGCGTAATAAAAGTTCAAAACATCAGGAAGACATTTGGGAAAACCCATGCAGTCGATGATGTAAGTTTTAATGTAGAAAAAGGAAGGATTTTTGGCCTTCTTGGCCCGAACGGGGCCGGTAAAACTACGACCATCCGTATGATTAACCATATTCTGACTCCCGATGTCGGTAATATCTACATTAATGATGTTGAGGTTGGCCCAGTTACTCAAAAAATGATAGGGTACATGCCGGAAGAACGCGGGCTTTATAAAAAGATGAAAGTTGAAGAGCAACTGATGTATCTGACTCAACTAAAAGGCATGGCTGCGAAAGATGCCAGAAAAGCTATTCACCACTGGCTGGAGCGTTTTGAAGCTGCCGACTGGCTCAAAAAAGAAATTAGTGAGCTTTCGAAAGGGATGTCCCAAAAAATACAGTTCATTGCCACTATAGCACATAACCCGGATATCTATATTTTTGACGAACCTTTTAGCGGGCTGGATCCTATTAACAGTGAATTACTTAAAGAAGTAATTATTGAACTTAAAGAGATGGGTAAAACCATCCTTTTCTCAACTCACCGTATGGAACAGGTAGAGCAAATGTGTGATGATATCTGCCTCTTTAACAACGGTAAAGCAGTTCTCGAAGGAAAACTTCGGGAAGTAAAGGCATCGTTTGGGCAAAATACCATTAACCTTGAGTTTGAAGGCGACGGAGCATTTCTTGATAAACTTACAGACGTACGCATTAATAACAGGTCTACAAACTTTGCAGAAATACGGGTACTTAACGGACAAAACATGCAGGATATATTAAAACTGGCAATAGAGCATGCTGAAATACATAAATTCGAACGGGTTGAACCTTCCCTTAATGAAATATTCATTTCTACTGTTGGGGAAGACAATATTAAAAACCAGGAGGTTCAATAATGGATTTCGGAAAAGTATTACTGGTATTAAAACGTGAATACCTTACCCGGGTAAGGGCAAAATCATTTATTCTGTCTACGATACTGACTCCAATCGCACTCCTGGGAGTTGGGGCTCTTATGGTTTGGCTTATGACAAGTGAAACAGATACTAAGAAAAGTGTAGGTGTTTTTGATGAAACAGGAGTATTGGTTGAACGGATGATAGAACTCAATGAAGAGCGCTATTCAAATGTTACTGCCATACCTATTGATAGCGTTAAGGCTATGGTTCTCCGTGAAGAATTGGATGCTTACCTCCTGCTCCAGGAAAAACACATCGAAACCAATGAAAATGCAGAACTCATTTATAGCGGTAGTGGAGGGCTTGCCTTTACCGGAAGTGTTAGGAGTGACTTAAGAGAAGTTATTCAGGAAGAGCGCCTTAACAGGGCAAATGTAAGCAACGAAATAAAAGAACTATTCGAAAGAAGGCCTGGATTAGATTCTCGTAAGCTAAGTGCAGAAGGTGAAACTGAGGATGATAAAGCAGGATTCCTTTCCGCGCTGGGATTTGTTCTCGGGCTTTTGATATTTATAGGGCTGTTCGGTTACGGGGCTATTCTGATGCGAAGTGTGATTGAAGAAAAGACTAACAGGATTGTGGAAGTAATAACCTCTTCTGTTAAGCCTATGGAGCTTTTAGTTGGCAAAGTAGTAGGAGTTTGCTTATTAGGATTCACACAGTTCGCTATTTGGGTGGTTATGTATATTGGAATTTCCATTGCTGCTGTCCCGGTAGCAGGATTACTGATGCAAGATCAATTAACAGAACTAGCCGATTCTCAGGAAATTAACCAGGCAGCACAGGAAGCAGGCTTTGACCCCTCTTCTCTTGAAGTTCTATCTGTTGATCCTATGATCTTTGTATACTTCTTCCTGTTTTTCATTCTTGGCTTCTTCATGTATGCTGCATTATTTGCTGCAGTGGGATCAGCAGTAGACTCGGAGCAAGATACCCAGCAATTCATGCCCATACTTATGATTCCTATTATGCTCGGTTATTTCATGAATACACGGGTGATGGTTGATCCTGATTCGAGCCTTTCCGTTTTTGCCTCTATTTTCCCTCTTACGTCACCTATCAACATGATTACGAGAATTACCGTTACGGATGTACCGTTCTGGGAGATATTGGCTTCACTGGTTGCACTCGTTGTTACCTTTTTTGGAGTAATGTGGTTAAGCGCTAAAATCTACCGGGTAGGCATTCTCATGTATGGCAAAAAAGCCACCTGGGGAGACTTACTGAAGTGGGTAAAACAAGGCTAAAATTCCTCTACCCTTTTAAAAGAAAAGCCCCGCACATAATTATGTGCGGGGCTTTTCTTTTAAATTATTCAAATCTGAAATCAGCCTTATTCTGATCTACAAGTTCCAGTAATTGTTCAGAATCCTCTTTCGATAATAAATCAATTCCACTCATTGCAGTAAAACGTATTCTTGGATCGAAATCCATTAGCCAGGCTTCAAAAAGTGATGTCCTGTTTTCAATCTTGTTTATATGATCCAGCAGCAAAGAAATGGATTGGAAGCGGGTTTTAGGTGGAAATTCACTACCAGAAAGCTGTTGCAGAAGTTCGAAAGACCTGTAGGTTGAATCTAAGTCGACAGACATCTTTAATGCTTCAAAAGTCTTTACACCTGTAGGATCGGCCTGAAGAAGTGTTGATGCTAATGAAACTAGCTCTTGATCTGAGCTTATCTTTTTGTAGGATTTCAAGGCTTCATCAAACACTAAGCGATTTTCAGTTCGTATTGCCTTATTCCTGATAGACCCTTGAACCATTTCATTTCCCTGATAAGCTGATAGTGACTTTATAACTCCTATCTGGATAGCTTCAGACTCATTATTCAGTTCCTGGAGAAACACTTGTTCAGTTCCTGATGCACCTTTCGTAAAGAGTCCAAATGTTTCCAATAATCGTGCTTTTACAATAGCATTGGTTTCAGATTCTAAAGCATCACGTAATGCCAATTGCAGATCGGGATTATCAGTATGAAATTGCAATAGCCTTGCTGCTGTTTCACGGTCTTTTATATTGTTGCTTCTAAGTTGATTCAATAAAAAGAAAAGAGGAAAACGCTCCACTTGAATCTGGTCTATAGCTGTGACACCAGAGTTCAAAGCTACATATTCAACATTCATAGGCACATCAATTTGTACCCTGTCATTTTGCCCGGTAAATGAAATTCTCTGAGTTGTAGAATCTTCCATCGTATAGATGACTGCATTTAACCCTGATAAGGTTGAACTATCTCCGTTTATGTGTTCAAAAGCAAAAACTACTTTGGAATCAACTTCATCGTAATCGGCTGATAAGGAATATTCCGGGCTTGCCGGATCAGGATCAACATCCGGGTCCTGGCTTCCCCAAATATCCATTTCCTTCCAATTTAGACCTGTTTGAGCATACCAGAAATCTGTATAGAAAGTATCATTCATTAATCCCTTATTACTCTTGATTAATGGTTCTAAAGAGCCGGTAATAGTTTTGCGGAAAAACGGATCCTGGTTTTTGAAACCATTTTGCAGCTCATTCCAAATAAACGAACTAATGTGGGGGTCTTCCTCATCAATCACAAGAAGTGCTGATTCATCATATACAGAATAATGCAGTGCTGTTTTCAACAGTTCCTGGTATAGCATACCATATTCAAAATCCCGAATGCGCTGGTATTGCCCAAACCATTGGCCATATATACCTCTTTTCAATTGGGCAGAAAGGTTTCCAAGGTTTTTATATAAATAAATGATACCTGCCCCGCTCTGGATTTCGTCCCAGTAACTATCTTCCAATACTATGATATTTAGTGACTCATATGGAAATTCAAAAGAAAGTGCGTTCTCTACTGAGCGTTTCGTTTGTATGGCTTCGGCAAGAAGTGCACTTATTTCTTCCTGATTTATGATTTCTTCTGCTCCATATACCCGGATCTTTTTTGTACCTGCCATAGCCTCTTGGTGAACAAAATTACCTAAAACGAAACTAAGACCCGTCACAGGTACAGGGGTTGAAGTTTCCCAACGTACTCTTTTTTGTTCGGTTGATAGAAGCTCATCTGCCAGTTTATTACCATTAAAAGTAATACTTAAATCTGCCGGAATTATGAATTCAGCTTCTACCACTGTTTCAACACTTGGATGATCATAAACCGGTAACCAATGCCTGAGAGCCAGTGGATTCAGCCCTGCCCACATAGTTCCAAATCTATCTTTATGGGTACCAAAAATGGATTGTGCCTGCCAGGTAATAGCAAGCTGCACTTCTTGTTCTGCTTCCAGTGAATCCTCCAAAGGAATGATTAAAGAATCTGCTTTAATCAAAAACCCAATTTCAGCATTATTTAAAGTAACCCCATCAATCTCCAGGGCAGCAGTATGCAGAACCAACTGATCCTGAACCGGAGCCTTTATCTTCATAGTATAACCTGCTACTCCTTTAATCAGGTTTTGATCAGGCTCTAACGTAGCCTCAAGGCTGAGCTTTTCGAATTCAAAAGGAATAGAAGGATATTGATCATACTCAAACTCAGTCATCCCGAAATTGAGATTAAAGTCACAATTCTGGAATTGAGTTATAAAAATAAGTAAGAAAGAAAATAGCTTTAATGCCAGGTGCTTAATCATTTTTTGTGCTTGTCCAATATTGCTTTTATTTGTGGAAATAACTGTTTGTTAGTAGAAAAACCGTTGCCGGAATGAATAGTTTCACTCCCATCCATATCACTAAAAATACCTCCCGACTCTTTCATGATGGGTAAAAGAGCCGCAGCATCCCAGATGTGCAACTCCGGATCGAACATAAGGTCAGCTCTCCCAACAGCAACCATCATGTGTCCGTATGCATCGCCCCATGTACGGTGTATTTTCGTTTCATCCAAAAGTTCCTGAAACATTTCCCCGTATCCCATAGTCCTGAAATGGTTGATCTCGGTTACAAGGAAAGTAACCTCAGAAAGATTTTTCACATTTCTCATCTTACAAGGAGTCCCGTTTAGGGTGGCTCCTTCCCCGATAGCTGCTGCACAAAGTTCATCCAATGCAGGGGCATTGATTATGCCCACCACAGGCTCATTGTTAATCATTACTCCAACAAGGGTAGTATAAAACGGGATCCCGTGAATAAAAGATTTGGTGCCATCAATAGGGTCCAACACCCACTGAACGGGACTTTCCTGATTAGTTCTTCCATATTCTTCTCCGATAATACCGTGATCAGGGAACCTTTTTTGTATTTCTTTTCTTATAACTTTCTCAGTTTCACGATCAGCGATGGTAACAGGGGAGTCATCCGCTTTACTGATCACTTCAAAATCCTTTTTGAAGTATTTCAGGGTATGTTCTCCCCCGATTTTTGCAATCTCTGTTGCTGCTTGTAATAGCTCTTTGATGTCAGTCATTGTTTTACTTATTTTGGTAAAGACTTATTCACATTCACGCCCCATTTATTCTACTATGTCAAGAAACAGGTTCTGTATTCCCATTCTTATAATGTTTTTTTTATGGCCGGTACTTAGTATGGCGCAAGAAAGGTCTACGGTTCAGTCTGTGATTCTTAATGAGAGTAAGTTAAGAATTAACGGAACATCAAATGTGAATGATTTTGAATGTGTGTATGAAGAAGAACTTGAATCTGATACACTATCCCACCAGGTAGAAATAACAGAAGCTTTTGCCAATATACAGGGAGACCGGCTCGAACTTGTAGTTGAATCATTTGATTGTGGAAAGCGGGGGATTAACCGGGACTTTAGAAACACATTAAAAAGTAAAGAGTATCCTAATATCCACATCGAAGTTCTCCAGGTATCTGCGATAAACGGTATCCCTGATAAAGCCAGTGTATCCATCGAATTGGCCGGGGTTACTAATATCTATGATGTACAACTTAAAGATGTATCCTTAGAAGGTGGTTTGATCAGGGTTTTTGGGGAGCAAAACGTTCAGATGTCTGATTTTGGCCTTGAACCACCCACCGCCTTGTTTGGGCTGATAAAAGTTCGTGACCGGCTTAAAATCAGTTTTACCCTGCAAGTTATACAGGCATAAAAAAAGCGGATGTTTCACCATCCGCCTTTTCCTTGAGGGGGTTAGTATTAGAAGCTGATTACTGCTTCTATAACAAAACCGCTAAATTCACCACCGTCATACTTGCTTGCAGCAGGATAATCGTTGTATGTTTGCTGTACGTATTCAAGTTTAGTTAGAACATTTGGTGTTAAGAACCAGCCGCCACCAACATTTATTCTGTCAATAGATATTTCATCACCAGAAGCTAACTCACCAGAAACCAAGTTATAACGTCCACCGAGATAAAAATCTTCATTAGCACCAAGTCTATAAATCAACTCAGCCCCATACTGGTTGAAAGATCTGGTATCTGTCTCTGTCGCTCTTTTACCAGAAACCATTTCAAGTACACCAAAGAATTCTAAACCCTGGAACTTCACAAATGGATTTATCATGATGGCTCTAAGCTCGCCACCTATTGGTCCACCTGGTGCAAATCTTGAAACAATAAAATCAGGGTTAAATCGACCACTTCTAAAGTCATCATCGAGAACATTATAATATCTCGAACCTGCACGGTCACCTGAGTATAGGTACTGAGAACCTGACTCTGGGCCATTCATTAAAGAACCTGACAACCGGAATCTCAAATCTTCATTGATTTGGCTATCATAACCTAATTTAAGATAAAGCTTTACTTTCTCCTCGATAGCTGGTTCTAGCGAACTTTGATTAAGTTTACCATTAGTTAAACCAACCATTCCAAAGAAATCATCCATGAAGTAATATACTTCTGCACCAACCTCAGTTGTGAAAGAATCCATAATGAAATTCCCTACAAATGGATTGTGAATAGCTGCTCCATTGTCACTTCTTCTGAAATGAGTATCTCCGTAGTTGTTTTCCATATGTCCAACTTTTATTCGGAGATTTTCCATCAAGCCAGATAGTAGTCCTTCCTGTATGAAATCAAGCCCATCAACTTGAAAATATCCGCCTTTTACCCATGCTTCTTCATGATGTTGAGAAGATAAATAAGTGCGGAGATGCATTCTTAATCCATCTGCAAGTACAACATCAAAATCAAGATTTGAAGTAGCAAGATTAAAGTTGCTTTCTAGGTCAGGTAATGATCCAGCAGTGTTATCATGCCGTAGTCCTTGGAACTGAAGTGTATTCGCTCCGCCTACTCTTACATAGATACCATCAAAAGTAACATTATTAGTTTTTGGTGCTTCAAAAACATTGAGTCCGCTCTTATCAGGATTTCTGAAGTTATCAATGTCTCTTTGTTGTGCGTGAACGCTGGATGCCAGCATCATCACAACCATAACGAATGAAAATAAATATATGTTTAGTGCTTTCATGATCGTAGTTTTTTGGTTATTTGGGTTAATTTTTTTGATAAGTCACATTGTAAACCACTTCCACTTCGTCACCGGTTTTAAGGGTTCCTAACATGGCTTTGGGTGGTTTCATCCCGTAATCAGTCATAAGTATCTTTTCAGAACCTATAACTTTTAAGGAACCGTCTTCACCAACCAGGTAAGTAGCGGCCAGTTCAACGGTTTTAGTTTTTCCGGCAATAGTAAGCTCACCGGTTGCGAATATGGAATCCGCAGTTATTTCGCTTACTTCTGTAAGTGAAAAGAGAATCTGTGGGTGCTTTTTAGCTTTTAACGCACCATACGTTTTACCGTCCATGATGCTTTTTCCACTCTTAATAGATTCTACTTCAACATTAAATACAAGCTCAGAAATGGTAGTTAATGCCCCTGTTTCATCTATTGTAAGTGTAGAAGTGCCTTGAATTACTTCTGCATTAGATTCCCAGTCATGTAAAGAGGAAGTCCCCTTTATGACCACTGAACTTGAGTCCAGTAAAAGAGCATATCCATTTTGTGCAGAAGCTGAAAAGCTTAACAACAACCCCCATAGTATTATTGATAAAAACTTCATTTGTAGTTGCTTTAGGATTAAGGGTAATTAGGGTTTCAGAGAAAGTCACACTGAAAATTAATACATCTGTTAATGTATAGCTAAAGGATAGGCTCTATACGTGAAGAAAATATGAAGATGTTTAACTATAGTTAGCACAACAACTTTCCTGAAACCCCTCTATCTTTGAACGGTGATGATTTCTATCTTTGATAGCGTAAAAACTATTCATCAAATCCAGGAATTATTTAGAATGAGTAACTTCCAGATCATTACTACGGTCTCAGCACAGCTCAATATTTCTCAAAAACAAGTTCAAACAGTTTCAGGATTTTTAGAAGAAGGTGCTACTATCCCTTTTCTTGCCCGATACCGACAAGAAGCAACCGGAGGGCTTGATGAAGAACAACTGCGTGAGATCAGAGATGCACTAGAATTTCAAAAGGCGCTTTCTGCCAGAAAAGAAACCATTCTGAAATCTATAGCTGAGCAAGGTAAGCTCACTGATGACTTAGAAGAACAGATTAAAAACTGTATTGAACTCTCCACCTTAGAGGACTTGTACCTACCCTATAAACAAAAACGTAAAACCAGGGGTGATAAAGCCAAAGAAAAAGGACTGGAACCTCTTGCAGAGTTAGTTTGGAGCCAGGAAATTGAGAATGGAAATCCTGATGATTACGCTAAAGAATATGTGAGTGAAGAAAAAGAAGTACCAACTGTTGAAGATGCATGGAAAGGGGCGACAGATATAGTAGCTGAATGGATTAATGAACATTTAGAGGTGCGTGAAAAACTTCGTGATATATTCCAAAAGCACTCCACGATCAAAACAAAGAAAAATCCCGCTGTAAAAGATCGAACTAATTTTGAAGATTACTACGAGTTTACTTCAAAAGTAGATCGGTTAAAGCCCTACCAGATTTTGGCAATTAACCGCGGTGAACGGGAAAACATACTTTTTGTGAACACAGAAGTTTGGGAAGAACGAACTTTAGAAACTATAGATGATATTGTAATAACAAACGATATGAGCATTTTCACAGAACGTTTACAGGATGCTGTTGAAGATGCTTTTAAGCGACTACTTTCTCCTTCCCTGGAGCGTGAATTAAGAAATGCACTTACCGAAAAAGCAGATGCACATGCAATCGATACTTTTGCCACCAATCTTGGCAATTTACTGATGCAGCCTCCCTTAGAAAAGAAAGTGGTTCTGGGATTAGATCCTGCATACCGTACCGGATGCAAGCTTGCCGTGGTTGACGGAACCGGAAAATACCTTGATGGAACTACTATCTACCCTACCCCTCCTCAAAGCAAAATCGCAGAGTCAGAAATAGTACTTGGCAAACTGATTGATAAGTACAAAGTTGAGCTAATCGCGATTGGAAACGGAACCGGAAGCCGTGAAGCAGAGCAATTTGTAGCCGACTTCATTCAGAAAAGCGGAGTACCCGTAAGCTACCTTATTGTAAACGAGGCCGGGGCTTCTGTGTATTCAGCCTCGAAAGTAGCACGAAATGAATTTCCTGACCTGGATGCTGCACAACGTGGCAATATTTCTATTGCACGAAGAGTACAAGATCCTTTAGCCGAGCTTGTAAAGATTGATCCTAAATCTATCGGTGTAGGTTTATATCAACATGACGTGAACCAAAGCCAGCTTTCCGGAAAGCTGGATGATGTAGTTGAAAGCTGTGTGAATGAGGTTGGTGTGAATCTTAACACGGCGAGTGCTCCTCTTCTTACTCACATTTCCGGGTTAAGTAAAAAAGTAGCAGAAGGTATTGTACATCGCCGGGAGAAGGAAGGGATTTTCACCTCCCGCAATCAAATCAAGGAGATTGAAGGAGTGGGTGAATTCCGCTTCCAGCAGGCGGCTGGTTTTATGCGTATTCCCGAGTCAAAAAATCCTTTGGATAACACCGCCATTCACCCCGAGAGTTATCAGGCTGCCGAGAAGCTTTGCAATTTATTCAGCATTGATCTGGAAAAACTATCTTCTCAAAAAGATCAGGTTGCCTTAAAGCTTTCAAACATCAACACAAAACAGGTGGCCGCAGAGCTTGGTGTTGGGGAGCCAACGCTAGAACTCATCATAGAAAACCTGCAAAAACCTGGACGCGATCCTCGTGAATCATTACAAAAGCCCATTCTCAGAACGGATGTAGTAAAAATGGAAGACTTAAAAGAAGGTCAGAAGCTGCAAGGAACTGTTCGGAATGTGGTAGACTTTGGTGCTTTTGTGGATATCGGGGTAAAACAGGATGGCTTGCTCCATGTTTCCGGCATGAGTAAAACCAAGAAAGTGGACGACCCCCATGATGTAGTTGGAGTAGGTGATATCATCAATGTGGAAATAATCAAACTGGATTTGGAGAGAGGAAGGATTGGATTGAAGCTGTACTGATGAAATTACATTGACGGATTGAGAGAAATAAAGGATAAGAAGGTGTGAAGAAAAATTATTCTTTTCTGGATCATTTTATCCGAATTTGACTTTTTTCTTATAATTGAATTGTGTTTATTCAATTAACAAGTATTGACTTAAGATATATAGCAAATAAAAATTGACAGATAGTAGTATACCCAATCCAAATCCGCGTATTCTGCTTTAACCTGTTCAATTGAAAACACACTTAAAATTCCTGAAGATGAAAAAAGTAGCCTATGGGACATTTCCTGTACTTAAAGCTCCTGAGCTAAATTCGAATGATGAAATCAGCCAGCCTGCTTTGCCTTCCAGTTGGTCATGTACAGCATTACTCCATCCTTTTAGTCCTTCGCCTGACGGAAGTCAGCAATCCACGCCCTTTTTCCAGTTATGCATTGCCACCATAGCTTTTATAGAAGGTCAAATACTCTCTGTTCAGGTCACTGGCCTGGAATATGGAACCTGGTGGTATAAAATTACACCAATGGGTACTACTGTTTCCAGGGATCAGGGCTCTACCTGGACATCAGTTGATATGGGATGGACATTGCCTACACAAAACTGGCTTGGAAATGACGCCTCCTACTTTAAAACCGGCTATTTAAATTGGATGGAAGCACAAGAGGTTGACTGGTGGAAACAACCGGTTGAGAATTCAAATGCAACCACCTGGATATGGTTTGACCATTCTACCAGCTTACCTGTGCGTATGATGTTTGGTGCACCGCCTCCCACTCCTGTTACCGGAGATCCCGCACAATTGGCGTTCCTGCAAAACTTCTCATTCACTTATTTCCCTCAGTTTCAGGCTGCTTCCAATCCAAATACAACTACCTGGAATCCTGCTTCTATTCCCGGTTTTAATCCAGGGAATCCTTATGGCTATAAGATGATAGAATGGAACAGTTGCTTTGCAATGACAACATTAATGACCCCCGTTGATTCTAAAAGCATGCCATTGCCCACCTGTGTTCTTTACCAGTGGAAACCTGATAACGATTACCATCAATATACAGACAGAACCCAATGTACTATGATGTCTTATGAGTACAATCCAAATGCCGGGTTTGGTACACAGGTTGCAATGTTGTATGGTATAGCTCCTACCGGTATGCCTAACCCCCCGGCCTTATCAGGAAATGGCTATATCTTTAATGAAATTATTTTTCTCACCAGGGGCTATCCTACCCCAATAGTATTAAGTTGCCAGAATATTGGCCTGGGGGAAGAGCCTCCAAACTGGGCAAGCATTCCTGCTGTAGAAGGTTCTATTCATGCCACTATAGTTGATAATCCCGTGTTGTGCCCTGGCCAAACTGTAAATATAATCTCTGTTCTTTTTCCTCCTACAGATGAATATCCGCAGGGAAGATATCTTTGGACCTGGTACAGTCCGTTCCCCGGTTCTGACGGAAGCCATAGCAGGCCCGTTACATTTATGGAATCTGCCTCAAACATTGCAGAGGGTGGAACAAGTTTGGCACTGGCAGATTATTTTGAATATGTGGAAAGTCCTGAAGGAGACTGGTTCCCTCCGGAATATTTTGACTTACCTCCCATTTGCCTGACTAAAACAAAAAATCAAGAGAAGAAAAAATGATGGTTTATTTAAAAGATCCTTATTTCCCTATACCTGACGGATTTCAATTCAGGAATGTGAGCTGGGTGCAATTATCACCTTCGGGAAATGAAATCTACTTTCTACAGCGTGGGCTACCTACAGTTTCCATCTGGGATTTAAAAGGAAACCATTTGCAGAATTGGAATACCCGGGAACTAGGATCACCACACTCGCTATCCTTCCAGGTATTAAGTGATGGATCCTATCATATTTGGATTACTGATATGGCTCCGCCTTCTATGACCGGGAATTTGTGCGGGCACTGCCTGAAAAAATTCGATATAGAAGGAAATTACCTGGGCAGTGTAGGCATTTGTGGAGAAAACACACAAGGCACAGGAATCGACCCTGTTCAATTTGATAAGGTAACAGACATCGCTTTCGATTCGGAAGGCTATCTCTGGGTAACAGATGGAGATATCAATGGCTTGAATAATCGTGTTTTACAAATTAATCCATCTACTCAGGAAGTTTTGCAAGTTTGGTCTGCACCTGATAATAACTATGGCTCCGGCCCAAAAGAATTTCATCTTCCCCATGCAATTGACATTGATGTGTTTGACCGGGTATGGATTGCAGACGCTTTGAATAATCGTATCCAGATAATCCAAACAGACGGAACATTTCTCCAGGAACTGAAGTGCTTTGATTCCAATGGGGTTTATGGTGTATGTGTGCGTAAAGCCCCTGTTGGAGATTCATTCCAGTTATTTGTAAGTACCAGTCCTACTACTTCTCCAACAGGAGGTACAATAAAGATATTTGATGTTGCACAAGGAAACCTTCCGGTGCCAAATGATTGTATTGCAGAATTTCAATGGGATATTTCTTTACCTGAAGGTAGTTCGGAGGGAATGTTGCATATGATAGATGCAACCCCGGCAGGGGATCAGGTTTTTCTGGCAACTTTAGGTGGGGATTTAGCTCCTCAAAAATGGGTAAAGGTGTATACGCCAGATTAGTTTAGACAAGTTTCTTCCCTATCCCCTTTCTGCTTCGTATCTTCGGCTCCGTTCCGCTATTTATTTTCATAAGCCAACATGAATCACGCACAGCAGCTAGAAAAGAAGCATCACTTCCAGGTTTATAACCGCTATCCAATCACTATCCAACATGGGTTAGGGGCGAAAGTCTGGGACACAGAAGGGAATGTATATATAGATATCCTTGGCGGAATTGCCGTAAACAATTTGGGGCACTGCCACCCCGCTATTGTTTCAGCTATAAAAGAGCAAGCTGAAAAGCTCCTGCATGTCTCTAACTTCTACTATACCGGACCACAAAGTGAATTTATAGAACGCCTGGCTTATTTAACCGGACTTGATCGCGTTTTTCTATGCAACAGCGGCCTGGAAGCTATAGAGGCCTGTATAAAATTTGCTCGCAAATGGGGAAAGCAAAATGGTAAAACGGGTGATATTATTTCTTTAAGTAATGGCTTTCATGGCCGGTCCATGAGCAGTATCACAATGAGCAAAGAAATCTACCAGGAAGATTTTGACCCTCTCCCAAACGGGTTTTTACAGTCTCCTTATAACGACTTTGAAGCGTTGCTGGAAGTAGTTGATGATCAGACCATTGCCATTGCCTTTGAACTCATACAGGGCAATAGCGGCGTACATGTGATTGACAAAGAGTTCCTGAATAAGGTCCGTAATCTTTGTGATGATCAAAATATCCTGCTCATTTTTGATGAAGTACAAACAGGAGTCGGGCGTACCGGGAAGTTTTGGGCTTATGATCATTTTGGTGTAAAACCGGATATGGTAGCAGCTGCTAAAGCTCTTGCAGGTGGAATCCCCATTGGTGCTGTAATTGCAAAAGAAAAAGTAGCCTCCACGCTTTCATTTGGAAATCACGGAACAACTTTTGGGGGCAATCCTTTTGCCTGTGCTGTTGGCAATGCCTGCCTCAAAACCATAGAAAAAGAAAATATAGCTGAGCAAGCCGCTGAAAAAGGCAACTATATGATGAACCTGATGCGCGAAAAGACAAAACATATCGATACTGTAAAAGACATTCGCGGCCTTGGCTTAATGATTGGTGTTGAATTAGATCAACCGGCCAGGCCTGTGGTAGAAAAAATGTTTGAATACAGAGTATTGTCTAATGCCGCAGGAGGAAATGTAATCCGGATTGTGCCACCTATTGTAATTACAAAAGAAGAAATAGACCAGGTGGTGGATGTGCTGGCTAAATGCTTAGCTGTATAAATACTATCTGAGATGCTGATTACCAAAAATGAAATAGCCCCAATAAGAGGCTATTTATTAAAACCAGTTTAAGATATCACTTTGACTTATGCTCGTGGTATACTTTGGCCACCACTTTCCATTGATCATCAAACTTTAAGAGAGAAAGATAATCGGTATAAACAAGTTTGCCGTTTCTGCTGAGTTCAAGTTCAACATGGGCTGCATTACCGGTTACATCAACCCGTACAAACTTATGTTCCCATTTGTTCTTTTCGGGATCAAAATTTGGATCTGCTTTTCTCTTTTTGGTTCCCTCTACCCAATTTGAAATGGGATACCGGTTGATCTTTCCTTCTTTTCCCGGTGAAAAAATAGCGAAGTCTTCATGAAAGGTTTCTTTCATGGCTTCGGGATTCAGCTCATTAAAAGCCCCATGGATATATCCTGTCTTTAGTACCTCTTTAATAGCTTCCTTATTCTCGTTTAGCTTTACTGTTGAATTGATAGTAAAGCCTGCAACTATCAATAGTGCGGCTCCTAAAATGATAATTCTGAATTTCATAAATATTTGGATTGGTTAGTAATCTGTTCGAATATGCAACTACGACATTAACCCTGAAAGGTTGTTTGCTTTATTTTACCTAAAGATTTTTCTAATCACGGACACAACTTTTTCCAGCTGCTCATCCCCGATTTCAAAATGAAAAGTAGCACGTATGGTTTTGGGGCCAAAGGGAACCATTAATACTCCTTCAGCTTCCAGTTTGGCCAGGGCATCTGTAGCAGATTCATCCAATACATCAAAAATAACAATGTTGGTTTCCACGGAATCTGTATCAACAGAAAGTTGGGAACATTCGGAGATTGCTTTTGCCAATTTTTTGGCTCTTCGATGGTCTTCTTTAAGCTTAGGGAGGTTATTATCTAATGCGTAATCAGCAGCAGCAGCAAGCAATCCAACCTGGCGCATACCTCCTCCCCACATTTTCCTGAACCTTCGGGCTTTGGCAATGTTTTCTTTTGTGGAAATCAGCATAGAACCAGCAGGGGCCCCTAATCCTTTGCTAAAGCACACTGATAAAGTGTGCCCTATCTCTCCAAAAAACTCGGGTTCAACTCCTGTGGCAACCATTGCATTCCAAATCCTCGCACCATCTACATGTACTTTCAGGTTATTTTCATCTGCAAATGCTTTTAAACTTTTCAGCTCTTCTTTTGAGTAACAAACTCCTCCACCTTTATTTGTTGTGTTCTCTAAGCAAAGCACAGAAGTTTTAGGTTCCCAGTCAAAATTTCCCCTAACATGATCTTTTATATCTGAAACCGACAGTTTTCCGTTGCTTCCATGAATGGGATTAATTTGAACCCCTGATAACATCCCAGCACCACCGGTTTCGTAATTGTAAATATGCCCTTTGTAATCAATCAGTATTTCATCTCCCGGATTGGTAAGTACTTTCACTCCCAGTTGATTGCCCATTGTACCGCTGGGTACAAACAGTCCGGCTTCCATTCCAAACAAATTGGAGATTTTTTCTTCAAATGCTTTTACCGTTGGGTCCTCAGCAAATACATCATCACCAACTTCAGCTTGTATCATGAACTCAAGCATTTCAGGAGTTGGCTTAGTAATGGTATCACTTCGTAAATCGATCGTTTTATGATTTTGCTTTTTCATAGGGTTAGAATATACTCACTTGCTGTATTTATAAACCTAATGTATCTCTTGTGGATAATCTGCATAAAATCGCCCTCGTTCAACACCCTCCTGTATATTTAAACCTGGCTAAAAGCATAGAGCTTGCTGAACAATGTATTTCTGAAGCTTCCCAAAAAGGAGCACAATTAATAGTGTTTCCAGAAACATGGCTTCCGGGATACCCCGCCTGGCTCGACTACGCCCCCAATGCAGGCGTTTGGGATCATCCCCCTGCCAAAGCATTGTATAGGATACTATTCCGGAATTCCATTGAGATTGACGACATCCATTTCAAAAAGCTGCAAGAAATAGCTATTGAAAATGCCTGTACCCTTGTTATGGGTGCTCATGAAAAAGCAGGCCGTAGCCTATATAATACTATCTTCTATTTCCTTTCAGACGGAACATACCAATTGCACCGTAAGCTAATGCCTACATACACCGAACGACTTATTTGGGGCATGGGTGATGGCAGTACACTTTCTATTATCGAAGAAGGTTCAACAAAAATCGGGGGTCTTATTTGCTGGGAACACTGGATGCCATTGGCGCGGGCAGCTATGCATCAGCAAGGGGAGCACATTCACATTGCACAATGGCCTATGGTCAAAGATTTACATCAAATTGCGAGTAGGCAGTATGCGTTTGAAGCACAGTGCTACGTACTGGCTACAGGTTGCACATTAACTAAAAAACAAATGCTTGAAGGACTTCAGTCTGTGGTTGTTTCTGAAAATGATTCCATTGCACTACAACTCATTGAGCAAATCCCCACCAGCGAAAACGAACTTATTCTTAAGGGTGGAAGTTCTGTTATCAAACCTGACACCAGCTATTTAGTTGAACCTGTGTATCAAGAGAATACCATTATTTATTCCGATTTAGATCTTACCATTCTTAGCGAAGGAAACTTGTTTTTAGATACAAACGGGCATTACTCACGTCCTGATGTTTTTCAGCTTCATGTTGATACACAAGCTAAAATAAACGTACGCTTCAATGGCTAAAAACTATGATATCATTATTGCCGGGGCAGGCTTATCGGGGCTTTCACTGGCATGGTATCTGGCTGAAGGCGGATATGAAGGAAAAATTGCGATAGTAGATGCGACTTTTGCACCGGCAAATGATAAAACATGGAGCTTTTGGACTAAGGATAAACCCCCATTCGAAGACATCATCTACAAAACATGGAGTTCGCTTTATGTTTCTGTCCTCGATTATGAACATACCTTTGCCCTGAAAGACTACACATATAACGCCATCCGCAGTGGTGATTTTAAAGAACACGTACTTTCCAGGATTAAAAAACTGCCTAACGTAGATCTTTTTGAAGAAGGCATTTTGGATATGTTTAGCAAGAAAAAGAAAAAAGCAGTCCTGAAAACCAAAAGCGGTGATACTTTTGTAGCAAAGTACATCTTTCAAAGTGTACTACCCCCTACCGGGCTTGATCGTACAAAAATAAAATATCCTTTAATACAGCACTTCCTTGGCTGGGAGATTCAAAGCAACCAATCGGTTTTTGACCCTGATTTGCCAACCTTTATGCATTTTGATGAAGACTGGAATGATGGAGTAGCTTTTATGTACACCTTGCCTTATTCCAAAAACCGTGCACTATTTGAGTACACTATATTTTCCAAGTCCCTGGAAGAAGAAGAGCTGTATGAGGATAAGATCGTAGAATATCTTCGGGAAAATTATGGCTTGAATGAAAATGAATACATCGTCGGCCGTAAGGAGTTTGGACAAATCCCGATGGAAGACCGACCTTACCTGCCGTGGTATGATAAAAGGGTTATGAACTTAGGAACTTCAGCAGGCCTTCCAAAACCCAGTACGGGCTATGCATTTATGAGGATACAAAAACATGTGAAGCTGCTTGCGGAAAGTTTAATTTCAGGCAATAAACCCGTACTTCCAACGCATTCAAAAGCCCAATTCAGGTACTATGATAAACTATTGCTCCATATCCTTTCTACCTCCACAAACGACAGCCTGAATGTATTCCACGACCTGTTCAAAAATAATTCCATCCAGCAGGTTTTTGCTTTTCTTGATGAGCAAACAAATTTCTTTGAAGACCTCAAAATCATGAACAGTGTGCCCTATACGCCTTTTTTGAAGGCCATCAGGGAAAACCTTCGCCATAAATAAAAAGATTTAAACTGCTCCTTTAAACCAGGTACCGGGATAGAAAAGCGGCAGCTGCCGTCTCGGCCCGTAAACGGTTTTCTCCAAGACTTACAAAGCTTCCATTATTCTTTTTATTTAGTTGAGCTTCTCTTTCAGAAAAACCACCTTCCGGTCCTACCAAAAGTAAATTGTGTTCCGAATTTAGTTCAGGGGGTGGTTGAGTATCTTCTTCCCCTAAGTAAGCCATGAAATAGGAATGTCCGGAATAATACTCAAATACCTCATCCAGTGAATTCAAAGTTATCAACCTGGGCAAATAGAACCTACCGCATTGCTTGAATGCACTAACTATCAGAGTATGCAAACGCCCCTCATTTAGTTTGGAGCGCTCTGAATGATCCGCATTAAAAACACAGATTTCCCAGGCATCAAGTTCAACTGCTTTCTCGATAGCAAACTCTAATCGGTCTCTTTTTTTGATGGCGCCCAGAGCCATTATTTTTTTTATGGAAGGGGCTTCCCTATGAGTTTTGCGAATGATGTTTGCGCTGATCGATCTCTTGGAAATATTAGTAATCACACATTTACATCGGTTACCTACTCCATCAGCTACCAGAATTTCATCCCCTGCTTTATGCCTCAACACTTTCGAAATATGCTGGGCTTCCTGCCCTTTTATTTCTACACTTTCATCTTTCTGCCAATCCTGAGGCGGGGCGTAGAAATAATTCATCCCGCTTCTTTCCGGTTCAGGTACTCTCCCGGCGTGAAAGAAGTTTCTCCTGTTTTCAACATAAGTTCCAGGTAAGGAGCACACATCTTACACTTGGTACTGCACAATTCCTCAGCCTGTAATTCTTTAATTGTGGTAAACCCATTTTTCTCGCTGTGTTCCTTAATCTCTTCGAAAGAAGCATCGTGGCAAATACAACGATTTACTAAAAATGAATTCATGACTGTTTAAAGTGTTTACCTAGTTTAAGCCCTTGGCCCTGGTAATTGCTTTGTATCTCGGTTCCGTAAATAAACTCCGGGATTTCTGTATTTGGTTCAAACTGCATACTGAAAAGGGTCTGCCCGTCTTCTATCATAAAAGGAACATCATGGGATCGTACTTCCAGAACAGCTCTCGCCCCTTTATCCTCAATTGAGCCACCAAAACCGCTGTCAAAAAATCCGGCATAATGTGTTCTCAATTCACCAGATCCGGTGTCATAAGCCATCATCTCGCAGGCCAGTTGGGCCGGAACCCGTATCCGTTCTTTAGACGCAAAAATATAAAAAGCTTCCGGCTCTAAAATATAACGCGCATCAGGTGTGGCATAAATAGGCTCCCAGAACTCCTCTATTTCATAGTGGTTCAGGTTTTCCAGGTCTATAAAATTATTATGCTTTTTAGCCTTGTAGCCGATAACCTCCCCTTTCTTTCCTTTCAGTTGCACACTCATAAACAAGCCCTGGTTCACCTTAATCTGCTCCATGGAAACCGGTTTCACATTCTCATCAAACAACAGCGGATCAGTAGCGTGTATACGCAATAAATCCTGATCAGAAACTACCTCAAAACCATGCCGAACCCGAAGCTGGTTCAGGCGCTGCCCGGTTCGTACTTTGATGGAAAAGGATTTGGGGACTACTTCGAGGTACAGATTCCCCTGGTAACCGGGTATAATTTCTTCAAAACGATGTGAGTGATCGGTGATCACGCGGGTAAAAACATCCAGGCGGCCGGTTGAACTTTTAGGGTTGGCTTTGGCAGAAAGGTTTTCCATTGAAACAAGCCTTACCTCATCTCCTTCTGCATGTCCGTTTACATGGGTATGCTGTGCTGAATAGTGAGACCGGGGAAGATTCAGCTTTTCCAGCAGCGGGATGATGTACACACAATTCTCTTCCAGAACAGCCCCCTCTTTAATGGAAAACGAATACTGTTCAAGTTTTTCGATCTTTTGTTCCACGGTTTCATTTTCCGGCAAAAAACTGCAACGCACCCGGTAGGCAACCTCCCCGAGACGAAGATCCAGTGAGTTAGGCTGAAATTGGTTATCCTGTATAGGGTAATCTGGATGGGAATCAAGGATTCCAAGCTCTCGTAATATTTTTAACTTCTGTACAGGAAGTACGCCTTTAGTTCGTAGTTGTACTTCTTTAGAGATATTGCTCATTAAAACGCTGCTTCGATTTTGCAGGAAGATACTTGGAGGAAATTTCAAATACCAAATTACATCTGGCAAACACTGCTCAAAACTCAATATTTTCTATAGGACTTTTGATATCCTTCATAGTTCGGTTTGAAACATGAGTATAAATCTGAGTTGTGGAGATATGTGCATGCCCCAGTAACTCCTGTATAAAACGGATGTCTGTTCCGTTATCTAATAAATGAGTAGCAAACGAATGTCTTAAGGTATGTGGAGTAGCTTTCTTTTTGATCTTAGCCAGCTTACGGTGTTTTCTCATAAGGTTTTGAATGGATGATGCAGAATACTGCCCTCCGTTTTGCCCCTCAAATAAAAAAATCTCTGGTTGATACTCTTTAACGTAGTTTCTTAGCAGTTCCAGCACATTTGGTGAAAGCATGGAATAGCGATCTTTCTTTCCCTTTGCCTGTGCAATACGAATTTGCATACGATTTGAATCAATGTCACTGATTCGTAGATTCAAAATTTCACTCAATCTAAGTCCCGCTGAATAACATAAGGCAAAAATGGCTTTGTGCTTTAGATTAGTAAAAGAATTAAGAAATCGTTGAACTTCTTCTACCGAAAGGACTTCTGGGATAGTAGAAGGTTTTTTCATTTTGATATTGAAATCGAAATCGATGTCTTCTTTTAACACATCGTGATACAAAAACTTAACAGAAGCAAGAAGCTGCTTCATCATTGAGTAACTATATCCAACCTCTTTTTTATAATAATAAAAGAAGGATTCTAAGATAACTGGAGTAACTTTCTCAATAGTTCTTTGCTGTATATAACTTAGGAAAATGTACAATCCATTTTGATATGCTCTTATCGTACTTTCACTAAAATTCTTTAGCGTAAGATGATGTTTGTATTTTGCTATTAAATCATTTTTCTTCATGTTATCCTTATTAATTATAGGAATAACAACAATAAAACTTAAAGATGAAACTAGGATAACACCAACTCAATGCGTGTTATTCTTATGTTGTGCTCAATTAAAAAGAATTATGGAAAACGAAATAAAATTCACGGATAAGGAAGTAGATTTTGAGAATCTTTATCTAGATCCAAATAATTTGCGATTTGCCCACTTTGAATTTGGGTCAAAAAAAACACCTCAAGACAAAATAACAGATCCAGCAGTTCAAGAGAATGCTTTTGAGAAATTAAAAAGTAACGAATTTCAGATTCGAAGTTTAAGAGATTCAATATTGGAAGTTGGTTTTTTACCTGTTGATAGAATTGTTGTTTCTAAAATTGAAGATGACAATTATGTCGTAATTGAAGGAAATCGGAGGCTAGCTGCGTTAAAATGGGTAAAGGAAATGATTGATGAAGGTATCCAAGATGCTTCAATCTACAGCTCGTTTGAGAAATTAAAAGTTAGTGTCATTGATCCAGAATGTGACACAGAAGTTAATAGGCTTAAAGTTCAAGGAATAAGGCATATTTCTGAAATTAGACCGTGGGGAACATATCAAAAGGCGGTTCTAATAAAGACAATGATTGAGGATGAAAACCTAGAACCTCAAGATGTTGCAAATGCCATAGGTAGCAGAACCCAGGAAGTAAATCGTGTATATAAGGCATATAAGCTGTGGGAACAAATGACAGAAGACCCAGACTACGGTGAGTATGCCGAAACTGACAGGATAACTTATTTCTATGAACTTGTGGGAAGGGTTCCTCTTAGACGACATTTCGGATATAATGAAGAAACTTTGACATTTGAGGAAGAAGATGAGTACCACTACTTTTACAAATGGATTATTGAAGACCCTGAGAATGGAGACATTCAAAAAATTCCTAGTTCTTCTAACGTCCGTGACTTAACCAAAGTGATTGCAAATGATGATGCACTAAATGCCTTAAAAGAAGATTCAACCTCTCTCGAGAGTGCTTTAGCAATAGTTCTAAAATATCAGAGTTTCGATTGGAAAAAAGAAGTTTTACAAGCCAAGGAAGTTCTAACCAAGCTCCCAATGGATGAGCTTGAAAACTTCTCTGAAGAAGACCAAACGCTATTGATAGAACTCAAAGAGATTATTGAAAAAAGGCTAAGTCAATATGAAAGAATCAAGATTTAAAGACGTAGTCGATGATGTAGCAGAGAGAGTTCTTATAGCACCACCTATCTACCAACGTCTTGACCTATATGACATTATTGAAAAGCATGATGAAGAAAATGATCTTTATCTAGATGACGAAGACTATAAAGTCATAGCAAAACAGATTAAGAAAAGGCTAAACAATTATATTAAATACAGAGAATCCAAACGGTCAGAAGCAAAATTCAAGTTTTCTACTAGCGATGAATTCTCGGTAGTTGGAATAGCATATAAGGACGTCAGATTTAAAAACTACACAGACTTCTATAATAAGCTCATAAAGCTTAATGACTTTTTATTTGAAAAGTTTTCTGCGAAATACATTAATCTTTTGATGTGTGATTTTTCATTTGTGTCTAGAGCCTCTGCAGATGGTGGAATAGATTTTCTTGGAAAAGGAAACTTTCAAAAACTACTGAATATAAATGGTGAAGAATTAAATCTGAAATCCAAAGATTTCTCATTTAGAGTTGTCGGTCAATCTAAAAGATATAATCCTAAACATAAAATTGGAACCAAGGAGATTAGAGAGTTTTTAGGTAGCGTCAAAATACTTCAAGAAGCTGTCAACCCTAATAAGGAAAATGCTTGGCTAGGAGAAACTAATATTTTGAACTTAGTAAAGTTAGCAGATCCTTTCTTGTACCTTTTTGTTACAACTAGCTATTATTCAAGGGACTCAATAGACCTTGCTGCAAAATTAGGAATCTACATTGTTGACATTGACGACATAATTTTTGATCTGATAACACATGAAATTGGTATCGTAAATGATAACTACAATTCTGTGGAATTTGAAAAATGGATAAAAAACTGAGCACAACAATGGCTAAAAAATCATAGCTGCCCTGCGGGACAGCAACGCTTTTTAGCCGGAACGTTGGAGATGAATTCGCTCCGCTCTTCATCTCCAACGTGGCTGGGCTAAGTACAAAGTTGCGTAGCAACTCATCCCAACTTGGACTAAATTCAATGGTATAACCACTGTACTTAGCCCAGCCACGTTAGGCTCAATTATCACCTATGACGTATCAATATCATTCCACTAGACTAAATACCGATTTCTCATTCGGAAAAATCAATGTAATTCTAGGCGCTAATGGATCTGGAAAATCCAAATTATTAGTTGAGATTAGGGATAATGCGCATTCGATTTTCACAAGGAGTGCTAACAAAATTATCTACGTCGAGGGAGGAAGAGCCATTAACGTCAATGGAAATCTGCAATTGAACAGAAATAACTTCAACCAGTTTAGATCGATTGATATAGCATCACAAACAAGACAGGAAAAGTTAAAATCGACGATTGCTTCGAGAATACAAGAAAGCTTGATTCTTCTTGACGTAAAAGGTCAAGAAATTAAAAGTAATCACTCCGATAAAGTCGACGAATGGAAACAAAATGGAATGAATGGCTCTTACCCAGAGCGAGAAACCCCACCCATTGAAAAGCTCATAAATCTATTCCAAGAAATCTTCCCTAAGATTAAGTTGACTTTCAATGAATCAAATAAGAATTTATCATGCAGCAAAAATGAAAGTGAACCATATGATATCTCTCAATTATCAGATGGGGAAAAACAGGTAATTTCTATACTGGCAGATATTGCTCTTCTTGCCGATCAAGACAGTGTTTTAGTAATTGATGAACCAGAATTAAATCTAAACCCAGCATTAGCGATCAAACTATGGAACACCATTGAGTCAACTCTAACTGATGCAATATTTATCTATGCAACGCATAGTATAAGTTTCAGCCAGAGAGATAAAGTTGATAAGATCATAGCTCTTGGAAACGAATCCAATCAGATAACTGAAATAGGTAACCTGAAAGAGATTCCCCGGAGTGATTTATCAGATTTATTAGGTTCAATTTCTGCTCTACTTTCTAATTCTAAAGTTTTAATTTCAGAAGGTGAAGAATCTTCTTTCGATTCTATTTTTTATCGGTGGATGATTGAAGAAAACGATGTTGAAATTCTTAACGAAGGAAGCGGGGAGAATGTAAAATCCATAGTTTCCAGAAGTGGAGTTTGGGATAAGATTACAACTGAAATCTCATTAAAAGGAGTTGTTGACAATGATTACAAATCAGAGGAATCCATTGCTAACTACAACATAGATGGAATATCTGTTTTGCGATTACATGAGGCCGAATCTTATTTATGCATTCCAGAACTTGTAGTACAAATCACAGAAAAATTGGCTTTAGTTGACAGTATTCCTACTGTACCCGAACTTGAGGCAATTATAAAAGCGAAAACCTCCGAAAATAAACTGAAGATTGGTGCTCAAAGAGTGATCAGTAGAGCTCGGGTTGGACTAGCTGTATCTGTTGAGAGAAGAATTCTTAATTCATTAAACGATCAAGAAGAACTTGAGCAAGCCTTAAGAACAGAGTCTAATGTGCAAACTAACTATGCATTAAACGCAATTGGAGAAGATGCGATCATTGAAAATTTAAATGCGGAATTGGATGCAATACAACAGGCTATTGACGATTCAAACATAATTGAATGTTTGAGATTTTGTCCAGGAAAACTTCTTTTGGCCGAAATAGTAAAATTAACTGGAACAAGAGGTTTCCTAGATTTCTTAAGGGCAACTTCAAAGCACTATGAAGGTGGTACTATCGAACTCATTGACAACTTAAGAGTGGAATTAAAAGCCTTATACAACAACTAAAAGAGCCTAACAAACACTAAAATGAATATGCGAACTGAGCCGATTGATATGACAATGCGAACAAGAAACTTCGGTGCTTTTAGCAACTGGGGCGCATACTCATTTTAGTTGAGCGTTGGAGATGAATTCGCTCCGCTCTTCATCTCCAACGTGGCTGGGCTAAGTACAAAGTTGCGTAGCAACTCATCCCAACTTGGACTAAATTCAATGGTATAACCACTGTACTTAGCCCAGCCACGTTGTGCCTAATGTGAAGAAATGGAAACCACATCACAAATTCGTAACTTTCGAGAATGGAATATTGGGAAGAGATAAATGAAAAGTTGAAGCCTTGGGTGGACTCTGATTTGAATAAAACAGTAGTTGACCTTTTTGCGGGTTGCGGTGGACTTTCCCTTGGTTTCGAAGCTCATGGGTTTCGAACTATTGGTTATGAAATGGACGAACCAGCCACCCAGACATACAATAAGAACTTGATTGGAGAATGCTTCAACGAAAAGCTGACAGTAGAATCGGAATACCCAAAGGCGGATGTCGTAATTGGTGGCCCACCTTGTCAGCCATTTAGTGTTGGTGGCAAGCAGCTTGGCTTGAAAGATTCTAGAGATGGATTCCCAATTTTCTTATCTGCAATCAGAAAACTTGACCCTGAAGTCCTGTTGTTTGAGAATGTTCGTGGAATGCTTTACAAGAATAAATGGTATTTGAAGGAAGTCATAGAAGAACTTGAAAGCTTAGGGTACTTTATCAATTATGCCCTTTTGAATGCTTTGAACTACGAAGTACCACAGAACAGAGAACGAGTTATAGTAATCGGGTCAAAGAAAAAAATCAACCTACCAAAAAAGGTAAATAGAAAGGTAACGGCAGGTCAAGCATTAGGGGAGCTCGCTTTTCAATTTAATGAAGACTCTAAGTTCTTTACTGAATCCATGGACAGATATGTCGCCAAGTATGAAAAGGCTTCCAAGTGCATAAATCCAAGAGACTTATACTTAGATAGACCTGCAAGAACATTGACATGTAGAAACTTAGCAGGTGCAACAGGAGACATGCATCGAGTTCGATTAAAGGATGGGAGAAGACGCAGAATTACTGTTAGAGAAGCTGCGAGACTTCAAAGTTTTCCTGATTGGTTTGTGTTCTCAGGAACAGAAACACATCAGTTTAACCAAATTGGAAATGCTGTTGCGCCTTACTTCGCATATCATTTGGCACTAAACATCAAAAATCATTTGACAGACGGTCTTGAAGCCCAATATGTCATTACGGAAAACGACCAATTAAAACTATTTGAGAATGAAGCAGTATATCAGTCCCGATAAATCTAAAACTTATAGGGAGAAAAGCAAAGAGGTACAGGAACTGATAAACACCACACTTTTTATTCTTGAGACATTTGGAATTCCATTGGATTCAACCCCGAGAAGGTTGGAAAGAATGGCAATCGCGTTTCTAGCAAGTGGTGACATTAAAAAGCTCTCAGATTTCAAACGTGCAAAAGATTTAAATAGTGGTCATTCCTTGAAAACAAGGGATATAATCATCTATGTCAACGAGCATTTTGGAGAAGACATTAGCTCGGGTTCTTATGATGACATTCGAAGAAAAGACCTCAAGTTGCTAACGGTTGCAGAAATCGTTTTACAATCTAGCCCAAACTCAGCAACCAACGACTCGACAAGGGGCTATTCAATCAACCCAACATATGCCGAACTTCTTAGAGAATTTGGTTCAAATAATTGGGAGAAAATGGTATCTGACAAGCTCAAGAATATCGAGCCTCTCAGTAAAAAACTTAAACGCCAAAGGGAAATAGCAAAAGTTAATGTGACTCTTCCTTCGGGTGGCGAGCTAACTTTTTCCGCAGGAGAACACAACGATTTACAAAAGGCAATAATTGAAGATTTTCTTCCAAGATATGGACATGGTGCAGAAATCCTCTATGTTGGCGACACTTCTGACAAATATCTGTACTTGGAGAAAGAAAAACTTGAAAAGTTGAACTTCTTCGAAATTTCACACGAAGAATTACCAGATGTGATTGCCTATTCTAAGAAAAAGAATTGGCTTTACTTAATTGAAGCTGTCCACTCGTCAGGGCCAATCAGTGAATTACGGCTAATTCAACTTCAAAAGTTGACAAAGGACTGCAAAGCTGATATTGTGTATGTTACAGCATTTTTGAACAGACCGAAGTTCCGACAATTTATGGCTGATATCGCTTGGGAAACTGAAGTTTGGATTGCAGATAATCCAGACCACTTGGTTCACTTTAACGGGGACAAGTTTTTAGGTCCATACAAAGAAGAAAAATAAAAACACTAGGCACAACAATGCATATAGTGCATGGCTTCCTAACGTCAGCCACGACACCATATGCGAGCCGTTGGAGATGAATTCGCTCCGCTCTTCATCTCCAACGTGGCTGGGCTAAGTACAAAGTTGCGTAGCAACTCATCCCAACTTGGACTAAATTCAATGGTATAACCACTGTACTTAGCCCAGCCACGTTATATGCAATAACTAAAAAGACTAAATGAATACAAATTCAAATATGGCTGTCTTAATAGACGGTGACAATATTCCTTCTGCTCATGTAAAAGAAATGATGGAAGAAATTACCAAATATGGTAACCCAACAATAAAAAGAATCTATGGAGATTGGACCAGACCAGGCTTAACCAAGTGGAAGAACCTGCTCTTAGAAAATGCAATAACTCCAATTCAACAATACGGATATACAAAAGGTAAAAATGCGACTGATTCTGCCATGATAATTGACGCTATGGACATTCTTTATAGCGGAAAAGTTGATGGATTTTGTCTTGTTTCAAGTGACAGTGACTTCACTCGATTAGCAACACGACTTAGAGAGGCTGGAATGCAAGTGATAGGAATCGGAGAAAAAAAGACTCCAAATCCATTTATAGTAGCGTGTGACAAATTCATTTACATTGAAATCCTAAAGAAACAAACTGAAGAAAAAGTAGAAAGTAAAGAATCAAATGAACCGGAAATAGATAAGATTACTAAAAAGGAAATAAATCTAATATCAACAACTATTAGGGATTTATCAGATGAAGACGGTTGGGCATTTCTTGGAGACGTTGGAAGTTTGATACAGAAAAAGCAACCCAACTTTGACTCTAGAAATTATGGATTTGAAAAACTCACACCACTGATTAAATCAATTGACAGATTCGAAATCGAACAACGTGAAAACCCGAAAAGTAGACACAAATTAATATTTGTAAGAAATAAAGAAAAGCATATAACAAAGGCTAAAAAATCATAGCAGCCCTGCTGGACGGCAACGCACCATATACAGACCGTTGAAGATGAATCCGCTCCGCTCTTCATCTTTAAATTCATGAATAATTCGAAGTACGGAAAGGTGAGTTAGACAGCCTTCTAAAAGAATGAAGACTGATATAGGAAACAGCAATTCACACCCTTCCTGGTTATATTCCGAAATAATCGCTGTGCCCCAAAAATCGTAGTGGGAAACATAGGAACCCTAACCCCCTAAACAATTTAAATGACAGCAAAGATTAAAAGATTTTTAAAGAGCCTGATGCCTCAACCGGTATTAAATATCCGCAAGAAAAAAAATGATCAAAAACAGCTTGCTGAATGGAAACAAAACGGGTGCCCAGCCCCTTCTCCTCATATTGTAAAACAGATAACTATTCAGGAGTACCGGGAGAAGTATCAATATAAACTATTAGTGGAAACCGGTACTTACTTAGGAGATATGGTGGAAGCACAAAAGAACACATTCAGTAAGATTATTTCTATTGAATTGGGGATTGATTTGTTCAATAAAGCCACCCGGCGATTCAGAAAATATAAGCACATTACAATTCTGCATGGTGACAGCGGAGATGTCCTTCCAAAAATACTACCGGAAATAAATGAACCCGCTATATTTTGGCTGGACGGTCATTACTCATCTGGTATAACTGCAAAGGGTAATAAAAACTGCCCGATATTCGAAGAGCTGGACGCTATCCTCAGTGATGACGAACTTAATCACGTTTTGCTAATTGATGATGCACGTCTATTCATTGGCAAAGGTGACTACCCAACCATTGAAGAACTGGAAAAATACATATTAGATAAAAACGATCAATATAAGCTTGAAGTAAAGCACGATATTATCCGCTGTGATATAAAACTGTAATCCAGATTATTAATGTGGTAAGTCGACAATATCAATAGTGGTTACCAACTCCTGCCACCTGATGAATCTCTGTTCCCCTCTTTATAGGTTTTATTATTTAGTCTTGGCTAAATAAATTTTTAGTCTTAGATATATTTTATATTTTAGCTCTGTGCTTGAATCATAATTGAGGATATAAATTATTTGTAATTAAAGGGTTTAGTTAAGGAATTGAAACCAGGTAGTAACCAAAAACAATTTATTCTGACAGCTGACCTGAAGAAAGTGATGTGGCAGCTGTCCCTTCCTGCTATCTTTGCCATGGTGTTATTTGGGCTTAATGCTTTTATGGACACGATTTATATAGGGCAATTGCTTAACGAAACGGCATTATCTGGTGTAGCACTAGCATACCCTTTAACATCAGTTATGCTGGGGCTAGGTTCCTGGGTAGGCACAGGGGCTGGAAACTTAATAAGCATTCTGATAGGCAAAGAAGATGTGACAAGTCAAAAAAAAGTAATCCCTAATGCTACACTTTTCACAATAATAGGATCACTTGTTTTTGCTTTACCTGCCTTCTTCTTTGCTGAGTCTTTGATAAAGATGATGGGGGGCTATGGTGAAGTTCTCCAATATGGAGTGCGTTACTTCAAAATCACTCTTTTAGCAACTCCTCTTTGGATATATGCCTTACAGCTTAATTTTGTAGTACGATCAGAAGGTAAAATGATGACAGCAGCGATTATCATGGTATATGGGCTCATGATAAACCTTGTTTTAACTCCAATTTCGATAATCTATTTGAATATGGATGTTGATGGTGCCGCTTGGTCAACCAATATTGGTATGCTAATATACTGTATTGTTGGTTACACTTATTTTAATACAGGAAAATCTTCTTTTCCTTCAAATATAAATAGCATTTCCTATGATAAAACCGTTTTTCAAAGTATTCTAAAATTGGGTTTTCCTGGTTTTATCCTAAGCATAATGGGCTTGATACAAGCCATTATTGTATTCAATGCTATTGTTAATTACGGCACAGATGAGGACCTATCTTTTTTTGCCGCGGCCAACCGTATTTTATTATTTATGATGACACCACTATTTGGCTTTATGAGAGCATTACAACCAATAGAAGGAGTCAATTTTGGCGCGGGTCAATACAAAAGAGTAAAAGAGGTTTTTTGGTTGTTCTGCAGAACAGGTTTTTGGTTAATCCTCCCATTTTGGCTTTTTCTAATGGTATTCCCGCAAATCAGTCTACAGATGGTACTACCAAATAAAATCATGACATCCACTGAATTGATTAATTTCAGGGTTTATATGGCAATTATTCCTTTCCTTCCTTTTGTCTTTATGTCACTTACACACCTGCCTGCTGTTGAGCAACCCAAATATGCCAGCATCATAGGATTAGCGAGACAAATCATTTTTTACGTACCGGTTATGTTATTACTACCAAAATGGTTTGGGGTAAGCGGGGTGTATTTTGGTTCAACTTTAATCGATGTAATTGTAGCCTTATGGTTGGGGTATGTGGTTTACAATAGTTTTGGCAAGATGGAAAGTAAAACCGCCACCTAACAAAGTTAAACTGTCAATAACTTCCATTCGTTAGCTACAGCATTTAGCCAGGCACACTCACCCCTGCCATCTCATGAATTTTCTTCCACTCGGCTTCGGTAACCGGGGTAATTGACAGGCGGCTTCTTTTAAAGATAAGCATATCTTCCAGCTCCGGTTCTTCTTTCATAGCTTCACGCGTAACCGGATTTTCAAACTTTTGGATGAATTTTACATCCACTAACTGCCAGCGCGGATTTTCCTCACTGCTTTTCTCATCAAAGTATTTATTGTCCGGGTCAAATTGGGTAGGATCGGGATAAGGCTCACTGGCTACTTCCATGGTACCCACAATGGCAATGGGGTTTGCATTGGAATGATAGAAAAAAATCTTGTCTCCTATCTTCATATCGTCTCTCATAAAGTTCCGTGCCTGGTAGTTTCTGATACCATCCCAGGGTTCTACCTGGTCTCTTTCAAGGTCATCAATACTGTATGCATCTGGCTCTGATTTCATTAACCAATATCTTTTATCGCTCATATTTCTGAATTATGTATTCAAAATTTAAGATTTAAAATTGGCGACTGTGTATTCCAATTTTAAATCTTAAATCTTTCATTTTGAGTTATACTTATTTACATACCACAAAATGGTTTCTCTTAGCATTCCATCAAAATCAGGAGATGGTTCCCAACCCAATTCGTTTTTGATTTTAGAAGCATCAATAGCATAACGGAAATCATGACCCGGACGGTCAGTAACAAAAGAGATCAGGTTTTTATAATCTGCTTCGGGCCCCTTTCCAACTTCTTCATTAAGGATATCACAAATTTTGTATACCAGGTCGAGGTTTTTCCACTCGTTATTCCCTCCAATATTGTAAGTTTCTCCTGCTTTCCCTTTCAAAAATGCAGTTTCAAGAGCGCTGCAATGATCTCTTACAAACAGCCAGTCTCGCACATTTTGTCCTTTCCCGTATACCGGAATAGGTTCATGACCAAGAGCTTTTCGAATCACAACGGGTATCAGTTTCTCATCGTGTTGATGAGGCCCGTAATTGTTGGAGCAATTGGTAGTAACCACATTCATGCCATAGGTTTGAAAGTACGCACGTACAATCATATCACTCGCCGCTTTTGAAGCAGAATACGGTGAATTTGGAGCATAGGGTGTATTCTCCTTGAAAAAACCATCGTCTTCCAGTTCTCCATAAACCTCATCAGTTGATACGTGTAAAAACCGGTTTTTAGTCCACGATTCCTCATTTTCAACCCAAAGCTGTCGGCATTCTTCAAGAATATTAAATGTACCTACAATATTAGATTGAATAAAAGGCCCCGGCCCGGTTATGGAATTGTCTACATGTGACTCGGCTGCTAAATGAATAACTCCATCCGGCTTAAAACTCTTCACTATGTCTTTTACCTCGTCACGATCTACCAGATCAATTTTTTTAAAATAGTACCGCTCAGAATCACGCAAGGGTTTAAGGTACGATTGATCAGAAGCATATGTAAGCTTGTCGATATTCATTATCGTCCAGTCCGGATAATCTTTGAACAATTTCAGGATTAGGTTAGAACCAATAAATCCGGCTCCTCCTGTTACAATTATCTTTTTCAAAAGGTGTCCTCTTCTCTTAATGATGAAAATAACGGAAGCTTGCGATCTTTTTCAGATAATATGGGTCGGGATACATCCCAGTTGATCCTAATTAACGGATCATCCCAACGAATACCCCGCTCTCCATCAGGATTATAGTAATCCGTACATTTGTATGATACTATTGCTTCCTCACTTAATACTGAAAACCCATGGGCAAAACCAATAGGTACATATAGCATCCGGTGATTTTCTTCTGACAGCTTAAAAGCTACATAATTACCAAAAGTTGACGAATTTCTTCGGATATCTACAGCCACATCAAGAATAGTCCCTTTTAGACAGCTTACCAATTTAGCTTGCGGATTCTTGATCTGGTAATGCAATCCTCTTACTGTTCCCTGGAATGATTTTGAAACATTATCCTGAACAAAAGCACCTGAGATGCCTGCTTCCTGCAATAGGTTTTCTCTGTATGATTCAAAAAAGTAACCCCGGTCATCTTCAAAAACCCTGGGTTCAAGAAGCTTAACTTCTTTAATCCTGCTCTCGGTAATCTTCATTATCAAAGCGTTTTAAGCAATTGTTGTAATCCTTCTTTCCAGCCTGCCAACGTAACTCCGTTAATGGTAGCAATTTTTTGGGTGCTTAGCTTAGAAAAAGCAGGGCGTTTTGCCTGGGTAGGAAAAGCCGAAGAATCTACCGGATTCACAGTTACATCAATTCCCTGTCGGGAGAAAATTTCGGAGGCAAAATCGTACCATGTACATATCCCTAAAGAACTCAAATGAAAAACACCGTTTTGCCCAGTTTCTAACAATACTACACTATTTTCAACAACATTATCAGCGAATGTTGGGCTTCCAAATTGATCATTCACAACAGTAAGTTCATTTCTTTGGCTACTGAGTGTGAGCATGGTTTTAACAAAGTTGCTGCCATGTTTCCCGCAAAGCCAGGAGACCCTGATCAATAAATAGTCGCAGCCAGATTCGATTATGCTTTTTTCCCCTAACCATTTTGAATACCCATACTGGTTAATTGGCGAAGTTGTATGTGTTTCAGGATACCCGTTTGGAAATTGAAGCCGATCATTTATGTCGCCGCTAAATACATAATCGGTGGAATAATGCACGAGTTTTATACTGTTTTCTTTGCATAGTGAGGCAAGTATATGCACGGCTTCTGCATTTATTCTTTCGGATTTCTCCTTTTGAATTTCTGCTTCATCAACACGAGTGTAGGCGGCACAGTTGATTATAGCATCAGGCTGTACTTGCCGGATTTTTGATTTAAGTGACCCGGTATTGGTGATATCTAACCCGGGTAAATCGAAAGCTTCGTAACTAATTCCTTTCGCGTTACAAAAGCTTACCCATTCCTGCCCTAACTGACCATTGGCACCTGTTATCAACAACTTCATTGATTAATTATTCCGGGCAAGTTCGTTAGCATGTCGATATGATTCCGGCGTACCTGCATCTGTCCACCAACCTTCTAAAACAGAACTCTTCATTACTCCCTTAGCAATATAGTGGTTGTTTACATCTGTGATTTCGAGTTCTCCCCTGCCAGAGGGCTTCAAGGTCTTAATGCACTCATAAACCGTAGCATCATAAAAATAAATACCGGTAACAGCATAATTCGATTTTGGATTCTTAGGCTTTTCTTCGATTGAAATAACCCTGTCGCCATCCAGTTCTGCAACCCCATAACGTTCCGGGTCGTGCACTTCCTGGATCAAAATCTGCGCCCCGGCTCCTTCATAATTATCCATGGCTTTTTGAAGCGAATGCTCAAAAATATTATCCCCAAGAATAACCACTACGGGATCATCTCCTGCAAAATTCTCGGCCAGGCCTAATGCCTGGGCTATACCACCTGCCTCATCTTGTACTTTATAGGTAAAGCGGCAACCAAAATCTTTCCCGGAACCCAGCAGATTTACCACATCCCCCATGTGTTCAGTTCCGGTTACAATCAAAATTTCCTGGATACCTGCTTCCAGAAGCTTTTCAATGGGGTGATAAATCATGGGCTTTTCACCTACAGGCAACAAATGTTTATTTGTAACCTTTGTAAGTGGATATAATCTTGATCCGGTACCCCCGGCTAATACTATTCCTTTCATGGGCAATCTTAACTTAATTGGGCTGCTAATATAGCCTTATAAGCTATTTGATTGAAAGTTTTGTTTACTCTTTAACAAGGTTTAGTTTTTTAAACCGAAAATTGCTTTTGTTTGTATGTTAATGCAATTAATACAAGATTTGTGTATGAGTTAGAATTGGCTAACCTATGCTGTTAATACACTGCGTTTAGTTATTTTTTAGACGGCAAATAGTAACCAGGATTTTGATATTGTTTTCTAAGAAAACATATAGCGTATTTATATGTGTACTGCTTACGACCTTTTTTGCAGAAATAGCCTATGCTCAATTGGGTTCTTTTGCAAACAGGAAAAAGTATATCATAGAAAGCGATAGTGTAAGCGGCACCACTGATCTTACTAACTTTCCGGTTCTTATTAATGTTACAGATGGTGATTTTATCCATAACCCGGGAACCGGGGTAGAAAATGTAAATGGTTTCGATATTGCTTTTTCTGCTGCAGACGGCACCACTGCATTAGACTTTGAGCTGGAATCCTATAACTCCGGCACCGGTGAAATTATCTTTTGGGTGAAGTTCCCTACATTGAGCCCCTCCATTGATACACAGTTCTTCATTTACTACGGGGATTCCGGGATTACTACTGATCAAAGCTCTACTTCCACCTGGGACTCTAACTACCAACTGGTTATGCACATGGACGGAGGTGCTACTGAAACAGATGGTACCACAAACGGCAACGATGGTACAGAAAATGGTACCGGGGGTATCCCAACTGTAGCCGGACAAATCGGAAATGCCCGGAATTTTGTACGTGCGGATGCTGATTTTATTCAGGTACCTGATGCCGCAAGCCTGGATATCACCGGTAATATTACCCTGTCTTTTTGGTTCAACCAAACAAGTACACAAGTTCCAGACTATATATCGAAAGGAATTAACCTTTCTTACGAGGCCAGTGCAAGAAGTGGAGTAAGAACACGATGGAGGAAAAACGGAACCAATGTATTGACCACCAGTACGGCAAACCCACTGGCAAACGCAACCTGGGTGTACATTAGCTTTGTTCAAAGTTCTTCAGGAATGGCTATTTACCAGGATGGTGCCCTGGTTGCTTCCAATACAAATACTGATGCATTTATTGCTAATAACGATCCTTTATATATCTCCAGAAGTGCAGATGCTGTAGATGGTATTATGGATGAAGTCCGGATATCTGATATTGATCGTTCTGAGGATTGGATTCTCACTGAATATAAAAACCAGTTAAACCCCTCTGCTTTTATAGAAGAACTGGCTGATGTCCCGGGGCTAAGTAATATTGAAACCAGTACTCAGCTTTATACCGCTGGCGGTTCGGCTGTATTCATTACTTCGGCACTTACCGTTGACTCCCACCCTACTATTACAACTTTGGACAGCGCTATTGTACAGATAACCGGGAACCTGGATAACCCGGATGATCAACTGAATTTTACAGATGGTACTATTACCGGAACATATTCAACTGCAACAGGAAAGCTATTGCTTACTGGAACAACTAGCCTTGCTAATTACCAAAGTGCCCTACGAAGTATCACATATAGCAATGATGAACCAGTTTCCCCCAGTTCACTTACAAGAACAGTTTCAATTACAGGGTATAAAGGAACGAATGCTACAAATACTGTAACCAGGGATATTGATATTATTACTACCCTCACAGATTTAACAACTGATATTTCAAATAATGTATTTCATTTTGATGCCCAGGATGTAGATGACGATGGCATTGCCAATACTGCTGATGGTGCAGCAATTTCTACCTGGGTAGACTTAAATACCACTAATAATTTTGACTTTACAACCGGCGATGCCGCCACTTACGATACGGACGGTTTTGGGGAACGGGGCTCTGTAGTATTTGATGGTGCTGCTAATGAATTGGTTAAAACAGTTGAAGCACTTATTAATAACAGCATATTTAGCCAAAAAGCATTTGCATTCGTTTTCAGGACGGGAACCAATATTTCCGGGTTCCAGGTTATCTATGAGCAAACGAGTGGTACAAGAGGATATAATTTCACTCTGGAAGATGGAGTACTCTATGCCCAGGCTTACAGCAGAGGGGATGGAAATTGGGGGGGCTCCAATGCTGTGCGGCATAAATCCATAAATCTGGGTGCTGTTCAGGCTAATACATCCTATACCGTAATTGCATATCATGATTCAAATGTTTGGACTGCACAAGTTAATAACGGGGCATTCAGTTCATTTACAGATGCCGGAGATATGCCTGCTACCAGTGAAACTTCGGGTTTAGGAGGTAATAGTGGAAATACAAAAAACCCGGTTACCCTGGCTAACGAAAATGGAAATTTTGCAGGACAAATTGCAGAGTTTGCATCCTGGAATACGGCTCTAAATGGCGGGCAAATAGCTAGCTTAAATACCTATTTTGAAGATAAGTGGGGAAATACAGCACCCATTTTGGGAGCAATTGAAGGTACCAATATTGACTTCACCGAAGGCAACCCTGATACTCAAATTACCAATACCATTACCGTAACTGATACCGACCCGCATCTGAATATGGACAGCGCCAGGGTTTCCATAACCACTAATTTTGTAACAGGTGAAGATTCATTGATTTTTGTTGATACAGGAAGTATTACAGGTACTTATAACGGCACTACAGGGGTACTTCTGCTAACAGGTAGAGATACCAAAGCCAATTACCAAACTGCGCTTCGTTCAATCAATTATAGAAACTCTGCTGCAAACCCCACAGCAAGTACAAGGACCATTGAGTTTGAAACCTATGACTGGGATGATGTAAGTAACACAGTAAGTAGAAATGTAAATGTGATAGATGCAGTAATCACCCCTACTCTTGCCAATATTGAGGCCGGAAACCTGGCCTATAATGAAGGAGACGGAGCCGTAGCCATTACCTCCGCAATTACACTCGAAGACTTTGATGATACTAATATGGAAAGCGCTACTATAAGTATCACAGGAAATTATACCTTAGGTGAAGACATCCTGAGCTTTACAGATGCAGGAAGTATTACCGGAAGCTTTGCAGCAGGAACAGGCGTCTTAACCCTTTCAGGTAGCGATACAAAAGCAAATTACCAGGCAGCATTACGTGCCGTTACTTATGAAAATACCAGTTCTGACCCGGTAGAGCTAAACAGAAACATCTCTTTTGTTATTAATGATGGAGATAACAACAGCAACACAGAAACCCGGGATATTACTGTTACAGCAACAAATTCCAAGCCTGTGTTGAGTTCCATTGAATCCGAAAACCTGGCTTATCCTGATGCTGCTGTACAAATTACCAATACCATCGTGGTATCCGATCCGGATGATACTTTCCTCGACAGTGCTATTGTGGTTATTTCGGAAAACTTCAAACCTACAGAAGATTCTCTTATTTATTCTACCCTGTTCGGGATTACGGGAACTTATGATACAGCAACAGGGTGGTTAAAGCTGACAGGAAACAACCTCCTAAGTGATTACCAGGCCGCGTTACGATCCGTTGACTATAAAAATTATGCAACCATTGCCTCAGGGCCTGAACGTGTAGTAAGTTTTATTGTAAGTGACGGAGCCCTGAAAAGTGATTCCCTGAAACGAACCATTGATGTTAGCCCTGTAGAAACCATTCCCAACCTGGAAGTATGGTTGCGGGCAGATGCCGGTATTTCTGAAGGTGATGGGGTTGCCATTACAACCTGGGCTGATCAAAGTGGAAATGGAAATGATTATATAGGTGTAGCTGATGCAGGTACAGCACCCACCTTTATTGCCAGTTCTGCAAACCTAAACAGCCAACCATCTGTAAGCTTTGCGGGAAATGGCGATCATTTTGAAGATGCGGATGGCGATGCAAATTATATTGATAACCTAGCTGAGTTCAGCCTTTTTGTAGTGTTTAAATCAGATGTCACCAATAGTGACCGGGGTTTGTTTATTGCTGAAACACCTGCCGGTGAGGATAAAACGCTGACAATCAGATATGATGCTTCAGGGGCAAATGGCGCAGGTGCCTTCACGAATGTAGTTAAAACAGGCATTCTGGGTAATGCAGCCGACAACCAATTAGAAAGCTTTTCGGATATACAAACCACTAATGCCCAAATCATCAGCTTACAGTGGGAAAGTGGTATTACTTACGATCTTTTTGTAGACGGTATTTTGAATAACCCCAGTTCGGCCGCTGATCCCCCTCCCTCTGGTACCATATCAGCAGCAGCGGCTACTACGGCTATTTTAGGTAAAGGAGGAAAAGATGATCCGAATGCGGCAAATGTAAGCTGGGATGGTGAAATAGCTGAGTTTATTTTTTACAGCCGTAGTATTTCGCAGTCTGAACGGGAAAGCATTGAAGATTACCTCGCTGATAAATATGACCAGGCTATACGAAAAATCACACCGGCTACGGGCGGTTCAGCTATTTCTGCAGATGATGCAAATACTACTTATACAGCGCTTACCGGCCCCTTTGTACAGGAAGGTTTTATAGGGGAATTTACCGCTACCGGCACTTTTGTATTGACAGCCCCAACAGGTTACGAATGGAATACAGGTGGTACTATTAATGTGACAGAATCTCCGGCTTTTGGTGGATCAACTGAACTCAACGCCTCCTTTACCAGCGTTAACACAACAACGGTTACGTTTACTGTAGATGTAGCCTCTTCTACTAACCCCGGTCAACTGGAATTTACCGGACTAGAAATAAGACCAACAACAGGGGTAATTCCTAATACCGGCAATATCACCAATACAGGAACAACCGGGCAGGGCGGTGGTACTAATTATGGAACCATTACTATGGTATCTGGTACCAGCGATAGTTTGATTTTTACCCAGCAGCCAACAACAACCAACGTTGATAGTACTATTTCTCCTGCTGTCCGGGTTCAATTAGTAGATCAGTTTGGAAACAGCATAGAGCAATCAGGTGTAGATATATCTATTGCCCTGGCAACAGGAAGCACCGGTAACCTCAATCAAAGCACCCCCATTGCAACTAATGCGCTGGGAATTGCAGAGTTTGACACCTTGGCTATTGATGACATCGGAACCAAAGAACTGGTAGCTACAAGTACCGGGTTAAGCCCGGATACGAGTTCCACATTCGAGATTGTAAATGCCGGGACCTTAACCGGTTTTACGGTTGAACGGGTACCATCCGGTAACATTAGTGCTAAAACAGCCGGACAAAGCTTCAATATCATTATTACTGCTATTGATGGCACGGCTACTACTGTAACTACCTTTAATGGTACCGTGGTTATTTCTTCAAGCTGCACCATGGGAACCGGGCAGGGTACTTCAGCCAATTTTGTTGACGGGGTATTAGCTTCCACAACCGTAAGTATAACAAGTGTTGGTAATTGTACCATCACAGCTACAAATTCATCGGGGCCAGAGTTCGGAACCAGTAATAGTTTCACAGTGAGCGCCGGGGCGGCGTCAGGAACTACTTCTACCATAACCGCCTCGCCTACAGTAATCCTCAATGATGGTATCAGCACATCAACTATTACTGTTGATCTGAAAGATGTATATGGAAATGATATTACCACAGGTGGTGATGCTGTTGTACTTAGTATCACTCCTACTGCTTTGGGCTCTTTAGGCGGAGTAACCGATAATACAGACGGAACTTATTCAGCCACTCTTACTTCTTCCACAACCTTAGGAACCGATAACATAACAGGAACCGTAAACGCAGCATCCATAACGGATGATGCAGATGTTGAATATGCAGCTTTTAGCCATATATGGGACAGCCAGCTAGGTTCAGCAAGTTTAGCCTCCGATTGGGAAGATACAGGTAACTGGAACGTAGGAACGGTACCGGGCCCTTCTTCTGTAGTATTTATACCTGCCACCCCTGCTGTGGGTAATGAACTTCCTGTAATTGATGTAGCAGGAGCCAGTGTTGCATCTGTAACTATGGAAAGCGGGGCCTCCCTGACCATTTCAGGAAGCATCAATTTCACTATTTCCGGTGATATATCCGGGGGAAGTGTTTTAGGAAGTAACGCGGATAGTTTAACCGTAGGTGGTGACATCCTGAATGTATCTACCATTAACGTGGGTACGGTAATACTCAATGGCTCTGCTGCCCAATCTATTACTAACCCCCATTCTTATACCAATCTCGAAATTGATAATGCAGCAGGTGTAAGTATTGAGCAAAATCTTGCTATCAGTGACAGCTTGTTTATGACTGCCGGAGAGTTACTAATTCCAAGCGGGCTTAATCTTACCGTAACAGGTATTAGTTACGGCACCGGTGTTTTACGTTTTCAAAGAACCATAACAGGAGTAAGAGGATGGCGCATTTTATCCTCTCCGGTGGCATCTACCTACGGCGATTTCTTAGATGGAACACTCACACAAGGCTACACCGGGTCAACTCTTGGCAATGCACCTCTCGATAGCTTACAGCCTAACGTTTTAACCTACCTTGAAACTGTAGTAGGTACCGATAATGAGCGGTATCGGGCTCCCACCAATATTACTGACAACCTGGTAGAAGGCCAGGGAGTTTTTGTGTTCTTCTTTGATGATGTGGCCGCTGATGCCAGATATAATAATCCGTTACCTGATACTTTGGATGTCAGTGGTCAGGAATTTAATGGTACAGCTGGCGAGGTAGACTTTGGAGTAACTTACACAGCCCTTGCCGATACCGGGTGGAACCTTATTGGAAATCCGTTTGGAGCCACTATTGACTGGGATGATGGTGCGAACTGGACCAAAACAAATATAGAGTCAACGATTTATGTATGGGATCCGGCTGCTAATGGAGGTAACGGGGAATACCTGACCTGGAACGGTACAACCGGAACATTAGGCACTGGTTTAATAGCACCCTTCCAGGGTTTTTGGGTTAAAGCAAGCACAAGCAGTCCAGTGTTAAAAGTAACCACAGCAGCGAAAACCACAGGGGGAGCTTTTTTACGTAAAGAAGCCAATAAAACGCCTGGCGGTACAGACTCACCACTTATTACTCTTGAACTAACTGCACAAGGCCTTGAAAAAGAAACCAGTATTATGTTTTCACCGGAAGGTTCTAAAGACAAAGATGTACTGGATGCTTATGAGTTACTCCCACTCACAGAAAATCGCATCGAATTACATACACTTCTTCCAGACGGAACCGCACTGTCCATCAATAACCTGCCTGGTGTTTTAACAAACAGGATCAAAATACCTATAACGGTTGGAGGTTACTTTGAGGGACAGCCTATTGTCGGTGACTTTAAGCTCCGTGCTATTAACCTGGACAACCTATCCGATGAATGGTTGCTGATTTTGACTGACAATGAAACCGGGGAAGAAATTGACCTGTTAAATACCGAATTTTATGAATTCTTCCATGCCACATCAGGTAATGCAAAAGTAGCCCATCCGAATAGCAGGCAAAAACTTACCCAAAAAAACTCACTTGCAACACGCTTTACCTTACTAATTACCACAGAAGAGATTGAGGCCAATATTCCCAGGATTGCGTTCCTGAACCAAAACTACCCCAATCCTTTCAATCCTTCTACGGTAATAGAATACGGAGTAAGTGAAGACGGATTTGTAGAACTGGATATATTTGATATTCTCGGAAGAAAAGTACGAACGGTTGTTAGTGCTCCAAGAAATGCAGGAAATTATTCTGTTACCATCAATGCCCTTGACCTCGCTTCAGGTATTTACTTCTACCGGCTTCAAACATCTGAAGGAATCTTCATTCAGAAAATGACTCTCATTAAATAATCCTAATTTTTCCTTTTTTGAGTTAGAATCAATTAAGAATACGAACGCCTTATCCCCTTCTTTTTATATTTGATTCATTGTAATTACAAAAGGTATAAAAGTGTTCAAGAGCAAAAAATGCTTATATCATCTGTCAGCATTTATTTTAGTCCTGTTTGCTTTTACAGAATTATCACTGGCTCAACTTCCAGGCTATAATTTTAGGTTAAAAGGTCAGGTAAATGCTTCACAAGTAGAGGGAACCTCAGACTTGACGAACTTCCCTGTGCTTGTAAGTTTCACTTTAAATGACCTTCGCACTGTTGGCAACGGCGGGGGTGTGCAAAATGCAAATGGGTATGATATAGCATTTACCTCTGCAAATGGTTTTACTATACTTAGTCATCAGCTTGAATCTTATAATGCTGCTACCGGTGCTATCGAGTTTTGGGTACGCTTCCCTACCCTTTCAGCTACTGTTGATACTGAGTTTTATATACACTTTGGTAATTCAGGTATTTCCACTGATCAGTCGAGCACCAATGTCTGGGACTCTAACTATAAAATGGTACTCCACCTCAATAATGACTACCTCGATGCATCCGGCAACGGAACAGATGGGGTAAACTCAGGTACCGTATCAACTACAGGGCAAATTGGTAACGCTGTTGATTTCAATAGCAATAACGATCTTATCACAGTTGCCGACAATGGAGTATCTCCTCTCGACATCAGCGGTAACATCACTATTTCGCTATGGACACGAATTGCTAACCTTGGCAATGGACCCGACATTATTACCAAAGGAAATTATACCGATGGGTATTCCGTATGGACAGACGGATCAGGAAGCTTACGTTTCCAAATTAATAACGATGCCCTAAACTCTCCGGCAGGACAACTCACTAATAATATATGGGCTTATCTGGCTTTTACAAGAGCTTCAAACGGAGATCGGATTATTTACGTAGATGGTACTGAAGTAGCTTCCGACAATTCCGTTGAATCCTTTTCAATCAGTGATGATGATCTGTTCATCTCTACTACCACTTATGACTATCGTGGTGACATAGATGAGGTAAGAATTTCGAATATCACAAGGGATAGTGCCTGGATTGCCACAGAGTATAATAACCAGTTTGCTCCCGGCTCATTTTTTACTCAACTGAATGCAGAGCCTGTTCTGGATAATATTGAGGCAGGTGCAATAACCTACAATTCAGGAGATTCCCCCACAGTAATCACCTCAGCCATCACGGTAGCGGATGGAGATGACACAAACATAGAAAGTGCAACCGTTTCTATTACCGGCAATTTTGATTCATCAGAAGATGTTCTGGCATTTACAGATCAATTAGGCATTACAGGTAGTTACTCTAGCGGAACAGGAGTGCTAACACTCACAGGTTCAACAACCCTGGCAAATTACCAAACAGCTTTACGAACTGTTACTTATCAAAATACCGATCCTGCCCCAAGTGAATTAACAAGAACTATTTCCTTTACTGTAAACGATGGTACAAATAACAGTAATACTGAAACAAGAAACATTAATGTTGTTAAAGTAAACAATGCCCCGGTTTTAAATAATCTGGAATCGAATGCTATTATTTATTTTGCAGGAAGTGGTACCCGGGTAATTAGTTCTGCTATTACCGTTTCTGATTTAGATGACGTTAATATTGAAAGTGCAATTGTCCAGATTACAGGAAATTATGATAACACAGAAGATGAGCTGGCATTTGTTGATCAAAATGGGATTACCGGAACCTGGACAGTAGGAACAGGAGTCCTATCACTATCAGGAACGGCTACGTTAGCCAGTTATCAGGCAGCTCTGCGATCAGTTACCTATCAAAATACTGCCGGTTCCCCTTCTATGTTAACCCGAACTATAAGCATTACTGTTAATGATGGCACAGAAAACAGCAGTGCGGTTACCCGTAATCTAGAGTATCCTGCAGATATAACCGAGTTGGCAACTTATAAGTCAACAGGTGTTTTCCACTACGATGCACAGGATGCAGACGGCGATGGAAACAGTGGAACCAATCAACCAGCTGATGGGGCTTTATCTCCCTGGAGTGACCGATCCGATAATGTGGGTGCAAGTAGTACGGATATTTCTGCTTCAAATGGCACAGGTTCCAATCAACCTTTATTAGGTTCAAGCTATTTAGGTGGACGAGGTGCACTCCTGTTTGATGGCACTGATGACAACCTCTCTCCCACAAATGATGCTCTACTTAATACCGCCACTTACACCGAAAAATCATTTGCTATGGTTTTTAGAACGGGTAATTCTACTACTGGCCTTCAGGTAATGTATGAGCAAGGAGGTGGTACAAGAGGTTACCAGTTAAGTATAAAAGATGGAAATCTGTACGCGTTTGTTTGGAATAATGCAGAATGGGGAGGGGGTGATCAATACAAGTCAATCGACCTTGGAAGTGTTCAACCAAATACCTCTTACATTATAATTGCCAGTCATGACGCTACTGATCCTACTCTGGCTAATAAAGTTTGGGAAGCCAATGTAAACGGTGGAGCTATAACCACTTTAGCAAGTGTAGATTTTCAACGTGCACATTCCGGAGGAGCAGAAATTGGTGAAGAAGACGGAACCCGGGATCCGGTTACCACCGGAAACAACCCTACAGGAACTAATAATTTTGATGGGTTTATAGCAGAGTTTATTTCTTGGAATAATGCACTAACTACATCCGACTTCACCAATATTTACGGATTTTTAAGTGATAAGTGGTTCAATACCCCTTCTGTCCTGGCCGATGTTGAAGTATCAGATCTGGACTATAACGAAGCTGATCCTGCAACGGCTATTTCTTCAACCATTACAGTTGCAGATGAGGATGACACTAACCTGGATAGTGCGTGGGTTTATATCTCATCCGGTTTTAACAGTTCCGAAGATGTACTTGCAGGTAACGGCACAGGAATCACCGGTTCTTATAACAGTTCAACCGGTGTACTTTCTTTAACCGGCAGTTCTTCAGTAGCCAACTACCAGGCTGCTTTACGCTCTGTTACTTATCAAAACACAGAAACGGTTAGCCCCTCTACTGTTACAAGAGAGATCAGCTTTATTGTGTATGATTGGGATGATTCCAGTGGTGTTGTTACAAGAGACATAAATATTATTCCTTCAAATGATGTGCCCGTGCTTGCAAACCTTGAGGGAACTACGCTTGCGTTTACTGAAAATGATGGGGCAACCCAAATCACTTCTGCTATTACCGTTACTGATACTGATGACACAAACCTGCAAGCAGCTACTGTATCTTTCACTAACAACTACTTTCTTGGAGAAGACATACTCGATTATTCTGATGCACTTGGTATTACGGGTTCTTTTAACAGCTCAACCGGAGTACTGACCTTATCCGGAACTACTACACTGGCAAACTATCAAACAGCGTTACGCAATGTTACTTATGAAAATATAAGCAGTGATCCTGTAACCGGACTGGACAGAACTGTAGAGTTCAGGGTATATGACGGAATAGACAGTAGTATTGTAGGAACCACACGTGATATTTCGGTAGCCAGTTTAAATACAGTACCTGCCTTAGCAAATATTGAGGTTGGCAACCTCTTCTACCCTTCCGGTGATACTGTTTCTGTATCAGAAACCATTACACTTACCGATCCCGACGATACAAATATAGAAAGTGTGACCTTCCAGATTACAGGAAATTATGACAGCGCTGAAGATACCCTTGTTTTTGATGATATCTTTGGAATTACTGATGCATGGACGGACGGAACCGGTTTACTTACGTTAACAGGGCCTGCGTCTAAAGCCGATTTCCAGGCAGCTATACGAACCGTTCGTTATGCAAATACAGCTTCCGTACCCACTGATACAGACAGAACTGTAAGCATCATTGCCAATGACGGAGATGGAAACAGCAATACGGTAAACCGAACAATCTCATTCAGTATCCCAAAATCAGTACCAGATCTGCTGGTTTGGTTAAAAGGAGATGAAGGCACATTTGATGCTACGGTTGGTGGCAGTGCAAGCACAAATGGAGGAAATGTTCGCCGGTGGGAAGATCAAAGTGGTAACGGAAATGATTTTATAACCGCAGCTACGGCACCCACATTTGCAACCAGCGTAGGAAGCATCAATTCACAAAATGCTGTTGAATTCCCGGGAGGATCAGCCGTTCGGCTTGAAGATGCCGATGCAGAAAACTATCTGAACGGCCTTGATGAACTCACCATTTTCTTTGTAATCGAATCGGATGGTGTGGCTACAGATCGTGGCTTCTGGACTACGTATGAACCGGATGGAACAGCTCAAGACCGTGTATTTAGCATACGCTATGACGATGTGGGAGACAATGGAGGAGCAGATGATGTAATTACTACTGGAATGAGGGATTTGCCTGTTGCTTTCGTCCAGGAGAGTTTCGAGGATGCTCAAACCACTTCCGGCCAAATTGTAATGCTAAAGTGGACTTCTGAAGTAAACTATGAACTCTATGTAGATGGTGTATTGAGTAATCCTACATTTCAGCAAAATATTCCTACAGGAATCCTGACTGATGTTACAACAGCTATTATCGGCCAGGGAACCCAGGATCAAACAGATAGCTGGGACGGGCTAATCGCCGAAGTAATTCTTTATGGTAAAGAAGTAGCCATTTCCGAACAGGAATCTATCGAAGATTACTTATCAACAAAATACAGTATTCCTATTCGTTCGTTAACCGCTGCTACAGGTGGAGAAGCTATATCTGCTGATGATGCGAATACCACATACACAACACTTACAGGGCCCAGGGTACAGGAAAGCTTTGCAGGGGAGTTTGCAAACGGAGGTACATTTATTTTTAATGCACCTGCCGGGTTTGAATGGGATGTAACAGGCGGTACTCCTTCCGCATCAGTATTGCCTGCCTTTGGTGGAAGCACAACCCTTGCAGTTGGATTTACCAGCAGAACCTCCTCTCAAATTACATTTACCATTTCTGCCGCTTCATCTGCAAATCCGGGAGAAATTACTTTCCAAAATCTAAGGATAAGGCCAACAACCGGGATTTTGCCTAATACAGGTAACATTACCAATACAGGGACTACCGGATTAGGAGGTAGTACTAATTACGGACAACTTACGATGGTACCTGGCACAGAAGTAGCGATGAAATATGCTCAACAACCCGCTACCTCAAACGTAAGTTCTGCGATTTCTCCGGCTATCCGTATTCAGCTTATTGACCAGTTTGGCAATTCCGTTGAAGAGAGCAGGGTTAACGTAAGCCTGGCATTAAACCAAGTAAGTGGTTCCGGGGTAATCGGTGGTACCACAACTGTAGAAACAAACCTTTTTGGCATTGCCGAATTTACTGATATCACGGTTGACGCTGTGGGTACATATAACGTTACTGCTTCCAGCACCGGGCTAACAGATACAACCAGTACTAATTTTGATATTGTAGTACTTGGCCAGCTTACTCAATTTATAGTTGAACGTGTTCCTTCCGGAAATATAGCAGACAAACTTGCCGGACAAACCTTCAATATTACTGTTGTAGCTGCCGATGGAATCCAGGATACCGTTGATACATTCACAGGTACAGTTTCTATGTCTTCAAACTGTACGATGGGAGTTGGACAGGGAACAACAGCAAATTTTGTTGCAGGAGTGCTTTCTTCTCATACAGTATCAATCTCCAGCCTGGGCACATGTACCTTAACAGCAACCAACAGCTCAGGGCCTGAGAGTGGAGACAGTAATACTTTTGATGTTACCCCCGGTGCTGCATCAGCATCTACTACAGAGGTTACTGCAAGCCCCTCTGTAATATTAAATGATGGATTTTCAACTTCAACTATCACCGTTCAATTAAAAGACAGCGAAGGTAATAGCAGGACAACGGGTGGTGAAACAGTAGTTCTGAGTACAACCGATGGCTCACTTTCATCAGTAACTGATAATACCGATGGTACTTATACGGCAACCCTTACATCTTCTGTGGTAGAAGGTATTGCAACTATTACCGGGACATTAAATGCAGTTTCAATCACCGATAATGCCCAGGTAGAGTTTGCTGCATTTAATAACCTGTGGCAATCTCAAATCGGGTCTATTTCAGACGCAAGAAACTGGGATTTGGCAGCCAACTGGAGTTCGGGTTTTGTACCTGTTCCGGGAGATAAAGTGTTGATTCCCGCAACACCTGCTGTGGGTAATGAACAACCTGTTATAAATACCACCAATACCACTGTAGCTCAGCTTTCTATTGAAGCAAGCGCATCAGTAACTATTTCCGGGGGTAAGGAATTAATTGTAACCGGAGAACTTTCCGGTGATGGTGAGCTATTAGGAAGCAATACTGATTCTGTAGCAGTGGGTGGAAACCTGGATATTTCAGATGTGACAGTGGGTTATGTAAAATTAGATGGTACCATAAACCAAGATATTAATTCACCAAATGACTATGTAAACCTGGAACTAAATAATACCAACGGTGCAGATTTCTTTGCTAACTTAACCGTTACAGACTCCCTTAAGCTTACTAATGGAGTACTGTTTATGCCATCGGGAACTAATCTGATTGCCAATTCAAAACTATATGGTTCAGGCGAGATCAGAATGCAACGCAGGATTTCCGGCTCAAGAGGCTGGCGCATCCTCTCCTCTCCTTTTAGCACTACTTATGGTGATTTCCTGGATGGTACACTAACACAGGGTTATACAGGCTCCACATTAGGAAATGCCCCGTTAGATAGTTTACAACCCAATGTGCTCACCTATTTGGAAAATGTAGTAGGTACAGATCTTGAACGATATCGAGCCCCCACCAATATTACTGACGCCGTTGTTCAGGGGCAGGGCATTTTCCTGTTTGCTTTCGGTGATGTTGCAGCCGATTCCAGGTATAATGATCCCCTTCCTGATACTTTAGACGTTCAGGGGCAGGAATGGAATGGAGACGATACAGAAGTCGATTTTGGGATTACCTATACGGCTCTGGCAGATACGGGATGGAACCTTATTGGTAACCCGTTTTTAGCGACTATTGATTGGGATGATAATGCCAACTGGACAAAAACCAATGTAGAATCCAGTATTTATATCTGGGATCCTGATGCAAACGGTGGAGATGGAGAATACCTTACTTGGAACGGAGTGTCGGGTACTATTCCTACCAGTGGCTTAATTGCGCCTTTCCAGGGTTTTTGGGTGAAAGCGAACGCCCCCAGTCCTGTTTTGAAAGTCAGAAAGGAGGCTAAAACTACAGGTGGCGGTTTTTTACGGAAACAAGCCACTAGTAAAGAAAACCCTGAAAACAAAAAGGAAAAAGCTAGTTCTACCGATCCTGTACTCGAATTAAGGGTAACATCCCCAAGCGGACGTTCCAAAAGAACAAACATTATGTTTTCAGAAGCAGGCACAAAAGGAAAAGACACTTTTGATGCCTACAGATTGCTACCTCTTTCCTTATCTCATATTGAGTTCCATACGTTACTCGAAGATGGAACAGAACTGGCAATAAATAGTTTGCCATCAGATTTCAACTCCAGGATCCGGATACCTCTACATATCAATTATTTTGAAGAGGGTGCTCCCGTTTCCGGAGAATTAAAAATGGTTTGGGGTGGGCTTAGAAATATTCCAGATGATTGGATACTTACCCTTATTGACAATGATACAGGCACTGAAGTAAATATTCTCGAAGAACTCAGTTACACTTTTAATCACACAACCCGTGCCAAAATTGTAAGAAATGAGAATCCGGCAACCCCAAATACAAATCTCAAAAAGAAGGCAAGTACCCAGTACACCCGGTTCACTTTAAAAGTAAGTACCGAACAAATTGAAAGAGATGTCCCCGAAGAGGTTTACTTAAACCAAAACTTCCCCAACCCTTTTAATCCTGTCACCAAAATTCCATTTGGATTAGACGAAGATGCAAATGTTGAATTAGTAGTGTACGACATCCTGGGCCGTAAAGTACGGACACTGGTTTCTGGCCGCAGAACAGCCGGAAAATACGAGATCCCATTCCAGGCTTTAAACCTTGCCAGCGGTGTCTATTTTTACAGGTTAATCACAGATAAGGCCACTTTTGTCAAGAAATTTACCCTTATCAAATAGCAATTGTAAGCTTTTGTAAAGCAGGCCGTTAAATCCTTCTAATTTCAGCTTTTTTAATAGCAATAATCATTCTTTATATACATTTTTGTAATAGCGAAGGGTTTTACCTCTCTTAATACAAGAGAACAAAGCAGGTATAAAAAAATATGAGTGATTTTTCCGATTTAATATTGCTATTGGGAGCGATGGTAGCATTCTCTTTACTGAGTATGAGTACATCGCTTACTTTCCAGTCAACTACCGATACTATGATCCGTGCCGAACTGGAATACAGGGCTATTGCTGCAGGCCAGGATATCATTGATGAGGTACGCTGGATTACTGACGAAAGCAAGCTTTCAAGTAATACTTCATCCAATGCTTATTTTAAAGGGTATCCAAAAACAAGAACTGTTCAGTTTGGGGAGAGCAATGAGTATTCGAGCCAGATAACTATTGATGGAAGTTCTACTCTTATTTCTACTTCATCTACTCTTAACAGGTATTTGGTCACCGTTATAGTTGAAGATGACTATTTGGACCCTCCTATAAGCGATACACTTAAATTTATTAAGTCTTTCAATCAGTAAACTATGAATATTGGTATTCTTACAAGTTTTATTGTTGGGGGGTTAATGCTTCTCAGCGTTTTATTCTTTACGATCACTTTTCAAGGGCAAACCCAGGAAGTTACGTTGTCATCAATGACTCATGATAACATGAATACCATTGTTTCCATCATCACTAATGATATGAATCGCCTCGGTTACCTGGATACTTCCGGAGATCCGATTAATACCATGCAAAGTAAAGAACTCTCTTTTGAAGGCGATATTTTCGATGATGACACCTTTGGGGTTACCACTGTAACCTGGGAATGGCAAAAAAGCAGCCGGCCTGTTTCAGGTTCAACAAACCCAAATGACTATTGGCTGGTACGAACCGGGCCTGCCTCTTCAAGTTCTTCGTCAAGTACAATCAGGTTTCCAGTAACCTACTTTAATGTTAATTACTATAACGATCAGGGAAATACAACCTCCACATCTTCAACAGTAAAAAGAATTGAAATAGAACTGATTGTGGAAAGTGAAGAACCTTATTACCCCTCCGGGTCGATAAAAGGTGGCGAGGCATATTATCGTTCGGTTTGGAAGAAAACATTCTTCCCAAATAATTTAAATAAACCCTACTAGGAGTATCTTATGGGACGATCTTTAATGTTGATAGTGACAGGATTAGTACTGGTGACAGGTATGACAAAAATTGGGATGAATGAGCGAACTGCACTTATACCTGAAAAAACCATTGACTATTTCTACGAACAGCAGGCCAGAAATGTATCCATAGGCCTTGTTGATCAGGCTGTGCAGGCATTATTGGATAACAATGACTGGATGGGAGAAATAGAAACTGACAGCTACTCACCAGGAAAAGGTAAATTAACTGCATATGACCAGGCAACTATTTCCAATTTTGGTGATTCTGCTAATGTAGGAACATGGAATGAATATAAGCTACTGCTATATAGCGAAGTTGAATATGAAGGCTATACCGTAGCTACAGAAGTGCTGATGCAACGAGACTCCTTTTCCAAATACTCCTATTATACCAATACACAACCTAGCAATATTTGGTTTTTGACCGGAGATACACTTAGTGGCCCGGTTCATACAAACGGTACATTCAGAATAGCAGGAGAACCTGTTTTTGAAGGGTTGGTCACAAGTCCAACCAGCTGGATTGGGCATTCATCCTATACTAACAACCCTGAATTTAATGGGGGCTCTAACTTTAGCGCCCCGGTAAAAACGATTCCGGCTGCTGAACAATTATTAGCTATAAAAAATGCCGCTGCAAGCGGTGGAATAAATTTTACTGATATTATTCGCGTAGAACCAAAGGCTAACGGTACGGTAGATGTTCGCACATGGACAGGAAGCAACTGGAGCTCTACAGTGAATTACGATATGTCTGGTACAAACGGGGTGCTTTCCTCTTCAAAAGATATTTATATAGAAGGTACCGTAAGTGGAGCACTAACTATCCATTCCGAAGAAGACATCGAAATAATCGGGGATATCTATTATAACGATGATCCAAAGACCAATCCTAACTCTACAGATTATCTCGGTTTGGTAAGTGAAGGGTCAGTAGTAGTAGACCGTAATGCACACTCAGCGAGCGGTTCAAAAGATCTGAATATCTATGGATCTATTATGGCATTAAACAATTCGTTCTATGTCGAAAACTACACTTCTTGCTGTAATAGAGGTACCCTACATGTGTATGGAGGAATTATACAAGAAACCAGGGGGCCTGTAGGTACTTTTTCTAGTGGTAGCATTTACTCAGGGTTTGCAAAAGACTATGAATATGATACCAGGCTTAAATATAATGTACCCCCTATGTTCCCGCGCGAAGCCGTATTTTCTATTCTATACTGGAAAGACAAACTATTAGAGAAACCATCAAGCTAATTCATCACTCAATGTACTTCAATAGACTATTCAAAAGCATACCATTCTTAATAGTGCTTTCCTTTATGGCAAGCAGTATCTCTGCCCAAACCAAGGTTACCTTTAACGTAAATATGAAACCCATGCTTGAAGACAGCACTTTCATTCCCGGGCAGGATATTTTACGTGTAAAAGGCGACTTACAACCCTTTACCCGTGTTACTACTTTTCAGCTTAATGACGAACAGCCTATTGATAGCGTATACAGCGTTACTATCAACTTTCCCCGCAGATATACCGATCAAACCCTTACCTTTAATTATTTCATACAAACCCTGAATAGAGGCACCCTCCAGGAAAGTTTACCCCGTTATATAGAATTAAAAGGCATGGATGTTAACCACCCTCCTTATGTATTCGACACTTTTCCATTTTAGATGACGTTCATTATATCCATCTAATTAAAAAAACCTAACTAGCTTTAATCTCTATTTTGTACAAAATTGTCTCAAACAGAGTGCACTATGAGACTACTTATTCTAATACCCTTTTTATTAATAACTAATATTGTTTTAGGTCAGGTTAATTCATCCGAGTTTAGCGCCAATATTGATATAAAAGCTAACGTAATTCGATCTATTGAGCTGATTACAGTAAAGAGTATGGATGTTACCCAGGCACAGCCGGGACAACTCGAAATTGTGATAAACCCGATTACAGATGCCGCAGCCGGCCACATGATTGCAGTAGGAACTGCTGAGGCAGATATTCAAATCAACTATTTTAGAAACAGGGAGCTTACCCGTACAGATGGCCCCGGAGTTCTTGTATTTACCTATGAAGTCTCCACCAATACGGAAGACAACCAGGGAACCTCAGAACTAATTGGCGATGACAGCCGGCTACAAAAACTAAACAGAGAGGGCCGCTTATATCTTTGGGTTGGTGGCAGAATTAATTTAGAACGTGCAAACCCGGGTACCTACGAAGGTGATTTTACCATTGAGATAGACTATATATAATAATGAAGAAAGCAATATTCATATTGTCCTTCTTTCTCAGCTCTTTTTCTACCCTTGTTAATGCCCAGGTAGATTTTGGATCTTACTACAATTATAGTGCTACTCTTACTAATCTTACCCCTGGCGGAATTGTACTGGGAAGTCCAATCCCGTTGGTTGCCTCAAGCGGGGTAACCAATATTACTATCTCTGAGGGAGCAACGGTAGCTATTGAAGGGGTTAAATACCTGGATGTATTTATAACCATTACAGCCGATGATGAGTTGTTGCTAAATGGAAATCCGGGCTGTATTGGCGATCCTTCATGTAGTATAGATTTTACTTTAGAGGCTGCCTATGCAAACCTGGGTGCAGATAATATAGGCCAGGCAACTATAATTAGTGCAGGGGGTAATATGAAAGCAGCACGCTTCCCTATTCTTAAAAGAACAAGCGGCCCCGCAGGGCCTCCCCCCACCCCGGTATACGAAGGTTTTGACCCATCCGTATTCAATGAAACTGCTTACTTGTATATTTATGGCTCTGTTAATATAGGTGCTGTAAATGCTGGTGATTACAATAGCAATATTACAATAAGTGTAAGCTATGAATAGCGGAAAAACAGTATCAATATACGTGTTGGCACTCTTTTTTAGCCTGTCTATTGCAAACCGGGTACCGGCACAATTCATTAACCTTCAACTTAAGATCGAGCCCGAATTAAGTGCTTCTGTTGTGAATGACCTGAATTTTGGGCGTATAGCTACCAATTTCGGGCTTAAATCAGTAGATATTGGCGATCCGAATATGGGTATTTTTACTATCCGCGCTTTTAGAAACCAAAGAATATTTGTCGAACTTATAAACCCCGATCAGTTAAAACACGAGAACCCGGCAATTAATGAAGGTATTCCGGTTCTTCTTCAGGCTTCTGTTAATAACCGTGGAGAAGATGATTACAGAAATTCCTTTGACATTCCTATGTCTGGCGCCTTGTTCAATGTATATGATTACCCTTCAGGCATTCAATCCAGGAATACATCCGACCTATGGGAAACCGTATATATTTATGTGTATGGTTCAATAGATGTGGGCAATATCCCTACCGGTGTATATGAAGGAGATGTGTTTTTATCCGTTGTATATGAATAATTAGATTGCTTTAATTAAAACTACCTAACTTTTTTATCACTTTTTTTAGCGGGATATTTGTAGCAGAACTTAAAAAACCAAATATGAAAGTCATGAAAACTCTTTTAAAAACCACTTTTGTTTTATTTGTTGCTGCTGGTTTAACTGCCACAGCAAATGCACAAACTGCAGACGTTGAAGTATCTGCTACTGTAAATGCAGTAATTGTTTTATCTCCTACCGCAGTAAACCTAGGAACTATTTCCCAGGGTGTTACTACTTTGGATGCAAATGCGAATGATGCCGCTACTGAAGCTAATGTAGGAGTGGGTGCTACTGCCGGTTCTTTACAAATAGACGGTACTTCTGGTGCTTCTATATCAGTTTCATTTACAAACGGTACATTAACTGATGGCGGTGGATTAAACCCAACAACCTTTACTCCATCTGTTTATCTGGGTGCTTCTGCTGTAACTTCCGGTTCTACTCAAACTATTACCGGTGGTTCAATCACTTTAGATGTTGGTGGTACACTAGCTGACACAGGTGCAACCGGGTCATTTGCTACTACCAATGGTGGTGGATCTGCAGTAACTTTTACTGTATCGTATAACTAATTAGCTTTTTAAAAGCCTTTAAGGTCCCATTACCCACCAGTAATGGGACTTTTTTGTATCACCCATACAACACGTTCAAATTAAAAGTCCTATTCTTTATAATTTTTGATTATTATTAGGCAACAAGGGAAGAAATCATTTGCAATGAAAAAAATCATCTACATACTCTTCTGTTACGTATTGCTTGCGCCTGCTTATGCAACTGCGCAGGTTACCATTGCCCCTACCAACCTGTTTATTGATAGCCAATCAAGGTTTGGCACGTATATGATCATAAACGGCTCTAACCAGGCACAGGAGATATCCATAGAGTTCCTGTTTGGTTACAGCGATACGGATGAGCAAGGTAACAGAAGTTTGGTATATGATGATCCTCAAAAAGAAACCCAGCATTCCATAGCTGACCAGGTACGCGCATTTCCCAGGAACTTTACACTACAACCCGGCCAACGCCAGATTGTACGCTTAAGGGTAAATGCTCCTGCTGATCTGGATGATGGAACTTACTGGGCACGCATTAAAACCACTTCTTCCCCCGAAGCACCTCCTGTTGAGCTCCAGTCTACTGAGACTGTGACAGCACGGGTAGGTTTCAAAATTGAACAGATAACCGGTTTATACCTTAAAAAAGGTGACGTTACAACCGGAATTGTTATTGGTGATATGAGAACAAATCAGAGAGAAGACGGAATACTCGAAGTTCTGGCTGATGTAAATAGAATCGGTAATTCTCCTTTTTTAGGAACCATTACTGCCAATATCTATGATTCTAATAACAAAAAAATAAATACTCCCGGCAACTTTGTTTCCACCACCATCTTTTTTGATGGGGTACATAAGCAAGAAATAAATGTGAGTTCGCTGGCTCCCGGAACATACCGGGCAGAGCTTGTTTTTGAAACACAGCGAAATGACATTTCAAGCGGAGATATTGTTCAATCTGAAACCTCCTCAAAGTCTGTCACATTCAGTAAACAGTGAAAAGATGGTATTTTCATACCTTTTTATTCATCATCCTTATTTCTTTATCTCTAGCTCCTGTTGAAAGTTCAGCACAGGTCATAAATGATGATGAGGCAATAGAGCTTTACCCCTCTTTCCGGCATCGGAGTGTCATCAATACCGTAATAGTAAGCTATTACAAAGATGACGAGTTCTATTTACCAATGGGAGAACTGTTCCGCCTTCTGAAAATAGACTATACACCCTATATAAATGGCCAGATTATCCTAAAAGGTAAATACCTGGAAGAGCAAACACCTTATGAAGTAAACCTGACAACTTTTTCTGCCCGTTTTGGTGATAAAAGGTTCACCCTCACCCAGGATGACTTCTTAATTGGAGACCTTGACTATTACTTTAGACCGGATGTTTTTAAAAAGCTTTTTGACTTAGATTTCACTGTTGATTTCAACAACCTGGCCCTTACGCTGGAATCTATTAGAACCCTGCCTGTTGTTTCCGAGTTGTTAAGGCAGCAAAAAAGAACCCGTGCCCGTTATAATGCTTCTGTAGAAAAGAATTATGATGTCCGTTATGGTAGAAACAGAAGCACGCTGAATGGTGGGGTATTGGATTACAATATTTCAAATGCCTACTCTGAAAACACTAATCTTTTTACCTATAATGGAAATATTGGCCTGGAGGCATTTGGCGGGGATGTTGAGGGAAGTATGAATGGAAGTTATTCCCAGGAATTCAGTTCATTCAATACAAACGGGCTGCGATGGAGAAGAGTTATACGAGAGAACCCATGGGTCTCCAATATCGTGGTAGGCCAAACAAGATCAGACGGTTTGATAGGAGATGCCTACACAGGCCTAAGGATTACTAATGAGCCTGTAGAGCCCCGGAGAATGTTCGATGAGTTCAGGATACAGGGAAATACCCTGCCTGAATCGGAGGTAGAGCTCTACCTGAATAACGCTTTGGTAGATTTCCAGGAAACTAATGACTTGGGCAACTATGACTTTCTTGTTCCCCTTACCTATGGAATATCAAGGTACGACATACGCATATTCGGGCCTACGGGACAAATTCAGGAACAATCCAGAAGCGTGCAAATCCCTTTTACCTTTACACCACCCGGTGAGATCAATTACCAGCTAAATGCTGGGCGAACCGATTTCCGGCAAATCGGTAGTACAGAAAGAGATTACATTGCCAATGGAAACATTGACATTGGTTTAACACACTGGCTCTCTGCCAGTACAGGGGCTGAATACTATCAAAGCTTAGATAATCCTGTCTTTAAGGGTGGGTTTTCAGCACGCTTATTTTCGCAATACCTGGTCCAGGCTGAAGCTGCTTCAGATGCATTTATCCGCACCTCAGCAAATGTAGTGTATCCCAACGCAGCCAGTATCGGGATTACTTATACCAATTTCACGGGAGGTGCCGGAATCTATAACCTCTCTAATGATCAAAGCCAGTTATTAACAAATTTCTTTTTTCCTATTACTCTTTTTGGAACTCCCGTTAACTTTCGGGTAAACAGTTTTACCAGGGTAAGGGAAAGCCTTGACAATACGCGCTTAAAACTGGAAACATCGATAAGAAAAAACAGGGTAAATATTAGTTTTGCTTACTCAGACAGTTATGTGGGCGAGTTAAACCTTTTAGAACCTACCAATCTTTCGAGGTTCCAGAATTCCTATACTTATTCTATTTCCAGGGCTTCTACCCTCCCTGATTTTCTAAAAGGCTCATTCATACGAGCCCAGTTCAGCTACCTGCCGAAACTGAATGAGTTTGAAGGTCTTGAATTTCTTTTTTCCCGAAATGTAACTCAAAAAGGACGTATACAACTTGTATTTGCCAGGAATTTCTTTAGTAAGTTTAATAGCGTAGGATTAAACCTTGTTCTCGATTTCAACAGGACACGATCAAGTACCACGTTCAGAAGCCTTCGTAACAATAACACTATCACCCAGAATTTCCGTGGTTCAGTTGGTTTCGATTCTGAAAACAGCCAGTTTTTACTTACTGCAAGGCAGCAGGTAGGAAGATCAGCCACTGCTATTCGTCTTTTTGTCGACAATAATGCAAACAGCATCTACGATGATGGGGATGAAATTATGACGGATAATGCGGTGCGAATAGACCGCGCCGGAGCTTCTCAAATATCAGTAGGCAACATTAATTACTTTACCCAGCTACTGCCCTATTTTAAGTACAATATGGAAGTCATAAAGTCTAATATCAGAAATCCTATGCTGGTCCCTGTGTTCGATAAGTTTGCGATGATTTCTGACCCCAACCAGTTTAAGCCTATAGATATTCCATTCTATATATCGGGGGTAATGGAGGGGCGTGTTGAGCGTAAATTCCCCGGAACTGAAACTACTAGTGGTCAGGGCGGTGTAAAAATACTGATAAACAAGCTGGATGGTGATTACTCACAAGAGGTGCGGTCTTTTTCTGAGGGCAGTTATTATGCTTATGAACTTCCCCCCGGCAAGTATGAGGCCCAAATTGAAAAAAACCAGCTGGATATTTTAAAAGTAATCTCCCAACCTGCAAAAATTGAATTTGAAATTAAACCATTGCCGGAAGGTGACTTTATAGAAGGATTAAACTTTTTATTACTCCCTATCGAGGAGCAAGAAGCCCTGGAAACAGAGTCTTCTATTACAGCAAGTCCCGAGCCTTCTCCTTCGGTAGGTTCTGCATCAGTAGTTCGAAGAAATAATGCCATATCCATTAACTATAATATTGAAGTAGATTCTCTTAGCATAGACGGTTGTAAATATGGGTTACAGCTTGGTGCTTACTCATCTCTTTCAAAAGCGACAGAGCTTGCAAAGCAAAATCAAACGTATAGCCCTTCTATTGTTTTTAATACATCCAGAAACCTTTATGCTCTCAGAAGTAGGGCTTCCTCTACTTTTTCTGAATCAGCAGCTTTAGCACGTTCTTCAACAAACAAAGTGTTTCCGGATATAGCCGTTATCAATAAGTGCTACTCTTCAGATACTTCAACCTCTGATAATATTAAATCAGGATTTGAGCACTATTTTCTTCAATTTGGTGCTTTCTTTAAGGAATACCAGTCGAACCAACTCATTAATCGCTTAAATAATCGTTTTGGTATCCAGGCCAATACGATGTTCGATAATAAGGATACGATGTATAAAGTACGTTTAGGCCCTTTTGAGAATCGTACTGTTGCTTTAAAAAAGCGGTTAGAATTAATAACTAAATACCCTTCACTCGATCTCTATCTAACAAGGCAGATAGCAACAGATATAATTAATGCTGATTTTGAATTTGTGCTGCAATTTGGTGAGTTCAGGACTGCAGAAGATGCAGCACTATATGCTATTCGAATTGATAACAGCTTCAATGTGCGCTCAAAAGTAGTAATTGACGAACAGGATAAAACTACCCTGATTACGGAACGGGTGTTTACCGATTGGAATGAATTTTTAGCTTTAAAGCGACGCATTGAAGCTGATTCTACATTTATAAAGCCAGTCATTCAGCTTATACAAAAGAAACAATAAAAAAGCCCCATTCCTTTGAATGAGGCTTTTAGAAAACAATGCATGCCTGTTAGAACTTTCGTTTATAACAGCATGGATAAGGGATTCTCCAACAGATTCTTAACTGTATTTAAGAATTGAGCTGCTTTCGCACCATCCACAATACGGTGGTCACTGGAAAGTGTAATCTTCATTCTTTTACCCGGAACCACGGCTCCGTTTTCGACAACAGGAACGTCCCTTATAGCCCCTACTGCAAGTATGCATGCATTTGGTGGATTTATAATGGCTGTAAATTCTTCTATACCAAACATACCCAGGTTAGAGATGGTAAAGGTACTGCCTTCCATTTGCTCCGGTGCGAGTTTTCGATCTCTTGCCAGTTCTGCCAACTCCCTGGTTTCGGCAGATATCTTGGAAAGCCCTTTCTTATCTGCATGGGTAATAACTGGGGTCATCAAGCCCTCATCAATCGCAACAGCTACGGCAATATGGACGTCTCCATGCTCTTTTATAATATCATCATGCCACGAACTGTTTATGGCCTGATGGCGGGTAAGCGCAACAGCACAGGCTTTTACAACAATATCATTAAAGCTTATACGAACTTCATTGGCTTCATTCATAGCAGAACGAGCTGCCATTGCTGCTTTCATGTCTATGTCAACCGTCTCATAAAAATGAGGATTGGTAAACTTACTTTCAGAAAGCCTTCGGGCAATTACTTTTCTCATTTGTGAGACTTTTACTTCCTTACTCTCTAAGCTTGGGAAGCTTGCTCCTGAGGTTGCCGCGGTGCCACCCGGCTTAGACAGGCCTCCACCTGATGAAGTACCTTTAAAACTTTCAATGTCTTTCTTAACAATACGACCTTCAGGGCCACTGCCGGATACAGAAGACAGATCAATTCCTTTATCTTCCGCCATTTTCTTGGCCAGTGGAGAAGCTTTAATCCGTCCATTATCCGAAGTTGAAGAAGAGGAATTTTCTGTTTTAGCTTCTTCCTCTGAAGGTTCTTCAGCTTCTTCAGTAGCGGTTTCTTTTTCAGTTTCAGAAGATGAGGAAGGTGAATCTCCTCCTGCATTGGCTAAAATATCACTTATATCTTCTCCTTCTTCCCCTATAACTGCTATAAGCCCGCCAAGAGGTACTGCATCCCCTTCTGCAGGTATGATCTTTAGCAGAACCCCTGCGTCAAAAGCTTCCACATCCATAGTAGCCTTATCGGTCTCAACTTCTGCTATAATATCACCGGCTTCAATTTTATCGCCTTCTTTTACATTCCATTTTGCGATTACCCCTTCTTCCATGGTATCGCTAAGCTTCGGCATTTCAATCTTAATGGCCATTTTTCTTCGATTAAGTGAGTTAATTTAATTTCTGTAAGTAACCTGGTTCACGGCATCAATCACCTGTTTCGGGCTGGGGAACCAGATATCAAACAGGTTTTTGGCAAAGGGCGCATTTACATCAGGCAAGCAAACACGCTGTACTGGAGCATCCAGGTAATCAAACGCTTCTCTCTGGATAAGAAAGCCAATTTCGGAAGCTAAACCACCGAACGGATGTGCTTCATCCACAACCACGCACCGGTTTGTCTTCTTAATGGATTCTATAATCAACGGCAGGTCAAGAGGCTTAACTGTACGCGGATCAATAATCTCGCACTCTATTCCATCCTTCGCCAGCTGTTTGGCAGCCTGTACAGCTACGTGATACATTTTGCCATGGGCAACCAGGGTTACATCGTCCCCTTCACGTTTGATCTTTCCTTTTCCAATCGGAATGATATAATCTTCTTCATCAGACACTTCTCCTTTCATTCCATACATTTGCTCAGATTCCATGAAGATAACCGGATTATCATCCCGGATAGCTGATTTCATTAGTCCTTTCGCGTCATCGGGTTCGGAAACATAAATCACCTTTAATCCCGGAAAATGAGCGTACATTGAATCATAAGAAACGGAATGTGTGGCTCCAAGCTGCCCTGCTGAAGCATTCGGCCCCCTGAAAACAATCGGGCAACTGATTTGCCCGCCTGTCATATATTTTACTTTGGTAGCATGATTGATGATTTGATCAGTAGCTAACACAGCAAAGTTAAAGGTCATAAACTCAATAATGGGACGAAGCCCGTTCATTGCAGCGCCTACACCGATTCCGGCAAATCCAAGTTCAGAGATCGGAGTATCTATCACCCTTCTGTACCCGTATTTATCCAGTAACCCTTCTGTAACTTTATAGGCACCGTTATACTCTGCCACTTCCTCGCCCATAACAAAGACGCGTTCATCGCGCCCCATTTCCTCATCAATTGCGTGCTTTATTGCTTCTCTAAATTGTAATTCAGCCATTTTTCAATATTATCTTTTAAACGTGGAAGTATGGATTGTCTTCTTCGAACATATCTTCGTAGAGTTCTTCTTCTTTTGGGAAGTCAGAATTATCGGCAAACTCTACTGCATCCAGTATTTCCTGCTCTACTTTATCATCAATTTCTTTAATCTGCTCTTCACTTAACACTTTGTGTTCAAGAATGTAAGTCTTCAATCTCTGGATCGGATCGATCTTTTGGTAGTCTTCCAGTTCTTGCTTAGAACGGTATTGCTGAGGATCTGACATAGAATGCCCTCTGTACCGGTAGGTTCGTATTTCTACAAACCAGGGCTCAGAGTTTTCACGAACATCATTAGCTATTTCTTTCATTTTCTCATATACCGAGAATACATCCATGCCATTAATTACCGCACTTTTCATGGCATATCCTTTTGCCCGGTCAACAATTTCAGCAACGGTATGCCTTTTGGCAGCCGTACCCATAGAGTATCCATTATTCTCAACAACAAGAATTACCGGTAACTTCCAGAGTTGTGCCATATTCATAGTTTCGTGTAATGCGCCTTGGTCTACAGCACCATCGCCAAAGAAGCAGGTTGAAATCCGGTCATTCTGGTTGTATTTGTTGGCAAAAGCAAGCCCACCGGCAATAGGAATATGCCCCCCTACAATACCATATCCTCCCCAAAAATGATGATCCACTTTGGCAAAATGCATGGAGCCACCCTTCCCTCTTGAACAACCTGTTGCTTTTCCAAACAGCTCGGCCATACCTTCATTAGCTGATATACCCCTGCAAAGACCCCAGCCATGATCTCTGTAAGCCGTTATAATGTCATCATCGTCATTTAAAGCAAATACAGTACCTGTAGAAACTGCCTCCTGCCCTATATAGAGATGCAGAAACCCGCCAAACTTACCTTTTTGGTACTGCTGCATAGCACGTTCTTCAAAACGCCTTTGAAGGTACATCTGCTCATACATTGCCTTCAGTTTATCTGCTGACAAACCTAAATCTTTATGTTTCTTTTTGGTTGCCGGGGGTAAATCAACCCCTTTCTGCACGGCTCCGTCTTTTATTTCTCCAACGCCTTTCGGGGCAAATTGGACATCGTCTGCTTTCTTTTTAGCCATAGTTTAGTTTTTATATGCTTCTGCCTTCTGAAAAAGGGCAGGAATATATCCATTTTTTGGGAAGTTTTCGCTTTTGTTCAAGCTGTTCTATTGAATGGAAGCCGTGATGATTTCATCCGCTTTTTCTAAAGCCTGGTCAAGATTTTCAGGTTGCCGTCCCCCGGCTGTTGCCAAATTAGGCTGGCCACCACCTCCACCGCCTACTACCCGGCCTAATTGACCTACCAAAGCACCTGCCTTTAATCCTTTTTCTTTGATAAGATCATCCGTTACCGAAACCATCAAATACACTTTGCCTTCTTCTTCGTCTTTAGCTCCTAAAACAGTAACAGTATTCTGAGAAGATTTTTGGAGAGCATCGTACCCAAGTTGCTTCAGGATATTCATGTCAGCACCTGAAATCTCACCTTTTACAAGCTTAATCTCGCTATCAAGGGTTACTGCTGTATTTATTAAATCAGCGAGCTTAGCGCCGGTATTCTGTAAATTCAGCTTGGATAGCTCTTTTTCAAGAGCTTTCTTTTCTTCTAAAAGCTTTTGAACATCACGGGCTAAATCACTGCTTTGTCCCAGAACCTGTTTCACATTGCGGATGGTTTCTTTCTCTTCCCGTAAAATGTTATCCGCTGCCTTTCCGCATACGGCTTCAATACGCCGAATACCTGCAGCTACCGATGTTTCCTGGGTGAACCTGAAGTACCCGATTTCACCGGTTGCTCCAACATGGGTGCCCCCACAAAGCTCTACCGAATAATCTTCATCAAAAGTTATTATGCGAACGGATTCTCCATATTTCTCTCCAAAAAGCATCATAGCCCCACGTTTTTTAGCTTCTTCAATAGGGACATTTCGCTCCTCTTCAAGCAGAATGTTTTGCTGTATCTTTTCATTCACTATTTGTTCTACAGTATCCAGTTGATCCTGGTTCACTCCCTCAAAATGAGAGAAATCAAATCTCAGATGGTGTTCATCAACCAGCGAACCTTTTTGGGCTACGTGATCTCCCAAAGTTTTTCGTAAAGCTGCATGTACCAAATGTGTCGCTGAGTGGTGCTTCTGGATTTCAGACCTCCGGTCAATATCGATTTGTGCAGTCCAGAACCCTTCTAAATTCTCCGGCAACGAGTCAGTGTAGTGTATATACTGATCATTAACCTTTTGAACATCTATGACGTGGATATACTCTTCCCCATTTGTAAGCAAACCTGTATCTGCTACTTGTCCACCACTTTCAGCATAAAAAGGAGTTAGGGAAAGAGTAAAAGCAAAACGATCACCTTCTTTTCGATATGAAAGTATTTCTGCTTCAGCATCTGCATCATCATATCCTACAAACTCGGAATTGTCTCCTTCCTTCAAGACAATCCAGTTATTGAGTTTACTTTGATCAACAGAAAACTTACCTGCTGCCCGGGCACGGTCTTTTTGTTCTTTCATTAGCTCTTCAAAGCGGGCTTCATCAACACTAACACCTTGTTCCCGGGCCATCAGCTGGGTCAGGTCAATGGGGAAACCGTAAGTATCATGCAATTTGAAGGCATCATCCCCTGAAAGCTTTTCTTTACCTTCAATCATTTGGTTGAAAAGGTCAATACCCTGCCCAAGTGTTCTTAGAAAACTCTGTTCTTCAGAACGAATCACATTTATCACGTACTCTTGTTGAGCATCTATTTCAGGGAAAACCGATTTAAACTGCCCGGATAGCACCGGAACCAATTTATAGAAAAAAGGTTCTTTTAAGCCTAATTTGTCCCAACCGTAGCGGATGGCACGGCGTAAAATTCTCCTTATCACATAACCACGCCCGTCATTTCCGGGAGAAGCTCCGTCTGCTATAGAAAAAGCCACTGCACGGATGTGATCTGCAATTACGCGCATTGCTATGTCTTTCTTTTCATCTTTTCCATAAGGCGTACCTGCAAGATCAGCGATAGATGTTAACAGGGGTGTAAATACATCTGAATCGTAATTGGATGTTTTGCCTTGTAAAACTGCACAAACCCGCTCAAAACCCATCCCTGTATCAACATGCTGGGCGGGTAGTTTTTCGAGTTCTCCCCCTGCTATTCTGTTAAACTGGATGAATACAAGATTCCATATTTCCATAACACGAGGGTCATCCATATTTACAAGTTCAGCACCATCTTGCTTTGCCCGCTCTTCATCACTTCTCAAATCAATATGAACTTCAGAACATGGCCCGCAAGGTCCCGTCTCTCCCATTTCCCAGAAATTATCTTTTTTACCAAACTTCAGGATGTGATCATGTTTTATCGTTGTCTCACTTTTCCAAAGTTCAATAGCTTCGTCATCTACCGGTAACCCATCTTCTTCATCGCCCCCAAAAACCGTAGCATATAATCGATCCGGTTCTAATCCCCATCGTTCAACCAATAGCTCCCACGCCCAGGCTATAGCTTCTTGTTTAAAGTAATCCCCAAAAGACCAGTTACCAAGCATTTCGAATAATGTATGATGATAGGTATCGTGGCCTACCTCCTCAAGATCGTTATGCTTGCCACTAACACGGATACATTTTTGCGTGTCTGCCGCACGGTTCCAATCTCTACCTTCATGTTTCAAAGATTTTTCTTCACCCAAAAAGATTGGTTTAAACTGGTTCATACCTGCATTAGTGAACAGAAGGGTCGGATCATCTTTTGGTACAACAGGTGCACTATTTACGATAGCGTGATTTTTTTCAGCAAAAAAATCCAGGAATTCTTTTCTAATCTCTGATGAAGTTTTGGTCGGCATTGGTGTGAGTAAGCAGGTTTTTTATTAAGGCCACAAAGATAGAAAATTTATTGCTCTTACTCATGGAACAAGAGCTATAGTTTTGCGTTCTTTGTTCTGTCTAATCCAATTTTTGAATTATGAAAACGATCTTAAATTATTTTCTACGCGGAATGCTTATCGTATTTCCTGTTGGTGCTACCATTTACTTGGTTTCTATTGCCATCGGCTGGATGAACGAAACCCTGAATTACTTTTTCTTTGGCTGGTTTGAGTATAATATTCCCGGGCTTGGGATTATAACCGGGTTCGTTGCCATTTCTTTAATTGGATTTATGTTTACAAGGGCTTTTACCAAGCCAATTGTTCACCTTTTTGAGAAACTACTGAGCCGCACTCCTTTGGTCAGTATCATTTATACTTCGCTAAAAGACCTTACTGAAGCTTTTGTAGGAGAGAAAAAGAAGTTTACCTCGCCGGTTGTGGTTGACTTTGGAGTTCCCGGAGTTAATAGATTAGGTTTTGTGACCCAGGAATCTCTCGAAAACCTTGGATTGGAAGATGAAATTGCCGTTTACTGTCCACACTCTTATAACTTTTCCGGCAACCTTTACATAGTTAAAAAAGAACATATTAAACCTGTACAAAAGGATTCGACAGAGTTTATGAGATTTATAGTGTCGGGTGGGGTAACCAAACTTTAGTTGCAGATTAGTACACTTCTTCGAAGGTCCGCTCTGACGGTTTAAGCATCTTTTTTACTTCTTCCCAACTCCATTGGTTTGGGTCATCTGATTCTGGCTGCCCTTTCAAGCGTAAATAACCCATGTGTCCCCTTTTAGCCAGGTTATGATAAATACCTGACTCCATACCCTTCATTCCACAGATATATATAAGTGTATTCTCTTTACTTAATATAGGATCCAGAATATCAGGTCGGTCTTCAATCGCGGTTTGCACATAATACTTGCTGCCATCGTCACGGCGATCTTCTCTTGAAATCATTTTTATGTAATGGAAATTCTCATGCTTTTCTTCCATTTCATTTAAAAATTTCGGATAAATAAGATCTGTTCGATACGGACATCCGAAAACCAGTGCTACCTCATTAGTAATTCCCGCTTCAAAAAGCTCCATAATCATACCGCGGAAGGGAGCAATACCAGTTCCAGTAGCAAAAAAGACATAGTTAAATTCTTCCTTGTTGACCGGTAGCAAGTAGCGGCGGCCACTGGGCCCGGTTACTTTCAACTTGTCTCCCAGTTTGAGATTGCACAAATAGTTTGAACACACACCTAAATAAAAAGTACCATCAACTTCTTCATTAGCCCTTTTTACAGTAGTCGAAACCAAATGCTTTTTACCTCCCTCGCCTTTTTCAGGAGATGACACAGAGTAAAGCCTTAGTTTATGCGCTTTTCCCTTTTCATCAGCACCAGGGGGAAGTACACCAATAGATTGCCCTACTTTAAACTTCCCCTCCAGGCCAGTACCTGAAACATCAAAAGTAAGATGTCGGATTATATTGGGGCTTGATTCAGCTGTACATACATAATTCTCTACTAAAGTCGCCTCCGCAGGGCTCTTGGGAGAATAAATGTTCATTTCTACTTCCGGTAAAATGATCTCAGGCATAATTCTACAGTTTAAATTGCAAAAAAAATCAGGTACTCATATGAATACCTGATGAAGAAAATAGAATTAATTGAGAATTCCTCTAAAAAATTAGTTTTTCACAACAGAAATTGTGAAAGCCCTTTCTGAGTAATTAGAAGTAAAAAGTAAGGCCAGCTGTAAGAACATTACCACTAAACTCTTTATCACTTATACTGTCGTTATTTCCATCAAGAAAGAGGTATCTGTAATCCACATTTAATGCTGCAGATTCATTAAGTGGCAGATCTAAACCAAATCCTAAATGATAGCCTAAATTAACTTCAGCATCATCACCAGGATTAATGAATCCACCATCATAATCATAGATTGAATAGTATGCCCCTAATCCGATGAGGCCATAAGGCTGGAAATTTGGAGCTACAGGTACAAATACTAAAAGGGAAGTAGTAACAGGAATTTGTTTTACTGTTAATTCCCCACCATTAACTGTATAGCTTTGCTCTCCTCTGTATTCTGCTGCCAGTTCAAAACCTACTATTTCTCCTCTGAAGCGAGTCTGGGCACCGATAAACATAGTACCGTCCTCAGCATCAGGAGCTTTGTAGTAACCGATCCTGGGGCCTATGCCGGATTTGTCTTTTAATAAACTCTGGGCATAAGCAGAGCCGGAAAAAATTAACATTACTGCGACAAGGGATATTTGCTTTATATATTTCAAAACTAGCTTAGTTAAGTGTGAAAGTTTTTATTTCATACACACTAACAATCTCTCCGCCATTAAGTTCCAACTTTTAATATTAGTTGATTTACTGATTGCTGATTCGATAGCGAATCAATTCTTCGATAGTCGGTTTTACTCCCTCTGCATTAATTAAGCGCTCTGCAAGGGATGCGGTCACTCCTACACTTCTGAGACGCATTAGGTTTTCAATGGTCAGCTCTTCAATCGTATATCCCAAATCCATCATTTGGCTGGTAAAATTAGCCGTAACTCCATTTCTCCTCGTTTCAGCCAGCTGGTCTACAGAAAGACCATAGCCCAATTCTTTCATCATGCGGGCATAGGTTGCACTTACATCGGCTCTTTGGAGCTCAACAAGTTGTTCTAAGGTTACATCGGTATATCCAACATCCCTTATTTGAGATGTATAGGTAGCTGTCACGCCTTCGTTTCTCAGGTCAATCAACTCTTGCCTGCTTAATTCTCCATATCCCATTTCGGTCATCCAGCTACCCATTCTCTGAAGTAAATCATCACTGGGCTCATTGAATGATTGTGCTATTTCCGTTGGATTCGGAATATTTATATCCGGTAAACTAAACCTGGATCCTATGTAAAAGGTAAGCGTGGCCAGGAAAGCAAATAAAAGGATGTAATTGGAAAGCCTTGAACTAGATGTTTTAGAAGCCCCGCTGTTGTTCAACTGCGATGAAGGGTCTTTTTCTAACTCCTGTAAATCGTTTTTTAATTGCCGAAACTTTGTACTCATTTTTACGCCTTTTTTTTCGCATTGCAAGTACGAAATGTAACGTAAAAAGATTCAGAATGAAAAATGGCTACCCAACCAGTTCAAATGATTTTGTAAGGTCATTTATTGTAAAAGGTTTTACAATAAGATCGGTAAACTTAGTATCTCTGGCCCTTTCATAATTTAGCCGATCTGAATTACCGGTCAGGTATATAACCGAAACATCATGAATCGCTTTAATTTTTTCAACAGCTTCTATACCGTCCATATCGCCTTTCAATCTTATATCCATTAGCAATAAATCCGGTTTATGCTCTTCTGCGAGAGAGATTGCTTCGCTACCTGAGACTGCTTTCCCTACTACCTCATGTCCCAGTTCTTTGACCATATTCTCTATTACTAACGAAATGATCAAATCATCCTCTACTATTAAAACTCTTTTTTTTGAAACCATTAGTTCTTAAGCCTGCTATTGTTCATCATAGTTATACCTTTTAATTATGACCTTATCGACATTTTCTCTAAAGGAGTTAAATTGCCTCCTAAAGTTACGAATTATTATTTACAGAACGAGTGTTCTAAAATAAGAAAACTCATACAGTTTCCGTAAATACGACCTCTCCGGTAATAACATCTACAAAACCTTTCCATCTTATTACCTCGCTATTCCTCTCACTTATCGGAATTCGCCAGCACTTTCTTAACTCTAAATTATCAGCTTTTTTTACTGGCAGGTAAATTATATCGGGTACATTCTTCATATCAGATGCATTTATATCCTGATCTATAGTACTTCCGCCCTCATTCTCATAGCTTAGGGTTCTTCCGATAAACTTTTGCTGAGCTTCCAGGTAGCCGATTACAGGTAATCCCGGATCGGCTATTTCAAACCGGCTTCCCCAAATTCTGTTTACTCCGTTATGATCAACATGTACTGTTATATCTGTTCCTTTAACCTCAATACCTTCGTAAAAATGATTAGAAAATGTGATTTTCCACTCTAACGGTACATTGTTGATATCAGGGCCTTCACAAATAGTACATCCATTAAGCGCGAGTATTTCACTGACCTCAAAATTATCAAATTCATTTACATTTGTGAACTTTCCGTTCTCGATAAGTTTTTGTTTTGCTTGCTCTACAATTGAATCGGAAAATGGAAATTCTACCCTAGGGGTATTTCGTATCAGGCATGGATTTATATCATTTGGAAAAAGAATTCTGCTAAACCCGGTAAGGCCGTACTCATTTAGCGTAGAGCATATTTTATTATCGTTGTTTTGTTGATACTCATCATTTAAGGCCGTTAGCTCTTCAATGTTTTTCTTTTCATACACTTTAGGGTAAGGAACGGGTTCCTCGGTAGAGGCAACTTCACACCCCCACATACTAATGGATAGGATACAAAACAAGAGTATCTTTACATTTGTCCTAGTCACAAAATTTTACGCCTTAAGATGATGTCTTTAATTTAGAAAAACTGTTTATGCAGCACAAACTTGCATCTTCAATTATCAGTTAAATCTTACTAATAAAACGCAATATTTAGCTTGTCAGGCAGACTTTGACTTATAGTTTAGCCAATGTCCCCAAATCAGAAGTACACTACCTATTAAAGTTACCCCAGCTTCTCCGTATTCTCCCAATTGATGATTAAGTAACCAGGCAATAAATATGATGGATAATCCACTTATTAAAAGAAAGGTAACTTTAGAAGACTCATGCCTCCTCCGAAGAGAGAGATATACAGCAGGTGAGATAGCCAGAAAAAATATCAGATGAGTGTATTCATGAAATTCTTCGAATGCAGACCATAATGGAATTAAGGCTACAAAAACAGGTACCAGTAAACAATGAATAGCACAAATGCCGGATAAGCCTATTCCTATTCTATCCCAAAAGCCCGGTTTTGCCGGTTCAAATTCTTTCATTTACAAGCGTCACTATTTATTCCCTGAAATTGGATTTAAGCCTCCAAAGATATTAATATCTGGAGTGGTTTCTTTATTAATTTATTCTTGAACAAATCAAACTGAAATGGGTATTGCCAGGTATTTCCCATCGTATACAGTTCCAATCTCGGCTGCGCTGGGTATTTTTTTCGGTGGTTTTTGGGTGTTTCTTACCCCTGTTTATATTTTCCTGCTGTTGCCACTCACTGAATTTCTAATAGGCCAGAATAAAGAAAACCCAGATCCCGAAACTGAAGAACGTCTTAAGGCATCCAAAAGCTATTCTTTTTTGCTCTGGTCATATGTCCCTGTCCAATATGCCCTCACTATCTATCTAATCTGGAGTTTTTACACCGGGACACTTACAGGTTGGGTTTTGGCAGGCGCAATAGTATCAGTAGGGATAAGTAATGGTGGAATTGGCATTACCGTAGCTCATGAGCTTATCCACAGAAGCAGTATGTTTGAACAACTTCTGGGTCGCTTACTTTTGCTAACCACATTGTATATGCATTTTGCTATCGAACATGTTTACGGCCATCATAAGCATGTAGCTACTCCTGGTGATCCGGCTACCGCAAAAAAGGGCGAAAGCTTTTACCTCTTTTGGATTCGAACCGTGCCTGAACAGTTTATTTCAGCATGGCACATTGAAAAGAAACGATTATCAAAAAGAAAGCTATCTGTTCTCTCTTTACAAAATGAGATGATATGGTTCATGGTTATTCAACTATTATTGCTGGTAAGCCTTGGTTTATTCTTATCATTTAGTGCTTTGTTGGTATTTGTTTCAAGTTCAGTACTCGCATTTTCTTTGCTTGAAGCCGTGAATTACTTAGAACACTATGGCTTGGAACGCAGAATGGAAAGTAAACGCTACGAAAAAGTGGACCACCATCACTCATGGAACAGTGATTTTGTTATAAGCAGAATGTTCTTATTTGAACTTTCCAGGCATTCAGATCACCATGCTACTGCAAGCAGAAAGTACCAGGTACTTCGCACATTTGATGACAGCCCCCAGCTTCCTACCGGTTACCCTGGCATGATCCTGCTTGCCCTGTTCCCTCCACTATGGTTTAAAATAATGGATCCCCTTGTTGAGCAAGCAAGCAAATAAACCTGTAAAGGCTGTCTTTCGCCTGCTTAAATGGATGCTGATTAGTTTTTTTGTTCTAATTTTCACTGGTATTGTACTCATACACAGTATCGACTTTTCTTTAAGTGAAGAAGAGATCCAATCTTCTTTTCAGGGACTTCCCTTTCCCTTAGAGCAACACAATTTCAGGTATGAAGAGCGTAATATTTTTTACGCCGCAATTGGAGACACAAATAAACCAAAAGTACTTTTTATACATGGATCACCCGGTTCATGGGATAACTTCTCAGGCTTTCTTAAAGATGAAAGACTCTTAGATGATTTCAGAATGATTGCTGTGGACAGGCCCGGTTTTGGGAAGTCTGACGAAGGAAGACCTGAACGGTCATTGGAAAAACAGGCCGAATTAATTACAGAAGTACTTATCAGGGAAAACCTTTTTACACCAACACTCCTTGTGGGGCATTCATATGGCGGCCCTGTAATTGCGCGTATGGCTATCGATTATCCCTCTCTTGTGAATGGGCTGATTTTTGTCGCTGCTTCTATTGACCCTGAACTGGAAGAGACTAAGTGGTATCAGGTATTGGTTGATTATCCGGTACTTTCATGGATTCTTCCGGGTGCCATTTATTCCTCCAACGAAGAGATATTAGCCCTTAAAGAAGAACTTCAGCTTATGTTACCCCTATGGCAGGAAATTCAGGTACCCGTTGAAATAATACAGGGAGACAAAGATAATTTAGTACCCTTTCAAAACGCTTTTTTCGGAGATTCCATGCTGGTTAATGCCCCTGTCACTGTTTTGCTTGAAAATGAAATAGGACATTTTGTACCCTGGAACAGGCCTGACCTTATTGAAAAGAGTATGTACTCAGTTTTATCAAAAATTGATACTGTTACAGTTCAGGAATAAAGTAAAATGAATTTGCTAAAATTTTATGTTAGCCAAATAGCTATTCTTATTTACCGGCGATCCCCTAAAACCCGCAGTAGTAAAAGGAAGAGATTTATAAAATCAAGATAGAGAGCAAGCGCTCCGATGATTGCCCCTTTTTTGCCTTCTTCGGATTCTATCTCAAATTCCAGACTCATTTTCTTGATTTTTTGAGTGTCATACGCGGTGAGGCCAACAAAAATTAAAATACCTGCATAGGTAACTATCCAGTAAATGAAAGTGCTCTGCAGAAAAATGTTAACAATACTGGCAATAATGAATCCTATTAATGCCATAAAAAGCAGATTTCCCCAGCTTGTCAGATCCTTTTTTGTGAAATAGCCATAAAGGCTCATCACCCCGAATGTAGCGGCCGTCACAAAAAAAGTGGAAGCAATAGAAGCCTTGGTATATAAAAGAAATACAACAGATAAGGTAAGCCCGTTAAGCGCCGAATAGAGAATAAATAAACCTGTTGCCAACCCGGATGACATTTGGTTTATCCGTCCCACCATCCAAAATACCAAACCCAATTCAACTATAATCAACACATAAAAAGGCATCATACTTCCGCTGCCAAATAAGGTAGTCATCAGGGTTTCAGAGGTGATCGCACGCAAGGCAACAAAACCCGTAATTAATAATGCCGCACACATCCACATATAAACCTTGTTGATGAAGCTGGCCTGAATGCTTTTTACCTGTTCTGCTGAAAGATGTTGTACGCTGGTATCGATGTTTTTAGAAAAGTTCATGATCTAAGTAAAGTCTTTAAATTCTATCAGGCACAAAATAGCAAATCTGTTGCTTTTTGTTGCAGATAAAACGTTCAAATAAACATTTATTATCAAGCCGGTTCAAACAAAATGATCAGGTACCAAACCAGTAACTGAACTTGATAAGAAAGACATTTGTAGGCTTTTCTTTAATCAGGTTGGGTGTGTTCTTGAGAGGCTCAAAAAAACTTTGCTCTTCAAGAAAAGCTTCTTTCTCCTGCTGCCAAACAAAGAAAACAGCTGAACCCGGGCGATATTCCCATCGTAAAACTGCATTCCCCTGAAGTACCCTGTAATCAAAATCGAAAAAGTTGGAGAAAGCTGTTTGTGAGGCTTGATCAAGCTGATCAAAGTTATAGGTTCTTCTTTGTTCAAAAGTTTTGAAGTTTGAGAAGTCCGCTGTATAGAATAATGGCCTCGCAAAAGTTTGAAGACTTAAAGTAGGAGAAAATGTCCAGTTCAAACGGAACTCTGTAAAGAAAATATCCAACCTGGCATCAGAGAATAGATAATCGGCTTTGGGATCATTATCCACATCGGCAAATGCCTGGTACTGATCTGTATTTAACTCTTTGATGAATGTTGGCTTTACTGAAAGCTGCAGGTATCCCGTAGGTCGATAATTAATGGCAGCGTTAACGCTTGTAGAATATTCTCCTGAAGCATCCCTCCTATACGATGTCCCCAATGTGTAAAAAAAGTCTTTTGTTGTATTAGAAGTCACCTCAATACTTGAGTTCCAATCTTTGGGCCTTCTCATCACGGGGCCACCTCTTGCAATCCGATCATTATAGAATGTACCAGTAAATCCCCCAGCCAAAGTAACAGACCATAAGTTCTTAAACTGAAAATAACCACCCCCGGCATAAAAATTCATAGTCATGTCCCCGTCAAAATTCCAGGCATATCCTCCATAACCCCAAAGCAAATAAAACCTGAAGAAATCAGGATCTACATTCAAATATTCAGTATAAAAATGAGGTGCCCGGTAATCAGTTCGTTCCTGAAAACCTATATCATTGATCTCGTACCCTGGGCTTGCCTCTGAGTAGGTAAGAGCGTACCTGAACCCGGTGCCTCCGTATTTTCCTATGCTTAACTCACCCGAGTAGCCACTCAAGCTCGTTTTTGTTGGATCTAATTCCAGGTAATCAGAATCAACACGGTTGTAAAATCTTGCTGATGAAGTTTGTGTGCGTTGCAATGCTTCCTGTGAGCCATTGACCTGGCTAAATGCAAGAGATGCACTTACTCCCCAGTTTCTGTTATCCCAGGTATACTGTCCGTCAATTCCACCCTGATATGCAGAAGTGTGCAAATAATCTCTCAGGTACCCGTTATCTAAATTTCTGTTCACACTGCTGAAAAAGCCTCCGATCTGAGCATCCCCCTGGTTCAAATCCTGGATTACCCTGGATACCAGGTAATTTGTCGGAGGTTCGATGGGATATGTCCGGTTTGTGCCGACAGTATCTACGTACTGTGCTTCTTCTTGTAAAGTGTATGCATTTAGTATACCAAGAGAAAAACCGTTCTGGGTTTTACCACTTACCTTTGCAGCACCCGCGATGGTTGTTTCATTAGGCCGGTCTTCAAATGCCCGGTAATAGTCATCTTCAAATTGCTCAAATTGACCAAAAGGACTCCTGCCAATCCTCCGGCTATAAAAAGTTTGATGGGTCCGGTAGGTATTTTGAGTATTGGTACCGCCAAAGGAGAAAATGTCATTTCCTTCCAGGAAAAAAGGCCTTCGTTCTTCGAAAAAAAGTTCGAACTCAGAAAGGTTTATAGTAGCTGGATCTGCTTCAACCTGTCCAAAATCGGGATTGATAGTAGCTGTGAGCGTAAAATCTGAAGTTAATCCATACTTTATATCCCCTCCTGCCCTGTATTCAATGTCATTTTTTTCATAAAAAGGCCCGTTATCACCATCAGGTGCAGGTGCGCGTGTATTATTTACTGAGACATAAGGCAAAAGCTCTAACCTGAGCGGGCGGGGAAGGTCTTTAATGCCGGTAAGCTTTCCGAATCTTGAAACCACACCACTTTCCTGTCGTGATGTTTCTGCCCAAAATGATATTTCTTCCCTTCTGGCAATTCTTCTCTGAAAGTTAATTCCCCACTCCTGAATGGCTTGACCGGATGAAAAACGAAGTTGTGAAAATGGTATTCTGAATTCAGCAGACCATCCTTCTTCTGATATATGAGTAATGGCATCCCATACTGCATCCCATCGTACATCTTCTTCTTCATCATCAAAGTAAAAAATATCTTTCTGTACCCCCTTTGGATTTACGGCGAATGTAAATGCGGTACGCTTGTCATTATAGCTGTCAATGCTTACATAAATCCAGTCACTGTAGTCTGAACCATCTCTCCTGAAAAGAGTAGCAGCTATTGAATCAGGTGATGTATCATAAGCTTTCGCAGCTACATATAAAAACCTGTCATCATAGGCTATCTTGACTTCCGTTTTTTCTGAAGCCTGTTTTCCATCGAGTGGGAATCTTTGAGTAAACCCAGTAGCTATCTCAGATTTCAGCCAAACTCTTTCATCAAACTTTCCATCAAGCTCTATAGCTTGTCCCGCTTCGATTTTCTGAGCTTTTAACACAGGACTTTCTTGTGAAAGAGCCTGTGTACTCATAAAGCATAATACCAAGCACCAATACGTGCTGACCTTTTTTACAGCCATTTATCATTGATCGTTAAATTACCCCAGTTGCCATACAACTAAATACAACTTTAAGAGGTTTTACCGATCAATTTGTTACAAAAGAACTAAAATATTTTTATAAATATCAAAATCTTAGGCGCAATCACTACTTTTCAGGAGCCGAACCAATAGCTAAGCTTAACCAAAAACACATTGACGGGCTTTTCTTTTAACAGGTTGTTAAAATCATTTCCAAAATTAAACCCGCCATTCTCTGAAAAACTGCTTCTTTGCTGCTGCCATACTAGGAAAAGAGTAGAACCTGGCCTGTATTCCCACCTGAATACAGCATTACCCTGTAAGGCCCTTGAACTAAAATCCTGGTTATCTATAGTAAAAGGATCTTCTCCTCCTGCCCCATCGGGATCAACTAGTATAGAGCCATCTTCATTTTTTACTGCTGTACTACTATTACTGTTATCACCATACACTCTGAAACCGTAATCACCAGGCGCAGAAAACTCTTTTAGCTTACTGAACTTGCCTGTTGCAATAAACGGACGCATAAAAGTCTGAAGGCTCATTGTTGGAGTAAATGTCCAATTCAAGCGTATTTCCGTGGAATAATCTACCTGCTCCACATCCGAAAAGATATATCTTCTTCCAAATGTGTTATCCGCATCAAGAGCATCCTCACTTCTTGTTCTGGTTGATATGTATTGATCTACATCATTTTGAAAACCTATTTCCGGCTCAATAGATAGCTGTATAAAAGTAGTGGGCCTGTATGTAACCCAGAACCAGTAATAATGATCGTACTCCCCTACACGATCGGTTCTATGAAATTGGCCAAAACCACCAGCCAGCTCTTTCGCCTGATTTGATCTTATGTTAAAATTAAAATTCCAGCTTCCGGGCATCTTATAAATCGGTCCTCCCCTGGTGATACGATCTGAGTATATATCGAAGTTGGCATTTGTATTAAAATTAAACGACCACAAGTTTTTGAATTGAAAATATGCGCCCGCATTATATCCTCTTGAAATCAGGTTATTATCAAAATTCCAGGCATGTACTGTGTAACTCCAAAGCTCATAGAATTGAAAGAAGTCAGGATCATTTTCCTGGTATTGCAATCCTGTAGTTACAGCCCGGTAATCAGCCCTCCTTTGAAAACCTACATCATTTGTTTCATAGCCTGGTGTAACCATAGACCCTGTTACTGACCACGTCCAATGATCGCCGCTTGCTTTTTGGAGACTTAACTCTGAAGCTAATCCACTTAAATTGGTTTTAGCTGAATCAACATTTAACCCATCAGAATCAACTCTTTGATAATACCGTTGAGGCTCATTTTGTGTGCGGGAAATGGCTAAACTGGATCCATTAACATTAGAAACAGAAGCCGTACCGCTAACTATCCAGGTTTGATCCTTCCAGGCATGCTCAAAATCAGCACCCGTTATAAAAGCAGATTTGTGCAGATACCTGCTAAAGTAAGTTCCATCAATATCGCGATTCATTCCACTGAAAAATCCACCAATAATCGTATTCCCTTCATTAAAATCCTGCTTAACTCTTGATACAAAGAAGTTATTGGAAGGCTGTGCTAAAAACTCTCCATTTATTTCACGTGTTGTATTAGCAGAAGTATCTTCTACTGTTACGTTGAATGGTGAGTTTTCTTCCAAGGTATGGGCATATAGTGCACCGATAGAAGTACCTGCCTGTGTTTTACCACTCAACTTAGCAGCTCCCAATATGCGAGTTTGGTTCGGTATATCTGTATACCTGGTGGTAGTCAGATTATCGTCGTCCGGATCGAAGTAGGTGCCGCCTTCCTGAAAACTATTTGCTCTTCCAAAACTGCCTTGCGGCCTCCTTCCTATCCTTCTTGAATAAAAAGTATTAGGGTTTCCGTAGTTATTGTAAGTTCGTGTACTTCCAAAGCGGAAGATATCATTCCCTTCAAGGAAAAAAGGCCGCCTCTCAGAAAAGAATAGCTCAAACTGAGAGAGGTTTATAGTTGCCGGGTCTGCTTCTACCTGTCCAAAATCGGGATTGATAGTAGCGGTAATTGTCAGGTCTGATGTTAACCCGTATTTGATATCTCCTCCTACATTTCCTTCAAATTCATTCTCATCATAAAATGGATTAGAAGCATCACCAGGAGCTCTTTCCAGCAGTGAAGAAACATATGGTGCTATCTCAAGACGCTTGGGTTCGCTTAAATCCCGGATACTGTTTAGCCTTCCGAACTTGGATACAACCCCTGCTTCTGTTTGTGGTGTTGGTGCCCAGTAATTAAACTCCTGGTGGCGGGCAATTCTTCTTTGAAAATTAATACCCCAGGATTTCACATTATCATTTGAACTGAATCGCAACTGGGATAGAGGTATTCTCATCTCCACAGACCATCCATTCTCTAAAATCTTTGCCTGTGCCTCCCACACTGCATCCCAAAGTACATCCTCTCTCCTGTCATCAAAGTATAGAATATCTTTTTGAACACCTTTTGGGTTTACTGCAAAAGTGAACGCTGTTCGCTTATCATTATAACTATCCAAACTTACATATACCCAGTCACTGATCTCTGAACCATCTCTTCTGAACAGAGTAGCTATTGCAGAATCGGGCGATGTATCATATGCCATAATTCCGATATAAATTTCCCTGTCGGTATACAGTACCATTGCTTCCGTTTTTTGGGATGGATTTCCGCCATCTTTTGGAGCTCTCTGGGTAAAACCTGTAGCTATAGGTGCATTTCTCCAAATAGATTCATCTAAAAAACCATCCAGCCTTACCAGGTCTTTACTCGATAACCGTATGGCATCAAGATTAGGGTTTAGCTCGTAACCCAACCTGTAGTCTGCATCTTTACTCATATTTGAGCCGAATAAGGCCGGTTTAGTTACTGATGAACTTTGAGCCTGTGCTTTAAAAAGAAGACATAACAATAGCAGGGTAGTAGATAATACTCTCATAACTCCATGATTTAAGTAGTAGTGCTCCAACCCCGCAAATCATTTACTCCAAATGATTTGCGGTTTCAGAAACTGGTTGAATGTTGGACGAATAAATTTTTTAAACGTTTCTGACGTTTACTATTTTTTACGTATGGATATATCTCCATGAAGGGTTTTGAAAAGATATTCTGCTCCTCCTCCATTAATGCTCCCGTATACCCACTTGTTTATAGCCACTTTGTATTTTCCCTTATCTTTGGATACTTCTGCTGCGTTTGAATTCCGGTCAATGTCCATATCAAAATTAGTATAGATATCTCCCCATTCGGTTTTCATTTTTGCAGACATTCTAACGCTTTCAGGAAGTGCTATTTCGATATCGCCATTAACTGTTGTGAATGACATAGGTGCACCGTCTGTAACCTCTTTGAACTCTACTTCAACATCTCCATTTACACTATTAATTAATGCCGATCCGCTTACATCTATCATTTCCACGTCACCATTAACGGCATTTATCTCAAGCTCACCATTTACGCCATATACTTCTATATCGCCATGAGTGATGTGCAGTTCTAATGAAAAGTTGCTTGGAACCATAATTTCGAGCTCAAGATCATGCGCACTCGGTGATGTCCTCACAATTACGCGGTTATTATCTTCGGTTACTTCCATCCCGATACCTCCGGAAGAGATACGACGCAGACCATTTCTTCGGTTGTCATAATCATCCTTATCATCATCCCCATCAAATTTCACAATAACATCCTGGCCGGAATGTGCACGGATAATCACATCATCTGCATAAATAGAACTGACCTCTAACACTCCTGCTTTTCCTGGCCTTGAAAGAGGAACTGTAAGGTCATTTTGCGCAAAAGCCGTAAAAGGAATTGCGAGTACAACGAAGAGAGTAATAAAAAGAATAGTGTTTAATTTTTTCATGATTCTGTTTTCCTGTTATGATTTTCTTTCCCGGATATATACGCTACCGTTTACCATTTTAAACTCCATCTCAGGTCCACCCTGCCCTATTTGGATGGGAGATTGTTTACTAATTCGGTAACGGAAGCCTTTGCCGTCTTTTTCCTTGTTCAATCGGTTTGGCAAACGTTTCACGTTCTCAAAATCGGTATATAATTCACCGTTTAAACTTTCAAAGGTTACAACGGTTGACAAATCTTTTGGAGAATAAATCTCAATGGTGCCATTAACAGTATTAAATTCAGAGTCTTCTTTTGGGCTATTTGCAAACCAAACTTCAATATCACCGTTTACTGTGTTTGCTTGGGTTCGGCCTGAAATTTCTTTAATTAAAACTGCCCCATTTATATTCCCCGCATTTACTCCTCTTTTTAAGTCAGCAATGGTTACATCTCCATCATTAATGGTTGATGCACTCACATATAAATAATCAGGAACCATCACTTTTATATCAAAGTGGTATTCAAATTTCCTTAGGAAACGGTCTTCCTTTCTATCCCAACCTATGTTATAGTTAATTTTCCCATCTTTAAATTTAACCTGAACACCGGGAGCATAAAAGTATACATATACTTTGTCGCCTATTTTCTCTTTTTTGAGATAAAACTCATCTGCCTCTTCCCGGGTGATATCTCCCTTTTTCTTTTCAATCACTTTTGTTCCGGTAATTATGATCTCATTGCCATCATAGCCCTGTATTTCCACATCACCGTTTACATTTTTGATGAGAAACTCAGAAACATCATTTAGCTCCCCTCTTAATACTTTTATATCAATTTCTTCCCTGATCTTATCCTTCTGCGCAAAAGCAGGAATAGTAATACATAAAGTAAGTACGGTAATTAATATTCTTTTCATTCTATCCCCTTATAGCAATGCTGCTATACTTGTTTGTAGTTTCTGTTGTACGTTTATATCCAGCTCTTTGTATTTGAGCAATTCTTCGAGTTCTTTAGCGGAATTTTTTAACCCTAATGACACCACAGCATCTGCCAATGCTATAATTACAACTTCGGAATCCTGGTTAGTGATCGCATTCACCATTCCTTGTCTTACCATTTCATTATCTCCCCAACGCGACAAAGCTTCTACCGTTTGTACGCGTACATTTATACTCTTATCATTGTTCAGCGTAAACAATAACGCCTGTATCGCTTTTTCATCAGCTACAGGCAATTCAGCACTGATGTTTACCGCCCGGATACGATCGGTTGTTGAAGCACCTTCCAGCATACTTACCATCATCATTTGTCGCATATCCTGCATTTCAGCTGATAACTCTTCCAGTTTACTTTCATTCCTTCCAAACTGATCGCCTATAAAACCGCCTACAATCAAAAGTAAACAGGCATAGGCCAGTCGTGGCATGGTAAGTTCAGCAAACAAAGCTTTTAACTTTTCCGCTACAGAAAATGAAAAAGGCCGGCTGGCTGCCTTTTCTTTTTCCAGCATGGCATAAAAACCGGTACTCATATCAGGTGAGGGAGCCGGAGTAACAATAACATCCAGTTCGTCATGGAGCTGTTCTATTGCTTTGAATTCAATAAGCTCAATCTCACCATTTGCAATTAGCTGCTCAACCCGGAGTTTCCCTTCCTCATCAAGGCTTCCAGCTAAATAATCAGCTACCAGTTGTTCATATTTTTCATTCATCACTGTATTCCTCACTTAGTGTGTTTACAATGTCTTTCAATTCTTTCATAGCCCTGAACATTCTTACTTTTACTGCGCTTTCGCTTACTTCCTGAATCTCAGCTATCTCTGTATACTTAAGCCCTTCATACCGGCTAAGGATAACCACTTCCTTTTTCTCCGGATCCAGTTTATTCAAAGCAAGTTCCAGCAACTTTTTTCTTCTTGTTCTCTCGTCCATTTCCGCATACTCAGGAGGAGCCTCACCTATCCGCTCCTCATCAAAATCCTCAATGTCATTGTACCGCTTATTTTTGCGATAGTGATCGATATGAGCATTTCGGGCAATGCTGAACATCCAGGTAGTAAATGCTCCGTTTCCCGAATATGTGGATCGATATTTGAGCATTCGCTCGAACACCGACTGAACAAGATCTTCACTTAACGAGCTTTCTGATGTCAACCGGTAAAAAAAGCTGAATAAAGGACGATTGTATCGTTCAAAGAGTAAACCCAACTTGTCCAGGTCTCCTCCTTTTACCTTCATCATTAATGCTTTATCCGATGTTGAATCCACCTGCAGATGTTTCCCCGTTTAGTGTTGTCGGTAAGGTACACTTATGATTTGCTTGAAGGTTACAGAAAAATTAAGAACTGAAACATAAGATTTCGATCTTGTGTGCTTTATCTCATATTCTGAATCATTTGTTGATCTGTTATACCAAATCTACTCAATCGGTAATCCCTCAATCTTCATAATCTTAAGTGCATTGGTGCTTGGGCACGGACCGGGCTTTAATTTATACTCAAAACTCATTTTGTCATTGGAAATCGATTCAGAGAAATGCCAGTTAGTTAACTGATTAATCTCGGACTCTAAGTCTGCAAGTTCTAAATCATGGGTGGAGACCATTCCTATTCCGTTTTTACCAGCTATTTCTCTCAAAAAGGCTGCACTGCCTGCAAAACGCTCCCTATTATTGGTTCCCTTATAGATTTCATCCACAAAGAAAAATAAAGGCAACCTGTCTTCTTTATTGAGCTCATCAATCAACTGCTTTAATCTTTTTACCTCGGCATAAAAATGAGAAAGCCCGTCCCCTAACGAATCATTTACATTGATGCTGGTAAATATTCTGAACAAACCTGTGTTTAGAGACTTCGCATTTACTGGTGCGCCTGCATATGCCAATACAAGATTAATGCCTACTGTTCTCAGGAAAGTACTTTTCCCTGCCATGTTTGATCCCGTTATAAGGAACAGATTTTGATTAGGTTTCACTACAAAATCATTAGCTACTTTTTGTTCTTTTTTAATAAGCGGGTGAGCGAGGTTAACCGCTTCAAACAGAAATTTGGATTTATTTTGAAAATCCGGATACGAATACTCGGGGTTTAAAAATGAGAAATTAGCCATTGAGTTCAGGGCTTCTAACTCATAAAATCTGTCTAGCCACCTGGTTAGTTTTGGCTCCAGTTCTTCTTTTAAATTTTCCAATCTCATTGAGAAATATAGATTCCAGGGAATAAATAAATTCACAACTGGTCCCAATAACTGATCTTTTTGAATAGAAGCAGCAACGGCAAACCTTCTTACATTTTTGAGGATTATAGACGGCTTTTCTTTCTCCTCCTGGTAAACCCTTAAGAAGCGTGAAATCTCTTTGTCATCATTAACTTTAAATAGTTCAACATGGCTCAAAATATTGCTAAAACTTCCCAGCAACTTCTCCATTTGAAAAGCAGCATCAAACAATCCTTTTACTTTTTCACTAGTAAGTTTAAGCGCAGTAAGATAGCTTACAAATGAGAGCACAAAATATGCACTACTAAGCTGACCTGTTAGCGCCAAAATTCCCAGGGTTATATTTGAGACCGAAAGAGTTATCGTAATAAGTAAAGGAAGGATAAAACCTGTTTTCTTTGGAAGCCGGAGCCATTCCAGCATCTGCTCCATGGTCCATTTTTTCTCAGAGCTTTTCACCTTTGTATATAATGCCTCAACCCTTAACCGATCCCTGAAGCTTTGAAGTTCTGACAGTTCCTGAACGAGCTTTTGTCTTTCCAGAATCCTTTCTTTATCAGGGCCTACATCCAACAGCCAGTTTGATAACCTGCTCAATCCACCTTCATAAATAGAAGTATCCAATAACTGGATTAAAGACTGTTTTCCAAAAATATTCAAATCAGCTCCGAATGGATGCTTGGTATGCTCGTTGCTTAAATGCTTTTGAGGAATTCTTTGCCAGTCAAGATCAAACCTGGCAACATGCTCTTCTTTAATCTGTTTCAGGTATTTAAATTTTTCCAAAACCTTTTCCACTTTCAGATGCCGATCTATCAGAATGATAAAGCCAATAATAAAAGTGAGCAGAAGCAGGGTATACAGAAAAGAATTCAGTGCATTTATTGTAAAATAGCTGTATAAAATACCTCCCAAAAATACACCTAACCTCCACCGGGAGATTTGTGAACTTACTTTCTCTAGCTCATCTATCTTTCTCTCAATACGGGCTATATGCATTAACAGAAAGCCTTTAAAATCTTGTTTTGGCATTTTATTGTTTTTGAAGTTCTACCAAAGTTGCTCCCCAGCTGCTGCGGTCATCAGCCATTCTATAAGAAGCTACATGAGGATTTCGATCTAATAAACTATGAACAGTTCGCCTTAATACCCCCTTTCCTTTCCCATGTATAATGCGAATTGAAAAGATATCTTTTTCCAGGCAGGCCTCTATATAATCCGGGATCAAATCTCCCAACTCTTTGGGGCTGAACAAATGAAGGTCTAAGATACCATCAATAGGAAGCTCTATGGGTTCTATATCACTCAACTAACTACTACTTATTGACTTTTTGTTTAACTAAAACCCATTCGTAGTTGATAATTGAAAAATTCTGAATTGATCAATCAATCTCATAATCCACAACCCTGCGTTCAACAGCTACTTTTTGAATAAACTTTACTACTCTCTGATGATCAGGATGAACAGCATAGGCCTTCAAAGCTTCTTTATTTATACAGGTAGTAGTCAACACAACATCAGCGTTCGCTTCTGCTCCGTCTTCCAAAAAAGTAATGCCCACTTCTGCAGTATCCAGTTCACCAATTTTTGCAGGTAATCCTTCCAGCAATTCTTTCATAATAGCTGCATTCTCTGCCTTTGTTTTACCTTCGGCTATCTCTTTCAACTTCCACATTACAATATGCTTTACCATCTTTATAGGAAATAGTTAATGGTTCAATGTTTCAATATCCAATATTCAATATTCAATAAGGAATGTACAGGTGTAAACTTTCAAATGACAACCGGGTACTTAACATTGAATATTGCTGATTCCCTTGCTGTCAATTAATACACGGAACCCTTAACTTTAATGTTCTGTTTTAAGCTGGTATCAGCTACCCTTATTTATGAAAGAAATTCCACACATATTGGATAATTTAGATTTAGATAAAATTACAGCAGAAGAGCTCGGAGATGATCATATCGGTTCTTCTGAACTTACCCCGCTTCGTGATGATGCTTTTGATTTAACCGATGAGGAAAAAATTGAGCGAATTCAGGAGCACTTTGCTCAAATTATGCACACACTTGGTTTAGACCTTACTGATGACAGTTTAAAAGGCACACCTTACCGTGTGGCTAAAATGTTTGTTAAAGAAATTTTTAACGGGTTAAACCCGGAGAACAAACCCACTGCCCGTGCATTCAGTAATCATTATGATTACAGTGACATGGTAATTGAGAAGAACATCCAGGTCACTTCTTTTTGTGAACATCATTTTCTACCCTTCATCGGTAAAGCACATGTAGCATATATTTCAACAGGAAAGGTAATCGGCCTTTCGAAAATCAATCGCCTGGTTGATTACTATGCACGCCGCCCACAGGTACAGGAACGCCTGACATTGCAGATTGCCGATGCGTTATCCGAAGCTATGGGTACAGAAGATGTTGCCGTGTTTATCGACAGCAAGCACCTATGTGTCTCAACCCGTGGTATCAGGGATATCAGCAGCAGCACCATTACTTCTGAGTTCCGCGGAGCTTTCAAAGACAAGACTACCCAACAGAAATTTATAGATTTCATCAAAACTGACACCGATCTCTGACCGTTTTGGCTGAACAAAAACTGTACGTTTACAATACGCTAAGCCGCAAAAAAGAACTTTTTGAGCCGCTAAAGCCTCCTTTTGTAGGGATGTATGTATGTGGTCCCACGGTGTACGGAGATGCGCATCTTGGGCATGCCAAAAGTTATGTTTCCTTTGACCTGATCCTGCGCTATCTCCGCTATTTAGATTATAAAGTGCGTTATGTTCAGAACATTACAGATGTAGGACATTTAGTAGGCGATGGAGATGAAGGTGAAGACAAGCTGGCAAAAAAGGCACGGCTTGAGCAAACCGACCCAATGCAAATTGCGGAGAAGTACACCTATACCTACTTCCGTGATATGGATGCTTTGAATGTGCTTCGGCCTGATATTGCTCCGAGAGCAACCGGGCATATTCCTGAGCAAATTGCAATGATCGAAACCCTGATCGATAAAGGTCATGCCTACAATGTAGACGGAAATGTGTATTTCGATGTAAAATCGGATAAAGATTACGGCAAGCTAAGCGGAAGAAGTTTAGAAGATGCTGAATCAGGTACCCGTGTTGAAACTGCATCCGATAAAAAAAACCCGGAAGATTTTGCTCTCTGGAAAAAAGCCGGTGACGATCACCTGATGAAATGGAACTCACCCTGGGGCATGGGTTATCCCGGATGGCATATTGAGTGTTCGGCAATGAGCAGTAAATACCTGGGTGAAAGTTTTGATATTCACGGAGGCGGATTGGAAAACCAGTTTCCGCATCATGAATGTGAAATTGCCCAATCGGAATGTGCCCATGGTAAACAGTTTGTAAAGTACTGGTTGCACAATAACATGGTTACCCTCGAAGGCCAGAAAATGGGTAAATCACTGGGCAATGCCATCAGTCTTGATGAGTTTTTTACTGGCAATCATAAATTGCTTAGCCGATCGTGGAATCCACAGGTTATTCGCTTCTTCCTGTTGCAAAGCCATTACCGAAGTACTACGGATTTTTCTGAGGATGCACTTGAGGCTGCTGAAACCGGCTTAAAGAACCTGCATTCCATGATTACAACCATTGAAAAGGCAGAAGCAGGTACCGGGAGTAAGTTTGATATTGAAAAACTGAAATCATCTTTCGACTCGGCTTTGAATGATGATTTCAATTCCGCCCAGGCAATTGCAGTTTTATTCGATCAGTTAAAAACCTTGCGGAAGCAAATATCTGATGGTTCATCTCCTGCAAACCTCGAAGAGGTTAAAGTTATGCTGCATTCCATGATTGACGATGTACTAGGAATTTGGCCCAGTGAATCAGCAGGCGGAAACGAAGAATTAACTTCCGGTTTAGTTGAGTTACTGATTGAAATTCGCAAGGATGCAAGAACCAATAAAGACTTTGTGCTTTCTGATAAAATCAGGGACGATTTAAAGGAACTTGGCGTACAGCTGATGGATGGTAAAGATGGTACTACCTTCAGTATTGACTGATGAAACTGCTGAAACTCATATTCAGCAAACTGATTATTGGACTGGTACGCTTTTATCAGCTGGTAATTTCCCCGTGGACGGGAAGTTCCTGTCGGTACTCCCCTACCTGTTCGCAGTACATGATTGAAGCTGTGAATGAATGGGGGCCATTAAAAGGATTCTGGTTGGGAATAAAAAGGATTGGCAGATGTCACCCCTGGGGTAGCCATGGTTACGATCCGGTTCCGGAGAATCTAAAAAAGAAACTAAACAAAGAAGTCATTCAGAGCGAAAGCGAAGAATCTTCGAAATAACCAATTATGCAGATCCTTCGGCAGTAGCCTCAGGATGACAAAAACGAAAAAATGAGCGACATCACTTTTAAAAAAAGAATCTCCGTTTACCAGGTAGAAGAAGAAAAAGACCTGGCCCCTAAATTCCAGGAAGACGGACTTATTCCCGTAGTCACCACTGATTATGAATCAGGAGAGTTACTTATGCATGGTTACATGAATGAAGAAGCTCTTAAAAAAACCATTGAACTGGGCGAGGCGGTATACTACAGCCGCAGCCGGGAAACACTTTGGCATAAGGGTGCCACTTCTGGTTTAACTCAAATCATCAAGGAAATGCGTATTGACGATGACCAGGATTGCGTTTGGTTGAGGGTTGAAGTACAGGGCAATGGTGCCAGCTGCCACGTAGGTTACCGTTCCTGTTTCTACCGTAGTGTACCAACAGGAGATGAATTTTTTGAAAAAGACGGTGAGCTAGCATTCGAAGAATCCGAAAAAGTATTTGATCCGGAAGAAGTGTATGGGGACGCTCCGAATCCTACCAAGCTATAAGCAGCCTGGCTTTTATTATTCCTTATAGTTCTTCATGAAGTTTTCGGCTTCAACTGTATACCAAAATCTTGAATAGTTATCGGCTTGCAGGATTTTGTTGAAGTATGGATAAGCTTCTCTCGGGGACTTCTTCACATCGTTGTACAAGCCAAGATAGAAATTGACATAAGGGTTAAAAGGATCTTTATCCAATATCCTCTTTCCTATCAAGAAAATTTCATCTTCAAACGAATCCCTTCCTCCTAAAACATCTGCAACTGCAAGTCCATGTAAAAGAGAAAGGCCTTCCTCCTCTACTATCTCTGGATATATCTCTAGTGCCTGCTGAAATAACTCCGCACTTTTATCCATTTCAACCTGATTATTACGCTGGCCGAAAAAACCGGCTGCCAATGCACGGGCTAAATGCTTTTCTTTCTCAATTACAGAATCTGAAACTTCAGTAAAATGCTCCAGGAAATTAAGAGCAAAGAGCGAATAACTTAAATCACCACTAATCAAACGTGCAGAATCACTCATTAAATTATTATTAGCAAGTATAACCAAGGTCAGGTCTTTCTCTGGTATCTTTACAAACAAACTCGAAAAGTGATCCTCTTGTCCATAACCCCAAACTAATCTCATCCCCTGGAAATCCTGAACAAAAATTCCTAAACCGTATGTTAATTCCTCTCCTTCCGAATTCCTGAAACCCGAAAACATCTTTTCTTTAGCCTTTTCTGAAAGTAATACTCCTTCGTTTAAAGCATTATCAAAAGCAGCTATATCCCTCACACTTGATGCAATACCGGATGAAGCACTAACGCCATAATCATAGGTTCCGGCTTCTGTGTTTCCATTAAATACATAAGGTCTGGCTGTAGTTTCTTTCCACTTTTGAGTTTCTTCTTCATTTGTATTCAGATAGGTGTTGTAAAGTGGAATCCCCTCAAAAAAAACTTCTCGGATATGCTCCTCAAAACTTAGGCCACTTGCCTGTGCAATTACAGCTGTTAGCATCCCATACCGGTAGCTATACAAAAAGTGTTCTCCGGGTACCACTCCTTGCGAAGTATGTGATAGTATGTGCTTTACTTTCACTATTTCCGGAAGGTTGCTTTCCGGTATGTATTTATTGATGGGATCGTCTAATGAGAGCTTTCCTTCTTCTTGCAGTTTAAGAAGTGCAACACCTGCAAAGACCTTGGTAACAGAGGCTATTGGGAATATGGTTGAAGAATCCACTGCCGTTTTATTCTCTATATCGGCGTATCCTTTATAGTCCTCAAAAATGATCTTCTCACCTTCTTTTACCAAAACTGCCATTCCGGGTATTTCAAAATAGCTTTGCAGGGAATCAAGCCCCTTTTCAAATTCTGAGGTCTTGTAATCCGCTTTTTTGGTCTGGCAATTAACAACAGTAAAAATTGTGATAAGTAGATAAAAAGATATCCTGTGCATGAATCAACTGCTCGAAAGTTTTAAAGATGAGTGCCTGCTACGGTATCAGGAGATTTTGTTGCGATGCTGATATCTTAATAAGCTATTGGCTTCAATGTTTTCGGTTCTCATCAATTTACAGGTCTTTTCGACTTTGTATATTAGCTTGAACACTTCCTATTTTTAAATTAAATATCAGGAATGAAGGAGTTAGGGTTTTTTGGAAAAATAACTGAGTTGATCGACTTAAGTGATCTGGATGGCTTTGAATTGGGAAGGGTACTCATTGAACATAAAGACCGGTATGTGGTGCAAACGGATCAAGGTACATTTTCTGCACAGATTACAGGTAATCTAAGGTATTCAGCCGAAAGCCCGGCAGACTTTCCCGCTGTCGGGGATTGGGTTAAACTCACCCCGATGGATGAAGATGCAGCTATTATCATCAGCGTTCTTCCAAGAACTTCAAAGTTGGAACGAAAAGCAGTTGGCAAAACTGCCGAGGCACAGCTTATTGCAACCAATATTGATGTGGCTTTTATTGTGCAATCTGTGGGTCATGATTTTAACCTGAAACGTATTGAAAGGTATTTAGCAGTGTGCTATGCTTCAGCGATCGAGCCCATCATATTATTGACTAAAACTGACCTGGTTGAAAAGGATAAATTTCAGGAGCTTATAGAAGCTGCCGAAAAACGAATTAAAGATGTCCGCCTACTCTCGATCAGTAACCTGACATTAAACGGCTTCGAACTTCTCAAACAGGTACTTGAACCTTTCAAAACCTACTGTTTCCTCGGCTCATCCGGGGTTGGCAAATCAACTATCGTCAATCACCTTAAAGGTGAGGATATCCTGAAAACAAATACGATTAGCACCAGCACTAATAAAGGGAAACATACCACTACTTATCGCGAACTTATCGTACTTCCAAACAAAAGTATCGTAATTGATACACCCGGTATGCGTGAAATCGGGATGGTGGATAACGCAGAAGGTATTGAACAGACCTACGATGAAATTGAAGAACTCTCTCAAAATTGTAAATTCAATGACTGTTTACACATCAATGAAACAGGGTGTGCCGTACTTGAAGCTACCCAACAAGGAGAAATCTCTCAGGAGGTGTACAACAACTACCAAAAACTAAAAAAAGAGCAGACTCATTTCTCCAGTACTATAGCTGAGAAACGCTATAAAGAAAAAAAGCAGGCAAAGTTGTATCGTGCTATTCAAACCGAGCATAGAAAAAATAAATACTGATTAATTTCAGTTTTTAACAAATCATATCCCGGCTTTATCCGTAATTACTCTCATCTTTTTTACTTCAAAACCAGTTGAGGATATATGAGTAAACAATATCACATACTAAACGGAGATGCTTTAAAAGAACAATTTCCAGGAGGAATTGAAGGTGAAAAGATTATAGCAAGAGAATGCCTGGTAGACGGAGACGTAAAAGGAGATGACCTTACTGAACTGTACCATAGCCGTGCAAGATTTATCAGCAGCACCTATGATGGTTACAGCGAGGAAGAATATTATGAAGAAACCGTAACTGAGTTTAAAAAAATACAAGACATTCGGGACGGCTCAGAGGTTAACCTTTGGTTTGAAGATGACTTGTTCTGCCAGGTAAACTTTTGGTTTGTGGTACACCTCTTGGTTGAATCCGGCACAGAAGCTTCACTTTTCCTGGTACGCCCTGAAAAACATACACAATATGGATTTGCAGGGCTAAATGAATCTGAACTAAACGCCATTTATCGAAATAGAATAGCACTTAGCCAAGCTGATAAAATTGCAAGCCTCTGGAAATCATATCAAAATGACAATACAGAAGATTTAGTCAAAACTGCGAAAGAACTGGAAAACCTATATCCGTTCATCCTCCCTGCCGTGAAGGCCCATATAGAAAGAACACCAACTGGTGAAACCCCCGGCAGGCCGACCCGCTCCCTTGCCTCAATAATGGATGAACTTGACACTGAAGAATTTGGGCCCGTGTTTAAAGAGTTTTGCAAACGTGAAAGCATCTATGGCTTCGGAGATTTGCAGGTAAAAAGATTATTTGATGAAATAAAAAGCTAAACATTCGTCAAAATAGTATAACTGAATTCCTCTTTTTTCCTGTATTATTGTACACTTAAACCTTTATAAATGTACATGAAGTATCATCTGATTCTGCTGGCTTTTTTAATCAGCCAATCTGCTTTAGCTCAAAACTCTTTCACAGTTACGGTATTAGATCATGAGACTAACAAACCCATTATCGGGGCTACTGTTTTTTTCCCTTCTCTGAATCTTGGTAATACTACAGACCCTTATGGAAAGGCAACCGTTAACAATATCCCTGATGGGGAATACCTCATTGAAATTCGCTATGTAGGATATGAAACCTTGTCCTTCAGCCGGTCTTTCCCCTTACCCGGTGATTTACAGAACCAGGTATTTGAACTTCATCACGATCATGAAGAGTTAGAAGAGGTGATTATCAGTTCCACCCGAACCAGTAGGACTATTGAAGACATCCCCACAAGAGTTGAATTTATTGCAGGTGAAGAACTTGTCGAAAAAGGAAATATGAAGCCGGGCGATATACGAATGTTACTGAACGAAAGTACCGGAATTCAAACCCAGCAAACCTCAGCGACCAGTTACAACTCAAGCATTCGTATCCAGGGCCTGGATGGGAAATACACACAGTTGCTAAGAGACGGGCTTCCACTTTACTCCGGCTTTTCCGGTGGATTAAGTATCATGCAAATTGCCCCGCTGGATTTAAAACAGGTAGAGGTGATAAAAGGTGCTTCGTCTACATTATATGGCGGTGGAGCTATTGCCGGCCTTGTGAACCTCATAACCAAAACCCCGGAAGATGAATCGGAACTCAGTTTTATGCTGAATGGGACTTCTGCCCTGGGATTAGATGCCAGTGGATTTTACTCAGAGCGTTATGGCAAAACAGGTGCAACCGTCTTTGCATCCTATAACCGGGGAACTCCTTATGATCCTGCAAATATCGGTCTCACAGCTATTCCGGAGTTTGAGAGGCTCACCCTCAATCCAAGATTCTTCTTTTACCCCAGTGAACAGACCACGCTAAATGCCGGATTAAATATCATCACTGAGAACCGGCTAGGTGGGAATATAGATTTTGTGGAAGGAAAAGAAGTAACTGATCCCTATTTCGAGCGAAATGAAACCCAACGGATCTCCAGCCAGTTTCAACTCGATCACAGGCTCAATCAAACAACCACATTAAGCCTGAAAAACAGTTTTAATTTTTATGACCGGTCTGTTGAGATTCCTGATTTTACCTTTTCCGGGGTGCAGACTTCTTCCTTCAGCGAAGCAAGCATCAACTTTGTAAAGGAAGAAACCGAATGGATTGGAGGTGTAAACCTGTGGACTGATTCTTTTGACCAGGAAGACGGGATTGAATCCAGTGATTTAGGCTTTTCAGAAACCACTGTCGGGGGATTCGTCCAAAACCTTTGGAGTATACAACCAAAGTGGACACTGGAAACCGGGTTCCGCCTGGACTACCAAAGTGAATACGGCCTTTTTGCACTGCCCCGTTTATCGGTTATGCTCGAGCCTTCCCAGCAATTAACTTTTCGTTTAGGAGGAGGATTGGGATACAAAGCCCCTACCGTATTCTCAGAAGACGCGGAAAGATTGCAGTTCCAGAACATCCGGCCAGTTGATACTGATGGCCTTAATGCAGAGCGGTCTTTCGGAGGAAACTTTGACATCAACTACCAACTTGCTGTTACCGATAAAATAGCTCTTTCAACCAATGTGCTGTTTTTCTATACCCAAATTGATGACCCGTTGGTTCTCACCCCGGTAAACAATGGTTTTGAATTCCTGCAACCTGATGGCTATGTGGATACGCGCGGTGTGGAAGTAAACATGAAGTGGAGTTACGATCATTTTAAACTGTTTGTGGGCTACACGCACGCCAATGTACAGGAGCATTACAATGGGAACTCGACTACCTTCCCTTTAGTGGCGGAACACCGCCTGAATAATGTACTTATGTATGAGAAACACGGAGAGTTCTGGATTGGGCTGGAAGCCTATTACTTCAGCCCCCAGCAACTAAGTGATGGTTCGGAAGGGAAAGCCTACTGGATTATGGGACTAATGACTGAAAAGAAAATCATAAACCAATTCTCAATATTCCTGAACTTTGAGAACTTCCTGGATACCCGCCAGTCTGACTTTGATACAATCTTCACCGGAAGTGTAAACAATCCCCAATTCAGGGACATTTATGCCCCGGTAGACGGTTTCGTAATTAATGGCGGGTTTAAGCTTAAGTTTTGATTATGGAATTTAGAATAGCAACCGGATTCCCCCTTTAATAAATTCAGCTATTACGATCAGGATACCGAAGCGAATGAATCTGTGAAAGAGGCTCATCCAAATGGTTTAACCAGAAAATGAACTAATACCATATTTCAAAAACCTTCAATAGCGGTTTAACCAGGGGTTGAACTGCTATTTTTATTTTCAGCTGTTCATTCAAAATAACAGGAACTTGTAGTTTATTTCTGAATGCAGTTTATTCCTTTTATCCTGTTTTTTAAAAGGGATAAAGTGAATAAAACTTAAATTTGAAATAGGGATAAAGTGAATAGAGTTCACTTTACTCTGTTGTTGTAGCCTATTAAAACAATAAAGAATGAACATTGAATCAATAAAAGCTAAACTAAAAGAATCTTCTATTTATCATTCTGAAGAAAATATCCTAGATAATAAAAGCGTAGTTGGATATGAAAAGAAGTTTAAATGGAGTTGGATGGCTACACAATTAAATACCTTCATTGTGGTAACTGACTTTGGGAATCAAGAAATAGATGAAACTCTAATAGAAAATCATTTATCTGAATCGTTTAAGTTTTCCAAGCAAAACTATAAAGGTTGGCCAAGGGGACTTCAATCAGGATTAGGAGTAATATCAGTTTTGATTTCAAATAATATTTCGGATAAAGCCAAAGACTACTGCCAAAAATTAAAATCAGGCAAAAAGTGGGCAGGGTTTTCAATTCCTGTTGTTCATGATTCTAAATCCCAAGAAACTTTCCAATTTGAAAAAAATCCTATGTGGGGTAGAATTTATTATCCACACTTTAAAAAATTGATTAACAGACTAGAATAAACTGGTTACAACAACACCTATACGCAATGCCCTTCGGGACACTGCGCATAGCCAAACCGTTGGAGATAATATAAAACTGTACCTATGAAAGAATATAATATAGCACAAATCAACGTTGCCCGAATGAAAGGAGTAAATATTGACGACCCTGTCATGAAAGAATTTGTAGATAATTTGGATCGTGTAAACAATTTAGCCGAAAGCAGTGATGGTTTTGTTTGGAGATTAAAAGACGAGAATAACGATGCGACTAGTTTCAACCCCTATAATGACGAACAGGTAATTATTAATGTATCCGTTTGGGAGTCAATTGAATGTCTGGAAAAATTTGTTTACAAAACTTTTCATGCTGATTTTTTGAGAAGAAGAAAGGAATGGTTTCAGTCCTATGGAAAAGTCTATACCGCAATGTGGTGGGTACCGATTGGAGAATACCCTACAGTGCAACAAGCAGTTGAGAGGTTAGATTACTTACAAAAAAATGGTGCTTCAGAAATAGCTTTTGATTTTAGAAATAAAATTCCTGCACCTGGTGACCAATAATTAAAAAATACTATTGCTAAACCAGAATATCATGCACACAGTGCATGATATTCTTATGTTGGAGAAAAGCCTACTAATCTGTGAATGGTAAAAGCGACAGGCTAATTGCTATTAAATTGACAGACATGTGCAAAAACAGGGGATATTTGAATCCGAAAGACACTCGTGTATATCCATAAATTATTGCGCTAAGCAATTGAGGAATTGTCAGGATGGGTAATAAAAGTACATTTAGAAAGGTAATTTCGTACTTACTTATATGTATCCATGCAAAGATGATACAAGAAAGATAAAAGATGCTGCGGAAATGCCTGTTCCAAAACGAGGCCAGCTTTTCTTTTACAGAGCTTGTATTGAATATTGGCAATAGTACCACTCCTGAAGACAAGGAGATCAAGACTCTTGTTGCAAAACTTTCGTCTACTAACGAGATATTAGTCTGAAAGACTGCTTTCGTAAGAAAGTAATACACAAAAACACTTAATGATGCCGCCAGGTACACAGGTTTGAATTTTAAAGAAAGCCTGAATCCGATTTCTTCAACCAAAGGCAAAATAATACCGCCAACTAAAAGCAGCATTGGTGGAGTAAAGCGATCCATCATCCTAACGCTTTGTACATTCTCAGGGTCGTAAACCAATGCGAAAAAAAGTACTACAGGAATAAGAAATACAAGCTTTATGAAATAAAGCCCTATTGTATCATAAACTTTAACTCTAACGGATTTCTCAGTATTAAGTACGTTTTTTGGGCTTTTTATAAAATTGAGGATCTCTTTAAATAGAGAATAGTAGTATACGGGTCTAACTAAAGGATAATTCATGCATGTGTTTTTCGCTAAAGACGAATTGCCCTGATCATTGTTGCAGCTCTAATTCTCTTCGAACCTCCTCCGCCAATAAATCCGCAGCTTCAGGGTTTTCCCTGAACCATAACTCAGGCTCCACTAACTCCACTTCCGAAACAGCAAGCTGATCTTCATTGTTCCACATCACATCTACGCGGGCATACACAGGTAAGGGCTCACAGGCTTTGGTTACTTGTTCGGCAAATTCTATTTCCGCCTGGCTGGCTTCATAAGGATGAACCGTACCGCCAAAATCATCCTGCACTCTGAAATCCCCCGCTTTGGCTTTTTTAAGAATGGCATGGGTAAACTTGCCTCCAATCACCATAAAAGAAACTTCTCCCTTCTCCATTATTTTAGCCTGGAAAGGTTGAAGCATCATATCCTCCTCGGCTATAAGAGCGGAAAACACTTCTTCATACTCCGCTACATTCTCGGGGTTAATGCGATAGGTATGGCGGCCTGCACCGGCAACGGTAGGTTTAAGAATAGCATCTTCCCATCCTGATTCCTCAAGAATACGATGCAAAGGATGTTCATATCCCTTTTTGATATACCTTGTCTCTACCACCCGGACTCCCTCGCCTTGTAAATCTTTCAGGTACCACTTATCCATATTCCAACGTATCTGGGAAACCGGGTTAATGAATTGGGTTTGGGATTCAACCCGGTCTAACCAGGCTTTGAACTCATCAAAACGGTCAAAATAATCCCAGGTAGTCCTGAAAATAGCACAATGTGTTGAACTCCAGTCAAAATCAGGATCGGCCCAATCTTTTCGGGTAACTTTTAGTCCCTTCTTTTCCAGGGCCTCTTGCAGTAGCCGGTCTTCTTTCAGAATATTCAATACATATCCATCCCCGCTTTCGGGATTCAGGTACCTGGATTCGGTGAGAATGACTACATCAAAGGCTTTCATCCTGCTTTATTTTTTTGGTTTACTCTTTTTCCCTTTCCGCTTTTTTGAAGAACCTCCCCTGCTTTTCTTTTCCTGTTGGGCAGTCTCTATCGACACGTCTCTGCCTTCAAATTTTGAACCTTTTGCGCTATAAATCAAGTCATTTTGAAATCCTGCTTCCACTTCAAAAAAGGAGAAGTTATTCTGTACATCAATCTTGCCAAAATCTGGCTTGGTACCTCTCAGGTTTTCATTTATCAGGCCCATTAATCGTACCGGGTTTAAACCATCACGACGGCCAACGTTAATGAAAAATCGCTCGTAACCATTAGAGCTGAAATCCCGATCTCTTCCACCTCCTCGTCTCCCTTTTTCAGCCCTGTCTCCTCGTCTTGATTCTCCTTTTCTTCTTTCTCCTCCTCCTTTGGCATTTAAATCGGAAGCATCTTTGTAATACTCCAAAAAATGATTGAACTCAACGGATAGAAAGTGTTTAATCAGTTCGTCTCTTTCCAGGTCAGCAAGCTTTTCAAGGGCATTTGGTAGAAACTTCTGTATCTGCTCTTCATTTACCTTGGTTTCTTTCACTGTGTCAATTAAATCCAGCATGCGGATGGCACATATCTCTTCCCCTGTGGGTACTTCTTTTTTGATGAATTCTTTACCCGACATTCTTTCTAAATCCCGGATTCTTCGCATTTCCCTGGTATGAACAATTGAAATAGAAATCCCTGTTTTTCCTGCACGCCCGGTTCTTCCGCTGCGATGTATATATACCTCAAGATCATCAGGCAGATTAAAGTTGATAACATGAGTAAGGCTGTCCACATCCAAACCCCGTGCAGCTACATCGGTTGCCACTAACAGCTGTAGCTCTTTGGTCCTGAAGCGGTTCATCACATCATCACGCTGTGCCTGGGAAAGATCACCGTTCAGCAAATCCACATCATAGCCATCCTTATTAAGTTTTGATGCAATTTCCGCCGTTTCGCGCCGGGTTCGGCAAAAAACAATCCCGTACACGTCCGGGTTCATATCCACAATTCGTTTCAAAGCTTCAAAACGGTCTTTGGCATGCACCATATAAAAGTGGTGTTCCACATTCTTTGCTCCTGAATTGCGCTCTCCCACTTCAATTTCTTCAGGATCACGCATGTACTTTTTAGCCATTTTAGCTATCTGCTTAGGCATTGTGGCCGAAAACAACAAAGTTTGCTTTCCTTCAGGAGTACCTTCTAAAATAGCATCCAGGTCTTCCTGGAAACCCATATTCAACATCTCGTCCGCTTCATCCAGTATCAACGTGCGAACACTGCTTACATCCAGCTTTCTTCTACGGATCAGGTCGAGCATTCTACCTGGTGTACCTACCACAACCTGGCAGCCGTTTTGAAGTGCCTTTATTTGCGTGGAAATAGTTGCCCCTCCGTAAACAGCTACGGTTTTCACACCTTTCATCTTTTTTGCGAAAGCTTTCATATCCTTTGCAATCTGAATAGCTAATTCCCGGGTTGGCGAAAGCACCAAAACCTGAACGGCATCAGAGTTCACATCTATTTGCTGCAGGCTTGGTAATCCGAAAGCCCCTGTTTTGCCCGTTCCGGTCTGAGCCAGTGCAACTAAATCTCTTTGAGAAGCAAGAATCGTAGGTATAGCCAGTTCCTGCACTTTGGTTGGGTTTGTAAAACCCAATAGTTCTACGGCTTCAAGCAGTTCTTGCTTAAGGCCCAGTTCATTAAAAGTCGACATTATAAATCTGTATTTGTATCCCGATCAAAAAGCCTGTGCTGTATGATATTCTTGCCCGGAACCATTATTTGGTTGTGGTGAGCTAATGACAAGAGGCAAGCAGACAGCTTGATTATTTATAAAGCCAGCAATGTTTTATAAACCTGAAAGGTTTAACTGAACAAGTCAGTTTTCCAGTCTTATCGTGAACTCACGATGTAGCGCAAAAGATACACATTAATACTGCCAATTAATGCGGGTTAGAAAAATAAAATAAAAGCTAAAATACATTTTGTTTGCCCGCTTTAAACTCTGCTCAATAAGTCGGCAATCTTCAAATGTACTTATCGCCCCTGACTACATTTACCGGATGGGAATAGGTAATGACCGCATAGTTTTCAAAATAGGATTCTGCAATAAAATCGATAATTGAGTTACCTACTTCTTCACTCACTACTGTTTCGATTTTTACGTTTTTACCTTCCCAATCACTTGCCCGAATACCCCTGGAGCCTTCGCCGGTAGCTTCTGTTAAAGTAAAACCTTTAGCGCCCAGTTCGGTCATTTTTTCGAGAATTTCATCCCGTAAAAGCCGCTCTGTGATAATTGTTACCAAATATAATTCTACTAATGCCATGTTAACCTCCTAACCATTGAGCAATTACATAATAAAGCGGAATACCTAGCGCAATATTGAAGGGAAAGGTAATTCCTAATGAAGCTGTCAAATAAAGTGTGGGGCTTGCTTTGGGTAGTGCAATCCTCACTGCAGCCGGTGCCGCAATATACGAACCACTGGAAACCATTGCAGCAAGCACCGCAGCACCTGCGATACTGAGACCTGCCATCAGTCCTAACCAAATTGCTAATACGCCATGAAAGATCGGAATCAGTATCCCAAAGCCAACAAGAAAAAAACCCACTTTTCTTAAATCCTGTAATCTCTTGGCGGTAACCATTCCCAGCTCTAAAAGAAAAATAACCAGTGCTCCCTGGAAGCCGCTCACAAAAAACGGGCTGACTGATTCAAACTTCACAGGTCCGGCTATATATCCGATTATCAAACCTCCAAGTAGCAAAACAATACTGCTTCCGGTAATGACTTCATGAAGGGCCTTTTTGAAGGATCCTCCGTTTTTATTTGCGATTTGAGGAATCAGAAGAGCAACGATAATACCCGGTATTTCCAATATGGCAACCAGTGTCGGCATAAACCCTTCCGGGTTTTCGCCCTGAGCCTCCAGGTAACTGACCGAAGCAATAAAGGTAACTACAGATACAGAACCATAATGCGCTGCCACCGCTGCTGAATTGGTTAAATCCATTTTACCGATATATTTAAGAACAGCAAAAGCAATAAGTGGTGTAAGAACACCTAAGAAAAGTGTAATGCCCGCCGGTAGGAAGAACTCGTTGAAGGGTGTTTTGCTAAGCTCTACTCCCCCTTTCAATCCGATGGCAAGTAACAAATAAATTGATATACCCTGGTATATAGTGCGTGGTATCTCCAGGTCACTTTTTACTACTTTTGCCACTATTCCCAAAACAAAAGCCAGCACAACCGGAGATGCAAAGTTGGATAACAAAGAGTCCATTAAATATCAGTGTCTAGAAATTATTGCCTGATATAAAAAATCCGGCTTTTCCTTAAATTCGAGCAAAGATACCACAATTCACTTCAGATAAATAAAAAAACCGAACAAGATTCCTGAAAAAGGAACCCTAGTATGTATAACGCTATTCCAATCCATTTCCCCAACGCAATTATTATTTCAGAACTTGAAGATCAAATCCTTGATGACTTTAAAGACTGCGGTTTGGATCCCGAAAATACTCTCTGGGCTACGTCTTTTTGTAGTGATGAGGTCAATAATGTATTCCACCAGTTTAACGATATTTTTGCCGGGCCGGGCCCTTTTATTCTTGGAGGAATTTCGGGCTTACCTTTTGCCGGAATTACAGGTATGAAAGCTTTTTTAAGCCATGTACCTACGCATGGAGCAGCCATTATTATGTACGGGCCCCATATCGGGGTTTCAAGGGATGGACAACTGGGACAAGTGAACCGGCATCACCAGTTCGGGCTTTCAACCTGCTGTGGTTCTCTTGTAGGCGCATTATCAAATATTGAACATAAAGAGGAGCTGCCTACCAGTAATCCGTTAGACTATCAGCAAGCCCGGGTTATCCAGCATCTTTACCACAAGAGAAAGGAGATTTTCAGTGATTCTTATCCTTTAAAAAAAGCTACTGATGTTGCCTATGATGCCATTCACCTGAAGCTTACCCGGATACTGGAAGCGATTGAAAACGAGCTTACCGATCTGAAAATTTACCTCATGGGGGGCGTTGTAATCAACACCGATTGGGATATTGAAAACTACTTTGAAATAAGAAATATGGATTTCAGAGTATACCCTTAGGCATCACTCTTCATAGAAGAATTCAATCATATTCCCGTCAGGGTCAGCTACAAATAAAAACCGCCCTTTTTTCCGGTTAGCAGGGCCACTCATAATGGTAACTTCTTTATCGCGGAAGTAGGAAGCCAGTTCATCTACTTGCTCGGGAGATTCAACGTAGAAACCGAAATGGTCAACCCTGAAGTCTCTGGATGTTGGATCATAACTGGTTTCTGCTTCTACTATCACCAAAGTATCTCCATTACCAATGTTGTATACCGCCATGCTCTGGCCCATAGTGCGCACCAATTCCAGGCCTAATATATCTCCGTAAAACTCTTTAGATGCATCAATTCTGTTTACTCTTATAGTGATGTGATTTAGTCCTGATGGCTTAAATTTCATTTTCAATCGTCTTTAGTGTTTCTTAATAATGGAATGCTTGTATCTTTGGGCGAACCAAATTCACAATCTGTGTCCGTTTTTTATATCGTTGCAACTCCTATAGGTAATCTTGGTGATTTCTCTCCCCGGGCAGTCGAGGTTTTGCAATCAGTAGATTACATCGCCTGCGAAGATACTCGTACATCCGGTAAATTGCTCACTGCCTTTAAAATTAATACGCCTGTTTTTTCGTTTCACCAGCATAATGAACATTCCAAAGTTGAGCATATTCTGAATATCCTCAGAGGTAACCAAAGTGTTGCTTTGATTAGTGATGCAGGAATGCCCGGCATTTCTGATCCCGGTTTTTTGGCTATAAGAGCCATCAAGAAAGAAGGATTTGATGTGATTGTTATCCCCGGACCTGATGCCGCCACTACCGCTTTGATAGCAAGCGGATTACCAAGCGACCGATATACTTTTGAAGGTTTTTTACCCCATAAAAAAGGACGGCAAAAAAAACTTTTGGCTTTAACTGATGAAGAACGAACTATGATTTTTTATGAAAGCCCTCACCGAATTGTAAAATTACTCAAGGAGTTAAAAGAGTATTTTGGAGAGCATAGAATCGCAGCCATTGCGCGTGAGCTAACCAAGAAATTCGAAGAAGTAAACCGGGGAACCATTAACGATTTACTGCAGGACTATGAATCCCGAAACAGTATTAAAGGTGAAATTGCCGTTGTAGTTTCAGGAAAAGGATACAGTGAATGAATAATTTCTGGAATAATAAATGGGGACTTTCATTGGCAGCAGGTTTTTTGCTTGGGCTGAGTTTCCCTCCTGTTAACCTGTCTTTCTTAAGTATTCCTGCTTTCATCCTATTCTTTCGCCTGGCAGAAATTAGTGACTCAAATAAGCAACTGGCATATTTTGCCTATCCCGGTTTTGTGCTTTGGAATTTGATTACGACCTACTGGTTAATGATGGCAAGCTCTTACGCAGGTATTGCAGCCATTCTTGCAAACAGTGTGTTGATGACTATCCCCCTGATTTTTGGCCGTTACTTTCTTCAAAAAATCAAAACCCCGGTAATCATTGGATTTCTTCAGGCAGCGGCCTGGACGAGTTATGAATACTTACATCACAACTGGGATTTGGCATGGCCGTGGTTAACCATAGCCAATGCCTGGTCTAAACAGGTCAGCATCATTCAGTACATCTCGATTACAGGACATTTAGGAATTAGCTTTTGGGCAATTACCACAGCAGCTTTAAGTTACCAGGCCATTCGAACAAAGAGCAAGCGCTTATCCATATATGCTACTGCTTGTTTGCTTGTTCTCCCTGGCTTATCGTTGATCCACTATTGGAGCTCTTCTGATGCAGAATATTTTTCTGACTCTGATAAAACTGAGGTAGCTGTAATTCAACCTAATCATGATTCTTACCAGGACTATGGAGGAATGAGTGGATTGCCCGAAGTTCTGGACAGCCTTTTTAGCTTAACAACCCAAACCATCACGTCGCAAACAGAACTTATTGTTTGGCCGGAAAATGCTATTGATGGCTCTGTTCTCATAAACTCCCAAACCGTAAGCCGGGTTGCTGATTCAGCTAAAACCTGGAATAAATCATTCATAATCGGTACAGGCCTTTTTGAGTTATACCCAGAAGGGGAAGAACCTGATTTATACCGCGGTGTTTACAGGGGACAAGCTTATAATATTTTCAATTCGAGTTTATATGTGGATGATGCCGGAACCGTTACTTATTATAAAAAAGCAAACCTGGTGCCAATAGTTGAAAGGGTTCCATTCTTAGGATTTTTAACTGCAATAGACGTTTTCGAATGGGTTAACTGGGGAAAAATAGCAGGTTTTGGTAAAGGAACAGAACCCACCGTTATTGCCACTAACCAGTTTGTAACAGGCGGCCTTGTGTGTTATGACTCTGTTTATCCTGATTGGAACCGGGATTTTGTAAACGAGGGAGTAGATTTTATTACTATAATTACGAACGATGGCTGGTGGGGAAATACCAGTGGCCATCATCAGCACTTTGCCTATGCCCGCCTGCGTGCTATTGAATTTGACCGATGGATTGTGCGAAGCGCTAATAATGGTATATCAGGAATCATTGACCCCAATGGACGAATATTTGAAAAAACAGATTACTGGGTACGGACAGGTTTCGCTTTTTCAGTGCCTAATAAAGACTCTAAAACACCTTACACTAAATTTGGAGACTGGCTTTCATACCTGTTGCTGATTTTTGTTGTTGCAGGATGGGTATTTGCCCGTTTTAAAAAAGAAGAGACTATCTTGAACGAATAGCAATCCGGATATTGAACCTGATCTCCTGATTGGTTCTTGGAGGGATTGTTGATCCATTGGTAGGTATTACCCTGTTATATGTGTACTCAAAATTAGAATTCATATTTGCGGAAATTCTGTACCCAATAACCAGGCTGCCATTAAATCGCTGCTGCCCTGTTTCCTGTGTCGGGATAAAGTCGTATTGATCCACATCGGTACCTTTCTCCCCCACTTCCTTCAAAGCCCGGTTAAGATCATTAGGAAGAACAAAATTCTGATCGGAGTCTTCACTAAAGGTACCGCTCAATGCAAAATCTATATTGTTCTTTAACTTCGGGAAAATCGGAATTCTCACTTTCCTGAATGTATAGTTGATATTGAATTTAAAGCCCCGTGATTTTCGTTCTGAAATTGTATTACTAGACATTGTTAAGCTGGTAATGGTACTTGTCTCGTATCCCAAGTTTGTTCGCAGGTTTGACTTCCATGTAAGATTAAGCTGAACCAAAGGGCTGAATCTTTGATCAATCGATATCGTTGATGGCTCAAACTCATCAGGTGTACTGATAACCGTAAATGAACCCACAGTTTGGGAAATTTCTGTACCTGCCTGGGTATTTAATTGCCAGCCCAACCTGTATGATCCTCTGTAACCATGCGTTAAGGAAGCACGGCTTATTTTATCTCCAATAAAAGGAATCAGCTTTTCTATTCCCTGCCACGTTACTCTCCAGCTGGGCTTTGGTATGGGAGTGAACCCCTTCCTGCCTATTGCATTGGCATTACCTCCCAAATAGCTTGTTCTAAAGTCTTGCTGTAAACTAACCCTTTCAAGTACTGTTTTCCCATCATTATTACCGGTTTCATCATTAATGGTACTCCCATCCAAATCTGCAAAAGCAGCAGAAAGCTGCGATTTAAATAATTGCTCATAGCCGTTACCAAATGACCAAACAGAGGAACTTATATCTCCTGAAGCTGTAGCGATGGATGTAAATTCATCATCTATCGTCAGCGTCAGATTTTCTGTTCTCCTTTCATCCCACCGGGTTGACCAATCAAGGTCAATCGTAATATTCTTAAACAAATTGAGTTGAGTTCCCCATGTTATATTGTCGGAATAAGAATTATTAACCCCCAATCCTATAGCCTGATTTGTATTATTTGAACCAATCAGTTGATCTCTTGAAATCCTCTCTGTTAAACCCATTCTGTATCCGATATTTGGAGATATGCGTTGAGAACCCGGATCGTTAAACGCATAGTATATTGGTGCGTCCCCATCGTAACCGGCCTGCCCCGAGGATTTATTCTTTTTGTAAGAAAGGTCTATGCTACGCATACTAAATAATCCCAACAAAACCTTTCTTCCATAAAATTGAGCTCCACCTATCAAATCGGGAGGGGTTTTTGTAGTATCCCTCTCTGCATTTCTTTTCCTCTGTGTTCTTGCCCTCTCTTCATCAGCATCTTTTTTACGCAACTTTTCTACAAAACCAATTTTCTTAATCAATTTATCAGTATCAAATTTGAAAGAATTATCAAGCTGGAAACTGTTCGAAACCCTTGCTCCCAAACCCGTGCCTTCACCACTGTTTATCCATTGAAAACCACCCCCATAGGAGGCTGAATAAGTCATCCAATCCAAGGACTTTATCCTGTTTAACCGTGGCCTCCAGCTAGCTGAAAAAGTCTCTGAATAACTGGAGCGCCGGGCGGTAAGTGTATCGAACAGTACTCCATCAAGTACCTCAAAAGTTGGAATCACATCGAAAGTGAGACTGTCCACTCCTGTATTGCCTGATGGTTTTTGCCCTGCCTGTGTAAGGTCAAAGCTGGTATTCGACCTAAATGAAGTTGTGATGGAAGGAGTAAGATTATAGTTTATTCCAAAAGAGGACTTTTGTGTTAATAAATGGTTCTGATCAAGGCGCAGTTTCTCATCGGAGCCTAACAAAGCCTGTCGACTTTCCCTGTAATTTCGAGCCAATGATGCATTTGCACTGATACTGGTAGGCATATAGCCTAATCGTAAACCGGAAAGCAAATTCAGGCCCGGTACAGATTCTGTAAACTTGAACGGCCTGAAAAGTTTCACATTTTTAAAACTCAAATTGTAACTGATACCGGCCGTGTAATTCCAGTTATTCTGAAAGTCTAAACGTGGGTTTCGTGCATATCCCTGATTATAAACATAGCTCAACCGGGTATTATCCAAAGTATATTCTGCTAATTTACTTTTTGAGTTTCTTTTCGAAATATTCGAAATATTGAGAGAGTAATTTTCAGTAATCGTTTGGATGTCAGATATTTTCTGATCAATAGTTCTTTCCTTTTCAGCTTCTGTTAGCGTTTCATCAATGTTAACAGCATCTATAAAATCATCTAACCGGATGTCGCCCTGATCCGGTAAAAACCGTGGAGTAGAAGTCGTTTTTCTGGTCGATACTGTTACCGGGAAACTCCACCCATATCTATCTGGTACAAGCTTATGAAGATTTACCGTAGAGCTTACTGAATAGCCCAAATCATCAGACATGCTCCGTTCCCCAAGTCTTGATTCAATCCCACCAAAACCAGTGGTTTGCCGAGTAAGATTGGTATTTACTGTAGCAAAATCAGCCAGTTTGAAGCTGGCTTTTGCATTTGCTGCCCAGCCATTCTCATTATCGAATCCTGATACACGTAACTCATTGACCCAAAATTGGGCATTTATAACTGGTCGGCCTACTCCGGGTACTCCCTGCTCATACGGATTCTTTATCCCTATTGCCAGTTCTGTAATACGATCTAAGGAAGGATTACCGCGCATTGCCAAAACTGCCCCCGGAGCCCCCTCTTCACCTATTAAACCATTCCTCTCAAATAGTTCTCCGGGATCTTCTCCTGCCCGGTCCCTTGCCTGTTTTAATACATTAAATGCCGAAATAACAATATTCATGCTGTTTTCTTCATACAGCCATACCTGGGCTGCATCCTCATTTAGTCGCCCTCTTTCATTTGGGTCAAAATCCCCATAGGGATAGTCCGGATCAGAAGGAGTAACAGGCTGTCGGTATTCATAAAAATCATTCTCTAAATCACTGCCAAAACGGATTACCAATTCCGCTTCTCCCCGTTCATCAAATCCTTCTCCGTGCACAAACATGCGTACATTAGAGTAATTAAGAAAATTAAGCCCATTCGGATATACTCTCTTTACCATTTGAATTTGACCGGCTTCAAGGTCTTCAACATCTAAAACCAGTGATTGCTCATTTGCCAGCGATTGAATTTGTGCCCCCCTGTTAATAGCCCGAATGGACCCTTCAGGTTGGCGATATGGGATAGGTTCCCGGCTTGCATTCTCTTCAATATTGATAGTGGATATTTTAAATTCAGCATTAGAAGTACGTGCTTCGGTAATTTCTTCAACCTTCCTCCATTGGCTGCCCAAAAATTCAAGGGTAGCAAAACGTAGGGTAAAAGGCTTCTTATACCCAGACATCCATATCCGCATATGAGTAATATTTCTGAAGCCGTTTATATTGCCCACTTGTCTTGTAAACTCAGTAATAGGTATCCGAATTAATCTCCAGGTAGTGGTTTGACTCCCTCTGTCAACCTTATCAATAATAAAAGTACCCGGCGAACCTATTTCCAGGTCGGATGGCTTTGCAGGATTGTAATTGATTTCATATTGATAGTAAGCATTATTGGGCTGAATACTGGAAGGTGTTATCAATGCCTCGTTATCAGGTTTTAGCGTAACAGCCAATTTATCATTGCCTCCAGCAACCGGGGTGTTACCATCGTAATATCCTCTCAGCCGGTGAAATCTCTCATGAAGTTTTAAATCGTCTACTATAGACTCTCCATAAAACACATAATCATCATTTGAGGGGTCTGCAACAATCTTCTGAAACTCTTCGCTTTCTTCTCCATAGTCTGTTCGCATCTTTTCAATAAATTCACTAAAAAGCTGAGTTTCTGTAAGGTTTGGTTGAAATCCATTGGTATTGGGAACACCATCAAATCCCACATCTTCTAAATTTCTGTTCACGTTAGAGAATTCACCCAAAGGTGCAACCGGATCTGCCGGAATATAGGAGCGGTCTATTAAATCAAGCTCAAGGCTTTCCAAATCACGTGCAAGGCCATCTTCACTATTCTGGCTACCATTGGGAATCACATCCTCGGAAATAACTCCCAGGTCAATGTAAATTTTACCCGCATAGTCTTCCTCCAATCCTTCCGGGCTTTGGCCATCCGGTAAAATGCTTTGAACCCAAAATTCCAAAAACTCAATGTTATTCTGTACTAAATCCTGCTGCCCGGGTGGTAAGGGTGCTGTCATACCCCCCCACATTCTTTCAGGTGTGTTTTCCAGAACTTCTTTTAAGTCCAGGTTGTAATTATAAGGCCCTCTTTCTAGTGGATTGTAATATATATCAAGAGGGATAATCCTGTTGTCCTGCTCAATGGTTTGCCGGCCCCTAAATACGTCAGTCAATCTCACAATGGACGCTTCATCAGTTCTAACCACGTTTCCCAAAATGTTCTCAATATTTCTGGGAACTTCGTACCAGGAAAACTGGGCTCTTAAATCAGCCCGAGCTACTTTATCCGTTGTAGCACTGCTGGGATCTCCCCCATCAGGCTGGAAATGAGATTCATCAGGGGCATAACCGGGTACTGCTGCCGGTGGAGACGGTAAGAACCAGCGGCTGGCAAAGTCAAAAGGTATGGTATATTCCGAGCCTTCAAAATCATCTATAAATACAAGCCCCTGCTCTTCATCGCCGAATAATTCATTATTATCTATGGCATCTCTTACTGCATTAGTTTGTGCTACACCTGGCCTCAATTGAGCAAATTCTCCACTAAAACTGATATTGGATGCTTCCTTAGTTTGAAGAAGTGGAATTTTATCTATGGCTCTTGTAAGCCATGGGGTATCAAACCGGGCATTTGCATCAAAACCCAGAACCGTGTTATTAATAGGCTCGTTACCAATTCTTATTTTATCACTTAAGGGCTGTTCGTTTAACCTGAAGTATGTACTCCCAATGCTTATGTCTCTGTTAACTGTGTATTCTGCTCTTACCCCTGTAAAGTTTTTTTGGCCGATGGCTATAAACTGGTTGTTCTCATACTCTATACGTAAATCCTGACCGCGCGCGATATACCTATCATTTAAAATGGAAATCATTCCAAAAGAGTAATCCACTTCATAGTCACTACCTTCCGTTAACTCTACACCATTTGCGAATACCTTTACCGAACCTTCTACTAACTCACCTAGAAAAAATGTAGAGGATACGCCACCTTTAGAAGAGCCATTGATCTTAAAAAAGTTATTCTTAGAGTTTTGCTGGGTTTCAATAACTTTATCATCGTACAACTCGCTAAAAATAAGTGTAGACTGATCGGTAGGAAGATCACTTACAAGAGAATCTATGCGATCACCAAAGGGCTCCAGGTATGGAAACATGATTTTACCCGTATTCGGGTTAAAAACCATAGCACTTTGATCAAAATCAATGATGTTATCTGAACCAATCGAACCATTAGAGTTCAATCTGTCCAATCCCAAATCCTGGAGTAAAGTTGGGCCTCTACCTTCAATTCTTGTTCTCGAAATATTATCCCGGGTTACTTCAATTTCAAAGTTAAACCCATCTTGCTCTACACCCGAAACCCCAAGCGTATAGATATTTCTTAATGTAAGCAGCCAATCGATTCTTGCAGGGTCAAGATCCCTTGGCCTGAGTAGTTTTAAATACGTGTAGCCACCGGAATTGGCATTAATATCTCCAACCTGAACTTGCTGCCCGTCTGATGTTCTATAAGTAAAAGAAACTGCCAAAGAAGACTGGTTTCCCACCCTTCTGTTTAAACTTATAATCCCCAGGTTTTTATCGATTGCGTATTGATCGGGATCAAGCAGGCGATAATAACTGTTTTGATATATACCGCTTGGAAGTTGCAGCTCTTCCACATCAATATTGTTTTCAGATCTTAGTTCAGCAAGCTTTGCATCATTAATATCATCTAGTTCAGTATTTGGAAAGCCGTATGTACCATCTCCATTATCAACCACTCCAAGATCCAGCATTGCCAGTGCCTGTACTGCATCAGATTCTGTACTTATTTGCGTGTCTTCTATCCAAACCCTGATTTCTTCAATTTGATAGGCAATACCCGGTAATGTTGGGTTTGACAGATTACCTTCAAACTCCTGACGGTTATAGAAATCTACAAAAAAGTGTTGATCATCATCGTAATCGGCAGGTCGTAATTCAAAGAACAACTCTTGCGATCCTCCGGAGATAGTTTGGGAATTGCTCTGGCCATTTTGCTGGGAAACAACAGAAGTTAATTTCAGCGGGCCAAGTTCTGACACAGCTTTTATTCCAAAAAGAGCCCCGCCACCCCTAACCAATGAGTTCCCTGTCTCCATGGACACATTACCCATTTCGATGGATTTGATGATCTCGTCTTCATAACCTTCATAACGAATCTTCAATCTATTCTGGAAATCAAATTGCCGTTCAGTATCCCAATCAGTTGCAATAGTAAGTTTATCACCTATTGTACCCTGTATATTCAATTGTAGATTTTGGTTAAAGGTAGGATCAACCCGCCTCCATTGATCCGGTGGGCGGTTGGTGTCTTCAACATTCTGGATTGAAGCACCAACATTCATATTAGCAGTACCATTTACCCTAAGATTTACTTCGGGTTTACCAAAAATGGTCGTAAATGCAGAGCGCTCTCCTCCGGGTACTTTTATCTTAAAATCCAGTAAGCCCCTGCCCTGTTCCTGCTGTGCTTTACCTTCTTCAATTAACTCTGTGCGTATTGATCTTTTTTGTTCCTCTCTCTTTAAGGCAATATAGCTTTCCCTGTCTAAAACGGATGGAATAAAGGTAGAATATCCAAATAAAGACTTCTCAATCTTGAAAGTATTGGCAGAATCCCATTTGATGGTAGTTCGGATTTGATTCTCTAATAATAAATAAATATTCCCCTTCTTTTGATTACTCAGTAAAGCTGTTCTTTTTTGCCCGCCAGGGTAAAAGAATTTTATCCCTGCCAATGCAGAATCCGGTATAACGTTTAATGTATCAACCGGCGCATCCATGTCCTGTGCGTATCCGTTTTTGGGTATAGTCATAGCAAACAGCACAAAACCGATAAACTTGAAAAGAGAAAAAACTGTTTGAGAGTATTTTACCAACCTTAAAACAACTCTTTGTTTTATATACAACTAATTATGTAGCAATGGGTAATAGGCTCGTTTTTTTATTCGTTGTTGGTAATCGGGCACGATAATAGCATATATTTAAACATCTTGAAAGTTTTAATGCCACAGATATTTCATTAAAATAGCATCAATAATTGCTAATTAAGTACGATAATTAATTATAAATAGTGTTTAAGAATGTTGCATAGCGATGAAGTTCATTAACAGCATACAACTTGATTTATTGAAGAAGCATGTAGGGCCTTTTCTTTTTTGCTTTCTAACTATCATGTTTCTCTTGCTAATGCAGTTTTTGATCCTTCACATCGATAAGCTAATTGGTAAGGACATCCCATTCTCTGTAATTCTTGAGCTGATTCTTACAAACCTTGCCTATATGGTTGTTCTTGCCGCGCCAATGGCTGTTTTGGTTGCTACATTAATGGCTTTTGGAAAGTTTTCAGAGCTTAATGAACTTACTGCATTACGGGCTTCGGGGGTAAACCCTTTTAAAGTAATAGCCCCTGTATTAGTATCTTCCCTTATACTTTTCATTTCCCTTGTATGGTTTTCCAACAATGTACTGCCTGAGGCTAACCATAAAGCAAGATCATTGTTTATTGATATAAGAATTAAGAAGCCCGGCTTTGACCTACAGCCTAATTCTTTCTACTATGGAATTGATGGGTATACATTTTTAGTCGAAGATATCGACAGTAAAACTGATAGCCTTTATGGAGTAGTTCTATTTCAAGAGGTTAACTCAGATCGAGATCGTGCAATAATTAAAGCTGACAAAGGATATCTTATATCAGAACAAAGTAACACGCTTTCTCTTTATTTGTATGATGGAACACTACAATCCTATTCAAGGCCTAATTCACGAACCCGTACACTCATAGAAAAAAGCAACTTTAAACAGCATAGAATAACATTTGATCTAGCTGATTTAGCTTTTGAAAGATCTGATCCAAATCGTAGAAACAGGAGTGACCGTACTATGAATATACAATCAATGCTAGTTTTGGTTGACTCTCTAGGTAGCGAAAAAGTAAATCAATTTAAAAAGGCTTCCAACCTTAATTTTACACTACCTAAAGCGAGTGAAGATCAAATTCAGAATGAGAAACAAAAGTTAGTTTCAAACATCTTATCTGATTCTAGCCTTTCAAAAACAACATCTCATTATCTTATAATATACAATCAGAAAAGCATTATTAAACAGGAATTGATCCTAAAAAATACAATTTCTGATTTGAATAATTATAAAGCAGCATTAGAAAATACTACAACAAACATAACATGGAGGACAAAAAGCATAAATAAGTACCTGGTGGAAATTCATAAAAAATTTTCGATACCTTTCGCTTGTCTTGTATTTGTATTGGTAGGTGCCCCATTGGGGATTATGACTAGGAAAGGAAATTTTGGAGTAGCAGCTATCATTAGTGCAGTTATACTTACCTTTTATTGGATAGCACTTATTCAGGGTGAAAAACTTGCTGATCGTCTTTTTATATCCCCTTTTATTGGCATGTGGAGTTTTAATATTGTTTTGGGTGTGTTGGGTATTTATCTGACGCTCAGGCTCACACATGGCCTAAAACTAGGAAAACTTTTTTCAAAGAATGCTTAATACATTCAGTAAGTACATTTTCGTTAAGCTACTTACCTACACTTTGTTCGTGTTGCTGGTCTTGATCTTCATTTTCATTATGATCGATTTTTCAGAGAATAGCGATGACTTCACTGATAAAGGAGCAAAAATGGCTGAAATCTGGGGAAGCTATTATTTGAACTACATACCTGAGATGATCCGTTTGGTACTACCGGTTGCCATTTTTACAGCTTGTCTTTTTCTTACTGGGCAATTATCCGAAAGATTGGAAATTACTGCCCTTAAAGCTGCTGGAGTAAGCCTATATGTATTAATTATCCCCTATTTAGTTTTCGCAAGTATTACTTCTATAACAATTAGCTTTTTAGATGCGAAGATCATTCCAAAATCTAATGTTGAGAGAATTGCCTTTGAGCAAAAATATATTAAACGTAAATCCGAAAACTTAGACAGAAGTGATATTTATAGGCAGCTGTCCAGTAACTCAATTCTGAGGGTTAACTATTTTGATAAAAACCAGAACATCGGGTATCGCATTCAAATAGTAAAATATGACGATCAGAAAGTACAAAAAACAATTACTGCAAATAGAATGAACTGGAATGAGGAAGAGCAAAAGTGGGAATTATCTTCAGTTAAGGTAAGAAAGTTTACTGAATATGGTTATAAAGAGACAAATATTGGACTCATAGATACTTCTCTAAGTGTACTTCCCAGAGATTTATCCAGAACCACATCGGATATTTATCAACTTACTTATGAAGAGGCCAGTGATTACATTGACTCTATTTTGCGAAGCGGAGCAGGAAGTGTCAATATCCCATTAGTTCAATATTATGGAAGGGTTGCCTATCCTTTTTCTATCATTGTGGTAATCATAATAGGCTTTGCCGTAGCCTCAGTACGCAGACGCGGAGGAAAAGGCATCTATATCGCTGCCGGGCTTACTATCAGTTTCTTATACCTGGCATTTATAAAAATCTCTGAACCTTTTGGTTACTATGATACACTCTCCCCCCTTACTGCAGCTACTTTACCCCACATTTTCTTTTTCTGTGTAGGTATCATTCTTCTAGTACAAGCTAAAAAATAAATCAAGCCTCAGGAAGAGGCCCCCTGTACATTGGAATATCAATTTTTTCTTTTGAATTAATAGTTCCATGCTCTTCTTCATATTTCTTCACATTATCAGTTAATGCCCCGGCTAACCTTTTCGCATGATCTGGAGTCAGGATCATTCTCTTTACCACTTTTGCCTTAGGTACTCCCGGCATTACAGCTATAAAGTCAAGAATAAACTCGGATGGAGAATGAGTAATCATCACTAAGTTGGAATAAGTCCCCGTAGCTTCCTCTTCCTTAAGCTCGATCTCCATTTGACCAGGGTTCATTGTATTTGTTTTCTCTGCCATAGTTATTTCCTTTTAGTCTAAAAATCCTTGTTCTTTCATCCATTCGTCATTGTAAACCTTGCCGATATACCTGGTGCCACTATCCGGTAAAATAATAACCATTACATCATTTTCATTTAGCGGATTAGTTTTTATGTAATCAATTGCTCCCTGCACGGCAGAACCACATGACCAACCAACCAATAGGCCTTCTTCACGAGCCAATCTTCGGGTTGTCAATGCAGATTCTTTATCTCCCACTTGAATTACTTCATCTATGTATTCAAAATCAATCGTTCCAGGGATAATATCCTCACCTATCCCCTCTGTCATGTAAGGTTTGATTTCATTTTTATCGAATTCCCCGGTTTCAAAGTATTTTTTGTACACAGAACCTATACTGTCAATCCCAATTACTTTTACATTGGGATTGTTTTCTTTTAAATACTTACCTGTACCTGATATTGTACCCCCTGTTCCCATTCCAGCAACAAAATGAGTGATCTTACCTTCCGTTTGTTGCCAGATCTCAGGCCCGGTAGTTTCGTAATGAGCCAATAAATTACTGTAATTATCGTACTGGTTCGGGTAGAAAGAATTTGGGGTTTCCTCACTCAACCGCTTGGCTACTGAATAATAACTTTGGGGATCTTCGGGCTCTACATTGGTTGGGCATACAATCACCTCAGCCCCAAGTGCCCTTAATAAATCAATTTTAGTCTGGCTTTGTTTATCGGTAGTCGTAAATACACATTGATAGCCTTTGCTCACTGCTACAAGAGCCAATCCCATTCCTGTATTACCTGAAGTACCTTCAATAATGGTTCCACCAGGCTTTATCCTTCCTTCTCTCTCCGCATCTTCGATCATCTTAATTCCAATACGATCTTTAATACTATGCCCCGGATTGAAATACTCTACCTTCGCAAGAAGAGTACCTTTAGAACCGCCATTTACCTTATTGAGTTTGATTAGTGGGGTATTACCCACTGTTTCCAAAATGGAATTAAAATACATGTACTATTTTTCGTTTTTTTGATGAAGTTATAATCCTTAAAGCTAAGAAATAATTCAGTGAGGGATCGTAATAATTCAAAAACTATACCCAAATGACAAGCCACCACTTGGTGCTATTACATTAGCCCGAATAGAATAAAGTGGTGAAAAGAATAGCTTAACAACTCCCGCCTTTTTGTTCAATTTCTGTTCTCTGAAACCCAATGAAGGCCCTATCCATAAATCTTTTGTATTGTCAAAGTCAGAGAATGTGGCAAAAAAGCCTATTTCTATAAAAGAATCTTCATCCATCGGTTTCAACCAACTCTTTGAAATTGGAATTGTGTATCCTTCAACACTAATAAATCCATCCTTTATATTTAAATAAGAAAATCCTGCTCTTAAAATTGAGTGATCTTTTACTCGTTGTTCATAATTAATTGAATACAGTCCGCCAGGCCCTAAAATTTCGAAATAAACCGCTTTTCGAACTTCGGGTTTATCCTGGGCTAACACTTCTATACTGGAAAAGAAAAGTAACAATGTGAAAACGATTTTTCTCATCTGAATCTATTCCTGCGATTTTCTTTAATCTATACTACTAAAGCACTATTTTCCATCATTATTTTAAAAAACGGATAACAATGTTCATAGAACAAAAGAAACCAAAAGATTTTGACTGCGGCTACAACCTGGATTTGATGATAGCTGCACTACCCCGTGTTAAAGATGATGAAGAACGAATTAAATACGCCAAACGCGTAGTGGGTCTTATAAAGCAAAGCCACCCTTCCTGGGTAGACAAAGATGGCAAAAGCAAAGCAGCATGGGATTATTTCTTTGAACTTGCAGAGTATGACTTGACAGAATATGGGATTGAAAACCCATTCAATTCAGGCCATGATGACGATGCTAAATAGTCGAATTCTCTTACCTATTTAAGGGGTTAAATTCAGAATGTGAATTTTTGCCAAGGATTTTTTATTTTCAATTTAAATTGAAAATAAAGCTTAATGCTCCTTATGCCTCATCATGGCACAAAAAAGAAAACTTTAACCAGTTGTTTAACAAAACAAGTTGATAACTTTGATTTAGCTTCAGCCATCAATAAAGCACTTGATTGCCGATCAAAGAAAGAGCTTTCCTATTTTTCAATCTCTATTTCTATTCCGAATGTAGACCCGCTGGCTGTACTTGAACAGAACCCGCTAAAAGAATCCTTTGAATACTTCTGGGAGCAACCAAATTCAGGTTTTTCAATTGTTGCGGCAGGTGAGCTGGAACGGGTTCAAACAACAGGAAGAAACCGATACAAAGAAGCTTCCGCTCTTGGTAAGAATCTTATCAACCGGATTTCACACTTTACTAATCTTAGGCATTCTTTAGCTGTACCTTTTTTACTGGGTGGTTTCTCCTTCAATGATCATAACATAAGTAAACAGTGGAAAGATTTTGGAGCGGGTTCATTTACTTTGCCGGAATGGATGATTCTTCGGGAGGGCAAACTCACCATACTTACCATTTTTGTTGATATCAGTAATAACAATAGCGCTGAAGAAGTATCAGATAGTTTATTTAATAAACTGGAACAGTTGGATAGAATTTGTAAAGCTGAAAGCTATTCTATTGGTCCCGAACTTGATAAATTTAATTCTATAACCGTTCCCGACTCTGAATCAATAGAACACCAGCAATGGATTAATTCGGTGAACCTTGCAAAAAAACAGATTAAAAATGGTTTGTTTTCCAAAATTGTACTTGCAAGAGAACTTCCCATACCATTAGAAACTCCCGTATCTGATACTCATATTTTAAATCGACTCCGCCATCAATACCCTGATTGCTATTCATTCTTAATTCGTCAAAATGCAGATGCGAGTTTTATAGGGTGTACACCGGAACGACTAGCATCCTTTAACCACGAATTCATCCTTACTGAAGGCCTGGCCGGAAGTACTCCCAGAGGAAAAACAGCATCAGAGGATGCTAAACTTGAATCAGAATTGCTTAAAAGTGAAAAGGATATGTGGGAGCATAGCATTGTGTTGGATGCTATAAAGAAGGAATTAACACCTTTTTCAGATGAACTGGTAATTCCTGATTCTCCGGAAATAAAAAAACTTTCCAATGTTCAGCATCTTCATACTCCTGTTCGTGCCCACATAAAAGACGGGGTTTCAAAAACAGAAGTTCTTAAGAGCCTGCATCCAACTCCTGCTGTGGGAGGATTCCCAAAAGACAAGGCTGTGCCTTTTATCAGCCAACATGAAAATTTTGACCGTGGATGGTATGCTTCCCCCATCGGTTGGATTAATGCCAACGGAGACGGAGAGTTTGCTGTTGGGATCAGGAGCGGAATTATTAAAAAAGATGAGGTGCGTTTCTATGCAGGTTGTGGTATTGTTGAAGGGTCTGATCCCGAGAAAGAATGGGCTGAGACAAACCTTAAATTTATACCTATGCTGTCGGCACTAGAATATGCAAGCAATTGAGCCGCAAAACCTGGCATTCTACTGGAGTACAATTTTCGTCAGAACGCTTTTCGAGCAAGGGGTTCAAGATGTTATAATTTCACCGGGATCACGCTCTACCCCTCTTACCCTTGCATTTACTGCACATCCTGGTTTCACAAATTCTGTAGTGCTTGATGAACGCTCTGCCGCATTTATTGCACTGGGACAGGCCAAAGTAACAGGTAGGCCTTCAGTTTTAGTATGCACTTCCGGTACAGCATTAGCTAATTATCATCCCGCTGTGGAAGAAGCTACTGCATCAGGCATACCCTTGATCATAGCCAGCGCAGACCGCCCACCGCATTTGAGAGGGATTGGAGCTTCACAAACTATTGATCAGGTAAAGATTTTTCCATCGGCTGTTTTTTACCACGAAGCAGGTGAGCCCAATTCAAAAAAAGAAGCATCAGAACGTATTCAAACTGCTGCCAAGCAATGTATTTATTACTCTACTTCAAGATCAGGTGTGGCACACATCAACTTTCCTTTTTCAAAACCTTTAGAACCAGATGCTGATTTTCTCAGGCAGGTTGAAGAAGAAAATGTCAATCATAGTAAGCGCAGAAGAACAAATTACGATATCGAAAACATTGGTACCCGTTTAGGGGAGAAATTCTGGTCTCAACTAATTGCAGCAGAGAATCCGGTTTTTATTGCTGGTCCGGAAAATCATTTCGAGAATAATTCTTTCATTACTGATCTAGCCAAAATACTTAATGCCCCCATTCTTGTTGAACCCGGATCTAATGTTCCCAGTTCTAAGTACACTATAACCGGGTTTTCCGGTTTTTTAAGAAATACTGATCTCATAGAAGAACTGGAACCGGATCTAATTCTTCGTTTTGGTTCATTCCCTGTTTCCAAAGGATTGAGTAACTACCTGGAGTATTATCCCGGGGTTCATCAAATTATATTTGCTCATAAAAATACATGGAGAGATGGAGACTTTGCTCCTCATAGGCATGTACTCATTGATCAGCATTTGGAAATCCCTGATATAACCGGGAATGCCCAGAGCAGTTGGTTAAAACGTTGGAAAAGCCTTGAAAAACTGTTCAAACAAACCCGGGCAGACATTATACAACCATCTTCCCCTCTCACCGATGGATATATTTTTAATCATCTGGCTCCCCTGTTACCCAAAAAAAGCTTCACAATGCTTTCAAATTCCTTCCCGGTCAGGGATATGGCTCTTTTTGGAGACTATGATGGTAAGACTTTTTTTGTAAACAGAGGCGCTGCCGGAATTGATGGGATTATATCCACTACTATAGGAATATCTCAAAGTACTAAAACTGCGGGGATACTTTTTGTTGGAGACCTGGCTTTTCTCCATGATGTTAATGCATTATTAAGCGCAAAATATGTGGATCAACCACTGGTGATTGTGATACTAAACAATGGAGGAGGCACTATTTTCAGGATGCTTCCTGTGTACAAAATGAAGGAGAAACACCAAGCTTATTTCGAAACCCCGCAGGATGTCCGTATTGTTTCTATTTGCAGGGGATATCATATTGATCACGCGTTGGTTTCCAGGCCCGAACAGTTGATCCCGGCTTTTGAAGGATATATCGATAAACCGGGCGTTCGTGTAATTGAGTGTATGACTGATGCCGATGATTCAATGATCGAGCGGCATAAACTTTGGAACTTTTCCGAAGACGAATAACCATGAAGATCAGGATCAGAGGAATATCCTATCATTTCGAGGTCCACGAGCAAAACGATAATTTGCCTTACCTGGTTTTGCTCCATGGATTTATGGGAAGCAGCCATTCGTTCAAACATCTTATTCCTTCGCTTATTGGTTTTTGCAACCCAATTACCATTGACTTACTCGGGCATGGTGAAACAGATGGCTCAGAAATGCATTATCGTTTTTCATCAAAAGAGCAGATTGCTGATATTTGCAAGTTGATATCAGAACAATTCCCTACTCCGCTTTACCTTTTAGGGTACAGTATGGGAGGAAGACTTGCTATTCAGTGTTGCCTGCAAAGACCTGATTTGTTCCGGGGCTTAATCCTTGAGAGTACCACATTTGGCTTAGAAAACCCACAGGAGCGCCAGGCCCGTCAGGCACTTGATGCACAACGTGCAGATTCAATAATGAGTAATTTTGAAAGTTTTTTAAAGAAATGGGATGATATGTCTCTTTTTAAAGCAGGGGAAGCATCTGAACAACAAAAAAGCACTATATCTCATATCCAGAACAATCAAAATCCTGTGTGGATGGGTAACTCCCTTCTAGGGTTTGGAACAGGAACAATGCCTTTTTTGGGGAACTTACTCCATCAATTAGCCATACCTGTAAAGCTTATTGCAGGAGGCCTTGATACAAAGTTTGTTAGCATCATGAATTCCATGCTTAAAAAGATCGATAACTGTTCCCTTTCAATTATTAAAGATGCTGCACATAGAGTACATTTCGATCAACCCGAAGAGTATATTTCATTGTTGGAAGAATTTATTAAAACGAACTACTTATCATGAACTGGATAACCGTAAAACAATACGAAGATATTACTTATAAAAAGCAGAATGGGGTTGCGCGCATTGCATTCAATCGACCTGAAGTACGAAATGCATTTCGCCCAAAAACTCTCTTTGAAATGTTTGAGGCTTTTACAGATGCTAAGGAAGACAATGATATTGGTGTGGTTTTGTTGAGCGCCGAAGGCCCCTCTCCTAAAGACGGAAAATATTCTTTTTGTTCGGGAGGAGATCAAAATGTCCGCTCTAAAACAGGATACAAAGCTGACGATGGTATTCCCCGGTTAAATGTGCTTGAGCTTCAGCGATTAATCCGATTTATGCCAAAAGTGGTAATTGCCGTTGTTCCGGGATGGGCTGTTGGGGGAGGCCATAGTTTACATGTTACCTGCGATATGACTCTTGCGAGTAAAGAACATGCTATTTTTAAGCAAACAGATGCAGATGTTGCCAGTTTTGACGGAGGGTTTGGTTCTGCACTTCTTGCTCGTCAAATTGGACAGAAAAGAGCACGTGAGATATTCTTTTTGGGAAGAAACTACTCAGCCCAGGAAGCTTTTGAAATGGGAATGGTCAATGCTGTTGTTCCCCATGATAAACTCGAAGAAACAGCGTATGAATGGGCACAGGAAATACTGGAGAAAAGCCCCACAGCCATTAAAATGATAAAATTTGCTTTCAACCTGATTGACGATGGCTTGGTTGGGCAACAGGTATTTGCCGGAGAAGCGACCCGGCTGGCCTATATGACTGAAGAGGCAGAAGAAGGTAAAAATGCATTTCTTGAAAAAAGAAAACCTAATTGGGATAAATTCAACCGTAGCCCATCATGAAATATCAAACTCAGAACCAGTCCCAAACGATTGCAGCATATTTTAAAGCGGCTACTATTCTGTTTGGTGCTTTCATTTTGGGTATAATTAATCTTGGTATTGTAGTACTTGTACTTTTTATTCTTGACATACTTCCTTTAGTGGTCTTTGACCAGGAATTGACGATTTACCTTGTTCTTGGAAGCATTGCCCTGTTGGCAATAATGACTTTTACAGGTGATGCCGTTTTTAAAAAATTGGTTTCTAAAGCCAAAAAAGATATGAGTTTTGCTAAAAAATTAGCCGCCTACCGTCAAGGAAAGTTGATTCAGGCAGTAACTTTGGAAGCCTCGGCATTAGTAGCTCTTGTATTTCTAATGCTAACATTACACATAGCTTTTGTTGTTGTAGCTGCACTAAGCTTGATTCAAATGATCAGAGTATTCCCAAAAAAGATGGAGCTCATTGAGATGCTTGATCTCTCATTTACTGATCAACAGAAGCTAAATAATCCTGATTATATAATTGAGTAGCTATAAATCGATCCTATAAAGCTCCCCATTCTCCTCAGCAATAATCAGAGTCTTATTATTGTGAAAAGCTATGCTTTCTACCTGGTTTGCGCGAAACCTTAACCATTGTACATCTCCATCGAAAAAAGAAGGAGTTCCATCAACTGGAAAAACCCATACAGACTGGTACGTCAAAACCGCCAGGTGCTGTTTATCCGGAGATACATCAGCTCCGGTTACTTCACTATCAAAGTCAAATTCTTCAACTTCAATAAGCGTATTAGTCTCATCTTCTTTCGGGTTCTGCAATTTCAGTAAACGGGTATCCCTGCCCCCTTCCTCTTTTGTAAGTATAAATACTGTATCCAAATAAAAAACGGCCTCTGCGTTAGGGGTACTTTTGAAAACCCTGTTTAAAAACCCTTCTTTGGATGGGTAAACGATTGGATACACCATGGTTTTTTGAATCTCTTTATCAGAAGAATTCGGCTCTTCGAGAAAAATCAATGATAAATCTTCCCTGCATTTACAATTATTGCCAATGTCTGCTACAATTATATTTCCCTCATCATCAACGGCAATATCTTCCCAATCATTATTCCTGATCCCATCCAGTTTATGCCCTTTATATTTTTTTCCACCTGCCAGTTCACCATCTGCATCAATCATATAAATTCTTGGTTCTGTACCCGAATCTCCATGAACCCAGAACACATTTGGCAGTTGTTTGCTTTTTACCATTCCTGAAACTTCGTCTCTTGCCGGATTATCTATTCGCTTGTATGGCTCTAACTTCTTTCCCTTTTCTTTTGTGAAATTGAACTGTGCAAGCACCAGACTTGAATCAAACATCATCATTACCAGAGAGGTAATGCACAAAAAAGTTTTCATACGTTTCATTTAGATATAGTTTTGCCGATTATCTTTCCAAAACAAACTCATTACAGTATATGAATATTCAACATGAAGAATCGGAAACCAAGGGAGCTTTCTATATCGAAAGAGATGGAATAAGAGCGGCCGAAATGACTTATTCAAAAGCAGGGCCCAAAAAAATTATCATTGATCATACCGAAGTATCGGATAAGTATAGGGGTGAAGGATTTGGCAAAAAATTAGTATTCCATGCAGCAGACTACGCAAGAAACTATGATCTTAAAATACTTCCTTTATGCCCTTATGCACGAGTTGTTTTCAGGAGGAATAAAGAACTCCATGATGTAACATAAAAAAGCCTCCATTTGGAGGCTTTTACTTAGTTCCTGAACCTGTCTTCTCTTAATTCAGAACGGCTTTGATCAATATCGGCATGGAGGGTTTCCTCAAAACGGCTCATTAATCGCTCGTGCTTTCTTGCCTGCTTCCAATATTTATGAGAACGATCCAGAAATAGGTTCTCAAGCTTAAAGGCTATTTCAATTTGTCGGTTTAACCTATTATTCAGGCGTTTCAAGTCTCTTCGATCATCTATATAATCCCGTTTTTTAATACCAGAACCACTATTTCGTTTTCCATAAGCGTGACCTCTATTTCTTTTATTTCGTAAACCTGAGTTATGTTCATAGCGTAACTCCTGTTTTGCTGCACGTATTTTATACCGGGTATCCCGGATTTCTTTGTGCATCAGGTCTATGATATCACTCTTAATTCTTCGGGCTCTAATTACCTGCTGCCGTTCTGTGGCTATTATAAAACGATCTACTTTGTGCTGAAAACTTTCCAACTCTATGATGTCTTGTTTTAAATCCCACCTGGAATACTCATGATTCTTCCAAATGTCTCCGGCACCGTAGTTCACTCTCATTGTGTATGATTGAGCGTGTGAAAAACCTGTTATCACAAAAAAGCTGATAATGATAGTTAGAGTTATTTGCCGTTTCATAATGCCTCCTGTTTAGAGTTATGCGCTTATCGCTTGCAATAAGTAACGCATTTATTGAAGGCTCGTTTTTCGCATCTTGATGCTAGCATTCTTATGCTAAAAGCATTCATTGCCCATTTTTATTTAAAAGTTTTGTTTTAGATGTATTCGTGTAACATTTCATCATTGCATTGCATCTAAGTATCAAATAGAACAGACATTGATTTCCAAAGCTGAAGAACAATTAATTATCTCACAAGCAAAGAAAGGTCATCAGCCCTCTTATAAGCATCTTTATGAGCTTCATATCAGAGAGTTATTTCAATTCCTTGCTCAGTTTTCTGAAAATCGTACAGATGTGCAGGACTGGTGCCAGAGAACGTTTATAAAAGCGTTTACCCGGCTTAACCAGTTTCAGTATAAATCACGATTCAAAACCTGGTTGTTTACAATCGGGCTGAATGAAATGAGGACAGATAAACGAAAAGAAATTCACTTTGAAGAGTTAGCCGATGATGTTTTATATGATAATGAAGTTGGAACAAACCGAGATACCGAAACATGGGATTTGACCAAACAAGCTTTGAAATCGCTTTCAATTGATAAGAGGTTAATTGTACTCCTTCATATAGCTGAAGAATATAGCCACGAAGAAATCAGTGCAATGCTTGGTATCACAGAAAGTGCTTCCAGGGTAACCTTGCACAGGGCTAAAAAAGAACTTAGAAAAATCACACAACATGGATAAGCAAAAAATATATCCCGATATAGATTTACCAACCGGACAGGAGAAGGAAAAAATGTGGTCTGCCATACAATCTCACCTTTCACCGACAATTAACCCGGAAAACTCTTTCCACTGGAGGAGTTTTTGGATAGGAAATGCAGCCGCCTTGCTACTTCTATTTGCCGGGATTGGAATTTATTCAACTACAAAATATATGCTTAGTGATACGCGACTATCAACAGAGAGAATGTACACGGCACTAAGCACAGCCACAGACCAACTTAAGGAGATTACGCCAATACTTATTGAACAGGCAGAGAGCCAGAACAAGTCTTCAATTAAATCAACAGCGGAAGCGATTGCCGAAATCGATCAGCTTATAGAAGAACTGAAAACGGATATGCTTTTACATGGAGCAACGCCATCAAAGCAAAGTAACCTTAAACAACTTTACGCAACAAAACTGGATTTTTACAGAGACCTTTTACTTAACGAGGAGACAAAATCATGAAGAAAATTCTTTTAACACTCACAATTATTGTACTTCCCCTGTCAGTTTATTCCCAGTCAGGAACAAAAAATGGTTCGTTTGATGCAGCTGATTTTGATGAATTGGCCTGGAGAATAGAAGCCGGAATGAAAATATCTGTTCAAGGTAATTCAAATACCCAGGAAATTACCTATACCTACAACTTTGACGGAAACCGCGAAGCTTATGAGCACTACTTTGAAAATTTTGAACCCTTGCTGGAATCGGAAGGTGGACGGGCTTTAATCAAAGTTGAATTCCCGAAAAACAAAAACCGAAAAACAAATTACAACATTAAAAAGCATGAGCTTATGGTAACAATGCCTTCTGAAATAATGCTCCGCTTAATGACGCGCTATTCCAATATAGAAGTAAGCTCCTTTAACCGGGGTGTAGAAGTAAACAACAGAAGCGGGCAGATTAAAGTTGAGGATGTAAACCAAAATGTAACTATTAATAATCCCTATGGCAGGGTTTTAGTAGTTAATGTTAAAGGTGACGTTTTAGTTTTTAACAGATCTGCGAATATTGATGTACGTGAAATCACCGGGCGTGTAAAGCTTGAAGCAAGCTATTCAAAAATAAATGTATCGAAAATAGATGGAGAGCTTGATATCACAAACAGAAGTGCCAATGTAAATGCTTTCGATATCCAGGGAAAATTAACAGCCAAAGGACCATATGTAAACCATGAGTTAACAAATATTGAAGGCGGTATTACCATCGAGAACAGAAGCGCTAACGTAGATATTTCTAATACTCCCCACATATTGGTTAAAGGTGGCTATGTAAATATTAATGCTGTAAATATTACCGGTGACAACGGTGTGAGTATTGAAGGCCGTTCAGCTTCTGTAAGCCTTAAAGATGTTAGGAGAAGTATAGTTATTACAGGGAGCTATATTAATATTGACCTGGAAAATGTAGGCGGAAATGTAGGTATTGAAAATCGTTCAGGAGAAATAGAAATAGACGGCCTTGAAAACAACCTGAATATTTCGGGACAATACCTGCCAATCAAAGTGGCAAATTTCAGAGGCTCTAATTTGGAGATTAATAATCGGTCTGGTTCTGCAAAAATTGAGGCGAATTCCCGATTAGATAACGTAAACATTAAGTCTGAATATGGAGATGTTGAGTTAAAATTGAAGCAGAAATTTGCCGGCATTGTAGATTTAGAACTGCGTTATGGTAACATAGAAACTAATTTGAACCTCTCTGACCGTAACTCGATAAAAGAGGGGAATCAGCATTCCCTATCCGGAGTAGCTGGAAATGATTCAGATTCAAGAATCCGGATCCGCAACAGGAGTGGAAATATTATTATAAAGCAACTTTAGTTCGAAGCTCTATTCATGCCTGATTGCATCCACAGGAGTTAACTGTGCTGCTCTCCAGGCTGGATATGTTCCAAAAAGAACACCAATTATAAGGGCAATTATTAAGATAGCCATTACGGTACCGGCTCCTATTGCTGCCTGGAACTGCCCTATTTCGGTATATGCATTAACAATAGGCACAAAAATAAAAATACCAAGTATGCCAACTATCCAGCCGATGACGCACCCTACGAATGAAATAGTAACTGACTCTGCCATAAACTGAAGCACAATATCTTTCTTTTTTGCGCCGGTAGCTTTTCGGATTCCAATTTCCTTAGTACGCTCTGTTACCGAAATCAATAATACATTCATTACTCCTATCCCGCCTACTAAAACAGAAATACCTGTAATAGCCCCCATAATTAATTTAAATAATAAAATGCCCTGCGAGAATTGCTCTACCCTGGCCCTGTTGGTGGAAACAATAAATGCATCACTCCCTTCTGTAAATGCCTCATCCAGCCAGCTTTTTAAACCGGTTTCAATTTCAGGGATTTCCTCTGCTTTAAATGCCTTCATAGTGATATCCGGGTGCTGGTTCTCTTTCTGCAAATAACTTGTAACAGGAACAAACACCTTCGGTATGTCTCTTTCCTTTTCTTCAAATACTCCGATGACTTCATATTCTATTTCTTCAGATAAGATTTTTTTTCCGATCATGGATTCAGGTGAACCTGACAGGCGTTCAGCTGCTTCGTATGTCAGAACTGCAACAGGCCTTGCAGATTGAACATCTTCCCTCGAAATGTATCTTCCTAAAGCCATGCTATCCGGGGCAAAGAAAAGTCCGTTTTCCATATTTCCTTGCAGATAAGCACCTATTACTGAATCCTGGTAGGCAATCTCAGTAGTGCGGGTATCCAAAAACTCCAGGTGTGCCTTATCTTTGTAATTTTCTTCAAGCTCCCTTGCTTGTGCTATCGATAAAACAGGTCGATCCTGGATTTGAACCCTGACCCCATTTACGGTCTTTGTACTCCTTGAACTCAGGTTGATGATATTTAAGGATGTGGTATTTGCCAGTTGCTGCCTGCCTGTCTGTTCAAGCCCATCCCCCAAAGCCAATATGCCTACCAAGGCTGCAACCCCTATAATAATCCCTAATGTCGATAAAAATGTATGAAGCGGATTGGCTTTTATGTTTTGTAACGCTATAAAAATAGACTTGATGAAATACTGCATATTCTGAATCCCGTAGTTTTAACGGAAACAACTACGCATATAGCCCAAGTGTGTTTCAAAGTAGTGAACGTAGTTTACTTTATTTCAACTTCCACCTTGTGAAAAGAACTATTTACCACAAACATTGCGTCAGACCAAGAGGCCGGGCCAAACCTGCCCCGTGCATTATTGGAAAACCCATAGCGTTCTTTAGGTATTCCTAAAATATTCGTATCCAGTTTTCCATTGGTATTCTTATCGTGGTAAATTGCAATGGCATATTCACCAAACGGAAGTTGTTCCACTTCCCAGGTTACAGCGGTTGAATCTACGGGAAGAACTACAGCATGAACAGGCTCTTTTGTGTAGGCTTCTTTAGAATTAAACATCGCAATTCTCACTTCACCTTCAGCTTTCCTGAGCCCTTTTATTTGCAAAGTAAAACTGGATGTACGATCAGAATCAGGGATTGATATTTCCTGTGCATTCAGAACTTCTGTTCCGATAAAGAATAGTAACAAAAATGAAAGTATGATCTTCATAGCTGTAAAATATTGAGCGCCAAAACTAAGGAGTTCTCTCTTACTCACAAAGCAAAATTTTGTTTCTTCGTGTAAACATTCTCCGAGTCACAATTATTTTTCGTAATTACAACAGTTTTGCTCCATTTCGCACACTTTTGTGTGGTACGGCTAAAACAACGTGTCCTTCTTCATCATAAAAACCTGTAATCAGACATTCGGATATAAAGGGGCCAATTTGTTTAGAGGGAAAATTCACAACCCCAACTACCTGCTGGCCAATAAGCTCTTCTTTATTGTAATGATGAGTTATTTGTGCAGATGATTTTCTTTTCCCTATTTCTTTACCAAAATCCACTACCAGTTTATAAGCAGGCTTTCTGGCTTCAGGAAAATCGGATGCCTCGATGATGGTACCAACACGTAGTTCTACTTGTTCGAACTCGCTCCAATTTATCTCTTTCATATTTTTTTATACTCGATTTACTTTCACTCAATATATGAGGCCTAATGCTAACATAAGTTGAGCAATATAATACAGGGGCAATCCAATCATTTTGTTTACAAACTCTTTTTTTACGAACTGATTTCTGGCCACGAAAAGGTCGGAGATTCCAAAAAGTAGCGCACCTCCAAAAAACAAATATGAACCTGATGCCCTTCCGGCCGCATAACCTGAAAAAAGAATCATTACAGCAATCAGAAAAACATACACGGGTACTAAATACCTATAAATCTCTTTCAGGTTGGGTTTCAGCCACAGATAACTTGGAATTGCCAGGAATAAGGCAGTGACAAGACTTATATAAAACCATGTATTGATTGTGCCAGCTAAAATAAAAGCAATGGCAAAGCTAGTGTGGGCCAAACCAAATACAGCCATTCCTGAAATAAATGCAGTTTGGTTCTTTTCAGGTAATAAAAGCACATCACCCAGCATTGAAAAAACAAAACCCGCAATCATCCAAACGTGAAAAGAATTCCATTGCCCTGTTAACGTAAAAGCCAGGGCCACAAATGCCAGAGAGGCTAAAGATTTGAACAAAACCTTACCGAAATTGAAGGCTTTCCATTCACTGATTAACAAGCATAGGCAGCATATCAGGCAAACAGAAACTATTAGTTCAATAGTCATTCTTTTTGAATCACAATAAAAAACCCTGCTCTCAATGGAAAGCAGGGTTTTAATTTACTACGATAAGTAAGCGAAATGCTATGCTTTAACAGTTTTCACTGTTTTTATAATTCTTGCCGCAATCTTGTACGGATCACCGTTTGATGCAGGTCGTCTGTCTTCCAGGTAACCACTCCATCCATGAGAAACCATATAAACCGGGATACGGATAGATGCTCCCCTGTCAGATACTCCGTAAGAAAATTCATTAATAGATGCCGTTTCATGATCACCAGTTAATCTCTGATCATTATCAGCTCCATAAACAGCAATATGCTCATCAACCACAGGGCGGAAAGCCTCACAAACCTTTTCAATGGTTTCTTTTGAACCGGCAGTCCTGATTAATTCGTTTGAGAAGTTTGCATGCATCCCTGATCCGTTCCAATCAAGATTGCCTAATGGTTTGGGATGCCAGTTCACTCCTACCCCGTATGCTTCCGCTGTTCTTTGGATCAAATAGCGTGCTACCCAAATCTGGTCACCGGCTGACTGGGCACCTTTTGCAAATATCTGGAATTCCCACTGCCCTGCTGCCACTTCTGCATTTATACCTTCAACATTTAATCCAGCTTCTAAGCAGATGTCTAAATGCTCTTCTACAATTTCTCTTCCAAAAGCTGCATGTGCACCTACACCACAATAGTATGGGCCTTGTGGTGCCGGATATCCGCCATCAGGAAAACCTAAAGGCTTATCCGTTTCATGATCCCATAAAAAATATTCCTGCTCAAAACCGAACCAGAATTCATCAGTTTCATCTTCGATGGTTGCACGACCGTTAGACTCGTGAGGAGTTCCGTCTGCATTAAGTACCTCCGTCATTACAAGAAAGGCATCCTTTCGTGAGGGATCAGGAAAAATTGCCACGGGCTTTAACAAACAGTCTGAAGAATTTCCCTCTGCCTGTTGCGTAGAGCTTCCATCAAATGACCATTCCGGACAATCTTCCAGTTTACCACTGAAATCGTGAATGATTTTGGTTTTACTTCTTAAAGTTTGTGTTGGTTTATAGCCATCAAGCCAGATATATTCGAGTTTTGATGCTGCCATGTGTGATTGGTAAGTAGTTTTCGAGTTAATATTTTGACGGGAAAATATAACTTAGAATACCATAAACACTCAATTAAATAAGAGTATTTTTTATACACAATTAATTTAGACAGGTAATTAAATTCTTTAACCTAAATTATTTTATAGAAAACCGCTTCCAAAAAATCTAATCCTAACTATGTTTTGTATGGAATAAAATCTTCTTCATTTATTTAACTCACGTTTTGTCGAATTAATGGTGATGAAGAGTTTTCCACAGCTTTTCAAGAGATTTTTTAACCTCTTTTGAGCTAATTCTGAGAGTAAACTAAAACAAGTGATCAGAAATTTTCATGGATAAACCATAACACTTTTTCCATTTCTGTTTTTACCACACTGGAAGATGAAGTGTAATTATTGTTCATAAAACTGAACAATAATTTATTACCGGAGGCAGTAATTAGATACCCGCTGAGTGAATGATTATTTCTTAGTGTCCCGGTTTTTGCATATACATAAGCAGAACCGTCATTCCTGTTTTCATACCATCTTCTGATAGTTCCGCTTTGGCCACCAGCAGGGAAAAGTTCAAATAATTTTTCATCAGACTCGAATTCTTCATCAATTTTCTCCAGTAGGCGCACTACACTCCTGGGGGTAAACAGATTATAGCGGGATAAGCCCGATCCATCAATCCATTTGGGTTCATCCTGAAGATCATCAAGATGATTTTCGAGCATATAGTCTATTACCTGCCTGGTATTAAGTGTGCCAAATTGATAATCGGATGCCATTAACAAAATCTGCTCTGCTATAAAATTATCACTGGGCTGTAGCATATGCTTGTACAGCGTATCCGCTATAACTGTTTTAATTCGGTTATACTCCTTTGGCAGAGGCTCAAGCTTATAAATGATATCCCTTTTTAACGTATCGGAAATCATTTCCACAAAGCTTTCCGGAGAGTAGTTATAAGGCCTGTACCAATCCACCAGCGTGGTATCAGCGTATGAACTGTATTCAAAGATACCCCCATCCTGCTCACGAACTATCGATACCTCTCCAATACCAGCATCTTCGATTTTATTTCTGAAGTATGGTGGATCAACCTGAATCTCTCCCTCTATTTCATGAACCCGGTATGTACTTATCCGCTCCATCGTAAACTTTGCAAGATTACCGTAAGCAGGCATCGGTGTTTTTTCAGCTGAGTATGAACTATTATAATCATCCCAGGCCCATCCCGAGCCTAATTTCACATCCTCGTAATTAGCATCAGAAAATATTAGGGGGCCATCATGGGATTTGAGCATGTCAAAAACCTTTCTGTTTCCTAAATCTTCATGCAAAAAACTTGGATCCCCGGTTCCCCAAAAAAACAAACTATCCTCTTTATACTTGTAATTAAGCCCATAAACAGAATCTTCGAGCATTTTTAACCCGGCATAAAAAGTAAATAGTTTTGTATTAGAGGCAGGTGTATAATACTTGTTGGCATCCCGGGTAAACAAAAAATCTTCAGCCAAAGGATCGTAAAGGGCAAAGCCTGTAAAGTTGCTGTTAAATATTGCAGAATGGTCAAACAGTATAGCCAGTTGATCCAGTTTGGTCGGGCTGCTTTCTACCTCATTAGAGGTGGTCAGTTCATTCGTTGCAGAGCATCCTGCAAAAAAGAGTAATAAACCAGTACAAAGCCAACGATTTCTTCTATTCATGATGTTTTGATTTCCCTGTTGTATTTTTTGACAAGATATAAAAGTGAAAGCACTACGCCATCAATGATTTGCTTTGTTTATCTGCTGTGCAAAAACTTTATCTTTAACTTATAAACTAACTACTACATTTGAGCTCCGATAAAATAAAAACCTGGATAGACGCTTCCCGCCCTAAAACACTTGCAGCAGCATTTGTGCCTGTTTTGGTTGGAGCCGCCCTTGCCTGGAAAGATGGGGCAATCCACTGGCCGGCAACCTCTGTGGCACTCTTGTGTGCCTTTTTAATTCAAATAGGTACAAACTTTGCCAATGATTATTTCGATTTCAAAAAAGGAGCGGATACTAACGAAAGGATAGGATTTCAAAGAGCTACCGCTTCCGGGCTTGTTGCGCCCAAAACTATGCTAAACGCTACGATCATCAGCATGGCCCTTGCCTTTGTTTCGGGGCTTTACCTGGTTTGGATCGGGGGCTGGATCGTGCTTCTAATCGGGCTGCTTTCATTACTGTTTGGTGTGCTTTATACCGGGGGGCCTTACCCTCTCGGTTACAATGGGCTGGGCGATATTTTTGTATTTATTTTCTTCGGAATTGTTGCTGTTATGGCAACCTATTATGTGAATGCGTTAGAATGGTCAGAAGCATCATTCTGGGCTTCACTAGCTGTGGGTGCGCTTTGTACCAATATCCTGGTTGTTAACAATCTCAGGGATGTGGAACAGGACAGAGTTTCGGGTAAAAAAACCCTGGGCGTTCTATTTGGAGAACAAACACTGAAGGCAGAATATACCCTAATGCTTTTATTAGCCTATGCTATCCCGCCTCATTTCTACTTTATGCTGGACTACTCGGAATGGATTTTCTTACCACTCGCCTTGTTGCCCATTGCTTTTCTCCATGCTAAAACTATTTGGGTTGAAACCGACAAGCGTCAGCTTAACCCACAGTTGGAAAAAACAGCTAAGTTTATGACACTATTTGGCATCCTTTTTTCTATAGGTATTATTCTTTAAATGCTCAGGATCTTCACATACCGCCTTCCTTTTAAAAAACCCTTCTCAACCGGAATAGGTACTTTTGAATACAGGGAGGGAATTATCCTTCAGTTTGAAAAGGATAATATCACAGCTTATGGAGAAATAGCACCTCTGCCTGGTTTTTCCCGGGAATCTATTGATCAGGTACTACCTGTGCTAAAACTGAACAAAAATCACATTGAAAAATCCATTGAAGATGGTGATGAAACCCAGTTTCTTTACCTGCTAAAACAGATCCATATCCTCCCTTCTTTATTTTTTGGATTGGACACTCTTTTCAATGATTACCGTGCAAAACTCAGTAATCAACCGTTAATACAATATCTCTTTCCTGGTTCTCCTGATCGTGTTAAAACTAATGCTATTATTGGTATCACATCAGAGATGGAAGCCCTTAAAACAGCAAAAAAATATTCTACTGAAGGATTTGATACGATAAAGCTGAAGGTGGGAGCTGATTTTGAAAAAGAGAAACAGATAATAAAAGCATTACGTGCAGAACTTCCGGAAACTAAAATCAGGTTGGATGCTAACCAGTCCTGGAAAGTTGAACAGGCTATCGAAAACTTAAATGCATTAGAACCATTTGAAATAGAGTATTGTGAACAGCCTGTTCATAAAGATGATTTTGAAGGGTTAAAAAAAGTAAGCTTATCCTCAGGTGTAAAAATTGCAGCTGATGAATCACTGGGGAACAAAAAGGATGCAGAAAGGCTAGCAGAACTTGGGGCAGTACATCTTTTTATATTAAAACCTATGGTATTTGGTACATTTCAGGATATTGACGTAACAATTAAGCTCGCTCAATCTCATGGTATTGATGTGGTATTAACTACATCACTTGAAAGTATAATCGGAAGGACAGCAACAGCTACTCTGGCAACGGGTTGGGGAAGTAAGGCTTTTGCTCATGGATTGTCAACAGGTTCTCTTTTAACTTTTGATTTGGGTTCTGAATCAGGACTGAAATCAGGCTATTACAAGTTAAATGATAAACCCGGACTTGGAATTGACATTGATGCAAGTAAACTACGAGAGATTTAACGAAAGTGTTTAAATCACGGCTTCATATTTTTGAATTCAAAAAAAGTACTCCACAGGAAGTGTTTCTTACCTCAGAACATGGAATGTTCACTTACCATGACCTGGACAGATTTACAGCTTACTTTAAAGATATTGTAGAACAAAAGGCAGACTCTCTGAAATGGCCCATTGCTTTTTTGTCGGAGTCAAGCGATATGCTGATTTTCGGTATTGCTGCCTGCTGGAAATTGGGTATCCCCATCATTCCGTTAAACCCGAAGCTTACTCAAAAGGAGCTGGAAGAATATGTTCACGAGTTGAGTCCTTCTTTGATTTTTTGTGACAGCAGGAGCCGCTCCCGCCTTAGCGGGGATGATGTAATCCAGATGGATGAAAACTTTTTCCTGAATGCCTTCACCTTTGACATCAGGGAATTAAAACTTCCCAACCCTGATAAAATCAAAGAATCAGAGGTTTTTGGGTATTTCTTCACATCCGGCACAACCAGTAAGCCCAAAATTGTTCCGGTAAAACGCCGCCAAATGATTGCTTCGGCAAAAGCATCGGCTAAAAACTTCAAACCTGATCCCAATCATTTCTGGCTGCTTTGCCTTCCCTTAAATCATATTGGTGGTATTTCTATAATTATCCGTTCCCTCCTATATGGATCGGCTATTTACCGTATGGTTCAGTTCCATGAAGAGATGATTAAAGAGTTCCTGGCCGAAAACCCACGTTTCCAGGCTGCTTCCCTGGTACCTACAATGTTAAAGAGATTACTGGATGATCCTTTATTCAAAACACATCGGGAATTTAAGGCAATTTTACTGGGAGGCGGCCCTTCCAATTCCACCTTATTGCGAAAATCAGTAGAGCGCGGAATACCGATTATCTCAAGCTATGGTATGACAGAGACCTGTGCACAAATTGTGGCTAATCCTATGACCGCACCTTCCGGTATATACACCCCTTTAAGAAGTGTGGGAAAACCATTCCCCCCTAATCAACTACAGATAAAAGACGAAAAAGGAAAAGTACTGGGCAAAAACCAGTCTGGAAGTATCTGGCTGAAAGGGCCCCAGGTTTTTGATGGCTATTACCACAAAGAACATAATGAAGGTAACTTTGACCCGCAGCGATGGTTTAAGACCGGAGACTTTGGGCATCTTAATGGCTTTGGGCAATTATTTATCGAATCAAGAAGAGAAGACCTGATCATAACAGGCGGTGAAAATGTAAATCCTGTTGAAGTTGAAGAAGCTCTTGAAAAACTGCCTTCCATAAAAGAAGCGGTAGTGATCGGAGTACCTGATGAAGAATGGGGACAAAAAGTGACCGCTATTGTAACCCTGATGAATGGAAAGAATCCTGACCTTTCTGAAATAAAAGAACAGCTAAAATCTGAACTTATCGACTTTAAGATCCCTAAAGAACTCCGGGTTGTAAAAGATTTTCCCCGAACAACTACCGGTAAGGTTAAACGCTGGGAGTTGGTGAATACCTTAGGCTAACCCAACCCTTTCAAAAATCACATCTACATTTCGGGTGTGATGCTTCAGATCAAAGGCATCATCTACTTCTTCCTGGCTTAAGTGGCTCATAATAAACTTATCGGCTTCAACTAAAGGCTTGAAAAGCTTTTGGTTTTCCCAAGCCTCCATCGCTAAAGGTTGTACTGAATCGTAGGCTAGCTCTCTTACAACCCCTTTTTCGATCAATTTATTAAGAACCCTTTGTGAAAAGACCAGTCCCTGCGTTTTCCAGATGTTGGCTTCCATATTATCTTTAAAGATCACAAGATTCTCGATTACCCCTGCAAACCGACTCAACATATAATCCAGTAAGATAGTAGCATCCGGTAAAATGATCCGTTCTGCGGAAGAATGTGAAATGTCCCGTTCATGCCAGAGTGGAATATTCTCAAAAGCCGTTACCATATAACCTCTGAGAACCCGGGCACATCCTGAAATATTTTCAGAACTAATCGGGTTACGTTTATGTGGCATGGATGAAGAGCCTTTCTGCCCTTTTCGAAATGCTTCCTCTGCCTCCCGAACTTCACTGCGCTGCAAATGCCTAACCTCTACGGCCATTTTTTCCAGTGTAGAGCCAATTAGTGCCAGAGTAGACAGATAATGAGCGTGACGGTCCCTTTGTAAAGTTTGTGTGGAAATGGGTGCCGGGGTTAAACCCAGTTTCTCGCAAGTGTATTGCTCCACTTCAGGTGGAATATTTGCAAAAGTACCTACCGAGCCTGAAAGCTTACCAAACTCAACATCTGCAGCTGCCTTTTCAAAACGCTCCAGGTTCCTTTTCATCTCTGCATACCACAATGCACATTTCAAACCAAAAGTAGTGGGCTCTGCATGTATTCCGTGAGTCCGTCCCATCATAATGGTATACTTATGCTTTCTGGCTTTTTCAGCCAATACATCAATAATTCGTTCAAGGTCTTCTTTAATAAGCGCATTGGCTTGCTTTAAACGCACTCCCCACGCAGTATCTACCACATCAGTTGATGTAAGCCCAAAATGAACCCATTTCTTCTCTTCTCCCAGGGTTTCAGATACAGCCCGGGTAAAAGCAACCACATCGTGCCGGGTTTCTGCCTCAATTTCTTTGATCCGGTCTACATCAAAAGAAGCTGACTTATACAACTTATCTACATCTTCCATTGGTATGGTTCCCAGTTTTGCCCACGCCCAACAAGCTGCTAATTCTACCTCCAGCCACGCCTGAAACTGATTTTGTTCAGTCCAGATATCGGACATTACTTTTCGGGAATACCGTTCAATCATAATAAATTTCTTTTGCTTGTGGTTAGTAGAGCTAATGCTGCGCTCTAAGATAAGAATTGCTAAACAGTTTAAAGTAATCAATCCCGCTTTTTTTGGCTCCGTCAAAAACAACCCCTCAATAAAAAAATACCGAAGCGCTTTCATGTACTCTTCTCAATAGAAAAGCGCTTCTACTTCCATATATAAAGCCTAATCAATTCAATGATTAATTTATTACGTTTTATTTTTAATTATACCTAATTATGTTAGTCATTGACTTATGTGACACTACTTAATTAATGAACAAATCAAATTCTAAATGAAGAACAGATACAAACTACCGACTTTGTTGCTGGTACTTTTCGCAACTGAAGCAGTCAATGCACAAGATGCTGCACTTTCTGCAGAGACCGTACAGGTAAATCTTAACTATGTATGGACTATTATTGCAGCTTGTCTTGTTTTCTTTATGCAGGCAGGCTTTGCTTTAGTAGAAACAGGATTTACAAGGGCTAAGAATGCTGTAAATATCATTATGAAAAACGTAATGGATGTTTCGGCAGGGTCATTGGCTTTCTTCGCCTTAGGCTTTGGGCTTATGTTTGGAACAACTGCTGCCGGATGGATTGGAACAGATGGTTTCTTTCTTTCAGAAATGGGTGAATGGTCAACCGAATGGACATACACCTTCTTTTTCTTCCAAGCAGTTTTTGCAGCAACAGCTGCAACTATTGTTTCCGGGGCAGTAGCCGAACGTACTTCGTTCTCGGCTTACATTACTTTTTCAATTCTGATCACCGGGATAATATATCCTATATTCGGATCATGGGCCTGGGGAAGCCTTTATAACGGCAGCGGCTGGCTAGAAAGCTTAGGCTTTATTGATTTTGCAGGCTCCACTGTTGTTCATTCCGTTGGCGGATGGGCTGCACTGGCAGGTGTAATGGTTGTGGGCCCGCGGGTTGGAAAATATATCAATGGTAAGCCCCAGGCTATAAAAGGACACAGCTTACCCACTGCGGCGTTGGGGGTTTTCATTCTTTGGTTAGGTTGGTTCGGCTTTAATGCAGGCTCTACTACCACCGGTGATACTTCTATTGCCCTAATTGCACTAAATACCTTTTTAGCGGCCGGAGCCGGAGCCACCATGGCTATGATTGTAACATGGATAAAAACCGGTAAACCGGATGGCGAATTTACACTCAACGGTGTACTAGCTGGTTTGGTGGGTATTACGGCAGGCTGTGCTAATTTAACACCGGGCTTTGCAATTCTTGCAGGAGCCATTGCAGGGGTAATTTCTTACTTCTCTTACAAATTCATTGAAAAGTATGTAGATGATGCTGTTGGCGCTATTACTGTGCATGGTGTGTGTGGAGCCTGGGGAACTCTTGCTGCTGGCTTGTTTGATTCAGCTGGTTTTAGCTGGAGTGTAGTGGGCGTTCAGGCTATCGGAATTGCTGCTGCTTTTCTTTGGACCTTCCCAGTCAGCTATATCGTATTCAAAACCATTGATAAATTTATCCCTCTGCGTGTAAACGGGGAGCTTGAAGAAATGGGATTAGACTTACATGAACATGACGCTAGCGCCTACCCGGAATTTGGAGATTCCGTACTCAAGAAACTGGAAACAGAAGAGGAGAACGCCCTCGCCTGAAATCTCAGGTAAATCACGCTATCCATAAAAGCGCGAGAGAGGACAAAAGTCCTCTCTCAAAATGGAAAACAACTTCGCTTTCATCGCTACTGGCATAGCTTTGAAATGTGTTAACCACCATACGCAAATCGATAAAGGATTTTAAACAATGAAATCGTTTCAAAAAACTATAAAAACCATTTTTTCACTATTTATTTTTTCAATGATCTTGGGATCAGCTAATGTTCAATCTCAGGTTTCTCTGGGTGCAGATGTAGTAAGTCGTTACATCTGGCGGGGGCTGGATTTCGGCCAATCCATGACCTATCAACCCGCTCTGTCTTATTCAAAAGGCGATTTGCAAATTGGGGCCTGGGGCTCTTATGCCTTTAATGATGCTTCGGCAAACGAACTGGATATCTGGGCTTCTTATTCTATTGCATTGAGTGAAGAAACTTCATTAAGCCTGGGAGTTACTGATTATTTCTTCCCATCTGCGCCGGGCGCTTACTTTGATTTCAACCAGGATGGCAGCCACATTATCGAACCCTTTATCGGGTACTCGGGAGCTTTTTCTGTTACTGCTTATATGAATGTACTGAACGACCCTGATAATTCGATTTATATAAATGCTTCTTACCCTTTTGAACTGGATGATGTTAGCCTTGAAGCTTTTATTGGTTTTGTACCCGGTGAAAGTGCCCTATATGGTACAACCGGGGCCACTATACAGGATATCGGTTTATCAGCTTCAAAAAGTATTGTGTTTACCGATTCTTTCTCTTTACCTGTAGGAGTAAGCTATATCGTTAACCCTTCTACAGAAACAGGATTTCTCGTTTTTGGGTTTTCACTTTAGGTAATTACAAATAAAATAAGAATTGAAGAAGGCTCATCAGAGCCTTCTTTTTTCACTACTGTACAGGAATTTTAATCCAGCTTCCCCTTTCAACGGTTTCATTCAACTGAACCTGGTTGATAATAGCAATGTCTTCTGCATCGATATCCATAGGCAAAGTGCTTGGAAGTAAATCAGAAAAAGGAGCAGTTTTGCTTGCCCTTGTAAGCTGAAGCCGTACGGGCTTAATAGTTAAAATACTTTGATCAGTCAGTTGAGTGAAGCCCCCCGGTACCTGGTCAAATTCATCACTATACGTAGCAAACTGATCAGCCTTAGTATAACTCAAAAAGCGATATACATTTCCGCCATAGCTTAAAGCCGAGATATCAATAGTCAAATTGGTACCATCTTCCATAGTCAATGTCGCTTCAGCCTCGTAACCAGTCAAACCATTAGGGTTTGCTGAGTTTTGTTTTACAGTAGTCATTCCCTCTTGTGCCAATACGGCTTTTACCGAAGCTTCTGGTGTAGAGTTTTTGCTATCAATACTGAATTGAACGATAGCATCCTGTGCTTCATTGGCAAGGATTACTGCCGAAGGCTGATTGTATACCTGGAAACCGGTTGGAACAGGAAATTTAAAAGCGAGGTCAGGGTGATAAAACATTCCATCCCTTTCAAATCCTTCCCGTGGGTTTTCACCATACATAATACCATCTGTCATTTTCAGGTATTCTTCCTGGTCAATGATCGATTGCTCATATCCTTTTTGTTCCCATTCTTGTGCAAGCTGCGGTATTTTCTTTTCCCTTTCACCCGGATCTGGATGGGAGGACAAGTGAGATGGAATACTGAAACCTGCTTTTTCTGAAATTCTTTTTAAGGAAGTAAAGAACTCACCTCCTTCTGCTGCTTCGTAGCCTATCATGGCAGAATACTCAACACCCAGTGCATCTGACTCCCTTTCGTCGTCTCTGCCATACGACAAGAATAGCAATTGTGCTGTTTGACTGCTTAACTGAAGAATGCTACCTCCATCCAGCCCAAACGATTGGCCTAATACTGCACCTCCGATTATCGCTAACTGGCCGAATTGCTGCTCAGCTGCCCTTTGTGACGCATGTCTTGCAGCCACATGCCCAATCTCATGGCCTAAAACAACCATTAATTGTGCTTCATTATCAAGGTGAGCCATTAAGCCTCTTGTCACATATACATAGCCACCCGGTAAGGCAAAAGCGTTAACAACAGGACTATTTAGCACTCTGAAAGTAAACTCAGTATTTTGATACTGCTCAGGAGTACTTTCCCTGCTGAAGTGGCTTACTTCGAGTAGCTTTTGGCCCAGTTCAGATACATAGGCAGAAAGTTCTTCGTCATCATATAAACCATATTGAGCAATGATTTCCTGGTCAGCTTCTTTGCCAATTTGGAGTTCTTTCTCCCAGGTATAGCCGTATGCTCTCTTATTCCCGGAAACCGGGCTTACCTGTATAGAAACGCACGAGTTTAGCGTTGTAAAAATAACAATGAATACAATTGTCTTTAGATATGTTGTATGCATAGAATCAGATTTCAATTTAGGTGACCTTTATTAATGTAGAAATTATGAAATTATATTTACTTCGGGGGTTAAATCAATATCAAATTGTTGATGTACCGAACGCTTTACTTTGTTGGCAAATTCCCAAAGATCCTGCCCGGTTGCCTTTCCGTAATTCACCAAAACCAAAGCTTGCTTAGCGTGCATACCAACCTCTCCCTCTCTTTTTCCTTTCCAACCTGCTTTTTCTATCAACCATCCTGCGGGTACTTTTACCTGCTCGCCTGATACTGGATAAGCGGGTATATCCGGATATTTCTGCTTCAAATCATCAAAAAGGCTAACCGGAATCACGGGGTTCTTGAAAAAGCTGCCTGTATTACCAATCTCATTTGGATCAGGAAGTTTACTTTGACGAATTGCTATTACCGCTTCGCTTACTTCTTTAATCCCGGGATTGTTAATCCTATTTTTTTCTAAGTAATCAGAAAGGGCTTTGTAGCTTAATTGAACTTGCTGGTTCTTTTGAAGAATCAAATTCACGGAGATGATAATTACTTCTCCCTTTAGTTCTTTCTTAAAAATGCTATCCCTGTAACCAAAAGCGCATTCGTCTTTACTGAAGGTCCTTATCTCCCCGGTTTTTATATATAAAGCTTCAAGACTTGAAAATACACTTTCCAACTCAACGCCATACGCCCCGATATTCTGGATAGGAGCAGCCCCAACATTACCGGGTATCAGGGAAAGATTCTCAATACCACCCCAACCTTTATTAACACAAAATTGTACCAGTTGATGCCAGTTTTCTCCAGCAGCAACCGTGACCTCAACTTGTTCATCGTTTTCTGCAACCAGCTCAATCCCTTTTGAGTTTTGGTGGATCACCAAACCGGGAAAATCCTTTACAAAAAGTATATTACTCCCCCCTCCTAGTATCAAAACCGGAAGTTCATTTTCTTGTACAAATTCAAGTGCCTTTCGATGAGCATCCACGGTATTCACTTCTGTAAAAAACCGGGCTTTTGCAGAAACTCCCATAGTATTATGAGAAGAAAGATCGTAAAACTCGTAGATCTTTAAGGGTGAAGACATAAATCAGGATTCAGTTTCAGTAACAGGTTTTTCTTGTTCTTTTACTTTAACCCTTACCTTTTTGATCCTGTTATTTTGAACGGAATGTACTGTTAGCTCCAGCGCTTTATACTCCACCCTTTCTCCTACGGTTGGCAAACTCTCCGTTAAGTGATAAATAAGCCCCCCAAGAGTTTCAAACTCATCATCTTCTGTGGTTAACTCACAGCTGAGAATATCTTCCATATCATCCAAATCGATCTTCGCATCAAAAATATAAATGCCACTACGAAGCTGTGTATAAAGCTGTTCATCATCCGAAGATTCATCGGTTATATCGCCCACTATTTCTTCCAGTATATCATCCATCGTAACAATACCCTCCGTACCTCCATATTCGTCAACAACAATCGCAATGTGTGTTTTTTCCTGCTGAAAATCTCTCAGCAAGTCATCCAGTTTTTTTGTTGCCGGAATAAACAAAGGCTTTCTTGAAATCGACTTCCAATTAAATGATGGTGATGCATCTTCTGAATTAAGGAATGGTAAAATATCTTTGGCGTAGATCACTCCGATTATGTTATCAAGGTCATTTTCATACAGCGGCATCCTGGAAAGTGCCTTCTCCTGGATTACGTTTAACACATCTGCCAGAGAATCTTCCATCGAAACAGAAACAATATTAACCCTGGAGGTCATGATCTCTCTTACTGTTATGCTCCCAAACTCGATAACATTTTCAATGATCTCCCGCTCGTCTTCTTTGATAGAACCTTCCTGTTCACTCACTTCTGCCATTGTCTTTATATCTTCCTGTGTCATTTTGCTGGATGGCTTTGGAAGATATCTTTCGAGTACAATTGCGCTTTCTGCAAGTATTTTAGTGAAAGGTTTCATTATTACAAAAAGTACATAGATGAAAAGCCCCCACCTCCTCGAAACTGTAAGCGGGTTGTTAATGGCTATAATTTTTGGAGTAATCTCGCTGATAATCAAAATCATAAAAGTGAGAACTACGATCTCTACCGTGAATACAATGAGTTTTGACAATCCAAAATATGAAATCAAGCTGCCTGTAATTACTGCCGCCATTACAGAGGAAACAATATTTGCGAAGGTATTCCCTATAAGTATAGTAGCCAGAAGCCTGCGGGGTTTTTCCAGCATTTTCAGAATGAGCGAATCTACTTTGTGTGAAAGCGTAGCATTTGTTAATTCTTCTAACCGGGACGAGAGTGAAAAGAAGGCTACTTCTGAGCCGGAGAAGACAGCTGAAAATCCCAGTCCGAGAATCATTACCAAAAGCTGGATGGATATAACTATTGGGTCCAACCCCCCATCAATAAGAGGCGAGATATAACTTATAACAGGTGCTAATATAATACTATGATGCTCTTCTGCTGTTTCCAAATGTTCTTTTTTTGATTAACCCGAATTTAATGAGCATAGCACTAGCTACAAAATAAAAAAGCGATGCAAACCGGGCTTGCATCGCTTTATCGAAATCAACCTTTGATTAGAATGGAAGGTCGTCATCCATGTCGTCAAAGTTACTGCCTAATTCTACATTACTAGACATTGGCTTATTAGCAGCTGGCTGCTGTCCTGCTGAAGGAGCACCTGATCCTCCGCCACTTCCTTTACTGTCAAGCATGGTCATTTGCAAGGCTTTAATCTCGGTAGTGTACCGTTTTTGGCCTTCCTTATCTTCCCATTGGCGGGTTTGGATCGGGCCTTCAATATAAACCTGCGAACCTTTATGAAGATATTGCTGGCAAATTTCAGCCAGGCGACCCCATGCAACTACGCGGTGCCATTCTGTACGCTCCTGGTACTCTCCGTTCCCATCCTTATATCGCTCACTGGTGGCAATATTTAGCGTGGCAACGGCTGTATTCGATTGTGTATATCGAACTTCGGGATCTTGTCCCAATCGTCCGATGATCATAGCTTTATTAAGTGAACTCATTACGTATCCTCAAATTAATTTTGTTTGCAAAGTAAGACATAGTTGATTGGAAATCCTTACAAAAAAATTTTGAGTAAGCTTTGCATTAAGTAATACTTAATGAATTTTTTAAAACTAGTTTCTTTTTACCAAAACAAATTGCTGTTCGTCTGCTTTTGATACAGATCGGAAAAAATCCCTGAAGTCATCGTACTGTTCTGGCTTTAATTTGTTTTCAGTGATTCTAAGTTCTCTTTTAAATACAATGTTTCCAGAAATATCGTTGATTATCTGAGTGGAAAAGGAACCAAACTCAGTTTCTATGATAGTTTCTTTTGGCATAGTTTCAATCTTGAAATTTTCAGGTATTTCAAAAACGGTGGAATCCTTTTCTGAAAAACGATAGCTCAACCAAACACCCTGTGTTCTGTTATTTTGTTCTTTGGGGTTCAGATCCCAGCTATTGAGTTTGTTAAGAGGTACAAAGAGCCTTGAGGAAGATGTAGAAGCATAATTATTTAGTTGTAAAGAATAACTGATTTCTGAGTTCTTGTCCTGGTCAATATTTGAGAAATCGAGGTTTTTAATTGAGTAACCAGAAACTGGCATGTTCTCCTCAAACCACTCTCTCCTCTGCTTTTCTGATATCGGTAACAGCTCATGTATTAAGTTTTGTCGTTGAATACCGGTTTTTTGCGAATATGCTTCTAACATAGCTATTCCATCTTCATTCAAAGAAATTTTACGTGTTGTCATAGTCTCATTATCTTCAGCTTTACTCTCCGGGGTTTTTATAAGCGTCCCTCCATCCTGCAAAACAAGCAGTGCATTTTTCCCTTCATTTCCACTACCTATTTCTCCAGGAGGCATGTACTTACTTGTACACTCCAACCAAATTTCTTCACCATTCTCTAAGGTAACCAGTATTACTACATGGTTAAACTGATTACTTGGGAAATCCGGCTTTACGATTGGATCAAAAGCACCGTTTCTGATAAGAACGGGGTTTACTTTTATTCCCAAGTATTCAAGTACAGCCTGCATATAATTTGTTAAAGCTTTACAATCGCCATACTCTTTTTCGAATACATAATTAGCTGTAAAAGGCTTCCACCCACCTATTCCTAATTGGATACTTACATAGCGAGTCTTCTTTTGGAGATAATGATATACTTCATGCACGATTTCACGTTCACTTGTTAAACCTTTAACCACTTCATCAATTTCTTTCCTGGCTTCATCTGAGAGCTCCCTGGTATCTTTTCCTAACTCAAAGTACCATTTACCAAAGCTCTCCCAGGTTGTAGCATCACCAATAGATTTATCCATGATAAATTTACCGGGTGCAACAGATATATGGGGTAGAATTTCAGTTGAGGGTGGTGCATAAGGCTCTCGTTCAACCGCCAGCGAGTTTTTGATAGACCACTCTTTTACTTCTATCCCGTCCTCCATTTTAACTTCTGGTTCGCTATCCAAATTTTTTTGATAGTATCTTACACCCATATCTGATCTGTCAATCAATCGAAATATAGCCTCTTCTACTGATTGGTTATAACTCTTTGGATACCATGAAGGGAGGTTTAATAATCCTTTTAAAGCTAATTCATATTCAAATTCAATAGTGTAAGGATAGGAGTTGTGAAAAAGTTCAAGCACTTTCACCCTGCTATCGGAAAAAAAAGTATTAGAACCTGAAGCACTATAATCTTCAGCGCTATTGGAGTTAAATGATCTTATAATAGCTCCCTTAGCATCAATTATATTAGCCTTTATATAATTGACCTTTCGGAATTGATCATACCAAACAACCAATTGAGCTAAGGTTTTGTCTTTCTTGTTTAAAATAGTAAACACTTCTTTATGTTTGAAAAGAGCACTTTTTTCATTTTTTATATCTAAAGTCACTTCACTGTAATGCACAATGGAGTTAGCTCCTCTAACCTTATCCACAGAAGGATAAATACTTGCATAGTCATTAGTATCTAGAACAAGATATTTAGAAGTAGAAACGCACTGACTAATAAAAAAAGACAGGGCTAATAAAGAAAATGTTTTATAATTCATTAATAACTCTTTTTAGAGTAATCTTTTCATTTAGTGTTTTCTCCATTAAATCATACATAGCTTTTAGATTTTTATAATCCTCAGGCATAATTCTCTGTTTATTAATTCTAAGAGAATAAAGAATTGTTATTCTATCTCCTTCAGCCTGAATAAGCCTTCTAAACTCACCATCACGGTTTTTAAGCCTATGAAGCACCGATTTAGGTATTTCGTCTACCTGCCAGTCTTGAGGTATAGTGATGTTAATGGTTAACTTATTCGAAAAAGGAAACTCATAATCAACCGGATAATTTCTGTTTTGCAATTTGAATAGGTTTTCAAAACCAGAATTAACAACATTAGGATTCAGGTATACAATCTCTTCATCGAGAGAAGCCAATTCATTTAATTGGAAATGAGCTTTATACTTGATAGCTCCTTCGTTACCAATTTCGCTAATTGAAACAGAATCAATTAAAAAGTCTTCAATTCTTTTATCAAAAATAGAAACGTCTCCATTGCCTGCGTATGGATTCTGGTCGCCCAAAAAGTCTATTTCTTTTTTCGCTAAATAGGAAAATTGACCAGTCATAAAGCAATCTAGCACCCCTTTAGCATTGCCATTTTCATCTATCTCGTAATTTAGTACCTTAGTATGCCGATTTTTTGTATTACTCTTAACAGTAACCCATCTGGAATTACTTCCATCAATAAGCAGTCCTTTCTCATTCATTACTTCAGCCGGGAGCAAACTAAATGGCATTCCTTTTTTAGTAGCATCGATTAAGTAAGTCTTTCCATCAACTTCAACTGAAATTAAAGTATGATTAAACTGACTGGTTATCGGGTAAAGATCAATAATTTCTCCATTACTTCGTGTACTTATGATAACCGGATACGCTTTAAAACCTACTTCTTTTAGCATTTTAATCAACGTCAGATTTATTTCGGAGCTATTGCCAGAACCTGACTCATATATATCCTGAAGATTCCTGTAAGCAAAAAGTCGATACTTGTTATCCCACTCTATTTTTTTCTGTACATGATCATAGATCAGGCCTAGTTTTTCAGTTTCTGAAAGTGAATCAGAAAGAAGATCATTTATCTTCCCCTTGAAGAAACGACTCTCATTTATCCTTTCTCCAAATAAATCATTTTTTTCTAAGGCCTCTGCTAATGCAGACCAAGTGTTTAATACATTTTCTGGCACAGAATTTGGAAATTGCACCCTGGATAATTGAAAATGAACAGAAGCATAATAGTCTGACTTGGCTTTCATATAAGGCTCATTTTCAATCGCTGGCAAATCCTTAAGAACCCAATGATACTCAGTACCCAAATAGTCAATTACCATAGCTTTTAGATATGATTTACCTTCTGTAGCTCTAATGGCATTGCCTCTCTGAATGTATTCTGTTTCTCTATACGTGATCGTAGCCTTACCATTATATAAACCTTGAGTATCAACAAAAAAATCATGATAGCTTCTTTTATATATCATAAACTTAAACCATTCAGGAATCTTAACCTGATACTCACTCCACTTCACTGGTATATTCCTCTGAAAGTACCAACTACCTAAGTCATGAATACTCTCAGATGTCCATTTATATTTGTATTCAAAAACTGATCCTTTTTTGAGATTAGGCACAACAAACTTTAATTCAGACCAATTATCAGATGTCTTTTCAAGATATTTATCCTTCTTGCCCAATTTGCTTTTTTCAACCTTACCAGATTCAGTTAGGTTGTAAGTACGAACATCTAATTTAGAAATCCTTTGTTCAGGATCATCATGCCTAAAAGCAAGGCTTATATCTCCCTCAGTAAGCCCATTGTCCGTTAATATCTTTATTCGAACATGTCTCTGCATTTGTATTACAAACTCTTCATTAATGAACGCCTCTGTCACATCGAATAACACAACTGCATTTGCAGATGAGTCTTTTTCATACACTTCCATTTTAAGATCTGAAATAGGTACTTCTCCAAATTTAAGCTTCTGCGCATTGACCTGGAGATACCCCACAAAACACACTAACATAGAAATGAGCATTCTTTTCAAAAACATAGCTACCTCCTTATTTAAACACACTCTTTATGAACCACTATATTAAATAACAATCAATTATAAATTTTGTATGTAGAATGGAAACTTTTCTCCATAAACAAAGTTCAATTATTTAATTTGGGGAATACTGTAACACAAATGAGTTTACATCACTCTTATAACAGCAGTAAAAACTAAATCAAATTTCTATGAGTCAAGAAGGGTTTCCGGAAGCTGCAATATCAAATCGTACAAAAAAGAAAACTTCTTCAGCTGGGCTAGAACCGTATAATGGCCCCTGGGGTAAAGCACAAGCTGCCCATCTGGTAAGAAGAACCCACTTCGGGAATAGAATAAATGATTTAAACAGGGTAAGAAGTCTTGGAAATGCAACTGCAGCAGCAAATGAGTTGGTAAATGAAGCATTAACAACCCCACTACCTGATGATCCGTCCTGGTTCAAAAATGGAAATTCCGGAAATATCCAGGATATGTATGCTATCCAGTTTCAGTGGATGGATAGAATGTATGAGGGAGGCATGCTGGAAAGGATGATGCTATTCTGGAGTAATCACTTTGCGGTTTCCTATAACAATATGAATGCCTTACCTGACAAAGCTCCCGATAGCTATGCAAACCACATGTACAAATATTTTAAGCTTATGCATTTGGAAGGGCTCGGAAACTTCAAGGAACTCGTACGCTCGATGAGTAAGAATTCGGCAATGGTTTATTACCTCAACAACTACAATAATACTGCCGGGCAGCCAAATGAGGATTTTGCAAGAGAGCTAAAAGAGTTATTTACACTTGGTACTAATGATAAAAACGGAACTCCAAATTATAGTGAAAATGATGTTGCCGAAGTTGCCCGCGCAGTTACCGGCTGGAGAGTAAATGATGCTACGCTTTCCGCTTACTTTGACTCTAACAGGCATGATGCTACACCGAAAACCATTTTCGGCAAAACGGGAAATTATAACCTGGATGGGGTAATTGATTTAATATTTGAGGAAAAGGAAGCAGAAGTTGCCTGGTTCATCTGCAAGAAACTGTATGTATTTTTTGTAAGTGCTGAACCAGATAACGCAATTATACAAGAACTTGCAGACTACTGCATTACGGTAAATTTTTCTGTTGCCGATGTACTTAAAAAACTACTTTCAAGTGCTCATTTTTATGAAGCTGATTTTATGGGCTGTAGGATTAAAAGCCCTATTGAAGTTTTCATTACTTTTTTAAGGCAACTCGAAGTTCCACCTACTTCCGGCATAAAGGAATATATACGGGTTAGTATGCAGGAACTCAACGAAGAGCTTTTACGGCCAGAAACTGTTTTTGGTTGGTCTGGGTATAATCCTCCGGATTCTGATGGTACCCTGGGTCACTTTTCCTGGTTAAATACCAATCTCCTCCCCTCAAGATGGGACAATCTCACTGACATTATATATGGCTATAATAATACAGGGTCGGAGTACAGCCCAATTCGTATAGCAGAGAAAATTTCTGATCCGTCTAACCCTTTTAGTTTAGCAGAAGATATAGCCGAACATTTAATAGCACTGCCATTAGAGAAAGTAGGAATCAGGCAGGTTGAAGAAGAATTTGCGGGCAACCCGGAATTATTACCCAACACAACCGGAATGCCTGCCTACAAAGTAAATCTCACAAAAATACTTCTTGGTGATATCCCCTGGTATGAATGGACTGTAAGCTCAGATAACGATGGTAACCTTTTTTACGAAGAAACCTTTGCCGAGAACTTAAGGCAGTATATCGGTTATTTGCAGCAGCTACCGGCCTATCAATTAATCTAATTTCTCAACGAGAGAGGAGTGTATGTGTAATCATCATCACAAACCAAAGAATGTTAAGAACAGGTACGGCAGCAGTCTCGAACATGGAGAAGCCCACGAACATGATCATAATACCTGGACAAGAAAAAGCTTTCTTGCAAGCCTTGGAATTGGTGCTATTGGTTCTGGTTTAATGCTTAACGGGGTTTCCGTAAATGCAATGGCACGCTCCAAATTCTTGAATCGTCTTATTAATGTACCTGGTGATCGTGTTCTGGTACTCATCCAACTTGGTGGAGGCAACGATGGATTGAATACTATTATCCCTGTTGAAAATGATATCTATTATCAAAAACGCCCCACTATAGCCATAAGTAAAAATGAATCCGTTTTATTGAGTGATGATATAGGAATGCACCCTGCCATGAGCGCTCTTGAGCCTTTTTGGGGCGATGGAAAAATGGCTGTAATTAATAATGTGGGTTATGATGACACAAACCGCTCGCATGCACGAGCAACCGACATCTGGACAACCGCGAGTGGCTCTGATCAAATGATAGGTACAGGATGGGCTGGCAGGTATCTGGTTGAGGATAATCCGGATTTTATAGCTAATCCACCTGAATTCCCTCTTGGAGTTCGCATAGGAGGCTCAGCAACCTTATTCCAAAGTGAGTTTGGAAACCTTGGCGTAACTTTTGGTGGGGCTAACCAATTCAGCCAGTTCCTGGATCAAGGCGGGTTTTATGACGAAGATAATGTTCCTCAAAATGATTTTGGCCGTTCCCTTTCTTTTGCCCGAAAAGTTGCAAACTCATCATTCCGCTATTTAGAGTCTATCCAGGACGCAGCAGACCAGGCAACAAATTTAGCTGAATATCCTAATTCCGGTTTATCACGCAGCCTGGCTATCGTTGCCCGCCTTATCCGAGGGGGACTGAAAACAAAAATATTTCTTGTTTCGAGAGGTGGATTTGACACCCATAACAACCAGGGAGGGGTTGAAGGTGGTCATGCTAATCTTTTAGCTGACATTGCTGACTCGGTAAATGCTTTTTACACTGATCTGGAAGCAGATTTTAATCATAACCGGGCATTGACCATGACATTTTCGGAGTTTGGAAGAACCCTGGATGAAAATGCTTCTAACGGAACCGATCATGGTTCATCAGCACCAGTACTGGCATTTGGTCCTGTAAACAGCGGACTATATGGTGAACATGCAAACCTGATAGATTTAGATAATTCAGGTGATCCTGTTTATGGAACTGATTACCGTGACATTTATAATTCTATAATGACCGATTGGTTTGGCCTGGAGAGCCTGGGAACCGAGACAGTGTTAAGCGGTAGCTATTCAAATATACCTTTTGTTGATAAACTTGCCGTAAGCAATGAATCTCCATCCATCAATATCCCAAAATCCTTCAGGTTAGAACAGAACTACCCAAACCCGTTCAACCCAACCACAGCAATTTCATTTAAACTACCTCAAAGTGGAGAAGTAAAACTTGAAGTTTTCGATATCAGGGGGCAGCTGGTAGCTACCTTGCTTAATTCCAATATGGAAGCAGGCGAACATAAGGCAGAATTTAATGCACAAGGGCTGGCCAGTGGAGTTTACCTGTATAAGCTTAGCAGTCCTTCCGGTTCATTATCAAGAAAAATGACACTCATTAAATAACATCAAGATGATAAACTCTAAAAAGCTACAACTCTTGGCATTAATCCTCTCCATCTTATCCTTGATTTTTCTTTCAGGATGTAATCTTGTGGATGGAATCACCGGGAAAGATGAAGAAACAATTGAGGATACCCTCCACCCTATTCTTTTAAATGACAAATGGGGGTTTATCAACCAGGAAGGCAAAGTGGTTATAAGCCCGCAATTTGATGAAGCCCGGGATGTATCCGATGGTTATGCAACAGTTCGTACCGGCACTCTTTGGGGAGTAGTTCAAGCCGATCCTCCCAAGGTTGTTGTAGCCCCCGCCTATGCTACCGTAGGTAATTTTGCAGATGGACTTGCTCCTGCACAGCTGCCTGGAGGCCAATATGGTTACATAGATGGTACCGGGGAATTTGCAATTAGCCCTCAATTCGATTTTGCCGCTTCATTTTCTGAAGGATTAGCTGCTTTTCGACTTGACGGACTGTGGGGTTTTGTAAATACTACCGGTGCCAATGCTATTGAGCCATCATTTAGTGATGCCCGCCTGTTCTCCGGTGGCTTAGCAGCAGTTGAAACTTTTAATGGATGGGTATATGTAAACCAAAGCGGAGAAGTAGTCCTTAGCCCTTCTTTCCAGGTTTCTGAAGCAGGAGAATTTGTGGATGGTGTAGCTCCCGTTCAAACCAATGAGGGTTGGGGATACATCAATGAGCAAGGAAACCCGGTGATTACACCCAAATATGATTTAGCCGGAAATTTTTCGGATGGAAGAGCCTGGGTTAGTGATGACGGCTATATCGGGTTCATTGATACAGATGGTAATTTTATCATACCCCCGCAATTTGCACAGGTAAAGGCTTTCTCTGAAAATATGGCTGCAGTAAGGGTGAGTAGTGACTGGTTCTATATCTCAAAAAGCTCGGGTAAAATTGTTATTAACCAACCCTTTGATGCTGCTGAAAGCTTTTTAAACGGTATTGCCCGAATCCGGTTTGGAACCGAGGAAGAAGCCTCCTACGGATACATCAATAAATCCGGTGATTACATTTGGTACCCATCAAACTAATGCTACTATGAAAATCAAAACTCTACTTTTTGTCCTTTTTACTTCAAGCTTATTGCTTTCATGCAATCTCGTAGATTCTATTACAGGCAACGATGATGAAACTACCCAGGTCGAACTATATCCTGTTTTACTTGATGGACAATGGGGATATATCGACAAAGAAGGCCGTGTTAAAATTGAACCTCAATACCAAAGAGCCGCAGCATTTAAAGATGGTTTGGCAGCAGTCCGGTATCGTTGGGACTGGAAATATATCAACAGTAATGGTGATTTTGTGATAGAAGGTGAATTCTGGAACCTGGGAGATTTCAATGAAGGGCTTGCAGCCGTTAGAATTGATGATCGGTGGGGCTATATAAACAAAAAAGGGATTTTTGAAGTTAATCCCCGTTTTAGAAGTGCCTATCCTTTTTCTGATGGCCGGGCTTTTGTCAGAAGTATAGACTACTCCGAGTACTACTATATCGATAGCAATGGCAATAAAATTGAATCAACATCCCTCCCTGAAGACATGGATTTTGTTGAGGAAAATACATTCAGCAACGGAAGGGCTTTAGTCCGTGATGACGACCTGTATGGTTTTATAGACAAAAACGGAAATACGGTAATTGAACTCAAATACAGTGAAGCAAGATCCTTTTCTGATAACCTTGCAGCAGTTAGAATAAGCGATAAGTGGGGATTCATTTCAGGCAATGGAGATGTAAGCATTTCTCCCCAGTTTATAAGTGTAGGCGATTTTGGAAATGGACTTGCACCAGCAAGAAAAGCTACCAATCAATTCGGTTTTATTGATAAAAACGGAGAACTGGTAATTGAAGAGCAATTCGATGGTGTAGGCATCTTTACTGAAAATCGTGCCCCGGTGATGATTAACAACAGGTGGACATTTATTGATAAAACAGGTCAGTTAATCACAAACTCTACATTTGATGAAGTAGAACCCTTCTTTAATGGATTAGCAAGAATAACCATATATGTTCCTGTTGGTGAGGAAATTGAAGAGCACTATGGGTATATCAACAAGTCAGGAGAATATATTTGGTATCCAACCAATTAATTTAAAATAGGCCTAGTGATTTCTCTCACTTTATCCTATGGCTTAGGTTAAAAAGGAGGTGTGCAAATGCATACCTCCTTTATTTTTATGGGTGAAAAAGAGCATCTGTAAATTCGCTGATACTCATGTATAACTCCTTTTTTTGTCATGTCTCCTTTTTTACCTGCCATTTGTTATACTTTCAAACCAATCATTAATTATGGAGAATTATGAAAAAACTATTATCAACTTTAGCCCTGTGCTTTTTGGCACTCACTGTATCTGCCCAATTAACAGATGCAGAAAAAGAATTTGCCGTTAAATATTTAGAAGCTACTCATAATCAAATTGTAGAAACTGTTTCAAATCTTACTGAAGAACAATGGTCTACTCAACCGGAAAACGGAGGTTGGTCAGTTGCCAATGCATTAGAACACATACTTGTTACAGAAGTGACTTTCTTTGGTATAGCGCAACAGACCGTGGCTTCAGGTGAAGAAGACCCAAATCTGGATTTGTCAGGAATGGATGGTGTTTATATTGGGATACTTGCTAACAGGGGAACTAAGGTAAAAACTGCTGCGCCATTTGAACCCACAGGCAAATGGGATTCTCGCAAAGCTATGCTGGATGAACTTGAATCTTCCAGAAAGAAACTGATCGACTACATAAATATGGATCAGAATTTAAGAGCTTATAAAACTGCCCTACCCTTTGGCGAAGTTGATATCTATCAACTTTTTTTGATTATAAGTGCCCATAGCCAAAGGCATTTATTCCAAATGCAGGAAGTTTTAGGTGAGCTAAATGCCATGTAACTTTTAAAGGGCTTTATGAGCCCTTTTTTTATAACCATTTTTTAATGCGCTTTTAAACTTCTGAATAAAAAAGCTTAGTATCTTAAAGTTCAACAAATCTTACTTTATGAAAAAAATTGTCTCTAAGATTCTCATCCTTTCGTTATTGTTTCCCATTTTTATTCCTTCAAAACAAATCTATGCCTGGAACTCGACCGGGCACAGAGTTATCGGAGCAATTGCCTGGGAATACCTGACACCTGTTGCAAAAGAAAGGATAATTGAGATCCTTAAAAACGCCCCTGCTGATTCTGATCTTACAGATGAATTTGATCCTGAATCAAAGCATCCTGAGAAATATTTTGTCATGAATGCCGGATACTGGCCGGATATAGTAAGAGATCGAAGTAAGCCTGAGCGTAACCAAAAGTACCATCGCGGAAACTGGCATTATATTGGTACTTACTGGAAACAAACCGAAAATGGCCCGGTGGATGCAGAAGGCCAAACCGATGATGAAAATATAGTTGAACGAATCACCACTTTTCAGAAAACCCTTTCAGACCCAAATGTTTCTGATGAAGAAAAGGCTGTTCAGATCGCATGGATTCTGCATCTTATAGGTGATATACACATGCCGTTGCACAATACATCCCGGGTTACAGAAGAAACCCCAGATGGCGACCGGGGAGGAAACGATTTCAGGTTGGGAAGTGAATGGCCCCGAAACCTTCATGCTTATTGGGACGGAATAATAGACCTTGCTAAGCCAAAGTCGGACGATGTTGAACAATACGAGTACTACAAAGCGGTAGCAAAGCAGATTATGCTTAAACACCCGGCGAGTGAACTCGATAAAGAAATTGCGATACAAAGTTCTGAATCCTGGAATGTTGAAGGACAAATGATCACACGATCTTCTGTTTACCCGGAAGGTTTAAAACAAGATGAAATGCCGCCTGAGAGCTATCTAAAAGATTCCTATAAGATTGCAGAAAAGCGAATTGCCCTTTCCGGTTACAGAACGGCTAAATTCTTGAATGATATTTTTGGAGACTAATAAATACTGCACAAAGAAGCTGGTTTTATAAAACCAGCTTTTCTTTATGTCCTGCTTATCTATCCGTTAAAGAACTTACACCGGGCAGGTCTTTACCTTCCAAATATTCGAGGCTTGCCCCCCCACCGGTTGAAACGTGGGAAACCTGATCGCTTAACCCGGATTTCTTAATCGCTGAGGCAGAATCTCCACCGCCAATAATGGTAGTTGCACCAAACTTAGTAGCTTCAGCAAGGGCTTCAGCAACAGCGAACGTACCTTCAGCAAAATTACTCATTTCAAAAACGCCCATAGGCCCATTCCAAAGAACTGTTTTCGCGCTTTTAATTACATTACCAAAGGCAATGGCTGATTGCGGCCCTATATCCAGTGCCATCCAGCCATCTTCTATCCCATCTTCGTCCACTACCTTGTTTTCAGCTTCGTTATCAAATTTGGTTGCTACTACCGAATCAACAGGCAACATAATTTTTACTCCTGCCTGCTCTGCTTTCTCGAGTAAAGACTTTGCCAAATCCACTTTATCATCTTCTAATAACGAACTACCAATAGGTAACCCTTTCGCTTTATAGAAGGTGTAGGTCATTCCACCGCCAATAATTATCGAATCGACTTTATCCAACAGGTTTTCGATAACACCGATTTTATCAGAAACCTTTGCCCCGCCCAAAATGGCTACAAAAGGCTTCTCAGGATTGTTTACGCTTTCACTCAAATACTTTATTTCCTTCTCAAGTAAAAACCCGGAAGCGGCAGGCTGTAAATACCTGGTTACTCCGGCAACTGAGGCATGTGCACGGTGGCTGCTGCCAAAAGCATCATTGATAAAAACATCAGCATGAGAAGCTAATGCCTTTGAAAAATCCTCATCGTTTTTTGTTTCTTCTTTGTAGAACCTGACATTCTCCAAAACTACAATTTCACCAAAATCTGCCTGATCAATAACTTGCTTAGCTTCATCTCCAATACAATCATTTGCAAAATAAACTTTTGTTTCCACCTTTTGTGCCAGATAATCAGCAACAGGCTTCAAAGAAAACTCGGGATTAGGTTCCCCACCCGGCCTTCCCAAATGGCTGGTCAGGATCAATAAACCACCATTTTCAATTACATAGTTGATGGAAGGAAGAGCCTGAACAATACGGTTATCGTCAGTGATTACTCCCTCTTTTAAAGGCACGTTAAAATCAACGCGCATAAGTACTTTTTTTCCTTTTAGTTCGATGTCTGTGAGTGTGAGTTTTGCCATGGATAAATTCTTTTATTCCTTAAAAAACAAAGTTTTTAATTCAAAATTGATGATGGTTTAATATACCATTCTGCCACCAATTGATTTAGTCCTAATACTAAGAACTGATTATGAATTTGTTGTAAACTTTTAAGCATTTTAATCTCACTTAAAAGTTTAAAGTGGAAGGTGTACAGTAAACTGGTAAAATTCTGTTCCCGTCATAGAATGATTTCTTTCTTTAGTATCCAGTTTTGTATAATCAAAAGAGAAAGACTTATACTTTATCCCAATACCCGTAGTTGTATATTGCCGATCTCCATTTTGAGGATGTTCGTAATATAACCCTCTTCTGAAGCTTAATATTTCAAATAAAACTAATTCCCCTCCTATCTGCCTTCTCATTTGGTCCCACAAGGAAATCACTACTTCATTATCAGGCCTTTCATAAGGCCCCCAAGAACTAAAAATCGCTTTCAGCGGTCCATAAGGTTCCCGATCACTCTCTCTCCTGGCCATTATTTTTTCCAAAGAACCAAAAATATTGAAACTTAATATGGTTAGTCCAGCCAGTTCCCTGTTAAGGTCAATTTCCAGTCCCAGGCCGGCTCTCATCAAAGTAGGTAGTGGGTCTTTTGATTCTTCTGATGCATTTTTAGTATAAGCTATTGGCTGACCTATATCAGTTAAAGATAGTCCAAAAGAAGGTCGTGTAATTAGCCAATAAGTCTCATACCTGTAGTGCCCCAGGAAACCCAAATCCAGGGTAAGCCCTTTGGCATCTCTTATTGTATCAGCATTAATTACCATACCTGTAGCCAGAGAACTTTTGAAGTAACTTAACCCTGCTCCAATAGAGAAATATTCGTTAAGTGGGTAGGAAACTGCCAATGTGTGAGCAAATTCATAACTCTTAAAATTAATAGGTTCTCCAAGGTTTGAGAATTGTTGCCCCAGATCAATATAAGTGTGCTGGTAACCTATTGTGAACTTATCTAAACCCACTATTACCTGCGGGGTATATAGTCTTATATCTGTATTAAAATCCGGAAGCCATTCTGTACTAAAGAATATCTTTGAACCTGAAATATCTATTGGCGAGGAAATCTCAATTTGATTCTTCATTCCCATTGAAGCCGGATTTAAATGAATGCCATTCTTAATTCCTTTTTGAGCCATATTTGCCCCTGCCATGCCCATACTTCGGGCATCATTATTGATCTCAAGAAAAGGGACACCTGTTATACCGACTTGGGAGTAGCTCGTGTAGTTAATGCCTATGGTTAAAATAATGAGCATCAAACATGTTTTATAAACTCTCTTCGTTCTCATAACATCTTATTTTCAATAAATAATAATGCCCATCTTGTTGACTATAAATGAATAGCAAAAAAGCTGTAAGGAGTTGTCTCTGAGATGGTCTTATCTTATTAGAATTTCCTATTGGACTTTAATGGTATAAACAATTACATATTATGATAATGGTACAATATGAAGGATTTATGGAGTTTTCTTTTTACTTGTCCCATCTGTAAAAAATAAAGGAGTTATCATGTTTAAAAGGCTACTGTTCACCTTCTTGGTGAGTTCGTTATGTATGGTATCTGTTGCCCAAACAGTACAGGTAGTTTCAACCAGCCCAATGGCTGGTGAAAGTGCGGTGGATCAGGATTCTATTGAAGTTGTATTCAATGTTCCTGTAAAGTTTAATTCAATGTATCCTGACTCGAGTGGTATTGAGCTAATTATTTTGCCCGAAGACTCAGTCTCAATTTTTGGCGGCGAACTTAAAGACAATGACACACGGCTGGTTATTCCTATTGAGCTTGCCGACAGCACTGATTTTGTCGCAATACTTGCCAGGGTTGAAGGTGCTAATGGTGAGCCTTTGGAAGCGCCTTATGTTTTTCAGTTTACTACCTATCAAAATCCCGGTCCTTATACGGTAAAAGGCCAGTTACATAAAAATGACGAAGCACAAACAAAAACCATTCTTCAGGAGGGCTTTAAAGGAACTATTGCCATTCTTTCCTATGAGTCGCTCAACCTTAGTTTAGATTTTGGTGATAATGAAGAGGATAATGGATCGGAAGAAGAATCAGATGAAGATGAAATCATTCCTGTTTATGCTTCCGTTGTAGACCCGGTTACAGGGGAGTATACGATCTCGGGAATCAGGGAAAATATCTACTATCCTTTCGCTATCAACATTTTCCAGGAAGATATGGATGACGAGGGCTTTTTCCCCGAAGTATATATTTATGATCTTAATGGTGATTATTTAGCTGATGAACTGGACGTAAATGCAGCTAATTTTAGCGAAGATACGCTGACCGGCATTGATTTAGATTTATTGCGATTTGATCCCTTTCCTTTTTCTGAGGCTATTAACAGAGCCGGTACTTTTGTCTCAGGTTTGGATAATAATCCAACTTTGGTGGGCGGAGGTACTTTTTATGCTTATTCAAATTATCAACCCGAGTTTACTAATGAGGGAATAAGTCTAAAGATGAAAACCGGTTCTGTTATACAGGAGGATGAACCTGGTCCTCCATTTATGATGGAACCCAATGGAGATAATATCATTTGGCAATTATTTTATTATGACTCTGTAAAAGACTCCGCTTTAGTAGTCTATGTCTCCCCATTTGGCCCTCAAATTGATGAATATGTAAGTGAGGAAGATGCTGAAATACCCGTTGACTTCAGTACAATCAATACCTTTCCTGAAACATATATAGATAGTGATTCCGCAATGACCATTGCTGAGATGGAAGGCGGTTTTGATTTTAGAAATCCTGATTCCCAGCCCGATTTCTGGGAAGTTGAACTTCAGGCATTACATGAATATTGGATGTATCCCCCCGATGCTACTCCAACAGCTCCTGTTTTTTGGAAGGTAAAATATCAGCGTGGTGGTTTTGATTTCATGGAGGGAGAATTCAACTATGATTACCTCACTATTTTCATTGATGTTTCTGACGGAACAGTGCTTTATAAAGAAGGAAGCACCCTCGCTGACGGGCCACCCTTCAACGTAATAGACAGCTCTCCTGTAGAGGGTGCAACTGGTGTTGCTTTATCTTCGGATATTACCTTCACCTTCGATGCCCCTATCCTTTTTGGGGATGAAGAAGAAGGTAATCCAGGCCCTGATTTTGATATAAATGTTTTTCCACCTGATTCGATTGAGATTGTTTCTGTTGAACTCAATGATCTGAAAACTGAACTTACAATTAGTGCAGTTCATACCACAGATACAGATTTTACGTGGATTATAGGGGATGCAAAAAGTGCTACCGGTGGAAAGCTTGCAGCACCTCACGTAATAAATTATACAACCAGTGCTACAGATGGTGATCATGTAGTCTGGGGAACAGTATCAGAACCCGAACCCGTTGCTAAAATTGCTGAATCTTCGTTAAATGGTACTGTTGTTCTTCTGTTTACTTCCAATCCGTTTGAACAAGACCCTGAAGATTTTAGTTTTGATGATGATTGTTGTGACAACGGGGATGGTAATGGAGGCGGAGATGATGATGGAGGTCCTGATTTTGCGCTAGGTGGAGCAGGCGTAGTTAACCCGCAAAACGGGGATTATGTAATGGAGGGAATTCGTGATGGTGAATACTTTATTTTCGGTATTAACCTTTTTGAAAACAGCTTCAGAGAAGAACCTTCTGAACTTGCTATATATGACTCTGATGGAGACGGAATCCCTGATCCGATTACCGTTTCAGGAGGAGATTTAACGAATATAGATCTCGAATTTATAGAATTCAATCCTATCACTGCCAGGGTAGCTTTGGATATTGCCAAAGCAGCGGCAGAAGAGCTTAGCGCTACCTACGAGTTAATCGCCATTGACACAGAGTATGATCACTTCGATAAATATGATTATGAAGACGATCATGAAGATAAACCCAAGCTTACATTTGAGCCTCCTTTTTTGCCGCTTCCGGATGGCCGAAGTGAGCAATGGAACTATACCTTCTTTTCAGCCAGCCTGCAACAAGTTGTCATAATACCTGTAGGGCAATTCGGAATTTTAGGTAAATGGGAGCTCAGCCAGGAAGAGGCAGAAGAAGGATTTGAATTTCCTGAGGATGTTTCCCTCAATGACTTAAATATACTCCCGGAGACTTTTGTTGACTCTGATTCAGCAGCAAACGTAGCTAACATGAATGGAGGAGCCGCATTCTTAGCCCGTGATTATCCGATTGATAGAATTGAAGTTTCTATTGTAGGTGCAAATGCATTCTTCGAAGCACCTGAAGGCGTTTCAGAAGAAACAAACCTCTGGATTGTAGAATACTCCATTGAATATTTTAACCAGCAAACCCAAAATCACATTTATGAAGATTTTGCTGCCTATATAGATATGTCTGATGGAAGTTTTCTGGATTCAGAAATATTCAAACCTGAACCGATTACGGCTTTAGAAGGACTTGACGCTGCACTGAATTACGCAAAGAGTATGGAAAGCACCAATGAACTATATGCTATCCTGGGTTATTCTGTACTCTATTCTAATCCGGAGTTCGGTGATGATCAAAAGCTAAAACAAAAAATGGTGGACGAAGAAAGCGGAATAAATGGCGAATTCTTTGGATTCGATTACAACTTCTATTCTACCACTACAGAGCAAAGCGTTTCTATTCTGGTGGATGGAAATGAAGAACCCTTTGTCAATGACTTTCCAAATAACTTCCTGCCCGATAATACTACATTCGGAGACATGATAGCTATAAATGCCGAGTTGGTAATTGACAGCGATTCTGTAATGAAGATAGCAGAAACAAATGGCGGAGAAGGTTTCAGGAATGACCCGCATCCCGGGTTTGAACTTGTTTCACTCGAACTTGATGTCATCCTGGCTAACCTGTTTTGGGAATATCCTGATGCCGTGAGTTCCAGTACAATTGCTTGGGCCGTAAACTATCGCAGGCACACCGTTGGTATAGAAACTGACATTGCTTCGATGGAGTATGCTCGCTTTGTTATTGATGCAGAAACGGGTACTGTTATAAGCCAGGATATTGTTACTTCAAATGAAGTACAATCTGAGTTGCCTGAACATATCGCCCTTAAACAAAACTACCCAAACCCATTCAACCCTTCTACCAATATTCCGTTTGAGTTGAATAAATCCACTTCAGTCACCCTGACTATTTATAATATGTTGGGGCAAAAAGTGACCACTCTCGCAAATGAAGTATTTCCGGCAGGTGCACATACCCTGCAATGGGATGCATCCAGTATGGCAAGCGGAATGTACATCTACCAGCTAAAAGCTGGCGATGTAGTACAAACCCGAAAACTGATGCTTATTAAGTAGATCAAAAAAGCCCCGCACATAATTATGTGCGGGGCTTTTTTATACCTGATATTCGTTCATAATTTGAATATTTTCGGGCGAATTTTAAAAATCCCAGTATGCAAACTGTTTATTTTGATTATGCAGCTACTACCCCCATTGACCCTGAGGTGCTGGATGCAATGTTGCCTTACCTGAAAGAAAATTATGGCAATGCCAATTCAGTTCACCATCTGGGGCAAAAATCAAAAGTAGTTGTTGAAGACTCCCGAGAATATATAGCATCAGCTATAGGTGCAGAACCTTCAGAAATAGTTTTTACCAGTGGCGGAACAGAAAGCAACAATGCGGCCATAAAAGGTGTTTTAGCCGTTTCAGGTGAAAAGAATGAGATCGTTACTTCAGAACTGGAACATCATGCTGTACTGCACCCGGTCCAGATGTCTAAAATGCATGGATACATAAATCTTTTTGCAAAACCTATTGAATGTGGAACTATTACGAAAGAAGCTGTTGCAGAGCTTATCTCAGATAAAACAGCTTTAGTCAGCATTATGCAGGTTAATAATGAAATTGGAAATATTAACCATATTGCCCAAATAGCTGAAGCTTGCAAAGAAAACAATATTCCTTTTCATACAGATGCCGTTCAGGGATTTGGCAAAATTCCGATTAATGTTAAAGAGCTTGGAATCGACTTACTAAGTGCAAGTGCCCATAAAATTTACGGCCCCAAAGGAATTGGGATCATGTACCTCCGGAATGGAGCTCCATGGATTCCATGGTTGACGGGTGGTTCCCAGGAAATGAGACGCAGAGGCGGCACCTTAAATGTTCCGGGAATAGTAGGTTTGGCAAAAGCCCTGGAAATCAGTGTTTCGAGAATGCAGGAAGACATGAACCACTATAAAGAACTCAGAAGCCTTCTTCTCGAAAAAATGAAAGAGTCTTTACCGCTTGATTTTACCATAAATGGAAGTGAAGATACCGGAGTGCCTCATATCCTGAACCTATCGTTTGAAGACAAATCAGGAAAAGTGATTGACGGAGAAATGCTTTTGTTGAACCTGGATATCGAAGGGATTTGTGTTTCAAATGGTTCGGCATGTACTTCAGGGGCAGTAGAGCCTTCACATGTACTTTCCGGCATTGGTATGGAAGAAGGCCTTGCTAAATCGAGTATACGGGTTAGTTTTGGCCGCCCCAGTACTAAGCATGATGTATTATTCTTTGTTGAAAAACTGGAATCTGTTTTAAACAGGATGTTTGCTCTGGCATGACGAAAACCCGGATATGTGTTTACTGCGGATCACGACTTCCTGAAAGCACAGGAATTATTAGTCTTGCAAAACAAGTAGGTGATGAAATTGCAAAAAGAAATTGGGGATTGGTTTATGGTGGTGGTAAAGTAGGGATAATGGGAGTAATTGCAGATTCAGTATTAGAGCAGAATGGGGAAGTAATCGGAATTATACCAACTGCCCTAAAAAAAGCAGAGGTTGTTCATACAGGGGTTACGCAAGTTATCGAAACCCCTGATATGCATTCCCGAAAGGCCAAAATGGAAAAACTATCTGATGCTTTTGTGATTCTTCCAGGTGGGTTTGGGACGCTGGATGAATTTTTTGAGATACTTACATGGAAACAGCTTGGGTTTCACTCAAAGCCTATCATCCTGGTAAATCAATCAGAGTATTTTGATGGACTCACTCAATTTCTTGATACGGCTATCGGGCTGGATTTTATTAAAGAAACAAATCGCTCACTCTTTCAAATAACTAAGGATTCTAACGAAACCCTGGAACTGCTGGACACCTATTTCTAGTTTAGCTTTGTATGAAATTGATAACGGTATTTACCGCAATGCTCTTAATTTTTCTATCGGCTTGCGGATCAAGCTCAACAGATATTAAAACAGGAATGTCATACTCCAATAATCCTCTGCCTCCTTGCCCTGACTCGCCAAACTGCATTAGGGTTTCTGAGGAGTTTAATATCTCTGCAGATACATTATTCTCAGTTGTCAGTAAATCCCTAAGTAAAATGAAACCTTATTCTACAGAAAAGAATATCGATAGTTTAAGTTTTCATGCTGTGTTTAAAATTCCGGTTTTTGGTTGGAAAGATGATGTAAACATTATGTTACAAGCCAATAAAAAAAACTCTATCATCCATGTAAGAAGTGCAAGCCGCGTTGGTTATTCTGATTTGGGTGTAAACAAGCGCCGGGTAAAAAAGCTTTTAAAAATCATAAATAAAACTCTAAAAGATAATTAATCATGTACAGTGGTTTGGTTCATGCTCATTCAGGTTTAAGATGGGTCGTTTTAATCCTTTTAATCATCGCCATTTATAAAGCTGTTTCAGGTTGGGTGAATAAAAAGGAGTTTAAAGAAGGAGACAGAAAAATCTTTCTTTTTACCCTCATTTTCACACATATCCAGCTGGTGCTTGGACTATGGCTTTATTTCATCAGCCCAAAAGTGGCTTTCACAGAGGGTTTTATGAAAATTACTATGCTCCGGTTCTATGCTATAGAACATCTTGTAACCATGCTATTGGCAATTGTCTTAATTACTATTGGTTTTTCAACAGCAAAAAGACTTGAAGATCACACAGCTAAATTCAAGAAAATAGCCGTGTTCTATGGAATTGGATTACTGCTGATATTAGCCGGAATTCCCTGGCCTTTCAGAGATTTAGGTGCCGGATGGTTTTAATATTAAGCTGTATCTCCTTCAAATACATTAGAAATATGCTCTGCATATTTTTCAGATATAACCCTGCGTTTCACCTTTAGGGTAGGTGTAATCTCACCTGTTTCCACGGTAAACTCATCAGGTAATAAACGGAAATCCCTGATTTTTTCGTGGGAAGCTAACTCTTTAGAGAAAGCCCTCATCTCTTTTTTGTAGAGATCCTGTACTTCTTTATGGCTGATAAGCACTTTATTAGAAGAGGCATCAAGCCCGTTTTGCTTCGCAAATTTAGCTAATGCTTCAAAGTCAGGAACTATGAGTGCAGCCATGAAACTCTGGGCTTCCCCTATAACAACCAACTGATCAATCCACTTGCTGGTTTTGAACATGTCCTCAATGGGCCCCGGGTAAATATTTTTACCACCAGCATTTACAATCATGTGTTTAATACGATCTGTTATTTGAAGGTTTCCTTTAACAAACCGGCCTACATCACCGGTATGTAACCAACCATCCTCATCAATCATCTCCTTAGTGGCTTCTTCGTTGTTCCAATACCCCTTCATTACGTTAGGGCCTTTACAAAGAATTTCTCCTGTCTCGGAGCTCAAATCAGTTGGGTAATCCTCACCACTTATCTCAGCAATCACCTCGCGGGTCTCTAGATCCATAATACCCACTGTAACTCCCGGAATTACCGAACCAACAACACCCGTAACTTCCTGCCCTACTTTGTTGGCTGCCATAACCGGGGAGGTTTCTGTTAATCCGTAGCCCTGCAAAATGGTCATACCTGCTGATTTGAAAAAATCATCAATCTCAGGCGGAAGCGCAGCACCCCCGGACACAAATAATCGGATATGCCCACCAGTACGCTGTTTAAGTTTGTCAAAAACAAGCTTGTCAGCAATCTTTTTTTGTAAGCTTACAATCCCTCTCTTGCCTTCCGAGTATTTTCTTCCTGTTTCAATCGCCCAGTTAAATATCTTTTTCTTTGTGTCACTCCCTTCTTCCACACTCTTTACAATAAGATTGTACATCTTTTCAAATAAACGAGGAACGCTTATCATTACTGTAGGTTTGGCCTCAGGCATATTTTTTGAAACCGTATCCACGCTTTCCGCATAATAGATTTCCACACCGCTGGATATCATGGCATAGTACCCGCCAGTTCTCTCAAAAGAATGACAAAGAGGCAAGAAAGAGAGTAAACGGTCAGTATCATCCCAATAAATATGCTGTACAGCTGCCTTAACATTACTTACAATGTTATGATGTGTAAGCATGGCTCCTTTAGGATTTCCTGTTGTACCCGAGGTGTAAATCAGCGTAGAAATATCTTCCGGTTTTACCGCTTGGCAACGCTTCTTGATATCTTTTTCTTGCTTGGACAAATGCTTGGCACCTTCATTTAGTATATCCTCAAACAGGTTAACATACTCTAACTCTGCATGCTCTTTTCTTTTTGGGGGATCAAAAGCCACTACCTCAAGCAAATCTTTGCAGTTATCAAATACCTCAATGGCTTTTTTGAGTTGTATGCCTGTGGATACAAAAAACAAGCGGGTTCCTGAATCTTTAAGAATATACTCACACTGGCCTGCGGGAAGTGTAGTATAAAGCGAAACGTTAATCGCACCAATCATTTGGGTAGCAAGATCCACCACAGCCCATTCATACCTGTTTTCACTTAAAATGCCTACCCGGTCTCCGTGCTCTATTCCACGTTCCAATAAATAAGAAGCAACAGATTTTACATCTTCTTCTACCTGGTCCCAGTAAATAGGTTGGTATTCGGTATTTGGATCGGGTTTGAAGTGAAATGCAGCCTTATTTTTCCCAATGTATTTTTTTGCCAGGTTTTTTGGCAATTCAGCTAGTGTTTCAAAAGCAACAACTGTAGGCATTTTGTAAAAATTGGTTATTGGTTACCCCGGTGGAATATACAATTCCTGAAATGAATTCCACGAGACTATAAAAGGTTCTTTACAAGTATTATATTTATCGAAAATCCGAATATTATGGCACATCCGGCACACGAAGAAACTATTCATCTTGTAAAAGAAATCTTTCGCACGTATTTAAAAGAACATAACCAGAGACAGACCCCTGAACGTTTCATGGTGCTGGAAGAAATATACCGTGCCGATGGGCATTTTGATGCAGACGATATTTTTTACCGAATGAAAGAGGGCGGCACAAGGGTTTCGCGTGCAACGGTTTATAACACTCTGGATGTTTTGGTTGAATGCGGCTTAGTACAGCGCCAGCAATTCGGGAAAAGCCAGTATTACTACGAAAGAGCATACGCGTACCAGCAACACGATCATATTATTTGCAACGATTGCGGGCATGTTTTAGAGTTTTGTGACCCCCGGATTGGGGAAATACAGGATATGTTGGGTAAGCTCCATGGAATGAATATCGAATCTCATTCCCTGCACTTTTACGGTACCTGTACTGATGAAGAGGCCTGTAAAGAAAGACAAAACCAGTCCGGCAAGCTTTCCGAAAGGGCTGAAGTCTGAACAGTCAGGGATACTAAACCGGGGTATATATTACCCGGAGATATAGGTTTCAGCGATAAATTTCCTGGATGCCCAACGGCTTCCCCACCATCCCATCAGGATGGCCACACCTATCATTCCCAGTACCAGGAAGTACCATCGACCTAAAGGCCATGAAATTACCCCAATATCAGGAAGGTACATAGGCACAAAAAATTCAAACACAGCAAACATGCATAATACTGCCAGCGTACCCGCCAATAGTCCCTGGATAATACCTTCAACCACAAATGGACTTCGGATAAAGCTATTGGTAGCGCCAACCAGCTTCATTGCACGAATTAAATCCTTTTTCGCATAAATTGTTAAGCGGATCGTATTATAAACCAGTATTACTGCTGCCAATAGAATTAATATACCCAGTCCCCCGCCAATCAGGCTGAATACACTTAGGTTAGATTCTAAAGCCCGAAGTAGCGCTGCATTATATTCTACCTCGTCAACCCCGCGAATATTCTGAATCCTTGATGCAAGATTCTCAACTAGTTCTGCCCCCGAATCGGTGTTCACCATAACCTTGAATGATGCAGGTAAAAAGTCGAGCTCAATAAGCTCTTCAACACCTGCTCCCAACTCTCTGGATGCAATTACGGATGCACTGTCTTTTGAGATGTAAACGACTTCCTGTACCAATTCTTCCTGCTCAAGAGCTGATCTTACTTCATCCGTAGAACGATCGTCCATATCAAAAAGGAAGACTTCAAGTTCTATCACCTTTAAACTCATTGCCTGGAAGTACACATTATAGGATATGCGGGTAAGGATGCCCAAAAGAAGGATGGCAATGAATAATGAAAAAATGGATGTGGTGGCAGCGAGCTTTGCCCGTTTTATACCAGCAGTTCCTTCCTTAATAACGTATTTAAGACCCATAATTTAGTTTCTGAATTGAGCTCTGATTCCAACAATTAATCTTCGGGGCGGCATAGGAAAAGCAGCCGCTTCAAAGTACCCTGCCTGGCCAAGACCGTCAAGTACATTTTCCCATCTCATCACTACCATTATAGCCCGCACCCGGGCAGAAAGTTCTGCATCCATTCTGAAATAAGAAGGAATTGCCTGCTCGTTTGAATTAAACTGCCAGTAATCAAGCTCAGCATTATAGAATTGGCTTTCAGTTAAAAAAGGTGATAAAGTTGTTCTGATTCCCAGTTTTATAAAGGCAGCGCGATCAAAAGCATAATTTTTGTAGAAAATAGAATTCCTGATTAAAAGCTTTGTATCTCTAAATGAAAAAGCTTCCACTTCATCCGAAAGTTGCTGATTAAGTGTATGCTCGGTTGTTACAGAACTCTCAATTTCCAGTCGCTCAGAAAAATACCTCGCAAAAAAAGTACCATTTACAACTTCATAAGTATTTGCATTTACAAAAGAACTGTCGGATGAAAGCAGCACAGCATTCTCAATGGCTTGAAATCGCCCGGTAATGCCTGCATAAATTTTATTCCCGTTATAGATTATGTTGCCAATTATTGCTCTCTCTTCCTCATTCTTAAGATTTGAGTTTCCTGAGTAGTTTCTTGATTGCCAGTACAGCGATTGGATGGCAGGTATGCTACTTGCTACCGAAACACCAATATCAGCATTTAATCCCTTTTTCTTTTTCATATTCATACCGAAATACACAGAGGTACCTGTATAATCATCACTTCTATAATTAAACCGGGTAACTGCTTTTAAACCCAGTACAGAGGTAGCCTTGAATTCTGCCGCTAATGAGCCATTTAGTTCAGACCAGGAGCTTTTTCTAATTATTGAGTTCCCGGAATTGGAAGTGATGGAAGCATCTGCGTCAGCGTTTAATGATAGCCTACTGAGGTCAATCTTACGAAAAGCTTTTGCCCGCCACGTGTTATTTTCCCAGGAAAGAGTGTCTGAAAAAATCTTTCGTTCAAAATCATCTTTTGTTCGGTAAATAATCAATCCTGAGCGTTCTGTACTATTGCTGTCTGCACGTTCGTAAATGCCCAGTTTTATATCTGTGCGAAGCATATCAGATGAACCGGAACTGCTTTTTGGAACGGATGTAAATTCTCCGAAGCTAAAGTTCGCAGGGTTGCCCACCTGGTATCCTCCCGGCTCTTCATTTTCAAACTGGTTTCTGAGAATCATAGCCTGCAACTGGTAACGATCTCCTAAATAGTGATATACTTTCCCAAACACCTGGCTTCCCTGGATTGTATTATTCGGATAAAAACCTCCGTCCCTCCGATCCCAATAAGAAATTTCAATATTTGTACCGGGGCTTGTATTCTGAGACAACATAAATTCCAGATTCCGGTAATTGTTCGAACTCTCATCGTAATTGAGATAGCTTAGGGGCTTTGTGATATAATAATCCTTTGTATTTATATAGGAGATTAAATCATCTTCATACACCTCCTGCACATTTTCAATTTTGTGGTGAGGAATGAAATTGTAATTCACCAATCCCGTAACTGCATTATTGAGGTTCACATCATCTAAATACACCTTTTGCTCATATGCCGTGTAACCGTTAATATGAAAAGCATCTACCCTGCCAATGGTACCCTGCCGGAAACTGAGGACATCATTACGGTAGGCATAAAAATCGCCCCAATCAGGCCAGATTTGCCAGCGAAGCAAACTGTCATTCGTAACCTGTCTTGCAAAAAAACTTTGATCCTGCTCCCAGATGCTTACTTTTTTTATAACCGGTTTCTCATTTTCAGGCAGCTGAATTACCGGCTGTAGAGTATCGGCATCTTGTATAATCGGAACTGTCACCGAATCAACCACCAGGGAATCCCGAACCTGGGCCAGGCCATTTATGGAGCAAAAAACCAATACAATATTAAACAGGATAAGTTTTTTCAAGGAAGCTGTTTCTCCAGGTTATAAGGCATTTCAGTAATTCCAAGAAGGCTTCGTCGTACAATTTCGAGAGCTATACGCATGCTTCGTTCTTTATTTAGTAACCGGTCTTTGGTTAGCCGGGCTTTTACTGCAAAGTGCTCGCCTTTACTCCAATATCCAATCCAAACGGTGCCCACCGGCTTTTCTTTCGTTCCTCCACCGGGTCCTGCCACACCCGTAGTGGAAATCCCGATATCTGCATCCAGGTTTTGGGCAACTCCTTTAGCCATCTGCAAAGCAACTTCTTTACTTACAGCTCCCACCCTTTCCAGATCGGACCGCAAAACTCCCAACTGATTTACCTTTACCTGGTTGGAGTACGAAACGATTCCCCCAAGCATGTAATCACTGCTCCCCGGTATATCGGTCAGTTTATCTGCAATCAGCCCGCCTGTACAGCTTTCAGCTGTGGCTATAGTGAGCTGTTTCTGCCTGAGAATGTTTCCTAACACTTCGGAAAGCGTCAGTTCTTTTCCTTCTCCAATAATGTAATTACCTGCTTTCCGGTAGATAAAATCCGCGAGGTTGCTCACACTTTCTTTTGCATCTTCTACGGAGTTACCGTGCCCATTTAATCGCAGGGTAACCCCGCCCGGCAACGGTAAAAAAGCCAGGCTTACGCCGTTCATTAACATAGCCGACATATCCCCCAATACTTCATCACTTAACGTGCTTTCTCCAACCCCTGCTGTTTTGATATAACGGGAGTACAATGCGCCTACCCCTTTAAATGCCTCCTGTAATCTTGGTAGTACCTGTTTCTTCATCAGGTATTGCATTTCGTAAGGAACGCCCGGCATAACTGCCAGAAATTTTCCTGACTGATTAAACCACATACCGGGTGACGTACCCATTTTATTGAACAGCACTTCACAATTTTCGGGAACTTCAGCTTGTTCATAATTCGATTTTGAAAAAGGCAGGCTTCTTTTTTCAAATAGAGCCTGTATGTAATCCAATACTTTCTGGTCCAGCCTCATCCCAACCCCCAGAAGATCAGCTACTGCTTTTTTGGTCATATCATCGTGGGTAGGCCCCAATCCCCCCGTACATAACACAACATCGCTTTCACTCATTGCGGACGATATGGTTGATTTGATATCGTCCAGGTTATCCGAAATAGTAAGCACCTTGTGTACTTCAAAACCCAATTCCGTCATAAACTGCCCCATCCAGGCAGCATTGGTGTTAACGGTATCACCAATAAGCAATTCATTACCGATAGAAATGATCTGTACGTTCATGAAAGCTAAATTCTTAATTCCTTCCTCCAAAAGCCAGTTTCTATCACATTATCTTAAACTATTCCCTATCTTTGAAGGATGAAAAATGTCCCAAACATTCTCAGTGCGGTTCGTATCGTTCTGGCACCAATTTTTCTTTACCTATACCTGCAAGACCAGCTGATTTTACAACTAATCAGTATCGTCATTTTTACGATTGCTGCTATTACAGATTACTTTGACGGACATATTGCGCGTAAACACGAGATAGAATCCCAAATGGGAGTTTTTTTAGATCCTCTCGCTGATAAGGTTCTCACATTCAGTGCTTTTATTGTTCTGCCTTTTGTGGATGAAAGCCAGTTCCCCTGGTGGGCAGTTATCGCAATTATTGCCAGGGATGTTTTCGTTACCCTTCTCCGTATTTATTCAAAGAAGCAAAATATTACTATGAAAACCCGGATGACGGCCAAAACCAAAACAACGGTGCAAATGGTTTTTCTTTACATCGGGCTATTGGTTGGGGCTTTTGCTAAAAAAGGGTTTATACTCTCAACCTATGCAGACTGGATACTGCAAAGTGGCATTATGTTTATCCTGATGCTTTTTGTAACCGGCCTTACCTTGTATTCAGGCCTTGAGTATGTGTACGTTAATCGTACGCTATTCTCAAAAACCAACCGAAGTTGAAAACGCTTAAACTGTTTATTGGGTCAGGTTTTGGCAGCGGCTACCTGCCTAAATTTCCGGGAACCTGGGGCAGCTTGTTTGCGCTTATTCCCATTTACTACCTTATAAAACTGGGTAATTGGTATGCTGTTCCTGCATTTGTGCTTGTCACTTCGATATTAACCCTGTGGGTAAGCAAAACCTGTGAAGAAGAATGGGGCGAAGATCCGGGTAAGCTGGTTATGGACGAATGGGCCGGGCAAGCTGTGGTTTTCATCAGCATCTTCTTTTCCGGTCACCTTCAAATGGATTTCATAACGTTAGCAACCGGGTTTATACTGTTTCGCATTTTTGACATACTGAAACCCCTGGGTATTGATAAACTGCAAAAATCAGGCGGTGGAATGGGTATCCTGGCTGATGACCTCCTTGCAGGATTGTATGCGCTAATCTCCCTGAAAAGCCTTATTTTTGTGTGGCCACAATAAACGATATGGCTTTCCATTTACTCATCACGACGGTAAACTAATTAAGTACTTATTGAGAATATGATTATTGAACCCAAATTTGCGCGTGAACTCGCCGCTGATTTATTGGATATTAATGCGGTAATTCTAAGGCCAAATGAACCTTTTGTTTGGTCTTCGGGATGGAATTCCCCTATCTACTGTGATAACCGGCTTACCCTTCGCTATCCTGAGATCCGGAAAAAAATTGCTCAAAATTTCACACAATTTGTTGAGGGGAAGTTTCCCAATATTGATGTAATAACAGGAACCGCCACAGCCGGGATACCCCATGCTGCCTGGGTGGCACAGTCACTGGACAAGCCCATGGCCTATGTACGCGCCAAAGCAAAAGCCCATGGAATGGGTAACCAAATTGAAGGGGGAGTGGATAAAGGCCAGTCAACTGTTGTGATTGAGGATCTGATTTCTACAGGAGGTTCCGCTATTTCTGTAATTGAGGCACTGCAGTTTGTCGGGGCAAAAGTGGAAGGTGTAGTTTCTATTTTTACCTATGGATTTGATAAAGCAGATGAAAAATTCAATAAAGTAAGTGTTCCGGTATACAGTCTCACTGATTACAACACATTGATCAATGTGGCCCTTGAAAAAGGTGTAGTTGATGGTGATGACCTGGATTTACTTTCCAGTTGGAGAAGCGCACCCAATACGTGGCCTAATAGTTAATAACCTTCACTTTTCTTATATTTTTCGCCCTAAAGTAACCAAGCTGTTTTGAGTACCAAGAAATTTTATATCGAGACTTACGGATGCCAAATGAACTTTGCAGATTCGGAGATTGTGAACTCCATTCTGTTAGAAGATGGCATGGTCCCTGCGATGGAAGTTGAATCAGCAGATGTGGTACTTGTCAACACATGCTCAATCCGCGAAAATGCAGAAACTAAAGTCTGGAATCGGCTAAAAGAGCTTCGAAAGCTAAAAAAGTCTAACGAAGGGCTTACTGTCGGGGTTTTGGGCTGCATGGCCGAGCGGATTAAAGACCGTATCATTGAACAGGAACACCTGGTTGATATTGTAGTCGGTCCTGATGCTTATCGGGATATCCCCCGCCTTCTCAAAGAAGTGGATGATGGGCGAAAAGCAGTAAATGTATTACTCTCCCTTGAAGAGACTTACGCTGATATTGCCCCTGTACGTACTACGGGTAATGGGGTCACTGCCTTTGTTTCCATTATGCGCGGCTGTGACAATATGTGCTCTTTTTGTGTAGTTCCTTTTACGAGAGGCCGTGAACGCAGCCGCCCCATGGAAAGCATCCTTAAAGAAATTAAACAGCTTAGTGATGATGGCTACAAAGAAGTAACTTTGCTGGGGCAAAATGTAAACTCCTACAAAGACGGTGAGCATACCTTTTCGAAGCTGATGTATGAAGCCAGCCAGGTAGATCCCGAAATGAGATTCCGGTTCTCCTCTCCTCATCCAAAGGATTTCCCGGATGATTTACTGCATATAATTGCCGAGCAACCAAATTTGTGTAATTATATTCACATCCCGGCACAGGCAGGAAGTGATACCATGCTGGAAAGGATGAGAAGGCCTTATACCCGTGAACAATATCTCAACCTGATCGATAAAATGCGCTCTATTATCCCCGGGCTCTCATTATCTACTGATATTATTGCTGGGTTTTGCGGCGAAACTGAAGAAGAGCACCAGGGCACCATGACACTTATGAAAGAAGTGGGTTATGATTTGGCCTACATGTTTGCCTACTCGGAACGTGAGCGAACTCTCGCTTATCGTAAGTTTGAAGATGATGTTCCCGAAGAAATAAAGAAACGGCGCCTTACAGAGATCATCCAGCAGCAAATGGATATCCAGCTTCAACGAAATAAAGCTGAGATTGGCAAAAGGCACCTGGTTCTGGTTGAGGGTACCAGTAAACGCTCTGATGAACAATTACAGGGACGCACCGATACCAACAAAATGGTGGTATTTGATGCATGGGACTTCAAGCCTGGACAATATGTGGAGGTTGAAATCACCGATTGTACTTCGGCCACTTTACTGGCGCGGCCTATTCAACTGAGCAGTATAACAGAATTTTATGGAGCTGCTGTAGAAGCCTAAGTGAAATCCAAAAGTAAATACCTTTGTCTTTTCTCCGGTTTACTTCTATGGATATTTTTTGCTTCTGACCTCGTTTCAGCACAAGCTTCACTTGGGGTTGTCTGGAATCCACCCCCTAACGAATTACAGGCTTCAGATGAATTACGCACTTTAAAAAGCTACTCAACAAAGCTTGTTATCCTCAAAAAGCCCAGGAACCCATATATCATAACTGAACTTGACAGGCTACAGATACCTTTTCTGATTGATGCAGGCAATGAGTTTTATACAGCTTCCAAATTTAGTGATCAGAAAGATGCTATTCTCAGGCAGGTTAATGAGATTTATTCTGCGAACCGTAAGTATTCTTCTTTCCTGGGCATTCTGATTTTTTCACACAGCCAAACACATAGTGATTCCTTTAAATTCATCTTTCGATCCCTGGCTCAGGCAAGTAATTTCGGAGATTCACTCTCTTTTTATGAGTTCAAAAACAATCAGCTGGGAAACCTTTCTGAAAGCAAGAAAACGGGTTCATTTTTCTTAACTCAAAAACCGGGTGCCGGAACTGTTCACAAGTTTCATGATTTGATAGGAGATGCAGGGGATTTACTGATTGTAGAGTATAGTTGGTTAAAGAATACGTTGGGGGATTTCCCTGATATTGAACTAGCTCTACAAAATTCTGCTTCATTAAATGAAGCGGTTATTCCGCTCCCCAAACTCCCCGAAGAAACCCCTCTTCTACACTGGTCAGTGATTGTTTTACTCTTACTTTGGATCAGCCTTGCAGTAAATATTGTCATCAGCCCGACTTACAAAGAAACCATTTTTCGCTATTTCACCTCTCACCGCTTTTTTGTTGATGATATTTTAAGCTACAGGGAACGCTCTTCACTAAGCGCCATCTTTCTTTTTTTCCAGCATGCTTTTTTTGGAGGCCTGGTTACATACGTAATGGCCAGAACTTTTCTTACTGAAACCGGTTTAGAAGCACTGTACAGTTACCTGCCAGCACTGGGATTTATGGGACAAAATTATTTTTCTTTATTTGTATTGGGCAGCATCATTGTACTTTTGATAGAAGTTATTGCTGTTGCATGGATTTATATCCCTAATCCTTCGCTAAGCCACCTTAACCAGGCTTTGAATCTTTTTACCTGGACTTTCCATCTCGATTTTCTTCTTGTAACACTCATTGTAGTGCTATTCTTTGCAGGAAGCTCACCGATTGTTTTGTCCGTTCTTTCGGTGCTGTATGTGATCATCTGGTTTTCCAGTTTTAATACTACAGCTTTAGACAGTTCCAAACGATTGGGAATGAACCGAACCCGTTATCTATTCAAAACCATTGCTTTGCATACACTTGCCTTTGCGTTGGTCGTTGCTTTTCTACTGATCTTTGACGGCTGGCTGGAAGTACTGGATTTGGCAGTTCATATTTGATGTAGCAATTCTGAAAATGAGCTTAATTATTGCCGAGCCGCTCCGAAAGACGTCTATAACCCTCTGACTTATCAGGTTTACCTGCACTCTTATAAGCATTAGAGACCATCATGTAAGCCTCTTTGAGCCTGGATCTATCCTCTTCAGTCAAATTGGATGCAGTACCCTTGATTGAAGGAATCACCAATTCCCTGTTAGGAAACAATTGATCAGGATCATCAGCTTCAGAACGGTTAGCCTCAAAAATCAATGGCCAAAGCCAGGAAACTCCGTACACTTTTTCAGAAATATCCCAGAACCAATCGTCCTTCTCTATCGAGTATTCCGATAACTGATCTTCTAAACCGGAAGGTGTGGCTTCATCAACTACTTCTTCTGCTACTGCAGCCTCATTTCCTTCGGAAGGTTGAGTTGCTACAGGGTCAGAAGCTTCGGTTTCATTATCAATTGCGCTTGCAGGCTGTTCCTCACTTTTAGGTTGTTCCGCATACTCGCTTGCAACTGGCTTTTGATCCCCCTCCGGCCATAAAAAGTACACTGCTGCTATGGCTGCGATAATGAGAACTGGTACAAGATATAGCCATCCTGTATTCTTTGAAGATGTTGTATCCCTTCTTTGTGAGAATACAGGTTGTACAGGTGGCGTTGGTACAACTTCCTTTTCAACAGGCTCATCTACCTCTTCTTCGTTTACTGCCTTTGGTATAGGCTCGGGCTGATAGCTGCTTTTTATTTCGGTTACCTGGACTGTCTTTTTCTCCGGCTCCTTTTTCTCTAAAAAGGTGATCTCAAGATCTGAAAATTCTGCATTCACTTTTTCTTCCAGATACTTGAAAGCTGAAAAAGAAACCCGGTTATGTTCAGGGATTACCAGCGGTTCCCCGGTTTGGGGATTCACTCCTTCCCTTTCTGCAACTTTTTGAATTTCAAAACTACCAAAGTTGGTGATAGATGATTTTCCTTCTTCCTTGAGTTCATCCAGTACCTGTTTGAAAAAAAGATGCACAAACTCTCTGCTTTTTGTTTCTGACAGGCCCGTTTTTTCAGAAAATTCTTTTATCAACTCATTCAGTGTCACCTTATCACTCATAACGTCACCTCATCAATGTCTTTTTTGATGGATGTGCTTTGCGAGAAGTATACAACTCTCTTTTTGGGATTCATCACGTTCTGCTTATAGTGGGGATTATAGGAACGATATGCTTCTCTGATACCTGAACTGAATGTCCCAAAACCGGGAATACTGAAGCCTTCTTCCTTTGCCAAATGATCACTGAGTATATCTACCCAGGTGTCAAAATAAACTTCGGTTTCGCTCTGGGTAAAATCAAGTTTTGAAGCAATTTGCTTAACCCTTTCTGTTTTTGTCATGGTTGTTTGCCCGTGTTAGTTGTATTGCTATAAAAAACTAATTAGTTGGTACCGAAGCAATAAGAACCAAAGATTTTAATAAATCACAAAAATCTATCCGTTTTGATAAAAAGAAATTGATTAGAAAATCAAATAATCTGCTTTCGTAACCGGGCTACAGGCTCATTTAATTGCTCCCGGTATTTACTAATGGTACGCCTCGCTACTTTATATCCCTGATCGTTCAACTGCTCCGCTAATTCCTGGTCACTTAAAGGATTTCTTTTGTCTTCATTGTCAATCAGGGTTTGAAGGATATTCTTGACCTCCCTGTTCGAGACTTCTTCTCCACTTTCTGTTTCCAGGCCTTCATTAAAAAAGTATTTCAGTTCATACACTCCAAAATGGGTTTGTACATATTTCCCATTTACGACTCGCGAAATCGTTGAAATATCCATCCCAATTCGCTCAGCAATATCCTTAAGGATCATTGGCTTTAAGCTGTCGCCATACTTGAAAAAATCTTCTTGCAGCGCCACTATGGTCTTCATTACATTCATCAAAGTATTCTGGCGCTGGCGAATGGATTCCATAAACCAATTTGCAGAATCAATCTTTCCTTTTATAAAAGCCTGTGTCCGGGCATCAGGTTTTGATTTCTTCTCTTTAATCTCCTCCCACATTTGTTTGTATTCCGGGGATATCCTTAGTGAAGGTGAATTACGCTGGTTCAGGTTGATTATAAACTCGCCCCGATTGTTTTCTCCCTCATCCCTGTTTTGCCAATATACTTCAAAGTCGGGCTCAATGTAGTTAGAAGTCGCCTCCATATCTGATGCCACTGCTCCTGGGCGTGGATCCATGTGCCTTACTGCTTCAAATGCGCTTTTTAATTTTTCTTCATCCGTATTGAGCTTTTGAATCAGCTTAGTGAAATGCTTTTTTTCAAACGCGTCCCATTCATCCCTTATCATCCGGATAGCCAGTTCTTTTCCGGCCAGTTCATCAGGCGATTGCTGCAACTGAATGAGTAAGCAATCCTGTAAATCCTTTGAGGCAATTCCTATTGGATCCAGCAACTGGATTTGCTTTCGGACACGATCCACATCCTCAGCTTCTACATACAAACTGTGATTAAAAGCAATATTATCTGCAACGGCTTCAAGCTCGCGACGGAAATAACCATACTCATCCAGTGATCCCAGTATTTGATCGGCAATAAGTTCTTCTTCTTCGCTCAAATCCAGCAAAGAAACCTGGTTTTCAAGCTGTTCCAGTAAAGAAGCATTATATGGATTAGGTAAATCTCTCCATTCCTCTTGCTCAGGTTGATACCCGGAACTATAATTTTCACCATCATACTCTGTATTGGAATCGAATTCATCCCAATCCACATTATGATCTTCAAGGCTTTCCAGGCCATCTTCTTTTTCGTCAGAACTTTCACGAGTCTCTTCCGCCTCAACCCTCTCCTGGGTAATTTCAAAAGTATCTACTTCTTCCAGAATAGGGTTTAATTCGAGTTCTTCTTTAATGCGTTGTTCCAAGCCTATAGTAGGCAGTTGCAACAGTTTGATAAATTGAAGTTGCTGAGGAGAAAGCTTTTGCTGAAGGCTTTGCTGTTGTTTCTGGCTTAGGTTTTGTTGGTTTCTTAGCATCACTCATTCTCTCTGATATATTTACATGCTGCTAAAAATTCCTCGTACCAATCCAGGCCATACCTACGCACTAATGGTTTTTCTAAAAACTCTGCAAGGTAAACACCTTCTTCTTCTCCTTTTGAACAAGCGGCTGAGCATAGCTTTGGCACATATTCAAAGTTTGCGTAATCAAAACCGGCAATTCTCTTTAACCGGACAGGAAAAAGATGGCAGCTTAGCGGCTTCTCCCAACTTATCCTGCCGTCAAAATATGCGTTTTGAATGGAACAATAAGCTACATCATTCTTTCCGTATTGTACAAAGATGCATTCAGCATTATTTACACAACTTATTTCATAACCGGCCTTTTCGCTTCCTACAACTACACCTTCCCGTTCTGCAACTGCCACAGCTTCGGGACGAAGTTCATCTTTAAGTAAGTGATATGCTTTGTGCAAAATAGGAATTTCTTCTTTCGAAACAGGGGCTCCCGCATCACCTACTACACAACATGCACCCTTGCATTTTGGAAGGTCACAGGCAAACTTAGCTGTAGCAATATCGTCTGATATTATAGTATCTCTCACTTTTATCATGTGCCTAAAATACAAATACTGTGCCAAACTTGAATATCATAGCCCTATGCTTTTTTTTAATTTATTTAAAACGGAAGCATTCTTTAACAAACAGACGATTCAAGTCCGTTTATATTCCTGATAAACCTTTACTCCAAAAAGAATAACATGTTTAGATTTCTTTCATTTTTGTTAGCCATTGGGCTTATTACTCTTTCTTGTTCTACCCCTCAAAATGAGTTTAATGTTGAGTATGAAAAATTTACTCTTGATAACGGGCTTGAAGTGATTTTTCATAAAGATTATTCTGATCCCGTAACAGCAGTAGCCCTTACTTTTCATGTGGGCTCGGCCAGGGAAAAGGAAGGGAAAACGGGCTTTGCCCACTTATTTGAACACCTACTGTTCCTGGAATCTGAAAACCTGGGAAAAGGAGGGCTGGATAAAATGAGCAGCCGAATAGGAGGCTCAGGGGCTAACGGTTCTACCAGCCGTGACCGAACAAACTACTTTCAAACAGTACCCAAAGATGCATTGGAGAAAATGATCTGGGCTGAGGCTGATAAGCTTGGTTTCTTCATTAATACGGTAACTGAAAATGTGGTTGCCAAGGAAAAACAAGTAGTAAAAAATGAAAAACGACAGGGAGTAGATAATCAGCCTTACGGACATGCTAATTATGTTATTGGAAAAAACCTGTATCCCGAAACACATCCCTACAACTGGCAGGTAATTGGTTCTTTGGAAGATCTCCAAAACGCGACTTTGGCGGATGTGAAAGAGTTCTATAACCGGTGGTATGTTCCAAACAATGCCACATTAGTTATTGCCGGTGATTTTGATTCTGAACAGGCAAAAGAATGGATCCATAAGTATTTTGATGAAATACCCAGGGGCGAAGAAATTGAACCGCTTCCTGTACAGAGAATTGAGTTGAGTGAAACTAAAAATTTATATTACGAGGATAATTTTGCTCGTTTACCGGAGCTGAGAATGACCTGGCCTACAGTTGAAATTTACCATCCCGATGCCTATCCGCTTGAGATACTTACCCAGTTATTAGTGGATGGGAAAAAGGCTCCTTTTACACAAGTGCTGGTTGATGAGGAACAAGTCACTTCAAATGTGTTTATGTTCAGTAACAACTCAGAAATAGCCGGCGAACTTACATTACTGGTTCGGGCATATCCTAATACCGATCTGGATCAGGTTCGGTCAGTGGTAGATGAAGCTTTTGCGCGATTCGAAACAGAAAGTTTTACCGAAGATGATCTGAATAAAATTAAGGCAGGTATCGAAACTGATTTTTACAACGGGTTATCCAGTGTGTTGGGAAAAGCCTTTCAATTGGCTCAATACAATATCTTTGCAGATAACCCCGGATACGTGAACGAAGATATCAAAAAGTTCCTGGCGGTTACCAAAGAAGACGTAATGCAGGTTTACGAAAAGTACATTAAAGATCAGCATTACGTATCGACCAGTTTTGTTCCCAGGGGCCAAAAAGACCTAGTTTTAGAAGGTTCTATGCTGGCCGAAGTAGCCGAAGAGGAGATTGTTCAGGGAGCTGAGGGAGAAGACTTCGTTCTGCCTGAAGCTACGGACTATGAAAGAACCCCATCCAGTTTTGACCGGTCAGTAGAGCCTCCTTATGGTGAAAGCGCTGATGTTTCCGTACCTGATGTTTGGGAGCATGAGCTGGCAAATGGAATGGGAGTATATGGAATAGAGAATAATGAACTTCCTTTGGTACAATTCAGGCTCGAAATAGATGGCGGTTTATTAATGGAAGATATCTCGAAAACCGGGGTTTCTAATCTGCTCGCTCAAAGTATGATGAGGGGAACGGCAAATAAAACCCCCGAGGAACTGGAAGAAGCCATTGATGAACTGGGAGCTTCTATTTCTATTAACTCGGGAAGGGAGCAAATAACCATTTCGGGAACCACACTATCCAGGAATTACCAGCAAACCCTTGACCTGGTAGAAGAAATATTATTAAGCCCCCGATGGGATGAATCGGAATTTGACCTGGCCAAGCAAAGTACCCTTAGCCAAATAGCACAACAAACCGCAAACCCAAATGCTATTGCAACAAACGCTTACTACAAGCTGCTCTACGGAGATGATCATATTCTTTCCTACAATCCCAACGGTACATCAAACAGTGTCGAATCTATCACCCTTGAAGACCTTAAGACTTATTACGAAAATTACTTCACCCCTTCCCTGGCTGATTTCCATATTGTAGGAGCAATAAAGAAAAATGAAGTGGTACGATCCTTATCCGACCTTGAAAGTAATTGGGAAAAAACATCGGCCACGCTGCCTGAACTTAGTAATCCTGAGCCAATCGAAAGCTCAAAAGTGTATTTCTATGATGTACCAAATGCAAAGCAATCTGTTATCCGTTTTGGGTATTTGGCTATGCCGGAAACTGATCCAGATTATTATCCCGCTACTGTTATGAACTATATTCTTGGGGGTGGAGGTTTTGCATCCAGGTTTACACAAGAGCTTCGTGAAGGCAAAGGCTATACCTATGGCATTGGTTCCGGGTTTTCCGGAAGCAGCATTTCCGGGCCTTTTACCATCTCCAGTGGTATCAGAACCAATGTTACGTATGAAGCTGCCTCACTTGTAAAGCAGATTATGGAAGAATACCCTTCTACCTTTACCGATCAGGACCTGGAAACTACAAAAGGGTTTCTGCTTAAGAGTAATGCCCGACGTTTTGAAACCCTGGGTGCTAAGCTCAATATGTTACAAAACATCAGTGAGTATGACTGGTCTCCTAGTTACATAAAAGACAGAGAACAAATAGTTAAGGATATTACCAAAGACCGGATCAGTGAACTGGCTGAAAAGTATGCCGATCCGAATCGTATGATTTATGTTGTGGTTGGGGATGCTAAAACCCAGCTGAACAGATTGGAGGCACTGGGCTTTGGTGAACCGGAACTCATAAACGGTATTTTTAAAGAAGGAAATTGATAAATAATAGGGCACTAGCCATCTCTTTTGAAGAACAAATCGGAAGAATTTAGTACATTGTTAGCAATACAATGCTACTAATATGATTCGATTATTTTTCCTTATTCTATTTTCTGCTTTAACTTTAGCTTGTAGCACTACTTATAAACTAAAAGTCGATAAAAATGTACCTCCTCTTCCTGAAGAAGAAATAGTAACTACGTTCTATGGAGGTCAAAAAATACTTGGCTTAGCGGATACACTTGGTACTCTACAAGTTAAAACCGCAAACACTTCAAAATGCGACCCTGAAGCAATCTATGACAAAGCACTTGATATAGTAAAATCATCTGGTGGAAATGGTTTTTATATTACCTCAATAGATTTAGAACTTAACTCAAGTTATATACCATGCACCAGCTTTTCTGGAAAGTTATTAAAGGTTGATTATGATTATTATGATATACTATCAACTGAGGATGAATTAAAAGAGAAATGGAGTAATAGAATGGATCCCATAGAAGGGATCTATGAAGGTAAGGACCCAAATGAGTTCACTTTACGTTTAGCAATAGATAAGCAGAAAAATGGAACTTACAGACTTATTTATCTTTCAGGGGTAGAAGGCTACTTAGAACCAATATGGAAGGAAGGGCAGCTTAAAGCTATTTTTAAAAACTCTGCTTCCAAACAATTATTTAAAATTGACTGGATTAATAGTAATCGGACCTTAAATCAAGATTTTATGGTATCAGTTGGTCCTGCAGTGATGACATTTGTTAATAGTGATGCGGATTATTCTGAAATTTTTTTAAAAATATATCCAACAGAGAATGATCTGACCCTAGGCTCAGGTACTGGTTTTGCCATAGCTGAAAATGGCTATATAGCTACAAATAATCATGTTATAGAAAATGCAGATCGTATTTTTGTAAGAGGCCTTAATGGCGATTTTAATAATGAATATGAGGCAAAAGTAGTAGCAAGAGATGAAAATAACGACTTAGCTATCATACAGGTAATCAATGGTGATTCATTAGCTCTGGATACCCCCAAGTATAGCATTTCTTCTAAATCAAACACTTTAGTTGGCGAAGATATATTTACGCTTGGATATCCTTTACGATCAACTATGGGAGATGAGTTAAAGATTACGAATGGAATTATTAGTTCGAAAACGGGATATAACGGTGATATTACCAGCTACCAAGTTTCAGCTCCTATCCAACCTGGAAATAGTGGTGGGCCTCTTTTTGATAGATATGGAAATGTTATAGGTATTATAAATGCAGTGCACAAAGATGCAGAAAATGTTACCTATGCGGTAAAATCTACATATTTAACAAATCTCTTTGACGTACTTCCTAGTGGAGTTTCAGTACCTGATGAAGAATCCAGCGAAGAAATAGGAATAGCTGCCAAAGTAAGCCAGGTTCGAAATTACATATACATTATTACGACTAAGTAATATTCAGATGAATCCAATCAGTTCAAGGATAAAGGAGCTTATAGATTTTTATGAACTTGAAGGCCACCCTGAAGGTGGCTTTTTTAAAGAAACCTATCGCAGTAAGGGATTAATATCAAAATCATCGTTACCCGGTAACTTCTCAGGAGACAGGAATTATTCCACCGGTATCTACTTCCTGCTTACTTCAGATACTTTCTCTGCATTTCATAAGATCAACCAGGATGAAATGTGGCATTATTATGAAGGAAGCCCCATCACTATACACATGATTGATAACGAAGGAGTTTATCATTCACAAAAGCTGGGTTTAAATATCGAAGAAGGTGAACAACCTCAATCCACTGTTCCTGCAGGATTATGGTTCGCAGCCAATGTAAATGAAGCTGATTCTTACACTTTGGTAGGTTGCACGGTATCCCCCGGTTTTGATTTCGCTGATTTTGAGCTGGCTGATCCTGAAAAACTGATACTCTCCTTTCCAAAGCATGAGCATCTTATCCGCAGATTTACCCGCTGAATACTGAAATCTTCATAATTTGGTAAGCCAATAAAGCTGCCATTTTCTTTATATTCACAACCAAACTCAATTGAACTATCTTCATATATATCCATGTCTAATTTAGAACCCTCTGTTCAGCAAAAAATCGATTCCTGGTTAAACGGTAATTATGATTCCGAAACAAAAGAAGAAATTCGGAATATGCTTCAGGAAGAAAAATTCACCGAATTGACGGACGCCTTTTACAAAGACCTGGAATTTGGCACAGGTGGTTTAAGAGGGATCATGGGTGTAGGCTCAAACAGGGTAAATAAATATACATTTGGAATTGCAACACAAGGGTTTTCCAATTTCCTGAAGAAAACTTATCCGAATGAAACTGTTAAAGTTGCAATAGCACACGATTGCCGTAATAATTCAGATACACTGGCCCGGGTTGTGGCTAATGTATTTTCTGCTAACGGAATTAAGGTGTATTTCTTTGAGGGTCTGCGCCCAACGCCGGAGCTTTCGTATGCCGTTCGTGAATTGGGTTGCCAGGGTGGCGTGGTTTTAACGGCTTCACATAACCCCAAAGAGTACAATGGATTTAAAGCCTATGGAGCAGATGGCGGCCAGTTGGTAACTCCGTATGATACTGCCGTAATGGATGAGGTAAAGAATATCACATCTGTTGATGAGATTAACTTTAAAGGCAACAATGACCTCATCGAAGTAATTGGCGAAGATATTGATAGAATGTACCTGGATGAACTTGCCAGCCTTTCGGTTTCCAGGGATGCAATTGTCCGCCAAAAGGATTTGAGTATTGTGTTTTCCCCTATCCATGGAACAGCCGGGGTTTTAGTTCCGCCCGCTCTCAAACAATATGGTTTTGAAAATGTAACCTTGGTTGAGGAACAAATGGTTGTTGATGGTGACTTCCCCACTGTTGTTTACCCTAATCCTGAAGAAGAAGATGCTTTGGCAATGGCTCTTGAAAAGGCCAAAGAAATCGATGCTGAACTGGTAATGGCTACGGATCCCGATGCGGACAGGATTGGAATTGCCGTGAAGAATAACCAAAACGATTGGGTACTGTTGAATGGTAATCAAACCGGAACGTTGATTATCAATTACATGCTAACCGCATGGGAGAAAGCCGGTAAACTAACCGGAAATGAATACATCGTTAAAACTATTGTTACCTCTTACCTGATTGACCGCATTGCAGAGTCTTATGGGGTAGAGTGTTTCAATACACTCACCGGATTCAAATATATCGGTGAGTTGATGACCAAGTTTGAGGGAAAGAAAACGTTTATTTGCGGAGGAGAGGAAAGCTATGGTTACCTAATCGGTGAACATGTAAGGGATAAAGATGCCATAGTATCTGCAGTTATAATTGCAGAAATGGCTGCTTATTATAAAGATCAGGGAAGCAGTCTGTATGAAGCACTTCTTGAAATGTATGTCGATCACGGTATTTTCAGGGAAAAACTCATCTCTATTACCAAAAAGGGAAAGGCCGGGGCAGAAGAAATTCAGCAGATGATGGCTGATTTCAGGGCTGATACACCCAAATCACTAGGTGGTTCAAATGTAGTTACCCTCATCGATTATCAATCAAGTAAAAAGAAAGATTTTACGACCGGAGATATCACTCCTGTTGACCTGCCAAAATCAAACGTATTGCAATTTATTACGGAAGATGGGGCGATAATTTCGGCCCGCCCTTCCGGAACAGAGCCCAAGATCAAATTTTATTGCAGTGTAAATGATACTATTGCTACTCCCCGGGAATATGATTTTGTAGCAAACAAACTTGACCAGAAGATTGATGAAATAATTAAGGACCTGGTTGGCTAATATTATTCTATTGAGAATATTTTACCTGCTTTTTGGCTGACCACTCCTTGCATCTCAAGTTGTAGTAAACATACTAATAGTTGGCTAGTACTTACACCAAGCTCATCTCCCAAATCATCTATTTGGGCAGGTTTATGTTCCAGTAACTCACACACTTTTTTACTTAAATCATTAAGCTCAAGGTCTCTCCAGCCTTTTGAGGGCTCTTGTTCCTGAACTTGTGAAATTTCCTTTTCTTTATCATCTGGCTGGCTATACATCGGCAGCTCTTCCAAAATATCATCCACCGTTTGTACAAGCTTTGCAGCTCCTCTCTTAATCAGGTAATTACCGCCTGAGCCGGCTACATTTTCCAGGGAATGGGGTACTGCAAACACTTCCCTGTTCTGGTCCAATCCAAGTTCTGCTGTAATCATGCTGCCTCCCTGGATACCGGACTCAACGATTAAGACTCCGAGACTCATTCCGCTTACAATTCTATTTCGGATAGGAAAATTGCCAGCATCAGGATTTGTACCCAAAGGAAATTCGGAGATTACTGCACCGTTATTCTTTATGATCTCGTTAGCTATAGAAGCATTTCGCTTTGGATAAAGGTTATCAATCCCCGATCCCAATACTGCTACCGTTCCGGAATTAGCTTCCAAAGCCGCTTTATGGGCAATGGCATCTATCCCATAAGCCAATCCGCTGAAAATAGTGAGACCTTTCGAGGCGAGATCATAACTCAGCTTATGAGCCTGTTTTTTACCATACGGAGTTGGGTTCCTGGTGCCAATAACCGCAACCCCGGATGTGTTAAGTACCTCCGGGTTCCCTTTCATCCAAAATAATAACGGAGGGTCGTATATCTGTTTCAGCAGTTCCGGATAGTAAGTATCTGTTATTGTAACAATCTCGGAGCCAATGTTCTCTGTATCAGAAAGTATCGTATCTACTTCCTCCCATCTGTCAAAAGAAAGAATAGAAAGTGTAGATGCTTCCCCAATACCCTCAAAACTTCTTAGTTGGGATTTACTAAGATTGAATACTTTTTCGAGTTGTTCTTTCTTGTGAACCAGGTTACGCAACCGGCGTGCACCCAATCCGGGTATAATGCTAAGGGCAACTAAGTTTCTAAGTATCTGCTTGTTTTGCATGTTGGATTTTCTCCCATAACTTTTCTCTCAGCTCATCAATACCATGACCTGTAGCCGAGGAAATAGGAATTACGGGAATTTCATCATCAATATGAAATTCTTTATCCAACTTAAACCCTTGTTTTAAATCCATCTTAGTAATAGCTAAAACACGTGGCTTATCCAATAAATCTTTTCGATAGGCTTCCAGCTCTGCCACCAAAGCCTTGTACTCGTACTCAATATCAGTATCTGAACTGACCATGAATAGAAGCACATTATTCCTCTCGATATGCCGCAAAAACTGGATTCCAAGCCCTTTTCCCTGGTGTGCTTCTTCAATAATTCCCGGGATATCAGCCATCACAAAACTTCTGTAATCAGAGAACTTCACTACCCCGAGATTTGGTTCTAAAGTAGTAAATGGGTAGTCTGCGATCTTCGGTTTAGCATGAGAAAGCGCAGAAAGAAGGGTACTCTTTCCCGCATTAGGGAATCCAACCAAACCTACATCCGCAATCAGCTTGAGTTCCAGTTCCACTACTCTTTCTTCACCCGGTTTCCCCTCTTGTGCAAACTGGGGAGTCTGGTTGGTAGAACTTTTAAAATGCCAGTTTCCTAAACCACCCTTTCCACCCTTTGCAATAATAAGCTCTTGCTCGTCATCTGTGATTTCCCCTAATCGCTCTCTTGTTTCCGCATCAAAAGCAACGGTACCTAAAGGAACATTAAGTATGATGGATTCACCATCTTTACCCGTAGACCGGCTGCCTGAACCATTTTCTCCGGGTTTGGCTTTTATGTATTTCTTGTAACGGAGATCAAGAATAGTATTCAGCTGTGCATTCCCTTTAAGGATTATGCTGCCCCCGGTACCCCCGTCACCTCCATCCGGCCCTCCTTTGGGTACGTACTTCTCTCTTCTGAAATGTGCAGACCCATCGCCTCCTTTTCCAGCTGTAATATATATCTTTGCATAATCTGCGAATCTCATTTTTCGAACCTAACTGTTGTTGCTATTGCAAGCACCAAGATTCTAAAGATGCTCCTGGATAAAATCTGTCATTAAACGGTACAGGTGCTGACGTGTATTACCCCCGAAAATCCCATGGTTCCGATTGGGATAGTACATAGATTCGAACTGCACATCGCTTTTTACCAGTGCGTCTATCATTTCTACTGCATTCTGAAAATGTACATTATCATCCCCAGTGCCATGAATGATCAGGTAATTCCCTTCTAATTGATCTGTTTTATATAAAGGAGACCCTTCCCTGTACCCTTCAGGGTTTGTTTGCGGAGTACGCATAAACCGTTCTGTATAAATCGTATCATAAAATCCCCAATAAGTAACGGGGGCTACGGCTATTGCTGTACTGAATACATCATTACCAACGGTTATGCCCAATGATGACATATATCCACCGTAACTCCATCCCCAAATACCAATACGCCTGGCATCTACAAAAGGTAATCCTGCTAGCTCCCGGGCCACATCTACCTGATCTTCAGTTTCGTACTGCCCAAGCTTTAAGTATGTCTGCTGTTCAAAATCCCTGCCCCTGGCTCCTGTTCCGCGATTATCTACCGAAACAATAATGTAGCCCTGGTTAGCTAAATATTGATGCCACATGGGGCGCTGGCCGCTTTCGAACCGGGAGGTGACTGTTTGGCTTCCAGGACCACCATATACATACATCAAAACCGGGTATTTTTTACTCTCATCAAAATCATAAGGCTTAATCATATAGCCGTTCAAAGAAGTGCCATTTACCTCAAATTGCTTGAATTCTTTAGTACCGAAAGAGTACTCATCAAGCCGGGCTTCCAATTCGCTGTTATCTTCTATGGTACGTTGTACTTTTCCGTTTGAACGATGAAGGGTTACCACGGGTGGTTTATCAAAGTTGGAGTACGTATCAATGTAGTATTTATAATCACGACTCATGTTGATGTTGTGCCAGCCTTCCCCCTCAGAAAGCTGCTTCTTACGCTTCCCATCAACCCGGATTTGATATAAATGCCGTTGCAACGGAGATTCTTCGGTACTTACAAAGTAAAGTGTATGCCTTCTTTCATTGAAGCCTACCACATTGGTAACCTCCCATTCTCCTTTTGTTACCTGGTTCAATTCCTTGCCATCCATATCATAAAGATATACATGGTTGTATCCGTCCTTTTCGCTGGTGTACAGAAACTGTTTTCCGTTTTTGAGAAAAACCAGGTCATCATGAACATCCAGCCAACCTTCACTTTTTTCAGTCATAATGATTCTCGTCTCCCCGGTTGAAACATCAGCAAACAGTAAATCCTGTTGATTCTGCAATCGATTCATTCTCCGGATCGCCAGCGTATTAATGCTATTCGTCCAGTTTATGCGTGGGATGTATTGATCCTCTTCTTCCCCAACATCCATAGAAGTTGTTTGCCCTGTTTCAAGGTCATAAACATGGATGGAAACAATGGCATTTTCTTCTCCGGCTTTAGGGTATTTGAAGCGGGTTAGCCCCGGATAAAGCTCACCCCATTCCGTCATAAAAAATTCTTTAACCCGTTCTTCATCAAACCGGTAGAAAGCTATTTTATTACCATCGGGTGACCAAAACCACGCTTTTGCAAAGCCAAATTCTTCTTCATACACCCAGTCAGCAGCACCATTTATAATCTTATTGAACTCTCCGTCATCAGTAATCCGGGTTTCCGTACCTGAAGCAAGATCAATCCAAAAAAGATTATTATCTCTTACAAATGCTGCTCGGTTTCCCTTTGGAGAAAGTTCTGCAAATTGCTGCTTTCCTCCTGTGGAAGTGAGCTTATCCAGGCTTTTTGAAGCAATATCATATACATAGTAATCTTCGCGGGTGCTTCTCCTCCAAATCTGTTCCACATTCGTTCTCATGAAAAGCTTTTTTTCATCCGCTGAAAACTCGTAACCCTGTAACAGAAAACCGGAAGGCATATCATCACTTACAAATTCCGAGCCATCAAAAAGTACCAATTCACTCCCATCCAGAATATTGAAACGCACAACCTGCTGCCCCCTGCTTGCCGTATAAAACCTTCCGTCATTCATCCACCGTACATTCTGCACATTATTGGGTGAAAATGTACCGTCAAAAATATGTTCAAAATTAATTGGTTTTTTCTCTTGCGCAGAAATATTCAGCGAACATAATACCAATAGAATTATAAGTGCAGATATCCTTTTCATCTTGATCTTGATTGGTTAGAAAGAAGGTAAAACAGGAAGCCGAAATACTTCCATGATAAGTGTGCTATTTCTTATGAAGAATAATCTTAAGTAACTGGGTAAGTTTTGATTTCATTTTTGTCCGGGGAATAATGAAATCCAGAAAACCATGCTCCAATAAGTACTCCGAGGTCTGAAATCCTTCCGGTAAGTCTCTTCCTATAGTTTGCCGTATTACTCTCGGCCCGGCAAAGCCGATCAATGCACCCGGTTCAGCCACATTAAAATCGCCCAGCATAGCAAAACTTGCTGTTACCCCACCTGTAGTCGGGTTTGTGATATACGAGATATATGGAATTCCTGCTTCTTCAAGGAGAGCCAGTTTTGACGAAATCTTAGCTAATTGCATCAAACTTAATACACTTTCCATCATTCTCGCCCCACCGGATTGAGAAATAATCATATAGGGGATTTTATGCTCAAGGGCATAGTTCACACCTTGGGTGAGTCGTTCGCCCACAACGGAACCCATACTACCCCCAATAAAACTGAAATCCATACAGCCAACCACCAGGTCAATGCCGTTCATTTTTCCTACAGCAACCCGGGCAGCATCAGAAAGCCCTGATTTCTTTTGAGTATCCTTTATCCGTTCCGCATATTTCTTTCGATCAACAAAGTTCAGAGGATCAGTAGGCATGATATTCTGTCCTATTTCCTCAAACTTTTCGTCATCAAATATGATGGAAAAATATTGTTTACTCCCTACCCGAAAATGGTAACCGCTCAGAGGGTCAACCCAAAGGTTATCTTCCAGTTCGCGCCGGTGGATGGTTTCGCCTGTGGGAGGCACCTTCACCCAAACGCCTTCGGGCATTTCTTTACGTTTGTCTGTTTGAATATTGTCGTCTTTTCGCTTAAACCAGGACATAAACTTCAATTATAATTTTGATGAAAATAAAGATTCTGACGCTTAAATCTGAATCCCTTTACAATTTTGAATTATTTACCTGGTGATTACTCAGGTAAACGGGGTCTAACTCTTCAACAGGTGTTTTTTCAAAGAAAGAATCTCTCGATTTACTGTTAAAAAGAACCAACAGGTTTTTTGCTGAAATATAATCAGGGCCAAATACCTCTGCCTTTTTAAGAGTTTCTTTTCCCAGGCGATTAAGCCCTGTACCAATAATACTATCTTCCGGGTCAACTTCTTTTTCGAAATCCTGAATTTCTTTTACCACAGCATCCGTCTTAGAAAGCCATCTGTTTTCTTCGTTCAAAAAAAGCTGATGGTATAAATGAGTTCTTCGTGCATCAAGAATAGCATGAATCCTGCCGGGTTTGTTTGCCGCTGCTGAAAAACCAGCAAGAGTACCAACAGCATAAAGTGGGACATGGGTTTTAAACAACAATCCTTTAATGGCACTAGCACCTATCCTCAACCCGGTATAAGAACCCGGTCCAGTACTGATTAAAACAGCACCCAGATCCTTAATTTTAAAGCCATGCTCACCCATCAATTCTTTGGTAAACAGGAATACATGATCGGAGTGTATCCCCTTTCCCCGAATACGCTTCTCGAAAATCTCCCCCTGTTCATTTTGAAAAGCAACCGAACATACATCAGTAGATGTTTCGTAGGCCAGGATCATTCTGAAATCTCGATGAACTCTTTACTTTCTACTACAAATTGCCAGTTGCCCCTGAACTGGGAAAAACGGCCATAAAATTCTATCGGAGTTTGGGTACCCGCAATATCTGATAATACCTCATTTAACCTGAATGAAGGGGTGTATACATCAAAAGTAGTACCGTTGACAACGAAATCATAGTTGTCAGTTACGGTAGCAGTCAGGTAGAAATATTCATTGAAAAACTCCGGTTTGGTGGTAGGATCTCCGTTTGAAAATTCCACTTCCGTCATAAATGTGGAAGGCCGGGAGTATTGAACCGGGATGGGTTCCCAAAGTGCGTCGTCATTTGTGCTTGTACTCGCCAGATTATTTGCTTTTGTGGCAACTGAGAACTTCATACTGACCGGTAAATGATCTGAATACCCGCTTCCATCAAAGGTGGAGCTCCATCGTTTGGGCTCTCCTGAAGTACTGTGCACATTAAAACCAAAACTTCCCCTCGAAACCGAGTTGTCTACATAATCCAATCCCTTTCCGTCATACATTGTACCGGAAATCATCAGCTGCATTAAAGTTCCCCAATACCCCCGATAGGTATCCGAGCCTCTTTGATCTATAGGGTAATCATACCACAAATTATACACACTCCCTTCACTTCCAGAAGCAACAGCCGCTTCATCTCCAACTGATTTTAACACGTCATTAACCGCTGTTTTCTCAAATTCATAACGCGCTTTTTGATTGTAATCTGAGTTAAAATCTCCGGCTAATACGAAATCAATTTCAGGGTTTTCTTCAATAAGCTGGTCTAATCTTGCTCGTAATATTTCCGCATTTCCCAGGCGAATTTGTTCCATCTCCCAGCTGCTGGCTCCCGATTTCCAGTGATTGTTGAATACCACCAGTTCATTCCCATTTACATCAATCCAGCTTTCTAAAATGGGACGGGCTCTTTCTAATGGATAGATTTGCGTTTTCTCCCTGAGTATCGGAAATCGCGAATAGGTAGCTACTTTCTGTACGTTTTCCGGCCTGCCCTCATCCCCTATCGGACTGTACCCAACTTCAACCTGGTAATTCCACATACCTGCATCTACCATACCTTTTAGTAGTAGCCACTCGGAGGGAAGATCTGCGACTTGCTCATTAAATCCTGTAGTCAGCATTTCCGTTAGGGTAGTATGAGCAAACTTTCCCAGGAAATCACCTGCGTCAGCGTAAGAATTGTTTACTGATTTTGTGAAATCACTTTCCAGTTCCACCATTGCAATAATATCCGGACCTTTTCCTTCATTGTATTGCTTCAATACCCGGATGGCATTCCCGATTTTAGTAAATACGTCTTCTTTGGTGTATTGTGGGCTCCCGTTACGGTCTGTAGGTTTATAATCATTGAATACCGCTTCACCGTCAGCATCAAAAAGGTTTTCAATATTATAAGTAACCAGTGTGTACTCCTCGGTTTCAGTTTGTTGAGCTGTACAACTCATAGTAAAACCCAGCAATAGTGAGAACAGCAATAATCTTTTCATATCAGCTTTCAGGGAATAGTTTTTATAAAGGGCTTTATCTTAGCTCATTAAGTACTAAATGACCTTTGTTGTAAATACCTACCGCCCGCCCGGTTAACTTCTGGTTCAGATACGGCGAATTTTTTGATTTTGACCGGACGTTTTTGGGATCAAAAATCCATTCTTCATCTGTATTGAAGAAGGTAAGATTGGCTTTAACTCCCTTTTCCAGTTTAAGTTCTTCCAGTTTCAGGATGCTTCGGGGGTTATAGCACAGTTTTTCAACCAACTGCTGAAGGTCAAGCTTCTTGGTTTTATACAAACGCATATTTGAAATTGGCCAGGCTGTTTCCAGACCTATAATTCCATTCGGAGCGTAAATAAACTCCACTTCCTTTTCTTCAATGGAATGGGGAGCGTGATCGGTACAAATCACATCAATGGTACCGTCTACCAGGCCTTCAATCATAGCATCCACATCCTCTTGAGTTCTCAATGGCGGGTGCATTTTGAAGTTGGTATCAAACTTCTGGCGGTCTATTTCTTCATCGGTTAAATCAAAATGATGTGTACAAACCTCTGTGGTTACATTGATCCCTTTTTTCTTGGCCTGGCGTACCAGGTCAACGGCATTCTTTGTACTGATATGAGCCACATGAATATGGCCTCCGGTATATTCAGCTAGCAGAATGTCGCGGGCTATCATAGTTTCCTCTGCAATGCTGGGTGTCCCGTCCAAACCCAGGCGAGTTGAAACCCTTCCTTCATTCATGTGCCCCGGACGTGAAAGAGCCAGATCTTCTTCATGATTAATAATGGGCATCTCCAGCATAGAAGAATACTCCAAAGCCACACGCATTACCTGGGAATTATACACCGGGTCACCATCATCGCTAAAGGCAATTGCTCCACCGTCTTTCATATCTCCCATTTCGGCGATTGACTTCCCTGCCCTGTCTTTGGTAACACAGGCAATCGGGTGAACATCCACCGGAAGTTTTTCTGCTTTTTTGATGATGTACTCAACTACATCCCTTGTATGGATTGGAGGGTTGGTGTTTGGCATGCAGGCTACAGCAGTAAACCCTCCGAAAGCTGCTGCGTCACATCCTGTCTTAATTGTTTCTTTATGCTCGTAACCTGGTTCCCTTAAATGGATGTGCATATCCATCCAGCCAGGACTTACATAAGCACCTCCAAAATCGTGAACATCCTCTCTTTTTTTTGCATTTAGCCCGCTTCCTATTTCATCAATCACCCCGTCTTTAATCCGAATATCAACTGTTTCTTTTCCTTTATGATCTTTACTTACGGGGCGCAGGTTTTTGAGGAGCATAATTTATTCTTTGAGCTTTTTGTTCGGGATTTAATATAGGGGTTTTGAAGGATTCGATTGATGTGAAATTTCCTTACAACCGGTGCTTTTCTTTGGAAACCACATTATCTACTGTCCATTCTATTTGTTCTTTGAATGGGGCCTTTCGCACATCACAATTTTCAATGGTACATAGCGGACACGAAAAATTGTGGCAGTAGTCACTGTGGATATTCAACTCAATTCTGTCCCCAAACCGATCATGGATAAGTTCTGCCAGTTTATCGGTTTCATCATGGCCTTGTTTAACCGTAAAGTACCACGGAAGGGTCAGGTGAGCATCAATATGAAGAACACTACCATATTTCACTATCCGCAGGTTATGCAGGTCCACCCAGTTTGTTTGCCGGTTTTCCTGTAGATAGCTTACCATTTCTTCCAGCAGCTGCTGGTCAGATTCATCCATTATCCCGGCAACAGATCGTCTGAGAATTTTGTACCCCATCCGGATAATGAGCAGAGCAAATACGATAGCAACGGCACCATCCAGCCATACAAATCCAGTGAACTGTATCAGTAATAATCCTATCACAATACCAATGGTAGTATAGGTATCTGTTTGCAGGTGCCTGCCACTGGCCTGTAATGCCAGCGACTTGTTTTTCCTACCCGTTTTCAGTGCCCAGCTGCCAAAACCGTAATTAACTATTGCAGAAACGCTCACAATCCAAATCCCGATTTCCAGTTGTTTAAGCTCCGGAGGATCGAAAAAACTGTTTACCGCTTCATAAATGATGAACAGCCCGGCAACTGTGATCAGTGTACCTTCAATCCCGGCAGAAATAAACTCCACCTTTCCATGCCCGTAAGGGTGGTTTCTGTCCCTGGGCTTGGCGGCCAGCCACAGGCTAAAAAGCCCGATAAAACCACTGATTACATTTACCACACTTTCCAGCCCGTCTGTCAGGATTGCAATGGAACCTGTAAGGACCCAGCCCACTATTTTAATTGCAAAAAGAACCAGTGCGATGAGTACGATATATTTTTGAACACGGATATTTTCGAGCTGAGAAGTCATACAGGAAAGTACATTCTTTCTTTTATAATGGCATATTGTTTAACATACTGTCTCTTTTTGGAAAACTTGTTTGTTATTATAAAAAAGCCATGAATTCTGAGATTAAACTATTTGAAGATATACGGGAAAAAATTACCGGAAAAGAAACCGGAATAGAACCTGGCAAAATGATGAGTTCCCCGGCAATAACCTATCATGGGAAAGTATTCGCTTTTTTATCTAAAACGGGAGCTATGGTTTTCAAATTCGGGAAAGAATTTGACCCATCGGATCAAAGTTTTGAAGTAACTCCTTTCAATCCTTTCAAGAAAAAAGGGGCTCTTGCGGGATGGTTTGAAGTTCCCTGCACTGAAGATCACCTTTGGGAGTCTCTCACACAAGAAGCCCTCACCCTCTTCAAAAAACGGGCATAAAATAATGGCTATCAATGTGACTTATGTTGAATTTCTACACGAACAGCTTTCCGGTTTGGAGGGTGTAATCTTCAAAAAAATGTTTGGCGGGGTAGGCTTTTTTAAGGAAGGACTCATGTTTGCGATGGTAAGCTCAGAAAACCAGTTCTACTTAAAAGTAGATGAACTCAACAAACCAGATTTCGAAGATGCAGGAATGAGCGCTTTTGATCACCCGAAAAGAGGAAAAGGAATGCCCTACTGGACGGTACCTGCTGAAGTAATTGATGACAAAGAACTCCTCAAAAAATGGGCTTCAAAATCATTTGAAGCTGCCTTACGATCCAAAAAGAAATGATACCATGGTAGATCAAAACTATATCAATTTTTTTAAATCACTTGAAAAGAATAATTACAAGGAATGGTTCGATGAGCATCGCAAAGAATATGAACAACATGTTCGCGCTCCTTTTATACAACTGATTGAAAACTTGATTCCATCGCTCATGGAGATTGAACCTTCTATTCTCCCTGATGCTAAAAAAGCACTGTTCAGGATTAACAGGGATATTCGTTTTTCAAAAGACAAAACCCCATATAATGTGTTAATGAAAGCCAGTCTTTCTCCCGGTGGAAAGAAATCTGAACTACCTGGCTTTTATCTCGGGATCGGATCTGATTATGTTCATATAGGTGGCGGCTTGTACCAGTTAAGTACAAAAGCACTGAAACGCGTTCGGTATTATATCGCTACACATTCACAGGAATTCCTGCAAATTGTTGAAGCACTGGATTTCAAAAAAGTGCTCGGGGGGCTTAAGGGAGACAAAAACAAACGGATTTCCCCGGATTTGCAAGCTGCATTTGAACAGAATCCCTATATAGCAAACAAACAATTTTATGCTATGGCAAAAATGCCAACTTCTCAGTTTATTAAGAGTGATAACCAGGTTGAGGCACTTATGGACTATTATAAAGTGGTTCAACCTTTGCATTCATTCTTAAACAAGGCTTTGCATGAATAAATATATGTTGATTTTTCGGGGGCAGGAAGGCGTTGATCCTTCCGAAGAGGCCCTAAGAGAGCGTATTTCCCTGCATTTAAACTGGATTGAAAAACTTGGCGACCAACACATCGATTCGCAGAGGTTGGATTCTATTGGCGCTCATATTATAGATCATAATATTATGACAACAGACGGAGCATTTATAGAGGACAAAGAAATCATTCTTGGTTTTACCATTATAGCTGCCAAAGATTTAGAAGATGCCATTTTCCTGGCAAAAACATGCCCGCTGCTGGAATTCTTCGAGATTATTGTACGGCCTGTGATTTGAATACTCAGACTTATCTAAAAACAACAAAATCCCCGTCAAAATACGCGCACAGTTCAGAGTTAATCTGAACGGCAGCCCGAAGGGTAATTCTCCCTTTGCCGAATCGTTCGTACATATCTCTTAAATGAGTCACCTCTTTTTCGGAGGGGAGTATAAGTTCTGCAGTTATATCGGAATGAATCGGCTTCATAAAGTCAGTACCGCTTCTGCCTACAACAATGGTTGGAATGCTGGGCTCAGCATCGAACAAAATTCGCAAATATCCCCAGCAAGCAGTAATCAATAAACTGCTTACACTGCCACCAAAAGCTGTATCCCGGTGGTTTATATTATTAGAAAGAGGAGCAGTGAGCCTTACTCCCTGTTCGTCTGCCTGCAGAACAACAATCCCTAACGCTTTCGTGATAGGGATGTGCTCATATAAATAGTCCTGAAGTTTTTTAGCGTCCAAAATTGATGATTTTATTGAGTAAAAATACTTTTTTCCAGGGGCGTACCTAAGCGATAGTCTACAAAGTTAAGAACAAAAAAGGTAGTGTCTCCCTCTATAGTTACTGTTTTGGGCAGCCAAACATTATCAACCTTTATATAATCCTCAATCACGTAGTTAATCACGGTGTCATTTTTTCCCTTTAATAAATACACCTGTTTCATGAATGGCCTGTGATCGGCCTTGGAGATATAGTACACTTCTTCACCATAATCAAAACCGGTAAGCCTGATTACATAAGCATCTGTTGCACCTGATGTAATTTCTCCTTCAAAATAGATATCCAATCCTCTCCATTTATAATCGAACAGGTTATTTTCATATAAATGAAGGTACTCGGCTTCATTAAGTGGCTTTCGTTTTAGTTTTTTGATGGTTGAACCTGAGTCCGAACTAACCTTTAACCAACCCTTTTTCCCGTGAATGGCAAAGGTATGTTGTTCCTGGTCCCTGTTATAATCTATCCGTGCCCAGTTTTCTTTTAAGAAATATAAATCGAACTTGCCTACATCCCCATTGCGGTAAACAATATATCCTTCCGACTTATAAGATCTCACCTTTCGATTGGCTGCAAGCCCTCCAAGTGCTTGGGTGGTTTTATTAACCACACCTTTTAGTTCCTGCTCGTAATCATATAAATCCAGCAGGTACCTGTTCCTGTCCTGTGCCCCGGCAATAGTAAAAAAAACCAGTGCCCATATAAAAATGAAAACTGTCCGAACCATAAAAGATTTTTTGCCTCATCTTATTATAACAGATAAGAAGCAATAAATCCCGTATGTTTTGAACCCGAAATTTCAGCAAACTATGGCCAATCAAACCCCTTTTCTTTTTGATATACCAACGGTAAGCCAGCTTACCGGAAAAATAAAAGAGTTGCTGGAACAAAACTTTCTGGACATCCTGGTGGAAGGCGAAGCCAGTAATGTAAAGCAAAGTGCAAACGGGCATATTTATTTTACCCTAAAAGATTCGGGGGCACAACTGCCTTGTGTGATTTGGAGAAGTACCGTACAGCGATCTGGGATAAAACTAACAGACGGACAGCAAATTGTGGTAGGTGGCGACATACAGGTTTATGCACCTCACGGGCGGTACCAGATGATTGTAACCTTAGTACAACAAGCAGGCATTGGCAAGCTTCAGCAGGCATTTGAACAGCTAAAAGCCAAATTAAAAGCGGAGGGGCTTTTTGATGATATTCATAAAAAACCATTACCAAAATTCCCTCAGGCTATTGGTGTTGTTACTTCAAAAACCACGGCAGCTTTCCAGGATATTCGCTCAACCCTTGAAAAAAGATGGCCGCTTGCTGAGATAAAGCTTTATCATGCCAGCGTACAAGGGGTAAATGCAGCACCTGAAATTGTTAATGGAATTAATTATTTCTCAAATCATAAAAATGTAGACTTAGTAATTACCGGCAGAGGTGGCGGATCACTGGAAGATTTATGGGCCTTTAATGAGGAAGCCGTAGCCAGGGCTGTTTTTAATTGTGAGGTTCCAATCATAAGTGGTGTCGGGCACGAGGTAGATTTTTCAATTGCTGACTTTACAGCCGATGCCAGGGCAGCCACCCCTACACAGGCCGCTGTACTCGCCACACCCGATATCAATGAGGTTCGGATGTATGTGGAGGATTTATATCGAAGACTGGAACTGAATACCAGTGGAGCCCTTCAATACTACAAAGAAAAGGTAGAGAACATTGCCAGGTCGCATGCACTTTTAGCCGTTCAGCAAAAAATAGGCACTGCAAGAAATACCGTCCGGCATCTTAATCAGCAGTTAATCAACCAAAGCGTACTTTCAAGAAGTAAGTATAAAGATGTATTGCTTGATTTAACCCACAGGTTGGATAAACAAAATCCAAACGAGCCTCTTGAAAAAGGCTTTGTCCGTGTTTGGCAGGAAGGTTCCTGGATCCGGAAAGCTGGTTCGTTTTCAAAAGAAGAAGCAGCTGAATTACAATGGGCAGATGACCAAATTATGATTAATAACAGGAAATAAAAGCCGGATTGTAGAAGACTGGTAATTTGATGACAGAGGAAAAAGAAGTAAGTGTTAGTAAAATGGGATTGCTTCGTCGTCTTAGTTAGCAATTCTAACCAACACTTTATACTCCTCGCAAAGACGTATTCATACCATCCTTGTAGAAGTCAGATAATAATATGAAAAGTTAAGATATTAGTATCGAAGAACATTCACGAGCGAAGCGAAGTGATCTCCGGTTTTCCACATCGTGAGATTATTTCATCGTTTTAGTAAATCTCCATCAATAGATTCCAGCCTTCCAGTGATGACTGTTCATTAACTGCTTAGGTTTACTTGCGCGTGATTTGATCTTTCTTTAACAAAGGGAAAAGCCTTTATATCGACTTTCCCATTATCCGGGCAAAAGTAAAAACTTTTAAAAACCTATGTAATTTGTATAAAAAACGAATGCTTGGCCTCGGTGACAGGTTATTCAATGCTGTAAAAATAAACCATTAAGGACCTATTATGAATTTTAGATTGCTTATTGTTTTTCTTCTAATTCCGTTAATCACACAGGGGCAGGAAAAAGAAAAATGGGAGATTTATGGAAACGTTCGCTTTGCACACATCGGTTCAGATACTAACCGTGACGGATTAGGTGGTGATAATTATACAATGAGATTACGCCCTGGTATACGTTATTATCATTCTGAAAACCATAGCTTTCATGCTAGAATAGCCTACTTATTATCGAAAGAGTTTGAACCATTAAAAGCTACAATCGAAGCAGATGGAGCAGGTAGGTTAGCCTGGGGATCTGTTAGTTTCGATGAGTTCTTCTATCATTTTAAGGATGAAAAAAATGAGCTTAGAGTTGGTCGATTCCAAAAATCACTCAATACTCTTACAAATGCAAAACGATCTCATTCTCGCTATTCAAGTAACAGTAATAATGTACATTGGTCTGATGGCATTTATTATAAAAGATATCTGGATAATGATAATAGCTGGTACGGTGAGGGGATTGTAGAATATCACCCAAAAAATCACCCTTCTTTCCAGTACGATCAAGCCGGTTTAAATTTTTCCGAGAATGATCACAATTTCACTTTCTATGCAGGTGCTGAAAGCCGTGAAGTATCTAATAATGTAATTCAAAAAGGTTTTGGTGTCATGTATATTCCCGGCATTTATGTTAAAGGGAATGATTTAGCTGACTATGTCGCATTTACTTCACGCATTACTTTAGATTTCCCTCAAGGTGAGGCACTGCGTGGTGGTTCAATAAGGGTTGCTGGCGAATTCGGTCAAAATCTGAATACAAGTTTCGATAATGGGACAAGCCTGGTTACATCTGTTGGTATAAATAACTTTGCTGGTAAGCATGAAATCATGATCGAATTTGCAAAAACTGACGATGAGTGGTTTCTACCAAGAAATATTTATAGAGCTGGTGCTGATGAGTTTGAAATCAGATACCGATTTTTCTATTCTGCAAAATGGGCATTTGATGCTCGTTACAGAATCAGAGACTTCCGAGCTGATAATCGGGTAAATGTTTACTCAACATTCATCAGAGCTACCTACGCTTTCTAATTAAGAACTCACTTGCTTCGGGTAGCAACCTAATACTTTAAGCTCTGCAGATTTACTTTTTAATTGCTGCAGGGCTTTTTTTGTGCCGGCATCTTCTGTATTTGCTTCTATATCAAGATAGAATGAGTATTTCCAGGGTTCATTTATCCTTGGGCGCGATTCCAGCTTACTCATGTTGATTCCATGCTGATGCAGTACATTCAAACACTCGATGAGAGAACCTTCCTCGTTAGAAGTAACCATCATCAGGGAGGTTTTACAAGGAAGTTGAAGGTCTACCTGCACAGGTTCAGGGGATACAATTACAAACCGGGTATAATTCTCTTTCTGGTTGGCAATATCGTGTGCAATTACTTTCAAGCCGTAATGATCAGCTGTATGAGCCCCGGCTATCGCTGCCTGGGACAGGTCGCTATCTTCTAAAACTTTTCGCGCTGAAATTGCAGTATCCAGGTATGACTCCACCCTGCTTCTCGGTAGCTTTGAAAGAAAATTGGAACACTGGGCGATAGCCTGCGGATGGGATAAAATCCTTCTTATTTGAGAAACTTCCACATCCTCAACCGTTAACAGGCAGTGAACAATTTTCAGGATCTCTTCCCCAACAATGTGAAGTTTTGATTTGCCTAAAATATCATAGGTATCATTAATAGAACCTGCTGTGGTATTTTCAATGGGTAGGCATGCCATATCCACTTCTCCGGCATTTACAGCTTGTGCCGCCTGCAAAAACGTATCGTATCCGTAACTTTCAACCTTACCAAACCGCTCACCAAAGTGTCTTTGTATGGCCAGGTGACTATACGCACCATCTGTACCCTGGTAACTTACTTTTATGGTATCACCATTGTTCTTGTTCTGGTGATCAACCAAAGAATGTGTTTGAAAGCGTACTGAATTATTAATGATCTCGCGGAAAAGATGCTCCGCATAATAACGATCCAGCCCGAATTCATGTGCAAACTGGCGGATACGATTAAGCAGCCTTTCCTCCCTTTCAAGATCACGAATACCCGCTTCTTTATCTATTTTAAGAGATGCAACCTCTTTTACTACATCCTGCCTTTCGGCCAATGCCTTAATAATAGTTTTGTCAATCTCATCCAGCCGCTCCCGGATAGATTCCAGTTCTTTCTTCATATATGTGAGTGAGTTGTGAGACGGGAAGGTAGAGAATTTAGTAGAAAACTAAAGCGAAGAAGTTTATATCACTTTTATAAGCCTCAGCGATTCTCCGGCGAGGTTCCTGCCTTTCCGTAGTTGTAACAACTACCTCTCGTTACTTTTTTCGGATAGCACAGCTACCTGGAATTCAAGCCGTTTTATTTCTCTTATTATTGAATTTTTGTCCATTTGCATCCAGTGCCATAGCTTTAACATTGAGACGGTTATAAATGCAATAAAAAAACCACCGCCATAAAGTATAATCTCTCTTATATCTTCCACCGTAAAAAACTTATATCCCAAATAAAATGTGATAACCGTAAAAATCAATTGCACAATGGTGACATATATTGCCCATCCTTTCAATTTGCCTTTGTATAGCCCTCCCCATTGTTTCAAGAACCCTTCTTCGTCAAGGGTATAATAAAATTCTGCTTCATCTTTACTGAGTGATTCTGCAATCAGATCATCGATATGTTCTTTGTTCATTTTCATGATAAACCTCAATGGTTTAGAGTTGTAAAGTTTCTTTTAAGTGTTCCCTGGCATTGAACAGGCGTGATTTCACGGTTCCTTCAGAAATGTCCAGGATGTAACTGATTTCCTTTAACGAATAGTTTTCAAGGTAAAAAAGGCTCAACACCATGCGCTGGGTACCAGGAAGTAATGAAATAGCTTTTTTAAGCTTTTTGATCTGCTCGCTTCTTAATTCCGCATCTTCCCCATCAGTATCTTCTAAGTTGTCCTGAAATTCCTGCTGTAAGCTGGCTTTTTTCCTTCGCTGCCTTTGTTGTTCACGTACCCAGTCTACCGCCTTGTTTCGGGCAATAGTGAGCGCCCAGGCATCAAAACCAACCTGGAATTTTACCCCCTCCAGGCCATTAATAATTACGAGCCAGCTTTCCTGGGCAAGATCCCCTACGCAGTCCCTGTTTTTAGTGTAATAATAAATCTTATTACTGATTCGGGGATGAAATCGTTTAATCAGAACTTTTAATGCCTGTTGATCCCCCTCCAGGTACCTGCGTACCAGAGATTCGTTGATTTTATGTTCTCGTCGACTACTCATTCAGCTATTAAGGTCGGCCCAACAATGAAAAGGTTCAAATAGAAATGAAAAGCTAAGCGGAAGTTTTTTTGTATCGATTAATAGAAAGGGCCATTAAACCAAATCCCATAGTTACTAAAATGAGCACCATTTTATATACCTCTTTCCACCCGGCTCCTTTCAGAAGTACCATTCGCATTATTTCTATAAAGTAGGCTACGGGATTTACAAGGGTCAGGTCCTGAGCCCATTTAGGCATACTTTCAATAGGCGTAAACAAGCCTCCCATTAAGATGAACACCACCATAATAAACCATGCTATAAACATAGCTTGCTGCTGGGTATGAGTAATGGTGGAGATGAAAAGACCTAAAGCCTGAACAACAATCAGGTAAATGCCGGCAATAACCAGGATAGTAAACAAGCTGCCTAAAAAAGGAATATGAAACCCAAAACGGGCCAGGGCAAGACCGATGCATAAATCAAACATCCCGATCAACCAGAAAGGAAGCAGCTTGCCGATCATAAAATGTGATTTTTGTAAAGGAGCAACATTTAACTGCTCAATCGTGCCTATCTCATATTCCCGTACAACATTCATTCCAGACAAAAACAAACCGATCATGGATACCAAGACTACCAGAATGCCCGGCACCATATAGGTAATATAATCCAGGTCTGGGTTGTACCAGTTTACAGGAATGATCTTTAGTGCTGTCGCCTTTCGAGGAGCATTGGATACTATCATAACTTCCGACATGCGCTCCCTGTTAAAATCTGCAATGATGGAAGCAGTATAAGACTGTATAAGCCCTGCTGTGCTGCCATCTACTGCATCAATCAGGATTTGAACGGGTGAAGCTTCTCCGGTATTGAGTTTTTTATCAAAATCCGGTGGTATCTGGAGGATCATTTTTATAGTACCGGCATCTAAATGATTTAGCGCTTGCTCCATCGTAAAACCTTCGCTTTCCAGTTTGAAGTAACCGGTAGATTGTAACTTGGATACCAATTTCCGTGAAGCATAAGACTGATCAAAATCAACCAATCCGAACCGCACCTGCTTAAGTTCATAAGTTGCCGCAAATGAAAGAAGAAGAAGCTGAATTACCGGCATTACAAAAATGATTGGAAGCATCCCCTTATTCCGGAAAATTTGAAGAAACTCTTTTTTAAGTAAGAAGCGAAGTGGTTTCATTGCAGCCTCACTTTAAATTTCTTCAGGCTTATCGCTATCAAAACAGCTGTAGTTACCAACAATATAAATGTCTCTTTCCAGAGCAGAAGAATACCGCTTCCTTTGAGCATGATATCACGTACGATAATGAGAAACCACTTAGCGGGAATGGCATGGCTTATCATTTGCAGGGGCACGGGCATACTTTCAACCGGAAAAATAAAGCCGGAAAGCAATACCGTTGGTAGCAACAAACCGGCCAGAGAAATCATCATGGCAGTTTGCTGGTTATTTGCGCTGGAAGAAATGAGGACCCCCAAAGAGAGAGCGGTCATAATAAAAAGGCCAGCTTCCAAGAAGAAAAAGAGATAAGAACCCTCAAAAGGTACTTGAAAAATAAAACGTGCCAGAATAAGAATTACAACCACATTCGCTATGGATAAAGCCAGGTATGGGAGCACTTTGCCAAGTATGATATGAATGGGTTTAAGGGGGGAAACCAGCAGAATTTCCATATTCCCCATTTCTTTTTCCCGGGTAATGGAAATAGAAGTCATTAGAGCAGAAACCAGCATAAGGATTACTGCTATAATACCCGGAACGAAAAGATTCACACTTTTTAGTTCGGGATTGTACATCATCCGGATCTCAGGGGTAATTCCTGAGGCTTCTATTTGCAGCCGTGAATTCTTAGAGTTTGTATAATCTCTCAGAATATTGGAAGTGTAAGACTGAACAATATTGGCCAGGTTCGGATCGGTAGCATCGGTTATAATCTGGACATCAGCCACACCATCGCGAACCAGTTTCCTTCCAAAGTCATCCTCAAATACTACTACTTCTTTAATCTCCCCTGCTTTAAAAATATCGCGAACTTCATCATATGTATTCAGGTAGGCACTTAACTCAAAAGAAGGTGAGGCTGAAAGTTTGTGAGTTATTTCCCTGGTTACCTCATCCTTTGAAAAATCCAGAACAGCGATTTTCACATCATCCACTTCATTCCGGATCGCAAAACCAAAAAGAACCAGCATAATGACGGGCATACCGAACAGAACAATCAGAGTCCGGGTATCGCGGTAGATCTGTTTAAACTCTTTAATTATAAAGCCCCTGAATGAACTCATGTATCGCTCCTTTTTGCTCCGCGCGCCAACCTGATAAACACATCTTCGATTGAATCTGTGGAGAAACTTCTCTTCAGATTTTCAGGGCTATCCAATGCTTCAATTTTCCCATCAACCATAATGGAAACGCGATCACAGTATTCGGCTTCATCCATATAATGGGTAGTCACAAATACGGTAATACCCTTATCAGCAGCCTCATAAATTCGCTCCCAAAATTGCCTGCGTGTTACAGGATCAACCCCTCCCGTTGGCTCATCTAAAAAAACTACGCTTGGGTTATGAAGGATCGAAACTGAGAAGGCAAGCTTCTGTTTCCATCCCAAAGGAAGTGAAACTACCAATGCATCTTTTACCTCTGTTAATTTTATAGTATAAAGAATCTCTTCTATTTTCTGCTTAAGAGCTTTTGTAGGTAACCCATACACTCCGCCATAAAACTCAATATTTTCAGAAACGGTTAAATCGTCATATAAAGAAAACTTCTGGCTCATGTAGCCGATGCTTTTTTTGATTTCTTCGGATTCGGTATATACATCAAAACCATTTACAGAAGCCTCTCCCGAACTGGGAGCAAGCAACCCGGTAAGCATTTTCATGGCTGTAGTTTTACCCGCGCCATTTGCTCCCAGAAACCCGAAAATCTCTCCTTTCTTCACATCAAAACTGATATTTTCTACCGCAGTGAAAGCGCCAAAAGTCCGCGTTAAATCTTTCGTAAAAATAGCCGGATCAGTCACTCGCCACCTCCTTTCTCATTAAGGCCATGAAACTGTCTTCAATCCCCGGTTCCACTTCTTTAATAACTGCGTCATCAATTCCGTTGTCTAAAAGGAAAGCTTCTAAAGCAATCATATCAGGCTTTTCCCTTTTTTCTGTGAAATGAATGAACTCACCAAATGGATGTGCTGAATGAGTCCATTCGTATAGCTTAAGGGCTTGCAGAAGTTTGTAGGTATTCCTGGATTTAATGCCAAGAATAGGACGATCATACCCATTAACGATGTTCAGGGGAGTATCAATCTGCATAAGGCTTCCCTCCTGGATAAGTGCAACACGGTCACAAAGTTTGGCTTCATCCATATATGGAGTTGAAACAATTATAGCGATACCCTGTTTTTTAAGGTCAACCAGCATTTCCCAAAACTCTTTTCTTGATACCGCATCCACACCTGTTGTGGGTTCATCCAATAGCAGAAGTTTGGGCTTGTGAATAAGGGCACAACTAAGGGCAAGTTTTTGCTTCATCCCTCCAGATAGTTTTCCGGCATACCGGTTTTTAAACGGCTCCAGCTGGCTATAAATGGGAGCTACCAACTCGTAGTTTTCAGATATTGTGGTACCAAATACAGATGCAAAAAATTCCAGGTTCTCCTGCACACTCAAATCCTGGTAAAGAGAGAACCGCCCAGGCATGTAGCCCAGCATGGGCCGAATAGTTTTGTAGTCATCAACTACATCCAATCCAAGTACGGTAGCTGTTCCTTCATCAGGTATCAACAGCGTATTCAGGATTCGAAAAAGCGTGGTTTTACCGGCTCCATCGGGTCCGATAAAACCATAAAGCTCGCCTTCTTCAACCGAAAAGCTGATATCCTTTAAAGCTTTTACATCTTCAAAGGATTTATAAATGCTATGAACTTCAACTGCAGGCATTGCGCTTAATTAAAATTTATCTCGCCGGGCATCCCTATCTTAATTTTACCATCCGGGTTAGGCACTTTTATCTCGATAGCATATACTTGTGTAACCCGTTCTTCCTTGGTTTGGATCATTCTTGGAGTGAATTCGGCCTCAGCAGAAATACGGCTTACGCTACCGGAGAATCGCTCATTTGTACTTTCATCTTTATCAATAAAAACTTCCACGTTTTGATCAAGCACAACAGAGGGAAGCTGGGCACCTGATACATAAACTTTAAGAGTCATTTCATCCAGGTTTGCTATTTCGTACAATGGGCGGCCTTGCATTACCAACTCGTTTGGTTCTGCAAACACATTCAAAACTACTCCCTCAACCGGATTTATAATACGTGCCCTGTTTAACTGGTCATCTACCTGGGCAATTCTGCTTTTCAAAGTTTCGATCTCGGCATAAACCGACCTTTTTTGAACCTGCACACTGGCTATCTGCTTTTCCAGCGTGTTAACCTGGCCTGTTATTGCATCTAATTGCTGATCGGTAGCTGCATTATTTTCCTTTAACGTGCTCAGTCTTTTTAGCTCTTTATCAACAGTTGAAAGCTGGGCGCGGTACACTTCTGCCTGAGCATCAAGCTTTGCAATATTTGTTCGTACTGATTGAATCGCAGACTGTAATTCTGTTTTTCGAAGATGGTGTTGAACCGTATCAATCAATCCAATATAGTTACCTTTACCAAGCGTTGAACCTTCATTGGCTTTAAACCAAAGCAATTTGCCTGAAACCTCTGCTGATATGGTAATCTTATCTGCTTCAAATTGGCCGTAGGCATCCGATTTAGAATCATCCGAGCAGGAAATACCTACCAATGCAAGTAGCAGGATGATGAAGTTTACTTTTGATTCCATGAGATTCCTCTTTTTGTTTGATATTCTATTTTGGCCTGTGCTAACTGAACTTCATGGATTTCTAAATTCAGGCGTGCACGGTGTTCTTCATTTAATTCAATCAGCCATTCTGTGGATGTAATAGCTCCTTCATCAAGCAGGTTTTTCTTCTCGGTTACAACCTGCTCCCGCAGTCCCAGTACTTCTTTATCCAATTGTATCTGCTGCTCAAGAACATTGATCTTGTTCTCTGTTTGCAGAAGAGATGAGTTCAGCTGGCGCGTAAAGGCATCTTTATCTGCGTCTATATTTTTCTGCTCAAGGGTGAGTACTTCTTTCTGTTTTGCTGAGTTTCTCCAATTCCTGAAATTCCATTGAGCTTTAAGGCCGACAACCCAGAAAAACTGTAAATCATCATCAAAAGCATTCAGGCCGGGCCTGCCATAGGCTGTTTTAGCGAAAGCAGATAGTACCGGTAATTTATCTGTATCTAAAAGGCCTTTTTGGTTCTCTAAAACTTTTTTCCTGGAGTCCAAGAGCATGTACTCAGCGCGATTCTTAGCATGCCAGCCTGATTCATCACCTAATTCTGTATTTATCACAATCAATTCAGGTTCTGAAGACAGGTCCACACCAACCAGTTCGCCTAAAATCTGATATCCATTTTTTAAAGACTCGCTTGTCTCAAGATGTTGTTGTTTAACTTTGAGCGACTCTGCTTTAAGTGTGAGTTCATTTCCGGGGAGCAAAACTCCGTTCTCTACTCTTGCTGTAACCAACTTCAGCTGGTTTTCTATATCCTCTATCAAAAGATTAAAAGATGAGATTTGCTTTTTCAGAAGAAGAATTCCAAAGAAAACCTGGTCAACCTGGCTTCTTACTCTGTGCAATTCCACTTCTATGCTTGCCAGCCCAACCTCTTCGGCTTTTTGCTCGATCTTTTTGAGGGCATTTACCTTACCTCCGTCAAATATGGGTTGTGTAACATCCACTGAAAAGTTGTAATGATCTTTACTAAAGGTAGGAGGCATGGTACCCGGAGCAGCAAAGGGAACTTCGGTTACATCCGACTGGTAACTTGTACTCGCATTGACCATTATGTTAGGGTACAAACCCGATTGGCGAATCTTCAAATTGAATTCAGTAATCCTTCTTTGAATTTCTATTTTTTCAGCAACAGGGTAGTCGCTGTGAATCTTCTCATAGGCTTCGCTGAGTGAAAAAGTGTTCTCCACTGATTGTGAAGAAACATCCTGCCAGATAAATCCAGTCAGGATAATTAATGCTACTATCTTCTTCATATAATTAATCCGTTAAAAATTACACTTGGTATAATTTTCCTTCTTTCATTCAGAAAGTCGATGTACTCATCATCAGTAAGTTGCAGGACGGTTTGCACCATATTTCTGGCAATCATTGGCATCATACACATGCTAACTACATTCATAAAAAACTGATCACCAGTGATACTTCGCAGTTTACCAGAATCTACAGCATCTTCTACCTGGTCAATAAAAACTTCCGGTAATTGTACCCCCATTGATCCTATAAAATCTTTAAATCGTTGCGGGTGCTGATTCATCTCATAAATCACAAAAGCAGGGAGTTGTGGGTTTTTCAAAAACATGTCATGATAAAACTCAACAATCTGCTCTACCTTTTCCCGAAGGGGTATATCTGAAGCAAGCGTCCCAAACAATTGAGGCATTATTTTTTTAACACTTGACTGGAATACAGTCATAAAAAGCGTGTCTTTGTTTCGATAATAATAATGCAACATAGACTTGTTAATTCCAGCCTCATCAGCTATCTCCTGCATCCTGGCCCCTTCAAAGCCACTTTTTTGAAATATTTTCTGAGCAGCTTCAAAGATTTTCTGTTCGGTTTCTTTTTCAATCGGCATAGCATTCCTTTTTTTGATGTGGTAATAGTACGAATATTAACCGAATAGTTCAACCAAATGGTTGAACTATTCGGTTAATATTATTTTTATTAAAATTAAATATGATTTAAGCCCTGCTTTTTCTCGGTATTTTTTGATTGTTAAGACAATTCTTCACAATTCCTTCACATTCCACCCCTAGTTTTAAATACTAATTCAAAATCTAATTGACATACTATACTTATGCAGTATTTTATATACTTACTATTCTTTCTATTCATTTCAAACCCAGCCGAAAAGGCCACAGCCGTGGTTGAAAAAGGCGAACAAAAAGTTATTGAAGTTGTAATCGAATCTAACGATCAGATGAAGTTCGATTTGTCTGAAATCAAAGTAGAAGCGGGAGCAACTATAAAACTTACACTAAAGCATGTTGGTAAATTACCAAAGCAGGCAATGGGACATAATTTTGTACTACTTAAAAAAGATGTAGTACTAAAAGACTTTGCTATGGAAGCCATTAAAGCGCGTGACAACGACTACATTCCTGAGGGGACAGAAGACGTTATTGCACATACGATTGTAATTGGTGGCGGTGAGTCTACAACGATTGAATTTGAAGCTCCTGCTAAAGGAGAATATACATTCCTTTGTAGCTTCCCGGGCCATTACGCGTTGATGAATGGTAAGTTCATAGTAGAATAAAAGTCACACTGTAATATAGAAATATATACAGCCCATTAGATGGCCTCTTCGGGACGACACCCGGAGGGGCTTTTTTATGTACCTTAAACTTTAGGTAATGAGAAGTGTATAGTAGCTCCTTTTCCTTCTCCATCAGAATAGGCATCAGCTATTCCTGAGTGCTTACTGATAATGCGATGAACAATTGCCAATCCGACCCCGCTGCCTTTGATAGTTTTCTCATTATGCAGCTGGTGAAATACTTCAAACATTTTTGGTTTATAGTTCATGTTAAAACCAATTCCATTATCTGAAACACTATAAACAATATGCGAGCCTTCTTCTTTTGCATGTACTTTAATCTTGAGCTTGGAATCAATATTTCGATACTTAACCGAATTATCGATAATATTATTGATTACACTTTTAATCATCAATTCATCACCTAAAGCTTCCGGTAAATCTGCAACCTCAAAGTCTATTTCCTCTTCAATGCTTTTTGAATCCACCACCTCATTAAAACTATCCCTGAATAGTTGATTCATATCCAAAGGCTTCATACTTACGCCCGCCCTACCTAACCTTGAAAACTCTAATATACCCTGCACCAATTCATTCATTTTGTTGGCACTCTCAGAGATTGTATCCAGTTTTCTTAATCCTTCATCATCCAACTGGCTGGCATGATCCTCTTTGATCATTGACGAGAAACCAAGAATAGCTCGTATTGGAATCTGTAAATCATGGGATATAGAATAGCTAAAGCTCTCTTGTTCCTTGTTTATTTCAATTAATTCTGCCGTTCTTTCTTCAACTTTCTGCTCAAGATTCTCATTCAGTTCAAGAATTTCTTTGTTTGCTTTCTCTAAAGAAGCGGGACTTGGTATTTTTATCAATTCCGGCATACTTCGGTATAACATAAAAACCGTACCTGCAGATATGATTGCTGTTAATGATTTCAAAAAACCTGAAATATTATAATATGGCCTCCAAACATTTACAATGGCAAGTGAATGAACTAAACCACATGCTATTATAAAAAAGGAAAATGCAAGTAGCAGTGAATTAACTTCGACATCTTTCCGATTCTTTACAAAGTAAATTAAAAGACCCGGAATCATGAAATATGAAAGAGAAGTTAATCCATCACCGAAAACATTAGACCATAGTATACCCGGTTCCCACAAATAGCAGGCACCGTGCGGCATGTAGTTGTTAGAAAAAATGTTTGCAATAAAATCTATAAAAACGATAATAATCATCTTAGCTGTCCTAATTTATTTAAGGCACTAATAAACCTATTTTTCGACTGAAAAACCTTTTTATAAAAACAATTTAATCCTGATCGGTGAAAAAATGACAGTTACTTATGAACTTTACCCTAAAACAGTAATTGAGTGGAGGAATTGGCTCATCGATCATTATTCTGCTACAAAAAGCATTTGGGTTATTTTCCCAAAAAAGGCCAGTGGACTCCAGGGAATCACTCCCGATGAAGCCATTGATGAGGCTCTGTGTTTTGGATGGATTGATAGTGTACCCAATAAAGTAGATGACAGTAGATTTAAGGTTTTATTCTCGCCAAGAAACCCAAAAAGTAACTGGAGCCGGGTAAACAAAGCCAGGATTGCCCGTTTAGAAAAAGAAGGAAAGATCGCAAAGCCGGGATATGATATGATCCGCATTGCTAAAGAAACCGGCACCTGGACAGCTTTGGATGATGTAGAAAATCTTGTAATACCCGATGATTTAGAAACTGAACTTAAAGCCTATACAGATGCTTTTTCCAACTTTGAAGCTTTTCCGAGATCAGCAAAAAGAGGTATTCTTGAATGGATTTTCAATGCAAAGCGTGAAGAAACCCGAAAAAAGCGAATTAAGGAAACGGCCCGTTTAGCAGAAGACAATATCAGGGCAAACCAGTACCGATGATAACTACTAAAGTAGTTGATTGCGTGAAGATTAAGAAAATTGAGCAAGATGATGTTCGTGCTTTGTTAGTAAATCTACTCCGATCACATTATACTTATTAGTACCAGGAATAATATAGACTCAATTTAAAAATGGATGATAATTCGCTGACCCAAAAATTACAGGATATGTTAGCAACCTTTATGGATGCACTTATCGAATTAACTCCCGATATGGTTTACTCAATAATTGTATTAACTATCGGATACCTGGCAGGGCGTTTGGTAAAGTTCCTCATTATTAAGTTAATACGTTATCTACATAAGCTCTTAACCCAAAGATTCAGTAATTCCATTCAATATGTCAATATTGGGCAGTCGGCCAATTTTATTGGAACTGCATTTTTTTGGCTAATTCTGATATTTGCACTTCTTTTAATATCCGATATACTGGGTTTAACCATCATAGCCACTGGCATGGAAAGCATTCTTCAGTACTCTCCTAATGCAATGGCTGCTATACTCATTGTTTTTCTGGCTGTTATCGTTGGAAGAATAACCTCTGGTGTCATCATCTCCGTTGGTAGTAAAGTTGGTTTAACTTACAGCAAAACACTCGGAAGAATTGCTCATTACCTGATCTTAATAACCGCCATCATCATTGCTATTGACCAGCTTGGCATGGAAGTGACTGTTCTTATTAACATGATCGATGTAGCTTTAGCCGCCTTGTTATTTGGTGCAGCACTCGCTTTCAGCTTAGGGGCCAGAACTTCGGTGAGTAATATTTTAGCTGCCTTTTATGTACGAAAAATGTTTAAAGTAGGCGATTACATCAAAATTGATGACACTCAGGGAAGGATCACTAAAATCGATACTACTTCCGTAATACTCGATACCGAAACCGGTCAGGCTATAATTCCTGCAAAAACGTTTAATGAATCAAAGTCTCATTTAATTAAACACAATAGTTGATGACCATGGATACAGACCAGATCATTGCCGAAGACTTTATTAATTCTCATACTCTGGAGGCAATTCAGGCAATTGAAAAACTTGAATATGAAGACATTGCTGATTTCATCCATAAAATCCCACTTGATCTTGCCATTAAAATTCTGCTGCAAATGAATAACTACAAGGCCGCTAAATGCCTTGAGTTATTAAATATGAATTTGGCTGTAGAATTTATAGAGAGTATTGATCTGTTGTCAGCTGAGTTATTGCTAAGGCAATGTGATAAAAAGTTTCGAAACACTTTGTTAGATAAAGTTGCGCAAAAAAAGGCAGCCGTAATTCGTAAAAAACTGAACTATACAGAAAATTCTGTAGGAGCATATATGAAGCCGAAAGTTTTTTCATTACAAAAAAGCCTTACCGTTACCGAAACGAAGGAACTCATGAAAAAGGAAAAAGAATTAATAGCTTCGGAAATTTTTGTAACAGATGAGACAGGCAAATTAGAAGGAATTGTACAGCTTGCACAACTTGTGCTTGCGGAAGGTAAAGATCAGATTTCTTCTATCTTGACTAAAGATGCCCCAAACTTTTTCGCTGACGATTCTATTCATGATATCAGCGATCACCCTGCATGGTTAACATATAGAACGCTTCCGGTTATACAACGCTCTGGGGCATTGATCGGCTCCCTTCATTTTGAAGATATAAGCAAGAAAAATCTAAAAAAAGATGCCGGGCTAAATAAACAGATGGTGGAAACAGCAAGTGCCCTTGGGGAACTCTATTGGATAGGTTTAACGGGCTTATTGCAAAGCATTACTAATTCAGATTAAAAACAATCTTATAAAAACCTATTCATGAAAGGTACGGCAGCAAAAGTTAAGGACAGTCTCGTTAAAGAGTATTTGGAAAAGTTTCCTATGAAAGCAGCTTTGCTGTTAGACACTTTCCCTGTCGACAAGATTCTGCAATACTTGAATGAGGCCCCTTTAACTACTGCAAAAGAAGTTTTTGCACGACTTAATCCTGATGTTGCATCCGAAGTTCTGAGTGAAATGGAAGATGACTTGTTTATTCAAATCTATTCCGGTCTTGATACCCACTTAGGGGCAAGAATATTATCGCGATTAGATAAGGAAATTATAAAACACAAATTATCAATACTACCCTCCCTCGAATCGAAAGAACTGGCTGAGTTCATGAGTTATGGCCCCGAAACTGCCGGTTATTTCATGGAAACATCAGTAATTACTTTTTATACAGAAAACACAGTTGGTGATGTTCTGGAAAAGATAAGAAAGGTACGCGACAGAAGGGTCACCGTAATTTATGTAATAGAAGAATCCGGGGTTTTTGCGGGGAGAATACCAATTCAGTTAATAGCCATATCTCAGCCGGAAGAAAAATTAATAAATTTAGTGTTGCCTGCATTTGCCGTAACAGCATTCGCTTCTATTGACGAAGTTTTGGACCTCCTGGAGAAAGAAAAACTCTTACAGGTGCCTGTAACCGATATTAACAATAAACTCCTGGGTGTAATCAGAAATGACACTTTGATTAGTGTGGCGAAGCAAGAATCTATTGTAGACATGCAAGCTATGTTCGGTGCGGGAAGAGAAGAACAAGCTTTGTCAAAGATTTCATTAGCAGTAAAAAAAAGACTCCCCTGGCTTCAAGTTAACCTGGCTACAGCATTTCTTGCCTCTATGGTTGTAGGTTTTTTTGAAGACACTATTGCCAGGATAACAATACTGGCAGTTTTTTTACCGGTAGTAGCCGGTCAGTCAGGCAATACAGGTTCCCAGGCTTTGGCAGTAACTATGCGGGGCCTTGCATTGCGCGAGGTAAGAATTTCGCAATGGTTTAAAGTAGCAAGAAAAGAGATTCTTGTGGGGTTAATTAATGGGATCGCGGTAGCAGTTACCACCGGCATAATCGTTTACTTTTGGGCTTCATCATTTGGTATTGCAATAGTAATTGCTATCTCTATGGTAGTGTCAATGATGATCGCAGGTTTTTCAGGAGCAGTAATCCCAATGGCATTAAAAGCAATAGGGCAAGACCCAGCCACTTCCTCTTCCATCATATTAACCACTGTAACTGATATCTGTGGTTTCCTGAGCTTTTTGGGATTAGCTACTGCACTCGCATCCGTGCTTGGGATTACATAGATAACGACAATTCGAGATAAGAAACACTCTTTGAATACTAAAGAAATGTCATTCCGCGGCCTGCCGTCCGTACGAGACTTCGGAAGGCGGGCGAAAGCCGGAATCCAGATTTAGCTTAAAAGTAAAGTATTCCTTACTCAACAAAAATCACCTTTCATTTATATCGGGCTTGTTATTACAATCCAAAATTACTCAAAATTCAACCTTCCAACTCAATATTGGAAGGATTGTCCCTTCTTCTATACGATCAACCTGTTCAGTGCGAAAGTTATAATCAAAGGACTGATCTTTGGCAGCCAACAAGTTCTTGATTTGCAAACTCCACAATGTTGAATAATCTTTCCGGTTAGTTCGAAAAGTTAATGTAAGGTCAAGAACTATTTGCATGTCAAATTGTTCAGTAAAGGGATTTTTTTCATCAAACGTAACTTCTTCATTGATTTTTGATTCATTTTGAAGAATGGGGCTATATCTCTCTCCTCCTGTTACACTTATTCTCGAATTAATGCCTATTACGTTCCGGCCTTCTTTTAAGAAATACTCTTTTCCAAAAAGAGCATTAGCGGCTATTCTTTGATCAAACCTTCCTTTTCTCCAAATACCATCCCCACCTTTATACCTTGATGAGTAAAATGTTCCTGTTAACAAATAGTAGTACCCTTTATTCAAAAATCTCTCCAGGCTCAGTTCCAAGCCATAGTTTTCACCTTTTCCTTCATTTACCAAAGCATCGCTAAAAGTAAAATCCTGTACAAAATTCAGCATCGAAAAACTACTGTCTGCAATTACAGGCACATCAAATAGTTTTTGTGCAAAGACCTCGGCCTTTAAATGATGTTGTGTTCCGATACTTTGATTCCAGCCCAATACCAGGTGATGTGCTTTTGCCATTTCGAGATTTTGATTTGGAAATGCCGATTGAGCCTTAACGTAATAAATTCCAAGTTGCTCAATTTGGCTATGTAACCCGTACCCAAGGTGGAATGATGACTTAGAATTCACTTCCATATTTAACGAAACCCTTGGCTCTAAGTTGAATTCCTCGTTTATTGAAAACCACTGGCCACGCAACCCTGCTGAAAGTGTTAATCCAGGTAACAACTCAAATCTGGTTTGATTATATACCTGAATTAGTTGTGCTGTATCTTCTCTGCGAATAAGCTCCTGAAAAGGACGATCACCTGATGGCCTGCCCCTCAGGTTCAAATCATAAAACAGCTGCTGAGCTTCAATACCTCCCCGTACTGTTATCTTTCTATTTACCTTTTGATTCAGGTATGATTTGAAAGCCCACCTGCCACTTTCATTATTTATATTCAAATGGGGAATTAAACTCAGGTCTTCATTCAACCTGTCTTCCGTATACTTTGTTTGGTTTCCTGAAATTGCCAGGGAGGTTTTCAAATAGCCATTCGAATTCACCAAAATGCTGTGTGCTATCCCTAAAGCCCCAACTCCCAGGTTGATTTCGCTGTCGGTAAAATCCCAATAAGCGTATTCCCACTTTGTAGAATCTGTTTTGGCATCCAGTGTTTGTTTATCCAATCCCCCTATCCCCCAAACTTTAAAACGCCCAATTCCTCTCGTGGGAAAATTAAATGTGAAAGATAAATCCTGGTATTGAATGGTTCCTTCAGTAGGTAAAATGGGAAGCAAAAGTGTAAGTGTGGAGAACCGGTAATTGAATAGATAAGTAGAAAGCCCCCTTTTTTTGATCGGGCCACCTGAACTTGCCTCAATCCCATTAATACCTAGTTGAAAAGCATGTTCTCTTTTATTTTGATTTCCTGTCCGGAAGTTAATATCAAATACCCCGGACAAAGCATTTCCATATTCTGCAGGAAAAGCACCTGTCATAAAATCAGAATCAGATAATAGCTGAGAACTGAATAGTGACAGCCCACCTCCCCCGGCAACAGAAAGCCCTGCGAAATGGCTTGGGTTTGGAATTTCGATTCCTTCCAACCTCCACTGTACACTTTTTGGGGCATTTCCGCGAATGGAAATAGCATTGTTCTGAACGCCCCCTGTTGAAGTTACCCCGGGAAATACAGTAACCAACCTGGCCGGGTCATCCAACCCACCTGCATACCGCTGTGTTTCTTCAACAGTAAATGTTTTTACGCTGCTATAAGCCATGTCATTTAAAGGTTTATCCTTTTGAATAGCTGCAACCACTTCAATGCCTTCTCCCTCAAAAACCTTCTCTTTTAGTTCAATAGTTAATACCTGTTCTCTTCCGCTTGTTATCAGGATCTCGGAAACTATCTTTGTCTCAAATCCCAGATAAGAGACCTGAAAATCATGACGGCCTAATGGGACATTTTTAAGTAAAAACTTCCCATCCTTATCTGTTGAGGTTCCGATCAATGGGCGATAATTCATCAGGATTACATTAGCTCCCGGTAAAGGCTCTTTCGTGACCTGATCGATCACAACTCCTGATACCGTTTGAGTTTGGAAAGCTTCTACTGTTTCACAAATGGATAGTAATAGTATGAAAGAAGCTGCTAAGTATACTCGCATTTATTCAGTTTTACGTTCTTGAATACAATTCGCGATAAAACTAAGGTGCTTCTGAAGTACAATCGTCCAGTCCATTGGGTTTGGACTTATTTAAATCACTGGAAAAACCTACACTGACAAGCTTCCGGAAACAAAAAATCATGGTTTAAAAAAGAGAGCTTAATGCGATAACTTAAACTCAGATGGTGTCATCCCCGTGTGTTTCTTGAATACAGAATTGAATGAAGATTTGGAATTAAACCCTGCTTCTAACCCAATAGCAAGCAAAGTTAAGTTACCTGAAGATGGATCTTGTATTCTTCTTTTTACCTCTTCAACCCGATATGCATTAATGAAATCATAAAAGTTTTTATCTGCATATTTATTGATTATCTCAGTAAGGTTATGAGGGGAAATATCCATCATGGTAGCCAACTCAAACAGATTCAGTTCATTGTTTAAATACGGCTGCTCACCCTCCATCAGGTCTTTAAGCTTCCTTGCCAGAATTTTTCCTGTTTGGTCATCTAAACCTGACTTTGAATACTTTTTGGAGCCCTTCTCCTGTGCTTCCGCATATTTTTCAAAATTTGCAAAAAACTCAGGTTGCCGTAGTCCCAAATAACCAATGCTATACACAAAAATAGTTACTGTGAGCAGCGTTAAGTAGCCGTAGTCTGTTTCTATATCGGAGAATATATCCATCAAATAGAGACCGGTAGCAATTACTGCCATCAAAACACCACCTAAAACAAAGAATTGAAGCCAGTCCAAATTCCGTTTCTCAAATGATGAAAAATTATCTTTCACTTGCTTTCTATAAGTTCTTAGTGCCCTGATAATAAACGGGACATAAGCCACACTGAATCCGACTTTGAAATGAGTTAATAAATCTGACCCATATTCAAGTGATCTTTCATCAGCCAGAAGGTTAATTTTTTCAGCTCCTGAGTAAGTATAGAATGGAATCGTATAAACGAGAAGTAAAACAAAGGGTAAAAAGTGCAGCCAGTCTTTAGTATCTAACCTGGAACTGCTCTTAATAAGTGATGTAGTATACAAATAAAGAAGGGGGCCATATAAAACAGTAATAGGAAAATCGATACCGATGAAGTGCGGATATACCTGATAGAAACCCGATCCTATAAAAGCAGCCATTAGCAAGTCAACAGAAAAAACCACCATCAGGCTACCCAAAATACGATTTGAAAGCCTGTTTATTTTTTTAGAGGCCAGTAATAAAGCTAGTACTAAACCATGAATTGCACCTATTAAAAAAATGGTGTTCATAAACATTTTAGCAAAACTACAATTTCAGACCCATTCAGGAAAAAGCTTATATCCGCTTTTATGCTTTTTGCTTTCGATCTTAATTAAGTAAACGTTTCTTATCCAACCCTAAACTTCAATTCCTCAATAGTAGCCAAAATCTCATTCCTGTCCATTTCACGGTAGCGCTCCGGTAGTAATTCTTTGGATGTACACTCAATTACTGCATTCAGTGTTTGTAATTCTACCTCTTCCGGATAGGTTGGCGGAATGAAATCTCCCAAGGCTGCATCCAGAATTTCAGGAGTAACTTTTTTCCTGCCTTCCGCTGCTGCACGAAACTTGGAGCGGGTTAATGCCGCTTCCATATCAGCGCCGGAGAAGGTTTTAAGGCCCTGTTCTATCACAGAAGGAATATAATCTTCCGTAAGTTGAAGGCCTGTTTTCTTCTTCATGGCAGTAAACAATTCAATCCTTTCCTCTTTAGTGTAAGGAGGAAATAATGCTAAATGCTCTTCTGCCCTGCCTTGTCGTTTCAAATCAACAGGCATCAAATCAGGCCGGGCTGTCATCAGGAACCATACAATTTTACCACGGTTACTGGTATCACTCATGAAGGTGGCTATCTGCGAAAATACCCTGTTGGATACCCCACTATCACCACTGGCATTCCGATCCCCTAAATAAGCATCTGCCTCATCAATCATTACCGCAACAGGCGACATTGCTTTTAACAGTGAAAGAATCTTTTCCAGGTTACCTTCTGTAACCCCCTGCCACTGGCTACGGAAGTTCTTGAGTTTTACCATCGGGATACCCACCTCACTGGCAAAACAGGTGACCAAAAATGTTTTACCGGTTCCTACCGGGCCGCAAACCAGATAACCCATAGGCATTACATCCTGCCGGCCTGCTTTCAGGGCTTTAACAGCTTGTCTCAAGTGTTTTTTTACATGTGTATGCCCCGCTACATTGTCTAACGAATATGGCGTTTCTACAAACTCTAAAAGCCCATAAGCCTCTGCTTCTATCAAATCCTTTTTGTTTTCAGAAAGACCTTCAAAGGTGATCTTCTCTTCATTTTCACGGGCATTTGACAGTACACTTCGTATATTTACAAAGTTCAGTCCTGCAGTTTGTTGTGCAATAATCTCAGGTGTTACATCCGAAAGCTTTTTGAAATCATCATCCCTGGTTTCGTACTTCACAAAATCCAGACGTGCTTCCTCACCGGGTATTGAAATTTTAATCTCTGTGGTGTAAGGATTCTGAACAATAGTCTTGTTCAAATCTGCAAGATTTTCAGTAATCATCACACAGGTAAAATCCGAGGCCAGGAACATCGGATCATGTGCCCATCGTGAAAGATAAACCTGCGAGGTGCGGTCTTCATTACCTGTTGAACCCGCATCACTCATGGGTACAATTGTTTCAGCATAGTCCACAATCAATGCCACACTTTTCTTTTGATCTAGCCTGAGCCTGAAATACTGTTCCAGCAAAGACATTACCCTAACCGGGTCTTTGGGCATCTTTTGTGCATAATCAGTACCTACAAGACTGTCCCGTCCTGCAATAGCCTGGTTAAAATCCTGCTGAGATTCCTTATCCCGAAAATATATACCGGATGCCCTGTCATAAAAAACAACAAAATCACGAGCACCAAAAAACTCATCAGATAAAAAAGTTTTCAGCCTGTGAAACTCTGTGCCATCCTCACTTTTGAGTGGAACCAAATCGTGTACGTTTCCATGTAACAAGAACGTATTGATTGTTCGGCTTAAATATTTTCGCGCAAACTCTTGCGACCAACGTGGATAATGATCAAACATAATGCCCTTTTATTCTACTATAGTTAGTTTTATGGTCTCAATCCTGCTTTGAGTTGCCTTACTTATAATGAACTTATGTGTTCCAATAAGCGCTTCCTCATTTACTTTGGGAATACGTCCCAAATGATTGATAATGTAGCCCGCTACGGTATCATACTCGGAAGGTTCCAGCGGAATTTCGATTTCCTTAAACTTCAAAGTGAGCTCTTCAATCTCTACATTCCCGCTTATTATAAAATTATTAGGTGAGATACGCTTCATGATCTCGTCTTCTACATCATATTCATCCTGAATATCCCCCACTACTTCTTCCAGTAAATCCTCGATGGTAATCATACCTGCTGTGCCTCCATATTCATCCAGAACAATGGCAACTGACATATTCGACTTTCTGAATTCAGAAAGAAGATCATTTGATTTTTTGCTGGAAGGAACCAGTTTAATGGGACGGATTATTTCATGAAGTGAATTGGGATTCTTAAAAAAGTCATGCGCAAATACTACACCTATCACATCATCTATACTGTCCCGGAAAACAGGTAGTTTTGAGTGCCCTGATTCAATCATCGTTTTAAGCACTTGGTCCATTGGAGCTGACTTTTCCACCGCTTCAATATCAATTCTTGGGATCATTGAATCTTTTACACGCTTATTAGAAAGCTCCAGCACATTATGCAGTATCTCGGAATCGTCTTCGTCAATCTCTTTGCTTCCACCACCATCACGAAGTTCCTTTACAATCAATTCCACATCCTGGCGGCGATAAAAATTTTCTGTTTTTTCAGCACCAGGTACCAGCCATTTAATCAGTACATTAGAGGATCCATTTGCCACAGAAATTAGGGGACGCAAAATAAAATAGAATAGCCTTAAAGGTAGTGCTATAATGTTGATCATAATATCTGCCTGTGCACGGAACAAAGCTTTTGGCAGAATTTCCCCAAACAACATAATTACCAAAGATGCTATTATGGTCTGGGTTAGTAGTATTTTAACTCCCGACGGTGTGACCCCAAACCATAATTCTCCATAATAAATAATGGGGTCAACCAGGAAAAGCGCCATCAAAGTGGCATAGATGACGTTTACAATATTATTCCCAACCAGTGTGGTTGTCAAAAAGGTATCCGGGTTTTTTGTAAAAAAACCGATAGAACCTGAAATAATGCTGTTTTTTCTGGAAGTAACTTCCAGCTTCAATTTATTGGCTGTAACAAAGGCGATCTCTGATCCTGAGAAAAACCCGCTCAATAAAACAGAGCCCGTTATAAGAAGCCACTCCATATTTAGTTGGCTCCTGTTATTTTTGATATGCTGCCCGATGGAGGCTCGTCGCTCATTAACTAAGAATTAGTTACTATTTACCGGAAAAGTCAGGTTTTCTCTTTTCGAGAAATGCACTTGTTCCTTCTTTAAAATCAGCAGTGTTATACAAATCTCCAAATAGTTTTGCTTCCGATTTGTAACCATTTTCCTTGCCTGCTTCTTTAACAGCTTTAACAACCTGTGCTATAGCCAACGGACCTTGCTTTATGATGGCTGACATCATTGTTTTAGATGATTCAACTGCATCCTGTTCAGCAACTTCATTAACCAGGCAAATTTCTTTGGCTTCCTGAGCTTTTACAAACCTGCCTGTCATTATAAGTTCTAACGCTCTTGCTTTACCTACCAGTTCTGGTAATCTTTGTGTACCCCCGTAACCGGGTATTAACCCCAAGCTCACTTCAGGCAAGCCCAATACTGCATTCGCTGAAGCAATTCGAATATGGCAAGCCAATGCCAATTCACATCCACCACCTAATGCATATCCATTTACAGCGGCAATAATTGGTTTTGATGAATCTTCTATGCGTTGAAAGGTCTTTTGCCCCCTCAATGATTTAGCTTCAGCTTCATTATCCGTGAGCGTATTCAGTTCTTTGATATCTGCTCCGGCTACAAAAGCTTTATCTCCGCTACCTGTGATGATCAGTCCCTTAATCTCAGAATTGGATAAAACCTCATCTAACGCCAAATCCAGTTCATCAAAAACCCGTGAATTAAGCGCATTCATCTTATCGGGACGATTTATTGTGAGTACGCAAATACCTGATTCATCTGTTTCCAGAAGAAGCGTATCAAAAGCTAAACTCATAGTTTATTCTTTAACTCGTTTGTTTGAAGTGCTGATTGAATCCACATCATCGGAAAGTTCGTCCAGAATTGAATCAAAATCCAGTTCTGTTTCCCATTCCTGCGTGTACTCAGGTAAAATATCCTGATCTAAGTCATCAATCAATTGCGAAGTTTCATCTACTTCGGTTAACAAGTTATCTAATTGAAAGCCAATTTCTTCAGGGTTACTCATGGTCATAGACTGCTCATAAATGTACCTTACAGCATCTTCTATGGTTTCCAGGTGAGTTTCACATACCAGGTATTTCTCCTTGGCAATCTTAAATTTCTGAAGCCGCTTCTGCATAATTGCCACTCTGCGGGCTTTAGTACGCTTAAGCTTTTCAGATTCAATAGTCTTAATCTCTTCAATCTGGCGAATTACCTCTTCTTTCAGGTTGTTTTCTAACGAGGTATTCAGGTACACTTCATATCTTTTTATAAGATCAAGCAGTGTTAAGTAATTTCCTAACAACTCTTCGATCTTTTTGCCAATATTATCCAATAAGCCCTGAGAGCTATAGGGTAGTTTCTCAAAATTTTCCTGAACAAGCTTGGCAAGATGTTTTAAAACCAAAAATCTTTTTGGCTGGCAGAGTCTAATGATTGGAACAAATCTTTTTCGTTGTTTGATTGATGTCGCTCCTTGATTTTTTTTAACTCTGTCTTTTTTCTGAACCGGGGAAGCTTAGGGACAATCCCCAAATACATTAATTCCAGCCCAAATACTGTGGTAAGCATCACACTTGAAGCATCTCCAAAGTCACTGATCAAAAAAGCAGCAAGTGTGGCAATCAATAAACTTCCCAAGTTAATGGGGTTCATGAAAGCTTCACGGGTGTAATTAATGTTTAGTTCGTCTGCTGACATTAAGTTGATTCCTTCTCACTATCTGACGAAGAACTTTGTTCCTTTTTATGTCCGATTGTTTTTTCTGCTTTTATTTCCTCGGCATGCTTTTCAATCTCTGAATATAACATACCCATTTCGGCTTTTACCTGCTTGAGGGTTTGCTTTGCTTTTTGACGCTTAATGGTTTCATCCATCTCTTCCTTTTTTAACTCCTGCTCAAGTTTGGAGTCTTCATCATCACCGAGACTATCCATTGCTACATCTAAACGCGCTTCAGCATGCGTAACCTTATCCTTTACTTTCCCAAGAAACTCATCTACTGACTCCAGTAAATTGTTTGCGTCCATATTTTGAATGGCTTGCGCAATCTTACCTTTCTGTTCAGCAGTTTTTAAACGTTCTTTCGCCTCTTTAATACGCCGATAATGCTCCTTGTATTCTTCTTTGAGACGTTCGCGTTCTTGTTCGTTTCGGGTACTCATGGTAATGCCCTATCAACTTTTTTCTTTATTGCCGACAGTTTTGGATTTTGCCTTTTCTTCTTTTTCCGGCTCTTCATCTATAGAAATTGAACCCGCAGAAGTTTGCCCCATTTCCATCTTAAACTGTTCTACTAATTCATGAGCACGGATTTTTTCAGCATTTGCTTCAATTTCCATGGTTTCAGTATCAATACTATCCAGTGCTAATTCCATGCGCGCTTCATTTTTGGCTGCTTCTTCATTGATCCTAGAAATCATCTCATCATGAGTCTGATCAATTCCACCAACCTCAAACTGTTCCAGCGTGTCCGCGATCTTAGCCTGCCATTCTGCTCTTTCACTGGCACGTAAAGCTTCTTTAGCTTCTTGAATTTTGCGATCCTTCTCACGCATAAACACTTTCTTTACTTTTATGGCCTTTTCGTAGGCTTTTTCAGCAAATACTAACTGGTCCTTAGTGTGTGACAAAGTCTCCTTGGCTTTTTCAAGTTGTAATGCATAGCCCTCTGCTATATCATCTCTATTCGCCTGTATAGCAGATTTAATCTTTGAAGTAAGTTCTACAATTTGTTTTTCGTTGCGCTTGGCTTCTTTCTGAAGCATTAACAGATTTGCTTTGACCGTAGCAATGTTTTCATTCATTTGAGGGATCTGATCATTCAGATCTCTGATATTTTGCTCAAGGATCAACTTTGGATCCTCCATGGAGCTTATAAGTCCCCCAAACATGGATTTGATAGCGCGAATGAATCTTTTAAACATGATTTTTTCCTTTTTTTAATGCCCTATGTACATCAGATACAAATTAAGCGATTATTATCTTAATTCAACAGCATTAAGCTCAAAAAAACGAGTCCCTTTGCTGTCTACTATATGAGTAACCAACTTTTCCTTTTCAGGTTTGTGATCTGAGATCGTAACTGAACCGAACAAAAGTTCCGATGCAGATTCGATCGTGGTTGGCTTGTTCGTATAAGCAGTCAAAATTGTTTCACCTTTTGAAATTTTGTCTCCTACTTTCTTCCTAAGCACAATTCCGGCTTGTGGATCTATAGCTTCTTCCTTGGTTTTACGGCCTGCACCTAGCTCTACAGATGCCATCCCAATTTCAAAAGCATCCAGCTTGCTAATATAACCATCTGCCGGGGCTTTAATCTCAAATTCATAAGCAGCTTTAGGGTACTTGTTGGGATTTTCAATTGTATTCGTATCTCCTCCCTGTTCCTTAACAATATCAACCCATTTTTGATATGCCTGTCCATTAGCAACTTGCTGCCGGCTTATCTTAATTCCTTCTTCTATAGTTATTGCTTTACCTCCCAGATAAATCATTGCTCCGGAGAGTAAATGAGATAACTCCATAATGTCTTCGGGACCATCTCCTTTTAAAGCATCAATACATTCATGTACTTCCAGCCAGTTCCCAATTTTATATCCTAAGGGTTGCTGCATATTGGTTAGGAATGCAATAGTTTCTTTGCCGAATTGCTCTCCAATACCCACCAAAGCTTCAGCAAGTTTCTGTGCTTCATCAGGGGTTTTCATAAAAGCACCCGACCCGTATTTCACATCAAGAACAAGTGCATCAATTCCTTCTGCCAGTTTTTTACTCATAATACTACCCGCAATCAAAGGGATGGATTCTACGGTAGCAGTAACATCCCTGAGCGCATATAAACGTTTATCAGCAGGCGCAATTTCTTCAGTTTGGCCAACTAAAACCAGGTTCTGGCGTTCCAGAATTTCTTTATACCTGTCTAAATTGACATCTACAATAAACCCGGGTATTGATTCCAGTTTATCTAATGTCCCGCCTGTATGTCCCAACCCTCTTCCCGAAATCATAGGTACAGAAACCCCCGCACTTGCAACAATCGGGGCCAAAATGAGGGAAAGCTTATCGCCGACGCCTCCTGTAGAGTGCTTGTCTACTTTTTTTCCGGGGATATGTGACAGATCGACAATTATCCCGGAATGCAGCATCGACTCTGTTAAAGCCGCAGACTCTTCATCATTAAGCCCATTTAGAAATGCCGCCATCAAAAAAGAACTGATTTGGTAATCCGGGATTTCATCTGCTGTATAAGAATCTATGAGAAAACGAATTTCTTCTTTTGAGAGCGATTGTGACTCTCGTTTTTTTCGAATTATCGAAACTATGTTATACTTTCTTTCCATGGCTCAAGTATAGCCTAAAAAACGATCATTTACAGCTTTAGGAGTACGAATATTGCTCACTATAACAGCAGACGAGAACATTTATAAACTCACTAAATTTCTACCTGAAAAAATCACTTTAAAATTATTTGATCCCAACTCAGGACTACCTGATTTAACAGGTACGGATATTCTTTTAGTCAGAACTGTTACTCAGGTCGGCCAAAAAACCCTCTCTGAAGTCCCAAAATCTCTAAAAGTAGTTGGTACGGCTTCGGCCGGTACTGACCATATTGATTTTGAGTACCTGAAAAAAAATAATGTGAAAGTAATTGATGCTAAAGGTTCAAATGCCCAAGCTGTATCAGAATATGTAATTACCTCAATTTTGTTATGGAGCATCAAAAGGCATATAGATATAAAGCAGCTTAGCTTTGGAGTAGTTGGAGCAGGAAAAACGGGAAGTGCTGTAATTCAGCAGTTGGAAAGCCTGGGACTTAACTATTATTGTTACGATCCCCCCAGGGAACAAAGAGAGGAAGGATTCCAGTCTTGCTCTTTAGAAGAAGTATTATCATGTGATGTACTTACATTTCATACCCCACTTACACGATCCGGTGATTATTCCACTCATCATTGGTTTAATAAGAATAAGCTTGCTGACAGGAGTTTCAAACTGGTTATAAATGCTGCAAGAGGTGGGGTAATAGATGAAGCTGCTTTGCGGAAGGGATTGGATCAGGGGGGTGTTCAGGATATTATAATTGATGTGTGGGAAAATGAACCTGATTTTAACACTGAATTAGCGAAAGCTGCTTTTATCGCAACCCCTCATATAGCTGGTTATTCTGAACAGGCTAAACTAAATGCCACCCTTTTCCTGCTAGAAAAACTGGCCAAGGAATTAGAACTCACAGCCCTTAATAAAGATCACCTTTATACTCAAAAAAAAATAAAGCTGGCAAGCCTTAGCTATTCCCTTTATGAAGTGTTGCTTCGAATAAACCCTATCAAAGAATATGATGCGGAGCTAAGGGAAATAAGCTCACGCTCCAATAAAAGCCTCCTATTTCAAAAACTACGAACGGACAGGCCCTTACGTTTTGAGTATCCTTATTTATGCCTAGAAAATAATAGTTTTGATTCAGACGAGATTCTGAAGAATCTGGGTATCAATATCAAAAAAAGGTGAATACTACCGAGGCAGGCATTCACCTTTTAGTGAACCAAATACAACTAGTTTGGAGTATTTAACCAAACTAAGGTGTCAGAAGTTATAGAAATACTGAAATAGTCTGAATCGGATACCAATGATGTGATATCAACCACTGCATCTATCTCAGTTAATGGCTCTCCATAAATCCCAAGCTCATCAGAATTAGCTCTCCATACATGGAAAACTCCATTTGGTGTTCGGGCATGTAAGCCGTCCGGGGTCATCTCATCTGCCGGAAATCCGATTTTCTCAAAAGTAAATCCGTCAAAGCTGTTACCACCTCCACCAAGTGTAGCCGGTTTTCTGAAGTAGGCCTGGGCGCTCGATTTTAGCATAACCAGATCGTTGCGAACCGCATCAATGTTTGATGATTCGGACGCACTCTGAAAGGTATTAATTGCAACCACAGTAGCAATACCTACCAATACAGATACAAGTATTATCAGGAGTAATTGTTGTTGTCCCATATGTTTATTTTTTTGAAATAAACATAATTATTTAGAGCTGATAATTAGGTTAGATTATCCTCATTAAGTTTTCTTAACAAGCGCATTTTTTTTAAGGCTCTATTAAGAACAATTTACCAGCCGTTTTTGAGGTTTTTACTACCAATTCCTCAAGACTAATTTCGAAAATCTCAGCCAGCCGTACAGCAGTATATCTCATAAAAGATGGCTCATTTCGTTTACCACGTTTGGGGGTTGGTGATAGGTATGGAGCATCTGTCTCCAAAACCATTTTATCCAAAGGTAGTTGAGCTACAGTTTTATCAACACCTCCGTTTTTGAATGTTACTACCCCTCCTATTCCTAAATACAGACCTAAGCCTATAGCCCGTTTACCCTCTTCTACTGTTCCATTAAAACAATGCCAGATACCTTTTAAGCTCCCGTCTTGTTCTTTTTCAATTAAATCCAGTAAATCGGTTGTGCTTTCCCTGTTATGAAGTATTATGGGTTTATTCACAGATTTAGCAACACTGCAATGGTATCTTAGACTGCTTTTCTGTGTATCTATAAACTCGGTACTCCAGTAATAATCTAACCCTGTTTCACCGACTCCTATTATCTCTTTTCTATTGCAAAAATCGAATAGTTGTTGTTCAAAATCCTCCGCTAGAACCTCTACGTCACATGGATGAATACCTGCCATTTTATAGAAAGAGATATCTTTATGATTTATTACTTCCATCTGAGCAATCGATTCGAAATCTATTGCGGGCATACATATTGCTTTTATCCCTTCACTAGCTGCCCGGTCTAAAACCTGTGTACGATCGTCATCGAATTGTGGTAAATAAATGTGGGAATGGGTATCTATCATAATTACTTTTAGCTAGCAAAGATAATACTTTATACATTTTTGTAACATCTGGAACAATAATTGGTCTATCAGGATAGAATAATCCATAAACCCAACTCAACATTTTATAATTATGAAACTCATTTCTACTATTTCAATACTTATTATCTCTTTTGTTTTAACATCAAGTCATGTTCAAGGTCAAATAAGTGTAGAGCAAATTGAAATTGGTACAAGTATAGAAAACAGAACACTGATTGGAGCCGATTCTACTTTTTCGAGTGACGTTAACACACTTTACTGTTTTACAAAAATAAATGGAGCAGAAAACTCCCCTGTTTTAAAGCATGTCTGGTATTATGAGAATGAGGAAAAAGCCGGTATCGATTTGACTATTCGAACAAATTCTTTCCGTACATGGAGTTCAAAAAAAATATGGAAAAGCTGGACAGGCGAATGGAGAGTGGAAGTTGTTGATGAGAATGGAGACATACTTGCTTCAAAAAAGTTTATGATTGAAGGAGTAAACTGATCATTTTTGTTTACATAAATTTACAAAAATAAGCCTATGTAAAAAGACGAATATGGGAATGAGATTTTCCTCTAGTTACAGTATTTTACAATCTCATCAAGCTTGAAATAAGCATTTTCGATCCCATATTTATCTTACAACCTATGCTATTTAACGATTTTGATTTAAGCACTTTCGAAAAAATACCAACTACAATTTTTGGTAATGCAAGTGAAGGCTCCCTTTACGTAGCCCAACAAGTTGCTAAACTGATCAGAGAAAGAAATGAACAGAATAAACCCACAGTTCTTGGACTAGCAACAGGCTCAACACCTACCCAGATTTATGATGAACTTGTACGCATGCATAAAGAAGAAGGGTTAAGCTTCAAAAAGGTAATTACTTTTAACCTGGATGAGTACTTCCCTATGCAGCCCGATACATTGCAGAGTTATGTCCATTTTATGAATGAATACCTTTTTGATCATGTAGACATTGATCGAAACAATATTCACATACCTGATGGCACTCTCAAAAAGGAAGAAGTGAGTGCTTTTTGCCAAGAGTATGAGAATAAAATTGAGTCATTCGGTGGTATTGATATACAGATTTTAGGAATCGGGCGAACCGGACACATCGGTTTTAATGAACCCGGATCACCCATCGATTCTAAAACCAGGCTGATAACTCTCGACCGCCTTACCATGCTAGATGCTGCAAGCGGTTTCTTTGGCATTGAAAATGTTCCACGGAGAGCCATAACTATGGGTGTGGGTACAATAATGGATGCCCGTAAAGTTTATATGCTGGCCTGGGGCGAAGGTAAAGCAACCATTATCAGGAAAACTGTTGAAGGGGAAATATCAAATCAAATCCCTGCTACTTTCCTTCAGAAGCACAAAAACTGTGAAGTGATCCTCGATGAGGCGTCTTCAGCAGAGCTAACCCGTGCAAAAACCCCTTGGTTGGCCGGCCCCATAAAGTGGAATAATTTCCTGATAAAGAAAGCAGTGATCTGGTTAAGCCAGGAGCTTGGAAAACCTATTCTCAAACTTACAGAGGAAGATTACAGAGAGCATGGAATGAATGACATTCTGATTGAGATAGGAACAGCTTATAATGTAAACATCCGCGTATTTAACCAGATACAGCATACTATTACTGGTTGGCCTGGTGGAAAACCTAATGCAGACGATACTTATCGCCCTGAAAGAAAAACTCCCTTCCCTAAAAAGGCACTCATATTTAGCCCTCATCCTGATGATGATGTTATTTCTATGGGAGGAACCTTTATCAGGTTGGTAGATCATGGACATAAAGTGCATGTAGCTTATCAGACATCCGGTAATATTGCCGTTTTTGATGACGATGCTTTACGCTTTGCAGATTTTGTCAGTGATTATCATGATTCTCTTGGAGACAAAGATACCGAAGTAAGTGAGATGTTTACCCAGGTCAGAAAATTCCTTAATAACAAAACAGAAGGACAGGCAGACTCAGAAGAGGTAAAAACAATTAAAGGGTTAATCCGGCGCGGAGAAGCAAAGTCAGCATGCAGATATGTTGGCATCCCTGATGAACACATACACTTTTTGGATTTGCCATTCTATGAGACCGGAGAAATCCGAAAAAAGCCAATTGGCCCTGATGATATAGAAATTACCAAGAATCTTATCCAGAGTATAAAACCCCATCAGATTTATGCAGCTGGCGACTTATCTGATCCACATGGAACGCACCGTGTTTGTTTGGAGGCCATTTTCCAGGCATTAAGAGAACTAAAAGATGAACCCTGGATGAAAAATTGCTATGTATGGCTGTATCGCGGTGCATGGCAAGAATGGGGCATTGAAGATATTGAAATGGCAGTTCCGTTAAGCCCTGAAGAAACCGACAGAAAGCGAAGGGCTATTTTTAAGCACCAATCACAGAAAGACCGGCCTCTGTTTCCGGGTACTGATACGCGTGAATTTTGGCAACGTGCTGACGACAGAACAAGAGCTACTGCGGAACTTTATGATAGCCTTGGTTTAGCCGAGTATGAAGCCATGGAAGCTTTCGTTCGCTGGAAGGAACTCGACTAATTCAAAAATGATTACTCTCAAAGGCGAGGAAAATTCTCGCCTTTTTAATATCTATGATTATGAAAAAGCAGATTATCTTATTTTTTTTAGCCGTTTTTACCTTTAGCTGTGCTTCTTCAGACTATAAAGAAACGGAAATCCTTGTTGTTGGAGGAGGGGCAAGTGGTGTTAGCGCTGCGATACAGGCTGCCCGACTGGGAGCCGATGTGGTTATTATTGAGAAGACTGAATGGCTTGGGGGTATGTTAACCTCAGCAGGTGTGAGTGCTATTGACGGAAATCATAAAATGCCATCAGGGATTTGGGGCGAGTTCCGGCAAAAATTGTACGATCACTATGGAGGACCGGAAGCTGTTTTTACAGGATGGGTAAGTAATACCCAATTTGAACCACATATTGGGAATCGCTTTTTAACAGAAATGGTAGAAGCCTACCCAAATATAAAAGTCATAAGGGGATATAACCTTCACAATGCTTATAAAACGAAAAACAAGCTTAATAAAGCCAGTTTTATAAATGACTCCGGAAACATAATGACTTACAAAGCTTCTGTTTTTATTGATGGTACTGAATACGGAGATTTGCTTGCTAAAGCCGGTGCAGAATACTCGATACAGATGGAGACTTCTGCACAAACAGGAGAAGAATCAGCTCCTGATGAAGCCCATCCTTATGTTCAGGATCTTACCTATGTAGCCATATTAAAGGATTACGGTGAAGATGCGGATATGACTATCCCCAAACCTGATGGGTACAATCCGACACCTTTTGATTGTATGTGCAGGCAGGTTTGTTCTACCGGTGATGAATCACTTATTGAATGCGATAACATGCTGGATTACGGGAAGCTCCCGAACGATAAATACATGATCAACTGGCCTAATAAAGGCAATGATTTTTATGCAGAGATTCTGAAAAAAGACTATGAAACCCGTGAGCAAATTTTACAGGATGCAAAAAATTTCACCCTTTCCTGGGTATACTTTATGCAAACTGAAGGGGGCTATAAAAACCTTGGTCTGGCTGATGATGAATTCCCCACAGAAGATCAATTGGCATTAATCCCTTACATTAGGGAAAGCCGAAGGGTAGTAGGTGTAGATCGTCTTTTCCTTTATGATATACTTAATCCCTATGAAATTGAGGAGCGGCCTGTTTACAAAACCGGAATTGCAGTTGGAGATTATCCGGTAGACCATCACCGAAAGAAGAACCCGGTTCCAAAACAGATTGAGTTCCCAAAAATCCCTTCCTACAACGTTCCATATGGCAGCCTTATCCCAAAAGATATTGACGGGCTTATTGTAGCTGAAAAAAGCATCTCAGTATCTAATGTGACAAATGGCACCACCCGCCTGCAGCCGGTTGTGCTTCAACTTGGACAAGCTGCAGGAGCCGCCGCCGCCCATAGCGTTAAAGCTGGCATTGAACCAAGAAATGTTGATGTGAGAGAGCTACAGCAAACACTTTTAGACGCAAATATGTGGCTGATGCCCTATATGGATGTAACCCCTGATGACTGGGCATTTCAATCCGTGCAAAAAGTGGGTTTAAGCGGAATAATGAAAGGTGAAGGCATTCCGGTTGCGTGGGCAAACGAAACCCGTTTTCACCCTGATCGAACCGTATCAAAAGAAGAGTTCAAAGAAATACTGGATCGTTTAGGCGTTTATTCTGAAGTCACTTTTCCCAACCAGGTACTTGGAAGCAACGTAACCGATGTTTTAGGTTCAGCTGTGGGTAATGTAGATTTTCAATCAAATGAGTTTTCGCCATTATGGGATGAAGGAAATTTCGATCCTGACAAACTGATTACCCGTAAAGAACTGGCTTTCCTTATCGACAAAACTCTTTCTCCGTTTGAAAAAAATCCTGTCACGATTGGGTTTCCCAATCCAAAGCTCAGTAATTAAACAAAAAAAATCTCTATTTTATTAATGATACTTTATAAGTAGAGATTTCTCTCCCGTTGGTGAGACGAATATAGTAAACGCCACTTCCCAGGTTAGATGCATTCCAGAGAAAAGTATGTTTTCCTGGATTCATTCTTTCATTGTTAATAAGTGCTGCTACTTTTCTGCCAAGAATGTCAAAAACATCTAATTGCACTCTTTGAACGATGGGATTGCTGAATTCTATAGTTGTTGAGGGGTTAAAAGGATTTGGATATACCGATTGTAAAGCAAAATCTTTGGGTATTTCATTAACCCTTTCATTAGAAGTGGACAATTGCAATTCCAGTGACCAGTCAAAATTGATATCTGTAAAACCAGAAATCTCATCATCACTCATAAACTTCCACGTATCAAATTTTGATGTTTTAAAAGTTGCCCGTTTTGTACTGCTTGAAGAAGAGCCTGCATCCGAAACAAACACTATTCCATCTGTTTTACCTATCTGGCTGGTTGAAAACACCAAATGAACATCTTCTTCTGCTGTTAAATCAAGTAACCAGTTGCTGACATCAATCTGGTTATTGGTGTTTTCCTCCAATGTTGTAAAGGGTACTTCTATTTCGTTTAAAAGTTGATCGGGCAAAGAATCAGTATTGTTTGAGTAAATTTGTACTTTAAGACGGTCATTTGTTTCGCGGGTAAATTTAGCTGCAATCGCAAAATTATAATTATTTCCTGCAAAGCCGGATGTATTATTTAAATAAATCCATTTTTGATCTTCTTCATCCTCAATAAGTGCCACAGACCTGTCTCCATTATTCTCTAATGATGGAACGTCACTGAAGATTACAACTGTATCAGGAGCTCCTATTACTTCGGTAGAAATGGTGACCCAGACATCTTCATTTTGGAAAAGTCTCAAATCATTAATTGGGATATTGACCGACCCGTTTGCAATATTTGAAAGGTTAATTCGAACAGGTTCAGCTAATGGCTCTTCCAAGTCTGGTGTCTGAGGATTGGGATCATCGAAGATTCCCGATATCTGAATTTCGGCTCCATTAGCACTACCGCCACCCCATGCATTAGATTCAGATATATAAATCCAGTTACCATCTTCTCTTACCGCGCTTCTGTTTATGGGGGTACTAAAAGATGCTCCGCTGGTAAGACCAATGTGATCCTGATTTCCATTTACAAGTACCTCCAGAGTTACAAAAACATCTTCTCCTGAGTCAAAAAACAAAACTTCATTTTCAATATTTATACGATTGGTAGAGCCTTGAATTAAATTCGAAAAAGGAATTTTTGTTGAATACAAAATCTGATCCGGTAAACTATCGGAAGGTTGAACGGTGTGAAAGTTTACCAGTAATGTATCATTTGGAGGAGTATCAAAACCGGTAAAAAACCGGTCATCATTGATATTGAACACAAAGACATCAACCCCCAGAAGTTTTAATGAATCTGAGCTTGATACAGGAGTCGTTAGACGTGTGCCGTAACCTGTTACAGTACCACTATTATTCGGAACGCCAAATAACCAAACAACTCCCGGATTCCAGTACGCCACCTCTGTAGTTTTATTTAGTTCTTTCCTGTAAAACCCAATTTCTAAAGAATCATTGAATCCATCATCTGATCCAAGCTTTTCTATGTCAAAAGAAATTTCTTCCAGAAACCCTGTGTACGGGGCTGTAAAACGCTGAGCATAAGACAAATACTTGTTACCTGAATAAGTAAATGGAAACGTCCACTCCGTAGTTGCTTCACCTTTGCTGAAGTTCTCAACTGAATCAGGTTCAGAGCCTAAAAGATCAGAGACAAAAACGTGTATGGTCTGTAATCTTCCATCTTCTTCTGGGGTGAACCGCATTCCCAGAAAGGTTGTAAAATCATAGTTTTCATCAGGAAACTGAAAATGAAGAGCTGAACCCTCATCATCGTAAGCATAAGGAATTGTCCAGTACTGAGGTATATCAGCCTCACTAAAATAATTCAGAAAAGTTTGTGCTTTTATCGGGTTTAGAAACGCAAAAAAAAGTACAAACAGAAATGTAGCTTTAACTATTTTGTTGGTATTCATATTGAATTCCTCCCTAACGCTAAAAATATTATTCACTTTCAGTTCTTACAGTGGAAAGATGTTTATACCAATTGAAATAAAGGAAAGTGGAAAGCACAAGCAAAATTCCACAAGCATAGAAGAAATAGTTCCACTGTTTTGTAACCATCAACATAGGTGTAATCCCCATGAAGAGCATCCACGGTACTGCCACTACTGTTGACCATATATCTCTTCGGTTTTCAGTATCAATCTTTTCTACATTGATTACATCAATTCTTTCCTTAACCGGCTTCCAAAACCCGAAAGGCTTTGTGGTTTCGTAAAATTCGTCTAACGTCTGGTCATTGGTAGGTGGAAACATTAGCGAAATAAAAATACAAGCGAAGAAAGTAATAGCGGCTGTTAGATAGAAAGTCTCCATTTCGGTGAAACCATCAAAAACAAAACGAATAACTATAGCAGCTGTCATTCCAACAACAGTTCCCCCGGCATAGCCATACCCGTTAAATCGCCACCAATACCATCGAATAAATTGTGGGACAATTAAACCTACACCAAACCCCATTGTGAGAAATCCCCAAACATCATTCAGGCTTTTGAAAAGATAGGTCGACATCAACCCAAGAATTACAATAGCTATAGAAGATATCCTACTATGCCAGATCAGCTTTTTGTTACTTGCCTTGGGGTTTATAAAACGTTGATACAAATCGTTAACCCAATAAGCAGCCCCTGAGTTTACAATAGCCACATAAGTAGACATTGCCGCTGCAAGTAAACCGGCAATGAGCAATCCTTTAATACCTGCAGGGAATAGTTCAATCAGCACTTTCGGGAGTACTGTTTCCGGGTTATCAATTACATTGCCCAACTGCGAATAGCTAACCCCTAAAATGGCGATACTCATAATAAAGGGCCACCTGAAAGAAAGTAAGAAAATCCAGAATACAGATAATAAACCTACTTCTCGTTCATCTTTTGCCGCATAAAAACGCTGGATCATATACCCACCGGAACCACTCATCCCATCAATGGTAGATCGAAGGATATACATCATAGTTGCAATACCAATGAGGTTATACTGGGCATATTCACCAGGCATATTCATCTCCCATTTAGGAAGAAAGCTGGTCCAATCGGATAAGTTTTGTTTTATTTGGGTGAAGGTACCATCCCCCACCGGAACGGATACTATAAATTCTTCCGGTAGTGTAATATTCATCATAACATGAATTACTACATACACAATCACAACCAGTATCAATACCCCTTGAAAAACTTCGGTATAGACAACTCCATATAACCCACTCAATGCCGCATAAAATGCGCAAAGAGTAATCATAATAATAGCAGCTAAATCCGGAGAAATTCCTAATAATTCAGAAAGAAAAATCCCTGCTCCCTGTATAAAATAGCTGATTGCCCAAATAGCAAATGTAAGCTGCGCAATTGCAGCCAAAATTCGTGCTGCCTCGCCTTGTTTACCTTTACCAAACCTGAACTCCATCCATTCTGCCGTTGTCATTACATTAGCGCGGCGATTCCATTTCCCCATAAAAATCATGAAGAAAGCAAGAATAAGTACGACACCTCCCCGGATTTCAATGAAAAAACCCTGCACACCCATAGCATAAATAAGCGCGGCGATAATCATTGTACCAGATACATCCAGGTTAGAAGCCATCCCGGAAGCGCCTAATGCCCACCATGGCATATTTTTATCCCCCAGGAAAAAACTCTCTGTGCTCCTTGATGCTTTTTTTTGAAGGTAAATACCGATCCCGATCAGTACTAATAAATAAGTTACAATTATGGCATAATCGATAATTACCATTGTGGCAGCTATTTAATTAAAATCATTTTTTTTGAAATAGTTACTTCACCGGCAGAGAGCCTGTAAATGTACATGCCACTGGCAAGCCCATTTGCATTAAAACTAACTTGGTGCTGCCCCTGGGTAAGGCGCTTGTCTGTAAGTAAAGAGGTCACTTTTCTCCCTAGTACATCAAAAATATCCAATGAGACTTTAGCGGCTTTCGGAATACTGAACTTAATCTCTGTGGTAGGGTTAAAGGGATTCGGATAATTCTGATCTAAACTAAATCCTTCGGGTATAGCAGGCTCTTCTGCATTCGAAACTATAATTGCGTTGATACCCACTTCAGGGGATTTCTTCCTATCCAGGATGAGCATTACAGCATCTGCGTATGTTGGTTTGTTGTCAGTAACTAAAGCTGCATCTACTTCAACTACTGCTTTAGTTCCTTTTTCAAGGAATACATTTCCAATTTCTATCCATCCTCTAGATGTGGCAGGCTGTTGGTTAATTACAGTCTCAGTTGTATCTGACTTACCAAAGACTTTATAATTAGCACTATTTGTTGCATTACCCCCTCCGTCCGGAATCCATGTATATACCCTATACCATGCATCATTTGGTATGGTAAAATAGTATTCCAATTTAGAGTTTGTACCTGCATTTGCCACTAACGATTGCCCTACGAAACCAGCAGGTGTACCCTCTAAAGTCCAATCCCCTGAAACCACAACCTCAGCATCGGTTTCATTGGTCATGAGTGCCTCAGGCCTTCTAATCTTTCCGTTTCTATGAGGAGGAAGCGCTGGAAAACCATATTTGTATTTGAAAAGAGTATCGGCCAGGTTATTGTTCTTTTCATCCAGACCCTCATAGAAGAAATAAACCTCTCCCTTTAAGTCATAAGAACGATTGAAGTCGATAGCCTCAAGAACATAATCGTCATCATTAAATGTAGAACCGGCTTTTATTAAAACCCCGGGGAAGACCAGTGGTCTGCTTTCCCTAAACAAATAACCGGCAGAAGATATCGGCTGTTGTCCAAACATATTTCTAATGATCTGCTTATATCCGCCTATATCATACCTGTAAGCCTGTGGGTGAACAATATCCACATAGCCTGAATCAATCCAATTAGGCCAGTCTTGCAAGTAATTCACAAGGCTAAAGTTGTAGATAGACGGGGAAAATGAAACTATAAGAGTACTATCGGTTTCCTTAACCTGGCGGTATAATCTTCCAGCAAAATTGGTAAGCTTGTCTGCTTTCCATTGCAAAAAGTCTACCTGGTCAAACTGGGCAGGGGGTTCTGCCCCGTCATGTTCATCCCGGTAAAGCTGTTTAGTGTAATCGCTGTATCCACCCTTTGACGACATTGCCGGCAACCGATCGTCTCCCTGGATACCATCAATATCATAGTTATCTATTACTTCCTGTATTAAATCTATCATAAACTGTTGAACTTCCGGGTGAATAGCATTCATCCAGTAGAAGTTATTTTGTACTACCAGGTTACTATCAACATCTCTTGCCGCCCAGTGGGGATTAGCCTGGATGATATGACCTCCCGTGGGATCTCCGAAAACACTTGCAAAACCATACTCAAACCATGGAATTACTTCAAGGCCTCTTCTATGAGCTTCGACTATGATCTCAGCCAGCGGATCCCTTCCCTGTCCCTCAAAAAAAGTATCCTGTCGTTTACCAAAAGCATTTTCTGCAACATCGCTTGGGTGTAAGGTAAATCCTTTATTCCATACTACAGGATAGATTACATTAAAGCCCCGATCTGCTAAGTAGTCCATCGCTTCTGCAATAGATTCTTTTGTGAAAAGAACATCGCTGTCAACATTAGTAATCCATACTCCTCTAAGTTCTTCTACATACTCATTATTTTGAGCATTGCCGCTCAATGTTAAAAACAAAGCGACACACACTGTGAGTACTAAGCGCTTATTAGAAAATAAATCTCTTAATTTGATCATGGTTTGCTTTTTTTAAGATCAGGATTGTAGTAGTACTTGAATAGCGAGTCTGCGAGGTTGTTATTTTGCTCAAAAAGCCCTTCGTAAAAGAAATAGATTTCTCCTTCAAGTCCTCGCTTTCGGTTATGTTCAACAGCTTCTTTCACGTAACTAAAATCATTGAACCGGTTTCCTGCTTTAATAATAATTCCGGGAGCTATCTCAACTTTCTCAAAACCTGGAGAACTTTGATAGTTCTCGATCATGATATCAATAGTTTCTTTATAACGATCAATATCCCATCTATAAGCTTGAGGTACCAATTGATCCATTGCACCTGCCTCAATCCAGGCTGGCCAATCCTGTAAGTATTCTTCTTTTGACCACGGGTATATACTCGGAGCATAAGAAACTATAAGTGACTCGTCATGGGCTTTTACTGCATCATATAAGTCTTTACCATATTCCGTGAGCTTATCTGATTTCCAATTCAAAAAAGTTTCTTCTCTTGAATCAGATGGTACTTCATTTCCGGTTTCCGATGTATATAATGCCCTAGTAAAACTACTGTAACCACCTTCTGACGGCATAGCGGGTAAACGATCATCCCCCTGAATGCCATCTATATCATACTTTTTAACTACTTCCATAATCAAAGCTGTCAAAAAGTCCTGTACTTCAGGGTTTATAGCATTCATCCATTCAAAACCATTTTTCCTGAGCATATTGCCATCCGCATCTATTCCTGACCACTCGGGTTTGGCAGCTAAAATATGCCCGCCTTCCTGATTGTAGGAACTTGAAAATCCAAATTCGAACCAGGGGATAACAGTCATATCATACTTTCTTGCTTCTTCTATCATGACTTGCAAAGGATCAAGGCTTTTCTTTTTGAATAATGTATCCTGGCGGAATTCTTCTCCAAAGTACGTGGCCATCACTTCGCTGGGATGTAATGTATAGCCATCATTCCAAACAACCGGATACAGAGTATTAAAGCCGTAATTATGTAGTTTCTTAACCCCTTCTTCTATAGCTTCTTTACTAAACATTACCTCACTGTCAATATTGGTAACCCATACCCCTATTATCGGTTCCTTTTTTTGAGTTGAAGTACAGCTTATTAGCAATAGAATTGAAAAAAGGAATGAAGTTTTGATTGCCATTAAGCCGACTCCCTTATAATAAGTTTAGGATCAAGTAGAGTCCGAGGGCTCTTTTCATCAAAACCATGTGTAATCATATTCTGAAGCAAGTCATATGCCTGAACACCTAGTTCGTAACGAGGAACTTCGATAGTAGTTAATGGGATTCTTGCTTCTGTACAACGTTCGATGTTATCAAAACCAATGATAGCTATATCTTCCGGAATTCTTAATCCTCTTTCCAACATTGCTTTTTGAAAGCCCATAGCAATCAAATCATTAAAAAGAAAAATACCGTCAATATTCAGGTTCTTAATGGCCAGGGACATCCCTAATTTATATCCCTCATCAAAAGCTGTATTCTCTGTTCCAAAAGAGTATCTGAAAACATGGCATCTTTCTTCCACATTAATACCTGCGGCTTTAAGCGTTTCAATAAAACCTTCCAGCCTCATATCGTCTGCCCGGAAACCATTTTCTCCCACTATTACACAGAAGTTTTTTTTCACCGATTTGATCAATTGCTCGGCAGCCAGTTTCCCTCCTGTATAATTATTCACATCAACAATAGGTAATTTTGAGTCATATACATCATGCAGTAGTACCGTAGGTATTTTACTTTCATATAATGACTCATAGATCTTAGTGCCAAATATCGATTTTCTACGAGTAGTCAGAAGCAGACCATCTACTTCATGAGCCAGCATCATCGTCAGCAATGATTCTTCCTGTTGATGAAAATCTCTTGAAACCGTGAGCATAAGTTGTTTCCGATTTACATCAGCACTATCGGCAAGCGCTTTATATATACCGGAAAAATATGGGCCTTGAATATCCCTTATCATCAAACCTATTTTCCCGGTTTTTGGATATATAGCAGTAGTGCTTTCATCTGATAGAAACTTCTTGTTTGCAAAAGTTCCTTTACCTACCCTGCTTATCAATACTTCTTCATCGTTAAGAATCCGCATTGCCTTTTTGATGGTAGACATACTCACATCATACATCTCGGTGAGCTGCAGGTAATTTGGTATTTTACCATTTGAGCCAAAATAGCTGTCTCTGATCTTTTTCTTAAGATCATTTGCTACCAGTTCATAAAGGTGTTCATCGGTATTGGTTATATCAACCATAAGTAGTTTGCCTTAAAAATTAATGGAGGCCCCTATCGTACTAATGCCTCCTAATTCTCCTCTGTCACTGTATGCATAATCAACACTGATTCTATCGGAAACATAAATTCCAACGCCTCCGCGTAAATGGCCTAATCCATAGTTGTCTTCTACAAAAAGGTTGCTATATCCTCCGCGTATAAAAAATACTTTCCGAAAACCGTATTCTGCCCCAAAGTTTAAATAATTGACATTATTGTTTGGATACACAGCATCACCTGCGATAATCAGCTTATGATCCAAAGTATTGAGGGCCTTATAGTTCAATCCTATTCTGAAGATTAATGGTAAGTCCCATGACTTGAGCAAAAGATTTGCAGGAATACCGTCGTTATTACCAGCATTTTGCGGATCCAGGTCAACACGCACAAATGTGTTATCCCCTGAAAGTTTCATTTCGCTTCCAAAATTGCTGATGCTGAATCCCAGCTCAACTTTATCAAAAGGAGTTTGATACTGAAAACCTAAATCAACCGCAGCTGTGGAAGCCCTCATTCTCCATATCCTTGATTGAAGAAGCTTCAAAGTACCCCCAATTGAAAAATTCTCAGTAAGTGCCTGAGCATAAGTAAAACCAAGGCTTATATCCTGAACTGAAAACTCCTCCCCTGTTCCATCCGGGAAAGTAAGAGTGGTTACATCCATCAACCCACCATCAAACATATTGATGTTTACTCCAAGATATGTATCCTTCAATTTAACAACTGTAGCTGCATAGTTTAGCCGGGTATCTACAAACCATTCGGTATATTGAAAACTCGCCTGATTTGTGTTCAACCTGGTAATACCAGCAGGATTCCAATAAAGTGCTGAAACTTCATCCGCTACCGATACATAAGCTTCTCCCATACCGATACTGCGAGCACCTGCCGGAATCTCAAGAAATGAGATCGTGGTAGTTCCCTGGTTCTGTGCAAATAAAACGATTGGAAACAGAACAACACCTAATATAATAGCTAGTTTCTTCATACCTGTTTCCTAGTTGATAATTGCAAATTTACCAGTCTTTTCGCCGATACCCGGAGCTTTTACATGGTAGAAGTAAAGCCCAAATGCGACTTCCAATCCGTCTTTTGATTGAAGATCAAATACCGCTACCCCATCCACGGGTGTAAGTTCACGGATAAATACCCCACTGGTTGAATAAATTCTTAAGCTGGAATTAGAAGGCAGATTACGAAACTCAATTCTTCTTTCTCCCCTACCTGCAAGGAAAGGGCGCTGCTCAGCAATAGTAGCAGCCACATAGGGGTTTGGGACAACCGTAATTTCATCAAGTACTTCACTGCCTGCATCAGAATCAATAAACGGAGCTGTGGATTTAAGTGTATATGTATCCTGATTACTAAAAGGGATATTCGCTACAAGGTTGTAAGTATCACCAAACTGTGGAACAATGTGTTGTTCAGGAGGAAGAGGATTGTTTGACGGATCAAGTGGTGCATCAAACCGAATATTCCAGCTTGGTGTAAGAGCATTTTTCGTAGGGTCTTTCTTGAACGCAATTTTAATTAAATCTCCTGCATCAATTCTTCCATTTTCTGTACTATCAACCTCACTAAAAATAAATGGGATTTCTATTCCTGTATCCTTTTCATATAACCGGAAATAAACAGGGAAACTGTTATTACCGGTAGTTGAAGTAAAAGCCGTGCCTAGTTCCTGAGTTCCATCTCCAACTTCAATTACAACCTGAATAGGCCAAACTACAGGTTCAGTCTGCCCAAAGATTGGATCATTAAGTACAACAGATGTAAGAAGGTTAGTTTGGCTAGCTTCCGTCCAGCTTGATTGCTGCTGAGTAGATGGCTCATCCGGATTGGCATTTTTGAAATTAAAAATTAATCCCTTATCCAATAACTCATGGGTCCATTCCTCAAGTGGATTATCTTCTAAATCTAAAGGAATGGGAGCTGCATCTACTAGCTTTAATCCAGTTTGGTCTTCTATTGTGTATGAAGTTGTTATGTATTCAACAATCTCACCCGCTTGTTGCTGTGTGTAGGTAATCGTATATGTATTATCTGATAGTGCTTCTTCATCAACTATAACTGCCTTAACTGAACTTGTTGATAGTCCACTGGTTTGTGATACACTATTCTGTGAACCAGTATTTATTGTACCAGATACGTAGTCACTGGATCTGGGATTAGGGCGAACCTCTACTGTATTCCGGTCAAAATTGGTAATAACACCCTGAGTAAGGGTGATACTAGCCGGGGATTCGGAAGGAGAGATTTGGAGGAGATTTTCTAAGTCCGAAATACCTCTGTCAAAATAGGTATTATCATAACCCGCATCATAAGAGACAACAGCATAATAATAAACACGTCCATTTATAACATTTTCATCTATAAAAGAATGTTGTATCCCTGTGTCATCACCCATATAATAGTGTACCCCATTAGGAATACCAATTTCCTCTCCAAACTGGAGTTCATGATATCCTGTTAAACCATTAACTAAATCGTATTGTGCAATTGAACGTTTATAAACAGCATTACCAAAGGCATCAGTTATATCTTCAGCATCTGTAAATTGGGGATCTGTAGATTTCAATATGCGATATCCCTCAAAATCATTCCCATAAATAGGATCTCTTGAGAACTCAGCCAGATTATCCCATACGAGGGTTACTTTACCATCTCCGGCTGTTGCCCTTAGCCTTGGTTGCCTTGGAGGAGTTGCGAACCTGTAATCAGAATCAAAAATCCTTTGCGCTACCTGACCTGACCGAAACATGGCTATTTCATTAGCTCCAAAAACAAAACAGGTGGAAAATCGCTGTGTTCTGTTTTGTGGAAGAGAAAAAGGCCCTGAACCAAAAATCCAAATCTGGTTTTGACCCTGTAATGGGATGTCAAAAAAGCCCGGCTGAATATTCGGCCAAACGGTTTCTTCATTGTGTATATTAACCGTACCAAACGCAGGACCATAAAAAGAAGTCAAGCCTACCTGATCTGATTCATCATTATCCAATCTTCCAAAATTAGGTTCTCCCTGATCCGGCCTCCCATTTCCTTCCGTACCATCTGCATCAGGCCCGGGATACCCTTCCTGATCCGGCCCGATACCATCGGTTCCTACATCATCAATTAATTCATTCCAATCACAATCTTCGTCTCCGGACCAATGTTCCTGATCTTCACCATAATCCCCACAACTTCCAAAAATTAAACTTCCTGCATCATTATCTCTGGATTCATCGGTAAGTCCATCATTATCATTATCTACCAAATCTCCATCAATGCCCGGACTTTCCAAAAATTTCCATCCAACATATCCGGGAGCAATATCCCTGAATTGAGTCCATGTACCTTGCCCTGTGCTGGACCAGCCGTATACAATGTCTGTATCATTATCAAAGCCCGCAGCATCATCCGCTGCACCTGAACCTGCCGGATTTACATCTGTATAACCCCCAAAAATTATAGGCAGGTTATTTAAATCTGTACTATAATCCTGATCACTTATGTTGGATACTTCATATTGCATGAATAGAATATCTTTTGCCAGTGCCTGCGACCACTGAAACAGGCGAACCCGAACCTGTATTCCTAATCCACCATCTTGTGTACCATCAATCGGGAAGTACTTAAACTCTGTGTTAGACAAATCATCCATTACATAAAACACTTCCTGATCGGCATTAAATTGGTTTAAACCAAAAAATCCGTTCCATGCTCCATCCCATTCAGAACTTTGATCGGGCCATCTAGAAGGCCAACTTTCAGAGTTCCTTGAATTAGCAATTTCAGGGTTTTCAGAAGTCTGATTAAAATAACCGGGTAAAGGCTGGTATTTCCATCGAATATTTGTATTTGGATCGATATCAGTATCATCACTGCTAGCACCATACCCATCACTAACAATGGTTACATCCTGCCCATCCGTATCCTGGGTTCGGGTAACAATAATACCTGTCATTTCATGAATATGGCCATGACCTGTACCCCGAGGCCAAACCCCGGACTGATTTATACTACCATTTCCGTTACCAACTGATCCCCAGTTTGTGATAATGGATTCTACCTGGTTACCAGTAACATTGAAATCAACTCTTGAAGACTGAATACCTTTGCTAGGATCGACAAATACTCCTGACTGATTTGTTTGAGAGAGAATATTAACCGAAGTAATAAATACAAATATAGCAGTAAACAAAACTGCCTTCATGAATTGTAACATACTTGAAAAGATAGATTGTATATATCTGTTTATATCCATCATTCTAAAAATCAAATTGTACACCAAACCGAATTAACCTTGGAGCTCTTTGCTGCAAAGGATTTGTTCTAAAATCTACCAAGGAATTGATGCGATTATTTCCGTTCTCATTATGAGCCTGTATTTCTACTTCAAATATTTTGGGCTCACGATCTTCCCTGTAAAAATTCAATAGATTTTCTCCTAAAGCAAAAATCTGGCCTTGCACTCCAAAAGCAGTAAGTTTATAAGCAGCCCTTATATTTGAAACAAATTCGGAAGAAAATCTCGCCTGATTTCTAAGCAATTCAATATCATTTCTTTGAATGTCTTCAGGGGTAAATGGGTAACCTGTGTTAAATACAGCTAAAAGCCCAACAGAGAGGTTCTTTGTATTATAAGTAAGTGTGCCTGAAACGTTATGCTGCTGATCCCAGTCTAAAGGAACCAAATTCCTTGTCGATTCATTATTCTGTTGAGCATCAAAAAAAGCTTGCCGCGGATCGCTTGCGTTACCTCTGGCAAGCTGAAAAGTATAGCTTACAGAGCCTGTTAATCCCAAATCTGTCCTGATTTCAGTAGATAATGAAATACCTCGTACTCTACCAAAATCTGTGTTTTCATATCTCCCCCACGAATCACCTCCTACCCGAGCTTCATACAACCTGGTTCCTATCAACTCACGAACATCTCGATAATAAGCAGTGATGTCTATTCCTACATAGCTTCCAATTTGCTGCTGTAAACCGATTTCATAAGTGGTAGAACTTTGCGGGTCTAAGTTTGCATTTCCAAGAAACTGGGTAAAATTGCTTGATTGGACTTCAAATTCAGGATTTTCGTAAAGTCTTGAATATTCTGGAATTTGAAAAAATTGACCATAGGAAGCATGAATCACTCCGGTTTCAGAAATTGGAAATGCAAAACCAATTCTTGGGCTTATTTGCCATTTTGTTTCAGTAGATATGAATGCCTCTGATTGCGGAAGACCTGCAGTATTACTTGGATCTCTTAAATCGGCTGGTACTACAGACTGGGCATCAAAATAGTCAAACCTCAATCCAACATTTACTATTAAATCTTTAATTTCAATTTTATCCTGCACAAAAGCAGCAACCTCAATAGGATTTTTGTTATACTTATTGTGTAATCTGGATGTTAATGGGGGAATGGTTCTTTCAAAATCATCCACTTCTCTTGCTTGTATAAAAAATTCTTCAAAATTTAAATCATTATATCGGTATTCAAATCCTGCCTTTACAAGATGTGAAGTGCCAAATTGACGGGTTATATCAAATCGAAGTGCATAGGTGGTACTTGAACGGTCTAAATAATAATTACTGACCCCCCCTGTGTTAAATACATTACTAGGCTGTCCAGCTCTTCCTTCAATGATACTATATCTCTCATCAAAAGGATCTTCGTACTTATATTGTGTAAAAGAGGTGGTATAAGCGCTTAATCTTAGGTTATAAAATGTCCTATTGTCTAGTACATGATTCAACGTCACAAGATGATTCAGAGAATTGTTTCGTTGAGTGGGCAAAAACCCCGGATTTAGTTTATATAAATGATTATAAAACTTTGATTTTGTATTAGATCTAGTTAATGAATAAGTAAGCTTTATATCCCTTGTGAGCTTATATGTAAGCTTACCCATAGTGGTTAAACCCATAATAGTATTCATCGGTACTATAGAACTATCACCACTTGATTCTATAACCCAATTTTCTGAATTGTTAGATGAAAAGTCTGAAGAATCACTCGGCAAAAAAACATTTCTTCCCTTTAGCCAGCCTTCACTGTCTGTATATTTGATGTTTGTAAAAAAGGTCAGTTTATCTTTAAGAATTGGCCCGGAAAGTGAACCTTCATAAGCTTGTTCTCCCATTAAGGAGGATTCATCTAAAGCAAAAAAAACTTCTTCATCACCTGTTATATAAGAACCGAGGCTCCCGATAAATGTACCTTTAAATTCATTACTTCCATCCCGGGTTACGATGTTTACAATACCACTATTTGCCTGTCCATATTCGGCATTATAAGTTCCACTGATCACCTCCACCTCCTGAACAGCTGTATTTTCAACAGGTACAGCTAGCGCATTGCTGAATGGATTTGAAACAGCAACACCATCTACATAGTACTTGATTTCGCTACTTCTGCCTCCTCGGATGTGAAGACTTCCACTTTGTCCTTCATTAACTCCTGCTTGAACAGAAACAGTTTCCACAAAGCTTTGGACAGGAAGGTTTAAAATTTCGTCTCCACTTACTTTTGCAGAAGCTGAAGTCTGGTCTTTTGTTATCAGTTTTTGCTGTGCAACTACTACTATCTCTTCACCCTCAATGGTTTGCTCTTCCATCCGAAAATTAAGTGTAGTAGTCCGATCTACCTGTACCAGTACATCAGTAAGCCTTATGGTTTTAAAACCAATATAAGATACAATGATGTTATAAGTACCCGGCCTTACATTTAAGATAAAATAGTTACCATCTATATCTGATGAACTACCTGTTTGAGTACCCTCAATAAAAACATTTACCCCGATCAGAGGCTCACCCTGAATATCGGTGATTGTTCCGGCAATTTTACCAGTAGTTTGTGCAAAAACAATACTAGGAACTAAATAAATGAAAAGTAGAAGTAGAGAAACTTTAAGCCAGATATTCATCACCAAAAATTAAAAGAGACAGAGAAACTCAATTCTCTGCCTCAGGAGTTATTGTTACTTGATCAGTGTGAATTTTCTTGTAAGAACTTCGTTACCTGCTTTCAATTGGTATAAATAAATACCACTACTAAGTCCACTGGCGTCAAAGTTCACTACTTTACTACCTGCTTGCTGAAAACCATCAACTAAGATTGCAACTCGCTGCCCTACTACATTATAAACGGTAAGTGTAACTTTTCCAGCAGCTGGAACAGAATATTCAATATTAGTAGTCGGGTTAAACGGATTCGGATAGTTTTGTGCTAGAATGACTCTGTTTGGCAGGCCCCCATTTCCAACAAAATCTTCTTCATTACTTACTGCAACTTTTGGAGCCGTTTTAGTAACAATACCACGCATTTTAAAACTTTTTGAGTCTCTCCATAGTGACGGTTGGTCTCCTAAGCGTAAAAAGCGGTTTAATCCCCTTGAACCATCACTATCATCCCTATCCGTTATATCAGCATCAAATGAAATGGTAGTACCATTTTGTGGCATAAATAAGGGCCATTCTATTCCCCTAAAATTACCAGGAAGTGGAGTAGAGCCTTTTGAAATTTCACCAGCCAGGCTTGAAAATGGGACTCTCCATTCCATTACATAACCTTTTTCATCTAATGTAAGCTGAGCAGCAGCTTCATTACCTTTATAGATTGTAGTATCTATATAAGCTCCGCTATATTCTTCAGGATCTACCGGCTCGGTCCCATAAGGAAGTGCCCTGAGTAACATCTGATAATCTGCACCCCTGGTAGATTCTACATTATCTACTTCAGGCCTTATTCGATAGGTACGATTTGCATCAATTGTATCAATTCGAGCCGTATCAGTTCCTGCAAACCTTTCTCTATACATTTCAAACTCACCTGGCCCTTCTACATGAGGATTCGAAGGTACATCACTTATATCATAGAGACCTAAATAAACACTTAAGTGATCATAATTGAAAGAAAGGTTGGGTGTATCTAAAGTTGGGATAAGGGGAGTCCCTTCATCCCTTACTCTTACCGCAAAATAGGCATTGTCATCATCCATCTTCATGGCAAAATAACCAGAAAAATCACTGGGTGAAGATGGTATACCCTGTATTTCAACAAAAATAGGGTGATCCTGACCAAGACCAGTAAATGGCGCATCTTCCCAATCACTTAAATCCGCATCTATAGTAACAGATTGTGTAGATTTATAATCTACATAATAACTCCAGCGAGGAGTATTATTTGGGTTTAGCTCCATATCCACAATTTTACCTCTAAAACTAAAGCGCTCTGCCCGTGTCTCCAGCCCGCCTGCAACGCCCAGTGTCAAATATTCTGTATCCGGTGTGGGAGAAGCCACATCCGCATCCCCGATACTGGCATCAAAAGCTATAATCTCTCCGTCAGTAGGCGCGTATAGCGGCCAATCGAAATTAGCATAATTACCTGACCCAATACTTCCCGCAAGCGAAGCAAAAGGGACTTTCCATTCTAAATTGTATCCTTTTGAGTCACCCCATAATTGAACTGAAACCTCCGTATTTGGAATCTCCGCATTTACGTATCCATAGTTATAAGTAATTGCCGGGTCTGTCCCATAATCAATGGCTCGTACTCCTATTTGATAGTCTGCACCTAGAGTTGAACCCGTATTATCATAAGAAGCATCAATTCTGTAGGAACTACCTGTAAGAACCTCCTGACTAGTAACGGGGTCAGTTAACGCAAACCCGCTCCCTGCTATAAACAATTCTTCGTGCGGAGATACATAAGCATCTGTACCAATATCATATAATCCTAAAAACACATTCAGATGATCATAGAGTATGAGGTTTTCGGGAGTATCAGTACCAGTTAATAGAGGAGCATTTTCATCTCTCACTCTCAATCCGAAATATATGTTGTCGTCATCCATCTTTACGGCAAACCAGGCGCTTGCATCCTGAGGATCAGCTGGATAGATACCCGATTCATTCTCTGTATCTAATATTCCATAGATGGGCCGGTCCACACTTAAAAATTTCCATTGAGCGTCTGACCAATCTGTAAGATCTCCGTCTATTTTCACTGTATCCCCATTAAGGGCAATATGGTAAAGGTTATCGACGGCTGGGGCATCGGTTTGTGCATATAATGAACCTGTTAAGCACAAACCAGTTACAATCACGAGTAATAATGGTAGAAATCTCTTCATTTACGTCCTCTTTGTCTTTATTCTTTTGAGAACATAATTCCATAAAAACTATAATAGATATTATGCTCTATGTGGCGTTCATTATATTCATACTACATCATCTTGTCAATAATGAATTAAAAAAAAATCACATTCTAATATTTATTCATCCTATTAAAAAAGCGGTTTTCATTAAATAATGATCTTATGGTTGAACTTATATTATACTTAACTATCTTTGAGAATCAATTGCTTTTGAAGAAACATTAATTATGAACATTATGATTACAGCTTACTGATGAGTAGCCAACGTAAGCCAGCTATTATCGTTTCCCATACCCATTGGGATCGTGCCTGGTATTTAACCTTTAACCAGTTTCGTTTTCGCCTGGTAACGATGATCGATCGAATCCTTGACCTGTTGGAGAATAACGAAGACTATGCTTGCTTTGTGTTAGATGGTCAGGTTGTGTTGATCGATGATTATCTTGAGATCAAGCCTCAGAACAAAGCCAGGCTTAAAAAACTGATCTCTTCAGGAAGACTTATTATAGGTCCCTGGTATATTCTTCCAGATCTTTTTCTGGTTAGCGGCGAATCAATTATTCGTAATCTGCAATTCGGATTGGAAACAGCTGAGACTTACGGTCATAGCCTTAATGTAGGTTATGTCCCTGATCCTTTTGGTCATATTGCTCAGTTACCTCAACTCCTGAACGGGTTTGACCTGGATACCTTTATTTTTATGCGCGGAATGCCGGATGAACTTGCTCAAAAAAACACATTGGTTTTCACCTGGAAATCACTTGATGGTTCTTCGGTGCTTACATATTATATAAAGGATGGCTATTTCAATACAGCCGCACTTGGCCAGGAACATATTGTAGGTAGATTTGATCTTGTTGAACCTGATCAAGAAAAAGCAAAAGAGCAGATTCAAAAAACAGTCGGAATATTAGAGAAAAACTCCCCTTCTGATCTCTTTCTTTTCAATAATGGTGTTGATCATATGCCTGAACAAGCTCAACTCCCGGCGATTCTCTCCTCAATAAATAACAGCTTTGACAATCTTTCAATAAAGCATGGAAGTTTTTCCGACTTTATGGATTTGCTAAAGAAAAAAGAATGTGAGCATCAATACTTGGGTGATTTGATCGGAAATCCGGATCACCCGATTTTGTTGAGCGTTTATTCAACACGACTCTATTTAAAGCAGCAAAATCATAAAGCTCAATCTCTGTTGGAAAAATATACAGAACCACTTAGTTTACTCTCATCAGAGTTGTTGAAATCAAGTTTTGCTCATCATCAGTTGTTGGATTATACCTGGAAAAAGCTACTTCAGAATCACCCCCATGATGATATCTGCGGGTGTAGTGTGGATGGTGTTCACCAGGACAATGAAGTGCAGTTTCGGGAAGTTCAGGAAAATGGGGCTTCAATTATTCTGGATACATTAGAGCAAATGGCTATGAAGGGGTTTGAAGAAACAATGTCTTCAGAACTACGCCACAGGGATATTTTTCTTTACAATCCTCATCCATTTTCGCAGAATTATAGAATTGAAACCGAGGTTGTTTTCCCGAATTATGAAAAGGAAGAGGAAGAAATACTTGCCGAGTATGAACTTAATGCTGTAGATGGGGCAGGAAATCCCATCGATTTGAAAATTCTGAAAAGCAAAGCACCACATTTTAAAGCTGAATTTATTCAATATACCTGGGGACGTTCATACCAGCTTGAGTTTGACATTGAGCTTCCCCCAACAGGCTATGAAGTAGTCCGGGTTTTTGAAACCCAAAGTGAAAGAAAGAATAAAGTCTCAAACACTAGGGAAGTTAGCATTGCAAATACACAGTATCGCCTTTCTTTCGAGGATGATACCCTGGTTTTTGAAGATAAGACTAATGGATTTTCATTCCGGGATTTTATCCGATTTGAATATGTACAGGATAACGGTGATACCTACTCTTTCAGCCGGTTTGATAACAAAATTTATTACAGCGAATTAGTAAAAGTATACCCTCATCCTTCTAAATCAGACACACTGGTTTCGGAAATTCTGCTTAATGCACCTTCATCTTTGAGTGACTTATCACAGGTCGGCCTTTCTATTAATGTTGAACTATCGCTGAATACCTTCGAAGGTATCAGTATCAAAGTTGATTATGAAAACTGCCTGAAGGATGGAAGGTTGCGTTTACTACTGCCTGTAGGTTTTCATACCCATACTACTTTTGCTGATGCCCACTTCCGTATTGCAAAACATCAAAAACGATTCGAAATTAAAAAGGAAGCTGACCTGGAAAGGTATGAGAGTTATCCCGGAGAATTCACCTATCCTACTAATCATCAAAATGATTTTTGTTTTGCTGCTGATGGCGCTGTACATACCTGGGTTGCCAATAAAGGATTGCCTGAATATGAACTCGTTTCAATAAATAATGAATCTTACTTCGCTGTAACTATAAATCGTTCTGTTGCTTACTTATCAGTTAGTAACGGAAGCATCAGGCGGCCACATGCAGGGCCTAAGCTGCCTACTCCTGAAGCACAATGCCTGAGATCTATTACTGCAGAATTAAGTTATGGAATTACCAATAAGGGAATCGGAACGGTAATTAAAAACTCAAAAGCTTTTTCTCATCCAGCTTGGGCCAGAGAGTTTCCTGTAATACACAATCTTCCTAAAGATGGGCTTTTAAAAAGGAGAAGGGAGTTTCTTTCCATTGACAACCCACTTGTTTTGCTTTCATCTTTTAAACCCTCTAAAGACTCATCATATAAAATATTGAGGATGTATAATTCTTCTATTGAAAACCAAACAACAGTTCTTAGCCTCGGATTTAATGCTACTGAATTTATGCTTTCGAATTTAAAAGAAAAGTGGCTGGGCCAGCCTGTTTCTTTAATAGAAAATAATCAAATTACCCTTGACCTTGCCCCTAACAAAATTGTGACCCTTTTGATCCGGTAATGCAAAAAAACAGTGTTCTTCTTTTTTTCTTTTGTTTACTCTTTACATGGCTTAGTTGCTCAAAAAAAGAAGAAACTTCAGCCGTAGCCTCTTGGAATGGGATTGAACTTTCTAAAGAAATCTTTACCAAACAATACATTAACTACACCAGCATAGCGCCGGTTCGTGATTCTTTTGAAGAAAGAAAACGCTTTGCCACAGAACTTCTCAAACGGGCGGCGTTAGCACGGCATGCAAGTTCTCTTGGTTTGGATTCCGCTTCTTATGTTACTCAACAAGTACAAAGAACGCGGGAAATTTCCCTGGCAAAAGAATTTGTCAGAAAACAAATAGAGCCTTTGGTAAATCAACCTGATAATGAGGAAGTAAGAGCCGCTTTCCGGAGAAAGAATACGGAAATGGAACTTCAGCAAATTTTTTCTCCAAACAAACAAGGTATAGAGGATTATTATTCAAGGCTCCGGAAAGGTGAAGATTTCGAGACTTTAGCAGCAGAATCCATGCAAGCAGTCGGGGAGCCTGTAACATCTCTAAATATGGGGTGGGTTTCGTGGAATCAAATGGGATTAGAACCAGAAAAAGCTGCCTTTAATTTGGAAATAGGGCAATACACCCAACCCGTTTCTTCTCTCGTTGGCTGGCATATTTTTAAAGCTACAAATAAAAAAGAAACGTTTTTTGCTGATGCCACTACTTTCGAAAATGACAAAGAAAGCCTCGGATTTGCAGTTTATAGAAGGCGATTTGAAGAAAAGAGTTCTCAATATGTAGATTCTGTAAGAAGGCAAAATGAACTCATTGTTTACAATCAGAACCTCAAACAATTGTGGGAGTTTTTAGAACCATCGGTAGCATCAACAAACCCAACCTCTATACCCGCTATTGTTAGTTTGCGAGCCGATCAGTATTCATCTGAAGAACTCCCCCCCGATACCCCTGTAGCTGTTCTGAGCGGAGAGGTGTTTACTGTTCAGGAGTTTTTAAACCGGCTTTCAACCGTTCCTAATTATATGATAAACCCGAATCTTAGACAGGCCCTGGAAACTACTATCTCTGATAAGTTTTTTGCTTCTAAAGGCCTGGAAGCAGGTTTAGAAAATGAGCAGGAAGTGGTTGTAACAACAAAAATTGCAGAGATAAATGCATTGAATAATTATTTAACTACTGTTGTAGCTGACACACTTAATCCATTCCGTATTTTATCACGATGGTACTCCATTTGGCAAAATGAGTTTATTGATTCCAGGATAGCAAACTATCGGGCCTATGTATTTGAAGATTCAGCGATGGCGTGGGATGCTATCCGGTTCACCAATCAAAATGGAAGTCTAAATCAAATGATCGCCCGGTTTGAAGGTGAGTTCAACGTTGAAAATAAAGAAATCAGCACCACAGTAGATGCAAGGCATCCCGTTTTTAATTTCCCTCTTCGATCTGAATATCCCAACCGGGTTTGGGGTCCAATTAAAGAAGAAAATGGATGGAGTGTAGTTCAGGTCCTGGATTTCAAAACTAATTATAGAGATAGAAACCAGGTTCAGGAGGAATTGTTATCCAAAATAAAGCAGCGCATTCCCGAAGTAGTACAAACCGAATTACTTCAGCAAATAGGCTTTGATCCGCAAGAAATTACTTTTAACGAAGAACTTCTCCGTTCAGCGTTACCCTCTTTTTTCTAGTTCACAGAGCAACTTCCAGCATAGGAATAACGACCTTGGTACGTGAAAACAACCTTTATAAGGCCCTCCCTTAAATCGATGGGTAACCTCCCCTCTCCTGTTTAAGTACCCAAACCACTCTCCGTGCTCCGGGTCAGAAAAATGATTGAAGCTGTAATCAGTAACCATTTCAAAGTCCTGCCAGTCTTGTTCATTACCTGTAATAGAATAGTTAAGTAAATGTGCATACATAGCTTCATTATGAGGCCACCAGAGCTTCATGTCCCATTCCAGCTGCGTTGGAGAAAAGCCCTCTGAATCCAAAAAATAGAAAATACCACGGTACTCAGTGTCCCATCCTTTTTTGAAAGACCAGCGAACCATCTCTATCGCAGTTTCAGAAAGCTTTTGATCCCCTAGTCGTCTTGCCCAGTGCTGCAAAAACCAGCCGGCCTCTATGGCATGTCCCGGATTTAATAACCTCCCATCTATGGTGTTCAGAAATGAACCGTCTTTTGCTACACTCTCAAAAACAATTTCCCTGTCTTCATGAACATGTAAAAGCATTCTTTTAATACAATCTTCCACTTGTTCAGAAAAATCAGCCCATTGTTCACCGGCCACTTCCTCAATCAGGTTTAGCAGGATCATGGGTATGGCTAATGAACTCATTGCGGGAGCTCCTTCATAAACCGGCTGACCCACTTTAGAAAGATCAAAAGACCAGTCCCAAACCAGTTCAAACTCTTCTTTAGCTTCCTGCATATATTTGGTTTTGCCAGATGCCCGTGAAAACTCTGCCAGAGCCATGATGTAAAAACACTCAGAAAATATTTTACGCTGCATCCATAGCGGCTTGCCATCCTTTGTGAGTGCAAAGTAAACTCTTCCATCTTCCCGGATTGCATGTTCTCTTAAAAACTCAATTCCTGATCGGGCCAAATTCAGCCACTCTTGCTTTTGCTCTACCTCATTATACAATTTACTAAACATCCAGGCCTGCCTCCCTTGCAGCCAGATATTCTTCCTGTTATCATATACATTACCATCTATATCCAGGCAATTAAAATATCCACCGTTTTCAGGATCAGGTGAGTACTTCTCCCAAAATGGGATCACCCGGTTAAAAAGTTCTTCAGCAAACTGGTTTTTTAAAGATGTGATTTTTTCTTTATTCATGAGCTGAACCTTAGCTTTCTTTGAATCCTTGTCCTGTTAACCAATTCATATACTGCTTGTACAGCCCGTGGGCTGCCGGGTAGATTGAATTTGGACTCATAAAATGAGAAAACTCAAAAGTGATCATCTTCTCTATTCCGGCTTCAGCAGCAAGCTCCATTTTATATCTCAGATTTTTAAATGGTATAGGGGGAAATTTTATAGGCATATCCCGGTCAAACGATTCTACATTACTCCACGACTCAATCCCAAACTCATCTGCTAAGCCTTTATGCACCTCTAAATAATCCTTCAATTCGTTATAGCCAACCTGGCCATCCTGAAACGCCACAAAATCTATATTTCCTTCCAGGTGTTTAAATATCTCTCTCCATTCAATAGTATGCTGATCAAAAGAAACGGCTTCTTCTCCGAACTGTTTGGTCCCATGCACATACGGGGAGATAAGGATCGGCTGTTCTTTGATTTTCTTTAAATGGGCGGACATTTCTTCATAAACATCCATTACCCCTTTTTCATAACGGCCAATTTCATGGCTGAAATACCAACCTTTAAACGCATTACGGTCGCCATATTTTTGAACTACTTCTGAGCAGAAGTCTTTATTTATTTCAATTTCCTTGTCATAAGCTTTATTTACCCAATACTTTCCCGAATCGTAGAGTCCGAAATAAAAATCCATACCGCACCTCTCAGCTTCGGTCAAAAACAGGTCTACCAAATCGGTATACACCGGATAAATCCCCATCGTTTTTTGGAGTACTTCTGAGTTAAATGTAGCATGCCGCCTATAACCGGCACGAATTAAAATAACCGTATCAATACCCACTGCTTTCATAGCATCAAAATCTTTTGCCCAGTCTTTCTGATCCCAGTTCTGGGAGGGTATATCATGAGTTATTTCATCAAGAAATGTTCCTTTTAGCTTAATCATTTACAGTATTTATGATATTGAAGAAAAGATCGGGTTTAAATTCGATGTTTTTACAAATAAACTCCATTTATGCACTTTATGCTTCTTGCAAAAAAAGTTAGAACAAGGTATCTAGTAGCAAATAAAGTTATTTTTATTATGAAAAAAATTACTCTCTCCTTTGTCTCTCTTGTAGTACTTCTTTTCTTATCTCCGGTTAAAGCACAGGAAATTACCTGGGAAGATATCTCACAGACAGTTGATTTGCCTGATGGAGTTAAACTATTCTTTGGTACCCGTGCTTCTCCCGCACTTAAAATCTGGTATTACGAAGTTGATATGACAAATCCGGATATTGCACTTGTACCTTATTTTGCTGAAGATGGAACAGAAACTACCACGGAATTTGCCAAACGCGCAGGTGTTTATGGAGCCATAAATGGAGGTTATTTCGGAGGAAGCAGCAGCTACTCCACGCTTATCCAACCCGGGCAGGTTCTTGCTCAAAATGTAGCTGCGCTTACCAGAAACAGCCAAAGCTATCCTATCATCAGAAGCATGTTTGGTATAAAGGAGGATAAGAGTATGGCCGTAGATTGGATTTACCATTTTAATGCAGAGCCAAGCGGGGTTTACCGGTTTGATTCACCGATGCCTTATGAAGGAAGTAACGATGCCCCACTTCCGGCTCCAAAACAAGAAGATGGAGAACTCTATTCCGATGTTTATATGGGTGTTGGTGGCGGGCCTGTACTTGTTAAAGGTGATACGGTAAAAGTCACGTATAATGAAGAAATTTTCTGGGGATCAGGAGTTGGAAATGATAATCGTGACCCCCGAACTGCTGCAGGCTATACAGCAGATGGTAAAGCCATCCTTATGGTGGCTGATGGCAGGCAAACTAACTCGCAAGGGGTAAGCCTTCCTGAAATGGCACAAATTATGATTGACCTTGGGGCCACCGAAGCCATTAACCTGGATGGCGGGGGCTCAAGTACAATAGTGTTAGGAGATTCACTACTAAACAGACCACAGGGAGGGACTTTCCAAAGAAGCATTCCAACTTTTCTTGCAATAACCCATGTAGACTCTATCCCAAAAGAACCCGTAATTGGCTATGAGCAAGTTATAGATACTGAGTTTGACAGTGCTGAAGTTACCGGAGAATGGGCTACTACCGCTAATCCCGGTTATTATGGAGAATCTATTTCTCTGATTACTTTTGGTGGGGATGGCTCAAAAACAGTAACCTACAAAGCAGCATTACCAAATGAAGGAACTTATGACCTGTACGGTTGGTGGGTAGCTTCTTTTAACAGGAGTAAACAATCAGCATATATTGTGCAGCATCTTAAAGGCACGGATACCCTTTATATTGACCAAAGTGTAAACAATGCCCAATGGGTAAAACTGGGGCAATTTGAATTTAGCGGTACTAACTCTGACAGGGTAATTATTTCTAACTTAGGTGGCGATACTGAAAATTACGTTGTAGCTGATGCTGTCCGATTTGTGGGAATCTCTGACGAAGTTACTTCAAATGAAGAAGAAATATTTTTTGATGATCTTGGATTTAAACTAAACCCGGCTTATCCAAACCCTTTTAATCCTGCCACTAACATCAGTTTTGAAATTCCTGCTTCCGGGCAAGTAAACCTGAGCGTATATAGCATAACCGGTCAAAAAGTAGCCGAGGTATTTAACGGGTATCGCTCTTTAGGAATACATACCTTAACCTGGAATGCAAGCCAAATGGCAAGTGGTGTTTATGTGGTCAGAATAAACTATACTGGATTGAATAATTCATGGAGTGACACACAAAAAATTACTCTCATTAAATAACGGGATTTATAGATGAGCTTTATATCAGATTTTAAAAAGAACCCCTGGTCGTGGATTTCAACTTTATATTACACTCAGGGGTTACCTTATGTTGTGGTGATGACTGTTTCGGTCATCATGTACAAAAACCTGGGAGTCTCAAATACTGATATAGCCCTTTATACAAGTTTATTATACATCCCATGGGTAATTAAGCCTTTTTGGAGTCCATTAGTAGACTTAATAAAAACCAAGCGCTGGTGGACATACATGATGCAGGCTATGGTTGCAATCGGCTTTGCAGGCGTAGCTTTATCTTTATATACAGAATCTTTCTTCTTTCTCTCCCTATTCTTTCTCTGGATTTTGGCATTTAGTTCTGCCACACATGATATAGCTGCCGATGGCTTTTATATGCTCGCACTTAGCGATGATAAGCAAGCCTTTTTTGTTGGTATCCGTTCTACCTTTTATCGGCTGGCTATGATAAGCGGTGAAGGGCTGTTTGTGATTCTTGCCGGTGTAGTTGCAGCTTCAACCGGGAATGTTGCATTTTCGTGGACTATAGTATTTGGGATTTTAGCCGGGCTAATGGTTTTACTGAGTGCATATCATGCCTTTATATTGCCAAAACCTGTTTCTGACGTTCCAACTATAAGTGAGGAAGGAAGCAGTTATGTTAAGGAATTCATTAAGACTTTTGCCCTTTTCTTCAAGAAAAAGCGAATCGGAATTATTTTAGCATTTATTCTTCTTTATCGTTTTAGTGAGGCTCAACTGGTTAAATTGGCAGCCCCTTTTCTTTTAGATGACAGAGCTGTTGGGGGGTTGGGATTAACTACTACAGAAGTAGGGGTCATAAACGGTACTGTTGGGGTGATAGCACTTGTGGTTGGAGGTATTTTGGGCGGAATCGTTATTTCACGTCATGGATTGAAATACTGGCTATGGCCTATGATTATTTCAATGAATGTTCCAAATGTGGTTTATGTAATACTCTCTTTTTTCCAACCAGAGTCATACATACTGATTGGTGGACTGGTAGGGCTTGAAAAATTTGGGTATGGTTTCGGTTTCACTGCATTTATGATGTACCTGATCTACATTGCCAAAGGAACACACCAGACTGCGCATTATGCATTTGCAACAGGTTTGATGGCACTAGGCATGATGGTTCCTGGTGCATTCAGCGGAAAGATACAAGAGGTCTTGGGATATGAGCTGTTCTTTGTTTGGGTAATTGTTGCCACTATACCCGCTTTTATAATTGCCAAGTTTGTTCAGATTGATCCTGAATTTGGTAAGAAAAAGGAAAAAGAATAAAGCTCTACTTCAAGTTACTGGTATCAGCATATTCAAGGAAATACTCTTCCAAACCTGCAACAATTTGCTCTGCTATGCGGGTTTGAAAATCTGGGTCAGATAGCAATATTTCCTCTTCCGGATGCGACATAAATGCGGTTTCGACCAATACATTTGGGAATTCGATGGGAGCATTCAATGTGAAATTGAAGCTTCCTGTTATTCCATACTCAACGAAACCCAGCTCCAGCATTTTTTCATACATTTTTTCTGCAAGGGGCTTAAAAGCTGTGTGCTTATAAAAAGCCCCAGTACCTCTTATTTCAAAGGGATCACTGGTGTATCCCAACGAATTGGCATGGATACTTACCAGCATATCAGAGTTATTATCCAGAACCATATCAGCACGATCATGCATAAGCATATAACTGTCATCAGGCCTGGTCATGACCGTTTTTGCTCCTCTTTCACTAAGCAAAGAGTCAAGTTTTTCAGAAATTTCAAGATTAACCTGTTTTTCCATCAATCCGGTAGAACCCAGTGCACCATTATTGCTTCCTCCATGCCCCGCATCAACGGCAATCGTCATTCCTGTTAAAGGCTTTAGAGAATCCTGGACTACAGGTGGTCGTTTTACTTTAATAACCATTTGAGAACCCCAACCATACCCAACTGAATATCCCCAGTTCTGTTTGTGATTCAGTTCAATAGTAAGCTGGTATGATCCATCTTCAACCTGCCTCCACTCTACTTCTTTTATACCTTCAGAACTCAAGTGCTTAGTTTTCCAATTGGTATTTGAAGTAGCCCCCCAAACATTCACTACAATCTTGTTCGGATCTAACTCCTGTTTGGATGTATATGGTAGTTTGTCGCTTAAATTAAGAGTAATTATGTCTTCTTTATCGTTTCCTGTAATGCGAATGTTACCCGTTAATGACTCAGGTATTCTTGTCCCTTCTGGTAGCAGTTGAGCATGACTTACAGGTACCCAGGCACTTAGCGCTGATGATAACTGCACTTTGTAGTGATTTCTTAACAGGCCTATTACTTTTAATCGTACACCCTCTTCAAGATACCCGTAACGGGCACCTCCCAACCGATCAGTTCCCATTCCGATGTTTAAATGGGCACGATCTGTTGTGGTCTCTGCTACCCTTGGTAATCCGTTAAAACTTACTTTATATGGGCTTTTCTTTTTCACGTAACCAAAAAGCCCCTTCTTTACCTTAAATGTTATATGCTGTTCAGAAACATTATCTCCCGGCAATACTTCGTAAGAACCTGTATAAATTCCATCCGACCCTTCCACCTCCTGCATCGGGATATTTCTTTTAAAACCGTCAATATTGAATACTGCTTTTTCACCTGAACTCCCTTTAAAACGAACCATCAGCACATCACCGGATCTTAACCAAATATCATCATTGGGGAGCATCATCTCTTCAGTAATAGTTTTACTACCCGGTTCTATAGGTTCAGCAGGAACCGGCCTTAAATAAAGCATATCCCTGGAAATGCTTTCCCCGCTCATCTCTACCTTGAATTCAACAATAGTAGTATCCTTCTCTAAAAAAATAAGTTTTGCGAAAGCACCATTTGCGTATACTTTCACCTCCTCCCCGTTTATAAATGCCCGTGCATCAGGATGAGTACCCCCTGAAATCCGGTACCTGGAAAACGGGGTAATTGTTGTATCCTCCTCAGGTATAGTTATATGCAAAAAAAGAGTATCGGCAATGGTTTGAGATGCAACAGGTACTGTACAAAAAATAATAAGGGAGAGAAAGGCCAGCGTATGTTTCATTGTTCTACTTATAGAGGTAGTATTTTTTTGAAGTTTCTTTAAATGATTCCACATCCTTATTGAGGTAATCCATAATAGAACTTACCCGGAAGGTTTCAGAGAATGTATTTCTGATGTACGACGAACCTACCACTTTATCAAAAAATGGAAGACGGTTTGACCTGGCCATTTCGAATGGGTTTTTATCAGGATAGAGCTCGTTATGTACCTGCATAAACCAAAACTGTAACGGCATTAAATCTACCTTCTCATATTCAGTAAAGTGAATCTGAACCCCGCGTAGTGTTTTTCCCGCATCTCTTCCATAATAGGGCTTGAAAACCAATGGCCTGAAAATGACTCCCTCTAACCCCAATGCATTCATTCGTGCAGAAAGCTCAGCTTCATCAATCCATTCTGCGGCAAACACCTGGAAAGGAGTTGTATATCCTACACCTTCTGAGAAAACACCCAACTCTCCGAGTATACCACTTGCCACATAGTAGTAGGCAGAGTACTGATGAGGAATATGAGGTGAAGTAGGTACCCAGGGCAATCCTGTTTGCCCGAAAGTCATAGATCGATCCCAGTTCTCCATTTCTATAATTTCAAGCTTTGCCTTTTTACCGTTCTCTGTCCAGCCTTCTCCATTTATCATTAGTGCTATTTCTCCGGGAGTTAGCCCATAGATATAGGGTATAGGGAATTGGCTTACAAAAGAGAAATAGCCATCCTCCACAATATTACCTTCAACCTTTTCACCCCCTAATGGATTGGGACGATCAAGAACCATAACCGTAACATCATTTTCAGCAGCGGCCTCCATTGCCAGCCCGAGAGTACTTATAAAAGTATACGACCGTGAACCAATGTCCTGTATATCATAAATTAATACATCTACTCCTTCCAGCATTTCCGGGGTAGGCTTTCTCGTAACTCCATATAGCGAAAAAACCGTAATACCTGTCTTTTCGTCAATGTAGGTATCTACTTTATCTCCAGCTGAAATATCTCCCCTTACTCCATGTTCCGGGCCATATAAGGCGACCAATTCCACATTATCAGCTTCATATAACAGGTCAATAGTAGAAATCAGATGTCTGTTTACTCCGGTGGCGTTGGTTATTAATCCTACTTTTTTACCTTTTAGTTGTTCGAATTCTGAATCAACTAATACATCAATCCCGGTTTTTACTGCTTCCCGGCTTTGCTGGGCACATGCAAAATTGGAGGTTGCCAGTAGTACGAAAAATATTGTAAACCCAATTCTATATTTCATGGCTAAAGCGGCTTTTTTTGTAAAGTAATTTTTCAACAAAATATATAAATAAAGTGGTAACTACCTGTGTAATGCGGTACTATAAAATGAATTTTACAATAGAAAGCTTGTCGTATAAAGCACTCACGAAAATGTAAAAATTGGTATGAATTTAGAGGAAAAAATCGGACAACTCTTTTTAATGGGATTCAGGGGTGCTGATGTATCCGAAGAATCAGTTATTGCTCATGAAATCCGGGATTGTGGTATTGGTGGAGTAATCCTTTTTGATAAGGATATGGTATATCATCGCCCGGTCAATAATATTGAATCTCCAGAGCAGGTAAAAGAACTCGTTAGTACCCTGCAAAACTATGCGGAGATTCCTCTTTTAGTTAGTATTGACCAAGAAGGAGGTAATGTGAACCGGCTTAAGCCCGAGTACGGTTTTCCGCCCACTAAGTCACATTTTGCACTTGGAGAAATCGATGAAACTATAGCTACAGAAGCAGAAGGTGAGCTTATTGCGCTTACCCTGAAAGCACATGGTATCAACCTTAATTTTGCCCCCGTAGTTGATATCGCAGAAGATATGGAAACCTCTATTATTGGTAACAGGGAGCGTAGTTTTGGAAAAACAAAAGGAAGGGTTACCGCCCATGCTGAAGCATATATAAAGGGGCATCAAAGGCATCAGGTACTTACGTGCTGCAAGCATTTTCCAGGCTTAGGTAGCGCTTCAGGAGATACCCATTATGGCTTTGTTGATGCAACCGACACCTGGAAGCATGATGAAGTAGAGCCATACCGATATTTATTCTCTCAGGATTTGTGCCCCATGATTATGACTACTCATGTTTTTAATGGTGCATTTGATGATAAGTATCCAGCCACACTTTCCAAAAAAACCATTAATGACTTTTTGCGGGTAGAACTGGGGTTTGACGGCGTTGTAATCTCTGATGATATGCAAATGCAGGCCATATCTGATCACTATTCATTGAAGGAATCTCTTAAACTTGGATTAGAAGCCGGACTCGATATGTTCTGCTTCGGAAATAACCTTTTGGAAGAAGCCATAAAAGCAGATGAAGCTATTCAGGTAGTGAAAGAACTTGTTGAGGATGGAACCATCTCTGAAGAACGAATCGATATTTCTGTTAACAGAATATCAAAACTTAAATCAATGGTTACCCAACCGGGTGCTTAAGGTGATAAGAAACCAGTTCGTCAATGGGCTTTTGGATTACGATTTCTAATTCATAGCCCATTTTTACAAGTTCTTTTTCAATGCTCTCCCGGTGAATAGAAGCGATGGAGCCTACCATGCCTACATTTTTAACCTCATGCTTTTGAAAATATGCCAATTGTTTTCTGGCAAAATCCCGGGTTCCTTTTTCCACCAAATCTTTTATGAATTCATGATCCGGGAAAACAGTTAACAAAGAAGCAAAGGAAGCGATATAAGCATTTCCTCTTGGCTTGCGGTACACCCTGTCAAGTGTGTACTCCAAATCCATGTTGTACTTTGTTTCCAAATATCTTTGAAGCTCTTCGGGCATCCGGTTGTAGTAATAGTTTCGAACTATTTTTTTTCCGAAATAACCACCACTTCCCTCATCTCCCAAAACAAATCCCAGAGAGGGTAAACGATCAACGATATCTATACCATCATATACACAGGAATTTGATCCGGTTCCCAGTATGCAGGCAATCCCACTCTTATCACCAAATAGGGAACGTGCAGCTCCCAGTAAATCGCTTTTTACTTCTACCTCTGCATTTAAAAAATGGGCTTCTAATGCTTCACTTACGATATGCTGCATGGATGGATCTGAACTCCCCGCTCCATAGAAGTAAATATGATCAACTGAAATATTCCCTATTTGATTTTTCAGCTCCCCTATTTCATTTACCATCTGCTCTTTAGAACAGAAATAAGGGTTCAATCCTTCTGATCTGAATAGCTTGTTACCGGAGGATTCACCAGTTAAAATCCATTCTGTTTTTGTGGAGCCGCTATCGGCAATTAAGAGGTTCATTGCGTCTCTTTCGGGGGTTAAAAATTCTTTGTAAAGATAACCAAATAGCATTGCATTTCTATGTAACAATGGTAATTTTCAGCATACTTTTCACATTCTAAAAAGCCTATTATGTCTACAATTTCGGGGATTTCTTCAGGTAAACGACTTGTATCTTTAGACTTCTTCAGGGGCGCTACTGTTGCCGCAATGATACTGGTTAATAACCCGGGATCATGGTCTCATATTTATGGCCCTCTTAAACATGCTGACTGGCACGGGTGGACCCCTACTGACTTGATTTTTCCTTTCTTCCTTTTCATTGTAGGTGTATCCATTGTACTTGCTTTTACTAAGGCAAAAGCAAAAGGGGCGAATGATAAAGACCTACTCAACAAAACACTCATACGTGCTTTAAAGATCTTTGGCCTGGGGCTCGCTTTAGCTGCATTTCCTTATCTTACTTTCTCTCCAGAATTCGGCTTGCACCCAAGCCTCATTGATATTCGAATACCAGGTGTTCTTCAACGTATTGCCATTTGTTATGCGATTGGCGCAATTCTCTTTCTTTATACTAAACCCAAAACGCAAATGATTACACTCGCTTCCTTATTATTGGGATACTGGGCTTTAATGAAACTGATTCCAGTTCCTGGTTTTGGAGCGGGAGCTATTCATTCTCCTGATTCGAACCTGGCTGCATATATAGACCAATTGATTTTGGGGTCGCACATGTGGAAGCAAACCTGGGACCCGGAAGGATTATTAAGTACTATCCCAGCAATTGCTACGACATTGGTAGGCATCTGGACAGGAAGAATGCTCGTAGCTGATCATAAATCTGAAGAAGCACGTACTTTGGAGTTTTTTAAGTGGGGATTCATCCTGATAATAATAGGATATTGCTGGAGTTGGTTATTCCCGATTAATAAGAATATCTGGACCAGCTCATACACCTTGTTTACAGGTGGACAGGCCATTTGTATTTTTGGGTTGAGCTATTGGTTCATTGATGTAAAACAGCGAACCAAGTACACCGATTGGGGAGTTGCTTTTGGAATAAATGCCATAACTGTTTTCTTTTTAAGTGGCATAGTCGGCAGGCTGGTTATACTGATCAAATTTAATGTTGGCGGAGAAACCATCGCGTTGAAAACCTGGCTGTTTAATAATGTGTTTAATGCCATTAACTCTCCAATCAATGCATCTATACTCTATGCCATAGTCTGGATTATTATGTTCTGGCTGCTAGCCCGGTGGATGAAGAATAGAGGGATTATTATTAAGGTATAAATAAGGGGGCTCTTGCCCCCTTATACTATAGAATTACATTGGCTCCCATAGAAGATATCCGGTTGTAGTGCCACCACTAGCATAAATTATATAATCTTCTGAAGTATCATAAGTATAGCTATTTAAGGAACAAGCATTAGTATCAAAACACCAATGCTTTTCCTCTGGATCTCCATTAGTAGGGGTAATCCTCATAGCAATAACAGGGACAGTAGCGTCTAAACTCACTGAGAAAATATATTTTGTATCGCTTGGTGATACATAATGACTACCCAATGTGGTAGTTCCAAGGGAGCTTGGATACATCATATCTGCACCAACTAGAAGTACGGGTACTATCATAAGTAAAAGTAGATGTGCTATTTTTTTCATGGGTCTCTCCATTAATTCAAGGTTGCTTTAAACAAACAATACTCCGCAGCAATAATCAAATTATCTTATTGTTATATTTTTACTTATGATAAATTCTAATGTAATTATTCAAAAGTTAAATTCTCTTATATTATTAGAGACTAATTCTTTGGTATAACCATCAGAATATTTGAAACCACCCTCTCTCCTGTTTATCTGAAGGCGAATTGACTACTTTATTCTAACCCAGAGCATGGATGACCCTGCCCATCCAGATTTAATGCGTTATAAATCCCAAAGCCCCAAAAAATTGCTAAGCTAGGCTAAGGTCATGCTGGCAGGCATTATTATTAAGCTTTAGGAAGTATCTCAAAGATACTTCCTGGGTTAATTCTAGTTATTTGGCTCCCAAAACAAATATCCTCCGACACCATTTGCACCAGCATAAAGGATGTAATCCTGAGACGTATCGTAAACGTAGTCGTCAATTGAGCAAAGTCTTGTATCAAAGCACCATTTTTTTATTTCTGGATCATTGTTTAGTGGTGTTATTCTTAGTGCTATTACACTTGCGGGCACATCTGTGTAAAGTGCAAAACTATAATTAGAAACATTTGGTGAAACGTAATGACTTCCTAAGGTTCTTGTACCTAGAGTACTAGGATACATAGCTCCGGCGCCTACCAAAAGTAAAGGAGTAATTATAAGTAAAAGTAAATGTGCTATTCTTTTCATGGGTCTCTCCATTAATTTAAGGTTGTTTCAATTAAACAATATCACGCAGCAAATAGCAAGTTATGCTATTGTTATATTTTCATTTAAACACAAAATATTTGCAACAATTAGTACATTTACAACTCTTGTAATAATAGAAGCTAATTATTTGGTATAACTATCAGGATATTTGAAACCACTCTCTCTCCTGTTCTATCTGAGGGGGAGTTAACTATTTTGTTTTTTATCCATAAAGTAGATGAGCCTCCTCCATCCAGGTTTAATGCGTTATACACTCCGAAGCCCTTCATAAAATTACCCAGCTCAGTAAGGGTCATTCCCGAGCTGCTCTCCTGTCTTCCATCTACTACAACCATATAAAATTTAGTAGCATCTTCATTATACCCTATTGCAGATCTTGGATGTCGTTGCGGCCAGTTACCGGATACATTACCATTATTAATGATCCTCTTGCTTCCCCCGATAAGCTCGGCAATGCGCTCAGGCACTCCTTTCAGCTGATGATTCACGAGTACGGTATCTCCCCATTCTAAAAGTCTCAGACTTTCAGGAAGCACGCCCCTGAATGAGAATATTTCTCCCTGCTCATGTAAGAGTTTCTTAGAATCAGTATTCCATTTCCTTCTGACTGTTGCTGCATACCTTCCGTTTACAAATCGCTCATCTATGGGAACCAATTCAAATTGTATGGATGAGGTATCAACATCAGTGGAGTCACCATAGAAATGATTGTAGACAGCCAATTCATTTTCTTTGGGAAGTCTGTTTACCTGGTGAATATTTAGAGTATCTCCTTTCAGAATAATCCTGCCACTATAATGCGTGGAGTCAATAAAAAGCTCCCCGCTCTGAGTTATCCCAAAAAGCTCACCATTAAAATCATCAAAAAGCTTCCAGGTTTTCGGTTCCTGTAACAATACTCCCCCCGAAACCTGGGCATTGGTTGGCACTCCGTATCGTTCGTAAAAATCACCATTAATGGCTGCATAAACTGTACCTACCTGGTCATAGTGCTCTATAGCTGCATCAGAGGTCCGGGAAAGTCCCTTCAACCTGTTATTTGCTTTCTTTGTTTTTAAAGCATACAAACCGGAAGCTAAATCTACCTCCAGAACATGTATGGACCAGGGAACATCTCTCTCCTCTATCACATAATGAGTGAGACCTTCTTTGAATGTATTTACTAATACTGTATCATAAAAAAACTGAGCCCTTACCCCTGATAAGGGGATAAGGGCTATAAGTACTAAAAAAAAGTTGAGCCGGAACAAATACACTTATTTAAGAAGTGTCATTTTTCTTATTAATCGAACTCGGTTGCTTTTTAGTTCATAGAAATAAATTCCGGATGAAAGGTTCCCTGCATTGAAACTAACTTCATGACCGCCAGAGATCCTATTCTCTTCTATTAAAGTGCGAACCTCTCTGCCCAACAGATCGTAAACCTTGAGAGTAGTAAAGCCAGCCTCTCCTAAGCTAAATGAGATGGTAGTAGTTGGATTAAAGGGATTCGGGTAGTTCTGAGAAAGCCTATAATCCGAAATAATCAACGGATCATCTTCATTGCTTACTACAATCCCTCCTTCAACAGAAGCAGTTGGCTCACTTTCCACATTATTTCTTGAAACAGCCGTAACAAAATACCAATGGCTGTTTTCTGATGGTGGTGCAATATCTGTAAAAGTTGTTTCCCCGGTTACTCCTACTAAGTTATAATAGAATTCCATTTCTGTAACTTCATCCGGGTTTGAGTCGGAATCAACTCTGTATATCGCGTATTTAATGAGGGTATCAACATGACCTGAAGAAGATATTTTAGTAATTAAATCATCTTCTGGTTTATCCCAGCTTAAATTGAAAATATACTCTACTTCAGAATCTCTATTTACAATTAGATTCTGAGGTATAGCAGGTTGATTGGTATCCTTCCAAGAAAGCGTGGGAGGCAAAGCCTCATATTTATAGTAATTAGTTACTAATGAATCTTTAAATCCTTTTGAAGAAAAGCTGGTAATATTTTTTGTCCTGAAGAATACGCTACCTAGAATATCCGGATTTGTTCTATTGTGTGTTATCTGTCTGGGGATTTCATTCGCTACAAATAGTTGGCCACTACTTGTATTTGAATCTGTTCGGTATACACCATGTCCGGGATAAATATGCCTGTTATTGGCTACGGCTTGTTCGGCCCACCAGTCTGCTAGTGTAATATAATCCTGCCCTGCATTACGAAAACGCTCGATTTTCCAATAAAGTTGTGGTGTAATATAATCTATTGTTTTCTGCTCCAGCCATGCAAGCCCATCACCATAGATAACATCATAGGCACTTAAACCACCAATACCTGATGGCACATTGTTCTTCCAAATTCCAAACGGACTAATTCCAAATTTTACCCATGGTTTTACAATCTGGATACTGTCATAAATCATTTCTACAAACAGATCTACATTATTTCGTCTCCAGTCGTCTTTATCAGTAAATCCTCTGGGATATAATTCAAAGGTTTTATCATCTAAAGTATCATTTCGAACCAGTATCTCACCATCAACGGTATAATTAGAGCTCATTTCATTAGGTGGGTAAGGATAGAAATAGTCATCAAAATGTATTCCATCAACGTCATAGCGATTTACAATATCCATTACAATCGAAAGATTATATTCCATCACTTCAGGTAAACCTGGATCAAAAATTGCAATAGAGTTGTTTAATACCATTAACCATTCCGGATGTTTATTTGATACATGCTGAGTATCTCTTTCTGCAGTTCCTGCTAGTTTGTTTTTAAAGTTAGGATCATATTCCTTATCTAAAAAAGGTTTTAAGCTCTCGTCTACTTCTAAATATTGATTGCTTCTATCAGCTACTCTCTTTTGGGTAAAATCATCCGGAATAGTTCTCATTGCCCTGTACGGATTCAACCATGCATGTAATTCCATACCCCTTTTATGAGCTTCTTCAACAGCAAATGCTAATGGATCCCAATATGGGTTCGGCGCTTTACCCTCTTCTCCAGTTAGATATCTTGACCAAGGTTCAATATCTGAATCATATAACGCATCTCCTTCTGTTCGTACCTGAAAGAGCACCGCATTTATTCCTGCTTCTTTAAGCTCATCCAATTTATTAATCAAGTCAGATTTTTGAAACCGCGGAGCTAAACCTCCTGTTTGAGGCCAATCAAGATTTATTACGGTTGCAATCCAAACACCTCTAAATTCTTTTTTAGGAACTTCATATTCCTGAGCGTTTACAGAATAAGCTATTGCAAGTAAAATAAACAGAGAAACAAACCTTCGAAGCATATCAAAAATAATTTCGGATTAAAAAAAAAGGCAGCACTGGGCTGCCTTTTAAATGAAATAATAAGCCTGTGCTTATTTGATTAACGTCATTTTGTTAGTTAATCGTACACCATTTGCTTCAAGAGTATAAATATATACACCTGATGCTAGCCCCTGGGCATTAAATGTACGTGTATGTTCACCAGCATTCATTCTTTCATTAGCCAGTTGGCCAACTAATCTACCAGTAAGATCATATACTTTCAGAGATACAAAACCTGCATCCTTTAGTGTAAAGCTGATATTAGTAGTAGGGTTAAATGGATTTGGATAGTTTTGATCTAAGCTATAAGCACTTGGAGTATCAAAAAGATTCTCATCTTCATTAGATACGAAAACCTGAGTGGTTGTAAACTTCTGTACATCGTGATCAGTTTCAGTACCACTAAATACAGATACATAAGCAGTTTTACCATCTGCAGAGAAATCCAGACCTCTAGGGCGTCCTGCATCAAACTCACCGTCACCACCAGGTACCCAACGCATACTATCTAAAGGCTCAGCACTTTCTAAGTCAGCGTAGTCGAATGCATACCAGGTTTGAGGAGTCCAGGGAGCATCAGGGACATCGTTCAATGATCCGGCACCAACCCATAGGTATTTTGTTATGGGATGAATGTCAAATACTTCAGCTTTGATACCTCTGAGAACTGTATCAGCAGCGCCAAATCCACTAAAAGGATCAGGTTTAGTATATCTGTAGATAGCTGCATTTGTATATCCAGCCCACCAAATAGTATTACCGTCTCCTGATACCTGGAAGTCTCTAGAAAAATTAGTACCAGTTATATTTACAACTGCTTCTTCATTTTCTAAATTGCTATCAAACTTCATTATAGGTGTTCCATCTGCTACAACACAACCTACATATACATTATTGCTGGCGTCTGCAGTAGCTTCTGTTAGTGAACATCCTGAAGCACCACCAGTCGGAACAGTTTTAGCAAGTACTTTTCCTTCTGGATTAAACTTGAATAGTGTATTCCACTGAGAAGCAATGATATTGCCATCAGCATCAGCAGTAATTCCACGACCGGAACGAGTATCATACCCACCTGCTCCATCATTTAATGTAGGATCCCAAAATCTACCTAAAGTATCATTCGGAGTAGTCCCATCAGCCCATTCAGCTACAATGATAGGAGAAAAACTAGCTTGAGTTCCATCCGCATTATAAACATAAATAGCCCGGGTTGATAAAGTGTCAGGTATACCATCAGCTCCTACGTCTCTATTTGTAATAATAGTTTCAGTAGCACTGAATGGTTGAATCCAAACTTTGCCATCCGCGTCAACAGCTACGCCATGTACTTCTAGCCAGATATCAGTTCCTGTAGCAACAAAACTGTCATCCTGAGTCCAGTTCTGCGCAGAAACTAACATAGGTACTAGTAATATACCTAGCATAGTTATGATTTTGTTATATTTCATATGTTCTCCTTTTGTATCAATTTTTCGATATGAATCGTTTTAATTGCTGATAATCAGCGGTTATTGTTGTTTAGTTAAGACTAAAATCCATAAATACCATCACGGGATTTATCATAAGAATCCAGAAAATTAATGCTTGGTTCGGTTCCTGAAGTACCTACTACAATGAAGCGATCACTCCTCCAGGTCAGAAACGCAGCATTTGCTTTTGTTACATCCTCGTACATAATTTCATGAGTACCATCCGCAAAAACCCGAACCAAACTGTTCTCCTCTGTTCCAGTTGCAATGATGATATCTCCATTAGATCCTATTATCATATCCCTTATTCCACCTGTGTAGTTTGCTTCAAAGTCAAAATATTTTACCTGATTGCTGAGTGCGCCGCTACCACTTACATCAAATCTCCAAACTTCTGTATTGCCTTCGATACTACCCCCAACAAATAAAAAATTATCGTAAAGAGCAACTGCCGTTAAATCTCCTGTAAATGGGAAACGGGTTTCAGCTCTGGTTGATGTATTAAAGCGATGGATTTCATTTGTTCCCAATCCTACTGCCCATAAAAAACCACGATTGTCAAAAATGATATCAAAAAATTTAGCGCTAGACCTGGACGATATAAATCCAAAACCCCCACCAATTTTTTCTCTTAACCCGTCACCAAATTCTTTTTCGAAAATACCAAACGTACCTTGTTGTGCTAGATAAAGCTTATTATTAGGCCCAAATTCAATCGAATTATACTGAGTAAACCGCATCGTACTGTCTAAAGGTGCGCCTTGTGTAGGGTCTTTTACTTCATCAAATGTAACCGTACCATCAGTAGAAATCCTGGCATAACGTATAGATCCAGTTGCTGCATCATCTACAACTGTATAAATATTATCTGACCCATCTATAGCAAAAGGAGAAGTTGGAGCTAATTCTAAACTTGTACCTTCTGGATAAAAATTAAATGGATCAGCCAATGGATATTCAAAAGCGTTACTAAAATCTACCGCCCCACGAACCGAGACTCTTACCGGTATTGCCGTTCCTATGTTATAGCCAGGCCTTATCACCAATCGTGTTGGAGAGGCTTTACTTATCCTACCGGCAACACCTCCAAAATCAGCTGTCATACTATCAACCGAGGTTGCAAAATTCTCACCATTAACAACTATTGAATCTACTCCTGCCAGATAACCAACAGCAGGGTCAATAGATGTAATCACGGGAGTAGGTTGTGAAGGCTGGTAATCCGGATCAAATACACTGTCCGACTCTTTACAAGAAATCACTACCAAACTTAAAACTATAAATGAGTTAATTAAGATACTCTTCATTCATCAATCCTTTAAAAGTCAATTTGAAAACTTATTCTGTTAATTCCTCCAAATACCCCAAACTCGGTATAGCTATAATCAGCTTTTAAGGCAAGTTTACCAATAGGTTGCCTTATTCCGGCTCCCAGAGAAAAGGTCTCTTCCTCAGTAGGAATCCCATAACCTCCTCTGATATTGAACCGATTTAAGAAACTATAATCAATACCCAATATTAATTGTTCTTCGAAGTCACGAGGCCTTCTTGCATCAATACTTACTACCATCGAATGTGTTTCAGGATCTAAATTTGTTAAATCCAATACATTCATTGAAAGACCAATGTTAAATGTAAGGGGCAGTTCTGATTCTTCAACATCATACTTTACTTCAGGTGAAAAATTTCTAAGAGACATTGCAAAGTTCAAACTCTCAAAGCCGGTTTTATAAAGTACACCAAAATCCAGTACACCGGTACTGGCCGAAAAATCTTCCGATATATATCCACCGGTACCATCAGTATCAATAATAGTAGAAGCTAAGTCCTGTATAGCATATCTGAAGTTTGCCCCAACTGAAAACTGATCCGTGATTGCATTTGCATATAAAAAACCAATCGCTATTGCTGTAGGATTTATGGTTCCTACATCCCTATAACCAGCAGGTTCATTAAAATCAATAACCGTAGATAAAATATCCCCGTAATCAACAGATAGGAAATTAAAGCCAAATACGCCTAAGTTTTCATTTTTAAACTTATACAAAATCGATCCGGACTGGTAGCTAATATCATCAATCCATTGAACAGCACCTCCGGTAAAATCAAAGGTATTTTCAAACCTGGAAGCTCCTGCAGGATTATAAAAAGCGGAGGCTGCTCCCATCTCTACAGATGTTACTGCACTCGACATAGCTGCTGCAGATGCCAGGGGGGAAACACTTAGAAACTTCATACTGGTTTGTGCTCTTTTCTTTTGAGCATAGCTTTCTGAAACCGGATAGGTAACAAACAAGACTAAGACTAATATTCTTAAAGTATACTTCACCATCGGGTACCTATAAAATTATTACGATTTTTCTTGTTACTACGCTTCCAAATTCAGGGCTGGCAGGATCTTCATTTATTATTCTGGCAATGTAAATTCCGCTTACCACCAATTGCCTGTAATCGGTACGTAAATCCCAGAACTCGTCACCACTACCGTTCGTATGCTCAATGGTTCTGATTCGTTCTCCAAGCTCCGTATAGATCTCAATAGTACATCTGCCCGGAATTTCATAGAAGGCTATTCTTTCGGGATCATCAACCTGAGTTTTAAACCCAAGAGGTCCTAAGTTACTTGCCCTGTATGGATTTGGAACAACACGTATCTCAGACATATTTTCACCAGCTTGCCTTAACAAACGTGCAGGATCATAACTTTGAGTATAATGCCTGTTACTAATTAGTCTGCTTCCTGTAGGAGTATTTCCTGTACCGTCATTATTGGTTTTACCTAAAGTGACTATATAATAATAGTAATCAATTCCTCGACTGGGCGTGGAGGCGAAATAGGCACCCGGATCTTCATCCCTTGCTATATCGCCATCACTAACAGATCTTTGACTGGGCAGCGCTGTATAAACTAAGCTATAAGCACTATCAACTCTTGCAGTAGCACGATAAATCTGGAAACCATCTATATCTGCCTCATTTCCCTCAAACTCCCATTCCAACTGAATGCCATCGCCAGCAGATGAAACGAAAAACCTGGATGGCGGCATTGGAGCTTCAGGAATTGTATAACCGCTTTGGTAATTCGCAACCGCTCTTTCAAAAGTTTGAAATAGTGAATCCCGGCTTTGAAAAACCACTTCATTTTTTTCACGAGCAGTAATTTCACCGGCTTTGAACGCTACACCGGTCTCTTCAGCAACTTGCCTACTAATACCTGCTGATGCTTCTGCAACAACAATTCTTACACTTTCACCAGGTGCAAGTGTGTATGGTCCGTATCCTGTAACATAAGACCAACCTCCTGCAGGAGCTCCAGTAGCCGGATCACCAGTAGGCTCTAAAAACCCATCTAATCCTGACGGTTCAATTTTGTAAGCATGTCGAGGTGCTGTCCTTCCCGCCTGCATCAGGTCATACTCGTCATTCATCTTGGGAATATCAAAAGCACTGTTATTTCTTGTTAAGCCATCATCAGAGTGTAATTCAGTCATGGTAGAAGGCTGGTTCACGTCATCAGTATCATCACTTGGAGAAGTATCAGCGTGTAAAGTAACGCTACCCACAAAATGATAAGCCACTAACCGGCCAGAAGTATCTGCCTCACTAAGCCAACCCCCGGTGGTATTGGGTATCCAAATCGGCCCTCCCACGTTATCATAAGCTGTAAAAGGAGGAAAATTTCCATGCCATGCAAACTGAGCTCTGAACGTTTCAGGTTCACCGGGTACTAAACCATCCCCTCTGCGATCATTCATTGTATTTAATCCCCACCCAGTACCATTCCCAATGGTATAACGACTCGCTTTTACGGGAGCCATTCGGTAATGGAAAAAGGCATACATATCCTCAATAGTATTGGCGGGCAATTCTATTTCGGGATCATTATCCGTATTGCCTGTATTTGTATAGGTATATTCTATCACATGGTAGTTATCATGATATTGCTGGCTGAATTGCATAGCACGGCGAGTTACTGTAACTCCCAGCAAGGTGTTATTTACAGATACAATCTGACGATCAGCCGGAATAGAAGGGTCAACAACATCATTTACAATGCTCTTTCCAAAAGACTCTAAACCATCAACTACTACCTCCGGAGGTGCAAATTTGCTGGTAGAAGTAAACTCCATAGGATAAAATTCACTCAAGCCAGTAACTCTTGGCCCCACGTGGACTACTCTTGCGGCGTAGTTATTACCGGATTCATCAGTAAAATTTCTTGCTCCAATCCAGAAAGCCTTAGCTGCCTGTGCATCCTGCCCTCTGTATATGGCAGGCCATTGCCAACCACCTTGCTGTTCATCAATAAAGCCTTCTTCAATCTCTGAACCAATGCTTCCATAAAAGTTATGAAAGGAACCCACACTTAACCATCGGTATTCAACCTGAGCTAAAGCTGAAGCAGTTCCGATAAGGGTAATAATAAAAAAAGATAAAATTGCTTTTGTGTATTTTCTTGTCATAGTCCTGATTTTATGCTCTATCAAAATGAGAATCTCACTCCAAGTCTGTAGGTTCTGGGGTTAAAGAAGTTAAAATATCGTTGATTTGGCATATTTATATATGCTTTTTCATCCAATACTTTATTAACAAAACCCTGATCTGCTTCTACGAAAGAACCGTCAACAAATTGGTAATACTTTGCTTCTATTGAATTGTAATAAAGAGCTCTTGTATTTGGGTTACTCACATTATTAATGTCAACAGTTACCTCGATAGGTACAAATTCTACTCCCGGAGCCCTGTAATCACCGGGTTTATCACTACCGGGAACACTACTATTAAGCAAACCGATTTCTTCCCATTTCTCAGCCGGTAAATGTAATGAACGCATATAAGCCTGGAAATCAACTCCATCGACCGATCCCATATTTCTGATATCCATTTCTTTCCTGTTGATAACATTACTTATGTCTACAAAGAACTGAACACTTCTGTTATTGCCCAATCTTATATTCTTATTCAACCTGAGTTCAGTATCCCAGAAATCACGTGTCTGCAAATTGTTTTGAATACCTGGAACCGAACCTCCTCCTGTATAGGTTGTGTACAAACCGGCTTGCCATGCTATAATGCTACTCAAATTCCAGTTTGCAAATGGCTTTGTTCCAAATAATTCTGGACCGAAACCTTCCGGTGATCGTAAAAATAATTGCATTCTGGCAAATGGACGAGGTACTGGCCTGGCTACGTCGTTTATACCTGTTGTCCTCTCATATTCCCTTTGTTCAAAAGGATTTTCGAATATTTGAAGGGTTCCAAAAAGACCTGCGCTTACAATACTGTACGTGTAGTTAATCTCACCCCAGAAAATCCTGGAAGGCTGTTTCCTGAAAGTCAGTTCTAATCCCCGGGTATCAGCATAGGAAAAAGGCTGCCGGATATTATAAGACTGTCCGTTCCGTCCGTTATAGGTAACCGTTCTGGGTTGCTGAGAGGCATCTTTATAGTACCCGTTGATCCTTATCAGGTACTGATCAAGAATACTTTGTTCAAAACCTAATTCGTACTGAACTGTTTTAGGAAGATCGTTTTCCGGTGCTCCCAAACTTACAATAGTATTACTGAATGGTTCTACCTGAATCCTGTAAAGGTTTTCCGGTGTAGGTAATTGGAGAAAATGACCGTAATTAAAAAATAGCTTACTGTTATCTGTGATCGGGAAAGAAGCACTTAAACGAGGCATAACGACTAGTTGGGCATCTGCTCTTGACGTAGATAAAGTATCAAGCCTTCCTGCATTACCCGGTATAAATACGTCATCAAAAGTATCAAAATTAAACCAGTCTAGGTTAGGGTCTGCATAGGTTACTCTTAAACCTACATTTGCAATCATACCATTGAATTCAAGCTTGTTTTGCACGAATGCAGCAAACCGAATGGGAGTAGTATCCCAATTAGTAATGAATCTGCCGGAAGGAAAGTTTTTATCAAAAGATCCATAGTTTACTTCACTACGAGTACGTACAAACTCGAAACCGGCTTTTACTTGATTTACACGGTTTAACTGGCTCGTAATTTCAGCTGTTACAAGCAGGTCTGAGATTTTACTGGTATCTCTGGAAGTACTCATACCAATACCCATTCTCATACCCGAACCTACACCAGAGGACTGGTCATCAAAAAACCCAAATGGCCCCTCATCAAAAGGTAATCCCCCAATAGTAATTACATTAGATGTATCACGAAATGCTCCGGGATTAGAATCATACCTGTTAGAAGAATGACTCACCCTTACTTCATAAAAAGTATTGTCCGAGAGGCTATGGGTAAACTTCAAACCAAATACATCTGTTTTTTCTTCTCTCGGTGCCCAATAATCACTGGCAAAAATACGGGTATCTATAAAACTTACATTATCCATAAACCTTGCTATATCGTATGCACTGGTAAAAAAACCAGGATTCCCAACCTGACTTTCTCCTGTGCCAGATAACCTGTCATGGTATCCATCAATAGAGAGCTTCATTCCCGGTGCAACATTACTGGTCAGTTTCCATTGAACTGTTCGCCCTGTAAAATTTTCTTCTGATAATGGTATAAAATAATGCTCTTTTGTTTCCCTTAAAGAAGTGGAAAAGCGAAGATCCCCAAAGCGTTCACTAATTACAGGAACCGGTCCCCCAAAGGTGAAATCAAGTTCATAATCAGATTCGTCAATATCTGTTTTCTTCCGATGCTGCCATAAAAATAACTGTTGTGCACCTTCGGGGCTTAAGTCATTTCCGGGATCAGAATCTGCCAACAATTCTTCAGATACTGCATTCCATCCTTTAAAAGTAGGAAACTCAGATTGAGTATAGCTATCCCAAGCACCATTGGTAGTACCCGTCCATGCAACATCATCGTCTAAATAAGGCCGTAACCAATAAGAGTTTGGTGAATTCACACTTTGCCCGAAATTCTTGGCTTGCGGGGGAGTTACCCTCACCAAACCATCTAAAGTATAACGATCTCTTTCCCCTTCTTTAGTGGTTACTGTAATAAGCCCCGAACGTACTTCCCCGAATTCTGCATTAAATCCACCTGTTTGTACCTGTACATTCTGTATGGAGGTAAGGCTTATCCCGGTTCTCGGTGTGTTTGTCCTTCCTGAGGTCAGGTTCAAACCATTAAAATTTATGGCAACTTCATCATTCCCGCTCCCCCTTACACTAAGCCCCTGAATACCTGCCTGTAAACCAACGGCGCTGGTTACGCTGGTTATGGGTAGCGACTCTATATCCTCTGTATTGATATTGGCTACACTCGCAGCAACGTCTTTTTTAATTACAGGGCGCTCAGCAACTACTACAATTTCTTCACCCTCTATCGTTTCTTCAGAAAGTTCAAAATCGACAGTTGTTGTCAGGTTTACATTTACTTCAACATCCTGCACCCTGACAGACGCAAATCCAATATAGGTAGCCCTGATAGTATAAGTTCCCGGCAGCACATTTAATATGGTATAAAAACCATCAACATCTGTTGAAGCCCCTTTAAGTGTTCCTTCGATTTGTATATTTACCCCTGGTAACGGTTCACCATTTTGATCCGTAACAGTTCCATTTATTTTTCCAGTTTGGGCTAATATTGAAGGAGATATAATTAATATGAAAAGAAGAGATAGTAACTTTTTAATCTCCATATAGTGCTGTCTTATTGATTGAAGGTTACCTTTGCTGATCATATTTTAATTAAAATATTCCCCCGATGAAAATTTTAGTTTTTAACCCAGTAGCCTTTAAAAGATTTTTACATCCTGTTACAAATACAAATGAACGGTTTACATTTGTTAACATACAGCAGTTAGCAAGTCTGAATACATTTATAGTTAAAAAATTTCCATGGACCTGACCTATACTAACTATTTAAAAATTGATGAGCTGCTTGGTTTACAGGAATTGAAATCCTCTCCCAAAGAACATGATGAAATGCTTTTTATCATCATTCATCAAACCTATGAGCTTTGGTTCAAGCAAATACTTCATGAATTAGATAAACTCAAAAATGAATTTGAAAATGGTAACACCTGGACATCGATAAAAGTACTTCGCCGTATTTTGACTATTCTAAAAACCATGGTATCTCAGGTTGATATCCTGGAAACTATGACCCCTTTAGAATTTAACAGTTTCCGAAAATTCCTGGGACAATCAAGCGGTTTCCAGTCCCTGCAATTTCGTGAACTCGAAATTCTATGCGGGCTTCGCTCCCCTCTAATAATAGAGGCTCATGCGGACTCCCCACAACATTTAGAGATTATTGACCAAAGGCTGAATGAGCTTGCCATTTGGGAGAGCTTTTGTCATTATCTAACTTTAAAAGGATATCCGGTTCATCCTAGAAGAGAAAATGATGAGGGGTTGATTTTTAACCCATCTGAAGAAGTACAATCTGTTTTGATTGAAGTAATGAAAAATAACCCGGAAGCGGCTTTAGTAGCTGAGCTACTTGTAGACTTTGATGAAGGTTTACAGGAATGGCGGTACCGGCATGTAAAAATGGTGGAACGAACAATTGGTGCCAAAAAAGGAACCGGAGGATCGGATGGAGTCGCTTACCTGCAAAAAACTTTAAACCGAGCCATATTTCCTGATCTTTGGGCAATTCGTGCTTCTTTTTGAGAAACCTTTTATACTGCTATTTGCTTTCCAATCTTGTTATATAAGCACTCCGATTTATGACTGATATTAATTCCCTGGCAGAACAGCTTATTCCTTACTATTCCCATTTCAAGGTTTCAGAGAGATTGCTATTTACAGGGCATTCGCACCAGGCCTGGCCGGATGTAGCTTTAGACGGCCAAAAAGAATACTTCTTTGATTCGGCCAGATATGTTGACAAGAAATGGGAACTAGCCGAACAAAAGACGGAGATACTTCGAAATTATCTAAGAGACTTTTACGATGACCCGGGCGGTTTTTACTGCAGGGAAGAAAGTACCCATATACTATTTGTAAGTTGGTTGAGCAGCCTTGACCTCAGAAATAAGCCCAAAATCATTTCAACTGACAGGGAGTTTCATTCATTGTTTCGCCAGTTGCATCGATTAGGGGAAGAAGGTTTGGAAATGGTATGGGTGCCAACTGATCCGGACGAGTCTTTTTCCAACCGGATAATCGAAGAAATAGACGATCGTACTTCAGCTATTATGCTTTCCAGGGTATATTTTGAAACGAGCCTGATCAATTCGCACCTTTCTGAAATAGCTAAAGCTGCAAAAGCACATAGTATCCCAATGCTAATAGATGATTACCACGGTACAAACGTAGTTCCAATGTCTATAAGAAAAGAAGGCCTGGAGCATTGTTTTATCCTTACCGGTGGTTACAAATACCTGCAATGGGGAGAAGCCAATTGTTTTCTGCGATTTCCTAAAGATTGCGAGTACCGTCCTGCAATTACCGGTTGGTTTGCCTCTTTCAGCTCATTAGATAAACCCAGAAGCAAAGACCCTGTTGAGTATGATTACTCCAATCAACGATTTGCAAGTGCTACCTATGATCCCTCCTCTCAATACAGAGCAGCAAAAGTAGTTGAGTTTTTTAAGGAACAGGGATTAACACCTGAAGTACTTCGGAGCCAATACATTCAAAAGGTAGAGCTACTTAAAAATCACTTTCTGGATAAGAAGTTTAATTCTGAGACTATTCGCTTAACTCATAATCGGCCTCTTGAGGAAAACGGTGGGTTTTTATCTCTTACCTCTCCTTATGCCAGGGAAATACAAGCCAAGCTTTTAGAAAGAAATGTATTTACAGACGCAAGAGGGCAAATGCTGAGGTTTGGCCCTGCACCCTATACTACCAGTGGGCAGATTGAAAGTGCAATTATTCAACTAAATGAAACACTAAATGAAATGTAAACGACAATACTTTTTATCTGTACTAATTCTTAATGCGTTTATGAGCTCGGCACTTATATCCCAGAATTTGTATGAAATTAAAGGTGAAATAAAAACCATAGATGGGGAAATAATTCCAGGGGCACAAATCTTTATTAATGGCTCAACAATTGGAACAGTATCTGATAAAAATGGAGTTTTTAACCTAACTGGCATTCCTTATGGCGTTTATGAACTGGTGGCTCAATCTTTGGGGTTTGAAAGCCAGATAATTAAAATACAAACAGGGCAGTTATCAGATTTTTATACGATCACTCTCAAAGAAAAAGTATACGATTTAGATGAGATTACAGTAAAACCAAATCGCGAAGATTGGAAAATAAATTTTGAACAGTTTCGAAATACATTTATTGGAAGAGGCCCTTTTTCAGATCGAACCAAAATCCTAAATGAGGAAGTACTTAACTTTGATTACGACCCTATTACCAATAAGCTGACAGCCTATGCTTATGAACATTTAGATATAGAAAATAAAGACTTAGGATATAGGATTTTCTTTTACCTAGACTATTTTGAAATAGACTATAAAAACCGAACTAATTTTTTTGCAGGCCAAACATTTTTTGAACCGTTATCATCCAGACGAAAGAAAACTCGGAATAAGTGGAATAGAAACAGAGAAACCGCTTATAATGGCTCTTTTCTTCACTTCACCAAGTCTTTAATTGAAGGTAATGCCAATCAGGAGGGGTTTCTTGTATACGGAGAAAAAAGAGAAAATCGAGAACGATATGTTTCTAAAGATACTGTTTCAAACTCCCTTTACTTTCACAAGGTTGATAGCACTACTTACAAATATGAGTTTGTCAACTTTCTGAATGTTACCTATCAGAATGAATATGAGGATATGTCATATTTGCGCTCTAAAATCAGTCCTCTTTCTAGTAATCAACGTTTACTTCCTGCACCACAAAACTCATCTTTTACCCTATTAACAGACTATGCGCTTGTAGATATTTCTGGAGTTCTCTATAACCCCCGTGCTATTCTATTTGATGGTTATTGGGGTTTTGAAAAGCTATCAGATATGCTTCCCATTAATTATTTAGCTAAATCAGAAAATTAATTTTGTAAGGAATAACTTTCATTTGAGTCTTACATATATCGAACATATATTTATCTGGAATTATGAGTGACACGATCTGACACCCTGCCACCGTATATTGCAGAAAAGAAATTAAAACTAATCGAAGCATCATGGCTGAAAACAACGAAAAACTAAAAGCACTGGATATTGCAGTCGGGCAAATTGAAAAGCAACATGGCAAAGGAACCATCATGAAGCTTGGGGATAATGCCACCCAGGATGTGGAAGTAATTTCCACAGGTTCAATTATGGTAGACTATGCATTGGGAGTACAAGGGGTACCTCGTGGACGTATTACAGAAATTTATGGGCCGGAAGCAAGTGGTAAAACAACCATGGCTCTGCAGGTAATTGCTGAAGCTCAAAAAAACGGCGGTTATGCCGCCTTTATTGATGCTGAACATGCCTTCGATCCCCGGTATGCAAAAGCCCTCGGAATAAAAGTCGATGAACTGTTAGTCTCTCAGCCAGACAGCGGTGAGCAGGCTTTGGAAATTACAGAGACACTGATTAGATCCGGAGCTTTAGATGTAATTGTAGTTGACTCGGTGGCCGCCCTTGTGCCCCGTGCTGAGTTAGAGGGTGAAATGGGAGATTCTCATATGGGGTTACAAGCCAGGTTAATGTCGCAGGCGTTGAGAAAGATTACAGGTATTGTTAATAAATCACACACTGCATGTATTTTCATTAACCAGGTTCGCGAAAAAATTGGTGTTATGTTTGGAAACCCTGAAACTACCACGGGAGGGCGTGCACTCAAATTCTATTCTTCTGTTCGTTTAGATATTCGTCGCATTGGAGCCATTAAAAAAGCTGATGAAGTAATAGGTAACCGTACTAAAGTAAAAGTAGCTAAAAACAAAGTAGCTCCTCCTTTTAAAGTAGTTGAATTCAACATCATGTATGGAAAAGGAACCTCTCGCATTGCAGAGATTCTTGACTTGGCTGTTGAGTTCGATGTTATTCAAAAAAGAGGGAGTTGGTTCAGGTACGATGGAGAACCCATTGGACAGGGTGCAGATTCTGCTATGCAGTTCCTTGAAGAAGATTCCAAGCTTTGCGACAAAATTGAAGCAATCGTTAGAGCTAAACTTCGGGGTGAATCAATTGATGAACTTACCACCAGCGCCTCGGATGTTGTAGAAGAAACCACTCCCGAAGCTGTAACAGAAGGTTGATTTTTTTCTTGACCACTACAAAGCCCGGTTTCTAAGAAAGGCCGGGCTTTTATTTTATACGAGTGATGCAATCAACTCCTGAAAAAACTCCCAAATTACCTGCAAGAATTTCAAAAATTGTTGTTCAAACAAGAAATAAGAGCAGGTTCTCTCTCTATAATGAAGAGAAGTTTATCATAGGAGTTTCTGACCAAATAATTGTCCACTTCAAGTTAAAAATAGGAACTCAGATTGATCACGAGTTGTATCAAAAACTCATTGAATCAGAAAAGAATTGGAAAGTAAGAGAATACTTGCTCACCCTATTATCCAGAAGAGATCATGCTTCATATGAACTAAAACTAAAGGCTCTAAAAAAAGGATATGAAACAACGCATATAGATGATTCCATTAATAGCCTTGAACAAAAGGGATACATCGATAATGATAAATTTGCCAGAAAATTTACCCACGACAAATTTGAGTTCAATAAGTGGGGACCTGAAAAAATTAAAGCGGAGTTACTGAAGAAAAGAATTGATATAGGTTCAATTAACCTTGCGCTGGAGAGTGTAAAAACAGAGAGTAAGATAGGAGATGCACTGTCTCATTTAGCATTGAAAAGGAAAGCTCGAATATTGAGGGAACCACCTGAAAAGAGGAAAAAGAAATTATTCGACTTTTTGATCAGAAAAGGGTACGATTATTCAGATATCTCAAAAGAAATAGATCGTCTGCTGAAACACATAGAATCATGAGAAATATTACTCTTGAAAAAGCGGTAAAATTTGTACTGGGCTTAGGTGCATTGTTTGCTGTAGGGTTCCTGTTGTATAAACTAGGTACCCTGCTTTTGTACCTGATCTTAGCTATGATTTTAAGTTATGTTCTTGACCCTGTTGTTAACTGGTTACAGAGAAATAAGCTAAACAGAACCCTGGGCATCACGCTTACCCTAACAACAGTTATTCTGGTCTTTATTTATATCTCAACCAATATTATTCCAAAAATTGCCGAAGAAATGGTAGGGCTTACCAGCCAACTGGATATTCGGAATATTGAGATGATTGCTACAAAAGTGGAGAACCGGCTTAGCACTGATTATGAATTTATACCTGATGGATTTTTAAGCAACAATATATCCCGTATTCTCAACGAACTCTTTGACTTTAACAAATTCTCAACTATCCTGAGTGATGCTTTCAGTGTTTTTGCTGATATTTTTTATGCTATTCTGGTTATTCCTTTTGCTGCTTTTTTCTTTTTAAAAGATGGAAGTAAGATCCGGCGTGATGTACTCACTTTAGTCCCCAACAAATATTTCGAGACAACCTTATCTCTTATTGATAAGATCGAAAAAAGACTAGGATTGTATTTTAGAAGTGTTTTATTGCAAAGCATTTTAGTGGCACTAAGTTCCTGGGCAACATTATCGATTGCGGGTTTAAATAATTCCCTTTCAGTTGGTATAGCCGTTGGCCTTGCAAACACAATCCCCTATTTCGGACCGGTTCTTGGCTATATTCTTTCCATCATAATCTCGATTATCGAAACAGGAGACTTTTCGCTTGTTCTTGTTTGTTTGATTGCCATATTTGTTGTTCAGATGCTAGATAACCTGGTTTTTCAGCCTTTTCTTTTTTCCCGATCAGCAGATATGCATCCGGTTGCTATCCTATTTATAATTTTAGTAGGGGCGGAACTGGCGGGGCTTCTGGGCATGCTTATTGCCATTCCAATTGCTACCATTATCAAAATCACCATCAACCAGATTAGCTGGAGTTTCAATAACTACCAGGTATTCCGAAGAGATCAATCAGTAGGACAAGGACCCCCAGGATAATTTCTTTTTTAAGGGTTTATTGATATTAAACTTTATGTATCTTCGCAGCTACCTTAGCATGTGAAAAACCTTACTTTTGCAGAATATTACCGTTTTTGCCTCTGGCTCAGGAACAAACTTTCAATCTATAATTTCAGCAACTCGGAACGGCATACTTAATGCCCGGTTGGTTGGGTTGATATGCAATAAAGATGGAATTGGAGCTATAGAAAAAGCTATTGCTTCCCAGATTCCTTCTGTAATTATTAATCCAAATGATTTTTTGTCTTCTGAGCAATATGAAGACTCATTATTAGAGCAACTCGAATTTTGGGATACAGATATAATTGTATTGGCCGGGTATCTTAAAAAAATTCCGTTATCTGTAATAGAAAAATTCCCAAACCGTATTCTGAATATTCACCCCTCCCTTCTCCCCAAATACGGAGGTAAAGGATTTTTTGGGCTTAAAGTACATTCTTCCGTGATTGAAGCCGGTGACAAAGAATCAGGGTGCACCGTGCACTTAGTAACAGAAAAATACGATGATGGGCCGATTCTTGGTCAATCAAAAATACCCGTTCTTGAGGATGAAACACCTGCAAAACTTGCAAAACGTGTATTAGAACAGGAGCACATCCTCTATCCAAAAATCATACAAAAACATTTAGAATCATTAAAAAAGAACTAACGTGGCACTAAAACCCCTCTCTTCTTTACCAGAACAACCACTCGCTGTAAAAAGAGCTTTGCTATCGGTTTCTGATAAAACAGGACTTATAGAACTGGCATCTGCTTTACATGCAAATGGTATTGAATTACTATCAACAGGCGGAACAGCAAAAGCTATTTCTGATGCCGGGTTACCTGTTAAAGACGTTGCGGAAGTTACCGGATTTGAAGAGTGCCTGGATGGAAGAGTGAAAACATTACATCCAATGATCCATGGAGGTATCCTTGCCCGAACTAGCCACAAAAGCGATATAGATGAAATAGCAAAGCTTGGAATTCTACCCATAGAGTTAGTTGTAGTTAACCTGTACCCATTCAAGAATAAAATCAACGAGGGGAGCGTGAGCCCGGCTATCGCTACTGAGTTCATAGATATTGGGGGGCCAACGATGATCAGGGCAGCGGCAAAAAATTTTGCGCATGTTTGCATACTCAGCGATCCGGGACAATATGAATCCTTTTTGGGAGAGCTAAACCACAATAATAACATTAGCTTCGAAACCAGAAAACGTTTAGCAAGCAGGGCTTTTTCTCATACAGCAGACTATGACTCAGCCATAGCAAATTACTTTGATGACTTGGTTGGTGAAAAACCATCTCCTCAATTATCTATTTCTCTTCCACTATCCCAGGAGCTTCGCTATGGAGAAAATCCCCATCAAAGTGCAGCGGTTTATGGTACACAGGAAGAAATCATTGATTGTTTCCATGGCAAACAACTAAGCTATAACAATTACCTGGATGTGGACGCAGCCCTTCAAATTATTTCTTCATTCAATAGTGAGAAGCCAACCTGTGCTATTATTAAGCATACTATCCCATGCGGCATCTGTGTCAGTGATTCATTATCAGAAGCTTATAAGAAAGCATTTAAAACCGATACAGTCTCTCCTTTTGGAGGGATTATAATTGTGAATCGAGAATTAGATATCAAAACAGCAAAAGCTATTGATGAAATCTTCACTGAGATCGTTATTGCTCCTTCTTTTTCGGATGAAGCACTCAGGCTTCTAACAAATAAAAAAAATCGCAGGCTCATAAGGATCAAAAAAGCCCTGACTGAAGTACACTCTTCATCATTTCGGTCAATATTTGGTGGAGCTTTACAACAAGACACTGATACTGAACCAACTGATATTGATAAGTTTGAGATAGTTACAAAACGTGAGCCTGATAAGGAAGAGTTGGAAGACCTGATATTTGCATGGAATGTAGTGAGAAATGTAAAATCGAATGCTATTGTCTATGCTAAAAACGGGGCTACACTCGGGATTGGATCAGGTCAAACAAGCAGGGTCGATGCTTCCGAAATAGCTATTGCAAAAGCTGCCAAAGAAGGTCTTAGCCTGAAAGGGTCAGCTATAGCCTCGGATGCTTTTTTCCCTTTTGCAGATGGAGTTGAAGCTGCTGCAAAAGCAGGTGCAAAAGCCGTTATTCAACCCGGGGGAAGCATCCGGGATGATGAAGTAATTGCAAAAGCAAATGAACACGGAATGACCATGATTCTTACAGGAAAAAGACATTTTAAACATTGAAAATCATTCTATTTTTTACTGCTTTTATATATTCGCAAATACAGTTTCAATATTGTATTTTCACATACATTTTTACTCCCATTTTTAAATATCCTCTATAGTGGCAATGTCTGACAATTACGGAATACCAAATTCTGCATCATCTAAAAAGAAGCAAAAGAAAGGACTTTTAGATTTTTTATATACTGATATAGCAATTGATTTGGGAACAGCCAACACCTTAATCTATGCCAGAAACCAGGGGATTGTTTTAGATGAACCATCTATAGTTGCTCTTAACCAGGATGGCATCCCTGTTACTACCGGACACGAAGCCCGGTTAATGCACGAAAAAACGCACCGAAATATTCGCACGGTCCGCCCTTTACGAGACGGAGTAATTGCCGATTTTGAAGTTGCTGAGCACATGATCAGGGGTATGATCAAAAAAGTAAAAATGAAGTGGTACTCTTCAACCCGCCAAATGGTTATTTGTGTACCCAGCGGTATTACCGAAGTTGAAAGACGTGCTGTTCGTGACAGTGCAGAACACGCGGGTGCTAAAGAAGTATATTTGGTTGATGAGCCTATGGCTGCTGCTATAGGTATTGGCTTAGATGTTCATGAACCAGTAGGCAGCATGATTGTTGATATTGGTGGTGGAACCACTGAAATTGCTGTTATTGCTCTTTCGGGAATTGTATATGCACAATCTGTCCGATTAGGCGGTGATGAATTGAACGAAGATATCATCAATTACTTTCGCAGAAACCATAATCTGTTAATTGGTGAGCGTACAGCTGAAAAGATTAAGTGCGAGATTGGTTCTGCCGCACCACTTGATGAAGAACTTGAAATGATAACAAAAGGCCGTGACCTGGTAAATGGTGTACCACGTACCCGACACATAACATCAAAAGATGTTAGAGAGGCAATTTCGGAATCTGTAAATACTATTGTAGAATCTATTACCAAATCACTTGAGCAAACCCCTCCCGAACTTTCAGCTGATATTTTAGACCGTGGAATTATGCTAACCGGTGGTGGTGCCCTGCTTAAGAATTTAGATAAACTGATTATGGAAACAACCGATCTTCCTGTTCATATTGCTGAGGATCCTTTAACAGCTGTGGTTCGGGGAACAGGAGCCATACTTGAAGACCTGGAATACTACCGTCCTGTTATTTCCTAACATAATGTTGAATGCGATTTAGATTCATAAAAGTTGGAGAAGCCAAAGATTACATACTAGCTGCCTTCCTTCTTCTGTTGTCCCTTTCAGTAGGGTTAAGTAGAAATGAAGGCGGATTAAATAGCTTACGCCAGGTTTCGGTTACCTTGGTAAGTGCTCTCCAAACTCCGCTTTCCAGTATTCGCATTTACCGACAGGCATTAAATACAAATACTTACCTACAGCGTCAGAACATACTACTGCAAGATGAGTTGAGCAGGTTACGATCTATTGAACAAGAAAACCGTCAACTCCGGGAAATGCTGCAATTTAGCGAAGATTCAGATTTAACATTAAAGCCTGTTAGTATTATTGGAAAAGAACTCAACGGTATAAATAGCAGCCTTACAATTAATGCCGGTTCATCCGGCCAGGTTGAGGAAGGTATGCCTCTGATTACATCCGATGGATTGCTTGGAAAAGTTATACTTACCAACAAAAACTTTGCTCAGGTAATGCCCTACTTCAACTCACTATTCAGGGTAAGTGCACGAATCCAGGAAAATCAAGCGGTTGGGATTGTATCATGGACTGGGGATAATATCACAGAGCTGGTAATGGACTTTGTACCACAAACCATCCCTGTAGATAGTGGATTTGTAGTTGAGACATCCGGAGCAAGTAATCAATTCCCACAAGGTATTCCCATAGGTTATGTTACCCGTACAGAAGCAGAAGCAGGTAAAGAGACACAAAGGATTTTTTTAAAACCCTTTACCTCTTTATTTGATGTATCTCAGGGCTTCATCGTGCTACATAGCCCTGATACGAGCCTGGTGAATCTTCAACGAAAGTATGACGAGATCTTTGAATGAAGCGCCGGGCATTAAAACATATCGGTCTGGGTGTAGTATTTGTGTTATCGCATTTACTTCTGTTTCAATATTTAACTCTTTTTAATGCAATTGCTGATCCGGTGCTCGTCTTTCTGCTTTGGCTTTGTATGAGATATGACCGATCTAAAACACTATTTTTTGCAGCAGGGTTGGGATTTTTTCAGGACATGCTTTTTGATGTTTGGGGATCTTACATGTTTTCAAAAGTATTAACGGTCTTTATTGCACATCGCTTTATTTATAAGAACTCTGAAAACAGGTTAATGACATGGCAGGTATTCCTTTCAGTTTGGGCTATTGCTTTCGTTCATAACATCTTTTTTCTTGGATTTAGCAACTTCATAGATGTATATGGGATCAGTTACACTCCAATAATATTTTTGCTAGGCAGCAGTTTTTATACAGCGATACTGGGTGCCATGCTTTTCATTTTTAAAGGCGATAACAATTGAAGTCACTAAATCCCAATAGAACCAGAACTTCCATTTTAGCTTTACAGGTTATTATGGTTGGGATATGTATGGTCGTTCTTGGGCGTGCTTTTTTTTTACAGATAGTTGAATATGAGATTTATGAAGAACTTGGAGAACGTAACTCTATTCGACAAGAATATGTTGATGCTGCTCGTGGGCTAATCTTTGACAGGAACGGAAAGCTTATTGTCGATAATCAGCCTATCTACTCGATTACCATTACTCCTTCCAGTTTTCAGGAAGAGAATATCCCCCTTCTTGCTTCTCTTTTACAAGTTAGCGACAGCCTGGTGATTTCCAGGGTTAAAGAAGCACAGAAGTATTCATGGTATCGAACTTCTAAACTACTTACTGATGTAGATTTTTCGACGTTTTCACTAATTCAGGAAAATATTTGGAGGCTACCAGGAGTCGGTCATCAAATAGATAGCAAAAGAAACTATCCCTTGGAAATGAAAGCCTCTCACATTTTAGGATATTTGAGAGAAGCCAACGAACGCGATTATAGAAATAACGATCAGCTTCGCTTAGGTGATAAAATTGGGAAGAGCGGTTTAGAGCTTATTTATGAGGATAGCCTTAGAGGAGAGCTGGGGACAAACTACCTGAAAGTTAATGCACTTGGTCAATCTCTAGGAAATTTCACTGAGCTCAGAGAACCTGAGGCTCCCATACAAGGTGATAACATATTGACTACAATAGATGCAGATTTACAGTTATTCTCTGAAAAACTAATGGAAGGCAAAACCGGTGCGATAGTAGCTATGAATCCCAATACAGGAGCAATCCTTGCCCTCGTAAGTTCACCGGAATATGATGTCAGTCGACTGGCCGGAAGAATTGATACCAAATACTGGCAAGAGATTAACTCAGATACCACCAAGCCTCTATTCAACAGGGCTATTTCAAGCAGGCAACCTCCCGGATCTACTTTTAAACCTGTAATGGGCATTGCAGGAATGCACCTGGGCATAGTTACTCCAAGTACAGAAATTTACAATAGCGGGCAGTATATCAGGGGCAGAGCCTATAAAGATTTGGCAGACCCGGGAAATTATAATATGGAAAGTGCTATCGCTTTTTCGAGTAATACCTACTTTTTTTCGTTGATGGACAAAATTGCAATGTCCGGAAACTTGAATAACTGGAGTAAACTTGTAAAAGATTTTGGGCTTGGTGTTCCAAATACTATTGATCTCCCGAGTGCAAACCCGGGGATAATCCCCGACAGTAGTTACCTCGATCGACATTTTGGAAAGAGAAAATGGGGGCTTGGGGATTTAATAAACCTTGGAATTGGCCAGGGAATTATATCAGCCTCCCCCCTTCAGGTTGCGCAGATGACAAGTTCTATCGTAAATGGAGGCTATAAAATTGAACCTTACCTCGTTGAAGCTATTGAAGAAGCCAATGGAAGGGTTGTTTTAAAAACTCCTGTAAGAGAAAAAATTAGCTGGGTGAATGATACGTACCTTGAAACCGTAAAACGCGGCATGAGACAAGTTGTATTGGAAGGTAGTGGCAGGTTTTATGCAAACATTCCTGATATAAGTGTAGCAGGTAAAACCGGAACTGCTCAAAACCCTCACGGTTATGACCATGGCTGGTTTACTTCTTTTGCACCTTACGAAAATCCCGAAATAGTAGTCACTGTTTTTCTAGAAAACGCAGGATTCGCCTCTATTTCAGCCGCACCTGTTGCTTCTCTTGTTATAGAGAAATATATCAAGAAAGAAATTGAACGAAACTACGTGTATAACTATGTGCTAAATTTTGTTCCACGAGAAGCAAATTCTGATTCTGAAATCAATGAATAACTTCAGAGACTTACACTGGCCCTTAGCATTTACCTGGCTAGCTCTGGCTATCATTGGTTTGGTTGCCATTTATAGTGCAACACAAGGTCCTGTCTCCGAATTTCTCCCCTCCTATATACAGAACAATTTTTTAAAACAGCTTCTTTGGGTTGCAATCTCGATAGTTTTAGTGATTGGAGTACAGTTTACTTCTCCAAGAAACTATATGCAGCTTAGCTATCTTTTTTATGGAATGGGATTAATTCTTATGGTTCTTACCCTGTTCATTGGAACCGAAATTAACGGGGCAAAAAGTTGGATCAGAATTGGACCGGGAAGAATTCAAAGTAGTGAGATAATGAAAATTGCTACTATTCTTGCAACAGCTAATTACCTTACAAGCCGGAGAGATATCACTGCCGAAAACATCCGCTATGCGCTCATAGCAACCTTTATGATTCTTGTACCAACTACACTTGTAATTCTTCAGAATGATTTTGGTACTGCTATCGTATTTCTGTCTTTAATTCCTGTTATGCTGTTTTGGTCAGGATTACCGTATGGAGTTTCTTTATTTATTATTTCGCCTGCTATCATACTTTATTTATCAGTTTTTGATTGGGTATATGGTGTTATAGCCTCTGTTGTTTTATCAGCTGTTATATTTATAATTCAAAAAAGAGCCTGGCTTACCGTAACATCATTGGTTTCAGGAATAATTACGGTTGTGGGAGTAAACCTGGCATTAACAAGTATATTGAAACCTCATCAAATCGCACGGATTAAAGCTTTTACAAATCCTGAGTTTGATCCTACAGGGGCAGGCTGGAATGTAATTCAAGCTAAAACAGCAATTGGCTCCGGTGGGCTTTTTGGTAAAGGCTTCCTCCAGGGAACTCAAACACAACTACGGTTTTTACCTGAACAATGGACGGACTTTGTATCATGTGTAATTGGCGAAGAATTTGGATTTGTTGGCTTAAGTGTTCTGGTTTTTCTATTTCTCTTTCTCTTTGTGCAGCTTTTAAGGATGGCAAGAAACCACAACCACCCATTCGCCCAGTTGGTTACGGTGAGTGTAGCTTCTGTACTGTTCATTCATTTTTTTATTAATCTGGGAAGTGCAACAGGTATACTGCCCGTAATTGGAATACCCTTGCCTTTTGTTAGTTATGGTGGTTCTGCTTTTCTGGCTAATTCTCTTATGTTAGCCATTTGTCTCAATATGGATTTTTATAAACGGGATTTCAGTATTTACCGCTAGACTTGCTATTCCCCGTATTTTTTTTTGGTTCTCAGGTTAAATGCCTTTCTATGGTGTTTTGTATATCCGTACTTTAGTAAGGCTTCTTTATGTTTCTTTGTCGGATATCCAACATTATTTTCCCAACCAAATTCAGGATAATCGACTGCTAAGTTTTTCATTAATTGATCTCTATATGTTTTTGCAAGTATAGAGGCTGCTGCTATGCTGATGGAAAGATCATCACCTTTGATTAAACAAGTATGAGGTACTAATGTTGGTAAATATCTATTCCCATCAATAATCAGGTAATCTGGGTTTGAATCTTTAGAGAGAGTACATTTTTCCATAGTATTTAGCGATGCCCATAGTATGTTCAATCGCTCAATCTCTTCTAAACTCCCTTCTGCTACATGGTAAAAAAGGGCTTCTCTTTTTACCAGCACCGATAATTCCAGTCTTTCTTCTTCTTTCAATTTTTTGCTGTCTCTGATATGATCATTCGTAAAGCCTGGCGGAAAGATAACTCCCGCAGCCACTACAGGCCCGGCAAGGCAACCCCTCCCTACTTCATCAAGCCCCATAACCCTCTTGTAACCCTCATTCCAAAGACTCTTTTCAAATTTTAGCCGGTCTATATCCATACTGCAACTTAGAGATATTTTATCTTCTTTCTTACTACTGAATGAAACAGTTCTTAACTCTGTTCAAAAGTTATGCACTTTAAGTACTACAAATGGGATGATCGATTTTCTAAGGATGGCAGGTCATCATTTGATACACTCTGGGACTTATTTCAGCAGCTTCTAACTATTTCCAGCGGCGATGTAGCCCAAGCTTTGCGGTGGCTTACTGAGTTAGATAAACAGTATAATATTACAGATCAATTTGAAGAAAATTATTCTTTAAGTGATTTTATAGAAGACTTAAAAGACAGAGGTTACATTGAACAAGACCCACAATCGGGTAACATAAATATTACCCGAAAAACTGAGCGAAGCATTCGACAAAAATCACTTGAAGAAATATTCAGAAATTTAGATAAAGCAGCACTTGGCAACCATAAAACACATTATAGTGGCAGAGGATTGGAAAGACAACCTGAAACAAGAAAATGGAGTGCTGGGGATGATATAGGACAAATTGACTCGGTTGGAACTATGCTTAATATGCTTCATCATAGTTCACTGGATCGTTTTGAATTAGAAGAGGATGATTTATCTGTTTACGAAACTGATCATTATTCTTCAGTAGCTACAGTACTGCTAATTGATATCAGTCATTCTATGATTCTTTATGGTGAAGATCGCATAACCCCTGCAAAAAAAGTTGCTATGGCACTTTCGGAGTTAATCATGACCAGCTATGCAAAAGATTCATTGGACATTGTAGTTTTTGGTAATGAGGCGTGGGAGGTAAAAGTTGATGACTTGCCCTATTTGAAAGTGGGGCCTTACCACACCAATACAAAACAAGGTTTAGAAAGAGCCCGTCATATCCTTCAAAGAAAGAAGTATGCCAACAAGCAGATTTTTATGATTACCGATGGAAAACCTTCTTGTATGTTTGAAAATGGCAAACTGTATAAAAACAGTTTTGGATTAGATAGAAAAATAGTGAATAAAGTGTTGGACGAAGCCGTTAAGTGCAGAAGGGAGCATATTGATATAACAACATTTATGATTGCCAGTGATCCTTATCTGCAAAGCTTTGTACGGGAAATGACTGAAGCAAACAAGGGAAAAGCTTACTTTGCTTCTCTGGACAACTTGGGGGGATATATTTTTGAAGACTATATCCGAAACCGAAAAAGAAATATTACTTAAAAAAAGCCGCTAACATGCGGCTTTTTTATGGGCTTTTATTATCAAATGCCTAATTGTTGCATTACTTCATCTGTAATGTCGTACTTGTTTGCATAGTCTTGGGCTACATAAAGGATAATCTGATCACCTGAACTTGTTGTAGTATTAAGTACGTATGATAGTCCTTCTCTGGCTGCTACTGCATCAATAGCCTGACGTAGCTGGGTTAAAAGTGGCCCAAGTAATTCATTAGTACGTTGGTTTATTTCTTGTTGTGCAGTATTTGTGGCTGTTTGAAGGTCCTGATATTGCCTGGCAAGTGCTGCTTGTCCTTCTTGTCTCGCAGTTTCAGAAATAACCCCTGATCTTTGCTGAAAATCATTCTGGGCTTGTACAAAAGCCGCTTCTTTTTGCTGAATCTCTGCACCTTTCCGGTCCCTGAAGTTTTTGATACGCATTTGTACTGCTGCCATTTCAGGCATTCTTTCAAGAACTAACTGCGGATCCAGGTAACCTACTTTTAATTCCTGTGCATTAGCTTCTGTCATGAAAAGCCCAATGAATAGAAGAAAGAAACCTAATTTTATTGTTTTAACCATGAGTATTTACTTTGTTATTTTAATTTTTCTAAAACTTTTTCTGTAATGTTTAAAGTGCTATCAGATGAATAAAAAATGATAATGCTTCTTTGAGAAGTTTCTTCATTAAGAACCATATCTAATCCCATTTCATCAGCAACTGTTTTGATTGCCTCAGCAATTCTAGCTCTTACAGGAGCAAGTAGCGCATTTTGCCTTTGTTGAACTTCAGAAAGACTACTTTCCCGGGCTGTATTAAACTCTTGTTCTTTTTGCAGGATTTGAGCTTCCCTACTTTGTCTAGCCTGATCATTTAGGGTACCCCTTATCTGTTCGTAGGTATCAATCATTTGCTGTAAAGAGTCTGCCTTTATAGCCAAGTCGCTATCTTTAGCCTCCAGCAAAGCTACAATCTGGCTTTCAATTACCTTTACCTCGGGTAAACTGTCCAAAATTGCCTGAGGATTTGCATACCCTATTTTTACCTGAGCCATCCCAATCTGAACGACTCCGAAAAAAAGAATACAGGTAAATATTATTTTTTTAGTCATATTTCTAATTCACTTTTATTTATCAACGGCTTACTTGCCACTTTAATTATCAATTTCAATTCCAAGTTCTAAGAGGATGTCTTCATTTAAATTCCATTCACCTCGTGCATATACCATATAAATATCACCTGATCGGTCAAAAACAAAATCGATTCCCCTTCTCTGCGCAACAGCTCTTACAGCAGCGAAAACCTGCCTTTGAATAGGCTCCAAAAGTTCTTTCTGACGACTAAAAAATTCTCCCTCAGGCCCAAATTTCTGAGCTATGTAGGCATCTTTTGCATTTATCTTAGCTTTAATTTCAGTCCGCTTCTGTGCACGAATTTCGTCTGTATATAAAATTTCTTTGGCATTAAAATCCTGCTCTAATTGCTGTATTTCATTTTCGAGGCTCGCTATCTCTGCCTGCCAAGATTCACTCAATAGTGTTAAACGCTGCTCAATGCCATTATATTCAGGCATCTTTGACAAAATAAAATCAGATTCAAAGTAAGCAATTAACTGATCTTGCGCCTTCACATGGATAGAAACCAGTACAACAAATAATAAAATTGAAAAAGCTTTCTTCATTAGAATGGTGCTCCAATGTTAAATAAGAATTCCCATTCTCCTGGCAAAACCGAGGTATTCACTGTTGGACCAGGTACACCATCAAACCTGTATCCATAGCTGAGGTCAACCAGCCCAAGAATCGGTAAAAATAACCTAACCCCAAATCCTGCAGATCGTTTTACATTAAAAGGGTCAAAAGTTTCAAAATCTAGATAGGAATTACCTGCATCAACAAATGTGTAGGGAATCAGTTGAAGTTGTTCGTTTGAAACTGCCGGGTATCTGAGTTCTAGTGAATATTTATTATAAATAGTACCCCCTACTTTTTGCCCATCTACTACCGGTGCAATACTTTCAACAGTACCTCCCGGATAACCCCTCATATCAATATTATCATAGATAAAACTTTGCCGTTGCTGTAACTGCGTTCCACCTACAAGGAACCTCTGAAAACCGCTCCTTCGGTCATCCGTCAAATAACCAATATATCCAAAATTTGCCTGGCTTGTAAGAACCAGTTTATCAACCAAAGGAACATGGTGCTGAAAATCAGTCTTAATTTTATAATATTCAAAAAAGCTTGGCAACGGTAGTGCTATTTCTCCTGAAATTCCAATTTTTGAACCCGAATTTGGAGATATAAAGTTATCCAGAGAATTTCTTTCCAGACGCTGTTCAATTGTTATTGAATTGGTAATACCCTCAGGGAGGAAACTATCGAAGCTACTCACATCGTAAAGTTGATAACCAAATGAGGTTCTCAATGAAAAGAAGTCATCAGGCCATTTCAGCCTTTTCCCTAATGAAACTGATGCTGACAAAAGACGGGTTTTTTCTACGGAACCAAATCGGGTATTATCGATAAAATTATAGGAAAGGTTTACTCCCAAGGAAGTAGGCCTTCCTCTAAACCACGGTTCAGAAAAGCCAATAGTATAGCTCTGGAATCCCCCTCCTGTAACCTGAACACCAAGAGAAACCTGTTGCCCATCTCCAGAAGGAATGGGCGTCCACCCTCCCTTTTCGAAAGCTCTTTTTATTGAGAAATTGTTAAAATTTACACGAGCTGAAACAATGGCCCCAATTGCCTGACCGCCATAACCTCCGGAAAACTCAAAGTTATCTGTTGAAGCAGATTCCGTAACCGAGTAGCTGATATCAACTGTTTTATTACCCTGATCAGGTATAATATCCGGTTGTATAGTTTGAGGATCAAAATAGCCAAGAGTTCCAAGTTCCCGGATAGACCTGATCAAGGCATCACGGCTATACTTATTGCCCGGAATCGTTCTTATTGTTCTTCTTACAACATCATCATGAGTTTTCGTATTACCGGTAAATGAAACTTCATCAATGGTTGCAATTTCATCTTCGTAGATATCAAAATGGATGTCTAATGAATCTTCCGCCACTCTGGTTATGCTTGGTACAGCCCTGAAAAACAGGTACCCTATATTCTGGTAAAGACTATTAATATCAGCATTTGTTTTCTGATTGAAGTTTAGGTTCATCTCATATTTTTCTTCATTAAAAACATCCCCCTTTTCAAACCCTAATGCTAAAGAAAGCTGTTCGTCCGTGTATACCGTATTCCCATCCCAGGTCACATTCCGAACTTTATACTGTGGACCCTCTTCGATCTCTATAATTACACCCACTCCGTCCAAATCTTTCACATAGTTATAAACAAAAACAGAATCATTTACTATCCGGGCATCCGTAAAACCATTCTTTCGATAATGAGATAGCACATTATTTTTTCCTTCCTCAAAATCTTCTTTTTTGAAAACCTTTTTACTCAAAAACTTCCATCGCTTATCCAGTTTTAATGGCTTGAGCTTTTTTATAAGTTTGCGATCAGAAAATTCTTCATTACCAATAAACTCTATTTTTTTGATTTCAAGTCTTTTCCCGGGGTTTATTGTAAATACAAGATTTGCCCTATTGGCTAATTCTTCTGAGGGTATTACTTCAGAGCTTACTGTTGTTCCCCAATATCCTTTTTCTTTATAAAACCGCTTAATGGTATTTGCTGCCTGGGCTTTTGTTGCATCGGTGATAGCACCACCCGGTGAAATATTTATTTCATCTCTCAAATCTCTTCTTTGTGATCGTTTTACTCCTTTTATATCAAACTTAATCAATCGAGGCTGTTCGGTAACTTCAATCACTAAGTCTAAAGTAGTAGCTGTCTTTCCACTGATGAGAATTTTCACATCAGAGAACAAACCAGACCTGTATAACCTTTTCAAAGCTTCAGGTATTTCATCTCCAGGATAAGTAATCATTGAGCCTTTGGTAAGAGAGCTCGCATTCAAAATAAACTGTTCCCGCGTTGTTTCATTGCCCCTCACTGTGACTTCATTAATTGAATATTGCTGGGGAACCAGTAAGGTTGGGTCTGTGATTTCAAATGTATTTTGGGCGTATATAAAACCAGAGGCAAGGAAAACAATAAAAAGTATGGAAAATGTTAGAATTAGTCTTTTCAATGGGTTAGGCACGTTTCCTTTAATGATATCTTATTTCAATTTGTCAACTAAACGGGTAGCTAACCCATTTTCGTCTTTAGTAGTGCTTAATTTTCCAAATCTCCTATCACGAGATTGGAAAGACCGTATTGCTTTGTATAGCTCTTCTCTGCGGAAGTCCGGCCAAAACTGCTCAGTCATATACAATTCAGAGTAAGCCAGTTGCCACAACAAAAAATTACTTATTCGATATTCACCACTTGTTCTAATTATAAGATCCGGATCCGGGATTTCAGCAGTGGAAAGATGGTCTGTAATCATCTGATCATTGATCAGGGATGGATCTAAGCGGCCTTCTTTAACATGGGTTGCAATTTTTTTAACTGCCTCTGTGATATCCCATCGTCCTGAATAGCTAAGAGCAAGGCAAAGCTGAAGACGATCATTATTTTGAGTCAATTCTATCGCTTCCTGCAATTCTTTACGGCAGTCTTCAGGAAACCGATCAAGCTGCCCGATAGTAACAAGCCTTATATTATTTTCATGGAGATTTTCGGCCTCTTTCCTTAACGATGAAACCAACAATCTCATTAAGCCTCGAACTTCTGCTGAAGGCCTGCCCCAGTTTTCTGTTGAAAAGGCATATAGTGTAAGGTACTTTACCCCAAGTTGTGCGCAAGATTCCGTTATGTCACGAACAGAATCTACACCTACTTTGTGGCCATGAAGCCTTATACTACCCTTGCTTCTTGCCCATCTTCCATTACCATCCATGATAATTGCAATATGCTCAGGGATTTCGCCTGATTTTTGCAATTCACATTGTTTGTCCTTGTCCTCTTGGGTTTGAACGGTATTTGTTAATGTTAGATTTTTCAACGCTTTTAGCAGGTCTATTACAAGCTTATAAAATTAGCCTTTTAATCCTCATATAGCAAGGTAAACTAATCAGGAATCTCTCAATTTTTGCTCCAAAGCAAGCATCTCCAATAATGCTAATCCGGCCTCCCCGCCTTTGTTTCCTTTATCTCCAGCCCTTTCCATGGCTTGCTTTACATCATCTGTAGTGAGTACTCCAAAGGCTATCGGTTTACCATAGGAAAGATTTAAATCAGTAATGCCTCTTGTAACGGCATCGCAAACGTATTCGAAATGAGGAGTACCCCCTCTAATTACGACTCCGAGGGCTACAACACCATCTACTTTCTGAGTATCAAATATATATTTCACGGCAAGTGGCAGCTCAAAAGAACCAGGACATCGGGCAACAACAATATTGCTTTCGTCAATGCCATTTCCTTTGAGTGCTTCTAAAGCACCTTTAAGCATTTTTTCAGTAATAGCTGAATTCCAGCGGGAAACCACAATTCCAACTTTTACATTCTTTGGTTTTGTTCCGGCTTCAAAATAAACTGTACTCATATCAATCCTTTACTTCTATGGTCTTTTTTCTTTGATCCGTCATTTTTTTTATTCGATTCACATACTTCATAGCAACAGACACCACTCCAACATTCGTATAACCATCATCTATACCACCATGATAGTCACTGCCCCCACTTTTTAGCAATGAGTTTTTCTCACACAACTCAGCATATTTTAGTTGAGTCTGCCAGTTATGGCTGGGGTGTATACATTCTAAACCATCCAGTCCTAAATCAATAAGCTCTTTTACTTCTTCAGAAGAATAAAACCTGCCGGGATGCGCCAGTATAGCCGCACCACCAACAGATTTTACCATTTCAATAGCTTCCTGAATTGAAGGATATTCACTTTCTATACCGTCGAGTTGTTCTTCGCTTAAATATCTCATGAACGCTTCTTGAATAGAACTAACATAACCTTTATTTATTAATACTTCTGCGACATGAGGGCGGCCGATATTAGCACCGTTTGCCAATGCCCATACTTCATCGTAGGTTATATCAATACCATTTTTAATTAGCTTATCAATAATCCCTTTAATACGATTTTTCCTGGTGTATCTTTGTTTCAAAACAAAGTTTTTAAAATACTCACTTTCAGGTTCAAAGTAATACGCAAGAAGGTGGCACTCCCGACCTTTGAAAGTTGAAGTAATCTCTACCCCCGGAATTAACTCTATCCCTAATTCTTTCGCTTTTTCTTTTGCCAAATGATACCCCTTAAATGTATCATGGTCTGTGATAGATAAAGCTTTGAGTTTCTTTTTTGAAGCTATCAAAACAGCCTGTTCAGGCGTTAGCTTTCCGTCAGAACATGTGGTATGAATATGCAGATCTGCCTTATCTGCCATATTTAGTTGTTGCCTAAAATGGCTTCGATTCTATTTGGATTATTGATAAGGGTAAGCACTTCATTCACCTGTTTGTCCGTTTTCAACGACGCAATAGTCCTGGCTTTTTGCCCCTTAAACCTGTAGAGGATCTCTTCAAAAAGCTTTTGTTCTATTTGATCCCTTTCTTGTTCGAGTAGCAGTTTTTTTTCTTGTTCTATTATTGATCTGATTTCGTCAATGCTTTCTGAAACTTCTTCAGAATCACTCATTTGTTGGCCTAAGGTGACCAACAATTCTTCACTATCCGTGGTATAGTTGAAGTCAGATTCTTCTAAAAAAATCTTGAATTCTGTGAATATATTTTGCGGAAACTGCTCAAAATCCAAACCTGCATTCTCTCTGTGAAAGCGTGTTGCAAAATCGAAATAGCTCCCTTTTTGCAATAAGGCTATTTGCAGTAAACTTGGTTCACCTAACGGCACCTCCACATCCGGTTCAATACCCCTGCCTTCAAAAACTTCTCTTCCGTTTCGGGTCTTAAATACTTTACCTGCTTGCTTACTTTTTGCTACGCCTGAGTTTCTTCCCTGATGGGTATAATCAATAGATTGTATACTCCTTCCGCTGGGAATATAGTATCGGGCAATCGTTATTTTCATGGATGTATTGTATGGAAGAGGCTTAACAATCTGTACCAACCCTTTTCCAAAACTCTGTTCACCTACTACAACCGCTCGATCCAAATCCTGTAATGCCCCTGCTACCACTTCAGCTGCGCTTGCACTCCCCCCGTTCATTAAAACCAAAACAGGTTTATCAAACATTACTGGCTCTCGGGTTTGAAATATCTGATTATACTCAGCGATTCTTCCTCTATTCTCAACAACGGTTAAACCTGGTTCCACAAATTTATCAATTATGGCAACTGCCTCCTGCAAAATACCGCCTGGATTGTCTCTAAGATCTAGAACTAAACCTTCCAACTCTTTCTCATCCATCAGTTCCTTCATGGCAACCCGTACTTCTTCGGCAGATCTTTCTCCAAATTGTGCCAGGCGTATGTACCCAACATCTTCATTATCTCCTATTAACCCTGAATGGGTTACGTTCGGAATTTCGATTCGTTCCCTGACCAACTCAAAATCCAGGGGTTGATCCACTCCAAAACGTTTAATCGTAATAACTACAGAAGAGCCTACTTCACCAACAGTTAAAATTTGTGCTTCTTCCGGCTGCAAACTTTCTGTGGAAACTCCATCAACTGCAATTATAACATCTCCTGCTCTCATCCCTTTTCGATCAGCAGGGCCACCTTCGGTAGGTGCAATAATAACAATTTCCCCATCACGATAGCCTGCTTCTATACCAATGCCTGCATAGTTACCTCGTGAAAGAATCTCTGCCTGCTCATTCTGAGACTCGTTATAGACGGCTGTGTAAGGATCCAAGGTTTCCATCATTGCGTCTAAGCCTGTACGCATTAACATTTCCGGATCAACCTGATCTACATACTCCAAGGATACATTTTCATAAGACTTACTGAAAATGGAAAAATTCTTTTTTATCAAGAAATAGATATCTGCCTTTTGAGGAACAAAGGCAATACCTACAAGCAATAGCAGTACTAATGGTAGTAACCTGCTGAGGTATTTCATATTAATTCACCTTATTAATTTTTAAGACCTGTCCCACATAAATTCTTGACCCGCTTATGCCATTTAACCTTCTCAGGCTTGAAGTTGATACTCCAAAATTTTCAGCTATTTCACCTAAAGTATCATTCCTTTTTACCGTATACGTCACATAACCGCTATTAGTAGAAGTTGAAGAAGCAAAAAGTATATTTTCTCCTCTTCTTTGTTTTTGTTCAAGGTTTTGCTTTTCCCTGAACGACATTTTGTCCACTTTAGCATAGTGATCTTTATGCTGATTCGGGACATGGATAGAAAGCTTTTGACCTACCCTGATAGTATTTCCAATACCATTCCATGCACGAATCTCAAATGCACGGACATCATACCATTCAGCAATATGCCCAATAGTATCCCCTGTCTTTACCCTATATGTCATTTTAGAGGTATTGGCAGGAGTACTTGGTCTGGAAGTAGAACGGGTACGACTTGTGTTAGTCAAATTTGTAGGTTGATTAGCAGATATTTTACCTGCACTCCCTTTTGGAAGGGGGATGACCAGCTTTTGTCCCGGGTAAATAACTTTACCCAAGTTCTCATTACTCGCATAAATACCACGAACAGTTGTTCCATATTTCCGCGCAATTAGCCCTATTGACTCACCACTTCGTACAGTGTGCATCGAAATACTTTCAGCTAAATCTTCCTTCGGGATGTCTTTATATGCTGCGATAAATTCCTCTTTTACTCCAGTGGGAATTTTAAGCGGGTATTTATTCCCAGGAGGTGTAGCCCAGCGTAAAAGCTCAGGATTGTAATCCTTAAGTTCCTGAGTAGTTACCCCGGCTGCTTTTGCAAGCGCATCTAATGGCATCAGGCCATCTACTTCCACTACATCATAATTGTAGGGATCACCCTCATATTTTGATTCGAACCCGAATTCCTCAGGATTCAATCCGATCATAGCTGTAGCAATAAATCCCGGAACATACCCCCTGGTTTCTCTGGGTAAATAGGGATAAGCTTCCCAATAATCTTTCTTACCCCCGGCTCTTCGAATCGCACGGTTTAAACCTCTCGGGCTTATATTATAATTTGCCATAGCCAGATGCCAATCACCCCAAATTGCATATAAATCTCTTAGATGCCGGGCAGCTGCACGAGTTGCTTTTTCAGGATCACGCCGCTCATCTATCCACCAATTAATCTCTAAGCCATACACTCTTCCCGTAGCTGCTATGAACTGCCACATACCTACAGCAGATGCCCAGCTTCTTGCTTTGGGATTTAACCCGCTTTCGATAAAAGCCAGGTAAGAGAGTTCGAGAGGGAGTTTCTCTTCTTTAAAAATACGCTCGATCATAGGCATGTAAACTTCAGCTCGCTGCAGCCAAAGCTCCATTACTTCGGGACGCTTAATGGTATAATAAACAAGGCTATTTGTTACATACCTGTTTTGTATAAGAGGAACATCAAGATTGGAGAACGTAATATCTTTTGGAAGGCTGAAGTCTGTATCTAAAAAAGCATCATCATCGGAGAAAAGTTCTTCCTGGATAGCAAAAATCTCGCCTTCAGGTTCATTTACAGATTCTGTAATTCCATAAAAACTTCTGTATTCTGAAACTACAACCCGTGAGAGCTCTGCAAAACGGCGGTCCATCCGTATTTCCGGGTAATCATCCAGTAAATCCTGAGAAGCTTCAACAGCCTCATTAATATATGTCTCCGCTTCAATAAGGTCTTCATTCAACTGGGCTTCCAGGCTCAACACGTGGAGCTGATATACATCAGCTATTCTTCGTACTACATCTTTCTGGAAATTATCTAGCGTAATGTTAGCCGGCTGCAGATTGCTTTTACGTTCAATCTCCCTGGCTTCAAAAGGGTTATCAACAGGAAGAAGCCTGACAGGAATTTTTTCAAGCTTAATTTTTGTAGAGTCTTGGGCTTGTAGTGAGATACTTCCTAAAAAGAAGAATACAACTACTGTTAATCTTATACTAATCTGCATATTTCCGTCTGTTTAAAATCTTGTTTAATAATACTGAATCTGTGCTTTAGATATGTAAAAAGGCGTTAGTTAGTTTAAACTCCTCAACAGAAGAGTTTAATGGTTATTGCCTTTGATTTACTTTTGTTTTTAACATTTTCTCCTGACCTGTCCAACCCTGAACAATAGGCCATCTTCTCCCAACTCCAAATGCCTTGGCTGATATTTTTAAACCAGGCGCCGCCTGATATCTTTTGTGTTCATTGATATCGACTAATTTAAGAACACGGTCTACTAATTCTTCTTTAAAACCGTGTTGAATAATTTCCTCTCTCGAGAGCTGGTGCTCAAGATAGTATTCCAGAATAGCGTCTAAAGTTCCGTACTCCGGTAAAGAATCTGAATCTTTCTGATCGGGACGTAATTCTGCACTGGGTTCCTTATCAATAATGGCCTGTGGTATCACTTCTTTTTGATAGTACTCCCCATTCAGCCATCTGCACATTTTATAGACTTCTGTTTTATACAGATCAGAAATCACTCCAAGGCCACCAGCCATATCCCCATAAAGCGTACAATAACCTACTGCTGTTTCAGATTTATTTCCTGTATTCAAAAGCATATAGCCAAACTTATTTGCAATAGCCATCAGCACATCACCACGGCTTCTGCTTTGCAGGTTTTCTTCCGCAACATTTATATCAGTTCCTTCAAAAACTGGTTCTAACTGCTCCAGAAAAGAATCAAAAATGGGCTTAATAGATATTTGAGTTAGTTTAATGCCCAGGTTTTCTGCTAACTTTTGAGAATCCTCCACACTGCCTGCTGAAGAAAACTGGGATGGCATAGTAACGGCTACCACATTCTCTTTCCCCAATGCTTCAGTTGCCAATGTACAAACTAAAGCAGAGTCAATTCCTCCGCTTAATCCCAGAATTACTTTATCCGCTGCTTTCGATTTTCGAAGATAATCCCGGATACCAAGTACCAAGCCATTAAACATGCTTTCAACAGGATTTGGTGCATCCGACCGGGCATGGTGTTCATCACTTTTCCTCACTTTCTGGGTTGAAAAATCATAAGCCAGATCTATGTGTACAGACGCAAATCGTTTTGCCCTATTGATAATGGTACCTGAACTATCAAGGGCAAGAGAGTCTCCGTCAAAGATAAGCTCAGTATTTGCTCCAACCTGGTTTACATAGAATAGTGGAAGTTTTAGTTCTTTTGCATGTTTTTGGAGCATCCCTACCCTGCTTATGGGCTTGCTTTTTGTAAAAGGAGATGCAGATACATTAATAATTGCCTGAGCTCCTTTCTTTGCTAATACCTCTGCCGGATTTACTGCGTAAGTATGGTAATTGATTTCATTGTCATTAAACCAAATGTCCTCGCAGACTGTAACTCCAAAGGGAATTCCATCAATTAATACAGGTTCAAATTCGGTGCCGGGTTCAAAATATCGCAAGTCATCAAAAACATCATAAGTAGGAAGTAAAGCTTTATGAACACGTCCGATTTCTTTGCCGTCTTTAGCAATTATTGCTGAGTTAAAGCATTTTCTCCCAATCCCGGAAAGATTTTCGGTGATTGAACCAAAAATTACTGTGATGTTGCCAACTGCCTCAATAACATCCTGGTTGACCTGATAACACATTTCGCGAAATATCTCACGTTCCAATAAATCCAAAGGCGGATAGCCACATACAATCAGTTCCGGCAACACCAGTAGATCTATACCCTCTTCTGTAGCTTTTTTGATAGCTTCCAGAATAAGGTGTTTGTTACCGGTAAGATCACCAATAGTAGGATTGAGTTGTTCCAGGCGTATGTTCACGTAGTAAATCGTTAATTGCGAACAAAGATAAGGCGATTAGTCAGAATAATGAATCTAAAAGTGTTCTAAGACTTTCTCATTCTCCTTATCCAATAACAGCTGCCAAGAATAATTAGCGCACCAATTAACGTAAATACATCTCCAAACTTTTCGTAATTGCTGAATGAAAATGTACCTGCAACCATCAGCATAGTGCCCAACCATAATAACCTGTTTTTATGAGTGTTTTGTCTATGCGACGAATATTCTGTTTCCATGCTTACTTATTAGAACTTTTGCATGGTAAGTCGTTCCCTAACCTATTAGAATTACAAATGATAAAATTTCTTCCGGATATTATTAATGCTCTAGCTCTTCATGATAGCGCTTAAGCCGATCCAAATCGTTTCCAAATCTGCGTTGCATTGCCCACTTATTCATGTAATAGCTAAACAAAAGCCCTGCTATATAAACCAAGGACACTACTAAAGCAGGAAAGCCTGTATCAATCATATTTTTCTGGTAGATCAAAGCATAAGCAAAAAAAGCAAGAATGACTGGGCTAACAACAAGATCGGAATACATACCAAGATTCATAGTCCCTTTAATGATCTTTATTACATGTTCAATGGTCTCTTTAATAGGAAGAGAAGACTGTTCAAAATCAGAGATGCGTATATGGCTAAAAATATTAAATACAAAAATAGTAGTAAGACAGGTTCCTAAAACCAGATACAAAATCCCTTCTTCCTTCATTGAGAGAAACCCTTCAAAAAAGACGGCTTCTTCAAGAAAAGAGAATAAAGTTAACCCTGAAATCACTAAACAAAAAGTTCCCATTATCCCGGTAATGGCAATCTTAACCCTTAGAGTTTGCTTGATCTTGGAAATTGCGGACTGGGACTTTCTACCTAATAACCCTCTTATTTCGTCAACTTGAACCTTATAAGACTCCAATTCTTTTTCTTTCTGCTCTTTCCAGATAAATTTTAATTCTTCCAGTTCCATATCAACTCGTATTAAGGGTTTCTTTTAGTTTCGTTCTGATACGTGTCATTTTAACCCGCACATGGTTTTGGCTAATCCCCATCACCTCAGCGATTTCTTCGTTTCCTTTTTCTTCCAGATAAAGCATCATAATAGCTTTCTCAACATCATTAAGTTGCTGAATTGCTTTCCTAAGCAACTGCTTTTCCAAATCAAGGCTTTGTTCGCTTTCTTCCACTGACATTGCGTCAAAGGAAGCTGGCAAAGCAACATCTTCTTTTTGTACTTTTGATTTTCTGAGATATGAAATCGCTACATTCAGACTTACACGGTACATCCAGGATGAAAATTTTGAATCTCCACGAAATGAAGGATAAGATTTCCATAATTGTACCAATATCTCTTGGAAAAGATCTTTCCTGTCCTCTTCTTCATCACAGTAAATACTACACACCTTATGTATTATACCTTGTGACTCATTAACTTTTTTGATGAACTCCGGTTCTTGTTTGGACTTTTGCAATTGGTAAAATTTATTTCGCGCGATATGTACAAGGTAAGTCGTATCCCGGATTTTAATAATTACAAAAAAGACGGAGTTTTTAGAAACTCCGGGCATTCTATTTCTTCAAGTCTTTTATATATATTCAGCGTCTCTACACTAAATAATTATTGAACTAACATGAAATTCAAGGCTACAACATTTTATATGCTTCTCATTTTACTGCTTGGGACATTAGAAGCAAACGCTCAACGTACTATAATTCATGCAGGAAACCTGGTTGATGGCAAATCTGATGAGGTGCAGAGAGAAGTAAGTATTATAATTGAAGGAGATAAGATCATATCAGTAGAAAACGGTTATACAAATGGCCGGAATAATGACACTGTTATCGATTTAAAGAATAAAACAGTACTACCCGGACTTATTGACTTGCACGTTCACTTAGAAGGAGAAACCAGCCCTACCCGTTATATCGAGCCCTTTACGCTAGATGATGCAGATTTAGCATACAGATCAACAGTATTTCTTGAAAAAACTTTAATGGCCGGGTTCACCACAGTCCGTGACCTGGGCGGCTCCGGGGTAAACATATCCATGAGAGATGCCATAAGCAAAGGATATGTAATCGGGCCCAGGGTAATTACAGTTGGTAAATCCATCGCCACCACCGGTGGACATGCAGATCCTACAAATGGACGAAATAAACTTCTGATGGGCGATCCGGGCCCAAACCAAGGTGTAATAAATGGTGTTGATGAAGCCAGGAAAGCCGTACGTCAACGCTATAAAAACGGAGCCGATCACATAAAAATAACCGCTACGGGTGGGGTACTCAGCGTTGCAAAATCAAGCGATGCCCCACAGTTTTTTGAAGATGAATTGGATGCCATAGTACAAACTGCTAAAGAATATGGAATGCATGTAGCCGCACATGCTCATGGAGCTGAAGGAATGAAAAGAGCGGTTGAAGCCGGAGTCCTTACTATCGAGCATGGCACCAAAATGACAGAAGAAGTGATGGAATTAATGATCAAACATGGCACTTATTATGTACCTACCATTTCTGCCGGCAAATGGGTAGCTGATAAAGCAAAAGTGGATGGATATTACCCAGAACTTGTAGTACCCAAAGCCCTGGAAATCGGGCCTATGATTCAAAATACATTTGCACGGGCCTATAAAAAAGGAGTGAAAATAGCCTTTGGTACAGATGCAGGGGTATTTCCTCATGGCTTAAATGGTCGCGAATTCGGCTATATGGTAGAATCGGGTATGCCTGAAATGGAAACCATAAAGAGTGCAACTATGACAGCTGCAACTGTATTAGGTATGCAAGACAAGATCGGAAGTATCGAGGCGGGTAAACTGGCTGACCTGGTAGCTGTGGATAAAAATCCGGTTAAAGATATTAGTACAATGGAAAATGTCAGCTTTGTAATGAAAAACGGGGTTATCTATAAACAGTAACCAATAAACCTGCACATGAAGCCCTTTTTGGGCTTCAGTTATTTCACATATACCGTTTTAATATTCACAAATTCCCGGATTCCGAATAATCCAAGCTCCCTGCCATAACCTGATTGCTTAATCCCGCCAAAAGGTAACCTGGGATCAGATTTTACAAAATCATTTATAAAACAACACCCCGCCTCAAGTTGTTGGGCAGCTATTTGCTCAGCTCTTTTTTCATTCCCGGAATAGATGGAAGCCCCCAATCCGTATACCGAATCATTTGCAACCCTGACGGCCTCTTCTTCATCCTTCACTTTTATGACAGACGCTACAGGCCCGAATAATTCTTCTTCATAAGCGGGCATTCCTTTTTGTACATTTTCCAAAATAGTTACCGGGTAAAAAGCCCCGGATACATCTGGTTTATATCCTCCAAGTGTTAATTCTGCTCCCTTTGCTACACTTTTTTCTACTTGTTCATGTAATTGATCCCTCAAATCTTCTCTTGCCATAGGGCCGATATCTGTTCCTTCCTCAAAAGGATCACCCATTTTTTTGGACTCCATCAATTGCCGGAACTCTGAGATAAACTCATCATAAATATCTTCAACTACGATGAATCGTTTGGCAGCGATACAAGTTTGGCCTGAATTTAACAACCGGGAGTTAACACAACTCTCTACGGATTTGCTGATATCAGCATCTGACAGAATGATGGAAGGATCACTACCTCCCAACTCTAATACGGTCTTCTTGAGTGCTTCACCAGCCTGAGAGGCTACTATTCTGCCTGCCTTTGCGCTACCGGTCAATGTTACTGCTGCAATTCCCTCATGCTGAATCACGGGCTTCATATTCTCATTTTGTACCAGAATGGTTCTGAACAAACCTTTTGGAATACCTGAATCACGAATCAGCTTCTCAATTTCTAAAGCACAGCCTGTTACATTTTCAGAATGGCTTAGAATTACCCCATTACCTGCCATAAGCGCCGGGGCCGCAAATCGTAATACCTGCCAGAAAGGAAAATTCCATGGCATAATGGCTAAAACAATACCCAGGGGATTGAAAGTCACGTAGCTTTTAGTCGCATCAGTTTCAACTTCCCTATCTGTTAGAAACTGTTCGGCGTGCTTCGCATAATACTCACAAACCCAGGCACACTTTTCAATTTCCCCGGTTGATTGTGATACAGGTTTTCCCATTTCCTGGGTCATTAAGTTCCCAAGCTGTTGCTTTCTTTCCTTGAGCAGCTCTGCGATTTTGTTGAGGAAAGTTGCCCGTTCCGAAAAATTTTTTCTTGCCCATTTATTTTGAGCAGCATTAGCGCTGGATATGATCTCTGATACTTCATTCATGTCCATTTCAGGATATTCCCGAATGAGTTTTCCTGTAGCTGGGTTAATTGTCTTCATAAATTCTTTCTCTATCTCCGTTTTAAGACTGATGTATCATCTTATACATGTTTAGAAATACGACCTGATATTATATTCAGAACATCATTCAAAAGTTCGTCTTCGATAATCAAAGGGGGGCTAATCGTATCAATGTATCTGAATGTAAGGTCCATCCCAAAAGCAAACCAATATTGAAGCAATCCTCTACAACTGCCTGGGTTAGCTCTCTACTTTCCAACTGAAGACCCAGCATGGCTCCCATTCCTCTAACTTCAACAATGCCTTTACCTTTCAATTTTTGTTTAGTAATCGATTCTATTTTTTTTGCTCTATTGAAATATCCACCTTCAAGCAATTCTTTAAGGTTAGCATAGGCAGCAGCGCAACTTACAGGATGTCCCCCAAAAGTGGTTACATGATTAAGAGGCGGATCATATTTGAATGCTTGAAATATCTCAGTGGATGAAACAAAACCACCAATGGGCATTCCTCCTCCCATTGCTTTAGCCATACATAAAATATCGGGTTCAACCTGGTAATGCTCAAAGGCAAACAACTTACCTGTTCTTCCGAATCCACTTTGTATCTCATCGAAAATTAAAAGCGCTCCTACCTCAGTACATTTTTCCCTGATAGATTTTAACCATTCCTTTTTGGCTGGTATAATTCCACCCTCCCCTTGTATAGGTTCAAGAATTACAGCAGCAGTATCATAAGTGATTAACTCGAGAGCCTTGTCAGAATTAAAGTCACCGAAACCTACATCTGGTAATAAAGGCAGGTATGGATTCCTGTAAATATCCCTTCCCGTAACACTAAGTGATCCGTGAGTATCGCCGTGATAGCTGTTCTTAAAAGCGACCAAGCCCGTTTTCCCAGTATATTTTTTTGCAAGTTTTAAAGCCCCTTCATTGGCTTCAGTACCACTGTTAACTAAGTAAATCTGTTCAAAATTTGAAGGAAGGTGATTAAGTAACAACTCAGCAAAATCAACCTGGGGTTTTTGAATAAACTCTCCATATACCATTACATGAAGGTGTTTATCAATTTGCCCATGCAAAGCTTCTGTCACTTTTGGGTGACTGTGCCCAAGGCTGCTTACTGCTATTCCAGAAATAAAATCTATATAGCGTTTGCCATCTGTTGTATAAATATAGGGCCCTTCAGCATGGCTGACTTCAATTCCGATAGGAGAATCACTGGTTTGGGCGATATTTTTTAGAAATGTTTTTTTCAAACCATTCCATTACTTTGGTCGAATTAAAATTACAAAAGATTAGCTGAACATATAATCAATATCTCATGTCAATTAAGATTGCTTTTATACTCTTCACTTCTTTGATCATTACAAATTGTGGTTCATCAAAGAAGGGCTCTGAAAACGACCAAAAAAAGCTTGATCCCGTTGTCGATACAATGTCACCGGGAACTGCACTGGTAGAATTCGAAGTGATTGAAGTCACCCCCGCTGAGGACAAGAATACTTCTATTTACAAAATTAAGTTTATAAATGTAATCAAAGTTGGTTCTTCAACTCCTTCTATTCAGAAAGAAAGTATCCATCTAATGAGACTCAACAATGAAAAGTTTGAAAATGATCTATTAGTTGGAAATAAAAAAACAGGACTCTTTAATTATGAAGAACAAATACAGCAATTTGCTGATCAATCGAATTGGAAGCTTATCCATATTACAAAAGCATAGCACTATGAATATTCTTTTTAAAAAAACAGGATCATTTATTGTTCTGGTACTTTCACTAATTCTGTTATCTATAATTCCTATCGCCAATCACTATGCAGTTTTAGAAGATGAAGAGAGCGAGTCTACACTTGAAAAAGCATTAGACAACAAAGCCAGAGCCGATTACTTTTTCAATATGACAAGAGATCCCAATACTAATACAATCCCGAATAATGCAAGGGCACGTGAACTTGATTTCTCAAACAATATATCCAGTAATTTAAAAGCTAGAGCTACAGAATTATTCAACTGGGTTGAAGCAGGGCCAAACGTGGTTGGCGGTAGAACACGTGCATTTGCGCTTGATATAGCTGATGCAACAGGGAATACTATGCTGGCGGGAGGAGCCTCAGGAGGCATTTGGAAATCTACTGATGGTGGTAATTCCTGGACTCAAACTTCCGATCCTAATGAAAATCTTAGTGTCACATCATTAGCTCAAGATCCAACAAATACTAATATATGGTATTATACCGCTGGCGAGTTTGACGGGAATTCGGCAAGAGGAAAAAATGGCCCTTCTTATTTTGGTACCGGGATATGGAAGTCAACTAATGGAGGAGATTCCTGGACAAATTTAACTGCAAGCGAACTGGGCGTAAATGATGCATTCTGGAATTCTGCTTACGACTTTATTACTAATGTGAAAGTAAGCCCTGCTAATGGACATGTATTTGTTGCAACCAATGGTTTCGGCCTTTTTAGGTCAACTGATGGAATAAATTTCAATAATATTTACGGAGCTCCGGGTGCTCACAGGTATCTGGATTTTGACATCGATTCTCAAGGTAACATAATCATGATCGCTTCAGAAAACACGGCAGGTGGTACCGGAATCCCGGGTGTTTTTTATTCCACAACAAATGGTACCGGATGGACTAATGTAACACCTAATACTTTTCCTCAAACCTACACGCGTAGTGTGGTTGATTTCGCTCCATCAAACGAGAATATTGCCTATATATTTACAAACACAGGAACTTTAAGAACGAGTACTTTTGATAGTGAAGAAGACGTTGAAGTTTTGGCGCTTCATAAAGTCAATGTTTCAAACAGTGAATCCACTGATCTTTCAGCTAATATTCCTGAATTTGGTGTTTTTCGGGAAACGGTAGTTACGCAGGGTGACTATAATATGACGGTGGCAGTATCACCTACAGATGAGAGTTTTGTATTACTTGGAGGGGTTAGTTTATATCGGTCATTCGATGGGTTTGCTACAGCTGTAAATTCGACATCAGATTGGATCGGGGGTTATACAGGTGAAAATCATCATCCGGATAACCATGCACTCTTCTTTGATCCTAACTCCCCTGATAAGCTATGGAGTGCCCATGATGGAGGGATAAGTGTAACAAATAATATTAAAAGCCCTGAAATAACCTGGGTATCCAAAGACGAAGGATATAATGTTACCCAATTTTATACCGTTGCAATCCCTAGAAATGCCGGAGATACAAGAATAGTAGGAGGTACTCAGGATAACGGGTCTCCCTATTTTCGACTAAATGATCCAAACGAAACCGAAAATGATATATCGAGCGGTGATGGTTCCTTTGCCTACATAGGAGAAAACTATATGTATGTTTCATCTCAAAGAGGGTTTCTTGTAAGAGTTGGTATCGATAATGAAGGAGAGCCTCTTAATCCTTTTACAGATGGCACCGATTGGTCTGTTATATATCCTAATGCAGCAACTCAACAAAGATTTATCCATCCATTTGAAGTTAATCCCAGTAATGAAAATGTAATAGCTTATCCTGATGGCGGAGACTTATTTATAACTACACAAGCTGAATCATTCCCAAATTTTGATAATGACGGAGTTGAAACAGGCTGGGCTAAAACTACTATCGCTACTCTTGCAAATCATGTGATTACTGCGCTTTCTTATACAGAAACTAATCCTTCAAATAGATTATACATTGGGGCTTCAGCAGGAAATGAAGCTCCTAAGGTTTTAAGATGGGATAGCGGAGCACAATCTCCGGTAGAAATAAATATTCCCGGTGCTGAATCCGGGGCAAATGTAAATGATATAGCAGTTAATCCTTTAAATGGCGATGAACTAGTTGTAGTTTTATCTAACTATAGTGTTAAAGGCATTTACTATAGCTCCAATGCTGGACAAACATGGACTTCTATAGAAGGTAACCTCGAAGGAAATGAATCAGAATTAGGACCGTCAATAAGATCAGCTGCAATAGTAGAAGGAAGCCTGTCTAAAGTTTTTGTAGTTGGAACCAGTGTGGGCGTTTATTCTACTAACCTTCTAAATGGAGATGCTACTGTTTGGACCAAAGAAGGAACAAATGTTATTGGCAGTTCTATAGCAGAACATATTGATTACAGGAGTAGCGATTATACTCTTGCTGTCGGCACACATGGTAGAGGTATTTTTATTGGTACCGCAAATAATTTAGTTTCTAATGAGGAAGTAGTGCAGAATGAAGTTCCCTCTGCTTTTACTTTGAAACAAAACTACCCCAACCCATTTAACCCAACTACGAACATCAGTTACTCACTGCCAGCCAGTGCCAGAGTCACCATTTCAGTATATGATGTGAATGGGCGGAAAGTATCAACTTTAGTTAGTGGTCAACAGAAAAATGCAGGAGAACACGAACTTACCTTTGATGCCGGTAATCTTGCCAGTGGTATTTACCTTTACAGGATTAGTGCTATTTCCAATGATGGAAGAAATTCTTTTTCAGATATCAAAAAGATGACTTTGATTAAATAATCAAACAGCTTTCTACTTAAAAGGCAGCCCTAATCATGGCTGCCTTTTTTATTTCTATTTCCAATCAAGTAAAAGCTCTGCCAGTTCTTCCTGAACTGAAACTCCTTTATCCTTTGCGTACCACAAATGAAGCTGTTTCTTTGCTTCCTCATTATCAAACTCAGGATTTCTGATGTTTGACATATAGGAATGCTGAATGGCTTGTGGCCTTGGCCCCCAGCTTCCCAGTACTTCCAGGGTTTCCTGGTCTAATGCAATGAGCTTAGGAATAGACCTGCTTACTCCATCTGTAAGGAAAGCATCCATTACCTCAGGGTATTCATCTCTTAAAATTAATTTTAGATGTATTGAAGGGCTAAGTTCTGCCATCTTATGTAAGAATGGAATAATCTGTGAGGCATCTCCACACCATCCTTCGGTTAGCACAAGCCAGATCATTTTACGTGGATAATTTTCTAAAATAGATCTTAACTCATCATCGATACCGGCCCTCTTATCCCAACGGCTGCTCCTTTGCATATTGAGCCTGGTATAGGCTAACATACTTTCACTGTTGTCATCGTTGGTTGTTCTACCTTCTTCAAGAAGCTTCAATATCAGGTTCGTGTACTCTGAGTAAGAATAGGCTTTATCAATGGTATCCTGTGTAATTGGATTAATAATATCAGTATTCATAACGCTTAAATAATAATTTAATATGATAAATAAGGTATGAACATTTTTGGGTTCAGATGATTGATTTATACAATAGCATTGATAGTATAAACAGCACAAAACTCAGGGATGCCAAAAACTTAATACGCATCACCTTTGCATATTCATGTTCTTTACCTTCAAGCCTCCAAAGTATAATACTGATATAAATAAAAGCCGGTACACTGGCAAAAAAGAACAGCATACCCATCCAGTTTTCTTTTAAATACAGTAACCATGAAATCAATAGTACTCCCATTGGAAAGAGTAACACATATAGCCTTCTCACTCCCTTCAACCCATATTTAATAGCAAAAGTTATATCGCCACGATTACGATCCTCCTCAAACTGAAATAACTGTGAGACCGGGTACAGACTTAAAATGATGCAGGCAACTCCAAAAGCAATTATTCCTTCGTTAAAAGATAAAGAAAGGCCTGAGCCGGCTATGTAACCCATCAAAAAAGAATTGGTACCTGTACTTATGCCTATTGCCAGAATGCTTAACCACGGCTTACCCTTCCATCTTGCTAATGGAGTTGAATACAACCAAAAAAGCATAAGGCTTACAGCGTAGATAATCACATAACTGGTACTGATGCTAAACGCCCAAATAAGTCCTCCTACTTGCATAGAAAGAGAAAGAAACCACATCCATCGCTCCATTTTTGGCGGGGATTTTAAACCTCCTATGGGACCTTCATCTTTATCCCAATAAGAATTGTAGGCGGTTGCCCCCCCAAATAGCAACACATGAACATTTATAAACTGCCACCAAAACTGATCCCAAATAAGATGTTCAACAAACAGAGAGCTTAACAGGTAGCCCCCTGAAAGAATGAAAAATTGATAATGCAGGCGCAGGTGCATTATAAAGTGGCATACTTGCTTAGGTATTGGTGCCTTTTTCATTCTGAGTTCTTCCGGTTTTTTGTTGCTTCTGAGTATACAAAACTGTCTAAAGAGTTCTTACAGATTACTATTAAGATGTCAAGATGGAAATGCATTCATTCGGAATGCCTCGTATCTTCCGGAATGCATACTGTTGCGTTACATAAAAATGTGAAAACTGTGCTGCCTTTTTCAGAATGGAATCAGAAGAAAAGGTTCCATGAAAAAAAAGTAGATTCATTAATTGGCGATTATTTAGACCGCAGATCCAGGCAATTGAAACAACCTGTAATGGATTTTTTGTTTGAATACTATGCCTTTCGCCCTTCTGCATTAAGGAAATGGTCTCCGGGATTAGGTTCAGCTTTGGAAATAGGAAATTCTTCTGGTCTCCCCCAAATAAGCGAACTCAAGGTAGAAGATGGTATTGCATGGATCGATCTATCCTTTTTTCCTGAAAAACGTTTACGCTCTGTACAATGGATTCTTACCACGCTTAAGAATACCCAACAGTCACGCCCTTCCTTCGGATGTTTAGGGATGCATGAATGGGCAATGGTGTATAAAGCTGAGAAACCGAGGCATAACCAGGTTCCGTTGCGTATGGGACCTGATAAGCTGGCTGCTTTTGTGGAATCACGACCCTTAGTTTGCACTCATTTTGATGCCTATCGTTTCTTTACACCCGAGGCTATCCCCTTAAATAAGCATGTGCTTTCAAGAGAGCTATTCTCTGACATGGAACAACCAGGTTGTATTCACTCGAACATGGATTTATATAAATGGGCATTCAAACTGTATCCGTGGATCAGCAGTGATTTGATTCTTGAAGCTTTTGAGCTGGCCTGCGAAGCCCGAACTATTGATATGAAAGCAAGCCCTTATGATTTGCGTGATCACGGGCTGGAACCTATAAAAATTGAGACAGAGTCGGGCAGATTGGAATACAAGCTTGCCCAGGAAACTATCTTTGAAAAAGGGAAACCGATCAGGGATAAGTTGATTCACAGTTATGAATCCCTCCTCGAAGTAGTAGAAAATGCTAGCCCGGAAAACTAAGCTTACCCAACGTTACCTGTTCTCCGTTTATCTCAAAAGGATTACCCAGTATCATTTCATTAGCTAAAAAAGCCATTAACCCTGCTTCTTTGGCATCGGGGTGCATACCCAGCTCTTCAAAAGGATAAAATGTTGCATTGGGAAGTTTTTTCTTCAATCCACTCATAATTACAGGATTGTGAATTCCCCCGCCACTCACATAAAGTTGAAATAGCTGATCTCCTATGATAGCCTCACACGCACTGGCTATACTTTCAACTGTAAACTGAGTAAGTGTCGCAATTAAATCTTTAGGGGCGAGCTCAATTTCATATCCTTTCATTAACTCTTCAAAGAGCGTCAAATTGAAGTCTTCCTGTCCCGTAGTTTTAGGAAACTTTCTCCCGAAGTATGGCTCCAGCATAAGGTATTTAAGTAATTCCGAATTAGAACTGCCGGACTTAGCTATCTCACCATCTTCATCAAATGCTTTATTAAAATATTTCTGGGCTGCTTCATTAATAAGTGTATTTGCCGGCCCCGTATCGGTTGTCAGAATTTCCTGCTGGCTTTCTCGGGAAGGAAGCCATGTAAAATTGGCGATTCCTCCCAGGTTTAACAATAACCTGTTCTTGGTTTGATGCCGGAATAAAGGCTCGTCCATCAGTGCAGCAATTGGCGCTCCCTCTCCGCCTACAGCAGTATGTTTTTGCCGGAAATCAGATACTGTAATGATTCCGGTATGTACAGCAATATGATCACCATCCACAATTTGCAAGGTACTGTTACGATCCTCACTGGGGTGATGATAGATAGTTTGCCCATGAGAAGCGATCAGGTCAATCTCATCAGGCCAGCGACCCCATTGCTTTAGTGTATCTAAAATCCAGTGTGCATAAACATCTGCCAGTTCTGTATGCAAAATACAAACCTCTTTTAGGCTTACTTCCTCTTTTGATTGAATAGCCCGAATCCGTCTTCTCACCCGCCTAAAGTACTCTATAGACCTGAATTCAAGAACTTCCAAATTGGATTTTGAGCATTTACAAAGTGCAATATCGAGCCCATCAAGGGAAGTACCTGACATTAGCCCAAGAATGAGGCGATGAGGTTTTTGTGCTATTTCAGAAAGTCTGGAAAGTTGTTTGTGCATACAAGAAACTCGGAGTATTTTTGCATCGAAACAAATCCAAAAAATGACTATCCACGAAGAACAGGAACACCAGGCATTTGAAGAATACCTTCAGCTTCTCATAACTACTTTAAAGGAAAGTTTTGAGTCTACCGAAGTAAGTTACTTTGTGGACGAACATAATGATACCCTGTATGTAAAGCTGGAAGGGTTGGAGGATTATCCGGAACACGAGATTGAAGAAATTGCATATCCTATTTTTGAAGAACTAGATATGGACTTTGATGAAATCATCCTTCTTCCACTTTAGGCACTTCTTTGATAAAAGAATCTTAGCTTTTTACATATTGATTCATATATAAAAAGCGCTTTTATAATAGTTTCTTGCTAGCATAATGCTTTGTATTTTTGCCGCACATTAATCCCGTTTCTTCTATGAAAAGTTCCAACTCAGGATATACCATGCGCTGCATTATGTGCAATATGGAGAATGATGAGCGCGAAACCACCACCTATTGCACACACTGTGGCGGTGTACTTTCTATCGAATACAATGAGGTTCGTAAAGAAGTGCAGTATCCACTTAAGAACATTGTTCCTGATCCACTCAAAAATCACCCCACAGCATTAAAACGCTTGGATCGTATTTCAGAAAGGTACGGAGCAGAAGTTTATGGCAAACTGGAGTTGGAAAATCCTACCGGGTGTTTTAAAGACCGGGGGAGTTATGTTGAAGTACAAAAAGCATTAGAACTAGGTGCAGATGCTATCTGCCTGGCTTCAACCGGGAACATGGCGGCTTCGGTAGCGGCCTATGCCTGCTACTTTAAAATTCCTTGCTTCGTTTTTGTGCCGGAGAAAACCCCTGATACAAAGTTGGCACAATCCACTATTTATGATGCTACTATTATCCGGATAAAAGGTGATTTCCGGCTTTGTGAACAATTGTGCAGAGAGTTTGCCAAATCGGGAAATTATTACCTGGCAGGTGATTATGTATTCCGCCAGGAAGGTCAGAAATCTTTTTCATACGAGTTGCTCGAACAAGGCCCTATTGACTATGACTTTATTTTTGTACCCATAGGTGCCGGAACAAACTTTGCAGCTATCTACAAAGCAATGTTAGAAATGAAAGCTGCGGGACTGATCAACAAGATCCCCCGCTTTGTAGCTGTACAACCTGAGCAAAGCTCTCCGGTTGTTGAGGGCATTTTCAAAAAAGAAAAGATTGTCAAAGACCAGGTAAACACGATGGCAGATGCAGTAGCAGTAGGTAATCCTTTTGATTTCTACAAAGTGCTCGAAGGTATTGAAAAAACTGATGGACTTGCTTATACCGCTACTGAAAATGAATTGCTTGAGTCTCTCAAGGAGATGGCTATAGAAGAAGGTATTTTTACAGAACCTGCCTGTGCCATTCCGTTAGCATGTTTTAAAAACAATTTAGACACCTTCAAAGGCACAAAATGCCTGTTCGTTCTTACCGGAACCGGATTAAAAGCCGGGCATATTGTCGCCAAATACTCTCTGTCCTCCCCGGTACTTTCAGCAAAACTTGAGAGGGTTCAACAATATATAGAATCTGGTTTTCCTGATTTGCAGAAAAGCAGCTGGGGACAAACGCGAGACCTATTTACAGGTAATACGAGTATAAGTGAAAATCATGCCAAACTATACGAGGAGTATGTCTCAGGCATGAATAAAAAAGGAAAAACACTGAAGGAAGAAGAAATCAAAGCGCTGCAATCTCTGGTTTATAATTCTGATACCGATTTAGAGTACCCGGTTGAAGTGGTTGATTACAAAATTACCATGAGGAAACATGGGTTGGTTGCCGCTGCCGTAAAAATGAAAATAAATGGCGGTGAAGAAGTAGTCTCTCTTGAGCAAGGTGTCGGCCCAATGGACGCTGTTCTTTCTGCAATGAAAGCCGAAACTGATTCATTCCTGACCCTAGAGGTAAAAGATCACGATGTGGAAATACTAAGCCCGGATACAGACTCCCTGGTTATAGTAACCCTTACTTTGGCTAAAGAAGGCCATACATTTACGGCAAAAGCAGCTTCACCCGATACCCTTGAAGCATTAATCCAGGCTTTTGTGAACGGAATAGCAATTGCCCATAAGGCACTGGAAGTTTAGCCCAAGTTCATACTCTTATATTAATTGCTAGCAGTATACTTCTTGCTTTAATGCACTCAAATAGCTAGCCTTTGGTTTCACCATTTTGCTTCTGTTTTGAATCGCATTGACCGACTTACTGCTATCATCATCTTTCTTGAGGGGAGAAAGTATGTTCCCATAAATAAAATCGCAGAACGATACGGGATTAGTGAACGCACTGCCTACCGTGACCTAAAGGCATTGGAAGAGGCAGGAGTACCCATTGGTATAGAAACCGGAAAAGGATATTACATTCTTCGCGGTTATCATTTGCCACCTGTGATGTTCAGTAAAAGTGAGGCTATGTCTCTTTTGGCAGCCGAGCGCCTTATGCAGCGCTGGAGTAATTCTGAGTTGGGCCAGGCCTATCATTCTGCATTAGATAAAATACGTTCTACCCTGCCACCTGACGACAAAGATTACTTTGAGGCTATGGATCATCATGTTGGCAATCTTTACCCCGAACCCGCAAGCGCCGCTTTTTCTGACAATCAAATTTTCTCTTTTTTGCAGAACGCAATTTTCAAAAACGAACTAATTGATATCCAATACCAACGCCCCTATGGAGAAGAAACAAACTCACGCAAAGTAGAACCACTGGGCTTACTCGTTATGGGAAGAAACTGGTACCTGGCAGGCTGGTGTCGTCTCAGGAAAGATTATAGAATGTTTCGTCTTGACCGGTTTGAGTCTTATAAACTCTGCGGAGAAAAAATCCCTCAACCAGCAGAGCGTACCCTGAAAGAATTTTATGAGCGGAATCTCCATCGTGAAAAAGAGTTCAAAGAAATTACTGTTTGGTTTGATAAGGAAGTAGCACGCTATGTAGGCGATCAAAAATACTGGCATGGCTGGGCCTGGGAAAAAGTAACTGATAATGGTGTAGAAATGACTTTCCTCACCCCTTCTATAGAATATACCGCCCGTTGGCTGCTCACCTGGGGAACGAGTATCAGGATAATCAAGCCCGATTCTTTCAAGCAGCACATGAAAAAACTTGTACAGGAATTAGATTGTTATTACTCCTGACTTTTGCGGCTCTTAGCGCCCTTGGCGTTTAAAAAATCCGCAAAGTCCGCAGAGAACGCTAAGCTATAACTTGTTAACTACTCTCTTTAGCCCTTCTTTTAATAGCTTAACATTAAAGTTTATGAGATATCCCAGTTTATTATCACTCAATTTCAGATAGGTAAGTATCTGTGCCAGATGGATATCATTTAATGCATCTACCGACTTAATCTCTATGATCACTTTATTCTCAACCAATAAATCAATTCTATAACCACAATCCAGTTTCACGTTTTCATAAACTACAGGCAACCCTTTTTCTCTTTCAACAAATAAACCCGTTTTTGTGAGTTCATGTTGTAAGCAGATTTGATACGTTGACTCCAATGATCCTGGCCCAAGGTTTTTGTAAACATTTAGTGCTTTATCCACAATAATTCTCCCAATATCATTTTCATGCATGTATAATCCTGTTTTAATATAAGTCACAAGTTTTATGGTATGAGCATGTTTGTGATATTTCCTTACAAAACTCTCTCTCCAAAAACTTTAACGCACTCCCCCTTGCGACACTTAGCGTGCTTGGCGGTTAATTATAACCACAAAGCTTGCAGAGAACGTTAAAAACATCTAAAAAAACTGAATGACTGACATAGGGTTGTCAGTATGGGCTTATACATTGGTTCTCAACACGTTAACTAACCTTTGAAACCATGGAAAGTACTCAGGATATCATTATGACAACCGACGAATTGTTACAGCACTGGCAGGGGCATCGCAATTTAACCCGTCGTGTAATAGAAGCTTTTCCCGATGATAAGCTTTTTACCTTTAGTATTGGCGGGATGCGATCTTTTGGTGAAATATGCCATGAATTGCTTGCTATGGGAGTTCCTGCTGCTCAAGGAATTGCTACCGGTGAGTGGGGTAAATATGGAGAGATTGAAGAAGCTCCTCTCAAAGAACTTCCCAAAACCAAAGAAGAAGTTCTCATGATGTGGGATTGGTCAACCCCGACAATTAATGAATACTGGTCTAAAATCAGACCCGGACGTTTTCAGGAAACCGAAATGGTATATGGCCAATATGAAGGCAAAGTATGGTGGCACCTTGCTTATATCATTGATAATGAAATTCATCACAGAGGCCAGGGATATGTGTACTTAAGGGCTCTTGGAATTGAACCCCCGTTTTTCTGGGAGCGTTGATATGCAAACTAACTGCTCAGTTTATATAGCTACCAGTTTAGACGGCTTTATTGCAAAACCGGATGGTGATGTGAACTGGCTGCATGATCCAGGCTATACAATCGAAGGTGAGGATTTTGGATATAATGCATTTATGAAATCCATAGATGCCCTTATTATGGGGCGCCTCACTTTTGATAAGGTACTCTCTTTTGGAGAGTGGCATTATAAAAAACCGGTAATCGTTCTCTCAAAAAAAAGACGGGTTATTCCTGCCCATTTAATGGGGAAAGTCCGGTTCATGGATGGCGAACCCCCTGAGATTTTGGAAAAAGCATCTAAGCAAGGTTTCAATCACTTGTACATTGATGGAGGAAAAACTATTCAACAATTTCTAAATGCAGGGTTAATAGACAAACTTATTATTACCATAATCCCTGTACTTCTGGGAGAAGGCGTCCCGCTTTTTGGAAAACTAAAAGCCGATCTTAAACTGGAACTCCTTTCCTCATCAAAATTTGGAAACGGTTTTACGACGCTTACTTACAAACCCATATACCAAGAGACATCATGAATCCAATACAGTCTGATACCTGCGTGCAATGTCTTGTTTTTAGCACTAATGTAGGCAATGATCTTATGGCTGCACGTTTGGTTTACATACTCGAAAAAACTAAAGGAATCCTTTCCTGGAACCTGGATATGGACGACCACGACAGGGTACTAAGAATTGATTATAACCAGCTTAATCTCTCTTCTTTTAATACAGCCCTTTCTGTTTTTGGAATTGAAATCAAAGAGATGCCCATTTGGTAAATTAGCTTAATTGATGCACAGTTTTTAAAAAGCGAAACACATCCCGGATAACGTAATAGATGTGCAACTAACTTCATGTACATTTGGTTTTTGTTTGGCAGAAATAACTGCAATAACTTTCAGCCTTTTAATGAATAAGACTTCGCTACCTTTTTCTCAAATGTGCCGGCTAAACTAAAAAGGTGCATGGCAACTCATTCCTGCCCTCACTAAATTCACCATTGAAAGCAGCCTAATTTAGCCTAATACGGTAGTAAAATCGAGCATGATCATGAAGCATTTAGCAAACTTTTTAAAGATTTCAGTTATTCTTTTTACGCTTACTTCTTGCGAAAATGATAATTCAGTTTCAAAAGACGAATTAATTTCTGAATGGAACCGGGTTTCTGAGAATCCTGTGTTCAGAGATATAATACCAACCGAAAATTATCAAGTTGCTAGCGACCCCCATGTTTTTTATGATGAAACTGGTTTGCTAAAGATGATCTATACGGGTGATGTTGAAGGAGTTGCCTCCATAAAATTAGCTGATGGTTCTAGTTTGACCAGCTGGGAGGAGCAAAATGAACTTCTCTCTAAGGTTGGCCCATCTGGTAAAGACATAAGTAAGGAAACAGCCTTTTATAGAAAAACTTCATCAGGAAAACATCAAATATATTATATCGGATATGCAGATGAGAATTCCTATCAATCTGAAGTTTATTTAGCAGAAGCGGATGAGTTAGAAGGGCCATATACCCAAATGGAAAAGCCGGTAGTTCCCCGGGGTAGCCTGGCAGGAAAGAACGTATACTTAATAACATCGCCTAGTGTAGTAGAGTATCAAGAGAAACTTTACATGGTTTTCCTGGGATGGAACAATTCACCGGATGAAGTTACTGAAGTATGGGTTATAGGTGCCACTTCAACTGATGAAGGATACTCCTGGTCAGATTACCAAATAGTGGATACAAGAATTGGAATGGAAGGACAAATAACCAAAATAAGCGAAAACGAATTTGTTTCTGTAAGAACCGGTTCATTTAAGGACAAAGAAGCTATTTATTATGCCAGGGCTTCTCATCCATTCGGCCCGTGGGAAGAATTACCGGACCCTATCCTTATACAACAAGAGCCTTCTCTTGAAAAAGATGAAATAATAGCGCCTCAAATAACCATTGATCCTGTAACCGGAGATGAATACTTATACTATACAGGAGCTGATTATGAGATTGGCTGGTGGATAATGCTGGCAAAAAAGAAATAAGTATAGAGTTGAGCTATTTGAAAGGTATTCCCATTATAGATTGGAGGGATTAGCAAATAGGGCAAAATGCACTTTTGCTAAACAATAAATATAAGCCAGACAAAATCTCTTGAGTTTTGTAAAGATGTATTGAAGCTGGCTTTGTAAAACTGGTCAATAGCTTTTCAGGGTAAAACCAAATGTCAAAAATTGATCCTCTCGTTTTTGATTGGCAATTACAATGCTTTCAAAAGTCTGAAGATAGTTGATTTTAAAGTTCAGAAATTTCCAAACGGGGAGTTCCATACCTATATCTGCCTGCCAGCGAAAATTATTGGCCTGCTCTAAAGAAGGTTGATAGTAACTCTCATGACTCAAAATCACTTTATTTTCAAATAATTGATATCTCCCATTTACCCAAATAGTGCCACGAAACGTATCAATAATTTGGTTTCCATTATACTCTGACCGATTAAAACTAGCCCGCCTGAAATCGGTTTTCTCATACTCACTAGTAATCGAAAAAGTGAGCCTGTTCTTTTTATTATTCAGGACTTTGACGGTTGCACCGGCACCAAACAAATAACGTAAATCAATTTCCCTTCTAAAGTTTGTGCTTACAAAACCTAAGACCAGGGGATGTATTCTCTTTTCCGGATTGAAGTACAAGAAGTTCAGGCTTAAAATATCCTCATCTGCTTTTACCCTCCCGAACTCCTGGTACACATAAGAGTTGCGGGTTGTATACAGCCATTTCTTCCAGGGCCTGTAATTCACCTCTGATTTAGCGCGGAATATTACGGTTTCCACATTTCCTGCCTGCCAAAAACCGGTCAAAGATAAATCTGCTTTTAGTTTAAGCGTGTCACTATCGTTGCCCTGTCCTGAAACAAAAATGGGATAAAGAAAAAGGAATAAATAACTGAGAACCTTTTTCATTCTATTTTACTTAGAAGTTTCCTGATTATTAGGTATTCGCTTCTTACCTCAACGCATCTTCCAGCTCCAGCGAAGCATCACTCCCTTCATCCCGGTATTTCACAATGATGGGGCAAGCCATACTTAATCCTTCACTTTGAGCCCATTCACTTTTCATGGGACGGGTTCCGGGAATCACAACTGCTCCCTCAGGAATTGCGGCACCGCGTTCTCTTATTTCTTCTTTTACTGCATCATACACCGGAATGGATTTAGAAAGCACAACGCCAGGCGCAATCACAGCCTTTGATTTAACCAGGATGCCTTCCACAATTACTGCCCCTGCCCCGATAAAACAGTCATCTTCAATAATCACCGGATTCATTCCTACCGGTTCTAGTACTCCCCCTATTTGTACTCCTGCCGAAAGGTGAACATTTTTCCCAACCTGGGCACAGGAACCTACCAAAGCATGGCTGTCCACCATAGAGCCTTCATCCACAAACGCCCCCACATTTATATAAGCCGGGGGCATAATGATTACCCCGGGGGCCACATACGAACCTCTCCGTACCGAAGAACCACCCGGTACCAAACGTACACCGTCTACCGGCTCAAAAAATCTTGGAGGTAAATTATGCTTGTCCACGAAACCCTCATAAATGCCTTCATACGAAGTATTGGTCCCGTTCTTAAAAGATTCAAGAATTCCCTCTTTCACCTCAATATTGGCTTCCCAGCCGTTTTCGGTTTTATTGGCTGAGCGGAGTTCCCCGGTTTCAAGCTTGTCTAAAATTTCTTCGTAGTTCATGGACTGAGTTGTGTTTTTAGAATAATGTCGTATTAGAAATCTGATCGGAGAAGATACTTTGAGCTGTATTCAAATTCCAAGTATCAAAAATCGATACTCTAAATCCATTTTGGTAGGAAATAAAAAGCATGCCAATTTTTAAGTTTTGATTTCCGAAATAAGCCAGAGATACTAGTAAATAAACAAGAATAATTTTTGTATGCGAGACAACTAATAATATACAATTAATAGAAATCTGCTACCTTGGGCTAGTAAATCAGAAGATACTCCTTTTTGATTTTCTTATGTTATACCTAATCCTATATTTTGAACATCATTAAAAACCGAATCCATATACTGGGGGAAAAAAAATTCATGAGATCCTGTTATTTAGCTTTTTGTGTGGCTTTATTAGTATGCTTTTTAACTTTCCCTGTTGTAGCTCAGCATACTCATGATCATGATGGTTTGCATCACTGGGAAATCCCCAGTAAAGATCCGGATCGGATTATACTTACTTTTAATGGTGATCCTGCAACCACCCGTGCCGTAACATGGCGTACGGATACCAGCATTTCCGGGGCAGTTGCGCAAATCGCAGAAGCAACTGAAAACTCAAAATTTACTGAGAATGCAATCACGGTAAATGCAACTACAGAAGAATTTGATCTCGGTTTATACAAGGATAATAATTCACTAATTGTCCACTATCACAGCGTGGTATTTGAAGGACTAAAACCAGATATGCTGTATGCCTACAGAGTGGGTGATGGTGACGAACACTGGTCAGAGTGGATTCATTTTCGTACAGCTAAAGCTGAATACGCCCCCACTCAATTCGTTTACTTTGGCGATGCACAGAATGATATACTCAATCATTGGTCCCGGGTAATTCGAATGGCTTATCAAACAGCTCCTGATGCATCTTTTGTAGTCCATGCCGGCGATCTTGTGAATTATGCACACCGGGATTATGAGTGGGCTCAATGGTTTAAAGCCGGAGGTTTCATCCACAGCCAGTGGACAGCCATACCTGTTGTCGGGAATCATGAATTCATGCGAACCTCGCAATTGCGACCCAGAACACTATCCATTCAATGGCGACCACAATTTACCCTTCCGGTTGAACAAGGCCTGGATCCGAAACTTCACGAGACGGTCTATTCTGTAAATTACCAGGATATACAAGTCATCGTATTAAATTCTGCTGATCAACTCGAAGAACAAACGGAGTATCTCGAAAACCAGTTAAAAAACAGCACGGCTAAATGGAAGATCATTACCTGTCATCACTCTGTATTTTCACCAGCTAAGGGTCGAAACTTCCAGTTTGCCCGCGATCACTGGAAACCGTTACTCGATAAATATGGGGTTGACCTTGTACTTAATGGTCATGATCATACTTACGCAAGAGGCCATATCCCGGTTAGAAATACCGATGGTGAAACCTCCGGTGATATTGGAACCATGTACGTCACTTCTGTGAGCGGCCCAAAACAGTACAGGATAGACGATGAGCAAATGAAAGCTTATGCAACCGATGGATACCAACGGGATAAAGCCGGCGAGCAAACCCAGTTCTTCCAGGTAATTTCTGTTGAGGATAATACGCTGACCTATGTAGCATACACTGTGCTGGGAGAAGAATATGACCGGGCAGTTATTACCAAAAACTTTGAGACAGGTAAGAAAACATTACTGCAGGATGCAGAGTAAGCGTATGTTTGTACTTTGTGATTAAATCTGTTTTATTCATCGTATTCCTGCTATTTACAAGAATATGAGGAATAACTATTAAACATGTAATTGGGATATGAGGAACTCAGTGCGCTATATTCCTATGTTGGAGATGAATTCGCTCCGCTCTTCATCTCCAACGTGGCTGGGCTAAGTACAAAGTTGCGTAGCAACTCATCCCAACTTGGACTAAATTCAATGGTATAACCACTGTACTTAGCCCAGCCACGTTGTAAGCCATTAGAAAAAACAAAATCAACATATCCTAAATGGAAGGAGACGACATCAAGAGAATTTCAAGATTGACTGCAATTTTGACACAACTGCAAACCAAAAGAATATTGACAGCTAAAACTCTTTCTGAAAAATTTGATGTCAGTAAACGAACTATTTACCGAGATATAAAAGCATTAGAAAGAGCAGGTGTCCCTATTTTGACAGAAGAAGGAAAAGGGTACACTTTAATGGAGGGATTTAGAATATCTCCTGTAATGTTCACAGAACAACAAGCAAATGCTTTAATACTTGCAGAACAGTTAGTTTTAAAAAATAAAGATGCTTCATTTGTAAAAGACTATTCGGAAGCGATTGATAAAATAAAATCAATTCTTAGATATACTATCAAAGACAAAGCAAATATACTTACCAACAGAACTCAATATGACCAAGTCATAAATCAAGAACGGAACAGTAATAATTTATCAGATTTACAAAATGCACTTACCAGTTACAAATTGGTGAGTATAGAATATGTCAATAAAGAAGGAACTGCTACTAAAAGGTTGATAGAGCCTTTTGCCCTTTTGAGTGCTGAAAATTGGTATTTGATTGCTTGGTGTCGTTTACGCAAGGAATTTCGATTTTTTCGTCCTGACAGAATTCAAAAAATGGAAATTTTATCGGAAAAATTTGAGCCTCATAATATGACTTTACAAGAATATTTTGACAAATATCATTAACTCTATTTGACCCTTGCCATAAGGCTGTCACAGGTCGACCTTACATTTGTATCATTAATTAATTATAAGCATTAAAAATAATGAAGAATGTAACTATCAAAGAGATTCAATCGATTGGATTTCCGGACCCCAAAATGATTTCAGTCAATGGTGTAGAACTCGAAGTATTCGAAGCAGGCAGACAAAATACAGGTAAACCTATTGTACTCTGCCATGGCTTTCCAGAGATTGCGTATTCCTGGCGTTTTCAGATTCCCGAACTTGTTAAAGCCGGCTATCATATCATTGCTCCAAATCAGCGTGGTTATGGTAACTCATCTTGTCCAACTGAAATAACGGAGTACGACATTGTAAATTTAACGGATGATATGATTGCAATACTCGATTACTATGGCTATGAAAATGCCACTTTTGTTGGTCATGATTGGGGGGCAAATGTTGTTTGGAGCCTTGGATTATTACATCCTGAACGAGTAAACAAAATAATAAACTTGGCTTTACCTTATCAGGTTCGTGGAGAAAAACCTTGGATTGAGTGGATGGAGGAAATTTTCGGAGAAGATAATTATTTCGTTCACTTTAATCGCCAACAAGGAGTCGCAGATGCTATACTAGATGAAAACAAAACTAATTTCCTTCGAAATTTATTCAGAAAGAACGTACCCCTTGCACCGCCAGAGCCAGGAATGTTAATGATTAATCTTGCAAGATCCGAAAAACCACTTGGCGAACCAATAATGAGTGAAAGTGAGCTGGCTATTTATATTTCTGCTTTCGAAACATCAGGATTTGCAGGAGCTATTAATTGGTACAGAAACCTTGACCGAAATTGGCATTTACTGGCAAATGTAAACCCAACCATTCAACATCCTACACTCATGATTTATGGTGAACAGGATATGATTCCTAAGTCCGACAGCCTGACAGATTTCGTTCCTAATGTAGAAGTGATTAGTCTAGATTGTGGTCATTGTATTCAACAAGAAAAACCAGAAGAAACAACTCAAGCAATTCTAAAATGGTTGAAACAACAGAATGTCTAAAATGGAATTAAGCAACAAACAAGGTACTCTTCAACAAGCCTTTGATCTTGCGAAAATGCCTATAATCATTAGCATTTTTGTAACCCCTGTTCGTTTTCTGCTTGAACTTGCTGGTCTTCCTGAATCCACAATATTTTTAATTGGACTTCTTTGGCTATCCTTAGCCTTTTCTGTGTATTGGGGAATTAAACTACATAATGAGCAGAAACCATACCTACTTATACTGATCAGTTTAGCAATCTTTTCACCTATTTCACGTCTTACTGTCGTTGCAGCCTGGTGGGTTGATATCACATGGGGATTAGGGACTCATTACGGTCTATATTTTGATACCTTACCACAAGTATTGTTAAATCATGCGATTTATGGAACACTTGTTCAAATTATACCGAGCTTTATTCTTGGTTCCATGACAATTGTTATCATGCGATACAGAAAGTCTAAACCTAGGCAAACTAAGTAATATAGAGAATTAGAGGGTGTCTAAAGTTATTGTGATATAAAAACGCTTACAACACTGTTTGCCATTAGAGAAACCAGAATGAAAGAAGCGGAAGAAATTTGTCCGAAAAGTGAAGAAGAATGGAGAGAATGGCTTGAATTGAATCATAAAAGAAAGGATGCCGTTTGGTTGGTTTTTTATAAAAAAAGCAATCCAAATTTCAACCTTAGTTGGAGTGAATCTGTTGACCAAGCACTTTGTTTTGGCTGGATTGACAGTACAAAAAAGACAATTGATAAAGAGCGATTCAAACAATATTTCAGTAAAAGAAAGCCGAAAAGTAATTGGTCAAAAGTAAATAAGGATAAAATAAAAAACCTAATTGATCAGAAACTTATGAAAGAAGCTGGTTATAAAAGCATTGAAATTGCAAAAGAAAATGATTCTTGGGCAATTCTAGATATTGTTGAAAGGCTAGAGATACCTGAAGACCTGGAACAAGAACTTAGAATACAGAAAGGAGCAATGCAATACTTTGAAAGTCTAAATAAATCTTCTAAAAAAGTGCTTCTATACTGGGTAGTTTCAGCTAAGAGAGATAACACAAGAAATAAACGAATTTCGGAAATCGTTGAAAACGCTAGTTTACAGATGAAATCAAAACAGTTTAGATAAAAAACGGCTTACAACATCACCTAAACTGCATTAAAACGCAGTTTAGCCACGTTACCCAACACACTCCTCGCATTTACCTTTAATCAGTATTTGAGAACTTTCGATCTGGCGATTTTTTATGTTCGGGATCAAAATTTCGACAGGTAAACAATCCACTTTTCCACAGTCCATGCATTCAAAATGAGGGTGAACGTCATAATGCCGGTGCTTTGAGCAACCTTCACATTTTGCGTACCACTTATTTCCATTGCTATCCAGAAAAGAATGCAGAATAGCGTCGTCCTCTAACTTATCAAGCACACGATAGATGGTAGTCTTGTTAATCTTATAATTAAGACGCTCGATTAATTCAATTACAGAAATTGCTCCTGATTCCTTATCAAACTCAGCAAGCAATAAATCAACTGACTTTGTTCTACGTGTAATGCCCATTGTTAATTTTAATGCAACTGTGTTGCAATAGCAAGTAATTATGTATATTTGTTCCCTTTTTATTCAAGAAAACTATTTGATGAATTTAACGATTAATAAATCCGATTCTTTAGGCGCATTAGCTGGTACTTTATGTATGCTTCATTGCTTCGCCACCCCTTTTCTATTTGTAGCAATGGCTGGTTCTGCTGATTACAGTGGTGAAGCTCCAACGTGGTGGGTCTCGATTAACTATGCTTTTTTAATTATTTCATTTTTTGCTGTATACCGTTCCGTCCAGACAACTTCACGCAGTTTCATGAAACCTCTGTTCTGGGTAAGCTGGGTTGTACTCTCCCTGGTAATTGTGAACGAGCAATTCAGTTGGCTGGAACTTTCTGAAGCTGTTACTTACTTCGCTGCTACATTTCTGGTAATACTACATTTGTACAACCGCAGGTATTGTCATTGCAAAACAGATCATTGTTGTGTAGATAGTGACTAAGGAACAGATGGAAAAATTAAACATAGAGAATATACTTTGAGCTGTATTCAAAAATCAAAGATCAATATTCCCGACCAATGTTGATATGACCTTAGTGATTCTCGCTAAAATTTCTATGCGTGAGAAGATGCTTGTACTTTAGTAGTGAATCACTTTTCTTCATCTTTAAATGAGAGAAATAGAAAAAATATGGTTAGAAACAGGCTACAAATGTTTTGCTCATGAAGGTCCAAATGGACTTAAGGTAGAAAGGTTATCTAAAGAGGTCGGTAAGAATAAGTCTTCATTTTATCATTTGTTTGCTGATTTAGAGGTTTTTACTGAAAGTCTGCTGGAATTACATTTAAGACGAGCAAAAAATATTTCTGCAAAGGAATCAAATACTAAAACTGAAGAAGAATTAATATCTGTTATTATCGAACATAAAACTGACCTGCTCTTCAATCGTCAATTAAGAATTCACAGAGACAATAAAGCGTTCAAAAAGTGTTTATCTCAAATAAATCAATTCTCAATTCAGGGATTATTACCAGTATGGAAAAACATAATTTCTTTATCAGGAAATAGCCCCCTGGCTAAAATGGTGTTACATCTTAGTTTGGAAAATTTTTATCTGCAAATTACCCATGAGACCTTAAACCGTGATTGGCTAAAAGCATATTTTGCGGATATCCGGAAAATGGTGCTCCTCTTCCAAAAACCAAAAAGGAATTAGATTAGACGGAACCGTCTAAAGTTTGACATTTGTGGTATTTATTTTTGTGAAAATATTCCATTACAAATGCAGACAAACAGATTATACTTTTTAATACTCTGCTTGGCTTTATCAATTAATCAAGGTTGTACCATGGTAAAAGTGAAGATAAGCGAGGAAAGAAATCCTATTCCCCAAAAAATAACTATAGAAGAAAATACAACGTTAACAACCTGGGGAGCTATCAAAGTAAACAAGTCACACTTTTTCCCATCGAGTTTTCAGCTGAAAATTGATAATAAGGTTATTTACATCGACCCTGTAAAAGTTAAGAATGCAGAACCAGCAGACTATATTTTGATAACTCATGCTCACCCTGACCATTTCTCTTCAACAGATATTGAAGCCCTTTTAAAAGATGAAACAGAGATTATTTGTTCGAAAGGAGCCGCAAAAAAATTAAGAGATGTCAAAAACGAAATCCAGATCGTAAAACCTGATCAACAATTACAATTTGAAGATTTTAGCATCGAAACAATTTTTGCATACAATACAAAACCGGTTTTTTTATGGATTAAAGCCCACCCTAAATCAAAAGAAAATGTGGGCTATGTCATCACATCAAAAAATGGTTTAAGAATTTATCATGCAGGAGATACAGACTATATCCCTGAAATGAAAGAATTGAGTGGTATTGATGTTGCTTTGGTTCCTATTGGAGGAGATAACCTAACGATGAATGAGGAGGAGGCTGCTGAGATTGTAAATCAAATTAAACCCAAAATTGCTATTCCCATGCATTATGAAATAAAAAACCGTGAAGAATTGAATCGGTTTGAAACTTTGGTAAACAGCACAACCAAAGTAATTAAATTAAACTAGCAAAGCCCATTAGGAATACATAGAAACGATGAAACTTCAAGATTTAGGATATAATGATTACTTCGAAAAATATAGACTTGTCCTAAAAATCAAATTAGTTAAAATAAAGACACGTAATTTTAAAGATTATGCAAATAACCATTAGACAAACAAAGAAAACAGAATATAATTATACAGAGAATTTTACCCGAGAAATATTTTGGAATTTATTTACACCTGGATGTACAGATCACTTCATCTTACATAATTTACGCAAAAGTAAAGAGTACATACCACAACTTGATTTACTCGTTATTTACAATAAAAAGATTGTGGGACATATTATCTCAAGCAAGGCGAAAGTTGTTGATAATCAACATAAGGAACATGAGATCCTTTGTGTTGGTCCATTTGCCATTTTACCTGAAATGCAAAAAATGGGCATTGGCACTCAGCTTTTAAAGCATTCTATTACTGTGGCAAAAGAATTAGCTTATAAGGGTATGATTTTATTTGGTGACCCCAATTACTATCATCGCTTTGGGTTTGATGATGCACGCAAGTACGGTATCACCACAAAAGAAGGTCAGAATTTCCCTCAATTTATGGCTTTAGAACTTCAAAAAAATGGATTAAATGAAATTACAGGTAGATTTTTTGATGACGAAGCATTTCAAGTCAATGAAACTGATTTTCTAGAATTTGAAAATCTTTTTCCAGAAAAAGAAAAGGGGCAACCAAAATTTCCCATTAATATTTAAATCAAAACAATATGAATATATACGATTTAGGATATGTTAAGGAATTTGAAGACTATATTTTAAAGAATTCTCTTGGTGATTTTGAAATTGGACGTGTAATAGCCGAACACAAGGAAAGGTATATTGTAAAGAATGAAAAAGGTGAATTTGAAGCAGAGATTACAGGAAATTTAAGGTTTTCTGCCAAAAGCCGTAAAGATTTTCCAGCTGTAGGTGATTGGGTTTCGTTGATAAATCATGAACCTAATTTTGCAATTATTCATAGTATTCTACCCAGGTTTTCAACTCTTTCCAGACAAGCTGTAAACAAGTTTGGTGAGTTGCAAATAATTGCCAGCAATATCGATTATGGATTAATCCTGCAGTCGGTAAACAGGGATTTTAATATTAACCGATTGGAAAGATATTTAACGCTTTGCTACAGTTCCAAGATTGAGCCTATAATAGTTGTAACCAAAACGGACTTAACGGACGAGCAGAACCTGAATGATTTGCTCAACAAAATAAAAATCAGAATTGAAAATGTACCAGTTATTCACGTAAGTAATGAAACAAAGGCTGGAATAGATAAATTGGAAAAACTTCTCTATAAAGGAAAGACATATTGTCTTCTTGGTTCATCAGGTGTGGGAAAATCATCACTGATTAACAACCTGATTGGACAAAGTCGAATGAAAACAGCCTCTATTAGTGAAAGCATTGATAGAGGTAAGCACGTTACAACACATCGTGAATTAATTCCAATAACAAATGGAGCCATACTTATCGACAATCCTGGAATGCGGGAAGTGGGTATCACTGATAGTTCAGACGGACTGGAAAATACATTTGAAGCTATATACGACCTGTCACAAGATTGCAGGTTTTCGGATTGTACCCATACCTCAGAAAGTGGTTGTGCGGTTCAATTAGCGATAGAGAATGGACAGATAGAGAAATCACATTTCGAGAATTTTTTGAAAATGGAACGAGAAAAAGAACACTATGAATCAACTGTAGCTGAAAAACGCAGAAAGGACAAAAATTTCGGAAAAATGATAAAACACTATAAGAAAACAAGAAAATCAAACAAGTACTAAGTACGACCGCGTATATAAAGATAGCGGTTTGGGTGCGAAACCTGAATCGCTTTCGTTTTTAATTAAGTATCTTGCTTTCTGAAAAGTTAGTGTGTAAAAATCCCTGTCTGCCGATAGGCAGGCGCTACTTTTCATACACAAAACTGTTGTAGATGAGTCCCATCCGCTCTTCATCTACAACGTGGCGGACTACTCCACTATGTTAAATATCCCCCCGGCTGGGGAACTGAAAGAGAGCACTCCATCTTCTCCCACCTTTGCGTTAGTTAAAGTTTGCCCGTTCTGCAAAACCTGGTAATCGCCTTCGTTAAGCCCTGCTATAACGTGTTTGATACTGTGCGTTGCATCCAACTCGTAACTCAAACCCGTAGCCCCCTGATTACTGACATTTATCATGTGTACATAAGATGCATCCGCACCTTTGAAGAAGGTGCCATAAAACCATCCGTCTTGTACCTCAGAAACAACGGCAGGTACCGAACCCTTGTCGCCAACCTGCAAAGCATGAAGCGTATTGAGCGTTGACCCGGAAGAGTTCAGGTTTACCTGTATGCCCATTGTCCTTTGGCTGGCCTCTGATGTAATATTCCCAGCCATTCCCGTTGGAAACATAGTTTCAATCACCAACTGCCCTTCCAGGTTTTGAGCGGTATACCGGTTCCCTTCAATCGAAAAACCGCTTTGGTTGTTTACAATAAAATTTATTTCATCTTCGGCATTCAGTTTTTCCGCATGATCATAAATGCTGATCATGTGACCGGATACGATCAGGGTTCTCTCAAATTTACCCAGGCTTTCCGAGTACATTTCACTCGCATCACCCTTTACCATCATGAAATCAGGCTCTCCTTTAAAAGCTAACACACGGGCATCTCCCCTGCCTTGTGTTTCATCGTTTGAATTAACAAGCAGGGTATTCATCAACCCGGTAAACTGGCGGATACCGTTACCTTCTACGCGGTTCAGATGATCGGCCTGCCAGCCTTTATACCATATATAGAAAGCTCCTTCTCCAAAGTGCCAATGGCTGTTACGCTGGCCCTGGCTCGGTGAAAAATGGATAGTCACAGCCATTGCGTTTTCATCCCAGCCGGTTCTGTATTGTGCCACTCCTTTTCCTGCAGAATACCAATATGCAGGAAGTACCTGTGTAAAATCTGCCATTCCTGCTTCATCAGTGAAATGCAATAAGTAATGCAATTGGTACTCACGTTGATAGCCTTTCACTTCAAAATCTATATTTTCATCAAAGTAGCGGATATAAGCTGCTACCTCAGATCTGTCAGTGTCTTTTAACACATCTGAGAATAACCAGAGCCTCAGGCGGGCCAGGTCGATGATTTTAGCTTCATCCACGGCAGGCTGATCTCCTGTTGGTGTATCATAAAGCTGCGGCTCGCCATTTTCTTCCCTCCTGTTCATAACAGAGTAGAGCCTCCAGGTTGCGTAATCAGCAAATACATCTGCGTACTCCTTTCCAAAATCTACCTTGCCCTGGGTAGCCTCACGCAGCATAAGTACTACTTCTGCGTAATGCCCGAACATCTTGTCATCGTACCATGTACCTTCTGCTCCGTGGCCACCCGCCAGTTCCTCCCTGATCATATCAAAAGCCCGGGGCAATTCTTCTTCTACAATCATTTTATAATAACCGCGTGCTAATTCCCTGTGATTGTAAGCCAGCAAAGCATAATTCAGGATTGTCTGAACATGGCCCGGATAAAAATTATTCAACTCTTTAAATGCCGGGTTACCATCCTGCCATCCCCAGCCGCTCCAGCCCTCCAGGTTAACAATGCCACTCGCAGCGGTTTCGAGGTAATCAAAGATCTCTTCTTTATCCTCGTCAGATAATTCGCTGAATAGTATATCTGCAGCAAATGCAACCTGGCCGGTACAACCCGGAGCCCGAAGGTAGGTGCTTGTGAGGTTACAATAATCAGGTTCGTGAATTACCCGGAAAATCATCTCCCTGGCGGTATGTGCATATTTCTGCTCTCCGGTAACCGCGTAGGCCACCGCAAAATGGTAGGCTCCAAAACCGTATTGTTCGGATCCTCCATCTGCCTGGTTACTCATCCTGGTGATCAAATCAACCCACTGATCCGAGTTCTTTTTTGACTCCAGCTTTTCCTTCTTTTCTTCCGAAAAGCCAATGCGTGGAAATGTTGATTTCAGTTCTCCGTCTGCTACCGGATCAACCACCAACTGAGTGTCGTTATTTTTACACGAGCTTAGAAAAGCTGAGAATAGAATAATTAAAAAAACTAATACCTGTTGGGGTAACCTATTGTAAATCATGCTATATGGCTTAGTGATATTTGTTTAAATTTTCTTTTGCAAATATAACTACCACGATGCCATTGATGACGTTTACACAGGTATACAAAGAGGTATACAAAAGGTGAGCAGGTACGAGAGCGTCCTTTTAAAAAGCCTTGCCCTTCAAACCATTCATTTACTTTAATAAAAAGGAAGCCCTAATAAAATTATCTACCAAAATGAACATGCAGGAAGGCTTAAACGCCGAATCATTGAAGAGAAACCTGTAGCGAACTTCTATAGAAACAGAAATTGTTTCAACTTATATATTTGGTAATAGAATTAAGATAAATTTTATTATTTTATTTGATATATCAAATAAAATATGCAAACCTTTAAGACACCAACCAGAACAGTACTGTATAGTATTGAAGAAGCTATTAAAGAGTACAGAAAACTCTCGAACCGGAATATTGTAAAGGTGATCCCTGATATCACCGTTGACCAGGTACTAATACTGATACTTCTAAAAAACAATAATAACCTCAGCCAAATGGAAATAGGTGATCTGGTCTTCAAAGACTACGCTTCTATTACAAGGATTATAAACCTTATGATAAAAAAAGAGTATTTGATCAAAAGCCCTCATAAAGTAGATAAAAGGAGATCAGCCATTAAGATTACAACAAAGGGTATGAAGGCAATTGAAAATCTTGAACCGGTTATAAAGCTGAATAGAGAAACAGCTTTAAAGAATATTTCGAACAAAGAAATGAATCAACTGTTTTCAATACTCAATAAAATCACGAACAACTGTAAACATTCTGATTCGTGAAAAGAATATTCTTCTTTTTAATAATTGCTATTGTACTTCTTTTTGTAAAAGAGCACCAGACCAAGGACAAAACCGTAACAAAAATTGAACAATACCTGGATTCTATTGAGGGCTTTAGTGGTGCTGTTTTGATTGCTAAAAATGACACTGTTCTTTTTAAGAAAGCGTATGGGTATGCACATATTGGGCATAAAGTAAAAAATGATGCCAACACTAAATTTAATCAGGGTTCTATTGGAAAAACCTTTACGGCCCTTTCCATTTTGCAATTGGCTGAAGGTGAAAAACTGACCTTACAGGATAAGGTAGGTAAGTACTTGCCCGATTATCCAAATAGCACGGTAAGGGATTCTGTCACCATTTTTCATCTTTTGACTCACACCAGTGGTATGCCTCATTATTTTGCACAAGATGAGTTTTTGCGCTCTTCAAAAGATCTGTTCAGGACTATGGATGATCTCAGGGACTTGTATGAAAAGAATCCTCTCGAATCAATCCCCGGAAAACAGTTCTCATACAGAAATACCAACTACCTTTTACTTGGACAAATTATAGAGAGGCTTACTGGCATAACCTATGATGAATATATAGAACGAAATATTTTTAAACCTTCATTAATGCATAACACGGGTAATTTTGATTTGGATCACCCTATCAGTAATGCTGCAGAAGGTTATACAGCTTCGGAAATCTATCCGAGTAGTTTTAAAAAAAACATCCATACTTTGCCTGCAAAGGGGAATGCAGCCGGTGGTGGCTACACTACTTTATCAGACCTATACAACTTTACTTTAGCATTAAAAAGTAACAAACTGTTAAATGAAGAATTTACTGCTCTTTTCACAAACCCTGTAAGCCAGGGGAACACGTATGGACTGGGCATGCAATTTCCTGAGCCGGCTAGTGGAACCATTTATGGACATAGCGGGGGACATTTTGGTGTTGGAGTGGAATGGAAAGTTTTTGAAAAAGAGAACTATACAATAATTCTCTTAACCAATAAAGATGCTGATAATGGATTTCTGGAAGCCCGATACTTTATACAGCAAACTATATCGGGAGCAACCCCTGCAATAGAAAAGTACTTTAACACAAAAAGGGTTTTGGATATTTATTCGAGTAATGGCCTCACTGCTGCGTTACAAGAAATTAGGAAGAACGAGAACGTTTTAAGTGAGCATACTTTTATGATGAAGGGTTATGATGCAATAAAGATCAGAGATTATGGATCTGCCATATCATTATTTAAACTTGCCATAGAAGCTTTTCCGGGTTCTTCAGATATGTACTACTCTTTAGCCGAAGCTTACAGGCTAAACAAGGAAATAAACCTGGCTATCTCGAATTTTGAAAAAAGCCTGGAATTGAATGAGCATAATGAATATGCAAGAGACAAACTTAAGCAGCTCCGTGCCAATCACTAAATAGTTACGGGAACCTGCATCTAGCGACAAACTAAATTTTCGCTAAAAAAACAGAACCATTTAAATAAGCCATAAAAATTAAGCCAAAGTAATAAATGAGCGAAACCCATTTCCTAACAAAAGTTTTTAGCAACAGCGACCTCACTAAAGATGAGTTAGATGTTATCATTCCCAAATTTCATCAAATCAGCTATAAAAAAAATAGTTATCTGCTTTCTCAAGGCGAAATTGCCAATTACTATTGGTTTGTTGAAAGCGGCTTTATAAGGTCATTTGTTTTAGATACGGAAGGCGATGATATAACAACCAACTTTTATTCAACCGGTGATATTGTTATTGATTGGGCGTCTTTCTTTTTGCGTAAACCCACAAGAGAGCATATACAGGCACTAACTGATTGTGTTTGTTGGCGGCTTGATTTTGATACATTCCAACAACTATTCCATAGTATCAAAAATTTCAGGGAGCAGGGAAGAACCACACTTGTGGGTAGTTACTTTGGATTAAAAAGATATAGTATTTCAATGATTGCAGACCAGGCCAAAGACCGATATTTAAGGCTCATAGAAGAAAAGCCTCATATCATTCAGAATGTTTCTTTAAAGCATATAGCAACCTACCTGGGAATTACAGACACCTCATTAAGCCGTATCAGAAAAGAAATAGCTTCCGAATAGTATTTCTTGACATAAGGCAAGTTTAAATCTTTTTCCCCAACCTATATTGACAAGCAATCATTAACCAATAACACACTATAATGAACAGTTTAAACGAGTATATGTTGATTTTCAGGTATGAGCCAACGAATGAAGAACCTACCAAAGAGCAATTGGAGGAAATGGAAAAAAGCTGGGGTAATTTTATTGAACATGTTGCTATGCAGGGAAAACTTGTTAGTACCCACCAATTGGGCTTTGACGGTAAGATAATATCTGCCGATAAATCCCTGTCTGATGGCTTTTATATTTCAGAAGGTCAAACGCTAGGCGGCAATATGGTACTTAAAGCAGAATCGATAGACGATGCGGTAGTTATGGCCGAAAAATGCCCCATTCTTTTTATGGGTGGCACAGTAGAAATCAGAAACATCGTCCCGATGTAACTAACCCTTAATGCTTTTAGAATGGATATGAAAATCATTTTCTTAATAGTTGGAATTGCTGTTGTGGCATTCATAGGCTTTGGACTGTATAAAGCCAATGGACTGAAATCTATTCAGATTGTAACAAAGGTAGTTATCAATGGATCGAAAGAGGAAGTCTTTGATATGGTGAGGTACCTAAACAATTTCCCAAAATGGTCTCCTTTTTTAGCACAAGACCCCGACCAAAAGTATGAAGTTAAGGGTGCTGATGGTACAGTTGGCGCTCAATACCATTGGAATGGTAATAACGGTAAAGACTTAGGTTACCAGGAAATTGTGGAAGTTAATGAGTACAGTTTCATAGGGATGAAATGTGATATTCAAAAACCTTTTGTAGCAAAACCTGTTTTCAATTATTACTTCACTCAAAAATCCAGCGGTATTGAAGTAAAGCAGGAGTTCAAGCTCGAATCGGGACTTGTTGATGCTTTCTTTATGTGGCTTTTTGGCGCAAAAGCTGAAATGGAAAAAACCAATAAACAAGGATTAGACCTGCTTAAAGCAGCTGTTGAAAATACGTAATGTTGCCGGTTGTCTTTGTTTGCATTACCCTTTTATTTCTGCTGTTTTTCTATACAGGAACAGGCTGGGATAAAAGGGTTTTCCAAATCAGCGTTCTTTGGATCCTTGTTTTATGTTTAATATCATTTTCGGGGTTTTTACAGAATACCAATTTCGTTATTCAACCCTTTTTTGTTGTTCTTATTGGCAACATCATCCTCGCAGTCCTTTTTTTAAACATATTAAAACATTTTTCAGGAAGTGTTTATTTTTTGGTTGGGCTGCATTCACTACGCATTCCCGTTGAGATCGTGTTATACTTTCTATTTATTGAAGGTTTGATCCCTAAAGAAATGACTTTCTATGGATGGAACTATGACATCGTTTTTGGTCTATCAGCTTTAGTTCTCCTCAGCTCAGTTTATTTCTTTAAAGCAAAGCCGTCAAAGGGCTTTCTCTTCATTTGGAATATCTCCGGTATAATCTTTTTAGGACATATTGTAACTATAGCAATTTTATCTGCACCACTACCTATTCAACAACTGGCATTTGAACAGCCTAACACTGCTGTTCTTCATTTCCCGTATATTTTATTGCCAGGTTTTATAGTGCCTGTTGTATTTGTAACACATTTTATGGCTTTAAAGCAATTGATAAGAAAATCGAAAAATCAACGCTTTATCAACGAGATTATTAAACAATAAAAAAGAATTAAACCCAAACAAGAATCGAAAAAGTATTATGATTTATCTATTAATCGGTATAGGTATACTTTTTGTTAGTATTGGTTTTTTAGTAACTGAAAACAATGCAAGGTATTTACTTTCAGGATATAATATGATGTCAAAAGAGGATCAAAAAAAAGTGGCTTTGAAACCTTACCTTCAAAAATTTAGAAAGTTCCATCTGTTCCTTGGCTTTTCTTTTTCTTTTTTGGGTATAGCCTTAATCTACTTTACTGAGGAACTTGCTGCTCAAGTGTTTATGGTTGCCTACCCTATTTTGGCATACATTTACTTTGTTACAACAAACTTAAAAACATTCAAAACTTCAAAAAAGCTATAACGCTGGAATTTAGACACTGTCCAGCTCTTCAAACCACGCATTAATCTTCCGCTCTGCTTCCAGAAGTGCTTCTTCAGTTTCAGGTTTCAGATCTTTAACAGAAAGTGGCAACCGGACCTGGTCGGTATTCATCCAGCCTTTATTGGCAAGCAACGCTTTGGCGGGAACAGGGCTCGGAGCATCAAAGAACAAATCAGCACTTTGTACCCATTCACCAAATAAAGCATCGTGGTTTCCTTCTAAAGCTAACTCAAGGTACTTCCGGGTTTGCTTTGGCCAGTTATTGGAGGCTACCGAAACCAAGCCAACCGCTCCTTCCGTCACAAACTCTTTAATCAGGTTGTCATCTCCGCAATACATATCAAGGCCCGGTGCTGCATCACGGAAGGCTATAAAGTCTTCCACACTTCCACTTGATTCTTTTAACCCCAGAATGTTTTTGTGTTCTTTTAACAGCATTCCCGGAACTGAAGGATCAATTTTCTTTCCCGTTCTTGAGGGCACATTATAAATCATACAGGGTTTTTCTGTAACACTCAGCAGTTCACTAAACCAGGAGTACTGCCCCTCTTTACCAGGCTTGGCATAAATGGGTGCCACAAAAAGATATGCATCCGTATTTAACCCATCACAGTATTGTATAAACTCTTTTTGTGCCTGCAAATAAAATCCTCCGATACCCACCATCACAGGAACAGCCAGATTTAAAGCCATGGCAAATTGTACCAGCTCCTTTTTTTCAGAGTCAAGCAGGTTTAACCCCTCTCCCGTACTTCCGAGTACCAATATTCCGTTTCCTGCAGCTTCCTGTTCTTTCAGCAGGGTCTCAAAACTGTCGTAGTCAATGCTTGTATCTTCAAACATCGGGGTTACAATAGCCGTCCAAAGCGGGGTTTTAATCATTTCGGGATTCTTTAATTACAAGATCAAATAATTCTCCAAAGGTATATACTCCTGAAGTCAAACTCACCCTTTTAATCAATTGTTCCGCGGCCCAAATTGCTCCTTCAGCAAAAATAGAACGATCCAGCGCTTCATGCGTTAATTTAATTTTTTCTGTAGCCGTGGTAATAGTTAGTTCATGAATGCCATTTACATCTCCTTCTCTCTCTGAAGTAACTTCTGCCTCTTTTTCCAGCCATTCCTTCCACGACAAAGCTGTACCGCTCGGGGCATCTTTTTTATGGATATGATGAATTTCATGAATGTTGAAAGAAGGATTATTCAGGATATTTGACCCCGATGAAAGCTCCCGTATAGCATTTCGGATGATATTCATCCCTAAACTGAAGTTGGTAGCTAACACCCATTTAGTATTTGCTGTTTTTACTTTTTCATCCAAACCCTGAGGCCATTCGTAACCGGTACTTCCCCATGCTGCAGGAACCCCGGATTCTAGAACCATATCAAATATTTCTGGAACAGCATCGCCCGGTACAAAAATAATTATCGCATCTGATTGCCTGAGCTTTTCAACCGTTGGAGGGTTATTCTCATCAAAAGCATGCGCGAGATTATCCCCCAGCATTTCAACTACTTTGCTTCCGGTTTTTCCGGTTCCTATTACTGATATTTTCATTTTAGCGATATGGCTACAAAATTGTATTCCTCAATCGTAAAGAAGTTATACAATCTTGCAACAAAATTTATTGCGATTAGATAACTGGATAATAACTCAGTCATCCTGAGGATACCCCCGAAGGATCTTCCCATCTGCGAGGAACGAAGCAGCCGCAGGATATATAGCTGGCAATTGAGATCACTTCGCTTTGCTCGTGAATGTCTCTTGCTATTTACGCTCTAACTTATCAATGAATTACCTGACAGCTACAAGAATGACTTCAGTAAAGAGGAACAGGGCCTAAAACAATACTAATTCCTAAAAAAGTCTATCCCATGAACTCTTTGTGGAGGATTCTTACAATCTCTTCGCCTTCACCTTCCCGTACTAAAAAACATACATTGTGTGGACTGGCCCCATGACAAACCAAACGAATATTATAGTCTTTCAACATGGTAAACATCGTTCCGCTTACCCCTGCTGTGGTATCTAAGTTATTACCAATAAGTGCAACCAGCGAAAGCCCTGTTTCTACTTCAACTTCACAAAACTCTCTTAACTGATCAAGCACTTGCTGGGATAATTCTACTTTGTTGGAAGCATTTTGAGCAGTATCCAAAGTAAGGGATACACTTACCTCGCTGGTGGTAACCAAATCAACAGATACTTTATGTTCTGCCAGTGTTTGGAAAAGCTTTGCGAGAAATCCATGCTGATGAAGCATTTCCAGGCTCTTCACTGTCAATAAGGTTTGATCTTTACGCAAAGAAAGCGCTCGTATTACAGGTTTCTCTTCAGATTCGGCAACAACCAGCGTTCCGGGATCATCCGGGTTGCGACTGGAAGCCACCCTTACTTTTACCCCGGCCCGTATCGCGGGCTTTAAGGTTGCCGGATGCAATACTTTTCCTCCAAAAACAGAAAGCTCAGCTGCTTCATCAAATGAAATCTCTTTGATAGGTTGTGCTTCCTTCACAATCCTGGGATCGGCAGAGTAAATCCCGGCCACATCTGTCCATATTTCCAGCGTATCAGCTTTAAGCGCTTCAGCAAATAATGCTGCAGAAAAATCACTACCTCCTCTTCCCAGGGTAGTGGTATTTCCAAAAATATCTGACCCTATGAATCCCTGGGTCAGATATATGTTATCTGCATTTATAAGCTTACCTGCTTTTTTGGAGATCACGTTTAAATCAGGTACCGCTTTCCCAAAACCGGAGTCAGTTTTTACAATCTTTCTGGCATCCAGCCATTCTGCTTCTACTCCATGTTCTCTTAATACATAAACAAAGATTTTTGTGGACATCAATTCCCCGAACGCAAAAAGCCTGTCTTTCCACCTTTTGTCCCTGCCCAAAAAATCCATGTGTTGTCGCAACTCCGAAAACAAAAGCTGAAATTCTGAACGGGCAGTATCTTTCTCTTTCAACTGGTCAATGATCTCCAAATGGCGATGCTCTATTCCGCGCAGTAACTCCTCTTTGAGAGTAGAGCTTAACTCATTTTGTGAAAGAGCCACAAGATCATTAGTGGTTCCGGCAGTAGCACTAATTACAATTAACTTTCGGTCGGCACTTGATGCAACAATTCCAGCGCTATGCTCCATTGCTGCATAACTGCCTACGCTGGTACCACCGAACTTTGAAACAATCATTTCAGGTTTTATCGATAAATATAGTTCAAACTCAAAAATACTCAGCTATTTATAAAAAACATCAAAGCTTTTCACTCTTTATTATAGATTTACCTTAGGTGTCTTATATTCAGGGTCAAATTTTATGAACAGTTCTATGAGATACGGAAAATCCCATTTTCTAAAAATACTATTCATCTTTTCAATTCCGGGCTATTTGGCTATTTCATGTACGCCTGAAGACACTCGTATGAATTTAAGTGAATTTGAAACTGAATTATTGTCTTTATCAGAAATTGATGATAACAACCAACGAGGTATAGCTGCAGATTCTTTATGGGCAAAACTTGAACGAAATGATCAAATACCTTTCACACAGGATAGTACTGCCATTTTTCTTTATAAAGGTGAAGGCAATGAAGTAGCATGGAATGGAGACTTTAATAACTGGAGTGGAAATTCCTCCATTGATAATAAAGGAACAAAACTACCGGAAACTGACATCTGGTATTGGAAAACCACCTTCCCTAACGATGCCCGCCTTGATTACAAAATAACCATAGATGAAGACTGGATCCTGGATCCTGTCAATCCTCATTACCAGTGGAGCGGGTTTGGGCCCAATTCTGAGATCAGGATGCCGGACTATGAGGCTGAGCCTTTAACAGAAAGAATTCCCGAAGCCACAAAAGGAGATTTTCATCCTCCAAAACTCATCCAAAGTACACACATGGGTTATGATATTGCTTACCGCGTATACATACCAAACGGTTATGAAGCAATGGAAGATTTGCCTGTACTTTACACTACAGATGGACATGAATACTCTGATGATCGATTAGGCGCTTCCATCATTGTACTTGATAATCTTATTCATTTGGGAGAAATAGAACCTGTGATTGTAGTGTTTGTGGATCCCAGAGACCCCAATGATCAGGCTCAGAATCGCAGAGCAGATGAGTTTGGGAATAATGAAAACTATCTCAAGTTCTTTACAGATGAGCTAATCCCTGTGGTAGATAATAGCTTTAAAACCAATCCCGTTGCCGATGAAAGAGCAATACTTGGTACTTCTTTAGGGGGATTGAATGCTACTTATTTTGGCTTTATGCGCCCTGATATTTTTGGAAAGATGGCTATACAGGCTCCTGCTTTTTGGTATAGAGAAGAAATTTATGATCTTGTGCGAAACACAACGTTGGACAACCCTGACATTTATATGAGCGTGGGTACGATCGGCGATAACACGGGTGATGCCCGAAAAATGAAAACTATTTTCGAAGAGAAAGGACTTAGTTTTTCTTATAAAGAAGTAAATGAAGGGCATTCCTGGGGTGCATGGGCTGCACAAATGGATGATATCCTTATTCAATTTTTCAAAAAATAACTATAAAAAACTCTATGGAAACACCTCTGATAACTAACGATGCAGTAGTTCTCGGTCTCCTCATAGCAATTCTAGCTGTAATATTTACTACTTCTCATAGTAGCAATCCAAAATGGAAAAAGTTTTACCGCTATGTACCCTCGCTTCTTTTGTGTTATTTCGTACCCTCAATTTTTACCACTTTCGGAGTGATTTCTGCGGAAGAGTCAAATCTCTATTACGTAGCCTCCCGGTATTTACTACCTGCCAGTTTGGTTTTGCTTACCCTGAGTATTGACCTGAAGGGAATCATGAACCTGGGCTGGAAAGCAGTGGTAATGTTTTTTGCAGGTACTATAGGCATTGTGATCGGAGGCCCTCTTGCTTTAATGCTTATAGGTGCTATTAACCCTGATATTGTTGCGGGAAATGGACCGGAAGAAATCTGGCGTGGATTAGCTACCGTTGCCGGGAGCTGGATTGGTGGCGGAGCCAACCAGGCAGCTATGCAGGTAATGTATCAACCCAGCAATACCCTTTTCAGTGCAATGGTTACCGTTGATATCATTGTGGCTAACATCTGGATGGCTTTTCTGTTGTATGGTGCCGGAATGTCAAAAAAGGTAGATAGCTGGTTTAAAGCCGATTCATCTGCTATTGATGCATTAAAAGACAAAATAGAAAATTATCAGGCCGGTATAGCACGTGTTACCACTTTTGTGGACTTGGCAAAAATCGGGGCAGTAGCATTTGTCATTACTGCATTAGGCCACATAGTTGGCGATACGATTGGCCCATGGATAAATGAAAATGCTCCAGCACTTGCTGATTTGAGCCTTAATTCTGCATTCTTTTGGATTATTGTGACCGCAACAACGGGTGGTTTAATTGCTTCGTTCACAAAACTAAGAGATTTGGAAGGTGCCGGAGCTTCTAAAGTTGGAAGTCTTTTCCTTTATATACTGGTAGCCACAATTGGTATGAAAATGGACCTCACGTCTTTTGTTGAAGTACCCGGCTTTTTTGCCATCGGTTTGGTCTGGATTCTGATCCATGTTATCATTTTGTTGGGTGTGGGAAAACTGATAAAAGCTCCGTTTTTCTTTACAGCAGTTGGCAGCCAGGCAAATGTAGGGGGAGCTGCATCGGCACCTATTGTAGCTTCTGCTTTCCATCCTGCTTTGGCTCCTGTAGGGGTTTTGCTTGCTGTTTTAGGGTACGCTCTTGGAACGTACGGGGCCTGGCTGTGTGCCGAAATAATGCGGGCAATCTCCTGATAAATCCTGCGAAGCTTTTCGGATAATCGTCTAAGGTTATCGTATCTTTGATGTGATAATTTTTAACTGATATCAGAAATCGTTTTGAAGAGAGCCCTTAAGTTCCTGTTTGTTTTTTTAGCTGTAGCCATCGGGATTTTTGCACTTGCAGGAATCCCGAATTATTCCGCTTTTAAAACCCTTTTTTCTAATACGGATGGCATGGCTGAAGGAAGTGAGTATGTTGAAAACACATATTCGCTAAAATCTTTAACCCAGTTTATTGGCGAACATCCCGAACATATGTCGGTTGTTTCATTCAATGTAAACGATCCTGATTCAGGAATTTACTATCAAGCGGACAGGCCTCGAACTTTAGGAATGCTTTCAAATATATTCCTTCTGCTTGAATATGAGCGACAAGTTGAAACCGGCTTGATTGATCCTCTGGAAATAGTGCCTTTAGAAGATATTCAGCGACTAAACTTACCGGAAGTCGGTGATAATGCACATAATTCCGCTATTGAATTTTTACAAGATAACGAAGCCGGACTGATTACTTTAGACCGGGTAGCTGCAGCTAGTGCACAATTCAGTGATATAGCCACTTCAGATTATCTCTGGTTCAAACTGGGGTATGATAATATTGAAATGCTTTTCAACTCACTTGAGTTGTATGCTACTGATCATCCCTTGCCATTTACAGGGTTGTATTTATTTATTCATCCCGATATTTCTGACACTTCACGTTCCTATTCCGAAGAAGAGGTTATAGAGCTTGCAGAACGGTTTAAAAATGATGATTCCTTCAATAAAGAAATAAAACAGCTTTTTGAAAATAAGAGACTTAACCTCAGTTTTATCCAGGAAAGGAATGCTCTTTCGTACTTCCCGCATACAACCGCTTTCGAAATGGCCAATTTAATGGCCCGCCTTTATAAAAATGAACTGGTATCACCGGGAGTTTCAAAACGTGTTAAAGAAAAAATGAATTGGGTAAAAGATGGAACCGCTATTGAAAGAAGCTTTGCAGAATACGGTGCCATCTACGACAACCGAATGGGTATGCTTAGCGGTATAGATTTTGGTACTTCTGCCTATGATGGCCATACTTCGGCCCAGGCCGTATTTTTTGATAAGCTCCCTGTAGCTTTTTGGTTGCATCTCTCTGCCAACCATATGCAGGAAGATTACCAGCAACGTGTAATCTGGGATCCGGCTTTATACGAAGCTACACTTAATGAAATTAATGACTGACAGAAGCCATGTCTAAGTATCGTTTTCTTTCTCTTATTTGGCTTATCCCGGGATGGCTGGCTTTCTTGGTCACCCAGCAGTTTCTCGTGTATTCCGGTTCAAAAGATACGTTTGAGACAGGTGATGCCTACGCCTCTGAAGTAATCGAAATGGATGTAAAGCAAATTGCAGCCCAGAGTAACGGTTATATCATCATCAGGTTTACTACCAATTCCGGGGAAGTAATTGAGCGCCGTAAAACACTCTCCATCCAGATGGCGCAGCAACTATTGGATGCCTCCATTGTGCCTATTTACTACAAAGAAGGGAACCTTCCTGACATTGTCATGCTTCCCACTTATGAGATACAGCGCAAAACTTCTTTCTTTAATGGCTCTGTTGCTTTCTTAGGTTTTTTGGTGATGGTTGCAGCTTCTTTAGTTGTTCAGCGTTATTCAAACGCTCGATCTAAAATAAGCGATGATCCGGTACTTGTAGAACGGGTAGATTCATGAAAGGAACTTTGTACCTGATCCCGACAACGCTCGGTAAAACATCGGCCAACAACGCTCTCCCTGAGCATACACTGGAAATTTTACGGTCGCTGGACGTTTTGGTAGTTGAGAATATCCAAAGTGCAGTAAAGTTTTTGCACTGGGTAGGTGATACGGTTCCTGAGTTCAAGATTGATTTTTACCAACTCAATAAACATACCCCCGACCAGGAAGTTTTCAGTTTTTTAAAGCCTTTAAAAGCAGGCCGAAATATGGGGTTACTTTCTGAAGCCGGTATGCCAGCGGTAGCTGATCCGGGTTCTGTTATGGTAAAAATGGCACATCAGAATAATATCAAAGTAGTACCCTTAGTGGGGCCATCCTCTATATTGCTAGCACTTATGGCTTCAGGCTTTAATGGCCAGCAGTTTTCTTTTCACGGATATCTCCCTATCGATCCAAAAAAAAGAAAGCAAATGATCATCCAGTTAGAGGGTGAGTCTCGTCGTCATGATCGCACTCAAATATTCATGGAAGCCCCTCATCGTAATAATGATTTGTTAAAAGCGATTCTGGATACTGCAGCAGACCAAACCAGGCTATGCACAGCAACCGATATTACGCTGAAAAGTGAAGCCATTACGTCAAAAACCATAGAAGAATGGAAATCCAATCCTCTTCCTGATCTTCTCAAGCGCCCTACCATCTTCGTTCTGTACAGTAAATAAATCGGGCTTTAAAATATTTGCATAAAAAAATCCCACTCAGAAAACTGAGCGGGATTGTGTGCATCCAATAGCCTTATTGGGATGATTTGGCTATAGATTGCTAACATTTTTCGTTTAATATTATCTAGTGCGCTCCGGCAGCTGTTAGTATTTCTACTACCTGATCGTGCTTTTGTGCCACTGCCTGATCCATAGCAGACCAGCCCCGATCGTCATGTACGTCTATATCTCCTTTCTTACTTACTAAAAATTCTACAATTTTGTGGTACCCATTAGTTGAAGCCCAATACAATGCCGTTGTTCCTCTGTTATCCCGGTGGTCAATTTCAGCTCCATTTTTTGCTAGCAACTCTACAATTTCGAGATGACCGTGCTTTGCAGCCTTAAGAAGTGCTGTGCGCTCGTGTTCATCTCTGGTATCAACATCTACTCCATCAGATAGCATGTTTTTTACTGTTTCAAGATCGCCGCTTTCTGCGGCATCGAGAAATGTTTCGTCATTCATAACGATTCCTCCTGTCAGGTTTTTTTATGAATTAAATATGCACCCATTGTAATATTCGGGGTGCTTAATTTCAAATTAGAATGCACAATAGAAATGAATATTATGTGAAGGCGAATCAGGTTTTCCAAAATTAACAAAAAAACTTACTCGCTATAGGTCCGGCAATTCTATTTTATGTTATTGGGTTTTTCCATTTCTTCTTCAGCAAGAATACCCCTTTTGTTTAATTCGGTGAGAATCAATTCGGTAATCTCACTTTTTAGCAAAAACTCGTACCTGATGTCAAGCACATAGGCTTTTATTTTCAACAATACTACAAAATTATGGTCAAGGGCTTTGTTCTCAACCAGCACCAACACAGGCTTATTCATATAAACATACCTAGAAGAAATAGCTGCTTTATATGCAATTTCTTTCGCTTCATCCAAGTCGGTATGTACGGGAAGATATATGGAAGTGACTACTTGGCAATACAGCGCGCTTGAATTGGAATTTGAAACCGAATTGTTGACAATATCCGCATTTGGAATGCTCACCAAAGAATCATCTGGAGTGACAATGCGGGTGGAACGCAACCCGATTTCTGTAACCTCACCATAGTGATCATCGATCTCAATTTTATCCCCCACCTGGAACGGGCTGTCTAATATGATGATAAACCCTCCGAATATATTTTTTAAGATATCCTGGGCTGCAAAGCCTACAGCAATACCCACTGAAGCACCTACGGCAAGAACAGTTTCAATTGGGGGATCTATAATGCCGCTTATAATAAAGAAGATGGCAAATGACCAAAGAATAACATTCAGGAAGGGAATTGTTCGTTTTACCAAAAGCCGATAGGCAACCTGGTTCTCAGCAAGCCGCACTAATAAGAAAACCAGTACTCGGTTAAGTAGAAAAGTAAAGATAAGGACAAAAATAATGCCTACTACTTTACTGGTAGAAATCAGGTCTTCAATCCTGGAAATCTGGGGATTAATATCTATTAAGCTTCCTGAAGTTGAATCTTGTTCGGCTACGCTTGTTGAGTCCTGTGCACTTACATCAGGAGAAATGACGATCATTACAGTAAGGAATAAAAGATATTTGAAGTACTTCATGGCTCCCTCTTTAATGAACAATATTTCTTTTTTTTAGCATGCGTATTACCTGCCTAAACACTAGCTGATTAACCCGGTAAAGGCCATTCGACTCCAGTAAAATACCTCTGGACTTCAAGCGCGAAAGTAAAACCCGGCTTTCCGACAAACTTATATTCATCACCCTGCACAGTTCCGCAACCCTCAGGGAATCATGTAAAAGCAAGGATGCCAATACAAATAAAACTTCTGAAGTCAATAAATCCAGGCTTTCTATATCTGCAGAATTGAACGGCAAAATGGTAATAGTTCTGCCTTCTACTTTTTTTATGGATCGAAGCCACAGCAAAATGGCTACGGATATATTTCCTTTTGAGATTTCCGTTAACCGGTTAAAAAACTCTTTCTTCAGATATTCCTGGGCTTCAGCAGGTTTATGTAAACGTTTTCTGTATGCCCTTGATTTCCTGGTAGACTCATCGGGTTCAAAAAGAAGCCTGTACGCACTTTTATCATGCCTGCTCATTATAACTTCGAACATCTGCTCATCACTGACAAGATCTGTATAGAATAAATGGGTGAAGTGTGTTTCCACCCCTTTTGCTTTGCTCAAAAAATCCCAGGCGTATCTTGAACAACTTACCACCCAAAAAATATTCTCTTTGGTTTCTGATATAACCAGCCACAGAATTTCAAGAGCATCAAAGCCATTTATATTTCTGAGGTAAAGGTTCTGCAACCCCTCTATGAAAACAACGCGGGACTCTTTTTGATCATTGATTGCCCTTACAAGTGTTTCAGGTCTTTTAACATCCTTAATATCGAATTGAGCCGAAAGAAAACTAAGTGCCTGCTCTTCTTTCCAGGTAGAATATTCAATATTTACATTCAGAATGTTCAAATCTTCAGGAAGGGTTTTCTGAAAAGTATGTATCAATGTTGACTTTCCACTTCCCCGTTCTCCTATAATTGCAGCATTTGTAGAAACACCTTCAGCCCAGGCTTCATACACCTTCTTAAGGTTGTGGATATTGTTTGAAGTATTTACAAAAAGCTCATCATCAATATCGGAATCGTTTTTAAATAGATCGCGATACGATTTTGGAAGTTCCGATATCTTTGTATCGGTTTCCGTCAAATAAGTACTCAGATCAATAATTTTTTGGCTGGATGTATCCCTGATAACCGAAAAACCAAATACTTTCTGTATGGGTCGAATAATAACGCGTAGTTTCCTGGTACTGAACCGCCATGCTATTGCCAGGGCTTCCATAGTTTTAGCCCAATACGCAATTATATAGTTTTTTAAATTTACCCCATCTTGATTCTGCCATAGCCAAAGGTAGTAAATACTGGGATAGATAAAATATTTCGGAACAAATTCGTTTAAGGAAAATGTGTAGTTAAAAGAAGCATAAAAAGATGCTTTTTAAGGTGCTTATAAAGCTTTAACTTCCAGAAACCATCTACAGAACCATGTCTAACGAATTTATCCTTCTAAAAAGAATAGCTCAGTATTCTTTGCCCCGGTATTTTATTGCCATTGTATTCGTTTCGTTACTTACTATGCAACAGGCTTTCCCTCAAAATGGCTTGTCCCGAATTTCCAAAGTTGAGCGAAGTGACGGCCTGGGTGTTGTGGTTCGCTATCATTTTGAAGAAGCCGTTGACTCGTTTTTAGTACTGCAGCCTGCACCCGATTTGGTGCAAATGGTGCTTTATGGAAATAATATTGATACCACAGGCATTGATTTCCCTGCCGAAGGGGAAAAGATAAAAGAAGTCCGGCTTTATGATTTAGGCTATGGGTATGGAGTAGATATTTACCTGGGTGATGATATTTCGTATAAGGCCAGTGCCTATCCTGATCAAAACATGCGTCACTTACTTGTGGGACTAACTAAAACCCCCTACGAAGAGCTTGATGCATACTCACAGCAATTCCTTGCTCGCAACTGGTATGCAGAAATCAACCCTGATGGTGCCCTTGAAACAGAGCCTGTTCAACTGCCTGTTGATAATTCATACGAAACCATAAAACAAAAATTGAGATTTGATACGGTAATCATTGATGCCGGACATGGTGGCAGAGATCCGGGAACAATTGGATATAGAAGAACTGAAGAGAAAGACATTGTGCTAAAGATTTCCAAGAAGCTTGGTAATTATCTTGAAGAACTTATTCCGGGCATGAAGGTTATTTACACACGGGAAGACGACACCTATAAATACCTTGATGAGCGTGGGCATATTGCGAATATCGCTGAAGGTGACTTATTCGTTTCCATTCATTGCAACTCATGGGAGGATAAGAGAGTAAGAGGCACCGAAGTTTATTTTCTTGGACTACACAGAAGTGATGCAGCTTTTGAGGTTATGAAACGAGAGAATAGTGTATTTAAAGAAGAAGGTCGCGAAAATTTAACTGAGGAAGATTTGATTCTCTATGAACTGGCACATAGCTCTTACCTGGCTACCAGTGAACGAATTGCTACGTTAATTGATAAGCAATTTAAAGAACGGGCCGGGCGTAAATCGCGTGGTGTAAAACAAGCAGGTTTCCAGGTGCTATATGAAGCTAGTATGCCCGCCGTTTTAGTTGAAGCCGGATTTATTTCCAACCCATCTGAACAACGTTTTTTAACCAGTGATTATGGACAAACTATCATTGCTTCTGCTATTTTCAGAGCCATAAGAGATTATAAAGTTGAATATGAAAGAGGCCTTTTATTAGGTACAAACTCAAGCGGTGAATGAGTAAGCCATTAATTATCGGAGTTGCAGGAGGTAGTGGATCAGGCAAAACCACTGTTGTACAGCACATTTGTGAAGCTCTTGGACAGGATCGTTTACTCCTTTTGGAACATGATTCATACTATAGAGACTTAAAACACCTTCCCCTTAAGGAACGGATGAAGCAGAACTTTGATCATCCTGCTTCACTGGAAACCGAATTGCTGATCCGCCACCTGGATGCTCTAATTAAAGGCTACCCGGTGGAAGTTCCACAATATGACTTCGCTGAACACACCCGCAAATCTGAATCCATAACCCTTACCCCGAAAGACGTAATATTGATTGACGGGATTCTCATTTTTAGTGAGCCCGAGCTTTTGGAACGAATGGATGTTAAAATATTTGTAGATACGGATGATGATATCCGTTTACTGAGAAGGCTGAAACGAGACATTGATAAAAGAGGCAGATCTGTAGAAAGTGTTTTAGAACAGTATCAAAAGTTTGTACGGCCTATGCACCTTGAATTTGTACAGCCCAGCAAAAGATATGCAGATATAATCATACCAAGGGGCGGTAAAAATAAAGTAGCCTTAGAAATGGTACTTTCTCTTATCCGTAATAAGCTTAGTGGGGGCTTATAAGCACTTTCATCCCATCAAACACAAGGTTTAGCCTTACAATGTGTTCTTCATCAATAAGTGATGAAATATCTTTTGCATCTCCTCCGGTCAGGTATAAATCAAAGTCTCCGAAGTGCTCTCTGTACCTGGTAAGCATGGCTTTAATTCCATCTCTGAATACCCCTGCCTGACCCCATTGCAACGATTCCTGGGTACTTTTACCCGGCCATTCTTTCGGAATGCCTAATTCAACTAATGGCAGTTCTGGTGCTTTTTCACGGAATACATTCAATATCAGGTTCAATCCGGGCATTATTACTCCCCCATGATACACCCCATCTGCTGCCATATAGTCTAAAGTACAAGCACTGCCTCCGTCAATTACTACCACCCCTTTTGAAGTATGTTGAATGGCACCCAAACAACCAAGGTATCGATCAACTCCCAGTGTTTTAGGCGTTTTGTAATCAATTTTGTAATCAGGAACGTCATGAATAGTTATCATTTTAATTTCAAACATACTCAGCGCATCCTTTAAGGCATTTGTGATATCAACCCGAACACTGGCAATCAAAATGCTGTCAAAGCTCTTGCTCCTCACTTTTATCCACTCGATAAAATCAGCTGCACTTGTAACCCCTTTAGGGTGCAGGTTTACCCATTCATCATCTTTGTAGAATGCTCCCTTTATAGAAGAGTTTCCCACATCCATAAAAAGTGTTCGTTTTATCTCAAATGAATCGATATCGCTCATCTTTTTGTATTACATTCTTACCTATTAAGAATACAAAATACTCAGCTTACTATGAATCTCAATTCTAAAATAGCCATTATAACCGGAGCAAGTAGTGGAATTGGTGCTCAATTTTCCAAAGACCTGGTTGAGCGGGGCGCTACCGTTTATGGCATTGCAAGAAGTACTGAAAAACTGAATAAACTTCATGAGCTTTTAGGTGCTTTATTTAAACCTATAACACTTGATATTACAAAACCAGAGGATGTACAAAACTGGGTGGATTCTACATTCGGACCTAAGCACCTTCCGGATGTACTCATTAATAATGCCGGGTTAGGATATTTTGCCAATGTGGATGAGTTAAATCTTGATGAATGGCACAAAATGCTGAATGTGAACTTATCAGGTGTTTTTTATATAACACGTTTGATTGTCCCCCACATGAAAGAAAATGAGAATGTGACACACATTATAAATATCGCATCTATTGCCGGTTTGATGGGTAACCCAAAAATCTCTGCCTACAATGCCACAAAATTCGGGCTTAGAGGATTTAGTGATGCACTTTATAAAGAACTACGACATGATGGTATAAAAGTCACATGCTTTTTCCCGGGTTCTATTGCTACTCATTTCTTTGACAATATTGATGAGGTGGATTTGCATTCAAACATGATGCAGCCTGAAGATGTTTCTTCTTCTGTACTTCATGTTTTAGAAACCCCCGATAATTATCTAATTAATGAGATAGTATTGCGACCTTTGAACCCGAAATCTCCCGGTTAGCTGTTTTGCGGATAATTATAACTGCTTTTTTTTTGTTGATTATTGCTTCAGCCTGTAAAGAAAAGGAGATCATTCCCAAGCCGGAAAACCTGCTCAACGAGGCTTTGTATATTGATGTTTTTACAGAGATGGAATTACTGAAAGTATACCAAAACCAGAAAGTTTCGTTCGCGATAATTGATTCCTTATACGATGAAGTACTCGTTAAGTACGATGTGGATGGAGAACAATTCATGGAAGCTCACCGATACTATCAGGCTCAAATTGAAGATCAGCAACGCAGGGTAGATACTGTAATAGCCCGGTTAAAAAAAGAACTCAACCGGATTGAAGAAATTCAGAACCGTGCAGACTCACTGGATAACGAGTAATATCCCGGAGCTTCATCAAAAGCTTTGATTTTCCCCTCACTTACCAGGAACCTGAAAATGAGCCGTATTTCTTCTTTGGAATAACCAAGATCCCTGCTAACCTGTAAAGCTGAAATTGGTTCTTCTTTAATCATCTCAAGAACTTTACTAATCTTGTCTTCTGTAACAGCAGCATTGGTTTTTGAACCTTCCTGGTTAAGGCAATTGTCGCAATGCCCGCAATCTGATGCTCCCGTATCCCCGAAATAGTTTCGCAGAAAAACTTCTCTGCATCCGGTAGTGTTAATGAAACGATTCATCATATCCAGCTTTGAAAGCAGCACATTACGATGTCTTTCTACCTGGTCCTTACTCAAGGGTAATTTTGATGACCTTGCTTCAATCACTTTCACCACATCCCGTTCTTTCATGACATGGTAAGCCAGTATCTGATCGCTCTGCATCAATACATTTAAGGCTTTAACTAATGTGTTCCGGTTTACTTCCAGCTTTTTTAAAATGGTTTCCTCTTCAATCTCTGCCAGGTCTGAAAAGGAATTGGCCCCAAGCAGCCGCTCCAGTTTATCCACGAATTCTGCTTTCTCCGGATTTTTACATCGTTCTTTAAACTTCTGGAGCATTTCCCTGCTGAGCATAAACTGGATCGCGAATGCAGCCTTAACCTCTTCCTGCAAAGCAATAACATTAAACTGGTTCAACAACCGAATTACCGAACGGCAAACCGAAGGTGATAACCTCGATCTTAATGCTACATTATCCAAATCAAGAAGTCGTGGTTCTTCCATAAATGATCCCACTGCCATGTGGAAAGAATCGCACAAAGCCTGGTACACTTTCTCGAATTCCTCACGGGTTGGATAACTTTTCTTCAATCGATTTTCAGCAGCTATAAAATCTGATTCTTTGTACAGTAAAACAGGGAATGCCTCTTCCCCATCCCTGCCGGCACGGCCAGCCTCCTGGTAGTAGGCTTCCAGCGAGTATGGCATCTCATCATGGATCACATACCTGCAATCAGGTTTATCAATACCCATACCAAATGCATTGGTGGCAACAACCAACGGGGTTTCACCTGATATCCAGCGTTGTTGGACCTCCTTACGTAGCTCAGCATCAATCCCGGCATGGTATGGCTCGGAAGAAAGTCCCTTTTTTGAGAAAAAACCGGCCCAGTATTCACAGTTCTTCCGGGTTCCTCCGTATATAAGTCCGTCTCCTTTTTTAGATGCTTTCTCTACGGACTCAATTAGTTTCTCTCTCTTCTTGGATGTATGAACCACCCACCACTTTAAATTGGGGCGTTCAAAGCCTTTAGCAAGAATATTCGCTTCCTCAAATTGAAGGTTCTCCAGAATATCCTGTTGGACCTCAGGGGTAGCTGATGCTGTCAAAGCTATCCATCGTGTAGAATCGGGCAATACCTGCAGTGAACTTCTAATATCCCGGTACGCAGGCCGAAAATCATGTCCCCACTCCGAGATACAATGCGCTTCATCTATGGCTACCATCTCAACACCAAGACCTTCAAGTTCGAACTGAAACAACTCAGAAGAGAGCCGTTCAGGTGCGCAATAAAGAAGCTTATACATTCCATTTCTTGCATTTATCAGGCGCTGTTCGACTTCATAATTCGGAATAGTACTGTTAATAAAGGTTGCGGAAACTCCCTTTGCCTTCAATTGCTCTACCTGATCCTGCATGAGAGCAACCAACGGGGAAATAACTAATGTCAGTCCTTCAAACACAGTTGCAGGCACCTGGAAGCATAATGATTTTCCTCCACCTGTAGGAAAAAGCACCAATGTTTTCTTTCCGGCCAATACTGATTCCACTGCTTTATCCTGTCCTGATCTAAAGCTGTCGAAACCCCAGTATTTTTGTAAATTCTCTTCGGCTTTTTTAAAAAGTTCCTGCAATGATATGTGTTGTATAAAGTTGTGGGACTATTAAGTGAATTTACCCCAAATTAACAGCTATGAATTCTATCACCAAACTCTTGTTTGTGATTGTATTGTTTTATTGCTCTTCTGATTCGACCGTCCAGAGAGTGGATTACAGGCAGGAAATGAGGCGTTTCGTTATCGAAATCGGTGAATTCGCCCGTGCGCAGGATTCTGACTTTATTATCATCCCTCAAAATGGGCATGAACTTTTGTCACTGGATAGTACTCATTCCGGGAAAATAGTTGAAGATTACCTTAATGCAATAAATGCTCTTGGCCAGGAGAACCTGCTTTTTGGTTACAATATGGATTATGAAGAAACCCCTGCTGACGATCACCACTACATAAAAGGTTACCTGGAACTGGGTAAACAAAATGAAATTCCAGTTCTTATAACAGATTATGTTATTGATGTTGACAAAGTAGACCATTCATACAGAAAGAACAGGGAATTTGAGTATATATCCTTCGCAGCGAACTCACGTGATTTAGATCAGGTACCCGGCTACCCGGAAATAATCCCTAATGAAAATAACCGGGATATTACCTCTGTGCATGATGCAAAAAACTTCTTGTATTTGTTGAACTATCAGAATTTTAAAACAAAAGATCAGCTACTGGATTCCCTGGCTAGCCTTAATTATGACCTGATTATAATGGATGCTTTTTTCTGGGACGAGATACTCACTAGTGATGATTTAAACCGGATCAGGACCAAAGCAAACGGAGGTCAGCGACTGCTTATCTCTTATATGAGTATTGGAGAAGCAGAAGACTATCGATTCTATTGGAAAGATTATTGGACTGAAGGCTTCCCGGATTGGCTGGTGAAGGAAAATCCCGAATGGGAAGGTAACTACAAAGTCAGATACTGGGACGAGGAATGGAAACGGGTTATTTATGGTACCCCTGACTCTTACACCCAAAAAATTCTGGATGCCGGATTTGACGGAGTCTACCTTGACATCATTGACGGTTTTTGGTTTTTCGAGAATATGTAGGTAATAACTCTGCGTTACTTGATGAGAGTCAGCTTTTTTGTAGAAATGAATCTATCGGTTTTCAATTGATAAAAATATATTCCTGAAGCCAAGGAGCCTGCATTAAAACTAATTTCATGTGTGCCAGCAACTTTGAATTCAGATAATAGTTCTAAAACCAACCGCCCATTTATATCATATATCTTGATTTCAACAAAATCACTTTTAGGAATATCGAAAGGGATTACTGTGGTTGGGTTAAAGGGGTTTGGGTAGTTTTGATAAAGTTTATACTTCTGTGGAATATCCTCCAATCCCTCATTCCTTAAAGGCCCTAATGGTAGTTCTGATTCCATTTGATAAAGAAACGCTACCTCTTCAGGGCTTAAATCATGATTGTAAAAGCGAATCTCATCAATATCACCTTTAAAGAATAATGTATCAATATCTGATTCTGTTGCAATCCTGGTTGCTCCGATTAATACGTTATCAGGAGTAACATCCATAGAAAGAGGAATACTTCCATATAGTGTGCCTACCTCAGTTCCATTTTGAAATAGCCTCATATACTCCCCAGCTTTGAAAACAGCCACATATTGATACCATTCATCACCATTTGTATTTATATCTTTTATCACCATGTTTAATGGGATATTATCGTCACTTATACTGAAAAGTATTCTGCCCCCATCATCAATTCCCACTCCAAAAGGTTGCATATTGGTTTTTGTGATTATGCCAGTGATTGAAGAATCAGAGGAAGTACCTTTTGCCCAAAATGATACAGACAAATTCTTTTTGGAATGTAGCATTTGTGGATTACTTATTTCTATGAAGTCATCATTTCCATCAAAGTGATATGCAAACCCATTCTTTCCAAACCTGTCTGATGTAAGGCTCGCACCAAATACTTGTCCATGATTACCATACCCACTTGAATCGGAGGCATCACCGTTAAATGGATAAAAAGCCGCAAGAGTATCATTAGGAACAATAACTGAATCCTTTGTTGAAGGCCATCCTCCCTCTGTATATAGATTCATAACTGTGCTATCACTTAATTCATAGTTATAAATCTCTAGATCATCGATGATTCCTGTAAAATAACGAGGAGTTTCAGAAGCTAATGAAGATTTACCAATCGAAATGGGAGCATTTGAGTGTACATTCGCCCAGCCTTTCTCAATTGTTTGAATCACTTCACCGTTTAAAAATAGTATAGATTTCACTGAATCAACAATTCCAACAACGTGATACCATTTATGTGGCTCAATTCTATCTTCTATCCTGTTACCTAATAATTCATCTGCACCATTACCTACATTGTTGTAAATGTCAAATGGAGAAGTGGCATTTCCAATTGAAAAGCTGTAATCCCTTGTGAAGCCTGTATCAAATGCCTTCCACACTAAACCTTCAACATTTATTCCATAAGATTCTTCTATTTCAAAAGATGTCTTCTTAAACCAAAATGCTACAGTTTTTACGTCTGTATTATAGATTGAGTTATGAGGGATTTCAATAAAATCATCAAAACCATCAAATTTAAAAGCACTGTTTTCATTACCGAATCTATCTCGAGTGAGTGAAGCACCAAATGCCTCTCCGTGGTTTCCAAATCCACTTACATCCTCTGCACTCCCGCTAAATGGATAATAAGCAACTAAAGTGTCTGGTATTACATACTTCGTATTTGGCCACCCTTTTTCTGCGTAAAGGTTTTTAATTGCTACATCAGAAAGTGCATAATTATACATGCGAAAATCATCAATATACCCTTGCAAATATCTTTCCCGAATTGAATTCACTGACACCTTTCCAAGTACCACTGGAGCACTATTTCTAAACAAGCCACCTGAATACTCTGTAGAATCAACTTTTGTACCATCTAAATAAAGTGAAATTGAGGTTGAATCTATAACTGCAGTAACCTGATACCAAATACCCGGGAGGATGGAGCTATCTTTTCTGGCTGCAATGTTTTTTTGCCCAGCAATTGATCCAACACTAAATGACAAATCATATGGAGCTTCAGCTCCAAATATCTCTATCCCAAATTCTCTGTCAATACCTGTGTCAAACGATTTAAATGCCAATCCCTCACCGTATGTCCCCCTACTATTTACATCAATTGTTGAACCAGATTTCTTAAACCAGAAATTAACTGTCTTTTGTGGAGAGCTAAAGTTTTCCTTATGAGGAATAGATATATAGTCCCAGCCTCCATCAAACTTATAAGCGCTATTGGGATTACCAAACCGATCTTTAGTCAGTTGGGCTCCATAAACTACCCCATCATTACCAAATCCACTGGAATCCGAAGCACTACCACTAAATGGATAATAGGCCACTAAAGTGTCTGGTACTATCTTAACACTATCTGATGAATGGATTATGAAAAAAGAGGCAGTGGCTTTATTGATTGTTAAACCAAAAACTAGGATCAGGAGAGATAATCCCTTTGCTTTCATGTCATCACCAAATAGGTTTACTTAAGCTGTGGAAAATTACACCCCTAATGTACAAATATTCTGTATCAAATAAACGGCAAACTCCCTTCAAAAAGATTCTCGAAGGTAGTTTCGGATGGAATATCCGTTTCGATGAGGAGACTGATCACATCCCCTACTTTGGAGCAACTTACGTGACTATTTGGATTCAGGTCGGGTGTCACCAAACCATGATCAATCGTACGTTGTACTGCTTTACGAACAGCAGCGGCTTCTTTGTGCATCTCTAAATTCTCAAGAAGTAAAGCCACTGAAAGGATCGCCGCAACAGGATTTGCAATATCTTTTCCAGCAGCTTCGGGATAACTGCCATGTATGGGTTCGAACAAGGAAGTTTGTTCCCCAACCGAAGCTGATGGTAATAACCCGATAGAACCGGTGATTACACTTGCTTCATCAGATATAATATCCCCAAACATGTTTTCGGTCAGGATAACATCAAACTGGCTGGGCCTTTGGATGATTTGCATAGCGGCATTATCTACAAACAAATACTCCACTTCTACATCAGGATAGTTTATTGACAATACCTGTACCGTTTCGCGCCATAGGCGGGAAGTTTCCAATACATTTGCCTTATCCACTAAAGTCAGTTTTTTCCTACGGCGTTGTGCAGCTTCAAAAGCCATTTTTGCAACCCGCTCAATCTCATAGATACTGTATGAACAATTATCAAAGGCCATTTTACCCTCAGCATCTCGTCCCTTTTCTCCAAAATAAATTCCACCCGTCAATTCGCGATATACAACTAAATCTGTTCCTTTGATCCGGTCTTCTTTTAAAGGCGATCTCTCAATTAACGATGGGTACAATTGAACCGGGCGTATATTGGCATACAATCCCAGGCTTTTCCTTAACTGCAATAATCCTTGTTCCGGGCGGACTTTGGCGTTCGGGTTGTTATCATATTTCGGGTCACCTATCGCTCCGAATAAAACGGCATCAGCCTGCCTGCAAGTATCGATCGTCTCTTCAGGTAAAGGGTTCCCGGTTTCATCAATGGCTGCTGCTCCTACAAGAGCAACGTCATACGTAAAAGTATGCCTGTGCCGATGGGCAACTGCCTTCAGTACTTTCTTTGCCTGTTTTATTACTTCCGGCCCGATTCCATCTCCGGGTAAAACCGCTATTCTTTTTTCCATAACTAAAACTCTATGTGCTGCTTTTCGAATTCTTGAATTAATTTCTTTTTGCTGATCAGAAAATCTATATCATCATATCCATTCAGAAGACACATTTTCTTATAAGGATTTATATCAAAAGCTTCTGATTGATCGGTTCCTTGAATACTTACCTTTTGGTTTTCAAGATCGACCTCTATTTGGGTTTTCGCATTTCCTTCCAAAACCCTAAATAATGAATGCAAAAAATCCGGGCTCACCTGAACCGGTAGTAGTCCATTATTGAGTGCGTTACCTTTAAAAATATCTGCGAAGTAACTACTGATAACAACCCGAAACCCATAGTCGTAAAGTGCCCATGCTGCATGTTCCCGGCTTGACCCACAACCAAAATTTTTACCGGCTACTAATATCTTTCCCGAATATTCAGGCTGATTTAGAATAAAACCCTCTTTAGGGTTACCAGAAGCATCATATCTCCAATCCCTGAATAGATTTTCACCAAAACCTTCCCGGGTAGTAGCCTTTAAAAAGCGTGCAGGTATTATCTGATCTGTATCAATGTCTTCAACAGGTAAAGGCACAGCCCTGCTTGTCAATTCTTGGAATGCTTCCATTATACCATTACTCCTTCATTTACATAATTCCGGACATCTACGATTTTACCTTCCACGGCAATTACCGCTGCTGTAAGCGGGCTTACCAGCATAGTTCTGGCACCAGGCCCTTGTCGTCCTTCGAAGTTACGATTAGATGTAGAAACACAATATTCACCTTTTGGGATTTTATCTTCGTTCATCCCAAGGCAAGCAGAACATCCCGGCTCCCTGAGCTCAAAGCCTGCTTCTTCGAGTATTGCATGAATTCCTTCCTCACGGGCTTGCAGTTCCACCTGTTTTGATCCGGGAACAATCATAGCCTCAATATGAGCTGCCTTCTTTTTGCCTTTCACATAATCAGCTACTATGCGCAAATCTTCAATCCGGCTATTGGTACAACTCCCGATAAATACATGATCAATTTTCTTCCCAATCAAGGCTTCACCGGGTTCTAAGCCCATATAATCCAAAGATTTTTTCAGGTTTACCGGGCTTTCTGCTTCTTGCAGGGTTGGAATAGATTGCGTGATACCAACCCCCATTCCGGGATTAGTACCATAGGTGATCATAGGTTCTATGTCTTGAGCATCAAAATGATACTCGGCGTCAAATACTGCCCCATTATCAGAATAAAGTGTCCTCCAGAACTCAACAGCTTTATCAAAATCAGCCCCTTCAGGAGCGAATTCCCTGCCTTTAATATATTCAAAAGTAGTTTCATCAGGGGCAATCATTCCTCCCCTTGCTCCCATTTCAATGCTCATATTGCAGATCGTCATTCTTGCTTCCATCGAAAGAGAACGAATAGCAGAACCGGCGTACTCTACAAAGTATCCGGTTCCTCCTGCAGTGGTCAACTTAGAAATGATATGAAGAATAATATCTTTGGAATAAACACCTTTGCTCAGCTCCCCGTCAATAGTGATACGCATAGTTTTGGGGCGTTGTAAAAGCAGACATTGCGTAGCCATTACCTGCTCAACCTGCGATGTACCAATCCCGAAGGCAATAGTACCAAAAGCTCCATGTGTGGATGTATGACTGTCTCCGCAAACAATAGTCATTCCGGGTTTAGTAATTCCCAGCTCAGGGCCAATAACATGAACGATTCCCTGGTACTTGTGCCCGAGCCCGTATAGTTCTATATCGAACTCCTCACAATTCCGAATCAGCGTATCTACCTGGAATTTTGAAAGTACATCTTTGATAGGTAGATGCTGATCTTTGGTAGGTACGTTATGATCGGCAGTGGCAACAATCTTATCTTTTCTGAAAATACCTGTACCCCGCTTGCGAATACCATCAAAAGCTTGTGGGCTGGTTACTTCGTGAATGAAATGGCGGTCGATGTACAGAATTTCCTGCCCACCCTCGACTTTATCTACGATATGCCGATCCCATACTTTTTCGAATAGCGTTTTTCCCATAATTAATCCTAAGCTGTTTTGCGAGCTCTATGGGAAAATATCTGAATAAGATCCTGATCTTCAACTACTTTTTTTCGATCTGCAACACCTAAAAACTCCTGGTAACGATCTTCCAATTCTTCTTTGCCAACACTAAAGCCCAATCGTTCAGCCCTGAACTTTAAAGCAGCACGTCCACTTCGGGCAGTTAGCACGATGGAAGATTCACCAACCCCAACATCCAGGGGATCAATAATCTCATAAGTTTCCCTGCTCTTGATCACTCCATCCTGGTGTATTCCTGAAGAATGAGCAAACGCATTCGCACCTACAATAGCTTTATTGGGTTGAACAGGCATTCTCATTTTCGATGAAACCAATTCGCTGACTGATTTCAAACATTTTGTGTTGATACCTGTATCAAAATCTAGGCCCTTTTGCGTTCTCATGATCATCACTACTTCCTCAAGCGACGCATTACCCGCCCGTTCCCCAATACCGTTGATGGTACACTCAATTTGAGTGGCTCCGTGTACTACACCGGCAATGGAATTGGCTGAAGCTAAACCCAGATCATTATGACAATGGGTTGAAATGGTTACATCGTCAATACCTTTCACATTCTCTTTCAGGTACCTGATTTTTGCGCCATAATCCCAGGGAAGGCAATATCCGGTTGTATCAGGTATATTTACCACAGTAGCACCGGCTGCAATTACCTTTTCCAAAATCCTGGCTAGAAATTCATTCTCAGTCCTTCCGGCATCTTCCGCATAAAATTCCACATCTTCAACAAAGCGCTTGGCAAACTTTACTGCAGCTACTCCACGCTCAATAACATCTTCCCTGGTCGTTTTCAGTTTATTAAACACATGGCTATCAGAGGTTCCAATACCGGTATGAATTCTTGGGCGTGCTGCATTCCTTATAGCTTCAGCAGCTACTTCAATATCTTTTTCTACTGCTCTTGAGAGTGCGCATACTGTTGAATTTTGAATGATCCCTGCAATTTTTTCAACTGATTTAAAATCACCTGGACTTGAAATAGGAAAACCCACTTCCATCACATCAACACCAAGTGCCTCAAGTGCCCGGGCTACTTCAATTTTTTCGTCAGTATTTAACTGGCAGCCGGGAACTTGTTCACCATCTCTAAGAGTGGTATCAAAAATTTGTATTCGCTTGTTTGGCATTAGTCCTTGGTTTCCTAACTTATTTATGCTAAATGGTTACTTCACTGGTCAAAGATCAAGTAATCGAATGGCGAAAGTAGAGGCTATATATATGCAGATAAAAACCTGTTTCTTTCTTTATTACGACATCCAAGGACTTATGAGTGTATCATAAATTTATATATATCAGACAATTAATGGATTTCTCCCAGCATTTATTCTACAATGGCTAACCAACCAAATGACCACCTTTACCAGCTTATAAAATCACTCACCAAGTCTGAAAAAAGAGGATTTAAGATTTATGCCACCCGAACAAGCAATGCAGACGCGAAGTTTATTCAGCTTTTTGATGCGCTGGATAAGGCAGAAGGTTACGATGAAGAAGTTGTCCTAAAAAAAGTAAAAGGACTTCAAAAAAAGCAGATATCAAATCTTAAAGCCCATTTGTATAAACAGATCCTGGTAAGTTTACGCCTTATTACTATAAACCACAGTATTGATATTGAGCTAAGAGAACAGATTGATTATGCCCGGATACTATACAATAAAGGTTTGTATAAGCAAAGCCTGAAAGTACTGGATAAAACTAAAACAGTAGCTCAACAAAACCATAGAATGGTATTGTTGTATGATGTGCTGATATTTGAAAAAATCATTGAATCTCAATACATCACAAGGAGCCTGAAGAATCGGGCTGATGAACTTATCAGCCAAACTGATACTACATTAGATGCGCTTTCCAGGTACAATGTGCTTTCAAATTTAGCCCTCAGGTTATATGGTATTTATATAAAAGCCGGGCATGTTCGAAATGAGAAAGATTTCAATAACATTGAAAGTTTCTTTAAATCTCAAATCACATCTGTCGACCAAACTAAACTCGGGCTTTTTGAACAACACTATCTCAATGTATCCTATGCCTGGTATAGCCTGATTGTCCAGGACTTTCTTCTCCAATACCGGTATGCTCAAAAATGGGTCGATTTATTTAACAAAAACCCGCAAATGCTTGAATTGGAGCCCATCTGGTATATCAAAGGACTGCATGTTCTTTTGGAAGCTTTATTTGTTTTGGGACATAAAGAAAAGCATGACGAAGTAGTTCAAAAGCTTGAAGAGTTTATCAGGAACCCTCCCACGCGGTCAAATGAAAACCTGGAAACTTTGGGATTTATGTACTCATACACTTCAAAAATAAACTCTCATTTTATGGGTGGTACTTTTGATGAGGGATTAGCTCTTATACCGGAATTAAATGAAGAACTTGATAAGTTCTCAGAGAAAGTTGACCCGCACAGGGTTCTTGTTTTCTATTATAAAATTGCCTGTTTGTACTTTGGTGCAGGTGATAATAACAATGCCATTAAGTACTTAAGTAAGATTATCAATTATCCCGACCCTCACCTCAGAGAAGACCTGCATTGTTTTGCCCGTATTTTAAACCTTATCGCCCATTTTGAATTAGGAAATCAAACACATGTAGAGTACCAGGTACGTTCGGTATATCGTTTCCTAAGGAAAATGAATGATCTGAATATGGTTCAGGAAGAAGTATTGAAATTCATCCGGAATATGGGAAACGTGAACCAGGGAAATTTAAAAAATGAGTTCATCTCTTTGCATGACCGGTTACTGGAAATCAATAAAATGAACTTTCAAAAACGCCCGTTTTTGTACTTGGACATCATATCATGGCTGGAGTCTAAAATCGAGAATAAATCTGTTCAGGATATCATCAAAGCAAAATACACTGCTTCTAAAAGATAACTTATCACTTTTGGACATCCCATCTTAGTAATCAATTTGCACGCTGCAATTATTGATTAAGTGCATGAATACCTATTTCTTTGTTTCAACGAAATTATAACTCTATGCTATCTACAATTATTTCTTTGGTCATTATTCAAGTCATTATTGGCGAATACCGATTAGGGAAGTAATGTAGCCTTGTTAAATACCAAGTCTCAAAAAGCCTTCCCTAGTACGGAGGGCTTTTTTTTTGATAGCAATTGTGAATCAGAATGGCAGAACTAAATAAACACAGCAAACTTATTACACAAGACGGCTCCCAACCCGCAGCACAGGCTATGCTTCATGCGCTGGGTTTATCTGACGAGGACTTACAAAAGCCGTTGATTGGCATAGGAAGTACAGGATATGAAGGTAATCCATGCAATATGCATCTTAACGATCTGGCACTTCATGTTAAAAAAGGGGTAAATAATGCAGGACTTACAGGTCTGATCTTTAACACTATTGGTATCAGTGATGGCATATCTATGGGAACACCGGGTATGCGGTATTCACTTCCTTCACGAGATCTCATAGCAGACTCCATGGAGTCGATGGTAAAAGGGATGAGTTATGATGGTTTAGCTGCCCTTGTGGGTTGCGATAAAAATATGCCGGGTGCACTTATGGCGATGCTCCGCATAAACCGCCCGTCCATTCTAATTTATGGAGGAACTATTGCCCCGGGTTTTCATAATGGTAAAAAACTGGATGTGGTTTCAGCTTTTGAAGCATGGGGGCAAAAAGTAGCCGGTTCCATTACCGATCAGGAATTCAAGGATATCGTTCAACACGCGTGTCCCGGGCCCGGTGCCTGTGGAGGAATGTACACTGCCAATACTATGTCCTCTGCTATTGAAGCTTTGGGAATGACCCTTCCCTTTAACTCTTCCAATCCCGCTATCAACAGCAAAAAAGTTATCGAATGTGAGGAAGTGGGAGGCCATCTTTTACACCTGCTCGAAAAAGACCTTAAACCCAGGGATATCATCACAAAAAAGTCCCTTGAGAATGCGTTTACTCTTGTTACTATTTTAGGAGGCTCAACCAATGCGGTGCTTCACCTCCTCGCCATTGCCAAAGCCGCTGATATAGCATTTACCCTCAAAGATTTTCAACGGATAAGTGACAATACTCCCTTCCTGGGAGATTTAAAACCCAGCGGACAATATGTAATGGAAGACCTGCATGATGTAGGTGGAGTTCCTGCTGTAATGAAGTACATGCTCGAAAATGATCTGCTCCATGGAGACTGCCTTACCGTAACAGGAAAAACTATAGCCGAAAATCTTGAAAAGGTAGAGATCCTCCCTGTTGAACAAAAAGTGATTAAACCTTTAGCTGATCCTATAAAAGAAAATGGACACATCCAGATTTTGTACGGTAACCTGGCTACAGAAGGCGGCGTTGCCAAAATTACCGGGAAAGAAGGCCTGACCTTCGAAGGGCCTGCCCGGGTATTTGACAGCGAAGAAGAAGCAAACCTGGGCATCAGCCAATCTAAAGTTCAAAAAGGCGATGTGGTTGTAATCCGCTATGTAGGACCGGTTGGTGGACCAGGAATGCCCGAAATGTTAAAACCCACCTCTGCTATTATGGGCGCAGGGTTAGGTAAAGATGTAGCATTGATTACCGATGGCCGTTTTTCTGGAGGTTCTCATGGATTTGTAGTAGGGCATATCACCCCTGAAGCCCAGAAAGGTGGTAACATTGCACTTGTCCGGGATGGAGACATAATTCACATTGATTCCAGGTCAAACACCATTAATGTGAAACTCAGTAATGAAGAATTAGAAAACCGAAGAACCCACTGGGCAGCTCCTCCTCTTAAGGAAACCAGGGGCACTCTTTACAAATATGCCAAAACAGTTTCACCTGCATCGCAGGGATGCGTAACAGACGAATTTTAGAATATCTCAACCTCACTCACACTCACTCATGGAAACAGCAACATTAACCAAAGCCAGTCCCCCACTAAACCTGCTCAGCGAATGAATGGAGCTGAGGCAGTAGTCCAGATTCTACTCCAGGAAGGAGTAGATATTGCATTTGGCTATCCGGGCGGTGCTATTATGCCTGTTTATGATGCGCTTTATGATTACCAGGAAAATATCCATCATGTTCTGGCCCGTCATGAACAAGGTGCAATTCATGCTGCACAGGGGTATGCCCGTGCATCCGGTAAACCGGGGGTGTGCCTCGCCACTTCTGGGCCGGGAGCTACCAACTTAATTACCGGAATTGCCGATGCACAAATTGATTCCACTCCTGTAGTTTGCATTACAGGTCAAGTAGCCTCTCCTTTTCTTGGGAGCGATGCCTTCCAGGAAACAGATGTAATCGGAATTTCAATGCCCGTAACCAAATGGAATTATCAGGTTACACGGGCTGAAGAAATACCCGGGGCGCTGGCAAAAGCTTTCTTCATTGCAAGGTCCGGTCGCCCAGGCCCTGTATTAGTTGACATCACCAAAGATGCCCAGTTCGAGGAATTTAATTTTAGTTATGAGCCCTGTACCTTCATCCGTAGTTATACCCCAATACCAAAACCTGATCTGCAGAAAATAAAAGAAGCTGCTGAACTCATTAACTCAGCACAGCGGCCTTACATTCTTTTTGGGCAGGGAGTAATCTTAGCCAAAGCTGAGGCAGAGTTCAAATCCTTTATCGAAAAAACAGGTATCCCCTCCGCATGGACCATCATGGGGCTTTCTGCTCTTGAGACGGATCATCCTCTCAATGTGGGAATGCTGGGAATGCATGGCAATTATGGCCCCAACCTGTTAACCAATGAATGCGATGTACTTATTGCCATCGGTATGCGCTTTGATGACCGTGTGACCGGTAATCTTGCGACTTATGCCAAACAGGCAAAAGTGATCCATATCGAAATTGACCCTGCCGAGATCGATAAAAATGTTAAGACAGATATTGCTGTATTAGGCGATGCCAAAGAAGTGCTTACAGAACTGATTGACCTTGTAAAACCTAATACCCATACCAAATGGCTCCAAAGGTTTGAGGAATGTGCGAAAATGGAGCATGAGAAAGTAATTCAGAATGAGCTTCACCCGGATACAGATATCCTGAGCATGGGCGAGGTTATTCGCATTCTAAATGACAAAACCGGTGGTGATGCCATTATTGTAAGCGATGTGGGACAGCATCAAATGGTGGCTTGCCGTTATGCACAATTCAAGCAATCCAAAAGTAACATTACTTCCGGTGGACTTGGAACTATGGGTTTTGGGTTACCTGCAGCTATCGGGGCCAAACTCGGTGCCCAAAATAGAACAGTGATTGCGGTTTTGGGCGATGGAGGTTTTCAAATGACCATGCAGGAACTTGCTACTATTTACCAGACCCAGGCTAAAGTAAAAGTACTGCTTCTCAACAATGAGTTTTTAGGAATGGTGCGCCAGTGGCAGCAACTGTTCTTCGATAAACGCTACTCTTCTACCGAAATGATCAATCCTGATTTCCAGCAGGTAGTAAAAGGCTTCCACATCCCTACCAAAAAAGTAACGGAACGCGAATTACTGGAAGAAGCGATTGAGGAATTCATCAACTTTGACGGAGCTTATTTCCTCGAAGTGATGGTAGGCAAAGAGAATAATGTATTCCCTATGGTTCCCAGCGGAGCGGGAGTAGCTGAAATACGATTGGAGTGATGATTATGATACCTATTCTGACTTTCTCTTTCTCCTCCTTCTTAAAGGGGAGAACTCATTTTTCTGATACGAAAATAAAACAACGAACCCCCTTCTCCTTGCGAAGGAGAAGGGCCGGGGATGGGATCCAACTAAACCAGTATGAAAGAAATGAAATCTATTGACCCCATCTGTCTTCCCCTTCATAAGGGGAAGAACTCTTCAAAAAGATTGAAAAATACAATTAACAAGTATCCCCTCTCAAAACCTGCCGGACAGGCTGGAAGAATCGAGGGGTGTCAGAAAACGATTCTATTCAGATAAAATAAACCATGGCAAAACAAGAATTCACAATCACTGCATATACCGAAAACCATGTGGGGCTTCTGCACAGAATCACCATCATTTTTACCAAGCGGAAAATCAACATTGAGAGTCTTACCACCTCTGAAACTGAGATGGATGGCATACACCGGTTTACTATTGCTGTAACAGAAAGCGAAGAAAAAGTAGCCAAGGTGGTAAAGCAAATCGAAAAACAGGTAGAAGTGCTGAAAGCCGGTTACTACAAAAAGAAAGAAGTAGTACAACAGGAACTGGCATTGTATAAAATACCCACTGAATCCCTCACCGATGGATTGGAAGTAGAGCGGATTGTCCGGGAGCATAATGCGCGTTTCCTTACTATCGAAAAAAACTTTGTGGTGATTGAAAAGGCAGGCTACCGCAGGGAAACCAAAGCATTATTTGATGAACTTGTACCTTATGGAATCACCGAGTTTGTACGCTCAGGGCGCATTGCCGTTTCCCGGCAGGAGTTCAGTATTGGCAAAGAAGTAGAAGAAGTATTAGCAAAGGAATCGATACAATAATGACTCTAAATCGAATTAACACACCCCTCAATCCCCTCTCCAGAGGGGAAGTTTTCTAATCTATTCAGAATAGAATTAAAGAGTTTCTCCTCTTGAGAGGAGAACAAGAGGTGTGTAAAAAAGAATATCAAAACAAAAACTCATTAACATAAACAAATCATAGAATGGCACTGTTAAATTTTGGCGGAGTTGAAGAAGAAGTAGTAACACGAGAAGAATTCCCCCTCGAAAAAGCCCGGGAAACCCTGAAAAATGAAACCATTGCGATATTGGGATACGGGGTGCAAGGCCCGGGACAAGCATTAAACCTGAAGGATAATGGTTTTAATGTGATTGTTGGGCAGCGCAAAAACTCCAAAACCTGGGATAAAGCCGTAGCAGATGGCTGGGTTCCCGGAGAAACCCTTTTCGAACTGGAAGAAGCCTGCGAAAGGGGAACCATACTGCAATTCCTTCTTTCTGATGCCGGACAAATCGCCCTTTGGCCAACGGTAAAAAAGCACCTTACCAAAGGTAAAGCTCTCTATTTCTCTCATGGGTTTGGGATTACCTATAAAGAACGCACCGGGATTATTCCCCCTGAAGATGTGGATGTGATTTTGGTTGCCCCAAAAGGTTCAGGTACATCACTACGCAGAATGTTCCTGGAAGGAAGGGGACTCAATTCCAGCTATGCCATTTTCCAGGATGCAACGGGTAAAGCGTATGACCGTGTGGTTGCGCTGGGAATCGGGGTAGGTTCCGGTTACCTGTTCAAAACTGATTTTAGGAAAGAAGTATTCTCTGATTTAACCGGGGAACGTGGTACGCTGATGGGAGCCATCCAGGGAATTTTTGCCGCCCAGTATGAAGTACTTCGAGCAAACGGGCACTCCCCTTCCGAAGCTTTTAATGAAACCGTGGAAGAACTCACCCAATCCCTGATGCCGTTGGTTGCCGAAAACGGAATGGACTGGATGTACGCCAACTGTTCCACCACTGCCCAACGCGGGGCACTGGATTGGTGGAAACCCTTCCGCGATGCTACCAAACCTGTATTTGAAAAACTATACAGCGAAGTAGCGGCCGGTAATGAAGCCCAAAAATCTATTGATGCCAACTCCAAGCCGGACTATCGTGAAGGACTGGAAGAGGAACTCAAAGAACTCCGTGAATCCGAGATGTGGCGGGCCGGCAAAACCGTAAGGACATTAAGGCCGGAGAATAATTGATATCGTCATTGCGATCCCGATGAATATCGGGATCGCAATGACACTAATCTATGTAATCCTTGTAGGAAATCGGGTAATTTTCGATGACAGAACTTTTTAAAGCAACTCAAAAACCATACAGGGGCATCCTGAACTTGTTTCAGAATCTTGTGAAGGATCTCTGAAGGTTTTCTAACACTTGGTTATAAGAATATCGTAAAACGAAAAAGCGAATTATTGGGATTGAAGTAAGAACAGCTAAGTGTCTTTTTTTAGTTTCGTGCCCTTTTTGGCTTGCATGGCATCATAAGAAACTCCAAATACAATTCCGAGTGAAAGCCACAAACCAATATTATCGGTAACTACACCTATTGCTGCTCCTATTGCTATTCCCAAAGCTGTTCCCATTCCTTTTTTCATGGATTTCCTTTAGTAAAATTTTGATTTAATGGACGTTAATGCTGAGTGAGAAGTGTTCCTTATATCATCATCTCATCAGTCTTTTGGCCCGCAGCCCCAAAGCTCCCAGTCGTCAAACTCACCGTTCTCTATCAGCACTCCAACAATTATGCCAATACCAATCCATAATCCTATGCTTCCTGTTGCCACACCTATTGCTGTTCCAATGGCAACTCCAATTGCGATACCTGCTCCTTTTTCCATAGTGTTCTCCTTCGTAAATACTTGATCAATACCTCACTGACTACGGCCCGCTCTTTTGAAAAGTTTCTGATTATTCATTTTTCTGAATCAATTATCTATCTAATCTGGATATCGCTCCATTATATTTCGAATTGAAACTTTGTGTTCTCTAAACAGTACTCTCATTTGTCTTTTCTTTCATCTATAAAAGGAGGAAATATGGGTATGGCATCATCATCATGGAAAACAAACACTGCTAATTTGAGCCTGCTCCGGGGAAAATCCTTCTTCCGTGAAATTGCGGAACCAAGAGCTATCCGAAGGAAATCTAAAATTGATGGATATGCCTTGAAACGGAAAACTGTTATACTGGCCCGGCGTAAACTAAACCATCGCCTTCGCCTCATTCTGACCGGGAGCCTTATTTACCTGGCCTTTGCTGTAAGTTATGCCTATTTGATTCGGGTTTTTTGAGATAATCTGAGTGATATAGTTTCGTGATATTGCTAAAGAACGAATCTGTGGCTACTCCCATCTAAAACCCCTAGCTTTCCGATATGCACGATATCGAAGCTTTCAAACAATTCCTGTCAGCCATTCATGAAATACCCGGGGATATTTTAAACGAATATATTTCTCACTGGACAGAATACTCTTTGCCCAGAAAAACAGTGATGACAGCGCCGGGACAAACAGAAAAGCATCTGTATTATGTTCTTGAGGGCATCCAGAAATCATATTACCTGCACAATGACAAATTTCACGTAATCGCTTTTACCTATGCCCCGGGATTTACTGGAATAATAGATTCCGTACTAACCGGAGCCGCCTCTAAGTATTATCTGGAAACCATTTCACCGAGTAAGTTTCTTCGAATTACGATTTCTAAACATGAAGAGCTTCTTCAGAAGCACCGGGACATTGAAACATTGTATCGTAAATATAATGAACAGGTATTGGTAGGTTTGCTAAAACGCTATTTTGAGCTAATGGCTTTTGATATCGAAACCCGGTTTAAATCTTTTGTGGAACGAAGCCCTCATTTATTAAATATGGTTTCTCAAAAAGACCTTGCCTCTTACCTTCGTATTGATTCAACCAATTTCAGCAAGCTCATAAACCGTATTCGTATTTGAATAATTGTTGGTTTATACCAACCTGTTCTTTTGTTAATCTGTGGAAATTCTTTTCTATCAAAAACATCAAGATCAAACATTATGCAGCAAAACTGTATTGAAAGAATTGATACCAATACCTCTCTTTTTAACTCCCATTTTGGTTCCGTTGGTAAAGAAACATTGAACTGGAAACCAAACCCTGGTACCTGGAGTATCGGTCAAAACATTGAACACCTGATTCAAATTAATGAGACCTATTTCAAAGTTTTTTCTGAATTGGAATCGGGTTCGATAAAACTCCCTTTCTATGGAAGAATACCATTCATTTCTTCTTTTTTTGGGAAACTAATTCTTGATGCTGTAGAACCGGATCGAAAGAAAAAGGGAAAAACTTTTTCTATTTGGGATCCCTCTGAAAGTACTGTTCCATTGAATATTTTTGAACAATTCTCTGGAAGCCAGAAAAAGCTAAAAGAATATATCCTGAGATTAGAGCCACATATTAAAAACGAAGCCACTATTTATACTCCTGTAAGCAAATACATTGTTCTTCCACTCAATACGGGTATTGAAATAGTGGTAACCCATCAGGAAAGGCATTTTAACCAGGCGATCGAGTTATTCCGGGAAATCAACCAGAAATAAAAGCTTTATTCTCCAGGTTGGCACTGACATACAGTTGTCAGAAGTGGTTCGTATTATTATCCTATAAACTTAAAACAGACGAACAATGCCAGAACCACTCAAGAATCTATATAATGCCGCTTTCTTTGAATCCCTTACAAGTGCATGTGAAAAAATTATCCCGGGATTTAATACCCAGGCTTTTCTAAAAAACATTTACGATGAAGAATGGGATAATCGTGAATTGAAAGAGCGGTTACGGCATATTACGCAAATACTTCGTAGTCAATTACCGGAAAGCTACTCCTCATGTATTAATACAATTTTGAAGTTCATTCCAGAGTTTCAAAAAAACGGTGAAGAATCTGATAACTTTGGATACATATTTCTCCCTGACTTTGTTGAACTATACGGTCTTGACCATTACGAAATATCCGTTTCGGCCATGGAGAAGATCACACAATTTATCAGTTGTGAATTTGCTGTAAGGCCGTTCTTGTTGAAATACCCGGACGAAATGATTTTGCAAATGCAGGCATGGTCAACACATAGGCATCCTGCAGTAAGACGATTGTCTTCAGAAGGTTTCCGACCAAGGCTCCCTTGGGCAATGGGGGTTCCCTTTTTAAAAGAAGACCCTGCTCCTATTCTGCCTGTTCTTGAACAATTAAAAGAAGACGAGTCGGAATCGGTACGACGTAGTGTCGCTAACAACCTGAATGATATTTCAAAAGATCACCCGGAGCTGGTAATCGGGATTGCAAAAAAATGGATTGGAAACACTGACATCACTGACCGGGTAGTAAAACACGCCTGCAGAACTTTATTGAAGCAAGGTAATGAAGAAGTTATGAGCCTCTTCGGTTTTGGTTCGGTAGAAGATATTGTCGTTTCCAATTTCCAGGTTCAAACGCAAAGCGTTCACATCGGAGACTATCTTGAGTTCTCTTTTAATCTGCATAATAAGAATACCAGAAGCCGGAAAATCCGGTTGGAATATGCCATGTACTACCTGAAAGCTAATGGAACCCATTCAAAAAAAGTATTCAAAATAAGTGAAAAAGAATATCCGGGAGATTCCAAAACCTTTATTGAAAGGAAACAATCTTTCAGGCCTATTACCACGAAGAAATTTTACCCGGGAACCCATAAAGTTTCTGTTATTGTAAATGGAAAAGAATTTGGTATCGCCGATTTTGAACTCATTTGATACCGGCTCTTAGCTCTATTTGTCTGCTTGTTCCTTACGTTCTGCTAAAGTACATTCGGTTTTAACTTCCCTAATGTACTTATTATGAAAACGATGACTTGCAAACAACTTGGAGGGGCATGTGACCTGGAATTCCATGCTGAGACTTTTGAAGAAATAGCAAAACAAAGCCAGCAGCATGGAAAGGAAATGTTTGAGCAACAAGACGAAGCACACCTTCAGGCTATGCAGGAAATGAGAACCCTTATGCAGGATCCGGAAGCCATGCAGCAATGGATGGATAAGAAACGCAAGGAGTTTAAGGGTCTATCGTAGAAAAAATCTTAATCTAACGTGAGTTCGAGATAAGAAACTACCAAAAAGGAATCAAATCCACTTTATTAGTCATTCCTGCGAATGCAGGAATCAAGAGCGTACTATTACAACTTATTTTGCTTTAAAAATATCCTGGATTCCGGGCATACGCTGCGGAATGACTCTTGATTGGATTGGATTATTTTATTCATTTTATATTGAACTTACGTTAATCTATCTCTCTAACCATCAACGAAACCTCTTTTTCTCCATTTTCAGTTTGCTGACGGGCTACTTGTTTAAACCCTCTACTCTTGTGAAACTCCAGTGAAGCTTCATTATAAGGCTTCAGGTTTACTTCGCAGGCTATTACCCCGGATGATGCCCGGTCAAAAAGATATTGATACAATGAAGAACCAAAACCATTGCCACGGTATGCTTCAGCAATAACAATTCTGTCTACATAGTAGAAATCAGAATAGTGGCCGGAAAAATACCGGTAGTTTAAACTTTCATAAGTTGACCCAGGAGTCATCACAATCATAAAGCCGACAAGCTTATTATCCTTTTCAATAACTGCAAAAAGCTCACTTTCCTCAACAAACCACTCCAGATCTGTAGTAGTTAAACTACTGACATTTGGCACCGCAAGCTCGTTTAGCTCCCATACCTTTGGTAAGTCTTTCTGCTCTATAAGTCGTATCTGCATAAATTTTTATATGCCCTGTAATTCTTTCCCTGGTTTGAATACTAATCAATTAAACCAAATAAAAAAACAGCTATTGAGTTTGGAGAGTTTTTGCTTTTTGCTTTGTTAAAACGCCAACATAATAGGCAAAAGACGTAGAAACCGTGTATTGAAAATTGGATGAATAACACATCTAAACAAAAATTTACAGAACTAATTCAGGATAACACCGGAATAATAAACAAGGTTTTATTTCTGTATCTGGATGACCCTGAAGACCGTGATGACCTTAACCAGGAGATATTATTCCAGGCATGGAAATCTTATCCACGGTTTAAGGGTAACTCCAAATTCTCTACCTGGCTGTATAAAGTAAGCTTAAATACGGTGTTTACGTACCAACGCAAAACGAGAAAAAAACCTGAAATCGTTGAGTTCGAAGAGCATCACGAATACGATGATCTTCACGAAAGTAAAACCGATCAACAAAACTCCCTGCTTTATCTAATCAAGAAACTGGATGAAGTGAATAGAATGATTATATCCCTTCACCTGGATGGTTATAAAAACGAGGAAATTGCTGAAATAACCGGTCTCACAAAAAATAATGCAGCGGTTAAGCTGCACCGTATTAAAGAAAAACTGATCTCAAAGATGAAAGGAGGTAATCTATGAGCCAAGATTTACAAAACGCCTGGGATCAACTACAAAACAATTTTAACCGCCAAAAAATTGACAAGGAAGCCATTATGCAAGCCATTACAAGAACTTCTTCAAATCCGTTGGAGAAATTAAAAAAGGGTATTAAAAACAAAATGAGATGGGTAGCTGTTTTTTTTATCGCATCATTTATCATCATGCTGTTAACCATTCAAAATGTACGCACCACTGCAGTATGGTGTTTTGTTCTGGTTTACCTGGGAGGAAGTTGGTTATATATGAGACATCAGTACAATAATATGACCGGTGATTTAACCGGAAATGTCAAACTCACTTTGACGACTTATTATAACCGGGTTAAAAAAGTACTTAAGTTTGAAGAAACTGTGGGCCTTGTTATCATTTCTATTTCAGGAATTATCGGATGGACACTTTCATCACTTTATAAAGGAGAAACATTTAAAGAAATTTTTACCGATCCTGTTTCTCTTACTTTCTTTTTAATTTTTGCTGTTGGCTATGGCGCCTTGGGTACTTACGCTGCCAGAAAAATGAATGAAAAAGCTTTTAATGAATACCTGGAACAACTTAAAACAAATATTGATTTGTTAAACATCAATGATATTGATTAATTAGTATCACATAGCTATTTCCCGAAGCCTCAATTTTGAGGCTTTTTTTCTGTTTATTACTCGCCTCATTCAATTATATTCTTGTACTCATTTCATTCATCGAAACAAAAACTAAAAGCCTGTTCCGGCAAATTTAATGTCCATATCAACAGAATCAGGAGTTATCTCTGTAAAAGAAATTGACGAAGCGGCAAATACGCTCAAAAATATAGTAACCCATACCCCTTTGGTAAAGAACAAACGCTTGTCTGAAGAATACGAAGCTGACGTATGGTTTAAACGAGAAGATTTACAAGTGGTACGTTCCTATAAAATACGGGGGGCTTACAACAAGATAGAAAGTCTTAGTAAAGATCAACTTGCGCATGGTGTTGTTTGCGCTAGTGCAGGAAATCACGCCCAGGGAGTTGCCCTGGCCTGTTACCTGAAGAAAATACACGGAACCATTTTTATGCCTGAAACTACACCTCAACAAAAAGTTGACCAGGTAAATATGTTTGGTAAAGAGTATATACATATTGTTTTAAATGGCGATACCTACGATGACTCATACGCTCATGCTTCTGAATTTTGTAAAGAGAAAAAAGCGGTCTTTATCCCTCCTTTTGATGACCCGAAAATTATAGCAGGTCAGGGAACAGTAGGAAAAGAGATTTTGCAAGATATGGCCTCTCCTATCGACTACCTGCTTTTACCTGTTGGCGGTGGTGGGCTTTCAGCCGGGGTCGGCTCGTACTTTAATGTTCATTCCCCTCAAACCAAAATTGTAGGTGTTGAACCTTCCGGTGCCCCTTCCATGAAAATCTCTATCGAAAAAAATAAACCTGTTACCCTTGATCATATTGATAATTTCGTAGACGGAGCGGCAGTAAAACGGGTCGGCGACCTTACTTTTGAAATTTGTAAAGAGATACTGGAAGAGGTGGTTACTGTTCCCGAAGGGAAAGTGTGCGGAACCATATTAAAAATGTACAATGAACAGGCAATAGTTGTGGAACCTGCAGGTGCATTATCAATTACTGCGCTGGATGAAGTGAGAGAAAAAATTAAGGGTAAGACTGTAGTTTGTATTATAAGCGGAAGCAACAACGATATTACACGAACTGCCGAAATTAAAGAGCGGCACCAACGCTACGAAGGATTGAAGCACTATTTCATCATTGATTTTCCACAACGGGCAGGTGCACTTCGCGAATTTTTAAATGATGTACTTGGCCCCGAAGATGACATCACCTACTTTGAATACTCTAAAAAGACCAACCGTGAACAGGGACCGGCACTTATCGGTATAGAACTAAAAAGAAAAGAAGATTTTGATGGATTGATAACCCGTTTGCAAAAAACAAATTTCAGCTTTGAGTATGTAAATGATCAACCACGCCTTTTCCGGTTTTTGAACTAATCAGAAATGAATTGCCAAAAACATCTTTTTAACCTCGACCCTGAAATAACCTATCTCAATTGTGCCTATATGTCGCCATTGATGAAAGAAGTAGAACAGGCAGGTATAGAAGGCCTTTTGCAAAAACGACAACCTGATAAAGTTACTGGCGATGATTTTTTTGCGAATAATGAGCTACTAAGAGCTGAATTCGGCAAGCTGATCAATGTAAAACAAATCAATCGTCTCGTTGTAATCCCTTCTGTTTCTTATGGAATGGCGAACGTGGCTAAAAATATTCCCCTGCAAAAAGGGGATAATATCATACTTGTTGGCGAACAATTTCCCAGTAATGTATATCCCTGGATGGAGATTGCTTCACAAAATGATACTCATATAAAAACCATTTCACCACCGGATGAAATAGCAGACCGTGGCAGGTTATGGAATATTCGTTTGCTGGAAGCTATCGACTCAAAAACCCGGCTGGTAGCTATGGGGCACATCCATTGGGCCGATGGTACTCTCTTTGACTTGAAAGCTATCCGCAAAAGAACCCTTGAAGTCGGAGCCTGGCTTGTTATTGACGGAACTCAATCCATAGGCGCTCTACCTTTCGATGTTGAAGAACTGCAACCCGATGCACTGATTGCGGCAGGATATAAATCTATGATGGGGCCCTATAGTATCGGCATTGCTTATTACGGAGAAGCTTTGGATGAAGGAACCCCCATTGAACAAAACTGGATCAACCGCTATAAAAGTGAAGATTTTGCAAGCCTGGTTAATTACAGTGAGGAATATCAACCTGGTGCATTACGCTATGAAGTAGGCGAGCGCAGTAATTTTATTTTGATCCCCATGATGCTGAAAGCGCTCCAAAAACTTAATGAATGGGCCCCTGAAAATGTACAACAATATTGTCGTGACCTGGTCAGAGAACCCTTGGAGCGACTTCGGAATTCTGGGTTTATCATTGAGAATGAAAAATACCGTGCATCTAATTTGTTTGGTATACGATTAGGGGATCATCACAATATGGATAGGGCCAAAAAGAATCTACAAGAAGCTAAGGTATTTGTATCCTATCGTGGAGATGCTATTCGTGTTTCCCCGAATGTGTATAATGATGCGAAAGATTTAGAAAGATTAGTGGGTGCCTTAAACAGCCGCAAAGCGTGAAATGAATTTCACTTTCATCCTGCCAACTTTATTGATTCTTAGTCTTAATTTCAGTTCCTTAGAATGTTAATGGTATGTAATAAGTAATAAGAGGTTCAAGTCTTATGAAAAAGCTCATCTTAATCATTTCATTTCTGATTGTATGCCAATCTTCAATTGTTTCTCAATCCAGCTACCATCTACGTGGTTATATTGAATACTATGATCAGCAGTCCTTTTTCTTTTCTCCGTCTAAATTTTTTCTTTCTCAGCTTGATGTGCAAAAAGATATACAAAACTCTTTTTCTTCACATTTTCTTTCCAGGCTAAATGTAAACCCTGCAAACCTAAATCGATTGAGTGGAAAGAATTACTTCTACATGGATGTGAGAACATCCCAAAAAAAGGCTTTACCTCAATCCCGCTTCATTGATTACAGTACCTCACTCAACAGCAGCTATTTTGACCCTGTAGTTCGGTTTTCTGAAAAAGAGCCACTTTTCTCAATAGCATTTTTCATCAACCCGTTAAAAAGGAATCCTCGATTTAAAAGCGGAATAACTTATCAGTATTTACAGGTAGATGATCGATACGATTCGAAAAATTTTTCGTCTTACAGTATTTACCAGGTTCTTGCAGAGTCGGGACGGTTTGATTTGGATTGGTGGAGAAATGATCTCTTGAACGATATAGATTTTTCGAAATACAGAGGGCATTTCATATCCTTTTTCAACAGTTATGAACTTAGTAAGAGTATTAACCTTGGAATTAAAGTAGGAGTTACCTCATTTATCAATCTGGGAAACAATATGCCTGCAAATGCTGGTTATGTCAGTTTTGATCCTTTTTCTGAGTTTTTTAGCAATAGAGTAGCCTCTAAGAAGTTGGAGTATAAAGATTGGGATATTTCAACAGGTATAACAATTAAAAACTCTGAAAATAGTATTGCTGGTATAAGCATTGGTTTTTTAAATGGAAACTTCAACAATGATGAAAGCCAAAATGTCTTTTCTAGAAACCAAACTTTTCTTGAAAATGACCAATCTAGCCTGGGACATAGCAATAGTGAGTTTAGGGATATTTTTGAAAGAACAGGTAGCACCTTGTATACCAACCTTGATTATTTGTTGGAAGCTACAAGTGTCAGTAGAGTTGAATTCGCTTATAGAACAGCCCGGACTGCTCAGGATATCAATTATGGAAATCAGCGTCTGGAGTCCAGCGGATACAATAATGCTCTTTATTTTGATGAATCCATTAACGGATATGTAAATGTTGATTCTGATTATGATTCAAAAAGGCAAGCTACGGGTATAGGTAATAACATTATTTGGAACCATGCTGTTTCACTAAAATATGATTACGATATTTCTAAAAGAGTTAATTTAGTAACCGGAATACAACTCAGCTTAAAAAAAGAGAATGAGAATTCGACAAGAATTTACCAGAGAGTTTTTAACAGTAAGGAAATAACTTCTAATGAAGAAAATGGAATTTTAATATTGGGTGAAGCAAACTCAGGTTTAACTTCAAATAAAATTCTAAACGATTACTATAGTAGAAGCCTTAATACTTATATCCCAATTATTTTAAGTACAAAATTGCTTAAAACCCTTTCTATACAAGTAGGGTTTATACATTCCAAAGCGGATTTAAAGGCTGGAAATGAACAAGTATATCGCATATATCAAGAAGATGTAAATACTGTAAATGGAGTTACTACAAGTATAGAAAGTAATGAAGATTTTGAATCTTCTAATTCAGTAGAAAACAAATTTAGTAACTGGAATTCTTTTGGATCAATAACTTTCAGCCCAAATGAGCGAATGAGTTTTCTACTTCGAGGTGTTTCCTCAGATACGTTTCGAGGAGATGACTTTAATTACGGGAATGGCCTTTTGGGGAGTTTTAACTTTAGCATTAGTGCCGAAGTTAACTTCTAGCACTTGAGTCTAGCACCCAGTATTTATTTTTTGGTTGAAGAGAAGCTTTTTTTTTAATTAAGTTTCTCTGGTGTATTTGGAATATTGTCTTAAAACTTAACATTGCTCTTATTCCACCTTAACCACCTGATATATACTTATGAGTACTTCACGCCGTGATTTTTTGAAAACTCTTGCTGCAGGGACTTCCATTTCAGCTCTTTCTGCACTGGCTCCGATAGATGCATTCTTCCGGGAAAAACTGAAAGAGAAGTTTGCTGACAAAGGCTTACCCTCACGAAAAGATTACTCACTGAATAAGAATGTGAAGTACCTAAATCACGGGTCTATTGGCACTATCCCGAAAATGGTGCAGCAGACTCATCATGATTACCTGGCATTGTGCGAAACCAATCCCTGGTTTTATATGTGGAGCGGAGAATGGAATGAACCTGTTGCTAAAATAAGGAAGAAAACAGCTGATTATTTAAATGCCGAAGCTGCCGAAGTCAGTTTTCCTCATAACACTACCGAAATTTATAACCTTCTTGCATTAGGCCTACCCCTTCAAAAAGGCGATCAGGTTTTGTTCTGCAACCTGAATCATGCGGGTGCGAGTATCCCCTTTCATATCCACTCAAAGAAAAGAGCATATTCCGTAAAAGTATTTAATATCCCTACCGATGATCTTTCATCTGCTACCAAAGAAGATATTCTTACCCTTTATGATGAGCATATAAATGAGCGAACCAAACTTATTGTTATGCCCCATATTGACAACACATTTGGCCTACAGCATCCTGTAAAAGAAATAACCGCTCTTGCTCGCAGCAGAGGTGTTGAGTTCATTTCTATTGATACGGCACAAACTATGGGTATGATACCCATTGATGTAAAGAACCTGGATATAGATGTGATTGGTACCAGTGCCCATAAATGGATACAGGCACCCAAAGGAATCAGTGTAGCCTATTTCAGTAAAAGGGTACAGGATCAAATTGATCCCATGTGGGTAACCTGGGGACAGGAACAGTGGAAGGATTCAGCAAGAAAATTTGAGGACTATGGTACCAGAAACCTACCTGAAGTGCTTACTTTGGGAAAAGCGCTGGAATTCCAAAACCGTATTGATGAGCCCACCAGAATTGAAAAACTTAAATCACTCAGAACACATGCTATAAAACTTACCCATGAAAACCCCAATACTGTTTGGCGCTCTCCAATTGATTGGGAGCTTTCGGGTTCCTTATTTGTGATCGAGTTAAAAAATCATACGCCTTCTGAGTTTGCAAAAAAAGCATTTGCAGATCATGGATTTGTATTCCGTCCATTTGACAATTATTCAACCATCCGGATATCCCCAAATGTGCTTAATACACATGAAGAACTAGACGAATTGTTTGAGCTAATCTGATGACAAGAAATATTCATACCCTGCTCATTGATTGTAATGACGCTAAAGGACTGATCTATAAAATTACTGATACAGCCTACCGGTACGGGTTAAACATTGTGTTAAATCGCGAGTTTGTAGATCATGAGACAGCTTACTTTTTTATGCGTACCGTTTTAGAAGGAGATTTCGATCATCAAAAATTTCTGCAGGATCTTAAAACTCAGCTGCCCGAAAATGCGAATATCCGGTTGTCTTCAGATCAAAAAAAGAAGATTGTAGTATTAGCTACTAAAGAGCATCATGTTTTGGGGGATTTACTGATACGGCACGAGTTTGATGAAATAAATGCCGAAATACAGGCCGTGATAAGTAACCATGAAACCCTCGAACCCCTGGTTCAGAAGTTTGAACTGCCCTTTCATTTCGTATCTCACCTGGGGGTAGAACGAGAGGAACATGAAGAAAATATTTTAAAGCTTTTGGCTCAATACAATCCGGATTACTTGGTATTGGCAAAGTACATGCGAATACTAAACCCTTCTTTTGTGGAACACTATCCTAATCGGGTTGTGAATATCCATCATTCATTTCTTCCGGCTTTTGTTGGAGCCAATCCTTACCAACAGGCTTATGAACGAGGGGTAAAAATTATCGGGGCTACCGCTCACTTTGTAAATAATGATTTAGATGAAGGCCCGATTATTACCCAATCTACCGGGAGCGTTAATCATACCTATAGCGCTGAAAAAATGGCTCGTACCGGTAAAGAAATTGAAAGCCGGGTGCTAGCCGAAGCCTTACAGCTGGTTCTGGAAGACAAGGTGTTTATTCACGGAAATAAAACAGTGATACTGGATTAAAAAAAGCCACCCGGTTGCCCAAGGTGGCTTTCTACCTTCCCGATGAACCGGGATTCTGTAGTTAGTTAAACTCTATCCGGTGATCAGCTGATTACAGCTTTCACATAATCACGGCGCATTTCAGCAATGGCAGAGATGGAAATACCCACCGGGCAAACTGCCTCGCATTCTGCAAAATTGGAGCAATCGCCAAAACCTTCTTCTTTCATCTGGTCTACCATAGCTACCACCCGCTTAGTGCGTTCCAATTCGCCCTGGGGCACATGGTTTAAGTGGGCAATTTTAGCACCGGTAAACAAGGATGCTGAAGCATTCGGGCAAGCTGCTACACATGCACCGCAACCAATACAGGTAGCGTAATCAAAGGAAGCATCCGAGGCTTCTTTCTCGATAGGGGTTGCATTGGCTTCCTGGGCCGATCCCGTTTTAACGGAGATATATCCTCCTGCTTCAATAATCCGGTCGAAAGCACTTCGGTCAACTACCAGGTCTTTAATAACCGGGAAAGCTGCTGCACGAGGCGGCTCGATGGTAATTTTATCGCCATCTTTATAATTACGCATGTGTAATTGGCAACAGGCAGTCTTGTCTTTGGGGCCGTGCGCCTGTCCGTTTATCACCAGGTTACAGGAACCGCAAATACCTTCGCGGCAATCGTAATCAAACTCTAATGGGTCTATACCATCAAGTTGTAATTCTTCGTTGAGTACATCCAGCATTTCCAGGAAGGACATGTGCTCATTCACCGTATCCAATGTACGCTCTTCAAAGTGCCCGGGATCAGAAGGTCCGTTCTGCTTCCAGTACTTTAAATGGATAGTCATTTCTTTGCTCATAATTTGGCTCTTTTTTTATTCGCCACTAAAACACGGAAACACAAAAGTTAAGTTTATTAATCAGTGCTTTTGTGATTTCGTGGCATAAATTATTTATAAGATCTTTGTTTTAGTTCGACGAATTCAAATTCAAGATTTTCTTTGTGGAGTTCTGTTTCCAGTTTCCCGTTCAGTCCTTTAAACTCCCAGGCTGAGACGTATGCGAAATCCTTGTCATTACGGAGAGCTTCTCCTTCTTCTGTCTGGTATTCATCCCGTAAATGACAGCCGCAGGATTCTTCACGATCCAAGGCATCTTTTGCCATCAACTCGGCCAGCTCAAAGAAATCGGCAACACGCCCTGCAAATTCCAGGTACTTGTTGTAGTTATTCTTTTCGCCCGGTACATATACATCTTTCCAGAACTCTTCACGAAGTTCCTGGATTTCTTTAATGGCAGATTCGAGATCTTCCTTATTGCGGGAAATACCAATCTTATCCCATACAATTTTACCGAGAGTCCGGTGGAAATCGATGATGGTTCGTTTACCATTTACGTTCAGAAGTCTATCAATTTGTTCCTGGGCTTCTTTCTCAACCTGAACAAAAGCTTCATGGTCAGTTCCATATCGTGTGCCGGGCTTCTCATCAGCAAGATAGTTACCAATCGTTGCCGGAAGCACGAAATAACCATCAGACAGACCCTGCATTAAAGCACTTGCTCCAAGCCGGTTGGCCCCGTGATCAGAGAAATTAGCCTCTCCGGTGGCAAATAAGCCGGGAATATTAGTCATCAGGTTGTAATCTACCCAAAGCCCACCCATCGTGTAGTGAACAGCAGGGAAGATGCGCATTGGCTGCTTATAAGGATTTTCCCCGGCAATATTTTCGTACATATCAAAGAGGTTACCATAACGAGCTTTGATAGATTCCAATCCATCCCGCTTAATAGCATCTCTGAAATCGAGGTAAACCGCCAATCCTGTTTCTCCCACACCCAGTCCTTCATCACAAACCATTTTTGCATTCCGGGAAGCCACATCACGCGGAACCAGGTTTCCAAAACTTGGATAGCGTTCTTCGAGGTAGTAATAGCGTTCTTCTTCCGGGATATCATTCGGATGACGCTTGTCACCTTTTTCTCGGGGAACCCAAACGCGTCCGTCATTCCGTAAACTCTCACTCATTAGTGTCAGCTTAGACTGGTAATCTCCCGATACCGGGATACAAGTCGGATGGACCTGTACGAAACATGGATTGGCAAACAAAGCACCTCGCTTATAGGCTCTCCATGCTGCTGTTACATTTGAATTTTTCGCATTGGTAGAGAGATAGAATACGTTTCCATAACCACCGGTTGCCAATACAACCGCATCAGCTTCAAAGCGCATCAATTCACCGGTAACAAGGTCACGACTGATAATACCTCGTGCTTTACCATCAATGACTACCACATCCAGCATTTCATGGCGAGGGAAATACTCAACATTCCCTTCATAAACCTGGCGCATCATTGCCTGGTAGGCACCAAGCAGTAGTTGCTGACCGGTTTGGCCACGGGCATAAAAAGTTCGCGATACCTGCGCTCCACCAAAAGAGCGATTGTCCAGCAGCCCGGAATACTCACGTGCAAAAGGAACACCCTGGGCCACTGCCTGGTCAATAATCTCGTTTGCTACTTCAGCTAAGCGATAGACATTTGCTTCCCTGGAACGATAATCACCACCTTTAATGGTATCATAAAATAACCTCCAGATGCTGTCCCCATCATTTGGATAGTTTTTTGCAGCATTAATACCGCCCTGTGCAGCAATACTGTGTGCCCTGCGAGCCGAATCCTGTATACAGAAACTCTTTACTTTATAACCTAACTCAGCCATAGAGGCTGCTGCTGCCCCACCTGCTAACCCGGTTCCCACAACAATAACTTCGTACTTACGCTTGTTGTTGGGTGCTACCAGTTTCATTTCTTTTTTATGACGGCTCCACTTCTGCTCTAATGGGCCATCAGGTATTTTTGCATCTAATTTCATGAGAATATATTTGCCACGGAAGCACTAAAACACAAATCAGTTTATGACTCGTTTTATACCCCTTCCAATGTTTATTACGTTAAAATTTATCAAGTAACCTAGTCTTTTATCAGTCAATTTTAAATGACTAAGGAGTTGCGCCTTCCAAACAGGATTCATTTGGTCTACTGCCTTCAACTCACAAATGACTTCGTCTTCTACAAGCAGATCTATTCTAAATCCTTCTTCAAATTCCAGACCTGCATATTTTATAGGAATAGGAACCTGTCTTAATACCTTTAGCCCCCTGTTTTTAAACTCATGCGCTAAACAAACTTCGTATACCCTTTCCAATAATCCTGCCCCTAACTCTTTATGCACATTAAAAGCAGAGTCAACAATTTCCTTCCCGATTTTATTCAACCGATCAGGTAGCTCGTCATACTTTTTCGTGTTTTCGTGAATTAGTGGCATTTTTAATAAGTAATTAGTGAACCTTGGCCACCCGTAAAGTAGATATACAGCGGAATAAAGATGAACGCCAGCATCAGGATTATCGCAAAAGCATAGGCGGTCATTTGTATTTTCTTTGATCTGTTCTGATTCTTCATACCTAATGAAGTAAAAGCGCTCCAAAATCCATGGGACAAGTGTAAAATGGTTAATGCCAATACAAATACATAAGCAATTACCACCCAGGTTTTTTGAAACTCTTCTAAAACCAATTGCCTTAAATCACGAGCTTCTACCCCATCAATCATAGTTGTATACTCGGCACCGAACTTGAAGTGAATAATATGCAATATTAAAAAGATAAAGATGACAGAGCCGGAAATAATCATACTCCGGGAAGCAAGACTCTGGTGGCTTGGGCCTCCTTTGGTTTTATAAGTATCGTAGCTTTGTGGACGCGCTTTTCGCTTTTTTAACCAGATTGAAACCCCAAGAACAGTATGATATAAAAATAAGAAAGCAAGGGCAGCTTCAATTACATAAAGCAGCGGCCCAAGATCCATCAGGGTTTTTGTGTAAATATTGAAGGCATCCGCTGAGCCAAAAATGGAAAGGTTTCCGGCAAGATGACCGATGAGAAAGAGCATAAGTGCTACTCCCGTAATACCTGTCATTATTTTCCGGCCCACCTGCGAGTTCATCGCTTTTAGAAGTGAAGGCATGAAGTTAGTTAGTTAAATTTGGTTCCAGTGAAATAACAGCCTTTTTGCGCTCTAATTAAGTTTCTGCAAACAACAAATAAAACGCCTTTATAGCCGATTGAAGTTCGCTTTTTCCGTTTTTAATGGCAAGGTAGAAAGTCTCTAAATAACCGGATGGAAGGCTTGCGATTCTTGTGGTACCTTAACGTGGTGAACACAATACTCAAAACTTATACCAGCACATACAGAGACCGGGAATCTAAATTCCTGGGATATCTTTTGCCATGCGTAGATGAAGCCTCTTTTTTCACTCAGCTTGATGAGCTGAAATCCAAATATCCCGATGCTTCTCACCATTGTTTCGCTTACCGGATTAATCCTGCTTCCATAAAAGAGTTTAGCAGCGATGATAGTGAACCCTCAGGAACAGCCGGGCTTCCCATTCTCAATCAACTGAAATCGTTCGATCTTGTGAATGCCGGGCTAGTAGTTATTCGATATTTTGGAGGCACCAAACTAGGTAAACCAGGATTGATCGAGGCTTATGGTAATACTGCCAAAGAATGTATAGAGCCTGTTGTTCTCCAGCCCATCATACCTGTTCGGTTTTACGAAATCAGTTATCCCTATAGCCGGGAAAATGTGCTTAACAAACTAGTATTGAACTATGGCTTGATTGAACAGTCTGCACAATACCTTGCTAATGTGACCAAAATATTAGCCTGTCCTTCACAAATGGATGAAGCTTTCGAATCAGAACTATCAGGTCTTGACCATTTAGAAATTCATTTCACTAAAAAAGAACTCCGTTTTATTCCCGGTTAAATTACTCCCACTTTGCAGACACAAAGGTTTCGGGTTCAAATATCTCAGGGTTAACGGTTTCCGGAATTTTCATTTCGGTGTATTCTTCCAACAAACCTATTTGCCCGTTTGCTTTGAAGATTACCTCGGGTGCCACCCAGGCATTACCTAATTTTTCGTACTTATTGAACTGAACTTCCTGTATGGTGTTTTGCCTGCCTACGGTAAAATTACGCACAAAAACCATTCGCTCAACATCAATCCAGAATTGAGGAAGTGTGGTATCCGGCCTTTCTACTCCTACCACATAAACAGGCCGATCCTGCCATTCATCTTTGTACATTTTTGTGAGATCGTAATTATTACCGGTTAGCTGTTTTGCTGTAGTCTCAGGGTTTTGATGATATACATCAAAACCCAGTACTAACAAATCATGAGTGCGCTCCATTTGCTGGATCAACTGCCCGTTAGCAAACCCATACTGCGTACCTTCTTTAAACAATATCCCATTATTGCTTTGTTTCTCATCAAATTTAATGGCCAGTTTTCCCGGAAGGCTCATCACTTCATACCATATTTGGGTTCGCGCTACTTCTTCATTTTGACCATAAAAAGTAGTGAGCTGTTTGAAAGAGAAATTTTTGTACCAGCTGTCCTTATGCATTTCATACATAGAAGTAATTACATCATAACCGTCATTTATTTCTTTTTTTTGTGCTTCAGATAGGGCAGCATTAATGATCGAAATGGCAAAAACCAGGTAAATAAATTTCATAGAGAATGATTGCTTTGGATTTGTTGTATGATAACGAGATATAAACCCCGTCAAATTTTTAAAATTGAATTAACAGGTTCAAGAGAAACTTAACCTTCAAAAGTCTATTTTAGAGCAAATATCAAGCTAATGAAAATCTATACAAAAAAAGGCGATACCGGTAATACTTCCCTGTTTGGTGGACAGCAGGTTTCTAAAAGTTCAGCTCGTATCAATTCTTATGGAACCGTTGACGAACTAAATTCAATATTGGGTGTGGCTTCTTCCTACAAAACATCTCCTGAGACTAAAGAAATGCTTGATATTGTTCAGGCTCAATTATTTGTATTAGGAGCAGACCTGGCTACACCCGAAAGTACAAATGCAAGGATTTCAAGAATCTCTGAAGCAGAAATTGAATACCTGGAAAAGCAAATTGATAAAATGGAAGAACAACTGCCCCCACTTAAAAATTTTATTTTACCCGGTGGATCGCAGGCAGGTGCCGTTTTACATTCAGCACGTACTGTTTGTCGCAGAGCTGAACGGCTTACGGTTGATTGCAATAATGAAGAGAAAATATCCGGTCTTACAATAAAGTACCTGAACCGTCTCTCTGATTTTCTGTTTGTATTAGCCCGCTTTGAGAACCATAAAGCCGGAATAGTAGAAACTCCCTGGATACCTACCCGTTAATTATATGGCGCTAAGTAATAAGGCAAAATCATATATCCAAAAGCACCACAAAAAGAAATCAGTTAAAGAAATAGCTGAAATTCTAAAGCTGGAAACAGCTGATGTACAGGCATACATCGATGAAATTAAAACGCCCCTTCCTTTAAAAAAGAAAATCGCCTTTTATACCATTACTTTTTCTATACCTGTACTGTTTTTTGTAATCCTTGAGATCATCCTTAGGAGTACAAATTACCTGGGCAACACGGATCTTTTTATTGATCCCAAAATACCTACTGATGAGTATTTGATTCCGAATCCTAATTTTGCTGCCCGGTACTTCTTCTACACCAATGTAATTCCCAATCCGTCAATTGATGTATTCCTGGCACACAAACCGAAAAATGGATACCGTGTTTTTGCCATGGGTGGATCTTCAGCTGCAGGTTATCCCTATGGGTTTAACGGAACCTATTCCCGTGTTGTAAATGATGTACTTCAGGATGCGATGCCGGATAAAACGGTAGAAGTAGTTAATGTGGGTATCTCTGCGATTAATTCTTATACACTATATGATCAGGTTGATGAAATCCTTCAGCACCAGCCTGATGCTATTATGATTTATGCGGGACATAACGAGTTTTATGGAGCTTTGGGAGTAGGCTCCAATGAGAACCTTGGAGGATTCCCCGGATTTGTACGTTTTTATTTAAAACTGCAACGTTTTAAAACTTTCCTGTTTTTACGAACCATTATTGTAGACTCAGGGAAATGGTTTGCTGCTACTTTCGGAGGGGAAGTACCCAATGAAAACGCCACACTTATGGAGCGAATTATTAATTCAAGATCCATTGAATTAGACAGCCCCAAACATCAACTGGCTATGATCCAGTTTGAAAGCAATCTCTCTGCCATTGTTGAAGAATTTCAATCAAGAAATGTCCCGGTATTTATTGGCAGCGTGGCCAGCAACCTGAAAGACCACCCCCCTTTTGTGGATATAACGAATGGAGAACAACCTTCTGCTTTGCAAACTTACAGGAAAGCCCAGGCATCCTACTACAATGAAAATTATTCTGATGCAAGTGATGAGTTTCGACTCGCAAAAGATTTAGACGGGCTTAAATTCAGGGCACCAACAGAAATCAATGAGATTATACAGTCAGTGAGCGAAAGGTATCCAAATGCCTATTATGTTCCCGTTGAGGAAAAAATGGAAAGTATCTCGCCCAATGGCATCATCGGGTTTAATGTAATGCTTGAGCACCTTCATCCAAACCAGGAAGGATACTTTTCAATCGGAAAATCATTTTCGGAGGAACTGCTCGGGCTGTTGGAGAATGAGGAAAATACAGAATACACGATAACGGATTGGAATAAATACCTGGAGCAAATGCACTTTACAGATTTTGATCACCGGATTGGATGGCACAGAGTGGCTACCTTAAAGCAAGGCTTTCCTTTTGTACAGGGTCAAAAACCAACTCCCTACCAGTTAAACTACCAGCCAATCCATCCGGTTGATAGCCTGGCTTTTGATGCAGTTCACCGGTCTTTAGACTGGGATAAAGGAAAAGTAGCTGCTGCTCAATATTATCAGAGTGCAGGACAAATAGATAAAGCTATTGATGAATACCTCGGCCTGGCCAGAAACCAACCCTGGAATGATTCCCCGTATGTATTCGCAGCCAGGTTATACCTGGATCGAAATCAATTTGAAGAAGCAGAACCACTTCTGAGAAAGGCTTTTGAAATTAATCCGGATGAGGCTTTCATCACAAAAATGCTTGGAGCTATAGAGCTGAACAAAGGAAATACACAGAAAGCAATCCCGCTTCTTGAAAAATCCAGGTCGATTAACCCTAACGATGTTCAAATGCTTTATAATCTTTCCGGGGCTTATGGTACTAACCGGGAATTTGAAAAAGCGCTACAGGTAGCCCGGGAAGCCCAACGTATTAGTCCGAGTTTTCCCGGACTCAGGGAATGGATGGCTCAACTCAATCAAATTATTCAATCAAGACAAAACTAGAGATTTATGGCACTAATGATTTCAGTTTCCGGGATCAGAGGAATTTTCGGAACCGACCTTACTCCTGAAAACTTATCACGATTTACTGCTGCTTATGGCACCTGGCTTAAGGGAGGTACAATTGTATTAGGCCGGGACAGCCGGACAACAGGAAAAATCTGCGAAGATATCGTAGCCTCTACGCTGGCTAGTGTAGGCTGCGATGTAATAAAGGTCGGGATTGTTCCCACCCCTACTGTTGCAATGGGTGTTCTGAAATACAAAGCAGCGGGTGGCATTATTATCTCAGCAAGTCATAATCCTGCGCAATGGAATGCCTTAAAGCTTCTGAACAATACCAGTGAATTCATGGATGCGGAACAAGGCAAAGAAATGCTGGAAATTGCAGAGTCCGGTAAGTTTGCCTATCAGCCTTATGATAAAATTGGTATGGTTCGTGAGGACAATGAGTTACTAAATTACCACATAGAGCAAATTCTAAAACTACCCTTTATTGACGTGGCTACAATTACCTCAGCAAATTTCTCAGTTGCTGTGGATGCCGTAAATGGCGCCGGATCGGAAGGAGTTCCACAACTATTAGAACAGCTTGGAGTGAAAACCGTTCATAAGCTGCACTGCACACCAAACGGGTTATTCCCTCATAATCCTGAACCCTTACCGGAACACCTTACCGAGATTTGTGAAGTAGTAAAGGAGAAAGGTGCTGATCTTGGTGTGGTTACCGACCCCGATGCTGACCGATTAGCCCTGGTAGATAATACTGGTACTTTATTTGGGGAAGAATACACCCAGGCTACCGTTTTTGATTTCATACTTTCAAAAAAACCGGGAGCTACGGCAACCAACCTTTCCTCCTCCCGCGTAGCAGATGATGTTTCTAAAAAATACGGACAGGTTTGCCATCGCTCTCCTGTAGGAGAAATAAATGTGGTTAAGGAGATGCAAAAAGTAGATGCGGTTGTTGGAGGTGAAGGAAGCGGCGGGGTTATCGTCCCTGATTTGCATTATGGACGTGATGCCCTGGTAGGTATAGCCTGCGTGATTCAGCATCTTGCGGAGCAAAAAATGTCTTCTTCCGAATACCGTGCCACTTTACCTGATTACTTTATGAGTAAGAGTAAAATTCAACTCGATGAATTAGGAAAAGATGCTGATGAAGTTCTCACACTGGTTCGAGAGCGCTATGCTAATTTAAACCCGGATACGCGGGATGGAGTAAAAGTAGATTTTGAAGAAGGCTGGATTCATCTTCGAAAATCGAATACAGAACCTATCATTCGGATTTACTCAGAAGGGAAAAGCCCGGAAGAAGCAGAAGCTTTTGCCAACAGGATAAGAACACTTATTGCTTAGACTCAGAATGTATGGCCAGTAAGTTTAGATCACTTCGCTTCGCCTGCCTATCGGCAGAGGCAGGCTCGTGAATGATTTCTACATACTATATAGCCAACTTCTCATTGAGTTACCCGGCACCTAAAAGGATGATTAATCTTCTTGTGATTACCTATACCCTTTTCTACTTTTTAGCGTTGACTCATATATCATTATGACCATGAAGCACCTATTTATTCCTTTACTCATTCTCCTCTTTTTCAATCAGTCATGTGCCCAACAGAAACAAGAAGAACCTAAACCTGAAAGCGAGCCGCTTGAAATTGTATATACCGAAAAGGATGCGGAAATATTCGCGGATATCCTGGAGAAATTCAAAGATCAGTCAGACAAACCTATCGGAACGCTGATCCCAGAAATCGGGAAGTATTTCCTAGGAAATGAATATGTAGCGCACACCCTGGAAGTTGAGGACGAAGAAAAACTAATTGTGAACCTGAGAGAGCTTGATTGTACAACCTATGCGGAAAACTTACTGGCCCTTGCCCGGACCCTTAAATCAGAAAACCAGAGTTTTGAGCAATTTGCTAAAGAAATTGAACAAATCAGGTACCGGGATGGAAACCGGGATTCTTATCCATCACGCTTACATTACTTTAGTGACTGGATCTATAACAATCGTGATAATAAACTTGTAACCACCCCTGCTGATGAGTTTGGCGATCCTTATGTAAACCAAGTTAATTTCATGAGTACGCATACCGACAGCTACAAGCATCTGAAAAATAACCCTGACTATGTTTCCGTGATTGAACAGCAGGAAAAAGAAATCAGCAGCCGGAATTATTACTACATCCCAAAAGAAAAAATAGCCGACTATGAGCACCTGCTGAAAGAAGGCGATATTATTGGCTTGACCACGAGTATAGATGGGTTGGATGTTGCCCACGTTGGAGTATTGGTTGAACAGGAAGGCAGAATGCACCTGTTGCATGCTTCACAATCCAATCTAAAAGTAGAAATCTCTGAGGAACCTATTTCCTCCTTTTTGAAACCCAATTCTAAAAACAGCGGCATTATGATTGCCCGGCCTTTAGAATAGCCTTCAAGCTTTTTATTTGTCATGCTGAACCATCTGCTGAATTTATTTCAGTATAGTTTCAGCATCTGTATTCATCACAAAACGTATTACCATTACCACATGCTTAAATGGCCTGATATTTTAAATTTTACAAAGAACGGTAACCCGGAGCCTGATCGAAAAGTTGAGAAAAGCGATGAAGAGTGGCGAAAAGAACTCACGGATGAGCAATTTGCCATAACCCGCCAAAAAGGGACTGAGCGCCCTTTTTCCAGTGATGTGTGCAGCCGTTTCGATCCCGGTATTTACGCGTGTGTATGCTGTGATACCCTTCTATTCGATGCCAGTGAAAAGTTTGAAAGCGGAACAGGCTGGCCTTCCTTCACACAGCCTATCAAAGAAAATGCAGTAGCCTATCATGGCGATTACACGCATGGTATGGTCAGGGTAGAAATCGTTTGCAATACTTGTGATTCTCACTTAGGGCATGTATTCCCCGATGGCCCTGCTCCCAGCGGACTTAGGTACTGTGCCAATGCAATCAGCCTGACTAAAGTGGAGGAAGAAAATGCTTAATCAAACCTTAATATCACTTTTTGAACGGGATTTTGACCGTCTGAATACTGAATTAAATGCCTATAAAAGCAAAGAAAACATTTGGGAAAAAGCACCCGGTATTTTAAACAGCGCCGGCAACCTGAGTTTACACCTCGCAGACAATCTTCATCATTTTATAGGAGCTGTTTTAGGGAAGAGTGATTATATCCGGGACCGTGAATTTGAATTTGGGGGCACTGTAAATCTTGAAGAACTGCTGGAAAGAAATGAAGCTGCAAAAACTATAGTCATTGATACCCTGCAAAACCTTACCGAAGATGATTTTTCAATAAACTATCCAATCCAGGTATTTGGAAAAGAAATGACCACTGAATTCTTTATGAGTCATCTTTACGGGCACTTTAACTACCACTTAGGGCAGATTAATTATCATCGAAGACTTTTAGATACCTAATTCCGGCAGTAGTTTAAGGCTTACCACGGCTTTTCCAAATCCTCTTTAGCGTACCTTTTCTCCCTGATCTCATACATACTTCCTTTAGTGGCTTTAAGCTCTAAGGGATCATTCCCAAACAAACGGAATAGAATAGCGATTGGTGAAATAAAGGTGTAATACACCAGTCCCAGGATCAGTGGATTCATCACCCGACTGAGAATCAGTGCCAGCTTGTACCATGCCCAGACCAACCAATGCCCCAAAGGAGGGATTACCAGGCAAATCAAACCTATCAAAAGAGCAACATAAGCGAACGCCTCGTTCTGGAAGATAGCGGCAATTACCAGCAACCCTACTACGATTACCAGCTGAGCTTTTGGGGTCTCTGGATCATTCCGGACAAATTCTATATCACGAACCGGCATCATATCAGAATAGCGTATAAATAAAGGGTGCTATGGATGATCCCCCACCGATTACAATTAAAAATCCGAGCAAGAGTAATACCACAATTACCGGGGCAAGCCAGAATTTCTTCCGCTCTTTCATAAACTGCCAAAGGTCTTTTAGTAAATCCATTTTCTCTTTATTTAATGCCACTAAAACTCAGAAGCACAAAATGAATATAATCTTTGTGTTTTTGTGGTTCTGTGGCAACTAATCTTTTTTGAATTCAACTTTTTCCAACCACTCAGGTTGATCTTCTTTTGCAAAAACATACTCACCTATTACCAGATAATCCATCTCTGTATTCATAAAACAGCGATAGGCATCTTCAGGGGTACTAACTATAGGCTCACCTCGAACATTGAAGCTCGTATTTACTACCACGCCATATCCCGTACGCTCTTTAAAAGCATTTATCATCTGCCAGTATTTGGGGTTGGTTTCTTTATGAACTGTTTGAATACGCGCTGAAAAATCAATGTGCGTAATAGCGGGTAAGTCGGAGCGCTTAACTGCCAGTTTATCCCGAAGCGGCATTGAATGATATCCATCCGGTAGTTCTTCCTTCCATTTCTCTTTTACCGGCTGAACCAGAAGCATGTATGGGGAATCCTTTTCCAGCTCAAAATACTCGCTTACATCTTCAATCAATACAGATGGGGCAAAGGGCCGGAATGATTCACGGTACTTAATCTTCAGGTTCAATTTCTTCTGCATGTCCGTTCTTCGGGGATCGCCAATAATAGTCCTTCCCCCCAGAGCACGCGGGCCAAACTCCATACGCCCCTGGAACCACCCTATTACTTTTCCCTCATCCAAAAGTTCTGCGATTTTGGGATACAGTTCTTCTTCCGGCAACTCCTTATGAACAGCTTTTAGCTTCTTTAATCGTTGCTTAACCTGTACAGGATGATATGCGGGACCTAAAAAAGCTCCCTGCATGGCATCAGGTGACTCAGGAATCCTGTCTTCTCCAAAATAGATATGATGGGCTGCCAGTGCAGCTCCCACAGCTCCCCCGGCATCTCCGGCAGCAGGCTGAATATAGATATCTTCAAAAATGCCTTCGTTTTGAAGCTTTCCATTAGCTACACAATTAAGCGCAACCCCGCCTGCCATACAAATAGAACTGGCTCCGGTCAGTTCTTTGGCATGAGATGCCATTTTCAACACAATTTCTTCCGTGACTATCTGTATAGCCAATGCCAAATCAGCTTCATGCTGTTCCAATTCAGCCTCTTCTTGCCGCCTGGAAAACCCGAACAGATGCTCCCACTTTTTCTCTTTAACCATCCGTAACCCGGTTGCATAATCAAAATAGGATTGATCCAGCCAAATAGAACCATCATCCCGAATATCAACCAACTCTGTTTTTATTTTCTCAATGTATTCCGGAACAAGTTCTGAATCCGGGTTTCCGTAAGGGGCCAGCCCCATTAATTTGTACTCTCCAGAGTTCACCCTAAAACCCAAGAAGTATGTGAAGGCAGAGTATAAAAGCCCTAAGGAATGGGGAAAGTCTAATTCCTTCAGAATAGTAATATCTTTTCCTTTTCCGTGGCAAATGGAAGCAGTTGCCCATTCCCCCACTCCATCAATTGTTAATATGGCAGCTTCTTTAAACCGGGAAGGATAAAAAGCACTGGCTGCATGGCTTAGGTGATGTTCAGGGAATAATAATGTAACTCCTGCTTTATCATAATCTTCGATTTCTTTTAATCCATCATAAATCTGTTTTTTGAGAAACATCTTTTCCTTTAACCAAACGGGCATAGCCGTGATAAAGGAACGCACTCCTTTGGGGGCAAAGGAAAGATAGGTTTCTAAAAGGCGCTCAAACTTCAAAAAGGGCTTGTCATAAAAAGCGATCGCATCTAACTCATCAATACTCAATCCGCCTTCATCAAGGCAATATGTTATTGCATGTACAGGAAACCCCGGATCATGTTTCTTCCGGGTAAAACGCTCTTCCTGGGCAGCGGCTATAATCTTTCCATCCTGTACCAAACAAGCAGCTGAATCGTGATAAAAGGCCGAAATTCCAAGGATTTTCATAGTGTATGCTAATTGTCCTGAAGATACGAATAGCTGTTTACTTGCCAACCTATTTTGTTTCATACTCTCTGCTTCTTTTGTACCTTTATTGGATAAATCAAATCATCGACCCTATTTTTGCCATGATTATTTCTATGACGGGTTTCGGTCGCGGTGAAGCTGCTGATAACGGCTTTAGCGCTACAGTTGAAATCAAATCTTTGAACAGCCGCTACCTGGATATTACCACCCGGCTACCCCAACGCCTCCAGGACAAAGAACTCATACTTAAGGAGTTATTGCAAAAGCACATCAGCAGGGGGAAGCTGAATGTTATTGTACATATAAACCAAGTTGATGAAGGGGAACCACAAATCCAGGTTGATGATCTGAAAGTAAAAACCTATGCCCGGATCTTACGCCAGGTACAGGATGCTGCTGGAATCAAAGATCCTTTGTCTTTAAGAAATGTCCTGAGTTTTGGAGATGTTTTTATAACAAAAGAAGAAGACCAGGAAAGCCTTGCCCACAAATGGTCGATTGCAGAAAAAGCAGTTGAAGATGCCATTCAAAACCTGATTGAGATGCGAACTCAGGAAGGAAACCAACTCAAAAAGGATTTGCTGGAAAGAATTGAAAACATCGACCAGAACCTGGTGGAAGTTGAGCAGGCAAGTGATGGGCGTGTCGAGGAAATTCGCTCAAAGCTGAAAGAAAGAATCTCGCAGCTTATGGACGATGAAAACCTGGATGCTGAACGGTTGGAGATGGAAGTAGCCGTAATTGCCGACAAAATGGATATTACCGAAGAGATTGTACGGATGCGTGCTCACCTTAAGTTCTTTATCGAGGCAATTGAACAACCTGAACCTGCCGGAAGAAGACTGAATTTTTTAACCCAGGAAATGAATCGTGAATTGAATACCATTGGTTCAAAAGCAAATGATTCAGCTATTGCACATCATATTGTGCGTTCAAAGGAAACCCTGGAGCAGATCAGGGAACAGGTTCAAAACGTTGAGTAATAGATATAAGAAGCAAGACTTAAGATTTATGAGGTTCTTTTGTCTTAGCTCTTATGTCTTAAGTCCTGTAGCTTAAAAAGCATGAAAGAAGGTAAATTAATCATATTAGTTTCACCAAGCGGAGGAGGAAAAAGTACCCTTGCGAAGAAATTGTTTGAGGATTTTCCGGATTTAGAATTTTCGGTTTCCGCAACAACCCGACCACCTCGTAAAGGAGAAGAAAATGGGATTCATTACTACTTTTTAAATAGCGAGGAATTCCAGAAAAAAATAGAAGCCAATGAGTTCCTGGAATGGGAAGAATTCTATGGTGGAAAGAGATATGGGACACTGCAATCAGAAGTTGATAAAAAAATAAAATCAGGCTATTTTATTCTGCTTGACGTTGAAGTGAAAGGTGCCGTTAATATCAAAAATATTTATGGAGATCAATGCCTGAGTATTTTTGTACAACCACCCTCGCTGGAAGTGTTAAAGCAGCGTTTACAAGCCAGAGGCACAGAAAATGATGAAACTTTGTCACTCCGGCTCGAACGCGCTAAAGAAGAACTTACTTACGCTGATCGGTTTGATCAGATCATAATTAATGACAATTTGGAAACCGCTTACGCTCAAATAAAGCAAGCTGTAGAAAAATTCATGAAATAAAATAAAATATGCCAGTTCGCACACTCGATATTGAAAAACTGAAAGAAACTACCGGTAACAAGTACGAATTGCTGGTAATTATGGCAAAAAGAGCACGCCAGATCGCTGCCCAGGAAAAACTGGAACTTGATGAAAAGCTTCAATACTTCGAAGGATTTGAAGATGATGATGAGTTTTCATTCAACGAAGAGCAAGAACAAATATCAAAAGCTTTTGAAAAGCTTCCCCATGCCGTACAACGCTCAGTCGACGAAATGACGGATGGTGACACGTACTACCGTTACCCCAGCAAAGAACAGTAGTCATGCTCTCCGGTAAACGCATCATTCTGGGTGTTACCGGGGGAATAGCAGCCTATAAAGCTGCTTTTTTACTGAGAGAATTTCAAAAAGCGGGAGCCGATGTCCGGGTTACTTTAACCCCATCGGCCACCCGCTTTGTTGGTTTAGAAACCTTTGCTTCCCTTTCCGGCCACGAAGTAGCGGTAGACATTTTTCCCAATGAATCCCAATCCACCGACTGGACCCGTCATATAAACTGGGGAGAGTGGGCAGATTTGTTTGTAATCGCCCCTTGCACAGCAAATACCTTAGCTAAAATTGCACAGGGTATTTCGGATAATATGCTAACAAGCACTGTATTAGCAGCGCGTTGCCCGATGCTGATATGCCCTACTATGGATGGTGAGATGTATGAGTCACCGTCTGTGTCCGAAAATCTTCAAAAAGTGCAGGAATTTGGCTATCACGTTCTGGAGCCTGAAGCCGGGTACCTGGCAAGTGGCTTAATGGGTAAAGGCCGCTTGCCTGAGTTTGAAGATATTCTTACCAAAGCCGGGGAAATTATCGGATTAGTTGAAGGGCCATTGAAGGGCAAAAAAGTAGTGGTGACTGCCGGGCCAACCCGGGAGTTTATTGATGCAGTACGTTTTATTTCCAATCCGAGCTCAGGGAAAATGGGCTTTGCTATGGCCGAAGCTGCACAAAAACTGGGTGCTGAAGTAAAACTGATACACGGTCCTGTATCTGCTCCATTACCAGAGGGTATTTATACAGAAAGCATCACCAGTGCGGAAGATTTATTTGCTGCTGTAAAAAATCACTCTGATGCAGATATTATTATTATGGCAGCAGCTGTTTCTGATTTTACCCCGCAAGAAAAGTATACTCATAAAGTCAAAAAGGAAGCAGCTGAAGACTCCGTAGCCCTAAAAAAAACAACGGATATTTTGGCGTGGCTGGGAAATCAAAAAAAGGAAGGCCAGGTTCTTATTGGCTTCGCAATGGAAACGGAGAACCTGATTGAAAATGCTACTCAAAAGCTGATTTCTAAAAAAGCCGATTGGATTGTTGCCAACTCACTCACTTCTGAAAGAGCCGGTTTCGAAGCAGATACTAATACGGTCTACCTGATTAACCCTGATAAGGAAATTAAGTTTGAGGGTACCAAACAAGACGTGGCTGCAATGGTTCTTAGCCACATATTTAAAAGCTAGCTAAATAAGGCTTTCCCTTATCCCGTCAAAGTTAGTAGATTCTTTCAAACCATTATCTAAGGAAAGAATTGGCAAGGCCGAACGCAAAATCCATACTTACCATATTGTTGTTGCTCTCCTGCATAGTGAGTGCAGTTATTCTTGCAGCTGTCCCGGCTTATACTCCTTCAAAAATCGGTTTAGATGAAGACCTGGATTCAATCATCTCCCGGAATTTTGAAGATCATTTCATCCCCAAAAAAAATATCCGGAAATTTACTATTGAAGTGGATACCACGTTTACCCGAAGCGTTTACCGGGTTAAAGTTCCATCTGCTTTTTCGAAAACCATGTTCCATTTTGATCTGCATCAAAGCCTGTTCGAGTATGACATTTCAACTCCGGCCCGTGTCTTATTTCCCCAGCGGGATATGAATATTTATATCGTAGATAAGGGTACAATACGCAGCACTATCCGGCTTTTGACTGACGAACCCATCATGGAGGAGTAATGGCTGAAACCCGGGCACTATTAAAACGGCTTCAACTCAAAGAGTTTCCCCAGTGTGATATTATACAAACCAAGTATCCCGTGTTTCTGTGCCACGGTTTTGGTGCTATTGGCTCGTTGGTAAAACCTTCTCCCCTGCATGATCCCTGTATGCTGATGCGTGAACATGGTACGGTTGCAGTAGCTCCGAATGTGGTACCCTATGCCCCTATAGAAATAAGAGCTAAAAACTGGGTGCGGCTCATTAATACTTTTTGTGATACTTACAGATTTGAGAAAGTAAACGTGGTAGCCCATAGTATGGGCGGATTGGATATGCGCCATGCTTTAAGCCATTTAGGTATTGCGAATAAGGTAGCTTCATTAACTACAGTAGCCACTCCTCATCACGGTACTTTTCTGGCAGACCTGATTTTAAAAACCCCGGAGATCATAACTGAAAAGCTCAGTGATATTGTAGACTGGTTTGGAGACAGTGTATACCCGAGAGAAAAAAGTGAAGTACTCAGCTCAGTGGAGCAATTGTGCCGTGGTTATATACAGAACGAATTCAACATTAACACCCCTAACCTGGAAGGCTTTCCTTATTTCTCATACAGCGCAGCTGTTGGTAAAGGAACTGCTTACTCACTAAATCCTGTGTTTTTATTCCAAAATGTGCAAATATATGGGCAAGAAGGGGTAAATGACTCTTTTGTATCTGTAGAAAGTGCAAAATGGGGTGAGCATTTGGGCACTATTCCCCTCTCCCACATGAACCAGATTAATGTACAGGTCAGCAAAGAGAATAAGCCAAGATATTATGAGTTTTGGACGGGTGTAATTAAAGGCTTAAAAAATGGAGGGTTTTAAATTATCCAACCTTTGTGTTAAGTATTTCTGTCAATTATTCGCTAATGGCTTTACATTAAACGATAAATTTAGAGCAATAATCTTGTGATAAAGAATAGATTTAGAAGAATAATAATTTTCTTAAAGTTCATTGGGTTTAATCCTCTGGTGCTCTATCTAAATTTAAAAGGCTTGAGCTTCTATTACCGCGATTTGAGAGAGCTTAAAAGACAAAAAGGCGATAACAAGCTATTCAAGTTCGGAATGAAGTATCCGATTTTAAATGAAAGAAATGAAGAGGGAGGAATAATGAGTGGGCATTATTTCCATCAAGATTTACATGTAGCAAGACTTATTTATAAGAATAACCCGAAAAAGCATGTGGATATAGGATCAAGAACAGATGGATTTGTCGCCCATGTTGCCTCATTTAGAGAAATAGAACTAATTGATATCAGAGAGATTGAAAGTAACGTAAAAAATATAAAATTCAAGCAGGCTGATTTGATGAATATGCCATCAGATATGGAAGCTTATTGTGATTCTATATCATCTTTACATGCCATCGAACATTTTGGCTTAGGCAGGTATAATGACCCCATCGATTATTTTGGGTATAAAAAAGCTCTCGAAAACATCTCAAAGATCCTGAAACCAAAAGGAGTATTCTATTTTTCAGTCCCGATTGGACCACAAAGGATAGAGTTTAATGCTCACCGAGTTTTTTCAGTGCAATACTTAATAGATATTCTGACGAAGCACCTCGAAATCCAAAGTTTTTCTTACGTTGATGATAAAGGGGACTTTTATGAAAATGTAGAATTAACTGAATCCTTAGTCAGTACTAATTTCAACTGTAACTATGGATGTGGGATATTTGAGCTAAAAAAATTGTAGATAAAATATGAATCAATAAATCTGTTTCTGAATTTCTTATTAGCATAGCTTAAAAGAGCAACTGGTTATAAAATGAAAGTTCAATTCAAAGAATATACTAATCGGGGGAAAAGAACTTTTGGATATGATGACTGCATTTAATGAAATTGACAGTTATCATTTTGATCAGGAGATCGATGAAAAAATTATAGCATTAAAGGTTATTCGACCCAAAATCCTTCAACAATGAGTAATCGGTGAGATCGTATTGAATGGGCGTCACCGTAGCTTTTCCCTCATTCAGAATATGGATATCAGAATCTGAGCCATCATCGAGGAGTTCAAATTCCCCGGTTAGCCAGTAATAGGAACGGTTGAACGGATCAACCCTGCCCTCGTATTCTTCCACATAACGGCTGTCGGCCATCCGACTCCACTCTATCCCTTTAAACTCACCTGCGGGTGCATTTACATTTAACGTTACTCCTTTGGGAAGTCCTCCACGATCCAGAACAAATTTAATAACTCTGCGAGCTGCTTCCTGGGCACCTGTTAAATCTGCTTCTTCCGGGTAAGCGGTACAGCTTACGGCAATGGAAGAATAGCCAAGGATAGTTCCCTCAGTGGCCGCACTTACTGTACCTGAATAGAGGATATTAATTCCAGCATTGCTTCCATGATTAATACCACTCAGTATCAAGTCAGGTTTTCGTTCCAGTAAATTTCCGTGAGCCAGTTTTACGCAATCAGCAGGGGTGCCGTTCACGGCAAATCCCTTGTACTTTTTGGCTATGGTCAATTCATTCGCACGCAATGGAACCGACATGGTTATGGCATGCCCTACAGCGCTTTGCTGCCTGTCAGGAGCTACAATGACCACTTCTCCGAACTCTGAAGCTACTTTTGCTAGGGCTTTAATTCCGGGTGAAAAAAAACCATCATCATTACAAACTAAAATCAGTGGCTTTATTTCACTCATCATCTACCATATTGCTCTTCATCATTTGGGAAGTCTTTAGCTTTTACATCAGAAACATATTGTTGAACGGCACTTGTCATCACAGAATGCATGTCTGCATACCTTCGAAGAAACCTCGGGTTAAATCCTTTATTCAACCCAAGCATGTCATGAAGTACTAAAACCTGCCCGTCACAACCTACTCCTGCTCCAATTCCAATAGTAGGAATATCCAGTTCTTTGGAAACACGTTCTGCCAGTTTTGCTGGGATTTTCTCCAACACCAACGAAAAACACCCCGCCTCCTGCAACAGCTTCGCATCATTGATCAAGTCCTGCGCCTCCTGCTCGTCCGTAGCCCGAACCTTATAGGTGCCAAATTTATAAATGCTTTGCGGCGTCAATCCTAAATGCCCCATCACTGGGATACCTGCATCTACAATTTTTTTGACTGTTTTTATAATTGACTTTCCCCCTTCCACTTTTACTGCATGTGCACCCGCTTCTTTCATCATACGCCCTGCATTAATAAGCGCTTCTTTTGCAGTAACCTGGTAGCTCATAAAAGGCATATCTGCAATTACCAAAGCCCTGTCCACACCCCGCACTACACAAGAAGTGTGATAGATCATGTGATCCAACGTCATAGGTACTGTAGTTTCAAATCCGGCCATTACATTACTGGCAGAATCACCTACCAAAATAATATCTATACCTGCCTGATCAACAATCTGCGCCATCGTAAAATCATAGGCCGTAAGCATGGATATCTTTTCTCCATTTTGCTTCATATCCACTACCGTTTGGGTAGTGATTTTAGCAGGACGATCGGAGGTGTTGGTACTCATAGTTTTATTGTTTTGGTACTACCGCTGCAGAAGCTTCAAGTTCGCAGGCTACTTCGCCATCTACGGTAGCCACCCCGGTCATTACCACGAAATTTCTTCGCATACTCCCTAACTCGACTTCCAGCTTCAATTGATCACCGGGAACCACCTGGCGGCGAAATTTTGCATTCTTTATTCCTGTAAATACCATCAATGAATTCTCGGGGTCTTCCACTTTTTTAGTCATCAGAAGAATCGCCCCTGCCTGCGCCAAAGCTTCTACCTGAAGAACACCCGGCATAATAGGCTGACCAGGAAAATGCCCGTTAAAAAACTCTTCGTTTACTGTTACATTTTTAATTGCTGTAATCTTTTCGTCTGTAGTTTCCAGCACGCGGTCAACCAGTAAAAACGGGTAACGATGTGGGAGTACTTTCTTAATATCTTCTATCTGCATGTTTTGTAATTAAGTTTTAAGCTTCGAATATACGATTATTGAACAACACCCACATAAATGAAGGCTATACCCCCTGTAAGTTTTACAGCTCTTTTTTCTGAAAAAACACCTGCGTTATCCATCAGCTTTAAAAACTTTTTCCCGGCCGGGAAAGTAGCACTGGTCTTGGGCAAATAAGTATAGGCTTCTTTATTGCCACTCAAAATCCCCCCCACAGTTGGCATAATGTATTGACTGTACAGTTCGTATGGATATTTTAATAAGCCTTTTGGTTGTCCAAACTCCAGGACTACTACTCTTCCACCGGGCTTAACTACCCGCGCCATTTCTTTAAGTGCTGTTACGGGTTCGTCCACATTTCGGATCCCAAACGATATACTTGCTATATCGAAACGGTCATCATTATAAGGCAAGTCCATCGCATCTGCTACTTCAAAATCGATTTCCAGGCCTTCTTTTTTGGCTTTTTCAGGGGCAGGCTCAATCATAGGTGCACAAAAATCGGTTCCCAATACATACCCATTAATTCCCACCTTTTTCTTGAATTCAATGGCGAGGTCGCCTGTGCCCGTAGCGCAATCCAGAACACTGTTTCCCGGAGCAGCCCCGCTTTCTTTTATGGTTCTCTTCCTCCATCCATGGTGTACCCCAAAGGATAGAACGGTATTTACCCGGTCATAATCACCGGCAATATCCGCAAACATTGATCTTACTTTTTCACTCATAAGCCGCCACAAATTTTTTGTTTGGTGCTTTTAACCAACTATCAGCAAGAATGGTTCTGCAAAGCTTATAAAGATACGAAATTGAGTGCTCTCATAGGATTATTGTTTAACACTTTCTGCCAAATGCTGTGTTTGGTTGAGTGATATCTTTTCAAAATATCTTCCATTCCAGGTTATATGATTAATTGAACCATTGGCATGTCGAATGTGGTGCATATTCTCCATCCCTAAACCCAACCATACTGAAAGTAAAACACGGATTAAGCGGCCATGCAGTATAAAACAAATATATTTATCGTCTACTCTTTCCAGAATTTCCATTACCCTTGAATTAGCCCTTTCAAATACCTCAAGGGGGGTTTCACCTTTAGGAACCGGAACATTCAGCTTTCCTGAGCTCCAGCTTTCATGTAAATACATAAGGTCATTTTTTACTTCTGAAATCAGTTTACCCTCAAGGCTGCCAAAGCTCATTTCATCCAGTTCAGAATAACTTTCAACAACTACTGATTCGCCTTTAATAAGGGGTTCAGCTGTTTCCTTTGAGCGCTTTAAACTGCTGGTTATTACACGTGTAATGGGAGTATAACTTAAAGCAACTGTAACAGATGCGGCTTGTTCTCGCCCGCGTTCATTCAATGAAGCATCTATACCCCTGCCCTGCATTTTTTGATTTTGATTGAAGTCCGTTTCCCCGTGCCGGATCAAAAAAAGATGTTTCATGTTCTTAGGGAAATACCAAAATATTCAAAGTAAAATTTCTCATACATACCTCTCATGGCTTCTTTAAAAGTAGCCAGCTGGTACTCAGGGTTTCTCTTTTCTTCTCTATCCATCCATTTTTGTTTTTTTGTCTCCCTGAAATTCACATAAGCCATGTTCTCGATCATTTTATATGTTTTTTTACCCCTTATTGTACCCGCTTCGATAACTTCTATTTGCGTACTGATTTTATACATAGGGCCCGGAAATAAAAAATTCATGGTGAACCACCCTCTTTTTACCTCTACCGAATGAACCTTTACAATAATATCAGCCTGGCTCTTATCATACACCTGTTCAATTCCCAGAACCTGGTTTTTATATCCATCCAGAATCTGTTGCATAAGTTGTTCGCCCGTTTTCGTTATCAGGTTTTCAGATTCAATTTGGTTGATAGCATCTTGCCCAAACCATTTGAATAAGGAAGTAAGTTTTGGTTTTTCCGTGTCAAAGTATATAGTACGCTCTACACCCTGGCTCTCTCCTAATTTTAATGAAGGGCTACATCCTACCAAAAGCACAATCAGAAGCCCCAATACACCTTTTCTCATTTTTTATTTCGTGTTTTATGATAGTTTGCCGTCTTGATGAGATTGTCCTGCATTTCCTGGATCTTTTCCGGCATAAGGCCTTCTTTCATCCCATAGCGTATTAACAACATATTTAACACACGGTCATTCAATTGCGGTTTAGAAGACTCTTTCTTTGATGAATACAATTTGAGTATAAGATTAAGCAAGCCAACCTTAAAAAGAAAAAACAATACAATACCCAACCAGAGTGCAGTAAATTGCTCCTGCCAGGCTAAATAGATGAGAACAGCCGTAGAAACTACATATACAAACCCATCAAGGTTCAGGAGTTTAACAAGCGGGCTAAAGATGACACTCACAAAAGCACTGGTATTTACATACCAAAACAGAAAAAAGACAAGGGATATACCAAAAGTCAAAACAGGGTCTAAGCCTATAAAAGCCAGTAAAAGGTACAAAAACAATGAAAGGCCATTTGAACTTTGCACCCAATCGTCTGCCTGGCGAATAATTTTTTCAAGACTGTGTTCCTTCAATAACCCCGGAACATAGGCTTCGATATTCTCCCTGGTTGTATGATACCAATTCCCATTTGAAGTGCTTATTCCACCGGGCATTTCGACCATTTGCCACTTATATTTTGAGGCTCTTTCTTTACTCATGCCCAAATATACTTATTAAAAAACCGGGAATCAGGCTTGGGCTATCGTTGCAATGTAAATTGATTGAACTCCTGCTTTTTTTAGCACACCTGCCAGTTCAAAGCTCGTAGCACCTGTAGTAAACACATCATCCACAATGATGATATTCTTTCCTTCCAATAAGCTTTTTTCATGTACTTCAAAAGCATCACTAATATTTTCCCGTCTTTTTTCTAAAGAAAAGCCCGTTTGGGTTTTAGTGTTTTTTACCCGCACTACTGCACGCTTTGATACAATTTCTGTTTTCAAAACTCTGCGCATTCCCACAGCTATATGATAAGCCTGGTTATAACCTCTCATTCTTCTTTTTTTAGGATGAAGAGGTACCGGAAGTAAAAAAGCATCTTCTAAAACAAAGAGCTTCTCCCTTTTTATTTTCGCACCAAGCGCTATTCCAAGGTCTTCACCTACTCCGGTCAGGCGCTTATATTTTAAATCATGAAGCAAGTCCTGCAGATAACCTCCTTTGTCAAAGTTCCAAAGTGCAATTCGGTGATCGACATTCTCCGGCAGGTTTATCAAGTCTTCCGGGTGTAGAACAGCTTGCTCAAAACGCTCAACAATACATTCTCCACAAATAAACTGCTGATTACCGGATAAAGGCATTCCGCAAATAGTGCATACTTTCGGGAAAAGAAGCTCCGTAAATGAACTGCTCAGGTATTGAAAAACCTTCATCAATTTTTTAACAGTTAATTATGTATTGTTGCTTTTGCTCACAAGTTTAATTACTTAGTTTGCAATCAAAATCGCAAAGGCAATAATTAAGGTTCCTGTTATGTCGTTGGGTAAAGATCTTGCAACCATCAGAAAAGAAAAGAATCTTACGCTGGAAGACCTCTACAGCGCTACAAAGATTCCCATTTATACGCTTCAATCCATTGAGGATGATACCTTGTTTACTCAATCTTCGGAGAGTAAAACGTATTTAAGAAGCTTCATACGCAGTTATGCCAAGGCATTGAAAATTGCAGATGCCCATATCATAAAGGCATTAGAGATTTATGAAAAAGAAGAATATGACGGAGATCTTTTAAAACTTATTAAGCCGGAACCCAAGGTTGAGACATTCAGCGTAAAAAAAGAAACGGTAGAGGTTGAGGAAAACGGAGACCCGGCAAAAGAAGAAAAAAAAGAACCAAACGAAACTCCGCCATCGGTTAATGTGGCCTCTTCTGCACAACCCGCACAAAAAGAGCATGTAACCCCGGATGCCACCAAAGCGCGTTCTCCTAAAGACGCACCAACAGTGGATTCTATTGACTGGGCAAACATGAGTAAGAAAGTGTATTCCTCGCCAACCGGTTCCCGGCTTGGAATTATTGCATTGGTTATCCTGGTGGTAGGAGCTCTTGGGGCAGCAGGGTATTATTTTAGCGATAGCCTCTTAAATGTTTTTCAGGCTGATACCAATCAACCTGAAGAAGTTGCAACCAATGCCCCAACTGAAGAGGTTCAGGACAATAATACTCCGAATCAGTCTGCCGCCATTGAAAATGATCAGCCTGCATTAAATCCGGAAACAACAACGACAGAAGCTTCAACCGGAATTTTAGGAGATACATTAACCATTGCAGTATATGCTGCCTTTGATAAGCTGGAACCTGTACGGGTAACCAGCGATTATAATTGGAGAACCAATCCATTTTGGATGGATCGCGGGGAGGCTTACTATTTCGATTTCAAAGATACCGTTTTAGTTAGGGGTCAGTATTCAAGAATGGTTTTACTTTTCAATGGGCATATTATCAACAATCCACGGCAAAATAATTTCAGCAGGGAGTTTGACTCGATATTGCTTACAAGAGCCGACTTGAGTAAACCTGAATACCAGGCCCCTCCCGTTGACTTCCCGCTTACTGTAGGTGAGCCCGACAGCATTGTTTACCGTATCAGGTATTAAGCTATCCATATCTTTTGGGCATGACTGAAAAAGAAGCACAAAAAAGAGTTCAGGAGCTGCGTGATCTTCTGAACGAGGCTAACCGGGCTTACTACAACGATGCCAAACCTTTTATATCCGACCGGGAATTTGATGAACGCCTTAAAGAACTGGATCAGCTTGAAGAAGAGTTTGGCCTGCGTCAGCCGGATTCTCCTACTCAACGTGTAGGGGGGGATGTTTCTTCTGTTTTTGAAACGGTTCAACACCCCGTGCCCTTACTAAGCCTCGACAATACCTATAACGAAGAGGAATTGAATGATTTTGACGCCCGTGTTCAGAAAATCCTGGGGCATACAGATTACGATTACTTTGTTGAATTAAAATTCGATGGAGCCTCCATGCGCCTGCGTTATGAAAATGGGGAACTGGCTTTGGGGGCTACAAGGGGCGATGGCCAAAAAGGGGATGATATTACCCGGAATGTAAGAACCATCCGGGATATCCCACTTCGATTGAAAGGCAATTTCCCAAAAGTTGTTGAGGTTCGCGGAGAGGCATTTATGGAAAGGGAAGCTTTTGCCCGCCTTAATGAGCGCCGTGAAGAAGAAGGCTTATCTGTATTTGCCAACCCAAGAAATTCCACAGCCGGATCGCTGAAAATGCAGGATCCAAAAGCAGTAGCACAACGCCCAATCCGTTTTTTCGCTTTCGACCTGTTATTTGATGATGAAGACAACACATTAACCCAGCAAAGAAAAACAGAACTATTAAAGAGTTTTGGCCTGCCTGCTAATGAATATCCCAGGGTTTGTACCAATATTGATGAAGTACATGAAGTAATTAAAGAATGGGACGAATTACGCCATTCCCTCCCTTATGAAACGGACGGTGTGGTTATAAAAATAAACCAGAGTAATTTACGGGATCAGTTGGGTACAACCTCCAAATTTCCCCGTTGGGCAATCTCTTATAAATTTGAAGCCGAACAGGCTGCAACGGTTATTAATGACATCACATTACAAGTTGGCCGCTTAGGTACTATTACCCCGGTTGCGGAACTGGAACCCGTTGTGCTTGCCGGAACTACGGTAAAACGTGCCTCCCTGCATAATGAGGATGAAATCCACCGCAAGGATATCCGGATTGGAGATACCGTTGTTGTGGAAAAAGCCGGGGAGATTATTCCACAGGTTATCAGTGTGGTAAACCCGGAAAGAGAAAAACGTTCACCCGAATTTGAGTTTCCCAAAACATGCCCTGCCTGTGATACTGAGCTTATCAAGTATGAAGGAGAAGTAGCCTGGCGATGTATAAACCCTGAATGTCCGCCCCAGGTCCGGATTAAAATTGAACACTTTGCTGCACGTGATGCTTTAGATATTGAAGGTTTGGGTGAATCGGTAGTAGATCAATTGGTATCTGAAAAATTGATTTCGAATTATGCCGATTTATATGATTTGAAGCTTGAACAAATCATTCCTCTCGAAAGAATGGCGGAAAAAAGTGCGCAGAATCTGATTGACGGAATTGCAAAAAGCAAAGAACAGCCCTTCGAAAAAGTGTTGTATGCAATAGGAATCCGGTTTGTGGGAAAGACAGTTGCAAAAGACTTAGCCGGAGCTTTTAAAAATATAGAGAATCTGAAAACAGCAACAGAAGAAGAACTACTCGCTGTTGACTCGATTGGCCCCAGAATTGCAGAATCAGTCATCAACTTTTTTGAGAACGAGACAAACCTGAAAATTATTACCCGTCTTCAGGAAGCAGGCCTTCAATTCGAAATGGAAGAGAAGGAACTGGCATCCAACATTCTGGAAGGAAAGAAGGTTGTAATTACAGGTACTCTTCCCACTCTTTCAAGAAACGAGGCAAAAGAGCTTATTGAAAAGCATGGGGGTAAAACCGCCTCTTCTGTGAGTAAAAATACAAACTTTGTTCTTGCAGGCGAATCAGCGGGGAGTAAGCTAACCAAAGCACAAGATCTTGGAGTGGAGGTTTGGGATGAGGAAAAGTTGCGAAACGAATTGAATGAGCCTCTTCAATAAGCCATATTCTTAATTGAACTTCGATTTCATTATCTTCGCGAAAAGCATAATAATTTTTGCCCATGGAAATCAGCCCTCTGGATACAGAGCAAATAGGTATAAAAACACTTGAAAAACATCTTATTCGCTCCAGGAGTAAAGTTTCACTTCGTATTGGCCTTCCCAAAGAAACCTCCATTGACGAAAAGAGAATTTCCTTAACACCCGGTGGTGTTTCCATTCTTAAAGGCAACGGACATGAAGTTTTTATCCAAAAAGGTGCCGGAGAAGATGCCAACTTTACCGATCGTGACTATGCAGACGCCGGAGCCGAAATTGCTTATAGCACTGAAGAAGTTTTCAAGAAATCAGAGCTGGTTCTGAAAGTAGCACCACTTGTCGAAGAAGAATTTGAGTACCTGCAACCCGATCAGGCAATTATTTCTGCTTTACATATCGGGGGGCAAAATGAAAGCTATTTCGAAAATCTGATTGAGAAATCAGTTACAGCAATAGGGTATGAATTCATCTGTGACACGGATAAGGAGTTCCCAATTGTGCGTATGATGCATGAGATAACAGGGTCTGTAGCCGTACAGACTGCTGCCCATTACCTGGAAAGCCATCATGACGGACAAGGAATAATGCTCGGGGGTATTTCAGGAGTACCACCGGCAACAGTAGTAATATTGGGAGCAGGAATTACCGGGGAATATGCAGCAAGAACTGCCCTGGGTTATGGAGCACAGGTTTTTGTGATGGATACAAACCTTAATGCCCTTCGCCGCCTGGAAAATGCCTTAGACCGAAGAATTATAACTGCGGTTGCTAATGAACAATACTTAAGTTCAGCACTTAAATTTGCTGATGTTATTATTGGTGCAGCTATGGCGGAAGGTGATCGGTCTCCCTGCTGGGTTACAGAAGATATGGTAGCTTCCATGAAAGCTGGAAGTGTAATTGTAGATACCGTTATTGACCAGGGTGGCTGTGTGGCAACCAGTAAAGCAACCACACACTCTGATCCTGTTTTTAAAAAACATGATGTCACTCACTATTGCGTTCCCAATATGCCGGCTACAGTTGCTCGCACTGCTACTTATGCTCTAAACAATGTACTGGTTCCTTATGTACTGGCCATTGGAGATGCAGGGGGAGTAAAAGAATGTTTGTGGGATAATGTGGCCTTACGGAATGGTACCTATATGTATAAAAAGCACCTGACCAAAGAGTCTTTGGCTAAGATGTTTAGCATGGATTACCGCGCTATTGAAATGCTCATTGCCTCTAAGATTTAACAACCAAAAAAGGGTTTTGTCATCCCGAGCATAGTCGAGGGATATCAAACCTTAAACTATTTATGAACAACTATTGATTTGAGACCCCTCGGTTCATCCGCTACTAAGCGGATTCCTCGGGGTGACAATACAAAAATGTCCGAACTATCCGAGTCCAACTATAAACGTATCAGCCTCATCAACTGGTTGTTGAGTATCCCAATGATGGTGTTATTTGCCTGGCCATATTATTATGCGGCAAAACTATCCGGGATGGATGAAACGTTTCGATATATCGCTGCTTTTATGTTTGCTGTCCCTTTTATGATGACTATCCTTCATGGGCATGTAACTATGGCCCTGGGTTCTGCACACCGGCATCATTACTATGAATGGTTAACGGCAAATCCTTATACCTTTGGCTTGTTCTTCCACCCCGTTACTGTAAAAACCCGCTTTCGTCTAATCTTACTAATTGTGAGCCTTTTGTTTTTACCTGTGGGATATTTGTTGGGGTTATAGAGTCCTGATTATCTATTTCAGATAATTCTGTAGAACCTCAAAGACTTCTTCTTCAGGAATGTAAAAGGAAGACCGCTCCCCTGATTTAAATCCATACTTACTGCCGTTTATAATAAGTACTACCCCGGTATTTTTCTCACGATCTATATACATATCGCTTACCAATCCATAGGCAATTCCCGGGTGACCTATCATATTCAGTTCAGGGAAAATGTAATCTGCAGAATCAGCATTGGTGAGAATATGCGTACCCAAACCGTAAGACAGGAAAAAATTATCCCAGGTATCGCCGTTAGTTCCATCAGAAGTCCAATAAGGCTGTGTCATCATATCAACGGCTTCCTTAGAAAGAATTTGTTTTCCATTGAACACTCCATCATTCATAAACATCATCATGAAGTGTACTAAATCTTTGGAAGAAGCCCGGACACTTCCCTGCGGACTGTACAAAGTTCCGTTATGACCCGGCTCATACCCTTCCCTAGCACGATCCTCGGGGTACTCCCCTTTATAATTATCAGCCTGGGGTGTCCATTCTTCATTTTGGAAACGATATAAAACAGAAAGGTTATTGATATCCTCAAGCTGTGTAACGTTAATCCTCCCGTCCATTTCCATCGGAATGAAAATCTCGTCCCGCAGATATTTATCAAATCGTTTACCGCTGGCAGTTTCTACAGCTGTAGCAATCAATCCCCATGCACTGTTTGAATAAGAGAAATACTCACCCACCTGGTGGTCGGAAGTAAACATATCATCCGTATAAAATTCACCATCTGTAGTAAACAACCCTGAAATGGGTTTCTGCTCTGAAATCATTTTCCCTAGAAATTGCCCGTACCCGACTCCATCTCTAACAGTGGACGTGTGGTTCAGTAAATGACGCAAGGTAATTACATCATCAGGGAAATGAGGGTTTCTTAATCGGAAACCCAGGTATTGACTTACATCTGCATTCAGGTCAAGTTTACCTGCATCCCAAAGTTTAATTACTGAGGCTGCCGTAAATGTTTTGGAAATAGAAGCTATCCGGTAGATAGTTTTCTCACTAACAGGTATATCTCTTTCATAATCAGCTTTCCCGAAATGACCTGAATAGATATGCTTCCCATCTTTAACCAACTCAACAGACATACCCATCAACTGGTGTTTGTCCATCACCTCATTCAGCTGTGCTGTAATCTCATTTTTCTGAGAATCGGTAAGGGTTGACGGATCAGAACATCCCGCAATAAATAAAAAAGCTAGCGCAAAAACTGCTTTAAAGAATACTTTCATTAAATAGCCTTCCCTTTTTTGATCTTCTCAACAACGCTTGGATCCAACAAAGTAGAAGTATCCCCTAAATTATCCAGGTCATTAGCTGCCACCTTTCGGAGAATCCTCCGCATGATTTTGCCTGATCGGGTTTTTGGAAGCCCTGATACAATCTGGATTTTATCGGGTTTAGCAATTGGTCCTATAATTTTCACTACCAAATCTAGCAGTTCCTTTTTGAATGCCGCTGTATCTTTTATTTCTCCGTCACAGATCATAAAAGCATATACGCCCTGCCCTTTTATGTCGTGGGGAAAACCAACCACCGCTGTTTCTACCACCCGGTTATGCTCATCCAGTGCATTTTCAATTTCTGCGGTTCCTAAACGATGGCCGGAAACATTCAATACATCGTCCACCCTGCCTGTTATCCGGTAATAGCCGTCTTCGTCACGGCGACAACCATCGCCTGTGAAATAATATCCTTTATAAGCACTTAAGTAAGTTTGAACATATCGCTCATGATCTCCATATACCGTTCTGGCAATAGAAGGCCAGGGATGTTTGATGCACAGGTTTCCTTCTACGGCATTTCCCTGGATTTCATTCCCGTTTTCATCCATCAACACAGGGAATATTCCCGGTAAAGGAAGAGTAGCAAATCCGGGTTTAGTGGGTGTAATTCCCGCCAATGGGGAAATCATAATGCCACCTGTTTCGGTTTGCCACCACGTATCTACCACCGCACATTTTTCACCACCTATATGAGTATGATACCAATGCCAGGCTTCTTCGTTAATCGGTTCACCTACCGAACCTAATACTTTGAGCGAGCTTAAATCATACTTTTTCACGAAGTCCAGATCATAAGACATCAGGGCCCGGATAGCTGTTGGTGCTGTATAGAAGTGCGTTACTTTATACTTTTCTACGACCTCCCAAAACCGTCCGGCATCAGGATATGTAGGCGTCCCTTCAAAAATAATTCCTGTTGTTCCTGTAAAAAGCGGACCGTAAATGATATAACTGTGTCCGGTTATCCATCCGGCATCAGCTGTACACCAGTACACATCATCAGCGCCTACCTGGAATACATTACGGAATGAATAGCTGGTGTATACCATATACCCTCCACAGGTGTGAACTACGCCTTTGGGCTTACCTGTAGAACCTGAAGTGTATAGTATAAAGAGTGGATCTTCCGCATCCATCTCAACTGCTTCATGCTCTTTGGAGGCATTTCTGATTAGGTTGTGCCACCATTGATCCCTTCCTTCTACCCAACTTATGTCGCGATTAGTACGCTGACACACGATTACGCTCTCAACCGAAGGGCTTGTTTGTAATGCTTCATCTGAAATGTCTTTTAAAGGAACGTGCTTATCCCCTCTTCTCAAACCATCGTTGGTGATCAGCATTTTGGCTTCGCAGTCATTAATGCGCTCACTTAAAGACTGAGCAGAAAAACCGGCAAATACTATGGAATGTACAGCTCCAATCCGCGCACATGCCAGTGCAGCTATCACAAGCTCAGGGGTCATCGCCATGTAAATACAAACACGATCTCCTTTTTTAATGCCCTTGCTTTCCAGAACATTACTGAACCTGCATACATCCTCATGCAACTGTTTAAACGTAATGGTTCTCCTGAATGAATCCGGGTGATTCGGTTCAAAGATGAAAGCTACTTTATTACCTATGGTATTCAAATGGCGGTCTAAAGCATTCTCCGTAATGTTTAATTTCCCACCCTCAAACCATTTTATATCTGCATTTTCAAAGCTACCGCTTTGTACTTTATCCCATCGCTTGCGCCAGTAAAAGGTACCTGCTTCATGATCCCAAAAATCCAGGCGGTTTTTTTCACTTTCCTGGAAAGTTTGATGGTACTCACTAAATGATTTGATATTCAGCCACATTACGGTAAACTATTTTAGGTTGAAATTTTGTTTGATGTTGTACTTTTTTGATCGCAGAATCAAGCGAATTTACAATTCTGTCAATCTCGTAAAATGTTTTAAAAAATGTAAACTGAATATCTTGTATTTATAGTGAGTAAAGGAAATCAAATTATAGAGCGTTGGTTTAAGGACAAGGATTGGCAGATCTTTGATTTCCAAAAAGAAGTTTGGGGCGCTTTTCTTGAAGGAAAAAACGGATTGTTAAATGCGCCCACAGGCAGCGGTAAAACCTTTGCTCTTTGGATGCCCAATCTCATACGATGGATTGATGAACACCCTAATGACTACCAGGAGAAATCAGGTAACGGGTTAAAAGTGCTTTGGATAACCCCTCTTCGGGCTTTGGCAAAAGATATCCAAAGTGCCCTGCAAACTTCCCTCAATGAATTGAACATTCCCTGGGACGTAGGCAGAAGAACCGGAGATGTATCCCAATCGGTGAAGCAGAAGCAAAACCGGAAAATGCCCGAAGTATTAATTACCACTCCTGAAAGTGTCCATATTCTTTTGGCTCAAAAAGATTATCCCCGCCACTTTAAAAACCTGGATGCCATAATTATAGATGAGTGGCATGAATTATTGGGTTCAAAGCGAGGTATACAGGTAGAACTGGGCCTTTCACGACTTAAGGCCATGCGGCCTGAGCTTTCTGTTTGGGGAATTTCAGCAACCATTGGTAACCTTAACCAGGCACTGGAAGTACTGCTTGGAGCAGATCATTCTTCTGATAATTCTGTAATAGTGCGGGCAGATATTAAAAAGGACATCAAAATACATTCAGTGCTCCCGGATGAAATCGACAATTTTCCCTGGTACGGGCATTTGGGACTAAACCTGTTGCCAAAAATTCTGCCCATTATTGATAATCATCAATCAACGTTGATTTTTACTAATACCAGGGGCCAGTCAGAGCTTTGGTTTCAACGGATCCTTGATGCGCGCCCTGATCTTGCCGGGGCTATCGCAATACATCATGGGTCATTGGATCGAAATGTAAGGGAATGGGTGGAGGCTTCTCTTCATGAAGGAATCTTAAAAGCAGTGGTTTGCACATCCAGTTTAGATCTGGGAGTAGATTTCAGCCCTGTGGATACAGTGATACAAATTGGCAGCCCTAAAGGAATAGCCCGTTTTATGCAGCGTGCAGGAAGAAGCGGACACCAACCAGGGGCAACGAGTACTATTCACTTTGTTCCCACTCACGCTTTGGAATTAATTGAAGCTGCTGCTTTAAAAAAAGCAGTTGATGAGTCAGAATTGGAAAGCAAAGAACCCATATTAAAACCAATGGACGTTTTGGTTCAATATGTTGTAACCCTTGCAGTTTCAGATGGATTTATCCCGGAAACCATCCTTCCTGAACTCAGACGCACATTTGCCTACCAAACACTTAACGATTATGAATGGGACTGGGTGCTTACATTTATAACTACTGGCGGTAAATCACTGGGCAAATATCCCGAATATTCTAAAGTAATTATAGATGAGGACGGATTATACAAGGTTGTTGACAGAAAAATAGCCCGAAGACACCGGATGAGTATTGGAACCATTTCAAGTGATTCCATGATCCGGGTTAAATATCTGAGCGGAGGATCTCTTGGGGCTATTGAGGAAACATTTATCAGCAGTTTGAACATCGGGGATAAATTCTGGTTTGCAGGACGAAACCTGGAACTAATCCAGATCAAAGAGAACTCAGCTTTTGTAAGACGGGCTAAGGGTACAAAATCCAAAGTTCCCAGCTATATGGGCGGGCGCATGTCACTTTCTTCCAATATGTCCAAAATCCTTCGAAGAACCATGCAGGAAGCCAGTGAGGGCAGTACCGGTATGATCGAACTCGAAACCATTTCACCAATCCTGGATATTCAAAAAAACTGGTCCATTTTACCCAGAGAAAACCAATTTCTTATTGAAAAGAGTTTTTCCAGAGAAGGCTGCCATGTGTTCTTTTTTCCCTTTGAAGGAAGATATGTGCATGAGGGAATGTCTTCTCTAATCGCCTATCGTATTTCTAAAATGACTCCTATCACTTTCTCTATAGCCATGAATGATTATGGCTTTGAACTCCTTTCCGATCAAGATATACCTATTGAAGAAGCCTTGAAAAAAAATGTACTTTCACCGGATCATTTGATTGAGGATATACAATCAAGCTTGAATAACAGTGAGCTTGCTAAGCGGAGATTCTGGGAGATTTGCCAGGTTGCAGGGCTGGTTTTTCATGGCTTCCCCGGCGAGCAAAGAAAATCAAGATATCTCAGAATGTCTACGAGTTTACTTTTTGATGTTTTCATGGAATATGAGCCTGAACATTTATTAATACAACAAGCCTTTGATGAAGTTATATTCTTTCAACTGGATGAAATCCGCTTGCGAAAAGCATTAATAAAAATCCAAAATCAGGAAATAGTTTTAAATCATACAGAGCGCTTTACACCCTATGCATTTCCGATAATGGTAGATCGGCTTAGGGAAAAGTTCAGTTCTGAAAAACTACTTGATCGCATAAAGAAAATGCAGCTCCAACTAGAAAAACATGTACGATAATGCGTAGTTGTGATCTATCCATTACACTTAAGAATCAACAATTGATTCTCACACCTGAAAAAGCAGTTTATTGGGTAGAACAGGCTGCATTAATCATAACTGATATACACTTGGGTAAATCAGGCCATTTTAGAAAAAACGGGATTGCTGTTCCCCAATCTGTTAATGATGAAAATTTAAAAGTTCTGGATAAGCTAATCCAACTGTTTACCCCCACACAGATAATTTGCCTTGGTGATTTATTTCATAGCCACAAAAACAGTGAGTGGGCAACATTTAGTACCTGGAGAAATCAAAACAGCAGTATTGAAATGCATTTGGCCATCGGGAACCATGATGAATATTCAATGCACGAATTTAATGGTCTACTATTAAATTCCTCCGATCAAATTATTGCTGATCCTTTCTTGTTTACTCACTTTCCTGTGATAGATAATGAATTACCACTTTATCCAATCTCCGGGCATGTCCACCCATCTGTGAAGCTTAAAGGAAAAGGACGCCAAAGTGTTTACGCCCCCTGTTTTTACTTTGGTGATAACTATGGTCTTTTGCCGGCATTCGGAACATTTACTGGTACACATAGAATCTCCCCCACATCCAAAGAAGTAGTAGCTGTAATAATTGATAACCAGATTTTAAGGGTGTAATAAACACTAAAAAGAAAAAACGTTACAATCATTTTTAACTTTTTTTGATGTAATTTTTACACCTTCTATCAAATTTGTTACACGCTCAACTTTAGTCAACTTTTGTCAATTTCTAATATTTCTATGCAAATTCCTGGTGAACTTAGTTTGGTCTGCGATAAAAATAAATAGTACGTAACCAGCTCTGGCTACTCATTTGATTTTCTTTTGTAGCAATGATGAAGCCGGCTTAGAATACGTGACTTCCTGGTTCTGACATTAGCCCCTGAAAGCCCAAACTCTTCAACCGCTTCATCAGTAGTGGCATCAGGCTTATCAATGAAGTATTCAATAAATTTTTTCGACTTTTCCTGAAGTTCCTCCAAGCATTCTTTCAAAATTCTCTGTCTTTCTTTATCAAGTAAATTCTTTACCTGCTCTTCGGGTTCATACAGCTCATTTAGCGCTTCTTCTTCATACTTAAAACGATGCTGCCTCTTCGCATACCTCAGGTACTCGTGGCGGCATGATTTAATCAGATAACTAAATATGTATTTTGATTCTTTGATTTTATCTTGTCGAATCTGCTCAAAAACATCCAGGAAAGCTTGTTGAACACACTCTTGAGCAGCATTTTCATCTGCACTCATGGCTACCACCAGATAGTCCTCTAACCGGGGAATAAGTTCAGATAAAAGCTCCGCTGCTTTAGCATCATCTCCTTCCTGTAAAGCCACTACAAGCTCTGAATAATCAACTCGGGTTTTTGTCACGTAAACGTCACATTATTTATGAAAATTGATGCTTAGATATATTTCTAAGTGGTGCACACAAAGAGAATATAAAACTAACTTGCACACTTAAAAAACTAATTGGGCTGTAGAAAAGGTACGGTTATTAATTTTTTTTAATAACCATTTGGTAAAAATATCAATTTTAAAGTAGGTTATAATTGTAACAAAATTAATTAATAATACTCTTGTTTTTAACGATGTTTATGTCAAACAAAAAAATATAATTAAAAATATACTGTAACAAAGAACAGTCTAAAATATCTTGTACTTAACTTATAATACATAAAAAAATAGATAATCATGAAATCACTTAAATCTCTATTCGCCCTTTTCGCTATCGCTTCACTTTCTTTTGCCTGTGCTTCGGTTACCGATGCCGGCCTGACTGAGGAAGCTACCCAACCAGAAACCGAGCAGGTTGCTCCTTCGGACGCTGTTTTCGGGACCGGACTGGAGTCTGAGCCGATCATCAGAAAACCTAAAGTTTAATCACCTAACTAATTCTTTTAACTCTACAACTTTCAAACCTTTTGTATCCCATGAAATCACTTAAATCTCTATTCGCCCTTTTCGCTATCGCTTCACTTTCTTTTGCCTGTGCTTCGGTTACCGATGCCGGCCTGACTGAGGAAGCTACCCAACCAGAAACCGAGCAGGTTGCTCCTTCGGACGCTGTTTTCGGGACCGGACTGGAGTCTGAGCCGATCATCAGAAAACCTAAAGTTTAATCACCTAACTAATTCTTTTAACTCTACAACTTTCAAACCTTTTGTATCCCATGAAATCACTTAAATCTCTATTCGCCCTTTTCGCTATCGCTTCACTTTCTTTTGCCTGTGCTTCGGTTACCGATGCCGGCCTGACTGAGGAAGCTACCCAACCAGAAACCGAGCAGGTTGCTCCTTCGGACGCTGTTTTCGGGACCGGACTGGAGTCTGAGCCGATCATCAGAAAACCTAAAGTTTAATATGTATTTTTAGCTTGATCAGCTATATTCTATTGTACTACTCTTTTAGTTTTCACTGGTGTAATGCTGATCTTATTATTCTTTTTTGTTTTATTTCAACCTAATAAGGATGTAAAAAACTCAAATATAATTCAGGCAAATTATTTTCTAGAAGGATATGAATCAGAAAAGGAGTCACGAGATATATATCTATGGGCTTATAATGAATTGTTCATCTCATCTTGTTTTATAGATAACAGCTCGTTAAGAATTCTAAATAGTTTTTCACTTCCTGAATTATCTAAAATTTACCAGCAATTTAATTGCGGTGCGAATAATGCTAACAGTCGTAACGAAATCCGACTTCGGAGTTCCAAAATCTATGCATTGAAGTATGGATATTTTAGTCATGCAATTTATTATCTAGTAAATCAATCTAAACTAGATCAGAGAAAAATTTCGCAACTCTTTTTATTGAAAAGTGGCAAGAGAAAATTAATGACGATGAAGAATCCATTTTACAATCATTGATAGTACATCCTTTAATGGATGATCATCTTGAGTATTTTACTCAAAATCCATTTGAAGCTTTTATAATCTTTTCAAATGAAGATTATCTTCCTTTTAATTCAAAAGGTTTAAATGAGATATTAAATACTCAATTTGAGATACGGAAAAATGCGAAAGGTAGACTAATCCAGTCTCTTATAGATTATTCAATAATAAAAAGCTCTTATTATTTAGATAGATATAGTAATGTCAAATCTACTTTTGAAATGGAAAGTACATTTGAATACTTCCCAACTAGCACTACTAAGATTAGAATATTAAATGCGACTGAGTTTTCACTTAGCCAAGTAGGTGATTTTGATAAGTCTCTAGCAATACAAAGAAACATTTCATTACCCCTATCAAGGTACCTACAAGACAAAGTCCAAGAAGACAATATTAGAAATCGCCAGGGCTCTTATTTGTTTTTATTAGGGAAATATGAAGAAGCAAGAATTATCTTCGAAGAACTTTATAATGATCCCTCAGCCAATATACCTAAAACTCAAATATTCAATAATCTTGCGATTTGCTATCAAAAGCTTGGTCAAAAGAATAGATATGTATCTCTCCTTCTTCGTGCTTTAGAACAATCTCAGAATAATCTAGACTTGGATCCATTAGCTTATAAGGATGAACTAAGCATCTATCGCAATCTATTTCTTTATTATAATTCTATCGGAGACTCCACAAATGCCCTGCCTTATATCCGAAAAGCCGAAAATCTTGCAATAAATAAAAGTGATACCACAGAGCTTGCATTTATTCATACTTATTTGGGACAATATTACTGGCAAAATTTTCAAGATTACAGAAGGGCAATTCTTGAATTTGAAAAGGCGGAAAGAATTTTTAAATCTATAGATAATTATGCCCGCGAGATCGATCTTCTCCTAAATCGCAGTTTTGTTTATCTGGAAATTGATTCATTAGCAGCCGCTGAAAACTCCCTTAATGAAACACTAAATCTTGCTTTATCAAGATCAGATACTCCCAACTACATTGAAGCACTCATCTATTCTACTGAGCTTGCTTTAAAAAGGAAAAAACCTGAACAGGCAAAAAATATCCTTGAAGAAATTGCTCTCTATCCTTTAGATGATCTGGATTTTGAAACACTGGTTAGATACCATACTGTATTTACGCAATTTGCTGCCACATCAGGTGACTACAGATCAGCAATAGACTCTTTTTCACCAATTGTTGATCAGGTTATTGAGCGTGCAAAGGGTACTGTTGACTCTGAGTCTGGTTTTTGGACCATTGACCCCGTATACCTCGATGCCTTTGAAACCATAGTTAAGCTGTTTTTAGAAACTGATCAAAAGCTCAAAGCATTAACCTACCTGGATCGCCTTAAAACCATAAATGATGCCAGCCTTTATAACAGCCCACTTCTCAGGGCGGCAAAGCTTACCGAGCAAGAACTTTCAGAAGACAGGCGTTTAAATACACGCGTTACCCAATTAAGAAGTACATATTTAAAAACAACCGGAAGCGAGCGTTTATCCATAAAGGCAGAAATAGATAAAATAACTGCTCAAAGACAGGAGCTTGCCAATAAAGTTATAAATGAGGAAAACGAATCTATTACACCCATGTGGATGATTCAAAGAAGCCTAAACAATGATGAACTTATCCTTCATTTCACTGAACTTAATGATGTATTGTTTTTAAGCTTTATCGAAAAAGAGCATATTGAATTAATAGATATAAAACTGGATGAATCCACTAATTTACTTTTTGAGAAAGCAGCCAACAATCTCGCAAACGGGTCTACATCGCTATCCGATCTTTATGAACTTTACAATTTACTCAGTCTTGATCAAGTCCCCGATAGAATTAAAAATATTATTGTAATCCCGGATAACTACTTATACAGAATCCCTTTAGAGGTTATTCCTTCCCGCAGGCCTAATTCTCCAACAAGCTTCGGAAGTACAAGATATATGATTGAGGATTATACTTTCCGGTATTTTACTTCGCTTTCAGAATTCTCTTCAAATAATAGAAAAAAGGCATCTTCTCTCTCAAATGATTTTTCTGCTTTCGCCATATCTTACTTTGATCAGTTCGAAAACCAGAACCTCTCCTCTTTACCCTATGCAACTAAAGAAGTACGAATGGTAGATGATGTGCTCACTAACTTTGAATCTAAATCCATTTTTATAGGGGATAATGCCAATGTAAACACTTTTAAGAGCGAGATTGAAAACTCCAGGATTGTCCATATCGCAACTCATAGCGAAGTTTCTGAAAAAGATCCTCTTTTTTCCACCATCTTTCTAAAGTCAATTAATGATAACGGACAACAAGAAGGCCAGCCTTTATATGCTTATGAACTTTTTGATACCCAATTGAGTAATGATCTAATTATGCTGAATTCTTGTAGTTCAGGATCAGGAAGCTACCTGCAGGGAAGTGGAATTGTTGGAATAAGCAGGGCATTAAGGTTTGCCGGTGCACAAAGCCTGGGTTTAAATCTATGGATAGTGAATGATAAAATAGCTTCTGAGTTTGCTGAAGACTTCTACAAAAATCTCAATAAAGGCTACTCAAAATCTGAAGCTATGAGACAAGCTAAAATTGAACAGATAAAATTTGGGAATGCAGATCCACATTTTTGGGGAGCTTATTCACTGATCGGTAATCCTTCACCTATAATAAAAAAACCAGCAAAGACACCCATCATTTTTTCTTTTTTGATAGCAATGACTTTACTGGTTGGTTACAGGATACGAAAAACAGCCTTTACGTATTAACTGAACTCACTATCTTAAGGCGCCAAAAGCATCTATATAACTTTTTGCAGCCCGGCTAAATGAACCATCCAAGTCGTAGGCTTTCTGAAAAGCTGATTCAGCTAACTCAAGTTCATTGAGTTGAAAATAAGCATGCCCTAAATACCAATATCCTTTTTCAAGTACGCTTGGCTTAATTCCTTCTTGCTCAACCACTGTTTGAAACCGATCAATTGCTGACTGGTATTCAGCATTGTTATAAAGGATAGAACCTAAGCTAAGGGCCAAATCTGCAATAAATTGGGATTCTTTTGCTGCTGCTAATTCTTTTTCCAATAATGAAATTGCATCTTCTGTTTCACCATTTGCAGCTAATTGAATAGCTTTTTTAATAACATCATCCGGAACACTTTCAGTACTTCTAACTACATCGAGACCAATTTCAGTAAGAGGTTTGAGCATTTCTGTACTGCTTGTTGTAGAGTAGTTCATAATTCCTACCACAGCTGCAATAACTATAACAGCTGCCGCTGCTGCGTAACTAGCATATCTGCGAACAGCATAAACCACAGTTTTTGGTTTTTCAGCTCTGGATTCTTCAATCACAGCCTTTAAATTGGCAACGCTCTTCATATAATCCAGGTAGTAATCATCCTGAATTAACTCTGCCCATAATTCATCGGCCTGATCTGAATTCAACTCGCCATTGACATATAAATCAATTTTCCTCTCGAGTTCCTTGTTAAAATTATTCTGTATCATTTCTTTACTATGTGTGTTTAATACCAACCATCTGATGATATTTGCCAGCTTCCTGTTTTGTACCAATGTATGCCTTTAATAGCCGTTGAAAGCAACAAATAAACTCTGATAAAGCCCCTCATACAATAACTGTACGAGCAATACCAACTAAAAGAGTAACAATAGCGATCATTGTTACAGCTGTAACTTACTAGTTTTATTAAAAATTTTTAACTAAAAACCTGTTAGATTCCCATACTTCCGAACAAGCTCTATTTATTATTACAAACAATATATACCACTCAAAACAATGAATAATAAGTTACTTTTTTTGCTACTGCTCAGTAGCCTTTATTTATTTTCTTGTTCTCCGACTAATTCTGACACTTTCTATCTCAAAGGAAAGCTGGATTATCTGGGTGAATCGGAGTTTTATCTTGAGGTTCCTCCACTACATTATAAATATTCACCAAAGTCTAAAACAAATATTCAGATTAATGATGAAGGCACCTTTGAAGTAGCTTTACCTCTTCAGAATCAGGAATTAATTTGGCTGGTACTTGATGACAAAAGGTTCCCAATTATAGCTGAAGCGGGGCACAATTCAGATATCACTATTACACGAAGTGACTTTCCCAATAATATTCTCATCCAATCTGGATACAATGATTCTTACCAGGCCTATCAAAACTATCTAAAAGAAACAGGCGGCCTTGATAAAGAAATAGAGCTGGAAATGAATAAGTTCAAAGCGGGTTTACCGAATACAGCTTTGGAACTTAGCAGAAAAAAGATCACTATTGCCGATGAACACCTAGCAAATACTCTTTTCAGCAAATTCATTTTAAAAGCCCAAGGTGAATATTTGGTTAACCGCGTCAAATCGGTTGAATATCAATTCTTTAAAGAAGGATTTAATGCTGATTTAGAAAGAAAGCAAGTACTTGATGAAGCAAAAGAATCAGGTTTTTTTTCACTTGAATCGTTGGAAGCACAGCGCGCCGGAACCCGGGACTTTACTCATTATTATGCACGAACCTTTGGAATTTATGATAAAGTGAGAGAAGAATACGGTAAAAATTTAGCTGAGTACGATATCAAAAGATTGGCTTACAGAGAGTTAAATGAAAAGCGGTTAGAAGTAATTCAACAAATCGAAGACAAACAGGCAGAAGCCTATGCCCGTATGTTCCTTATTGCGGAGCGCATCAGTGAAATTCCTTTAGACATCGTAACATCAAGTTATGAAAGCTATTTAGAAAAGTTTTCTCAATTTGAAGAATACACCAACTTTCTCACCTACTTTTATAATGAGATCAAGTCTGTATCTCCCGGGCAACCAGCCATCCCTTTCACTCTGATTGATGATAAAGGCATAAAGCATTCGATGGATGAGTACAAAGGAAAATACGTGTTGCTCGATTTTTGGGCAGGTTGGTGCCAACCCTGTCTTGATGAGTTTCCTGAAATGAGGCGTATTTATGCAAAATATCCACGAGACACATTTGAAATTCTGGGTATTTCAACAGAAGTAGATAAGGCCGTTTGGAGATATGATATTCAGCGTTTTCGTAATCCCTGGATTCAGTTATATGGTGGTAATGGTTTTGAACAGGAAACTTTTAAAGCCTACAAAGGAGGTGGTATTCCCTTCTATATTCTGGTTGGTCCTGATGGCAATATTGCGCGCTATAATGATATCCGGGCAACGTTTAACCTGGAAGCAGTGTTAGATGAGCTGATTTTAAACTGATTAACTATGAAAAACCTCTTCTTACTCGTATTAGCCTGCCTTACACTGGCATGTGCCACTTCCGAAAAAAAGTCCATGTTTACTGATCAGCAGCTTGGGCAGTTGCTGGTTGTTGGTTTCAGGGGAACAGAAATTGATAAAAATCACCAGATCATTAAAGATCTAAAAGAGCTACACATCGGAGGAGTAATTTTATATGATTATGATCATGAATTAGACTCCTTTGGTAGAAATATCGAATCCCCGGATCAAATGCTGATGATGGCAAGCACACTAATTTCGAATGCACCAATTCCCCCTATTATTTCTGTTGAACAGGACGGCAGCGCACTTGCTCCGCTCAAAGAGAGATATGGATTCCCCCCATCTCGTACAAATGGTGAGTTAAGTGCGATAAATAATGAAGATACCACACGGTTTTATGCCCAAAACATGGCTCAGGAATTTATGGTAGTGGGTGTAAACACAACATTTAATCCTATACTAGATCTATCAACAAGCTCAAATCCAGTTGATACCTGGTCAGAAAATTCAGAGAAAGTGATTCGCCACACTGGTTACACTCTGGATGAATATGATACCGAGGGTATATTCAGTGTTCCTAAATATTTTCCGGGTTATGGATCGGGATGGAGTGTCAGTGACACCTTAATTGATGTTTCCAATGAATGGACACCTGCTTTTTTAGAATCTTACAAAGCTGTTTTAAAGAATCGGGTTACCGGGGGTATTATGACTGCACATAGCTATAATACACAGATAGACTCCGTATGGCCCGGCACCCTTTCTAAAAAAACCGTTCAAGGTTTACTTAGAGACTCTCTTGGTTTTGATGGTGTTGTATTTTCAGATGATCTTCAAAAACCGGCTATAACAGCACGTTATGATATGGAAACCGCTATTGCACAAGCCCTGAATGCAGGGGTTGATGTATTGGTGTTCGGAAATAATTTTGAATATGATAAAAACCTCAGCAAAAAAGTAATTGATACAATTCACAAGTTAATTGTAGAAGGTATTGTAACCGAACAAACCATTCAAACCGCATTAAACAGGGTTGAAAAATTAAAAACTGATGTAATAGCTGAACTGTGTACTTGCCTTAACCTATGATCAGTTCTTCTGAAATTATCGAAGCAACTACCCGGCATGTAAGAAAACAGTTGGAAGGTGAAGGATCAGGCCATGACTGGTGGCATATACAGCGGGTTTGGGATTTGAGTAAAAGACTCAGCAAATCAGAGTCCGTTGATATACTGGTTGTTGAATTAGCGGCTTTACTTCATGATATAACCGATCATAAATTTCATGATGGCGATGAAACCGTTGGCCCAAAGGTTGCGCGTGAATGGTTAGAAAGCCTAAATGTTAATAAACGAGTCATCAATCATGTCACGGAAATTATCAAAGACCTATCTTTTAAGGGAGCCGGTGTACATACACCCATGAGGACGCTGGAAGGAAAAATTGTGCAGGATGCCGATCGGCTGGATGCAATAGGTGCCATTGGTATTGCCCGGGCATTTGCTTACGGAGGCTTCAGGCACAGGGAGCTTTATAACCCGGAACATTCACCAACTATGCATAACAGCTTTAATGCTTATAAAAATGATAAAGGGCACACTATCAATCATTTTTATGAAAAGCTTTTCTTGTTAAAAGATCGGTTAAATACAGATGCAGCAAAAAAAATTGCGGAAAGCCGGCATCAATTCATGGAAGAGTACGTGCAACGATTCCTCGATGAATGGAACGGCAAAACCTGATTTATTTTATAAGGGTTAGTTTCCGGGTAAAAACCTGCCCTAACGCCTCCAATCGATAAAAATATACCCCACTGGAAACGGATCCCTCCCCTGCGTTCCAAATCACTTCATGTACTCCGGCAGTTTTTATGCTATTCTCCAGAACAGCTACTTCCCTACCTGTAATATCAAATATTTTCAAAAAAACCTGTCCGGGCTTATCAATAGCATAGCTTATCGTTGTTACAGGGTTAAATGGGTTCGGATAATTCTGATTCAGTTTAACTGTGGCAGGTAATTCATTTTCAACGACTGGTTCATTACTAACCAGAACATCGCTGTTCTCTGCACCCGGAGTTCCATTACCTGACGAAGCTGCCCAATTATTACCATCAGCATTATCAAAACCCGGATTGGCCAGCGCCAATGTTGGACCTTGTCCATCGGCTGCTTCCGGCCAGGGAGCCTTGTCATTATAGGTAAGTTGATCAACTATAGCTCCAGTATCATCAAAAAGACGAACCAACTCCCCATCTCCCGAAAGACCAAAATCCATATTTCCTACAAAATTACTTACACCTGAAAATGCTGATTGAAACAACACACTGTCCCTTACCAATACCAAAAATTCGCGATCTTCGAGAATAGTGCCTTCCGGGAAAAAGAATTTGTGCGAGTTATCAGAATCAGAGAAGTACCAACCACTCATATCCACTTCATTATCAGAATTATTGTAAAATTCTATCCAGTCCTCCGGGTCAAAATTGTCAGCTGACCGGTAGTTGATCTCATTGATAACTATTCCTGTTTCTGAAATAACACTTCTCTTAAAGTGAGCTGTTATAGTTGAGTTTTCTGACAAAACCAATTGCTTTTCAGCTTCTGTACCTGAGCCAACCCCACTCCATCCTGTAAATGTATATCCCGGTTTGGCTTCTGCTTTTATATTTACCGGAACTCCATTATAAACCACAATAAAATCTGTGGTATCTGATCGAACTGTTTCTATGTAAACTTTACCTCCTTCAACTGGTTCAACCAAAGTTTCCAGGCTGTTCAGTTTTACCAGGTCAAATTGACTTACCAAATGATTTCGAGCATAGTTGGTCCTGCTTCGGATAAACGACTTAACCAGTTCAATGTGTTTCTCAAAGCTCATATTAGATCCCAGCATAAAAGGCCCCTTGTAGCCACCAAGATCCTTCCAGCGTTCTATATGCCTGGGAACCTCTGATTCGATAAGTGCTTTTGTGCTATCAATAAACCCCAGCATCCTTGACGGTTTAAATGTAGTCCACATATGGGCACTATATCGTTGAATAAACTTATTCTTAAACTCTTCATTAGTCAGCAAACTCCTGAATAAAAGAGTTGCCCATGGAGGGTTTGCATAATAATCTGAGTTAGTAGAAGTAGCCAGGTAAAGACTATTATCATCCACTTGCCCACGGGAATGACTGTTCATTGCCATATCAGAATCATATAAGACCCATTTCCACTTACCTCCTTCAATCTGAGGCCTCCAGAAAATGATGTTGCCTCCGGGCCAATCGCCATTCGCAGTATAAATCTGTGTAATCTGGTAGTCGATATATTGATCAATCTCCATTTGCTGCTCAACCCAGCGGTAGTTCTCTTCAATGCTCAGATCATTAGCTGTAATAAAATCGATCATCGCATTATAGTGATCAGCACTTCCCTCTTTAACCTTGGCATTTTGAGTGAGGATATCCAATTCATTTTCATCATATCCATAATTGGATTCAATAAAGTCTTCGTTTTGTTTTTCCCTAAGAATATGAATACCCCAATATTCCCCGTTCAAAAAAACCACTACTGGTTTAAATGCCTGGTAGCCTAAATCCATTCTATCCCTTACCATTGATTGGATAGCGGCATTCCGGATCATAGCACGATGCCAGTCCTGCCCCCCGTTTCTGAGAGCTAAACGGTCAAATTCAGTGATAGGCTTATCTTCAAATAATTGGTAGTTCAACTTACTTGCACCGTATTCACTACGAAAGAAAATATCTAATGACTTTTGAGGGTATAACCGGGTACAACCCCCGCCAATTTTTACCCCGGCGTCTATACTAAACCCTTGGTTCCTGTCTTTCTCAAAAAATTCAAATCTAACAGGCCGTTCCCAATCCTGGTTCCAGTTCTTAGGTGTGCTTCTACAGTATCCTGATATTCCATTAGTACCTTCTACATAAATTCCCCGTTCATCTGAGAAAAATCCATCCGGGTCGCTGGTAATAGATAATACCGGCAGTTCGGTAGCTTCATTAACAAAATAACTCCGAAACGCTTCAACAGTATCTTCAAAACCTTCTGAATACATCACCGCTCTAAGCACCGAAGTCTCTGTAATAGTAATTGAATCTGGCAGCACCAATGAAGAAGTATCCGGGACGGAACCATCCAGGGTGTAGTAAATCTTTACAGAATCGACAATATTGCCACGTTTTATTTCCAAAGAGTCCTGATAAAACCCACTTTTGGGTTCTAAAAACAATTCCTGTGCACTTGTTTGCAAAGGCAAAATTAAATGAAGAGCGAATACAAAAAAGGATATAATCTTAACGATTCTTTTCTTCAACATATTGAATCTTTGATTCTTGGAGCCCATAGCTGACTCGTGAGTAAAAAAGCTGATCTATAAAGTTTACTTATTGCTGAAATAATATAGTGATTATATCCACACCAATAGTTCTATATACACGGTTTTACGAATACAAATAAAATTTTTTCCATTTCTGGTTAGTATTAAAAAATGTAATTGAGCCTGCTTATTTGATTTTTAGTTTATCAATATTGTACATATAATACACATATTATAATATGTACAGGAAATAGCAATGGAAGGCATTAAAGCATATTTAGGTTCACCCACAGTATCACGGACAGGAGAACTTGAACTCTCAGGAAAAATAGAAACGGGATTCCCTTCACCGGCAGCAGACCATTTAGAAAAAGCCCTTAGCCTGGAAGACTTAGTCGTATACCGGCCTTCTGCAACTTTTTATGTAAGGGCAGAAGGCAATGCTATGCAACGCGCCGGAATCCATGATAAAGACATCCTTATTGTAGACCGATCCATACATCCCAAAAACGGCAGCATTGTAATTACCTCTGTTAACCAGGAACCGGTAATTCGCCGCTTTGTAAGAAGAGGGGTACGGGTATTTCTTGTGTCGGACGATGCCCGCCACGAACCCATCGCTATTTATGATGATACCGATTGGATAATTTGGGGTGTGGTCACGCATGTAATTCACCGATACCAGCTATGAGTTTTTTGACGATGAAAACTCCTGAAACTACCGCTTATGCAATGATTGATTGCAATAACTTTTATGCTTCGTGTGAACGGGCTTTTGACCCGGTGTTAATCGGTAAGCCTATTGCTATTCTTTCGAATAATGATGGCTGTGTAATTGCCCGATCAGAGGAAGCCAAACAAGCAGGAGTACCCATGGGGGCTCCTGAGTTTAAGTATCGCAGGTTTTTTAAAGAACACCAGATAGTTCTTCGCTCATCAAATTACCCCCTTTATGGAGATATGAGCAATAGGGTGATGGATATACTCCGGGATATAACCCACAACGTAGAAGTGTATAGTATAGATGAAGCTTTTGCTGAAGTATCTACTAATATTTTTGATGATCTTTCTGAATATGCACGGTTTATTAAGAATACCATTTTTCGATGGACAGGCCTCCCTGTTTCTGTGGGGGTTGCCACAAGTAAAACACTGGCTAAAGTAGCTAACCAGATTTGTAAGCGAAACCCCATATATGATGGGGTTCTCAACCTTGTAAATCATCCTGATATAGACTCCCTTCTTAAAGACTTCCCTGTTCAAAAAATATGGGGTATCGGGAATGCCCACACTGTTCGGCTAAACCGATATAATATCAATACCGCCCTCGACTTAAAACGCACCCTGGGCAACAAAAAATGGGTGCGAAAGCACATGGCAGTTACCGGCTTGCGAACCGTATTGGAGCTGAATGGAATTTCGTGCATACACATCAGTGAAGTAAAAGATGCCCGAAAAGGAATCGTTACTTCCCGGATGTTTGGAAAGCCGTTATATGATCTGGGCGATATACAGGAAGCAGTAGCTACTTTTGTTTCCAGAGCTGCTGAAAAACTTCGTGCCCAACACTCTGTAGCCTCTGTAATTAGTGTAACACTGATCGCAGATAAATATGAAAACCTGAAAAGCAGGTACAAATTTAACAAGGGTTATGCTCTTAAAGTACCTACCGCACATACCCCTTTACTCATTCAATTCGGCAAAGCATTAGCTGCCCGTGCTTATACACACAATACCAAATACAAAAAAGCAGCCGTAATGCTGACGGGTATTGTACCGGGTAATGAGGTACAAATGGATCTGTTTGATCCACATTTATACACCCAACAACAGTCCCGTTTGATGAATTGTATTGATCACATAAATTCGCGCTATGGGCGTAATAAAGCTGCTTTTGCAGCTACCGGACTACACAAAGAAGAAGATCATCGCAATGACTGGACGATGAATCAAAACCATCTGAGCAAGCGCTACACTACACGCTGGGATGAGTTGATGGTAGCAAAAACAAAATAGTTGCTAGTCACTTTAACTATGCTTTAAGAAATCTTTTAAAAAACAGAGTATAATCTCTTATAAGTTGTACTTTTGTATGGTATCAAATTTAAAGACCCTGCTATGTCCTTATTATTGATTGCACCTAATCGAGATATGAATGTATGGAAAGAATCTATCCTGGAAGTAGATCCCAACATAGATATTGAAATATGGCCAAAAGTTAAACATAAAGAACGGGTCAATTTTGCAGTAAGCTGGCGACATCCAAAAAATGTTTTGAATGGATACTCAAATTTAAAAGCGGTGACTTCTTTAGGAGCAGGAGTAAATCACTTGCTGGAGGACGAAGCAATTCCCGAACATGTTAAACTGGCAAGAGTGGTAACCTCTTCACTTAAAGAACAACTTGCCGAATATGTATTAACTGCTGTACTAAATTATCGCAATCACACCTCAAGGTATGTTGATCAGAAAAGAGAAGGATACTGGAGTCCACATGATGCCATTTCTAAAAAAGATTGTGTAATCGGAATAATGGGCTTAGGTGAAATGGGGATAGAGGCTGCGCGAATGTTAAGTAATAACGGATATTCAGTAACCGGATGGTCCAAAACAGAAAAACAAATTGACGGTATTGAAACCTTTATTTACAACCAGTTGAATGAATTTCTGGACGAAACGAACATCCTGGTTTGTATGCTCCCACTAACCTCCGAAACGCAAGGCATCCTGAACCTGGATGTCTTCAAAAAGCTTAAAAAGCCTGCCTACCTGATTAATGTTGGAAGAGGGGCCCATTTAATCGAGGAGGATTTAATTTATGGTATAGATACAGGAGCTTTAGCTGGCGCTTGTTTAGATGTATTTGAAGAAGAGCCACTCCCCTCTCATCATCTTTTCTGGAACAGGCCTAAAATCATGATTACTCCACATATCGGAGCCGTAACCGATCCAAAAGAAGCAGTTGCCCAGATTGTTGAAAATTACAAACGTACTCTCTCAGGTATGGATTTAATAAACCAGGTAGACAAAAAGAAAGGGTATTAGGAAAAAGACTTTACCAGCCCGTATCCTATCCATACAAAAAGTACACCCAATATAATTTGTACGCCTATATTGAGAGCACCTAACAATATTTCCCCCTTTTCCCACAGCATAAAACTCTCATTCGCAAAAGTTGAGAATGTGGTAAATCCGCCCAGGATACCTACAAAAATAAATAACCTTACTTCAGGGTTCATCCATTCTTTCAGTTCAAAAGTACCTGCCAGCAAACCGATAAGGAAACACCCCAGGATGTTTACTAAAGACGTACCATAAGGAAACTGCGAAGTGGGAAAAAATGATTGTGTAAATCCTGCCAAAAGATAACGGGATACTGCCCCCAGGAATCCCCCGGAACCAACAGCTAATATTTTGATCAGGTCAATCTGCAAATATTATACTTTAACAGAGTGAACCCAGCCGTATGTATCTTCTTTTCGTCCATACTGGATGTCCGTAATAGAATCGAACAGCTTTTTGGCTACCGGGCCTATCTTATCATCACCAATATGTATGGTTTTGCCTTTATGATGAATAAGCCCAACCGGAGAAATTACAGCGGCAGTTCCGGAACCAAATACTTCTTTTAGCTCTCCTTTTTCATGAGCGTCAAAAACTTCATCGATAGAAATACGGCGTTCTTCCACGTTGTAGCCCCATTCTTTAGCAAGTGTAATCACTGAGCGGCGGGTTACGCCCGGAAGAATTGAACCAAACAGGCCGGGAGTCACTAATGTGTTCCCGATCAGGAAGTGAATATTCATGGTACCTACTTCCTCTACATATTTGTGCTCTTTAGCATCCAGCCAAAGTACCTGGGTATAACCTTCTTGAGCTGCCTTTCTGGCCGGTAGGAAACTGGCCGCATAATTGCCTGCAGTTTTAGCCTCTCCGGTTCCCCCTTCAACAGCCCGTACATATTCATGAGTTGTAGTAAGTTTTACGGGATTGAAGCCTTCAGCATAGTAAGCCCCCACCGGAGAAGTAATAATATAGTAACTGAATTTATCAGAAGACCGTGCAGCCAATAAGTCGGCTGATGCAAAAATAAGCGGACGGATATAAAGTGCTGTTCCCGGTTTTTTAGGCACCCATTTGTAATCTAACTTCAACAATTCTTCTAACGCAGTTATGAAGGTATCGTAGTCCGTTTCCGGTATAATCATCCTGCGAGCTGTATTATTCAGGCGCTCGTGATGTACATCAGGCCGGAATATATTGATGGTGTTTTCGTCTTTATAAAAAGCCTTCATTCCTTCAAAAATGGCTTGCCCGTAATGAAGTGTGTTTAGCGCCGGACTAATTTGGATCTGGCCATAAGGTTTTATAACAGGCTCCTTCCAACTTCCGTCTTCATACTCCATCACAAACATGTGATCGGAAAATTTTTCTCCGAATACCAGATTTTCAAAATCCACCTCATGGATTCTGCTTGATTCTACAGGTTCTACTTTTATTTGAACAGGGCTAATTATTTCATTCATCATATTCTAAAATACATGCTTTTGTGCTAACAATCTGTCAGGCAATTGTTAATATATTTATCTCTCTAACCGGTACTCTGCATGGCAGCAGCAATTCCGTTAATGTTTAAAAATAAGGCTTCTGTTAATTCTTTTCTTTCTAAATCTGAATCAGAGTTGCCCCAACGCTTCAATAGTTCGGCTTGTATAAAATTCAATGGATATGTAAATGGATTTCTGAACTTTATAGAACGCTGTATAACCGGGTTGTGATCCAGAAAGTCTGATATTCCGGCTATTTCCGAAATAGCAGTAGCTGCCTTTTCCAGGTCTTCATGGATTTGCTTATGAAACCCCTCCAACTCTTTATTGTAAATCTCTGCCGTTCGTAAATGGGTTCGGGCCAATTCTCTTTGGCTGTTATTTAGTACTGTCTTAAAAAACACCCATGAGTTATACCAGCCTTTCAAAATTCCTTTTTCTTTTTCTGATTTTGCCAGAACAGAATTCAAACCTTCTCCTATACCGTACCAGCCGGGAACATTATAACGAACCTGCGTCCAGGCAAACCCCCAGGGAATAGCTCTTAAGCTCTCAAATGTCATAGCTCCTGACCCTCCCCTGGAAACGGGGCGGGAGGCTATAGGAAGCTTCCCGATATGCTCGATGGGGGTAATTCCCGAATACCATTCCCAAAAGCCATCTGCATCTATCAAATCCCGGTACGACTTCATGGATGTTTGTGCGAGATCTTCCATCACAGCTTTTTCTTCCTGGTCTTTCAAGAATCCTGTACTGTTTTTTTGAGCCATTGATACCTGTACCATTGCATTTACTATTTGCTCTAAATGCCGGTGTGCAATGGTTGAAAGTGAGTACCTGAATGAAAGTACTTCGCCTTGTTCGGTAAATCGAATACGGCCATTATTACTTACGGGCGGCATCGCTACAATTGCTTTATTGGATTGTCCTCCTCCCCGGCCAATAGTTCCACCCCTGCCATGGAAAAGGCGAAAATCAATATTGTATTTCCTGCACACAGTCCCAAGTTCGTATTGCGCTTTGTCCAAAGCCCAGTTAGCCATCCAGTAACCACCATCTTTATTACTGTCGGAGTAACCCAGCATTATTTCCTGGAAATTTCCCCTGGCCTTAATCTGCTTTGAAAAAAGCGGATGCTCAAACATTTCTCCCATTAAATGGCTGCTTGCCTCCAAATCTTCGATAGTCTCAAAAAGGGGAACAACATCCAATTGAGTATCTATTTCTGAACCATCATACGACCACAAACCCAACTCTTTTGCCAGCACCAGCACTTCCAGCATATCACTTACACCATGAGTCATACTAATGATATAACTTCCAAATGCATTCTTATCCAGATGAAGGATATCCCGGATTTCCTCAAAAACCGTCATTACTTTGCTGGCCACTTCACTCCGCTCACTTTTAAAAGGGCTTAAAGGCCGTGGATTTTTAAGTTCACGAACCAACAACTCAATTTTTTGCTCCTCATTAAGCGAGGCATAACTATCTGTTACATTACCCTTTTGCAGCAGTTCTGCCACGGTTTCTTCATGCAAACGACTATGTTGCCGAACATCTAATGCAGTAAGATGAAAGCCAAAAGTTTTAGCCCGGTCAATAGCATATTGCAGGCGGCCTTCTTCAGCCAAACCCCGCAGGCCATTTTCTATCAGGCTGGCACGTAACAGTTCTAAATCCTTTATATAACACTCCGAAGTGTAGGCCGATGTTGTGTTTAGAATTTCCAGTTTACCCTTTTCAATTGCATCTATCTGGCGTTGTATACGCTGCATCATGTGCGTAATCTTACGCCGGTACGGCTCTCTCTGGTACCTTCTTTCATACAACTTCGGGATTGGATTTTTTTCCTCTTCTGTATGAAGTGAGGCTTTCAGATCTTCTGAAATGTCCGTCTCTTTATAAGAAACACTTAAATACCTACGTAAATGGTTCAGCTCTTTAATATAGAGCTTCAGCACAGTTCTTCGCTGTTCAACAATAGTTTTCCAGGTAACAGAGGAAGTTACGTTTGGATTTCCATCCCTGTCGCTTCCAATCCAGGAACGGTATTTGAGTACATTCGGAATATCTACCAATTCCCCGTAATAAGTTTCTACGGCCAAACGGATATCATTATACAAATCCGGAATAGCTCCCCAAATGGTATGGGTAAAATAGAACACTCCATTCTCTACTTCGTCCTCTACCGACATACGCTCTGCACGTACTTCATCCGTAAGTAACAGTAAGTTTAGTTGGTTAAGAATTCCCTTTCTAAGCAACCGCGATTCATCTTCAGTCAGGTCAGCAGTTTCCAGTCGGTTAATCATCCCGGTAATTTCGTGCTGTTTAGTAAGTACACTACGTCTTCGTGCCTCTGTAGGGTGTGCGGTAATCGTAGGCTGAATATCCATTTTTTGAAAGATATCTAATGCCTCCTGCACAGAGTACCCAGCCTCTTTCATTTTATAAACGGCTTCTGCAATACTCTCATTTCTGGGACTTTCTTTGGTTTCCTTAAACTCCCTTTCGCGATTAACCCTACTGATTTCATGCTGTTCCAAAGAGTTTACCAAATGAAAGAATGTGGTATACATTCTTAGAATTTCTTTAGCCTCTTCAATATCCAGATTACTGACCAACGCATTTATTGTAGCCCGTGCGTCATTATCCTTTCCATCTAGTGCAGCGCTGGCTATTAAAGGCAGATTTCCTAATTGGTTAACAAACTCTTCTCCAAATTTTGAGGCGGCAAGCTCTTCAAGTAATTCTGTGAGGGTAATAATTTGTTTTGCCAGGCTTTGGCTAATTCCGCTTTTTTCTGCAAGTTGACGAACGGTGGATTCCCAGTTCATGAAACTACTTCGATTTAAGTGTTTTTTGTAATGTGAGTGAGCCTGTTAAGGTAACTAATAATTTTGCCTTTTTTTATTATCCTAAAAATAACTTTATCCGAAAAAAAGATGGCGGAAATAATACGATGCGAATGGGCTGCAGGACAGTTTGAGGAGTATGTAAAATATCACGATGAAGAATGGGGTGTACCTGTTCATGACGACAGAACCCATTTTGAGTTTTTGATACTGGAAGGCGCACAGGCAGGGTTAAGTTGGTCAACAGTACTTAAGAAACGGGAAGGCTATCGTAAAGCTTTTGCTGATTTTGATCCCGAAATTGTAGCCACTTTTGATGAACAAAAGATACAGGAGTTGCTCCAGTTTGAAGGTATTATCCGCAACAAACTTAAAGTTAATGCTGCGGTTACCAATGCCCAGAAATTCCTGGAAGTACAAGAGGAGTTCGGCAGTTTTGACTCCTACATTTGGGGATTTGTTGAAGGCAAACCAATTATCAATAGCTGGAAATCTATGTCTGAAGTACCGGCTACTTCTTCCGAATCAGATGAGCTTAGTAAGGACTTAAAAAAGCGTGGATTTAAATTTGTCGGAAGCACCATAATGTACGCCCACATGCAGGCCTGTGGACTTGTGAATGATCATACCATCAATTGTTTTCGGTATAACGAGGTTTAAAACAAACTTGAGTAAATAATATAAACCCCCATCAACACTAAAAAATAACCAAAGCCTTTCTTGAGATTCTTTTGAGAGATTTTGGCACCCACCTTATTTCCTACAAAGCTACCTACTGCACCTATAGCTGCAAATACGGCTACTAAATCCCAGTTTATAAACAGGTTTTGTTCGGCCAGTACATCCATATATTTAATAAGACCCATTGTACTTTTTAGCGTGATGATGAGCAGGCTTGTTCCTACAGCCAGCCTCATACTTAAACCTCCCATCAAAACCAGCGCCGGGATAATAAGAAATCCTCCTCCCACACCAACCAATCCTGTAAGTACACCCACTGCCAGACCTTCCACAATAAGCAGCCACTTTGAAATCTTTATCTTTTTTTCCGGATCAGGTTCTTTCCTATCCCTGATCATCATAACTGCTGCAAGTAACATTACCCCTGCAAAAATAAGAAGCTGGGTAGTACCTGAAAGGTATTTGGAAATAGCGGCACCTCCATAAGTACCTGCCATACCCGGGATACCAAAGAAAATGAGGCTCTTCCAGTGGATTTCTTTTTTTATAGCATAAGGTATCGCGCCTACAAAACTGATCGCTGCTACAATACCCAATGATTCAGCTATGGCAAGCTTTTCCGGCTCACCTACCAGGTACAAAAGTACAGGAACTGTGAGTATGGAACCTCCGGAGCCCAACAGCCCCAGAGATATTCCAATTAATAGAGCGCCTAACCACGCCCACCACATTATTTAACCTCGCTGAGAAAGTTCTTTTTCTTCAGCCAGGGGTCTACCAGGTCGTTTACGTAGTAAACATCAGCTCCTTGCTTTTCTAACAAAGAAGAGGCGGCGGCGGCACGCGCACCCGATTTACAATGCACAAGTACGGGCTTGTCAAGATTTACTTCTTCAACCCGATCCAGTAACCTAGTATGGGCTATGTTCAATGCTCCGGGATAATGGCCTTCATCATATTCCGTCTTCTTACGTACATCAAGTACCTGGATATCTTCATTGGCATCTTTTTTCTCCAGTTCTTCAAAATTGATGATTGGAGTTGAGAATAACTCTCCTCCATTTTCACCAAACTTTCGAAGATCTTCTGGTGTGGCAAAACCTTTTATATTGTCTAGTCCAATGCGGATTAAATCCAGTACTGCTTCGTCTACATCAGCTTCTTCTATGATCAGGTAGATATCCTGCTCATCGCTTACATACGATCCTGCAATGGTATTAAAGGTTTTGTTGAAAGGTGCATATAACGATCCATGGATGTGACCGTTCATGAATGCTATTCTGTCTTTACGGGTATCAATTATTACTGCATCCGAAATGCGGCCTTGGCCAATAATCTCGGTCACTCCCATTCTTTCAGGAGAAGGAATAGTACCCAGTACTTTTGGCCCCAGTTTGTTATCCCGTTTCATCCTGGCGAAATATAGCGGTGGTTCAGGCTGGCCTTCCAGTATAAAGTCTACAAAATCCTGCTCGGTAATTGCTGCACGAATTGAACCATTAAAACGTTGCTCGTACCCGACAGTTGAATCAGGAATGGCACCTAATGCTTTGCCACAAGCACTGCCTGCCCCATGCCCGGGCCACACTTTCATGTATTCAGGCATGGCTTTAAACTTATCCAGCGACTTGTAAAGAACCCTGGCAGATTCATCCATTACCCCTACCTGGCCTGCTGCGGTTTCCAATAAATCGGGACGGCCAACATCACCTACAAAAACAAAATCTCCTGAAATAATACCCATCGGTTCATCCGTAGCTGCACCATCTGTTACCTGGAAGATCATATGTTCTGGTGTATGCCCCGGAGTATGAATTGCTTTGAACTGGATATTTCCAATACTAAATTGATCGCCGTCTTTCAGTAATTGGTAATTATAGCCACTATCTATAAGCCATTCATATTTCCAGTCGGCATCCCCTTCATCCGAGGCATAAACCTTAACTCCTTTTTCAGCAAACTCTCTGAGCCCTGAAAGGTAATCGGCATGAATATGGGTATCTGCTGCAGCCACAATTTTTAAGTTATTTTTAGCTGCAATTTCTTCATACCTGGCTATATCTCTCATGGGATCAAGCACTATGGCTTCTCCATTTCTCTGGCATCCGATAACGTATGCGTATTGTGCCAGTTTTTCTTCAAATATTTGTTCAAAAAACATGATCGAGGTCCTTTATCTCTTTATTTAATTTTAATGTGGTAATTTTTGTTGTAATGCTCCGTAAGCAAACGCTCCAATTATTGCACTTAGCAAGGGCACTATAATTATTAGGTAACCGCTACCAATTAGTGCATACATTGGTCCCGGACAGGCTCCTGTTAAGCCCCAGCCCAAGCCAAAAATAGCACCGCCAATAATATATCGCTTAGTTACTGAATTATCTTTCTCTTTGATAGAGATTTCATTTCCATTCACATCCTTCAATCTCCACTTTTTGATGATCAGGGTTGTAAGTAAACCTGTTACTATTGCAGAGCCTATAATGCCATACATGTGGAATGAATCGAAATAAAACATTTCCTGTATTCGAAACCATGATACTACTTCTGATTTCACCAATACAAAACCGAAAAAAGTCCCAAAAAACAAATACTTCATAGCTATTATCCTAAAAGATTTGGAAGTAAAAAATATGATGTAATTATACCACCTATGAAAAACCCTATAACTGCAATCAGTGAAGCCTTTTGCAGCGTAGCCAGGCCGGTAATTGCATGCCCGGAAGTACAACCGCCTGCATAACGGGCACCAAAACCGACCATAAAACCACCTAAAATCATGAGTACAAAACCGGGGATACTCAACAAGCCGGACCAGCTAAATAGCTCTGCTGGCATTAAACCTGAGAAATCCTGTATTCCCATGTTCGATAATGTAGCTTGAGTACTTTTAGAAATGGCTACTTCATAACCTTCGGGAATAAAAAAAGCAGCACCCAGCCCACCGATAATTACACCGGCAGCAAATTTGAGATTCCAGCCACCCTGCTTTCTCCAGTCGTAATTAAAATAAGAGAACTTTTTTGCAGAGGGTATTAAAGAGGCACATGCATGCCTGAAACTTGAAGAAATTCCAAATGTTTTATTAGCAATTACCAACAGCAAAGGAAGCATGAGCCCAATTAAGGGGCCGGCTATATACCAAGGCATTGGTTGAGTTAAAAAATCAGTAATCATTGATGTCATTATTAAGTTCGAGGCAAGTTTATGAATAAAATTTCACTTGATGCAACATGTTATAACAAGTATATTTTCTGTACTAAATTCAATGATAAGCATATATGGAAACAAAATATGAGCAAATAGTAAACCAGCTACGCTCTGAGATCAATGAGGGAAAATTTGAACCCGGAGATCGATTACCCTCGGAAAAAAGGCTTTGCGAATATTTCAAAGTAAGCAGGGTTACGGTACGCCAGGCATTGCAGAAACTTGAAAATCAACAGCTCATCTTCAGGAAACAGGGATTGGGTGCTTTTGTAAGTGAACAAAAAATAAATAAGCCCTTAGTTCGATTAACTGACTTTTCAGAGGATATGAGAAAAGCGGGATACAAAAGTTCTTCAAAGCTTATCAGCCTTAAAAAGGTAACCGCCATTCCCGAGGTAAATAAAATGCTCGAACTCAAAAAAGACAGCCAGTTAATACAAATTGACCGTGTTCGGCTGGCAAATAACAAACCTATAGCCCTGGATGTTACCTGGCTTCCTGCAAGCTATGGCCAGTTACTATTCGATGAAAACCTTACAACTCAAACATTGTACCAGGTATTTGAGGAAAAATATGATATCCCAATCATAGGAGGCTCATACCGAATCACTGCCACTAATGCCTCCGCGTATGTTGCAAAACATCTTAATTTAAAAGAAGGAATGGCCGTGTTAGAAATTGATCGCTGTTCAAGAACAACTGGTGATAAAAAGATTTACTATCAAAAGCGCTACAATAATCCTGAATTTATATCATATGATTTAAAGCTTATCCGAAACGAAAACCTGAGCAATTCGTTTAAGGACGGAATGGATTTAAAAGAATTTACTCCAAAATTCTACAGTTAAATTTTGGAATAGATGTAATAACTCCTAGCTTTTAAGCACTTAAATAGTCACACAACTTTAATTTTATCCTAAATCTATTGCAATGAGAGTACTTAAAATATTCGGGAGATTGATGCTGTCAGTCATCACTCTTTCTTTGCTAGTATCTACCGTAGATGCACAAAACCTTAAAGAATTTGAGAAAAAAGTAACAGAATTTACCCTCGATAATGGTTTACATTTTATCATTATTGAACGAAGGGACGCTCCTGTTGCCAGCTTTTATACTCACGTAAATGTAGGTGGTGTTGATGAACCTGTCGGCAATACAGGTATTGCACACATTTTTGAGCACATGGCCTTTAAAGGAACCAAATACATTGGCACTACCAATTGGGAAGAGGAGAAGAAAGTTATTGATGCTATGGATGAAGCCTACAAAGACTGGCTTTATGAAAAGTACAAACCAAACCCCGATGAGCAGGCTTTAGCTGACAAAAAAGCAAAATTTGAAGAACTCCTGGAAGAGTCCAAAACCTATGTAGTAAATAACGAGTTTTCCGAAATCATCCAGAATAACGGGGGAACCGGGCTTAATGCTTCTACCGGAGCGGATTTAACGAACTACTTCTATAGCCTTCCATCCAATAAAGCGGAATTATGGTTTAACCTGGAAGCTGACCGTTTCAAAAACCCAACATACCGTGAGTTTTATGTTGAAAAAGAAGTAGTTCGGGAAGAACGCAGAATGCGAACCGAGTCGAATCCGATTGGCCGTTTAGTTGAAGAGTTTCTTGCAGTTGCCTACACCGCTCACCCGTATGGAAGGCCTATTGTGGGTTGGAATTCAGATATAACAGCCACTACTATCGAGGATGCACAACGATTCTATGAGACCTATTATATACCCAGCAACATCACTATAGGCATAGCCGGTGATGTTGACCCCAAGAGAATGAAAAAACTGGCAGAAGAATATTTCTCCGATTTGCCGGGTAAAGGTAAGGTAGCCCCTCCTGTAACTACTATTGAACCGGCTCAACGTGGAGAGCGAAGATTTACAATTGAAGGTACCTCACAGCCCATTATGCTGATTGGATATCATGTAGTTTCTGATTCGCATGAAGATTTTGAAGCTTTAAGCTTGCTTGGAAATATTATCTCAAACGGTAGAACTTCCGTTCTTTATAAAAAACTGGTAGATGAAGAAAAACTGGCCTTGCAGGTAGGTGCTTTTAATGGCTTCCCCGGCTCCCGCTTCAACTCTCTCTTTGTAACACTTGCAGTGCCTAATGCAGGGGTAGAATTGGATACTCTTGAAAACCGTATCTACGAAGAAATTGAGATTGTAAAAGGCGGTTCTATTACTCAGCAAGAGTTGGACAGGGCACGCACAAATATCCGTGCGGGAATCATACGCGGATTGGCAAATAATACAGGGCTGGCACTTAATTTTGCAAGTACACATGCTACAAAAGGAAACTGGAGAGACGTATTCCTGCAACTGGAACGCTACGATGCAGTAACCCTCGATGACTTGCAGCGCGTTGCCAACAAATACTTGGTAAAACAAAGCCGAACGGTTGGTGCTACGGTAAAAGCTGACTCCTGAAACAAAAGAGATTAAAAATTTAAGACACGCAATTATGAAACGTATTTTACTTCTATCCATAACCATGCTTATAACGTTGAGTGTTTCTGCACAAAAGCGTTATGATGAGATTAAGTATCCTAAACTGAATGAGTTTAAAAAAGCACCTGTTGAGGAGCTTAAACTGGACAATGGCATTACCTTTTACCTTGTTGAAGACAAGGAACTGCCTTTGATCCGTGTTAATGCTATTGTGCGAACCGGAAGCCTATTGGAGCCTGTCGGTAAAGAAGGACTGGCCAGCATGGCGGGAACCGTAATGAGAGAAGGCGGTTCAAAAAACTATCCACCTGATAAATTGAATGTGCTTCTGGAAGACAAGGCAGCCTTTATGAGCACTTTTATTGGCCAGGGCTCAGGTGGGGCTAATATGAATCTTTTGAAAGAAGATTTTGATGAGTTACTTCCTGTTTTTGTGGATTTAGTACAAAACCCCCTTTTCCCTGAAGAGAAGATCGAACTTGCTAAAACTCAGACCAAATCAGCAATCTCCAGGAGAAATGATCAACAAGCCGGAATTGCAGGCCGTGAATTCGCTAAACTGATTTATGGAGAAGATTCTCCTTACACGCGGCAAACTGAATACGCCAGCGTTGATGCCATTTCACGAGATGACCTTGTTGCTTTTCACAAAGAAGCCTTTGTTGGCAACAACATGATGATCGGGGTAATTGGTGATTTTGATACCAAAGAAATGAAAGAAAAGCTTAAAGAAGCTTTTAGCAGTTTACCTGCCGGCACTGCAACCAACCTCATTTATCCGGACGTTGATTATAATTACCCTTCCACTATCAACCTGGTTGATAAGCCCGATGTAAACCAAAGCTACGTAATTATTGGGCATATCGGAGGGTTAAGAGATAACCCTGATTATGCAGCTTTACAAATGATGAACCAGATTCTTAGTGGTGGTTTTGCCGGAAGATTATTTCAAAGTGTAAGAAGTGACCTAGGTTTAGCCTATGCTGTGGGAGGCAGCTACAGCAGTAATATCAATTATCCGGGCACTTTCGGCCTTACAGTAATGACTAAAAGTTCAACCACTGCTGAGGCTATTGATGCCATCCTCGTTGAAGTTAAGAAAATGCAGGATGAGCCCGTTTCTTCTAAAGAACTGAATGACGCCCGGGACCGGTTTTTAAATACCCTTGTTTTCCGTTACGACAGTAAGAATAAAATTCTTAATGAACGACTGAATAACGAGTACAATGGCCTTTCAGAAGATGCTTTTAACGAGTACGTTGAAGACCTTAAGAAAGTAACTATTGCCGATGTTCAAAGAGTCGCTCAAAAATATCTTAAACCTGACCAGGTACAAATTCTTGTAGTGGGTAATAAGGAAGAGATCGGTGATCAACTGGACAAATACGGGACTGTAAATGAGATGGACGTTAGCATCCCTGAACCGGGTAGTGATGAAGATCAGGCATCAGGTGATACTGCAAAAGGAAAGGAGTGGCTGAAAAGGATGGCTGATTCTATTATTGAGCCAGGAAAAGAGGTAACAAGTATAACCTCCGTTAGCAGCCTTACCCAGGTTACCCCTATGGGCGAAATGCAGATAAAAAATACGGCAACCATCAATTATTCTACTACCAGTATGTCTGCCTCTTTGGAAACTCCACAAGGAACTATGGGAATGTCGTTAGAAAACGGACAGGGAACTATGAGCATGATGGGCCAGGAACAACAACTACCTCCGGCTATGGTTGGCCCAATGGTAAAAGAGATCAAGAATAGTTATATCAATGTAGCTATCAACCATACCAGTTTGGATGCTGAATACTTAGGCATGGAAGAAATAGATGGAAAAGAGTATGTGGTATTAAAAATTACCTCAGATGGCCCTTCAACCTATCTTTTAGATCCTAAAACCAGCTTCCCATATAAAATCCGTACTTCGGCATTCAACCCTCAGGCAGGTAAAGTTGTAAATGGGGAAACTACTTATACGGATTGGAAAGTTGTTGATGGTGTAGCCTATGCTTTTGCTCATGTTACTACCGCTGATGGCCAAAAAGCATCAGAATCAAAAGTAGAATCTATTGAAGTAGAATAACACTTATACTCCGAATCTTATCTTTAACCCGGTATAAAAAAAATACCGGGTTTTTTTGGTCTTTAATTTTTTCAAAGTATTATCCACCACTTAAAAACAAAACCCGTTGGCATGAATACCTGGGACAACGAATATCCTTCCCCTTCTGAATATGCACACTCTTATTCAGCCTATGTGGGCAATGTCCCGAAGGATAATATTATACATTCACTTAATGCACAGATGCATGAAGTGTTTACATTGATCAACTCGGTAACAGGAGATAAAGCTTTCTTTTCTTATAAGGAAGGAAAGTGGACCCTTAAGCAACTTTTTGGCCACATGATTGAAACAGAAAGGGTATTTGCTTACCGGGCGTTAAGCATCAGCCGGGGCGACAAAAATGAACTCCCCGGAATGGATCAGGATGAATGGATAAAAGTATCCAACTACAATTCCAGGACTCTTGCAAACCTCTCGAATGAGTATTTAGCTGTTAGGGTGGCTACCATCCATCTTTTCGATAACATGACCAAAGAGATGATTAACCGAAAAGGAATTGCCAATGGTTTAGAGTTTACGGTGCGTGCCCTTGCTTTTATTATTGCAGGTCATGAATTACATCACCTGAATATTATTAAAGAAAAGTACCTGAAGTAAAAGGGCTATAAAGAAGTTCCGGCTGACAAAACCTTTAAAGCCAGATCTTTTACGTTACACACACTTTTTAGCTCAAGATTTTTTCCATGCTCAATCCAGTTTTTAAGCTGGTGAACAAAGCTATCTGTCACTTTTAATACTACTTCTCCCCCAAGTTCTTTTACAGCTGCCGCATTGCAAAGTTGTTCGTATTGATTATCAATGGGTAGTACCATCAGCTTTTTGTTCAGGAACATAGCTTCAGAAGGCCCTTCAAATCCGGCTGAGCAAAGTAACCCTAAAGAGCTTTCCAGGCTTTTCAGAAAAGTCTCATTCCCAATGGGAAAGATGGAAACATTTCCTGCTGTTTGAGGGTACTCGCATCCGGGAGAAAATATGTCCCATTTAACGTCAGGTACCTGGTAAAATATCTGAGTTAAAAATTCTGTTGAGTAAGCAGGGAGATACACTGTCACATGTTCACCCAAGGTTGGCATTAGTTGTAAGATCTCCTCTCTCAAAATCGGTGATTCAATAAAATCATCATACTCCCTGTAGTGGGTGCCAAAATAAAAATCACAAGGTGCAAAGTATCGAAGCACCCCCTCTGCAAATGGAGATCTCTTCTCAGGGCGTGGTGTTTTTTCAGATAAAAAAGAGGCCTGATGACTGAGTGCAATACATTTGGTATCAGAAAAGCGTGCTGCCCAGGCAGTAATTGGCTCAAAATCCGAAATCACAAAATCGTAATCATTTGCAGGAACAGATTGAATATCTTGCATAAGCTGAATAGGTTTTATGCTTATCGCCGTATCAAACAAGTCAATTCCTCCCCTGCTGTTATAGGTAAGGCTTATGCCTCTCCTTTTAAAGTTGATATCCAGGTCTAAATTAAAATTATATCCGCTTAGTAATACTTCAACGTCTGCATATTGCTGCAGAATAGGAATAATCACTTTAGCCCTGTTTATATGCCCGTGCCCGGTTCCCTGAACTCCATATAGTATCCTCATCCTATCATTACCTTATGTTTGATGGTGTGTGATTTCATGAGTTGGTTTATTCTCGGATTGTCTTTTAATACCACATCTTCTTCGTACCTGTAAAGGCTCCATTCTTCGCCATCGTATTCAAGAGCAGTCAGGTTTTCGATCCAATCCCCAGAGTTCAGGTAAATGACCGATCCTTTTTCATTTTCGTAGCCCCGAATTTTAGGTTGATGGATATGCCCGCAAACCACGTAATCGTATCCTTCATCAATGGCCAGTTCCATAGCCGTTACTTCAAAATCGTCTATGAAATTAACTGCGGTTTTTACACTGTCTTTAATTTTCTTTGAAAGAGAGATTTTCCCGTATCCCAGTTTGATCGAAAAGAAATTCATCCACCGGTTTAACAGAATGAGCAACTCGTAGCCATGGCCTCCAAGCTTTGCAATCCATTTGGAGTATTTCATGGTGATATCAAAAATATCTCCGTGAAAAAACCACACTTTTTCCCCATTTAGCTCAAGGATTAACTTATCCCTGATAAATAAAGGACCCAACTGTAAACTTGATACTTTTCTGAGGGTTTCATCATGGTTGCCTGTCAGGTAATAAATATCCACCCCGTTTGTAAGCATGGTCAGTAAAGTCCGGATTACGTGCATATGAGCATCAGGCCAATAATACTTCCTGAAGTTCCACATGTCTATAAAATCACCGTTTAGAATAACCCGCTTCGGATCAATGGAGTTAAGATACTGGGTAAGCTCAACAGCATGGCAGCCAACCGTTCCCAGGTGCACATCCGAAATCACGACCGTATCTAATGTACGCTTCATTAGTGTAGATGAGTTTCTTTTAAAGAAACTGACCAGATGTTACGCTTACATGTTTTTAGCGTAACCATTTAGTTACAGCAGTATTAAGAAAACGTTAGCAGAAATAGTTGGATTTTAAATCTTGAATTATCTATCTAGCCGGAGTGCATCCATAATTTAATCTGTTATGCCTGAAGAGAACCCTCAAAAAATTGTTCATGTTCATTTGCCAAAAAATGAACCATTTAAAACCACCCTTACTGCAGGAAATCATGAACTAATTGCAGATGAACCCCCTAATATTCAGGGTGGTAATGATAAGGGACCTGACCCCTATGACTTGCTGCTTATGAGCTTAGGTGCTTGCACAGTTATGACAGTAAAAATGTATGCTAATGGTAAAAAATGGCCGGTTGAAGATGTCTATTTGGAACTTCGCCATAATAAGAACCACGTGGAGGATTGCGAAAATAGTGAGCAATCCACATCAAAAATAGATCGTATTGAAAAAGAGTTGATTATTAAAGGTGACCTGAACCAGGAGCAATTAGATAAATTGCTTGAGATTTCGAAAAAGTGTCCTGTTCATCGTACATTAATGAGTGATATTCAAATCGAAAGTAACCTTTCTGTGTAAGCACATTACCCGGATCACATAATGAGCCCCGATCTTAAAACTCTCAATATTGCCATATTCAGTGCCCAGACCTGGAAACCCGGGAGGTCTCCGTTTTCTCTCGAAAATGATTTCTATCAATTAATGCTGAGTGGCCCCAGGCTTGACGAACAACCTGAGCTATGGGATGAATTCAGACGATCATTAGCAGAAAACCCCCATCTTGAAGATCCTGATTTGAGAGCTTTCCTTACCCGCCTTGATTATGCCAAAGAAGGATTTTGGTGGTTTGACCCGGAAAACTGGAAAGTTTAAAAACGACACTTGATCCGGATTTAGTAACTAAGAGGGAATTTCAAAATCAGTCATTTGGTTAGGCAAGCATAAAAGTATCTATCAATATTAATTACAGAGAAGAAAATGGCAGAGCTTATCAAACTGTATGAAGATCACGTTGATACCAAAAAACTGGCACGTATTGTCAATGTACTTAAAAACGGAGGGATCATTATCTATCCCACAGATACGGTTTATGGAATGGGTTGTGATATTACCAACAAGAATGCCCTTGAAAAACTTGCCCGACTTAAAGGGATCAAACTTGATAAAGCCGATTTTTCATTTATCTGCAAAGATTTAAAAAACCTTTCCGATCACGTTAGCCAGATAACCACACACACTTTCAAGATATTAAAACGAAACCTGCCCGGCCCTTATACTTTTATCCTTCCCGGAAGTAACAGTTTACCACCATCATTCAAAAAAAAGAAAACAGTTGGTATTCGTATCCCTGAAAATGAAATTGCATTATCAATTGTACGAGAGCTGGGAAACCCTATCGTTTCCACCTCTATAAAAGATGAAGACGAAGTCTTGGAGTACACTACAGACCCAAGCCTGATTTACGACAAGTGGAAAAAGCATGTTGATATTGTGATTGACGGAGGCTTTGGCGGGAATGAAGCTTCTACTATAATAGACCTTACACAAGAAGAACCTGTGGTAATCAGAGAAGGAAAAGGGGAATTGATTTTATAAAAAAAAGGGGCCTCATACAGTTGAGGCCCTTTTTTTATATGCTAAAATCCAGATTGTACTTTTTAATCTATGGGTTTGGTGATACGCTCGAGTTCACGAGCTTCAGCATCTCTTACGTATGTATTTAGCCATTCTGTTTGCTCATAGAGCATATGCAAAAGGGACTCTCTTGCAACATAGCCATGGCTTTCGTGCGGTAGCATTACAAGTTTAGCGGTTCCACCTAAACCGCTTACCGCTGAGTACATTCGCTGACTCTGAATAGGGAAAGTACCAGAGTTGTTATCGGCTTCTCCGTGGATGAATAATATGGGTTCATTTACTTTTTCGGCATTCATAAACGGCGACATCTCAAAATAAATTTCAGGAGCCTCCCAAAATGTACGCGGCTCTGCCTGGAAACCAAACGGAGTCAATGATCGATTATAAGCACCACTCCTGGCGATACCGGCCCTGAATATATCAGAATGTGCAAGAAGGTTAGCCGTCATAAATGCCCCGTAACTGTGGCCACCTATTCCTGCCCTTTCAGGATCGCCAACTCCCATTTTATCCAGCTCATCTACAATTGCCTGTCCATTCGCCACCAATTGCTCAACAAAAGTGTCATTGGGTTGTTCATCGCCTTCACCAATAATTGGCATTGCTGCTCCCTGCACAACGGCGTAGCCTTCGGTAAGCATAAAATGCGGCCCCCAGTAACTAATGTTCGTAAACCTGTATGGGGATGTTGTTACCTGCCCTGCAGCCTTTGCACTTTTAAATTCCCTGGGGTATGCCCAAACCAGCGTTGGCAGTTTTCCATCCTTTTCCTTGTCATAACCTGCAGGCAGGTAAACCGTTGCAGAAAGATCAACCCCATCCGATCTCTTATAGGTTATAAATTCTTTTTTCACATCTTTTAAGTCTGGTGTGGGGTGCTCAAAGTATGTAAGCTGATCCATTGTATTTTTGGAGAGATCCCTGATATAGTAGTTAGGCTGCTCGTTTACCGATTCTCTCCTGGTCATGATAGTTTTAGCTTTCTCATCCATCACAGAAACAACATATTCATAGTAAGGAGCTTCTGACTGCCATAATACTTTTGCATCACCTGATTTAAGGTCAAAACTTCTGAGGAAAGGCTTATTCCCTTCTGGAGAATAACCCTGGCCTGCCATAAGCACTTTATTCCCTTTATCTAAAGTATGTAATACATAGGTACCGTACTTGCCACGCTTGAATCTCGGATTTCCAGGATCGCTATACCTGTCTTCTGTATTTCTGTCAAAAATAAGTTCTGTCATTTGTTTTGCAGGGTTCATCATCCATGTTCTGCCTACCCTGGTGCTTCTCCAGTATTCATTTATAAGTGCAAAACCTTCCTCACTCCAAGATATACCTGCATATCGTAATTCTAAATCAATCAGCGCCTGGGGCTCTTCACTAAAGGGAGCAGATTGCATATAGACTCTGTCTCTTTTCTCTGCTTCTTTATATTGATCACCCCCATCCAGTGCTTCAACCCAGGTTAAAGTGGAAGGCTTATCAGCTCTCCAGTTTATAGATCTGGGCCCTTCATAAGTTGAAGAAAAACCTATAGGAATTTGGTCTGCTAAAGGTAGCTCTGCCACAGTATAAATTTCATTTCCTGATCTGTCTAATACAGAAGTTTTGTTAGGAAACCTAAATGCAGGCACCCTGTATGAATAGGGTTTTTGAATTTCGGTTACCAGAATATATTTGCCATCAGGGCTTAGACTTATTCCCCTGTAGATGCCGGAATCAGCAATCTTTTTTTTGTCACCATCTAAAGAGACTTCTGTTATTTCTGAAGAGAAATAGTAATCAAATAAATCTTCATCGTGCTTATTTGCCAATAAGTCCTGATATGTCCGGGCTGGAGCTGCTTTCCCAACACTTTCTTCTATAGTTGGCCCTGAAGGAACTACACTTTCTACAGGTGCTTCTCCTCTTTGCCCGGGAACAGACTGCACAAGTATAGATTTGGAATCTCTGCTCCATTGCATAGGTGATCCATAACTATCATTAACTGCAATATCTGAAATCCTTGATGCCTTTGCCGTTTTTACATTTGCTACCCAAAGCTGTATTTCAGTCGAAGTTGTTAGCAAAAAAGCAATATGCTTACCATCGGGCGACCAGTTGAAATCTGTAATTCTCGGATTTTCAGGCAAGCCTGTCACCTCCACATCTTTCCCAGATTTCATGTTCCTTAATACTATGCTATTCAAAGTTCTTGTCCGGGAAGGCCCGTTTGTCCTGGGATTTATTCGAACTCCAGCCAGTCTGAGTTCAGGCTGGGCAACCTCTTCTATGGATGGTTGCCCCGGCCTGTAAAGTAAAGCCATGTAATCTCTGTTTGGAGACAAAGATATAGAGGGCGTGGAAGTACCATCTACTAAATCGATCATAGCCTGAGATGGTTCCATATACCCGTATTGAGCGTCTGCACTTAGGGTAAATAACAATGCAAGGCACACACAAACAATTGCTGCACGTAATTTCATATTTGATGTAGTTCGTTGTTGATTGGGAAAACAAATAATCCACATCTTAGAATACTTGCAAGTAGCAAATGGTAAAACTATTTAATAAAACTAGCCATTTGCCCAATCGTTGTTGAAATCAAAAACCACTCACTATTTACCTGCTCCATTATATAGATCGAACGAACAGAGTCTTTAAAAAAGACTAAGAAGAGGGATTTAAGCCTTGCTTTATCCTGCTTCTTCCACTTCTTTCATCTCATACGCATCAATAGGGATACAAGAACATATAAGGTTTCGATCTCCGTATGCATCATCTACCCTGGAAACACTTGGCCAGAATTTGTTGTATCGTAAATGTTCTAACGGGAACACCCCTTTTTCACGTGGATAAGGACGGTCCCAATCTGAAGCAATAACTGTTCGCATGGTATGAGGGGCATGCTTCAATACATTGTTGCTCCTGTCCGCTCTACCCCTTTCAATTTCCCTGATCTCGTTTCTGATCTCGATCATTGCGTCACAAAAACGATCCAGTTCTTCTTTGGTTTCGCTTTCAGTAGGTTCGATCATCAGGGTTCCTGCTACAGGAAAGCTCATTGTTGGCGCATGGAAGCCATAATCCATTAATCGCTTTGCGATATCAACTGCTTCAATACCTGCACTTTGCTTGAATGGCCTTAAATCAGCAATAAACTCATGAGCTGACCTTCCGGTTTTACCTGTATACAAAATCGGGTAATGATCCTTAAGCCTGTCTTTAATGTAATTCGCATTTAAAATCGCATAGCGAGTTGCATCAGTAAGTCCTTCCTCACCCATCATTCGAATATATGCGTAGGAAATAGTTAGAATGCTTGCACTACCAAACGGGGCAGCAGAAATAGCCGAAATCCCCTGCTCTCCTCCTGTTTTTACAAGCACATGCCCCGATAAAAATGGAGTGAGATGCTTTGCTACGCCAATAGGCCCCATTCCCGGCCCGCCGCCTCCATGAGGTATACAAAAGGTTTTATGCAAGTTTAAATGGCATACATCTGCACCTATCTCACCCGGACTGGTCAACCCTACCTGTGCATTCATATTAGCTCCATCCATATACACCTGCCCGCCATGTTGATGAATAAGATCACAGATTTCTTTGATACGATCCTCAAAAACCCCATGTGTAGAAGGATAGGTTACCATAAGAGCTGCAAGTCGGTCACTGTATTTCTCAGCTTTTTCGATCAGGTCTTCAACAGAAATATTACCATACTTATCAGTATTAACTACAACTACATCCATGCCGGCCATTACTGCACTGGCGGGGTTAGTGCCATGTGCTGAATTCGGAATTAAAGCCACATTTCTATTGTGGTCTCCCCTGTTTTGATGATATGCACGAATAGTCATCAAACCTGCATATTCTCCCTGAGCGCCTGAGTTTGGTTGCAAAGAAACCGCATCAAACCCCGTGATCTCACTCAGCCATTCATTAAGCTCATTGAACAATTGAGTGTATCCGGCTGCCTGATCCTGAGGGGCAAAAGGATGAATTTGTCCAAACTCAGGCCATGTAACAGGAATCATCTCTGCTGTGGCATTCAGCTTCATAGTGCAAGAGCCCAGCGATATCATGGAATGCACCAGCGAAAGATCCTTGTTTTCCAGTTGCTTCATATACCTGAGCATTTCGTGCTCTGTGTGGTATAGCTTGAATACAGGATGATCCAGATATTCTGAGGCACGGTTTAGCTCTTCAGGAAGCTCTACTTTTAAAGAAGTACTTGCAGAGGAAGTATCAAACTCATTTATTTTACCGTGGGCTTCTGCAAAAATGTTCAGGATCAGCTCTACGTCACTCAGTTCCTTTGCCTCATCAAACGAGATTCCAACTCTGTTATCTCCAAAGTATCTGAAATTGACCTGATGTTTCTCGGCTACTGCACGAAGGGCTTCTTCATTAGCTTTTGCGGTAATGGTGTCAAAAAAGGTCTCCGTTTCGATTTCAATCCCAAAAGCTTCCAAACCCTGTTTAGTAAGTTTTGTAAGGCCGTGAATTTTCGAAGCGATATTCTTTAGCCCCTTTGAGCCATGATAAACACCATACATCCCCGCCATTACTGCTAATAAAACCTGGGCCGTACAAATATTGGATGTGGCTTTTTCCCGGCGAATGTGCTGCTCCCTGGTTTGCAAAGCCATACGATAGGCCGGCTTACCTTCTGCATCTTGTGTTACCCCGATAATACGGCCGGGAATCTGGCGCTTAAAATTTTCTTTTGTTGCAAAATAAGCAGCATGTGGCCCACCGTAACCCATAGGTACTCCAAAGCGCTGGGTAGTACCTACTACAACATCGGCTCCCATTTCTCCCGGAGGGGTTAGTAAAGTCAGGCTTAATAAATCAGCAGCTACTACAGTGTGTACGCTGTGTTCCTGGGCTGCTGCAATAATATTTGAGTAATCCTCAACTGAACCATCGGTTGCAGGATATTGAAGTAAAAGCCCATATAATTTTGATTCTGTCACGTCCAGTTTTTTATAGTCTCCGACTACAATTTCAACGCCTATGGGCTCTGACCGTGTTTTTAGTATATCGATAGTTTGCGGATGGCATAAATCGCTAACAAAAAAAGTAGTCGCCTCTTTTCTTTTCGCCCCTTTTCTTTGGCCTAAAAGCATGCTCATAGCCTCGGCTGCTGCAGTACCTTCATCAAGCAGAGAAGCATTAGCAATTTCCATTCCGGTTAAATCACTAACCATAGTCTGGAAATTAATGAGGGCTTCTAACCGGCCTTGTGCAATTTCTGCCTGGTAAGGGGTGTATGCTGTATACCAGGCTGGATTCTCCAGGATGTTTCTTTTTATCACGTTAGGTACATGAGTATCGTAATACCCCATACCAATAAAGGATTTGAAAATTTTATTTTTTCCGGCCAGTTTTTTGAACTCAGATAAGAACTCCACCTCACTTAATGCAGATGGTAAATTCAATTTTTTGGAAAGCCTTATACCTTCCGGGATGGTTTCATCAATCAACTGATCTATACTATCAGCTTTGATGGTTTGCAGTATTTCTTTTGTTGCCTGTAAGTCATTTCCATTGTGCCGGTGAGCAAAAACTTCTTTCTCAAAGCTGATATCCATTAACGTAAATCCTGAAAATTAAGATTAAGGTTGTTTATAAGTACCTGTAACAAAAAAAGGAATCAAATCCATCCTTATGAAGAGTTAAAAAATACGTAAAAAGAGATTTAAATAAGCGTAAAAAGCGGTTTCAAAAATACTATTTCTGGAATTTTTTTAATTAATTGTAAGAATGATTAAAACACGGCTTATCTAACTGTTTTGCTATATATTATATATAATTTATAGTTTAATGAGCTTCTGTTTTATAAAAGAAGCCGTGTATCAAAACCCAAAAAAACTAACCTACTATGAATATCAATTTCCAGAAAGGAAACATTGCTACATTAATGACAGTGCTTTTATTACTTACCAGCACTGCCGTTTTAGCCCAGGAAAGAAAAATTATAATTGAGCCGGATCCTATAACTATTGATGTTGGGGAAGAACTTCAATTAAAAGCCACCTTAGTAGATGAAGCAGGTGAAGCACAACCCGATACAGTTATATTCTTCTCCAGGTCCAGAAGAAGCCTGGCTGTTACCCGAACCGGGTTAATTAAAGGAATGAAACCGGGCACTTATACTGTAATTGCAATTACAGTAGGCAGCCGTGAACAACGTGTCAGAAAAGATTTTAAAGTGAATGTGGCCTTCCCTCCCATTGCTTCTGTTAAATTTTTAGGAATTCCTGAGAATATTTATGATCGCTCAACGATTGATATTGCTGTTGAAGTGATAGATGAAGCAAGTTTAATACGAGAAAACCCTGAGCTTACCTATTCAACTTCAAATAAAGAAATAGCCGAATTGATACATGGCAAACTGATTACTAAAAAGCCCGGTAAGTTCACAATTACTGCTGAGATTGAAGGCAAAAAAGCAACCTACAAAGGGGAAGTTATATCGAACCCAACCGAAACCATTGAGATTAATAACCAAACTACTATTGCGAATACCGGTGACGTAATCAACTTTGATGCTGTAGCTAAAGATCGAAGAGGCCGGACATTAACGGACGTACCCGTCATTTATTCCTATATAGCACAGCCCGATGATGATTTAGGCAACGGAGCCTCAGGCCAGGTATCACAAGAAGGTAAGTTTGTTGCCAACCAACCCGGCCTGTACACACTCATGGCTAAATCGGGTACAGCATTCGCGCAACAAATTATCAGGGTTGAGGCACGAAATGTGAAAAAAGATGTAGAGGTGGTAGGCCATGGTGCCGTACTGGATGTACACACTTCTGACCTCTGGGTATGGGAAGGGGTTGACGGAAGAGATTATGCAGTAACCGGAACATGGGGAGCAAATGGTGATGCATACTTCTGGGATGTAACCGATCCTTACAATATAACCGCCATTGATACGGTTCGGGTAGATGCACGTACCGTAAATGATGTTAAAGTATCAGAAGATGGACGCATTGCGGTAATTACCCGCGAAGGTGCCTCTGACCGTAAAAATGGTATGGTTATACTTGATGTTACTAACCCGAGAGAAGTCAAAATTCTATCTGAGTATAACGAAGGGCTAACAGGTGGTGTACACAATGCTTTCATTTATGAAAACCATGTTTATGCAGTTAATAATGGGCGCAGGTACGATATCATTAATATTGATGACCCTGAAAATCCGGTAACCGTTGGCCGGTTTGAACTCGACACTCCGGGTCATGCTATTCACGATGTTTGGATACAGGATGGTATTGCATACTCTTCAAACTGGAGCGACGGAATTGTAGCCGTGGATATCGGAAGTAATACAAGTGCCGACATGCCAGGTGCCGGAGGTTCACCTGAAAACCCGGTTAAGTTGGGAAGTTATACATACCCAAGCGGCTGGAACCATGCAGCCTTTCCTTTTAAAAGTAAATCGACAGGAGATTTCTATGTTGTGGCCGGAGACGAAGCATTTCCTTTCGGCCTGCCTTCGCGTACTAACCCGGTTGGTGCCCGTGGATGGATTCACTTTGTTAAGTTTGATGGCTGGGAAAATCCTGATGAAGTTGCACGATACCAAATACCGGAAGCCGGAACTCACAACTTCTGGATTATTGATGATGTGATGTATGTAGCTTATTACAATGCAGGACTGAGAATTGTGGATATTTCAGGGGAACTAATGGGTAACTTGTATGATCAGGGTAGGGAAATTGCCAGCTTTGAGCCCAATCACCCGGAATCATTAATTCCCAACACCCCGTTTACGTGGGGGCCACAACCTTATAAAGGCTATATTTTTATTTCAGACTGGAATACCGGACTATGGGCTATTAAACTCCACGACCGGCCTGTATCGGGAACTAATTGATTATAATTATAAAAGCTATGAAGCACTTTAAAAGTTTAAAATGGACCCTCTTCCTTTTGGGGGTCTTTTTATTATCTGCAGATTCCATCGCCCAGGACTATTACGTTTATGTGGCTGCCGAATCAGATGATGAAGTCTCACTCATCCGGTTTGATGGAAAAACTGAAACAGCAGAAATTGCCCGTACTACTGAAGTAGGGGTTTTCCCTGCAGAAAATGAAGGGCCGCACGGTTTAACCATCTCCCCTGATGGTAAATACTGGTTTGTAAGTATTGCACATGGTATGCCTTACGGGCAGTTATGGAAATATAAAACCGGGACCGATGAGTTCATGGGTAAAGTAGATCTCGGCCTATTTCCTGCCAGTATGGATATTTCCCCAGCTACAGGTTTATTATATGTAGTGAACTTTAACCTGCATGGAGATATGATCCCAAGTACGGTTTCTGTTGTTGATTATGAAAGTATGATCCGTGTTGCAGATATAGAAACCGGAATCATGCCACATGGATCACGCATTGATAGCGATGGGCGTTATCATTACCATGTTTCGATGATGACCGATGAGCTTATTGAGATCAATACAATCTCTATGGAAGTTGAACGAAAACTCAATTTGGTTAGCGGTTCTGATAAAATGAAAATGGATTCCAAAAGGATGGATCATAGCAAAATGGATCATTCTGCTCATGGATCAGACGATAAAAAGATGGATATGAAAATGCATAACCCTGAGGTAAAACCTACCTGGGCAGATCCCCACCCTTCAAAACCATTGGTGTATATTGCCGGAAATGGAAATGATGAAATTATCGAAATTGATACAGATAAATGGGAAGTAAATCGCCGTTTTAAAACCGGTAAAGCCCCCTATAATCTGGAAGTAACCCACGATGGAAAACTACTGGTAGCTACCTATAAAGGAGAAGCCAAAACAGCTTTATGGGATTTAAAAACCGGAAAAGAGCTTAAAAGAATTGATATGAGCCGACGCGTAACTCATGGAGTAGCCATATCAACAGATAACAAATATGCTTTTATTTCTGTTGAAGGCATCGGTGGCGAGCCGGGTTCTGTTGATATTATAAACCTGGAGAAAATGGAACGTGTAGCGGTTGTTGAAACCGGTAAACAAGCCGGTGGCATTATTTTCTGGAAACAGAGCTAGGTTTTGTTTTAATAATTACGAAGTAAGGAGATCTTGTGGCTCACCCGGTCTCCTTTTATTTCTAATCTTCGGGCCATCTCGCTATCTATCACTTCCACTAAATAACCTAACTTCTCTGCAATACTGATAATCAACGGATCTAACCTTCCTTTTTCAGAATTAAACCGTACAAATGCGCTTCCTGTCCGCAGGTCAATTTTTTTAATGGCCCTGCCCAGCATATCTGAAGCCCTGGATATTTCCTCTAACGAAAAAAGTGTTTCGCCACTAACCGGTTGGGGTTTAAATTTTTTACGGCTGTCGCTTACCGATTTTATTTCATTGGTTTTTGGATCTGCCTGTAACCATTGTACCTCATGATCCAGGTCCTCAATAGTATATTTGAGGTATTTTGGGTGTTTCGATTCAATGGTAAATTTAAAATCCGACTTCCAGACAGCCCCAACAAGTGCCATGTTCACATCAAACCAAATGTCTTCTTTCAGGTTTAGTACATAATACTCTTTGGTTGAAGCATCGATATTTACAACCAGCTCTCTCTTCTGAATATCTATAAATTTTGCAACCTCATCATCAGCCACATCGATAATCAAATATGGAGTGTCCTCTTCCAGGCTTAGAAAATCCGGAGCCGTATTTTCTATCTGGCAATATAAACTAAGAACATGTACCCGGATTCTTACTTCCCCTTCATTAATAGGAGTGGTAAGAACATTACTACCCATTTTCATTTAGCTGAACCTGTTGGTTGATTTAATTTAATATAATTGCAGAAACTTTTGTTCTAAAGAGAGTTTTATAAAGACTTTATAATATTTAGTCAAAACTAAATATTATATTTGTCTAGGTTAATAAGTATATTTCAAAGAAAAATTATGATGGAATTTATACCCCAGTGGTTTTTTGAACTAAACCCCGTAATTCAGGCCCTTCTTGGTGGGCTTTTCACATGGGGCGTAACCGCACTTGGTGCCAGCCTGGTGTTCTTTACTAAAAAGGTGAACTATACTTTATTGGACAGCATGATGGGATTTGCAGCAGGTGTAATGATAGCCGCAAGTGTCTGGTCACTCATTATCCCTTCAATAGACATGGCTGAAGCACAAGGTGTAATCGCATGGTTACCAGCTGTAATTGGTTTTTTAGGAGGCGGTGTATTTCTGCGTATCTGTGATCAGTATATGCCCCATCTTCATTTAGGCCTTGATACTTCTCAAGCGGAAGGTGTGCCAACAAGCTGGCGGCGCTCTACCCTGTTAGTACTTGCAATTACCCTCCACAATATACCTGAGGGGCTGGCAATTGGTGTTCTTTTTGGAGCTGCTGCAACCGGTGTTGATCCTACAGGTACAGCAACGGTAGCAGGAGCAATTGCACTAGCTTTGGGAATTGGGATTCAAAACTTCCCGGAAGGTATGGCTGTTTCTATGCCTCTTCGCCGTGAAGGAGTCAGTGTTAAAAAGAGTTTTACTTATGGACAAATATCCGGGGTTGTAGAACCTGTTTCCGCTGTTATTGGTGCGGCGGCGGTTATCTTTATCACTCCAATACTCCCTTATGCTTTAGCTTTTGCGGCCGGTGCCATGATTTATGTTGTGGTTGAAGAACTGATACCCGAAAGCCAGCAACACGGTAATACCGATATAGCTACACTTGGAACTATGGTCGGATTTTGTGTGATGATGGTGTTGGATGTTTCGCTTGGCTAATTTTTATTTTCCTTAAAAGTGGATACCAGTAGGTATCCACTTTTTTGTCATTTCTACTGGTTCACCAGGCTTTTTGAGAAATCCCTTATTTTATCACGTACCTGCCTGAATACATTCAATACCTCTTCTTCACTTCCCTGTGCTTTCGCAGGATCCGTAAAATTATAATGTATCTTTTTTGCCGTGGATGGAAACACAGGACAACGCTCTTTAGCGTGATCACAGACAGTGACAATCAGGTCAAAATCAATAGATAAATACTCATCTATATGATTTGAAGTATGCCTGGAGATATCGATCCCTGCTTCTTTCATTATGGCAATGGCTTTCTTATTTACCCCATGAGTTTCTATCCCTGCACTCTTTATCAGCAGATTTTCATCGCCAAAATGCCTGAGCCAACCTTCCATCATCTGGCTCCGGCAACTATTTCCTGTGCAGAGAACGAGTATATTTTTCATGGGTATTTATTCCTTTATAGTTAGCCATGTTCCAGTTACATAAGCTTTTTTAAAACTGATCAGCAGCAACCTGTTGACAGTTCCAGCTCTTCTCTTGGCTTACACATAGTAGGCTTTGAATATAAACGAATGATTAATTCATTTGAGGTAACTTCAAATTCTGAAACAGAGTACTTAATGGTTGGATAATTGGCATCACCATATTCAATGAATACTTCTGCCTCCGGAGAATAATCCTGCATTTTACCTACTTTGTTTATTATACCTATAGCCTTGTCAGTAGTCCAGTTTGGATCTCTGTCAGACAAATCATTAACCCAAAGCTGTATGACCGTTTCGTCAAATGTACTGGCCCTGCTTCCGCAGTCCACAGAGTTTACGGTATAGTTCTTTACTTCTGTTATATGCAAATCACCCGTTATATCAACTCCATCGGGAAGTTTAAACTTCAGTGATTTTCCTTTTTCTGTTTCTAATGTATATAGTAGTTCTTTAGTATTCATATCGTAATATTGCGATTATTTATCGTAAATTTTTTTAGCAGCAATTCATGTTTTTAGGTTCCTCCATAAACAAACTCAAATCGCTTGTAAGCTTTTTCCAGCCTGAGTGATCAATACAATAGCACACACTGGGACCATCTATTTCACCGACTATTAACCCGGCTTCTTTGAGTTCCTTTAAGTGTTGAGATACCGTTGATTGCGACAAGGGCAATTCTTCAACAATATCCCCACAAACACAACTGTTTCGCTTTGCCAGAAACTGAAGGATGGCAATCCGGGCAGGATGAGCCATAGCTTTAGCAGTTTTTGCAAGGCGGTTTTGCTGATCAGTGAAAGAATCTGTTTTTGATTTACCCATATCGTAATATTACGATTATATAATTTACAGGGCAAATTCTTTTTTCATACAAACTGCGGAATCGGGGCATAACTCAATAAACTGCCTGCTTTTTAGAATAGCTGAATTTGCACTTTCTCTGGCTATTGCTGCAAAGCCTCTCTTTTCAAAAAAAGTATCTGCTGTTTCTGTAAGCAGATACAAAGTGGTTATAGATTCTTTTTTAGCTTTGGAAAACAATGCTTCAACAAGCTTATACCCGATGCCCTTTCCTCTATAATTTACATCTGTACAAAGAGAACGGAGAAGGGCCTGCTTACCAAATATTTCGAGCCCGATGCACCCTACAATTTTAGCTCCTGTTTCATAAACCAGGAAAGATATATTCTCTCCCTCTAAATCGGAGGTAACAAGATTATTGGTACGAAGAAGCTCCGTAATTACCGGGAAATCTTTTTTAGTAGCTGACCTGATCATTGCTAAATTGTTTTTCTCAGAATCTGATCTCTAAGCTTTGAAACCTCTGTACCATCTAAATCATCAATCTCAAATTGTATCCCAGCTGATCCGGATGCTGCTGTAACCATGAAATTGGAAAGCTTTTTACGAGCCTGAAAGGGATTGACACGTTCATCCACTACCTGTACTCTTTTTTTTAATAAGAAAGCTGTTGTTCTTGCCAGATTCCTGAATCTCAAAGAAATAAGGTTTTCTTTCACTGTTATTCCTGCATCCCTGAATTTAAGCCAACCAAAATAAAGTAACGGGATAATCGAAAAAATTAATACCCATCCTAAATCCCAAAAGAACCAGGCCAAAGGTAATAGAATAAGCAGCAAATAATTCGGGCGCCTCAAATATCTAAAAAAAGCCCTTTGCGGAGGCTTTACCTCAAAGCTTACAGTTTCAAATTCCGGGATAAATCTCTCAAAAAATCCCTGGATCTCATGTTTGGATATATAGGGCACAAGGACAATTGACCGGTCTTTTTGGTTCTGTTCAAAACCCGCACTCTCCACATACAACATCCCGCTCCCGAATGGTTGCCTGAGTACTCCTTCTACAAATCGTACCGCCTGAATCCTGTTAAACGGTATAGTAATATGTTTTTTCTCAATAAGACCCGATGTAATCAATAACTCTTTTTCACTTTTTTGAACGCGGAAATCAGAATAGCTGAAAATAACACCCAGGAATGACAACCCCCATGACAATACAATCACCAATACTACCCCTGTTATTATCAGCGTCACATTATTAAGGCCGGGTAAACTATCAATCAGGTATTGAATATTTTCCTCATTAATGAATGACTCCATTTGGCCAAATGTCGCTCCCAAAATAGATGCAATCAAACCAAAGTTTCCTGAAGTAAATGCCGCCTTCACCAGGTTTCTGTTAGTGATCTTCCAGCTATCCAGAACTCGCTCTTCAACAACCTCTGATTGTATCTCTTCCTGTCCCTCCTCTATTGTTTTAGTCTTTCTAAGTTCTTCTCTCAGCGCGTTAGCTTCAGACTTAGTAATAGCTCTGATGGTAGCTCCTTCTGTACCTCCTCCCGCTGTTTTAATTTCAACTTTAACTAAACCAAATAAGCGTTGAACAATACCTTCGGTTATATCTATAACCTGGATTCGGTCTTTGGAAAGATATAGGTTCTTCCTTATAAGAATGCCCTTCTTGATTTGCAATTCTTCTTCAAAAACCCGGTACCTGAAAAGAAACCACGACAATATCCCTGTAATAAAACTAAATCCTAAACCTGCTAACAATACATACCAGAACACCATACTATCGGAACTTCGGGTACCCACAACAAATAGTATAATGAAGGGGATAAGATTTGCCCTTATGACATTAAAAAGCTGGTCTATGGCTGCGGCCCAGTGCTGTCTTTTATATTCAGACATCCTCTTTAGCCAATCTTACTAATTGAGAAATACGGTTTCTCACCTCTGCGGCAACCTCTTCATTTAACGCCGGGATTTCATGTGTTGTGGCAGCAGTTGACACTTTCACAGACGATAACCCAAACTTTCTGTACACAGGACCCTGCGATGTATCTACATGCTGTACCCTGTTGATGGGTATGAGTGTTCTCTTTTTGATGATAAAACCCCGAAGTAAATCGATTTCATTCTCTGACAGATCGTACCTCCACCTTTCCCATCTTAGAGATGGTAACAAAAAACCGGTTATTATATACGCCGTAATGGCAAATAAACTAAGAACAGCCTGAATAACTACAGAGAATTCTTCAATCGCTTTCCCAAAAATCAGAAAGTAACCTGCGGGTATTACAAACCAGAAAAGGCCAAAGCTAAGCCCGGTTATTCTCCATGCTTTTTTAGCATTTGGATCGATTCTCTTTTCAGGACTTCCATTCATAATTTTTTATTCAACTATTGCTACAGATGGGGCTTGCTTTTCTTTCACTGTAAACATAAGCACAAATCCGATAATCAGCAGTAAAAGAATAGCAGTCATACCAATTCGCTGATTTCCAAATTTTAGAGTTAAGAACCCTACGAGGAAAGGACCGATAAATGATGTCACTTTACCTGAAAGTGCCAGCAATCCAAACATCTGGTTGGTGAGTTCCGGTGGAGAGAGGCGGGCCATAAAAGATCTGGAAGCAGATTGAATCGGACCTACAAATATTCCCAACACCAATCCCCACAAAATAAACCACAGCGTACTTTCTACGATGATTAATGCGATCAATGGAATTAGTAAGCCTACTATGGATGCATTAATCGTATACTTACTTCCTGATTTATCATCTAACCAGGCAAAGCCAAAAGCGCCAAGACCAGCCGTAACATTAAGACCAATCCCAAAAAGCAAAATATCCTGTTCATTCATATCAAATGTACCAGCGGCGTATACCCCTCCCATTGCAAAAATGGTTACAATAGCATCGTTATAAAACATGCGCGCAATCAGAAAACGCACAATATTTTTAAATTCACTTACCTTTTTTATTGACAACTTAAGTTGAACAAAACCATCTTTCACGGCTGTGCTTACCTTCTTATTAGTGGACGGATTATCCCGGGTCGTTAAAAACAGAGGCAAACTAAATAAGCTGTACCAAATTGCAGTGAGTACAAAGGTGGCACGCACCGGCTCTGACTGCTCGGGATCCAATCCTAACCAGGCACCATTTGTTTGAATAAATGCATATAAAGCCACTAGCAGGCAAGCAAGGCCGCCTGCGTAACCAAGTCCCCAACCCCAGCCACTCCATCTTCCAAGTTTTTCAGGTGGTACTAAATCAGGTAGCATTGCGCTGTAAAAAATAAAAGCAAATTCGGCCCCAATGGTTGCTACAAAACCCATAGATAAAGCCAACCATAAAGAAGAAGGATCAGGTTTGGCATACCATAAAATGGCACAACCAATTACACACATCACTGTAAAAAACCCGATCCAGGGTTTTCGTTTACCAGCCTGATCCGCAATTGCTCCGAAAACAGGTGCCCCTATAGCAATTACAATTCCTGCAATACTGATCATATTACCCCATTGTGCCGTACCGACTTCCACATTTTCTGCGATAGTTTTAGTAAAATAGGCTGCAAAAATAAAAGTTTGGATAATTACGAAGTAAGAACTATTTGCCCAATCGTATAGTGCCCACGCAAAAAGCCCTTTAGAATTGTCTTGTTTTATCATTTGTTTAGTTAAATGAAAGGTGCACGAATATCGCAGGTGATTACGAGAGTTAAAAGAAGTTTTTAAAATCAACCATTAATTCAGATCAGTAATGTTAGGTATGTACCAATGTTATTAATACTTTGGCTTTCTAATTCAGTGAATATGTTCCTGATCTTTTAAAATTCTTACAAAAGAAATTGACTAAAATTATTATTCATCTCATACGTATTACAGAGGTTATAAAGGTCATCTTTACTTTTCTTTTTTTGATTAGTCCACATTTAAATGCACTTAATAATTAATGAAAATATTAGTTCTGCTAATTCTAATCTTAGGCAGTAAATATTCTTACGCACAGAATGGATTAAGAGCAGAAATTGGGCTGGGCCATGCGTTCCAAAATAAAACCACTCCTGAGAACCTGGATTTTTATAACACTAATACACTAAGCATTCGGTTGGGTGGTAGTTATCAAAAAGCCTTAAAACAAAACTTCTATTTTGAAACAGGACTTTTTACCAAGTACAACAGGGGACAAAAGGATGCTGAACTGGTAAGTTTTGTTTCTCATAACTTCCGCATTCAACTTCCAATATATCTTGGCTTTCAGCCTTTAGAAAGAGTGATCTTTAGTATGGGTTTGAGTGTTGAGAATAACAGAGATTTAAACAGCATCAACCTTTTTAAAAAGGATCATAACTTGCGACTTGATTTTTTGACAAAGCTCAATTATCGCTACACAGAAAACATCAGTTTTAATTTTTATACAAATTGGTCAATGAGTAATGCTCCGGGTATCTATACAGTCAATAGCCCGGATAATGGATTATACCTTGGCATTGTTTACAAGCTTAAATAGTTATGAAGATTAAATATCTTAAGCCAATATTCTTCATTCTTGTACTATTCGTGTTCATCCTTAACTGCAGCATCTATAACGAGGAAGTTAATATTGCTGTACAGGATTATGAAACGCTGACCCCTTCGAATATACTCACAGATCTTAAAGTGATAAATCTGGTAGTAGACCAAAATGAATTTAATTCCATGTACTCAAATTATGAGGAAGAAATCGAAATTGAAGGGCTTTTTAACTTGTACAAAAATGGCCAGACTTTAATAGAAAACGAATTGATTGAATTAGAGGTAAAAGGCACATTTAGTGCTTCTTTCGATTTAAAATCCCTGGGTTTAAAGTTTGATGATACCTTCAACAATTCAAACAGGCAGCTGATTGATCCTGAAGTTTTACCCTTCCACTCTCTTGATAAAATCAAATCGTTTAGACTTCGAAATTCTGGTAACGATTTCAAACTCACTATGCTAAAAGATATAAGCTTATCAAAACTCGCAGTTAATGCAGAACTGGATCTTGATTTAATGTATACAGAACAAGCAGTAGTGTTTGTGAACGATTCGTTTTTAGGATTAATGAATATAAGAACAGAAACTAACGCACATGGCCTTTCCCGACTTTATGGCGTAAAAAAAGATAATATTACTTTGGCCAGGATTATTGACGATGGTATAGTAGAAAAAAAGGATGGCAATTTTGAACGGATTGATAATTTTTTTGAAGCCATTGATCAAAAAAACTATGATTACTTGATAACCGAACTCGATATTTCAAACTTCATTGATTATATCATTTACCAGTCTTACATAGGCAATATAGATTGGCCACTAAACAATGTTCGCATGTTTGCTGTAAATGACGGTCTTTTTAGGTTTGTTTTGTTCGATTTAGATATGTCTGCATTGCAAAAAACAAACTCACCACCGCTTAGTTTTATCACCGACCCTGTCAACAACAATGACAAAAACCCTATATCAGATTTGTTTAATCTATTATATGAAAATGTAGATTTTAAAGAGGCCTATGATGCCCGCTTTGATGAGTTGATAAACTCCGGATTATTGAGTTCTGATAGTCTTGAAACTATTATTGATACTTACAAAGAAAATGTAAAAGAATTGATACCAACCCAAATTGATAAGCACGGGTTTCCCAGATCAATGACACAATGGCTGATCGAGATTGACCGGCTAAAGTATAATTTTTCTAAAAGAGAGAATGCTGCTAAGAAAAGCCAGGTAAATTAATTGAAAGCATAAGAACATTATATTCTTACATTGCTTTGTATAAGTTCTCAATTCTCTTTAAATCAGTTTATTGCAATTTTGAGAACTGATTCCTGATATAAATAATGAATTTGCATGGCTGATCAAATAAAATATGATAAGCCCATCCGGTGGGGGATAATTGGATGTGGAGATGTAACAGAGGTTAAAAGCGGTCCTGCTTACAAACAGACAGATGGGTTCGAACTTGTAGCGGTAATGAGGCGCAATTTGTATAAAGTGCAGGATTATGCAAAAAGACATGGTATCAAAAAATACTACACCGATGCGGATGAATTGATAAATGACAAAGAAATTGATGCCGTATATATAGCCACCCCACCTGACACCCATATGCACTATGGACTTAAAGTTGCCAAAGCGGGTAAACCTTGTTGTATAGAAAAACCCCTGGCTCCAAGTTACAAAGAGAGCCTGGCTATCTATGAATCATTTAAAGAAAAAAACCTGCCACTGTTCGTAGCCTATTACAGGCGTTCTTTACTACGATTTACCCAAATCAAAGAATGGCTAGAAGATGGCCGGATTGGTGACGTAAGACATATAAATTGGCATTTAAATAAAACCCCTAGTGAACTTGACTTATCGAGAAAATACAAGTGGCGAACTGACCCAAAAGTAGCTCCAGGCGGTTACTTTGATGATTTGGCCAGTCATGGACTTGACCTATTCACTTTTCTTTTAGGTGATATAAAGGATGCATATGGGATAAGCCTTAACCAGCAAAACCTGTATGACGCAAAAGATGCTGTGACCGCATGTTGGCTACATAAAAACGGAGTAACCGGAGCGGGAAGCTGGAACTTTGGGTGCAGCCAGAACGAGGAACGGGTTACCATTTACGGTAGCAAAGGAAAGATCAAGTTCTCCATTTTTGAGGAAAATTCATTGCTGCTGGATAGTAATGGTAACAGGCAGGAAGTTTTTATTGAAAATCCCAAGCACATACAACTTTACCATGTTGAGAATATGAGAGATCAGCTACTAGGTGAAGAGCTGAAACATCCATCAACCGGGTTAACAGCAACACATACCAGTTGGGTAATGGATAAGATTCTTGGAACGAAGGTTTAAATAAGACCTACATGGTTAGTTTTTATTGTTGCCTATAAAGTAGGGAACCCTATATTCTGAAAACATTATCAAGCCTAAATAACTCACCAAATGAAACTTAGAAAGGAAGAAGACCTGCTGGGCGATATCGAGATCGCCAATGAATTATACTACGGAATTCATACTCACAGGGCACTCCAAAATTTTCAAATCTCTAACTCAAAAATCAGCGAGTACCCGGTCTTTGTTAAGGGATTGATTCTCACTAAAAAGGCTTGTGCAGCAGCCAACGAAGAAATCGGAACGCTTGCAAAAGACAAAACAAGAATGATCACTGCTGCCTGTGATGCTATTCTGGCCGACTTATCCAAGTATATTGAATATTTCCCGCTTGATGTATTCCAGGGTGGAGCCGGTACTTCGGTGAATATGAACGTGAATGAAGTAATTGCTAATGTAGGTCTGGTATTACATGGATATGAGATGGGTAATTATGAAGTATTGAACCCCAATGATCATGTAAACAAATGCCAGTCTACTAACGATGCATATCCTACCGGCTTCAGGGTGGCTATCTATTTCTATATAAATCATCTTATTGAGCAAATTCAGTACCTCACTGATGAACTTGACAAAAAAGCGATAGAATTTGCTGATGTCCTTAAAATGGGAAGAACTCAATTACAGGATGCTGTTCCCATGTCTTTAGGAGACGAATTCGGAGCCTGGTCTACCAACTTAAAAGAAGAAATAAAAAGCCTGGAAAACAGCCGTGATCTTATCCTTGAGGTTAACCTGGGTGCTACAGCTATTGGTACCGGAATTAACGCACCTAAAGAGTTTTCAGAAATATCAATTGGGTATCTCCAAAAATTCACAAAAGCCAACTTTGTAAAATCACCAAACCTCATCGAAGCAACTTCAGATTGTGGTGCCTATGTAATGATATCCGGAGCATTGAAACGTACTTCCGTTAAGCTTTCAAAGATATGTAATGACCTTCGCTTGCTTTCATCGGGGCCAAGGTGTGGCTTAAATGAAATTAATCTCCCCAGGTTACAAGCCGGTTCATCCATAATGCCAGCTAAAGTAAACCCCGTTATCCCGGAAGTTGTAAATCAGGTATGCTTTAAAATTATTGGCAACGATGTAACCATTTCTTTTGCTGCAGAAGGGGGACAATTACAGTTGAATGTTATGGAGCCTGTGATTGCACAATGCCTGTTCGAATCAATAGAATTACTATCTAACGCTACAGTAACCTTAGCAGATAAATGTATTTCTGGTATTACTGCCAATTCTGATCATACTCAACAAATGGTCCTCAATTCAGTAGGGCTTATTACTTTTCTGAATCCGTACATAGGCCACCACATGGGAGATGTAATTGGCCGTGAAGCTATAGCCACAGGCAAAACTATTCGTGAATTAGTACTTGAAAAAGAGTTGCTTTCAGAAGCTGAACTAGATGATATCTTAAGCAAAGAAAATTTAATGCGGCCAAAATATAAAGCTAAGATTCAGAAGTAAGTACTTTACAGAAAGGCAAACCAGGGCTAACAAGTTTGCTTATCTTTACCATTAATTCTTTTTTTCTTCATATTACTTCTCTATTGTGCAAAATTGAAACTAACTAAACAACTAAAATGAGCGAACTAAACAGAATTGGTCTTGATGCAGGGAAAAGCCAGGAACTTGCCGACTTATTGAATGACCTGCTTTCCAACTATTCAATTTTTTACCAGAATACAAGAGGGTATCACTGGAATATACAGGGTGAGAAATTCTTTGAATTACATGTAAAATTTGAAGAGCTATACAATGATCTTTTTGTGAAAATAGATGAAATTGCAGAACGGGTTCTTACCCTGGGATATTCACCAGATCATAAATTCTCAAAATACCTGGATGGTTCATCTATTCCAGAAAGTGATGAAGTGAAAAACGGGCGCAAAGCGGTAGAAGAAATTTTGGATGCTTTTAAAGTTTTATTGGTAAAGCAACGACAGATTCTTGATCTATCTGCAGATATAGATGATGAAGGCACCAATGCACAAATGAGTGATTATATCCGCGAGCAGGAAAAAACAGTCTGGATGTATTCAGCCTTTTTAAAGAAGTAAGCGCACCCAATAAAATCTCCGCTATAATTTGCGAGCCTGCGAAGCAATCTCCGTTTAAAGGCTTAGAAGATTGTGGGATTGCTTCACTTCGTTCGCAAAAGTGAATGTTTTATAAAACTTCCTTTAATACAATATCACTGCACAAACTTATACCCAAAACCGTGTACGGTCAGTATGTGTTTTGGATAACGGCTGTCTTCTTCCAGCTTTTGGCGCAGCCAAGCAATGTGTACGTCTACTGTTCTGGTGGAAGGAAGTGCATCATAACCCCACACTTCGTTAAGCAGCTGATCCCGTGTTAAAATTCCCCCTTCATTCTCGACCAGAAACTTAAGAAGCTGAAACTCTTTTGCTGAAAGAGTAATCACTTCTCCTCCTTTTTTGATCACCATTTTCCTGAAGTCCATAGTCACATCTGCAAAAGAATACTCGCTTTCAAGATGCTTTTCCTGCTTATTGCTTTTCTTACGAAGTTGAACTTCTATACGGGCAAGTAGCTCCATCATCTCGAAAGGTTTTTGCATGTAATCGTTTGCGCCCAGTTTAAGCCCCAGCACTTTGTCAATTACCTGCCCTTTTGCAGTAAGCATAATAATAGGGGTTTCAATATCTCTGCTTCTCAGGTCTTTACAGACATCAAGCCCACCCATTTTCGGGAGCATCAGGTCAAGAATAATTACATCATACTGATCAGATAATGCCTTTTTAAATCCTTCTTCTCCATCTGTGGCCGTATCTACGATATAATTCTCCTCTTCAAGCCGGTCCTGGATAGTCATAACCAGACCTTCTTCATCTTCGACCAAAAGAATTCTGGGTTTATTTTCCATGCTGTTCAACCGGAATTACTAAGGTAAATGTGGAGCCTTCTCCTACTTTGCTTTTTACAGTAACTGATCCATCATGAGCTTTTGCTACTTTTGATACAAGGCTCAGCCCAATCCCGTTACCTTTTACCTGTTCCTCCACCGACCTTTTGCCCCGGTAAAAAGGTTCGAATATTGACTTCAATTCATCTTCGGGGATACCCACTCCAAAATCCTGGACCTGGAAACGTATTGAAGAGACTGTATTTACTTTCTGGCTATCAATCCGAAGCTGAATTTTCTTACTTTCACCACTAAATTTTATGGCATTCTTAATAAGATTAGAAAGTGCCAGAAAAATAGCATCCCTGTCAGCTGAAAAATCTTTGATATCTGAATTTAAAGAGTATTCGAGCTGCATTCCCTTTTCTTGTAATGCCATTTTGCATTCTTCATTCAACAGCAGAACAAAATCATTCAAATTAACAGATGAAAACTGATATACGCGTTTACCGGATTGAATACCTGAAAACTCCATAATTTGATCTACCATATCACTCAACCTTCTCCCCTCCTTTAGCATTAAATCAGCATACTGTTTCTTGCGCTGCTCATCCTGTACTACTCCTTCAGTTAGGTTTTCGGCAGCTGAACGAATTACTGTTAACGGAGTGCGTAATTCATGAGAGACCCCGGCTACAAATAGCATCTGTTTTTCCGCTAAATCCCTTGAACGCTGGGAAAGCACTACAATCATTACCACACAGAACCCGAGGATCAGAAGAATCCCAAAGCTGATTGCCAGGTTTTTATTCTTTGTTTTAGCTACAAATTTATCCAGGGAACCCTCTTTTAAACTCAACCAAAATTCCCAGTTTACAGTACTTAAATCTGCCGTAATAGAAGCGGTTATTGTAGTATCTGTTCTTACAGTCATTCGTTGATCTGAACTGTCCGAGTGTTTTGTCCAGGTTGAAAAACCTTGAAAAATACCTCTCCTTTCTTGAGCATCCCCTGTATTGAACCTGATACTCTCAATATGTGAATTTAAAGAGTCTGTACTCTTAAAAACACTAAATCCTTTGGTATCCCTTGTGCTTTCCCTATTAGTTTGAAGAACAAACACACTCGATAAATCAAAACTTCGTAACGCTTTTTTCACATCCGGTTCCGGAATCTCACCCTCAGGAACAGAAGTTAAATAGACCTTCTGTTCATCATCCGTGCTCTTTACAAAACTAATATTATATTGATCATCGTACGATTCAGAAAAGTAAGTTCTGGCAATATCCGGGACTATTTGCTCCTTAATAACATCGTCGTTCAATTGGATAAGAACCACATGATCTGCCTGATCTATATTCAGGCTTACACGAAGGTTACTTCCTATATTCATATTTTCCATGGTAACCAAATCCAATACCTGAACAGGCACTGACATCAATGACGGCTCTCCCAGTTCAGGAAATCGCATAATATCAATCCTAGAACTTGGGCTTTGCTTAGATTCTTTTTGGTTTTTTAACCACTGTGTAATAAACCCTGGCACTTCTGTATTACTTAAGCGTGCAGGATCTGACTCAAACAATTGAATCTCAGTTTCATCCGAAGAAATGTTCCGGATATAGAAAACTGAATCCACCAAACCGGGGTACGTGCTGGCTGATATCCATTCCAGGTAAGCGTCCCCAAGCATTTCTTCAATCTCCCTCCCTTCTTTCGTAATCTGGAGTTTAAAAACCTGGCTTAGTTGAGAAAAATTTCGATTTAAGTCTGCAACAAAATTAGTTGAAGAAGCATCAAGGGTTTCTTCCAATCTTTTCTTTTCGGCATCACTTACACTACCCAACCAATGGTATTGCAACACGGCCAAAGTTATCAGCGCAACCGCCATAACCCCAAGAAAACCGTATGTCATCCATGTATTTTTCATGCCCAAAATTACTGTGTTTTAAAGCTATTCAAAAAGATTTAGCATCGATTTAACATCCTTAACAAACATTTTGCGAGTGCTTAACAACTGATACTGTTTGATTTCGAATATTGGCGCCGTTCAATTCCAAAACTAAATCAACAGTAATGAAAAAACTTGTCTTAATACCCACTTTCTTTTTTATAACCTTTTTTAGTGATGATCAGGCTTTTGCGCAACAGCGAATGACCCTGGATGCTAACTCTTCGCTCATATTGCAGGAGCTTAAAGCTGTACTGGTTGAACAAGATGATGAAGTGGTAGTCCGGATACGCCTTGGGGGTAATGATGATACGCCCGGAGACAAGCTATTAGCCGGAGATGTGATTTTGATGGCAAATGGAAAAAGAATTAAAGACATAGCAACGATCCGCGATATATATAACAACCTTAAAGATGACGAAGAAATAAAGGTAGGGGTAAGGAGAGGTGAAGAAAGATTTATTGTACGTGCAAAAAAGGGAGACATGCCTGAAGATTCGGGTATGCGTACAATGACGATGGGTAATAATACTGGAAACCCTGGTGCAACTACAGAAACCCTGGCAGCTGAACTTGGCATCCTGTTTGGAGATAAGGATGGCAACGTAATCATAGAACGCTTCATTGATATGATTGCACCTGAAGCCGTAAAAGAATTTGGCCCTAAAGATGGATTTGTCCTAAAAACTATAAACGGAACTTCTCCTGAGACTGCAAAAGAAGCTGTTGAATTAATTAAGAACATCAAGGTAGGAGAAGAACTGAATATCACTTTTGAAGTGGATGGCGAAGAAAAAATCCTTTCAATGAAAAAACCGGCATCTCAAGGAAACTTCAACATCAGAACCAGAAACTAATGATGAACCGAGTTTTATATTTACTGTTGTTTGCCTTGGGTTTTGGGTTGCTTGTGCCAGCCACGGCCAGCGCCCAAAGCCCATTCCCTAATGCCCGGGATGACAGCTATCCCCTTCTGGGCTTGAAAAGAGCAAAAAGCTCCTATGAGCGTGCCCTGAGTGAAATGAACAGGCAGGAAGAGCTTTATAATCGTCAATTGATTTCGAGAGAAGACTATGAAGCTGCCCGCAATACTTTCCTGGATGCTGAAGTAAATTATCAGCAATCGCTTCTTGTACTCCTTTTTGAGCAACAATTTGTAAGCATTAAGGAAGCTGTAAAATCACAGGATGAAACAGGTAAAAAAAGGGTACGTGTTACACTAGCTAATACCACCAGCGCTACTGCAGAGTTTGCCCAAATCGTAGAAATGGAAGATGAGATTTTCCGTTCCCTCCAACCCGATGTAATCCATAATGTATATGTATCGCTGAGTAATGATGATGGAGCCATCATAAGCACGCCTTATGAGATTAAACTTTCGGAACTGCGAAGTGGCAACCCTGAAACGGTAGAGTTTGAATTACTGCAGGACCTGGATGAAGTAACTGTAAACATAATTTATGGAAATGGTGCTTCCAGAAGCCCTAAAGTATTTCTTCAAAAAGATGCTTCTGCAAATAAAGTGCTTATTCAATCAGAGCGCTTTTCCCAGGAAATCGAACTTGGAAGCTCGGCAACTTTTGGCCTTGGATTAGAGCTGTTCAGTGGAACGGATGATACTTACAAACTTGAAGTAGTAAACCTGCCAAAATCCGTTGCAAGATTTTTTAGTGAAGTGGGCCAGTCCGGGCGAATCAGCCAGATAAAATTTACCAAAAGCAACAACACCCGTGATGCAACGCTTCAAATCTCATTACCGGACCGCCCAACTGATGATGTAGCTATGGACGAACCCGTTGACTTCTTTGTAATGGCTGTACCTCGTGATAAAATCGGTTTAGTAAATGAACGTATCAACGAAACCTGGTCCGAAGAAGAGATCAAAGCGCTGGATGTAGGTTATGTTCGCCTTGAGATGGTTCCAAGAGGTGTAGGTGAACTCGTAATAAAAGCACCTCAGCTTTTTAATACCGGTAAAGCAGGAGAAGTGGTTGAGTTTAGCTTCAGAGTTGTAAACGAAGGCTCCAGAAGACTGGACAATATCGAGTTTGAGGTTGATGTGCCTTTTCAATGGCAGAAGGAGATTGATCCTGTCATCATTCCTTCACTGGATATTCGCGAAGAAGCTACCATCCGGTTAATCCTTACTCCACCGGCTGACATAAGCGTGGGAAAGTATGAAGCACGAATGCGCTCCACTGCTTTATCTGACAACCAGCCTGTAAATGCTGAAGACAAAACATTCACCATTCAAATTGAAGCCGAAGCCAGTATTGTCGGTACCTCACTGATTCTTTTCCTGATTCTTGGATTGGTAGGCGGGCTGGTTTACTTCGGTATTAAGCTTTCAAAGAAATAGAATATTAACTCAATATAACGCTCATGGATACTATGAATGAAACGATTAAGCAAGCCCCTTTGCTTGAGGCCCGTAACCTTACCAAAGTGTACGAAGATGGGGTTAAAGCACTCGATAACCTGGATCTTCAGGTACTACCCGGAGAGATTTATGCTATGCTTGGAGGTAATGGTGCCGGAAAAACCACCACTATCAATATCTTTTTGGATTTTATTCAGCCAACTAGCGGACAAGCATTTATCAATGGTATAAACGCTAATGAAGAGCCCCTGGAAGCGAAAACAAATATTGCGTTCGTTTCTGAGAACGTGCAGTTGTATCCTAATTTTACTGCTATTCAAAATGTGGACTTTTTTGTCCGGTTGGGTGGACGGCATAACTATAGCCGTTCAGATTACGAGACAGCACTTAACCGGGTTGGGCTCCAATCCCAGGCTTTTGATAAAAAATTAAAAGACTTTTCTAAAGGTATGCGGCAGAAATGCGGAATTGCAATCGCCATACTGAAAGATTCTCCAGCCATACTTTTAGATGAGCCTACTTCCGGACTGGATCCAAAGGCAGGAAAAGAATTCATCCGGTTAATCGGTGAACTCAGGGATGAGGGTAAAGGCATTCTTATGAGTACACATGACATTTTCAGGGCTAAAGAAATAGCCAATCATGTGGGTATTCTTAACAACGGAATACTTGTGGCTCAGAAAACCCAGGCTGAACTAAAAGGTGTGAACCTTGAAACATTGTATGTGGAATACATGGCCGGCTATATGGATGAAGCTGAACCTTCATTGGTTAATAACCTAAGTGAAGCTTAAAACCTCTCTTAAGGCACACTTTTAAACTCAAAGACTAAACCGAATTAAACGATGTTCAAACTTATCTTTATAAAAGAACTCAAGGAAATCATCCAAAGCAGCCGTTTTACTATCAGCTTTGCTGTATGCTCTGTGCTCATCATTGTTTCTTTCTTTATGGGCGCTCAAAACTATTTAGCCTCACAAGCCCAGTATGAGGCTACCATACAGGAAAACAAAAACCAAATGGCTGCAAATTCAGAGTGGATGATGGTACAACATACCATCATGTTACCACCCCAGCCTTTAATGGCTCTGGTAAATGGAATATCGAATGATATTGGGAGGAATATTGAGATGTCGGGCAGGGGTGAATTGCGCCCCGAAAATACCCGGTTTAACGATGAACCTATCTTTGCCATTTTCCGGTTTATGGATTTGGAGTTCATTTTTGGGGTCGTACTCTCTTTATTTGCTATCATTTTTGCTTATGATGCAATCAATGGTGAAAAAGTAAACGGCACATTAAAGCTGTGTTTCTCAAATTCAGTTTCCCGGGCCTCATTTATTGGCGGCAAACTGGCAGGTTCTTTCATTGGCCTTACCGTTGCACTGCTTATCCCTTTACTTATCGGTTGTGCTATGTTGCCATTGCTTGGCATCCACCTTAATTCGGATCAATGGCTTAGATTAGGCCTTATTTTAGCGTCCGGACTTGCTTACTTTGGTTTGTTCTTAGCCTTGGCCATTGGCATATCCGCCATGACGGACCGGCCTTCAAATTCATTCCTAATTGGATTAGTAGTTTGGATTTTTGCTGTTTTGATTATGCCCAGGGCTTCTGTGTTGATTTCAGGAAGAATGGTAGAAGTACCTAATGTAGATCAAATAACGGCAGAAAAAAGCCGCTACCGTATCCAGCTGTTTGATGAAGACCGGCCTAAAATGGCTGATTTTTCAGCACCGGAAGGAACAGAACCACAGGCCGTTATGCAGGAATTTTCCAAGTTTATGCGCGAACTCGGTGATGAAAGAAACCGAAAAATGGAGGCATTTGAGGAACGTATTAATGAAGAATACCTCAATAAACGCAGAGAGCAGGCAAAAATAGCCCTCAACCTTTCCAGGATATCACCTGCTTCTGTTTTTACTTTAGCTTCATCACAAATTGCAGGTACTTCACTGGAACTGCAGAATCGTTTTATGGATAGCGCCAAAGACTACCAAAAAATCTATGCAGATTTTATGAATGAGAAAACGGGACACACAGGCAGTTCTGGATTTAGAATGATTATATCCACGTCTGATGATGATGAAGAGGAAGAAAAAACCATTGATGTAAATGAGCTCCCTCAATTTCAATATGAGACTGCCTCTTTTACCTCTTCTGCTGCCAATAGCATTCTCGACCTTGGCCTGTTGATGCTTTTCAACCTTGTATTCTTTGGAGGAGCATTTGCAGCTTTCCTTAAATATGATTTGCGATAACTAATTAATGCGGAGATAAACCATGACAAAATTATTAATTGAAAAAGAGCTTAAAAATATTCTTCTGAGCCCCAAATTTGTTGCCACTTTCCTGGTCTGCTCTATCCTGATTCTTACCAGTGTGTATATCGGCATCCAGGAATACCACAATGCTGTAACTCAATTTGAAGCGAACCAACAAATAGCCAGGCAGGATATTGAACAGGCTTCTAACTGGAACCGTGTACGAAATATAGCTCACAGAGCCCCTTCCCCCATGCAGGTATTCGTATCCGGCCTTCATTTTGACATTGGCAGGCTTTCAGGTATTTCTGACTTCCAGGATATTAAGTTGATTAGAAGCCCTTACTCGGATGAGACTTTGTTCGCCATCTTCCGGTTTATAGATTTTGCATTTATTGTACAGGTCGTGCTTTCCTTATTTGCCATCCTCTTTACTTATGATGCCATTAACGGAGAACGGGAGAATGGAACCCTGAAACTCACCTTTGCAAACTCTGTCTCCAGGGCGCAGTATTTAATTTCAAAATTTGTAGGAATCTGGCTGGGCCTTATCGTTCCACTTCTTATACCCATACTTATTGGCCTGCTTTTAATCATGATTTTAGATGTGCCGGTTTCAGGAACAGAATGGATATCCATAGGAAGCTTTATTGGATTATCAGTACTCTACATTACTTTTTTTATCGGGGTTGGTATTCTTGTTTCCTCGCTTACCCGGAAGTCATCTCTTTCATTTTTATTGCTCCTGGTAATCTGGATCGGAGGTGTTTTGATACTCCCCCGGATGAGTATTATGGCGGCAGGCCAATTGGTTCCCGTACAATCTGTGGCTCAACTGGAATCAAAACAGGAAGCATTTAGAAGAGCCCGCTGGGATCAGTATTCTTCTCAATTATCTCAAAAATGGCGTGCCCGATCAGAAGAGATGTCCGGAATGACAAATGAAGAACGCCAGGCCTACCGTGACGATAAAGAATGGGAATGGCTGGAAGAAGACGATGCTGCCAGGAAACAAGTCCAAATCGATATTACTGACAACAACAGAAAATTAATTGAAGAAACCGATAACCGGAAAAAGATACAGGAGCAATTAGCTTTTAACCTTGCCCGCATTTCACCGGCCTCCTCATTTCGGCTTGCTGCCATGAACCTGGCCGGAACTGACATCGATATGAAAAACAGGTATGAAGAAAGCATGCGTGCTTATAGGGATGATTTCGTAGAATACACCGAACAAAAACAAGCTGAAAGTGGAAACCAGGGTGGATTCCGTATTAACGTAAGTTCTGATTCGGGGGTAAAAATTGATTTTGGCAGGGATGATCAAACCCTGGATACAAGCGGCATGCCTCAATATACCGCTCCTGTTGTAACTGCAGGAATGGCTGTTTCTTCCAGTATTTTAGACTTTGGGCTAATGGGCATCTTTATCATCATTATATTTGGAGCTGCTTTTTTAGCGTTTCTCAGATATGATATGAGGTGAACTGATATCTCTAACTCTCCTAAGTTTTGAGCCTTAAATTTTTCCGTGTTAGCTGTGATGTAATAACCATAGCTAACACGGTATATATAATTCCCTTGAGAAAACCTGTCCACTGGTTAGCATTAAGATAATTCATCCAATCATCCACACCGAGTAAACCGAAAACCGGGACAACAAGGATGGCGGGTATTACATACGCTGCCATTGGGTTTTGGCCGGATTCTATAAGCAGACTTACAGATTTTCGGGGCACAGCCTTTAGCAAATCCATACAAAAAAGAAGAATAAAACCTGAAAGGCCCGAGGAGATAAATAAATAACTCATGGTTGTCGGATCTTTTTTTACACCTCCCTCAAAAGGTTCCATCAGCATTCCAATAACCAATAGTGCGCTGGAAAAAATTACTATCTGCCTGTCAACAGAGGGTTTTTTCTTTACAAGAATTAAGATACTGGTAAGTATCGCTAATTGAATTATGAAAGTAATAGCTCCCCATCGCGCATACAAACCGGAAAGACTCAGCCCAACCAATAATAAAACAGCTACGATTGAACCATAGATTGCCAAAGCTTTGGTTTGTTGATGAGTTTCAACCTGTTTTTTAGATGCTTCGAAAAGCCAATCCCCTACTATACTTCCGGACAAAACAATAATCATATACTCTAAAAAACTAACCCGGAAAAGCCATGATATTGCATCGAATGTCCAAATAGATTGTGTCCATGAGTCCGGTACAGATGCACCTAATTTCAGCGCTACAGTGCCTATGATAATCAATAAACGATCAGATATTTTATCCCTGGTAAAAAGCCAGCAAAGTGCCCCAATAAAAGCCACATTTGAAAGGATCAAAATGATAATATCACTGCGAACCAGCTTGAATTCATATCCATCCAAAGCTATATGCAGTATGAAAAGAAAAATTGCAGAACCTACAAGAAACCCATACTGAGTAAACCTTTTCTTAGTAACGAACTTGCTGTATCCACCAAAAGCACCGATTAGCAAAAAGAACCCTGCCAATGAAATAAACCACTCCGTAGTTTGAGGAGAACGAGACAGGCTATATGGTTTGATGTGTTGATAATAGGTTGCGAAATACGCCAATAGCAAAAAGCGTTCGAGTAATTTTAAACCTATTGATTTAAGATCACCTCCGTTTTCTATTTTTCTTCTCAATGAAAAAGGAAAGGCAACACCCATTGTAAAAAGAAACATAGGAAAAACAAGATCTACCCATGTTAAACCGGGAACCAAGGGATCGAAGGTGTGTAAAGGCGGAGGAACCTGGGCATGGTACATCCATCCGGGAAGTACGCCTCCGTAAGCAATGTATCCGGAGAGAATCATACCCAGAATAGCGAGCGCCCTTAGTATATCCAGAGATTCGAACCTGTTGTTCATCCCAAAGTTTACGCTTTCGCAAGCATATTATAAATTAAAACCAGGCTTTTCTTAAAAATTAAATCCCAAAGCAATTCCACCGCCTAAGCCTACTCGTGTCCTGTCAGAATCATCAAATCCCTGGGTTAATTGATAGGTTAGATGAAAATTGATAATCAAACCCCTACTCCGGTCACCCAAATCGGCACCAACCCCAACACCCATATTGAAGGAGCTGGTACTTGTTTCATCTTCATAATCATAAAAGAAAGCATCGTCTGAAATTGAATTATCTATACTGGCACCGGTTAAGAAATAAGCTCTTCGCATTCTTGTTTCATAAAAATCGCGTTGATACTCCGCTCCTAATGAAAAGAATGAGTCGGTATAATCATCTTCGCTATCGTAAATATAAATCCCCGCTATTTTGAAATTATCTTTCTCGTTTATCGGGGCTATATAATATATACCTGTACCTGAAATGGTGGATGCTACTACCCCGAATTGTTTCGATGCCTGAAACTCTTCACCATTTTCCACTACTTGCGCACCAGCAAAAGCAGCAGGGAAAAAACATAGCATCAACGTCAAAAAATTTTTCATACTGTACTGAATGGTTTTTAGTTGCCACCTCTTAAATGGTTACAGGTATATATTATTGCCCTTTCTTAACTAATTATTATACGTCAGCTTTTAAATCGCTCGAATATAGCTTTATCCAGGTCTTCACGATGGTCAGGATGAGCAATCTCAGTTAACAGTTTTGCCCTTTGATGGAGGTTCTTTCCATACAAGTTTGCTACACCGTATTCCGTAACGATATAATGAACGTGCGCCCGCGTGGTTACTACACCGGCTCCTGGCTTCAGGAATGGCACAATCCTGCTTATTCCTTTTTTTGTAGATGAAGGCAAAGCAATAATGGGCTTGCCCCCTTCTGATAAGGAAGCACCACGGATAAAGTCCATCTGCCCCCCAACTCCGGAATAGTGATACGTACCAATAGAATCAGCACAAACCTGTCCTGTTATATCAACTTCGATGGCACTGTTGATTGCTGTTACTTTGGGGTTTCTCCGAATAACAGCTGTATCGTTTACATAAGCGATATCAAGCATAGCTATCATGGGGTTGTCATCCAAAAAGTCATAGAGTTTCCGGGAACCCATCGTGAAACCGGAAACAATTTTGCCAGGGTGAACTCTTTTCTTCTTCCCGTTTATCACTCCTTTCTCAACCAGGTCCATAACCCCATCAGAAAACATTTCGGTATGTACGCCCAGGTTCTTATGATCCCCAAGGCTCGCCAATACTGCATTAGGAATTGCACCGATCCCCATCTGCAAAGTTGCCCCATTATCAATTAAGCCAGCACAGTATTTACCAATTTGAAGTTCAGCTTCATCGGGTGCGGGAACAATTTGTTCAGGAAGGTCATCATTTACCTCTACCATAGCATCGATATTTTTAACATGGATCAGTCCATCACCATGTGAACGAGGCATTTTTGGATTGACCTGTGCAATTACGTGCTTGGCACATTGGATAGCAGCTACAGTAACTTCTACAGATACACCTAATGAGCAAAAACCATGCTGATCGGGTGGAGATACATGGATCATAGCTACATCAAGGGGCAGTATATTTTTTCTGAATAAGCCCGGTATTTCGCTCAAAAATATCGGGATATAATTTCCCCTGCCGCTGTTTACTGCCTTTCGGACGTTTGCACCTACAAACATGGCATTTACCCGAAAACTATCTTTGTACTGCTCTTCAGCATACCGTGCTTCGCCTTCAGTATGCAAATGCACTATTTCAACATTTCGTAATTCATCAGCCCGGTCAACCATGGCACTTATAAGGCGCAAAGGTGAAGCAGAAACCCCGTGAACAAAAACCCTCTGATTAGATTCGATAACTTGTACAGCTTTTTCTGGTGTGGTATACATGATAATAGTCGTTAAATTTTGATTTCCGTCAAGCTTACGAAACAAATGTGAAGGGTATATTAATTAAAAAAAGCCTTGCATTCCTGCAAAGCTTTTTAAGTGTGTCAACTAATGAACTCTATGTGTTTTTAGTTGCCGAGTGCTGTAACCCAAATCTGTTGATACCCGAATTCCTCTTGTTTTTCTGATAATTCTTTTATCGACTGCTTCATCAATTTTATAATTACATCTTTTTGGCCTATCCGGTTCAATGCATTCAGATCAGAAAACTCAGATTCGCTAAAAGGGACTCCCTGTCCCTGGATGCTTCCCTGTACCCAGACATTAGATGTGCCATCGAATGCCTGGGTTTGTCCGCTCACCCGGTAGCTTACATTTGGTAGTAGGACAATCTCATCACCATCGCCACCTGCTACCTGGTAATTGATTACTACATCCATAAAAGCATCCATATTCATATCCCTCATTAGTCTGGCGGATGTTCCATCATCGGCAATAAGCACTGTGGTACGGTCTTCGAGAATTTCGCCTAATGAAGTGGGAATCAGGCGTTTTGTATCTCTTAGATTCTTGGCTATGTATTCTTTGTTGTTCTTGTCTTCAGGGGTATAGAAATCATCGTAAATCGGATTTGAAGTGATTTCATTTACATCCACAATATTTGAGCCGTAATCTGATCGCAGCATGTCTAAAAGATCAGCATATATGTTTTCTAAAAACTGATTCCAATATTTGTCTTCAAGCTGGGGAAACTGAAAAGTATTCGTAGTAGTTATTATTTCCCTGTAACCGGTGGCATAATTATCTCTTTCCGTTTCTTCTACTTCCTGCTTATATAATGTACCTGATACACTAAGAGAGGAAATCCCTATTCTTTTAATATCAGTATTTAAAGGACGGGCATACCATGCATTGCTTGAAGTGGCATCGTACTTGAACTCACCCGAAGCTTCTTCTGAATTACCTCTTATCCTAACCCACGCTCTTCCTTCAGCGTCTCCCGTTACATTTACCGGAACGGTATCATAAGACCGCATTTCTTTTTTGAAATAAGGAAAAGGCTGCCCTGTATCACTGCGATCAGATTCCAGGATAGTTACCTGAAGATGGTTTTCTCCTTTTTGCCAGTTTGTAACATCTTTTCCGGTTGGCCCGCCGCCTGCAATATGTTTATGTTTAAAGGCATCTGCCGGAACTGTGATTTTGTTATCAATCACTGTGGATTGAAAATTGGCGAAGCCTTTTGCTCCAACTGCTTTTGTGATCAGCGAAACCATCACTCTTTTTCCTTCGGCTGAAGATCCATACTCAAGTTCAATTTCCAGTGGTGAATTAAGGTCAACAGTGGCTCCCTGTGCATTTCCGTTAACACTTTTGATGGCAATTGACGGAAGCGATGAGATTTCAAATTCTGTAGTCTCGCCATTAGAACTTGTAAGCTTAACTGTTTTTGGAGAACGATCATTGCTCTCAAAACGAGCATAATATGCTCCACCCCCATAACTTTTTGCTTCTATTCCATCTACGGTTACTGTACCGTCTAAAGCGATAACACCAACAGCCCCTTCCGGCTTTACAAGTTGTACGCCTACAAGGTTTTCACCTTCTTCCCAGTCTTCTGTACCTAATGTTGTTATCCCTACATCAGTGGCGTAGACATTTGTCTGGTATTGGCCGATAGCAGCTATATTGCCAAAATCAGCTTCCTTCTTTGTCATTAGCTTAAGGGCTACTTTACCAATCTGTTGTTGTACCGTTGCGCACGATAGCACCAGAACGGAAAGCCCCATTACTAGTATTCTTTTTGATAGCATTTTGCACTCCATTTAATTTTGTACCCGGAATTGAGTTGACAAGTAAAAATGAAGAGTATGAGTTTCTTAATAAATCACCCGAATGGGGTATTTTTATCAGGCAGGGAGCAAATCACAAAACCAGAATCCCATTTTTTCAGGATTTGTTTTTTTAGAGTGAGAATCTGATCTTTTTGGGGCTTTATATTCCTTAAAAACTACTTCTCCTTTTATAAAAGAGATTGGTGACCTAAAAACAGGCCCGTCAAAAACGAAAGTGTGGAATTCACCATTTTCTCCACATGGATCTACATTATCAGGTAAATCATATATGAAATTGTGATCCAAAATCCTTCCACAAAAACTCTTGTCCAGCAAATCTGACTTAATGCAAACTACTATTGCCTTGAAACCAGCATCAATAAACTCATGAACCAGTTCTGTAGTATCTCGCTGCCATAGCGGAAAGACAGGTTGAAAGCCTGCTTTTTTAAGCTCCTGCTCCCTGTATTTTTTTAAGTCTTCTAAAAAGATATCCCCGTATACAGCATGAGAAAAACCTTTTTCTTTTAGCTCTGCAAGTTTATTTGAGGTAATCCTATTGAAGTGTTCCATGTCGGGTTGTTCAGGTAAGTTCAACGTACTAAGTGGAATTCCAATGCCATCTACCTGTGCCTGAATAAGCTCCAGACGCACCCCATGCATAGAAATTCGGTTTAACGCAGAGTTCACATTGGTGAGTAATCCATCAATAGAATACTCTGGATTTTTAAGCATTTCATATAGAGCGAGGGAACTGTCCTTTCCCCCGCTCCAGTTAAAAATGGTTTTATGTGGGTTAGTATTCTGCACTATCTCCTAAAGTTGAAAACGAACTCCCGCTTTTGCATTAAAACCCAGGGTACTAAATCCATATACTTCAGTATAGTCTACATTAAAAAGATTTTTGATATCTGTAAAAAGTGCAATACTGCTATCTTGAATTCGATATTCAGCATATAGATTAGTTATCAAATAGGCTTCTAATACTACATCAGAAGTAGTAAAATCGGGATTAAATCTTATATCTTTTCTCCCTCCTATGTAATCGTTCTGCAGGGTAATGGTCCATTCATTTATTGGGGTGAAAGTAGTACCTATTCCAAATGTATGGTCGGGCCTTCGGTAAGCAGTTTCATCAAAATAGGTGTAATTATAGTACCCGGTAAACCGGAAGGCATGGTTAAGGATTAACTGTGTATTTATCTCGATGCCCCTGGTTACCTCATCCCCGGAATTTATGAGTAGAAAGGCCGGAGTGGACACAATCAAATCTTCTATTTTTCTGCTAAAAAACAGGGAACTTAATCTGAATCGGTTTTCGAGGAGTGTTGCATTAATCCCTGCATCAAACGATAAACTTCGTTCCGGCTCTAACTCAGTATTTCCCCCAAAAGGACCGTATAACTCATTAAGAGTAGGCGCTCTGAAACCCGTACTCAAGGAAGAGGTTAATTGAAGCTCATTGGTCACTGAGTAATTTGCACCAAGGCTATAAGTTAAATTAGTACCATATTCAGAATGACGATTTATTCTCAATCCTGCATCTATATTCAGGTTTTTCCAGTCTCTGATCATCAAGTTTGCATAAGGACTCGTAATGTCTGCACTTGGGTTTTCAACTCCATCATTTCCGTTATCCAGTCCCAGGTTCTGTACATTTAATCCCAGTAAGAAATGTATATTGGGAAATAATTTTTCCGAAGCAAATACATCTATATTGTGTAGCCTGCCTTTTCCCTCAAATACTCCAAAGCTACTCTCAAATGCCCTGTCAGTTCTGGTAAAACTATATGCAACGCTCAGCTTTAATGTTTCTTTTCGGTAATTGAGAGTTGCCCCAGTATTCAGCAAATCAATGTTATAAGTATTATCCCCATCATCAAAACTTCCATCATCGTAACCGCCCTCAAAAGACGAATAATCAAGGAAAGGAGTAATGGTAAATCCTTCAAGCGGCTTTATATCGATTTTTCCAGAAAAAGCATCCCGGGTAAATGAATCGTCATCGAAGGAAGTTGAAACTGTATCTGGCTGTTCAGCATCGGATATTCCATCAGAACCATCTCTTACATAATTCAGGGAATATCCTAATTTATCAACCGATCCACTCACACCAAGCGAAGCTGTATAACTGTTTAGCGATCCATAGGATAGAATTCCGTTAGCAGATACCTGGTCTTTTGCCGGTTTTCGGCTGATGATATTGATCACTCCTGCAATCGCATCCGAACCGTATAAAGTAGACATACTTCCCTTTACCAGTTCTATCCGTTCAACATTAGCCAGTGGAATTGCACGCAGATCAATTATTCCCCCGTTCCCGGACGGGTCATTTACGGGTTGTCCGTCTACTAATATCAATGTGTATTTCAACGGGGCTCCCTGAATGTAAATGGCTTTGTCTTTTCCGGGATTACTGAAGGCTCCGTTTACTGTGATGCCACTATATTCATTAAGTAATTGTGACAAATCTTTACCGACATTTTGCTCAATTGTCTTTTGATCAATAACAATTGCAGAGCGCGTGGTCTCTCTTAATGAAGTGGGTAGTTTAGATGCAGTTACCAATACGGTTCCCAATTCAAGGGTATCAGCAGGTTGATCAGAGTTTTGTGCTTGAATTAGTGAGGTGCACAAGAAGACCCCAATAAGAGTAATTATAGTTTTGCTCATGGTTTTAATAATTAGGTTACCAATGAGCTTTCGGTATTAGTGGGATGAAATCCTAAGGTGAGCTATGCTCAGAAAAGAATCTATTCCCGGCCTTTCCTCCGAAAGCCTGAATGTTTCAGTTAAGCAAAAGGCAGGTCTTCTGGCTCACTCTGCTTGTCAGCGCCTTCCCATTCATCTTCTGATGAAAAGTGGCCTGATGCCAACAGCTGTTTGAGAGTTTACAGCTACGGGGATAGCTCCGGATTTACACCGGATTCCCTTTTAATCTCATTGAATTGAAGAACTCAAAGAAAACCATTTGCACCAAGAGGTTAAGAGGAAAAACAAGGTAATGCAAAAACTAAATTACTCATTAATAAGAAACGATTGGACTCTCTTTTAGTAGCTTCATTGCAGCCTTCTTCATAAGGTCGGAATAATCATTTTCATTAGGAATTTCACGAAGCGTTGAACTTTCTTCTACCTTCCCCCAGGAAATTGCTTTCTTCGACTTATTATCCCAGATATAAAACTCGGAAATAAATTTTAAATTTCTTGTATTTTCTGTTTCGTGACCAGCATAGGAACCCCCACTATTTGAATTTATTCTTGATTGAAAAGAATAATTTTCAAGAAAAATCACATACCGATTAGTAAGCTTATTCAATAACTCTTCGGATGCCATATATACTTCCAATGATCCCGAGCTAACAGGAAGCTTACTAAGTTTAAAATTCCCTTCCGCGCTAAGCTCCTCATGGCTTATCCTTTCAAAGGGAACGGGTGTAGCACTCGAAATAGCGTAGTCAAGATTTTCATAAAAAACCCGATCCAAACTGCTTGGTAAATTTGGTCCCAACTCTTCAGCAACCCATCTATTATCAATGGGTATTACATAAAAAGGGTCATTAATCGAGTTTTTTGAAATCCCATCTTCCAGATAAATGGAGCTAGATGTTGAACAAGAAATCAGAAAAAGTATTATTGTTAAATAGTAATAGTTCCGTCTCATATATGGGGATACTCTCTAAAAGTAAATAGTTCTAAATTAAATGAGAATGGAAAATAAAAATATGCATTCTTTATGCACAAAAAGAAGCGCACTTTATAAGTAAAAGATTGTTACCGCATCAACTTTTTATAACGGATACGATGGGGTTGCTCATCGGTAATTCCCAAACGTCGTTTACGGCTTTCCTCATACTCTTCGTAATTCCCTTCAAACCAATACACCTGGCTGTCTCCTTCAAAGGCAAGAATGTGTGTAGCTACCCGATCCAGGAACCACCTATCGTGAGAAATCACTACTGCGCATCCCGCAAACTCAAGCAGAGCCTCTTCCAAAGCTCTTAAGGTATTTACATCTAAATCGTTAGTTGGCTCATCAAGAAGAATCACATTTGCACCTTCTTTGAGCATCTTAGCAAGATGTACCCGGTTACGCTCGCCACCTGAAAGCTGATCTGTTTTCTTTTGTTGATCACTACCATTGAAATTGAACCGAGCTACATAAGCACGGGAGTTTACTTCGCGGTTTCCAAGCTTCAGGATATCATGTCCCCCGGAAATTTCTTCCCATATAGTTTTAGCAGGGTCTAAGGGACGTTTTTGGTCTACATAGCCCAGCTTTACAGTTTCTCCAATTGTCAGCTTTCCGGCATCTGGTTCTTCCTCTCCGGTAATCATCCTGAATAGAGTGGTTTTCCCTGCCCCATTAGGCCCAATGATTCCGACAATTCCCCCGGGTGGTAATTGGAACTCCATATTCTCTACAAGAAGACGATCCTCAAATCCTTTAGATACTCCCTCAGCCACTATTACTTTATCACCCAATCGCGGACCTGCCGGAATAAAAATCTGCATATCGTCATTTCGCTTTTCCTGCTCTTTAGCCAATAAATCCTCATAAGCATTAATCCGGGCTTTGCTCTTGGCTCGCCTGCCTTTAGGGTTTTGCCGAATCCACTCCAATTCTTTCTGAAGTGTTTTCTGACGATTGGATTCTTCTTTTTCTTCCTGGCGCAGGCGTTCTGATTTCTGTTCCAACCATGAAGTGTAATTTCCTTTAAATGGAATGCCTTCTCCCCTGTCTAGTTCCAAAATCCACCCAGCTACATTATCCAGGAAATAACGATCGTGGGTTACTGCAATAACAGTTCCTTCATAGCGAGCCAGGTGTTGTTCGAGCCAACCTACTGACTCGGCATCTAGATGATTGGTAGGTTCATCGAGCAATAAAACATCCGGTTTTTTGAGTAATAACCTGCATAAAGCCACCCGCCGGGCTTCCCCACCCGATAGTACACTTACGGAAGTATCACCTGGAGGGCAACGTAACGCATCCATAGCCTGCTCAAGCTTGCTGTCCAGATCCCAGGCATCTATCTGGTCAATTTTTTCTTGTAGCTTCGCCTGCTTTGCAATCAACGCATCAAAATCTGCATCCGGATCGCCAAAAGCAGCATTAATATCTTCGTATTCTTTAAGCAGGTTAACTGTTTCCTGAACACCTTCTTCTACAATTTCCTTCACTGTTTTTCCGGGATCAAGAACCGGCTCCTGGGGCAGGTATCCAAAAGTAATCCCTTTTTGAACACTGATATCTCCCAGGTAATTTTTGTCTTCTCCGGCTATAATCCGCAACAGCGTTGACTTACCGGCTCCATTCAATCCCAGCACCCCTATTTTGGCTCCATAAAAAAAGGAGAGGTAAATATTCTTAAGTACGGTTTTGTTGGGCTTGTGAACTTTGCTCACCCCAACCATGGAAAAAATAATCTTCTGGTCGCTCACTCTGTTCGTAGTTTGTTCTTTTTAAAACCAGAAGGTACGGAGAGTTAAATGGTTTTCAAGGACGAATTTATTTAAAAAATCACTGCATATATCCAGTTGAGATATAATCCTTGAGCGAATTGATCTCAACCTTCTGATCTTCAATAACGGCTTTCACCACATCCCCAATAGAAATAACCCCAATCACATCATCACTTTCCACTACAGGCAAATGCCGGATATGCTGATCTGTCATTAATTGCATACAGGTACCGATCTCATCAGTGGGCTTTACAGTAACCAGTTCCGATGTCATAATATCACGAACGAACGTGGTTTTTGAAGTTCTGCCTTTCAAAATTACTTTGTTACGGTAGTCCCGTTCAGAAATAATCCCCGCAAGGTGATTGTCTTCCATCACTAAAAGGGCTCCAACATTCAGGTCTGCCATTTTCTCGATAGCTTCATATACCGTGTTATCGGGTTTTATGGAATAAATGGCATTGCCTTTCTTTCTAAGCAGGTCTTTAACTCGCATACTTCCTCCTCAATTTACGGTTACATCTGTATGTTAACAGATAAGAGGAATATTGCAAGCTTTTTAATTTTCGGGAATGCCAGATCTGATTGCCACTGAATGTAACTGAACAGGCACCGCCTTCCCCTTCAGCGAAATATCCCCCTGGGAATCAAATGTATACCTGGAATCACTGGTTGCAGAAGTCTGCAGTACATCCGATACAAGAAGTAACTCCCCAAACTCATTACATTTTTCCTGGATACGGGCTGTTGTATTAATTACATCCCCGTGATATGCAATTTCCTTTTTAACAACTCCTACCTCGGTTACCATCAATTCCCCGCCATGTAAACCGGCTTTAAACTCGGGCACTAATCCGAAATGCTCCTGGTAGTAATCTTTCCGGGAATATATCTTATCCCGAAATGCAAAATAGAAATCAATGCATATATGGTCTTTGATCCCTTTTTCGTAATCCCAGCAGATTACTGCTTCATCACCTACATACTGATAGATCTCCCCTTCAAAATCCGGCACAATTTCATTGAGGTCGTAAAAAGATTCCTGGATTAGTAAACTGTACTTTCGGTAGCCCAGTTGTTCCGCTATCGCTGTAGAGGACTTCAAATCAAGAAACATAAATATCTTTTTTTCCACTCTCGGGCTGCGGTATTTCCCTAAAATCATATTCCATAACACACCCGGGCCAAACTTCTCGTTAACCATTCTGAAAAAAGAGAACAAAGAACTACATACAATAAAGTAGATAATAAAAGACCAGACCGCCCCGCTCAACATCAGCTCTGCCCTTGTCATATCCAGCGGTACAGACACCACACTGCTTAAAATATCCAATGCAACTTGTATAAGAATATTGATCAGGATGAAGTAAGCCACCACTTTGTACAATAACCGTACTCCTAATGGCTTTCGTAACAGGAACTGAAAATCTGAGAAAATTTCAATAATACCGTAAAAAAGCCCTGTGACTACTCCCATTCGAACAATGAAATAGAGACTTTCAAAACCTGTAATGGGATCCTGAACTATAATACCCGGCTCATCTTCTAACCCCAGGTTCCTTGCGACAAAATAAAGAGCAAAAGCACCCATCCAAAAAAGGATACTTTTTAAAAGAAATATAAGTTTAGCCCTGGTTTTTTTAAGCATAACAAGAGTTTTACACTAAAGCGAATATAGCTAATTCTGCAATTGATCTGTGTTCTGTTATCTTAACCCTAAAAATCGTTATGCCCAATCCTTTTAACCATGCTGTTTCGAACTTCCAAAATCCAAAGTCCCGAAAGCGTATTTTTACTGGGGCTTTTATTACTGTTCTTATTGCAGCGATTTATTATTCAGTTTCGATAGGCTTTCCCCAAAGCGGAGATCATTTCGGGATTTGGTCAATTGCTCCACCACTACTGGCTATTGTGATGGCTTTTTATACCGGCGATGTTGTCAGTTCACTTTTTATGGGTATTTGTTTAGGCGGAGTGATTTCGGGTAAAATCAATATTGTCCAGGAGTTTCTCATTCCTTCTATCGGTACCGAAAGTTTTGCGCTGATTTTGTTGGTATATCTATGGGCATTAGGGGGGTTAATTGGAATATGGACCCGAACAGGCGGGGCTGAGAAGTTTGCGGTATGGGCAAGCGGTAAGTTGGTAAAAGGACCTGTTTCTGCCAAAGTATTTACCTGGTTTATGGGATTGGTATTCCATCAGGGAGGTACTATAAGTACCGTACTTACAGGGGCAACGGTTCGTCCCGTAGCTGATAAGCATAAAGTGTCTCACGAGGAACTGGCATATTTGGTGGATTCCACAGCTTCACCAGCAGCTACACTCATTCCTTTTAATGTATGGCCTTATTACGTGGGAGGTCTCGTGATTGGAACTTTGCCTTTATTTGCAACCACTCAACAAAGCGTAAATTTTTTCTTTTCTGCTCTTCCATTTAACTTTTATGCGATTTTTGCCATTTTGATAACCCTGCTTTTTGCCCTGGATAAACTACCATGGATACCCGGAAAGCGAATGCGAAAAGCCATTAAACGGGCAAGAGAGACTGGAAAGCTGAACCGTGACGCTGCTGACCCCATGACTGCTGATGAGCTTACGAAAATGAAAATCCCCAATTCCTACAATCCCGGTCTTATTGACTTTTTTGGGCCTATCGGAACGTTATTGGGTGTCGCTATCATCCCTTATGTATACACTTATTTTATTTTAGGAATGAAAGACAGCCCGACCTTACTCATTCCTGAAGCTTTTGTATTGGCAGTACTTGCCGGATTTGGAATAGCACTTGCCAAAGGGATGAAGCTCAAAGATGCGATTGAAGGATTTGTGGATGGGTGCAAGGGAGTAACCATTGGTGCTATTATCCTGGCCTTTGCAGTAACCCTTAAAGAAGTGGCAGATGCCGTAGGTACTGCTCCTTATGTTGTGGAGTTAGTAGGCGATTTGATCGTACCCTTCTTGTTGCCCGGTATCCTGATGGTCTTATGCATGATTATTGCGTTTTCAACCGGTACTTCTTGGGGAACCTATGCGGTGGTATTTCCTGTAGCTGTTCCGTTAGCCTGGGCCATCGTTCCCGATCCGTTTTTTCTTACACTCTGTTTCTCTGCGGTAATCGGGGGTTCGGTGTTTGGAGATCAGTGTTCTCCGATTTCAGATACTACTATTCTTTCTTCGCTGGCAACAGGATGTGATTTAATGGATCATGTAAAAACGCAATTACCCATTGCCATGGTTGCGGGTGGATTGGCGATCATTACCTATGCAGCTTGTGTGATTCTGTTTGTTTGAGACTTTAGAGAAAGAACTCACTCCGCCTTCCCTTTCATTGTCATCTCTATAGGTCTTAAATAATTTTGTAACAGTTTTGGTTTATGGAGTTAATTAGGTCATCCTGAACTTGTTTCAGGATCTTTGTGAGGTTTATGAACTTAACGAGTCCAACTGAAAATGAACAAAGCTTATGTATATGGCAAAGTATAGATTAACCATTCTTATTTTATGGAAAAATGTGAATACTTATCGGTGAGATAATAGCCTAAGAAAAATACTTGAAAAGTGGAATTTTGTGAAGGGAGATAATTCAAATTTAGAAGGTAGGAAGGAAACCCTGAGGCAATTAAAAACCAAACCTTCTTTCGTAAGATCCTGAAACAAGTTCAGGATGACAGGCAAAAGGAAAATAGTAAAACCTTAACAAACTCTGCCGTTCAGCTCTTGTTTTCTTTCTCTCCAATCTGGCAGGAACTGATCCATGAATCCATGAAATCTTTTATTATGAAGGCGCTCCAACAAGTGAACCATTTCATGAACGACCACATACTCCAAACTCTTGGGAGATTTCTTGGCCAGTTCCAGGCTTAACCAAATACGTTGAGCTTTTATGTTACAGGTTCCCCAACGGGTTTTCATTTTCTTTACCCCGAACTCTTTTACCTGTACTCCCATTATAGGCTCCCACTGCTTAATGAGCCTGGGAATTTCTTCTTTCAGGTATACACGATACCAATCATCCAGTATCCTCAACCGCTTTTCTTTAGATGAACCCGGACGAACTCTTAGCACTAATTTCCCTTCGCCTTCTAAGGACACCTTCGGTTTTGCATTGGCTGCGATAACATGCAATACATATGGTAAGCCTTTAAAAAAATGTGTTTCTCCTGATTGTGCGTTAAGCTCAACAGTTGGGTTTACCCTCGTTTTCTTAGATAATTGCTTTTCAATCCAATTTTTTTGGGAGTTAACAAATTGCTGAATGACACGATCTGAAGCGTGTACAGGAGCTGATACCCGAATCCTGCCTGTAGCAGGCGAAACTTTGAGGTATAAATTCTTAATGGATTTTCGCGTTACTTCCACTTCCATACCCTCTACATCAATAGTTGATATTCGCTCTTTAGCCCTTTTGAAAAACATGATGAATGGTAGGAAGTTAAAAAACCTGTTCCAAAGTTTAGGAACAGGCTTTTTAATTTAATCGATAATACGGCCCGGAGTCCAGGGTGCGTCCAGTTCATTCAATTGGTTGTCAATCGAAGGAACCTGGATATTTACTATATCCCTTAGCATATCCAGTACAGGATCAAGATACTTCTCAGCAATAGCTTTTACTTTCATCGCTGTTTTGGTGGGATCAGATGTGGAAGATATTCCCGCGCTAATCGCTGTGTTAATCCGGTTGTTTAAAGAAGGGGGCCGCTTGAGTTCCAGCTGTCCAGCAATCCGATCTCCACTCATTCTTAAACCAATATCATTTAACGCATCTTCCATAGTCTTGATCTTTTCATCTAATGATGACGGATTACCTACTGCTTTGGATGCCGCCTTGTAGTAATTCAGCCGTTCCCTGAGATCACTTAACGTTCTTCGGGCACTGTTTGCTGATTTTGAAAGATCCATCAGGTCTTTATGGAAGGCAAGCATGGCATCCGGATCTTTCGCAGGCAATGTTACATTATTCAGTGGATTTACAGAAAATTCCTGTCGACCTGATATGGAAGTGACTTCCCCATTTACACTTTTGGAAAGCTCTACAGAATAAGCTCCCGGGAGAACCATAATTCCTGAATCGAAGTCTTTCGACGGACTGGCATCATCTGTCTGTACACGATCAACCTGGGGATATTTCAGGTCCCAATGTACCCGGTTAATTCCTTTTTTTGGTGAAGTTCTCAGTTCACGAACTATGTTGTCGTTCGCATCGCGAACTGTAAAAATCAAATAAGGCTTTTCTTCCTCGTCTTCAGCTTTCAGCTGCTCATAGGTCGGATAGTATACTGTTTCGCCATCTTTTCTGCGCTTAGCCTCATCAGCCTCGCGTTGTTCTTTAAGCGTTTTGATATCCTCTTTCAGGTAGTAAGTAAAAGCAGCTCCAAATTCCTGGTTTTTCCCCATGAAGTAATCTTCGCCCTGGAAACCTTTTGGCCCCAGCCAGGAAATAGTTTCACTGGCAGCAATACGGCTATATGGCCTGTACTGGTAGGCATCAGCTACTGAAAACAGGTGGGCTTCTTTCTGTTCTACTTCTTTGGTAAACTCTCTCAGCGCAGAAATATCATCCATGATATAAAAACCTCGTCCGAAAGTAGCCAGTACCAAATCATCCTCGTTCGTCTGGATTTCCATATCCCGTACAGCGATGGTTGGTAACCCTTTACTCAGTTTCTTCCAGTAATTCCCACCATCCACACTGCCAAAAGCACTGAACTCAGTTCCTACAAACAACAGGTCTTTTTCGATGTAATCTTCCGAAATGGAATATATGGAACCTCGTTCAGGAAGGTTATTAGCTATGGATTTCCATGACTTGCCGAGATTGGTGCTCTTCAATAAATATGGTTTAAAATCCCCGTTTTTGTGATTGTTGAATGCCGCATAAACCACATTCCGATCGTGTGCTGATGCAACGATTTCATTTACATATACCATATCGGGTACGCCTGGGAATTTATCATACTTCGTCCAGTTTGCACCTCCATCTTCTGATATATGAATAAGCCCGTCATCAGTTCCTGCAAAAAGCAGGTTCTCATCCAAAGGTGATTCCGCCATTGCCACGATATTACCATAAACAGTGGTAGAAGCATTTTTGGCGATCGCATCCATCGGCCAAACTTTGTCCATCACTTCCAACCGATTCCTATCAATCTGGCGGGTTAAATCGCCACTTACTTCTCTCCAGCTTTGCCCCATATCATCACTACGTAATACGCGGTCTGCTGCAAAGTACAGTCGCTTGTTATCATGTGCACTTATAAAGAAAGGTGAATCCCAGTTCCAGTTGTAATCATAATCTGCATCCGGTGCCTGTGGTTTAATGTTTTGCTGCTCCCCGCTTTGCTTGTCAAAACGAAAAAGGTTTCCATACTGATACTGGGCATATACAATGTTTGGATTAGTAGGATCCACGTGAGGCTCAAAACCATCACCAAGAACGGTCACAAACCACTCATCATCGTTAATACCTGTAGGTGCTATAGTGCGGGAAGGACCACCTAACGTGAAATTATCTTGTGTTCCGCCATATATATTATAAAACGGGGTGTCATAATCCACAGCCACTTTATAGAACTGGGTTACCGGGAGATTGGTGTAAAACCTCCAGGTTTTGCCACGATCAAAAGATTCATACACACCACCATCATTCCCGTTGAGAAGGTGGCTTGGATTATCCGGATTGATCCACAGTGCATGGTTGTCGATATGTTTATTACGCTCACCTACATTCTTAAAGGTTTTTCCTCCATCCTCCGAAACACCTGTATAAACATTCATTACATATACCAAATCAACATCTACAGGATCTGCAAATACTTCCTGGTAATAATTTCCGCTTGATGCATAACTGCTTTGCTTCTCCCACGATTCTCCCCGGTCTGTTGACCTGAAAAAGCCTTGTTTGCCCTGCTGAGCTTCAACCGTGGCATAAACCACATCGGGATTAGCAGGCGAAATATCCAACCCGATCCTTCCAATATCTCCCGAAGGCATTCCTTTCATAATTTTTCTCCAGGTAGCACCCGCATCGGTAGATTTATAAATCGCTGATTCAGGCCCCCCGCTTATGTAGGTGAATACATGCCTTCTTCTTTGGTGAGCCGTTGCATACAATACATCCGGGTTCCTGGGATCCATGTGCACTTCATTGATCCCGGTATGCTCACTCACTTCCAGTATATTCGTCCAGCTTTCACCGCCATCTGTTGTTTTATATAATCCACGGTCTCCCCCGGCACTCCAAAGCGGGCCTGTTGCCGCTACGTAAACCACGTCAGAATCCCTGGGATCAATTTCGATCATCCCGATATGCTCGGAATTTTTCAGCCCCATATGCTTCCAGCTTTTACCGCCATCCAGGGTTTTATACACACCATCACCATAGGCAACACTGCGCTGGTTGTTGTTTTCCCCGGTTCCAACCCAAACCACATTACTGTTATTGGGATCCATCGCAACAAAACCGATGGAATACGAGCCCTGACTGTCAAAAACAGGTTTCAGGGTAATTCCTCCGTTGGTGGTTTTCCAAACTCCGCCTGAAGCAACAGCCACATAAAATTCGCTTATGTTATCCGGGTTTACTGCAAAATCGGCAATCCTGCCGGAAGTAAATGCCGGGCCTATGCTGCGAAAAGAAAGACTGTTCCAGGGAGTTTCGTAACGGGTATCAGAGGGTTTGTCTTTATCTGATTTTTGAGCTGTTACAGGAATTGAACTCCCAATTAGAAAAACGAGACCTAATGAAAGCTTGAAGAATTTATTCATAAATACGTACCGCGAGTTAGTTATGCTGCACGATAAATAAATACCCAAACAAATCTTATTAAAGATTGAAAATGCCCCTAAAAAGAAAGCCCCCCGGAAGTTCATCCGAAAGGCCTTCTATTAACCCTCTACTACCTTATCCTAAAGTTACCTGTTTCTTTTATTTCCGGGTCTGTTCCCTTTTTTTCCTCGCATACCTTGTCTTTTTTGCGGAGCAGAGTCGAAAATAACCCGCTGTTCCTCAGTCAACAGCTCTCTTACCTGTTGGCGGTGGCGCTCACGCATTAGCATCTGTGCAGCTCTAAGATCAGCGATCTCTTCTATTACCTTTTCAGTGGCAGTTGCATCATAATTTGCAGCGGTGCGGAAGGTTCGGAGTCTCGCCCTTTTTTCACGCATTGCATTGCGGATAGGCAGGGCTTCTTTTTGTCCGTTCAACCGAATCTCTTTTACTTGTTCTGCCTGCTCATCAGTTAAGTTAAGCATTTGGAAAATTCTGCCTTCCCCCCTCGGTCCTTGCGCCCATTCTTTGTTCTGCTGCATTCTGTTTCCTCTTTGCTGCGCCTGAACGGAAGCTGCAAAACCGGAAAGCAGTAATACTAAAATGGATGTTTTGATAATACGTCTCATGATGTTCTCCTTTGTTTGATTGTATCTGAGTCAAAAGGTTAGAAGACTTTTCCTGCCAAAACTTGCTCAGGTTGAACAAAAATTTTTAATATGTATGATATATGTATATAATTTCTTACACTCCCCCAGATTATTAAACGGATTTACCATGACTACCTTGTTACGACAAATGCCCCTGTTCAAACCAAAAGATGAATTAAGCCAGTTTTTAGTGCTGATTCCGGTACCTGAAATGCTTTCTAAAGAAGTAATGAAACTGAAGAAGGCATTCAGGTTAAAGTACGGCACATTTTCTTCTGAGCATTCCAAACCGCATATCACTGTATGCAGTTTTCTACTGCTTAACTATCGCACAGATGATGCTTTTTCTCTTTTCCGGCAGCGTATTGAACATGTTCCTCAATTTGAGCTGCAGGTAAATGACTTTGATTTTTTTGACGAGAGTAAAGTGATATATGCCAAAGTAGAGGCTTCCGACACTTTTGATTTTATTACTTCGGAATTGAACCGCAGCCGGCAGGAACTCCGCATCCGGAAAAACTATACTGCCAGTATCACTCCTCATATTACCGTCGCCAAAGGACTGGACAAAGCAACTTTTGAACAGGCCAAACAGGAGTACCTTACAAAAAGCCTCCAGGCTTCCTTTATGGTTTCTGAACTACAGATCCTAAGCTATGATTTCAAAGCCCGAAAATACCGGGAGTATTCGAGAATTGGGTTGGGGAAGAAAGGTTAAAACTCAGTCTAAATTGATACTGGAAGCAGGAACACCTAGTCCAGTATTTTGCATAAAAGTCTAAAATCATTTTGGACCCACTAACAAAAGCTATTCATCTTTAAATCCTGATATTTTCCGAGTTACCATTTTGCATTCTAATAAGCCTTGAAATACCGCTAACGCCCGAAAACTCCGATCCGCCAACAAATATTTGTCCTATGCCAAGTTTACTTTGATCAGAAGATACATGATCGCCTGTTCTTGAAAACTGGTATGAAGAACCCACACCATAATGAACACCAAATTGTCCTGGTTGATGGGGCGCAAAAAGAAAAACAGATTCTACAGGTAAACCCGCTTCCAATAAAGCTTCAGCCATTCCAGCAGCATGTGCACCGCCATGACTATGCCCTACTAACTTTATTGTTTCGCCGTTAAGATCAACTTTCCCTGACAATATTTGCTCGGCCAATCTCTGCCCATCTTTATATCCTCTACTGTATCTATCTCCACCTGTTGAATGAGGACGATACATGCCATCAACGAATAATTGATGATTATCTCCAATTCGTGAGCTAAAACTATTACTAAAACTGCCCCAATAATTGAAAACATCGTTATTGTAAATTCTCTGGCTGTGATCCCAAGGAGCAGACATTCCTCTATATGGGCTTTGAGGCATTCTTGAAGCAGTATAAAATTTATACGCGTCTGTACGAAAGCCATTAACATAAACGATCAATCTACCATCTGGATCAATGGCGTTTATTGGATTGTTTGCCACATAGGCGTAAGGACTAAGGGAAGGATATTTACTTGCCAAAGGATCGATGCTTAAAAAACGACCTCCTAAGACAGGATCAGCATATCTCGCCCCCATGTAGTCGAGATTAATTCCCGCTTCGTCATCGCGTTCATGCCCGGTAAACTTGTACTTGTCATTCGGGTTGGCGGAGTTGGACGAACGCCCAGGCATGGTTAGTCCAAACGGGTAATAGTCGGAGCATTTTTCCAGAGCGGAGGAAAAAAATTTGCCCTCTTGCGTTCCCAGAGGAAAAACTTCAGGATAAAAAGTATGTGCCTCGGCTAACTGCATGTTTCAACATCGGATATTCCCTGCTTACTTGCAATTCGGTTTACCAAAAGTAGAGGAATCTTTTACAAGGTTGGGTGATCGTTCTTACCCCTACTGTTACATAACCGAGCGCCTCTTATAGTACATGGGCAGGGCTTCAAACTCCTTCTCGCTGGCTCGGTGGAACGGCCTCGTTCAGGGCTTTTCGCACCTGCTGTTCCACGTCCTATAAGGCGGTTATGTAAAGTTGGTGCGGATCGGGGCGCTGTTCGGAAAGAATTTGGATGAGGTTTGGGATTGGAGGCGAACTTTACATAATGGCGTTATGGGACGGCTTGGCTGTGAACGTAGTCTGCCCGTCAGAGAGCTATGCGGAGTGAACCCCGGGCTGTACCATAACTACCCATTATGTACCTCGTGCTTGAAGTACGCCGCGAATGTGGCTATTTATCTTCGTAAATATCTCTTCGATGACCTATACGAACAACCAGAATAAGTATGTTCTCATCTTGGATTTGGCTGATGATCCGGTAATCCCCAACCCGGTATCTCCACAATCCTTTCATGCGTCCTTTCAGGGATTTACCTGTTCTTCTGGGATCTTCTTCGGTAGCGAGGGTTTCACGAAGCCATTTCAGAATGCGATCCTGGGCTTGTTTGTCGAGCTTTCGAAGCTCTTTACGGGCACGGTTATCAAATTCAACTTTCCAGGTCATCGCCACGCTCTAATTGTTCCAGACTCCATCGCTTGCCTTCGGGCTGCTCAAGACGTTGCTCAGCCACATACAAATCTTCCAGCTCGTCCAACTTTTCTTCCAAAGCCTGGCGGATATAATAGGTTTTAGTGCGTCCGGTAAGCTTGGCCAGCTCATCAAGGCGCTTTTCTACGGAGTCTCCTAAACGTACAGTAATCGGCATCATGCAAGGGGTTTGGTTCATATGTCATACAAGTACGACAAAGATACGCTTTTGGTATCTAAGAACGAATTAAAAGTTTTACCTGAGAGGATGGAACTGCTCGACCGATTGTTTCAAAGACTCCAAACCTCCGAGTAAGTATCGTTCGGTGGAGGAAACATATTTATGACCTGCCCAATATTGGACCTGCCGGAGTGGATGAACCTTTAACCAGTTTGCAATTACACTGGCTCTAATCTGTGGAAATCCTGTAAAGAATCCGTACTCGTTTTTGAGTCCGTTAGCCAGAATCTGTAAGGTGTTATTTAACCGATCAGATGTTCCGGTGGAAAGGATAAGTTTATTCGAATCTTTGCCTCGTTCTTCAATCAATTTCGGACGAACTTCCAGCTGGTATTTGTACAGCTCCAACACTTGGAACGGTTTCAGCTGCAAGGTTCTCCCGTTACTTTGTTTGACCGGGAGAATCCGAATAGTCCCGGCTTCTAAATTTAGATGTTCAGGTTCTAATCTCGACAGTTCTCCGGTCGTAATTCCTTGATGAACCAATAAACCAATGATCGTTTTGTTTCTACTTTCAATAAAACTTTCCGAAGGAAACTCTTGGTACAAACTCTCCAATTGTTCGGCTTCCAGCAGGTCATGAGGAAGCCGCCGTTTTCCTCCTTTCAGGTGCAATCCTTCCGCTGGGTTCGTGCTTCGTTTGCCTTCGTGTTTTTGCCATCGCAACCACCAGCGAATCGCCGTGATCCGGGAAGCAATTAAGTTTCTACTTTCCCCAAGCGAACGCCGAGAGCGGATAAATTTCAATAACTCCGAATAGGAAATCTCTTTTATGAGTTCTTCTTCCAGCCATTCTTTAAAGAGGCTCACATTAAACACATAGGTTTGAACCGTCTTTTTGGCCAACCCTTTTTCCTGCAAGTATCTTTCAAAGGTCATGGGCAAGCTCCTCGGTTAAGTGCGTGTAGATTTGGGTGGATTCCAGGCTCGAATGCCCTAAAAAGCGCTGTATCTCGGGCAGAGGCATTCCGTTGCGGAGCAGGTGCGTAGCGATGGAGTGCCGGAGAGAATGCAACCCAATGGGTTTAGGGATTCCGGCTTTCTCTACCAAGCCAGCCAGACGCAGGGCCAGGCTCTGGCCTTGCGGGCGGCGGGAGCGATAGCTGATGAGCAGCGAAGAGGATTTGTTTTCTTTGAGAAGTTTCGGCCGTGCCTCAATCAAATACCACCGCAGATCCTCCGCCACCTGTCCGGCCAAAGGAACGTAGCGCTCTTTGTTTCCCTTTCCGGCACGGACATACAACAAGCCTCTGGAGAATTGTACGTCCGGAACATCGACCGCCACGCCTTCGCTTCGCCTCAACCCACAGCCGTAGTACAAACCCAGAATCGCCCGGTCTCTTAATCCATATTCATCGTCCGAACACGCTTGGTAAAGCTGTTTAATTTCGGTTTCTGTTAAGACCGTGGGTAACTCTGGATTAGCTTCGTAATAATCGAGCGTGAGTTCTAAATGAGCCGCGCCAGTTTGAGCCAGGAAGGAATTCCAGAGCTTGAGAGCTTGCACGTATTTGTTCAGGTAAGAAGCGCTCAACCCTCCGCCTCTTCGCTTGTTCGGGCGGGTTTCTTGTTCGGCTAAAAAGGTGTCGATGTGGAATTGATCAATCTGATGGATGCTCGTAATCTGTTTTTCTTGCAACCAAAACAACATTTCTTTTAAACGCTCTGGAATGCCTTTTTGGGTCGCTTCCGCATAGCCCAAAATCCCCAGTCACTCTGTGAAGGCTTCTAAAGATTGCTTAAAATGTGGAGCTAATTCGTTCATTTTTACTCACCCTTTCACGTTTCCGTGAACCACCGAACCACTTAGTGTTTTGGTGGGATTTTTGTTTGTTCCTGCTGGAGTTAAGTAGTTCGTTTTTGCTCCGAACCACTTGCGAACTACTGAACTACTTCTTGCTTCAGTTTCTCGTAGGGATCGGCTCCGGTTAGCCCGTAAGCGAATCCTTGTTTTTTATTTCCTGCCACTCGTTCCACATACCCGAACGCCGACAACTCGGCCATGTACCGTTTGCATTTAGAGGGGTGCAACCGCAACGCCGACCGGATTTCCTTTCTCGTGAATTCGTCTTGTTTCTTGGTATTCAGATAGGTTTTCAAATCTTCTAAGAATGATCTGCAAGCCCCAGAGAGTTCATCGCTTTTCCTGAGCAACACGGGAGCCGCCAACTTGTTCGCCCACTCGATATCTTCCAGGCTCGTTTGCACCGCTCCGTTTTTCACTTCTCGCTGGTGCTGGTGGTAGAAGGTGATCGCCGAGATCAAATCCAGGTACAACTGGTTCGCCCGGCGTTGGGTAAAGACCTGGCTCGGGAGTTGGAGGTTTTCGGCAAACGGATTCTGAACTTCTACGGGTTCCAAAAGCCGTTGGGTGGCTTGTAACAATTTCCTCGCTTCGGTTTGTTTCGCTTGGTCGATGGTACCGGAAGCTAACTTTCGTTGGTAGTCTAAGATTCTTTTGTCCTGCTCAGAACTTTCGTCCAAGGTAAGCAGTAAGGCACGGTTGGCATTGTCTTGGTAGATCGTTTCCTTCGTGGTGGCTGCTGCGACCGAGACCGGGCCTTCCACTTCCAAGATTTCGGTTCTAAGCGTTCCCCGTGGTCCTTTCACTGCTACCGTTTTGCTCAATCTTCCTTTGCTCTGGAGTTCCCGAAGCGGATAGAGCACTTCGTCCGCTCCGTCCAGGTCTTCAATGAGCAGAAGTTTATGTTTGAGTTCGTTTCCTTTAAAATAGTACAGGGCGTTTCCGCTGAGGCTCGTTACCTCTAAGACATCTTCGGGCGGAAGCAGCCCGGCCAGGGTTTGCTGCAAATGGGTTTTACCCACCCCACTGGCGGCCAGGCTTACCGCATGCAACGGCCTCGCTGTTTTCCTTGAACTCATCACCAGCCATAAGAGCAAACGATTTACTTCTTCGCCGACGATCCCGGCCTGGCCCAACAGCTGCTGGGTGCGTTCCATCAGGTTGGGCCTTCGCAGCCACTTGCGCGCGTTCTTGCGCTGGGGAGCGGTGAGCACGGGAACCACCGTGTTGGGCTTGCTCAACAGTTCCAGCCGGGACATTCTCCATTGCTCTAACTCGCTGGTTAATTGCTCGATCGTTTCCTGAATGGTTTCCGTTGGGAGTTCATAAAGCCCTGCGATCTGTTCGATGAGTTTTCCTATCTGGCTGGAATGGTACAGGTCAAGGTTTTGCCTGATCGGTGGATTATCTTCGTGCTCTACTTTTAGAGTAACTCTTAGCTTATCCAGACCTCCGAGCTTTACGCCTCCTAATATGGTGATGGTAAGTTCTTCTGTGGCAAATACCGGGGCTTCGGGGTTGGTGGTATCCAGTTTATTCATTTCCCTAAAGTTTGGTCTGCCGGAATAATCACCAGTTCATTGTGCCTTACCGTAATTTCCACCTTGCAACCTGCGGTAAACCCGTGCTCGGCCAGCCAAATCCCATTTACTCTCAATTCGGGCACAATCCTGATCTTTCTTCGGGCTAACTCCCGGTGTTTGGGCTGTAACTTGACAATTTTCTTGTTTGGCATAAAAAATTACTCAGCGTTTTTGATTGGTGACTTAGTACTCTTGCTACTTATCAGTAGCTCATTGCTACACTTTTGTTTTAATTAATAGTTGACAAAATTTTCGCAAAAATTTTTAGAGCATTATCATGTGTAAAGAAACATAATAATGTTTATAAAATCAATCTTATTATGCTCTAATATTTATTTTAGTAGCTGACACTTCATTAATAAGTATCATTTATGGTTTCAAATACCTATTATCATGTCGATATGAGCACATTTGGACAAAAACTTACCACCTGTAGAAAAGCGAAAAATCTCTCTCAAAAAGAGCTCGCTAAACTCTTTGTAACTTCTTCAACTACGATTGGGAAATATGAACGGGATGAGATGATACCTTCTATTGAGGCGGCAAAAAAACTGGCCGAGATTTTAGATACCACAGTGGGTTACTTAATAGGAGAAATGGAAAAGGATAATTTGCTTAAAGACCCTGTTATGCTAAAACGCCTCCAGGATATTGCAAACCTTCCTGAACAGGATAGGGAATCACTGCTGCTTACCATTGACAACTTTATTAAAGCTACCAAGCTTAAAGCTATTCAGTAGCCTCAAACAAAAAAAGCATCCCGATTACTCAGGATGCCTTGTAATTCAATAAGGCTACTCACCCAAGTCGATCACCCCTGTTAACTGTAGTAGGCTAAATATTGTTAGCACTACAGCACCAAAAAACGCAGAAATGATTAACCCTTTATGCCAGGAGGGCAACTCCTCCCAACGTTGTATATCTTTTCGATAACTAATAACAACTAGGCATACAAGTACTGTAACTCCATATAACGGATCAATTCCAATTGATCTAAAAAACTCGACAAGCTTACGGGCTAAACCTTCTTTATACTCGTTCATACTACTTTATTCATTAAAAAGGATTAGAGGAATCGCTACTCTCGTTGCATCTGTAGCTACTCCTACTGTGTTCCGTATTCCCAATGATGCAGGTACACGTCGAGTTGCTTGTGTTGCTGTTTCAAGATATCGTACTGTCGCAGCACCTACTTTAGGTAAGTACCTACCACCTAATATATTTATACCAAGCTCAGCACCTTGATTTATAAAGGCATCTGTAGAACCATCAAAGGCTACCGCATCAATTCCTTTGGCTACAGTAGAAGTTGCATCAGCTACCGTTCCTACCGTAAGAGCGGTACCCGTAATGGAAATGCCTGAACTCACCATTGCAGCTCCTGCAGGTGCACCGATTCCTGTTGATGAAGCAGCTACCCCAGCTGCGGCTAATCCTATGCCTCCAACTGCTGCCCACGTCGAAGCATCGGAGAGATTATCCGCCAGTTCCGCCGTTGCATCTACCGCAGCGTTGCCCGCATCTTTTAAATCCTGGGCTACCTTTTGATCCAATTGCCCCTGGGCATCGGCCCGTGCCAGATCGCCCACGTAGGTATTGTCGTAATCCTGGAACAGCCAACGGGTGAAGTATTCAAAACTGCACGGTGGACATCCTCCGGCTTCTTCGGCAGCCATTCCGGTTGGGTCGATGTACTTCATGGGGTTGTTCAACCCATAAGTGTACGTGCTCCATGATGGGAATTGATCGTGGAGTGGATCAATCTGCATAAACCTGCCCAACACCGGATCGTAGCCTCTCGCATTCGCATGATAGATGTCCAACCCGGCTTCGTTATCCAATTCATATCCCGTAAACTTGTAATCGTCATTCGGATTGGCAGAGTTCGAAGACCGTCCGGGCATGGTTAGTCCAAACGGGTAATAGTCGGAGCATTTTTTTACCGAAGTGGAAAAAATTTGACCCTCTTGCATTCCCAGGGGAAAAACATCGGAGCTAAAAATATGTGCCTCGCTTAACTGCATGTTTTATAATCGTTACTTGCTCGCTTACTTGCAATTCGGTTTACCAAAAGTAGAGGAATCTTTTACAAGGTTGGGTGATCGTTCTTACCCCTACTGTTACATAACCGGGCGCATCTTATAGTACAAACTCCACTAGCTCTCTTGCGGGCTGATTCCGCTCGTCCTATAAGCCGGTTATGTAAAGTTGGTGCGGATCGGGGCGCTGTTCGGGAAGGTTGGGATTGGAGGCGAACTTTACATAATGGCGTTATGGGACGGCTTGGCTGTGAACGTAGTCTGCCCGTCAGAGAGCTATGCGGAGTGAACCCCGGGCTGTACCATAATTACCCATTATGTACCTCGTGCCTGAAGTACGCCGTGTATCTGCTTCGATTTATCGCAACGGATGGAATTGTTCTACGCTTTGCTTCAGCCCTTCGAGTCCGCCCAAAAGGTAGCGCTCCGTGGAGGAAACGTACTTATGCCCCGCCCAATATTGCACCTGTCAGAGCGGATGGGTTTTAAGCCAGTTTGCGATCACACTCGCCCGAATTTGAGGGAACCCAGTAAAGTAGGAATATTGGTTTTTGAGTTGTCGGGAAAGAATCTGCAAGGTGTTTCCCAGGCTGGCCGAGCTTCCATTGGAAAGGATGAGTTTTGGGGAATCAAACCCTTTTTCTTCGAGAAGTTTCGGACGGATTTCCAACTGGTAACGGTAGAGTTCTAGAACTTGGAAGGCTTTTAATTCGAGCTTTCTTCCATTGCTTTGCTTGGTGGGAAAAATCCGAATAGTCCCGGCTTCTAAATTCAGGTGCAAAGGTTCCAGCCTGGCCAGTTCGCCCGTGGTGATTCCCTGATGGACGAGCAAACCCAACATCGTTTTGTTTCGCTGATCGATGATGGTTTCCGTTGGGAATTCCTGGTACAGGATTTCGAGTTGTTCGGCTTCTAACAGGTCATGAGGAAGCCTTCTTTTCTGTCCTTTTAAAAACAGGTTTTCCGCTGGATTGGTGGTTCGGAGTCCTTCGCCTTTTTGCCAGCGCAACCACCAGCGAACGGCTGTTAAGCGATTGGCGATCAGGTTCCGGGATTCGCCCAACGATCTTCGATTTCGTATAAAATTCAACAACTCCGAGTAAGTAATTTCCTGAATGAGTTCGGCCCTGCCTGCCGGCAGGCAGGTTCTCAGCCATTCTTCAAACAAGCTTACATTGAACGAATAGGTTTGAATCGTCTTTTTTGCTAACCCTTTTTCCTGCAAATACTTTTCAAAGGTCATCTTCCACCTCTTCTTTTAGGTGCGTGTAAATCTGCGTGGATTCCAGTGAGGAATGGCCTAAAAAGCGTTGGATTTCGGGCAGAGGCATTCCAGCGCGCAGCAGGTGCGTAGCAATGGAGTGCCGGAGACTGTGCAACCCTACCTCTTTAGGGATTCCGACTTTCTCCACCAGACCAGCCAGACGCAGGGCCATACTTTGTCCTTGCGGGCGCGTGCCACGCAGGCTGATTAAGAGTGAGGCGTTGCTCGCATTCTTCAGGAGTTTGGGGCGAGCTTCGACCAGGTACCACCGCAGATCCTCGGCGACTCCTCCAGCCAGGGGAACGTAGCGCTCTTTGTTGCCTTTTGCTTTGCGCACGTACAAAAGTCCTCGACTGAACTGGACATCGGCCACGTCGAGGGTGATGCCCTCGCTTCTTCGCAGCCCACAGCCGTAGTACAAGCCCAGAATCGCCCGATCACGCAATCCAAATTCGTCGTCGGTGCAAGCTTGGTACAATTGCTTAATTTCGGATTCCGTTAAGACGGTGGGCAACTCGGGGTTGGCTTCGTAGTAGTCGAGCGTGAGTTCCAAATGAGCCGTGCCCGTTTGTGCAAGGAAGGAATTCCACAGTTTCAAGGCTTGCACGTATTTGTTCAAATAGCTGGCACTAAGGCCTCCGCCCCTTCGCTTGTTGGGTCGGGTTTCCTGCTCCGATAAAAACGCCTCGATGTGGTGTTGGTCGATCTGGTGAATCTGTGTGATTTCTTTTTCCTGTAGCCAGTTCAAGCATTCGGCCAGCCGTTCGGGAATGCCTTTTTGGGTCGCCTCGGCATAGCCCAAAATTCCCAGCCAATCGGTGAAGGCTTGTAAGGATTGTTCAAATTGAGCGTTTAAGTTTTCCATCTTTTTTACTCACCCTCTCACGTTTCCGTGAGCCACTGAGCTACTTCGTTTTTCGTAGCTAATTGTATTGTTTGTATTGGTTTTAAGTAGCTCATTATTGGAGTGAGCTACTTTTGGCTACTTGCCTTATCCCTCGGTTTCGGTCGTTTCCAGAAGCTTGCTCAATGCTTCATCCAGTGCCGTTTGTACTCCGTTTTTTAACTCTTCGTATTCCTTCGGCTCGGTGATCCGGTAGGTAAATCCATTCTTTCGATCCCCTCCGGCTACTTCTACAAATCCGTTCTGCCGAAGTTGGAGCAAGTATCTTTTCAATGTGGAGTACGGAATCCGTAGCGGTTTACGGATTTCATGAGAGGTAAAGGAATCCTGTTTGTTTCGTTTCAGATGGAATTTGAGTTCTTCAAGGAAACTCCGACAGGCTCCGCTTAACTCGTCCGACTTTCTGAGCAACACCGGAGCTGCGAGTTTATTCGCCCACTCGATATCTTCCGGGCTGGTTTGGATGGCTCCGGCTTTGGTTTCTCTTTGATGTTGGTGGTAAAAAGTAATCGCTCCGATCAAATCCAAGTACAACTGATTGGCTCGCCGTTGAGTAAAGACTTGGGAAGGAAGCCCGAGGCTTTCCGCAAAGGGATTCTGAACTTCGACAGGTTCTAACAGCCGTTGGGTGGCTTGTAACAATTTCCTCGCTTCGATCTGTTTCTCCTGGTCTATTTTTCCAGAGGCGAGTTTTCGCTGGTAATCTAAGATTCGTTTGTCCTGCTCGGCCGATTCGTCCAGTGTTAACAGCAGCGCCCGGTTGGCATTGTCGGAATAGATCGTTTCTTTGGTGGTGGCCGCTGCCACCGAGACCGGGCCTTCCACTTCCAAAATCTCTGTCCGCAAAGTTCCTCTCGGACCTTTCACCGCTACCGTTTTACTGAGCCTGCCCTTGCTTTGCAGTTCCCGCAGCGGGTATAAGACTTCCTCCGCCCCGTCCAGATCCTCGATGAGCAGGAGTTTGTGTTTGAGCTCATCCCCTTTAAAATAGTACAGGGCGTTTCCGCTCAGGGAAGTCATTTCCAGCACATCTTCGGGTGGAAGCAGTCCGGCCAGGGTTTGTTGCAGATGGGTTTTTCCTACCCCGCTGGATGCGAGACTAACGGCGTGTAACGGCCTCGCCGTTTTCCTTGAACTCATGACCAGCCAGAGTAAAAGACGGTTGGTTTCTTCGCCCACGATTCCGGCCTGCCCAAGCAAGTCCTGGGTGCGTTCCATGAGCTTCGGGGCTTTCAGCCATTTGGTGGCTTTGGTTTTCTCCGTTCCCGAGAGTGTAGGCTTCTCAGTTTTGGGTTTGCTCAACAGTTCTAACTGATTCATTCTCCACGCTTCCAGCTCGGAGGTAAGTTCTTCAACAGTTTCTTGGATGGTTTCCGTTGGGAGTTCGAACAAGCCTGCAATCTGTTCGGTGAGTTTCCCGACTTGGGAGCTGTGGTATAAATCCAGATTCTGTCTTATTGGAGGGTTGTCCTCGTGCTCCACTTTTAGGGTAACTCTTAATTTGTCCAGACCGCCTAATTTTACCCCGCCTAAAATGGTGATCGTTAAATCTTCTGTGGTAAAGGTTGGCGCTTCGGGGTTGGTGGTGTCGAGCAGGTTCATAGCTCTTGGGTTTTGGTGGGAGTAATAACCAGTTCGTTCTGCTTTACCGTAATCTGCACCTTACAGCCTGCCACAAATCCGTGCTGCTCCAGCCAAATTCCATTTACCCGAAGTTCCGGGACAATTCTGGTTTTTCTTCGGGCAAGCTCCCGGTGCTTGGGCTGTAACTTGACGGTGCGTTTGGTGGCCATAGATTCTTGCTAAACTTTTTTCTGTTACCTATTGGTGCTAATTATAATGGATTGGTTTCTTTTGTGCAACACCTATTCGTTTGTTTAGTACCGATCCATGACGTACTTTCTTCCTAATTGCTGTTTACAGGTACTTAAAGGCATATATCCATGACATTCGGACAACGTATTACTCAATTGCGCAAAGACAAAAAGTGGTCTCAGGAAGAACTGGCGGGAAAGGTGGGAACTTCGGCTCCCATTATCGGACGCTATGAACGGGGTGAGATTACGCCTTCGATAGATGTAGGCAAAAAGATTGCGGACGCTTTAGGGGTTACCCTCGATTACCTGATTGAGGGAGGCGAACTACTGGACAAGGAAGTACTCGCTCGAACCAAGGAAATACAACAGCTCCCAGAACAGGATAGAGATTCCTTGCTACTCACCATCGACAATTTTATTAAAGCTACCAAGCTCAAGGCCATTCAGTAGCCACAAACAAAAAAAGCACCCCAATTGCTCAGGATGCTTTTAGTTTGTTTCTTATCCCACTTGCTTTGCTTAGTTCGATAGTTCATCTATAAACTTAAATACGTAGTCTCTCTTTTCTTCTATTCTAATTTTGGGGTTAAAATTTGAATAAACAAAAACTGTATCATTTTTCTGTTGAATCCTATCATAATCTTTTATCTCAAAGAATATATTATGTTGATCAAAAGTAACATAGAACATCTCTTTATCTTTAAAATTTGTAATCGTGACTTCATAGTTTTCACTTCTGAATGGAAACTTTTGCTTAAAAACAACTAAATAATCATCACCACTTAAATTTATATAGTCCTTGATTTCAATAGGAACCCGCTCGCAACTTACATGCAACAAAAACATAAATGTCATACACAAAAATACTTTATTCTTCATAACAGATCACCATTGAGTTTTATGCCCTATTTGAATCCATCTAGCTGCGGATGGTATCTCACCATATGTTGGTGGGAAAAAACCACTAAGTGGGTTAATTCCGTTACTTACCATATGCAATAGTCCTGCAGCTTTTATAGTTCGATTCCAGGACTGACCTGCAAAGTTAGCATTTCTACCTGCCAAATAATTTCCTGCACTACGACCAGTAACATATACCCCATTTAACATGTATCCATCGGATGCATTTAATGGGCCTCTTTTTATATCAAGTTGCTGCCCAGGCGAAGATTGATAGGCTAAGCGAGCCAACCCAACACCATTGGTTGATAAGTCTCCAACAGTATAAATACTATTAACTAAAGTATTAATCTGTATTCCAAAATGAATCTTGCTGTTGCTTAATACATTTACAGAACCATCGGCATTGCGAATGACATTCCCAGTTTTATTATCGTGTGTTGCAAATTCATCCCAAAATGCTGTTCTCCCCATATTCTCTCCTCCACCAGAAGTAGTTCCTGTTGCTTCTCTTTTTTTATCGACTTCCTCTTTTGTCGTTGCATCTTCGTGTCTATAAACCCCCAAATCCCCATCGTTATAAACGGCCAACACATTTCCCGAAGAATCTGTATGGGTAGATAGCGGAGCCATTCCTGTTGGATCCGTATATCCCATTGGATTGTTAAAGGCATAACTGTACGAGCTCCACCCTGGAAACATACTTGCTAACGGATCTATCTGCATCATACGCCCTAAGACAGGATCCATTCCTCTCGCGTTCATGTGATAGATATTTAATCCTGCCTCGTCATCCAACTCATGCCCGGTAAACTTGTAGTTATCGTTCGGGTTGGCGCTGTTGCTTGACCGTCCAGGCATAACCAAGCCAAACGGGTAATAGTCGTCATAGCCGTCCACGTTACCACTCTGGTCAACGGTGGTCCTTATCGAACCTAAATGATCTTTGAGGAAATATCGCCTTTGCGACCCGTCCCAGGTGCCTATGATGTCGGCCCCCGCCAGGATGTTGTGGAACTGCAGGCTTCCGTTTTCATAGACGGCCAGTACTTCACCCCCGGCCCCGCGCACGTAGTGCGTTTCGGCCCCTCCGGCAAGTTCTTTGCGCACCCGGTTGCCCTCCCCATCATAGGCGTAGTGCATGGTTCCCCTGCGCTGGGTAACCGTTTGGGCGGGGAGGCTCCGCCAGTCATAATCAATGGAGTTGATCCCCTGCTGGGTATTGTAGTTGAGGTTGCCGCTGGCATCATAGCCAATATAAATATAGTCAATTTGTGCCAGGGAATAATCGACTATACGGTTGCTGGTGGCGCTTATCCCGGTCCAGTAATCGGTCTGGTAATCGTAGCCGTATTGCCCGTGGCGGTTTACACGTTCTATATTGCCGTTCTTGTCGTAAGTATAGCTCACATCGTAGTTGACGGTGCCTGCAAAGTCGGCCGCGGTCAGCCGGTTGGCATTATCATAGCTGTAGCCATAGCTGGCCAGGTTGGCGTCAAGGCCCGGCTGGCGCCACTGCTGGCTGCTGATGTTTCCGTTGTCGGTGTAAGCTAGGTCCATGGCAAATTTGTCGGTTCCTATGCTGGCCGGGTTGTTGATCTTATCCAGCCAGCCCTGCACGGTGTAGGTGTAATCTACGGTTTGTACGGCACTGTTGCCCAGTTTGAGCTGCCCTACGCTCCCGTCGGCCAGGTACCCAGTGTATTCGGCTTCCCGGGTCCAGGTGCTGCCGTCGTTGGTGCTGCTTTCTACCTTGGCAAGCCGCCCCAGCCCATCGTAGCTGTAGCGCAGCTGGAAGCGCTCATTAGCTAAACCTCTTTGATAAATACGTTTAGTCATCCTGCCCAGCTCATCGTATTCGTATTCAATGCGTTTTTCGCCAACCACCCCGGGCGGGTCTTGTACCATCCATTCAATAAGCCCCTGGCTGTTGTAGGAGTACCAGGTGTGCCCCCAACTGGTGGTGGCCACGCTCAAATCCCGGTAGCTTAGCTTGGTAAGGCGGCCTTCCTGGTTGTGCGGGAATAACAGGTCTTCGTAAGCCTGCTCCCCGTCGTAATAGTACAACAGGTTGGCGGTGTGGCCGCTGGCCGGGAAGTTTTGGTCGTTGGCATTGGCGCTGGCAAAGGCAACCGCCCCGTAATATCGCCCGGTTTCGGTGGGGCGGTCCAGCTCGTCGTACCTGGTGTAGGTGTAGATGTCGAAGGAGGTGAAGGCAAAGGTTCCCCCGGCCCCGGCTATGGGTTCCCCGGGATCATCGGCCACCCCTTCCAGGGTGTAGGTGCCGGGGGCTACCGTGGCCGACCAGGCGTGCTGGTCATCCCCGGGGAAGTAATGGCTATGGATAATGGCATTCCCGGCTTCCTGGTGGCGTACCCGGACCGTATAGCCTCCCATATAGAAGTCGAAGGTGTATACATCGTAGCTGAGCGTGCCATCGGTGGTGACCACCAGGGTTTGGGTGAAGTTGGGGTTGCCGCTTACATTGGTGCTCAGGTCATTTTCCTGCGATTTCTGGTTGGGGTCCTGGGTGAAGCGCAGCCTTCCTTTCTCGTCATATTTATAGTTTACGCTGTAGTCCTGGTCGGGGAGCTTCTTGGCGGTGAGCTGCCCCAGCGGGTTGTAACTATAAGTGGTGGCCAGCCCCCGCGGGTCTTCCACGCGCACCAGGTTGCCGCGAAGGTCGTACTCAAAGTAGGTGACCAGGTCGCTGGAGGCTTTGTTCAATATGTCATCCCCGCCCGGGTTCATATTCACCCCGCTTACAATGGTGCGTCCCCACCCGTCGGTGTAGGCAATGGTTTCTTTACCGCTGGGGTCGGTGGTCACGGTCTTGGCCAGGGTGTTGACCCCCCAGTTTTTTCCGTTAATGGTGAAGGTCTCGGTGGTGTTGAGCCCCCAAGTGGTTTCCACTTCTTTGCCCGAGCCTATTTTGTGGGTGGAACCGGGCAGGGTGCTCTTTTCCACCCGCGCCAGTGGGCTGGCTTCGTACTGGGTGTAGGAGTAGGCATAGTCTTCCTCGCCTGTGGGGGCTACCGTATCGTAGTAGTCTTCGACCTGGGAGGTGGCCGGCAGCAGCAGTGTGGAGGGCACCCCGGGATCGGGGGCAAAGCCGGCGCCCATCAGGTCGGCCACATACCCGCTTACCCCGGTTTTTAATATTGGGCGGGAGGCCACTTCGGGCAATCCCCGGTCATTATACCGTGTTTCGGTGAGGATGGCCTGGGTGCCCCCGCGCACCTGGCTCTGGATGGGGCGGCCCAGCCCATCAAGATAGGAGACAGAAAGGGTTTTATCAGTGGTGTCCGCCGGGGTGTTGTAGGTAATGGTTTCTATGCGATTGGGATCAGCCGGGTTGTACATTGGATTGTCGTCCAGCGAATAGTAGTACACATTACGGCTTATACGCTCCCCGTTGGGGTTATACGTTTCTTTGAGCCGGCCAAAAGAATCGTAGGTAAAGCTGCGGGCGTCATTGTTCTCATCGGTAATTTTGATGAGCTCACCCCGGCTGTTGTACCCGGCTTTGGTATAGAGGTTCGCCCCGCTTTTAACCCGTTCTATGCCCGTCAGGTATACCCCGTTAACCCCGTTATGGCCATTTTGCGAGAATGGAGCAGCCACACTGCCGTAGTAGTACTTGGTTTGGTGGCCACCGGCATCTTCCACCACCAGGGGATTGCCGTAGGTGTCATATAGGTTGACCTGGCTGGTAAGCACGGCATTGGCGCTGCTTGGCGGGTTGGACGGGCTCCCCCCTTTCCATTGCCAGCTTTTCCAGGCGCGCCATTTACCCCCCGGGGAAATACCTGAATTGTTGGTCCACTCAGTCCAGGTCTTGGTGAGCGTCGTGGCTCCGGAAGTCACCGAAATACTCAACGGGTAGTTATAGATGTGGGCAGCGGCATTTGTGAAGTAGGAATACAGCGTGGTGCGCGATGCCGTCCCTTCTGTGTGTTCAATAAGCTGGCTGGGGAGCATGGTCGTGGTATTGACCACGTAATCTTTGGTGGTTACTACCGCGTTGGGGGTGCCGTTGTATACTTCCTGGGTGGTGTAGTCCAGGTAGTCGTAGTACTCCCACATTGAGTTCCCATTGGTGATCCAGGTGGTATCCTGTACGGTACGGAAACCTCCTGCTCCAAAGGGGTGGGTATAGGTATCAACTTTGCGTGAAGGCGTGGCATACTGGGCCCATTTAGAGCCGGTTCCATACACATAATCATGATCTGTTTTTGAATGCAGCGCATCTGCCTGGTCATAGGTTTCGGTTTTGTCCAGCTTGCCTTCGTCTTTATGGGGATTTTTCTCGAACCGGTAAACGGTTTTCCCGTATTCGCTGCCCGTAGACTGCTTCTCGGTCACCTGGTTATAGCCAAACTGGTTCCAGGTGTAGTCCCCTAGCTGGAAGGGGGCCGAAGAGCCGATCGTCAGGTAGCCACAGGTTATGTTTTGAGACCCGTCGTAAAATACACTGCTCCCGACGGAGGCAAAGGCAGGCTCTGCATACAGGTTCCCACTCGATAGCTGGGGGTCATTAGAGCGCGTATAACTGTACACTTTTTCCCGGCTTGTAGCTCCGCTTCCATCGGAGTAACTGATTTGTTTGATCCGTACCCCCCCGATATTGCCATTGGAGGTCTTTGCCACACCATTCACGTAGCTGTAGGTATTGCCTTCATACAGCAAGTCGGTAATCGCCCCGGTCGGGTATTTAACTTGGGTGAGTATTGCTGTCTGGGCATAGGCTGCATTGGGGTTTCGGTTGGCCCCTGTAAACACGGTGTTTCCATCATGCACAGTGGTAGGTACCAGGGTGCTGTTATTTTGCCCGTTGTAGTAGCCCCAGTGGTCCATGGCTTTGGAATCATAGTCCGGGATGGTACCGGTATTATAGGTGAATGAATACGGAGGCAGGGAATTATTACCGGAATCGTATTCGGTAACACTGTCCAGCCGCAGCCGCTTATGAGCCCCGTTTACAAAGTAACTATGGCCAAAACTGAATTTCCTGACCAGGTTGGAGTGCTTGTACACCCTTATTTCGCTTAACCTTTTACCGTTTACCGTAATGTCATCCCGCGAGGCCCAGCTAAACGCTACATAGGTATTGGCATCGTTTGAGAACCTTATTTTACTGGGCAGCGGGGCAGCTGTTGAAGTGGCAACCGCGCTTTCGGCGTACATATCGGGTACCTCGTTGCAAAAAACCGGGCTGGAACTAACTGCTGTCCCGTACACAATAGCCGATTCTTCCACCGGCTCGGAATAGCTGTGGCTGGTCCCGGAGTATTCAATGAGCAAATCGCTGCTGGTTTGGGGATGCTCTATTTTGGTAAGGTACCAGGCCGATGTGTGGCTGAGGTCTGAGGCTGTTCCCGTTCCACTCCCCCCTATGGGATAGGAGAAACTATGGGCATAAACGATGCTTTCCTCTTTCGCAGTAAAAGTATATTTAATGCCACCGGCGTCTGTAACCTCCCAGTAGTCAATCAGGTTTGAATTTGTGGTTTTAAAGTATACCTGGATCTTGACTTTTTGCCTGGACTTGAAAACAAAGCCCTGGTCGGTGTAAAAAAACTCCCCGTTCACCGTAGGTGTGGACAAAATAAACCGGTCGGGCTGGGTATCGTAATCGTGATCTACCATTTTATCCAAAAGTTCTTTTTCTGCTTTTGTCATGGACTGGGTAGCATCGGGAAGGTTGTTTTTAATGTACAGGGCTTTGTTAAAGTAACCGTCACCGGTATATAGGTCATCCGGCAGGCCTTTCATGACCCGGGTAATAGCCCCTCCTATTGTCAAATTCCATCCCAAACCAACCCGGCTGGCTACTTCATGAACTCTGAACCCTGTACTTATATAAGTCAGGGTTAAAGGGATTTCCGCCTTCCCGTTACCAAAACTGTACAACGGGATGGATACCCGGCTTGTGCCATTGTATAAATCAACCGGGATTTCCTGTACCTTAGAAAAACCGGCAGCCGTGGGAGAAGGAAATGAGGTAAGAAGATTTTCCTTATAGCCAATCGTAATGTCTGAAACACAATCGTCACATGTAGGGGTTTGGGCATTCAAAAAAGGTATAGGCAAACAGCTTATTAGCAGCAAGGCAATGCAAGGCTTTAAAAAAGAAGCGGCTTTTTTGACAAACATACATAGATAAGTTGGGGTATCTTGTACTCGGATAAACATAGGGAAAGGAATAGGGTTAAAACATTGTACACACTACCTATTAAAGCTTTATTTATGAATTTTTTATGAACTCGCTACAGTTAATATACATTTCTAATGCTAAATAGCCTCCTGTGCCCCAAAAACTCTCTACTAAATAAATCTACCCTTGCTTAACCCTTTTCATGCATACTTAGCGAGTATCAACAAATAAAAAACCCATGCAAATCTATGACTTACATGGGCTTTAACGTGGGCCTGGAGGGACTTGAACCCCCGACCAATCGATTATGAGTCGACTGCTCTAACCAACTGAGCTACAGGCCCCTTTGAAAGGGCTGCAAAGTTAACAGGTTTTCAACCTATTTGAAAGATTTTTTGCAGCTTTATTCCCTTCTTTTGAATGATTTCTATCCCTGCTTTTGTTAACAGGCTGAATCTAAACCTTTCATTCTTTCTTTTGCATTATGGCTTACAGGTTATCCGGTCTTTTACTACTTCTTTTTCTTTTATTTCCTTTCATTCTTTCTGCGCAGGATCAGGATCAACGGGCGAGGGAAATATTTGAAGAAGTGGAAGAACGCAGAAATAAGATCACCTACGAACAGACAGATATGCAAATGGTGATTTACGACAGCCGGGGAAGAACCCGTAACCGTACCATTACTTCGTATTCTTATGCAAAAGAGGAAGAAGAAAAAAGCTTGTTGATTTTTGAAAAACCTGCTAATGTAAAAGGAACGGGCTTCCTGACTTTAAGTGATGGTAAAGACGAGGTTCAGAAATTATTCCTTCCGGCTTTAGACCGTGTCCAGACTATCACAGCCTCACAAAAGGGTGACCGGTTTATGGGGAGCGATTTTACTTACGAAGACCTGGGCGATCAAAATCCCGATGATTATACTTTTGAATTGATCAGTGAGGATGAGGAAACCGCCATACTGCGGGCTGTAAAAAAGGAAGACAGCCAATATGCTTATGTGAAATTTTATATAAATACCGGGCGATATGCTTTAGAAAAAGCGGAATACTTCAATGAAAAGGACGAAATGATTAAACGCCTGGAAGCAGAAGATTTTACGAACGTAGACCAAGATGTATGGCGGGCAAATAAAATGACCATGTTCGATCTTCGCGAAAACCGGAAGACCGAACTGGCCTGGAGTAATCGAACTATCAATAAAACCATACCCGCCTGGCGCTTTACCGAGCGGGTATTTCGTCGATCTAACTAACTAATCAATCAGATTTCTTTTCTTTCGGGCGTACTGTTAATAGCGGAACATGAACATGTTGTGCAACCTGTTCAGTGGTAGAGCCTAACAGCAACCGGGCCACCCCGGTCCTGCCATGTGTACTCATTACAATCAGGTCGGCATTTTCATTGCCATAATCCACAATATCACGATGGGCAGAAAAACTTTTCGAGATTATTGTTTCGATTGGGACACTGAATGCAAGGTTTTCTTTTCCGCCATGTATGTAATCTTCTCTTCGGTCAGTGGTGCGATCCAGCCGTAAGCCCAAATCGGGGTTTTTAGCGAAATAGGTTTCCAGCTTGGTGAGTACGGTTTCGTAAATTGCATCTTCATTTTCAAAAGGCGGATACAACGGGATCATCTCCACATCAGCTGCATACAGCTCTATACTGTGGTACAGTACCAGTTTTGCTTCAAACTGGCGGGCTATTTCAATAGCATAAGGAAGTGCTTCAAACGATACATCAGAAAGATCTAAAGGTATCATCACCGTATCCAGTCCTGACTCATGGAAGGGCTGTTCCAAAGAAAGAACTGGAATATGGCAGTGACGGATCACTTTTTCGGTGATGCTTCCTCTCAGGAATTCGGATGAATGCTCACCTTTTGAGCTCATCAACAACAAATCATATTTGCCGCTGTTTGCCTGGTGAGCAATAGCCGCAGAAGGTTTGCGGTCTATAACAGAAATCATTTTACCCCTGTGCTCTTTTTTAATGAATTGGGCTGCAAGTTCTTCCAGCTTAGTGTGAGCCACGTTCAGAGCTTTGGGATATAATTCTTTTTCAAGATCGTAAGGGTAGCCTATGTGTACAAAGCTCTCAGCAAAATACTTGGTTACCGGTACCACATGAATAAGATCAATCGTACTGCCAAAAATATCTACAAAAGTATTGGCCAATTTGAATACGGAGATAGATTCTTCCGAAAAATCAGTGGGTATTAGAATTCGTTTTGCTTTCATGATCATCCTCCTCCTGTTTTTATTCCTTACTGGAAAATCACGTTACAAAATGAAGAATCGATGAAGTTTAGGATTTTTTTCTTAGCTGATCTAAGCCTCCAACTAAAATTATCCCTACAAAAATACCAGCTACACCGCCCCAAACATTAGGAGCGTCTCCCTTTTCTTCTCCAAGCCACCCCGGCACATACGGTTCTGATTTAATCACCTTCTTTTTAACCGTTTCTACCTGTACAATTTGTTTGCCAGGATCGATATCACCGGTTACTATTCGCTGAAACTCAGGCAGGTTTTCATTAGCCCCGTTTTGCATCAAATCCTGTACTAAAGGAGCATTTACCGGCAATTCCTGCACCTCGCGAACTGATTCTACATACTCCCGGTGCTGGTAGGGCCAAATCACAAATAACGAACCAATTAAAAATCCGATGAGTACTGAAATGGTTTGGGAATGGTATTTACCTAACAGCCATGAAAGAAACCTCGAGAATGCTGCCAAACCCACAACCGCACCCAGTAAGAATGGTAACAGGGCCAGGATACCATCCATAGTTTCAGCCCCGCCTATTTTGCTGATCTGGAAAAGTAAATAGTCATACTTTCTCATAATCAACAATAAATAGGAACCGGAAATACCCGGTAGTATCATCGCACAAATGGCTATACATCCACTTAAAAACACAAAAAGAGGATGTTCGGGGGTATCAGCCGGTACCAAACTTACAATCCAAAGCCCAAATAAAACCCCCAGGAATAACATACCCCCTTCCGTAAGCCGGAATCGTTCCAGGGTTTTAATGAGGATGTAGATAGAACCCAAAATCAACCCGAAAAATAACCCAAACACTATTTCGGCATGGGTGAACATATAAATCTGGAGGGGAACTATTTTTGTAAAGAAAGCGAGAGCACTGAATATGCCCCCGAACAGAAAAATCAAAAACCTGAAATGCAGCTTGGATAGAGCGCCTTTAATATTAAAACTTAGCACATCTTTTATGAATGCGCCATTAACACTCTTTATTGCATTCAGAAGCCGCTCATAAATACCTACAATTAAAGCCATTGTACCACCACTCACACCCGGCACAATATCTGCCGAGCCCATAAGGAATCCTTTCAAAACCAAAAAAGGAGCTTCTTTAAACGATGTAGTGTCTTTGTTTTCTTCGGCCATCTATTCTCCCCAGCCTTTTTCGCCGATCAATGGTACAAACTTAAAATCATCATACTCATCCTGACTGTATTCGGTTTCCGAAACACGGGTTATTTTTAACATACTCTGGGTTTTATCATCACCAACCGGGATTACAAGCACCCCGCCAACTTTTAGCTGTTTGATAAGGTCATCGGGTACAACAGGTGCCCCTGCAGTCACCACAATGCCATCATAAGGCGCATAGGTTGACCAACCCAGTGTTCCATCTCCAGCTTTTAACAGTGCTTTATATCCTTCCTGTTTCAATGCTTCTTTGGCACGATGGTATAATTCATTATGCCGTTCTACACTATATACTTCGGCTCCTAGTTCACAAAGCACCATACACTGATAACCGGAACCCGTTCCAATTTCCAGGATTTTATCCCCACGCTTAATCTCCAGCATTTCTGTTTGGGCAGCTACCGTATAGGGCTGAGAAATGGTTTGTTTCAACCCGATAGGGAGAGCGGTGTCATCATACGCCCGGTTATAAAGTGCCGTGGTAATAAGCTTATGACGTGGAATTTTACCAATTGCCTGGAGTACCCGCTCATCTTTAATTCCCTTTTTCCTCAGGAATTCTACCAATTTTTGTCTGGGTCGTACAAATTTTCGATCCTGCATCGAGGTTGGTGCCCGAAATTTTTTCGATTTTGATTTATTGTCGGGATTATAGCCATTTCACAGCTTAGTTTGGGATTCAAATTTATCTATTTAATACGATTCTAAATTTCTGTGAACAGTGGGTTAAATATCATAGTCGTGCTATCTTGAACCAGAATATCAATTGCCTATGGACTGGTTAGACCTGCCTGTAACTACTGTTTTCTTTTATGCGCTGCTCACCGCTTTGGCCACGGGTTTGGGTGCACTTCCTTTCTTTTTTATAAAGAACATTTCTCCCTCTTTCCTGGGAAAATCCAATGCTGTAGCAGCAGGATTGATGCTTTCAGCAAGCTATAACCTCATTTTTGAAGGTTATAAAGAAAACGAGTGGATGACTGTTATAGGAATGCTCTCCGGTGTGATTTTGGTAGTTCTTGCCAATCACTGGCTGGAAAATAAATCCACACTGGAACTAAAAGATGTAGTGGGTGGCAAGAAAAAAGACATACTCCTTTTCCTGGGCATTATGACGGTGCATTCATTTGCAGAGGGTGTAAGTGTAGGCGTTTCTTTTGCCAATACCATGGAGTTTGGGATATTCATTGCTATAGCTATTGCCATACACAACATACCTGAAGGGTTGGCAATCAGCCTGGTAATGGTACCTAAGGGTACCTCTCCAATTAAAGCCGTAGGATGGAGTATTTTTTCCAGCCTTCCCCAGCCTATTATGGCAGTGCCTGCTTTCATCTTCGTAGAAACCTTCCGGGAGTATCTTCCTTTTGGATTGGGACTGGCCGCAGGCGCTATGATATGGATGGTATTTGCAGAATTACTGCCTGAAGCTCTTGAAAAATGCGAACCTCACCAAATCGGGCTGTGGATTACACTAGCCATTATTGGGATGAGCGCTTTTCAAATTTTAATAGGTTGATTGGTTGCCCGTCATTGCAATTAGTGGTTTCTTTAAGCCCTCTTATTTAAAACATAACTAACAGTATGATTCGACCAAAAAACAAGCTCTATGCTTTAGGCATTGCGCTCTTTGCTCTTTTATTTGTTACCGGTGAGCTGGTAGCACAAGAAAAAACAAGATATGCCTCAATACAGGAAGCTCTGTATGCGGGTGGTAAACTAAATGGGAGCAGCGGCCCGAGAAATGTAGTGTGGATTAACGGGGGGGATCAATATTCCTATACAGCTACAAACCAGGAAAGCAAAGCCGCTGAAATCCGTTCTTATGACCCAAAAACTGAGAAAGATGTACTGGTTTTTAGCAGTGCTGATTTTACCTTCCCCGGAACAGAAGACGCTTTTACCTACAATTCTTTCCAATGGACTTCAGATTCAAAGTACATTGTGTTTACCAGTAATTTCCGACCTATTTACCGGCGTTCAGGCATATCAGATTACTATTACTATTCGGTAGCGGATAAAGAACTTCGTGTACTCATAAAAGATGCAATGACTGCTGAGCTTTCCCCGGACGGATCAAAAGTTGGCTATGAAAGAGAAGGCGATCTTTTTATATATGATTTCTCAACGGAAACTGAGAAGCAATTAACCCAATCAGGAGATAAGAATTTTTATAATGGCCGCTTTGGATGGGTATATGAAGAAGAATTTGGGCTTAGCCAGGCATGGAGTTGGTCGCATGACAGTAAATACATTGCTTACTGGCAAACCGATGAGCGCCATGTAAAGTTATTTGTTTCTACAGACTACTCGGGCACCTATCCCGAGTATGTAGAAATTCCTTATCCCAAAGTCGGGGAAGAAAACCCGGTTATAAAGATGGGAGTGGTTGATGTGGAAACTGCAAATAATGTATTCATGGACATAGATATGCAGGACGGCTACATCCCCCGAATTTACTGGACTGCTACTGAAGGGGAACTTGCCCTGGTGTGGCTGAACCGGGCACAGAATCACCTCAAACTTTTCTTTCACAACGCCGAAACCGGGAAAGGCAAACTCACCATGGAAGAGAAAAATGAAAACGGCTGGATTGACGTATTTGATTTCTTCGCAGGTGTAGATCACTTCTTCTTTTTCCCGAAAGACAAAAAAGAGTTCTTCATGATGAGCGAGCGGGACGGATGGAATCACATGTATCGTTACAATTATTCCGGTAAACTGTTAAATCAGGTTACTAAAGGGGATTGGGAAGTCGCCAATATCTATGCCGTGAATTCAAAGAGCAGTACCATCTATTATTCTTCTACTGAAGAAAGTCCTTTAGAGCGCCACCTTTATTCCGTTAAATTTAATGGTAAAGGTAAAAAGAAACTTACCAAGACAACCGGTAACCATGCTATTTCTATCGGGGAGAATGGCAAGTACTATATTGATCGGTATTCAAGTGTAGATACCCCACGGCAGGTCGAACTTTGGTCTACCAAAGGCAAGATGTTGAAGAAGCTCCAGGATAACGCGGCTGTCTCTGAATATATAAAAGAGCACGTTTATGCACCCCGTGAGTTATTCCGGTTTACAACTACTGATGGACAGGAACTGGATGGATACTTAATCAAACCCATCGATTTTGATCCTGAAAAATCGTACCCGCTTATCCTCAATATTTATGGAGGCCCGGGAGCACAAGGCGTATATAATAATTGGGAAGGCAACGGCTGGAATCAATGGCTGGCTCAACAAGGCTACGTAATAGCAAATGTGAATAACCGGGGTAGCGGAGGTTACGGGCATGATTTTGAAAAAAGCGTATACCTGAACCTTGGACACCAGGAAGCCTACGACTTTGCCGAAACTGCCAAATATTTATCGTCAACTCATAGCTGGATTGATGGGGATCGCATGGCAATCAGGGGGCATAGTTATGGAGGCTATATGAGCAGTTTTACCATACTGAACCACCCGGATGTTTTTAAAGTAGCTATTGTAGGGGCCCCGGTCACGGATTGGAAACTATATGATACTATCTATACAGAACGGTATATGGGGCTTTTATCGGAAAATGAAGAAGGCTATACGAAAACGGCTGTTACTACCTATGCAGATAAACTAAAAGGTAAGATGTTTATAGCTCATTCATCTATGGATGAAAATGTACATGTTCAAAACACTATGCAGTTAGTTAAGGCATTAACAGATGCCGGTAAAGATGCTGATCTCAGGATTTATCCCCCCGGTGCCCATGGTGTTGCCTATAGCGCCGCAAGTTATGTGTTGCTTTACCAAACCTATACAGATTATCTAAACCAACATCTCAAGTAGCAATTATTTTTTAGCCCCGGGAATAACCGGGGTTTTAATTTATATAATTTTGCATGTTGGCTGGAGCGATGTTCTTATCTTTGCGACTTATCTGAATCAGCACCTTATTAAATGTCCCGATTGCTTCTCGTTTCTACAATCTTACTCTTTTTGGTAAGCCCAACACTTATTGCACAATCTTCCGGTACTGAAACTATCTCTGTTTTTTTGGATTGCAGAGGCTGTAGTGAACGGTTTGTGCAAACTGAAATAGAATTTGTAAACTTTGTAAGGGACCAATCGGATGCAGACTTACACATATTTGTAGTTTTACAACGTACCGGTAGTGGCGGCTGGGAACATACTATACAGTTTATTGGATACAAGGATCTTGAAGGTGAGGATCGCTTATTAAAATTCATCTCTCCTGAATCAGATACCAATGATGAGATGAGAAATAAACTTGTTCAGTACATCAAATTGGGTTTGATCCCTTACCTCACTGAAAAAGATGTATTAGCCAGACTCGATCTTAATTTCAATAAAAATGGTTTAATAGTCCAAAGTACTGCTCCAGAAGATGATCCTTGGAAACAGTGGATCTTTGAAATTGAGGCCGGAAGTAATTTTAACGGTGAGGAATCACAAAAACGATTCAATTTTAATGGTGAAATAAGTGCTAACCATACAACCGAAGATTGGAAAATCAGGATAAATAACTGGGGGAACCTGAACCGAAGATCTTTCACCGAAACAGAGGAGCGGGTCAATGCCCAGGGAGATACGGTAGAAGTAGAAGTAACTGAAATCTTTGACATTTATAACCTGAATCATTTTGGCTTGGTAGCAAAAACTATTAACGATCACTGGTCGGCAGGTTTTTATACCCGTATACGCTCTTCTTCCCGGGATAATCTTGATGTGCGCTTTGGTTTAACACCGGCACTTGAGTACAGCCTGTTCCCTTATGATGAGTTTACAAGAAGAGAAGTAACCGCGCGTTTGGGAGTGGTTGCAAGTTATTCCTATTATACAGAACAAACGATCTTTTTAAAAACGGAAGAATTCTTACTGCGCCCGGAACTGGACTTGAGAGCCGATTTCACCCAGCCCTGGGGGGGATTTGAAGCAGGAGTAGAACTGGGTGCATTTGTACATGATCTTTCAAAAAACAGGGTTGAGTTACAAACTGAATTGAATGTAAGGGTATTCAGAGGGTTTTCTGTTTTCTTCTCGGGCTTTTATTCATTAATTAATGATCAATTGTTTCTGCCTGCCGGAGGCTCTACCAGTGAAGAGCTTTTATTAAACCTGCAATCACAGTCTACCTCCTATGAGTTTGGAGGATCCATAGGTTTTGAGTTTTCTTTTGGGTCCATTTACAATAATGTGATTAATCCACGTTTGTAGACCGAGCTGTTAGACTTTGCCATCTGCTAAGTCGCTTCCAACTATTATTACTAACTCAATCAAAACTATGAAATTGTTCTCTAGAACTACCTCATCATTATTCTTATTCATATTACTTTCTTATTTCACGCCAGCAATGGCACAAAACCCCGGTTATGCTGATAAACCCGAAAATGTGACCCCCATTCTTATTAATTCTGTGATCCCGGATGTCAATCTCAAGACTATAGATGGGGTTGCTATTTCCTTAAGAGAAAAAGTGGCAGAAAAGCCTACTCTTCTTGTATTCTATCGTGGAGGATGGTGCCCGTACTGCTCCCGCCACATGATGGATCTTCAAAAAATTGAGAAAGAGATTGTAGAGCTTGGTTACCAGGTACTGGCCATCAGCCCCGATCGCCCTGAAGAGTTAAGCAAGAGTATGAACAAAGGTGAGCTTACTTATACCTTACTTTCTGACAGCCCCATGGATGTTTCCAAAGCATTCGGAATTGCTTTTAAGATGGATGAAAAAGCAGTGGCCCGGTATAAAGAAGTCGGTATCGATCTTGAAAAGAGTTCCGGATACAATCATCATTTGTTACCTGTTCCTGCCGTTTTCATTGTTAACCAGGAAGGGATAGTAAAATTCACTTATGTGAATCCTAATTATAAGGAACGTATAAATGGTGAAATACTCTTAACAGCAGCTAAAGTATATAATTAAAAAAGCCGGGCTTAGCCCCGGCTCCTTTTAAAATTTTGCACCAATTAATAGCATTTAGCTTACTATTTAGATTCCAATTCCTTCCCGTTTTTAATCATACTGTTTAACTTCTCCCCTCCGCGAATTCCAAAATCAAGGGTTCTGATCGGGAAAGGAATCATGATGTCATTCTCATCATAAGCTTTTTTAATAGCCATAATAGCCTCACTTCTTGGAGACCAAAAGTCCGGATTATCTTTAAAGTTTACCCAGAACCTAACCACATAGTTTATGGAACTACCGCCAAACTCTTCAAAATAGAACTCTACACCTTTTTCCTTATTGATACCATCCAAACCTTCAATAGCCTTTATTGTTATATCCCGGGCTTTCTCAAGATCGTCCCCATACGAAACACCACATTCCAGGTCTATTCTTCGCTCACCATTTTTTGTAAAATTCGTGAATGGATTCTCATATACTTCTTTATTGGGAATGTAAACAATTTGCCCTTGCGGAGTTTTAATCATGGTATTTCTCAGGTTCAACTTCTGAACCGTTCCATAGTACCCATTACTTTCAATAATATCATTTATACCAAATGGGTGACGTACTGATAACAAAATGCCTGATATAAAATTTGCTGCAATATCCTGGAATGCAAAACCCAGAGCTAAACCAATTATTCCTGCACCTGCTAATAAACTTGTAACCGTACCGTCAAGATTAAGAATACCAAGAGCTATAAAAACCCCTATACCAAGTATAATTACACCTAGTATTGTTTGTGCCAGGTTTACAATAGTACGATTGCTGGTTACTTTGGCCAGGAGTTTACCCGAGTACTTTTTAATAAGGCTTGAAATAGCATAAAATACTATCACTACCAATAGAGCTACTGCCAGGTTAGGTAGCATCTCAATCGCTGTATTTAGCCAGCCTTCAAGTTTATCCTTCACCAAATCATATGCTTCTTGTAATTCCATAAATTTATTCTTTGTTACAACTTCTAGTTCTTTAATATCCAATATGGTATAAGCGCCTAATCGTTCCAATAATTAGTACTGTCCTTTTTGCTTAACCTATTTTAAAGCATTCAATAGCCTACAGTTATAAAGCAAAGACATTGGGAATTAGTGCCTTGTAACACTTCTGCTTATCTTTAAGAGTTATGAGCAGTATCTCACCTTCATCAAAGACGGACTTAAAATCACTAACCAAAACAGAGCTTTTTGAGTTTTGTACTGAGCTCGGGCTGCCTCGCTTCCGAACCGATCAGATTTTTCAATGGCTCTATCAAAAGGGAGCTTCTACTTTTGATGAAATGACTAATCTCTCCAAGGATTTGCGTAGCAAGTTAAGCGAGGTGGCAACCATAAATCGAATTGAACTTTCCCAACAGCAACGTTCTAAAGACGGCACCATTAAGTTTTTATTTAAGCTCACTGATGAAGACAAAGACTTCAAGGTTGAAGCTGTTTTGATTCCTGATTTTTACGATGACGGAGTAGCAAACAGGCTAACCGTTTGCGTATCATCACAAGTGGGTTGTGTTTTTGGCTGCGCTTTTTGTGCTACTGGAAAAATGGGATTCTTCAGGAATTTGAGCCATGGAGAAATAGTAGACCAGGTTCAATACATCAATGAAATATCGTTACAGGAATACGACAAAAAAATTACGAATATTGTTTACATGGGGATGGGAGAACCCCTCCATAATTACACAGCAGTAGTACAATCTGCAGCCATAATTTCTGATCCCTTAGGTATTGATCTTTCTCCAAAACGAATAACCGTTTCAACAGTTGGGCTTACCAAGCAAATCAAAAAGATTGCTGATGATGCAGAACCTTTTAACCTGGCTATCTCCTTGCATGCACCGGATGATCTTAAAAGGGATAAGATCATGCCCATAAACAGTTCCATGAACCTTGAGAATCTGGAGGAAGCCGTTCGTTATTACCATCGCAAAACAGAACGTCCCCTTACTTACGAATATTTGCTTTTTGACAATTTCAATGATTCAAAAGAAGATGCCCGGAATCTTGCGAAAATTGCAAAATGGGCTCCCAGCAAAATAAACATCATCATGTATAACAATGTTGCGGGAGTAGAGCTTCAACGGGCCAGAGAGGATAGATTGAACACCTTTATGAAAGAATTAAAGCGAAACGACGTAAGGGCTACGGTAAGGCGTAGTCGAGGCGATGATATTGATGCAGGCTGTGGGCAACTCGCTATTCGTGAAGGTGCTCCCAAAGGAAAAACAATAGCTACGGTATAGCTTTCCTCTGACCTATCAAGTTACTTAATCTATAAGCTTCAGAACCCTGTTAAACCTGGGAACCAGGTTATCATGTGAGTACCAAACAATTACAGCTTTGCCAATGATGTGGTCTTTTGGCACAAATCCCCAAAAACGGCTGTCTTCACTATTATCGCGGTTGTCTCCCATAGCAAAGTAATAGTCCTGCTTTACAGTATATTTGTTGGTCTCTTCGCCATTTATGATGATTTTTCCATTTCGCCGTTCCAGGCTGTTTTTTTCATATCGCTCAATCAGGTCTTTATATACATACCAGTTATCATTTGTAATTTCTATCTCTTGTCCTTCAAAAGGAATTACTATTTGTGAAAGCTGGTGATGATTTAAAAACGCTCTGGAAAAGGTACCTTCACTTTGCACGTAAGACGCGCTCCCCTCTCCTTCAGGAATAACATATAATGCTAAGGTATCCAACTCAGACCAGGTTCTTACTTCTGATGCTGCTTCTTTTGATAGGTTTACTATAAATGTATTTTGAGCAATCTGCTGAATAAGCTCTCCTCCGGTGGTCTCTACTTTGGCGCCACTTAACCTGACCCCCTGATTCATAACTAATGTATAAAACTGTTGAAGGCCTTCATGATCGTCTTCAACCTCTCCGTTTATGTATACAATTTTGTCCCGAATCTCTAGGGTATCTCCGGCAACAGCTACCGCCCGCTTTATATAATTCGTTTTTTGCGAAACAGGTTTTACCTCCCACGGCACATTAAAAACGATAATATCATTTCGCTCTACATCCCTGTAACCCGGGATACGGGTAGACGGAATTTTAACTCCGGGCAGGCACCAATCCGTAAAAGGAACGCAAACCCCCATAGGTGTGCGTGGGCCGTAAGTAATGTTAGATACAATCAGAAAATCCCCAACCATCAGGTTATTTTCCATAGATGGGGTCGGAATTTTATAAGAACCAAAAATAAGGGATCGTAAAATGGCCGCTGCGAAAAAAGCGAAGACCAATGCATCTATCCATTCCCTTAACCAGGATTTTGCCTTTTTATCTTCTTCTATGCGGTCTTTTCTGCGTTGCCAGAACGACTTTTTTTCGTCACCAGTATCGTTGTTTTCTTCCAATGTACTCTTTGATCCTTAAAAATTTATGTGCGAAGGTTTCTTTATTTCTTCTTTTGAATACTTACCATTCGAATAACTTACTTTGTACCACTGATTCCGATCCGGGGAGTAAAAGTAATCTGTATATTCTTTGGGTTCGGCCTCGGTTACGATTCTCGTGAGCGTTCGTTTCACTTGCGGCATTTGATCTATGTAACGGCTTGCCCCAACGTATACCAATCCATCATTAAATGGGCCATCTAAGTCTAAAATCATCATGGGTATCTCCCCGTCTACAATAAACCAGTATTCGAATTGAATGGCTTTTCCGTCACGATACTTACCGGTTTTAACAATATCTTCAATCGTTTGTGTGGGATCTCCAAATGTGCTTTGCAAGTGGGCTCTTATTTCAATTGCCGGGATACGGTCTAAGCGATTATAATTAAATCCTTGCCCAGTCCACTTGATATCGGCGAACTGTCTTTGGAATTTTGCAGCGTCTTCAGCCTCAATTTTTACAATCTCCGGTTCTTTGAGCTGTGCAAGGCTTGCTGTTGAGATCATAATCATCAAAATGAAAAAGAAAAAAATGCGTTTTTGTAAGTTCTTCATAATTACCGGTCGTCTTCATCCATAGACAGAACCACTAAAAAAGCCTCTTGAGGTATTTCTACCGATCCTACCTGTTTCATTCGTTTTTTACCTTCTTTTTGTTTCTCAAGCAATTTTCGCTTTCGGGTTATATCACCACCATAACATTTGGCCGTTACATCTTTGCGTAACGCCCTTATGGAATCTCTGGCAATAATCCTGCTTCCTATAGCCGCCTGAACAGCAACTTCAAATTGTTGCCTGGGAATAAGTTCTTTTAACTTGGCACATACCTTTCGTCCCTGGTAATATGCTTTGTCACGATGAGTAATACTCGAAAGTGCATCAACCTGTTCCGCATTCAACAAAATATCCAAACGTACCAAATCACCTTTTCGGTATTCAATAAATTCGTAATCAAGAGAAGCGTACCCCCGTGTACCCGACTTTAGTTTATCATAGAAGTCAAATACAACTTCTGCCATAGGTAATTCATACACAATTTCCACCCGGTTATTTTGCATGAATGTCTGGTTTACATACACGCCTCTCCGATCCTGGCACAGTTTCATAATAGGGCCAATGTAATCAGCAGGCGTAAGAATGCTGGCTTTTATATACGGCTCAAAAATAGTATCAATTTTACCTACTTCAGGCATTTGACTCGGGTTATCTACCTGGATGGTATCACCCGTTTCTAGTTTTACCTCGTACTGTACGTTGGGTACCGTAGTAATGATATCGATATTGAACTCACGGTCTAAACGCTCCTGTACAATTTCCATGTGCAACAATCCCAGGAATCCGGCCCTGAATCCAAAACCTAAGGCTTTTGATGTTTCGGGTTCATAACTCAGGGAAGCATCATTCAGCTTGAGCTTTTCAAGTGCAGAACGAAGGTCTTCAAAATCTTCGGACTGGGTAGGATAAATACCACTAAACACCATAGGTTTGGCTTCCAGGTAGCCGGGAATGGGGGTTTCAGCTCCGTTTTTGACCGTTGTAATGGTGTCACCTACCCGAACGTCCTGAAGGGATTTTACACTTCCAATAACATATCCTACTTCTCCCGCCCTTAGCTCTTTGGCAGGTTCATAGTCAATTTTAAGGAAACCGATATCTTCGGCGTTATACTCTTCACCGTTGGCCATAAACTTAAACGCTTCCCCTTTTCGAAGAATGCCTTCCATAACCCTGACATACGCTACAGATCCGCGGTAGGTATTGAATACAGAATCAAAAATTAATGCACGTAAAGGCCTGTCAATTTCTTGTTCAGGCCCCGGTATGCGCTCAACAATCGCTTCTAGTAAATCGGGAACTCCTTCTCCAGTTTTACCTGATACATGTAATATATCTTCCCTATTACAGCCAATTAAATCTATAACCTGCTGGGCAATTCCATCGGGATCAGCCCCGGGAAGATCAATTTTGTTCAATACGGGAATAATTTCTAAGTCCTGTTCAATGGCCTGGTAAAGATTGGAGATAGTTTGTGCTTCAATCCCCTGGGCTGCATCAACTACAAGAATAGCCCCCTCGCATGCTTTTAATGCACGTGACACTTCATAAGCAAAATCAACATGCCCGGGTGTATCAATAAGGTTAAAACTATAAAGCTCCCCGTTAGGCCTTTTGTAATCAATTTTAACGGCATGGCTTTTTATGGTAATGCCCCGTTCACGCTCCAAATCCATGTCATCCAGGATTTGATTTTGCATGTCCCGTTCATTGATCGTACCTGTGCTTTGCAGCAAGCGGTCTGCCAGCGTAGATTTGCCGTGATCAATGTGGGCAATGATGCAAAAATTGCGGATGTTGTTCATGTAGTTGTATCTGTGCGTCTTCTCTTAATAAGCAATAAAGATACGAATAAGGGATGAGCTACTAAAAATATTGTTTATGAATTATCAGGCGGTTTTACGCCAATAATTACTCAAGCAATCCCAGTTTGGATTTGTGAGATCAAGCAATTGTGTTTTGTAATATCTTGGTGATGATTTCAGCTCTTGCTCTCTTTCAATTGCCCGCTCAATGTTGCTGAATTCTTCTACATATACCAGGCGGTCTAATGCAAAATTTCCTTTAAAACAGCTCATACGCATCTTCCGATGCTTTTCTAAAATATTAGCCAAATCTGTAGTTAAACCAACATATAACATTCTTGAAGTGTTGGTTACCATATAGATGTAATAGTTCTTCCCGATCATAGCCTGCCTTTTTAAGTTTTGAGGTATGACCGATCTGAGAGCTGTTCCTTACAAAAATAAAATTTTTGAATTTTATTCTCCGGGGCTTAGCAACTCTACATGAAACCGAAACTGCTCATTCTCTAATGACATGGTTTGGTAAATCTCTTTTAACAAATCAAATACCACATCCGTTTTACCAATCACAGTAGTTGATAAATATCCTACTTCAATCTGCACATCAAATTGTGCAAGGTGCTCCAGCAAATCTTGTACTCTCTCTCTGGGATTATGGGTTGCCAGCGGGATAAATGTTAATTGTGCTATAGTATTCATTCAGATTGATGTTTTTATTGTTTTATAAAATCAGTGGAATTTAGTTATCTGTAAAGATCAGACCAAAGTTTGCTTGTCACAAAAACGAAAATTTTTACTGTTATATGAAGTCCGCATTTTATTATAAATTAACGGGTAACCAAAACGGGGTTCAATATGTATTTAATGGCAATGAGCACGCTTAAATTCGAGGAATGGTTTGGATTAGTTGAAATAGTATTTCTTGCGGTTTGTATTTATTACAGCTTTAAAACTGCAAGGAAGCTAAAAGGCGGGGTATTTGGCAGCGGTATGATTCATATTGCCTGGGGATTTGTAATCCTTGGAATCGGTCATGTTATATCTCAATTGGCTTATATTTTTGAAGTAGATGTACTGGAGTTAATACTAAAACAGCAACAAGGTAAAATCACTGAAATCCTCATCTTTGTTTTTGCATGGGGGGTAATTACACTGGGTTTCATGAAAATTTATCAAATGACAAAAAGCTGATTTCTTTAAACTCATCTTATCCCTATATTTTCATCCGTGATTATAAAAAACCTACATAGCTCTCATATTCATCATGGTGTCCATCATCTCCACTCCGGACATCATCACGTGCACTAATTATTTCGCACGACTGACTTTCTTTTTTTGTTACCCTAATTTAAAACCCAATTTTACTTACTGATTTCATGACACGATCGAAAGATTCTTCGACTTCATTACGCATTGCTATTCAAAAAAGCGGCCGTTTAACCGATAAAACCGTTGATTTGCTACATGGCATTGGCATTGAATTTGATAACTACAAACGCAACTTAATGGTTAAAACCCGGAATTTTGATATCGAACTCCTGCTGCTTCGGGATGATGACATCCCCGAATATGTACAAGACGGGGTTTGCGATTTGGGTTTTGTAGGTGCCAATGAGGTCTATGAGAAAAATGCCAATGTTACTGTTCTGAGAGGACTCAACTATGGAAGATGCAGGCTTGCGATTGCAGCCCCAAAAAACGGAAGCATCAAACAGCCGGAAGATTTTAACGGTAAAACCATTGCCACCAGTTATCCCTTTTTGACCGAAAAATTCTTCTCTGAAAAAGGTATAGATGTTAACCTTGTGGAAATATCGGGAGCGGTAGAAATTACACCACAATTGGAAGTAGCAGATGCTATCTCTGACCTGGTATCTACCGGAGGTACGCTCAGGGCAAATGGGCTGCAGGAATTATTTACGATCCTGGAATCAGAAACCAAACTCATCCAGACAAATCTTGAATTATCTCCTGGTAAACAGGAATTGGTGGATAAGTTCCTGGTAAGAATTGATGGTTACCAGCAGGCGAAACGCAGCCGTTATATCATGATGAACGCACCAAAAGATTCAATAGAAAGTATCCGGGAAATCATTCCATCTATGAAAAGCCCTACTATTGTACCCCTGGCTGAAACCGATATGGTTGCTATCCATACCGTTATTCCCATTGACCGTTTTTGGATTGTTATGGAAGAATTGAAAAGTGCCGGAGCATCCGATATTGTAATGTTGCCAATTGAAAGTATGATCTTATAGCCATGAAATCCTACCAATACAAGAATCTTAGCAAAGAAGATATAGCAAAGCTTATCAAACGCCCTAAGATGGATTTCTCCTCAATCTTCGGAATAGTGCAACCCATTATAGATAGTATCGAAAAAAACGGAGACCGATCCCTTAAAGAACTCACTTCCCGTTTTGACGGTGTTAAGCCGGATAACATAACTATTGAACCATCTGCCATTGAAACAAATCTCTCTGATTCAGTCAGGCAAGCCATTGATGTAGCTTTTGAAAACATAGTTCGCTTCCACAAAGCTCAAATGCCTTCTGCTTTAGAAGTAGAAACAATGCCCGGGGTTAGGTGCTCCAAAGTTGTGCGGCCTATTGAACGGGTTGGGATTTATGTGCCCGGAGGAACAGCTATCCTTCCCTCTTCAGCTATGATGCTCGCTATCCCGGCTATGCTTGCGGGATGTAAAACTACAGTGCTGGCAACACCTCCCAATAACAGTGGAACTGTAGCCCCCGAGATTGCTTACATTGCTCAAAAAGCTGCGGTAAGTACTATTTTGCTGGCAGGTGGAGCACAAGCCGTAGCAGCTATGGCATTTGGAACCGAATCGGTTCCAAAAGTAGATAAAATTTTAGGCCCTGGTAACCAGTATGTAACTGCTGCTAAAATGCTTCTTCAAAACAGCGAAGCCCAGATAAGTATTGATATGCCGGCAGGCCCTTCTGAAGTGCTGGTTATTGCTGATGGTGAGGCAGAACCTTCATTTGTAGCCGCTGATCTCCTTTCTCAGGCAGAGCATGGGGAAGATAGCCAGGTAGTTTTGGTCGCAACTCCTGATTTCGATATAAAGAGTTTAGAATCAGAAATAGACTCTCAGTTAAACGCTCTTTCCAGAAAAGAAATAGCTCAACAAGCCTTGGATCAAAGCTATATTATAATGGTTAGTTCGCTTGATGAAGCTTTTGACTTTTCGAACGAGTATGCACCGGAGCATCTGATTGTAAATGTTGAGAATGCGGAAAACTACACGAACCGAATTATCAATGCGGGTTCTGTATTTTTAGGTAACTGGACACCTGAAAGTGTGGGTGATTATGCCTCGGGTACCAATCATACCTTACCCACTTATGGTTATGCGCGTATGTATAGCGGGGTGAATTTATCCTCTTATCAAAAGTCCATAACTCTCCAGTCTCTCAGCAAAGAGGGATTAAAAAACATCGGACCAGCCGTTGAAATACTGGCTGAAACAGAAGGTTTGGATGCACATAAAAATGCAGTAAGCATTCGCTTAAAGGAGATACTATGAGTCCTTTATTCGAGCTTGAAAAGCTTATCCGCAAAAACATTAAAAGCCTTGTTCCTTACCGGAGTGCAAGGGATGATTTTGATTCAGGTATATTGCTGGACGCCAATGAGAATAGCCTCGGCTCTCCGTTAAAAGACGAATTAGAGCTGCATCGTTACCCCATGCCTTACCAGGAAAAGCTGAGAAAAAAAATCGCTGACTACAGAAACGTTAATGTAAATAATATATTTGTGGGTGTGGGCAGCGATGAAGCCATTGACCTGCTGTTTCGGATTTTCTGTGAACCGGGTAAAGATAGGATTATCATAAATCCCCCTACTTATGGGATGTATAAAGTCTCTGCAAACATTAACGATGTTGCTATAGATGAAGTCCTTCTTACCTTTGACTTTCAGCTGCAAACAGAACAAATCCTTGATGCAGTAACACCGAACACCAAGCTGATTTTTGTTTGTTCACCAAATAACCCAACAGCTAACAGTATCAAAAGGGAAGATATTATTGCTTTACTGGAAGGGTTTAATGGCATAGTAATAATAGATGAGGCTTACATTGATTTTTCTGATCAGGACAGTTTCGCAAATAAACTGGCTGGCTACCCTAATCTTGTTGTTTTACAGACACTCTCAAAAGCTTTTGGACTGGCTGGAATCCGGTTAGGTATAGCCCTTGCATCACCGGAGATCATCAATTATATGATGAAAGTTAAGGCTCCCTATAATGTGAACAAGCTTACTTCAAAAGCTGCTATGGATGCTTTCGAGAACCTGGATGCGGTTCAAAAGAGCATATCATCTATTAAAAAAGAAAGAGACCGAATAATCAAAGAGTTGAACCAATTGCCAGAGGTTGAAAAAGTTTTCCCTTCTGATGGAAATTTCATTCTTTTTCGAATTAATGATGCGTTAAGTATTTATAAAAAGCTTGCTGAGCATGGAATTATTGTGCGTTACAGGGGTAATGAACCACATTGCGAAAACACTCTGCGGTTAACCATTGGTACTCCAAAAGAAAATGACCAGTTCTTTGACGCCCTTAATCAGATTCTGAATCCTTAAACCTTTCACCTATAATTGGAATAAACTCCCTGTTTAAAAACGCCAATACAGCACAACTTGCGAATACGACTATTGCTAAAATAAATAATAATCCACCATCTCCTTTAACTTCAATACCCAACACCGTGAGGTGACTCAAAATGGCTCCGCTCATAATACCTAAACCAAGCAATGCGCCTAACCATGTTGTTCTTGGCACTAATAAAAGTATTGATGCTATAAGTTCAGCGATACCGGAAGCATACCTGCCAAAAGGCTCTGCTCCTATGGTCTCAAATATGTATATACTTTCAGGGGCGGATGTAAATTTAAAGAACAGGGTTTGCAACATGATTCCTGCTGCAGCCAATCTTAAAATCCAGCTAAATACAGTTAATTTTGAATTCATTACAATCAATTTTCGTTAGTCGGTATATGATAATACCCAATATTCCCAGTTCAAATATCACAAATAAGTAACATTATGCTAGTAATTGTTGATTCAAAGGTATTAAAACCGCGGGAACACGAATTCTTGTTCAGGGAAGAAACTATATCTGCATTAAAGCTTTTAATGGATGCCGGTTTTATCATTTCAATTTCTGGCGCTGAACTTTCAGAAAACCAGAAACAGCTTTTAAACCAGGAAGGGATTGAGATCAATTCACATAATTCCGGAGACTATTCCATCTCTACAGACCAGGATGGTTTCGTCCTTCGCAATAAAGATATTGAAGAAACTGCCCGGTCAACTACTTTTTTAGAACTGGTACAGATTCTCGTTCAACCGCAAAGAACTGCGCAGCTCCAACGAAAAACCAACGAAACCGATATAAACATCCAGCTAAACCTGGACGGAACGGGAAAATCCGAAATTGATACCGGGCTGAAATTCTTTGATCACATGCTTGATCAAATAGCCAAACACGCTCTCATCGATCTCAAAATTACCTGTAAAGGAGACCTGGAAGTCGACGAACACCATACTATTGAGGACGTTTCCATCGCTTTAGGCGAAACTCTCTTGAAGGCTTTAGGTGATAAAAAAGGGCTTGAAAGATTCGGTTTTGTACTAGCTATGGATGAAGCTCAAGCCACTGTGGCCCTTGACCTTTCAAATCGCCCGTACCTTGTATTTGACGTTCCTATGAAGAGGGAATATGTTGGAGATTTCCCAACTGAAATGCTGGAACACTTTTTTTATAGTCTTGCAATGAACTTAAAAGCCACACTTCATGTTGCATGTACGGGTGAAAATGACCACCACAAGATAGAAGCATGCTTCAAAGGTTTCGCCCGGTCTTTGAAGACGGCTATAGAGCAAAACGGGCGCATCAAAAATCAAATCCCGAGTTCAAAAGGAACTCTTTGATAAAATGATTGCTATCATCAAGTATAAAGCAGGTAATATAGCCTCTGTCTCAAATGCATTAGACCGTTTGGGAGGACGCTATTTTTTTGCAGAAACACCTGAAGAATTGGAAAGTGCACGTGCAGTGGTATTTCCAGGCGTGGGGCATGCAGGCGCAGCTATGGAATCGTTACAAGCCTTTGGGGTTGACGAATGGCTTAAGCAAACCACAAAGCCAGTTTTAGGTATTTGTGTAGGTATGCAGCTTTTGTATGAGTCCTCAACTGAAGGCAATACCATTGGCTTGGGTGTAATCCCGGGTTCATTACAAAAATTTGATGAAAACCTGGAAAAAGTCCCTCATATGGGTTGGAATACCCTTAAGCAATTAAAGGATCACCCTCTTATAAATAATATCGAGAGAGATCAGCATTTATATTATGTGCACAGTTATTACGCACCTGTAAATGAGTTTACTCTAGCCTCTTGTGATTATATACAGGAATTTGCTGCAGTAGTAGCCAAAGACAATTTTATGGGAGTGCAATTCCACCCCGAAAAATCCGGTAAAGTAGGTTCACTGGTACTTCAAAACTTCTTAGAGTTCGTTTATTCGACCACTAATAAATACGTTACTGCCGGATAAGCTCTGCTCACCGCTTATTAATTCACATTAAATTTATAATGGCTTGGTATATACTATCTGAACCTTTTTGATAGTATACCGACTCTGATAATGCAATCTTGCCTTAACGGTTGGTGCATATCATAAGCATTGGTTAGGCAGGATTACATAACAAAGTTGTGAACCTAAAACCTGGCCATTATGTATTCCAAAAAAGTCAGATTCTCACTTTTCCTTCTTCTGGGCTTTTTATCTACTTCTCTTCAGGCCCAGGATGCTACTGAAATTATTAGGAAGATGGATGAAAAAGCACGTGGGCTTTCCTCTACCTCGGAAATTACCATGACAATTGTGCGCCCAACATGGCAACGTTCCATCAGCATGAAAGCCTGGAGCAAGGGTACAGAGTATTCGTTAATTCTTATTACCGCTCCGGCCCGCGATGAAGGAACAGCATTTCTGAAGAGAGAAAACGAAATATGGAACTGGGTTCCCAATATTGGCAGAACCCTGAAGCTTCCTCCTTCTATGATGATGCAATCCTGGATGGGCTCTGATTTTACCAATGATGATCTTGTCCGGGAATCTTCTGTAGTAGTGGATTATACCCATGAAATGGTAGGTGATAGTGTGATTGACGGTTACGATTGTTACAAGATTAAAATGATACCCACCCCGGATGCACCTGTTGTTTGGGGGTATGTGACTGTATGGGTTAGTAAGAAAGAGCACATTCAAATGCGTACAGAGTTTTATGATGAGGACGGGTACCTGGTCAATATTATGCAAAGCTTCGATATCCGTAAGTTCGATGATCGTATGCTTCCGTCCCGTATGGAAATGGTCCCGGTAGAGGATCCGGGAAATAAAACGGTGCTGGAATATAAATCTCTTCGCTTTAACCAGGAGATATCATCCGGCTTCTTTAGTATTCAAAATATGCGCAGGATAAAATAAAATGCTTTATCTAAAGCTTGCATGGCGAAATATCTGGCGTAACAAACGCCGAACTTTTATTACGATGGGCTCAATTGTTATGGCAGTAGTACTGGCTTCTGTTATGGCTGCAATGCAACAAGGGCAGTACACCCAAATGATTGACAATACCGTAGGGTCTTTTTCAGGGCATATCCAGGTTCAGGCGCCCGGCTACCAGGATGAACCCACCCTTGAGAACAGCCTGGAAGTTGATACCTCTTTATTGCATCAACTCTCCGAAAATCAGGATATACTGGCAATTGTTCCCCGGATTGAGTCTTTTGCCCTGGCTGCGGGGTTGCAAAAAACCAAGGCAGGAATGGTTATCGGGATAGATGTTGAAGCTGAACAAGACCTGAGCAAACCCAATGAGAAAATTATTGAAGGAAGCTATTTCACATCCAATACCGATCCGGGAACCTTAGTAGCTGAGGGTCTGGCTGATTACCTGGAACTTTCTGTTGGCGATACGCTGGTTTTGTTAAGCCAGGGATATCAAGGATTAAGTGCAGCAGGGCTTTTCCCCGTCACCGGGATTCTCAAGTTCGGTATTCCCCAAATGAACAACTCTATCCTTTATCTACCACTTGAAACCGCACAACAATTTTATGGAGTATCCGGCCGGTTAACTTCCATTGCCCTTCTCACGGAAAATCCCAAAAAAACAGATCAGGTAGTCAGTAAAATTGAGAAAAACCTTAACCCAAACTTAGCAGTATTAGGCTGGCAAACCCTGATGCCTGAACTCGTACAAGCCATACAGGCAGACTGGGGAAGCGGGTTAATTGTACTTATGGTACTCTACATGGTGGTTGGTTTTGGTATCCTGGGTACGGTGCTGATGATGACTGCTGAACGGCGATTCGAATTTGGTGTTATGATGGCTATTGGTACCTCCCGTGCACGTATGGCCGTTATGATCGTACTCGAAATGCTCTTTATCATTTCGCTCGGTACCCTGCTGGGTTTTATGATCAGCATACCCATCATTTACTACTTTAACCTGAACCCCATTTATTTTACAGGAGAGATGGCTACTGTAATTGAGGAATACGGGATGGAGCCCTTCATCCGGTTCTCAACCGACCCAATGGTACTTTACATACAGGCAGAAATTGTTTTTGTGATTGCACTGCTCGTAAGCCTGTACCCCCTGCTGTATATGAAACGTATGGAACCTGTTAAAGCAATGAGGCGCTGATATGAAATGGTGGCCGATCCTATCACTAAGCTGGAAAAATATCTGGAGAAGCCGTACACGAAGCGGTGTAGTAATAATAGCGGTAACACTGGGCACCCTTGCCGGCACCTTTATCTCTGCATTCTTCTATGGAATGAGCATGCAGTATATCAAAAACCAACTGGAAAATGATACCTCCCACATCCAGGTTCATCTTTCTGCTTACGATGATGATAAACTTCCACAGTTTTTTATCCCTGCTGCTGATTCAGTAGTTGGGGTTTTGGAATCTGAGCCGTATGTATTAAGTGTGTCATCAAGAAGTGTAGTGCAAGGCCTGGCTTCCAGTTCTTCAAATTCTTATGGGGTAAGCATAAAAGGCATTGATCCTGAACAGGAAAAAACAGTTTCTAATATCTATACACACATTATTGAAGGAACTTATTTTGAAGGAAGCGGGCGCAATCCGGTTGTGATCGGCTCTAAACTCGCCGAAAGATTAGGAGTGGGCATCCGGTCAAAAATTGTACTCAATTTCCAGGATGTAAATGGCAACCTTACTGCTGGTGCATTCAGGGTTAACGGTATCTTCAAATCCTTTAACTCCACCTTTGATGAAAACACGCTGTTTGTTCGCTTTGCGGATTTGAACCGGTTGCTGGATGCCCCCACTGCTGTTCATGAAATTGCGCTAATAGTAGATGATTTCAAACAGGCAGATGTTTACGCAGAAGAACTTCGGGCTTCTTTGCCGCTTTCTATCAAAAGCTGGGGAGATGTTTCGCCTACCCTTCGCTACACCGACAGCTCACTCGATTTCTCCCTTTACATTTTCATGATCATTATCATTGTTGCGCTCATGTTCGGGATCGTCAACACCATGTTAATGGCTGTTCTGGAACGCACCCAGGAAATCGGTATGCTGATGGCCGTGGGAGTCAACAAGATCAGAACTTTTAGTCTTATACTACTCGAAACTTTCTTCCTCACACTGGTGGGCGCACCCATCGGGCTTTTACTAGGGTGGCTTAGCATCACATACTTCGGAAATACCGGCATTGACCTTGGAGCCTTTGCACAGGGTTTTGAAATGTATGGGATGAACTCCATGATTTACCCTGAAATCAATCCCGGCTATTTTTTGAATATCGGATTGATGATGATTGTAACCACTCTTTTTGCATCTATCTATCCTTCCATTAAAGCGCTTCGACTAAACCCGGTAGAAGCCATCCGGAAAATCTAAAACATACATCATGGCTATTATCGAAATACATAACATCACTAAAGTTTATAACACCGACCAAGTTCCGGTACATGCATTGAACGGTGTGGATTTGAATATAAATGAAGGAGAGTTCACTGCAATTGTGGGACCTTCAGGATCCGGCAAAACTACACTGCTAAATATTATTGGGGGACTGGATAAGCCTACTTCCGGAAAAGTTTTCATAAACCAAACTGATATGTTTGCCCTTTCAGGGCGTAAACTTATTGATTTCAGGCTTCACCATATCGGTTTTGTGTTTCAGGCGTACAATCTCATCCCGGTGTTAACGGCAAAAGAAAATGTGGCATTCATACTTCAGATGCAGGGACAACCCTCCAGGCAATGCGAAGAACATGCCTTACAATTGCTGGAAGCTGTTGGGCTGGAGGATAAGGTAGACAAGCGTCCGGCTGAACTTTCAGGCGGACAACAACAGCGTGTAGCGGTAGCGCGAGCACTGGCATCCAAGCCTGATTTTGTACTGGCTGACGAACCTACTGCTAATTTAGATTCTGCTTCCACCAATAATCTGCTGGATATGATGGGCAGTCTTAATGAGCGTGAAAAGATCACCTTCATCTTCTCCACTCATGATCAACGGGTTGTGGAGCGGGCAAAACGGGTAATAAACCTGGTGGATGGAAAAGTGGAAAGCGATGAATACCGGTAATGCGAAAAACCGCAACACATAATACCCCTTTTGGATTCAAGCCTTCTGCTCCCTGGAAGGCAACCGTTTTACTGCTACTCATCCCCTTTTCATCTTATTCTCAAAAATTCGACTCAAGGGGTTACCTCAAAGAATTGGGCGGCTTAAGCATCAGCAACAACCTGAAAACTATCCGTTACGATAACATCATCCATCACCGGCAGGAAACCACACTTGAGTTCAGTAATTATTTTGAGATCCGTTTCGATCTGCGAAACCGCCTGCTGAATGGCTACACGGTTGAAAACACCCCGGGCTATGCAGATTTCTTAGATGAAGATCCCGGTTTTGTAGATGGCAGTTTTATTCTCATTGATTCTGACAAGAGCATCTTACACACCCAAATTGATCGCCTGCACCTTTCTTATTTCAGGGATAACTGGGAGTTTCATCTTGGCCGGGAGCGTATCAATTGGGGAAAAAGCCTGGTTTGGAATCCCAACGATCTCTTCAATGCCTACGCCTACCTTGATTTTGATTATGAAGAACGCCCCAGCACCGATGCCGCTTACCTTCGTTACAGTTGGAGCTATGCTTCCAGTTTTGAAGCCGGATACCGTTTTGGTAAAACGCTGGATGAATCTGTAATTGCCCTTATGCTACGCAATAGCCTTGGTGAATACGATATACAACTGATTGGCGGGAATTACTTTGAAGAAATCGCTCTTGGGTTCGGATGGTCGGGGTATTTGAAAGATGCAGGATTTAACGGAGAGATCAGTTACTTCCATCCTAAAGAAAATTTCCCGGAAAACTCCGGCTCTCTCACCGCAAGTACAGGAATCAACTATATGTTTTCGAATGCAATTTATCTTACTTCAGAAATACTCTACAACGGTGGTTACGATAAGTCTGTTAATGCTTTAACCCAGCTTGCGCAACCTCCCACCGCGAGCGATTTATTTATTGCGGAAACCGGGTACTTTGTAAGTGCTTCTTATCCCGTTTCACCGCTCACCAATATGAACCTGGGCTTACTGGGCAGTTTCGATAAAGCTTTTTTTATCCTGATACCGCAACTCAGCTATTCTGTTTCTGAGAACATTGATCTGCTGGTTCTTGCCCAGCTGTTGAAGGGAGATTTATTTTCTGAAATTACCGAGACGCCAAACGTGCTATTCTTCAGGTTCAAATGGTCATATTAATACTTGATGCTAATCAAAAAAGTCGATAGCATCCCGCCCCAATTATATATATGTCTATGAAAGTTATCCCAGCTATCGATTTACTAAACGGCCAGGTTGTACGCCTGCATAAAGGTTCTTACCAGGAAGTTACCGTATATAATGATGACATAGCAGAAGAAGCAGGTAACTTCAAGGATGCAGGTTTTAAACACATTCACATAGTTGATCTGAATGGTGCCAAAGAAGGCCGTTTTGTGAACCTTAGCCATATTACCAATGTGATCAAATCTCTTGGTCTTTCCGTGCAAACCGGGGGAGGCATCCGCACTTTCGCTGATGTAGAAAAACTCATTGAGGCCGGAATTAGCAAAGTAATTTGCAGTTCAATGGCCATCAAAAATGAACCGGACTGGCTTAAGGCTTTGCAAGTATTTCCTGATAATATGATTTTGGGAATGGACCTGAAGGATGGCAAGATAGCATACGGGGGCTGGCTTGAAACCGCAGAGGAAAGTGTTTCTTCTTTCCTTAACCGGATGATAGGCCATGGATTAAAAGAAGTACTCTGCACGGATATCTCCAAAGACGGCACACTTGCAGGGCCAAATGTAGATTTATATAAATCCCTTAAAGCAGAATTTCCTTCCATTCAGCTTATTGCATCCGGTGGGGTTTCTAATCAAAAAGACCTCATTGAACTCAATGAAGCAGGTATAGATGCTGTGGTGGTCGGTAAAGCTTATTATGAAAAGCATATTTCCCTGGAAGAAATGCGCGCTTTTTGAAATAAGATTTTCTTTATTTATCCTAAGGCGCTTAATAATAAAAATTTGAGAAAAAATGAGCCTTCCAACTTTCGATAATGCACTGGCCGAAAGGCTGGTAAAAAAAGCCCTCAAAGAAGTCGCTGATTTTCCGGATAATGCAAACATCAGCAGTTTTTCATTTCAACATTTTAACGACTTTCACAAATTACTTTTCGCGAGTGCCCTTAAAAAAGAAGTTATTAGTATAAAGGATGGTAGTTCTCATTACGATGTAGTCCTGAACCCAAATATCATAAATAACTGGAGTACTGTACAAGATTGCATTAATTACCTGGTAAATAACCAGCAAATGATGTTCAGAAACACTTCAAAGGTACAGCTATGAAAAGTTTACCCAAAAAAACCTTACTGAGCTTTTTTTTCATTTTCTTACTTAGTATTTCAGTCTCGGCACAAAACTATCTCGATAGCCTAAGGATAGATATCAATACCATTAACTCAAATGATATCTACTATACCCTAGTACTTGAAAAGAAAGTTGACCAAGCTGCAACAGGTGCTGCCAATACCAATAATGGTTTTGGGTTTTCACTTGTACAGAGATCCGATAAAGCAACCTTATTTAACGGGACCTTTAGTGACATATCTGTTGGTGTATGGAATGTGAGTTTCAAGATAAGCCTGAGTAACTCAGAGAAAGACCTTATCAACCGGCTCCAGGATGGGGAAGAAAAAGCAGTTATAGAAACCACAGCAGATCTTATAGTTAAATTCACAGACGGAACCGAATACAGATTTACTCCCCGTGAGATTAAAGAATTAAGTAATCGATTTGACGGCCTGAATGCAGAACAAACCCGGCTTTTAAATGAGTTTAATTCCGGCCGGAGTTTTGAAGCTAAAAACAACTTCGACTTTGGCAGGGAAGTAAACCAGGCAGATACTACGGATGCTGAATACATATTTAGTTTTGACGTGATCAGGCCTTTTTTGAAAATAGCTGGGGAAGATGTTTTCTTTAGTGCCAGGGGAGCTATAAGTACAGATCCCTCAAATACCCTTAACCAAACTGAATTTTTTCTTTCTTATAAGTTTTCAGGTAAGGAAAAGATCTTTGCTGAAATCGGCAGAAAAGGCACACAGGATTTTTCAACAAACTCCATTCGTGCTAACCTGGGCCTGGAATTTCTGGCGCCCAACCTCATCGATCTTACAAATGGAGCACCGAGATTAAGATTAAAACCTTACGTAAAAGCAGGGGTCGGTTTTCATAAAAACTTCGAGGTAGATAATGCCTTTAATAATGAAGAGCTGAACCTTGTTGGCTTTTTTGATACCTATTACTACATACCTATCGATAAAAACCTTTTTGCTATTACCAATGCGAGCGGTTCCTACTCAGACTCTTATGCCGGGGACGATAAGTTCTTATTTCAGTATGATCTGACTATCGGTTATCAAACTCCTGTTGATGCTAAAGTGCTCTTTAAAGTGGAAAGTGGTGAAAATGAGGTAAACAGAACTTCTGATACCCGGTTCCTTATCGGCTTACTGGTAGACTTCATCAAATAGCAGGTTAATACTTTCGTTCCGGTGGCCAGGATTTCCTGTAACTCATTGGGCCAAGTTAACTTAAATTTGTTATTAAGAGGTTCCTTCGGTGCAAAAGATATCTTACCTTAATTGCATGCTAACGAAACGAATTATTCCATGCCTTGACATAAAAGACGGCCGAACAGTTAAGGGTGTAAATTTTGAGGGCCTTATTGATGCAGGAGATCCCGTAGAACTTGCCGAACGTTACTCGCAGGAAGGAGCCGACGAACTGGTATTCCTGGACATCACGGCAACCCTTGAAAAACGCAAGACCCTTATTGAACTGGTTGAGCGCATTGCCAAACAAATCAACATACCCTTTACGGTGGGCGGCGGCATAAAAACGGTGGATGAAATTGAAGCCCTCCTCAAAGCAGGAGCCGACAAGGTTTCTCTAAACAGCAGTATTGTAAAAAACCCTGAACTTATAAGAAAAGCTTCTGATGCCTTCGGGGCACAGGCCATCGTAGCCGCAGTGGATGCCAAGCACATTTCCGGTTCCAAATGGAATGTATTCATAAAAGGGGGAACAGAAGATACAGGCCTTGATGCCCTTGAATGGATGCAAAAGGTAGAAGAACTGGGCGCAGGTGAGATCTTGCTTACCAGTATGGATAAAGACGGAACCAAATCAGGCTTTGATCTTGACCTTTTAAGACGGGTTAACGAACTCGTTAACATCCCGGTTATTGCAAGCGGTGGAGCAGGCACCATCGACCATTGCGTGGAAGCCATTACCATTGGAAATTCAGATGCCGTTCTGGCTGCGAGTATCTTTCATTTCAAGGAAATTGAAATTGCTGATCTGAAATCTGAGATGGAAATAAAAGGCATTCCTATCAGAAATGACTTCGTTTCGAATAATTAATACATATTTTATCAGATTTAATTTTTAAGCCAATCCTTTCGATTGTTATTAAAAAATTACTGGAACCGTTTCCATAGAAAAGCGCTTTTCTCACCCTTTATTTGATTGATTACTCCTGCATGCTAAAAAACCGGGAAGAAAAACCTTTAAAATCACCTTATTTTATTAGCCTGGCTATTATGGGCTGTATCGTCCCGGGTTTGACATGCCGGTTTTTTTTGTGCTTTTTACTGGTTAGCTCACTTTATAAAATTTAGCAAACCGGCAATGAATCCGAATAAATTTAAATACACACCTGAGGAGAGTTCTGCCTGCGGAGTAGGTTTTATCACCAGCAGGAATAAGGAATATAACCATCATCACTTAACTGAAGGCCTCCATGCATTAAAATGTGTGGAGCACCGTGGAGCCTGTGCGGCAGATGGCATTACCGGGGATGGTGCCGGGATTATGACAGACATCCCTTTTGAATTACTGGGATTTGAAAAAGATACCGTAGCTGTGGCTACCCTGTTTCTCTCACCGGATGTAGTCCGTCAAAATGCAGCTCTAAAAACTTTTACGGATACCTTTGGCTTCTTCGGGCTGGATGTTCTTGACTATCGCGACGTTCCGGTAAACCATGATGTACTTGGCCCCGAAGCATTGGAAAGTGTTCCGGTTATTAAGCATGCTATTATTCGCAGGCCCGTACGCAGCAAAACCAATCTTTCTTTTGATAAACGTCTCTACACCGCAAAACAATTAACCCGGTCAAAGCTTTTTGCTAAAGGATTAGCAGATGCATTGTTCTTTACCTCCCTTTCCGCGCAAACTATTGTGTACAAGGCGTTGTGTAAAGCGGATGCGTTGGATCTTTTTTATCCCGACTTGAAGAATCCTGCGTACAAAACCCGCTTTTGCCTGTTCCATCGTCGCTTCAGTACCAATACCCGAACATCGTGGGATAAAGTACAGCCATTCCGCCTTATCGGGCATAACGGTGAGATCAACACCATTGCCGGGAACCGCTCGTGGGCTAAATCCCGCGAAAAAATGATCGGTGCAGAACGAAACGAAATTCTTACCCGCAATGGCATCAGTGACTCGGGAAGTTTGAATGAAATGGTAGAAGCACTTCGCTACCGCAGCAGTATCCCGAATGTGGAAGATATCCTTGCCATCATGATGCCCCCTGCTTACAAAGGGAACAGCTTCTATAAATTCTGGAGCCGGGCCATGGAACCCTGGGACGGCCCCGCCTTCATCACCTACGCAAACGGGTATACCATTGGCGCACGGTTAGACCGGAACGGCTTTCGTCCTTGCCGGTGGGTACGCACTGCCGATCATTTTTATCTCTCCTCCGAAGCAGGCACTTTCCATATTGATGAGAGCATTATTGAGGGCAAAGGAACACTGTATGCAGGGCGCGGAGTAACCGTCGATTTATCAAGCGGAGATGTGTTGTTTCGCGATCCCAGCTACTCCAGGGAAAACCACGATGCCACTTTCGATGCCCGTGTGAAACCCATACCGGAAATTGTTGAGCAGCCGAAAGAAACCTACCAGGATAAGCTTGCTCTTTTTTCTTACACCGATGAAGAACTGGCAAAAGTAATTGCCCCAATGGCGCAGACAGGGAAAGAACCCGTAGGTTCCATGGGCGATACTGCCCGGCTTGCTGTTCTTTCCACAGAACCGCGTTCTTTCTTCGATTTCTTCTTCCAGAATTTTTCGCAGGTAACTAATCCTCCGTTGGATTATATCCGGGAAAAAGTAGTAACCGACCTGCATGTTTATCTCGGCAAAAAGCCCAACATATTTGAACCGAAAGAGCTGATCCCTCCTGCCCCGGCTTATGAACTTAAAAGCCCGTTTTTGAGCCTGGCACAAATGCAGTACCTGCGCTCATTAATTGATAACAGGATACCGGAAGACCGGGTAGTACCTTACGAAATTGCAACTACCTTCAAGCGTACGCATGGTGTGGTAGGTTTTAAAGCACGTATTAAAGCAATCGGGGAAGAAGCCATTAAAGCCGTCCAAAACGGGCATACTATTATTATCCTGAGTGACAGAACCACCTCGTATGAGTATCCTGCCATCCCCTCACTGATGATACTGCGAAGGGTAGTAAATGCCCTTAATGATGAAGGCCTGAAACTGGATGCTTCAATAGTGATTGAAAGCGGGGAAGTAAAAAGTACCCATCATGCTTCGGCCCTTATCGGCTTTGGCGCACAGGCCGTCTGTCCTTATGTGGCTTTAGACATTGCCAGGAACAACGGGAATCGTACGCTTAAGAACCTCGATCCCGATGTAAAGGAGCGTAACCTGCTCCATGCCTTCAGCACCGGACTACTTAAAATTATGGCCAAGTCAGGCATATCGGTGGTTCGCAGTTATCAAAGTGCAAAAATGTATTCAGCATTGGGACTCGGTCCTGAGATAATCAGGGACTACTTTCCCGGTATCCAGAGTCCGATCGGGGGGCTTGAGATTGACCAGATCGCAGAGCTGGTATTGATGCGAACACAGCACCTGGCCGGTGAAAAGCTGGATGAGTATAAGCCCATTAAAAGTTACCAGTACAAAGAGCATGCACGTGGGAAAGAAGGCGAGAAGCATTCTATGACCAATACCCGCTCAAAAATGATTCATGACCTGGTTCGGGACAAAAAACTGAACCTGAGTGATATGGAGCTTTTTGATGAGTATTTAAAACTGGGGCTGGATGATGAACCGGTTACTTTACGCCATCTTTTCAATCCAAAAACTTCTGAAAAACCTGTTGACCTCGCAGGGGTAAAAGATGTTTCCCATATCCTGCCCACTTTTGGCTCCGGAGCTATGTCCTTTGGAGCTATAAGTGCTGAATCCCAACGGGATATTTTCCTGGCGATGAAAGAAATTGGCGGACGTTGCAACAGTGGCGAAGGCGGAGAGAATCCCTTCTATTTTTCAGAGGGAATTTCAGCTTCGGTAAAACAAATCGCATCCGGGCGTTTTGGGGTTACCGCAGAATACCTGGTTGCCGGCGATGAGATACAAATTAAAGTGTGCCAGGGAGCCAAGCCCGGTGAGGGTGGCCAGCTTATGGGATTGAAAGTGGACGAACATATTGCCAAAGCGCGGTATGCCAACCCAGGATTTGATCTCATTTCCCCTCCCCCTCTGCATGATATTTACAGCATTGAGGATTTAAAGCAGCTTATTCATGATCTGAAGCAACTTCATCCTAATGGAAGGGTGAGTGTGAAGCTGGTTGCCGGGGTAAATATCGGGACCATTGCGGTAGGAGTAGCCAAAGCCGGGGCTGATTCCATCCAGGTTTCGGGTGGGGAAGGCGGAACCGGGGCAGCTTCACTCAGTTCCATGAAACATGCCGGGTTGCCCTGGGAGATCGGCTTGCTGGAAGCCCACCAATCACTGGTGGAAAATAACCTTCGTGATCATGTAGTCCTGAGAACCGATGGCGGACTTTCCTCCGGGAAGGATATTTTGATTGCCGCTTTGCTGGGCGCTGAAGAATACGACTTCGGTAAGTTATTGCTTATTGCGCAGGGCTGTGTGATGGCGCGCATCTGTGAAAAGAACACCTGCCCCACAGGTATTGCCACGCACGATCCTAAATTCAAAGCCAAGTATAAAGGCCATAAAGACCACATCGTGGATACCATGAAATACCTGGCAGAAGATGTGCGCCGTGTACTTGCTTCCATGGGCGAAAAATCCCTACAGGATGTAATAGGCCGGACAGACTTACTTACGATAAATGGTAATCACCTGGACCTGATCAACAAGCTAAACCTGGATTTAAGCTTCTTTATGAATGCTCCCGCCTACCGAAAAGAATCTGATCTTGAAGGTCTTTCTGAACCGGTAAGCGCATTAAATGCCCAGGTAATTTCTGACCTGGAGACTGCCATCCAGAAAAATGAAGACATACAGAAAGAGTATGAGATCATTAACACAGACCGGTCTGCACTCTCTACCCTCTTCGGGGTACTTGGCGAGCGAAAAAGCAAAGCAAGGCTGGCCGAGATTAAAGGTGAGAAAACAGAGATTAAGCCCTATTCCAAAACGATCGACCTTACTTTTAAGGGAAGCGCCGGGCAAAGCTTCGGGGTCTTCCAGACTGAGCATGTGAACATACGATTGGTTGGAGAAGCCAACGACTCGGTGTGTAAGTCCATGTCGGGAGGTAAAACGGTGATCGTGCCTCCGAAAGAAGCCACCTATAAACCCGAAGACAACGCCATTATCGGTAACTGCGCTTTGTATGGTGCAACCGGGGGTACTTTTTATGTGAACGGGCAGGCAGGCGATCGCTTTGCCGTTCGTAACAGCGGGTGTACGGCTGTGGTAGAAGGAACCGGGCTCCATGCCTGCGAATACATGACCAACGGAACCGTAGTTATTCTCGGCCAGACTTCAGACAATATTGGTGCCGGGATGACAGGGGGTGTACTGTACTTGTTTGAAGACCCGGGAAGTAAGATCAATAAAGACTACCTGGCCGAAGTTCCCATGACCGATCCTGATGTTAAAAAGCTGAAAGAGATTATTGAGGATTACGCCAAAGAAACAGGATCCTCCAAAGCCGGTTACCTTCAGTCGGACTGGAATGAAGCCCGCAAACAGTTTAAGAAGTTTGTTCCCTTATCTATGATTACGGTAGGTGATGAAAACGAGGATGTGGTAAAGAAAAATAATCCCGCCAAAGGAGAAAAATGATCTTTGGGCATTCCGGGATTAAATTTCCATAAACCTTTGTAATCATGGCTTAAAATGATGAAATTTGCGCCACAATTTTAAAGTGAGCTTCGACAGCTCTTCGTAAGCATGATTATGCCGGACATTAAAACCCTTTCTAAAAAAGACCTGAAGTTTTTACAGGAACTCGAAGAATTGCTGTATGAGCGAAAAGAAGCCATGCCCAAAGGTTCTTACACCACTTCGATGTACAAAAAGGGCCTGGACAAAATTGCCCAGAAAGTAGGGGAAGAAGCGGTAGAAACCGTTATTGCTGCAAAAAACTCAGGCTCCGGGGAAACCATTGGCGAAGCTGCCGATCTCCTTTTTCACCTTATGCTGCTACTGGCTGAAAAAGAAATCCCCCTGCGTGAAGTCATCAAAGTTCTCCGCAAACGCCACAATAAGGGTAATCACAAGCATATTGGGGAGTAGGGCATTCACGAACCCGAAAGCTTTTGGGAGAAGTGATCTCAGAGTACTTGCCTCACATGCTGAGACTGCTTCACATTCGTTCGCAGACCATTCACGAGCGTAGCGAAGTGATCTCAGTGTACCTGCCACACATGCTGAGACTGCTTCACATCCGTTCGCAGACGTTCACGAGCGAAGCGACGTGATCCCGATGTCTCTGCCACATATTCTGAGACTGCTTCGCATTGCTCGCAGACGGGATTATTGGTAAGGTCATTTTCAGGATGAAACTAAATCGGCCTTGGAATCATGAGTGGAAAAGTGAATATCTACATCCACGGAAACAAGATGGCATTCAGGCCCGGTTGTATAAAATTCCACAGAGCGACAGAAGACCTTGAATATTAATTACAGTCTAAGTTGTTTCTTTTCAGCCCCTCAATACTCGTTGTTAAACACAGAGAAAGCAAGTATAAATTTCCATTCTTTCCTATCCAGGCATAGGAATACCTTAAAGAAGATCTAATCTCAAACTCCCAAAACAATTTCCCCAAAAAACACCCGTGTTTCTGACTCGGTTGTTTAGAGAGTTTAGAAAAAAACGTCTAGATGAAAATTTCAAATTGTTTAGACAAAAATTTAAAAACATATAGACGAAATGTTTACTGCATACTGAAGGAGATGTCAGTTCATGCGCATACACCTTCCAACGGATGCTTATGTTTTCCCCAACCGATAACTATCCGTTTGCAAAAACATAGGTATCGGTTTGTTATCCGATGCCTATGAACATGCTGGGTTATCGGTATGTTTCTTTGTTTGTAGCTGAGACTGCTTCACATTCGTTCGCAGACGTTCACGAGCGGAGCGAAGTGATCTCAGTGTACCTGCCACACATGCTGAGGCTGCTTCACATTCGTTCGCAGACGTTCACGAGCGAAGCGAAGTGATCTCAGTGTACCTGCCACACATGCTGAGACTGCTTCACATTCGTTCGCAGACGTTCACGAGCGGAGCGAAGTGATCTCCATGTACCTGCCTGGCACCCTGAGACTGCTTCACTTCGTTCGCAGATGGGCAAATAAAAAGGAGTGCCCAAAAGGACACTCCTTACTTCTTCTAGAGGTCTTATATGTTAAGCTACATATTCGGCTGGTTTGCCATCTTCAGAAATACGGTATCCTGGATGGCAAATTCAGATTCTGTTTCCAGGGTAACGGTAAAGCTTGAGTCAGCATACATCTCGTTAGTTGGCTGGATCGAAATCTCATACTCTCCTTCTTCAAGGCCTATAATCCTGAAGTTCCCGTTTTCATCTACCTGGGTACCCATTGTATCGCTGTCAGCAATCGCATATACCATCGGAGAAGCTTCTAAAGGACGCACAACACCGGAAATGCTACCGTTATCTTCCGGCTCAATCACACGGATTACCGGTTTAAGGTTAAACTCACCATTACCTCTTGCCACTACCGATTGTGAAGCATCAAAGTCAATGATCAGTTCATATACTTCATCAGCATCAATAGCAGCATTAATTTTGATCTTAATACCTGATGACTGTCCACTTGGGGTGTTAAGTGTTGCCGTTGATCCCGAAGAAAGAACCACGGTGTTTTCGTCTCCCAGTACAAGCCTCATTTCATCATATTGTCCGGCTTCCAGGTCAACTTCCCCCAGGTCAAGAGTTGCTCCGTTCTGGTAATCAAGCAGGTTTACTATCAGTGTATCATTGAAGATCACTTTCCAGCCTTCATCTTCCAGTTCGTCATCGTCTTTACCTTCTGTCTCTTCATCGCCGTCAGAACTATCGCCTGCTTCACGCACCAAAACCTGGTGTATCTCTATATTTACCTCGTTATATAAAGCCGGTGCATCTGTCAGGGATACCCGCATAGTTCCCATACCGTCTTCGTTGGAACTACATGCCGTTAGTGTTAATGCTATGGTTAAAATGAATAGTGTTGTTGATTTAATTAGTTTATTAAACGTCTGCATACCTGTTTTTTTGTTCATATTTATTTACTACCTCTGTAACACATATCGGCTGAAATTGTTCCAACTTTAGCGAGACTTCCCAATTTTTACTTTTTTGTGCCAGAGCTTTCTTTTAGCATCCTCTTGTCAAAAAGTAAGGGGTATTACGAAGTAATCTCCAAGTACCTGCCACATATTCTGAGACTGCTTCACATTCGTTCGCAGACGTTCACGAGCGGAGCGAAGTGATCTCCATGTACCTGCCTGGCACCCTGAGACTGCTTCGCGTTGCTCGCAGAAGGTTAGCAACCAATCTCTTCAGCTAAATCTCTCCATTCTGGATTCATACTATTTATCAGATCGACTTTCTTCTTCCTTGACCCGGCTTTAATTTGATGCTCCCGAAATTTTGATTCCTCCTCATCTCCAAACTCTTCAAAGTAGACAAGTTGGTTTATGTTATATCTTGCAGTAAAACTTTTGGGGTGTACTTTATTCTTATGCTCATTGATCCTTCTTACCAAGTCATGAGTCCGCCCGGTATATAAGACTGTTTTTCTTGTATTCGTCATTATATAAACATGATATCTGGTATCAAGCTCCATGATGTAATGTAATGAACATTCACGAGCGGAGCGAAGTGATCTCCATGTGCCTGCCACATATTCTGAGACTGCTTCACATTCGTTCGCAGACGTTCACGAGCGGAGCGAAGTGATCTCCATGTACCTGCCTGGCACCCTGGGACAGCTTGCTATCGCTCGCAGAAGGTTTCTCTCTTTTCTTTGTTCTGGAGAAGCTACTCCAAGCCCAGTTTAGCACGGATAAAATCCATGGTGCGGGTACGTGCCAATGTACTGGCTTCGCCATCCACACCTGAGCTTTTATTATCAAAACTATGTTCAGCGCCCTGGTATTCATAAACAGTAGCCGTACCTCCTCTATTATTGCCCACAGTTTCGATCATACACTGGGAGTTTGGGGTAAGCGGATCTTCGCTGGCAAGATGGATCATAAAATCTATAGTACTTCTATAAATACTGGTTCCGGTGCATGGGTTTCCATAATAGCTGTTGTGAAAAGAACCGGGATAATACATCACGGCTGTTTTAAAACCCCCGGCTTCCGGCTGTTGGGCCGGCGGCAGTATTTCATCCGTATAGGTGGTTCCACTGAACGATTGTTTCCAAACCCAATCGTTTGGAACTGCTTCAATATCAAAAATAGTGCTTTGTACTGCGGTGCCTCCATGTGAGAATCCAAGCAAACCGACATTATCCGGTTGCACGATAGGTGTACCATCATCACGGACTAGGTTCTGGAGTACTTCCAATGCTGTATAAGCATCGTAATTACGAATAAAGCTGGCACTGATCTGAAACTGTAAAGGAGGGTTTTTCCAATCGCCTTTGTTTTCTACCGTACCGCGTACATAGTAGCTTCCCGGAAAAGCAGAGACCATGCCTTCTGCATCAAAAATGTTTTTCCATGACCGGTTTTGGCTGGAAAGTGTCCATTCTTCAATCTGATCACTGATACCATCGTTATTAGTATCCTCATCTTTCCAGTTACCACCGGAACCATGCATTATCACCATCCCGGCAACATTTGATGATATGTTTTCGGGGATTGAAACTTTTACAGGAATTTCTGCTCCGTCAATACTTTCTGCAAAAAGCACAGTGTCCGTAACAGACTCGGGTATCACATATTTCCCTGTTAAATCCGGCCCTTCCCCCGTATTGTTATTTTTGCCGCACGCAATTACTAACACCAAAATGGCCGGTAAGCATACCCTGTTTATTGATCTTTTCAATTTAATAAGACTCTTTTATTTCCTTGATTATCATTAACAGGCGTAAAGATACAAGTTTCTGGTATTGGCTACTTCTTTCTGTTAACTTTCGAACAAATTTTAAATCTATTTTTATGAACACAGAAGTAAAAGTCAACTGGTTATCCAACAATCAACACTTTGAAGCGATTAACGAAGAAGGCGGGAAAATCCGGATGGATGGTTCTACCTCAATAGGTGGCCTGGAGGGCGGTATGAGCCCCCTGCAGCTTTTACTGGCCGGAGTGGGAGGTTGTAGTTCCATAGACGTGCTGGCCATACTGGAAAAACAGAAGCAAGAGGTCCGGGATTTAAAAGTTCAGGTTCAGGCAGATAAACAGCGGGTTAACAACAGTTACTCTGTATTTAAAACCATACATCTGCATTTTGAACTGAAAGGTGATCTGGACGCTAAAAAAGTGGAGCGGGCAATTTCCCTTTCCATCGAAAAATACTGCTCTGTTTCAAAAGCCCTGGAAAAAGATTCCGAGATCACCTACGATTTCATTATCAAATAACTAAAGGGCATTATCCAGCGCTACAATACTTTTTGTGATTAGCCTGGTGGTTTTTTTGTAGAATTCCTGCGGTATCGTTTCGAACTCATCACTTGCTTTATGGTAATGCTCGTGATCTTCTACCCCAAAATAAATGAATGGAATTCCTTTGGCATGAAATGGCCCATGATCGGAAGCAAATGTCCAGTCATTATATCCTAAATCAGGGCTGTCATGCCCAAACAACAGGTTTACATCCCCGGTTTCCACGCCTTCTAAAATTGGTTTTAAATAAGGGTAATGATACGTTCCTGCTGCGTAAATCTCATTCTCTGAATTCTGGGAAATCATATCCATATTCACATTCAGCTTCACTTTTTGCAGGAATACTGAATCTTCGGCCAAAGCCCTTGCCCCTCTTAAACCTCCCTCTTCTTTATCTAAAGCAGCAAAAACCAATGTGTGCTTTGTTTCCACATTTTTGAAATAATCAATTAGTGCAAGTAAAGCCGCAGTACCGGATGCGTTATCATCTGCACCATTGTAGGTTTCACCGTCACGTATTCCTAAATGGTCAAAATGTGCAGTAATAAGAATCACAGAATCTGATTTACCTTCCAACTGCCCAATTACATTTATACCTAACGCTTCTTCCTCTTCAGATACCGGAAACATAAATTCATGGGTATAGCTCCCCTGGAATTCTCCGGCCCCCTCCTCTTTAAAACGATCTATCAAAAACTCCCGGGCCAGTCGATTTCCCTCCGTACCTGTTAGCCTGCCTTCCAGTTTGTCTGAAGACAAATACTTTAAGTCTTCAATTAATCGGGCAGTATCCAGTTCATTTGTTTGTGGAGAGGTGCAGCTTATTAATAGTAGTAGAAAGGCTAAAGAATACGTTCGAGTAGGTAACATTACACGATGAATTATTGATTAATTGAGAAATCCGTTTGTTGTCAACATATTTGTCGCTTTTTAATTAAGGCAAATAAATAATGAAGGACATAAAGAAAAACATTTCGCAATTTTTATTTCACTGTGAATATGAGAAGAATCTCAGCAAAAAAACTATTAAAGCTTATAAAATTGATTTAAAGCAGTTCCTTAAATACCTGCATTCCCATTTTGGAAAAGAACCGGAAATTGATCAGATCACCAAAGAAACCATCCGGTTTTTTATTGCATACCTGGTAAAAAAATATGCTATAAAATCAGCAAAGAGAAAGATCGCAACCACCAAAGCTTTTTTTAACTACCTGGAGTTTGATGATAAGATCACCATTAATCCCTTTCGTAAGGTGAGAATACGTCTCAAGGAACCCTTTAGGCTACCTGTTGTGCTTGACATGGCTGAGGTAAAGAGCATATTCAGGATCGCGTATAAAGAAAGAGCGGGTATAAAAAACAAAGCCTCCTACAGATATTGTAGCGTAATCCGGGATATTGCTATCCTGGAACTTCTGTTTGCTACGGGTATCCGGGTTGGTGAACTATGTAGCCTTAAAACTCAAAACGTGGATTTAATAAACGGCTATATAAAAGTACAAGGCAAAGGTAATAAAGAGCGAGTCATCCAACTTTGTAACAACGAATTATTAGCGGCTCTGGCAGAATATAAATGCATTTCTGATTCGGCTACTCCCGCTCACTTCTTTCACAACCGGCTAAACAGACCTCTTTCCTCCCAATCTGTGCGGTTCATGATTCGAAAGTATGCCACCAGAACAAAAACCAAAAAAAAGGTAACTCCCCATTCCTTTCGTCATACTTTTGCAACTATGCTTCTGGAAGAAGGAGTAGACATAAAATACATCCAGAAAATCCTGGGGCATAGTTCTATTCTCACTACCCAAATCTATACCCATGTCAGCAATCAAAAACAGAAAGAAATCCTGGCTCTAAAACACCCTCGCAACAGATTGAGATTTGGATAAAGTTATTCGGTGAGTGAAGGATAACTAGGGATTATGTTAATTTCTAATGAGGGTTCCAATCACACAGGTATATAAAGGAATAGAATTAATAAGAAAGCGAAAAAGGAAGACCATAGAATAATCGTAGCGTTTACTGGAAATATGGTTTCTCAGAATTAGAAAATATATTCGCGATTTAGCACAGAAGAAACTATGATGTATTAATAACAAATGGTGCGGAGTTGAAGAGACTATACATAAACAGCTTATTGGAAATCAAACAGGTAAATGGTGTCTTGCTCCGATTATGGATTTTAAAGCGAGGAAGCAAGCGATTATAAAGATGCTTCTAATCTTATTAAATCAATCTTTCTAGTGTATTACTCAAGTCTCCTGAAAACGAGTTTATAGCAATAAACTCAAAGAATGGCTTGTGTATGGTGTTCTCTCAATCACTACAAATGACAGTATTCAAATTTATCACTCATAGATACTGAAGAAGCTAACAGCTTACCTGTATGGTTACCAATAAATTTTATGAAGGCGCCTAAAATCTTCAGAACTTCAATATGGAATAATTCTTTGTTAGTGGCATTTAATTCCATTATCTAATAGTTTTTAACTGGCTATAGGAAATGCTAAGTGAACAGCTTAAAAATATCAGGCTATGAAATGTATTAATCTGATGAAGACTTATCAATCAGTTAGATACGACTTTTCATTTAAACAAATATATTTTTAATACGAAAGGTGCTTTTTCCTCGGCTATATTTGCCGTATATATAAATATTAGGACTAGTGAAATAGTTCTATTTATGAATATGAAATCTTGGAGATAAAAAGTTTTCATTCTTTCAGAGAAACTTATTCATCAATTGAATTTTTTAAAAAAGATATGGAAGAACATAATAGAACACCAGAAAAAGAATGTATAAACTTCTAATCTCCTATAATGATAATTTATCTGAAAGAATAGAAGCTATTTTCAAGAAGATGATTTTTTGATAACGTGAAGAAATTTAAATATATCGAGGAAGAAATCATTAGTAATCTATTCTAAAGCCTTCTTTAACGATGAAAGGTAATACTAAAGTAGCTTCAGAAAGATATGAACACATTCTGCATCAGACTGTAATTTATACAGCTTTTTGCTTCTCAAATTACACACTGTCAGAGCCATCATAAGTATAGCTGTAGTAATAAAATCGACCAATCATATGCCCTTAGAATACTATTATTAAGTGCAAAGTTTTATGCCCACTAAAATTTATTCCACATTTTATAGCTATTTAAGTCTTAGTTAGCCTCACATTTTCCAACAGTATCTATTCTGTAGGATGTTTTAGTTCTGTACTCATAAGAAGTACTTGCCATATGAAATGTAGGACAAAAAGCTCATTTTGTTAGTATAGCACCAATAAGAATGATTCTTCATCAGTTATATAACTAATATTTTTGCAATACTAGGAGTCTGATCACAATCATGATTTTGATAGCTTTTTCATAATTATTTCCAAAATCTTCATAATCATAGAAGAATCTTAATCCAAGATTGCAATCCTATAATTTTTTCTGTTTCAAGTCTTTCGCTGTGATCAAGCTGTTACCGATTTGCCAAAAGTTTTATTAAGTCTCTTCAACTCCGCACATTTGTTATTAATATCTAGTTTCTTCTGTGTAAATGCGAATATATTTTTAATCTGAAGAAATATTTCCAGTAACGCTACGATTATTCTATGGTCTTCCTTTTTCGCTTTCTATTAATTCTATCCTTATATACCTGTTGATTGGAACCCTCATTAGAATTAACATAATCCCTAGTTATCCTTTATTGATTTACCTGCTTAATAAAACAATAAAAAAAGAAACAGGAAACTATATTTTAAAGATTTAGGGCATAAAAAAAGCCCCTTCGAAAAAGAAGGGGCTTGAGAATAAATCAACTAATTGCTTTGCAATTAAAGGATCTTGGTAATCAAATCAACCGTTCTCATAGAGTAACCTGCTTCATTATCGTACCAGCCAATTACTTTAACCATAGTACCGTCTGCTTTGGTAAGCTGGCTGTCAAAGATATTAGAGTGCGGGTTCCCGATTATATCAGTAGAAACCAGTGGCTCTGTAGAATACTCAAGGATTCCTTTTAAAGGGCCTTCGGCAGCTGCTTTAAATGCTGCATTTACTTCTTCAGCGGTAGTTTCTTTGTTTAGTTCGCATACAAAATCAGTAAGTGATCCTGTAGGAGTTGGAACCCGGACTGCACCACCATCTAATTTCCCATCTAAGTGAGGAAGTACCAGGCCAACTGCTTTGGCTGCACCTGTAGAAGTCGGGATAATGTTGATTGCTGCTGCTCGTGCTCTTCTTAAATCTTTATGAGGAGCATCCAGAATTCGCTGATCTCCGGTATAAGCGTGGATCGTTGTCATGAATCCTTTTTTCACACCAAAAGTATCATCCAGTACTTTCACCATTGGAGCTAAGCAGTTGGTAGTACAGCTCGCGTTTGAGTAAATAGCTGTATCAGCATCAATTACTTCATCATTAACTCCTAGTACAACGGTTTTTACTCCGCCCTTTCCGGGAGCAGAAATAATTACTTTTTTAGCGCCGGCTTCGATGTGCTTTCCTGCACTTTCTTTGTCAACAAAAAATCCAGTGGCTTCGATAACTACGTCTGCACCAAGCTCACCCCAGTTCAAGTTAGCAGGATCTTTTTCTGCTGTAACTTTGAAGCTCATGTTGTTGATAGTGATGGTATCCCCGTTAACAGATACATCACCCGCAAAAGTACCTTGCGAAGAATCTCTTTTAAAAAGATGTGCTAACGTTTTTGTATCAGTAAGGTCATTAACACCTACAATTTCCATTTTGTCGTTGTATTCATCAAGGATAGCACGCGTAACCATTCTACCAATGCGGCCAAATCCGTTAATTCCGACTTTAATTTTTGACATGTCAGTTTCCTGTTTATGTATTGAGTTGATTGTTTTATTTCATGTTTTAAGAAATAAAAACAATCTAAGTTAAGTTCTTATGAAGAATTGAAAATACCACTCTGAGGCCCCATTTTCAATGATTTTACAGTTTGTTTACCTGATTGAAGAAGTACTTACCTGGGAGCGCTTTTTTGAGTATCCTAACAACCCCAATAAAAAATGAAATGATTATTTCTATAATCTGATCTGAGTAAAGAGAAAAACTAAAATTCGTTAGAGCAATAGCTACTAGTCATCAAGGTCAATATCATCAGGCTCATCATCCGAGACGAGGTCATCCACATCGGGTGTATCGTCTATTTCGTCAGCAACATCGTCGTCATCGTCAACTTCAACAGGTGCTGGTTTTTCTTTTGCAGGTTTAGCTTCTGCTATAGCGCCGGCTCGTTTCAGTAAAAAAGCAATGTCCTCCTGGTCGTTTTCCATAGCAATCATCATTGCTGTATCACCATTCTTGTCCCGGATCTTGACATCTGCGCCTTGCGAGATAAGATACTTTACTACTTCATGATTTCCATTCTTAGCAGCCAGCATAAGTGCTGTATGTCCCCAGCGCTGTTGAGCATTTACATCTGCTCCTTTTTCAACAAGAAGTTTAACAGCATCCAGGTTTCCTGATCGTGCTGCAACAATTAAAGCTATTCCCCCGATTTTAACTCCCTTTTTAAACAGGTAGTTCATAAGCTCAACATTGCCGTTTTCGGCTGCTTTGTTTAGCGCAGTACCTCCCATTTTCGTTTCCACGTCCAAATTGGCCCCGGCCTCAACCAGGTATTTCACCATTTCTTCCTGGTTTTTTTCAGCAGCAATAATAAGTGCTGTCGCACCACTGGAGTTCGCCTCATCAAGATCTTTTCCGTTTTTATGAAGCTTTTTTAAAGCTTCAAGGTCACTGGATTTTGCAGCTAAAACTACTTCCGGTTGTTCCATAATTTTTCACTTTTTTGTGTAGCGGTGATGATAAAAAACGGAAGAATTATCTCAAATTAAATCTTTATTTATTTTTTAGAATTTAACAGAGCGTGCCCGCTATCTCGTAGCCATTTGCAAACTCCTCACCCGTCATCCTTTTCTTTCCCGGGAGCTGTACTTCCATTAACTCGACTGTACCATCAGAACATCCAACCAACACTTTTCCATTTTTATGAAACAACTCGCCGGGATCAACATTAGCATATGGCCCCAGTTGTATTTTATAAATGTTCATCTTTTTTCCCTGCCATTCTACCCAGGCTACAGGAAAGGGATTTAAACCCCGCACCATGTCAAATATTTGTTTTGCAGTTTTCGTAAAGTCAATCCGGGTATTTTCTTTGAAAAGTTTTGGGGCCGGGGTGGCTTCTTTGTGGTTCTGAGGTTGAAGTGCATAATCACCTTCTTCAATTTTATTTATTGCCTCAAGTAGCGCTTCACTTCCTTCAAGCATTAACCGCTCATATACTTCCCCGGTGGTTTCTTCATTACCGATTTGAATCTTTTTTTGAAGGATGATATTTCCGGTATCTACTTTTTCATCCAAAAAAAAGATAGTACATCCCGTTTCTTCTTCCCCGTTTATTACCGCCCAGTGAATAGGGGCTGCACCACGGTATTTTGGCAGCAATGAAGCATGTAAGTTTATTGAACCGGTTCTTGGAATTGCAAGTACAGATTTTGGAAGTACCCGGAATGCAACCACCACAAAAAGGTCTGGATCTAACTTTTTTAATTCATCTTCAAACTCTTCAGATGTTAAATCTTCAACCTCAATAATCGGTAGTCCTAACTCTTTTGCCCTGGCTTTTACTGGTGTGGGTGCTTTTTCGCTACCTCTGCCGCGCCTTTTGTCTACATTTGTAACTACAGCCTTTAAAGTATGATGTGATTGATGGATTTTATTAAGACTCGGGATAGCAAAATCGGGAGATCCCATGAATACAATATTCATTGGCCAACTATTTAAGATTTACTTACAACCGGATAGCTTACTTCCCGGTTTCCGGATTCAATTTCTTCTAAGTCTTTTTTGTGCATTCTTTTGCGGAAGGCACTCAGGTAATCGATAAAAAGTACCCCTTCCAGGTGATCATATTCGTGTTGTATAATTCTGGCTATCCAGCTACCAACTTCTTCCTCTCGTTCCACAAAGTGCTGGTCTGTGAACTTTACCCTGATTGTTTCCGGGCGGAAAACCTTGTCCCTGACTTCCGGTATGCTTAAGCATCCTTCATCCATAGGTATATTTTTTCCTGTCTTTGACATTATTGAAGGATTAATAAAAGCAGTGGGGCCAAATGGTTCCTCTCCTTCTTCCATCATAACATCCCCGTCAATCACAAATAAGCGAATCGATTTCCCAATTTGGGGGGCCGCAAGCCCTACACCATCAGAATTGTACATGGTTTCGAACATGTCATCAATTAATGCCTTAAGCTCGTCATCCAAGTGCTTTATTACAGCAGCTTTTTCTCTTAATACGGAATCGTTATATGTAACTATGGGTAAAACAGCCATGATTGAAACTACTGATTTGTATCTAAATAGCTCTGTAAGATAAGGGCTGCGGCTATTCTATCCACACGTTCTTTTTCTCTTCTTTTCTTTTTTGATATGCCACTTTCTAACATAACCTGCCTGGCTTTGCTAGAAGTAAATCGCTCATCTATTTTATGGATGGGTATATCAGGAAACTGATTTTCAAGTTTAGCGATGAACTTAATAACCATATCCGTGGCTGCACCTTCATCCCCGCGAGGATCCAGCGGCCAGCCAATAACAAAACCTTCTACGGGGGACTTTTCCACAATACGGATGAGTTCGTTAAGAACATCATCCGGCGGAAAAGTCCCTACCGGAGAAGCAATGGTTTTCAGAAGATCGGTCTGAGCGATACCAACTCGTTTGGTGCCTACATCAATACCGATAAGACGTGCATAATTTTGCACGGGTTATTTCTTCTTTATTTCCTCAAGGGGCTGGCGTAAAAATTGTTTCAACAACTTACTTGGTTTGAAATGAGTTTTACGGTGTGCTGGCACGTAAATAACTTCATTTGTTTTGGGGTTTCTGGCCTTTGGCTTAGCCTTGGTTTCTTTAACCTCAAATACTCCAAAGTCCCGAATCTCAATTCGACATTCGGTATCTGCAGAAAGCATGATTTCACGCATTGCAACTATGGTCGCATCTACCCAGGGTTCTACTTTAATCATTGGTTCGTCCATAGCTTCCGCTACACGACGCACCACATCACGTTTAGTGTATGTCATCATGGTCTTGATTTTTTAATTAACAGGGATTTTAATCCCCTATTTGTCCTTCCTGATTTTTTTTCGCACTCTGTTTATTTACTCCTTAAGCTATAACTAAAGCGAAAACTAATCATTCGGTTAATATACTTACTCCTATCGACCTAGAAAAGTGTTTAATGTTAAAGTTATTCGTAACGATGAACACCTTTAACACCCTCAACTCTTTCTAATCGTTTTATAATTCTGTTTAAATGGCCTATTCCGTCTACATATAGTGAAATAATCCCTTCGAACATTCCGCTGTCACTATTCACATTTATACTCTTCATATTTGTAGATAGTGATTTTGAAAGAACATCAGTGATATCATTAATCATACCTACACGGTCTTCACCTATTACACGAACTGCTCCTAAAAATTTATTTTCAATATTTTTTGCCCAGTTTACATCCAGGATGCGTTCGCCTTCAGTATTAATCAAATGAAGTGCATTATTACACATAGCCCGGTGAATCTTTATATCACCGGCCCGGCTTATGAAGCCTATTACATCATCACCAGGTATGGGGTTGCAACAATTGGCATAAGAATATTTGACGTTACTTAATTCACCATTAATAATGAGCGATTTACCATCTCCAACTGCACGGGCAGCAGATATATAAGTCTCCTGGATTTCTTCATCTGAAGCAGAGTTTGATTCAGATGGCGTTTCTTCTATACGGCCTGTACTTTTGTATTTTTTTACTTCTTTAAAAAGCTTACTGACAGGGAAAGCACCTATTCCAATATCGAAAAAGAGTGATTGAGTAGTGTCGTACTTAAACTTTTTGGCAAACTTTGTGAGCTCCTGGTCATTGACTTCAACTTTTCCTTTTTCGGCTCGTTTTTGCCAGGCTTGTCTGCCTTCTTCGGCAATTTTGCGTTGCTTTTGCTTAATAAACTGCCTGATCCTGGATTTTGCTTTATGAGTAACCACGTCATCAATCCAGTCTACATTCAGGTTAATTTTGTTGGATGTTATAATATCCACCTGGTCACCATTTACGAGCTTTTGGCGTAATGGAACCATTTTCCCATTTACTTTTGCAGCCATAGCCCGCTCACCTACCTCACTGTGTATATCAAAAGCAAAATCAATAGGAGTGGCACCTTTAGGGAGGGTTCTCAATTCTCCTTTTGGGGTGAATACATAAATCTCATCCTGGTATAAATTGAGCTGAAACTCTTTGACAAACTCTGTGGCTGCTTCGGGCCTTGGGTTATCCAATACATCACGAACCCAGTTTACAAACCGGTCTAAACTCTCAGAGCCTTTATGATCTCCTTCTTTATACTTCCAGTGAGCTGCCAGTCCCTTTTCAGCTATATCATCCATACGCCGTGTACGGATTTGCACCTCCACTTTTTTACCCCGATTAGTAATAACTGTTGTATGCAACGATTGATATCCATTCGCTTTGGGTACAGAAATAAAATCCCTGAATCTTTCGGGTATAGGCGTATATAAATCGGTTATTATAGAATATACTCTCCAGCAATCTTCTTTCTCATGAGGGTTTTCCAGGATAATTCGAATGGCAAACAAGTCATAAATTTCCTCAAAAGGCTTTTGCTGGCGCTGCATCTTTTTATAAATCGAGTAAATATGCTTGGGCCGGCCTTTTATTTCAAAGTTGAGATCTGCTTCCCCGAGTTGCTTCTCTACAGGATTCATGAACTCGTCAATAAACTTTTCCCTGGATTCTCTTTTCTCTTTTAACTTGCGGGCAACAAATTTGAAAGAGGTTGGGTCAATGGCCTTAAAACACAAGTCTTCCAGTTCATTTTTTATACTGAATAAACCAAAGCGATGCGCAAGAGGTGCATAAAGCTCCATTGTTTCGTTAGCAATCTTGAGCTGTTTCTCCCTCCTTAAATGATGAAGTGTACGCATATTGTGAAGACGATCAGCAAATTTGATAAGTACAACACGTATATCTTCTGCCATTGATAGAAGCAACTTCATAAATGCTTCTGCCTGCTTGCTGTCCCTGCTCTTAAAAACACCATCAATTTTTGTTACGCCATCAATAATTACAGCTACTTCTTTACCAAACCAATATTCAATATCTGCTAAAGTTACACTGGTATCTTCAACTGTGTCATGAAGCAGGGCTGCTATTACTGAAATGTCATCTATATTGATTTCCTGAGCTACAATCTTTGCAACCTCGACCGGGTGGTAGTAATAAGGTTCCCCGGAAGCTCTCGTCATTCCTTCATGAGAAAGGTAGCACAATTTAAAAGCACGGCTGATTTTTTTCTCGTCCACCCGGTCCATGTGCTCTTTGCACACTTCCACAAGCTGCTTCAAGTCATCACGCTGAGCTTTTTTAAGTCTGTAGGCACTTAAACCGGTTCTTTCTATTACTTTTACTTCACTCATACTATATAGGCTAATAAATACAGCCTATTGTTATTAAACATCTTTTTAACGTGCAAAACAACTCATTCTATATAAAAAAAGCGGTCATGTTGTTCGCATTACCGCTTCAAGAGAATGACTCATTCAATCATAAACTCAATACCACCCCGAACATAATCCTTCCTGTCTTATCGTCAAGATCCGGAACTTCTAAATCCCTGCTTGTAAACCTGTACTCAACAAACGGTTTTACCAAAGGTATGATGGTTACTTTGGCTCCTGCAAAAGTATTCCAGTAAATATTTGATTCATCCTCATCATTTAGTGAATCCCCGGCACCTGAACCACCTTGAATGTCTTCAAATTTAAGCTCTACTGTTTCTGAACCTAAACCAACCCCGATATAAGGCTCCAGTAAACCGATAGTAACACCACCGTATGCCGCAACTCCAAAATCATAGTTCTCAAAATTCCGGTCGTAGGTTAAATTCCCATTTTCTACAGAATTACTTTCACTAAAATAGCTGGCATGCAGGCGTATCCCTAAATCTATTAACGGCACCTGCTGAAGAATACTACTCTGAACCCGAACTCCAAATCCACTTTGCGGGCTTTCGTCCCTGAGTTCGTATGATCCTCCTATTTCAAACTGTGCAGAAACAGGTACACTCATCAGCATGGAAAAAGCTATTAGTAATAATTTTCTCATAGTATCCTTTTGGTTTTGAGCACCTTTGAATTTACGAAACCATAATCCTGAAACAAGTGCCAAAATAGTTGAAAAGTAGATTGAAGTAGTTAGTCATTAAGTTGTATATTTGCCCCCCAATGTTGCCGCAGTGGTGGAATTGGTAGACACGTTGGACTTAAAATCCAATTCGAATAGTATTCGAGTGCCGGTTCGAGTCCGGCCTGCGGTACGGAGCCCCTTATATTTTTATAAGGGGCTTTTTTTAGAACAACAACCTTCTATTATTCAAAAGACACCATAATACTATCAATTCCACTGGCTTGTTCAGTAATAATGTCAATTACGTAAAACCCTTTTAAATTCTCTGAAACCCAGTTGTTCATTTCATTTTCATTATGTGTAATTTTAAATGGGCGTTTTTTAGACTGAATTGTAAGCCTTACAGAATGTCCCTTAAAACTGGTTACATTAATATGAAGCTCTTTTTTTGATTCTGAATAGGATATTCCTTCTAATACTGTGTTTGCTTTGGTCAAAATGGGATGGGTTGGTTCTCCCATTACAATTTCCACATTGTTTTTATCTTCTTCTATTTTTTTGGGAAGAACCAAACTATAATAAGGTTCTCCATTAAATAAGATTTGTTGAACCTGCTCTCCTTTTCTTTTAATCTTTACAGCCAGATTAGAACCTGCCACCGTAAGAGCATATTGAACTGTATCCATCTCTTCATCCAAGTATGGATCAAATCGAATGTTCCATTCCGTTTCTTTAATCCCGAACAAATTGTACAAACTATAGAGATACCAACCCGCTGCCCACGTAAACTGAGGCTTGTCAATTTTACCGTAAACCAACGCATCAGTTTTATCACTCACTCTGTATTCATACATAGCTGGTTGACCGTTAGGGCTGTTAATAGCTCCATCAACAGTCATTACATCCCTGATAAAGGACAGAGCTTCTTCTTTCTTTCCGATCTCCATCAACGAAAGTGCATACCAGGCATTTCCATGAGGCCAGATACCACCATTGATGTAGTAAAAAGGATCTCCAGCCTCGTTGCCGTTTAGTTTCAAGTACTCAATCATATTCTGAAAATCCATAGGATATACCGTGTAAACTCCAATCTTAGGATCAACAAGTTTCTTGGCTGCAGTTTTAGTGAGTTTTTCTTTTCGCTCGTCACTCAGTAAATCATAATGGCTTCCTAATAACGAACCAATATAATAATGTTCGTCTAGCGTCTCGTCTTCAAAATAATTAATCAGATATTCCTGCTCTTCGCTCCATAATTGCTCGTTCAAGGCTTTTTGCATGGTTTCGATTTCCTCTTCCCATTCGGCTAAAAATTCAACATTTTCACCAAGCTGACTAGATATAAACAGATATTCACGAAGTGCTTTTATCGCTAAAATTGTAGTATAAGATCGTGGTCCAAAATTTCGTGCGATATCCCACCAATCCGGTCGGTAAGAAAAGATAATATCGTTCTTTTTATGGGTTTTGAAATCCTGAACACTTTTTGAAAGGTATGGGTACATCTCTTTCAGGAATTCTTCATCTCCGGAATGTCGCAGGTAACTTCCGGCTACAATAACAAACCAAAAATGATTCCAATTATCCGGCGGGGCAATTTCGGTAGCAAATGTATTGTCTTTCCAATAATAGGCATGAGGAATTACAAAATTGGCATCCGCATGTTCAAGAATAAACTTTAGATTGTGCTTTACTCGGGTAATATCAAAGTTTACAGCGGCAAGATCCGTAAGAAGCACATCATGTGTAAAATAGAAATTATACTCGGCGGGACACGGCATAGGTTGAATACTACCATCAATAAAGTGTTGGTTCACTTTTAAAATACTATTTGCCCATAGTACGGAATGATCTAATGCCGGATCTCCGGTCTTGAAGACATTTTTGCCTACATAATCCAACACTTCTTTTTCGTATGCTTCGGCTTCTTCTATAGCCGTTTCTAAAAGCTTATCAACTAAAGCTTCCCCTTTTCCCTGATCTGTAGAACCTATAATCTGAACAATTTTAAATTCTTCACCTGAATCCAGTAGTGATTTGTACAAATATCTAAATGCAGGAGTTTGTGGGTTTGATTTAGAAGCGGTTTGGTTATCCAAGACTATATCCATTTCATCCCACCATTTCTCGGGTGCCGGTAAACTATCTAATGAGCTAATTGCACTATAAGCAAACGGTTGATGTCCTGCATTTGCAGCAAAAAGTTGTACATTCTGTGTTTCGTTTTCATCAAAGTTGATAAAGATAGAGTTTCCTTTTTTATCGAATTCACTCCAGGCCTTATCTTTAATGGCGTAAGTATGGCTGGTTCTCAAACTAGCTTGTAAGTCGGTATAGAACTCAAAAAACTCGGACCTACTACTGGTGTTTTTTATTGTATATGTGATGATTACTACCGGGCTATCTTTCGAAAACTGATAGTTTACGGTGACATCATGATTCTCTTCCTTTTTTGAATAGGTAACTTCATAAGGAGTAAGCTTCATCTCAAATGGCTCGAAACCAATCCATTCACTTTCTGCTTTTCCAACTTTTAAGCTCATCGCCATAGAAAAAGATTTATCTCTTGTCCAGTAATCGGTACTTAAATCAATGCTGTTCGCAACCGGGTAATAAAAACTAATTCGTTGAGGGAGTGGTGAGCTGTGGTGAAATTCCAATCCTACAAAAGGACTTCCAATTTCTACCGAAGCATCCCCTTTAAAACTTACTGCTAGTTTGTCTTTAAGTGATTCTCCCCTTTGTTGCCCACATCCTGTTAGTATGAAGAATAGAATGGTTAGAACAAAGCTAGAGTTGATCACTTTTTTATTCATGGATTTCCTAGTTGATCAACCAAAGCATTAAAATTAATTTTTGCCCCAAAAATGCGGCTATCAGCTCCTGCATAAGGGAGTATCAAATCCTCTCTCCATTGATAGTTCGCGCAAGTAAAGAGCACATTATCCACCCCTAATTTTTCATCTCCTTTTTGTTCTCCAGACCCTGTAGGTCTCATCAAGGCTTCGATCCTTTTTTTAGGAGTACATTTTCCTTCTTCTGAGAAATCTAGGATTGTAGCTGCAAGATCGTATTCTCTTTTGTGATCTGGTAAATAATGCCCCTGATGGTAAATGGTAAGGAATCGATCCTCTCCAATAGGCATCGGAGGTCCACCCGCTCCTATCCAGGACTCGATAAACTCCTTAAATTTGAAACTGGCCATAATCATCCCTTTGCTTTCCCAAGGACCATACAAGCTTTCAGAAGTTGCCCAATGCATAGCTTTAGGATGTTCGCCCTGCATAGGACGATGGAGCAATACCCATTTTCCATGAACTTTCTCTGGTAAAAGTACAGCGTTCTTATTATCAACCTCATTTAAATTTCCCGCAATTGGCCCATGTAATTCCCAGTTAATAAAGTCCTGTGTGGTAGCTAAACAGATATGTACTTTATTTCTGTTTTCTGCTTCATCATGATAATATCCGGTATAAAAGAAATAGTAGGTTCCTTTTACGAACGTACATCTTCCGTCTTCCACACCAAGATTGTGATAAGCCTCAACTGGTGCAATCGCTGGAATATCCCTTCTCCATACAAGCTCTAAAGTAGGTGTAAATACTGCTAGTCCAGATGAAGAGGGCGCCATCCCTTTTTCAGGATCAATTTCCCCCTGAGCTCTATATAACATAACAGTAGCACCTTCTGCTTCCAGTAATCGTTTTTTCTGGTTCTCATTGATTCCCCATACAATCATTATTGATTTCAGAACATCCAGGTCATCTATGAGCACTGCTGCGGGGTTTAGAACTACCTTTGATTCCCATGGCGAATCTGCTTTAGGAGTTAAAATGGGTTTTCCATTATTCAACCGGACTATATCCAGAGAGTGACTTATTTCTATACTCTTTTTGTCACCCGTTTCATACACAGGTTCAGTTTCTTGCAAGTGTGGCATTTAGAAAAACTCTGATTTACTAAGTTAATTTTTATGCTTAAGCATCCAATCTAAAACTTCACTCATAGAAGCATGTGCGTGCCCAATAACTAAATCTGCAGCTCCATAATACACGTGTAAAGTTTCTCCAATTACAACCGCCCCCTCCGGGAATACTACATTGGGCACATCTCCTTCTAACTCAAAATCCAAGGTGGGTTCCATGACCGGCTCAGGAGATCTGGCAATCACTTTTTCAGGGTTATCAAGATCAAGAAGTGCCAGACCCATTCTATATTCATGATGCTCATTTACTCCATGATAAATGATCAGCCAGCCGTGTTCGGTTTCTATAGGAGTAGGACCCGCCCCTATTTTTTTGCACTCCCAGTCATATTTGGGTTTCATCAAAATGTGCTCATCTATCCGATCAATGTGTTCTTCCCATTTAGAAGCAGGGGGATTACACAGTTGTTCAATAGAATCGAACCAGATCAACTGCATATCGGGTATGATGCGGTGGATCATCCCGATTTTTCCGTTGATTTTTTTCGGAAAGATAACAGCATCTTTATCCCGTTTATTGGGCGGCCCAGAAATTCCATGACAGTCAATAGACTTAAAATCTTTAGTTGTCGCCAGACCAATTCGTACCCCATCATTGGGGTCAAAGGCTGGTCTACTCAATGCTGTATATGTGACAAGGAAGGTATCATCAATTTTGGAAATTCGCGGATCTTCGGCACCGAAAGTGTTAAATGGTTCACTATCAGGCTTTATGAATGGTTCAGAAGCCATCGTAAAATGTATTCCATCAGTGCTGCTTGCATACCCGATATAAGAGATATAGTCTTCGGTGAACCCATAGTCTGATCCGGCTTCGATTTTCCCATTTAGTTTTATTCGATGGTATCCAGAGGGAATTGCACGAAATAACATGTGCACTTTACCATTTTCATACCACGCCCCAGGATTGAAAACCGCCCCATTTGCCCAACTCAGAGTTGAGTTTGGTGAAAGGATTGGTTGTCTACTTTTTTTAAATAACATATCGATGAATGTAGATTAGTTTTGATTTTTGAACTCTTGAAACTCTGCTTCTGTAAGCAATGCATATCCGCTTTCTGATCGTTTTGAAACCAATATGATGGATTCCGATTCACCGTTATGGTTTGCCGTGTAGGTGCGATATCTATATTGTTTTCCATCTGAAGTAAGCGAGTATGGCCCATCCGAAGAAGCATTCAACCATTTGTTGGATAGCGGGTGCCTTTCAACTTCCAAAATGGTAAATAGGGCTTCAATGGTAGATTCCGCACCTGAATTTATGTTCACATCTTCAGGGCCATTAATGCCATCATATCCATATCCATGCAGCGGAATGTACATCCGTGTATTTGCCACATTATTTCCGGTGAACCAGCTTGCCGCTAGTCCCGCGAGTATTGCATAGTCTTCGTTCTTAGTAGCTTCGTATAAACGGCTCAAACCTACCGCCACTCCCCGTGTTGCATAAGCAATTTGTTCAAACTCCCGGGTATTTGTCGGATTATCCAGCGGAAATGAATGCAGCCATCCATCTACCAACATTCGGGTATAAAAATTATCAGCTTCTCTTTTTGCTGCTTCTATCATGCCTGCCTCAACCAGAGCCATTGTTTGAGAGTTGCCCCATCCATGCCACCCTCCTTGCCATGACATAAAAGCCCCGTAAGGTGCTTCTGCACTATTTCCGTATTGCATCATTGTGATCCCCGCACTTAGCCTGTTTATGGCTGTGTCATACTCTGCATTTGATGAAACCTTTGAAGCAGCTACTAATCCCAGCAGTAGTTCGCTTGTGGCATCAGAGCCAGAACCACCAATAAGCCAGGTTGGCATTTCGTACCCATTAACCATTTTTGTATTTGGGTATGAAGAAATAGTCTCATTTACATGTGGTAATAATTTATCCAAAGAAAGAAGGCATACATTAGCAAAAGAGGAGTCATAATCTGCAAGTACTCTTGCTCCTGTTCCCAAAGCCCATGCAGCTCTTCCAGCCCACCAATTCAGTTTATCGGCCACGCTATTTTCATGCGTAGTATTTTTTCGCAATGAGTTATCCCAAACAAAGTTATGGAATAACCCCTCTTCCGTCTGCATATACATCACAAACCGTAATAACTCTTTTGCTTTTTCTGCAGACTCTTCATTTTCTGTAAGTTCAAAATGTCTAAGATAAACTACTGCAGCCCTGGCTACATCATCAACACATGCCTGGCCTTCATCATCATCTCCCACCCACTCATAGTTTGGTGCCTCGGCATAGATATGAACAATCCTAAGGTCCTGCCCCGCATACGAAACTACTTCACCAAGATAATCCAAATGGGTCAGATTTAATATTGACGGAACTGCTTCCTGTTCGCTTGTTTCTTTTTTGCAACCTATCGAAAGCAACATCAGAAAAACAGAAATAGCTATTATGTTTCTTTTTTCTGACGAATGTATATGTTTTATAGAGTTCATGACGATTAGCTTTTTAGACCTGAAGAGGCCATACTTTTGATGAAATGTTTTTGAAATATGAGGTAAGCAATAACTACGGGTAAGGCGAGCAATAATGCTGAGGCTAATTGAGCCCCAACACTGGAATCAGAACCACCCCCAACTGCAAAAAGAGCAACCATTTGTGGCATTGTCATCAAAGCTTCTTCACGAATAACAATAAGTGGCCACAACACCTCATTCCAGTTGCCTACAAATGTAAGGATAGCTACTGTTACGACTACTGGCTTGGAAAGTGGAAAGATAATCCTGAATAATATTCCCAGCTCACTGCATCCATCCAAACGGGCTGCATCCAGTAAATCCTGAGGAATAGTTAAAAAGCTTTGCCTAAATAAAAGAATAGAAAAAGCAGTTATCATAGTGGGTACAATAAGCCCTGCAAGATTATCAGTGAGCCCAAATTTAACTATTAGGATGTATGTGGGAATAAGAGTGATTTGAAAAGGAATCATCATCGTAAATAGGCTCAAAGAAAACATAGCATCTCTCCCTTTCCAGTGCAGCCTTGAAAAAGCATACCCTGTAATGGCTCCAAATATGGTTACTGATAGTGTTACTATGCTCGTTACAATCAGGCTATTCAAAAACCCTTTTTCGATAGGAATGCGATCGAATACAAGTTTATAATTCTGCCAGGTCCACATTTCAGGTAATAACTGGATATTACCTATTTCAGCGTTGGGCTTAAACGTACTAAATATCATCCATATAAATGGATAGGCAAATATGAATGCCCCAAAAATTAGAGAGGTATAAAGCAGTGTTTTCTTCATGCTAGTACACCTCCGTTTCAATAAATTTGCGTTGCACTTTCACAACTGTAAATATGATTACCGCAAAGAATAATCCCATAGTAGCTGCATATCCCATATGGCCAAAATTGAATGCCTGATTGTATATGTACAGAACAGCAGAAAGTGTTGAGTTCATTGGACCACCACCGGTCATTACATAAGGCTCAATGAAAAGTGAGAAACCACCAATTACTGATAAAACCACTACTGTTACTACTGTTGGGTTTAACATGGGTAGAGTAATGTGAAAGAAGCGTTGCATTGAATTGGCTCCTTCCAGTTCAGCCGCTTCATATAATTCTGGTGGAATGCTCTGCAAACCTCCCATAAACAAAATGACATACAAGCCTACATTTTTCCATGTTGCCATAAATGCAATAGATGGCATTGCCCATTTTTCAGAAACCAGCCATGGAACCTGATCGATACCAACTGCAAATAGGAATTGGTTGATCAAGCCTGTTTCAAAGGAGAATAACTGCTGGAATAAGATAGTGACTACTACTCCTGAAACTACTACAGGTAGAAAATAAATAGTTCTGAAAAGTCCCCGGGCAATGATTTTTTCATTTAACTGAACTGCAAAGAATAATGCTAAAACAATTTGAAGCGGAATATGGAGAAGTAAGAAGACTCCTGTGTTTATAAGCGATTGAAGAAAAACTTCATCGGAGAGTATTCTTATGAAGTTTTTGAAGCCTACAAACTCCATAGGTGTAACTACATCCCATCTGTGAAAAACTAACACTATAGAAAATACTACCGGATAAACGAAGAATAATGAGAGATGTGCCATGTATGGCATGCTCAACAAAAAACCCGGTTTAATGCGTTGAGTGACCTTCTTCATAGCTACCTATTCCACTCCCGTAGTATTTCTATAGCCGCTATCATATCCCGCGTAGCTTCTTCGGGAGACATTTTTCCATAAACCGAAGCCTTTTCGTAATACCTTGAAACAGCATCCAAGATTTCTTTAAAATCCCTAACACTATCTACCCCTCTTGTAAATGCAGCCTGACGGGCAAACTGAGCCAGCTTCGGATTCTCATTAAAAAATGAGACAAAATCAGGGTCGGTCAATAGTCCTTTACGAATTGGAATCTGGCTCGCAAAAGACAATAACCGATAATCCGCTTCTTTACTGATTAAGAATTTCACGAATTCCCAGCTCTCCCGAGGGTACTTAGTATTCGAAAAAATAGCAATGTTTTTGTGATCCCCATAGGTGTATACCTCTCCCTCATAATTGTCCGGAACTGGTAAAGGAGCAAAATTATATTCCAGTGATTTGGGAGCATTTCTTTCGAGGAAAGAAATATTCCAGGGGCCCGTAAATTCAACTGCTATTCTGTTATATAAAAATGCATTGCCTTGCATAGTGGATTGAGGAAAGTACCCGTTTTCATACATTTGTTGATAAAACCGGAATACTTCATTAGATGCTTGTTCATCTATGTTCAATTCCCCCTGGGAGAACAGTGTCTTACCGCCGGATGCAGTGATATAGCTTGTGTAATAATCATAGTAACGTTGCCACCAAATGGGACGAATATCCCGGTAGCCCATCCATTGATCTACCCTTCCATCCCCATCAGTATCTTTCGTAATTTTTGATGCAGCCTCAAGAAATTCAGAATATGTTTCAGGAAACTCATCTATACCCGCATCTCTAAATATTTTTGTGTTGTATTGAGCCATAATCGGGTTAGTTTTCCAGGGTACCTGATAGGTATGACCATCTTTGGCCTTTACACTTTCAAGAATATCTTCAGGAACCCGTTCACCCATTACTTGCTCGTAATCTTCAAATGAGTCCAACGCGTATAGCCCATTTGCACGAATAAAATCGTTAGTGATGCCCGGCCAGATATTAGAACAAACATCAGGGGTTGTACCGGCTACCATTGCCGAAAGAAGTACTTCTTCACTGGATTGGCCTGCTGGCAGAGCTTGCAGTTTTACTCGCACCCCATTTTGTTGCGTATTCCATTCTTCTACTAATTGCTTAGCTAATTCATACTCCTGGGGGTTTGGGGATGACCAGTAGGTAATAGTTTTTAGATGTTGTTCTGACTCTACCCTCTCCTCTTCTCCGTTAGCACACCCAATCATCAGAGCAAGACATCCTACCAGCAACCAAAGAAAACCTGGCTTTTGTATACGAATGCGGATGCTATTTTTTTTACAATCTTGCAATCAAAAGCCCATTTCTAAAGTTAGAGTGTGGACATTACCCAGTCTGCCCATAGACTTATATCCATAGCTCAGTTTGGCCAGTAAACCGTTGGATAATTTTTGATGTACTCCTAAACCTGCATTTAGCCCTGCCTCAACATCCTCAAGAAAAATAGCTTCATATCCTCCTCTCAAAAATACCCTTTCCTGAAACCCATATTCTCCTCCAATATTCACACTTTCGTAATTCGAACTTGGATGCAAAGCATCGATAGCTATCAGGATATTATGCATTGGAGTTTTTAATGGCTCAAATGCTACTCCAAACTGGAAATTAAGAGGCAGGCTCCATGAGTCAGTCTCAAAATTGACGGGAACCCGATCATTATTTCCTTCACTAACAGGATCAGGATCAACAAAAGTTCGTAAATCGCGCCCCTGCATTGTCAGATCACTCCCAAAATTATAAATAGTAGCTCCAATAACCATACCTCCCAAAAAATCTGTTTTGTATTTGGTGCCCAAATCTACAGCAATTGCCCTGGCTTTTGTATGCCAGATTCTCTGTTGAATGAATTTTACGGTGCCACCAACACTAAACCTTTCCCCCACGCTGGAAGCGTAGGTAATACCAAATGCAATATCAGCGGCATCAAATGTCTCTCCGGTTCCATCCTGGAATTCTTCGGTTCGTACAAGCATCTCGGGAACACTCAACATGGTAAGGGCAAAGCCTACCTTCCCTATTTTCTCGAAATTGAAAACTGCTCCTACATGATTAAAATCTAATCCAACAATCCATTCGCTATGCGTTGAAGTGATCTCGTTTTTTTCAATGGAAGCAATCCCGGCAGGATTCCAATACAATGCGGAAGCATCGTCAGAGACAGCTACAAAAGCACTACCCATTCCGTTGGCTCTTCCTCCCACTCCTATTTGAAGAAACTCAGCAGCAGTAGTCCCTGTTTTTGAAACATTTTGTGCCCAAACTCTGCCTGGCATTACTGTTCCAATTAATGATAGCATTGAAAGACTAATAAGTTTGATTTTTACTTTCATGGATTGCCTTATTTGATCACTGCAAATCTTCCGGTTGTCTCTCCAATACCATCTGCTTCAACATGAAAGACATATATTCCATAAGCCAGATTCATTCCGTCCTTAGTAACCAGATCCCAAGGTTCCTGACCATCATCAATAGGAGAATCGTGATATAAGGTTTGGACTAACTGACCTGTTATCGTATAAATCCTTATGGTGCATTTCGCAGGGAGATTCATAAAATAAATACGCCTTTCACCTCTACCAGCCCGATAGGTATTAGCCGGTTCAAAATCACTAGAGGCTACATACGGGTTTGGAACAACCATTATGTCTTTGAGTCTTTCTTTTGCCAATTCTTTATCCAGAGCCCCACCTTTCATTGTAAATCTATACTCGTCACTATTTTGAAACGGTTTTGAAGTAGCGAAAGTAAAAGATGAACCCGCTTCGGGTGCCTCCGGAATTAAATCTGGTTGAAGAACAGGATCAGGAGGAATGAAACGAATAGCCCAGCTGGAAAGCCAGTTTCCACCAGCAAATTGGGGTTCCAAACCTGGTTCTGTTCCCATAATAATCACGATGAGCTCTCCATGATCGTATATCCCATTATTTAGGCCATCTACATCTTCAATGATGGCAAAATGTTCTCTTTCTCTTGTAATCGTATTCTCAATATAGAAATTGGTTGGTATCTCCTGCATTCCAAAAGCAACTCTCATAGAAGTATCTGACACTTCGCTAGTGAAGTGAATCTCAAAATCAGCAGGATAGCTGATGTGCCTTGAGACGAACAGACTATTATTGGATGCAGGTTCAACTAAAGGCGTAAAATTTCCTCCTTCTCCAACAAATGCTATGCTACTATCAATAATTGAAATTTCTGCCGGACCCTGGATATCTATTGAAAAACCATCTGCTAACGGAGTCTGAATAGTTCCTTCTTCAAGAGCTCCGGTAAAGATAGGTTCACTTTGTTCCGGTGTAGTTAATGATACCACCGGATTTATTTCAGTTTGCCAGGTAGAATCGTTCTCAAAGCTTAAAACATATTCTTTTCCTTCTACCACTGTTCCTGATGATAAAATGTTCACCGAAATACTACCGGTTCCTAAGACTTCTGTTTCAGCTAACTCAATCTCTGGCGGAATATACCCGGCAGAAGGTGCTTTTGGAGTAACTACAGCCGTATTTACATCTACATTTACATTCCCTGCTACATCATTCTTGATAATTGAAGAGGTAGTACTTGGAGAAATTCCTCTAACTCTGCCGTCTTCACTTACTACAAAGTTTCCGTCCGGATCACGTTCCACGAACCCACGATCATATGGAACCAAGGCATAGTAATAAGTTTGTCCATTTATAACCTCTCTATCTATATAGCTATGCCTCAGACCACTGTCATTGCCAAGGTTAAATTGCACACCATTTACGGTAACCGGGTGAAGTCCTTTAATTCCGTTTTTAAGGTCAAACTGGGCAAGCGGTTTCTGGTAAATAGTACTTCCATAAGCATCTGTTATGAGCAGGTTTTCTTCAAAGTTTGGTTCAGTAGATCGATAGATGAGATATCCTTCAAAATCGTATTCTCCTAAAAAAGGATCATAAGAAGCCTCCGCTTTGTCATCCCAATACAAAGTAACCATCCCGTCTCCTGCTACTGCTGTCAGGTTTGATTTGTCCGGTGGACGAGCAAATTGATAGTCCGCATTATAGATTTGCTGGACAATTTCTTTTTTACGCGCAAGTGAAGAGTTGGAAATATCTCTTGGATCATTAAAATCTCTTTCAGCAAATACCAACGCCATTGAGAAGCGTTCTGTTTGCCCTGCTTTTAAAGGGAATGATCCCGATGAAAAGAACATACCGAGATTCCGCCCTCCTTCCAGTATAATATCTTCTAGTGGTGGTAACGCCTCCGAAAAAAGTTCAAAATTCTCTTCATCATCGATTAGTTGATATTGGTGAACATCAAATACCTGGAATCCTGTCAGTCCAATCTGATCAGATTCATCTTTGTCTAAACCGTCAAAGTTTGGCTCTCCTTCATCTGGTCTACCATTTCCCTCACCTTCATCTATTCCGGGATAATTGGGGTGATTAGGCCCCAAACCGTCTATACCTACATCATTATTTAAAGGTTCTCCGGTATCCCAAATTCCATTCTCATTGAGATCAGTATAAACCAACCAATCCATGTCCTCATCTCCCGTCCACCATACACCTGTCTGGTATGCAGGCATTTGCTCTAATGGCAGATAAAAACTTTCAAACTTTGCCTGATCGTAGTTAGCCTGTACATAACTAGCTATGTTAGCCTGCCCCTCGATAAGCTGCCCGGCTCCGCTAACTCTTTGTTCATCAATAATCCCATCTTCGTCATTATCTATACCATCAGTGGAATTGCCCGGAGATTCCAGAAACGAATATCCTGCAGTGCCTACCGGCCCCCATAAACCCGGAGAACCTACACCATCATTATCCCAGGCAAATGCGATATCAAGGGTAGTATCGTATGCTCCTTCATCATCCCCCGAATCGTCAGTGCCCCCAACTCCCCAATCTATATATTGAGAGAAATAGACTTCATCATAGTCTACATCGCATTCATTGGTAATTTCATATAACCAAAAAATTACATCCTGCGCCAACGGATGGTTCCATTGAAAGCCTCGTGCTCTAACTTGAAGCCCTAACCCACCCCTGGAAGTATCTCCTGTACAAGGATAGAAATTGTGAGGAGCTTTTGTCCATTCTTTATCTTCGGCATCATCATATACAAAATAAGTTTCTAAATCAGCATTAAACACACCCCTTCCAAACCATCCATTCCACTGACCCGCCCAATCTACAGGCCTATCCGGCCAGATTTGTGGCCATGTTCTTTCATCATCACTCCTGGCGGGTGATTCCTGCAATGGGTTTGAATATCCATACAGTGGGGCAAAACCCCATGGTATTTTGGTTATAGGATCCAAATCAATAAACTCCCGGTAATTTGTTGACATAGGAGTTATGGTATTTCCCTGTGCATCTTTAGTTTTCGCCGATACAATAAACGCAACCCCATCTACATAGGAATGCCCGCTCCCTTTGGGCCACTCTCCGGAAGGCTGATCCGGCCAACGTGCAATTTCCCCATGATTGGAAAAAAGAGTGCGAACCCGGTTTCCATCCATTACTCCCCATTGCGTCCACCTGTTACTACCATTATCCAGATCATTTTGTGCTACTACAAAATCAGTAACAAAAAATGAAAAACACCCAACAAGGGCTGCAAAGGCTAAACGTATTTTGATATTTCTAATATTCACTCTTTAATCACTATTAATATTTTTAAAAACTCATAGTTACACCAAGTGTTACTCTTCTGGGAGCTGAGTAAAAATCCGGACGAAAGAAAAACTCCTCTTTTGAATTCAGTCCCTGAGGAATACCCGTTTGAGATCGAAGATTTTGAAATGCCCTGCCGGTTTGCTCATATACTTCGGTTTCATTTTGTGTATCAAACAAATTATTGACTCTTACAAATACACTAGCATTACTACCTTTCAAATCGAAACTCTTTGAAGCAAACATATCAAAATTTAAAAAGGTTGGTTTTCTGTCTGAGTTTACTAAGCCTGTTCGTTGGTTCCCTAAAGATGGGGTATAAGGAAAACCTGAACCATATTCCCCCAGAATAGTCAATACCCAGTTATTCTTTGTTAAAAAACTGGTACTGGCATTCAGTTGATGTCTTCTATCCCAGTCTAATGGAACCAGTTGCTTTTCGGTTTCTTCTCCGGCTAATTCATCTAACACCCTGGATTGAGGATCACTTGCATTACCAGATGCAAACTGAAGCGAATAGTTAATATCAAAACTAAAGTTATTTCTCATTCTCCTTCCAACGCTAAGAATAAATCCTTTTGTTTGCCCGTAATCGGTGTTGATATATCTTGCATACCTTTGAGAAGGATGAGGTTCATCAAAACCTGGCTGAATGGTTTCGAAACGGGTCCCCAAAAGGTTTCTCATATCTTTGTAGAATGCTGTTATTTGCGCGGAGAGAATATCATTAAACCCTTGCTGAAGACCTATTTCATAAGAAGTTGTCTGCTGTGGTTTCAAATCAGGATTACCAAATACCCTGCTTATGCCCACTTCGGGGTTATAGGTGAAATCGGGATTGATATATAGGAATTGAAATGATGGTACCTGGAAGAAATGACCATAAGAAACGTGAACCACTCCTGTTTCTGTGATCGGATAAGCAAGCCCAAAACGGGGGGATATTTGCCAGTTTGGTGAAGTACTTGCTTTTTCAGAAGTAGTTGGCCTGCCATAATCTGACGGAAAACTACTATTTGCATCAAAATAGTCAAAACGAAGTCCCACGTTGACTACCATATAGTCGAACTCCATTTTATCCTGGATATAGGCACTTACCTCAATAGGGCCTTCATCAAAATATACATGATTCGGGGTTCCTACAGGAGGGATAGCAGGTTCAAAACCAGTTGAAGGGTTATTTAAAACTTCGAAAGTTCGAAACTGTATGGTGTAAAGTTTTACCAATCCTCCCGCCTTTATCATGTTCTGTCGGTTTACCTGACTGGTAATATCAAAGCCTGCCAGTAAGGTTCCTGTCTCCCTATTTGTATGTTCCATCACAGCACCCCCTCTTAAAAAAGAGAAGTTGCCACCAAGAAAACTTTCTGCATCATCTCTGGGGTATCTTGGATCTAAAGGATCTTCATATACATATGATTCACTACGGTTTATGAAGTAAGAACCTTTAAGATTTACAAATGTCTTGGAGCTAATTAAATAGTTGTTAACGAGGCTAATACTAATGGATTCTCCATAATTAGTTGGTGTTCCATCTGGGTTATAACGATATAAGTGGCGGAAATTCTGCCCTTCATCATTTTGGTACAAACCTGTAACCGAAAGTTTATTCCCCTTAATATGAGATGAAGTAAGCTTTAATTGAATAGTATTCTGCTTACTCCAGTTCATTGAAGAATAGGAGCTATCTCCTAATTGAGGAACATATACCTGTCTTCCATCTATCGTTACAAACTCCCCGCTATCTGTACTTTCCCAAACCGGGCGAACAATATTTCTACCATACAGGTACCCCTCATCATTGATCGTTCTTCCTGACATAAAGAAACTCAACTTGCTTCTTGTCCCGGGAACCGGACCACTTAATGAACCCTGTATATCATAGATATCAAGAGGGGAAATACTCTTATTGTTTGAAAAAACATCACCACGTGTGGTAATATAATCTCCACCATACATTGAGAAGTTACCTTCATAATTTTCTCCACCGTCTTTTGTAACAATATTAACCACTCCTGATTGAGCTTGTCCAAATTCAGCGTTAAAAGTTCCTGAAATAACTTCAACTTCCTGGATGGAGTTGTTTTCTACCTGGTAGGCATAAGAATTATCAAAAGAATCATTTATAGGAATTCCATCAACCAGGTATGCAACTTCCCCAATCCTTCCCCCTCGGAAGTGGCCGTCCACCACTCCTGCTTGAAGGTTTACCACTTCGTCAAAACTCTCAACGGGCAGTATTTTCATTTCTTGGGAAGAAATGGAAGCTTTAGATGAAGTTAGATCTCTTTGAACAATAGGGCTTTCCGCAGTTACTACAATCTCCTCTCCTTCTATCACGCTTTCACTCATAACAAAATCAATAGTGGTTGTCTGATTGATTCTGACTCTCACATCCTGAATAATTTTTGTTTTAAATCCAATGAAAGAGGCCTGCAAATCATAAGTATCAGGAGTAACATTCAGAATCACGTAATAGCCGTCAGCATCAGTTACCGCACCTTGCGTGGTTCCGACAATAGCAACATTTACACCAGGGAGTGTCTCTCCTGTTTCAGAGTCGGTAACCTGCCCGGTAATTTTGCCTGTTGTGGCAGCTTCAAAATACCTAGTAGCATTTATAAGAAATGTGGCTGTAACAATTATGATCAGTATATGACTAACTAACCGCATACTACTTTTTCCCAGATATTGTTTTTAAAAAAGGATCACCGGGCATTCAGCCCGAGATCCATACATAATAAACATGAAGAAGTGCTACTTAATCAGTGTCATTCTTTTTACTTCTGTGAAATCTGACGTCGATAATCGATACAAGTAGATTCCACTAGTTAAGTTCATGGCATCAAATCTTACGCTATGATTACCACTTCTCATTTTTGTATTTGTAATAATACTTGCCACTTTTTGCCCCAGCACGTTAAATACTTCAAGACTTACAATATCTGTCTGTGTAAGCTCAAAGCTTATTGTTGTTGATGGGTTAAATGGATTAGGGTAGTTTTGCTTTAGAAGTACACGTTTTGGACGGTCGTCTTGTGTTTCATCTTCATTAGATACAATAGGACCGACTTCTATCTCACCAAGGCTCACGATACTTACATCATCCCAATAGGTAACCCCTTCAAAGGCATGCCAGTAACGAAGACGAAGCTCCATACCTACCGCATTCTCTGGCGGGTACACTACGAAGGAATATTGTGTCCAGCCTGAATTTTCCACCCTTTCCGCCAATGGAATTACTCCTGAGTTGTAATCTCCGTTCAACCGGATGTCAAGCCCTCCGATCTCATTGTATCCTGCTGCACCGGACTCCAGACTGCTATACCATAGCGCTGTCATCCCAATATTGTTGTCTGCCTTCCCAATACTATCCGGGTGCGGTACATTCTCATATTTCACCCAATAGCTTACCAGTACCGGCTCTCCTGTTTCCACGGGTACACGATCACTAATGGCCACTGCTTCACTCGCTGCAGGATCTAATTGCTCAATGCGAACACTATAGGTTCCTGAATGTGCTTCAGCATCCGTACGGGTCATTGCAAACGACAACGAATCCGGCCAATCCGGATCACCTTGATCAAATCCACCTGGAATCCAGTAGTACCAGGTATCGCTCATATCCATGTTTGGATTGAACCAACCACCCGGCCAGCCTTCAGCTCCTTCTGCTGCACGGATAAAAATATCTTCCAGATATACCGATCCGGTGGCGTCCGCTCCTTTTCGGAAGGTGATGCGCACGCTTTTTGCAGCCTGCTCACTTGGCAAAGTAATGGCTCCTAAAGAAAGACTGCTGAGTTCTACCCAACCGCCTGAACTGGCTGCATCCTGGGGAACATCCAGCACTACCGGGGCTCCCAGTACATCATTTTCATTCGCATCAAAGAATTCGTACACCAATTGGAATTTCTCCGCATCGGTGGTCGGATTAGTATTCACTCCATCTACATACACCCAGCCTCCAACTATGATTTCGGGGGTGCCGGAGCCAGGAATCCCAGCTACCCAATTACGCACGGCCTCGCCTTGTGCCCATGAAGAGGCCCCTGTGCCACTTAGTTTTAAACTATAACTCGGAGTCCGGTACTGCTCACCACTCCATTCAGCTCCTGCTCCTTCCGGGGTCCAGTATGCCGGGGTCTCCGCTTCAAATCCACCATTACTTAAGAGATTATCTAAATCATCAGTTACATCAGATACCGGAGCAATGAATACATCGTCCCAATAGGTAACCCCTTCAAAGGCATGCCAGTAACGAAGACGAAGCTCCATACCTACCGCATTCTCTGGCGGGTACACTACGAAGGAATATTGTGTCCAGCCTGAATTTTCCACCCTTTCCGCCAATGGAATTACTCCTGAGTTGTAATCTCCGTTCAACCGGATGTCAAGCCCTCCGATCTCATTGTATCCTGCTGCACCGGACTCCAGACTGCTATACCATAGCGCTGTCATCCCAATATTGTTGTCTGCCTTCCCAATACTATCCGGGTGCGGTACATTCTCATATTTCACCCAATAGCTTACCAGTACCGGCTCTCCTGTTTCCACGGGTACACGATCACTAATGGCCACTGCTTCACTCGCTGCAGGATCTAATTGCTCAATGCGAACACTATAGGTTCCTGAATGTGCTTCAGCATCCGTACGGGTCATTGCAAACGACAACGAATCCGGCCAATCCGGATCACCTTGATCAAATCCACCTGGAATCCAGTAGTACCAGGTATCGCTCATATCCATGTTTGGATTGAACCAACCACCCGGCCAGCCTTCAGCTCCTTCTGCTGCACGGATAAAAATATCTTCCAGATATACCGATCCGGTGGCGTCCGCTCCTTTTCGGAAGGTGATGCGCACGCTTTTTGCAGCCTGCTCACTTGGCAAAGTAATGGCTCCTAAAGAAAGACTGCTGAGTTCTACCCAACCGCCTGAACTGGCTGCATCCTGGGGAACATCCAGCACTACCGGGGCTCCCAGTACATCATTTTCATTCGCATCAAAGAATTCGTACACCAATTGGAATTTCTCCGCATCGGTGGTCGGATTAGTATTCACTCCATCTACATACACCCAGCCTCCAACTATGATTTCGGGGGTGCCGGAGCCAGGAATCCCAGCTACCCAATTACGCACGGCCTCGCCTTGTGCCCATGAAGAGGCCCCTGTGCCACTTAGTTTTAAACTATAACTCGGAGTCCGGTACTGCTCACCACTCCATTCAGCTCCTGCTCCTTCCGGGGTCCAGTATGCCGGGGTCTCCGCTTCAAATCCACCATTACTTAAGAGATTTATACTCTCAGCTTGTGAAAATGCACTTACATTAGTTTGAGCAAATACAGCACCAGACATCATACAGATGGATAGTAAAAGTATGCTCAAGTATGTCTTAGTATACGTTTTCATAGAGATCTACTTTTTATTAATGTTTTATTAGGGAAACCCAATAACATGCTTTATAAAAGCGCTTTCAGTTTTCCTTAATTTTTTTTACGTCGATTCTCGTACTATCAGTTCAGTCGGAACTGTTAGCATATGATTGCCTCTCTCATACTTTGATGAGAGATCCTTCCCAGTGTCATTTAAAATCTCTGTGAGGTACCGAAGTGCAAGCTCACCAAATTGCTCTTTAAAAACTCTTATTGTAGTAAGCGGAGGGGACGAAAATTTAGCCCCTTCTACATCATCAAAACCTACAACTGCTACTTCTTCCGGTATTTTTATTTTGTGCTGTTCAGCATACTTCATAAAACCAATAGCCATTGCATCGTTTGCGCAGAATACTGCTGTTGGTTTTTTTCCGGATTTAAACAATTTCGCACCTAAATTATACCCTGTTTGTAAGGTGGGAGAGTCATCTTCATCAAGAAAAACCAAGTTAGAAGTATCACTGTACCCAGCTTTAAGCATTCCCAGTTGAAACCCTTCTAATCGCTCTGATATACTTGGGTGATAAGGGTCGGCTCCCAAAAAGGATATTTCAGTATGGCCTTTACTTAGTAAGTATCGAACCGCTTCTAGAGAAGCATTTCTATTGTCAACCGATATATAAGGAAAAGACTTATACTGATAGTCAACAAGAACAAATGGAATACCTGATTCTTCGACCTCCTCTAGCAATTCCCCACTTACTTTTCCGGCAATAATTATTCCATCAACATTTCTTTCTTTTAAGAGCCTGGGTGTATCTTCCTCTTTTTTATAAGTATCAGAAATAGTTGCTAAAAGCACATAATAGTTATGCTTTTTTGACTCAAACTCTGCCCCTAAAAATATACGTGTATAAAAGGGTTCACTAAGCGTAAAATGTGATTCTCTTAGTATAAAGCCAATATTATTGGTTCTGTTCGAAGCCAGATTCCTTGCAGATGCGGAGGGTACATATCCAAGTTTCTTAATCGAATGGAGTATGTCTTTCCTTTTTTCATCGCTTACATACCCCTTATTATTAATAACCATTGATACTGTAGATGTTGATGCGTTTGCATGATCAGCCACATCTTTTATGGTTACCTTTTTCTTTACTTTTACTGTATTCAAAATAATTCTTTTGTTTTATCGAAGCGCTTCGATAAATTTATAGAAATAAATATAAAAGTCAATACTTCACTTTGAGAAAATGAAATGCATCAAAAAATAAAACTGGGTATTATCGGTTTTGGCGGATTTGGAAATTTTATTTATCAGTCCCTTTCAGGTTCATCGCTTTTTGAGGTTACAGCCATTGCAGATATCTATGTAAATGAAAATACTATTCCTGGTCAGATAAGCTTTGTCCGAAACTGGAAACATCTTGATATTGAAACAGAATTAGATGCAGTTCTTATTTCTACCCCTCCTTCTTCACACTCTGAAATTGCTTTACATTTTTTAAAACGGGGTAAGCATATAATGGTGGAAAAACCCATTGCAATATCTCTTGATGAAGCAAAAGCAATTAAAGACGCGGCTATAAAATATAATTGTGTAGTGATGGTTGACTTCATGCAACGGTTTAATCCTATACTGGAAACTCTCCAAAATCTTCACTCTAAAAATCTATTTGGTAATTTTGAACGATACTTTGTTGAGAACTACGCCCAGGATGAAACACTTCCAGCCGAACACTGGTTTTGGGATCAAAGTATTTCAGGGGGAATTCTAGTTGAACATGCTGTTCACTTTATTGACATTGTTCATTGGTTTAGTAATTCACCTAAAGTTAAAAAGATTGATGGATACACAGATTCAAGAAATGCTTTTCAAATGGATAGAATGTCACTAAATGTACAATACAATAATGGCTTATTAGCTACTCACGTACATTCATTCAGCCGTCCAAACGTATTTGAAAGAACTAATATGCGTTTTGTTTTTTCGACAGCACAGTTTGATTTAAAGGGCTGGATTCCCGAAGAAGGAAATTTCGTTGCATTAAGCAATGAGGAACTTATTTACGAATTGTCTGCTCTTCCGGGTTTTGTTATAACCAAACAGAAAAGGGTTCAACCTAAGATGATCAGAGGGGAAAATTACAACTATAATAAAATTATAGAAGGGAGTTTTAAAGCTGAACTATCAAAATCGCAATTGTATTCCCTGGCATTACAGAAAATCTTTGAAGACTTTTACACAAAAATCATTGATCGGGCCCATACAAATAGAGTTACTATTAACGACGCCCTCAAGGCTGTTGAAATAGCTGAAATCGCAACTCAAACTGCCAGTGCCACCCTCCATTAATAATCGTTACAAAACAAATAATGGCTAATATAGAAATTAAGGATGTTTATAAATCCTACGATAAAACTGAAGTAGTAAAAGGGGTCTCTTTATCAATTACAAAAGGTGAGTTCCTGGTTCTTGTTGGGCCTTCCGGGTGTGGAAAATCTACTCTTTTAAGAATGATTGCAGGTTTGGAATCGATAGATCAGGGTACGATATCAATAGATGGAGAAGTGATTAATGATGTCCTTCCAAAGAATCGTAATCTGGCAATGGTTTTCCAGAATTATGCTCTTTACCCTCACATGAGTGTCTACGAAAATCTTGCTTTTGGATTGAAAATAATGGGCGCCAAAAAAAAGGAATATGATGGACTGATACGAGATACTGCGAAAATGTTAGGCCTTAGTGAGTTGTTAGAACGAAAACCAAAACAGCTTTCCGGAGGACAAAAACAACGAATTGCTGTTGGAAGAGCTATCGTAAGAAAACCCAAAGCATTTTTATTTGATGAACCTCTTAGTAACCTTGATGCAAAACTGCGCATTCAAATGCGTACGGATTTACTAAAAATTCATAAACATCAAAATGCAACCAGCATTTATGTAACTCACGATCAGGTAGAAGCCATGACAATGGCTGATCGGATTGCAATTATAAACAAAGGTGTCATCCAACAATTAGGCACTCCTCTCAATGTTTATAATAATCCGATCAATCTTTTTGTGGCTGGATTTATCGGAAACCCAACAATGAACTTCATTTCCGGCTTTATAAAATCAGTTGATGGAAAATTTATGTTTGTGACTAACTCCGGGTTTGTTTTTATAGAGATAGATTCAGCTTTACTTCCCGAAGTACCGAATTTATTATCTACGGAATTAATCTTAGGAATACGACCTGAAGACATTTCAGTTCATCTATCTCCAAATGAAAACTTTATTGAATCGAATTCACCTTTAAATATCAGTTTTATTGAATACATGGGGGATGTCTCTTTGATTCATGTAAGCCCTGAAACCGATCTAAGCTGGACAATAAAAACCTCTCCCCAGTCCGAGCTAAAAGTGGGTGAGAAAACCAATATTTATTTAAATGCTAAAAAGATTCATTTTTTTGATAAACAAAGTGAGATCAACTTATGCAATCTGGAAAGTAAAGAGATTATGTAATCCAATTCGAATAGTATTCGAGTGCCGGTTCGAGTCCGGCCTGCGGTACAAAAGCTCCTTATACTTTTATAAGGAGCTTTTTTGTTTTCCACTTTATGTTAAAACCCAGGGTAGCTACTGTAAATTGCAAACTGCGAAAATTTACCATTACCTTAAAGCTTCGCAGGGAAACATAATTAACCTTAATTCCTTTAATGGGCAGTATTGAAATAGAACCTGGAAAAATCTTTTCAATTTCAGATCGGGCTTTGCATCAATTGCATGGTTAATAAAGCAATAACAGGGTGGCTCGATAAGAACAGAGGAGTTGTTTTCTCTTTATATGCGATGGTAGCTGCATTTTGTACCTATACCTGTATGTATGCTTTTCGCAAGCCATTTACTGCAGCAGCATTTGCAGACCTTACCTATTGGGGAATTGAGTTAAAAACGTTGCTTATTATTTCTCAGATTTTTGGATATACCATCTCCAAATTTCTTGGTATAAAAGTTGTATCTGAGATGACTGCTAACCGTAGAGCAATCTCAATACTTATTTTAGTGGTAATTGCCGAACTCGCCCTGCTTGGGTTTTGGTTAGCTCCTACCCCCTATAAATTGATTTTTCTTTTCTTAAATGGTTTACCTCTCGGAATGATTTGGGGCCTGGTTTTCAGCTTTTTGGAAGGACGAAGAAATACTGAGCTACTGGGGGCCGGCTTAAGTGTGAGTTTTATTTTTTCTTCAGGATTCGTTAAGAGCATTGGCAAATATTTAATGCTGAATTGGGGAGTTTCTGAGTTTGCCATGCCTTTCTGGACAGGTGCTATTTTTATGATCCCATTGATTTTTTTCACTTGGATGCTCAACAGGATTCCCCCTCCCTCCGCTTCTGATGAAGCCCAAAGAACCAAAAGGATTCCAATGAGCTCAAGCGAAAGATGGGAATTTTTCAAAAAATTTGCCGGGGGCATTATAATGCTTACGGTAATCTATATGTTTTTGACAGCATTTCGTGACCTGCGCGATAACTATGCACTGGAAATTTTGGAAGCAGTCGGGTTCGTAAATGATGCTGCCATTTTTACAAAAACAGAAGTACCCATAGCATTTATCGTTTTAATTGTAATGGCCTCCATTATGCTCATAAAGAACAACCAAAAAGCGCTGATGGTAAACCACTGGATTGTACTTGGGGGTATTTTATTAATTGGTATTTCTACTTTTGCATTTCAAGCCGGATTGATATCGGCCTACTTATGGATGGTTTCAGTCGGGCTGGGTTCTTATCTCGGTTATGTACCGTTTAACTGCATTTTATTTGACCGGTTTATTGCTACTTACAAAACACTAGCCAATGCAGGTTTTCTTATATACATCGCTGACTCGTTCGGGTATCTCTCCAGTGTTACCGTTCTCTTATACAAAAACTTTGGACAGGCCGATGTGAGCTGGTACGACTTTTTTGTGAGCTTTTGCTACTTCACCACTTTGTTTGGAGCAATCCTTACCATCGCTTCTATAATCTACTTCAAAAACCAACACTCAAAAAATCTGAATAAAGCAGTATTCACATTATCGTAAAAATGATAGTTAATGGTATTCTAATCTGAGTTGAAGTAAAATTTTTCAGTATCTCTATCGGAGCTTTTGATTGTTAATGGCAACAAGATTTTTTTCTTGTATAATTTGTATTCTTTAATTCAATTTCCTTTCATCCTGAATCGTGTTATTATTAGGCGCTCGGGATACAAAGAACAAATGGCTTGATATGAATATGAAAAAGGAAAAAACGGTAATGATTGTTGAGGATGACCTTATCCTCAATCTTTTATACGAAAGCTATTTAGAGAAGCTGGGATATTTTGCAGAGGGAGAATTAGTATATGGTAAAACAGCTATTGAAGTAGCTAAACGAACCAACCCCGATTTGATCTTAATGGATATTTCCTTAGAGGGCGATATGGATGGTATTGAAGCCATGTCTGAAATCAGAAAATTTTCAAATGTTCCTGTAATCTATATCACCGGAAATTCTGATCCATATCATGTTCAACGAGCTAAAGAAACCGAATACATTGATTACCTCGTTAAACCTATTGAGTTTAATGATCTCAAAGAGTCTATTGAAAGAAATTTCGAGCGCCTCTGATTAATTGCTTTATCTAAATAGTTTTTCTCTTCACGAATTTTTACCAGTATTAAATTGAAGAGGGGTCTTTTTGTTATATTTTTCTTTCTTAAGAATCTCAAGTTATGCTAATAACAAATAGAGCTATCCGCTGGACTTTACTAATGCTCGGCCTGTTTGCAGTTATTGCACTCACAGGTATGAATGTATACTCTTTATATGATATTCGGGATCGAGTGGCGGAAAGCGAAACTGAACGGCAAATAAAAAAGGTAGATGAAATCACCCAAAAAGTGTGGAATGTGCTTTATCAACCCTTCAGAAGTTTAACTATGATCGACCTTGAGCCTCTTGAAAACTCATTAAACCAGTATGGTAGATTTCCTGATAACATAGACGAAACCCTAAAAGATATTGCAAGCAACAAACTCTTTACTACCATCTACTATACTCCTGAATCTGTAGATCCTTGTATTGATAATACCACGGTTTATACTTACAACACCCGTACCTTTGAAATGGAGCAAACCCAAACTTACAGTTCTTTGCTATGCAATGGTGTTGGCTTAATTAGAACTAAAGCAAGAATACAGGTTAACGATTTCAATTATCGATTTAATAATATTGTAGAATTTGATACGCACCGGAGTATGAATATTGGTTTATTAAACCTGACAGAAAACCGTGTAATAGGATACTTTACCTTCATTATTAATAAGGAATATGTAGTCAATGATTTAATAGCCTCGCTAATAACCGATTATTTTGAACCCAGCAGCAAGAGTGGCAATGTAGTTTGGCTGCATGATTGGGTTAAAAATGAAGTACTGGTTTCCAGTGATCCAAGCATTGATTTTGATTATGACCTGGTTGACCATAGAAAGCGATTCAGGGGAGACATGTTTGATAACTGGAATCTTAAAGTCGCCTTCCTTACCCCTCCCATCACTACTGCTTATCAGGATAGTTTTGTTAAAAACCTGATCGTCTTGGGTTTTGCTGTTTTATTTTTGTTGGGGGCTTTACTGTTCATGTTTTATACGGCTCAAAGAGAAAGGAACTTATCCCAACGTCAGGCTGGATTCCTTGCAAATGTTACCCATGAACTGAAGACCCCACTTGCCGTAATGCAGGCTGCTGGAGAAAACATTTATGATGGAAGGGTGACTGAAGAAAAACGATTAAAACAATATGGAAAGCATATTTATGAGGAATCTATCCGCTTAAGAAGCATGATTGAAAAACTGCTTGATGTTGCCAAATATGACTCAGGGCACTCACCTATTGAAACGGCTCCTTATATACTTCATGAGATTATTGGGAACTATGTAGAGCAAAACCGGGGATATATTGAAAGCCAGGGATTTACATTGAATTTTAGCTTTGAGGCAAACTGCCCTGCTGTTAAGGTTGATAAAAGCAGTATAGAAACAATCATCAGCAACCTTACCGAAAATGCCATTAAGTATAGTACTGAAACCAAGGAAATATCAATATCAGTACTTCAAAAAAATGAACATGTGGTTCTGCAGGTTGAGGACAAGGGAATGGGGATAGAAAAGAAAGAGCTTAAAAATATTTTCAAAAAGTTTTACCGGGTTGAGGATTCTTTGGTTGCCCGAACCAAAGGCCATGGGCTTGGGCTAAGTATTGTACAAAGCCTGGTAGAACTGAACGGGGGGGGCATTCATATTGAAAGTGAATATGGAAAAGGAAGTACTTTTTCTGTCAGCTTTCCGGTATTAGGCAAACAAGAAATTAAGTTGAAGTCCCAAAAAAATGGTGTACTTTCAGCAAAACAAATCAAAGAAAGAACTATCCATGCCTGACAAAAAAAATAAGATTCTGGTTGTAGAAGATGAACCGAGTTTAGTTTTTACTCTACGTGACACACTTGAAAGCGAAGGGTTTACCGTTTTTATTAGTGAAGACGGAGATAATGCCGTAGAAATGGTTAAAGAGCACAAGCCCGATCTTATGCTTCTGGATATTATGCTTCCCGGTAAAAGCGGGTATGATATTTGTCAGGAAATTCGTGACCTGAAGTATACATTTCCCGTTATAATGCTTACCGCAAAAGATCAGGAGCCTGATAAAGTACGAGGCCTGAACCTGGGAGCTGATGATTATATAACCAAGCCTTTCGGGGTTAAGGAACTTCTTGCCCGTATACAAGCACGATTAAGACGTTCGGGCACATATTCAAATACCGGGGAAGTGGATATTCTTCAACTGGGTGAAGTAAAAATTGATCTGGCAGAAAGTGAAGTTATTCATCCGGGAGATAAAACTATTGAGTTGACAGCACGTGAGGTTGAGCTTATCAGGTACCTGTTATCCCATGCAGGAAATCCGGTTTCAAGAGATGAGTTACTGGAAAAAGTATGGCGATACGAATACAGTACCAATACGCGGACAGTTGATGTGCATATTTCTAAACTACGTGCAAAAGTAGAGCTCCACCCGGATGACCCGAAGTACCTTATCACCTTACATGGTGTTGGGTACATGCTGAAAGTATAGGCTAGTCTTTTACGGCCTTTACAAACTTGATGAAATTGTCAGTCTGGCTTTCAAGCAGTTTTTGTTTGAAATCGTCTGTTAACCCGGTTTCTTCATCAAACTCTTTCCCGACTCTTGGAATAAACACCCGCTCTGGAAATTGGAGGGCATTTCGATAGTTAGTTATCATCTGGAATTGCTCAACGGGACGTAAAGAACCAAAAGCACCGGAAGACTCCCCAATAAAAGCCATAGGCATTTTTTCAAATGCTGAGGGGAACGGCAGGTAATCAATGAACAGCTTTAATATGCCGGGAAAGCCTCCATTGTATTCCGGAATTACAAATATCAGTCCATCCGCTTCTATAACTTGGTCATTAAATTTTTTGACAGAGGGAATATCAGCCCCATATTTTCCTCCAATCACATCCGCTAGAGGAAAATCCTGAAGGCTTACTACTTTGGCCTGCATACCCCTGTCATTATAAAGCCGGCATATATAGTTTGATACTTTAAGCGCGTTGGAATTTGGACGATCAGTTGAACTTATAATTTTTATATCCATCAAGTCTGCTATTTAGTTGGTTAAGCAAACATTTTTGATCAGGTATCATTCCTTTTTTTTATTTCATCCAGCCTTTTCCAAAGCAGGTTTTCCCTTCCCTCAGTACCAGCCTCATAGAAAGTACTATTCCTTAAAGATCTTGGTAGATATTGCTGATCAACCCAATGATTGGGATACGCATGGGGATATTTATAATCTTTAGAGGCATTTTCTATATCCAGAAACCGGGATGCCAGCTTATTTGCAGTTTTATCTTTTAAATAGACAGGCACTTCTCCTACCCCTTTCTCCTTAATTGTTTTATTAGCTTCAAAGATGGCTTTGGTACTGTTACTTTTTGGACAGATGCTGAGATATAAACACGCATGAGACAGGAAATACATCCCTTCAGGCATTCCACATTTCATGAAAGCTTCCTGGCATGAATTCACCACCGTAATTGCATTTGGTTCAGCAAGCCCAATATCCTCACTGGCAAAAATGAATAACCTTCGAAAAATAAAATTCGGGTCATCACCACCTTCCAACATAGCATTCATCCAGTATAAAGCAGCATCCGGGTCTGATCCTCTCAACGATTTTATAAAAGCTGAAGCATAATGATAGTGTTCATCCCCGGTACGATCATACCGTACATTCCTTCGCTGAATACTTTCCTTAGCTATTTCAAGATCAATATGAATTAAACCCGATTTATTCTCTTTGCTTGAAAGAACGGCCACTTCTAATGCATTCAGGGCATTGCGAATATCTCCTCCGGCATATTCCGAAAAATGCTCCATAGCTTCATCCGAAACATCTACTTCCTTTTTCCCCAAACCCCTTTCTGTATCAGTGATTGCACGCTCTAACATCTGCTGTACATTTTGCTTAGTAAGCGGAAACAACTCAAATAATTGGCAACGGGAAAGCAATGGATTCACCAATGAATAAAACGGGTTTTCTGTTGTGGCACCTACCAAGGTGATAATACCTGATTCGAGGTGAGGTAAAAGTGCATCCTGTTGGGCTTTATTCCAACGATGGATCTCATCTACAAATAAAATCGTTTTACGACCATTCAGCTTTCGTAGTTTTTCCGCTTTCTTTACTACTGATCTCAATTCTTTGATGCCATCCAAAACAGCGTTAATAACTTCAAATGCTGCTTTTACTTCTTTAGAAATAACATGTGCCAGCGTAGTTTTTCCTGAACTGGGAGGACCATAAAAAATGAGCGAGCCAATTACTCCGCTTTCAATCATTCTTCGCAGCATTTTACCTTCACCTACCAAATGCTCCTGGCCCATAAACTCTTCCAGCGAACCTGGCCTCATCCGGGTGGCTAAGGGCTCATCATATCCGGTTGGTTTGGGTTCGTTAACTGCGAATCCGGAGATGTTCTTGTCTTGAAAGAGATCCATTAGAAAAGCTTGTAATTAAATATGTATAATATATGTTAACCTTTCCCTTAATGCAATTGCAATTGGCTTACATCAATGATTTTTGGTTCCCGTATTTTGCCAGATATTGTTTGAGTTTTACTTTTTTGCGGGTGCTTTCACTTGTCATATAGCGCAGTTTGCCAAAAATTTCGCGCTCCTGCCAGGCCCGATCAAACCTACCAAAACACCAAAATATCCCCGAATAGCTGTTTGGATCTCTACCATCAATTGCAAATTTGTTATTTAACTCAATCAAATATTCCAATGCAGTTTTATGATCCGGAGTCCATTCAATAACCTTTTTTCCCCATAACATTCGGAGGTAATTATGAATAATGCCCTCTTCCCGAAGTTGTGTTTGTGCAGCATTCCATATTTCATCATGGGTTTTGGATTGCTCCAGTTCTTCATAGCTGTAAACATAATCCCTTTCGTCATTTTCGTGATCTTTCATCGTTTCAAGTGCCCAATCCGGCAGAGACTCAAATTTGTCATAATTATCGACATGATGAGCATAATGAAAACCCACTTCTCTCCAGGTTATAACCTCGTCCAGGAAGCTTTGTATACTTTCATCACCGTTAAAAAAACCAGTGTTTTTTCCACCGTTTGGTGTAATCTGATCTAAATCCCAATTGTCGGGTTGATGGTCTAAAACTGTTTTAACAATTTCATAAGCACTTATTTTGCCAAAGTGGAGCCAGGGACTTAACCCACTTGTTTTCTTTTCATCGGGATGATTCCGTTTATCATCATACTCTTTTAAACTATGACCAATAAAATGCCCCAGCTTACCTAAAGCAGCTTGCCTTGTCCCATCCATGTCAATCACACCTACATCATGATTAATATCAAGCTGAGAAATAGCCGTTTTGATGTCTTCAAACATCTTCTCAGTATTTGCTTTCTTTTTGATTATTGAATCAGGCAGATCAACTTCAGAGTGATTTTTCAGATCATTTAGTGGGTTCTTCTTTGGTGGATTGGTATATGCTTCTTTGAAATGCTTCTGCATTGTTTTCCTGAAAAGATATGCCGAATAAGGATCCTTATCTGTTATTCCTAACGGGATCAATCCATTGGAGTCTACCGTTATGTAAGGTACTTCCAGTTTACCAGCTACCTTTTCGTTGTGTGTTCGAATGATAAAAACAGGATACTCATCTGAAATTACCATACAGGATTTTTCGGCTAATTGGTATATGAGTCCTTTCCCATCCCCTTTCTTTGGTTCTACATATCTAAAAAAATTGAGGCCTTTCTGCTCAGCATAGGATGTATTTTCCTCCATCCCTTGCATTATAAAATGATGGAATCGGTCACAAGCCCATGGGTAATCTATATTCAAACCCTCATAAATCAGTAGCGGCTTATTTAGTTTATTTGCCCAGGCAACGGCAAATTCCAACGCATAATTGTACTCGAAGCGTCGATTTATTTGCATCCAGTACAGAACATACTCTCCATTTTCGTTGGGCTGACTGTTGTTGCGTTCAAACTTTCGATAGCTGTTTATATTTTTCATTTTTATTGATCAATAGATTCTACATACTAACCTATATCGATGGGATCAAATTCCATAAAAAAAGCCCCTTCAAAATTAATTAAAGAGGCTTGGGTAATTTGTTTGGCTTCAAAAATTAAAGACAACCCCAATATTAAAGGTAGTCAAATCTGTTCTTGATTGCCTGATATTAAGGTTAAGGCCATCGTCTGTTCGTTCAAGATCTCCCTCCTTCAGGTAAAGAGCTTCACCACCCAAAGTAAGCCTGCTTTTTACGATCAAAGATATTCCGAAATAATCTCCATCATCATCAAAACCGTCATAAAGCTTAATTTTTGCCCCCCCTCCTAATCCGAAGCTGGAAGTAAGATAATCGTAATTGATACTGCTGGCTAAATCATCTTCTTCCCAATCATCAAGCAGAGAACTTTCAGTGTATAAATAGTTAAACCCTATGGTTCCTTCAACAAATGGCCTGAACGTGCCAAATGGCGATTCTAATCTCATCAGTAAATGAGGGGTTACCATATTATTTGTGGTACGTACCCTCAGGTCTACCTCAGGAATTCCATAAAAGTTTTCCCGGCGTTCACTCCACCCAAAATTCTGGTAAGTAAGCCCTGCTCCAATATGTATAAATGAGTAGGGAATTTGATAAGTAAAAGCCATATCCAAACCATAGGAGTTTCTGTCAAGTTCTTGCATAAAAGTACCCTGGGGTGTACCTGCTGCAAAGTTAAGTTCTATGTTAAATGGTTGGGCATTTGATAAACCCAATGAAAAGATTAAAATCCCGAATGACAGTATTACTTTTTTCATGACCCGCTCCTTTTGATTTAGATACTGCTTTGATTTTAACACGTAGCTTCGTTTCCAACCATTACATAAAGATGTGATACTTGCCCTTTTTTAAACAAGTTCCTCTAATTGAAGTACATCAGGTGTTTAAAAATTTCTTTGAGAGTATTGATGTTTTACTAAATACTATTATATTAGTATTAACTAAATCGTATTAATATGAAAAAATCGCTTACCCCTCTGGGTGAAACAGAAATGGAAATCCTTCACCATGTTTGGGATTTAAAAGAAGCCACCGTTTCCCAAGTACAGGAACTAATTTTAAAGAAAAGAAAAGTAGCCTACACCACTGTAATGACGATTATGAAAAATCTTAATGACAAAGGGTACCTCAAATATAGAAAAGATGGAGCCACTTACGTGTATAGTGCGGCCAAAAACCCTGAAGATGTACAGTCAAATCTTGTGCACGGCTTAATTGACAAAGTATTTAAAGGTTCCACTTCTGCTTTAATACAAACGCTGGTTCAAAGAGAAAATATTTCTGAAGAAGAACTGCTGGAAATCAAAAAACTAATTGACAAAATGGAGGAATGATATGAAGGAGCTCTTCGAATTTTTCCAATCTTTTGGGGCAACTGCAATAGATTTTATTTGGTTCCCGGTTATTATGTGGTCACTGGCAGCGTCCTTGGTTTTCCTGGTATTAAAATGGGCTCAATCTTTGAATCCACTATACCATTACCATTTGCGTTTAGCTACACTCTTTGCCCTTCCGGTTGGAATTATTTCATCTTTGATCTATAACCAAATCACTTCTTCACTTTCTGCAGGCGAAAAAACATCCGGAGCCTTTTTTATAGTTGAGAATCCAATCTCTAACCAGACTTTAACTCAATCATCAGAACCTATTTTTCAACCTGATTGGTTGGAAGCTAATTTTCTTGTAGGTCTAGTTACCTCACTTCTTCTTGTTACAGGCTTTATGCTCCTCCTTAAGCTTTTATATAATTTTTACCAGCTTCGATTGCTGTATTCAAATCTTAAGCAAACGGAATATATAAATGGCACAGCTATGAAAGTTCGACTGGCTTTCCAGGAACATCTTTTTGTGCCTTTTACTTTTGGTTGGAAAAACCCTGTAATAGTGCTTCCGACTTCCATGAAAAGTGACCCCAAAAAGATGAAGGTTGCTATCAACCATGAGCTTATACATATAGAAAGAGGGGATTATTTATTTCAAATCGGGCTGTCTGTGATCCGCTCTTTATTCTGGTTTCATCCTCTGGTTCTATTTGCACATAAAGAAACAGAGATTTACCGGGAAATATCGTGTGACCAGCACTTGCTTAGCATTACTGATATATCTCCCAAAAATTATGCAGATATACTTTTTGAATTAACTCTACAGCGCACCAGAGTTAATGACCTTTACCTGTATATGGCACAAAATCAATCAACCTTAAAACATCGTATTAAAGTCATGAAGCACCATAAACCTGAAACAACCTCTTTAAAAAACAGTTTTCTATTTCTTTTGCTAACTCTAATCATTGTTACAATCCCTATTTCTTGTTCTGATTTAAAAGAATCAGATATTTCTGAAATAGAACAACCTGAACAGGTATTAACTCCTAAATCAAATCTATCCAATAATGCACAAACTCCTGCTGCTGATGTGTTTGTGGTTGTAGAGCAACAGCCGGAGCTAATTGGAGGATTAAAATCTTTGCAAAGTAAAATCTCGTACCCTGAGAAGGCTTTAGAAAACAAAATCGAAGGGCGTGTAGTCCTCCAATTTATAGTTGACAAAAACGGAGATGTACAAAACCCAAAAATAATAAGAGGAATTGGTTATGGCTGTGATGAAGAAGCCTTAAGAGCAGTTAAAGAAGCTAAATTTCATCCTGGAGTGCAACGTGGTGAGCCTGTTGATGTTCAATTCTCTTTACCAATAATATTCAAACTAAGTGACTCTCAATCCCAATCTTTCAATGATGTGAAACTTATTAAGAAGCCATTATTTGTTGATTTTCTGGAAAGCTCTGATGGTGTTTTAACAGTTAAAGTAACTCAAGAAAATGGTGCTCCGTTAGCAGATGCTAATGTTACTCTTACAAATATTAACTTAGGAACTGCAACCGGAACAGATGGAATTGCCACGATAACTGATTTAGAAAGAAAGGAATATGATGTTAGAGTGTCTTATATCGGATACGAAGACTTTCACAACAAAAAAATTACTATTAACTAGAAATTATATCTCCTCTTGAAACTTCTTACAATCACCTGCGTAGCGTGCTTTCGATTATAACCAAATTTGTACTTATGCCTGCAAAATTGAAAAAATCAAGCAAGGACAAAATGCTCGCCGGTGTTTGTGGAGGGCTTGCAGAATATTTAGGCTGGGATGCTACCATTGTAAGAATTCTATTTGTAATTCTGGCTTTCACTTATGGTTTTGCCATTCTTGCTTATTTTATTCTTGCCGTTGTTATGCCCGATTAAGTTTAGCCTGCTTTCATCAAGAAGAGTTGTAAAAGACACACCACCTTAGCATCTTAATACCAATTAATTATAATTGATATGAAAGTTGGTATTGTTGGTGATGCAAAAAGAGCGGTAGCATGGGAAAAGCACTTACGCCCTCATGCTATAGTTAAACAAGTTGATCTTGCTCCATCATTACAGAAATTAGAAAATACAGATGCCTGTTTTATACTAAATGACACAGAGGCTAATCTGGATCAGTTGTTAGAAGCTATTCAAAGGGGGCTTAATAGTTTTTTAATCAGTAAACAACCAACAGATATACAAAAACTGGAAAAAGTACATCGTGCTGCTAAAGAAGCAGGGGTGTACGTACAGTTCTCGCATTGGCCTTCTCTTGCCCCGGCTACACAATGGATGATGGATAAGATTTCTAAACCAAGTTTTATCCATATAACCCGACAGGTTGTAAGATCACATTTTGTTGATTTGAAAGAAGAGTTTCGTCATTTATGGATTGACGAACTGGGAATCTGCTTAAAATGGATTGACAGTGGCGTTCATCATATTGAAGCTAAGGAAGCTCGATTAGATCATGATAATCCAATTTCACTTCACCTTTTTCTTCGCTTTGATAATGGGTCTAGTGCTTCCATTTTTGTTTATGGAGGTGCGCAAACAAACATTCAGCATCGTCTGGTATCCAGCCGGAATGAGGTTTTAGACTGTGATGTCCCCTCTCAGACTATCCGTATAGGCAGATTAAATGATGGCGGGCATTTATTCTTTGGGAAGCAGGTTTTTGACCCCTCTACTGCTGCAGAAAAGGCGGCATTATTATTCCTTAAGTCTATACAAATCAATAGAGAAACAGCTTATACCAGTTATGATGCCCTTCAGCTGGCAGTACAGGTTCAGAAGGTAGAACAGCGGCTTCAACAATTCTCATAACATTATATTTACTTTTTGTTAACAATTTGGTAACATTGAGTAGATCATTTAATGGGAAGAATTATGAAAAAGCTATTATCAATCACCGTACTTTTACTTGCATTCGCTTTTGCAGCAACTGCTCAACACAATGTTACTGATGCAAATCATCAAAAAAAGATTACCAAAGTTTCTGAAGAGCTCTATTCTGTTCAGATAGTAGATGATCTTGGATTCATTGTTCAAAAAGGCATGTATTGGGTTGATGGCGAAAAACTTCTTCCTCATGGTATCTGGTTACTATATGAACATCAGTCTAGTATTGTTTTAACACGAATTAAGTACGAAAAAGGCGTTCAAATTTGGGTTGAGACTAATGTAAATGGTGAGCGTATCAGAGTTGATCAGAACCAGATCACTATCCGAAATTTGGAAAGCCGCATTATTGCTCTTGAAAAGCAATTAGCTGAAACTAAAAACTGATTGATTTCAGTAGGGGGCTATTATGAAAGCCATATTATTTGAAAAGTACTATAAGCGTGGTCTTAACCACTATTTATTCAAGAATGTACTGGGGCTGCATAAGCCCGACAAAGCAGTAAAAAGGTTTTATTATATGCTTATTGCATTAATGGTGCTGATTGGTAACCTGGTTATTCTTATCTAGAATATTACTTTGGTTTCATTGCTTTAAATGCTGCTTTCAATTTCTTGCGGGACATTAAATCGTTAATGAAATTGAACTGCCCGGCTTGCAGTCTTTCTCCTCCGTCTATTACAACACTTTCCCCGGTTATATAGGGTGCCATATCTGACATTAGGAAAGTAGCTAAATTTGCAAGTTCATCATGCTCACCGTACCGCTTCATCGGATTTTTTTTGATGAACATTTTTTCGATCACTTTATCTGGAACTAATCTTGACCAGGCTCCTTTTGTGGGAAAGGGTCCTGGGGCAATGGCATTAACCCTAATTCCATACTCAGCCCATTCAAAAGCTAAAGACCGTGTCATCGCAAGAACTCCTGCCTTGCTGCAAGCTGATGGCAGTACGAAAGCACAACCCGTTGATTCAGCATAGGTAGTTACGATGTTAAGAATTGAACCTTCTTTTTTGTTATCGATGAGGTAATTCCCAAAAGCGTGTGTACAATTGAAACTGCCATGAAGAACTATATCAATAATGGCTTTGAAACCTCCTGGGGTCAGGTCTTCGGATGCAGAAAGAAAGTTACCGGCAGCGTTGTTCACCAAACCCTCCATCGATCCAAAATCCGTTACTATTTCTGCAACCATCTTCTTAACAGCCTCATGATCCCTCACATCACATGTATAATACTTTGCTTGCGAAGTCTCCCCACCCTCTGTTTTAATTTCTTCAATCGCTTTTTGAAGCTTTTCTTCTGTTCTTCCACAAATTGCGATATTGGCACCATTGGCAATAAAACCTTTGGCCATAGCAAGCCCAAGACCGCTGCCTCCACCTGTTATTAGTATAGTTTTCCCTGAAAGTGTATCCTTAGTAAACATTTGCTTCCTTAAAGTGGGTTAAAATCTATTTTATCAACTCAAGTTCTCAAAAATTCCGGCAGCTCCCATCCCGCCACCAATACACATAGTTACCATTCCGTATTTCGATTTTCGAAGCTGCATTTCATGAAGTATTTGAGTGGTCAACTTTGCGCCGGTACAACCCAGAGAGTGTCCCATCGCAATGGCACCTCCATTTACATTAGTGATTTCCCGGTCAATTCCAAGTTCTCTTATAACAGCTAAAGCCTGTGCAGCAAATGCCTCGTTTAATTCAATTATATCCATATCGCTTAAAGATAAGCCTGACAACCTGAGTACTTTCGGAATAGCTTCTACCGGCCCGATGCCCATCAGTTCGGGAGCTACGCCAGCAACTGAAAACCCTACATATCTGGCTATCGGGTTTAGTCCCAATTCTTTTACTTTTTCACCACTCATTACGATCACTCCGGCAGCTGCATCATTTATTTGAGATGAATTCCCTGCTGTGACTGAACCACCCATTTTGAAAACCGGGCGAAGCTTTCCAAGAATTTCTGTCGAAGTATCTGCTCTTGGCCCTTCATCTTTTTTGAAGGTAAAGTGTTCTTCAATAATCTCGCCTTCTGCACTTACTTTTTTCTCAACTACTTCTATAGGTGTTATTTGTGAATCAAACTTCCCGCTTTCCCATGCTGATATAGCTCTTTGATGACTTTGATAAGCAAATTCATCCTGATCTTCCCTATTCACTCCATACTTTTGAGCTACATTTTCAGCAGTCAATCCCATACTGATATAGATTTCAGGATTGTTGTCAACCAATTCAGGATTTGGTTGAACTGACATTCCTCCCATAGGAACCAGCGACATTGATTCCACTCCTCCTGCTATTATTACGTCTGCTGCGCCAACCATAATCCGCTCTGCGGCCATCGCAATGGTTTGAAGTCCTGAAGAACAAAATCTGTTCACAGTTACACCCGGAACAGACTCTGGCAATCCACCTAGTGCAGCTACTTGTTTAGCTATGTTCAATCCCTGAGAAGCTTCAGGGAAGGCACATCCCATTATTACATCATCGATCATACTGGGTTGCACTCCGGGAGCTCTTTTCAAAAGATCTTTAACTACCGCTCCCCCCAATGAATCTGGCCGGGAAAACCGAAGTGAACCCTTATTGGCTTTTCCACAGGCAGTGCGTGAAGCTGCAACTATATATGCTTCTTTCATTTCAACAGTTCTAAGATTTGAGGTTTGAGCAATGAGCTATTCTTTTAGTTTTCTATTAAATGAAAAAATCATTTTCTGAATTTCATTAATCTCGCTTGTCAATATTTCAAAATCATCTGGGTCAATAAATCCCAGATTAGAGGAGATGAAAATTTGAGTTTCAAGTTCATAAGCAGATCCATACGCTATATCCAAAAATCTTTGGTACTCTTTATCTGAACTTCTACCTGCTCCTTCAGCAATATTTGATGGAATTGAAACTGAGCAACGTCTCATTTGGCTAATAAGTCCATATTTTTCTTCTGAAGGAAATTCAGATGTAACCCTATATATTGAAGTGGCAAATTCAACCGATCTTTGCCAAATAATTAAATCTTTATACTTTCTCATTTCTCAAAGCTCAAAACTAATTCCTCAATGGTTTTCCGGTTTTCAACATGTGTTCCATCCGGGCAATTGTTCTTTCATCTTTTAAACATTCAAGGATGGTATCTCTTTCCAGTTTCAACAGATACTCTTCAGGCACCTCCTGGGCTTCACTTAAATCTCCCCCTGCAAGTACAAAAGCTAATCGCTCAACTACTACCCTGTCATAATCAGTTATAAACTTAGACTTATGCATTACATAAAGCATCAGTTTCATAGCACTCAAAGCAGTTTCACCGAGTACTTTGATATCCGTTTTTGCAGGCGGCTGATAACCAGAGCTTACCAATGCTATGGCTTCTTTCTTTGCCACATTGATGAGCAAATCTCTATTCATTACGATAATATCTGATTGTCTCAAAAAGCCTAATTCTCTTGCTTTATGAGCACTATCAGATACAGTAGCCATCCCCATAGTTTTGAATGCTTCCCGAATAAACGGAAGCGGATCAGCCGCGCCATCAAGTTTATTCATAGCCCGTTTTAATAGCTCAGTAGTTCCTCCACCGGCCGGAATCAATCCCACGCCCACTTCTACTAATCCCATGTATAGCTCATGATGAGCTACTACTTTATCTGAATACAAACAAAATTCTGTGCCTCCACCCAGCGTTCTTCCGAAGGGAGCGGCCACTACAGGAAAAGGTGCATACCTTAGTTTAACTGCTGTTCTTTGAAATCCGGTAACAGCTTCCACAACTTTTTCCCAATCTCCTGACTGGTTTGCCTGTATTGCCTCCATAAGATTGGCACCATAAGCAAAGTTTTCACCATCATGAGAAATCACCATTGCAGCAAAATCTTTTTCGACCAAATCAAGTGATTTTTCCAATGACTGGACCAGCTCAAAACCAAGTGTTGCATTCTTAGTTTTGAATTCAAATAAAGCAACTCCGTCTCCGATATCATGCAAAGCAGCAGAGTCATTTTCCATAACTGGCTTCTTCTCTTTCCTTAATGAAGATATCCTGACTTCTCCGGCAGCGGAAGGATTTTCATCTTTGTATGATTTTGAAACAGGATCATATACCTTTCCCTCTTTGTAGAATGAAGTAATTCCCGCCTCTTTCATTTCAGAAATTAATGGCGGAATCTCTATTCCTTCATTTTTCACTCTTTTTATTACTGCATCTATTCCCAGTGCATCCCACCGCTCAAATGGCCCCAGCTGCCAGTTAAAACCCCACTTCATCGCTCTGTCTACATCCTGAGGATTATCGGAAATCTCAGGGACCCGGTTTGCAGCATATAGCAATAACTCTCGCTGGGTTTCCCAGATAAATTGCCCAACTCTGCCTTCAGTAAATGCTAAGAACTTTAATCTTTCCGGTGTGCTTCTAATTTTCCTTGCTTCAGCAATTACCGGATCGTCCAACTCTTCCTGGGATTCATATTCTAAAGTGTCTGAGTTAATTACCAGAAACTCTCTTTTACTTCCCTGCTGAACTTTTTTGTAGAATCCTTGCCCGGCTTTATTACCTATAATGCCTGACTCAACCATTTTTTTGAATGGTTCCGGTAAATCAAATATTTCGTTTTTCTCATCTTTGGGAATGGAAGGTATAATGTTATTAGCCACATGAAGTGTTACATCAAGACCCGCCATATCAGCTGTTCTAAATGTGGCTGCTTTTGAATACCCTGTTAAGGTTCCTGTAAGTAAATCGATTTCTTCAGCCCTGAAATCTCCATTAAAAAAATAGGGCATCATGCTACCGATAGAAAAAATACCAATCCTGTTTGCAATAAAGTTTGGAGTGTCTTTACAAAGCACAACTCCTTTACCAAGTACTCTTTCGCAAAAGCCATGCATAAAGCAGGAAATCTCAGGCAAAGTGTGCTGCGTGGGAATAACCTCCAACAATTTCATATACCTTGGAGGATTAAAGAAGTGCGTGCCTAAAAAGTGTTTTTTAAAATCCTCACCACAATCTTCACTGATTTCAGATATGGGTAAGCCGGAAGTGTTTGAACTCACGATTGCACCCGGTTTCCGAATGTTTTCAATCTTCGACATCATGTTTTTTTTGATGTCCATATGCTCAATAATAACCTCACATATCCAGTCACAATCTGCAAGCAGATGAAGATCGTCCTCAAAATTACCCGGTTTTATTCTCGAAGCAAACTCAGGGAGTGCAAAAGGAGCAGGCTTCATTTTTAGTATTTTCTGAACACTCTCTTCGGCTATTTTATCAGGGAGTTTTGGATCATCACTTTTAAGGTCAAGCAAAATAACCTCAAGGCCCGCATTTATACAATGAGCCGCAATTTGACTACCCATAACTCCTGATCCAAGTACGGCTACTTTTCGGATTCTTCTGTTATTGCCCATATTTTAATCTTGATAAATACTTTCAATTAGTTCTTTATGGTTTCTCATAACTCCTGATCTCCTTACACTCATCTTTGCAGTCAACTCTCCCTTTTCTATGGTAAAAGGCTCTTCGAGCAATACAAACTTTTTTACTTTTTCCCAGTGAGGTAACTTCTTATTTACTTTATCTACCTCTTTTTGAATCCGGGAAATAACATGCTTGCTTTCTATCCTCTTTTCTCCGGGAAGTATATAGCCAAACCGCTCAAACCTTTTTTCCATGTTTTTCCAATCGGGTATGATAATAGCTGCGCAGAACTTTTCCTCCGAACCCACTACCATAGCCTGGTCTATAAAACCGCTATTGATTAAAGCATTTTCAATGGGCTGAGGAGCCACATATTTACCCGTGGAAAGCTTGAAGAGCGATTTCTTTCTATCGGTGATAAATAACCATCCATCTTCATCAATATGGCCGATATCTCCTGTACAAAACCATCCGTCTTCGGTAAATACTTCTGCTGTTTTTTCAGGCATTTTGTAATATCCTTTCATGATATTCGGCCCTTTTGCCAAAACCTCACCATCTTCAGCAATTTTAAGTTCTACTTCATCAATGGGTAATCCTGCCGAGCCAATTCTGATCCAATCAGCTTTACTGCCCGTAAGTACAGGGGAGGTTTCTGTTAACCCATACCCTTGCCCGCATTTAAAACCAACACCATTGAAAAACCGCATTACAGGCTCAGATAATGCAGCTCCACCCACAGCCATACCAATTAGCCTTCCTCCCAGGCCATCCCTTACTTTTGAGTAGACTAGTTTATCGGCCACTTTAAACTTGAGTTTATCAATTCCTTTTGGTGGATTTTCCGGGTCATAATTTTCGGCCAAATGTATAGACCAGTAATAGAGCCTCTTTTTAGCCCCTGAGAGTTCCTGCCCTTTTACTTTAATTCCTGCCATTATTTTTTCCAGTAGCCTGGGTACCGTAGAAAAATAAATTGGCTTGATAGTTACAAAATCGGTTCTGATATCATTTACATCTTCTATGTAATAAACCGGCACCCCTGTAAAGATATATACATAAGAAGCTATACGTTCCAGCATGTGAGCCAGGGGAAGAAACGAGAGCACTTTTGGGTCATCCGGCATATTCCCTACAAATGGCATACGCTGAAAAGACCCTAATACATTTGAAGCAATGTTTTTATGTGTGAGCATTACCCCTTTTGGAATCCCTGTAGTTCCTGATGTGTAATTAATGTTTGCCAGGTCTTCGGGTTCAATTTCTGATTTAAGCCGATCGTACAAACCAGGTTCTTTTTCATCCAGTTTTTTGCCCATTTCTATTACTTCTTCAAACCCTTTCACCTTATCATGGCTTGTGGGTTGGATAGAGATAATGGCCTGAACAGTCTTTATTTCTTTTATCAGAGGTTTAGTTTCTGCAAATAGTTCTTCATTAGAAACAATGTGAATTTTGGCCTCTGAGTTTTCCAAGATGTACTTAATCTGATCGCCGGGTTGAGTAGTATACACCGCAACATTTACAGCCCCAATGGAAAGTGTTGCCTGGTCGCAAATCAACCATTCTGTACTGTTTTCTGAATGAACCGAAACACGGTCACCTTTTCGAACGCCAAGTTCATATAATCCCAATCCAAGAAATTTTGCCTTGTCCTTAAAATCTTCAATGCTGGTTTCAATCCATTCCCCATTTCTTTTCACAGCAGAAAACTTACCAGTAGTATTCTTCTTGATCCCTGCTTCAATAATATCAGGAATTGTTTCGGAGCTATACTTCATAATATGGAATGGTTAATTATCGCTTTTTGGTAAGTTACACTTTCAGCGTACATTTGAAAGCAACTAAGCATATAATTTAGAAACTTAACGCTGTTAAGCAAAAAACTGTTCATGTTTATTCAGGAATCATTAAAAGAAAAGGCAAAAATCTACTTTAACTTCAGCCAAAAACATATGGGCCACGCCTTGGGGATACAATTTGAGCATATCTCAGATGAGAAAATTATTGCTACAATGCCCGTGGATGAAAACACCATTCAGCCTTTTGGGATACTTCATGGTGGAGCATCTGTTGTTCTGGCCGAGACTCTCGCCTCTGTAGGTGGGTGGTTTCTGTTAGATTCTTTGGATAAAAACGTAGTGGGAATTGAAATCAATGCCAATCATATTAGATCTGTTAAAAAGGGAAGTAAAATAACAGGCACAGCAACCCCGGTACACATAGGAAAAAGAGTACAGGTTTGGGAAACAAGTATTACAGAAGAAAAAGGAAAGCTGGTCTGCTCTTCGAGATGTACCTTAGCGGTAGTAAATAAAAAATAAAACCCATACCAGTTTTCATGGCATGGGCTTTATATGTTTCTCTCTCTTTGGGGGTCTGTGTATGAATTAAAGAACTCTTGAACTTTTTAATTTTACATCAGCCCATTTCCAGGCTTTTGTAAATCTCTGCTCTACTTGTACAGCTTCTTGTATTCTCTCTTGTTTTAATAAGCTTTTATATAACCCGTAAAGAGACCAGCCGTTTTCGGGAAAAGTTTCTAAATCTTCCAGGTAAGCTTTTTCGGCCTCCTTATACTTACCGGCTTCCATAAGTACCGCACCCAATGTTAACCGAACCGGGGAATGCCAGTCGGAAGGTTCATTGTAATTAAGCCGGTCTTCCAGCGCAGCTGCCTCTCTCAATCTGGCAATAGCTGTATCATAGTTTTTGGCTTTTGCTTCTATCTCTCCTTCCAGACTAAGCACTGCAATCCGTACTACATCATAAGCTTCATTGATTTCCCAAACGTTGATATCTCTCAACTCTTCTTTCCTGGACATGCTTGTTAACGTTGAAAGTTCCTTACGTGCTTTTTTAAGCTCTCCTTTTGATGTATAGGCCATTCCTCTTGCGTAATGCCAAATACTAAGCGGATATATCAAATCCTTTTCCGGTTTCGGGAAGGAAAGGATCTTATCCCACTTTCCGAATTTGACATACGCATAGACAGGCGTTATCCAAAAGTGTTGGAGAGTGCTTAGCCCGGGCTCCCTCATTAATTTCTGATCAATATGATCAGCCATGTGCTTCGCTGCCATTATGGCTTTTACTGATGCTCCTTCGAGTGTGGCTGTAGCCCATAAAAAATGACGGTTATGAGGCACATAAGCTAACGGATAGATACCTTGCTGCCTGCATTGGGTTATGTAATCGTTATCTACTATAATGGCTTGCTCATTTGCCAAAGAACCTTCGTGATAAAGTCCTGTTCGGATGTATACATGCGAAGGCATATGAACAATATGGCCTGATCCCGGAATCAAATCTCCCAACTTTTTTGCACCTGAAAGAGCCCTTCCCGGGCGTTTTGAAGCTTCTACCGCATGGATATAGTAATGAATCAAACCGGGATGATCGGGATGTTTGGCAAGCGCACTTTCCAAAACCTGTACAATTTCAGGCGTCCATTCCTTTGGGCGGCCGTCACCCTCCCAATAATCCCAGGCATGAATTACCATTAATGCTTCAGCAAGAAAGGTAGCCACATCCGGATCATCGGGAAATTGTTCTGCTACTTTTCTCATAGCGTCAGCATACGCAAGATCAAGCTGTGCCCTGTCTGACAGGGTTTCATCTTTCGAATAACGAAATGCGAGCGCTTCTATCAGTGCCTGCTCCTTGGCTGACTCATAGCTTTTAAGTTCCAAGGCTTTTTGAATGGCCTCATAAGCCGGTTTCACTGCGTCAGTTTCCATACCGACATTGATATTTGGCCCCAAAACCAGGGCCTGACCCCAATAAGCTATCCCGGAGGTAGTATCAAGCAATGAAACCTGTTTATATGACCTGCCAGCTTCCAGGTGATTAAACCCGAAAGTAAGGGCAACAGCTTGGTTGAAAAAAATATGGGCTAATTCATTATCTGATGTGATATCAAAATATTGAGTTCCCATTCCCTCTAAAAGAGGTGCTATTTGTTCAGGAAATATTTTCTCTCCCTGAAACGGTTGTGATCTTATTACTTGTGTAAACAAGAACAGTAAGATTACTCCTTTTACTGAATGTTGTAGTATGCTATGCATCAACTTGTCTTTTGTCTTATTTTTATGTGTTGTTCCTGACAGTTTTTCTGTGCTGTCAAAGTTACGCTATAAGACCGGTGGCGTTTCCCCTCCTTACGTAGACATTACGTGTACAGGCCCTAGGGGATAGATGTGAACATCAGGTGAACAACCCAAAAAGATTGAGCGAAATATGTTAAATACGGGGCTTTAAACTTCCTGAAAGGATGCTTTTTCTAATGCCAGCATGAAGTCTGTAAGGTTCTCTTCGGTGTTCAGTTCAAGCTTTTTTCTTAGCCGGTATCGTGCAGTTTTTACGCTATCAGGCGAAATACCCATTATAGCTGCCATCTCTTTTATAGACAGGTTTAACTTAACTAATGCGGAAAGCCTCATTTCGTTAGGGGTAAGATCAGGATAGCGTTCTTTCAAAATGTGGTAGAAACCTGAATGAACTTCTTCAAAATGCATTTGAAACTGTTTCCAATCTTCATCGAGGCTAAAACTGTAATCCACTAAGTGTGCAAGACTATTTAACTCTTTGGAGCCGCCTTCTTTTTTGATGTTCTCCACTTTTTCCCTGAGTTCTTCCATCATCTCATTTTTCTGAACCATATTGAGACTTTGGGTTGTCAACTGCTTGTTCTTAAACTCCAGATCCTGCTCCAGCTTTTTGTGCTTTAGGTTTGACAGCTCCAGTTCGGCTTTACCTGATTTTATTTTCAGGCGTTGGCTCCTCAAAGCAAGAAAAGCTAAAATCAACAACAGAAGAATTCCTCCTCCGAGAGTTGCCTGTACAATAGCTCGCTTTTCATTTTCTGCCTGGAGCAAAGCTATTTCCTTTTCTTTTTGATTGATCCTGTACCGGGCTTCAAACTCAAGAATACTACGGGTGCGTTCCTTATCAATAATCGAATCCTTTACAGATAAAAGTTCCTGTTGATGCTCAAAGGCATCTTCAAAATTATTGAGAGCCAATTCACTCTCAATCAAAACTTCCAGGGCTTTTTTAGCTGCATTCCAATCCCGGTTTTCGAAAGCAATATTCCGGGCTTTTATACTTACTTCTTTCGCACGTCCAAGATTGCCTGATTCTAAATACGAACCAGACAGCATATTCATCAGTAATAGTGAAGAGCTTGTTATGCCGGATTGTTCGGCTATGGAAAGAGCTTCTTCGAGCGTTTCTATTCCTTTTTGAAAATCACCTGTCGCATTATAAATAACAGATAATTGTCTCATGGCCTCGGTAACCAACAACTTATTACCCAAAGAGTCTGCAATGCCTACTGCCTGTAAACTTATAGCCAAAGCTTCATTCAGTTTGTCTTCATCTTTATAAAGCATGGCAATACTGTTAAGCAATCCGGGAACTCCATGCTGAATATTCTTCTCATTAAAAATGGAGATTGTATTTTGATAATATTCAATAGCCTTATCAGGGTTTCCCATTTTCTCTTCTAATAGCCCCGCTTCTGCCAATGCAATCGACTCGCCACCCCAATCACCGATCTCCCTTGCCTTATCAATAGCATCATGCAAAAATCTTTGTGCTATTCCATATTCACCCAGGTTTTGCTGAACCATTCCAAGGCGCGTTAATGAAAATACTTCTCCTATTTCATCTCCAAGTTCTTCACTATACTCCAAAGCTTTAAAGTATAATTTCGAAGCTTCTTCATATTGTCCGATTTCCATATAGGTGGAAGCCATTGATTGAATTACCCTGACTTCTCTTTCCAGAAACCCAAGTTCATTGAAACCTTGCCGGGCTTCAATATAATTATCAATAGCTTCCAGCTGTTTTCCTTTAATCACAAAGACTGACCCTTTTCGATACAGGCTTTCTGCCTTCAACGTATCATTCCCTATAGCGACAGACAAATCATAGGCTTCATCGATATATTCCATTGCAAGTTCTGAATCCTGGTAGCGGATACTACTCGCCAATGCGTGAAGTGTATGGATACGTTTTGCACCAACCTGCTCCAAAAGCTCTGATTGTAGCTGCTCAATACTTTTTCTTTCTCCATGCTGGGCTGATAACCACCCCGAACTTAACGTAATACTCAGTATGAGTAATAATATGATTCTCTTCTTCTGCATAAACCCTTCTCATTTTGACCACAAAGATAAAGAGAACCTTTTAGCGAACAAATTAGGTTATTGTTGCGCTTTCTAAATTCTGAATACAAGTGATGCTTTTAGAAAGACACCGTACCCTCCCATTTGCGTGATATCAAAGCTACTACTCCCAGAATCATCATAATCGTTTCCCAGTACCCGAGCATCTGTTTCCAACCTTAAACCGGCATGTTTCATAAAGTAATAAGTAACACTGCCCCCTAATCTTATTCCCCTGCCTCTGCCAGTTAAATCATTTGTATATGGATCCGCTTCATATTCTATGTCTGAGTTTGAAAAAATATAACTCAAGCTTAAACCTAATTCGGTTCTTGATTTGTTTGAATGAAACTTAACCCCTATCAAATGATAGGTATCTTTAAATGAAACTCTTCGATCAATGTGAGTGTCAATTCCGTTATAGTCTATTCTTTCTAATCCATATTCAACGCTCATAAAGGGAAATACAGTAAAAGAGTAGCCCAATCCAAAACCCTGACCTCCATTTTCAGTGTACTCCTCTGAAAAGCTATCTATTCGGTAGATGTAATATTTAGATAGAGCATCAGAACTTGCTATTGCAGATATCGTAAACTGATGGCGATCATCTTGAGCCAAAACAGGTGTGGTAGAATCTTTAAGAATAAAAATTATGACGAATAAGATGAGTGGGTATATATTCAAATCAGAACTCTTTCTTTTCTCTTGTAAGTATTATTGTTGCGCTGGGATTCTGGGTATGCTCATTATTTCTTTTTGCCGTCCGTTTATATACCAAACTCCGGATTCATCAAAAAAGGCATCTTCCTCTAACATGATTCGAATTTCTTTGCCCCACTGTTCGATATAGGTAGCTGCATTTAGCTCAATAGAATATGCTGTATTTAAGTGAAGCGGATAGTCCCCCTTTACCGGTACTCCGCCCTGTGCATCCCACATTCCTAACGTAGTGCCTGCAGCATGACCGTAATATCCTATCGGATGAGTATAAATAGAGGGCTTTATGCCCTCTGCAATTGCCTGTTCTCTCGACATTTTCAGCACTTCGTTTCCGGTTCTTCCTTCTTTAAAGTTATTGGTGAAGATGTCTTGCAGCCGGCTGGCATTCTTAAATGCCTGTTGAAGATAACCCGGCACTTCTGTTTCCCCAGGCCGGAGAATATAGGCGTGTTGTTGTGTATCCGTATTTAATCTCAGATAGGTAATACCGAAATCCACATGAAGCAAATCACCGGGCATAATAATGTTATTTCCCGGCCTACTGTCAAAAGTACGCAAATGATCAAATGACTCAGGATCAGCTCTTTGAATTGACACACTTGGGTGAAACCAGGTTTGCAGCTTTAGCTCTCTTATTTTTTCTCTGTACCACCAAATTACATCTTCAGTTGTAGTAACCCCGGGTTGAATCACCGATTCTGAAAAACCTTCTGAAATAATCTCATGGGCTATTCGAACAATGTTCGGGTAAATGGTCATTTCCTTTTCAGTGCGGGTTTCCAGCCAGCCAATTGCAAGATATTCAGCCGATACAATACGATCTGAATATTTCTTACCGATGGCTTCTTTCAGTTCTTCCAAATCTGTGGCAACTATACCATCAGCCAACCCAAAGGCTTTTGATTTATTGATCCCTATTTTTTGGGGGTCACGTTCTGCAATTATTTCGGCTAGCCGTTTCCATTGATTGGGTTCTTTTTCCTTATCCCAGGCTTTTTTGAATGTACTCCCAACATCATACCTTGCAACTGCAAGGGTTTCTACCCCTTTATCCCCTCCTTTATCATACATAACTAAAATGGTTCTGCGCCGGGCAGCCAGCCATGTTGCGGGCAGTAAGGTTTCTATAACCGGGTCTTCATTATATTCTCTTGAAATTACCAGCCACATATCAATGCCTTGCTCTCGCATTAAATCAGGCAGTACTGTGTTAACTTTATCTTCCAGAAGCTCATTTATTACCCTTGCTCTTTCTTTCATGGGTAAAATTTCCGGGTAGCTTTGTGCATACAAAAACGTGCTGGTTAACAAAAAAATAATGCAGAGAATACTTTTCTTCATGACATAGGGTAAGTTAGTAGAATAAAGGAATATGTTGAGCTGAATGATAGAGAGCAATAGTAAAAGCAAAAAACCCTGACCCGGAAATTATCAGCCAAATCTCCAGATCAGGGTAAAAATTTTTGAACCTGCTTTCCAGGATTACATGGAAGCGAGGTCTTTGAGGGTTCCGGCAAGCTTGTTCATTTTTTCGGCATGTACCGATCCGCTTGCCTGATTTTCAACCGTACTTGCAAGGGCTTTTAGCACTTTGCTACGATCTTTAGAAGAACCGTGCTCAGCTCTGTGTATCTCCCTGCGCATATTATCTAGCGTTGAGGCGTTCAATGCATTACCGCGTTCTAGTTGATCAACATAAGCTTTTGCAAGCGCAAATGTGGACGGCCATTTAAACATCGGGTGGCCTTGTGCATTCAGGTAATCCAGAACCACGGTATTAGCTGCTGCAATCTCATTTTCTGTGATATATGGGCTTGGGGTCAACTTGAAAATATCTAAACCACGGGCAATTTCTGAGTTCACAATCAAACCATTATACCAATATACCGACCAGCTTCCACCACTCGCCATACGCTCGGGATTAGTTGGTCCCCGGTCATGGAATCCAATCTCAACAGGGTTTGCAGGATCTGTCCAGTCAAAGAGGGAAATTCCTCCCTGGTACCATGATTGTATCATAATATTGCGATCTGGCACAGGTATCAAAGAACCATTATGGGCCACACAGTTTTCTTGAACAGTTTGTGCCGCAGGTAACTTATAATAACTCTCAAATTTCATTTTTTTATCATCTGTAATACTAAATAAAGCATTTGCTCCCCATTCCTTAGGATCGGTATCACGACACTTGGGCTGACCGCCTCCGCCCCATTCATCAGTAAAAAGGATTTCTTTCCCATCGTTACTGAAAGTAGCTGAATGCCAGTAAGAGAAATTAGAATCTGCAACTGCATCAATTCGAACAGGGTTTACAGGATCACTAATATCCAGCAACAAACCATAACCTTCACATGCCCCTCCCGCAAGTCCTATCTCAGGATAAAGTGTTATATCATGGCATTGATCCGGCCCTCTTTCATCACCTCCACCCATCATTGCTTTCATAATGTCCGGTAGCTTTTGGCGTAGGAGCGCACTATCTGCTAAAGTTGGTTCTCCTTCTCCACCTCTTTCTTCAACGATTTTTGTGAGTTCACGAGAAACCATTTCAGGGCGGGCAAGAATTAAAAACGGCCCTACAATTGTTTCCAAAACCACAGGAAATTTTCCTTCCGCTTCCAATTCCTTAAAACGAATTTTATCTGCTTCAGTTAAACCATGCTGAGGTGCTTTTTCCAAGTCATCAAAAATACGGGGAGAACTTACAATTGCTGCTGCCTCCGGGTTATCAAGAGGAACTTTTATTACCTCAATTCGGAATAGTGCTGAATTAGGATCATCTTCCGGAAAATCGTTTGAGCACCCCGGAAGTTCTTCTTCAGGACGAACTGGAGCTGAACCTGAAACATAAATGTATACATTCTCATCGTCTTCAGGATCTTTAAGTACCGAATGAGTATGTGATCCTCTACAGGTTTGTACATTTGAAATGTACTTTGGTTCTTCGACATTGGTGATATCGAATATGCGGATACCACGCAAGCGTTCTTCACTCACTCTCTCTTGTACACCTTCAGTACCGCAGTCCAAACGGCCACCCAATCCTTCTCCCGAAACAAATAATAAGTTACCATAAACCGATACATCACTTTGAGAAGCCGGGCATAAGTAATCCACTACTAACTCTGGTTCAGCCGGATTGCTTACATCCCACACAATCACACCATTATAATTACCTTGAAATACATAATTATCTTTAAAAGCGAGATCAGAATTGGTAACACCCACAAAATTCTCAGGGGGTGGGGTTTGAGAAAGCATTTCAAGGTTCCAGATAGCTTCTTCGGCATCAAAAAGTCCGGCACCTAATCCTTCTCTGGGATCAGGGCTTGGAGCATCAACACTATTCATAGTTTTTGGTGATATGGAAGGTGGCATATAATCCACATCCAATTTTGAAGAAGAAGTACATGCAATGGTTACTATACTTATGGTAAGCACCACATAACCCATTAGATTCAATTTTTTCATTCTTAGTATTATGTATTAATGTTTAGTCAGCTTTTTTGCTGTGGTAAAGTTTGTTTAAAATAAAGCAACAGGGAATACTACATAGTATTCAGCATAAATCGCATTCTGGCAATTTCCGTTCTTTGTTCAGCTTGTATATCAGAAGCCAGTTTAAAAATAGCATCATCTAAAGCAGCTCCATCAGTAGCAAAAAGGTTATCTACCATTATGACCGCACCTTCATGATGATCTATCATATATTTGAGAAATAAATGGTCAAAATCCTCTCCTTTAGCTGCTCCAAGTTCATTTAGTTGTTCCTGGGAAAGCATCCCCGGCATGTTTGTATGATCCATATGATTATGATGGCCTGCACCATGAATCATAAGCATAAGGCCTTCAATATGTATCTCGGGTACAGGTTGTCCCCTATCCTTTAGCCATGTTTGCATGGTAGCTATTTCATCTTTCTGGGCATTAATAATTCGGGATGCCAGTGTTTGAACAGCTTCACTTGCTCCGTTTTTCGGGGCCAAATCCGACATTATTAAAGCTTGTGCATGATGCCCAATCATACCGATCATGAAATCCACATCAGCCTGTGTAAAATTCATTCTTGCGCTGTCCTGCCTTGCCCAAAAAAGTTCTTCAAGCTCCGCTTGTTTTGCAGGATTATCCGGTTTTGATTCGCTCATCATCTTTGAACCTGAAGAACAAGCGGTTAAACCCACTATAAATGCCACAAAGAATGAATACTTTATGATCAAATTGAAATGACTTTTATTTAATCGCACTTTAATTATTCATAGTTTTTATTTGCCAAAAAATAACAGCCCGAATTATAATTGCATTCCGGCAAAAAAGCTATTTACAAAGGTTTAAAAGTTTTTACGAATGATTCTAAGTCATCAAATGGTTACATTTAAAAGTTAGAAAAGCGCTTTCAATCCTAATAAACTCTACTATGGAAACGCAACAGCAATTAGACAATTTTCAGGCAAGAATTGATGCCGGTGAAAAAATAGAACCGAAAGACTGGATGCCGGATCGATATCGCCAGCAAATTATTCGAATGGGAAGTCAGCATGCTCATTCCGAAATTGTCGGGATGCTGCCCGAGGGAAATTGGATTGGAAGAGCTCCTTCTTTAAAAAGGAAATTGGTTTTGCTGGCTAAAGTTCAGGATGAAGCCGGACATGGTTTATACCTATACAGCGCGATTGAAACTTTAGGGGTAAGCCGGGCAGATTTAATTGATCAATATTTGTATGGAAGTGCCAAATACTCCAGTATTTTTAATTACCCAACCTTAAGCTATGCAGATGTATGTGTAATTGGCTGGCTTGTTGATGGCGCTGCTATTGTAAATCAGACCAAACTTGCCCAATCTTCGTACGGGCCTTATTCGCGTGCAAATATCAGAATTTGCAGGGAAGAAAGTTTTCACAAAAAGCAGGGATATGAAATGGTAGCCAAACTGGCAAGTGGCACCCCTGCTCAACGTAAAATGGTGCAGGATGCTGTAAACAGATTCTGGTGGCCTACTTTAATGATGTTTGGCCCCAGCGATTCTGACTCACCAAATAGTGCCGAGCTTATTAAATGGAAAGTAAAACTGAATACCAATGATGAGCTTCGCCAGCATTTTATTGATCGAACGGTCATGGAAGCTGAAGCTGTAAATATCACGCTGCCTGATCCTGATTTAAAGTTTAACCAGGAAACAGGGCATTGGGATTATGGTGATATTCCATGGGACGAGTTCTGGGATGTAGTACAAGGAAACGGAGTAATGAACCGTGAGCGGATGAAGGCCAGAAGAGAAGCTCATGAGAATGGAGCCTGGGTACGTAAGGCTGCACAGGCTTATGCACGGAAAAAGAAATTAAGCCGGGAACAGGCTTCTTAGACCTTAAAGTCATGCTGAACTTGATTCAGCATCTCTACCACCACAAGATCCTGAAGCGAGTTCAGGATGACGAATTAATATTTACTTGAATGAGCGAAAAAAACGAAAAAGATTGGCCTCTGTGGGAGGTCTTTTACCAGCCCAACAATGGCAAGCCCTACGAGCATGCGGGTAGTTTGCATGCTGCTGATGCAGAAAATGCGTTACAAAATGCTCGGGATGCATACGCGAGAAGAAATGAAGGAATTGGAATCTGGGTAGTGCCCTCCAACCAGATTACCGCATCTACACCTGAAGATATGGGGCCTTTCTTCGATCCTGCATCTGATAAACCTTATCGCCATCCCCAGTTTTATTCTGTACCCAGGGCAGTAAAGAAAAGATCATGAGTACAGATACCTTAACAACCCAAAAAGCATTTTTGAAATACCTGCTTCGATTGGCAGATGACCGGTTAATCCTGGGGCAAAGGGTTTCAGAATGGTGTGGCCATGGCCCCGTTTTGGAAGAAGACCTCGCCCTGGCAAATATAGCCCTCGACCTGATTGGTCATAGTTCGGCACTATATGCTTATGCTGCGCAAATAGAGGATAAAGGCCATGATGATGATTACTTTGCTTATTTCCGTGATGACTATGAGTTTACAAATCTTCAGCTTTGCGAGCTACCAAAAGGTGATTTCGGCTTTACTATTGCACGCCACTTCCTGTTCAGTTCGTTCAGTTATTATCAATATGAGCTTCTGAAAAATGCAAAAGATGAGCAGTTCAGGGGTATGATCAACAAGCACCTTAAAGAAATTAAGTACCATTTACGGCATTCAAGAGACTGGGTACTAAGGTTGGGAGATGGAACCGAAGAAAGCCATGAACGAATACAAAATGCATTTGATGAAGTTTGGATGTATGTAGATGAGCTATTTTATACCGATGACGTTGATGAAATAATGATAGCTAGCGGAAATGGAGCAGATGTGAACTCTTTTAAAGATGACTGGAAGAAATTTGTAGAAGATACTTTAACGGAAGCCACTCTTACGATACCCGATTGGGATCAGTACATGATAAGTGGCAGCCGGAATGGGATGCACACCGAGCACCTTGGATTAATACTCACGCAATTGCAGTTTCTGAGGCGCTCTCATCCTGAAGCTGATTGGAAATAACAATAGTACTTAGTATCTAGATGTTAGATTCAGCACAGCTTAAACAACTCTCGATACTAAGTACTAACATCTCAATACTATTTAATGTCTACAAAAACGCTATATATTGAGCAGCAAATTTGGGATTACTTACAAGAGGTTACCGATCCCGAAATTCCTGTACTCAATATCATTGAGATGGGAATTGCACGAGGTGTTTCTATTGAAGGAGATAAAGTTACCGTATTTATCACGCCTACCTATTCTGGCTGCCCGGCAATGGACGCTATAGAAAAAATGGTGAAGGAAAAACTGGTTGAAAAAGGTGTCTCTAATTTTGATGTAAAACTGGATTTCAGCCAAACCTGGACTACAGATTGGATGACAGATGAAGCCAAAATCAAGCTCAAGGATTTTGGAATTGCCCCACCTGAAAAAACTACCAGCGAAGAAGATTTCCTGAAATCAATATCAGGCACAAAAATAGTTCCGTGCCCCTTATGTGATTCTTTTGAAACCGAGTTACAAAGCCAGTTTGGATCCACTGCCTGTAAAGCACAATACTTTTGTAATTCCTGTCATCAACCATTCGAACATTTTAAGTGCATTTGATCAATGAGTGAACAATTTATAGAAAAGACCCTGAGTGATGGTGTTTTAACAATCATGCTTAATCGCCCTGATGTACTAAACAGCTTTAATTACGCTATGGCTGAAGAAGTGCAATCCGCCTTTCGGGAAGCTGAAACCAACGCTGATATTCGATGTGTGCTACTTACAGGAAATGGAAGGGCTTTTTGCGCCGGACAGGATTTACAGGAAGTAACGGAGATCGCCAAGGATCCAAACCGTAAGTTAAGTGAGGTTGTACACCGCACCTATAATCCGATCATCAAAGCTATTCGCAATCTTGAGAAGCCGGTAATTTGTGCTGTAAATGGCACAGCTGCCGGAGCCGGGGCTAATATCGCGTTAGCCTGTGATATGGTTATCGCCTCTGAAGACGCCAAATTTATTCAGTCTTTTTCTAACATTGGTTTAATTCCTGATAGTGGAGGAACTTATTTTCTTCCTCGCTTAATTGGTTTAGCAAGAGCCACTGAACTTACATTTACAGGACGACCGGTTAAAGGTCCGGAAGCTGTAGCAATAGGAATGATCTACAAATCAGTTTCTGCAGATGAACTAATGAATGAAGCTATGTTACTTTGTGAGAAGTTTGCTCAAATGCCTACCAGAGGATATGGATTAACAAAAAAAGGATTTAATGCAGGTTTCAGTAATGATTTAGAAACTCAATTGAATCTGGAAGCTGATCTGCAGGCAGAAGCCGGAAGCACAGAAGATTATCATGAAGGTGTGGCTGCTTTTCTAGAGAAAAGAGCACCACAGTTCAAAGGCAAGTAATGAAGTACCTACTCACCTTAGAGGAGCTTATACTTTTTGGAGCATCTGTATTCTTATTCTCACTTGTTACTGAGCTTTCCTGGGTTTTTTACGCCGGACTATTTTTTGTGCCTGACATTGCCTTTTTAGGATATGCAATCAATCCTAAAACAGGAGCGATTTTCTATAATTTCATGCACCATAAAGGCGTGTGGTTGTTTATTACTTTAGCAGGATATTTTGCTGAAATAGAATGGTTGCTTGGTATTGGAATTGTTTTTGTCGGTCATTCTGCTTTTGATCGAGTTTTTGGATATGGATTGAAATATTTTGATGACTTCCATAACACACATTTAGGAATAATAGGAAACAAGAGTACATGAGCTTAGACAAAAATACTGTAGTAGGAATCATTGGTGCGGGAACTATGGGTACCGGAATTGCTCAAATTGCGGCTACGAATGGACATGATGTATATTTATATGATGCATATCCAGAACAGCTTCCGAAAGCCAAAGCAGGGTTAGAGAAGATTCTGAACCGCCAGGTGGAAAAAGGAAGAATGAGCCAAGATGAAGTTGATGGTATTCTTGGACGTATTCATTTTCCAGATAACATTACCGATTTTGGAAAATGTGGCTTTGTGATCGAAGCCATTATTGAGAATATCGATATCAAAAAAGATGCTTTTCAAAGATTGGAGGCTATAATTCCTAAAGATTGTATTCTGGCTTCCAATACTTCTTCCCTTTCTATTGCATCCATTTCTTCAGCACTTAAAAAACCAGAACGATTTTTAGGGGTACATTTTTTCAATCCTGCACCCCTTATGAAGCTGGTTGAGATCATTCCCGGGGTTGCTACGAATTTGGAATTAGCTACTTCAACAAAAGAATTTATTTCGGGTTGGGAAAAGATTACCGTGTTAGCCAAAGATACTCCCGGATTTATAGTGAATCGTGTAGCCCGACCTTTTTATTCTGAAGCCCTTCGGATTCTTGAAGAAGGTATTGCAGATGTGCCAACCATCGATTGGGCAATGAAAGAACTTGGCGGTTTCCGAATGGGACCTTTCGAGTTAATGGATTTAATTGGCCATGATGTGAATTACGAAGTGACCAGTTCGGTATTTAGAGAGTTTTATTATGATCCACGTTTTAAACCTTCGTTTACTCAAAAGCGGTTAGTAGAAGCAGGATGGCTGGGAAGAAAATCAGGCAAAGGATTCTATAATTATGGTGAAGACGCCAAAAATAGTGACCCAAAAACTGATGAAGAGCTTGGACAGGAAATCCTACACCGTATTTTAGTGATGCTCATCAATGAAGCGTTCGATGCCGTATTTATGAATATCGGTTCAGCTAAGGATGTAGACCTTGCCATGCAAAACGGAGTCAATTATCCTAAGGGGTTACTTGCCTGGGCTGAAGAGATCGGTTTAGAGACAGTCCTGGAAAGAATGAATGCTTTGTACGATGAATACCAGGAAGACAGATATCGACCTAATCCATTATTGAAAAGAAAAGTGAGGGAGAGGAAGTAATCAGTGAGTCAGTTTTCAGAATTCAGTTATGATATTTAACTGAATTCTGAAAACTGGATACTTTCAAACTAGTTTTATGGATAAAAAAGCTGATCAAATTATAGACTCAATGTTTGAGAAAGATTCATTCTCCCAATGGATGGGGATTGAAGTTGAAGGATTTAAATCAGGGTACATTAAATTGTCGATCAAGATCAGAGAAGAAATGTGTAATGGTTTTGGTATTTGTCATGGTGGTATTACTTTTTCCTTAGCGGACAGTGCTCTGGCTTTTGCTTCAAATTCGAGAGGTTCAGTCTCTGTTGCTCTGGAAAACAATATCAATTACACCAAAAAGGTAGAAGTCGGCGATACACTAATTGCCGAAACAGAAGAAATTCAAAACGGAAAAACTATTGGTGTCTATAAGATCAGAGTTATTAATCAACATGATGATTTGGTAGCCGATTTTCGCGGCACCGTTTACAGAACTGGTAAGTGGTAGATGTTAGTAATTAGATTTTAGTATGGAGTATATAAGTGCACCAGTTTAAGGAATTGAAAGTCTGGCAAAAAGCAGTAGAACTTGCCACTGAAGTTTATTCGGCTACTAAAAACTTTCCGCAAGAAGAAAAGTTTGGAATAACATCACAAATTAGAAGGAGTGTTGTTTCAATTAGTTCCAATGTAGCAGAAGGAGCTGGAAGAAATTCAAAAAAAGAGTTCAAGCTATTTCTTAATTATGTTTATGGTTCTTGCTCAGAATTGGAAACTCAATTAACTATTTCCAAAAATTTAGGCTTTATTGATAATAGTATACTAGATCAACTTTCTGAATCAATAAATGAAATTCAGAAAATGATTTATTCTCTTTCAAATTCTTTAAACTAAATACTAAAATCTAATTACTCATTACTATTATGAGCGAAGCGTATATCATTGATGGAATCAGAACTCCAATCGGGAAACTGAAAGGTTCCCTTTCATCTGTCAGAGCAGATGATTTGGCAGCCATACCAATCAAAGAACTGTTAAAAAGAAATCCTGAGATTGATCCGGCCGCTGTTGAAGATGTAATCTTCGGATGTGCCAATCAAGCTGGTGAGGATAACAGGAATGTAGCCCGAATGGCTGCTTTGTTAGCAGGACTGCCTGTTTCTGTGCCTGGAGAAACCGTGAACCGGTTATGTGCTTCCGGAATGAGTGCAACCATCAAGGCATACCATGCGATAAAAGCCGGAGAAGGTGATCTGTTTATAACTGGTGGCGTGGAACACATGACAAGAGGTCCAATTGTGTTAGGTAAAGGAAACACTCCATGGTCCGGAACAAACCAGATGCACGACTCTACGTTTGGATGGCGATTTGTGAACCCAAAAATGCATGAGATGTATGGAACAGATGGCATGGGAATGACCGCAGAGAATGTGGTTAAAATGCATAATATCTCCCGTGAAGATCAGGACAAATTCGCAGCATGGAGCCAACAAAAAGCGGGAGCAGCCAGAGATTCAGGCCGATTGGCAAAAGAAATTGTAAAGGTAGAGATTCCACAAAGAAAAGGTGATCCGATTATTTTTGAGCATGATGAATTTATGCGACCAGATTCGACCCCGGAAATACTTGGAAAACTTCGTCCGGCTTTTCGAAAAGATGGCTCGGTTACAGCTGGAAATGCTTCCGGGTTAAATGATGGTGCCGGAGCTTTATTAGTAGCTTCAGATTCAGGCGTTAAGAAATACCATTTGAAACCAAAGTCCCGAATTGTTGCTTCTGCGGTTTCTGGAATTGAACCTCGAATTATGGGACTTGGACCTGTTGAGGCTACTAACAAAGTAATGAATCGAGCAGGACTTAATTTAAACGATATGGATATCATTGAGCTTAATGAAGCTTTTGCAGGTCAATCGTTGGGTGTAACCAGAATGCTAGGCTTGGAAGATAATGACTCGCGGTTGAATCCAAATGGAGGTGCTATAGCTATTGGTCACCCGCTGGGTATGACCGGGCAACGCTTACTGCAAACAGCAACTATCGAACTCCATGAAAAAGAGAACGCTAAGTATGCGCTCTGTACTTTATGTGTAGGAGTTGGTCAGGGATTTGCTGTTATTTTGGAGAAAGTATAATCAATGGCCATTTACGAGTATAAAGGATATAAACCAGTTATCGACGAAAGCGCTTATGTACATCCATTAGCCGCTGTTACAGGTAATGTTATTATCGGTAAAGATGTATATATCGGTCCGGGCGCAGCAATTCGTGGTGACTGGGGCAAGATTGTGATTAAAGGCGGGTGTAATGTCCAGGAGAATTGTACCATTCATATGTTTCCCGGGGTTACCGTTATTCTTGAAGAAGGTGCTCACGTTGGTCATGGAGCTGTGATTCATGGTGCTCACCTTAAAGAAAACTGTCTTATTGGTATGAATGCCGTTGTAATGGATAACGTAGTGGTTGGAGCCGGATCAATTATTGGTGCATTAGCTTTTGTGAAAGAAGGAACCGAAATCCCGGACAGAAAAGTAGTTGTTGGAAATCCTGCAAAGATAGTTAAAGATGTATCAGATGAAATGCTGAAATGGAAAGCAGAAGGTACAGGATGGTACCAGCGATTACCCAAAGAGTTACACGAAACGCTGAAGGAATGTGAGCCGTTAAGGGAGATTCCTGAGAATAGAAAAGATCAGGAAGTGGAATACAGAACCTGGGGCAATCAAAAGAAATAGAAAAATGGGCTCGTTTAAGATAAAAAAAGCAGGAAAAGCACCACATGTATGGTATCCAGAAATTTTACACTGGAAAGAAGGTGATGAGATAAGAAGCATTGACTATGGTGAAGTAGAATACAATAATTACATTCAAAATTTAATGCTTCGTATTGATGCAATAATTGATAAAGATGCTATTCCTACAAATGTGTATTTGTATAAAGGTATAACAGACCGGGGGTTTATCATTATTGCAGAAAAAGATTCAGGTCGCTTATATAAGATTCAATTCAAAAAATTTATCAAGAATGCCATTAATCTAAGCCTTAGAGATCGCTCTATAGAGCAGGATTTAAAATCCTCAAAAGAATACATGGAGTTAATTAATACCTTTCAAAAAGCTTATCACGAGCTGGAAGAATCCGATAAAACAAAAAATTTACTCAAATAAAATGGGCTTGTTCAGAAATAAAAAAAAGGGCAAACCACCTCATACTTGGTATCCCGAAATTCTGCACTGGCGTGAAGGGGACATCATCCATTGCTGGAACATTGCTAAAGCTATTGGTTATGTTAAAGTGACTACAAAAGATTTAAACCTTTACATGTCGAATGGCACATCTCCCGTTACCGGATACGCCTCGGCCAGATTTAAATTCAGATCAGTAAATGAAAACGGGATGATTTATTTGGAATTTGAAAATGATCTTTTGGTTGAGTTTGAGTTTTGGCGCTTTATCAGGTGCGCGGAGAATGAAAGTTTAAGAAGCAGGAAAATTGAGGATCGGGAAGAAAGTTCTCAGCAATACATGGAGCTCATGAAAAACTTTCAAAAGGCTTTTGACGAGTTACAGGAAGCAGATAACCACCCAAAAAGATTAGGCGAGAAAAACTCGTAGCTGGCTACTCGTTTCTCGTCTTTTTTTGTGTTTAATTCAATTTTATGAGTTATAGAAATTCTGAAATATGGCAGCTTGCAAAAGAGCAATCGAATAAAATTCATGAAATGAGTTTAAAACTTCCAAAGTTTGAGCTATATGAGACCGGAAGTCAAATAAGAAGATCTTCGAAATCTGTGAGATCAAACATTGTGGAAGGCTATGGTCGAAGAACTTATAAAAAGGAATACATTCGGTTTTTGATTTTTGCATTAGCTTCCAATGATGAGACCAGAGATCATTTGGATTCTTTATATGAAACACAATCTCTTAAAAACAAAGAACTTTACCTTGAACTAATTGAGGTAAATGATAAACTTGGAAAGAAACTGAATCTCTTTATTCAGTCTGTAGAAAGAACACAATCATAATTATGTCAACCAAAAAAAAGACAGAAGAAACGAGTAACGGTAAACGAGTAAAGAGTTATATACAAGGCAAATGGTTAACTGAAGGTTCTGAATCAGATTTGATCAGTGCGATTGATGGCAGTACTGTTGCCACATTAGTTGATACGGTAATAGATTATAAATCGGCACTCGATTATGGGCGGTCAGTTGCCGGACCTGAATTAAGGAAATTATCCATCCATCAAAGAGCCTTCAAAATCAAATTCCTCGCTGCTTACTTGATGGACCGAAAGGAAAAGTACTATGAGCTTTCTTCTCATACTGGTGCTACCAGAAAGGATTCCTGGATTGACATTGAAGGTGGTTTTGGTTCCATGTTTGTTCTTTCAAGTAAAGCAAGAAGAGAGCTTTCCGACCTCCCCTTTCATGTAGAAGGCGGAACGGAGAGGTTGTCCAGAGGTGGAACTTTTGTGGGACAACACATTTGTGTTCCTAAGCATGGAATAGCCGTTCACATTAATGCTTTTAACTTCCCTGTTTGGGGAATGGTAGAAAAACTGGCACCGGCTATTATGGCTGGGCTCCCATGCATCGTTAAACCTTCTCCCGTTGGCTCTTATCTTGCTTATGAAGTATTCAAAGATATAGTTGAATCTGAAATTCTTCCGGGAGGAAGTGTACAATTCATTGCTGCTGACAAACCCGGCGATCTTCTTGATCATTTGAATAGCCAGGATTCTGTTTCCTTCACCGGATCGGCAACAACCGGAAAGAAATTGAAGTCACATCCTAATATTGTTGATAATTCCGTTCAGTTTAATATGGAAGCCGATTCCCTGAACGCTTCTATTCTTGGCCCTGATGTTACTCCCGACATGGAAGAATTTGGGTTATTCATCAAAGAAGTTGGGATGGAAATGACCGTTAAAACAGGCCAGAAATGTACAGCTATACGAAGAACCATCGTTCCCAGAAAAAGAGTTGAGGATGTATCTGAGGCTCTAAAAAATTTCTTATCTAAAACGACGATCGGTGATCCAACTCAAAAAGAAACACGGATGGGGCCGCTTGCTTCAAGCCTGCAAGCAGAACGATTTGATGAACAATTGGCTGTTTTAGAAGATGTAACAGAAACTGTGTATTCAAATGGAATTCACGAAGGAGCCTTTACAAGTCCAAAAGTTTTGGTTTGTCATCAACCTATAAAAGTTGACAAAGTACATGAAGTCGAGGCATTCGGGCCTATGACTACTATTATGCCGTATGATTCTGTTCGGGAAGCAATTAAAATAGCAAATAAAGCGGATGGCTCATTGGTGGCCTCTTTGTTCACAGCTGATGATGATGTGGCCGCTGAAATCACTTTAGGATGTGCTCCTTACCACGGTCGTTTTATGGTCATCAACAGAAATTCAGCAGGAGAATCTACCGGGCATGGCTCCCCAATGCCGCATATGGTTCATGGTGGACCTGGGCGTGCCGGTGGTGGCGAAGAGCTTGGTGGAGCACGAGCGGTACTCCACAATATGCAACGCATAGCTCTGCAAGGATCTCCTACTACTTTGATGAATATTGTTCAGCAACATATTAAAGGTGCTGAAACCAAAGAAGCTCCAAAACATCCATTTCAAATGCACTTTGAGGAATTGGAAGTTGGTCAGTCTCTTTTATCGGAACCACGAACTGTTACAGATAAAGATGTAGAAGATTTTGCCAACCTTTCTGGGGATCACTTTTATGCTCATACTGATCCGGATGCCGCTTCAAGATCTCTGTTCGGTAAAATAGTAGCTCATGGTTATTTTGTATTATCTGCTGCTGCTGGTCAGTTTGTTCACCCGGATGAAGGCCCAGTATTATTGAACTACGGGCTTGAAAGTCTTTCTTTTCTTGCACCTGTTGCACCCGGAGATACCATCACGACCAAGCTAATTGTAAAGCGAAAAACAGTTCGACAACAACGGGAAGGCGATTTATTTCCGTTTGGTGTTGTTTATTGGGATGTAGAAGTAAAAAATCAGGACGAGATTTTAGTAGCTGAATACACCATCTTAACTTTGGTTAAAAGAAAGAATAAACTGGATATCGATTTGGTTTAACCAGTAGTCAGAATTCAGCGTAACAGTTTTCAGATAAATTTTGTAAGGAATTGCTTTGAACCTGTCTTACTTGAGTAATTCTGAAATCAACTTTTATACCATGAAACCAGCTAAAACATTTAAAGACCTTTTAGTTTGGCAAAAAGCACATCAATTTGTACTTGAAAGTTATACCTACACAAAAGGTTTTCCTAAAGAAGAACTTTATGGGCTGACTTCACAATATCGAAGAGCATCTGTTTCAATAGCCGCTAACATAGCTGAAGGATTCAAAAAAAGAGGTAGAAAAGACAAAGCAAGATTTATGAATATAGCACAAGGCTCATTGGAAGAATGTCGATATTACCTTATACTCGCTCAAGATTTAGGATATGGCTCAACCGAAAGCTTAAATAATCTTCTTGAAGAAGTAAGTAAAATGCTTTCAAGCTACGGGAGGTCAATCCTGAACTCCTGAACTCCTGAACTCCTGAACTCCTGAACTCCTGAACTCCTGAACTCCTGAACTCCTGAAAAACTAACAAATATGTCCTCTAACGGAAATGTCGAATTAGCTATCACCAGCAACATCGGAACTATTGAGTTCTCCCATCCAAAAGGAAACTCTCTCCCAGGAGCTATTCTCAGAAAACTGGCTAATACTATAGATGATGCTGGTAACAATAATGAAATAAAAGTAATTGTAATTAAGAGTTCGGGAGAAGGGGCGTTTTGCGCCGGAGCTTCTTTTGATGAATTGATTGCTATTGAAGACTTCGATACAGGCAAGCAATTTTTCATGGGCTTTGCTCTGGTTTTAAATGCAATGCGTACTTGTCCCAAACTCATCATAGTGAGAGTGCATGGTAAAACTGTTGGTGGAGGTGTTGGGATTGCTTCTGCCGGAGATTATACCTTTGCAAAAAAAGGTGCCTCGGTAAAGCTTAGTGAACTGGCACTTGGAATTGGGCCGTTTGTGGTTGGCCCTGCTGTAGAACGGGCAGTTGGAACTTCTGCTTTTTCAGCAATGGCGGTTGATGCTACTAACTGGTACGATTCTACCTGGGCTACTCAAAAAGGACTATTTAATCAGGAATTTGAAACTACTGAAGAACTCGATTCTGCTGTGGAGACTCTTGCAATTCAGTTATCAAAAAGCAGTCCGGAAGCCATGCAGGAATTGAAACTGGTTTTATGGAAAGGTACCGAGCACTGGGATGATTTGCTGGAACAACGGGCTGAGGTTAGTGGTAGGTTAGTGCTTTCTGACTACACAAAAAACTTCATTACGCAGTTCAAAAAGAAATAAAAGTGTGCCTTTTATTTATCAATAAAACCCACGTTAAACTTATCTTTTTCAAATGTGATTACGAACTTTGACCCTCTTTCATTAAGGTATCCAATCTCTCCCTTTAGCTGTTGAACTAATGTGTTTACAAGAGTCATTCCTAATGAATCTTTAGTGCCGCCTATCTTTTCAGGGGGGATACCAACTCCATTGTCCTGAACAATTATTCTAATTTTATTCCCTTTTTCCTGCGTTATAGATATGGTAATCTTTCCTGAGGATCTATAAACAAAGGCATGTTCATATGCATTGCTAAGTAATTCATTCATTATTAAACCGCACGGTACTGCCTGTGTAATAGTAAGATGGATAGCATCATCAATCTCACTTTCAACAGCAATATCAATTTCATCTGAATCCATAGAAGCAGTAATTGCTGAAATAAGGTTCTCCATATATCTTTTAAACCCAATTTTCGAAAGGCTCTCGCTCTGATACAGCTGCTCATGGATAATTGACATAGAACGAATTCTTAATTGGCTGTTCCTTAAGATTTTTGAAACTGCGTCATTTTTTGACTTCCAAATTTGCAGTTCAAATAAGCCCGAAATTACCGCTAGGTTGTTCTTTACCCTGTGGTGAACTTCCTTGATTAATGCTTCTTTTTCACCAAGTGCATTAATAAGATCTTTAGTTTGTTCGTCTACAAGCTTTTTGAGCTTTTGTTTTTCTACCATGTTTAAACGAACATTTATATAAAGGATCATTAAACCAAGCAGGGTAATTGCTACCATAAAAAAGAAGCTATTGGAAAGCCATATAGGTTTATCGATAGTTAATTTAATTGTGGCTGGAACGGTTCCCCAATCTGACTTAACCGATTTTGCCATTACTTCAAAATCATACGTTCCGGCCGGCAGGCTCGTATAAATTACTTCATTAGCATCAAATTCAGTGCGCCACTTTTCTTCAAAACCTTTAAGTCGATATTTGTAGAGAATGCGGTACGGATCCTTAAAGTTTACCGCCGCAAAATGAATCTCCAGGTTATTTTCCTCATAGTCTAATTCAATGCTACCAGGAATTTGTTCGCCAATTCTTTGCTCAAAAACAACATCACCATTTGCTAAAACTGATCTTATATATGTTTTGGGAGGTTCAGCTGTTGTCGGAAAAGAACTTCCCTCATTGGTATTATACTTAATTAGCCCTTTGCTGGCAGTCCCAAACCAAAGATTCTTATCTTTGTCCATCAGGCTGGAGCCCCCGTTCATTTCCACACCTTTTCCGTAATCTTGCAATGGAAAATAAATTTTAGATATTTCTCCCCCATCGTACCAATTTGTAAGATTATAATAGTTCACCCCGCCATTAGTACCCTGCCATAAACCTCCTTTAGCATCAAATTGTAAAAATATAGTTTCGTTCAAAAACACATCTTCTGAATCAAAGCTGGTCACCTTTTTCTCTTTAGAGGCAATATCCTCCTGCTCAATTACAGAGAGGCCTTTATTGGTACCAATCCATATATTTCCAAAAGCGTCTTCTTTGATTTCATTTACGGTGATACTTTTTAAGCCCTCTTCCTCTCTGTAAAAAGTAAATTCTTTTCCATCAAAATATGCCAGACCGTTTTCAGTACCTAACCAAAAATTTCCCGTACGGTCTTTTTCGACTACATTTGTATAAGCTGACCAATATCCCTCTTCTTTTGGCGGCGAAAACTTCTCAAATTTTCCTTTTTCATATTTTATGATGCCATCTTCTACAGCCAACCAGATACTTTCTCCGTCAATTAAAATATCGTTTACATAGTAACTGGGAAGTTTTTCTTTGAATACATAATCACTGAACTCAGATCCATCAAATTCAATAACTCCAAAGTCATAAGTAAGCAGGAGCAAGTTTCCATTAGGCAGTTCTTCTATATCCCATATTTCTTGTTCAAAATATTTGGCTGGTGGTAAAGGAAAGAATGTAAACTCTCCGTTTTTATATTTTGATAACCCATTATCTACCCCAAACCAGAGTGTACCGTCTTCAGCTACAAGACTTCCAAAAACTGCATTAAACCCGAATGGGGTTCCCGAGTCAAAAAATGTAAAGCGCTTGTCTTTAAAAATACTTACCCCGTTTCCATCGGTTGCTACCCAGATAGTGCCGTCAGTTGCTTTAATCAGCCGGTAGATATAATTACTGCTTAATCCATTCTTTTTACTTATATGGGTAGACTCTCTTGTGCCGGGATGATACCAGAACAGTCCTTTTCTTTCTGTTCCAATCCAAATTAAACCGTCATCACCTTCCGAAATATTATACACATAGTCTAACTTATGTCCGTCAAGGTCTTTGATAACTTCTATGCTGAAGTCTTTATTAATAATACTTACGCCGTCACTTGTAGGAATCCATTTACGGCCGTCGCTTGCTTCAAAAACCTGGTAAGCAGCATAACCACTTAATCCATCTGCTTCCGTAAGAACTTTAGTAACACCCTTTCCCTCTTCATAAATGCTTACCCCTTCCCAGGTTCCAATCCAGGCTTTGCCCTCATCATCAAAGTATATATCCCATATCGTTGTGTCGGGAAGTCCTTCATTCATACTGATTTCTCTGAATGCAGAATCTTCTTTATTCCATACTATAATTCCCTCTTCATAGCTCCCAAACCACAGCTCATTGCTTGGAGACTCGATAATTTTTTGAATGGTTTTACCATCCAATCTTGCAAGTGATTCTAAATAAATCAGGCTATCCGATTGAAAAAGAGCAACTCCTCCGGCTTCTGTGGAAACCCAGATATTCTGTTCAGAATCTTCGAAAATTTCATAGATAAATTCATCTCTCAGCCCATTCTTCTTGTCAAAAGTCTCGTAATTATACCCATCAAACTTAACCAGCCCATATGCGGTACCAAACCAGACAATACCATTGTCATCTAAATGGACATCAAAAACCTGGCTGGAGGGCAAACCTTCATTTACCGAATACGTTTTTATGTTATACTTCTGGCCATACACATTAGTGCATAGCATCGCCAGAATACCCCAAAGTATTAGTTTTTTTACAATCACTCCTTCGTCCTTAAACTGATACCTTAATATCAGAAATTTATTGGCTTATCTAAATTAGATGTCCTTAAGGTTACTGGGATGATGTAAAAATCTACAAACATTTAATAAAAAAGGCTGACAAGGCTTATTATCAACCACCAATAACAAACCTTAGTTTTGATGAAGTTTTTTTGTACAATTACTCTCCTTCTTTTTTTAAGCCAGTGGTCAGTTTCCCAGGATACATGGGATGTATCCAACCCTGATCTGGGAGAAACCTCCTCTCTTACCTTCACCACAGATGAAGGTACATGGATGAACCTTGACGTAAGCCCGGATGGAAAACATATTGTTTTTGATCTTTTAGGTGATATCTACATGATGCCAGCTTCCGGTGGCAAAGCTACATTACTACGCGGCGGGCATGCCTTTGAAGTACAGCCCCGTTTCAGCCCGGATGGAAAACACATTTCATTTACCAGTGATGCAGGAGGAGGAGATAACATCTGGGTAATGGATTCGGATGGCGAGAATGCTTCTCAAATTACTAAAGAAAGCTTCAGGTTATTAAATAACGCAATTTGGACTCCTGATGGAGAATACATCATTGCAAAAAAACATTTTTCTTCAACACGCTCTTTAGGGGCCGGTGAAATATGGATGTACCACAAAAGTGGCGGATCGGGAATTCAACTTGTCGAGAAGAAAAATGCCCAACAAGATATTGGAGAACCCTCAATTTCACCTGATGGAAGGTATGTATATTACAGCGAGGACAATTATCCGGGCGGATTTTTTCAATACAATAAAGATCCTAACAGCCAGATTTATGTAATTCGAAGATACGACCGTGAAAAAGGAGATATTGAAACCATTACCGGAGGCGGTGGCGGAGCCGCCCGCCCCCAAATATCTCCTGATGGTACGCGCATGGCTTTTGTTCGCCGCGTAAGAACCAAATCAGTGCTCTATATAAGAGATATAGAAAGTGGTATAGAAAAACCTGTTTTCCAAAACCTCAGTAAAGACCAACAGGAAGCCTGGGCAATTTTTGGGGTGTATACCAATTTTAACTGGATGCCTGACGGTAAAAACATTGTGATTTGGGCAAATGGGAAAATCAATAAAATAAATGTTGAAACGGGAGCTTCATCCATTATTCCATTTGAAGCAGAATCCAGCCATGAAATTGTTGAAGCCGTTCGGTATAAGCAGAATGTAGCCCCTGAAAAGTTTACTGCACGTGCTATTCGTAACGCCATCACTTCTCCTGATGGCAAGACGCTTGTTTTTAACGCTGTTGGGTATCTCTGGAAAAAATCGTTGCCAAATGGAAAGCCTGAGCGCCTTACCAAGACTTTGGATTTTGAATTTGATCCGACCTTTTCACCTGATGGCAAATACCTGGCCTATGTTAGCTGGAGTGATGTTGAAATGGGAGCTCTAAACCTACTGGAAATAAGTAAACGAAATGCCAAGCCCGCTAAACTCACTACTAAAAAAGGCATTTACAGAGAACCCTCTTTCTCCCCTGATGGTAAAACCATTGTATACCGAAAAGAAGGTGGAAATGGACAACAGGGGTTTGCTTATACAGTAAATCCCGGAATTTATACCATACCAGCAAAAGGAGGAAAATCAACTAAGATCGTAAGTAGCGGGTTCTTTCCCCGTTTTAATGCTGAAGGAGATCGTATTTTCTACCAAACCGGAGGGTATATTTTTGGTGCTATTGACAAAACATACCGGAGTGTTAACCTGCGTGGTGAAGATGAACAAACCCATTTTACCTCAAAATACGGACATGAGTTTGTACCAAGCCCCGATAATAAATGGATAGCCTTTTCTAATCTATATAAAGTGTACCTGGCACCCATGCCCAAGACAGGAAAAAGCATTGAGCTTTCACCCTCAACAAAAGCTATACCTGTTGCTAAAGTTGCCAGTGAAGGGGGTTACCACATGCACTGGTCTGGAGACAGCAAAAAACTGCATTGGACCCTTGGAGAAGAATATTTTTCCCTGGACCTTAAAAATGCATTTACATTTGTTGAAGGAGCGCCTGACAGTTTACCCGAACCACCCAAAACAGGTTTAAGCATTGGGCTTGAGCTGGATACTTATGTTCCTGAAGGTTCTATTGCATTTACTAATGCCCGTATCATTACTATGAAAGGAAACGAGGTTATTGAAAACGGAACTATCGTTGTTGATGGCAATAAGATCAGGGCAATCGGCACAAATGTATCCATTCCTGATAATGCTAAGGTAATCGATGCTTCAGGTAAAACCATTATGCCGGGTATAGTTGATGTACATGCTCACCTGGGTAATTTCCGCCTGGGATTAAGCCCGCAGCAACAATGGGAATATTTTGCCAATGTAGCTTATGGGGTTACTACTGCACACGACCCGTCTTCTAATACCGAGATGATTTTCTCTCATTCTGAAGCTATAAAAGCCGGAAATATGGTTGGCCCAAGAGTGTATTCTACCGGAGTAATTCTTTATGGTGCTGATGGAGCTTTTAAGGCAGTAATAAATAATTATGATGATGCACTTTTTGCCCTTAAAAGAACCAAGGCTTTTGGGGCGTCCTCTGTAAAAAGCTACAATCAACCGCGAAGAGAACAACGCCAGCAAGTGATAAAAGCAGCCAAAGAACTGGAAATGTTGGTGGTTCCCGAAGGTGGGTCCTTTTTCTTCCACAATATGAGTATGATACTTGATGGACATACGGGCATCGAACATAATATCCCTGTAGTTCCTGTTTATAAAGATGTACTGGAGTTGTGGAGTGCCAGTAAAACCGGGTATACACCTACTCATTTGGTGAATTATGGAAGTGTAAGTGGCGAATACTATTTTTATCAAAAAACCAATGTTTGGGAGGACAAAAAACTACTTTCTTTCACTCCCAGAGGTGTGATAGATCCCCGTTCCAGGCACAGAACTATGATACCGGATGAAGAATATGAAAATGGTCATATCCTTACGTCAGAGACTTCCAAACAACTAACCGATGCCGGAGTGAAGGTTAACCTGGGCGCTCATGGACAGCTACAGGGGTTAGGCGCACATTGGGAGCTTTGGGCACTTAGCCAGGGCGGCATGACCAATATGGAAGCATTGCGGGCAGCTACCCTGAATGGAGCTCATTATCTCGGGCTTGATGATGACATTGGATCTTTGGAAGTAGGCAAGTTAGCCGATTTAATAGTGCTGAATGCCAACCCATTAGAGAATATCCGGAATACAAATTCTGTACGCTACACTATGGTAAACGGGCGGCTGTTTGATGCTGCCACAATGAATGAAACAGGAAACCAAATGAAAGAGCGGCTTCCATTCTGGTGGGAGAATAATTCGTACGGAGATGAATTTGACTGGCATGCCATTACTCTTGAAGCTGCAGGATTGCAATGTTCATGTTTTAGTAAACAGTAATTTTAATCCCTTTTTATTTAAAGCTCTTTTTTAAGGGCTTTTTTTATATTGACGCATGATTATTTGCAAGAACTGCGAGGCTCAATATGAAGGAAATTTTTGCCCTAATTGTGGACAAAAAACAAACGAAGGCCGAATAGTATTCAGAGAATCTGCCCGGGATGTACTGGAACATTATTTTGATTTCGATGCTCCTCTTTTCCGTACAATCAAAGGAATGATTACGAATCCCGGCAAACTAGTTCGTGAATACATATCAGGAAAACGAAAATCCTACTCCCACCCTTTTCGGTATTATATCCTGGTGCTTGCTATTTACCTGATCCTTAAATCTGTTACTGACTTTGATCCGATTGAGACATTCAGCCAGGCTATTGGTGCACGAGAAATGCCAAACCCTGATAGCCCGGCAACAAAAGCTTCCCAGTTTTTTTCGAAACATATAAACATTTTTCTTGTCAATTATGCACTTACATTAGCCTTATTCAATAAGCTATTTAATCGAAAAGCAGGCTATTATTTTGTTGAGTATTTGGCACTGGGATTTTTTATCACTGCTCAATACATTTTTTTCTCTATTTTTATAACCGGTGCTTCTGTTATCTCCCCATATTTTTTCCTTCTGAACTACCTGGTACTCATTTTTTACCCTATGTATGTGATGGTCAGTTTTCATAAGGGAAATTTATTCCTGCGAATCATAAAAGCTTTCTTCACTGCGATACTTGGTTGGCTTTTATATGTCATCATCAGCCAGTTTATTGCTCGTTTTATAGTATTAACTTTTGGGTTATGAGTTTCAAAGAAGCCTTTTCTGAGCTTAAATCTTATTCTAATCCTGCAAAGGCAGAACATTCAAAACGTTTCTTTAAATCAGGGCCAGGTGAATATGGAGAAGGGGATAAGTTTCTGGGCATTACAGTGCCTAACCAAAGGAAAGTTGCCAGGAAGTTTAAAAACATGGAACTCGATGAGGTGCAAAAACTTCTCCAAAACAAATATCATGAAGCCCGGTTAACTGCGGTAATGCTGCTTGTATATAAAGTTGAGAAAGCAAATGAACATGTGTTTGAGGAGGTTGTACAGTTTTACCTGAAAAACCTCCGGTATGTAAATAACTGGGATATTGTAGACAGTTCGTGCCATCAAATTCTTGGAAGATTTCTTTTCAATAAGGAAAGAGACTTATTATATGAATTAGCTCAATCTGAGAATCTCTGGGAAAAAAGAATAGCTATGATTACCTGCTATCATTTCATTAAAAGAGATGATTTCAAAGATGCATTGAAAATTGCAGAACTCCTTCTGAATGATGATCATGACCTGATCCATAAAGCAGTAGGCTGGATGCTGAGGGAAATCGGGAACCGTAACTTGGATTTAGAAACTCAATTCCTCGATCAACATTTCAAAAATATGCCCCGAACCATGCTCCGGTATGCTATAGAAAAGTTTGACGAGCCTTTACGAAAGCATTATTTACATGGTTAGGTCTTTCTTAAACTCAAGCCTGAACGTGGTTCCTTTTCCGGCTTTGTCATTTGGCAGTACTTCTAAATTGCCATCAAGCTGACCTATTAATGTGTCTATAAGGGTTGAGCCCAGAGATTTTGATTGAAAGAAGTCTTCCTGGGTTACGCCTTTTCCATTATCGCTTATTTCAATAATCACTTTTGAATTTACTTCTCTGCCATTTACCACAATTTCACCTTTCTTCTGCTCGGTAAATGCATGTTTAAATGAGTTCACTATAAGTTCATTGAGCAGTAAGGATGCAGGTATTGCTTGCCCTATACTTAAAGAAAAAGCCTCCATATCGCATGATAGCTTTACAGATTTATAGGCCGATTCATGCATGCTTATTATGGCCTGTAACAAATCTTTTATATACCTGTCGTAATTAATATATGCAAGGTTTTCACTTTCATATAACTTCTCATGAACCAGAGCCATTGATTGTATCCTGAACTGGCTATCCTTAAGTGCATCTGTTATCTCCTCACTCTTAGTATGATACCCCTGAAGTTGTAACAAGCCTGAAATAACTGCCAGATTATTTTTAACCCTGTGATGAATTTCAGCAAGCATCATTCCCTTTTCATCCAGTGCTTTTTTCAATTCCATTTCAGCTTCTTTCAGATTGCTGATATCTGTTGCAACGTTCACACTCCCTTTCTTTTTTCCGTTTTCTATCAAATCGGCTTGTGAAAAAAGCACGGGGATATACTCTTTATTGCGAGTAATTAATTGGTATTCGCTTACTTCTTCTTTTCTTTCGGATTCAATGCCATCAGAATTCACTAAGTAAAAAAATCCCTGGAGAGGCTTTCCAATAATTTCATCATTAGAATAACCAAGTAACCTGGCAGCCGAACCGTTAACCCTGGTAACTATGTCATTATTGTCAGTTACCAAAATTGCTTCGCGTATGGATTCTAAAACATTATCGAGGTAATCTGTTGAAATAGTTTTCTTCTCCAGGTTTTCAACCATTGTGTTAAAAGCATTGGCAAGAAATCCGATCTCATCCGCAGAATCTATATGAACCCTCTCTTTTAAATTTCCTTCTCCAATCTGGTTAGCAGAATGAACCAATTGCCTGAGAGGGGTTCTTACCGATTTATAAATATAGAATGCAAGCAATAAACCAAGTAAAAGGGCTAATGTACTGGCAATAATATTTGTGATTCTTGCCGTTCGTAACTCATCATTTAACTCTTCGATCTCATTGTCACGAACTTCTAGTGCCCCTGTCCGAATCTCTGCAACTTTCGGCATAATATTATTTCGGAAATATGGCTCAATAGAAGACAAAAAGGTAATATTTGCCTCATTGGGGTCATCTTCAATCAGGCTTAGCCATTCTGAGGATAATGATTTATATAGAAAATACCGGTTCTCTAAATCTGAAACATTAGCCTGTAAACTTGCCTTATTTGTTAGTAGCTGATTGAGGGCTGAAAATGATTTTTCAAAGCTTAATAATTCATTATCAAATGCTGTTCTGAAGTGCATTTTTGAGGGCATCAATTGAATCGTTTGCTCGCCCCTTTCTACCTTATCTACTTCTCTGACAGAGTTGAGATATAACAAACTCTGATACAGGCTTACTTCCATTTCATTTGAAAACTCAACAATTTGAGATGCCTCTCTGCTTTCCTGTAGTTGTTTGTTGGTTATCTCAGCGTAGTAAAATTCCCAAACAATACCCAAACCCCCTAATATTACACTTAAGAGTACAAAACTCAGTACTATTTTTTTCCCCAGAGTCAAACCAACACACATTTGATATTCAAAGCCAAATGTAATTAACGGCTTATTTAATACCTACCTCTGAGAATTATAAAAATCTCATGTAACAAATAAGGTTTTGGTTAAAAACTTAAGAGCGAATCTATCTTATGAGTTATTTTTTGAACATTTGGTAGCACAGATTCCATTAACCCAACATTATATGGTACGGGGATATCAGGCATTGTAATTCTCTCTATGGGTGCGTCAAGGTCCTCAAAGGCTTCACTTGTTAGTACAGCTGCAATTTCAGCACCAAAACCTGCAGTCTTATTATCTTCGTGTACGATAAGGCACCGGTTGGTTTTTTTCACTGATTCCAGGCAGGCTTCTTTGTCCCATGGCATCATGGTACGAAGATCAAGTATATCGGCAGACACCCCCATCTCTTCTACCGCTTGCTCTGCACGTTCACACATAGCGCCCCAGGTAATAATGGTTACCTCATTCCCCTCTTTAAGATTTTTTGCCTTACCAAAAGGAACTACAAACTCATTTCCCGGATAGGGTTTTCGTGCATACTTAGCGTCCAGTAAGTTTCGATGTTCAAAAAAGATGGTTGGGTTATTTGATCTCATGGCTGTTCGAAGGAGGCCTACCGCATCTTCAGCATTACTTGGCATGGCTACCTGCCAGCCAATGGCATGGGCAAAAAATACTTCATTGCTCATACTATGCCAGGGATCTCCACATTTTGCAAAACCACCCGGCATACGTACCACAATGGGTGCTGCAAACCTGTTTGCTGTTCTCCAGCGAGTTGTACCACAATTATTCAACTGTTCAGTTGCCGGATCAGCGTATTTTCTGAATTGGATTTCAGCAACTGGCATTAATCCGGCATAGGCCATACCTACTGCGCGGCCTACAATCCCTTCTTCTGATAAACTGGTGTCAAAAACTCTTTGCTCTCCAAACTTAGACTGTAAATCCATAGTGGCAGCATGAACACCCCCTTTTAACCCAACATCTTCTCCGAAAACCAATAGCTTTGGATTTGTTTCCAGCTCGTACTCCAGTGTTCTCCGGATGGCTTCTACAATATTGATTCTTTGTTTTTCAGGAGATGGTTTTTCATTTTCTTTTGGAAATTTGTGCCCTTCTACAGCTAAACCACCAATAGTCTGAAGCTCTCCTTCTTCAGCAAAAGCAAATTTTTCAGTACTTGATGTATCCGGTTCTGATCTGCTTAAAGCTGCTTCAGCAGTTTTACTTATTATCTCTTCAGCTTTCTTCTCAAGATTATTCCAAACTCTTTCGGTAAGTGTATCCGGAACCAGATAACCTTTTAATGTATCCAACGGATCTCTTTGTTTCTCCTCTTCAACCAATTCTTCCGGCTTGTAAGCCTGATTATCCTGGTAAGAGTGCCCATTTAAACGAGGTACTTTTAAGCGGATCATAGTAGGGCCTTTTCGATCCCGAACTGAAGCAACCGCTTCTTTCATCAAAGTTGCAGCTTCTTCGGGATTTGTCCCATCCCCTTCTATAATTCTAAGATTTTTGAATGACTGAAGATTATCAGTAATAACACCTCCCGGTGTTTGAAACTCGCTGGTTACCGAAATCCCATACCCATTATCCTCAATATAGAAAAGTACCGGAAGATTTTGGGTGGTTGCAATAGTAAGTGCTGACCAAAATCCGTTTGTAGCCACAGAGCCATCACCACCAAGGATAACCGAAATGGCTTTATCATACTCCTTTTCTTTTAAAACAGTTCTGCGATACTCAATGGCCTGAGCCCAGCCTATTGCCGGGGTGTACTGCGAACCTACATCTCCGGCCATTGGCAAAACCTTTACTCCATCCACATCAGGCCGGTTACATACTACGCCAATATCCCGACCATCACTATAGCTTCCTGATTTACCCATAGGCGCAGCCATGGCATCTTCCAGATCCAAGCCAAGTGTGAGTAAAAGTGGTCGCGAGCGATAATATGCACTGGCTGCATCATTTTTGTTATCGAGTAGTTTTCCCAGCAAAATTTGACCTAACTCATGCCCACGGGCTGAGAATTGATACAGTACTTTTTTCTGAGGCACTAATTCCGATTCCTCTTTTTCATCCATTGCCCTAGAAAGCAGCACCAGTCTTGCAACATCTTTCCAATCTACCTTTGATACCGTTCTTTGCTTTGTTTTAACCATTTTTTATTTAGCTATCATAATTTCTTCAAAAGATTGCTCAAAGTGATCCATATCTTCCTGAACACCTATAGTAACTCTTACACAATCTGGAAGCCCAAAGGCATGAATCCGTCTCAGTATCACTCCTTTTTCCAGCATAGCTTGAGTGAATGCTATAGCTTCATCTTCTGAATCAAATACCATCATTACAGAATTGGAAATGGAGCGTACATACTTCACGCCCTTATCATCAAAAAAGGAATAGAGCCTTTCTTTACCTTCATTTACTACTTCTATGCTCTTTTTCAAAAACTCATCATCTTCATATGCAGCAAGAGCAGCTGCCTCACCAAGTGCAGTGGGTTCAAAAGTAAGTTTCGTTTTAAGCAAGTTGTCAATAATATCTTCTCTGGCAATTCCGTACCCAACCCTAAAACCGGCTAATCCATAGGCCTTTGAAAAGGTTCTGAGTACAATCACATTATCATAACTATATGATAGAGCATGAGGGTAATCTTCAACATCTTGTGCAAATTCATAATATGCCTCGTCCATCACCACCAGTACATCAGAAGGTACCCGGTCCATCATCCATTCAAATTCCTGCCTGGTGATATAGGTACCTGTAGGATTATTTGGATTTGCCACATACAGCATCTTAGTATTTTCATCGATTGCATTAACCAATGCTTTCACATCGAACCTGTAATCTTTAGTAACCGGGATTTTTTTGAGGTGAGCTCCGCGTACTCCCATCTGAACAAAAAAGCCCACAAATGTTGCATTCGCTGTAATTGCATTTTGACCGTTATGAAAAAATGTCCTGCAAAGCATGGCTAATATACTCTCTGAACCAGATGCTACCACAACCCGGTCTTCTGATACATTATTTTTACTGGCAATTGCCTGTCTTAACCTATTTGCCAGTGGATCGGGATAATTTTGAATGGAAGGTAATGCCTTTAAAATGGCACCCTGTACTTTGGAACTAAACCCCAGCCTGTTTTCATTGGAAGCAAGTTTAGCAATTTTTGAAGGGTGGTAAGCTACCACAACCTCGTTAATTGTTTTGCCTGCTATATACCTGCTAAGCTGTTCAATATTACTTGGAACAAGTGACCTGCGTTGCTTATTACTCATTAAATCATTCAGCTTGGTTTTTTGAAAAGAATTTCAAGATATCCATAAAAAAGCGCTTTTTCCATGAATTTAGTGACCTATAGTTTAATGTTTTGTAAACGTGAAGCATTCCTTAACTTGATTGCTAAATTTATAAATAATGAAAACATATTTAGTTACAGGAGCCAGTAAAGGTATTGGGTATCATACTGTATTGAACCTCGCAAAAAGCGGTGCCAGAGTATTTGCCGTATCCAGGACTGAAGGAATGCTGGGCCAACTAGAAAACCCTGGTATCAAAAACTCTATTCATATTATTATGGAAGACCTGACCTCGGCTTCAGGTATTGGAAATGTTTTAAAGCACCTGGATAAAGTTGATGCTTTAGATGGCCTTATTAATAATGCCGGGGCACTTTTAAATAAGCCCTTTATGGACACCAGCATTGAGGAATGGAAAGAGCAATTTGAAGTTAATTTTTTCTCGGTAGTTAATTTAATCCGTTCCCTCAAATCGAAATTTCAAAAAGGCTCGCATATCGTTAACATAAGCAGTATGGGTGGTTTTCAGGGGAGCCAGAAATTCCCCGGACTTTCTGCATATTCTGCTGCAAAAGGGGCGCTCTCCATCCTTACCGAATCCTTAAGTACTGAGTTTTCTTCAGAAGGCATCTCCGTAAACTGTCTCTGCCTTGGGGCGGTGCAAACCCAAATGCTTGAACAAGCCTTTCCGGGGTATCAGGCTCCGGTTCAACCTGAAGAAATGGGAAAATTTATAGCTGATTTTACAAAAAATGCACATAGCTATATGAATGGTAAAGTAATTCCGGTAGCACTAAATAATCCCGATTAACACTTGGTAAAGCCTTTTTAGAATTGCTAACTTCATCAAAACCTTATACCCGCACAAGATGAAAAAAATATCACTCCTTAGTTTTCTGCTATTTGTCTCAATTTTTCCTTTTTCTAAGTCATCTGCACAGACTATAGAACTGCTTGCCGGAAATACTTTGAATGGAGCTGTCCAGGGAACACTACTGGGTGGTGCTACTATGGCCATTACAGACAATTCAGATTTTGCCCCACTTAGAGTTGGGTTGGGACTAGGAACCCTCTATGGAATTGGAGTTGGAGCCTATGATATTACAAATGGTGAGGGTCAGGCTGTTCTTGTATCCGGATTATTTAATGATGGTACCAACAGCAGTGTGATTGTGCTTCTGGATACTTTTTATGGAGCTGCTTTAGGTTCTGTAGTTGTTACTTCTATCATGTTAGTAGCTAATGAACGGCTTGACAAGGGCTTGCAGTACGGTGCAGGAATTGGAGCCTGGGTAGGTTTCGGATTTGGACTTTTTGATACCTTTGTTCTTGCGAAGCGTAGCTATGAGCCAGTCGGTGCCACCGCTTTAAATCCTGCAAATGCTAGTGGTTTATTGGGATTGAGCTTTGAAAACGGGACAAGCTTTGGGTTTGTAAATCCTTCTGTGATAGGGACACTCCAACAATCAAAAAGCGATGTTTCCACTACTATAAATCCAACTGTTGAGATAGTCAACTTCAGGTTGAACTTCTAAGTTCGCTTAGCTTCTGACATTTTTTTCAGGATTAACCGTACGGTATTCATGTGCCCTGTTAAGGAGTGATGCAGCCCGTCAGGGATATAGTTCCATGCTTCAGGCCCTTCCTCTCCCATTCTTCCTCCCAGGCTATCTATAATTACACCATCTTTACCTGATACCAGTTGCCGAACCTGGCTCAAATCTTCTTCTTCAATCCCGAACTCGTAAAGAGGATGCTCACTAAGAAGTTCTTTTATTACCGGTGCCGGGGTAATCCATATAACAGGATTTGAAACATGCTCATTTATTACCTGCTGAATGGTCTCAAAGTTTTCCCAACTCTCTGAAAGAGGCATCAATGTTCGATGGGGCGCTATATTTAACCGCTGAGCATCAAAAGTACCCAAAGCTACAAAAACCCAATCCGGCTCGTGTATCAGAACATCACGATCTATTCTTCTTAGTGCATCCGCTGAAGTATTGTAAGCCACCCCGGAATTAATAAATGTGAAATCTTCTTTCTCAGTAGCAATAGCTAATACATTCTTGAGAATTTCAAACCAGCCCTGCTCATCTTCCGTTATTGAATCACCAAGTACTACAATACATTCAGAGCCATCCAGTGGGAGTTTATCCAAGATATCTACAATTTCATCTTCTTTAAGCAATTCCAAAGCAGCTTGCTTAGCATTCTGCTTCATGTTGGATCGTATTACTCTCAGCTCATCAACGTCTAAACCGGAAAGCATGGCCTCTGCTTCCAAACTCTTTCCCTGCAGCAAAGGATATCTTTTATTTAAGTGAAGAAATGGGAGGAGGTATTGTTCGAGTATTCCTTTTTCTTCTTCATTCATTTCAGGCATAGTTCTTTTCCAAATGTATTTTCAATTTCTCTATTCCGGTGGTCGCAGGCTCTTTAAAATGCTCCCAACCTTCAAAAGAATATAACTCAGGTACTGATGGATCTACTATGAATTTGGGTATCCCTTCTTTCGCATAATTGACTAATCCCGCAGCAGGATAAACAACAAGTGAGGTTCCTACCACTATAAGAATATCTGCTTTTGATACTACTTCACTTGCCTGCTGTAACATCGGAACCATTTCCCCAAACCAGACAATATGCGGGCGAAGCTGCTCACCGTCTTCTCCAAGATCTCCAAGTTTTATAGGGCTTGATCCGATTTCAATTACCAGGTCTTCATTTTTTATGCTCCGGGCTTTAGTAAGTTCTCCATGCAAATGTAATACATTACTTGAACCTGCCTTCTCATGTAAATTATCAACATTCTGGGTAACTACATGAACATCAAACAATTCTTCCAACCCGGCAATATATTCATGGGCTTTATTGGGTTTCGCTTTTACTGCCTGTTCTCTTCTTTTGTTGTAAAAGTCTAAGACTTTTTGGGGATTCTTATACCAGCCATCCAGGGTGGCTACTTCATTGATATCATACCCTTCCCACAGACCTCCTGAATCCCTGAATGTGGCAAGTCCACTTTCAGCACTAATACCTGAACCCGATAAAACAACAAGCTTTGTTTTACTTGGCATGAACTGCTTGAAGGTTAAACCAGGAACTTTCAAGCTGGTAATCCTCAACTACTTTGGCTTGCCCTCCATGTTTAAACAAACACATAATACTGTTCACTTCATCCTGAAGTGTTTCAATAGCGTTGTTTACCAGTTCCTTGTTAAAGCCTTGTTCCCCAAGATTGATCGTAAATTCCATCGAAATCATCCTCCCCAAGGCCTTACCCAGATCAACAAGCTTTCGCTGAGGCATTTGGAGGTCCACTTCAAAATTCAGTGCGTCTTTAAAATAGTCAGCCGATTTTATTGTAAGTTCGTAACTGCTCAGAAACTCGTAGAGGTTTGAACTTTTCATCTTACGCATCATCTTCATAACTGATTCCGAAATCTGTTGATAAAGAATATCATTCGATCCTTCAAAGATCTGAAAAGGACGGCTATCTACCACTGATCTTCCTGCAATGTGATCCAATCGATAACCTTTAGCTCCGGTGAGCTGTAGTAACGATTGAGCTGCTCTTTGCATGAAATCAGTAACCACTGATTTTATAGCATTGGCTTCAACATCCATTTTTGTAGTGTTTCTTGCTAATGGAACATTAGAACCCGTGAAATTACACATGGCTGAACAAACTGTAAAATAAGCCTGGAGCTCTGATAATCGGCTTCTAACCTGATCGTAATTGAAAAGGCTTTGTCCTCCTACAAATCTTTGCTTGCAATGTGTAACTGCTTCATCAAGCATTCTTTTAAGAAAACCCATACCCATACCCGGAAACTGGAGGCGACTTCTATGAAGTAAATCCAACATCATGGTAATTCCTGTACTGGCGGGCTCCAATTTATGAGACTCCGAAACCTGGATATCAATCTTATTCTTTCCATAAGGAAGCATATACAATCCAAGATTATTGTAGTATTCTTTTACTTCAATGCCTCCATTCCTGGTATCATGAATAAAGAATGAAATGTCCCTGCCAAGGTTTCCGTTTTTATCTTTACCCCGGGCTGTCATTAACCAGTAATCAGCCATTCCCGTTAAGCCTGCCCAATGCTTTAAGCCTTTAATCTTATACTTATCGCCATCCTTTGTGAATGATGTTTGCATTTTCAAAGCATCAGAACCATAGTCCGGCTCTGTTATCATCAACCCACCCATCTTGTTAGCATGAATTACGCGATCATAAATTTCAGCCTTAGCTTCTTCACTCCCGTAATTCGCAATAGGTTGTAAAAATAATGCACCATTAATTCCCATCATCAGTGATAGTGGAAGGGATTCATATGAACTCGCTTCTAACATAGCTAATGCTTCATGGGTATGACCACCAAACCCATCATATTCGGATGGTATGAAAGAAGCTAACGGGGAGAGTTCCATAATTTCGTTCAAGGTTGCGGGCTTAATGCCCCGAACCAGGCTGTCCTTATGTTTTCCTTCTTCAGTAGAAAACAGCTTAGACAATTTTTCCCTGTACTCCTCGATAAATTTCTGGAAGTTAAAACTCATAATAGATTATAATCTTTGTTGCAGATACTAAATATAAGAAGCTTTTAGCGGTTTTCTCGATTATTAAACGTAAAAAAACCTCTTATCGTTGGGGGTTGGATAAGAGGTTTTAAAGAAAGATGAAGGCGGCGACCTACTCTACCGCGTGTGCAGTACCATCGGCGCTGCAGGGCTTAACGGCCGTGTTCGGGATGGGAACGGGTGGGGCCCCTGCGCAATGGCCACCTTCAAAAAGGGGGCGGGCCGTTGTCGGCCCAATGTCAGTAAAAAAAGTTCTTTGACATGGTCACGCCTCGCAGCGTGATAAAGAAGAAGTACAGTGCGCTTGCCGGAATCCCCGTGCAAGCCATATAAACAAAGCCAGTGGCCTAATTAGTACGGCTCAGCTAAACATGTTACCATGCGTACACCTGCCGCCTATCAACCTGGTCGTCTTCCAGGAGGCTCATAGGGAATACTTATCTTGGAGCGTGCTTCGCGCTTAGATGCCTTCAGCGGCTTATCACTTCCGCACATAGCTACCCTGCGATGCATGCGACCACACAACAGGTACACTAGCGGTGCGTCCACTCCGGTCCTCTCGTACTAGGAGCAGCCCTCCTCAGTATTCCAACGCCCACAGCAGATAGAGACCGAACTGTCTCACGACGTTCTGAACCCAGCTCGCGTACCGCTTTCATGGGCGAACAGCCCAACCCTTGGGACGTACTACCGCCCCAGGATGCGATGAGCCGACATCGAGGTGCCAAACCTCCCCGTCGATGTGAACTCTTGGGGGAGATCAGCCTGTTATCCCTAGAGTAACTTTTATCCGTTGAGCGATGGCCCTTCCATGCGGTGCCACCGGATCACTAAACCCCACTTTCGTCCCTGCTCGACTTGTAGGTCTCACAGTCAAGCACCCTTATGCTTTTACACTCTACGCACGATTGCCAACCGTGCTGAGGGTACCTTTGGGAGCCTCCGTTACTCTTTAGGAGGCGACCGCCCCAGTCAAACTACCCACCATACACTGTTCCCGTTTCCGGGTTAGACTTCACCTGTAGCAAGGGCGGTATTTCAAGGGTGGCTCCACAACGCCTGGCGACGCCGCTTCAAAGCCTCCCGCCTATCCTACACATACTACAGCTAAAGCCAATGTAAAGTTGTAGTAAAGGTTCACGGGGTCTTTTCGTCCCGCTGCGGGTAATCGGCGTCATCACCGATACCACAATTTCACCGAGCTCATGGCCGAGACAGTGTCCAAATCGTTACGCCTTTCGTGCGGGTCGGAACTTACCCGACAAGGAATTTCGCTACCTTAGGACCGTTATAGTTACGGCCGCCGTTCACCAGGGCTTCAGTTATTAGCTTCGCTTGCGCTAACTCCCTTCCTTAACCTTCTGGCACTGGGCAGGCGTCAGCCCCCATACATCGTCTTACGACTTAGCGGAGACCTGTGTTTTTGGTAAACAGTTGCTTGGGCCTTTTCACTGCGCCCCGCACACTGCTGTGCGGGGGATCCTTCTCCCGAAGTTACGGAGTTATTTTGCCGAGTTCCTTAGCCATGAATTACTCGAGCACCTGAGGATACTCTCCTCACCCACCTGTGTCGGTTTGGGGTACGAGCGCTCGCAACAAACTACGACGCTTTTCTTGGCAGCATGGTTACCTCCACTATCCCTTCATCCGAAGAATCCGGGTACTGTCGGGGTTCAGCCTTAACGGGGGGCGGATTTGCCTGCCCCCCAGCCTACGCCCTTTAACGTGCATTCGTCAGCACGCGGGAGTGTCACTTCTGCGTCACGCCTTAGCCACGCGTTGCGCGCGGTAGCGGAATATTTAACCGCTTTGCCATCGGCTTCCCCGGCCTCACCGGGTACACCTTAGGTCTCGACTAACCCTGATCCGATTAGCGTTGATCAGGAACCCTTGGGTTTACGGTGGACGGGTTTTTCACCCGTCTTATCGTTACTCATGCCTACATTTTCGCTTCCAACCGCTCCACCGGCCCTCGCAGGCCGACTTCAATGCAACTGGAATGCTCCCCTACCGATCTTTCAATCCCACAGCTTCGGCAACAGACTTATGCCCGCTTATTATCGACGCCGAGTCGCTTGACTAGTGAGCTATTACGCACTCTTTAAAGGATTGCTGCTTCTAAGCAAACCTCCTAGTTGTCTAGGCAACTCAACTTTCTTTGATCAACTTAGCCTGTATTTAGGGGCCTTAGCTGGTGGTCTGGGTTGTTCCCCTCTCGCCACAGGACGTTATCACCCTGCGACTGACTGCCTGGCGGCTCGTTTCCGGCATTCGGAGTTTGTCTAGGTTTGGTACCCGGTGAAGGGCCCTAGCCTAATCAGTGCTCTACCTCCGGAAAGACAAAACCAGACGCTATACCTAAATATATTTCGGGGAGAACCAGCTAGCTCCGAATTCGATTGGCATTTCACCCCTAACCACAGTTCATCCGAAGACTTTTCAACGTCAACCGGTTCGGGCCTCCACGGTGTCTTACCACCGCTTCACCCTGACCATGGATAGATCACTTGGTTTCGCGTCTGCCCCGCTGTACTGCACGCCCTGTTCAGACTCGCTTTCGCTGCGGCTCCGCCCCTTAGGGGCTTAACCTCGCACAACAGGAGCAACTCGTAGGCTCATTATACAAAAGGCACGCCGTCACCACCTAAGTGGCTCCGACCGCTTGTAAGCACACGGTTTCAGGTACTATTTCACTCGCCTTCTCGGCGTTCTTTTCACCTTTCCCTCACGGTACTGTTTCACTATCGGTCATTCAGGAGTATTTAGCCTTACCGGATGGTGCCGGCTGGTTCACACAAGGTTTCACCGGCCTCGTGCTACTCAGGATACCCGCCTTCCTGCAATCGGTACACCTACAGGGCTTTCACCTTCTGTGGCGCTGCTTTCCAGACAGCTTCGATTTAAGATTGCAAAAATTGCGCAGGTCCTACTACCCCGCGCCCCGTAGGACACGGTTTGGGCTGCTCCGCGTTCGCTCGCCACTACTTGCGGAATCACTGTTGTTTTCTCTTCCTCCCCCTACTTAGATGTTTCAGTTCGGGGGGTATGCCTCCTCGATGAGGATACCTTAATAAATTAAGGTGGGTTGCCCCATTCGGAAATCCGCGGATCACAGTTCTTTTGCAACTCCCCGCAGCTTATCGCAGCTTTACACGTCCTTCTTCGCCTCTGCATGCCTAGGCATCCACCGTGTGCCCTTACTTACTTATTTTATATGGCTTGCACGGTTTCCCGTGCAAGGAACATACTCATGTTTGAGCTTGTGTTTGTGGGCCACGACCGTACTACACGGCCGCAGCTACCCTAGGCGCATGTCTTCCCCATTGCTATAAAAAGAATGAGTCCAACATACTATGGTTTGGATGCAAAATATGCACCCAACCTTACATTGTTATACTTCTTCACCATGTCAAAGAACTTCGCCGGGCGAAGCGCCAGGTGTATCCTGGCCTCGATCGGCGACCCCGAATTGCTTCGGAATTTCATGCCCGTAAGTGCGGGTAACCTTACCTCTCAAAACTTACGGCCTTATCAATACTTCAAAAATTTTATGAGCTTTTCGGGGCTTGCACCCTCTCACTGCCCATACCTCAAAACTAGCAGCCTAACAATCTCATACCTAACTACTATTTGCCTAAACTCGTGGAGCTACGGGGATTCGAACCCCGGACCCCCTGCTTGCAAAGCAGGTGCTCTAGCCAGCTGAGCTATAGCCCCTTTACACATGCTTGTGGGCTTGGGAGGACTTGAACCTCCGACCTCACCCTTATCAGGGGTGCGCTCTAACCAACTGAGCTACAAGCCCCGCTATAGGGATTGCACCTCGGCGGGCCGCACCTGGCTGGCCAGCAGCCTACCGCTGCGCTGAATGCTTAAAAGCACAAAACAGATTGCTTGTGACAAGCCCGTAGGATTTGTTGTCGCTTGCCGGCCCCTGCGGGCGGCAAACAAGCTCTCCTTGAAAGGAGGTGATCCAACCGCACCTTCCAGTACGGTTACCTTGTTACGACTTAGCGCCAGTTACCAGGCTTACCCTAGACAGCTGCCCCCGAAGGTTGGCACACCGGCATTAGGTACTCCTGACTTCCATCGCTTGACGGGCGGTGTGTACAAGGCCCGGGAACGAATTCACCGCTGCGTAGCTGATCCGCGATTACTAGCGATTCCAACTTCATGTAGGCGAGTTGCAGCCTACAATCCGAACTGAGAATGGTTTTAAAGATTTGCGCCCCGTTGCCGGGTGGCGACCTTCTGTACCATCCATTGTAGCACGTGTGCAGCCCTGGACGTAAGGGCCATGATGACTTGACGTCGTCCCCACCTTCCTCACTACTTGCGTAGGCAGTCTGGCTAGAGTCCCCACCTTTACGTGCTGGTAACTAACCACAGGGGTTGCGCTCGTTGCGGGACTTAACCCAACACCTCACGGCACGAGCTGACGACAGCCATGCAGCACCTTCCATAACGCCCCGAAGGGACTCCCTGTTTCCAGAGATAGCGTTGTGGATTTAGCCCAGGTAAGGTTCTTCGCGTTGCATCGAATTAAACCACATGCTCCACCGCTTGTGCGGGCCCCCGTCAATTCCTTTGAGTTTCATCGTTGCCGACGTACTCCCCAGGTGGCATACTTAATGCGTTAACTGCAGCACTGGCCCCAACGGGGCCAACACCTAGTATGCATCGTTTACAGCGTGGACTACCAGGGTATCTAATCCTGTTCGCTCCCCACGCTTTCGTGCCTCAGCGTCAGTTGTAGACCAGCAGGCCGCCTTCGCCACTGATGTTCTTCGTAATATCTATGCATTTCACCGCTACACTACGAATTCCACCTGCCTCTTCTACACTCAAGAAACCCAGTATCCAGGGCCATTTTACCGTTAAGCGGCAAGATTTCACCCCAGACTTAAGCTCCCGCCTACGCACCCTTTACGCCCAGTGATTCCGGATAACACTTGCATCCTCCGTCTTACCGCGGCTGCTGGCACGGAGTTAGCCGATGCTTATTCAGGCAGTACCGTCACCCCAGGTCGAAACCCGGGCGTTCTTCCTGCCCAAAAGCCGTTTACAACCCATAGGCCGTCATCCTTCACGCGGTATTGCTCCGTCAGGCTTTCGCCCATTGCGGAAAATTCCCCACTGCTGCCTCCCGTAAGAGTCTGGACCGTGTCTCAGTTCCAGTGTGTCTGATCATCCTCTCAGACCAGCTATCATCGCCTTGGTAAGCCATTACCTTACCAACTAACTAATAGCACGCAGACCCATCTCTACCCGGCCGAAACCTTTAACAACTGTGGCCATGCGGCCCCGCTGCATTATGCGGTATTAGCACCACTTTCGCAGTGTTATCCCCCAGGCAAAGGCAGGTTATCTACGCGTTACTCACCCGTCCGCCAGTCTCCAGCAACTGCAAGCAGCTGCCTTCTCCTTCGACTTGCATGTGTTAGGCATACCGCCAGCGTTCATCCTGAGCCAGGATCAAACTCTCCATTGTAAATAATCTATATCTATACTCTGTGAGCTCAACCCTACTCCATCATTCAAAAGAATAACTTCATAAGCTCGCACAAACAATCTGTTTTATGCTTTCAACTATGTCAGAGAACAAAAAAATTTCCGAAACAGAAACCAAAGATAAGGGTTATTACAATCAGATGTCAACCTTAATTTGAAATAAATTTTAATTATTTCTGTCAGTAAAAGGAATCAAACCAATTTTGTAGAGAGCATAAAAAAAGACTTGCTCTACTTCTTTTCTTCTTCAGCAGAATCTGAAGAATCTACTTCAGGCTCTTCACTAGTAATTTCCTCTTCTGCTACTGGTTTTTCGTCGCCCTCAGCTTCAACTGAAGTTTCAGGAGTCTCTTCCTTAGCTACTTCTTCTTTTACTTCAGGAGTAGCTGCTGTACTTGGCTTTGTTGACTTACCAGCCCTACGGGTACGCTTCTTCTTCGTAGTTTTACCTTCTGCCGGTATATCGTTAAAATCGACAAGCTCAATAACAGCCATTTCTGCGCCGTCACCAGCTCTAAAACCTGCTTTTATAACTCTTGTATAACCACCGGGACGATCTCCAACTTTTGGCCCGACAACATCAAATATTGCTTTTACTGCTTCTTTATTTTGCAGGCTAGAGAACACCTCTTTTCTGTTCAGATGGCTGTCTTCTTTAGACCGTGTGATAACCGGTTCAACAAACTTTCTCAACTCTTTTGCCTTCGCAAGAGTTGTAACAATCCTGTGTTCTTTAATAAGAGCCATTGCCAAAGCACGCATAGTTGCTCTTCTGTGAGATGCAGTACGGCTTAGCTTTCTTCCTTTTACTCTATGGCGCATTTCTTTATTCCTTTACTGCTTAGTCTAAATATTTAGATACATCCATTCCGAACTGAAGATTCTTTTCTTCAATAACTTCTAAAAGCTCAGTAAGTGATTTCTTACCGAAATTCCTGAATTTCAAAAGATCCTGCTCATCTCTGGAAACTAATTCTCCAATCGAATTAATATTCGCAGACTTTAAACAATTGTATGCCCGAACACTCAGGTTTAGATCTTCAATACTGGTACGAAGCAGATTAGCCACTCGTTGCTTCTCTGCATCTACCTCTTCTTCTTCCTGAGTGAAAGGCTCTTCAATTTTCTCTGTAATGAATTTCTCAATATGCTCTTTCAGTATTTTTCCAGCAATCGTTAATGCTTCTTTTGCATTAGCTGATCCATCTGTCTCAACATCCATTACCAATTTTTCGTAATCGGTACGCTGACCAACACGAACGTTTTCTACGTTGAACTTTACTGACTTAATTGGAGTAAAGATTGCATCGATAGGGATGAGGTTTAAATCCTCTTCCTCAAAAGACATCTCCTCTGCCGGAATATATCCTCGCCCTCTTCCCACTCTCAGTTCGATTTCCAATTCAGCATCATCTGCCAGGTTTGCAATTACCAGCTCCGGATTTAAAACATCATAATCAGCAGTAGCATCATCAATATCTTGAGCTGTTAGAGTTTTTCCACCTTTTTTAGAAATATGGATTACTCCACTGCTTTGCTCAACCTGCTTAAAGCGAACTTGCTTGAAGTTTAGAATGATTTCATAAACATCTTCTTTAACGCCTTTAATACTTGAATACTCATGATCCACGCCATTAATTTTGATTGCAGTAATTGCAATACCGGGAAGCGATGAAAGAAGAACTCTTCGGAAAGAGTTACCAATTGTAACTCCAAAACCTCTCTCTAGTGGTTGTAACACAAATGTGCCAAAGTTGTCATCATCATTAACAACATCAAGACTGTCTGGCATTTGAATACTATAGTTACTCATAACAAATAAATTTTTAAAAATTACTTAGAATAAAGCTCAACAATCAGCTGAACATTTATGTTCTCAGGAATTTCCTCTAATGTTGGAACATAGAGCATTTTTCCTGTTCTGGATTTAACATCAGTTTCAACCCACTTATACTTATTTCTTGAAGAACCGCTTAAGGCTTCATCAACTAAATCTAAATTTCTGGATTTAGGCCTTAATGAGATAACATCACCAGGTTTTACATTAAATGATGGAATATTTACCAAACCTCCATTTACAACAATGTGTTTGTGAGAAACCAATTGACGTGCCTGTCTTCGTGTTCTGGCAAATCCCATCCTGAAAACCGTATTGTCTAACCTGCTCTCTAAATACTGAAGAAGTAATTCACCAGTTACCCCTTCTTTAGCACTAGCCGCTTCATACAAATTACGGAATTGCTTTTCCAGTAAACCATAAGTGTATTTGGCCTTTTGCTTTTCTTCTAACTGGGTAGCGTATTCAGACTTTCTGTTGAACCGGGAACGGCCATGTTGCCCGGGGCCATATGGTTTGCGTTCTAATGCTTTACTTGGTCCAAAGATAGCTTCTTTGAATCGTCTTGCTTTTTTCTGTTTTGGGCCTCTGTATCTTGCCATTATAAATAAGACTTACTAATTAAACTCTTCTACGTTTGGGTGGACGGCATCCATTATGTGGAATAGGTGTACGATCTTTGATCGAAGAAACATCAAGTCCCGCACTTGCAAGTGCACGAACAGCCGCTTCTCTACCTGAACCAGGACCTTTTACAAATACTTCAACTTTACGAAGCCCCATTTCATAAGCAGCTTTGGCAGCAGTTTCAGCACTTAACTGAGCTGCATAAGGAGTGTTTTTCCTTGATCCTTTAAAACCTTCTTTTCCTGCGGAAGACCATGAAAGTACATTCCCATCCACATCAGTAATGGTAACAAGCACATTATTAAATGTCGCCTTCACAAAAGCCATGCCATTAGGATCGGTGACCTGCTTTTTCTTTTTTCTTTTAGCTGATGCAGCTGAAGTTTTTACTTGCTTTTTTGCCATGATTAAACTCTGTTAAAATTACTTAGTTGCTTTCTTTTTTCCAGCAACTGTACGCTTTTTACCTTTCCGGGTACGAGCGTTTGTTCGCGTTCTTTGGCCACGAACGGGCAACCCTTTTCTGTGGCGTATTCCTCTATGGCTTCCAATTTCAATCAGCCTTCGGATATTTCCATTAACCTCACTTCGCAGAGCACCTTCAACCTTAAATTCTTCATCAAGGATTTTACGGAGCTCAACAACCTGATCCTCTTCCCAGTCTTCAACCTTAGTGTTATGGTCTATACCAACACGATCCAAAAGTTGACGGGCTACGGATGGGCCAATGCCATATATATAAGTAAGGCTGATAACGCCTCTTTTTTGTTTGGGTAAATCTATTCCAGCAATACGTGCCATATTCTAATTACACTATTAAAGTATTAACCCTGACGCTGCTTATGACGCGGGTTCTTCTTATTAATTACGTAAAGACGACCTTTGCGTCGTACAATCTTGTCGTCTGAACTTCTTTTTTTAACTGAAGATCTTGTTTTCATATCTCTGCTTATTTATATCGATATGTGATTCTGCCTTTACTGAGATCGTATGGCGACATTTCTACCGCTACGCGATCTCCAGGCAATATTTTTATGTAATACATTCTCATCTTACCTGACACATGAGCCAATAACTCATGCCCGTTATCGAGCTTAACCCGAAACTGAGCATTGGGTAACGCTTCTAAAATTTCTCCGTCCTGCTTTATGGGCTCTTGTTTAGCCATGGTAAAGTATCGTTTCCTGATTTTTTGTTAGCTCGGCAATATAATCAAAAGTACTGAGTATTTCAGCCTTTCCTTCCCGAACAACTATATCATGTTCAAAATGCGCGGCCAGACTTCCGTCTGCAGTAACTACGGTCCAGCCGTCCTCTAATGTATTAACTCTCCAGGAGCCCATAGTAATCATAGGTTCCACTGCGAGAGTCATTCCGCTTCTAAGACGCTCACCCCGGCCTTTTCTTCCGAAGTTTGGGACTGAGGGATCTTCATGCAATGATTTCCCAAGCCCATGTCCTACTAAGTCTTTTACAACACCGTATCCGTGCTTTTCATTATGGGTTTGTATAGCATTAGCCAAGTCACCCATTCTGTTTCCGTGAACTGCCTGCCCTATCCCTTTGTATAGAGACTCAAGCGTAACACGTAAAAGATTTATTACTTCTTCATCGCACTCACCTACTGCAAAAGTGAATGCATGATCTCCAAAGTACCCGTCTTTTTCTACGCCACAGTCTATAGATACGATATCACCTTCTTCCAATATTCTTTCACCGGGAATTCCATGAACTACTTCATCATTTACTGAAACACATAATGTTCCCGGAAACTCATTCCCTTTAGGGCCATAACCCTTGAATGCCGGACGAGCATTATGCTTCGAAATATATTCTTCAGCTACTCTGTCAAGCTTCCCGGTTGTTACACCCGGCTCAATTAACTTACCTACTTCTGCAAGAGTTCTGGAAACAAGCCGCGCACTCTCGCGCATCTTGTCAATTTCACTTTCACTCTTCAGATAAATCATCAGGCTCTTCTTCTACCCTTAATCTTTCCTGTCTTCATGAAACCATCGTAATGGCGCATCATGAGATGACTTTCAATTTGCTGTAATGTATCCAGTGCAACACCTACAATAATTAACAAGCTTGTACCTCCGTAGAAAAGTGCAAAACCTGGTGTTACCCCAAGAACAGCAACAGCAATGGCTGGAAGAATAGCAACAAACGACAGGAAGATTGAACCCGGAAGGGTGATCTTAGTCAATATGTTGTCAATGAACTCGACAGTTGCTTTTCCAGGCCTTACACCTGGTATGAAACCGCCTTGTCTTTTCATAGTATCTGCCATTTCCTTAGGGTTAATGGCGATAGCTGTATAGAAAAACGTAAAGAATACACAAACAAAGAAAAATACGATCGAATAAACCAGCCCGGTATAATCAGCTGACCACATAGTCAGTGTTTGAATCGTTTCATTGTCTGGAAAGAACTGACCGATTGTGCTCGGTATAAACATAATTGATTGGGCAAAAATGATAGGCATTACCCCTGCGGCATTCACTTTAAGTGGCAAATATTGGGTTGTTCCACCATATACCTTTCGGCCTACCACTCGCTTTGCATACTGTACAGGAATTTTACGAACACCCTGGGTAAGCAATACCACAGCGGCGATAACACCTACTAAAGCTGCAAGTTCAATCACTACAAGAATAGCATTACTCTTCGTGGTAACCTCATTATAGAAATTAGCCGGTAGTGCTGCTATAATACCGATCATAATTATCAAAGAAATACCATTTCCGATACCTCTTTCTGTAATTCTTTCACCTAACCACATTACAAACACCGTGCCTGCAGTCAATACGATCATCGCTGTGATAGTGAATGCAAATTCATTTACCACAATGGCTTGTGGAGCAGTAGCAATAAGGTTAATTGAAAATGCAATTGCCTGGAATGCCGTAATAATAACCGTTCCATATCGCGTAAGCTGAGTAATTTTACGGCGACCTTCTTCCCCTTCACGTTGCAGTTTTTGAAAGTAAGGAACAATAGCACCCGCTAACTGAATAATAATCGATGCCGTAATGTAAGGCATAATCCCAAGTGCAAATACACCCGCTCTTGAAAATGCACCCCCCACAAATAAATCAAAAAGACCCAGAAAACCTGACGCAGCATTACCTGCAGTTGCTATTAACGCAGATGCATCTACACCCGGCAACGTAATGTAACTACCCAAACGGTAGACCATTAAAATACCGATAGTATAGAAGATCCTGTTCTTCAGATCTTCAATTTTAAAAATATTGCGGAAGTTTTCTACGAGACTCATTCGCTCTTAGGTCCGATAATTAGTTTTCGATTACGTTTACTTTACCACCAGCTTTTTCAACTTTTTCAATAGCTGATTTACTTGCAGCATGAACTTCAACTTCAATTTTTACATCAAGATCGCCACGCCCAAGTAATTTCACACGATCATTCTTATGCGCCAATCCCGCAGCTACCAAATCCGAAATAGTTACTGTATTTGTAAGCTTTTCTGCTTCGATAAACTCACTGATAGTTTGAATATTCAATGGCCTGTATTCTACCCTGTTTGGGTTTTTGAATCCAAACTTTGGAATACGACGTTGAAGCGGCATTTGACCACCCTCAAACCATGGACGGTACTTGTAACCTGAGCGGGACTTAGCACCATTATGTCCACGACCTGATTGCTCACCATGTCCGGAACCTTCACCACGTCCTACGCGCTTTCTGTTTTTAGTATTGGGAGCCGGAGCTTTTAAATTATGTAGATCCATTTGTAAACCCGTTTAGGTATTAACCTTCAAATACTTTATTTAATGATACGCCTCTTCGCTGCGCCACCTCAACCGGATCGGTTAACTCGCTCAAAGCTTTAAATGCAGCCTTCACCATATTGTGTGGGTTTGAAGAACCCTGAGACTTGGAAAGAATGTTATGTACACCTGCAACATCCAATAAGTTCTTAACCGCACCACCTGCAATTACACCAGTACCTTCTGATGCAGGCCGAAGCAATACTTTACCAGCACCTGCTTTTCCGATAACCGGATGGTAAATACTCTTTGTTTTCGTTAGTGGAATACGGATGAGGTTTTTCTTTGCATTATCGAACCCTTTCTGGATAGCATCTGAAACTTCATTTGCTTTTCCAAGGCCATGACCACATACACCGTTACCGTCTCCAACTACAACGATCGCATTAAAACTGAAACGACGACCACCTTTTACTACTTTTGCTACACGGTTTACGTGTACCAATTTTTCTTCCAAGTTTAAGTTGGCAGCAGGGATAGATTGTTTTCTTCTTACTTTAGGCATTGCTTAAAACTGTTCGATTAAAACTGTAAACCACCATCGCGGGCACCTTCGGCAGCCGCTTTGATAATTCCGTGATATTTGTATCCGCTTCTGTCGAATACAACTTCGTTGATTCCTTTTTCCTGGGCAAGCTTAGCTAGATCCTTACCTGCCTTTTTAGCGTTATCTACACCTGATGATGCTTTACTGGCCGCTAACGTAACACCAGCCATATCATCAATAAGCTGTAAATAGGTTGTAGCGTTGCTTTTGTAAACGCTCAATCTTGGACGATCTGCCGTACCCTGAATGGTAGACCTGATCCGTCTTCTGATCTTATTTCTGCGTTCTGTTTTTTTAATACTTTTTTTACTCATAGCTCAAATTCCTTATTTAGCAGCTGACTTACCGGCCTTACGACGGATTTGCTCACCTACGTAGCGGATACCCTTTCCTTTATATGGTTCAGGCTTTCTGAAAGACCTGATTTTTGCAGAAACCTGGCCAACCAACTCTTTATCAATACCTGATATTACCAGAATTGGGTTCTTGCTTGACTTAGTATCAACTTCGATTTTTATACCCTCAGGCGCTACAAAAAAGATCGGATGTGAATATCCAAGGTTCAATTCAAGAACATCGCCATTAATTGCCGCTCTGTACCCAACACCCACAATCTCTAGTTTTTTAGTATAACCCTCGGTTACACCGACCACCATATTGTTTATAAGTGCCCTGTACAAACCATGCAAAGCCCTGTGCTCTTTTTGATCTGTTGATCTCTTTACAAGAACTTCATTCTCATTTTTCTCTACAGAAATATCCGGATGGATTCTCAGTGTAGAGGTACCTTTTTCGCCTTTAACGGTAATTAAGTTGTCAGCTCCAATGCTGAAGTCAACTTTTTCGGTAATAGGGACAGGTAATTTTCCGATACGAGACATAATTAAAACTCTTTTTTAGTAAATGGTGCAAAGTATTTCGCCGCCAACATTAAGTTTGCGAGCTTCTTTATCCGTCATTACACCTTTTGAAGTAGACAGTATTACAACACCTAAACCATTTTGTGATCTTGGCACATCTACAGACGGCTTATACACTCTGAGGCCAGGCTTAGAAACACGGTCCAGGTTGCGAATTACAGGTTTTCCGTAAGAATCATACTTAAGGAACATCCGGATCACACCTTGTTTTCCGTCATCAATATTGATGAATTTTGATATATATCCTTTATCAACAAGGATTTTAGCAACTGCACGCTTTAATTTAGAAGCGGGCACATCAACTCTGCGATGCCCTGCTGTCTGAGCATTGCGAATACGGGTTAAAAAATCTGCTATAGGATCAGTCATTTTTCCTGAATTATAAATTACCAGCTTGCTTTTCTTACGCCCGGAATCTTGCCATCCAGAGCAAGTTCCCGGAATTTAATCCGGGAAACTCCATACCGGCCAATGTAGCCCCGGCTTCTCCCGGTGATACCACAACGGTTGCGCACACGAGTGGGGCTCGCATTCCGTGGAAGCTTTTGTAACCCCTCGTAGTCGCCGGCAGCTTTTAAAGCAGCACGCTTCTCAGCATACTTTTCAACTGTTTCTTTTCTTTTCTTGTTACGTGCTATCCAAGCTTTTTTAGCCATAATAGTATCTCTTAGTTTCTTCTTTTAAATGGCATTCCGAAATGCTTAAGCAAAGCGAATGCTTCTTCGTCAGTTTGTGCCGTAGTTACAAAAGTCACATCCATTCCGTGAATTTTTGTAGCCTTATCCGTATCAATTTCCGGGAAAATTGTATGTTCTTTAATACCCATAGTGTAATTACCACGGCCATCAAAGCTCTTATCGGGAACTCCCTGGAAGTCACGGGTTCTTGGAAGTGCCAGATTTACCAGGCGATCCAGAAATTCATACATGATTCTGGATCTCAATGTCACTTTGCAACCAATTGGCATTCCTTCTCTCAACTTAAAGTTTGAGATAGATTGCTTAGCCTTAGTTGTAACAGGCATCTGACCTGTTATCTGGGCAATATTAGCAACTACTACATCCAGAACTTTCTTGTCCTGTATAGCTTCGCCAACTCCAACATTAATGACAATCTTTTCCAGTTTTGGCGCAGCGTTAATATTTGCATACGCAAACTCTTCCATCATTTTTGGAAGAATTTCTGTTTTGTATTGTGTGTATAGTCTTGCTTCAGCCATTGTTGATTACACTCAATTATTTATCAATGATTTCGCCACTGGTCTTAGCATAACGAACCCAACGGCCACCGCCATTTTCGTCTAACCGCTTACGACCAATTCTTGATGGTTCATTTGTTGTAGGGTCAATCACCATCACATTTGAAATGTGAACGGTCGCCTCTCTTTTCAAACGGCCACCCTGTGGATTGTCTTGTGTAGGTTTATCATGATGCGTTTTCATGTTAATACCTTCTACAAGCACTCGTTGCTTGCTGGGCACCACCATTAATACACGGCCTGATTTACCTTTATCAATACCGGCGAGAATTCTTACTTCGTCGCCTTTCTTAACATGTAATTTGTTTTGCTTATTGAACCTGCGTGGCATTACTCTAATCCTTTTAAAGTACTTCCGGAGCCAGAGACACGATCTTCATAAAGCTTTTCTCGCGCAACTCGCGAGCAACTGGCCCAAAAATACGTGTGCCTACCGGCTCTTGGTCTTTGTTAATTACAACCGCAGCGTTTTCATCAAACCGGATGTAACTGCCATCCCGCCTGCGGTATTCTTTTTTTGTTCTGACAATAACGGCTTTTATAACGTCACCTTTTTTAACGTTACCGCCAGGTAATGCAGTTTTAACCGAGGCAGAGATCAAATCTCCAACCCTGGCGTACCGGCGACGTGAATCACCCAATACTTTAATGCACATTATTTTTTTGGCGCCGCTGTTATCTGCTACTTGTAATATCGTTTGCGTTTGTACCATCGCTTAATCCTAAACCTTACTTATTTAGCTTTTTCTACGATTGATACCAGGCGCCACGTTTTGCGCTTGGATAGAGGACGGGTAGACATAATGTGTACCACGTCTCCTGTTTTCGCTTCGTTATTCTCATCATGAGCCATGTACTTAGTAGTCTTGGTAATAAACTTCCCGTAAATTGGGTGCTTTACCTGGCGATCAACAGCAACAGTTATACTCTTGTCCATTTTATCGCTAACTACTCGTCCTACTCGTTCTCGTCGTCGTGCTCTTTCTAATTCTGCCATATTCGTCAAATCCTAATGCTTACTCAGCACTATTTTTTTCATTGATGATGGTTTTCAAACGGGCTACTTCTCGCCTGTGGTTTGTGATACGAGCAGGATTTTCAAGCTGCCCGGTTACTGATTTTGAAAACCGTAATTTCTGTAATGCTAACTTTTCGTCTTTAAGACGAGCATTTAATTCCGTTAAAGTGAGTTCTCTAAGTTCGTGTGCTCTCATTGCATTACTCCTTATTTACCAGCGTAGTCTCTGCGTACTACAAACTTGGTTTTAATTGGAAGTTTGTGAGCCGCACGGCGCATCGCTTCACGTGCCCTGTCTTCAGATACACCGGCAATTTCAAATAAAATTCTTCCCGGCTTTACTACAGCCACCCAATGATCCAAAGCACCTTTACCTTTACCCATTCGTGTTTCAGCAGGCTTACTGGTCATTGGTCTGTCCGGAAAAATCCGGATAAATGTTTGACCATCACGCTGAAGTGAACGGGCAATTGCAATACGGCAAGCCTCTATTTGTCGTGAAGTAATAAACTTTGGTTCTATTGCTTTAAGTGCAAAATCTCCAAAGTTGATCAAATGCCCACGATTGGCATTGCCTTTCAGCTTATCGCGATGTACTCGACGTCGTTTAACTCTTTTTGGCTCTAACATCGTTTTTCTTAGCTATTTTGGTTATTAGACCTATTACGATTTCGGCTACGGCGACGGTTGTTTCTGCGATCTCTGTCGTTACCACCACGTCGTCCTCTGTTAGATTCTGCCTCTTGTGCAGCTTTTGCACCCGGGGTTAAATCAACATCACCAATAATTTCACCTTTAAAAATCCATACGCTTACGCCAATTGACCCATAAATGGTATTGGCGGTAGCATTTGAGTAATCAATATCTGCACGAATAGTATGAAGAGGGATCTGACCATCTTTATACTGTTCAGTACGGGCCATCTCAGCACCACCCAATCGACCTGCACAACGCACCTTAATCCCTTTTGCCCCCATCCTCATAGCAGAAGCAATAGCAGTTTTCATAGCTCTTCGGAACGAAACACGAGACTGAAGCTGCTGAGCAATATTCTGAGCCACTAAACTTGCATCGAGTTCAGGTCTTTTTATTTCACTCACATTAATTTGAACTTCTTTGTTCGTAATCTTCTTAAGCTCTTCGCGAAGCAATTCAATTTGCTCCCCACCCTTACCAATAATTACACCAGGACGACTGGTTTGTAATGTAAGCAGGATACGCTTTGGAGTTCGTTCGATAATTATGTTAGACAGGCCACCATTTCGCAAACGAGTATGCAAATACTCGCGCAGTTTCGTGTCTTCGATAATAAGATTCGGCTGGTTGTCTTCAGAATACCAGTTGGAGTCCCATCCTCGAATGATGCCTAATCTAAAACCTGTTGGATTTGTCTTTTGTCCCAAGGTAGTGCTCGTTTAATTATTTACAATTTCTTCTTCACGCTTAGCCACAATAACTGTGATGTGGCAGCTACGCTTATTAATGCGGTGCGCGCGACCTTGCGGAGCCGGCTGAATTCTTTTCAAAGTAACACCTTCATCAACATAGATCGTTTTCACGTACAAGTCTTCATCATTGAATCGCTCTTCCTGAAACTTGTCTCTAAGGTTCGCTGTTGCAGATTTAATAACTTTGGCAACATCGGCTGCAGTTCCTTTTTTAGTGAACTCAAGACGCTTAAGAGCCTTATCAACCTGTGCTCCTCTAACCGCATCAGCTACTAAGCGTACTTTGCGGGGAGCTTTTCGTAAATGTCGTTGCACTGCACGTGCTTCTAATGCTACAGTATCCATCTCTTACTACCGTTTACCTTATTTAGCCTTTTTCATTGGGTGCCCACGGAATGTACGTGTGGGGGAAAATTCACCGAGCTTATGACCTACCATGTTTTCAGTCACAAATACCGGGATGAATTGTTTTCCATTGTGTACAGCTAATGTAAGACCTACAAAATCAGGAGTTATCAGTGAACCCCGTGACCATGTTTTAATCACTTTCTTACTTCCGCTTTCCTTGGCCGCATCAATCTTACGTTGAAGCTTGTAATGTACAAATGGCCCTTTTTTTAATGAGCGTGGCATACTTACTATTATTATTTCTTAGCGTTTCTTCTTCTGATGATGTACTTAGAAGACAATTTCTTACGATTCCTGGTCTTCTTTCCTTTTGCCATCTGTCCCCAGGGCGAACGTGGATGTCCACCTGAAGCCTTTCCTTCACCACCACCCATGGGGTGATCAACAGGGTTCATAGCTACACCACGTGTTTGTGGACGACGACCCAACCAACGACTACGACCGGCTTTACCGATAGTAGTGTTCATGTGATCCGGGTTACTTGTAGAACCAACTGTGGCCATACAGGTACCAAGAATCATGCGAACTTCACCAGAAGGAAGTTTCACACTTACATACTTATCCTGCTTACCCAGAAGCTGCGCTCCTGTACCGGCACTGCGGCATAAAAGTGCACCCTGGCCGGGAATTAATTCAATATTGTGAATAAAAGTACCTGGAGGCATATGGCGCATTTGTAACGCATTGCCCATATCGGGAGCTACTTTTTCACCTGAAATAACAGTGTCACCAACTTTAAGTCCGTTTGGCGCGATGATATATCTCTTTTCACCATCAGCATAAGCAAGCAAAGCTATACGAGCTGTCCTGTTCGGATCGTATTCAATAGTTTGAACCTTTGCAGGTATATCAAATTTGTTACGCTTGAAATCTATGATTCTGTAACGGCGCTTATGACCTCCACCTCTATGGCGGGATGTCTTACGACCATGATGATTTCTTCCACCTGATTTACCAATCCCAACAGTAAGGGATTTTACAGGAGTACTTGTTGTAACATCATCAAATACCGGAGCAATTCTGTGCCGGGTACCTGGTGTTGTTGGTTTTAATTTCCTAGTTGCCATAAGTTCTCAGATCTTAAATTTCTTCGAAGAAATCTATTTCGCCTTCTTTTACGGTTATGATTGCTTTCTTCCATGTTTTGGTTCTTCCCGCCTGGTAGCCGCTTCTGGTGAAACGACCTTTTGGCTTAGAAGGCATAATCATGGTGTTTACCTTTGCAACCTTCACTCCTGGATAAGTGCTTTCAACAGCGCGCTTAATCTCAGGCTTTGTAGCTTTTTGGGCTACTTCAAATGCTATTTTTCCTGATTCTTCCTGAATTCGGCTTAATTTTTCGGTGATAACCGGTCTGATTAAAATGCTCATGCTGCCGCCTCTTCAGTGTTAGGTTCTACACTATTTTCCAATACTTCAACAGCACTTTCCTGAATCAGTAAAACATCTGCATACAGAATTTTATATGTATTAGGCTTGTTTGCCTCAAGTACTTCCACACCGGGAATGTTACGTGCAGATTTATACACGTTTTTGTCAGTTTCTGATGTAAGTATTAATACTTTCTTTCCGCTTAGTTCAAAAGCTGACAACAAGTCATTGACCTGTGCTGTTTTAGGCTCCTCGAATGTGAAATCATTAACCACAGTAATTGCTTTATCCGAAGCTTTAACAGAAAGTGCAGACTTACGAGCCAACTGAATAACTTTTTTATTCATCTTGAAACCGTAGTCACGTGGCTGTGGGCCGAAAACAGTTCCACCTTTTCTTAATAGTGGTGATTTGATGCTTCCACGACGAGCATTACCTGTACCTTTTTGTCTGTACAACTTCCTGGTACTTCCGGTTATCTCACTTCTGCCCTTAGTTTTGTGAGTACCCTGGCGTTTGTTGGCCAGATGACGACGCACATCCTCGTAGATAGCCGTTTCATTAGGTTCTATTGCAAAGATAGAATCGCTAAGATCAGCTTTCTTACTCGTTTTACTTCCGTCTATTTTAAAAATATCTACTTTCATGATCTTAGTATGCTGATGGTTTACTTAATAACTCTACATAACCACCGTTTGGTCCCGGAACTGAGCCGGTAACAAGAACAAGGCTTGATTCTGAAATGATTTTTGCGATACTCAGATTTTTAACCTTAACACGCTCATTTCCGTATTGGCCGGCCATTTTCATTCCTTTGAAAACTTTAGATGGATCAGAAGCACCACCAATAGAACCAGGAGCTCTTAATCGGTTATGCTGACCATGAGTTTCATCGCCAACACCACTGAAATTGTGACGCTTAATAACACCTGAAAAACCACGGCCTTTAGAAGTGCCTGCAACGTCAATTACATCACCAACGTTAAATACATCTTCAATTTTCAATTCATCACCAACATCCAGACCTTCAGGAATAAAATCTCTGAACTCAGCAACTACAGCTTTTGCAGAAGCCCCTGCTTTATCAAAATGGCCTTTTAAAGCTTTTGATGTGCTTTTTTCTTTTTTATCAAAACTGGAAAGCTGAACGGCATTATAACCGTGGTCATCTTCTGTTTTGATTTGGGTAATAACAGCGGCTGGTACTTCAACAACTGTCACAGGTATACTGCGACCCAGTTCGTCAAAGACGCTTGTCATCCCAACTTTTTTTCCAATCAAACCACTCATTGTGTTCTTGATCCTTCTCGTTATACTTTAATTTCTACATCAACGCCGGATGGTAATTCCAGCTTCATTAATGCATCCACTGTTTGAGAACCTGTTGAAAGAATATCGATTAAACGCTTGTGCGCACGATACTCAAACTGCTCGCGTGACTTTTTATCAACGAATACAGATTTGTTTACAGTGATGATACTTTTCCGGGTAGGAAGCGGGATCGGACCCGAAACAACCGCACCGGTTGACTTTACAGTCTGAATAATTTTTTCAGCTGATTTGTCGATCAAATTGTGATCGTATGATTTCAGCTTTATTCTGATTTTTTGTTGTGTTGCCACGGATCAGAACCTCTTAATCTAGGATTTTAGTTACCACACCGGCACCTACAGTTCGCCCGCCCTCGCGGATCGCAAACCTCAGGCCTTCTTCCATCGCCACCGGCTGGATCAACTCTACATCCAACTTCACGTTGTCGCCCGGCATCACCATCTCTACCCCACTCGGCAGCTCACATGCCCCGGTCACATCGGTCGTACGGAAGTAGAACTGCGGGCGGTAGCCTTTGAAAAACGGGGTGTGCCGCCCGCCTTCGTCTTTGCTCAGCACGTATACCTCGCACTCGAATTTCTTGTGCGGGGTGATCGAACCCGGCTTACACAGTACCATCCCGCGCTGGATGTCGTCTTTGTTGATCCCGCGCATCAGGATCCCTGCGTTGTCGCCTGCCTGGCCCTGGTCGAGCAGCCTGCGGAACATCTCGATCCCGGTTACCACACTCTTTAGCGGGGCTTCCACGATCCCTACAATTTCAATCTCTTCGTTGAGCTTTAGCACCCCGCGCTCAATACGCCCGGTGGCTACCGTTCCACGCCCGGTAATACTGAATACGTCTTCTACCGGCATCAGGAAGGGCTTGTCTACGTCGCGGGTTGGCGTTGGGATGGTCTCGTCTACCGCGTTCATGAGCTCAACTACTTTCTCTTCCCACTGGGCTTCCCCGTTGAGGGCGCCCAGGGCCGAGCCCTGGATCACCGGGATGTCGTCGCCGTTGAACTCGTAGCTGCTGAGCAGCTCTCGTACTTCCAACTCTACCAGCTCTAGTAATTCTTCGTCGTCTACCAGGTCTACTTTGTTCATGAATACCACAATCTCGGGTACCCCAACCTGGCGCGCTAGCAGGATGTGCTCGCGGGTTTGTGGCATCGGACCATCGGTTGCCGCTACCACCAAAATAGCCCCGTCCATCTGGGCGGCTCCCGTTACCATGTTCTTTACGTAGTCAGCGTGCCCGGGGCAGTCTACGTGGGCGTAGTGGCGTGCCTCGGTCTCGTACTCCACGTGCGCCGTGGCGATGGTAATCCCGCGCTCGCGCTCTTCGGGAGCATTATCAATTTGATCAAAGGCGCGGGCTTCCCCACCGTGGGCCTTGGCCATTACTGCCGTAATCGCCGCCGTCAACGTGGTCTTGCCGTGATCTACGTGCCCGATCGTTCCCACATTCACGTGGGGCTTGGTTCGCTGAAAGGTCTCTTTTGCCATAACTATAGTTCAGTTTGTATTAATTCGTTTATGATTGACTTTCGATTATTTCCTGAGCAATCTTTTCAGGAACCGCTGTGTACTCTTCAAATTCCATTGCGTAAACAGCACGACCTTGAGTCAATGATCGAAGGTCTGTTGAGTATCCAAACATTTCTGAAAGGGGAACGTTAGCTTTAACTACTGAACCCTCCTTGTTTGAATCCATACTTTGAATGATTCCTCTGCGACTGTTTAAGTCACCGATCACATCACCCATATATTCTTCCGGAGTTGTAACCTCTACTTTCATTACAGGCTCTAACAACTGCGGCTTTGCTTTTTTTGCAGACTCACGGAATCCAAGTTTAGCAGCCAATTCAAAACTTAACTGGTCGGAGTCAACATCATGATATGAACCATCAAATAGACGAACAGCTACATTTTGTACTGCATAATTTGCCTGGATACCATTATCAAGAGCAGCTTTAAAGCCTTTTTCTACAGAAGGGATAAATTCACGAGGAATATTACCACCTACAATCTCATTGATGAAAGTAAATCCTTCGTGCTTAGAAACCCTATCCTGCTTTCCTTCATAATCATCAAAATGACTTATAGGAGCAATTTCGAATTGGATGTCTGCAAATTTACCGCGTCCACCTGTTTGCTTCTTGTAAGTTTCTCTATGCGTAACCGGCTTGGTAATTGTTTCTCTGTAAGAAACCTGGGGGGCACCAACATTAGCCTCTACCTTAAATTCGCGCTTTAACCGGTCAACAATAATTTCAAGGTGAAGTTCGCCCATACCGGCAATGGTAGTCTGCCCTGTTTCGTCATCAGTACGAACCTGGAAAGTCGGATCTTCTTCTGCAAGTTTCTGAAGGCCTGTAGAAAGTTTGTCGCTATCCGCTTTTGTTTTTGGCTCAACTGCCAACTTAATTACCGGCTCAGGGAAAGTAATCTGCTCCAGGATAACAGGCTTATCAACATCACAAAAAGTATCGCCAGTATAAACCTGCTTTACCCCAACCACGGCAACAATATCTCCGGCTTGCGCAAAGTCAAGGTCTTTCTTGTCATTAGCATGCATTTCAAGGAGCCTTCCTACACGCTCTTTATTACCTGTTGAAGAATTAAGTATATAAGAACCTTTTTCCAAACGACCTGAATAAACACGTGCAAAAGTCAGTTTACCTACATAAGGGTCGGTCATAATTTTGAAAGCAAGCGCTGAAAAAGGGCCATTCGGATCTGCTTCGCGAGTAACCTCTTCGTCTGTCTTAGGATCAATTCCTTTTACTGAAGGAACATCTAAAGGAGAAGGCATGAATGAAATAACGCGATCAAGCATCGCCTGAACACCTTTATTCTTCAATGCGGTACCACACATTACCGGGGTAATGTCTTTTGCAATGGTTGCTTTACGGATGGCTGCAAGAATCTCATCTTCGGTGATCTCTTCTTCCATCAAATATTTTTCCATCAAAGACTCGTCATGATCAGCAATCGCTTCCAGCATTTGAACGCGATATTCATTTGCCTTTTCAACTAAGTCTTCAGGGATATCAATTTCATCATACTTGGCACCCAAAGAAGCGTCATCCCATACAATACCACGCATGTTGATCAGGTCAACCACACCTTTAAAGTGCTCTTCCATCCCAATAGGTATCTGGATAGGAATTGGATTGGCGTTTAACTTGGAATCTAATTGGCCAACTACATTATAAAAGTCAGCACCGGTACGATCCATTTTATTTACAAAGGCCATACAAGGAACTTTGTATTTGTTGGCCTGGCGCCATACTGTTTCAGACTGTGGCTGAACAGCACCTACAGAACAAAGCACAAATACGGCTCCATCAAGAACCCTGAGTGACCGCTCTACTTCTACAGTAAAATCTACGTGCCCAGGAGTATCAATAATGTTAATCCTGTGATCCTTCCAGATACAATGAGTTGCAGCAGAAGTAATGGTAATACCCCGCTCCTGCTCCTGCTCCATCCAGTCCATAGTAGCGGCGCCATCATGCACCTCACCAATACGGTGGCTACGACCGGTATAAAATAAAATACGCTCCGTTACAGTAGTCTTACCGGCATCAATGTGTGCCATAATACCAATGTTCCGGGTTCGACGCATTTGGTCGAGTACTTTTGGATCTGTTGCTGTTTTAACGTCTGACATATCTGTTGATGAATCTTTTAAAATCTAAAGTGAGCAAATGCTTTGTTAGCCTCAGCCATACGGTGTACTTCATCCTTCTTACGAACCGCACCCCCATCATTATTAGAGGCATCTATAAGTTCCCGGGATAATCTTAATGACATAGACTTATCGTTTCGAGAACGAGCTGAACGAATCAACCACCTCATACCTAAAGCCGTACCACGTTCCTGGCGAACTTCCATCGGTACCTGATAAGTTGCACCACCTACACGACGGGATTTTACCTCGATTACCGGAGTTGCATTTTGAAGGGCTGATTTAAAAATATCCAAACCCGTTTCACCTGTTTTCTCTTCAATCAGTTCAAAAGCCTGATATACAATTTTACGGGCAACATTCTTTTTGCCGTCTCGCATCAAATTATTCACAAAACGAGTGATTAATTTATCCTCAAATATTGGATCTGGTTGTACGTCTCGTTTTTCTGCTTTTCTTCTACGCATGCTCGATTAATCTAAAATTCTTATTAACTATCCTTTAGGACGCTTTGTACCGTACAAGCTTCGGCTTTGAGTACGCCCGTCTACACCAGCGGTGTCAAGTGTACCACGAATAATATGGTAACGCACACCCGGTAAATCCTTCACACGCCCGCCACGAATTAATACAATACTGTGCTCTTGCAGGTTATGGCCTTCACCTGGGATGTAGGCGGTAACCTCGATGCCGTTCGTCAAGCGAACACGAGCTACTTTACGTAAAGCCGAGTTTGGCTTTTTAGGGGTGGTAGTATAAACACGAGTACAAACACCACGTTTTTGCGGGCAATTTTGCAACGCAGGAGCGGTTGTTTTACTAACCTTAGTTTTTCTACCTTTTCTAATGAGTTGTTGTATAGTTGGCACTGTTCAAATTGTTTGGTTATTGCCATCAAATCGAGAGCTTGCAAATATAGGGAAGATTCCTCTATTTCTACAAAATAAATGCAAACTTTCTTTTAGTGTTATCGACCAAATGCTTTCTGCTGCCCCAAGATCAACGGCTTGAGCAATTTTATATCATAAAAATTTTTTTAAAGATATATATCAATATATCAATTGAATATTTCTCTACTACACGGTTTAAGCACCAAAAGGCTTGAAGCACTTGCTTCTGAGGGCATAGTATCCGAATGGGATATGCTCAATTTTTTCCCGAGGAGATACCTTGATCGCAGCAATGTCCAAAAAATAGGGCATCTAATGGGTTCAGGGGAAGAAATAACCGTTATGGGAAAAGTGGTCAAGCTTGAGGATGTTGGATTTAAGAGAAGTAAACGACTGGAAGTAACCATTAAAGATGACACCGGTACGTTAAAAGGAGTATGGTTCAGGGGTGCTTCTTATTTTAAAAGAGTTTTTAAAGAAGGGGAATTGGTTGCCTTCTTTGGGCAGGCAAAACGGTATGGCAAATCCATCACCATTGCTCACCCGGAAGTTGACAAAATATCTGAAGAAGCTGACTTAAGTTCTTTTTCCCGTATTGTTCCTATTTATCCCGGGAATAAAGAGTTCAGCAAAGCAAGATTGACCAGTAAACTGATCGGCAGCTGGGTTGAACAGCTTTTACTGGAAAAAAAAATTGAAGAATTCCTGCCCTTCTCACTACTTCAGGAATTAAATTTCCCCGTAAGGCCGGATGCATACCGGATGATTCATTTTCCTGAAAATCATACTGAGCGAAAGCAGGCTTTAGAGAGATTTAAATTTGAAGAGCTCTTTCTTTTCCAGTTAAGTATGGAAAAAATTCATCACACAGTTGAAGAGAGAAAGAGCGGGCATGTTTTTTCAAAAAGCGGAACATATACTTCTAAATATTTCAATGAGCTTTTGCCTTTCGAATTAACAGAGGGACAAAAGTCTTCTTTATCTGATATTAAAAGAGATGTTCGCTCCGGCAAACAAATGAACCGGTTGATCCAGGGAGATGTGGGCGCAGGTAAAACCATCGTAGCTATTGGGGCATTACTCATGGCTTTAGATAATGGGTTCCAGGCTGCTTTTCTGGCTCCTACTGAAATACTTGCTGAGCAGCACTACCGAACACTAACCAGCCAGCTAAAAGGCCTGGATATCAATATCCGATTACTGGTTGGCGGGCAAAAATCGAAGTTACGGATGGATGTACTTACTGATCTGGAAGGCGGAGGGTGCCAGGTCGTAGTGGGAACCCATGCCATTATCCAGGAAGATGTGCGGTTTTACAATCTTGGTCTTGCCGTTATTGATGAACAGCACCGTTTCGGTGTAAAGCAACGGGCAGAGCTTTTAAACAAGGGGGTTCGCCCTCACATTCTTGTAATGAGTGCTACCCCTATCCCGCGATCATTGGCCATGACGGTCTATGCTGATCTGGATATCTCCATTATTAAAGATTTACCAGCCGGTAGAAAACCTGTTCGAACAGCCATAAGAGGAAATAAAAAAAGAGAAGGTGTTTATGATTTTATTGAGAAGGAAGTCAAAAATGGCGGACAGGTGTATGTAATCTACCCATTGGTGGAAGAGTCAGAAGCTCTGGATTTAAAAGATGCCACGGCTGGGTTTGAAAAACTAAAAAATCGTTTTCCTGAGTTTAATGTTGGTTTACTTCATGGACGCATGAAATCGGATGAAAAGGATGATGTAATGAAAGCCTTCATCAATAATGAAATCCAGATCCTGGTTTCCACTACAGTTATTGAAGTGGGGGTTGATGTTCCTAATGCTTCCGTAATGATCATTGAACATGCTGAAAGATTCGGGCTCTCACAACTTCACCAGTTAAGAGGGAGAATTGGCCGTGGTGAACGCCAAAGTTATTGTATCCTGATGCCGGATCTAAAAGTAAGCAAGGCCGGAGCTTACCGCCTGAGAACCATGGAAGAAACCAATGATGGTTTTAAGATTGCCGAAGCTGATTTAAAACTGCGTGGCCCCGGTGATTTCCTTGGAACCAAGCAAAGCGGGCTACCTGATTTTAAAGTAGCGGATATTGTGGAAGATCAATTCATACTTGCCCAGGCCAAAGAAAAAGCGCGAGATTTTATTCAAAATGATCCTGAACTGAATCAACCCGAACATCAGCCTTTAAAAAAAATCTTCGAACCTTACTTTAAGGAAAAAGCTCTGTTTTACGGGATGGGGTAAAATTTGATTGCAATGCAATCATTGATTACTTTGAAATCAAGTAATCGGATTAAAAATTATGGCAAGTATTACTATTCGAAATTTAGACAACCGGGATAAAGCCCGGCTTAGAGTACAGGCTGCAAAAAATGGAAGGTCAATGGAAGAAGAGGTCCGTGCTATCCTTAAATCTGCGTTGATGCAAGAACCTCAACCTTCTACTAACCTTGCTGAGGCTATTCAAGAAAGATTTGGTCAGACTGGTGGAGTTGAATTGCCTGAGATACCCCGCGAACCTATCCGCGAACCCTTAGATTTCTGAAATGATTCTTATTGATACTAACGTAATCTCGGAACTCATGAAACCGGAACCTTCTTCAAAAGTGGTGGATTGGATATCTGATAGAAATCGAGATTCGATGTTTACTTCTACAATTACTCAGGCTGAGATTTTATATGGAATAGCACTACTCCCAAAAGGGAAACGAAAATCTACTCTTACAAAAAATGTGATGGCCATGTTCAGGGAGGATTTTAAAGGGCGGGTGCTGCCATTCGATGTCGAAGCAAGTATCATGTATGCTGAGATAGCATCTTCAAGGAGAAAAGCAGGAAAGCCTATAAGTCAATATGATGCTCAAATTTCTGCAATAGCTAAGTTAAGAGGCTTGCAGATTGCAACAAGAAATGTCAAAGATTTTGAAAATTGCGGAGTTCTGTTGATTAATCCCTGGGACTAAACTTCAGTAATTCAACAAAACGCTAAGTTTTACAGAATGGGCTAAAATACTCTTCCTCCTTTAATCATATTTACTATACTACTATCTGAAAAATGCATTCGGGTGTATATACTATCTTTCATATTGATTATAGCTTTACAGCTATCCCAACTCTATCCTTTCAAAAGGTATGATACTTCATCTGGCCTTTCAAATAACATCATACACGATGTGTTCCAGGACTCGGAAGGCTTTTTGTGGATTGCTACTGAAAATGGACTGAATCGATTTGACGGGCATGAGTTCAAAGTCTTCTCATCTGACCCCGCTGACAGCACTTCTATCTCCCACAGTGTTGTAATGGATGTATTCGAAGATAATGACCAAGTTAATTTTTATAGAATGAGTTGACGACTTTTTCTATAATCTCATTATGATTACTAAATGCTGATTTGCGAAATAAAAACCCCGAAAATAATTAAATATATTAACGGGGTTTTGTAAAGTAATTATATTGAAATTATTCCGAAGCGTAGACTGGATTCTGCACTAAGTTTTCTGAAACCAATAGCTCGTCTCTTGGAATTGGGAATACTTTTCTAAAGTCATCCATTCCAAGTACGGAATTTATTCTATCAAATCGAACCAGGTCAAAGAAACGGTGTCCTTCATAGTTAAATTCAATTCTTCGTTCTTGAAGAAGTGCATCTACATAATCATCTACAGTGAGAAAAGGGCCTGCATCACCAAGATCTGCTCTGTTTCTGATGGTATTTAAATCAGCTAGCCCAGCATTAGGGTTCGGAGTTATAGTTTGAAATACCGCTGCTTCAGAACGAATCAAGTACATCTCAGCCAAACGGATAACTTTTGCATTATTGGCATTATTTGCATCTTGATACTTCCCGGAACGATCCCTATTTCTACTTTGATAGAAAAAGTTGGCCCTTTCATCACCTGGCTCAAGTGAAGCAAGTAAGTCTGGATCTACATTGTATTCATCCCTTCCTTGAATGAAGTCGTTATAACTACTCTGATCCTGCTCATTAAAAACAAGATCAAATATTGACTCATCACTGGGTTCTAAAGTAAGATATACTTCATCCAAATCTTGTAAGAGAGTAAACCCACCGTTTTGAATTACGTCATCTGCATCATTAAAGGCAACTGTATAGTTTCCTGCATAGAGATTTACTCTTGCTCGTAAAGCAACTGCCCCCCAGTAAGTAAGCCTTTCATTATCAACATAACCTGCCATCAAGTTAATTGCTTCATCAAGGTCTTCAAGAATCAGATTATATGTCTGCTGAACAGTGCTTCTTTCTAAATCGGGAATTTGGTTAAAATCATTATCTGGAATTGGGTCTACAATCAAAGGCAATCCAAATGTTGAGTTTACATCATAATGTTCACCAAATACACGTAGCAAATCGAAATAAGCAAGTGCTCTTAACGCATGAGCTTCGCCAAGAACCAAGTTACTATCAGCAAAAGCATCATCATTAAGATCCGGGATCTCATCAATTAATAGATTTGAAGTATTTATGACCCGATAGAAATCGACCCAAGCACTAGATATCCATAAGTTTGTAATTGGAACAGCTTTTTGATCAAGTTCTAGCTGTGAATCAAAAAAGCCTTGAAATACTGCATTATCAGCTATTAAATCAATGTTTAACGGGAATTCTATACCATAAAGATCATCATCTTGTAAGTCAGAATAAGCACCAGCTAAAACTGCTTCTGCAGATGTTCCATTTTCTATAACTCCATTACTATCTATTGAAGTTTGGGGTTCTGTTTCAAGTACGTCACATGATATGATTGCTACTGAAACTAACGCGAATAGTGAAATAATTCTATTTATCATTGTTTTCACCTATTAAAATTTCATATTAATGCCGAAAGAAACTGTACGAACTTGAGGTAGTGTTCCAAAATCAGAACCTGCAACAAGTGAATTTCTTGCGTTTTGACTTACTTCCGGATCAAAACCAGTATACTTTGTGAAAGTCAGTAAGTTTTGACCCTGAGCATATACTCTGAGGCTTCTCATGTTTAGTTTTTCAACAAAGGTAGGAGAAAAATTATAACCCAATGTTAAAGTTTTGAGTCTTAAATAAGAACCATCTTCTAACCACCTTGAAGAATACTCTCTCCAGTTTATATTAGTTAGAGAAGCTCTTGGAATATCCGTCTTATCGCCTGGTTGCATCCACCTGTCATCTGCCCTTGAATGGTTGTTTCCATCAGGTAGTGGAAACCCTGTTCCTATTCGACTAAAACCTAGATTTTCATATGAGGCACGACTATGATTGAATATCTCATTACCATATGTGAATTGGAAAAGAATATTTATATCAAAACCCTTATAGCTTAACGTATTGTTAAAACCTCCAAAAAAATCAGGCTGAGCATTTCCGACAATCCTTCTGTCACCAGAATTGATAGAACCATCATTGTTTTCATCTATCCAGATGATATTTCCTGTTTGAGGATCTACACCTTCCTGATCAATTAAATAGAAAGTACCTATTGGTTGACCTTCTGCTAGAATATGTGAATCATTTAATATTGTATTGTTTACTTCCAGTTCAAGCACTTTATTTCGTATGCTTGAAATGTTTAATGAGGACTGCCAATTAAAGTCACTGTTTGCAAATATTAACCCTCTTATTTCGAATTCGATACCTCTGTTTTCAACCTTTCCGATATTTTCAATAACACTTGAAAAGCCTGAAATACCAGGTATTGTACGATTTTGCAAAAGATTATCAGTTGTTTTAATGAAATAATCTGTAGTAAAAATCAGTCGGTCATTAAATGTTGCCAGATCGATTCCTACATTAAATTGAGCTGTGTTTTCCCATGTTAGGTTAGCATTACTTAATTGGACAGGAACCAAAGTGGGGGTTGCCCTGTAGTCACTTACTCCATACAATCCTCTTGAAGAAAAATTACCGATACCATCCTGATTACCAGTTATACCATAACTGACTCTTGGTTTGATTTCTGTAAATATATTCTGATCCTGCATGAATTCCTCTTCCGTAATTCTCCAGGCTATTGAGCCAGAGGGGAAAAAGCCATATCTATTGTTGGTACCGAACCGAGATGAGCCATCAACACGACCTGTAAAAGTAAATAGATATTTATTATCTAGCGTATAGTTACCTCGAAAAAAGTAGGACGCTAATTTCCATTCAGTACCTGAGGTTGAAGCTGAATTTACCTGCGCTGCAACGCTTGTTTTGATAAACTGATCGCTGGGATAACCTTGAGCATTGATAGAGGAGAATTCTCTTTGAGAATACTGATAAGACGTTCCTAATACTGCACTTACATCATGTCTATCCTGAAAGTTTTTTGTAAAACTTAAATAATTCTCGATGAGCCAGTTGAAATCTGATGTTGACGCAAAAACACCAATACCATTTGCATCTGAGTTTGCCGACTCTCTGGAAATAATAGGTGTATACGCCTCGTCTTCCAGTGCGTTATAGTCTACTGATAAATTGGATCGGAAACTTAGATTATCGGATATTTCAAGGTCTGCAAAAATGCTACCTAATCCACGAGTTGTATAAGTAAACCGCTGATATTCATTAGCAATTAACAGTGGATTATCAAGCATCCACCAGCCAAAATAGTTGAAAGGATCAGCATAAGTTCCATCATCTTCAAAAACAGGCATTGTAGGGTCTGCCGCCAATGTATTAATAACTACTCCATATAAAGAGTTATCATTAATTGTCCGGTCTTGGGTAGTCCTATTTAGCGTAAAATTGACACCTATGTCTAAGCGATCATTCACTTTGGAATCTATATTTACCCTTCCTCCTACTCTCTCAAATCCTGTACCATACTGTACACCTTCCTGATCAAAGTAAGAAATTGATGTATAATATCTAGTTCGTTGTGTACCACCTGATGCTGATAAATCGAAATTGTTTATTGGTGCAGTTCTAAAGATTTCATCGTACCAGCGGGTATTTCTCAAATCGGTATCATTTAAATCAAATCCCCACAAATCTGATACATAATTATCCGGGTAACTAGTGCCTAAATCAATGTTATCCTGAGCTGCTGCATCGTTCATAAGTTCCAGAAACTCTCTTGAACTATGCATGTCTATAATATTAGTAGGGGTCTGAAAACCTGTATAGGCATTAAATGAAATATTAGACTGGCCTGCTACTCCCCGTTTTGTAGTAATAAGGACAACGCCATTTGCCCCTCTCGAACCATAAATAGCTGTCGCGGAAGCGTCTTTCAATATCTCAATTGACTGAATATCATTTGGGTTAAAATCAGAAAGTGAATTTGTAGCCTGGCCTCCTGAAAATAATCCAGATAAGTCTTCAGAAATTATTGGTACTCCGTCAATAACATAGAGTGGCTCAGCATTTCCTGATAAAGAAGTTTGTCCGCGCACATTTATTGAAATTCCCGCACCTGGTGTACCAGAAGGCGTGCTTATAAAAACCCCTGCTGCTCGACCTTGAAGAGCACCATCTAAACTAGCTACAGGCTGATTTTCTATTTGTTCACTCGTAACACTGGTTATGGATCCCGTCAAGTCGCTTCTATCTTGCTGGCCATACCCCACTACTACAAGTTCGGATAACAAATTAGTGTTAAGCTCAAGAATAATGATGTATTCATCTTGATCTGTTACTAGCACTTCTCTTGTTACATACCCAAGGTAAGAAATAACTAAAATATCACCTGCTGAAGCCTCAAGTGAGAATTCAGCATTTGAATTTGTTGCTGTACCTGTTCCAGGCTTGTCTTTAATAACAATAGTAGCACCAACAAGTGGTTCACCTGCTTCATCTGTAACTTTACCAGTCACTACTCCATTTTGTGCAAAAAGTATAGAACTATTCATAAGCACTAATGAAAAAACGAATAGTAAAGCTTTGGTAAATAGTTTGATCCTATTTTTCATAATTATAATTCATTTTGGTTTTGCTGAATTATTTAAGTTTAAATAACCGCTTTACATTAAATTACTCGATTAATTTATCGTTCAAGCTTTAATTAATCAATTATTATTTACAAAAATCATAAGCAATTGTTAATAAAAATCTTTAATGATACAAATCACTTATTATTTATAATATTATCTGGAACAGCTTTAGTTATTCGAATTTGATATGGCTTGTAAATTCTTGAATATGCCACCTTTTACATTGATAACTGCACGATATAATCCTTTAGGATCGATGTCTTTTCATTAGGTGCTTGCATTTTTCATAAGGCCTGGTTTTGATATAAATAGATAAAACTTTGCCTTCTTAGCTTTAATCTCTGGGTTAATTTTTTAGAATCTTCTTCTCAATATCCTGCCAGTTGTATAGCTCAAAAGTTTTGCTATCAGACATCATTACCAATATACCTTTAGGAAATTCCTCAGATAAACGCCCGGCATATACTTCAAGCCCATCTGTATCCCGGGCTTGTACTTTTATTTGAGCCAACAACGTATGTTGGTGTGGGTCTCCGGCAGTTCCTTCCCGTTTGTAAACATTAACATTATGCCCCTGCTGATCAGAAATCAAAAGATACCCTGTTTTTTCACCTGTACTGTAAATTGCAATTCCCTCGCGGTCTTCTGTAAAATCATGCCTTCCGAATACTGCGAGTTCCTCATTTCCTTTTTCAGGATCGGCATAGTACTTACGAATTCCAAAACCTTCATCTGAGTAGTATACGTATCCCAGTTCATCGTCTACCGCAATGGCTTCTATTTCCGTTGAGCCTTCAAACATTCCAAACTTTCTTACTAATTTAAGCGATAATACTCCTCCTGATTCTTCAATCTTATACTGGTGCAAATACCTGGTGCTGTCAGGAGCCGCTTTCCTGCTTACAATTACAAATTGTTCCCCGGCAGATTTCCGGTATGTAGCCACCCCCATTACTTCTGTGAATGGATTTTCATCCTCAAATACAGCCAGCCCTCCCCTGTCAACAGGCTTCATATCCGGAACACTATATGCACGAAGCTGCCCTTTCATCCGCTCGGTTACAAAGGCAATATCCGTTCTGCTCCCGGATAAGAAAACATTAGTTGCTATCGCCACATTGTTGGGGCGATCCAGCGAGTCTATTCTTTTTTCAGGAATTTCCTTGCCATAAATATCAAAAACATAAAGTGCGCCACTTCCTTCTGTTTTATCTGTACCCAGAATCAGGCTTTTCTCGGGAGATTCGGGATGTATCCAAATCGCAGGATCATCGCTGTCTGTAGATACTGTATCAGTTATATATAAAGGTCTTAAAACCTTTTTTTCTTTTTGTCCGGATCCCGAACATGCACATATCAAAACAAAAACAAGAGCTGCCATAAAAGCCATCCCTTGTTTATTTAAGCTACTATTCTTCATTTTTTATCAAATTTTGCAGGATTTACATCATTGAAGCTGCTACCACGACGATAGCTGTCGTGTAGAATCATCAACTCCCTGTCACTTTTATTATCAGACTCGATTCCGAGATGAAAAACTGGCCCATCGTCATCATTATAACCGATAGAGCCTTTGAATGTGATCACTTCCTTCCCGTTCACCCAAACTGTGACTTCTCCTCTTTGATCGTACATCCATTTAACTTTCACAACAATATCATTCCATGAGTCATAAACCATCAATGATTCGGCCTGTTTAACAAAGGCTGGCTTTATGGTACTTTTTGCAGATTCAAATTCTTTATCATAGTTGCCTTCAGCTACTAGCATTCCATTTTGAACAGTAAGTAGTAGGGCCGGAGGCCGCTGAGTTTTTTCAAACTGATTATCAGGTTTGCCTGTCCACTTTGCTATCACTGCTTCTTTACCCATCATATTTTTTGGTATCCAGGTACTGAACCCATACCAGGTAGTAGTGTTGAAGCGGGCTTCATGTGGGTCTGTAATAAATAATGAGCTCTCTTCTGCCAATGAGAAACGGGCTGCATGTTCGCCTGAACGTGCCTGGCCGTGAACAACGTCAAACCCTTTCCTGGTTTTATGTATTTCCCATCTGCCTTCGTCATTGTGCTCAAAATCAATTACTACAGGATTATCGTACGCGATGGTATTATCAAATCTGCGGGCTTCTACGCGATCATTTTCAATTTCGACCATCCTGTTTGGGCCACCTGGCTCTTTAATGAGCATAAAAGCATCGTATAACTCACGGGTTGCAGTGAAAGATTTATAGGTAAGGGTGTCTCCACTAACCGTGATTTGCTGAAAAAGCTGGGTATTTTCTGCTGCGCGCTTTCTGTCGGCTTCAAAATTTTCCCAGGCTTCGGGCTTCAGCGAATACATCTTTCCGCCACTTACTGATACCACATACACCGTTCCTGTGGCGTCCTTAGTATTCAACCCTGAAAGTTGGTTTTCAGCTTCAGCAGGTAGTGTATTCCCTCGGGCATAGGTGTGATCGTGCCCTTGAAGCACCAGATCAACATTGTACTTATCAATCACCGGTTTCCATTGTTCGCGCAGGGTTTCATTATTTCGACCATGCGATGCTGAAAAAACCGGGTGATGAAAGGTTAGTACTGTCCAGGTATTCGGATTATCGGCAAGCACCTTATCCAGCCACTCTGCCTGACGATCACGGTCAACACTTGAGTTCAATCCAACAATTCGTACACCTTGATAATCTACGTAATAAACGGATTCCTCCAGTCCTTCAGGTCCGTTTTCAGGTAGTGTGAACTGATACCTCCATTGGTAAGAAATATGTTCATCTTCTTCACCAGGATTGTATTCGTTATACTCATGGTTTCCAGGCACTGGCATGGCAGGCAGCATGCTGTGTATCCAACCGCCGGCTTCAAACCATTCATGCCATTCTGAGTCTTTATGAGCACGATTTACCAAGTCTCCTGCATGTATAATGAAGCGGGCATCCGGTTCATTTCTATATCCTTCCCGGATCAATCGCGACCAAAGCTCCATAATCTGATTTTGTGTATCGCCCACATAAAGAAAGGAGAAGGGTTCCGCTTCTGAAGATGCTGTTCGGTACTGAATCCATTCGCTCCACACCTCTCCATCACCCACCCTGTATGCATACAGAGTATTTGGCTCCAGGCTCTCAAATGTTATGGAGTGAAAACGGGCAACAATTTGAGCATTAGCGATATGCCTGGCATCCATTGTTTCAGATTCTGCAGTATGGCGTGTAGATGTTCGCCAAAAATGAGGGGCAGAAGTTGCTTTAGCGATCTCTGCATAAGCTATGGTCACAGTAGTGTCCGTTCTCCAGGTAACAGCAAAAGACGTAGCAGGATCTCCTGAAAATGTTAATGATATACGATCAGGATATCTGTCTGCTTTAAACCAATCTTTAGTATATAGCGGAGCTTTGTACTGTTTAAATTCCTGCGAAAAAACTGCGGTACTTGTAAAAACAAGCACCGCAAAAGAAGTTATTATGTACTTTTTAAAAGAGATCATTTCTTATCAGGAATTAGGTTAGAATGAAAAATTTACTGCCATAAAGAATGTACGTCCTGTAAGCTGATGACGATCTAAACGGCTGCTTATACCCTGATAAGATTGTTCCGACTCATTCGTGAGATTACGGATCTGGCCGGTTATACGGATATTGTTATTTGGTAAGGTATATCCGGCAAGCAGGTCGAATGTGGTACGCGCATCTTCCCATCTGTCAAAATCTGAAACACTTGCACCGGCTAAAATCTCATCTTCAAAAGAAACCACCCCGGCTGCATTAAGCAACATTTTACTTCGGTGGCTTCCTGCAAAACGGACTTCAATACCATTTTTCTGATAATAAATAATTCCATTATACACCTCGCTGGGTTGCCTGAATAGAGGTAGCTTTTCACCAGGGCGACTTGGCAATTCAATTTCGGAATCAATAAACGCCAGATTGATAGAAGTTCCAAATCCATTTAATGGAGAGGGAAGAAAAGTAAATGCCTGATCGTACAATATCTCAATTCCATACAGGCTTGCATTATCGGCATTTCTCTGAGACTCGATAACGAGTTCCTCAAAAAACAAACCCCGGAAGGTGGTGTTGTCAAGCTGTCTTTCATCACTGAAAATCTGGTTCTCAACGTCCTTATAAAAACCGCCAACCGAAATTAACCCACCGCTATTTATGTAATAAGATAGCGAAAGATCATAATTCATGGATTCAAAAGGTTTTAGGTCAGCATTGGCTTCCTGTAAAGCCCCTTCATATACATCGGGTGTTAATGTTTCTTCGAACTCAAATTCGCTGGTAGCTGATAAGCGGGCAAAATCGGGGCGGCCAATAGTGTTTGTCCATGAAGCACGGGCAACCAATTGATCCGTAAGGTTAGCTTTCAAATGTATTGACGGAAGAAAACTCGTATATGAATTATCATCAGTAATCTCATCCACATTTAACGCATCACGATCATCCAAATCTGCATTTTCAGCTAACAGGTAGCTAAAAGAAGACGTAGTAGTATGCTCTACCCTTAAACCTCCTAATATATTGAAGCGGGAAAAATTGAATGATCCCATTAAATAGGCGGCCGTTACCGTTTCTTCGTTTTCGAAATCGTTCTCATACTGCTCATAAAAGGTATCTGCCTCATCTAAAACAATACGGTCTGTTTGGCTCATATTAGCCGGGTTACTCACAAAATCTGCAAATTGTTGGGCACTTCCATGGTGAAAAGGCTGTTGCCCCCCTTGTTCAGGTGCCCAAGGGTTAAGTGCAAACTGTGCTACCGTGTATGGATTTGTAGCTTCTATATCAGCATAATCCAGCGCATATTCGAGTCTTCGGCGATCTACATCAATATCACGGTCCCGGAATCTACCCCCTGCTTTTATATAACCTGGTACTTCACCCAAAAAGAGGTCATAGGTAAGGTCGGCACTAACCTCGAAGTTATTTTCAATAATATCACCACGGTTTAGGTTAACACTTCTAAGTAACATGATGTCTTCTCTTGAAGCAAAAGCTGAATTGGGAGTGGTTACATCAAAAAAGAAGTTACTCAAATCATACTGCAAAGGAATTTGATCCTCTGTATCACCGGGATTTTCGAAGGTTCCGTCAGGATCATAAAATTCAGAACTTCCATAAGAATAGGAAGTGTAAACATCAGTGGTAAGGTCACCAAATCTATTTTTAGTACCTGCTATAAAACTATATAAATTCTCTGTTTCATCACCCCGGCTTAAGTCCAGTTCCATAGATCCTGCACTCCAGGTTCCCCGGTTTTCATTTACAATATCCAGGTCACCTTCAAAAGTAAGCTCAAATTCAGAATTTAAAGCAATCTCACGGGTTCGAGTGTATAGCGTTTTTAGATAAACTGAATTGTCGGGGGTGAAGCGGTATTCAATATCGGAATTAATACCAAAGCGGGTTCTTTCATTATCCTCTAATTGAATTTCATTTTCATTTGGCAGAAAATAACCCTGGCCATCTTGAGTCTCGTAAATCCACTCATCCGGATCTATTACGGAAACAGTAAAATCACGCTTGAAGTAATTGGTTGAAAGGACAACTCCCAGTTTTTGGTCTTTGCCAAACCGTTGACCTGCTGTTGCTGAGAGCCTGAATGGTAAATCAACATCTCCAAAACCATCTGTGTTTTGACGCTCGTGCAAAAGCCCGTCTACCGAGAAAAACATAAAGGGTTTTGTTTTCTCAAATGCTGAAATGGTATTTATGTTAACAGTACCACCTACTGCATTTCCTTCCATATCGGGCGTAACGGCTTTTACCACTTCAATACTGGAAATAATTTCCGTAGGTAGCAGGTCTAAAGCAGTGGCACGGCTGCCGGCAGTAGAAGCAAGGTTCGATTGGTTGTTCATAGTTACATTGTTTAAGGCCGGTTGCACCCCGCGGATGGATACAAATCGTCCCTCTCCTTTATCGGTTTCCAGCGCCACACCTGCCACTCTTTGGGTGGCTTCAGCTACATTAATATCAGGCAGGCGGCCTAAATCATCACTGGTTAATACTTCTCTCAGGTTTTCAGATTGGCGCTTCTGGTTGATGGCATCGAGCTGGCTTTTCCTGTTCCCTACTACCCTGATCTCATCCAATTCTCCGACAATGGGGGTAATTTCAATATCCAGTACAGTTCTTTGTCTGGCAATAATTTTAGCTGAAAACTGAGACCGTTCATAGCCAATGCTGGAAACTATAAGTATGATATCACCGGCTGGAATGTTGTTGATACGATACCGGCCTTCTACATCAGTAGCACCACCAAGACTGGTGCCCTGCACTAGTATGGAAGCTCCTATCAAAGGATCTCCGGTTTGGGAATCAGTAATTAATCCGGATATAAATCCACGCTGCTGTGCCTGAATTGATATACTTGCTGAAAAAATGATTAAAAGGGTAAGTAGTTTTTTTCCAAATGTTGACATGATTGAGTAGTTAGTTGAAACGATACGAATGACTTTCGATTCAACTTATCCCTGTCATGTTATGCTACTTTCACCTGTGGGTTACCTTAAAACCATCTCCTTGTTACCAAAACCTTACAGTAATATTGACTGATTGTAAATTAAGAATAATCAAAAATTTAAAAGCTTATTAGTATAGAATCTCTTTCTATTCCAAATTTTTTTAAGGAGTATTAGGAAGCTGCTTATTTACTATATATTTAATTCAAACTCCTGTTTTCTTTTTCTCTTCTCTTTTCCGGTCATTATGATCCAGGAATTTCTTACGTATGCGAAGACTTTTAGGCGTTACTTCCAGTAACTCATCATTAGCTATGAACTCAATACATTCTTCCAGGCTCATTTTTTTTGCCTGGGATATTTTAATGGAGTCCGCTGTTTGGGTGGCACGGTGATTGGTCAGGTTTTTCTTTTTAGCTACGTTCACGACCATGTCATCTGTTCGATTATTTGAACCTACCACCATACCCATATAAACAGGATCGCCGGGTTCCACAAAGAAAGTCCCGCGATCCTGTATTCCTTCCAGGGCGTAACCTGTTACATCACCTTTTTCCAAAGCAATTAAAGCCCCTCGCGTTCTGCCGGGAATTTCTCCTGCATAAGGTTCATACGCATCGAACTGCTGGTGCATAATTCCGGTACCCCGTGTCTCCGTCAACATTTCTCCCCTGAAACCAATTAATCCCCGGGATGGCACCCTGAATTCGATCCGGTTATTCTCACCTTCCTGGCTCATGCCCTGCATAATCCCTTTTCTTTTCTGGAGGTTATCAATCACTTTGTTGGAATAATCTGTATGCACATCTACAATTACCTCCTCTACAGGTTCATTGCTTACCCCGTCAATTTCCTGGAACAAAACTTCCGGCCTGGATACTGAAAACTCAAAACCTTCGCGCCTCATGGTTTCAATCAAAATGGCCATTTGCAATTCACCCCGACCTGAGACCTTAAAAATGTCCGGGCTATCCGTAGGCTCAACCTTCATGGCTACATTAGTTCGGGTCTCTTTTTCGAGCCGGTCTTTAATCTGATTGGAAGTCACATATTTTCCTTCCAAACCTGCAAAGGGTGAGTTATTCACCCGGAAATACATAGCGATGGTCGGCTTATCCAAATCCACATATTCTAAAGCAGTAGGATCAGAGGCATCCGTTAATGTATCCCCGATATTTACCCCGTCGTACCCGGCAAGGGCTACTATATCTCCTGCATAAGCTTCATCAACCGGCTCACGGTTCAGGCCATTAAAAGTAAAAAGCTTGGTGGCACGGCCTTTCATCTTTTGATCACCTTTACCATTAATTAAGGCAACTTCCTGGTTGAGCTTTACGGTTCCTTTCTCAATTCTTCCAACGGCAATTCGCCCTACATAATCGTTCCATTCGATACTGCTTACCAGCATTTTGAATTTTTCATCTAACGGTTGATCGGGAGCGTGTACATGATCAACAATTGTGTCCATTAACGGGGCAAGGCTTTCACCCTCTTCTGCCAGATCCAGTTTGGCAATACCATCTCTTGCAATAGCATACAATACAGGAAAATCCAGCTGGTCATTGTTGGCATCCAGCATCACAAACAGGTCAAAAATCTCATCCAGTACCGCATCAGGCCGGGCATCTTTACGGTCAATTTTGTTAATAACCACAATTGGCTTGTAACCCAAACTCAATGATTTTCTGAGAACAAACTTGGTTTGGGGCAGTGGTCCCTCCGCAGCATCTACCAGCAAGATCACCCCATTTACCATTTTAAGAATACGCTCTACCTCTCCACCAAAATCGGCGTGACCCGGAGTGTCCACAATATTGATTTTTGTGCCATTCCATTGAACAGCGGTATTTTTTGAACTAATGGTAATACCACGCTCTTTCTCCAAATCACCGGAATCCATTACTCTCTCTTCTACTTCCTGGTTCTCTCTGAAAGTCCCGCTTTGTTTAAGGATTTGATCTACCAAAGTAGTTTTGCCATGGTCAACATGGGCAATGATGGCGATATTTCTTAGGTCTTGCTGCATTAAGGTATGTTACTGAAAATTTCCAAGCCTTGAAGATACAGCTATTTTGAACAAAGTATGATTATGAATTACTTAAATGTTTTTCGTGAAGGTCTGTTTAAAATCTCATTTCCTCTGCCATTTCATCAAATCTTCACGGTAAACTTTCACATTAAAATAACTATCAACCAAAAAGAGAGCTTGAGATGGCACGTCCAAAAACCAAACAAGAGCTTTTAAAACTAAGCAAAGAGAATTACACTAAGCTGTTAGACTTTGTACAAAACCTGAGTGCTGAAGATCTGGAAAAAGAGTTTCCCGAAGGCTATTTAAACCGGAATGTACGGGATGTATTGGCTCATCTTCATGAATGGCATTTGATGATGATTGGCTGGTATGAAGTAGGAATGCGCGGTAAAAAGCCAGACATACCTGCAAAAGGGTACACTTGGAAAACCACCCCTGATTTAAACCGTAAGATTTGGAAACAATACCGGGAAACAGAACGTAGGGAAGTGATGTATATGCTGAATACTTCTTTTCAGGATATACAAAGTTTGATTGAAGCACATACTGATGAAGAACTTTTTGAAAAGAAACGATATCATTGGACGGGCTCTACTTCATTGGCTGCTTATTTGATCTCGGCTTCTTCCAGTCATTACGATTGGGCGTTGAAGTTGATTAAGAAATGTTTGAAATAATCCCGCATAAACCTAATACAGGAGAAAACCCATGAAACGCTCCACCCTTCTTGTATTATTATCAATCCTGCTACTATTATCATGTAACAAACAAGCTCCAAAAACAGGAATTGACTTCACTTTTACTGCCGATGAGCGGTTATTTACTGCTCATGCGTTTATGAATGCGGCCGGTTTTGATTTGGAATACAGGGAAGAAGGAATGCACCCAATACGAATAGAAATCCGCAACAAACTAAATGAACGGCTTTCTTCAAGTTATATAGATTCAATAAGGACCTATTATTTTAGTCATATACGTTCGCTTGGTGATTATGGCACATACGCCTTTGCACTTACACCTGCCCCTGAATTCAATTTGGTATTTGATTCTGCTTCAAGCAGCCCGTGGACGGCCAAAGATATTAACGCCCTGATCGGTTTAAATGAACAACTAAAAGAATTTTACTATAAAGCAGATATTCCCGGCTTATGGTCTGAGTACCAACCTGCTTTACAGGAACATCATGACAAGTTTAAACCCTATGCAAATTTGGCTTTTAATGATTTAAAACAATACCTCGGTATTAAGGAGTTGCCTTCTGACATGACCAAAGGACAAATTATTACTGCCTATAGTCCGTTAATGTCTTACTATAATGCTTTCACAGTTATAGTAAATAACGATGTATATATTGTAAACGGGCCTCAACCTAATGACCCCAGCCCTTCTTCCTATTATCACGAAGCTGCACATCATTTTGTGGATCGGGTTGTGAATGATAATACCCAGACATTGGAAAAGGTTAAGCCCTTAATACAGCTTGCCGAAGAGAATTTTGATGGAATTGAATATTCCGTAGTCGAAGAATCGTTGGTACGTGCGCTTCAAATTCTTTTGGACACACAGCTTTTTAACCGAACAGCTGAACGCACATTAGAAGTTACAAACAATGAGTATAGGCTCGGCTATATCCTTTGTCCATATTTTGTAGAAACTCTACCGGAGTTCTCAGCTTCTGACAGAGCTTTTGAAGAGTATTTCCCGGAGCTTATTGCAGGTATTGATATAGAGTATGAAACTAATAGGTGGAATACTTTTTGGGACGAGGTAAATAACTAAAAAGGTTTTAAGACCAAATTCGGATAAGCTTAATTATAACCGTATGCACTTTATTTATTAGATGACTTTTTTACCTCCTTGATCAAAACGGCATGGTCACTTGGAGTTATACTTCCCTCTATTTCTTTAGAATAGGTAGCTGTGAATTGTGCCCCAAATAATACAATAATAGATGAGAAATATACCCAAATCAGCAAAATCACCAGTGAACCGGCCGCACCATATACACTCCCTAAAGTGCTGTTTCCAAGATAGAAACCAATCAAAAATTTCCCTGCTCCAAACAAAATAGTTGTAAGCAACGCACCTCCCCACACATTTCTCCATTTAGTTTCAACATCAGGAATCACCTTAAACAGACAAACGAAAACTGAGGTAATTATAATAGCAGAAATCGATGTATTTATAAGTGATACAAAGGAGATACTTGATGCGGAAAAAAGATCAAGGACGGCCTCATCAAAAATATTTATAATAGCTTCGATAAGTAATGACACCAGTAACAGAAATCCTATGCTGCCGGCCATTGCAAGAGAAAGTGCCCGGTTTTTGAAAAAGAAAAACAGGTTTTTATCAGGTTTTGCCTTAACACCCCATACCCGGTTTAGACCATCCTGAAGTGCTACAAAAACCGTTGTAGCACTAATCAAAAGCATCACAATACCTACAATTCTTGCCCAAAAAGAAGATTCCATATCATTTGCATTTTGCAGCACCCTGTCAATAGCATTCGCACTTTGCTCTCCAAATAAATTCTGAAATTGCTGAATCAGGTTTTTTCGCACAATATCATCTTCGTACAACACCCCGGCTATAGAGGTAGCAATGATTAATATGGCTGGCAATGAGAAAATGATATAAAAAGCAACTGATGAGCTAAAATTCATTGCTTCTTTTATCTCAAAATCAGAACCTGTTTTCTTTAATACATTCCAATACTTATTCATCATCCTTGATGCGCTTTTAGAATACACTGTACTATGATACGCATCTGGTTCTAACTATGAAAAGGAAAAAGGCTTTGATTTGCCTATCTCTTCAGAACCTTAAAAGCTATATCCCTACCCTGGCCTTGCATAATGGCCAGGTTAATCCATGCCATTGCGAATTGCTCGATGAGTTCGAACTTATTGTCTCCACCAAAATCATAACAGTTTTCGAATCCCAGATCTTTGGACAGCTTTTCCATAGTTTCTTTTCCTTTCCTGCTATCCCCTGCCATAAACATATCAATGCCCTTTCCCTTGTAGATTGGATCTTTCATGTTTTCAAAACCTGTGGTGTTGAATCCTTTTACCACATGTTCAGCACCGGTAATTTTTCTGATGGCATCTGCTGCTGTCGGGAACTCTTTATCCTTCATGAATACTGAATTGGTTGCATCGATGAAAATTTTGTCCTTTACACCGGGTAATGCTTGGGCAAAATGAGAAACAGCAGACGCCGGAATAGCTACAAGTATTACCTCCGAAATATTCACTGCCCGGGCGGTTTCGAGTACTTCCAAACCGGTTCTTTTTGCCTCATTATATTTTTGATCCTCAGGGTCTCTGGCTCCAATTCTGATAGTATGGCCGGCTTTTTGCCATCCATACGCCAGGGCTTTTCCTACATTTCCAAAACCAATAATTGCAATATTCATACTTTTAATTTTTTGGGATTATAAAATAGACCGGTATTAATCCAAAAAGAACCAATGACCAAACGGGATTTATAAACACACATGCGGTTGCCATTCCCCACAATCCCGGCCCCATTAAAAGAGAACGTCTGGCTCTTTTTCTTAAATCACTTTCTTCACATCCTTCTTTATACAATTCCCTTTTTCGGAGTACATAAAATCTCATTAAACTAAATACAAAACTGGCACAAATCATAACCCCTCCAAAAAGGACAACAGCTGTCTGGTTTTCGTGGTAATTACCAATTAATCCACTTGGAAAAGGGACAAAAGAAACACAAAGCAGCAAAAACACATTGAGCCAAACTATTCCGTTATCAGTATGCTTCAGCTCTTCAAAAAACCGGTGATGATTTATCCAGAAAACGGCAACAATCAAAAAACTGATTACCCAGCTTATAAAAGCCGGAAGTTCATGAACAAGTATTTGTAAAAGACCCGAAGAGCTGATTTCCGGATCCAGTACAGGAACTTTGATTTCCAGAACCAAAAGGGTAATTATGATTGCAAAAACCCCATCACTGAAAGCTTCTAACCTGTTCTTTGATATGAGGCTATTTGCACTCATACTCAATAGAGATATCCTTTTTCCGGTTGCAGTTTATCCGGTAAAGGTTCACCCAGCATCTCTTTCAAATCCCTTTCAATAGAGTTGCAAATCGATGTTAATGGAACATCGGTTACCAGGTTTTCAAAAGGGTCTTCGTTTGCTGCACCTGTTCTTTCCATAATGATGAATACTCCCGAAACCAGGATTGATAGCGGAATAATAACCCAGGATAGTTCGGCCTGGAAAAACCCCAGTAGGCCAAAAGGCAATAGTAGTGAAAATAAATAGACAAAAAGCCTCGTAAAAAAATCATATTGCCTGGGTAAAGGGGTTTCCTTGATACGTTCGCATGCCGCCTGGTAATTAGAAAGTGCCAACAACTGGCCTTCCATCTGAAAACTGTCGAAACCTCCAAGGGTGCCGTTCGCCATAGCTTCGTAAATATTCTTCCCCATCATTCGCTGTAAATAGGTGGGTTTGTTTTGTACTGATTTTAGTTCATTCGCATCCTCTGTAGAAAAAAGCTCCCATACCTCAGACTCGATTTGCTGACCACGTAGTTTCAACCTCAGCAAATGTACCCAGCCAATTAACTGGTATATCAGTTTCTGTTTGAACTTTTCGCTCCGATCTTTAATGTAGTTCTCCCGGTGGGAATGACTGTCGGCAAAAGTGATAATTAAACGAGTCAGCACCCGGCTGGAACTCTGGATATTACCCCAAACCTGTCGCGCCTCCCACCACCTGCCGTATGAAGAGTTATTTCTGAAAGCCACAAAAATGGCCAGTGCAGAGCCTAACACTCCAATAGGTATAAAACTAATCGCCAGGAATTCCACTTCTAAAAAATGATATACAGACCAGGCAGCTGTTGACCAAAGAATTACTACCCACATAGGGCGTTGTATATACTTCCAGACTTTTAAGGGATTAAAGTTTCTCTTTACAATCATTCGTGTGCTCTTAGAATTGTTTTCGAATAAAAAATCCGGGATTGGTATCGGAGTGAACTACCTCTTTTCCCGTTTCGGAAATATTTACAGCCAGCCCGAATTGATATCCCCGGTTATCCAGTCCCATTCTCAACCTCTGGGTACTGAACTGGTGTTGCTCGTAATCAAAGCTGGAAAACAACTCCAGGCTGCTATACAGCTTCCATTTGTCATCAATTTTTGGAGTAAACCGGGTTATGGAAAACCAGCTTGTTCCCGGTCCCTGAACAAGAGTCAACGAAGCAAGAGCATACATCATAAAACTTTCCCCTGCTTTGAAATAATGCACTCCGGTATCTACTCCTGATCCTGCGGAGGCAATCCTCCCGACCACTGTTCCCCCAAATCCTGATGGGGTTGTATAGTTAAGATAAGCTCCCGTGAACAGGTTAGTGTTGTTTTCATAATCAACGGTACTCCGGGCCCGGCTGAACAGGCTCCAGTCCATTTCCCTGTTCAAAAACTCCAGCCATTGCACATCAGTAAATACGCGCTCACTTCCCGCCATCAACTCGATGCTCTGGGATTGAATTGCGCCCGGAATCATATAGCTCAAAATGGATAGAAACAGGATCTTTTTCATGAAACTGAAGTGACCCTCTGGCCGCTTCTTTTATTGCTTATTTTTCCAGTAAGTCTACCACCATCAATGCTGCTGCACGACCTGAGTTCTGCTGCTGCCCGGTAACTAAATTACCATCCGTGATGGCGTAGGAGGCAAACGGATCTGCTACTTTAAAAGTAGTCCCTTCTATTTTGCGGGCTTCTTCTTCAATACGGTAAGGTTGAATTTTTTGCCCTACTGCCTGGTCCGCATATTCCTCCTCGGCATCCGCAAATCCTGTCCAGGTTTTATCTTTCACTAAAAGTTCACCATTTGAGGTCTTCGCTTCTAGCAATAAGGTAGTAGAATGGCAAACTGCAGCGCTTGGTTTTCCTGTTTCATAAAACCAGGCGAACAATTTTTCCAGGTCGTGATTACCCCGGAAGGTATACATTGGTGCCTGCCCGCCTACAAGAAAAATAGCATCATAATCATCCGGGTTTACATCGGTAAGTTTGGGTGTATTTTCCAGCATCTGGTTAAACCATTCTTGCTGCATATACCCTAACGAGGTTACGTCATGTGCAGAATACCCGCTTTCATCGGTTGGATTAGAGTACCCGTCCATTTCTATTTTACCACCTTCGGTGGATGCAAGTTCCACTTCGTACCCGGCTTCCTGGAAAACCTGTAACGGATGGGTAAGCTCTGCTGCCCAAAAGCCGATGGACCACCCGGTTTGTTCGGAAACAGCAGGGCTACTTGCCACCATTAATACCTTGCCTTTGGTTGGCATGCCGTGTGCATGTACATATCGTTTTTCTTCTATTACTTTTTGTTCACTCATTGATCTGAAATTTGTTTGGGTTTACAGTTGCTTAGGAGCGAATTTTGCACTTACATTACTTTTAGACAAGTACCTACTAAAAAGTATGGTACATACTTTTTAGTAATAATTGTACTTAAATACTTTTTTTGACTGATAAATAAATATTAGAATTATGCCTGAGTTTATATACAAGGGAAAAACCTTCAATAACCCGGTAGAATTTGCCCTTCACAAGATTGGCGGAAAATGGAAAATGCCCATTTTATGGAGACTGGATAAGAAGTTATATCGTACAGGAGAGTTGATGCGGGACATCCCGAACATTACCCAAAAAATGCTCACTCAGCAGTTACGTGAACTGGAAGATGATGGACTCGTTCACCGTAAGGTGTATCCTGAAGTCCCACCCCGTGTGGAATACTCCATTACTGAACTTGGTCGTTCTGCTTTACCCCTGGTGCATGCTTTAAGGAACTGGGGATTGGAGCAGATGGAAAAGGAAGGGGTTAATCATTAAGCAAGTTCTTCAGCTTATATAGTATAGAACTGTGCTTCTTCAGTTATACAAGAAAGCAGATGGTATAAAATAGAATTTTTCTATCGTGATTTGAGTACATCGAGGTGCAATAATTGCTCTTCCCGAATTACATGAATAATATAAATGATTTCATTTTCCTGTCGATAGAATATACGGCAAGGAGGTACGACCACTTCTCTATACACGGAGTTTTCAAACTCTTCAACCACTTTACCACTTTTTGGATGAGAGGCTAAATGTTCAATTCTCCCGAATGAAGAACGAACCAGGTTTTTTGCTGCCCTGGGATTATCTAACGATATATAATCAGCTATTTCATCCAGTTCATTAAGGGCTGTTTCAGCCCAGATTATTCGAGCCATCTAGCCATGCGTTTTTTAGCATCTGCATGAGGTACAATCCGGCCTTCCAGAATAGCTTTTTCTCCACGGGCTAAACCTTCAAGAAGAGAGAGTTTTTTTTGAATCTGTTCAAAATGATCGACATCAACAAGGTAGGCTGAGGGTTTACCATGCTCAGTAATTAATACAGGTTCTTTTTCCTCCCGTAGTTCTTTAAGAAGTTTTGTTGCCTGGCGCTTAAGGGTAGTAACCAATTCTGTTTTCATAGTATCACTAAAGTATCACTTTTTTAAACAGCCGGCAAGAGTTTATAGAAACTGGAAAAATGGTCCAGGTGCTTGTCTCAATACATTCCTTAAAATCTGGAGACTTCCTATTCTTCTGCGAAATTATAGTATTTAACAACCCGGCGTTTAAGCTGCTAGAAGGTTTAAGTTACAAAAGCTAAGCATCGTCCGAGTCCATTTAAGTCACTTGTTAAGTAGGTTTTTGAGAAGTATCCCAGCTTTTATATCGTGCTACAAGTTTTTCTAAGCTATCAACAACAGCATTAAGTAACTCTTCTGCTAATTCTTTTTCCACAAGCATATAGTTTGCTGTAAAGCTAATCGAATATCCATTATTTGAATGGGATTTTATATCATTTCTTAGACCTTCTTTTATAAGGTCAAGACGACCATTTGTATGAGAAATTGCATTTCTTAAATCAGACAACACTCTAATCTTTGCCCAATTATTATTGTCTTCAAAAAGAGGAAAGTCTAAAACATGTTTATAATACTTTTTTGCTTGCTCTAGAAAGCTTCTAGCATTTATATCTTTGATGGATAGTTTTAGTTCTTTCTTTTTTTGAATTTTTCCAGCAATTTCTATAATTGCAGTTTCATATGTGGAGTACAGTGATACAAGAAAAGGGTTCCTAAAAAATCTAGGTAACTCCACATGAACCTTATGTTCATATTCTTGAACTAATTCATGCCACTCTGGTGTGTCAGAATTTAGTTCTTCTTCCTCTATTGTCTTTTCAACAATTTCTCGATCATGAGTTTCTATGTAATCTATTTGTTTTTCTATGGTATCGAAATGGCTCTTTAGAGCATAAATTTCGATTGATATATCAACAAGAAGTCGAAAATCGAAAGTCATTTTTTAGAACTTATTATTAGGTATGAATTAATTTGTGGATCAATCCAGCATTTAAGTAACTCAGGTCTTCATTTCAATCGAAATAACCAATTTATTTTATTGGGCACAAGCTTAAGTGAAAAACCAACCTGCATCTGTTATATTCCCAACAAAAATGGCAGCTTTTCAGAAAGAATTTTCTTTACAACCCACAAGCCGGGGTTTTCATCTTATCACCCGTGAAGTGCTGGTACAAGTTCCGGAAGTTTCGGAGATAAAAGCTGGAATTATGCAGGTATTCATTCAGCATACCAGTGCCAGCCTTACCATTAACGAGAATGCCGACCCAACGGTGCGATCAGATTTCGAGACTTTCTTTACCCGCACCGTTCCTGAGGATATGAGCTTGTACCAACACACCTATGAAGATGCTGATGATATGACTTCCCATATCAAAAGCTCACTACTGGGCTCTTCTGTTTCCATACCAATCACAAACGGGCGGTTGAACCTCGGTACATGGCAAGGAATTTATTTATGCGAGCATCGAAATCATGGCGGGCGAAGAAAACTGGTGGTTACCGTGATGGGTGAGTGATATTTGCTTTCGCAAGGAGCCTGGATTTCTACATCTTACCTTCAAGCTCGCCGACGCGGCGATCTCGAAATACCAGGCACAACATCTGAGATTGCTTCGTCGATCTATTCTCTATTCCTTAATTTACTAACCAGACTCCTCGCAAAGACAATACCATTTAATCAAAACCATTTCCAGGGTTTCAGAAATTCTTTAAAGTGAGGAGACTCCTATTTAATCAGCAGCATCTTCCGGGTTTGAATGAAACCTGCTGCTTCTAAACGATACAAATACATCCCTGAAGCCAGCGAGGAACCATCAAAACTAACTATATTTGAACCGCTCGAAAAGTGCTGGTTATCGATAACGGTTGCTACTTTCCTTCCCAAAACATCATACACTGTAAGGCTTACACTGGCTGCCCGGGGTATGCTGAACTCAATATTTGTAGTTGGGTTGAAGGGATTGGGATAGTTTTGGGAAAGTCGATAGTCGAAAGGGTTTTCGACTTCGTCTTCGTTAGAAACATCAATTCCCGAATTTGGACTGAAGATTAATAAACGACTAGAAACAGCACCATCGCGGCCATCATACTGCTTTTCTACAACTACATCGTATTTTCCATCACCGTTTAAATCTCCGGTAGCAGGATTGCTTCTATTGAACACACCACTTCCTGTAGTAGTTGGGCCTGCTTCCGCTAACGTAAATGCAGGGGTAAGCGACAGAGTGTTCGCTTTATTGGTTTTTGTTAGCTCATCCACTCCTCCTTTAAAGATTACCGCGTCAGGATATTTAGTAAAAGCGCCGGGAGAAAAGTACAAATCCTGGTGGTCTGCGCCTACTTCTTCCGGCATAAAATGGACAACTGCTTCAAAAAAAGAATTAAGCGTGTCGCTGCTAAACCCTCCTACATCTTCTTCTGTAACATTCAAAAAATAATCTGGAATTCCGTCCATATCTGGTCCACCTTTATATACACGAATAGTGGGCGAAACCGGAGATTTTGAGCCATTATCGGCCAGTATAGCTATGTCATTATAACCATCTCCGTCAAAATCCCCACCGCTTATATCGGATCCAAACTCACCTATTGAGTACTCAGCTTCTTCGGGTCTGATCACTAAAAATGGAGTTTCAAAAGTGGAGGTATCCGTAGCAACTTTGGCTGCAGATCTATCAATGCCTGTAAACACATACACTGCTCCGTAAGAAACACCATCAAAGCGCTGATCATAAAGCGGAAGGCCGACCGCGAAGTCTCCTATTCCATCTCCATTGATATCTCCCAACCCTTCTGCAACTCTGCCTAACGATATAAAGCTACTGGCATCAATCGTACTGTCATTAGCGAAGTCTATCTCGTAATCCGGCTCCTGATATGTAATATTCTCTCCAAGATAAATCCAGGCTTTATTTACAGCCTGACCTCCTGACGCCATTGAATTACTCCCAATCAAAAGCTCCTCGCCAGGAATACCATCAATATCACCTATGTTTTTTACCGTAAGAGAAGTGAAGGTCTCGTCGAAATTACCCAATGGCTCCAGGTTTACTTCAGTAGATACTAAAAGCGTATCATACTCTACCAATCCGGTTGATTTAGCTCTCGTTTTGTCTAGTTCATCAAATTCCAGGTCTTCTTTTTTTGGAATATAGTTTTTTGAATCGTCTGCTGTTATGGCAACTCTTGGAACAGAATTTTCTTCCTCATCAATAAATCTACTCGATGTAATATACTGGTACGTAGATTCACTTATTCTTGACTCAGTATTTACCATTCCATCTGCGGAGTTTAACACAACATAGTACGCGCTGTTTGTAACTTCGCATGGTTGAGTAAACGTTTGACACGTTTGTTCATTCTGAACATTCCCTCTAAAATAGGAGGCGTTAATAGCATTTGTTGGGGCTTGGGTTAGTTGATCTATAAAAGTGAGCATTAATGTTCTGTAAATCTCAGCAACTCTTAGAATTTCAGAAAAAGGAAAAAGTGGCTGAAAAATTATACCTGAAGTTTTATCAATCTTCATCGCCTGAAGTCCTCTTGCTTGTACACTCGGATCAGCTACTCCATTAAAGATGGTACTTTGTGGTTGCCCAATGGTTTTAGCTGCTTCGAATGATAAGGGTAAAACAGTTTGATCATTGTTTATAAACGGTTGCTCAGAACAACCGATTGGAATTTGATCTGCATCACAAGCCTTATAATTACCCGATTGCCATACTCCTGCCCGAAGCTTATCGTCATCATCAAAAAATACCCTGTCAACCACACAGTTATTGCTGATTACATCCGGGTTCTGAATCACAGGATCATCGCCTGAGTAATCAACATCCCGGTAGTCACATACCGGATTATTAAAATGTATTCTTCGAAATCCGGCCAAAGGGAATTCACGGTTATCTGAAGAAATTATTTCTATCTCTCCGTCTCCATCTATATCATCGAAATAATATCGTCGGTCATAGAGGCTTTCATTCGAAGTTCCAACCCATTCATATTCAAAAACGCTAATTAAATCTCCATTTTCGTCAATATCAAATTCAACCATCACTTCTCTGGAGTAATTATCAACCGTACCGAAAGCATAAAATGAGTTTCCTTCTCCCGCAATGGATTTATCGATAAGAAGTTGTGGGGGGAGGCTAAAATCAACACCATGATCTCTGAAATCAAACATTTCTGAGGTTATGGTTGTAGCATTATTTGAAAACATAACACCGTTTATCAGAACGCATGTATTGTAGGATTCAAATTCGTTCTCGCAAAAAAGAATATCGCTCAATCCGTCTGCGTCCAGATCTCCTGTTAATGCTTCTCCTGCATTTGGCCTTTCACCCGGAGGCGATTCAATTATGGTAGTTTCGAATTTAGCAAAAGGACTCTCTTCAGTTTCTTCGAATGATACAATTTCGATATCTCCGTCATCATTTTGCGTAGCCAGCTCGGCAATTCCATCCCCATCTAAATCACCTACAGCAAAATAAAGTCCGGGAATAAATGCTGACTTTACAGTTCTGCCTGATTCATCATAGGAAAGAATAATTGTATCGAAACTATCCTCGCTATCTTCTTCTCTCAGATTTTTGAATTTCAAAAATGGCTGAATAAAATCGTTAATCCCATCTCCGTTTAAGTCAAATGCAAAAATCCCCGGATCAGAAGGGTTTGCCTTGCTTTCCGGACTTTCATCGCTTACCGTTTTTATAGTAGCTACCTGATTTTTTAAGACCGGTTGAGCTACTAAAGATTCCGTGGTTAATGAAAGGAATAGGATTCCAAGAAATCCCCAAATACTTCTTCGTATCAAGTTTTTCATAGTACATACCATTAAGATGAAAGATTGATACAGATTAGCTTCCGCAGCCCAAATCTTCTATACCGTGTTTACGGGATATAATATAATCTCATGGATGGACGAAATGTTGGAACAATGTCATCTCGCGGCGGATGCCCGAGATCTGGATTTAGCAAAAGCCTATTGGCCCCTATTTAAATTCAGATTCCTGCCTTCGCAGGAATGACCTGATTTTAAAATCAGGAAGAGTTCCTTTGATAGGCAGTAAAATTTCTGCTGAAAACGAATTTAAATTCATTTTGGGAAATTAAATAAGCCTGTCTTTTATCGCTTTAGATACTACCTCAGCCCGGTTATGCACCTGTAGTTTCCGATAAATATTTTTGATGTGAGAATCTACCGTGCCAGATGAAATCTCAAGTTTCGCCGAAATCATATCCATCGTTAATCCTTCTACCAATAATCGCAGTACTTCGGTTTCTCTGGGAGTCAGACTGGATTCTTTTTTCGGACCTCCATGAATGAGCATCTCCATCACTTTTTTGGCAATTCCGGGAGACATGGCCGCTCCACCGGAAAGTACTTCTCTGATCCCTTTTATAAGTTGCTCTCCTGTTGTTCTCTTAAGTAAATATCCATCCGCGCCGGCTTTTATAGATTCAAACACCCGTTCATCTTCCTCGAAAATGGTGAGCATGATAATCAATACTTCCGGGAACTCTTTTTTATAATACGGGATCGCTTCAATTCCGGATTTACCCGGTAACCCGATGTCATGGAGAATAACATCAGGCGATTTGCAGGTTAAAAATGAACTGAGCGCGTCTTCTACCGATTGCACAGACAACGTTAACTCAAGATTGGACTGTACCTCAATCAAAGCCTCCAGCGATTCCCTGAACAAGGGATCATCTTCAACGATCCAGATACTGTATTTCTTCTGTTTCATGTAATCAAATACGCAAAGCTGATTTACAAACGCTATACCGGAATTACGGTAGTGCTTTTTGGATAATGATAGTAGTGCCTTTTCCTTCTCCTGTTTTGAGAGAAAAGACACCCTTCATCTCTTGCGCTCTTTTTCTAAAATTATCGAGCCCTTTTCCTTTCAGCACCTTTTCTTCGTGAAACCCAATGCCATTATCCTGTAATGAAATCTCCAGTGTATCACCTTCAAGATAAAACCGAATCTCCACACGTTCCGCCTTTGCGTGTTTATAGATATTGTGAACCGCTTCCTTGAAAATTAAATAGAACCCCCGGCGTGTTTCTGAAGACAGTTCTTTGTTATGCAGACTTTCCGGAATTTCATCCAATACAACAAGGTCACAATTTGGAAGCAAATCTCGCGCTACCTGCTTACATCGTATAAGTAAATCGAGCAAGGATTCTTTACTTGGATCAATCAGCCATACTATAGAGTCCAGAGAAGAAGCCAGGTTCCGGGCATTTCCACTTATTTTTTGAATCATTTCTGGTTTCGGATTTCCCTCTTTAAGCTGATCCTGAAGAAGGTCTCCTGTAAGGGCTATTCCGCTTAATCCACTTCCAATTTCATCGTGTAAATCTCCAGCAATGCGCAGGCGAACCCGTTCAACTTCCAAAAGTTGTTGCACTCTGAAACGGTACAACATCCAGGCCAGAGTAATCACAACAATGAATAATAAAGTTCTAAACCAATAGGTTTGCCAAAATGGAGGATTTATCCTGATTTGTACAGAGTCTCCGGTTTCATTCCAGACGCCATCGTTATTTGAGGCGATCACTTTGAATTCGTATTGACCTGCCGGAACACGTACATAGCGAGCAAATCTTGAATCTTCGGGCTCAACCCAATCGGGATCATAATTCACCAGCTTATATTTGTATTGGTTTTCTGATGAATTGGTATAGTTCAATGCCGTAAAGTTGATTTCGAAGGTGTTTTGATGCCAACCCAAATTAACCTCTTCCACCTGATAGGTAATGACTTCTTCTGTAGAATCCGGTGTGATTATCCTGAGATTTGTAATCCAAACTTCAGGCTCATTTAGGTTGATATTGATTTCATTGGGATCGAAATAAACAAATCCACTCATACCGCCTGCAGCAATTCTTCCTGATCTGGATGTAAAGATTGAACGGCGATTAAATTCCGGATTTTCGAAACCATCGCCTGAATCAAACCTTCTGTACTCTTTGGTGATTGGGTTATATCTTACCAAACCTTTATCAGTGCCTAACCAAAGTAACTGGTTGTGGTCTTCGGTAATGCTGAAAACTATCAAATTGTCTTCTATCTGTGATTTTATAGGATTTAAAAAATCATCATATGAATTGAGGCTATACAATCCGTTATTTCCTGCAAACCACACCTTTTTATGACTGGATTGAAACATATCCCAGATTGAAATCTGATCAAGCTGAGCAGGAATAGGTTTTTGGTTCCATGTTTTGCTTAATCCGAATGCCTCCGAATAATGAAATAATCCGTGGGTCTCTGTGGCAATCAGCAAGCCATCTTCAACAGGCATGATATCCTGAACCAATGCTCCTTCATATTCATCTACAATTTCAATGCGTGACAAAACCTCTTTCGTTCTGCTATCTATTTTCAGAACTGAGCTGTAGCCTCCTGCCCAAAAAACTCCCGGGCGATCTTTCTTTATTATGAAGAAAACCTCATACTCTCTTTCTTCCTCAAAAGTATCGATTCTGGAAACTTGAAATGACTTCTTATCCAATTCAAAAAGTCCTTCCTCGGTCGCAAGCCATAACATATTATCGCTAACAGCCTGAATATCCCAAATTTGATTTATACCATTCGCCAGATCGATGTACGACTCCTCAACTAACTCACCGGAATCGCTAAATGCGAACTTAGTTAGATTTCCTGAAAAATAATTTACCCACCAGGTATTTCCAGATTCTTCAATGGCCATTACTGCCTTAAATGAAGGTTCATTTTGTGGCCTTTGGAAGTTTTTTTCTTTGCTTCTGATTCTATACAATCCATCCACCGTAGCAACCCAAATACCCCCGGTTTTGTCTTCTGTTATTGTCTTTATAGTTGATAAAACCGGCTCGGGACTCTCCGACAAATCAATCTTTTTTACAGAACCAGACTCACTTTCCTGGACATATAAATTCTCTTTAGATCCGTACCATCTCCTTCCTTTTGTGTCTTCGAAAAATCGCTCCACCTTATTATTTGTATCCAGAACAGGGAGTTTTTTCCAACCATCAAGTGTCAGCATTCCATCAAACGAGTTATACAACTTAGTACGCTTATCGGATGCAAGGAAAAATGAAATATTATCCCCTGTGGCTACTTGCTTAATCTTCTGGAGTTCTTTTGTTCGGATATGGTAGGTGTAAACTCCCCCTTCATAAGTTGTAATCCAGATTATATCGCCCTCAGCAATTACGATTTTATAAATCGTAAAGGGAACATTGATTTCCTGATATTTCTCTGCACTTACATCAAATTTAAATAGTCGCGAGTGGTTTACGTACCAAAGGTTTCCCTGTGAATCGGCTTCTAATTCAAGAACATCATTCGAAGTGAGATTTAAAGAATCCGGAGCTATGAAACGGGTAAAGCGTTCTGTCTGCTTATTAAAAAGATTTATTCCCTGTCGGGTACCAATCCAAAGCCTCCCGTCTTTACTCTCAAAAATAGAACGAACTACATTACTGGAAATAGAGTAAGAATTACTTTCAGAATGGTAAAAGGTTTTGAATTCATAAGCATCAAAACGATTGAGTCCATTTTCAGTAGCAACCCAAATAAATCCCTCCAGATCTTGATGAACATCATAAACAATGTTATTCGACAAGCCTTGTTGGGTGTTATAGTAATCTATGCTGTAATTCTGAACCTGGAAAAAGGTGAGAATACCAATTAAATATGCAAGCATAACTTCATTTCAATTGGTTGTAAAATGAGAAAGTTGAGGGTATAAAAAAATACTGCTTATAAGTTAGGAAGGATTGCCTGCTATATGTTTTACACATGCTGGAATCAACGTTCTTTTTTAGATTCCTTTTCTCAAACCCAGTAACCGGTTTGTAGGGCTACGTTGTTCAAGTACATCAACACCATTGAATAAAGCACTTGCATACTTTACGTCTTCAGAAGAAAAAAAGGCTGATGGATCGTTTGCTTCAATAATTGAGACTATTTGATTCCATTTCCTTCTTTTTAAAACGGTAAAAATAACTTTCACCGGACCAAAACCACCTTCTGCATCCAGGGTGGTAACGGTAAAACCAGCATTTTTTAGTGCCTCTGTTAATTCGGTAAATTTATTTGATGTTATAATCCGAACTATAATTGTGCCCACTTTTAGCTTACTCTCTATGTACATTCCCACATAGGTACCAGCAGCAAATCCACCGGCATAGGCAATGTAGTTAGCCCAGTTATCGATACTTTTAAAAAGTTCAGCTACTACCAGGATCCATATCAAGATTTCAAAAAAACCTAAAATAGATGCCCTGATCTTGAAGCCCCGGGAAACCATAACTATTCTGAGCGTACCAAGGCTAACATCGGTTATACGAGCTAAAAAGATGAAAAATGGAATAAAAAAAGAAGGAATAAATTCTATCACTGTGGCTGAATTAAAAAAAGCCCCACACAAAAAGTATAGAGCTTTACTTTACATTGGCTTGCGGAGAGGGAGGGATTCGAACCCTCGTTAAGTGTTTCCACCTAAACTCCCTTAGCAGGGGAGCGCTTTCAGCCACTCAGCCACCTCTCCTTTCACAAGGGCAACAAATATACGGTTGTTGCCAAGCCTAAGCAACGAGTTTTACACATTAATTATCTTCTTCCAGAACATAAATCTGGGCAAGGTTCCTTCCTTCCTGCGCATAGTCCAATCCATAACCCAATACAAATTTTGTTGGTATTTCAAATCCCACATAATCAATCTGAACATCATGGAGAGTAGCGTCTTTTTTATGCAGCAAGGTAATCACCGAAACGGAGGCTGGGTCCATAGCCTTCATCTTATCAATCATATACTTCATTGAAAGCCCGGTATCTATTATATCCTCAACTAAAATCACATGCCGGTCTTTCAGTTTGGCATCAATATGCTTTAGCTCGGTAACCTCACCTGAAGAGACTTTTGCATCGCCATAACTGCTTAGTTTCATAAAGTCCACCTCGCAAGGTATAGATACATTGCGCATGATATCTGCAAGAAAGATATAAGAACCGTTCAGGACACCAATAAAAATAGGGCGCTTTCCTTCAAAGTCTTTGTCTAATTTTTCTCCAAGAAGTGAAACTCTTGCGTCAATCTCTTCTCTGGTAATGAACACTTTAAAACGTTCACCATTGCACATTACTGATTCTGGCAGATATAGGCTCATAGTAGTTACTTGAAGTATATAGTCAGGGTTCTTTTAGTTTCTTCCAAAAGCTTTACCTGTTCTGAAATAGTTCCTATTTCCCGGCTTTTACCTGGTTCAGGAAAAATTATGGCGTAAATAGTACCATCTGATCCGCACAATACCAAAGCTTTTTCCTTTTTTGCAGAAGATACCTTTCGATTTGTAAGATGACCAGCTACTGTTTGGGAGCCATTCATGCCGAAAGGCACAATTTTGTCTCCTGCCTTCCACCTGCGTAAAGTAACCGGCCATTTAAAGCTATCAGTAGCCATATACAGCCCTTCTTTTTTAAAAGAACTATCAGCAATCTTAAATCCTAAAATTGGATGGTCTATATCACTAAAAGATTCATTACTGTTGAATGTGAAATTACCTTCAACTTTCCCTTTAGTTACAAAAACCAGTGATTCCCGGTCTTTGACGACATATTTTTCATCACTCAATATTACCTTTTTCCCGGTCTCGCCAATTATCAGAGTATCCAACTCTTCCAATTCTCCTTTAGAGCTCTGCTGTATTCCCTGATGAATTAGGAATTCCTTTAACATGGCCTTTCTTAGTTCGGTTGGAAGTTTATTTAACTCACCTGCACTAATTTCATTTTTACTGCTTATAGTTTTTGTCAGCTCTTCAACAGCTTGCTGTGTTACTTTTCCCAGACCTGAAAGCCCTAATAGATTCTGCTTCCATCCCGGGAAAAAATCATCAAACCTTTGGGCTAAATCATTTCTGATAAAATTACGGGCATAATCGGAAGACAGGTTACTTGAGTCAGTCCGATATGGAATGTTTTCGGACTGGCAGTAATCAAGGATTTGTTCTTTTGAAATATCAAGCAGAGGCCTCCAGATTTCCCCATCCCATTCCTTCATGCCCTGCCATGATGAAACACCGCTTCCTCTTAGCAGTTTTTGTAAAATCGTCTCCACCTGGTCATCCTGGTGATGAGCAACTATGATTGCATCTGCATTATTTTGCTCATATAAATCTCGAAAAATCTGATAGCGCTGATCTCTGGCCCATTTTTGAAAATTCTCCTTTTTTGAATCTTCAGTATTTAAACGAGCGGATACGCAATCAAAACCCCATTCAAAAGAAAGGCCTTCTACCAGTTCCTGGTCTAAATCGGACTCTTTTCCTCGTAACCCATAATTGATGTGGATCACTAATGCATTTAAACCGGTTTTTTTAATAAGAAAAAGCAACGCCATGGAATCCGCACCACCGCTCACCCCAACAACTAACTTAGGATAGGCTGAGAAGTGTGCTTCCAGCGAATTTCTAAAGGCTTTTTCAACCGGGTTTAATTCGAACTTGCTCATAGGAAAAAGTATTTACTTCAAGCCCCTTATTCAACACTTGAAGTGCACCGTTCTCATTTATTCCTAAAAACTTAACCTGTTCATCCAAAAGATTCTTCTCGACTTCAATATGAACCCATTCCCCATAACCAATTAATTTTCTATTAACCTCTTTAAGCATCCCAAGATCATAAGAAACCCATTTTTGATAATGGTGTTCTATATAGGTCAATATGTCTGCAAGAAGTTTTTCCCTTCCAAAGTCTCTATTACAGATAGTTTTCAGCGAGGTGGCTTTTTTTGAAAGTGCATCGCTAAAACTCGTTTGATTCACATTCAAACCTATTCCGATAATTACCCGATCTAGAAGGTTCCCGGTATGTACTGCTTCGGTAAGTAACCCTGCAATTTTTTGATGTCCGTAATATACATCATTCGGCCATTTTATTTTTGTTTCCGGGGAGCCGATATACTCGTCGAGGGCTTTAGTAAGGGCAAAAGCACACGCCAGTGTTAACACGATTAGTCGTTCTGCCTTTAAAGGGTTAAATATTAAACTGAATGTAAGATTGCTACCCGGTTCTGCTTCCCAAATATGGCCATGCTGCCCCCTTCCCCCTAATTGTTTTTCTGTAAGAACTAATGCACCCTGAGTAGAGCGTATTTCTTGTGTATTTTTAGCATAAGTGCTTGTTGATTCAAGCTCTTCAAAAAAGAAAAAGCTACGCCCTAGCCAGGACGTAGCCAAATATTCGTTAAAAAGATCTGTATTAAACAATATTCATAAGCTTATTTACTGTTCAATGTATATCACAGAATCTTCAGTACCAAAATCATTAGCAACATAAGCGTCGGCCGCATCATCATTTTCCCAACGCTCTCCATCAATTAAGTATTTAAAGCGGTAGGTATTTTGAGGCTTCAGCCTCAGTTCTGTTTTCCAAACCTTTCCTTTCTTTTCAAGTTTGGTGGAGTTTGTATCCCAGTCGTTGAAGTCTCCGGCTACAATAACTTCTTTTTCTGCCCATTCTGCCGGAACAGACAGGGTTACTTTGCACACTGTTCTTTTAGGGGTGAAATTCTTGGTAATCATATAAGTCTTTGGTTTAAAAGTGAGATGAAAATTATTGAGAATAATTAAATGATTCAACGAATTAACAATAAAATAAAATGAAAAAAAACTTTAACATTAAATTTATTAATGAATATTTGTGTTTTTGTTTAAAAAATGAATAAAAAATTATTTTCAAAGAAAAACAGACACTTATAAAACCGCTTCCCGGTTTAATTAATAAATCAACTTCTTTTTGACCGCCAACCCTCAAAAGCTTTTAATACTTCGTCAGATGAGGTTGAGCATAAAAAGCTTTCTGCCAGTTTACTGAATTCATCATCTGTATGAGAAACCAATTCTTCTTTCACAGGAAGTATATTGCTTGAAGCCATGCTCAGCTTTTTTATTCCCATACCTATCAGGCCACAAGCACCTAACACGTGTCCAGCTAACTCTCCACATACAGAAATATCAATCCCGTGTTGATGAGCAGCATCAGCTGTGGTTTTGATTAACTTCCAGATTGCAGGATGATGTTGTTGATATAATGAACAAATACGTTCATTTCCCCGGTCTACGGCAAGGGTATACTGGGTTAAATCATTAGTTCCTATACTAAAAAAGTCTACGAGTTTTGCCAGTTTGTCCGCTATCAATGCTGTACTTGGCACTTCGATCATGATGCCTAATGGAATAGATCTGTCTATATTAATCCCCTCATTTCTCAGATCATTTTTTACACTTTCTATAAATAGCTTTACGGCCTCGATTTCCTGAACTACCGAAATCATAGGTAATAAAATCCTAATTCTTCCTGGATATAAGGCCTCGGTTTTATAGAGTGCCCGTATCTGAGATTTCAGTAACTTTTCCTCATCCAAAAGCATTCGTATTCCACGCCAACCGAGAAAGGGATTATCCTCATCAGGAATTCTTGCATTCAGCTTATCCCCTCCAATATCAAAAAGGCGAACTGTTATTTCCCCTTCAATACCTTTAAGCACATTCTGGTAGAACTGCTGTTGTTCTTCCTCAGTAGAATAGTTATTAAACAAAAGCGACTCTGTTCGTAAAAGGCCTACACCGGCCGCTTTATTACGGTTAGCATATTCAATCTCCTCTTCAAACTCAATATTCGCCAATAACTCAAATCCTGTTCCGGATTGTGTTTTGGATAATTTTTCTAAGTTTTGTTGTGCTTCTTTTTGCTTATGGCGAAGTTTATTTAGCTTCTGAGAGTATTCTCTTATCTGGTTCTTACTCGGATTGGGCATTAAAAAACCTTCCCGACCATCCAAAATAGCTTTACCCTCTGCTTTTACATCTAACGCATGCTTGGCATTCACAATACAAGGTATAGCCAATGCCTGAGCGATAAGGGAAGCATGAGAGGTGATACCTCCTTTCTCTACCACAAGGCCCTCAATACCTTGCTCATGTAAAGTTATAAGTTCCGTAGGACTTACCTCCTTCGCAATCAGTATTCTCCCTTTTAAATTCTGCTTTGGGCTATAATCATTTTTAATAAGATCAATCAACCGATCCCTGATATCTACTAAGTCTATAATCCGTTGCTTAAATAACTCAGAACCACTTTCCTCTAATCTTTCAATAAATGAACAATAGGTTGAATAAATAGCATATTCCACGCTCATCAGTTCACCCTCGATAACAGAAAATACTTTTCGTTCAATTTCCGGGTCAATGATGATTTGCTTTTGAGACTCAATAATATCTGCCGAGCCTTTATCCAAATGCTCTAAAAGCTCATCTAATTCACTGGAAAGCTTTTTACAAACATCCTGAAATATCTTTTTGTTAGCACTTACTTTTTTAGGGCTGATGCCTGTTGGATATACTTTTCGTTTCCCTTTATCATAGATGAACACTTTTCCTATAGCAATTCCTTCTCCGGTTGATATTCCTTTTATAACATCTTCAGACATTGCTTCTATTTACTATTCATCAGCCATACCAAACTTATTGTTTGCAAGCTCAACAATTGCACTCATAGCTTCCTTTTCATCCTCTCCATTAAGCTCTAACTCCAGTTCTGCCCCTTCTTCGGCAGCCAGTGTCATCACCCCCAAAATACTTTTTCCATTCACCCTGTAACCATACATGTGAATATAGAAATCTGATTTAAAGGAGCCGGCAAGTTTCACTAATGCCGCAGATGGCCTTGCATGAAGGCCTGCCGAATTTTTTATCGTAATTTTTTTCTTAATCATAAGCCTTTTGGAGTCGGCGATAAAATGAATAATATTTCCTTAATTCCCAATCTCTAAGTTATGCAGCTGCAAAGTTATATTTATAATTTTGTGATTATAAATTAACCTTTACCCCAATCTTTTTTTAAATTGTTTAGTTAAATAATCTATTGTTAAAATGTCTGTATCCGAAAAAGATGTAAAATACATAGCCAATCTTGCCCGTCTTCAGCTAACTGATGAAGAAGCTGTTTCTTTTGCCGAAGACATGAGCAAAATCCTGGACTATATGGAAATGCTTAATGAGCTGGATACCTCTGAGGTAGAACCACTTGAACATGTCATCGAACTGGATAGCCGGTTCAGAAAAGATGAAGCCAAACCCCCACTTTCTCATACAGATGCACTCAAAAATGCCCCGGATGCCGATTCTGATTATTTCAGGGTTCCAAAAGTAATTGAATAGACAACATGGCCAAAAAAAATACCCAAGACATATCTGAAGGTTTTTTCTATAGTCTTTCGGAATGGAAGCAGCACGCTATAGCATTAGCTATTCTTTTCCTTGTTCCCTTCTTTTTATTTACAGCCACAACTATTGGTGGTAAAGAACTGCAACGGCATGATATTACGCAATGGCGAGCTGGAGCTGAATCTGTAATCGAGTACAGAGAAAAATTTGACAAAGAACCACTCTGGGTAGAAAATATGTATCTTGGGATGCCTGCTTTTGTGGTGTCAGTAGCAACGCAGGTTCCACATATTGATTTTGTAAGCCGCTTCTTTCACAAAATATATCCAGCGTTTCAATACTGGATTATGCTTTCGGGTACCTATTTCCTACTTATACTTATGGGGTTTCGACCATTAACAGCGGTATTTGGAAGTATTACCTATTCTCTTACTACCTATTTCCCAATTATTATAGGAGCCGGACACACTTCAAAGTTTGTAGCACTTGCATTTGCACCCTGGATTTTTGTGGGTTATTGGAAACTAACCCGGTCTGATAATAAACTGGCGGGATTGCTCCTTTTTACTGTTGCTATGGCTTTAGAGGTTAGGGCTGGACATCCGCAGATTACCTATTATTTCATGTATTTACTTGGTTTTCTTTGGATAGCAGATTCCTGGAATCAGATAAAAGAAAAAAACTTCAGACAGTTTGGAATAATTACCGGATTATTAATTCTTGGAGGAATAGTAGGAATAGTTGGTCATGCACAAAGTTTCTTAACACTTCAAGAATACAGCCCATTTAGTATCCGAGGTGGATCTGCACTCGATGGTACCACCGGGCTCAGTGCGGGTTATGCTTTTGCATGGTCACAAGGTATTAAAGAAACATTAACACTATTTATTCCGGAAATCTTTGGTGGTGCTTCACCAAATTATTTTGGACCAAAATCTTTCACATCGGGGCCACATTATTTAGGCGCTTTGGTTCTTCCATTTATTCTAGTGGCATTATTCAAACAGAAAAGTAGAACCCTTTTTGTGTTCTTTGGAACAGGAACCCTAGCTATTATTTTTGCATGGGGTGGCAACTTCCTTTTAATAAATCAGCTTGCTTTTGATTATATCCCACTTTTCAACAAATTTAGAGCCCCGGAAACCTGGCTCGTTCTTACTGCATTTTGTTATTCAATAGTTGCTGTTTATGGGCTGGATTGGTTCATAGACTTCGTTAAGAAAAAGTCTTCTTCAATCCAGGAGCTGTATATTCCTCTTGGAATCACCGCTCTTATTTTTGCTTTTTTATTTATCCAGGTTAAATCATCTGACTTTACAAACCCAAATGAGGTTGCACGGCTTTCGCAACAAATTGCCCAACAAAACCAGGTAAGTCCCAATAATCCCCAAGTTAAGCAAAGAGCCATAAGTGTAATTCAGCAAAATTTTGTACCAGAAAGAAAAGAGAGTGCAAACAGAGATTTATTCCGGTTGGGAATTTTTCTAGCCTTAACAATTACTTTAATTTGGTTTGCTTTAAAGCGTAAGCTTTCTATTGGATTAGCATCATTAGGGCTTATTTTTCTTGCTGGTTTTGACATGATAACCGTAGGAAAACGGTACATCCCGGAACAAGTAATTGTGGACAAGAATAGAGATACTGTTGCTTACTTAGAATCCCGAAAAAGAGATATTGACCAGTATATCATTGATAATATCAATTCCGAAAATGGTGAATACAGGTATAGAGTATTTCCCCTCTTGGTAAGCACATTCCAAGAAGCAACTCCCTCTTATTTTTACCCAACAATAGGCGGATATACCGGTGCCAAACTTAGTATTGTCGCTGACCTTCAAAAAGCCGGAGGCCCTTTGTATAAAGGAGATGCTGGTTTGAACCTTGAACTGCTTGGGGCGCTCAATATCAAATATATTAATTATCAGACCGGGCTAAGAATACCAGGGCTTAGAGAAGTATTTACAGGAAATTCTGGTTCTGTGTTTGAAAATGAAAAATTATTACCAAAAGCGTTCTTTGTTGATTCTTTGGTTTTCGTTGATACACCTCAGGAAGCTTTTAATTTTGTAGATCAACCTAATGTTAATTATTCAAATGTAGCCGTAGTTGAAAACGCTGATGGATTAACAACGATGCCTGACGCTTCTTCTTCAGTAGTGGTTACTAATTATACGGGTGCAGAAATATCACTTGAAATAGAAAGGTCACAACCTGGTTTTTTAGTGCTCAGCGAGATTTATTATCCCGCAGGTTGGATTGCAAAATTAAATGGTGAAGAAGTGCCAATTTATAAAACCAATTATGTACTACGTGGTTTTGAGATTCCTGCCGGAGAGCATAAGCTTGAACTTGAATTCAAACCAAACTCATACTCGCTTGGCGTAACGCTTGGATGGATTTCTTTGATAATACAAATACTATTAGGTATAGCAGTAGGGTTCATACACCTCCAAAAAAAATCTAAGATTGAGTCATAAAAAAGTACTCATAATAACTTATTACTGGCCACCTAGTGGAGGATCAGGCGTACAAAGATGGGTTAAATTTACGAAGTATCTTCAAAGGTTCGGGTGGGAGCCGGTTATTTATACACCTTCAAACCCTGAAAGGCCTGCAATTGATGAAACTCTTTCTGCTGATATTCCCGAAAATGTAACTGTTCTCACTTCTCAAATTTGGGAACCCTATTCATTTTACAAGAAATTTGTAGGGCTCAAAAAAGAAGAGAAATTAGGGGCGGGTTTAATGAAATCCGGAAATGAAAGTTCTTTACTTCAGAAAATATCTGTCTGGATTCGCGGTAATTTTTTCATTCCCGATGCCCGAAAGTTCTGGATTAAGCCTTCTGTTAAGTTCCTCGTAAAATATCTTAGAAATACAAAAAACATAAAAGCAATTGTATCCACGGGTCCGCCTCATTCAATGCATATGATTGCCCTTGGTATTTCTGAAAAAACCAGTATACCCTGGCTTGCAGATTTCCGGGATCCCTGGACAAACATTGATTTCTTTGAAGATCTAAATCTTTCTTCCTTTGCAAGAAAAAAACACCATAAGTTGGAAAAAAAGGTGCTAGAGCGTGCTGATTCATTGGTAGTTGTAAGCCCTACCATGAAAACAGAATTTTCCGAAATAACTCAGACCCCAATTTCTGTAATTACTAATGGTTATGATCGTGATGACTTTATTGGAAATGAATATTCTCCAAATAGAAAGTTTACTCTTTCTCATGTGGGGATGATGACTCCTACAAGAAATCCTGAAATACTTTGGGAGGCAATTCACGAATTAAGTAACCAGAATGCTGAGTTTAAAGCTTTATTCCAACTTCAACTAATTGGAAAAGTAGACACGTCCATAAAACAAAGTGTCAGTAAACACTCAGTTGAATCACAAGTTCAGTTTATAGAATATGTACCTCATACTGAAATTGTGAAATACCAAAAACAATCTGAGGCATTACTTCTAATTGTCAATAATGCTCCCAACGCTAATTTGATTCTGACCGGGAAATTTTTTGAGTACCTAGCATCTGAACGGCCAATAGTTTGTATTAGTCCGGTAAAAGGAGATATGAGTAATATACTTGAAGAAACTAACTCAGGTGTCTTTATTTCATATAGTGAAAAAGAAAAGCTCAAAGCACATATTTTGAAATTATTTACTGATTGGAAAAATGGGGTTATTTCAAACCAAACTAATAATGCTGTTAAGTACTCCAGAGAGAGCTTGACAAAACGTCTTGCTGAAGAATTAAACAAATTATCATCATGAGCTATATTTTAACCATAGTTGGTGCAAGGCCGCAATTTGTAAAAGCGGCAGTTGTTTCAGAGGCACTAAGTGATCTAAATATCCCGGAAAAAATCATTCATACCGGACAGCATTATGATCATGAAATGAGTACAATTTTCTGGGAGGAACTGAACATACCTGTGCCAGCTTTAAATCTCGGCATTGGTTCTGGTAGCCACGGAGAACAAACCGGGATTATGCTACAAAAATTGGAATCATATATTCTGCAAGAGCCTGAGTTGCCCACTGCTTTGATGGTGTATGGAGATACCAATTCAACCCTGGCCGGAGCTCTGGTTGCCTCAAAGCTACATATCCCTGTGATCCATGTTGAGGCAGGCTTGAGAAGCTTTAATAAAGCCATGCCTGAAGAGATCAATCGTATTATGACTGATCATATATCTGATATTTTGTTTTGCTCTTCTGATCAAGGAGTAAAACAACTAAAAAGAGAAGGCATCTCAAAAGGTGTTTTTAATGTGGGGGATGTGATGTATGATGCATTGTTAACATTCTCTGAAATTGCTAAACAGAAAGTTTCACTATCAGATATTACCAGTCTTAAAAAAGACCAATTTATTCTTACCACTATTCATCGGCCATCAAATACTGATAATGAAGATCATCTCAAAAATATAATGGAAGCTTTTTCAAAAATAGAACAGCAAATATTATGGCCTGTACACCCCAGAAATAAGAATAAAATTGAGCAACTTGATCTTCCTGCAAATCTGGTGCTGTCAGAGCCCGTATCTTATTTCGAAATGATGGTTCTGTTAAATAACTGCCAGAAAGTGATCACCGATTCAGGTGGACTCCAAAAAGAAGCTTACTGGATGAAAAAACAATGTATAACAGTACGAAATGAGACAGAATGGATAGAAACTCTTGATGGTAAATGGAATACGCTTACTGGACCTTATGCCGAACGAATTGTGCGTGCGGTAAACTCAAATCCAGAAACCAATTGGGTGCCTTTGTATGGGCAAGGATTTTCTTCTTCCGATATTGCTAACATAATTAAAAAGCAGCTCAAATCATGAAAATATTAATGGTTCTGGAGCGAAATTTCCCTCCTGATGTTCGTGTAGAACATGAGATAGTATCATTAGTAACAGCGGGGCATGAAGTGGTAATTGCTTGCTTCGACCAGAAAGGAGCTCCCTTAAAAGAAGAATGGAATGGGGCCCTAATTTATCGTAAACCAATTTCCAATTTCATCTACAAAACCAATGTTGGTTGTTTAAAATTCCCATTTTACTTCAACTTTTGGCGAACCTTTCTAAATGATATATGTAAAGACCAGAATTTTGAAGCCGTCCATATACATGACTTACCATTAGCACAGGTTGGATTACAACTCAAAAAAAAGTATGGGTTGAGGTTGATTCTTGACCTCCATGAAAATTGGCCGGCCTTACTCGAAGTATCTCCTCATGTAAAATCATTCCTGGGAAGAATTCTTTCTTCTGATTCTCAATGGAGGGATTATGAACAAAGAATGGTGCAAGAAGCAGATGAAGTAATTGCCGTAGTAGAAGAAAACGGAGAGAGATTAAAACAGCTAACCGCTTCACCTAAGAAAGTTCATATAGTTTCAAATACCCCTACGTTAGTAGATATATATAATTTGGCACACGATCCACAAGAAGAAACTAAATCGGATAAAATGATTCTATTTTATGGAGGTGGGGTAACTAAGCACCGTGGGTTGCAATATATTTTACCTGCATTGGCTGAACTTGAAAATAATAATATCCAATGTTGGATTGTTGGAGATGGAAGTTATCTACACCAATTAAGGAATCTTGCTGAAGAGCTAAAGCTACAAGACCAGGTAATTTTTTGGGGATGGAAAAGCTTAAATGAAATGATGACTTTAATGAGGAGATCGAATGTATTGTTAATACCCCACACTAAGTCTATGCATACCGACACTACCATTCCGCATAAACTTTTCCAGTATATGGCAACAGGAAAACCAATTTTAGCTACTAACTGTGATCCTATTGAGCGAATCATAAACGAGACCAATTCAGGTTTAATTTATAAGTTCGACGACATAAGAAATATCTCTAAACAGATACATACACTTTATAGAAAATGGGAAAGTGGAGATAAGCTAAAAACAGAAGGGGCGCAACACATTCGAGATAAGTATAATTGGAGTGTTGATGAAGAAGTGCTTCTCAATATTTATAACCATAAATCATGAAACAAATTCTTGTTAAAAAAGGTCAGGTTTTCCAAAAAGAACTGCCAGAACCAACTATCAAAGACAGGACTGTAAAGATACAGGTCTACTATAGCTGTATTTCGGCAGGAACGGAGCTTAGTAGTGTTTCTTCTACTGGAAAAAGCATATTAAAACGGGTTGCTGAAAAACCAGAAGTTATCGGGCGAGCACTTGAGAAAATTTCAAAAATGGGTTTGAAATCATACTGGGATTCAGTTCAAACCGAGCTTAATCAAGCTTTGCCTTTAGGATATTCTCTATCAGGTAAAGTGATAGAAATCGGAAAAGATGTAAAAAACTTTCAGGTTGGCGACTTAGTTGCTGCAGCAGGAGGGATTGTTTCTGCTCATGCTGAAATTGCTGTTGTTCCAGTAAATTTGGTTGTTCATATTCCTACTGGTTTATCTATGCGTGATGCATCTACAGTTGCAATTGGCAGTATAGCTCTGCAGGGTATTCGAAGAGCAGATTTATCTTTCGGGTCAAATGTAGCAGTTTTAGGTACAGGATTATTAGGACTAACAACTGTACAGTTACTCAAAGCGAGTGGCATGAATGTACTTGCTGTAGATATTGATAAAAAAAGACTAGAATTTGCCAAAGCCTGTGGTGCTGATATTATCAAAAATGCTGCCGATCCGAATCTTATTACCGATGCAATCGCATGGGCAGATGGTCATGGAGTTGACGCAACTATTATAACAGCTTCAACAAATGCCAACGAACCTTTGGCACAAGCGTTTCAAATTTGCAGAAAAAAAGGAAAGGTAATTCTTGTTGGAGTTACTGGAATGACAATAGACAGGAAGGATATTTATGAGAAAGAACTCGATTTCCTGATTTCAACTTCTTATGGTCCCGGTAGATATGATGATTCTTATGAAAAAGAAGGTGTCGATTATCCCTATAGTTATGTTCGATGGACTGAGAATAGAAATATGCAAGCTTATCTTAAGGCACTAAAAAACTCTTCTGTAAACTTGCGTCTCTTACCTCATAAAGAATATCCATTATTTGATTCTGATGCTGCATTCGAAACTTTAAAAGGGCCTGATGCTCCGCTGATCTCATACTTTAAGTATCAGGAACCAGAACCTGATATAAAACTTTCTAAAGTAGGTATAACCACAGATAAGAGACCAGGGCTTGGAAATCAGCCTCTGAAAACAGCTATTATTGGTACCGGAAGCTTTGCCACTAATATGACCATTCCTATTTTAAGGGGTATGCCCAGGGAATTTGATGTTCAAGTTTTAGTAAATCAAACACCTTTCAAAGCACAGAATCTTGCAGAAAAATTTAAAATAAAAAAAATTGAAGCCTCTGTTGATGACTTGCTGCACAATCATGATGTGGATGTTGTTTTTATTACGACCCGACATTCGACTCATACTGAAATAGCTCTTAAGTGTCTGGAGGCCGGAAAACACGTCTTTGTTGAAAAGCCACTTTCAATAAATGAAAAAGAGCTTCAAAAAATTGAACAATTCTATCTATCAAAAAAAGACTCTGCTCCAGTGCTAACTGTTGGTTTTAATAGAAGATTCAGTCCCTTTATACAACAGATAAGAGAGCAAACATCACAAAGAATAAATCCACTAATTTGCACATACAGAATGAACGCCGGTTTTCAACCCCTAGATCATTGGACTCAAAAAGATGGAGGTCGAATTATTGGAGAAGCATGTCATATTATAGATTTATTTAGTTTTCTTGTTGATGACATTCCTAAAACCATCAGCATAAATTCTATATCAGGCAGCAAAAATGGAGTGCATGGCTCTGACAATAGAGTAATTACTGTTACTTATGAGGATGGCTCAGTCTGCTCATTAGTTTATACTGGTTTGGGAAATAAAAAACTTTCCAAAGAACGCCTTGAACTTTTCTATGATCAGAAAAGCATTATACTTGATGATTATAAAGAACTTAAAGGATATGGAGTAAATTTCAAGACGATTAAAGGCTCTGGTGATAAGGGGCATGAAGCAATTATTAAAGCATTTGCTGGAACCATAAAATATGGAAAGGATTTGCCCATCTGTATTCAATCATTAATTCATACCACAAGATTAACCATTTTAGCTTCTCGTTAATGAACTCCGTGATAAAAAAAATTCCGATACTCAGATCTATCGTGCGGATTTTTACCCAAAAAAATTCTCTAGTTTTTAAAAATTCAAAAGATTATTGGATTTCCAGATATAATTCCGGAGGAAATTCTGGGCCGGGATCCTATAATGAATTAGCTGAATATAAAGCTGATATTTTGAATAGGTTTGTTTCGGAGAGGAATTTGGAATATGTAATAGAATTTGGTGCTGGGGATGGAAATCAGCTTAAGCTAGCTAAATATCCAAACTATTTGGGATTTGATATTAGTAAAAAGGCGGTAGAGCATTGTAAACAATTATTTATTTCTGACCCTACCAAGTCATTTAAACTTGTTTCCGAATATCGAAATGAAAAAGCAGAACTTGTTCTCTCACTTGATGTTATTTACCACTTGGTTGAAGATGAAATATTTGAAGACTATATGAACAAATTATTTAACTCTTCAACACGGTTTGTAATAATATACAGCTCTGACACTGATGACCAAATGGGTAATATTCTCGCGCACGTTCGACATAGAAAATTTACTGCCTGGATTGCTGAGAACAAACCCGAATGGAAGATTATTAAGCACATACCCAACAAACTAAGGTTTAATGGAGACGCAAGGATTGGTTCATTTGCTGACTTTTATATATTTGAATATCCAGATATTCCAGTTGCAGAATGAGTAGTTCTAAGCTGAATTATAATGATGCACAAATTGTAGATTTTGTTACTGATTGGGGATTTACTCAAAAAAAAAGCAGTTTAATAGTTGGTCCCTTTTATACACAAGTTGGTGGGGTTTCAATCCATATTTCAAGATTAGTAGCACTATTAAGTAAAACAAGCTTTTCTTATTCCATCTTCGATTCTTCTAAAACCGCATTTTCAGGGGCTAACCTAGTAGCACTTTTATCAAAAATACTTCGTAAAAGATACGATCAAGTCCATCTCCATAGTATTTCATTCCAATTAATGATTGCGATACTAATTGCAAAATTATTTGTTCGGTTCGATCTTTTTTTTTCAGTGCATAATCCCGTATTACTTCAGAACAAGGGATTTTTATTCAATAAGCTACGTAACACTTTGCTGCATTATTCTTATCAGATCAACGCTGTTTCAGAAGTAGTTAAATCATCAATAATGAGCGAACTGCCTGTTTTAGAAAATAAAATTTTTGTCAAATCTTCTTTCCTTCCTCCCGATTTATCAACCAAAGCTCACGTAAAAAACACATATCCTAACTCATTGATAGATTTTCAAAAAAAACATAAACCTTTACTGATAATAAATGCATATCGTCTACATTTTAAGAATAATATTGACGTGTACGGCTTAGATTTATCAATTGAGTTATTAATCAGATTATCAAAAGAATACCCAAATACGGGACTTATACTAGCTATTGGGAAAAAGGATTATAGTGGATATTTAGAATCTCAAATTGAAAAACTTCGGGAACATGAAATTAATTCGAATTTCTTTCTTCTTGAAGGATTTAATGATATCTGGGCATTATTTGAAGATTGTGATATTATGCTCCGCCCAACACTTTATGATGGTTTCGGTATTAGTGTAAGCGAAGCTATTTTAATGGGTACTAAAGTTATAGCAAGTAATTCTACCGAACGTCAGCCGGAGTGTATTCTGTTTGAGAATAGAAACATTGAAGATTTTGAAAAAGTAAGCTTGAAATTGCTTAAAGAACTAGGTTATTAGAATGTCTGATTTAGAAATACAGATTTCAAAAAATCTATTAAAAATCTTGAGAGATTCGGACTTCAAAGGCCATGATCCATATGATTTAAAGGCTCACCCCTTCTTTTTAAATCTTATTAAATGGGGGAAAAAAAATAAAATTACCGAGATAACCCGGGAGATAGTCATGGAGCTTACTTATCACTATCCTATAAAATCTCGCTGGCTTTTTAACATAAAATCAGCTCATAATTCAAAAGCATTGGGATTAATCGGAACTTCAATAGAAGAGTTTTCTTTGTTAGAAAACTTTGATAAAAAAATTCTGGAGAACTCGCAAAATCGAATTGATCAACTACTTTATAGTTATAAATCAGAAACCTCTACAGGCTTGGGATGGGGATACCCATTCGACTGGGAATCACAAAGGCTCATTCCTGCGAATACCCCAAACGGTATAGTCACTACTGCTGTTGGGGAATATTACTGGACAAGATATAAAATCCATGCAGATTCTAAAAGTTTAGAAAACTGTTCAAAAATTTGTGAATTTCTCAGCAACCTGCCCATTGATTCAATATCTGAAGATAAACTTTGTTTCTCATATATTCCTAACTATCAAAACCATGTTCATAACCTTAATCTTTTTGTCGCGGATTTTCTTATCAAAGTGGGATTAGAAGTAAACAAGAAAGAATGGATTGATCTAGGTAATAAAGCGGTAAATTATACTCTTTCAGACCAATATGAAGATGGTGCTTTTGACTATAATGGTCCTCCAGAAGAACCTCAAAAGTTTATTGATAACTATCATACAGGATTTGTGCTGAGAATGCTTGGAAGTATTCACTTTTATACGTCAAGAGACGATGTTGAAATAGCTTTAAAAAAGGGACTTAAATTCTATTTGGATAACTTTTTTGAAAGAAATGGAGCTCCAAAATTGAAACCAGACAAAACTTATCGGGTTGATATCCATTCAGCTGCTGAGGCAATTAACTGCTTAACTTTTTTATCTTCTTATAACGTCAATGCCTTTAAACAAGCCACTGATGTTCTGAGTTGGACAATAGAAAACTTATTCGATAAAAGGAATGGAGACTTTTTCTATGGACTTGAGAAAAGCCGATTCACTGGACGAATTTACCGGTCAGAAATAAAATATATACGGTGGGCTCAGTCCTGGATGCTTAGAGCAATGTCAAGGTATCTTTTATATAATGAACAAAATCGATTGATTTTATAGAGTAAAGGGATCCTATTTTGCTTAAGTATGTAAAAGAAACATTTAAAAATTCATTTATCTATGGGATTGGAAACATCTCCGTAAAATTAGTGGGCTTTGTTCTTGTTCCTTTTTTAACCAATCCAGAATATCTAAGTATTGAAGATTATGGGGCACTTGGTGTATTCGAGGCAATTAGTCAAATCCTAGTTTTCTTATTAGGTCTTGGTCTTTTTAATTCTTTGTTTAGATGGTATTACGAGCAATCTGAGAAAGAAAATAAGTCTACCTTTTTTACTGCATCAATACTTGTAGCACTACTTGTTCTGTCTGTTGTATTCATTTCCTTTTTATTCAGAGAGCAGCTCTCTATTTTATTGTTTAATGATACCAACTACCAAGATATACTACTCTTAGTTATTTTTTCAACAGGTTTACAAGCAGTAGGAATTCTCCCAGCAACATTGATGCGTCTTCAGGACAGGGCTGCTTTTTTTACCTCAAGCAATATATTTAAGCTTTTTGTGACGCTGATAGTAACTCTTTATTATTTGCTTATTCTGGGTGATGGTCTCAAAGCTATTTATATAGGTCAAATTGCAGGCTTCCTCTCCTATCTTGTCCTGCTTATTCCTTATGTATCCAGAAATATCAGTCTCCGGATACATATACCTGTTTTCAAGGAAATGATGGGGTATGGAATCTCAATGATGATAGCTGGGGCTATTGCTGCTTCCGTAAACGTCTTGGATCGATTTGTTTTAAACAGCCATTCAGGTCTTGAAGAAGTGGGACTCTACTCTCTTGGATATAAAATATCCTCTCTGTTAAAGGTTTTTATTATTGGGTCTGTTAGCATGGCAATTACCCCCATCATATTTCGAAAAATCAACGATGAAGACAATAATAGGTTCTATACGAAAACTATGACCTATTATGGTTTTGTTATGATGATATGCATAATGGGTATTTCACTTTTTAGCAAAGAGTTTCTAAAAGTATTTACCGGGAGTACCGCTTATTGGGCTTCTTTTTCAGTTATTCCAGTACTGGCATTTAGTATGTTTTTTGTAGCGTTGAAAGATATTGTCGTTACAGGATTACATATTACTAAAAAGACTTCTCGAATTAGTATAACTACTGCTATAATCTCAGGGACAAACCTATTATTGAACTTTATATTAATTCCATATCTAGGAGCCATGGGTGCTGCTGTAGCTAGCTTAATATCACAGGCTCTTTATTTTGGAGGACTTTTCTATTTTTCAAATAAAGCTTATCCGATACAATTTGAATGGTACAAAATTACGCTCATGTTTGTTTTAGGAGCAATACTTGTATTTGCTGCATTATTAACAACTAATTGGCCGTTAATACCAAGATTAGCAGTAAAAATAGCCGCCATTTTACTCTTCCCTTTACTACTATACCCTTTCAATTTTTATGAAAAAGCCGAACTACGTCAAATTAAAATAATTTGGTATGATTGGAGAAACCCTAAAAATTGGTCTCACAATATTAAACGGTTATTTACTTGATTCAATAATTGGCCACTATAATTTCGGTAATACGTTTTGCTGTATTACCATCCCAATAAGGTACTTCTACTTTGGCTGCTTTCTTTGTCAGTTTTGATTCAATTATGGCTTCAATACTATCAATTTCTTTGAATGGAACTAGCGTATTTGTTCCCAAGGTGCAAGTTATCGGGCGTTCTGTATTATCTCTGATGGTAATACATGGAACATTTAAATATGTCGTTTCTTCTTGAATCCCACCCGAATCCGTTAAAACAAATAAGCACTCCTTCATAAGTTTCAAAAACTCAAAATATCCCTGGGGTTCAAGTATTTGAATATTTGGTTCAGACAAGATGGATTCCAGAACTCCGAATCTATTCAAATTATTCTTAGTTCTGGGGTGCATTGGGAAAACTAACTTATATTGCTTTGAGATATTTTTTAGTAAATAAACCAGATTCTCTAGGCTCTCCTTAGTATCAACATTAGATGGTCTATGAAGTGTTACTAACCCAAAAGAATTACTAGTTAACCCGTTCAAGTTCATAACTTCATTCATTTTTACTTTTTCAAGGTTTCTTATCAATGAGTCGATCATCACATTTCCAACAAAATGTACTTTATCTTTAGAAATACCTTCTCTCTCAAGATTTATCAGACCACTTTCTTCTGAAACAAATAACATATCTGACAAATGATCAGTAACAATTCTATTCAACTCTTCCGGCATTCTTCTGTCATTACTTCTAAGGCCGGCTTCTACATGAATTACCTTTATATGCATCTTAGAAGCAACTAAAGAACATGCAACTGTAGAATTTACGTCCCCAACAACTAATAAATAATCAGGGCTTTCTTGAATGAGAACATCCTCAAATTTCGACATAATTTCTGCAGTTTGCTTTGCATGAGAACCACTTCCAACATTCAAATGAACATCTGGATCGGGAATGCCAAGCTGTTCAAAAAAAAGCTTATTCATTGAGTAATCGTAATGTTGACCTGTGTGTACAATTTTATGTTCAATCTGGGGGTATTTACTAAAAGCAATACTTAGGGGAGCTACTTTCATAAAGTTAGGTCTTGCTCCCACAACACTAATAATTTTCATAACATGATTTAGTTTAGATTGAGCTAAAATAAAGAAAGCCTTTCTTAAATGAACTTATAAAAAGCTTCTCAAAGCTTAATAATACACTCTTTCAAACAAGCATGTGAGAGCAGTCTCCCTTATCTTTACAAACCTAGTTTAAAAAGTAATTAAGCCCGAATGGCAAAAGCTATCTACTCTACACACCTCGGTTTTTTTGATATTCTCCCTGATGAATCTCCTAAATGGAGAGCATTGGAAAACATTATTCATGAAGAAGCGGCAAAGTTTAATTTTGAGGAGATTCGGACTCCAATTTTAGAGCAAACCGAGTTGATAAAACGAGGGGTTGGTCAGCTTACTGACATTGTTACCAAAGAAATTTTTGCATTCACTAAAGGGGACAGTAATTATGTTCTGCGGCCTGAATTAACAGCCCCGGTAGTACGAGCCTATGTTCAACATCACCTGGGGCAAAGAGGCGGATCGCAGAAGCTATATTATATAGGGCCCATGTTCCGTGCAGAACGCCCACAGAAAGGACGTCAACGGCAATTCCATCAGTTTGGAGTGGAAATAATTGGTAGTGACAATCCAATTGCAGATGTAGAATGTATCGCGTTTATGATTCGCATCTACCAAAGAATTGGTATTCAAAACTTCGACCTGAAACTTAACTCTGTGGGTGACCCTGAAAGCAGGGATCGGTACAAAGAAGTTTTAAAAGATTATCTGAAGCCAAATCTATCAAAACTAAGTGAACTTTCTCAGAACAGGTTTGAGAAAAACCCTATGCGGATTTTAGATTCTAAAGAACCTGAAGACCAGGAGTTTATAAAAAATGCTCCTGTTATTGGAGATCATCTCAATGATGAATCTACTGAACACTTTACAAGGGTATGTGAGTTGCTTGATAAACTGAATATATCTTACACACTTGATCCTTTGCTTGTACGCGGTATGGATTACTATACCCGAACAGCTTTTGAGCTTACCAGCTCCGATCTTGGTTCCCAGGATGCATTAGCAGGTGGCGGCAGATATGATTTACTCGTTGAAGAAATAGGTGGGCAACCAACCCCTGCTGTAGGTTTTGCAGCAGGTATGGAACGGTTGTTAATCGCCTGTGAAGAATTAGAAATAAAATTAGGAAGTGAAAAGAGTGTAGATATTTACCTGGTCACTCTCGGAGAAAAAGCTCAAACGTGGGGAATCGAGACACTTTCAAAGTTTCGGGAAATGGGTATTTCAGCTACCATGGATTATATGGGCCGGTCTATGAAAGCACAGATGAAAGATGCAAACAGGGAAAATGCCCGCTATGCACTCATTGTTGGAGAAAACGAACTCGAAACCGGGCTTCTTACTTTAAGAAACATGGAAGAGAGTGAAGAACTTCAGCTAACCATTGACCAGGTTTTGGGAAAATTTCGATCCTAAATCTAAAACTATTTCAATCGCAATCGTTCTTTTAGTTCAGCTATATCTTTAGGATAGCCAAGAATCGAAAGAACATCAGCCGAATCAAGTACAGTTTTACCCTTCGGTATAATGATTTCCCCATCCCGTTCTATAATGGCAACCAAACACTCGCCAGGCAAATCAATATCCATTAACGACTTTCCAATCCATTCTTCTGACTCGGTGTGTTCAGTGAGCCTGACATGAATGAATCGCTCATCACTAAGTAAAACAGCTTTCAACTCTTTTTGATCTTTTGCTTTTTTCCAGCGCTTAAGGAAATCTTCTGCTTCTATAAGTTCAGCCAAATGCCCTATTATGCGCATGTGCAATAATGGACGTGTGGCAGGAGTAACCATAAAAAGAATAGCATTTGCCGTTTTCTGTTCTTTACCCTGGTTGATACTTATTCCACCGGAAATCTGCACAGCAAGCATTTCCGGTATAACTGCCTTTTCTAATTGTACATAATTAAAGAATACACCTTCCTTCAATTCAACAAAATTATTTTCCAGATCGGATAACCCTTCTTTTATTTCTTCCCGATCAACGTCTAAGCGGTCTGAAAGTGTAATGGTGGCTTTGAGCAACAAACGGTCAAAACTGGACTTATCATCATCTACCTGTAATACAAGCGACCGGGCAATCACTTCTTCATAGGTAAGGGATGTATTTAAATTCTTTTCGTTGATGATAGTCATCAATTCATGCTCCAGTGCTTCATAGCGTAACTGCCCTAAACGTGCATGTATATGATAAATCGCTCCCTGCCGCTTCACTTTACCATGTGAATAGTAGAAATACCATCCAATACATAAAATAATAACTGTGCCTGTTAAGCCTACTGCCAGTAATCCCATTTCTGCAACCAACCATAACGAAATAATCATACCTGCAATTTGTACCCACGGATAAAGTGGCGATTTGTATCCTGGCTTATAAGCCTCAATCCTGCTTTCCCTCATTACTATTACTGATAAATTGATCAAAAAGAACAATAATAACTGAAAGGCACTGGCCAGCTTTGCGACAGCCTCCACATCAAACAAGAGGAGTACAAGAAGCATGAAGCCTGTGGTAACAAGTACTGATATATGAGGGGTCTTAAACTTACCGATCTTACCAAATGCAGAGCTGATCAATTTATCACGGCTCATAGCCAACGGATACCTTGATGCAGACATAATACCTGCATTACCTGTTGAAGCAAAGGCGGCAATTGCAGCAATCACTACCAACAATAAACCGGACGAACCCGGCATGAAATCCAACACTACATTTCCCGCATCTGCTACCGGGGTCAGGCTCGAAAATAATTCGTTAGCAGGTAACACATTCACCATTATGTACACTCCTACCACATATACAAAACTTGCCGTTGCAAGCGAAAGTATCATCCCTAATGGAAGTACCTTATCGGGATTCTGTACTTCCTCAGCTATACTTGTTGCTTTTGTTAAACCTGCATAGGAAACAAAAACCAAGCCTATGGTTGATATAAACCCATTTATCCCATTAGTAAAGAAATTTTGCTCACGCATTTCCGGCAGCGGGTTTTGCGCTATGTACATATAGTTTAAACCCTGGATAATGAAAAAGGTCATAATGACTACCAAAGCAGTTACAAGAATACGCTGCAGAACCGCAGTTTCTTTAGCCCCAAAAATATTCAATAAACCAAAGGCTACCGTAAGTACTAACGCAAGAGGTAAAATGGGCAAGTCTACAAATAGCGTAAGGTAAGCTCCCATCCCAATGAGAGCGAAAGCACTTTTAAATACCAGCGCAATCCAGGAACCCAGCCCTCCAATAGTACCTACCATAGGGCCTAGGCTCCTGTCAAGAAAATAGTAAGTACCACCGGCTTTTGGCATCGCTGTTGAGAGTTCAGCTACGCTAAACATAGATGGCAAAATCAAAAATGCAGCAGCTAAATACGCCAAGTATACCGAATTACCTGTTTCCATCGCTGCTATACCCGGCAGAAGGAAAAAGCCAGAACTGAACATAGCACCCGTACTTACCGCATACAGATCAAAGAGTGTAAGCTTTTTAGATAATTTTTTTTTCGCTTCCGCCATAGGTCCCTTTAATATATTATAGAAATAACAACTTCGGAATGTAGATTATTTAAATTTTGTCTATCCTCAATCACTTTTTAGTTTTAGTTAGTTCCGCATTTTTAAAAGTAATTTATGAGTGAGCACATTTTAGTAGGATTAACAGCCGTAATTGTTCTTGGCATTTCCGCCCAGTGGTTGGCATGGAAGAGCAAATTGCCCGCTATTTTGCTACTTTTGGGATTGGGAATTATTGCAGGACCACTCACAGGCCTTCTCGATCCTGATGAACTTATGGGCGACCTGCTAAGCCCCTTTGTTTCAATTTCGGTAGCTATTATTCTTTTTGAAGGTGGCTTAAGTCTTAAAATGGAAGAGTTTCGGGAAATCGGTGGTACGGTTATAAAACTTATCACGGTAGGAGTTGGGATAACCTGGCTTTTAGCTTCTGTATCCGCACTTTACTTCCTGGATCTTGGCCTGGAGCTTTCAGTTTTGTTTGGTGCCATTCTCATCGTTACCGGTCCCACAGTAATAGTTCCACTTCTCAGGCAGGTTCGTCCTACTGAAAAGGTTGGCTCTGTGGTAAAATGGGAAGGTATAGTTAATGACCCGATTGGAGCTATGATGGCCGTTTTAGTTTTCGAAATCATCATCAATGGTGGTTTTGACAGCATTTCGGGAAGAGCCGGACTCGTAATTGTAACAACTATTATAGACGGGGTATTTTTTGGTGCGCTTGGAGCAGCAATTATGTATTTCACGTTAAAAAAGCACTGGATTCCAGACTATCTTCAAAACCCGGTAACATTAATGGTAGTAGTATCTGTGTTTACTGCTTCTAATCTTCTACAGCACGAGTCTGGCCTTATGGCAGTTACCATAATGGGGATTATTCTTGCTAATCAAAAAAGTGCACGCATTAACCATATCGTTGAGTTTAAGGAAAACCTCCAGGTACTGCTTATTTCTGCTTTGTTTATTTTGCTGGCCTCCCGGTTAAAAGTTGAACACCTTGGATACTTTAATTGGTCATCAGCTGCATTTTTAGCTGCACTTATTTTAGTAGTCCGCCCTCTTTCTATTTACTTATCTACTATTGGATCAAATCTCACATTCAGGCAAAAAGCATTTGTAGCCTGGATGGCACCACGGGGAATTGTTGCTGCTGCAATCTCTGCAGTATTTGCGCTCCGCTTAGAACAGGAAGGATATGCTGCGGCTGAACAACTGGTTCCCTACACATTCATTGTAATTATTGCAACGGTAACCATTTATGGATTATCGGCAAGCCCGGTTGCCCGGTTGCTGGGTGTGGCAAAAGCGAAGCCCAATGGTATGCTCATTATTGGCGCTCATGAATGGGCACGGGAAATCGCTCATAAATTAAAAGAGGCCGGCCTTAAAGTATTAGTAGCAGACTCTAACTGGGAGAATATCTCCAAAGCCCGTAAATCAGGATTAAACACCTATTATGGAAATATTCTTTCTGAATATGCCCTGGATGAACTAAACCTTGATGGGATAGGTAAGTCTTTGGCACTAACTCCAAATGATGAAGTAAATTCATTAGCTTCTATCCGCTTTATGGAAATATTTAGTACCTCGGAAGTATTCCAGCTTTCCCCTCAGGCATCTTCTCAGCGAAGAGATGCAGAAATGACTGACCATTTAAGTGGAAGAACATTGTTTGGCTCTGATCTCAATTTTGATCGCCTTAACACTTTTTTTCAGCAAAACTATACACTCGAAACTCTTAAGGTAGAACCAGACTTTTCATTAGAGGGGTCCAAAAAAGATGCTGAACCTTCAGTTATACCACTTTTCCTAATCTCTAGTAATGAAGTAGCTACACCTTTTTCATTAGATAATCCACCTTCTCCCCAGGAGGGAGATCACATCCTCTCTCTCGTTCATAATAACAAACATAAAGAGGAGAAAAGCTCAACTCAAAAAACTACTCATACAACTGAAGAAAATGCTTAACAAAGAAGCAGTGAATGCTTTACAGCAGTACCCAACCCCCTTTTATTACTACAACCTTGATACTTTAAGAGCTACACTTTCTGAAGTAAAAAAGCACGCTCTTGATAAAGGCTATCGGGTGCACTTTGCTTTGAAAGCAAATTTCAATGCCAGGATTCTTAATGAAATAAGAAATGCAGGAATAGGAGCTGATTGTGTTAGCGGGGGAGAAATCGCTCGTGCCGTAGAAACAGGTTTCAACCCTTCGGAAATAGTTTTTGCCGGGGTCGGTAAAAGTGATGATGAAATTGAATTGGCTTTATTGCATGATATCTTTTGCTTTAACTGCGAATCTGTACAAGAGTTAAAAGTAATCAACGGGCTTGCAGTAAAACATAATAAAAAACCAAATGTTGCATTACGACTTAACCCTGATGTGGATGCCAAAACACACAAGTACATTACTACAGGATTAAATGAGAATAAGTTTGGCATCAATGAAGAAGACCTTGACACAGTACTAGACTTACTCCCTTCTCTTTCCAATGTCGAACTAATAGGGATTCATTTTCATATTGGTTCCCAGGTTGAATCGCTGGAACCTTATCGGCAGCTTTGTAAGCGGGCAAATCAACTTAATGCCTACATAGAAAGTAAAGGCTTTACACTTACCGTTATTAATGTTGGAGGGGGATTGGGAATCAACTACCAGGAGCCGGATCAAAAAGCCATACCCGACTTTGAAGCTTTTTTTGGAGTATATGATGAGCTGATTGAATTAAAACCACATCAGCAGTTACATTTTGAGCTTGGGCGCGCCATAGTTGGGCAATGCGGTAGTTTGATCACCAGAGTATTATACACCAAGCCGGGACGCACTAAAAATTTTGCAGTTATTGATGCTGGAATGACGGAGCTCATTCGCCCTGCGTTATACCAGGCAGAACATGCACTTAATGTGTTTAAAACAACTACTGGAACGCAAGCTTATGATGTAGTAGGCCCTATTTGTGAAAGTTCAGATGTTTTCAGAACGGATATTATGCTGCCCGAATTGGAACGCGGAGATATGCTGGCAATAAGAAGCAGCGGAGCTTATGGCGAGGTTATGCAAAGTGAATACAACCTAAGAACCCGTAGAAAACCTGTATATTCCGATGATCTAAAATGAAGCAAACCAGTCTTCCACTTGCCTCTCTTTTACTACTTCAGCACTGCCTGTATAATCAAATTCATTAGTCATTTGATTATAGGTGTAATCCTTTGCCCATTCCGTTTTATTCTGCATCAGTTCAGTAATCGCCTGTATCATATAATCTATTTCTGAATCCAGCATAGTCGGGTGAACAGAGGCCCGGATCCAGCCTGGCTTCACACTCAGGTCACCGCTCAGTATAAGTTCAGCTAAATTTTGGGAAGTTGACTGATCCACATCCAAAAGATAATGCCCGTAAGTACCTGCACAGGCACAGCCCCCACGTGTTTGTATCCCAAACCGATCGTTCAAAATCCTCACAGCTAAGTTGTAATGGATTCCCTCCAGGCAAAACGAAACGGCTCCCAGCCGGTTAGTATGCTCTTTTGCCAGTACTGAAATTCCTTCAATGTTATCCAATCCTTCAATTAATCGCTCAACCAGCTCATGCTCTCGGGCTACAATATTGGACACTCCCATTTCCTCTTTCAGCTTAAATGCCATTGCTGCCCTGATCCCCTGAATAAAAGGAGGAGTCCCTCCATCTTCGCGATCTTCAATATTGGGGATGTAGCGATGTTCAAACCAGGGAGATGTATAGGTAACCGTCCCACCTCCGGGTATATCAGGTGCACGATTATGATAAAGATTGGAGTTAAAAATAGTTATCCCCGGTGTACCGGGCCCCCCTAAAAACTTATGCGGCGAAAGAAATATCGCATCCAAATGGGTGCCTTCTTCTTCGGGGTGCATATTTATATCCACATAGGGCCCTGAGCAGGCAAAATCTACAAAACAAACTCCACCGTGCGCATGAATGAGCTTTGCTATCTCATGATAAGGAGTTTCAATACCGGTTACGTTGGAACAGGCGGTAACCGAAGCAATTTTATATTTTCTGGATTTATATTTGGCAAGCAGTTCCTTAAAATGGTTTAAATCTACTAACCCTTGGTCATCAGGGTTTATGATTTCCAAATCCACAATGGTTTCTAACCAGGATGTGTGATTAGAGTGATGTTCCATGTGAGTGATAAATACAACGGGCCGGTTCTCATCCTCACATTCTATAAGCCTCGCATGTTTTTTGGCCTTAAAAAATCCAAATAAGCCTTTTTCTTTTCCCAGGTTTGGAGCATAGTCACGTATTCTGTCGGGAACCTTTAGTCCTAAAATACGCTGTAATTTGTTAATTGCGCCCGTCATCCCTGAACCACAAAAAATGAGAATGTCATCAGGGCTTGCATTTACGTGATCTTTGATCAATTCTTTTGCCTTATGATAGGCTTTGGTCATAGCCGTACCGGTAACCGTAGTCTCGGTATGGGTATTACCTACAAAAGGCGAAATATCATTGCGAATGCGGTCTTCAATAGGAGCGTATAAGCGCCCGCTGGCAATCCAATCTGCATATAAAATTTTTTGGTCACCGAAAGGAGTTTTAAACTCCTGGTCAATTCCAATAATTTGGTTTCTGAACTTTGAAAAATAAGTCTCTGTCATGGCCTGCCTTTTAATCAAATTCAATATAGCTAAAAAAGCGCTTTTTAATTTAGCTTGCCGGCAATAAATCCGGTAGTCCATGCTGCCTGGAAATTAAAACCTCCAGTCACTCCATCAATATCCAAAACCTCTCCACAAAAGTATAATCCGGGTACTTTTTTACTTTGCATGGTTTTAAAATCTATCTCATTGAGATTTATTCCTCCGCATGTAACAAACTCTTCCTTAAATGTGGTTTTCCCTCTCACTTTATATTCATCGCTTGTTAGAAGATGTACCAACCTGTTCAGGTTCTTTTTCCCCATGTTAGACCAAATCATATCATCAGGTACATTTAGTTTCTTTAACAGGAAATGCCACAGGCGATGAGGCAATTCAAATACCCGTACATTCTGTACCTTTTTCTTCGGATTATCTTTTACGATTTCATCTAAAGCCGCTTTCACTTCTGTCTCAGTCTTTTCCCCGGCCCAGTTAATAAGAACTTTAAACTGGTATCCCAATTCATGTAATACCCTGGCTCCAAAGGCAGAGAGCTTTAATATGGCAGGGCCACTCATCCCCCAATGAGTAATCAATAACGGGCCTGAGCTTTTCAGTTTAGTACCCATAATTTTAATTGAAACCGGATTAGCAACTAAACCCATCAACTCTTTTATAGGCTCATCAGGCATGTTAAAAGTAAACAAAGAAGGAACCGGATTTTCAATGGAGTGCCCCAATTCCTTAAACCATTTAAATCCTTCTGGTCGGAGACTACCACCGGTTGCAACAATAACCTTATCCACACTTCCTATTTCACCATTTTTAAATACCAATTCAAAACCATCCTCTCCCGAAATCAGCTTTTTAATATGTGACTTAGTTTTAATACTTACTCCCAGACTCCCGGCTTCATTCATCAAACAATCAATAATGGTTTGGGAAGAATCAGTGACCGGGAACATCCTACCGTCGGCTTCCGTCTTCAATTCAACCCCGCAATTTTCGAACCAGTTAATGGTATCTGTCGGGGAAAAAGTCCCGAATGCTTTTCTAAGCTGCCGTTCTCCACGCGGATAAAAGCTGGCTAACTCCTTTATATCAAAACAATGATGGGTAACATTACATCTTCCCCCACCCGATATTCTTACTTTTGACAGAAGCTTATCCGATTTTTCATATATCGTAACTTGGCTTCCCGGATTATGCTCTTTTGCAGAAAGAGCACTAAAAAAGCCTGCCGCTCCCCCGCCTATAACAGCGATTTTCATTTTTGAGTTTAAGATAACGACTTCATTCAATAATGATCTCTAAAACATGGGAACTTAATCAGGTTTTTAAGATGGAATAGCTTTGAAATAGCCTTACTTTTGTTTTTGAAATTTTGAAGCATGGATATACACGTACTTAAATTTGGCGGTACCTCAATGAATGATCACCAAAGCTGGAAGCAGGTTTTGGAAATCATAAAGCAATATGAATACCCGGTTGTAGTGGTTTCGGCCACAGCCCAAACAACCCGCCAGCTTATTGAAGCTGCCAAACTTGCTGAACAAGTAAGGTTAGATGAAGCACTTCGCATATCCGAAAGCATAAAAGAACGCCATATAACCCTGGTTGGGGAGTTTCTTAAAGAAAATCCCCATCCCAAAAATCCCCTTATTGAGGAAAGCTGTATTCGCCATATTGAACAAAAAAACGGGTTGCTTAACAAGTTCCTGAAATACACTACTAAAGTGGGAGAACTAAAACCCAATATGAGGGACGGCATTGCAGCCATAGGAGAACAAATCTCGTCCTACCTGCTGGCGCAATGCGGGCTAGCAGTTGACATTCTGACCCAGCACGTAGATGCTAAAAAAATTATCAAAACAGATACCAATTACGGTAGTGCCAATCCAAATGCAATGCTTATCAATCAAAAATCTGGCTCACTTGAAACCATTCTTGAAAGCGGATTTACCCCTATCATCGGGGGTTTTTATGGTGAGTCTACGGAAGGAACGATAACCACTTTAGGTTTTGAAGGCTCTGACTATTCAGCCAGTTTAATCGGGTCTGCCCTTCATGCAAAAGCCATTGAGATATGGACTGATGTGAGTGGAGTATATACCAGTGATCCCCGGTTTATTGAAGATGCCAAGCCCATACCCAGGCTTAGCTATTATGATGCCACAGAAATGGCGTACTTCGGTGCAAAAGTTCTTCATCCATCTACTTTGAAGCCTGCCCAAGAGCGTAATATCCCCGTTCTTGTTAAGAATATGTTTCAACCCGATGATGAAGGTTCACTGATTGTTCGTGAGGCAGAACATGACCGGAAAGCACTCGCTATTTCTTTTAAAGACAATATAGCTTTGTTAACTATTAGTGCTTACGAGACAGTAATGGGTTACCATTTTTTAACCCATGTTTTTTCTGTGCTTGAAAAGCATCAGCTAACCGTTGATGCAGTAAACACAACCGAAGCTTCCGTTACTATAGCACTTACAGATAATCATAAACTGGAAGAACTGGGCAATGAGTTCATTGAAATTGGTTCCGTGGAGCTGGAGAAACAAAAGGGGCTTATCAGTATAATTGGTTGCCGGGTTTCAAAAGCCAGCGAGCTGATATCCGAAGTTTTTGAAGTAATGGAAGAAACCGATTTGGATATGATCTCTTTCACCAAAGAGAAACGCATCTTAAATATTGCCCTGGATGAGCAGTTGCTAACAGAAGCTTCCCAAAAAATTCACACCCGTCTCTTTTCCTAGGTTTTATTTTCTGGTGAACTTGTTTCCTGCTGAGGTTTTTCAGGGACAGAAATGCCCAGGCGCTTGGCTCTCTCTTTCCATTTTAACCGGGCCAGTTTTTGCATGTCTTCGATGGTATCTATCTCATCTACAATCTCTAAACCCAGTAAAGTTTCAACCAAATCTTCCATAGTAACAATACCTGAAAATCCGCCATACTCATCCACAATTGCGGCAATGTGCTCCTGTTTCTCAATGATTTTTTCAAAAAGTACACTCAGCTTCATCTTTTCAGGGAGGATCAGGATATCTCTTTTGATTTCTTTTAAGCTGGCTCCGCCTTTCCCCTGGGAAAGGTGTTGGTACAAATCGTTCTTGAGAACATATCCCATGATATCTTCCTCATCTTTACCAAAAATAGGGAACCTTGAAAATTGAAGGTCTTTATCCCTGTTCAGCACTTCCTCAATGGTAGTATCTTCATTAAACCGAACCACAACAATTCTGGGGGTCATAATGTCCGAAGCTCGAAGGGAGCTGAACCGGATCAGGTTTTTAAATATGGTGGATTCTCCTTCTTCAAAAACACCTTCTTCTACCCCGATATCAGCCATTACGGAAAACTCTTCCCTGCTTAACGTTTGTGAACTGTCATTGTTAGATAACGAGCGTGTTATTCCCTTTGAAAGCAATACCAGCGGGTAGGTAACAAAAATGAGAAACCTAATGGTTTGAGCCGCCACTCCCGATAACTCCTTCCAATAGTTTGCTCCCAGTGTTTTAGGAATGATTTCAGAGAATACTAAAATCACAAAAGTGAGTATGGCCGAAGTAATGCTTACATACGCATTACCAAAAACCACCTGGGCCTGGGCACCTACACCTGCCGCTCCAACAGTGTGGGCAATAGTATTTAAACTTAAGATGGCGGAAAGCGGACGATCTATATCTTTTTTCAGCTCAACCAAAAGCTTACCTGATTTTGAGCCTTCCTGTTCTTTGAGCGCTATAAAAGAAGGGGTTACCGAGAGTAATACTGCTTCCAGAATAGAACACAAAAAGGATACGCCAACTGCAAGAGCGAGGTAAATAATCAGTAGGGTCATAAAAGTAAGTAGCGAATCATTAGGGTAATCTCCTTTTTAACAGGGACGTAATATAAGCAACAATACTATATTTAAAGTTTAATACCATACTTTTCTTTCTTGCCAAATGCATATTTTAAAAACGAAATATCCATTCATCAACCTGCATTGCTGGCTTTAGAAAATATAACCCTTTCTCTTGGTGATCGTGATCTCCTGGACGGGATTAACTCTATTATCAATCCCGGAGAACGTATAGGATTAGTAGGCCCGAACGGAGCCGGCAAATCTACTTTGCTGAAAATCATAATGGGGATACAGGAAGCGGACAAAGGTAAAGTGGTGCTCTCCGGGGAGGAAACACTTGGATACCTTCCGCAGGATGGTGTTGATCCGGATTTTAACCTCACTGTTATTGAGGAAGTGGAAACGGCTTTTTCTGAACTGTTTGAACTGGAAATGAAGGTTAAAGCTATCCAGGAAAAAATAGCCTCTACACCCCACGACAGCCCTGAACATCAGCGGTATCTTGAACAATTTGGGGTGCTTCAAACCCGGTTAGAAACCTCAGGGCTTTACTCACTCAGGGCTACTATCGAAAAAGTGCTTATGGGGCTCGGTTTTTCTGAAAACGATTTTAATCGTTCTACTACCGAGTTCAGTGGTGGATGGTTGATGCGGATAGCCCTTGCAAAACTACTGTTAAAAAAACCGACCTATTTATTGTTGGATGAGCCTACTAACCACCTGGATATTGAGTCCCTGCAGTGGATGGAGAATTTTCTGAATGGCTATGAAGGTGCCGTTATTGTTGTATCACACGACCGCACTTTTTTGGATACCATAACCAACCGGACACTGGCTATTCGCAGAGGGGTTATGACCGATTATGCAGGGAATTATTCCTTCTATGAAAAGAAGTGGGAGGAAGAGCGAGAACTGCTCATCAATGCCCAAAAGAACCAGGAGAAGCAGCTTAAAGAAACCGAAGAGTTTATCGAGCGGTTCCGGTACAAAGCCACCAAAGCGCGGCAGGTACAAAGCCGTGTAAAGCAACTGGAAAAAATTGAGCGCATTGAAGTGGAAGACGAACTGGCCAGTGTATCCTTCCGGTTTCCCGCACCGGAACGGAGCGGACAGATAGTAATGAGCCTGGAAGACATCAAAAAAAACTACGGTGATAATATAGTTTTTGACAGTTTGGATTACGAGATCGAGCGTGAAGATAAAATCGCTGTGCTGGGGCCGAACGGAGCCGGGAAATCTACCCTCATCCGGATTTTAGCAGGAATGGAAAATATCCAGGGCGGAATCCGAAAAGAAGGGCATAAAGTAACCACCTCCTATTTTGCACAGCACCAGGCAGATGACCTGGATTTAAAGAAGGATGCGTTGGAAACGATGATGGAGGCCGGCTCAGGAGAAAAGGAAAGCCGTTTGCGATCTATCCTGGGAAGCTTTCTCTTTACCGGTGATGATGTGTTCAAAAAGGTGAAGGTACTTTCAGGTGGGGAAAAAAGCCGGCTGGCTTTGGCAAAAATGCTGCTCTCCCCTGCTAACTTTCTCATTTTTGATGAGCCTACCAATCACCTGGATATGAGCAGTAAAAATATCCTTCAACAAGCCCTTCAGCAATATGAAGGAACCTGTATGATTGTTTCTCACGACCGGGCTTTCCTTGATCCTATCGTAAATAAAGTGCTCGAAATTCAGCCCGGGAGAATAAAAACCTATTTCGGTAACATCTCCTATTACCTTGCTAAAAAGAGAGAAGAAGCTGAAACCATCCAGGAAACAAAAGAAGCTTCTCAGAACGGAAAAACTGAAATCCTTTCCCGGAAAGAACAGCGAAGACTGGAAGCAGAACGCAGAAATGAACTTAACAAGCGCATCAATCCCATAAAGAAAAAAGTGCAGGCTCTGGAAGCAGACATTGAGCAAATGGAAAACAGGAAAACGGAGATTGAAGAACTGATGGGGCAACCTGATTTTTATGACGATGGTGAAAAGGTTAAGAAAACCTCACTCGAATATGAGCAATTAAAAATGGATCTTACCGACCGTTATTCACGATGGGAAGAATATGCCAATCGCATGGAAACCATCGAACAGGAATTAGACGCATGAAACTAAAGCCCTTTATATACCTGATCGTGTTCTTGACGATTACCATCACAGGTTGTAAAAACCCTGATCCGTTGATCCGGCAGGATCAAGCTATCCAGAAGGCTTTTGAAAATTCTGAAAAAGCTATTCGTGTGGCCATTATGGGCAGGCAAATCATTTCTTATGTAATGGTTAAAGAGCGAAAGGGCTGGCAGGGTTACCGTATTGAATTTTTACCCATGACAGGACAAGAGTTGAATGTAGCTTCCATTACCGGCATTGAACCTGTGGCAGGCTGGGAGGATTTTGAATTCATCGCAGATCATTTAAACATCTTAGACCTTCCTGATCAAAAAGAGATAGAATCACATACGGAGAGTCCCGCTACAGACTTGTCTTACAACTATTTATTCCGGGTAAATAATGGAGAAAAAATCCGGCTGTTTAATTACACCAATCCCGAAGCTGAAATCCAGAAAAACTGGCAATCCAAGAACGTGGTTATTTTTGGGGCTTATCTGATGACGGAGTTTGAGGCTGCTAACTAGGTATGTTTACGAACAATCCTTTCTAAAAACCTGATCACGGAATCCATATTTCTTTTTACGTCCAAATCATCAATTCGAATTACTTTTATCCCTAATTGCTCCAAATCATAATCCCTGATTAGGTTTTTCTCTTTTTGATCAGTTGTATCATGAGAACTTCCATCTAATTCTATAGCCAGTTTAAGTTCATGGCAATAAAAGTCCAGGATATATTCATGAACAGGAACCTGCCGATGAAACTGAACTCCCAGTCTTCTTTTACTGATCTCTTTCCAAAGGAGAGCCTCTCCTAATGTAAAATTCTTTCTCAACTCTCTTGCCATGCCTGTTAGATCAGTCCAAAGTCAGTTCCTTACAAATGAATTAGAATAAGGGTATAAATAGTCCTCCCTTGAGGGAGGTGGGTTCATGAGCGTAAGCGAATGAAGTCGGAGGGTGTCGTTCCATTTCCCCAACACCCCTCGCTCCGATGCTCCGCGTCGGTACGTTAGGTTACGACGCAGAGCATCGTAACCAGATGAAATTTATAATTCTTCATTTTTAATTCCGCGAAGCGGTTCACTTCGCAAAAATCTGGCTCTTGTCTCCAAAGGCTTTGAATTCCAGGGCATTGCCACTTGGATCAAGGAAGAACATCGTAGCCTGTTCGCCGGGTTCGCCTTTAAACCGAACATATGGTTCTATCACAAATTCAATTCCGGCTGCCTTTACTTTTTCAGCCAGTTTTTCCCACTCATCCATTTCAAGTATAACCCCGAAGTGGCGAACCGGAACTCCTTTCCCATCTACCGCATTCATTGCAGATTCTTTGGCTTCATCCGGGCTTAAATGAGCTACCACCTGGTGTCCCCACATATTGAAATCGATCCAATGATCGGAGGTTCGTCCTGTAGAGCAACCCAATATTTCAGTATAAAAAGTATAAGTTTCTTCCAAGTCTTTCACCGGAAATGCTAAATGGAAGGGATTCATGCTATTCTGTTTTTTTGCCACGGAATCACTGAAGCACAAAAGTTGTATATATACCTGACATTTTGCGCTTTTGTGGCGATTAACTGTTAACCCATTATACCAACATCATGCAATCAAAAAAAGTAACATTTAAAGGCGCTTTAGGCGAATCACTTTCAGCAAAAATTGACCTTCCTGAAAACGATTCTGTTAAAGCTTATGCCCTTTTTGCCCATTGTTTTACCTGCTCCAAAGATTTACGGGCGGTGGGTAATATTACCAAAGCCCTTGCAGAAATTGGTATTGCCACCTTCCGGTTTGACTTTACCGGACTAGGGCAAAGCTCCGGTGATTTTGCTGAAACCAACTTCTCATCTAATGTGGAAGACTTATTGGCGGCATGCAAGTATATGGATGAGGAACTGGAAGGTCCTGCTATCCTGATCGGTCACTCACTGGGAGGGGCTGCCGTACTTCAGGCCGCTAATCACATGCAAAGCGTGCAGGCAGTGGCCACTATTGGCGCACCGGCTGAACCTGCCCATGTAAAAGAGAATTTTAAAATGAGCCTGGATGAAATTGAGGAAACAGGTCAGGCCAAGGTTACCCTTGCAGGAAGGCCTTTTACCATTAAAAAACAGTTTATTGATGACCTGGAAGAAACCCGCATGAAAAAATACATTGCCGATTTGGGCAAAGCCCTTATCATATTTCATTCTCCCATCGATAATACAGTGGGTATAGATAACGCCCAGAAGATTTTTGTCGCCGCCAAACATCCCAAAAGTTTTATATCACTCGATAAAGCGGATCACCTACTGCAGGAAAAAGAAGACAGCGAATATGTTGGAAAGGTATTAGGTACCTGGGCACAGAAGTATATTGGTTAACAGAATAGCCAATAACGAAATTTTCTTTACATTCCACCCATGACGGAAACTATCGATACGATTCGGTTAAATTTGGGGTCAGACGGTTTAATGGTGATGAATGTGTCTCTCGCCGTTATTATGTTTGGAGTGGCCCTGGAGCTAACTATCAGGGATTTTAAAAATATTGGCAAGAACCCAAAGCCGGTACTTATTGGATCCTTTTCCCAGTTTTTCATGCTCCCGGCACTCACCTTTTTGCTGGTCATTCTTTTGGAGCCTGCTCCCAGTATTGCATTGGGGATGTTCATGGTAGCTGCCTGTCCCGGGGGCAATATTTCAAACTTTTTCTCTTTGCTGGCTAAAGGCAACGCAGCGCTATCTGTAAGCATGACAGCAATTGCTACTTTAGGGGCTCTTATAATGACACCGTTTAATTTTGCTTTGTGGGCTAGTTTATATGAACCTACACGGGCTATTCTCCAGGCTGTACACCTCAATTACTTCGAAGTATTTAAAATCATTGTCCTCATTCTTGGGATCCCACTCATACTGGGTATGCTTTTGAATAATTATAAACCAAAGCTGGCTGATAAAATAAGCCCTTGGATAAAAGGGTTTGGGGTGATCTTCTTTGCAGGGTTTGTGGTGGTAGCCTTTATGAACAACTACGATAATTTTGTTAACTACGTACAATTTGTACTCATCCTGGTATTTATTCATAATGCAGTAGCTCTTACCTCTGGCTATAGTCTTGCTTCACTTTTTAAACTACCTTATGAAGACAGGAAGTCCATTTCGATCGAAACCGGTATCCAAAATTCCGGGCTTGGCCTGCTTTTAATTTTTAACTTTTTTGACGGACTGGGAGGTATGGCACTCATCACTGCCTGGTGGGCAATATGGCACATCCTTGCCGGATTAAGCCTTAGCTGGTACTGGTCTGTTGGTAAAACCACATTACAACGCGTATTCACAAATGCCTGATATCAGACCCTTTTACCAATTAGTAAAATTTGGGATGGTATATCCCGGAGTGCATCTTTTCTATAGAAAAATTGAGGTTAAGGGTTTTGATAAAATCCCCAGAGACAAACCCATTTTGGTGGTACCGAATCACCAAAACTCTTTTATGGATGCATTACTGGTTACTACCAGTTATAAACCCACTATGTTTTACCTTACCCGTGCCCAGGCTTTTAAGCAAAAAATAATTGGTGCTATCTTAACTGCCCTTAATATGCTGCCTGTATACCGGGTTAGGGATGGTTTCAGTTCCGTACAAAAGAACAAGGCTATTTTTGAGAAATGCCTCGAATATCTCGCCAATGGAAATGTGATCCTAGTTTTTGCAGAGGCCAATCATGACCTGAAACGAAGAGTTCGCCCGTTCAGTAAAGGTTTTACACGTATCGCTTTTGATGCAGAGCTGCGCCATAACTGGGAATTTGATTTGCAGATTTTACCTGTAGGATTAAACTACAGTGATCACCGGTTTTCCCGGAATAAAGTAAGCGTTGTATATGGAGATCCCATTCCCGTTGCTAAATTTAAAGAAGCATTTGAAGCAGATGAGCGCAAAGCTGCCAATCTTTTAAAAAATGCTACCTCTGACGGCTTAAAGCCATTGGTTATGCACGTACCCAAACTGGATCAGTATCCACTGCATCAAGTTTTGTTAGATGAGCTGGAACCTAACCGCGATGATCTCGTTCACCCCGTTCTTATGAATAAAAGAGTTGAACTAGTAGCTGCATCAAGTAATGAAGAGCTTATTGAGAAATCTGAAAAGCTGATTGAAATCGCCCGGGAAGAAAACCTAAGTATCAGAGAGGCTGCCAAAATCAGGAAAACACGCTGGTGGAAGTTACCGTTACTTCCTGTTTACATTTTTTCTTTAATAAATAATGCCCTGCCCTATCTTTCTATACGCTACGTTATCCATAATATAATTGAAGACCGCGGGTTTGATGCTTCTATCAAGCTACTGATGGGGCTTATCGTTTTCCCGGCATTCTACTTTTTGGTTTCTGTTGTTTTATTGATCTCCGGGGTTTCATGGTTTTATGTACTAGCCTACTTCCTGTTTAGTTTGGTTTCCGGTTCTTTCTTTAAAACAGCCCGCGATTTCTTTAAATACCAGGCACATCGTATACGGATCAGGAAGTTTATGAAAGCAAATCCTGAAAAGTACAAGCTGTTCAATTCCCTTATCTACGAATTCAAGGCTTTACGCAACAGGATATTAAGTACTGAATGAAGAAAAGGTATTTACTGTTAGCGTTTCAGATTATCAGAACTCAATTTACTATCTATGCAGCGAATATATTATTTGGCACTCGTATCTCTTACCCTCTTATTTCTTGCCTGTAGTGAGGAAAAAAATATTAAAGAAACAAAATCCTTAAACCAGCAGGTGACTAAAGCTGTCGCTGTTATCCATCCCTTATCTGATAGTGAAGTTAGTGGTACTGTTTATTTCACTGAAACAGACGATGGAGTTAAAGTTGAGGCAGTAATAAGTGGTTTGTCTGAAACCAAACATGGCTTTCATATTCACCAATATGGTGACTGTACAGAACCGGATGGTTCCTCTGCAGGTGGTCATTTTAATCCTGAAAGCCAGGATCATAGCGGCCCGGAAATGCAAAACCGCCACATGGGCGACATGGGAAATATTACAACAAATCCTGAAAACCCTGTAACAAGCTATTCCTATACAGATCAAAAAATTGACCTGAATATGATCTTAGGCCGGGCGGTAATAATACATGCCAAAGAAGACGATCTCACATCTCAACCTACAGGAGCTGCGGGAAGCCGTTTAGCCTGCGGTGTAATTGGAATCACCCAGTAAAATTTCTTTTTTGTGAAACTCTTTTTTTGAAATTCGGTAAAGCCTGCCTTATAATTAGATGATTATCTAAATATCTAAATGAATAACCTCTTCAAAGCTCTTAATGATCCTACCCGGCGGCATATCCTTGATTTGCTCAAAGAAAAGGATCTGACAGCCGGGGAGATTGCTGAAGCTTTTGATATTTCAAAACCCAGTATATCTCATCACCTGGACGCTTTGAAGCAAGCTGGTTTAGTCAGTACCGAAAGAGATGGTCAATTCATTACATACTCTCTGGATACAACAGCTTTAGAAGAAGCAACACAATGGCTTTTTAACCTTTTGAACTCAAATCCATCATCATGAACATAACAGAAACCTTAAAGAAAGAGTGGTTTGTACTTATACTTTTACTCGCTCCGTTTTTTATTTCATTCTATTTATGGGATCAACTGCCTGAAGAAGTGCCTACTCATTTCAACATAAAAGGAGAAGCGGACGATTTTGGTCTTAAATGGATGACTGCTTTTATGCTACCGGGCATTGCATTATTTACCTATATAATGTTGGTTGTGCTACCTGGCATAGACCCTAAAAAGCGTATTAAGTCGGCTCAAAAACCAATTGCAGCTATCCGCATAGTTTCTTCTGTTTTTATGATCGGGATTTATGCAATTGTAATGGCCGTTACTTTGGGCTATGAAATGGATATAAGCCTGTATATCCGCTTTGCTACCGGGGTTATGATCCTGATTATTGGTAATTATCTCAACTCGGTCAAACCCAATTATTTTATCGGGATCAGAACACCCTGGACCCTTGAAAACCCTGAAGTCTGGAAAAAAACACATCGTTTTTCAAGTAAGCTATGGATAATTGGAGGGCTTCTTTTGATGGGCTTGCCATTTATACCTGCACTATCAGGTTCCCAGCTTATACTGATTACACTTGTAACTTTACTTGCTGCGGTTCCCATACTTCACTCATACATCATTTTCACAAAACTTCAATCAAATAGCCAGGAGTCAAAATGAGAACTTCCTTTTTAACACTCTTCATTAGCCTTCTTTTTTCGTTTGGTATTTTTTCTCAAAACTCCTTAGAAGGTATTTGGGAAGGAGGTATAACCGTACCCGGCGGGGAGCTTAAAATTATATTCAAAATAGATAAGAATGGTAATTCATTTTCCGGGGCACTGGATATCCCTCAGCAGGGTGCTAGAAATATGAAGTTCAATACTGTTGAACAAAAAGGGGATTCCGTTCTCCTGGTTTTTTCTGCGGGACAACTTACAGGTACTTTTAATGGAAAGTTTGATTCAGAATCAAAAATATCCGGTTCTTATTCACAGGGAGGTCCATCCACTCCATTTTTAGTAGAGCGGACTGCTGAAACTACCGGAGACCCTGAAAAACCCAAAAATGAAATCGACTTCATAATTGCTAATGGTGATGTGGAAGTCGGGGGTACTCTTACATTACCCGAAGGAGACATTAAGGCACCACTTGTAATTATGAGTTCTGGCAGTGGCCCACAGGATCGCGACTCGAATATCTTCGATTTTAAGATATTCCAGGCAATTGCCCAGCACCTTGCCGGCCAGGGAATACCCAGCTTCCGGTATGATGACAGGGGAATAGGTAAATCCTCAGGCGATTTCGCAAATGCTACCCTTGAACATCTTACTTCAGATGTGAACGCTATTATCAGCTTCTTTGAACAAAACAAAGAGTACAACTTCACCCGCTTTTCGTTACTCGGTCATAGCCAGGGTGGGATTATAGCTGCAAAAGTTGCAGCAGAAAATGATGCTGTGGATCAGCTTATCCTGATGGCCTCTCCTGTTCCATCTTTGAGCGAAATACTGCGTTACCAGGTTAAATTTGCTTTTGCGAATACGCCGGTTAATGAAGCCCTGATTGAAAGAGAGCTTGATACCCGTGAAGCAATGATGGAAGCCATAGTAAACAACAAAGATGTGGAAACAGCCAAAAGCAATTATGTACTCGCATACACAAACTTGCTTAATGATTTGCCAGATAAGCAAAGAAATGCCATTCCAGATATTGATGCTATGGTTACAAATCAAGCTAATCAACTCATGACATTCTATTCATCAGAGCAAATGAAATCACTTCTTCTTTATCAGACAAAGCTCGACCTCGAAAAAGTAAATGTACCTGTGCTGGTACTTTTTGGGGGCAAAGATACCCAGGTCACTATTGCTCAAAATAAAGAACCTGTTGTAAACGCCCTGGAAAAAGCTGGTACAGAATATGAAATTAAAGTTTTTGACTCAGCCAACCACTTGTTCCAGCAAGCAAACACAGGCCTGGTAAACGAATACCCTGCTTTGCCAAAAGCTTTTGTCGATGGATTTACTGATACCCTAAGTAATTGGATTTTGAACACTGCCAAATAATAGAAAATATATTCCAGCCGATTGCGGGGGTTGTAGAGTGAAGTAAGGATGAGTACATTTACCTGCAAATAATGGTTTCGGCTTTGATAATTAGTGACTCTGTAATCAAAAAGTTATTCTCTCCCTGGAAAGTGACAGTAATATCTGTTGCCGTTTCAGTAATTATATACTATCTGCTAAGTATAATTTCAGGAGAAGAGATCCTGGTATTTGGGGTTATTATGTCAACAATAATCCCTGCTGTTGTTGCTTACCCTGTTTCTGCCATCCTCATTGGCTACCACAAAAAAGTTGCTGCTCAAAATCTTGAATTAGAACGATTGAATGAATTAAATAATAAACTATTCTCAATCATTGCTCACGACATTCGCAGTCCCATTTCGGGAGTACATGGCATCCTTGAGCTACTTAAAATGGATGCTCTTTCCGAAAAGGAGTTTAAAAAATATCTTGATGATTTGAGCTTTACCATTGATGCACTTATTCAATTCCTGAACGACATTTTGCAATGGTCGAAACAGCAGATTGATAATAAGAAGATTTCACGCTCTGTTTTTGAAACGCAATCTGTTTGGGATCAGATTATTGCCATTTATAAACACAATTTAGGTGCCAAAGAAATCAGATTGCAAATGCGCAATCTAAACGGTAAAATCTATGCTGATGAGGGCAGCTATTCATTCATTGTGAGAAACATCCTGCATAATGCCATTAAGTTTACCCCAAAAAGGGGGACTATCTCCATTACTATCGAAGAGACAGAAAATCATACGCATACCATTATTGAGGATTCCGGAATCGGCATCAATACAGATAACCTTGACAAGATCTTATACAGTAAAGAATGGGTGAGTACGCCGGGAACAGATAATGAAAAAGGTACCGGCTTTGGCCTGAAAGCATCAGCAAAGTATGTTGAAATGTTGAATGGCAGCTTAAAAATAGAAAGTGAAGCTAACAAAGGAACACGGGTGACTGTTACTTTACCCAAAGAAAAAACTCACTAATATTTTGTGATGTATGGAACTTAATTTAACCACACCCGGTCTGCTCTTTTCAGCAATTTCATTGCTTCTGCTGGCTTATACTAACCGGTTTCTTTCATTAGCAAATCTGATACGAACGCTTCATCGCCAATACAAAGAAACAGGTGACAAAGGAGCTAAAGCTCAGATCGATAATCTTCATAAAAGGGTTCGCTTAATAAAGAACATGCAGTTACTAGGTATAGGCTCTCTCTTTTTATCCGTTTTTTGCATGGTTTCCCTTTTTGCAGGGTTAGTCATGATCGGAAATATACTTTTTGGAATAAGCTTGATTATGTTGCTCATCTCATTAGGTATGATGATGATTGAAATACAGATCAGTGTGAAAGCCCTGAATATCCAGCTGGATGATATGGATTAGCACCCGGTTTATTTTCAACCGGATAAAAGCGAATACAAGAACAAGAGTAACAGTAGTTTTATCCAAAGAGAACCTCGTTAAATTTTTTTCATCTATCATTTTTTTGTGCTCTTTATTGGTAACTAAGTATATATTTCCAAAATTCTTAACTGATTGCTTACCATGATCAAATATTTTATAGGCTTTGCATTGTCATTTTTCGTGGCCAACTCCGCGCACTCTCAAGTAAAGGTCAATGAAATTATGGCTTCCAACTCCACTGTTATTGCCGACTCAGAAGGGGATTTTGATGACTGGATTGAGATTTATAATACCAGCGGATTATCTATCGACCTTGCGGGTATTTACGTGTCAGATGATCCCGGGGAACCAACCAAATGGCAAATCCCGTCTAACCAGAGCGCTTCAACCACCATAGCAGCTAATGGCTACCTCATTTTATGGGCTGATGGCGAACCGGGTGAAGGGGCTACTCATCTGGACTTTAGGCTAAGTGCTTCGGGCGAGTTCGTAATCCTGACAGCCAGCGATGGGATAACAAGAATAGACTCCGTTTCTTTTGGTGTACAAACAACAGACATCTCCTGGGGACGAACCACGGATGGAAGCGGGAACTTTGCTTTTCAGCAACCTACTCCAAATACATCAAATGACGGAAGTACAATTGCCGAAAAAAGCGGAAATCCCGGATTTTCACTCCCCTCGGGTTTTTATTCCGGTTTACTTACTATTGGCGTTAGTTCTGATGAAGCTGTTATACACTATGAAACAGGTGGCGCGGTACCTACTTCCAATTCTCCCGTTTTTTCTTCCCCGATCTCTTTCGACACATCCACCGTTGTGCGTGCCATAGCTATTGAACCGGGCAAACAACCCAGTGAGGTAGTTACGGCAACCTATCTTTTTGAAGAATCACATTCGGTACCTGTCGTGTCTTTTGTGATGGAGCCGGACTCTCTTTTTGATTTTGATAAAGGTATGTATGTAATCGGGGATTCTTCTGAAACCAATGGTGAGTATCCGTTCAGGGGCGCTAATTTCTGGGAAGAATTTCAATACCCGGTACATATCGAATACTTGAACGAATCAGGAAATACAGAATTTGAATTTGATGCAGAGGCAGAAATTGGCGGGAACTTCAGCAGGGCTTTTTTAAAGAAATCTTTTGTAATCAATAACAATGACCGGTTTGGGCTTGATAGATTAAACTACCCGCTTTTTCCCGAAAATGATTACGAGGAATACGATGGTTTTGTACTACGCGCAGGTGCCGAAGAGCGCTCACGGTTATTAAATGAACTTCTCAGAACCGTAAACTTACAATGGGGGCATGCTAATGCCATGCAGGCTTACAAACCCATAGTTTTATATATCAATGGGCAGTACTGGGGGCTTTATACTTTGTATGAACGTAAAAACGATGACTTTGTAGAGTCACGATATGGCTATGAAGATGTTGACATGATAAAGGATTTCGACATTATCACTGATGGTGATGATGCCAACTACCAGGAATTACTGGGCAATTTTAATGACCAAAACTTAGTTGGAGAAGCTTTTTTCCAATACGCTGATTCTGTCCTTGACCTGGAGAGCTTTACCGATCACTGGGTTTACCAGGTATATACATCTCATGGCGATCCAAATAATGTGCGCTATTGGAGACCACAGGTACCCGGAGGAAAATGGCACTATATCTCACATGATTTTGACTGGTGGAGAAACCTGGGAACTGAAAGCACTGATGGTTTTTTTAGTTCTTTAAAACTTTTTTTAAGCGAAGAACCCAGTGGTTTTTGGCTGTTTGGCAGGATGATGGAAAATGAAACGTACCGTGAAATTTTCCTCAATCGTTTGGCAGACATGCTAAATACAGCCTTCCAACCTGATTACATGTTAGCCTTAATTGATTCTATTGATACGGCTATTGATCCCGAAATGCCCCGGGATATTGCCCGTTGGAGTGAAGGCTGGTATGATATCGGGGGACCTACCGATTATGATATGGAGTGGATCAGAACCGCAACTGAATGGTATGTGGAGGATATTCCTGGTTACCTGTATTCAGAAATTGCCGACACCCTTCAGAAAGATACCGTCAGGATAACTTTGCAGAACATTACGGAAGGAAGTGTCCGACTTAACTCCATAAAGCCAACACTGGAAAACGGAAGTTGGTCAGGAATATATTTTCAGGATACTGAAATCCATTTGTTAGCCATGCCTCCAGTTGATTACGAAGTAGAAAACTGGACTATAAATGGGGTACCGGGTTTTGAAGGAGAATCCGAGGTTTCTGTTGCTCTTGATTCTAATCCTGTTTCTATATCAGTAGCTTTTAAAGAAGCCAAAAAAACCATAGTAATTAATGAGATCAATTATAATTCAAGAGACGAATTTGATACCGGTGACTGGGTAGAATTGTACAACAATTCAAATGTTTCTATCGATCTCTCAGGCTGGACTTTTAAAGACAATGACGATACCCATGCTTTTGTACTCCCGCAAAATACCGTTCTGGAGTCGAATGAGTACCTCGTTTTAGTCAGGGATGCTGCAAGGTTCACTTCCCTTCACGGCTCTATACAGAATATAATCGGAGATTTTGATTTCGGTCTGTCTTCATCAGGGGATGAGGTTCGTATTTTTAATTCAAATGATGAGCTCGTTGATTATGCACAATATTCACCGGAACAACCCTGGCCTTTGGTGGCAAATGGAAACGGGCCAACTTTAGAACTATCCAATCCGGAAGATGACAATAATGATGGTAATAGCTGGTTCAGTGCAACAGACTGGGGCGGCACACCGGGTGCGGAAAATGGCATCGTCTACAACAGTAATGAAAATGAGGATACACCCAATCAATTCAACCTTTCTCAAAACTACCCCAATCCATTTAATCCCACTACCAACATTTCTTTTACCATCCCACAAGCCCAGCGGGTTGAGCTTTCCGTTTACAATATGCTGGGACAAAAATTAAGCACCCTTGTAAACGACCGATTGGGCGCAGGAAGTCATTCATTTACCTTCGATGCGAGTAACCTGGCAAGTGGGGTATATATTTACCGGATTGTAGCAGGCAATCAAACTGAGACTAAGAAGATGGTGTTGTTGAAGTAGTTTAAAACCGCTACACTTTATATTAGAGGACGGTTTTATTTTAGTCCTTTGATGCCCAACCCTTAATTCCATCCCGGATCGCATCTCCTATCTTATCTACAGAAATGCGTTCCTGGCTCATATCGTCCCGGTGGCGGATGGTAACGGTATTGTCTTCCAAACCATCAAAGTCTACCGTAATGCAAAAAGGAGTTCCTGCTTCATCCAGCCTTCGGTAACGTTTACCAATGGAGCCGGCTTCATCATACTGAACGGAATAATCTTCCCGTAAATCCAAATCTATTTTATGGGCTAATTCCTGGAGTTCCGGCTTTTTGATGAGCGGGAATACCCCAACCTGAACCGGGGCCAGTTCCGGGTGCATTTTCAGAACCACACGCTTATCCCCGTCCACTTCTTCTTCCCGGTAAGCATCACAAAGCACCATTAGGGTACAACGATCCAGCCCGATGGAAGTCTCAATCACATAAGGCACATATCTTTTTTGATTCTTTTGATCAAAGTAATCCAGTTTCTTACCCGAAAACTCCTGGTGCTGGGAAAGGTCAAAATCAGAGCGGTTATGAATCCCCTCCACTTCCTGCCAGCCAATCGGGAACTGGTATTGCACATCCACAGCAGCCAGAGCATAATGGGCCAGTTTATCCTGTGGGTGATCGGTAAAGCGTAAATTCTCCTCTCTTATGCCGATTCGTTTATGCCAGGCTAACCGCTTTTCTTTCCATTCATTGTATGAGTCTGCATCACTACCCGGTTCCACAAAATACTGCATTTCCATTTGCTCAAATTCACGCATACGGAACACAAACTGACGGGCGACCACCTCATTGCGGAAGGCCTTACCTGTTTGAGCAATTCCGAAAGGAATAGAAACACGGCTGGTATCCAGCACATTCTTATAGTTCACAAAAATACCCTGGGCTGTTTCGGGACGAAGATAAACACCATCATCTTCTGAGGCCGTGGCACCAAATGCTGTTTTGAACATCAGGTTGAACTGGCGTACTTCCGTCCAGTCAAAAGCACCCGAATCGGGAGAGCGGATTTCATTTTCAATAATAATATCGTACAGGTCTTCGGTCAGGCTTTTCCGGGTTCCTGAAGTATCCAGCAATTCCTGAAGTTCCGCTGCTTTATCTGTCTTACCATCTTTCTCAAGCTTAAAAATATACTGCTCAATCAGCATGTCAGCGCGGTACCGCTTCTTGGATTGCTTGTCGTCAATCATGGGATCGTTGAATCCACCCACATGTCCGCTTGCTTCCCATACTTTCGGATGCATAAAAATAGCGGCATCTATCCCAACAATATTATCATTGCGTTGGGTCATCTCTTTCCACCAGGCATTCCGGATGTTACGCTTCAGTTCCACTCCCAGGGGGCCGTAATCATAAACCGCACTTAAGCCGCCATATATTTCCGATGATTGAAAAATAAACCCTCGTGCTTTCGCAAGGGATACAATTTTATCGAGACTATCCAAATTCGACATGAAAGAATTCTTCGTTTGTGAGCTTTAAATGAGCGGTGAAGATAAGAATTTACTGATACTGTTTTGATGCGGATTACAAGGTTTTCGTATTAAAGAATAAATGAGAATTAGGAATTAGGAATCTGTAAATTTGTTATTCCTAATTCACTCATTCACATATCCGTAATTACACATGAAAGTCGGAATTCTAGGCGCTACGGGTGCCGTTGGCCAAAAATTTATTCGGTTGCTTCAAAACCATCCGTGGTTCACAATTACAGCGTTGGGCGCATCTGAGCGCTCTGCGGGCAAGAAATACAAAGATGCTGTCAACTGGGTAGAGGATGTAAATCTCCCGGATTATATCGCAGAAATGATTGTTTCAGATTGCAACCCCTCTTCTTTTGAAGGAGTGGATTTTGTGTTTTCGGGCCTCGATTCAAGCGTAGCCACTGAAATTGAAGGGGATTTAGCTAAAGCAGGGATTCCGGTCATTTCCAATGCAAAGAATTACCGGATGAACCCAACAGTACCCTTACTGGTACCCGAAGTAAACCCCGATCATATTGAACTGATCAAAACGCAGACCTTTACTGAAGATGGTTCCGGCTGGATTGTTACTAATCCTAACTGTGTGGCAGTACCTCTTTCAATTGCATTAAAGCCCATTTATGATACTTTTGGAATTGAGGCATTAATCCTCACCACCATGCAGGCTATTTCAGGAGCCGGGTATCCTGGGGTAGCCAGCCTTGATATTTTGGGAAACGTAGTTCCATTCATCGGGGGCGAAGAACCCAAAATTGCCCCGGAAACCCAAAAATTGTTGGGTAGCTATTCGGATGGAGTGATTACCGAACCCAGGTATCCTGTTCAGGCTACCTGTACCCGTGTACCTACTTTAAATGGTCACATGGCTTCTGTAACCGTTAAACTGGCAAAAGAACTATCGGGCATCGAAGAAGTAAGAGAGGCCGTACTCAACTTTAAGAATCCAATTGCTGAACTGGGCCTGCCTTCTGCACCCAAACAGCTGATTCGCCTGCATGACGAAATCCGGTATCCGCAACCACGTTTACATGCCGATCAGGAAAACGGCATGCAATTACACATGGGCCGGTTACGGAAAGCAGAAGTCTTTGATATCAGTTTTGTGTGTATGGCACATAATACTATTCGGGGAGCAGCCGGTGGTGCTATTTTGAATGCAGAACTTTTGGTTAAGAAAGGCTACCTGGAAAACTAACCCAAATCCCGAAGTTTCTTTTCCGAAAGTTCAATTTGAACTTTGGAAACCAGGTCGCGCGCTTCATCACTATGCTTTTTGCTTACATCAATAAGTAAAGAGCCTTTCTTTGCCCACTTTAATCCTTCTATTGCTTTCAGTGAACGGGTACTAATCTCAACTTTAGGTTTTACCCACTTTTTCTTAAAAGAAATGGTTGCAATATCATTTAAGGATATTTAACATGTTTGGACTGCCGATTTACCTTTACCATGCATACTATTTGTTTCGTATTCCAATACAAGAGTATTTCCGTCATATCTTACTATCCCGTTCACATAAGTATATAGGTAGCTTTCCGGATCAGTATATGAACAAGTAAAGGGAAAACTTGGCATACTAAACTCTACTCTCCAAGTTCTTTCAGCTTCATTTCGGATACTTTTAAGTTTATCCGCGAAGAAACAGAAGCAGCCGTTTCCCGGTGTTTCCGCTTTACTTTAAGGGTACGAACGGTTAAATCATTACCAGGAAGATCCTTAAAAACAGCCGCCCTTTTTGCATGGAGAATTAACTTTGTGCCAAATAATCCCTTTTTGAATTCTGCTACATCAATACTGCTTAACGGAATCCGTATTTCCTTCAGATCAGATTTATATGCCTCGAACAAAGCATCTTTTTTTTGAAATTCGAAGGTAAGTTCATCCCCTTCCATGCGCAGAATTCCCTCCAACATCATGAATCCGCCATTCAGGTCATCAATAAAAAAAGGAAGGCTTCGCATAAGAACTGTTGTTTTATAGGGATTTAAGAGTGCAAAAAAATTATTCAAAAAATGTACGAAAAATCTGTAAGGAGTGCCCTATAAAACGATCTCACTTAACAGTTGTAGAGACACGACAATAATCATTGCCTTGGAAATGTGAAGCATTTCCAATGTCCTTCCAGGGGTAAAAGGTGGAAAATCCTTTTACCCTATTTTTTTGCCTGTTAAATATTGACTAAATCATACGGGTCTGCTATTCTGAAACATGAAGTTAGCCCTATTCCTTTTAGTTTGTTTTCTTCCTTTTACGGGTTTATCCCAAACAGCTAACTTTGAAGATGATTTTTCGGACGGTGATTTCACATCTGATCCAATATGGTCAGGTGCCGACAGTAACTTTGTCATTTTTGATTTAGAAGGGAATAATGTACTGCGTTTGAATGATAACGAATCGGCAACTTCATATCTGTCCACTCCATCTGCGAATACTGAAGGGGAATGGGAATTTTTTATCCGAATTGACGGAGTAACGCCATCAAATGGAAACAAGGCAGAAGTTTTTTTGATGAGCGATATTGCTGATTTAACTGGTGCAGTGAATGGGTATGCATTAAGAGTAGGCCAAACAGGTGATGATGTATTTAAAATTGTTCGTTTAGATGCAGGGACGCAAAATGTGGTATTGGAAGACACAACCTTATTTCGAGCTGGAGGAGAATACAGAATTAAAGTGACCCGGGATGTCACGGGAACATGGTCTTTAGAAGTAGGTGAGGGTTATAACGGTGAGCTTAAAAATGCTGGGGCAACAGCTAGTGATAATACGTACTCAACGTCTTCTTTTTTTGGAGTTTCAGTTACATACACGAGTACAAGAGTAGACGATTATTATTTTGATTTCAAAATAGATCCACCTCCTGTTGAGCCCCTGCTTATAAACTCCCTTAGCCAGATCAACCCAACTGAACTAGACATTATTTTTTCCAAAAATGTGAACGCGGCGAGTGTTTCAAATAGTGATTTTATTTTAAACCCCGGCTCTTTGAACCCAGCTTCGTTTTCTGTAGAGAGTAACGACCTTGTCCGTATCTCCTTTTCAAATCCAATTCCAGGTGGCGAAAATGAATTGACACTTTCTGGTATTGAAGATGCTGCCGGAGATACAATACTTACCGATACAACCATCGCTTTTTTCACATTTGATACTTTTGAGCCGGGTGATGTGATTATCAATGAATTTCTGAAAGATCCACCCACAGGATTAGTGGAATATGTTGAATTGAAGAACACATCTTCCAAGTACCTGAATCTCGCTAACTGGGAAATTGGTGACAACAATTCTCTCACAACTATCAGTGAACCTGAACTGGTTCTTTACCCGAATAGTTTTTTGGTTTTTACGACCGACACTTCCACACTGAGATCTGTATTTACAGAAGGTAGCTTTACCCAGGCTTCTCTTCCTGCATTTAATAATACAACTGATCAGATCCGGGTTTTTGATGAGAATGGAAACTTAGTTGACTCCCTTCAATATGAACCAGATTGGGGAGGAGTTGATGTGGCTCTGGAACGCAGAGCCGATTCTGTCTCTGGTATTTTCAAAGAAAACTGGGGAGACTCGCCAAACCCGTTATCCGGAACACCGGGAACAACTAACGATGTATTACCAGATACCACGCCACCTAATATCGAGTCCTTTGAGCTTCTCAATGATAGCACTTTGCTGGTTGTGTTTACAGAACGGGTGAAACAAGCGCCTGCTGAATTGCTCTCAAACTATAGCATAGGCATTGTACTCAATAACGATATTAATAACCCTACTACTTTTCATACAGCAAATTACCTTTCTCCCGATACCGTAATACTTCATGTTTCCCCTCCATTTGGCAGGGATACAGATGGAGAAGGCTTCACAATATCCATAGAAAACCAAGAGGATATTTTTGGTAATGTTGCAGGTTTTCTTTCGGTTTCTTTCGTACTTACTAAAGTAGATATTGCAACACCTGGGGATATACTCATTAACGAATTCATGTATGATCCCGCTGATGATTATTCTGAATTCGTTGAGCTGGTTAACAATTCAAGTTCCAACTTTGATCTTCGCAACTGGACACTAAGTGATAATTCCCTTTCCGGTAAAACTATTACAGAACAGAGTTTCATACTGGTGCCCTCTCAATATGTAATTCTTACACCCGATAGCAGCATTATTCAAAATTTTGGGGTTTCGAATGCCCTTGTAGTACCGGGCTTTTCATCACTCAACAATACCACAGATGCCATTATCATTAAGAATGAATCAGGTGTCACTATTGACTCTTTGACTTATAATTCTGATTGGGGCGGGCGTGATGTTTCCCTTGAGCGTATTTCCCAAACGCTGCCTTCCAACCTGCAGGCTAACTGGGGAGATAGCCCCTCGCCTGCATTTGCTACACCCGGTCAAAGGAATTTGATTACGGGAGGAACAGAGGGACCGAAAATCTTGACTATTAACATTATTACTAACACCTCTATTGAACTGGTTTACGATGAGAATATTCGGCCTGACCAGGCACTGAACCGGAATAATTATCAGCTGACCCCATCTATAGCTATTGAATCCGTTGAGTATTTAGATACTAAAGTCCGGCTCGCTTTCAGTTCTGAAATGCCTGACGGGCAAGAATATTCCTTAACAGTGCTAAATCAAATGGATTTGTTTGGTAATCTTATTACTTCTCAATCCATAAAATTCCGGTACCTGCAATTTCAGCCTCCTCAAACCTTTGACATTATCATTAACGAAATCCTGTTTAAACGGGCGGATGAAGATGGGGCTGAATTTGTGGAATTATATAATCGTTCTTCTAAGAGCATTTCTCTGCATAAGTGGACATTAAAAGACGGTGCTGGAAATAAAGCAACCTTACCGGATAACATTTCCCTGGCCTCTAACGAATTTTTAGTACTTACAGACAACCAGGTTTTTGCAAGCAGTACCAGCTCCGTTTTCCTTTCCAGTTTTCCTTCCCTTAACGATTCCGGGGATGGGGTGGTAATTGCAGATAGTAATGGTACGGCTATCGATAGCCTTTTTTATGATAATAGCTGGGGAGGATCAAATGGGATTTCCATCGAAAGAAAAGACCCTTTTGCTGCATCCAATGATCCTTCGAACTGGGCAACCAGTACATCTAAGACCGGGTTTACGGCAGGTACATCAAGCTCAGTTTTTGAAGAAGACACTCAACCCCCTTCTGTCATCTTTGCAACCAATTCGGATATTGGGTTGCGGGTTGTTTTCTCAGAGTTCATTTCCATTAAGCCAAATACTACTTTCAGGGCTTTCGGTTCAGTGATTAACGGGATTGTTTTTGATTCCACCTCCGGCAATACAGTGGAACTGGTTATACCTGCCGAACTCATCCCTGAGAATAATGTGATTGAAGTCTCCAATCTTACGGATGTGAAGGGTAATGTAACTACTTCCCAAAGCTTACCTATTGCACGAGAGTTAAAACTGGGTGGTGTGGTAATCAACGAGATTATGTTTGATCCGCTAGCTGACAGTGAGGATAACCTTCCTGATCAAACTGAATATATTGAGTTGTACAATACCAACGATTATGCGGTTTCACTGGAGGGACTTTACCTCAGCAACGCCCCGGATGAGGAAGGGGAAACAGATCGTATTGATCCTGTCTCAACCCAATATAGATGGATACCTGCCGAAAGTTATTTCCTGGTGTATTCAGAAGATGAAACCCTTAACTTTTCCGAAAGCAAAACAGCCACTTATTTTGATTTATCTCCTGAAACAGAGCCATTCAGCATGTTGGTTGCCCGAAGCAGCCTGAGCCTGTCTGCCTCGGGTGATGCTATCTTTATTTCAGACAGTTCCGGCATGAGTATCGACTCTGTGTTTTATGATGAAAACTGGCACAACCCTAATCGTTTGAGTACAAAAGGTGTTGCTTTGGAGAGAATTGATCCTATGGGAGTTGCAAATGATCCCGCAAACTGGAGTTCAAGTACGGCAACCTCAGGTGGAACTCCGGGTTTTGAAAATACCATCTTTCAAACCTTTGATGGTTCACCTGAACAGGTAGGCATCAGTTTTTCCCCTAATCCCTTCTCCCCGGATGATGACGGCTTTGAAGATGCTGTCTCCATCAGTTACACCCTCGATGAACCCGATTACCTGATCACCGTGCGAATCTTTGACCGCTACGGCCGCGAAGTCCGCAAACTGGCGGATGCAAAAGCAGCCGGGTTTGAAGGCAACCTGATCTGGGATGGCCTTACCGATGATAACAAGCGCAACCGGGTAGGTATTTACATTGTACTGTTCAAAGCCTTTAATAGCGCCACAGGCCAAGAACGCACTTTCAAAGAAACCGTGGTCCTGGCCAGGAGGTTTTAGGTTATGCTTCATAAGCCAATTTTCCGATAGGTCATGCTGAACTTGTTTCAGCATCTGTGCAAGGCTATCCTCTAAGAGTAGGGTACCAATCCTTTAAATCAGGATTTTGTTTTCTGATTAAATTCCATTTCCATTCCTTATGCCATCTCTTCAACTGCTTCTCCCTTGCAATTGCATCTGTAATAGTTGAGTATTCTTCAGCATACAAAAGAATAGTAAGTTGATACTTTGAAGTGAATCTTGAACCTTCTCCTTGTTTGTGTTGCCACACCCTTTGATTAATATTATTTGTAACCCCAATGTATAATGTGGTTCGCTCAATATTGGACATGATATATACGTAGCCTTTGGCCATACTGGTAGGAGCAGTTAAAAAACTGTTCCTTACAGATGCTGAAACAAGTTCAGCATGACTTACTTTTTTATTGAGTGTCAAATAGCTTCAAATATTGAACCCTGCTTACTCTTCACATCAGTAGCTCCCTTCCTTATGTGTTGATTTATAATAGGGTATACAGTGCTGTATAAACGGGATGAACTATAAAATATAACAGAATATTATAGGTAGAGTTTTGTATAATTCTGTGGCATACAGCATACTTTTCCATACTAAAATTGCATCATGAACTACTATAAATTGATTAACATGATGATATTTTTTATTCGGGCTTTTATTTTTATTTCATTATTGCTCGCCAGCTGCACCAAATCTTCGAATTATCGATATCTATACCACGAACCTGAAAAAATTAGTGACGGGATGGAAGTTGGAACAATACAGGCGGCAGATATTGATTCAGTTATAATTGCAAAAGCGATCAATAAGATTATGAGAGGGAGAATTGATGGGATACACTCGCTGCTCATTTACAAAGATGGAAAGCTTGTATTGGAAGAGTACTTTCCGGGGCATAAATACCAGTGGGATGCACCCAGCCATAAAGGTGATTGGGTGATGTGGGACAGGGATATGCTTCATAGTATAATGTCAGACACCAAAAGTATAACATCCCTTTGTATCGGAATAGCTATAGATAAAGGATTTATCGAAAGTGTAAATCAATCTATCTTTGATTTTTTACCAGATCATCAAAACTTCAAAACTAATGGGAAAGATAGAATAACGATTGAGCATTTACTTACTATGACCTCTGGATTAGAATGGTACGAATGGAATGCTCCATATAGCAGTTCAGACAATCCTATGATCGGGATATGGTATTCAGATAAAGATCCAATCTCATTTATTTTGGATGGAAAACTTGAGTATGAACCCGGAACACACTTTTCCTATTATGGAGGAAGCCAGGTAATACTTGGAGAAATTATAAATAATGCTACCAGCCTCGCCATTGATGATTTTTCCGATAAGTATTTGTTTACACCCCTGGGTATAGATTCTGTGGATTGGTCTTTACAATTTGACAATGGAGTTTTTGAAGCTGCCGGAGGATTAAAAATGAAACCACGCGATATGGTAAAGGTTGGGGCTCTGTTTTTAAATAATGGAATATGGAATGGGGAAAGAGTTATCTCTGAAGAATGGATTAAGAAATCTTCTTCTGTATTTCAGGGAAATACTTCCATCAGGATCCCGGGTGAACCAGGAAAAAATGATTACTCTTATTCATGGTGGATTAAACAATTATCACATTCAGATCAGGCAATCAGTATTATTCATGCCTCTGGTTGGGGTGGGCAAAATATTATGATAATCCCTGAATTAAATGCTGTAATAGTTTTCACTGGTGGCAATTATACCAGGAAACCATCTTCATTCAATACTCTGGAACGATATATAATACCTTCTTTTAAAGATTAAACTTATGATTATAAAGTATGGATAAAACCCTTCTCATTCACCCATTGCACACTTTCCTTATTTATTGATTTATAACCGGATATATAATACTGTAAGGGTTGTTAGTAATCATCATATTCTTATAAAGGATAAGGTGAATAAAACCCACACATGAAATTGGGATATGATGAACTTAATGCGTCATATTCTTTTGTTGGAGATGAATTCGCTCCGCTCTTCATCTCCAACGTGGCTGGGCTAAGTACAAAGTTGCGTAGCAACTCATCCCAACTTGGACTAAATTCAATGGTATAACCACTGTACTTAGCCCAGCCACGTTAGGCATAATTAATCTATTTATGGACTACATTTATCACTACACCAATATTGAAACTCTTTCTTTAATTCTTAAGCATCAAACAATACGCTTTAACAGGCTTGATCGTGTAGACGATATTTCAGAAGGCTCCTCGTTCAAAACGTTGCGCTTACAAGAATTCTTTTTTGTTAGTTGCTGGACTTTGGATTCCGAGGAAAGTATACCGCAGTGGCATATGTATTCAGACTCAATGCGTGGTGTACGTATCAAACTCCCGCGAAATCTATTTCATTGGCAACCTATTACAGTGCCCGATAGATTAAAAAGGTTTTATACAGGGGTTATGAGTTCACCCATTCCATTTGATAAGATTTTCACAGACAAGTATTTCATTCTACCAATGTTTTTAAATGAAAATCAGTTTGAGAATGTCGTCAGTTATACTTCTGATTACAAAGTAAAAAAGAACAACGCAATCTCATTCACTCAGGAAGGAAACGGCGTAAAAATCAATATCAATAAGCCCGGAGAAATTGCTTCACTAAAGTCACCAGATTGGGCATTTCAAAAAGAGTTTCGTTTTGTTCTGATGATTTTTCCATCATTTCCCAACAGTGGAATTGATGATGAAAAATGGCAAAGAGACATTCCAAACTTTATTGTTAACGCATTATACAATGGAAATGGTTCAGGTTTGGATTTTTTTGATATTGATATTGACCCACATGCATTCGAATCTATGGAAGTAACTTTAGGACCTCACTGCACTCCGGGAAATGAAATTACCGTTAAAGCTTTGATTGATAAATATAGTCCAAGAGCTATTTTGAAGAAAAGTGTACTTACTAATACTATCCGTACCTCAAAACGATGAAAACTATGCCTAACAAACGGTATAACCCATGCGAGGAATTAAGCTGCTATTTAATTCTCGGTTCTTAAACCGCCAAAAACCTCGTTTCTCCATGTTTAAGATAATGTACATTTCAAAACAAAGTTTTGGCTCAGTCTCTAGTTGTGTTAGAGAATCTTTTCCTACTTTCCGCACAGGTCAAACCGTTGGAGAAAAATTGAACTTTAGAAAATGAACCTAACCACCCACCCAAGTGTAGAAGAAGTTTTAGAGGGTTATCCAGAAGAGGTGAAACCTAAAATGCTTTATCTCAGGGAGCTGGTATTGAGCGCTGCTTCTGAAATGGAAGGGCTTGATGTATTAGAGGAAACTCTGAAATGGGGAGAACCCAGCTACCTGGCCAAGCATGGTAGCACGGTACGCATGGACTGGAAAGAGAAAAAACCAGACCAATATGCCATCTACTTCAAATGCACCTCCAAACTGGTTCCTACTTTTAAAACAATCTATAATGATACGTTCAACTTTGAGGGTGACCTGGCTATAGTATTCAAACTGAACGAAAAAGTTCCTAAAAGGGAATTGAAAACTTGTATTTCTATGGCATTGAATTATCACAAAATAAAACACCTGCCTTTGCTGGGGCATAAGAAATAGTGATTTTCTTATAGTCGGTAGCTAAGGCGAATTCCACCAAACCAGTTACGCTCAGGGGCCGGCTGGAAATACCGGTTTCCAAAAGCATTGATGTCATAGCCAAGGCTGTATTGTTCGTCCAGCAGGTTATCCATTCCAAAGTGTACATCCAGGACAAATTGCCCGGTAAGATTCCCCTGCCAGCCGATCTTTGTTTTTACCAGGTGATAAGCTTCCGAATTAACGGTATTGGCATCATCCAGCGGGATTTCATCAGTAAAATTATGAGAAAAATTAGCATACCAGCCTGAAGAACCTGTCGCCTGAAGGGTTGTGATCAGGGTATGAGGGGCCACCCCCGGAAGCCGGTTGCCCGAGAAGTCATCTCCTTCCCGGATGTAATTATCATACTCAAAAAGATGATAGGTATATGCCGAGCGAATATTCATTGTATTTATGAATCCTGAAGACCTCCGAATAATATCGTAACTCAGATTTAATTCCAGCCCATACTGCCGGGTACCTCCTGCATTCCGAAATAAAGTGGTTCCGCGTGGTGAGGCAATTTGTACGATACTTTCATCCAGCCGGAAAACAAACAGCGCACTTTCATATCCCAATCGATTTGATAACAGGCTCCCTCTTGCCCCCACTTCGTAGTTAATACCTTTTTCCGCTTCCAGGCCTAAATTGATACTACCTTCGTTGGTTCGTATTTCTTCAATGGTAGGCGGGGAGAACCCAAAACCCACACTTGCAAAAAGAGAATTCCGCTCGTCCAGTTTTTTCAGCAAGGCTATCCTGGGAATCAGGCTCGGATCGAAGGTTTTGCTAACCAAACCGGGATCATTATTTACGTTGTCCGTTATACGATCAATGTCGTAGGTCAACCGGTTATAGCTGAGACCTAAGGTAAGGTACCACTCGTTAGGCAGATCCAGTTCCGCGTTCGTGAATATAGTGGTTTGCAGGATATTGAGTTGGTCATCAAAATTAAGTGCCCCTGCACGACTTGAGTCATTCTCAAAATTCTGTGCAGAATTATTACCGTACTGCACTTCCCCACCTGCTGAAATTCTTGCTTTTATATCCCCGAACTTTTCTTCAAATACAAAACGGGTTCGCCCCCCGGTGCTCCTTCTGTCTTCTCTTTTATAATCGAGGTTAAAGGGATTTTCGAAATCACTCAGGTTGCCGTAAATGGTAGTTTCGTTGGAAAGCCTTTTACCCCAACGATAGTTATGGGTGACTCCCATCAACACATATTCCTGTAAGATACTTGCATTGGCTTCCACACTGCCCAGTGCAAAAGGATTGCCCTTCCTGGCCTGTGTAGGGTCCTCATCAAACTGGGTTTGGTTGAGTCCTCCCGGTATCCCGTAAAACAGGTCGGAATAGAATACACTGGCTTTTAGTGATTGTCGGGGAGAAACTACCCATCGCCCGCTAAGCTCTATTGTTTCCCGGTTAAAAAAGGATTGCTCCCGGTAACCGTCTGACTGCTGATTGGCATAACTGAAATGGATATTTCCGGATTCAAAGGGTTGAACTGCGTCTGCCTGGTATTTTTGCAGTCCGAATGATCCTGCTGTGAAAGCCGAGGATATTGCAGCTCCGTTTACAGTAGGATTGGAATTTATCAATACAGCTCCGCCATTGCCTGCTCCGTACACACTTCCGGCCGGGCCTTTAATTACTTCCACACTTTTCATATTGGCTACATCCAGCAAATTAAGAGGGGTACTTCCTGAAGGATCAGTAAAGGGAATGTCGTTCCAATATATTTTCACATTCCTGACCCCAAATGGAGATCGCAATGAACTTCCCCTTATGGAAACGCGGTAACTACCGGGGGCACGCTCTTCCATTCGCACACCGGGAATAGTATTCATTGAAGTAACCAGGGACTGGTTATCAAACAAACGAATCTCTTCTGCCCTTATAAAAGCAATGGAACCGGGTGATTCCAGAATGCTTCGGTCTCCTTCAAAACCTCGCACAATCACTTCATCAAGTGCTATTTTAAGGCTGTCACTTTGCTGAAAAGCACTGCTTTTTAAGGGAAAAATCAATAATAAAAAAAGTAAATATCGCTGCATGGGAACAAACTACGAAGGCTTGAATAAAGATTTGAGAATTGAATACATTGCCTGCTGATTAACAATCTTTTTTTACAATCCGTTTTGAACCTGAAAAAACAACAAGCCATAGGAATTTTTGACTCCGGTATCGGGGGATTAACCGTAGCCAAAGCTGTTGCTGAAGCTTTACCTAACGAAGACATCATCTATTTCGGGGATACCGCACGTGTACCTTACGGGGGAAAATCGAAAGAAACCGTCAGTGAATATGCTCTTGAAATCACAGGCTTTCTTTTGGAGAAAGGGGTCAAAATGATCCTGGTTGCCTGCAATACCGTTTCTGCTTATGCCAAAGACCGCATTATTGAAAAAGCTGGAACCCTTCCTGTTCTGGATGTAATCAGCGCCGGAACCCAGGCGGTTCTGGATCACCCGAAGCATAAAAATGTGGGAGTAATCGGTACGCTGGCAACGGTTAATTCTGAGGCTTATGTCCGATCCATTCAACAAGAAGATCCTGGCATTTCAGTAACTCAAAAAGCTTGCCCGCTATTAGTCCCGTTGGCGGAAGAGGGCTGGATTGACAATGACATTGCCAAACAAGCACTATCAGTTTACCTCAAACACTTTGCTGATAAAGAAATCGATTCCCTTGTGCTGGGATGTACCCATTACCCATTGTTTAAGCAGGTAATACCCTCTATTCTGAACCGGGAAGAAACATACATCATAGACTCTGCGGATTCCATTGCACAAATGGCAAAAGAAAAATTAGAAAAACTCGATCTTTTGAACAGCGAAGGAGGAGAATTCCAATGCTTTGTAAGCGACCGCCCACAGCGCTTTCATGAACTTGCCCAACGTTTTCTGGGAAAACCGCTAAAACAGGCAGAAATCATCCACCTTTAAGCTTACTTATTGGTAATTACCCAAATTGCGTGAATAAGCCCCGGCAGATAAAAAAGTAAAGTGAGTATCAGGTTAATAAGTGCATCTTTATCGGCTCCTTTGTGAATCACTACGCCTAATGGCGGAATGAAAATGGATACTACAATTGCCAGAAATTTGTTGTCTTTTGCCATGTTTGCTTCCGGTTAGTTAAAGTAATTTGCTTGCAACGTTAGCCAGTTCTGAACGCTCACCCTTCTCAAGATTGATATGAGCATATAGCTCAGTTCGGTTCATTCGGTCTACAAGATACGAAAGCCCGTTACTTTGTGCATCCAGGTAAGGAGTATCAATCTGGAAGATGTCTCCGGTAAAGATAATCTTGGTGTTTTCTCCGGCACGGGTTATGATGGTTTTTATTTCATGGGGAGTCAGGTTCTGGGCTTCATCCACAATAAAGATCACATTAGACAGGCTTCTTCCGCGAATATATGCTAAAGGTACAATGCGAAGTTTTTCTGTCTGTATCATCTCCTCGATCTTCTTGTACTGCTTGCTGTTTTCTTTAAACTGGTTTTTGATGAAGCTTAAGTTGTCCCATAAGGGCTGCATGTACGGATTGATCTTCGCTTCGGCATCACCGGGTAGATAACCAATATCTTTATTACTCAGAGGAACAATCGGGCGCGCTAAGTAAATCTGCTTGAAGCTGCTCCGTTGTTCCAGTGCACTTGCCAGGGCAAGCAAGGTTTTACCTGTACCTGCTGCTCCCGTAACGGTTGCCAATAAAATATTCGGGTTTGTGAGCGCATGCAGCGCAAAAGTTTGCTCCGCGTTCCGGGGCTGTATCCCATACGCCTGCATCTTTTCAACCACTTCAATGTACTTCGACTTGGGATTGTACCAACCCAGAGCCGATGCCCCGTGGCTCTTCATAATGTAATAGTGGTTGTTTGGCGGGGTATCTTCCATCAAATCTTTAGGTCGGATTTTTCCCTTCTCGTAAAACTGGCTGATTATGGATGGGTCTTCTAATTCCAGGTCTGTTTTTCCCCGGTATAAGTGGTCAATATCTTTAACCTGTACCGTTTCATAATCCTCGGACTCTAAATTCAGCGCCCGGGCTTTAAGGCGCAGGTTGATGTCTTTGGAAACCAGGATTACCCGTGTATCAGGATAGTCTTCTTTGAGTTTTAGTGCTGAGTTAATGATCTCATGATCATTCTTATGGGAGCCAAACACCTTATTTGCATCCGGGTGGTCTCCCCCATTGCTGATTACCTTCAGCTTACCGTGAGAACGTCCATTTAATGGTATCCAATCCTGCAACATGTTGGTATCAGAAATCCCATCCAGGTAACGGATAAACTCCCGTGCATGCAGGTTTATCACCGTGTTTCCCTTTTTAAAAGTGTCCAGCTCTTCAAGAACTGTAATTGGAATAGCTACGTCATTTTTTTCAAAGTTTCTAACTGCTTCATAGTCATATAAAAGAACAGAAGTGTCGAGTACGAAGATTTTCTTCGCTTTCTTCTTTGGCATGGGCAAATAGTTTGTTTTAGTACTGAAACCAGCCTTTGTAGATGATTTTAAAGAACGGCTTAAATGAATAAAACCATTGATCAAAACAGATGCAACGGATGTGGAAAACTATTCAAATTTTAATGTGGGGTTAATAAAAGATGCCTGAAATGTGCTGTTATCCACACTAATTGTGGATAGCGTACAATGCTATGCTCAGTGCAATTGCAGCATTCAGGCTTTCAACGGCCTTTTGTGTACCCTGCAAAGGGATCATTACCCTTTTTCTGTCCGCAGTGATTAAGCCCGGATCGGTGCCATTTGCTTCATTCCCGACAACCAGCACAGTTTTGCCTGGTACTTTCACCCTGTTAAGCGGTTCGGCTCCGGGATTGCCATCCAGAAACAAGACTTCCCAACCGGATTGCTCCAAAACTTCAAAGACCGGGTTTAGCTCACTATTCAGAAAAGGAACCACCCCGGTAGCCCCGGCCATACTTCGCACTACTTTGGGATTGAACATATCAACCGTTCCTTTTCCTAGTATAAGCCCCTTGGCTCCAAACCAGGTTGCCGTCCGGATAATAGTACCAAGGTTGCCCGGATCCTGGATACTATCCGTAGCTATAATCACCCCTTCCTGGTCTTTCAGCAGTTCAATAGAAATTTCACCGGGAATCTTACAAACGGCCAGTACCCGCTGTGGTGTTTCTGTATTGGTTAACTCATTAAAAAACTCACTGTCAAGTTCATAGCATTTTTGAGTAGTCAGAAAAGAAGGTGGTTCCTTCCCCTGAACAACAAAAAAGTCAACCGTACGAACTACTTTATTTTCGAGGAACTGTTGAACAGCCCGCTCTCCTTCCACCAAAAAAAGACCTTCCTTTTCACGGTATTTCTTCTGCCCGAGTTTTCGTAGCAATTTAACCTGGTTATTGGAGGCTTTTTGTAACAAGAGCGGCAATTAGGTTTTCAATATTGAGCCGTTAAGGTAATTCAAAAAATCAGAATTCAACATTCTTAATTCCCAAATACCTATCTTTGGGCAAACAAATCATCCCCACAAAAATAAGCATGGATTTTTTAAAAGAATTAGGAATTGAAGGCGTAAACGCGGGTACAAGTACCGGACAAAATCATTTAGAAAGTAAAGACATTATTACCAGTTTTACCCCCTCTGATGGGAAAAAAATTGCGAATGTGAGTGTAACTACTAAAGAACAATATGAAGAGGTAGTTGCCAAAGCACAGGAGGCTTTTTTAGTGTGGAGAGAAATGCCTGCCCCACAACGTGGAGAAATAGTTCGCCAGATTGGTGACAAACTAAGAGAGTTCAAAGAGCCTTTAGGAAAGCTGGTTACTTATGAAATGGGTAAAATTTACCAGGAAGGGTTGGGTGAAGTCCAGGAGATGATTGATATCTGCGATTTTTCTGTAGGCCTTAGCCGGCAACTCTATGGATTAACCATGCATAGTGAGCGCCCAAATCACCGCATGTACGAACAATGGCATCCGCTGGGGATCGTAGGCATTATCTCAGCTTTTAACTTTCCGGTTGCTGTATGGAGCTGGAATGCTATGATTGCTGCGGTTTGTGGAGATGTAATGATCTGGAAAGGTTCAGAGAAAACTCCTTTGTGCGGGGTGGCTATCCAGAAAATCGTTGCCAAGGTGCTTAAAGAGAATAACCTGCCGGAAGGAATTTTTAACCTGATTACCGGTGACCGTGAAGTGGGTGAATGGATGACAGAAGATGATCGCATTCCTCTTATTTCGGCAACGGGCTCTATCCGTATGGGTAAAGAAGTGGCTAAAACAGTAGGAGGCCGCCTGGGTAAAACCATCCTGGAACTGGGTGGTAATAACGCCATTATTATTTCTGAAAATGCCGATATCGAAATGGCAATCCGTGCTACAGTTTTTGGAGCAGTAGGTACCTGCGGGCAACGTTGTACAAGTACACGTCGCTTAATTATTCATGAATCCGTTTATGACCAGGTTAAAGAGCGCCTGATCAATATTTATGAAAATGTGACGATCGGAAATCCCCTGGATGCAGACACTTTGGTAGGCCCGCTTATTGATGAGCTTGCCGTGGATGCTATGCAGAATGCTTTAAAAGAAATTGAAAAAGAAGGCGGTAAAGTTATTTATGGCGGTGAAGTTCTGGAACGTGAAGGATACTACGTTCGCCCGGCTTTGGCTGAGGTTAAGAACGAGTTTCGGATTGTTCAGGAAGAAACCTTTGCCCCTATCCTTTACCTGATTAAATATAAGACCATTGATGAGGCTATGGCCTATCATAATGGAGTAAAACAGGGATTGAGTTCAGCTATGTTCACACTGAATATGCGCGAAGCTGAAAACTTCCTGAGTGCACACGGCTCGGACTGCGGTATTGCGAATATTAATATAGGAACCAGCGGTGCTGAAATTGGCGGGGCTTTTGGCGGAGAAAAGGAAACCGGTGGTGGCCGTGAATCCGGTTCTGATGCCTGGAAGGCCTATATGCGCCGGCAGACGAATACCATTAACTGGAGTGAGGAATTACCGTTAGCACAGGGTATTTCTTTTGATGTTTAATCCTATTGGCAATGGTTCAATTGAGAATTCAAAATTTTGAAGTATGAAAAGAGATTTTGAACTTATTAAAAAAATCTTGCTTGAAGTAGAGGCATTACCAAATACATCTGGTATTAATGAAATCGAAATAGATGGCTTTTCTGAAGAAGAAATAGCTTATCACGTTTATTTGTTAGGAGATGCTGAGCTATTAGAAACAGAAATTCACGAAGATACATCAGGAACCATTTATTCCTACTATATTGGTAGGCTTACTTGGCAAGGCCATGAGTTTTTAGATAATGCTCGAAATGACACTACTTGGAAGAAAACTATTGCAATCGTCAAGGAAAAAGGAGGTTCTGTTTCATTTAATATCTTTCAGAATTTGCTGCAAAGTCAGGCAACAAAACTCTTCGAAGGATAGCATCCCAAACGAAAATTCCTTGTTTGACGAGTTCCGGTTTTAAGACTTTTCAAAGTCTGCAAGAGTAAATCGGAATGAGGAGTTTGGAATTTTCTTGATCTTTTGGTGACTTTTGGATCAAGCCAAAAGTTACACACTTAATGGCTTTGAACAGATATCCAAATCCTAACCACATCAAAGACCAAATAAACTCGGCATCACCTCTTTGGTTTTTTGTGCTTTCATTTATATTTCCTACTGAATCTTATCCAATTCCAGCATTATGAAATATTTACTACTCCTCTTGTTGCTTCCATTTGGTGCAAATTCAATATACGCTCAAAATCAATCTCCTGAGCAAAGATTGGAAGAGCTTGGGATTGTTTTACCTGAAGTAACCGAACCCATTGCCAATTATGTGAATGTTGTACGAACAGGAAACCTGCTCTTTCTTGCAGGCAAGGGTTCAAGGAATCCCGATGGAACATTGATTACTGGAAAAGTGGGAAAAGACTTAACAACCAAAGAGGGCTATGAGGCTGCAAAAAGTATTGCTATTCAACACATTGCTGTGATCAAAAAGGAGATCGGGGATTTAAGCAAAGTGAAAAGAGTGATAAAAGTTCTCGGTATGGTTAATGCCACCCCGAATTTTATTGGACACTCACAGGTAATGAATGGGTACTCTGATTTTATGTTCGAGGTGTTCGGGGAAAAAGGAAAACATGCACGCTCTTCTGTAGGAATGGGTTCTTTACCTGTAAATCTTGCTGTTGAAATCGAAGTGATCGTGGAAGTGGAGGACTGAAGAAATCTTTCAGTATAGTTGTGCCCTGCTTTTATCCGAATAACTCAATCCAGAATACAGTCACCCATAGTAAAATAAAGCGGTAAAACTGGAGAATTGGGATAAATAAAACATTTAGCAAAGCAATTTGAGCTATGGCAAAATACCATCTGCTTTTTAGAAATCGACGGTATAAAAAGAATCCGTAAATATTTAAAAGTACCATCATATACACATTTACGAATGTTTCAGTAATCATATTCTTCATCCATTCTATATCAAGAAAGAAGGCAGCGCCACCATAGATCATCGGGATTATCGAAATCCCGAAAAGTATATAAAAAGTGTTCAGAACCAGGCTATGATTCAGATGATGTATAAGTGCTTTTTCTTTTCTGTTCTTTAATTGCAGCAAATAAGTAATGCCCGCCAAAAAAACCGGGAGTAATATCAACAACGCTTTAGAAATTAACGCAGTTGTAGAATTATAAATGGCTTCATATTCAGAAAAAGAACGTCCTGAGCTTGTGATAATCTTTTGAATGAATGAGTCTATAACGCCACTATAGGGTAAGTAGTTAAGCTGAATTTCAAGCGTTGTAGTAAATGTATTGAAAAAAGGAAAGATGAAGTAAAAGGCGTTAGCTAAGAGGAATAGTTTGATAGGAGAAATGTACTTTTTTCGCGCACCATGTATATACTCCTTCACATAACTGTCAGGATTGAGTACAAAAGCTTTAAGAGTTCTGAGAAGCTTGTTATCAGTTTCAAAGAAGTCAGAGAAAAAATCCCTGACTATTGAATAGACAGAGTAATCTTTCTGTGTTAGCCGTCTTTCTCCACAGTTTGGGCAAAAAGGTGTATCAAAATGTTTGCCGCAACTCGGACAGTTTCCTGTTTTGGTTATCTCAGGCATGCAGTTTAAAAAGCTCTTTCCATTCTTTTGATCAACTCCGGGACAAAGTCCAATTGTTCAGGCCTCATAAAAACACTTCGGAGAATAGTCACAAATTCAGAATCTGCTTCATAGCCGGGATGTAATCGTATAAAATCAGATGCCGGAACCCGGTAAAGAGAAAGATAAAAGCTGCGTTCTTTCATTCCGGTATCAAAAACCCTTTTAGACAATTCCGAAACTTCGGAGGTGGTCTTAATTGAATCGCTTACCGGAAAATAACCAAGGATATCCAGTTCTGGTTTTTTATAGGGTTTAAGCTTGTCGCTGCTTTCCATTAATGAATGAGCTTTGATGGCCGCCCGCGTGCATTGTGCCATAATGGGACCGAAACCCTCATTTTCTTGAAGTGGAAAGCATTGCAAGGTTGCCCAAAAAGCTACCGCAGCAGCTCCGGCACGTGAACATTCTAAACTTATTTCTCCGAGATGCAGGTCATCGGAGGTAAAATAAGTATAGGGGGAATCATGCTTATAGAATTTTCCTACAGAAGGGTCTTTAAATAAAACTGCCCCGCATCCATAAGGCTGCAAACCATGCTTATGGGGATCAACCACAATGCTATCTGCCTCCTGCATCAACCTCCATTGTGTGCCATCTATTAAATCCGAATCCTTTAGCGTTCTGAAAAAACCTCCGTAGGCTGCATCAATATGAACCCTGGCCCCATGTTGTTTTGCCCATGTTAAAACCTGGTCCAAAGGTTCAACTTCCCCCAACCCTGTAGTTCCAAGAGTTACGATTACAGTTCCTATTTCTTTTGGGTTAACAGAATCAAAATCAAAACTGCCACTATGCCGTACAGGAATTTTAATTCCTTCCACTCCCAAAACCTCGCACATGCGTTCATGGGTATAATGCGAATTTTGTGAAAAAGCGATCTTTTTTCCAGGATTTGACTGCCTTGCCACCCAAAGCGCTTCCAGGTTTGCAATGGTTCCGCTTGAAGTAAGGTGTCCAAGAAATGAGTCCCCATAACCAAAAAAAAGGGCGAGTTCTGCTATTACTTCCTTTTCCATCCCTGAAGATGGCGGCCCTCCATCTAGTGCATGGTTATTGGGGTTGATCGTCATGGCCATAGCATAGGCAGCCCATGCAACCGGATGCGGAGGTTTTAGCATTTGCCCCGCATATACCGGGTGATGAAAAGGGTAATTACCCTGCATTCTTTGTGAGAGTTCCTCGAATACAGCTTTTACCTTTTCATCAGAAAGTGAAAGTGTGGAATCCGTTTCCCATTCCCCGAAAGATTCTTTCCAAACCTGCAGGCTTTCAAGAGCCCGGTTTAACCCCTCATGTGCCTGCCTGTTCATAAAAATCAGTAAAGATTAACAGTAAGTCCGGCAGAAAGAACCTGCTTAACCTGTATTTCCGATGAAAAGTCGTCATCATAGCGTATCTCAAACTGGAAAGAGGCATTGATAAAATTGTTAATTTGCCCGGTAAGCTCATTCGACCAAATCACATCCGTTCTGTCAAAGCTTTCCAGTAAATTGGTGAAGGTTTCCAGGCTGCTTGAAAATTTTATGTTTTCCATAACCTGATCCTGGAAACTTATCCCGGTTTCAAAACCGCCCTCTGATCGAAATTTCTCTCCGGCATCAACTCCATAATTTGTTGAAAGTGTGGTATCGGTAACAAAGGTTTGCTTCAATGCTAAACCGGCCGAGAATTGCAGTTTAGGGCTTGCATTATATTCAAGACCGATACCTTCGGTGAGATATCCCGGGGCCATAAACTTAGAAATCAACACATCCTCGCCAAGCGGTCCGGCTCCATAATCAAAACCTTCTGCAAATTGGGTCCTGAACTGTATGGTACCATAGGTAGCAACTTTGCTTCCTTCTGCTAAATCGTAAGTAAAACGATTCCGGATGGAAATCAGGTCATCTGTTTTTCGTACCCCTTCGTCTTCCACTTTAGCCTGGCCGTACCTGAGGTTTACCCTGAAGCCGTAGGAAAACCTGCCTTCCCTGTAGTACGTGGTAAAAATGGTTGATGCAGCGCCGCTTAAGGTGTTTACACCCCCCTCTGACCAGTTATCGTAGGATGCCTGGGCTCCGTTTATATTTGCAGCCCAGGTTCGCTCCCAGCCATTCAGTGTATCGGGCACCACAATAGTTTGGGCTGCCAGTTGTGGGGCAAAGCAGTATGCAAGAACTGCCGGTATTAGTAGCTTTATCTTCTTCATAAATCTGTATTGAGTAAGTAAGTGTTAATTGATGAATGTTAGTTTTTGAATAGAATAACCTGATCAGGTGCATTATCTTGAAGCATTACCTCAATATGCTCCCCGAATTTTGTCGGCACAGAAATACCTTTGAGGTCTGAATTAATGGGATATCTTCTATGCCCCCTGTCAACAAGGGTAACTATTTCAATTTTTTCAGGATCACCGGTAGCACATACTGCCGAAATTGCATCGAACATTGTTTTGCCGGAGAAAATGACGTCATCAATGATCAATACATTTTTCTCGGCACAGTTTGGAAGCACCCCGTTATCGGAAGCGTCATGTATGTTGTAGTTATGCAACGCCAGTAATGACTTATCAACCAGTTTGGATAAATGAGAGTGCAATTGTTTGGAGGTTGCGAATCCTCTTTCATTAAGCCCTACCAGGATAAGCTCTTTACCCTCAAACCGTTCATATATCTGAATTGCAATTCGCTTTAATGCGCGTTCAATCCGGTTTTTATCCATCAAAATAATTTGGCGAGCCATACAGGTAATCCATTAATTCGCCCAAAAGTAAGAAATAAATAGCGTAGACTTCGAATCTTGTGATAATTTTAATCCAACTTCTTCGTAACTTTACAGTGTTAACCTTTAAAAATACAAGTGAGACATTATGAGCAGAGGAATAGGAACTTTATTAACCGGAGCAGCTGCCTTTGCAGGCGGTATAATTGCGGGATTATTACTTGCACCTAAAAGCGGGAAGGAAAGCCGGAAGTGGCTGCATGATCAATCTGACGAAGCAAAAACCTGGCTGGAAGATAAAAGCCATAAAATTCTCGAAGAAGGAGAAAAGAGAATTGACAGGGTATCAGAGGGTATAAAAAGAACTGTCAAGGAAAATGTACCCGATCTTTACGAAGCTACCAAAACATTCAAGCTTGAGGAAGACGATGTGAAGGATGCCTGAAAAGGCCTTTTCATATCCTGAAAGTGTACTCCAATGGGTTTGGAATGAATTGCTTTGTTCAACCCATAAACTTTATACCACTTGCGGAAAAAAGATATCCATCATTGACCAGGGTATCCTGAACCTATCTGATGGGCCTGATTTTTCGCAGGCTCATATCTTAATTGATGGGATACGATGGTACGGGGCTGTGGAATTGCATGTGCATTCATCCGCTTGGAAACAGCATGGCCATCATAGAGATCCAAATTATAACCAGGTAATATTGCATGTGGTTTTGGATTCCAATCCTGTACCTGTAGTTACCCAAAACGGAAGCAAGCCTTACACCCTGAGCCTCCTCCCTCATATTGACACAAAGCTACACTCTTTTATTCGTGAGTTTTATAATAAAGAAGCTTTACCCTGTGCCTCCAATATCCATTTCATAAACAACAACGTATTTACCCGGCAAATTGAAAAGGCTCACAAGGAATATTTTGATAAGAAGACCCAGGATTTTTTTCAATTTTATGAAGCAGGTGAGCTCCCGTCTGCCGCCTGGAAAAACGCTCTTATTATTTCCTTATTTAACGGGCTGGGTATTTCAAATAACAGAGGCCCAATGGAAGAACTTGGGAGATCTTTGGTTCACCACACCTTTGCCAATCTTGATGAGCTCCAGGAACATGCCTATGACTTAGCATTTGGAGTTTCCTCTTCCCTCGCCTGGAATTATAAATCCAATCGCCCGGCAAGCCAGCCTGATAACAGAATAGCCCAGGCTTGTCATCTTTTGTATTTGATACAACAGCAGCCTTTGGACAATTTCATACAATTGAATTACCAATCAGTCTGGAATCAATACCTAAAAGCCCTGGGGTTTAAAAACTCTGATCTGTTTAAGGTTTTGTATGCTACGGTATTTCTTCCTGCCATGTATGCATTGGGCGCTTTGTTTACCCATCATAGCCTGCAACAAAAAGTGTTAAAAGAATGGCAATCAATGAAAAGCCCGGTACCTCAAAAATTCATTCGCCTTCTCCCTGTAACATTATCAGAAGTTCCCGGTTTGGATAAAAAACTTGGGTTAGTTCACCAGTTTAATCATTACTGCAATCAAAAGCGTTGTACTGAGTGTATGGTACTAAAAAAAGTAATCCAGGGTTGATTGCTTTTTGATCTCTTTCTATCTTTGGGGTCTGTCAAAAAGATAGATTTTGCCCGGTCGTCTAATGGCAGGACACCTGGTTTTGGTCCAGTATGTGGGGGTTCGAGTCCTCCCCGGGCAACTAACACTCAAAGGGATGACTAAGGAGCCGTCCTTTTGTTTTATGTAATCCTGAATCATTCAGTGCTAGCAAACTAACTTTGGATACTCCTCTCGCAATATTTTCCGGGCGAAGCAACCCGGCTCTATCAAGAGCCATTGCTGAAGCTTATGGTGCCCCCCTGGGTGAAGTTACCATTAAAGAATTCTCTGATGGTGAGCTTTATGTAAAATTCGAGCAAAGCATTCGCGGTGAAGATATTTACATCATCCAGTCCACGCCACCTCCCGGTGACAACATCATTGAGCTTCTCCTGATGCTGGATGCCGCCAAGCGGGCTTCTGTTAAGCGGGTAACTGCTGTTATTCCCTATTTCGGATATGCACGCCAGGACCGGAAAGATCAGCCCCGGGTATCCATTGGCTCCAAACTCATGGCTAACCTTTTGGTAGAAGCCGGAGCAGATCGTGTCCTCACGATGGATTTACATGCTGCACAAATTCAAGGATTCTTTGATATCCCACTTGATCATTTATATGCAAGCCGGGCTTTCATTGATTACTTTAAAGCAAATCCCATTGATAACCTGGTGGTAGTTGCACCAGATGTGGGAAGCTTAAAAACGTCCCGTTCCTATTCAAAAAAATTGGGAACAACGTTGGCCTTCATCGATAAACGCCGGCCCAAAGCTAATGAGTCGGAAATAATGAACATTATCGGTGATGTGGCCGGAAAGAATGTGTTAATAGTTGATGACTTAATTGACACAGCCGGAACCTTGACTAATGCAGCGTCTGCTTTAAAAGAACGCGGTGCTTTAAGTATAACCGCCATTTGCACACACCCTATTTTATCAGGCCCGGCTTACCAGCGAATAGAAGATTCGCCCATTGATGAAGTCTTAGTAACCGATACAGTATCACTACGGCAACCTTCAGAAAAAATTAAGGTGCTCAGTATTGCTACTATATTTGCTGATGCCATACAGCGTATCCACACTAACGACACCATCAGTGCACTTTTTGATAATTAATTTGATAAGGTAAATTTACCATGGCAACCCAAGAATCAGTAACAATTGAAGGTTCGATTCGCGAAACCAGCAAAAAAGCTAATCGCGAATTACGTGCGCAAAAGCGTGTACCTTCTATACTCTACGGACCGGAAGTTAAAGAAAACATCAACTTTTCAGTTGATGAACTTGAACTGGAAAGGATACTTCGTAAACAACAAACTAAACTTCAAACATTGATTGTTGACGGGAAAGAATATCCTACACTTTTAAAACGTGTAGAATTTGATCCTGTGACAGATCGCCCGGTTCACGCCGATTTTTACGTGCTTTCTGACAAACACAAAGTTACCCTTCGTATTCCTATTCGCTTAGAAGGGAATGCAAAAGGTGTAGTTGAAGCAGGTGGACGTTTATTCCAGCCTATGAAAGTGGTTCAAATACGTGTATTCCCTAAATTTATTCCGAGTGAATTTGTAGTGGATATTTCCCCTTTGGAAGTAGGTTCTTCCTTTCATGTTGGAGAGCTTGACCTGGAAGGGATTACTCCGATTGATGCACTTGGCAGAACAATCGTGACTATTCGTCCTCCTAAAGGTGCTGACTTCCTCGCCAGCCTTGAAGCTGATGCTTCCGGCGAAGATGAAGCAGGAGAAGGTGCGGAAGGAGCAGAAGCTGCTGAAAGCGATGCTACTGAAGCGGACGATGCTTCTGAAGAAGAAAGCGAAGATTAAACAATATTAACCGGCTACTCATATTTCATTTATGTCCATTATTGTTGGATTAGGAAATATTGGATCGAAATATGACGGCACCCGGCATAATATTGGATTTGATATTGTTGACGATATAGCAAAAACCCTTTCTGTCACATTTGGCCCAGGCAACGGGCCATTTGTGGTTGCTGAGGGAAGGCACAAAGGCCGAAAAATAGTACTGGTGAAACCCACTACTTATATGAACCTGAGTGGTACGGCTGTAAAAAAAGCTCTTGCTAAATATCGAACTGACAAGAAAGACTGTCTTATTGTTTACGATGATCTCAACCTTCCATTAGGTACAAACCGGATGAAGGAAAAAGGGAGCGCGGGCGGTCATAATGGAATTGCTGATATCATTGAGAAGCTTGGAAGTAGTGATTTTCCCCGCTTACGATTTGGTATTGGAGATAATTTTTCGAGGGGTCGCCAGGTCGACTATGTACTGGCACCTTTTGAAGTTGATGAACTTGAGCTTGCAGCTCAGGCTCGTAAACATGCTCATGATGCTGCTCTTGCATTTGCGAGTATTGGAATTGAAAGAGCAATGAACTTTTATAATTGAAAACCCATTTTTGGGTGATCTTAAACTAACTTAAACGGAGTTATGCTAAACATAATTTATTTCTCATTAGCGGCCGGGGTGGTTGCCCTTTTATACACCGCTTTTAAATCTTCCTGGGTTACTAAGCAGGAAGTAGGGACAGAGCGGATGGGTCGAATTGCAGGCAGTATTTCCAGCGGAGCTATGGCTTTCCTGAAAGCAGAATACAGGGTTCTTGCAGGTTTTGTACTTGTAGTTGCTGCCATTCTGGCTTTTAGTGCCAACCCTGAAACTTCCAGTTGGATGGTTGCTATTTCTTTTGTGGTTGGTGCAATCTGTTCCGGACTGGCAGGCTTTATCGGAATGAAAGTAGCGACCAAAGCAAACGTAAGAACTACAAATGCAGCTCGCGAAAGCCTTGGTAAAGGACTTGAAGTAGCTTTTGCCGGGGGTTCTGTAATGGGGCTTGGCGTAGTCGGGCTTGGTGTTTTAGGCCTTTCAAGTTTACTTTTTCTGTTCTCTAATCTTTTTGGTATAGATGGAGCAGATGCAGTAAATAAAGTATTAGCCGTTGTTACCGGTTTTTCATTTGGTGCTTCTTCGATTGCACTTTTTGCTCGTGTTGGTGGTGGTATTTACACCAAAGCAGCTGATGTTGGGGCTGACTTAGTGGGTAAAGTTGAAGCAGGTATCCCTGAAGATCACCCGTTAAACCCTGCAACCATTGCAGACAACGTAGGTGATAACGTAGGTGATGTTGCCGGCATGGGTGCTGACCTTTTCGAATCTTATGTAGGTTCTATTATAGGTACTATGGTATTGGGTGCTGCTTTCATGACAATCCCGGACTGGTCTGATAATTTTGAAGGACTTTCTGCGGTTCTTCTTCCATTGGTTCTTGCAGGTACCGGTATTTTTGCTTCAATCCTGGGAACTTTCTTTGTACGAGTAAAAGAAGGTGGCGATCCCCAGAAAGCATTGAACCTGGGTGAGTTTCTTTCTGCAGGAGTTATGCTGATTGCGTCTTTCTTTATTATACAGTGGATGCTTCCTGAAACCTGGACGTTCTCAGGTATCGAGTACAACAGTATGGGTGTTTTCTGGGCTACTATTTTCGGATTAGCTGCCGGACTTTTAATAGGCCTTATTACTGAGCACTACACAGGTACAGGTACAAAACCAGTCCTTTCTATTGTAAAGCAATCGGTGACTGGTTCTGCAACCAACATTATTGCTGGCCTTGGCGTAGGTATGATTTCCACTGCTATTCCTATTCTCATTATCGCTGTAGCAATTATTGGCGCGTACAGTTTTGCCGGACTTTATGGTATTGCTATTGCAGCGGTAGGTATGCTTGCAAACACTGGTATTCAATTAGCAGTTGATGCTTACGGCCCTATTTCTGACAACGCAGGTGGTATTGCTGAAATGGCTGAACTTCCTGGTGAAGTTCGTGAGCGTACCGACAAACTGGATGCCGTAGGTAATACAACTGCTGCAATTGGTAAAGGCTTTGCCATTGGTTCAGCTGCCTTAACGGCACTTGCTCTTTTTGCCGCATTTGTAACTGCTTATAATGCAACTCATGAGGTTAACCTTCCGGGCATTGATGTTACTTCACCAGCCGTAATGGCCGCCCTTTTCGTAGGTGCCATGCTTCCTTTCCTGTTCTCAGCATTATCTATGCAAGCCGTTGGACGTGCTGCTATGAGTATGATTGAGGAGGTTCGTCGCCAGTTCAAAGATATACCTGAATTAAGAGCGGCTCTTGATGTAATGAACAAAAACGGAAAAAAAGAATACGAAGAGTGGACTGACGAAGACAAAGCAACTTTTGACGCTGCTGACGGAAAAGCCGAATATGAAAAGTGTGTGGAAATTTCAACCACTGCATCTATTCGTGAAATGGTTCTACCGGGACTTCTTGCTGTAATAGTTCCTGTACTGTTTGGTTTTGTTCCGGGCTTCATCAGTGACGATCCCACTTTAGGCGCTCAGATGTTAGGTGGGCTACTTGCCGGTGTAACCTCAGCAGGTGTATTAATGGCATTGTTCCAGTCTAATGCCGGTGGTGCATGGGATAACGCTAAGAAAATGATTGAAGAAGGCGTTGAAATTGACGGTGTTAAATACGGAAAAGGTTCCGAACCTCACAAAGCAAGTGTTGTGGGCGATACCGTAGGTGATCCTTTCAAGGATACTTCCGGCCCGTCACTTAATATCCTTCTCAAGTTGATGTCAGTAGTTGCCCTTGTTATTGCAACCATGATCTAAGCTTAGCTTGATTGAATTTAATCCTGCTCATAAGAAATTATGAGTGGGATTTTTTTGTCTGTTCTGAAAACGCGGCCTCCTTGGAATCAGAACGGAGACTAAAAAAGTTTTTGTTCTTTCGTCGCCTCGAAAGTAATCCTATCTTTAAATAACTTTATAAACCCCACAAAGATCCTGAAATAAGTTCAGGATGACCTAAATATGAACAACTCCCAAATCCTGAAGCTTATTTTTCATCACGATCAGCGATTAGACCAGTTAACAGAACGATCTGATAACAAAATTGAGTCCAGCCTGGAGGATTTTATGAGGCCTGATCCCACCTATTCAAGGTTATACTTTTCTGCCACTGATCTTGAAAAAGAAAAGTTCGGGATCAATACACTTTCCGAATTTGATGGTTTTATGCAAGCACTGGAAAAGGGACTTGAAACAAATCAATACTATACACACTCAAACATATATACTTCGTTGAAAGAAGCTTCTGAAGCTATTGGTTTTGGTGATGTTAGTATTGTTGGAAAGCAAGCTCCTGAATTTGATATATCCTCTTTGCATGTAGACACAAACTCAAATGTGGGACATCTTAAATCTGAGTTGAAAGAAGTTCTGGAAGCAGGGTTTATTGTTATCTATAAAGAGCAAGCTCATAATGGTTTTGACCTGCACCTGTTTTCTAAAAAGAATATCTACACTCAATTCTTTTATCCATTACAGGCTATGCTGCCCGATGCTTTCCGTTTCTTCAGTATCAATGGAAAGAAATTCAGGTCAGAGCGTCATTTCTACTTTGAAACATGGACACTTGATCGCCCCCCTCACGGATTTGAAGAGGTATTCCCCGAATCTGTTTTATAGAAGAATTAGGCATTCGTTTAAACAGTATAAATCTTTATCTTATTTAGATCATTTTTAAATAAGAGGTTTCAGTAAATGATGCACCCGCTAAATACAAGCAAGGAAGGAGAAAACATTGTAGTTAGATGTTTGAACTGTAACTGTGATGATACCGGAAGACTGAACGAACTGGGATGTGTGGAAGGAGCTAACGGCAGAATCCTTTCTAAACAGAAGAACATTATCCTGCAAGTAGGGGAAACACGCCTTGCTATTGCTGAAGACCTTGCAAAATCCATCCTGGTAAGTCCGGCATAAGTTAATGGGCATATTTCTTTCAGACATTCAGCCTCCCGAAAAAGTAACTGTCATAAATATACACGGGACAGATACTACCCGTCTTCTAGAGATGGGAATAACCCCCGGCCTGGAAATTGAAATCATTCGTAAAGCTCCATTAGGCTTCCCGATGGAAATAAAAGTAAGAGGGTACTTACTCTCTTTACGGGAATCTGAAGCAAAATGCATTGAAGTAGCAAGTTAAAGCATGAGTAGTGAGCCATTAACCATAGCTTTAGTGGGAAATCCCAATACCGGGAAGTCGACTATATTTAATGCGCTGACCGGGCTTCGTCAAAAGATCGCTAACTACCCGGGAATTACGGTAGAACGCAAAGCGGGTACCACCATCATTGGTGGGGTATTGCATAAAATCATTGACCTCCCCGGTGCGTACAGCCTCAATTATAAAAAGCTGGATGAGCGCATTGCTTATGAAACTTTGATCGGCAGCTATGAGCATGAGGAAGTGCCCGACCTGGTGCTGGTAATAGCAGATGCAAGCAATCTGGACCGGAACCTGTACCTGGCAACACAGGTAATGGATTTAAACATGCCTGTGGTCCTTGTGTTAAACATGATGGATATCGCTGAACAAAATGGGATAACCATCAATGCAGAAAAAATTTCAAAAGCACTTGGAATCCCTGTTGTTCCAATCTCAGCCAAAAATAAGGAAGGCATTGAAACGCTAAAAAAAGCAATACAGGATCTTGATCTTACTAAGCCCGATCCGCTTAAATGGGTACCCTCAAAAGCTCTTAATAAAGCCATAGAAACAGTACTGGATGAATGGATAGAACCTTATACGCAGGTTCCCGAGAGAGCGCGGTATATTGAAGCCCTTCGTTTAATCAGTGAGGGCGAATTTAATGACCCTTTTTATAAGTTTGAGCAGCCCGGTGTTGGAAAGAAAGCCATAGCGAAAGCCCGAAAAAATATTGAAGATGAAGGTGCTAACCCGGTGGCTTTAGAAGTGCTGCAACGCTATAACTTTATAAGCGACTGCACCTCAGGTGCTTCGTCTCAAAATGGACAGCAGAAGCGTACTTTAACAGATAAGATTGATGCTGTAGTCACTCATAAAGTAGCCGGCCCGGCAATCTTTGCTTTAATACTCCTGTTCATGTTCCAGGCTATTTTTTCCTGGGCAACCCCTTTCATGGATATGATTGACCTCTTTTTTGTTGAAGGGGGAAACTGGATAGCCAATACACTGCCTCCCGGAATGTTAAATGACTTGTTGGTAGAGGGAGTGATCGCCGGACTTGGGGGAGTAGTGATTTTTATTCCTCAAATCCTATTCCTGTTCTTCTTCATCTATATTCTTGAAGGAACAGGATATATGGCCCGTGCTGCATTTGTGATGGACGGTTTTATGACCAAAGTAGGCCTTCATGGGCGTTCTGTAGTTCCATTGATGTCAGGCTTTGCATGTGCCATTCCGGGGATTATGGCGGCCAGGACTATTGAAAACTGGCGTGACCGGATTATTACCATTATGGTATTGCCATTTATGGCGTGTTCGGCCCGGCTGCCTGTTTATGCACTCCTTATTGCTGCTTTTATACCCGCAACTACTGTTCTGGGAGTATTTACGCTGCAGGGAATTACTTTTTTTGGCTTGTATATTTTTGGTATCGTGATGGCTGTAGCAGCCGCTGCTGTTATGAAGAAGATTTTCCCAACAGGGCAGCAAACTCCATTTATTATGGAACTCCCAAGTTATAAAATACCAACCTGGGCTGTTGTATTTCAAAATACGGCTGAGCGGGGTAAAGTTTTTGTGACAGAAGCCGGGAAAATCATCGTAGCGATTTCCATTGTGCTTTGGTTTTTGGCCTCATTTCCTAAAGCCGGCACCGAACAGTATGAAGCAGAAGCAAGCAGTACCGAAACCATTGAGTCATTTCAATTGCGGCATAGTTTTGCAGGAAAGTTTGGCAAATTGATTGAACCAGCTATTGAGCCTATAGGTTTTGACTGGAAAATCGGGATAAGTTTACTAACCTCTTTCGCTGCACGCGAAGTTATGGTAGGTACGTTGAATACTATTTACAGTATTGGAGAGGAAGATGGCGATCATGTCACGTTGAAAGAAAAGCTCATTAACGATATTAATCCTGAAACCGGAAAACCTGTTTACTCTATAGCTACCGCCATTTCATTGATGATTTTCTTTGCCCTTGCCATGCAGTGTATGAGTACCATTGCCATAGTGAAACGGGAAACTAATTCCTGGAAGTGGCCTGTTGCCATGTTTAGTTATATGACAGCGCTTGCTTACATTTGTTCGTTCATAGCCTTCCAACTTATAAGCAGCTGGTAATGGAGCTGGATTTACAAACCATAGTTGCATTCGGGATACTTTTGGTGGTAGTAGCCTACTTAGCTAACCGGTTTGTGATTAAGCCTTTTCGCAAATCAAAAGTAGAACAGGGTCATCATTGTGGTCCCGATTGTAAGTGTATGTAATTAAGCTTTGCCTACACTATTTTGAATATCTACCAAGTATTAGTAAAACTTAGTCATTGCGAGGAATAACTATCTCCTTTTTCAATCAATGATTTTCCTGACGAAGCAATCTCCTTAAAAAACACTTAAGTTAGAAAGGGAGATTGCCACAGGATGTTTTTTCGCTTAGCTCAACACATCCTTCGCAATGACTACCTACTCCTTAATCCCAGGCACCCCTTCAGGCCCGGTATTCTGCCACCAGAAAGTTCCCAGTTTTTTCTTCTCCGGGAAAACCTGGTCTAGTGTATTCGCTTCATACAATCTTCCGTTTTTCATCACATAGCTGATCTCGTTGGTATTCCGGATATTTTGTAAAGGGTCTTTATCCAGGATCACTAAATCAGCCAGTTTACCTGCTTCAATAGTTCCAACATCTGTATCAAGCCCTATTGCCTCAGCTCCCTGTATAGTTGCAACTATCAAAGCATCATGCTCACTTAATCCACCGCTTTGCATAGCCCATAGTTCCCAGTGATAGCCAAGCCCTTGTAGCTGACCGTGACTTCCCACACCAGCCCGTCCGCCGTTTTCTACAAGATCCTTTATAAATTCAGAGTGTTCTTCATGCACATATTCTTCTTCCATAAACCATCCCGCATTTCTACGTCGTGTTCGTGCATCCAGGTTTTCGTGCGGCATAAAATAATTGAGCTTTGCATTATCATGAGGCCGCTCAGTAGCGTAGTAAAAATTTTCTGACCATGGGCCTCCATAAGCTACCAGTAAAGTAGGGGTGTAAACTGTTCTTGAGAAAGCCACCAAATCGACCACATCATCATACAGCGGAATTACCGGGAAGGAGTGCTCATGTCCCGGATAGCCATCAATAACTTGTGTAAGGTTTTCTTTGAAATCCAACGAACCCTCAGTAGTCGGCATTAGTTTTTGTTCACGTGCAGCTTCTATAATCCATTGCCGTTGCTCCCTGTTACCCGCACCATACATTTTTATGGTTTTGGTGTTATAGTATTCGCTATAACGTTTCAGTACGTCCTTTGCATGATCAAGGTTTTTAATCTGCTCGCTGCTGAACACCCCCGGCCCTGTTGAGTAAACTCTTGGACCAATCAGTTTACCCGCATCTACTAAATCACCATAGGTCAATACATCAGTAGTTGCAGTTTGCGGATCACGGGTGGTAATTACACCAAATGCCAGGTTAGTGAGATATGACCAAAACTGTCCCCTGTGCAGGTTTACCGGATGGCGAAAATGTGCATGTGTATCCACGAAGCCCGGAATAATAGTTTTTCCACTCATATCCATCACTTCTGCCCCATCACGTACACTTACTGAACCACGGGCACCTACTGCTGTAATGCGATTATTTTCTACAACTATATCTGCATTTCTGATAATTTCTTTACCGTTCATAGTAATGGCTGTAGCACCCCTAAGCACCAGGGTTCCCTGGGGTGTGTCCCGCTTAGCATTTACTTCAATCCTGAGTTCAAGCGGCTTATATCCTTCGTCTTTTTTCTTTTCTTCTTTTTTAGACTCCTCAATGTTTTCTGTCTTTACAGAATCCGTTTTTGCTGAATCTTCTTCTACAATATCTTTCTCTTTTTCCTTTTTCTCCAGTTCTTTGGCTGCTTTCACACTGTCAGCATAAGCTTCTGCATCATCAAAGTTATAGCGGACATGTGCATTACCAATCGACCAATGGATATTTTTAGCATTCCATCCCCAAGCAGGGAATTGTGCACCTATATCGGTAAGCTTTTCGGTTGGAAATGCGCTGGAACCACCAACCCGGATAACCGGAGCACCTCCACCAACTTTAGGAACGGTTACTACATATAAGTCATACCCTAGCTGGGCAAGTGCTTTATCACCTTCCGGTGCCATTCTGATCCACGAAGCTCGCGGACTGAACGTGGAGCCCGGAGCCGGACTTCCCTGCACCTGTACATGCCCTTTTTCATCGGTCCCGTCCCATCGAATGGAAGTCAACCCATTAAAGCTGGAAAGAAAAATACGATCATTTCCTTTTACAAAATGGGGATTGGAGCGTCCGTTAGCTAAGGCAATAAAATTATCTTCGCCCCCATCCGCACTGATCCAAACCAGGTTGGCAGTTCCCCTGAATGCAAACCTTCTGGTGGCGTTCCTGAACCCTTCTGAATCTCCATTCACCAATACAATACGCTGTCCGTCATTGCTCCATGCCGGATGCTGGTACACCCCATTATCTTCATTTAACTGCTTCAACCCCCTACCATTCGATCTTATCTTATACACTTTGCCCCCTTCAGGTTGCCAGGTTACAAAAGCAATCCACTTACCATCAGGCGACCAAACCGGTTGCGCCTGGGTTTCATCCAGCTCTAACAGCTTTTTAGGAGTACCGCCAGGGAACTCCATAGTATATATTTCATTCAAAGCTGTAAATGCGATCATTTTTCCATCAGGGGATGGAACCGCATCCCTGATTTGGGTAATAGTAAATTCTTCACTGTCTGAAATCGGGTAATCGAAATCGAGTTCCGGCCCGAGGTCAATCGTTGCGCTTACATTAAATGGAATTTCTATGGCTTCACCACCTGCTACAGGAATTTTCCATATCTTACCACCATAAGAGGTAACCAAAAATTTATTATCAGGCGTGAAAGACATACCGGGCAGTACATCCCGTGAAGCTCTTGATTCCTGGTCATCACGCTGTATCGGGTAAGCTAACCAGCGTTCGTCTCCGGTTTCAAGATCGCGAAGTATAATTCCTGTGTGCTCATCATGCCGGGTTCCGTATGCCAGCCATTTACCATCATTTGATGGAGTTGCTCTGAATGTTGACCCGTATCGGGAGCCCTGGGTTGCTATTTCTCCGGTGTGCCTGTCATAAGTAGCAATCTGATACTGCGGAAGAGGTGCATTATAATTCCAGGTTCCGAACCTTCTCGAAAACCATACATATCGTCCATCAGGGCTGAATGCTCCTTCTGTCATTCTTAAATTGTTGGGAGAACTTACAAGAGCAGTGCCTGAACCTCCGTCAATATGGTACATCCATATTTTATGATTGCCCGTAGCTTGTTTCGAGGCAATTACGTACTTACCATCCGGTGCCCACTCCGGCGATTGGTATTCATTATTCTTTCCTTTGGTGATCTGCTTTTTTTCCATGTCTTCTGAACTCAGGTCAATTGTCCAAACGCCTTCTCCACCTGAAGCATCTGAGATAAATACCACCTTGGTACCATCCGGGCTGAATCGCGGTTGGCTGTCGAACTGCATGCCGCTTGTTATCTGGGTGGCTTCTCCACCTGTAATAGGAATAGTGTATAAATCCCCCAGGAAATCAAATACAATGTTTTCTCCATCCGGGCTTACATCCAGCGCAATCCATGAACCTTCATCCAGGTTAAAAGAAAACTCCCTGCCCGGCCCTAACGGAAGATCTCCATTATCTCTTTTCTCTTTGGTGGTATCAGGCTCTGTTTTGTTATCCTGGCTTAAAGCATTAGCAGACAAACCAGTCATTATTAAAAGCATGGTAAGAAGGGAAGGAAAGAAACCTTTAAAAGACATAATAAGTAGTTAGTGAAGATTAGTTCGAGAATCTAAATAATTTGAACTGGCTGCCCCAAACGGTTTTACAATACATAACAATGGCTGTTTTACTACCCTTTTCCTGATCAAAAACTGTATCTTCTTTAAAATTTTGCTTTATGAACTTTACAGAAAAACTGCATTCAGCAGTTAAAAAAACTAATTCCACCCTCTGTATCGGGCTCGATCCGGACCTATCCAAAATTCCAACTTCCGTAAAAAACCAGTTCTCGGAACCGGAAGAGCAGGTGTCCTTTTTTTGTAAAAAGATTATAGAGAGTACCCAGGAATATTGTGCTGCTTACAAACCCAACCTTGCTTTCTTCGAAGCACTGGGTGCCACAGGTTTGGCTGTGTTTAAAGAAGTAATCGACTATATCCCTAAAGAAAAGGTTATTGTTGCTGATGCAAAGCGCGGGGACATAAGCACTACCGCAGAGCATTATAAAAAATCTTTTTTTGACCAATTTCATGTAGATGCAATTACTTTAAATCCGCTGATGGGCTTTGAAACCCTGGATGCATTCAGCAAATACCCTTCAAAAGGAGTATATGTACTTGCTCTCACTTCTAATCCGGGAGCAGATGATTTTCTTAAAAAACCTTTTCAGGGCTTCGATATGATGGGACAGTATATTGCATCGGAGCTAGCAAAGCGTTTTGAAGAATCTGAAACTCATCTTGGTATGGTTATTGGCGCCACCCAAGCTGAACTTTCAAAATCAGTAACAGATCATCATACATCAGCCTCGCTTTTAATACCCGGTATTGGTGCCCAAGGTGGTTCGGTGGAAGAACTGGCCAAATCACTTGTTGACCACACAGGCACTCCTTTAATTAATTCAAGCCGGGGCATTATCTATGCGGGGAATAATCATGAAAACTGGCCTGAGCATGTAGCTCATAAGACAAAACAAACCAAAGAGAGCCTGAATATTATTACAGAGAAGTATGTCTGATTTACCGGAAGTTATCGTCTATACCGATGGAGCCTGCAGCGGAAACCCCGGACCGGGCGGCTGGGGAGCAATCCTGATCTGGAATGGAAAAGAGAAAGAGTTGTCAGGAGGCGATCCGCAAACCACCAATAACCGGATGGAGATGAAGGCTGTGATTGAAGCTTTAAAAGCTTTAAAGAAATCCTGCCATGTAAAAATTCACAGTGATAGTGCACTAATCATTAACGCTATGACGAAAGGATGGATTGAAAACTGGCAACGAAAGGGATGGAAAAAGGCAGACAAAAAGCCTGTAGAAAACAGGGAGCTTTGGGAAGACATGCTGGAGGCCATGAAACCTCACAAAGTGAGTTGGATTAAAGTTAAAGGACATTCAGGTTTAGAGCTGAATGAGCGGGTTGATGAATTGGCGGTCGCTGAGTCGTTAAAATTCAAGATGCAGAATTAAAAATGAAAAATTTGAAAGAGCTCAATTTTTCATTTTAATCTTTCAATCCTTAATTCTGTAAAGAAGCAAATGGTTTCAGTTCCATTCCATCAAACTGGCCAAGCTCCGCTTTCATCTTTCCGGTGATCGCGATCATGGCTGCGTTATCTGTACAATAGCTGATTTTTGGTATATGAAGCTTTAGCTCTTTTTTGTTTGCCAGCTTCTCCACTTTTTCTCTGAGCATGGAATTTGCTGAAACTCCTCCCGCCAGGGCTATCGTTTTTACCCCGGTTTGCTCAGCTGCTTTTGCCAGTTTTTTAACTAATACTTCCGTTATAGCTTCGGAAATACTGGCACAAAGATCGTTAAGGTTATTTTCTACAAACCCGTCTTCTTTGTCCTGTATAAAATATAGAGCGCTGGTTTTAAGGCCGGAAAAACTGAAATCCAGGCCTTCATTTAATAAAGCCTGTGGAAACTTATGGAAACCAGGATTTCCTTTTCTGGCAAGTTTATCCATCATAGGGCCTGCCGGGTATTCGAGCCCGAGTATTTTCCCGATTTTGTCAAATGCCTCTCCTGCTGCATCATCTCTTGTTTGGCCAAGAATCTCATGTTCAAATGGGGCTTTTACATGGATCAGCTGCGTATGCCCCCCCGAAACCGTCAAGCACACAAATGGAAATTCAGGGGATTCATCAATGAAATTAGCATAAATATGGGCATCCATATGGTTTACCCCGATGATGGGAATATCCCTGGAAAGTACCAGACCTTTGGCAAAGCAAAGCCCAACCAATAACGACCCCATTAAACCGGGACCCTGTGTTACGGCTACCACATCTATTTCATCCAAAGCAATACTACTTTCTTCTAATGCCTGCTCTACGGTTTGGGCAATGGTTTTGTGATGAGCCCTTGAAGCTAATTCCGGTACCACACCTCCGAACTTCACATGGATAGACTGCGATGCTATAACATTCGATTGCACTCCCTCATCTGTCAAAACCGATGCAGAGGTATCATCACAAGAGGATTCAATGCCTAAAATATTCATGAAATGAAGATACGGAAGTGGGTTATTAAGTTCTGAGTTGATCTTTTTAGTACCGGAAATAAAAAAAGCCCCGAAACTTTCATATCGGAGCTCTTTTATTTCAAAAGTATTTTGTGAGATTCAAGAAAAAACATCTTAAATCTCACATCTAAAATCTAAATACTATTTTTTATCATCCTCTTCGTCTACTACTTCGAAGTCTGCATCCACAGCTTCTTCTTTCTCTGAAGATGCCTGCTCGCCTGCTCCTTCGGTACCCGCAGCCTCAGCTTCTGCCTGTGAAGCAGCATAGATTTCCTGAGAAGCAGCTGTCCACGCTGTGTTAACAGCTTCCATAGCAGCGTCAATCTCTTCGAGGCTTTCAGCTTTATGAGCTTCTTCCAGTTTGGTAATGGCCTCCTCAATAGCGGTTTTATTCGCTTCAGAGATTTTATCGCCATACTCATCAAGTTGCTTTTTAGTAGAAAATATTAATCCATCGGCCTGATTTATTTTCTCTACTTTCTCACGAAGCTTTTTGTCTTCTTCTTCATGATCTTTAGCAGCCTGCTTCATTTTTTCAATTTCCTCATCAGATAATCCTGAAGAAGATTCAATACGGATGGTTTGCTCTTTGCCGGTTCCTTTATCCAGTGCTTTAATGTTAATCACACCGTTTGCATCCAGGTCAAAAGTTACCTCAATTTGTGGCATGCCACGCGGTGCAGGCGGGATTCCATCCAAGTGGAAACGGCCTAACGTGCGGTTTGCTGCTGCTTGAGCCCGCTCACCCTGTAATACATGAATCTCCACACTGCTTTGATTATCTGCAGCCGTAGAGAATACCTGTGACTTGCTGGTTGGAATGGTACTGTTAGCTTCAATAAGCGGAGTCATAACGCCACCTAATGTTTCGATACCCAAAGTAAGCGGGGTTACATCCAGAAGTACTACATCTTCCACATCACCGGAAAGTACACCACCCTGGATAGCGGCACCAACTGCCACTACTTCATCAGGATTTACGCCTTTACCGGGCTCTTTGCCGAAAAATTCTTTTACAGCTTCCTGGATTCTTGGAATACGAGTTGAGCCACCTACAAGAATTACCTGGTCAATATCGCCTTTACTCATGCCTGCATCTTTCAATGCTTTGTCACACGGAGTAATGGATCTTTTCACAAGATCATCTACCAACTGCTCAAATTTGGCACGGCTTAAATCTACGTTTAAGTGCTTTGGGCCATCCTGAGTTGCTGTTACGAAAGGCAAATTCACATTGGTTTTTGAAGAGCTTGAAAGTTCGATCTTGGCTTTTTCAGCGGCATCTTTAAGGCGCTGCATCGCCATTGGGTCTTTGCGAAGATCAATGCCTTCATCTTTTTTGAATTCATCAGCTAAGAAATTGATAATGCGCTGATCGAAATCGTCACCACCTAAGTGGGTATCACCATTGGTAGATTTTACTTCAAATACCCCATCGCCTAATTCCAGGATGGAGATATCAAAAGTACCACCACCTAAATCATAAACGGCAATAGTCTGGTCTGTTTCTTTTTTGTCCAACCCGTAAGCCAGTGCAGCTGCAGTTGGCTCGTTGATAATACGCTTTACTTCAAGGCCTGCAATTTTCCCGGCTTCCTGGGTTGCTTTACGCTGGGCATCATTGAAGTAGGCCGGTACGGTGATTACGGCTTCGGTAACTTTCTCACCTAAATATTCTTCTGCTGTTTGCTTCATTTTTTGAAGCACCATGGCTGAAATCTCCTGCGGAGCATACTTTCGGTCATCAATTTGTACACGGGCAGTACCGTCTTCACCTTTTACTACTTTGTAAGCTACCTGCTTGGATTCCTCACCGATCTCGTTGTGCATACGGCCCATAAAGCGCTTAACGGATGCAACCGTTTTGTCCGGGTTGGTAATAGCCTGGCGCTTTGCAGGAGCACCTACTAATCGCTCGCCATCTTTACTAAATGCCACTACCGATGGAGTTGTACGCCCACCTTCTGCATTCTGGATTACAACCGGTTCGTTACCTTCCATTACGGCTACGCACGAGTTGGTTGTTCCTAGATCAATTCCTATGATTTTTCCCATTGGTCTGATTCTGTTTTAATTTCGTGCCACGAAACCTCGAAAGCACTAAAGTTATTTATGTTTTCTTGTTTAAAATCTTTGTTTGTTTTGCCACAAAAACACTAAATCACGAAAGTTTATTTAATTTTTTTGTGTTTTCGAGTTTTAGTGGCTTATACTACTTTACCGGAATAGAGGTTGTGTCTTTCAGGGTTTCTGATTTCGGCATAGCCACAGTAAGTACCCCATTTCGGAAACTGGCATTTACCTCTGCCTTATTCACATTTTCAGGCAGGGCAAACGAACGGGCAAAAGCACCTCTTCTGCGTTCCTGTCGTTTAAACTCTTCACCTTCAGCTACGGTTATTTCCCTTTCGCCTTTCACGGTAAGCACATTGTCTTTCAGAGAAATACCGATTTCCTTTTTAGATAATCCCGGAAGGTCAATCAGGATTTTATATTCTTCATCGCTTTCCACAATGTCACAATCGGGTGCAAAGTCTTTGTCTTCGTTGGTTAGCGGAACCACTTTCTCTACAAACTGCTGGATGTCCTTTCCTAATTTGGATAAGTGCTTTTCTACTTCAATTCCGAATTCTGTAAAATCTCCCATGATGCTCACCTCTGTTGGTTAAATTCATGGAGAATAAAGCAAGCTTAATGCCAAGATTTAGCTGTTATCAGGAAACTGACGTATTGACACCCGCGTCCCTGACTCAGAATTCAGAATGAATACTTATCAATAATGTTGAATTAAATTCTTTTGGTGTTGTCATCCTGAACTTGATTCAGGATCTGTAAAGATAAACACGGTGGTCTAAAATGATCTTTACTAAAGTATCAATCCATATAAATTCAAATAAGCATACTGATACTGTTAAGACTCATTAACTCAAGTAAAACACCCCTCGGAAAGTTCAAAGAACTCATTTGAACTTTCGCCTCCCCTCAAGGGGAGACTTATTTCCATACAACTAATAATAAGTCAACAACTAGCCAAACTTGTTAAATCCTTCCAAAACCCGGGATAAGAAACAGCTGCACAATCGGCATCCAGGATTTGGGATTCGGAACTTCCTTTTAAAGCAAGAATAGCAGAAGCCATTGCAATACGATGATCATCAAAGCTTTTGAAAGTGGCAGACCCAAAGCTGAATTCAGGATTCCCCTGTATTTCCAGCCCGTCTTCTTTTTCAGTGAAATTCACCCCTGTTGCCCCCAGCATTTCGGCAATGGCCATAATACGATCCGTTTCTTTATGGCGCAGTTCTTCTGCTCCTGAGATTACCGATATACCCGAAGCAAAAGTCATGGCTACAGCAAGAATGGGCAATTCATCAATACAGTTGGGAATCATTTGCTGAGGAATGTTAATTGCCCTCAATTCGGACGACTTTACAATAATGTCACCCACAGGTTCAGCCCCTTCCATTCGCTCATTCTCAATGGTAATATCGGCACCCATTTCATGCAAAAGATGAAGGAGAGCATTCCGTGTAGGGTTTAGTCCTGTTCCTTCTAATCGAATCTCCGAGTCCGGAACAATACAGCCCGCCACCAGCCAAAAGGCTGCTGCTGAAAAATCTCCGGGTATCGTATAGCTTTGATTAGGAATTTCATCTTTTAAGGAAGCAGATATGATTTTCTTTCCGACTTCCTCAACGACCTCCAGGCCCAACAGGCGCTCGGTATGGTCTCTGCTCGGCACCGTTTCGATAACGCGGGTAGGCTCTTCACCAAACAGCCCTGCTAATAAAATGCAGGATTTCAACTGAGCACTGGCAATAGGTAATTCATAGTCCATCGGCTTTAGCGGGTCCAGCCGGTTTACATATAAAGGGGCATAACCCCCATTCCGCGCAAGGATATGAGCTCCCATTTGTTCCAATGGTTTGATAATCCTTGTCATGGTTCGTGAGCACAAGGATGCATCCCCTATCATTTTGGCTGAAACACCGGAGCCTGTCAAAACTCCTGAAAGTAATCGCATTGCTGTTCCTGAATTACCGCAGTCCAGCGCGTCTTTGGGCTCTGCCAACCCATCTCTTCCTTTTCCCTTGACTGTAACTTTATCTTCATTGATAGTTACAACAGCGCCTAAATCTTCCACACAGGCTAGTGTACTTTGCGGGTCTTGTGCCGGGGAATAATTCTTAATCTCAGAAATCCCATCATGAAGTAAGGCAAAAATAGCTGCTCTTTGTGAAATGGATTTATCAGGGGGAGGTGTAATACTTCCTTTAAGTTTTTTTACCGGGCTTACACTCTGAATCATGAATCCCCGGTTGCATCCAGCAGCTGTTGTGCGCGTTTGGCTCCTTCCGTATCAGGATAGGTTTCCGTAATTCCATTCAGGATTTCCAGGGCTTCCCCACGATTACCCAATCGAATCTGGCATTCTGCCGTGTTGTACAACGAAAGGGAAACCCAGTTTTCAAAGGCTTCAAACAAAATCTTAACTTTGGCATAAGTGGTTATGGCCTGTTCAAAATTTCCCTGGTCCTGTTCAATTTTTCCTAAAAAGTACTGTGCTTCCGCTCCTATAATTGTCGTATTCCTGTCTGCAATAGGAGCCAAAATGGATTGGGCTTCGCTATATCGCCCTTCTGCTACTGCTACTTTTCCTAAACCTACACTGGCAGCGGCATTGTTAGCATTTACATTAAGTGCGCTTTCATATTCTGATTTTGCTTTCGCCGTTTGATTTTGGGCGAGACTCGCATTTCCCATTCCTACATAAGCTTCCTGACGGTATCTGTTGCCTTTTTCAAGCAATTCCACAAAGTATTGGTGCGAGGCTTCAAATTCTCCTTTTTCAAAGTACAGGTTGCCTAAAGAAATAAGCGCCGGGGGTGCCTGGTTATCATCCGGGAATTCATCAACAATGGTTTGATAAGCTTCAATGGCTTTGTCTATATCGTTCATTTGGCGATAAGAATCTCCCAGATTGGCATAAGCTTCAGGTACAAGGTTATCAGAATTTGTTATTCTCAGGTATTGCCTGAACTCACGGACTGCACCTTCATAATCTCCCGATTGATATACATTTTCAGCCTGCCGGTAACGAAGCCGGTCTGCGGTGTTACTGTTTGGATTATCACCGAGAAAATCTTCCAGAACGTAAGAACTGCTGTCCATCCCTGTTGAGGAAAGTTGCGCATACTGGATACCATTTACAGCATCAATGATATAACCGCTTCGGGGATAATCATCCAAAACCTGCTTATAGGCTGCAATCGCCCGGTCATACTCTCCTGAATTGTAGTAGGCATCCCCGATATTGTATTGTGAGCGGGCTGCCCATTCCGTTCCGGGATACTTGTTGATTACTGCCTGGAATTCCTCAACGGCCTGCGAATAATTGTCGGTGTTCAGGTAGATATAAGCAATGTTGTATTGAGCCTGTTCCCGTAACCGGCTAAACGGATAAATCCTCAACAGCCTCCTGAATGTAGTAACTGCCTCGAACGTCCGGTTTGATCGATAATAGGAGTTTGCAACCTGAAACATTGCATAATCACCGCCCGGTTCAGCGCCAATTGCTTTGTTATAAAAACGTATGGCATCCCGGTATTGCCCCAATGCATAATAGGCATCTCCTATCCGTAACTGGGTATCGGTATCATAAGGAAAAAGGGCAATGGGCGGAGGGTTATAATTATTCAAAAAGTCTTCCAGCGGAGCTACAACAGATTCATATTCTCCGAGCATGAAATAACTCCATCCCAATGAGTAGCGGGCAGCACCGATCAATTCGTTTTCCGGGAAGTTTTGTACAAAAATAGAAAAACGCTGTGCTGCCTGGCGATACTGCCTCATTCTGTAATAACTATCCGCACTCCAGAAAAGAGATTCCATCCCGATATCAGAAACCGGAGTTTCTGCATATACCGATTCAAAAATAGGCTGTGCCTGTTGATAAGCCTGGTTCCTGTATAATATCCATGCTTTCTGGAACCTGGCCTGCCTCTTAATATTGGGATCAATATTGATGACTTTTTCGGCTTCTTCAAATGCTTCTGTAGCACGTGTAAATTCATTGTTGGCGAAATATGCTTCCCCCAAAAATGTGTACACTTTGCCGGGGTCTTTCAGGTCCGATTGGTTCCTGATCAGGCTTAGCATAATTTCTATGGCATCTCCGTACTGCCCGCCTTCAAAACTGGAAACCGCCCATTCGTAGTAAGCTTCTTCAACCCAAATCCCGCTTCGGAAGCGATTTCCAAACTCACTAAAAACTTCAAAAGACCTCTCGTACTGACCCGAAAGTTTCAAATTTACTGCCTGGTAGTACATGGCCTTACGCGAAATCTCATCATCACCTGCTATTGCCTTTTCGAATGAATCGGCAGCCCAGTGATAAATATTCTCTTTGTGATATAACCACCCCAATCCGTAATGGGCTACCCGCTCTTTACCGGTACCTTTGGTACGGTTTATATATTCCAGGTACGATTTAGAGGCCTCATCAAAATTCCCCAGGTAATTGTAGCTTTCTGCAATAAGAAAAACAGCTTTCGCTTTAGAATCATCATCCAGGTACGGCATTGCAGTCCGCAGCGCTTCTATCGCCTCTTCAAACTTCCCTTGCTGGTAATAAGACTCGCCGAGCGCTGTTCCCACTCTTCTTGTATTCGGATCATTCGGATAACGCTCTTTCAGTAATTCAAATGCAATAGAGGATGAGTCATATTTATTGTCAGTAAGGTATAAACGCCCCCGGGCATACAATGCTTTAGGAGCCCAATCACTTTCAGGATAGCTATCCGCTAAAGATAAAAAATACCCCCTGGCAGCAGTGTGATCTCCTTTTTCAGCGGCAGCTTCAGCTACCCAATACTCTGTTTCTGCAGCTGAAAGTTTATCCGTCATCGTCAACACCGACTGCTTATAATAGAGAATTGCTTCATCATAAGAACGCTTCTCGATAAAACGATGACCAAGGTCTTTCATGAGTTTTGTTGCAAGCTCATGAGTTGGGTATTTCTGGATAAAGGACTGGTAATAAACTTCTATTTTAGAAGAATCAGAAGCTGTTTTAGCACGGGTGATGTAATAGTCAGAAGCAACCAATAACTCTGATTTTTGATTGGCATTTTTGAAACGCTCAAAATGCTGGACAGACTCTTCAAAAAAACCTTTTTCGTAGAGTTCTACTCCCCTTTCATAGAATTCAGTTTGTGGGGCCTGAATTTTCTGGGCTGAAAGAGATAGCGGTGCAATGGAAACAACTGAGAGTAAAAGAAGAGTGCTTAAAAAGTTGGAGCGCATCAATTCGCTGTAGTATATGTTTAAAGTTACTTCTTCTTATATATCAAGATAGCGAATAAGTTCATCAGCACGGTCAGAAAAATTATGCTCCATAGATTCGCTGCGTTCTTCAGAGCTTATTACATACCCGAATCGTCTAAGAGCCGCACTTACCACGGATGAATCTTCCAAATTCAGTTTGATGGAAACACGATAAAACGATAATTCTATTGAAGGCTGTTGAACAGCAATTCCCAAAATCTTTGCTTCTTCTGTTTCAATGATTCTTACAATCTCGGTAAGCGTATAATCCATCTCATCCAGGTCTATGGTAATAACCGAACCAAAACTGGACAAGTTAAACATATCGCCCAGTGCATTTAATACTTCACGTTTTCGGACTAAACCCAATAAGTTATTTTCGCCATCTATAACCGGTAAAACATATAATTCGTGAGAAAACATCTGGCGTGTAGTCTCAAACAAATGCTGCGACTGGCGCACAAAAACCAGCTCATCAAGGGGCAGGTCTTCGAGTTTGGTTTCTTCATCGGCTACTTCAACCAGCGTTTGCATACTAATCATGCCTTCCACTTTGTTCTCTTCGTTAATCACAACAAACTTGTGTGTCCTCATCAAATCCATCTTAGTAATGGCTAACGAAACAGGGTCTTTCAGCCTTAACGGGGCAATATCTTTATTTAAAATTTCGGCAACTAGCATAGCAATATAACTTAGCCTTCAGCTCCTATAGTATTCAATAAATGTGATAATTGTTCAAAATCTTTTTCGGCCATGCTAAATGTGAGTTCCACATCGCTGTTTTCATAAACCTCTTTATTCACCGTAGCATTCTCATGGATAAAGGCTACTGCTTTATACTTGCTTACAGGAATTTGAAGAGTGTGTTCTTCGTATTCACTTTCGATGAGTTCTTCAATTTGAGATTCAAGCTCACTCAGCCCGATTTTTTGCTCTGCTGAAACAAAGATGGCTTCCGGGTATTCGCCTCTAAGCATAGCAATTTGATCAGCCGTCATTTTATCTACTTTGTTGAAAACAATAAGGGTTCTTTTGTTCGTGGCATTCAGTTCCTCCAGGGTAGAATCGACAACTTCGATATACTCTTGTGCCATTTTGGATGAACCATCAACAATATGCAACAAAATATCTGCTTCGCGGACTTCATCCAATGTAGACTTAAAACTCTCTATCAGGTTATGGGGCAGCTTACGGATAAAACCTACCGTATCTGATAGCAGGATGGAGTGATTTTCCAAATCGTACCTCCTTACCGTTGAATCCAATGTAGCAAATAACCTGTTTTCCGCAAGCACATTGGTTTCTGTAAACGCATTCATTAAGGTTGACTTTCCGGCATTGGTATAACCTACCAATGAAACCCGGTTCATACCTTCGCGACCTTTTCTTTGCGTAACCCTTTGCTGATCCAGTTTTTTTAGCTTTTCCTTTAAAGTGGCTATACGCTGCCCGATTATGCGTCTATCCGTTTCAATCTGAGTTTCACCAGGGCCTTTAGTTCCAATCCCCCCTTTTTGCCTGGAAAGGTGTGTCCAGTACCGGGTAAGCCTCGGTAATAAATACTGTAGTTGAGCCAATTCCACCTGGGTTTTGGCTGCCGCTGTTTTTGCCCTTCCGGCAAAAATATCAAGGATCAGTGCACTTCTGTCCAGGATTTTTGCGTCTGTACCTGCTTCTACATTACGAATTTGTGTGGGACTTAAATCATCATCAAATACAATAGTGTCAATTCGCAACTCTCCCTTAAGCCGTTTTAGTTCCTGTAGCTTGCCCTTACCAACATAGGTAGATATATCCGGGTTGGTCCTGTTCTGAAGTTCTTTTTGAATGGTGATTCCACCTGCTGTATCAACAAGCATTTCCAATTCTTCAAGATACTCTTCAGCAAGAAAACGGGTAGTTGTAGGGCCATATAAACCGACCAGCATTACACGTTCCCGTTCTATATCCGAGTTTTTAACGTCGTCTAACAAATATTCTCTTCTTAGTCTTTTTGAATTCTCTTTAGATCGATTTCGGGTAAATCCATTCCTTCAAATCGATTTTTCAGCTTTAAAGATACGATTTTTTGAAATGAGTCCCTTTTACTATTGGGCACAAATATCCTGAGGGTTTTATAGCCTTCAATTAAAGATTTATCCAGTTCAGAATAGGTAAATGTGTATTCAGTGCCTTTGGCTTCTTCATTCTCTACCTGGTCCAGAATCTGAAACCAGGGGATAGTTTGGGATGGCTCATTTATATTTTTAACTATTCCGTAGTCGGTTATGTAATGCTTCGAAGCCAGGTAACTGGATATGAACCACATCAACCCAATCCATAAATAGCATGTAAACACAGCATACTGAAGCCGGTCTTCTATTACATATACTACTATGGCCAATGCTATAATAAGCCCAAGAAAAACCGTGGCAAAAAGGGGATAGCCATTCAGCCTTCCTGATCGCCAACTTAAACGCACCTTTCGTAAACGAAGCTTGTTCTGTACAGAATACCCTGCCAATAAAGTGGAAGCTATGGTGAATAGCACTATGACTCCCTGAAAAAATATGGAGAGTATTTCTTTCATTAATTGATAGTTTCTGCTTTAAAAAATACTGAGACCAGCGATTCAGCTATTAAAAAAAGCAATCCTGCTAACATAAACCAGTACCAAACTTCTTTTCCAAATCCGCTCGATTTTATGGCTTCCGGAATTTCGTTATTCCCTAAACCTGATACATCAACCAAGTTTACCTCATTATATTTCGCACTTTCTTCTTCAATGATAATATCGGAGTTAAAATCTGACTCTCCGGGTGCAAGATTTACTGCAATAGAATAGCTGCTTTGATTATCTCGTAATTCAACCCATCCGGGTAACCAATCTGCCGCATTATATTCTACACGAATACTTCCTCCCAGGTTTTGATTGTTCAATTTAATTGAGCTTCCCCCAGCAATAATTTCAGTTTCCAATGGATCGAGTTTACCCGTCCAGACAAACGGTGTGCCAAGTGTGTGCTTTGCAAAACCTCCCTGTTGACCCGAGGCTGCATATAAAACGGTACGATAATAAAACGGAGCATATAGTGCTTTAACCGGAAAGTTTGACCACCCAGGATCGTTACCAATCGAAGAAATGATCAGTTTGCCCTGCCCGAAGCTCTTTTCTTTAACAAGAGCATCCCCATTGTTTAGTTCTATCAGGTTAATCCCGGTATTAATAGAGGATGATTGTAATTTAAAATAGTAGTAGATATCGGGAACCGTAAAGCTTAATTCTTCATCCTCAGAGCGTTCAAATAATCCCGAAAAAACAGGATGATCTTCTAATACTGAACTACCTTCTGCCACTCTTTCAAATGAGGCGTAATCTCCCACTACCCCGGCAAAAGTACCTGCGTTAAAAACTTCAAGAAAGCGATTGTAATTACCCAGGTCACCTGATTGCGATGGGAAAAAGAGCAGGCTTCTTCCGTCTTGCACAAAGTTACTTAGCTCATCGAATGCATATTCAGGGATTTCCTGCAGGCCATCCAAGATAACTGCATCATACTCAAAAATGCTTATTTCCGACAAAAGCTGAGGTTCTATTTCAGTATAACTTAGCTGTGTATTTGCATTATCAGGGGCACCCAGAATTGCACCTGTATATGAAATTGTTCCGATATTTTCATCAGCTCCGTTTACCCAAAGTACGTTCCGGGTATCCGGCACCTCTATGGTAAAAAAGTGTTCGTTATCCAATGGGAAATCATCCCCTTCAACAAGCAGCTTTCCATTTAGCGAGCCGGGAGCTTCTGGGATAAGTTCGAAATCAAATGATCTCGTTTCACCCGGGCCAAGCTGAATGGGATACTGACCGATTGTTTCATTGTCTACCTCCAGTGTAAGAAATTGATTTGTAGCCAACACATTCCCTGAATTTGATACCTCAACACTAAGCAAAAAAGGAGAACCACTGGCTACCATAGAAGTTTTGCTTGATACGTCTGTTACATAAGTATTTTGAATTGAGGCACTTTCTACCTTAATAACCGACACCGAAATAGGAATATCATTTTCTTCAAGCCCGGAAAAGAACCCGGTTTCAGAAGTATTCCCATCTGTTATTAAAAAGAGTCTCCTGTTTTCATAGGGAGCATCCTGCAACGCAGCAATCAAACCAGAAATACGCTGCGTTAAATACCCGCCACCGGCTGTTATATCAATTTCATCTAATCTTCGGTTTGCCTGCCCTTTAGATACCATAGAAAGAGGTAAACCCTGGTTATTGGAAACCTGAACTATAAACCGGTCTTCATCTTTTGATGTCTCGGTAATCGTCTTTGCAATTTCTTTTGCCTGATTCAGCAAGGGCCCTTTCGACCCAACCCTTGCCATGCTTATGCTGTTATCAATCAAAATCGCATTTAGCGCCGGTTGATTGGAACTACCTGAAAAACTGAAAACCGGAGGAAGAAACGGGCGGGCCAATACAATCGCTAAACAGGCAACAGCAAGTAAGCGAAGTAAAAGTAAGATCAGCCTTTTAATCCTGATCTTGCGGATGGTTGTTCTTTGAAGCTCCTTAAAAAAAGACAGATTTGAGAACTGAATGCGCTGCGGCTTCCTCAAATTCAGCAAATGAATTACCAAAGGTAAGCCCACTGCAATTAATGCGAATAAAAAAAACGGGCTTAAAAAACTCATTTAGCTCAAAAAATGTTACTTTTAGTTTCTATTGGGCTGGAACTTTTTCCTCAAAACGGGATTAGCCAGAACGAAAGTGAATATTCAAAAAAAGGCGGTCTTAATCCATTTATGCAACGCGTACTGTACCCGTTAATTACAATCTTTATCGTTACGTTATTTTGGGGATGTTCTTCCATTGAAGAAAAGGAATGGACACAATTAATTCCCGAAACCGCGACCTTTGTAATTATTCCTGAAGAAGGTGTTAGAATAACAGATCTACCTACCACCGATTACGCCAATCTTCTTGATGATATAACACAAACCAGCTTACAGCAGATAGCCACTTTCGATCCGCAGCTGTTAGCACAAGTAGACTTAAAGGCGCTGGCTCTTTATCCGTCAACCTCTACAGAATCCAGGCTTATCTGGATTACAGAAAGTACATCATCTATTGAAAACTGGGTTACTCAATATTATGAACCATTAGCTCAGAATTATTATGTATTCAATGGTATTACCATCCATAAGATCGCTGTTGCAGGTACGACCATATTTGCAGCCCAAATACATAACTGGCTTATTTTCTCGGATTCAAGTGTAGCTCTGGAATTTGCCCTTCGCTCGTATGTGGGAACTGCTCCTGCTTTGCAAATGCAAACTGAACCTGTTCCGGGACGGTTAATTATGAATACTAGTAAACTTGACCGTTGGGTAGAGCAGTTTTCATTGGTCTCTAACCGCCCTGCTATATACCAGTCTTTCAATGGTACCAATCCTTCTTCCCTTCAATTCTCAAAAATCAATGATACCGAAACAGAATCTTTTAATATAAAAGGTACTATTGAGCTGGATCAAACAGGCCGCTCTGCTCTTGTTGATGCAATTTCTTCTGAAAACAGGCCCTTGAATTTAGATCGCTATATTGCCAGTAATGCAGCAGCTTTTGGGGTTATGAGATTGGCACCAAAATTATTGCCTATTCGTCCTGAAACAAGAATTACCAAGCTCGACTCACTTTTACTTGGTTCCCCTGATGAGTTTGGGACACTGGCAGCTACTATGGATAGCCCCTTTGCATTTGTAGCTTTTGCTGAATCCGGATTACTCTCTTCAGGAGAATACCTTTTTATGAGGCGACTTCTTAAAAAAGGAGAACTTCGTGCCAAACTGTATGAGCTGTCAACACAGGGATATCTTACCCAACAAGGTAACTCTTATTATGCCAGCAGTTCTGTATTGGCAAAACTCATTGGATCCGAGTTATGCACATTTTCAGACTTCTATATTTCTTTTTCCGGTGATGTGGTGGTCATCTCTAAAAGAAGGGGTTTATCTGAAGGTGTTGAATCTGACCGTACTCGCCGAAGAGTAGTTTATTACAATAATGACTATGGCAATATTAGAAGAAATTTGCCGGATGAAGTAAGCGGATTTGTATGGGCAAACACTTCTGATTTTGAAAAGTTTATTGGGCCGTACCTTATGCCCCGAAGCTCTTCTTCCAGCCTGTTGAATATATCTGATATTGCCCATATCACATTACAGAAACAGGATGATAACCATCTTGAGTTTACACTCAGTACTGCTAACAGAGAAGGCTCCGTTTTACCTTACCAGGAACTTTGGGTAACACCTCTTAGCGGAGGACAGCTTACAGGTGAACCTATACTTGGTGATATTATAGGGAGTAAAGCTGATGAGATTATTTTTGCTACTGACAGAGGAGAGGTGATTGCAGTAGCATCTGACGGAACGGTGGTGATGGAAACCTCAACAGATGGCAGCATGCCGATCGGGAGTCCTATTTTGTATGACTGGTATGGAAACAATCAGCCCATAATAATGCTGGCTGCAGGCAGTAAGGTTTTTGGGTGGAACAGGAATGGAACCCCTCTCCCAAAATTTCCGATTGAACTTGGAGAGCCTATAACAGCTCCTATAGTGGTTACAGATGTACTCAGAAACGGAATTCCCGAAATAATAGCTGCAACTGAGGATCGTAAAATCCATGTGATTGATGGAAGGGGAGCCAATGTATTGGGCTGGCCGCAAACTGTGAACGCCGTAGTTACTTCAAAACCATTATATGCCCGTATTGATGGTACATGGTCTATCTGGGTTTTTTCGCAAAATATCCTGCATAGCTGGTTGCGAAGCGGAGCCACCCGCCCCGGGTATCCTCAATTCATAAATGCCGGGTTTAACGGTGAACCTAAGGTTTATGGTAATTCTATTATGGGCGCCGGTATTGACGGGTATATTTATGCGGTTGGTAAAAACCCCAGCCTGATTGATTCCTTGTCCACTTCAGTAAGAATGGACTCTATATCTATTAAATCATTGTATGTAACTAACAATGAATTACTTTCGGTTGGTGTGGAAGAAAATGTATTGTTAAAAGACAGTACCCGCTTCTACCGTGAGGATTTAATCACTACCCAAAGCCGGAACGGTTCTGTTTTCTTGTACAACCCAAGGGGTGAATTAAGGATTACCCAAAGCCTGGGGCAACCAGCTTCCAATACGCTTCATCCAAGGTTAGAGGATATCAACTCTGACGGAAAACAGGAGATTCTTACGCTTGCAGATTTTGGCAGGCTTTTCTCCTGGGAAGTTCTGACTGATGAACGCATTTATGATTTGCCTACTTCAGGAATGAGATATCCTATTATAACAGATCTTAACGGTGACGGCCAAAAAGAGTTAATTGCCCAAACACGAGAAGGCCTGCGCTGCTGGACTATCAATAAAAGCGAAAACAACTAGCTTGTCTAACCTGAGTTCGAGATAAGAATATTCTCAATCTACCTGAAAAGGTCATTCCGCACCGAATGCCGGAATCTGAAATTGTGCAAAGGGCGAAATCCTGTTGCTAAAAGCTAAATCCAGATTCCCGTATGCACGGGAATGACTTAAAAATTTGCTTGGGCACTCTGTTAGCTAATTCTTATCTCGAACTCAGGTTAGGCGATAATATCTGCCAAAGCTTCTTCCAGGTTTTCGTACTCAAATTCAAAATCAGACAATTGCAGTTTTTTAGGCTGCATGCGAATACTGTCACTTATAGGTTTTGCTGCTTCACCCAATGCAATATTAAGTGCAAATAAAGGCACCCTGAAAAATGAAGGGCGGTTCATCACTTCTCCAAGTGTTTCAGCAAATTCGTTCATAGTAGCAGGATATGGTGAACAAACATTGTAGGCTCCCTCTAATTCCTCGTTGAAAATGGGATAAATCAATGCACGGCATAAATCGCTACGGTGAATCCAACTCATATATTGTTTCCCATCTCCAATGGGGCCACCAATAAAAAAGCGAAATGGTGGGATCATTTTTTCAAGGGCTCCTCCACCTTCTTCCAGTACAATACCAATGCGTGGATTAACAACTTTAACCCCGAATTCTGATGCTCTTTGGGATTCCTTTTCCCAATCCACACATACCTCTGCCAAAAAATCGGAAGCAGCTTCTTCGCTTTCATCAAGAATACGATCTCCCTGATTGCCATAAATCCCAGAGGCCGATGCTGAAACGAATACATCCGGTTTATTATCTGATTCCTGAATTGCGTCCACTAATTTCCGGGTAGTCTCAATCCGGCTGTCATAAATTCTCTTCTTTGTTTCATCCGTCCAGCGTTCGCCAAAAATACTTTCCCCTGCCAGGTTAACTACTACATCCGACTCGTTCATCGCATTTACAAGATCATCATCCCAGCTTATAAACCGTTGATTCTTAGCAGCAATGCTTTCATATTTTTCAGGAGAGCGGGTCACTATGATTACATTATTCCCATCCCGCAGTAACATCTCACGAAGTTCTTCTCCAATAAACCCTGTTCCGCCTGTAATAAGTATTGTTTTCATAGCATCTTTTTATGTTTCGCATAAACCAACAACAATACTTGCAACTTCATTCTAAAGCTTATGCTTTCCTCATTTTAATAATCATCTTTTGGCCGATTTCTCCCATGCTATACTTCCACCTTTTAATCAAATATGCACTCAGGGCAATCATAAGAGCATAAATCGCATAGTAATACGGTAGAAATTGAATGCTGTATGTAATACTGATAATTACAAAGCCAGAGATAATTGCCGGCAGGCTGATACTTGAAGCATTTTTTGTGAAATCGAAAGAAATGAAATTGTCTCTTACAACAGGCGTTTTTAAGGAAAGATAAAAACCTGCAAAAAATAGCAGTGCAAAAGTAGCTATGTAAAAAGTGATGATCTCGAAGGAAAAAGTACTTGTAACTACCAGAAAAATGCCCAATAAAAACAGATCAATAATTCCCAATATGACCATAAACCTTCCATACAATTTAAAGAGAGTTGTGGCTTTTGCTGATCTTAGTAAATGAGTAAAAAAATGAGTCCGGTTAATCCCAAAAAAATTGAGACCCATGTAGTTAAACAAAACCAAAGGAGAAATACCCAAATATAGCAGTGCTTGCAAACTAAAGGGCAGATCTCCTTTTTTGGTTAAAGTAATACCCAGGAAAAGCAATATGAATAGCTTTACCGTGAAGCCCATAAGAATAAGAACACGTAGTTCCTTTTTTGAGAACATTCTTAGGAATAGTGTTTTGCGATATGCATTTTGATTTTTTTTGATCTTTGTCTTCCGCTTTACTTCAGACAATACATAGAGTATGAAGAGGGCAAGAAAAACAAGCATACAACTCAGGAAAATCAAATCTGAAAAGCCATTGTACCAGTAGAGCACCATCCCCAAGCTTACCAGGGCTATCCCGGATATAGTAATCAAAAAGCCATTTTTGACTTCATAAGAAATCAGGTTTACAAAGGTTCTGTTGGTAAGATAAAAACTCATCAGAAGAACAAAGCTGAGTGTGCCATCAGCAAAATCGACAGCCTTACTTACATACGATACCAGTATGTGCATAAATACGATGAAGAAAACAAAATGCCTTAGTACGCTAAACGTAATGCTTATTTTCAGCTTTGTAACAGCTTCTATAGGATAGTAATTAGGAAGCTCGCCGCCTATAAGTTTTGGTACGGGATACAAATCAATTAAAAACAGCAAAAAGCCGAACAGCAATGTATAAATAGTAAGTACCTGGTGAGTTTGAACAGCCGGGGAAGTTGCCACAATATCAATAAGAGCACCCAATCCAAACCCGTTGCTAAGCCCCCGAAGAGCGCAGCAATTGTATAGAGTGTAAACCTGGCAATATTCGGCCACTTTGGAATAGCTTGCAGCTTTTTCCTGATCAGGAAATAAACCAACCCATTCATTAGGAGAATTCTTTGATCTCTTTTGGGTTATAGCCCATCCTTTCTGCCACGTACTCTTCAAAACCTTCCCCGCTTAATAAGATCTCCTCTTTGGAAATTGTTTGAAGTATATCTTCTTTGATGACAGAAACTTTGGTTACGATGCGCTCCATAAAAAGCATGTCATGGGAAGATACCAGAATGGTATTGCCTCGCTCACGATAATCGTTAAGAAATTCAACCAAGTTTTTACTGGAAAACATATCCATACCATCAAAAGGCTCATCCAGGATCAGGAATTCCGGTTTATGGATAAGAGCGGCACAAAGGCCTGTCTTCATTTTCATCCCTTTTGAAAATTGCCCGATCGATTTTTTTTGATCAGGCTCTTCTTCAAAAAAATAATCGATAAGGTACTCGCTCCGGGTTTTAATCAGTTCTTTATCCAGTTGGTAAATCAACCCTACATATTCAAGATAATCTTGGAGAGAAAATTCTTCTATCACGGGATTGAATTCAGGTAGTACACCAATTTTTTTCTTTACCTCAACCTGTTCATCGTTAATGTATTCATCAAAAATCAAAATGGAGCCGGAATCAGGCTTTACAACATCAATGATTATATTGATGAGCGTACTTTTCCCCGATCCGTTTTTACCAATTAATCCCAGGCACTCCCCTTTATCAATAGTCAGATTGACATCAGTTAATACATTTTTTTTGCCAAACCTTTTTGACAACCCCTCTATCGTCAACACTTGTTGCATTACCCTATTTTTTATTCCGAAAGGCGGAATATCTTAATGTGAAGCGGTAACTCCAAGTCCCGGCATAGAAGAAAGCCGGATATGCCCGTTTTCTAATATTTCAAGGCCTTTGTAGGGATCATTTGAAATAAGAACATGGCCATCCAGATCAGCATATTCGGCATCAAGCGCAATTACAGCTCCGGCAGCATTAGCCAGAGAGCTTTCAATCATGCACCCGATCATTACTTCTAATCCAAGTTGATGTGCTTGCTTAATAGCTCTTCTTGCTTTTACCATACTGCCGATTTTCATCAGCTTAATATTTATGATATGAAAGCATTCCGCAATTTCATCCAGGCTTTCGCTTCCTGTAAAACTTTCATCCGCACAAAGAGGCAACGATGCATTTTGTTTAAGCTCTTTTAACTCCTCTATCATGGTTGCATGCATGGGTTGTTCAACCAGTTCCACATTTTGCGATCTCAAAAACTCAATTTCAGTAAGTGCCTGATCCACCGTTTTCCAGCCTTCATTAGCATCAACACGAATAGGTTTGTCAGTAACTTCCCTAATTGCCTGTATAATCTCACGGTCATGATCGGTACCCAGTTTAATCTTATACAAAGGATATTTTTTGGCATCCAGAATCTTTTTCTGCATCACTTCAAAACTGTCTATGCCAATTGTAAATGAACTTACCGGCCCTGTTGGTGACTGATAACCCCATAGCTTCCATAACGGCTGTTCTTGTGACTTTGCCCACCAATCTAACCAGGCCATTTCCAGCGCTATTTTTGCCGATTGGTTTTTGAAACCAAATTGATCCAGCGCCTGCTCTGCTTCTTCCGGTGATTGAAGTCCTCCTAAGATAGAGGGATCAAACGCTTCCAGTTCTTTACTAACTGTTTCAGGCGTTTCATCATATCTCTTGTTGGGGCTTGCCTCTCCAACCCCGGTTACTCCATCCTTTTCAATCTGAACAAATACGTTATGCTGATGAGTTCTGGACCCCCTGGCTATCGTAAATACATCTTTAAGGGCAAGTGCTTTTGTTTGCCAGCTAATTTTAAAGTGACACATATCCTAAATATTCCAATGCTCTTATATAAATAAACATTGCAGGTGAAGCTAAAATTAGCGCATCAAAACGATCAAAAAAACCACCGTGACCCGGTAGTAAACTTGATGAGTCTTTTACCCCTGCTTTTCTTTTCATTTTACTTTCAATTAAATCACCAACTGGACCAAATATGCCAATAACCAAAACCAGGGGTAATCCTGTAAACATTTTTAGTGGAGAATCAAAAGGGATGAAATAAATAGAAGCCGCCAATCCAACAGTACATCCAACAAAACCAAAAAGGAAGCCTTCGATTGTTTTCTTCGGACTTATTACTGAAGCCAAAGGCCTTTTGCCAAATGTTTTGCCTCCCATATAGGCAAAAATATCACCTCCCCAAATCATGAGCACAATGGTTAAAGCAAGCGCAAAGCCTTGCTCATTGCTTCCGAAATCACGGATAAGCATCAAAGTGAGTAATCCGAGGGGGGCGTATATCCCGGCAAAAAAAGTGGATGTTAATTCATTAAAACTCCGTTCGCGGGTATTGAAAGTTTGTATAGCAATAAAGAAAAGAAATAACCCCAACCCGATTTCGGCTGCAAAAGGAACAAAAGGAAATAGCATCACCCATAGACCAATACTGTATGGAAAGATGCGGTCTGTGGGTACTTCTGCTTTATTTAAAAGCCTTATGATTTCGAATTGAATGAAGAGACCAATAATGATAAGAACACCTTTAAATACCCAACCACCAAGCCACATGGAACCAAGAAAAAGTATGGCGGCTGGAACGGCGAAAAGAATACGTTTGAGCAACTCACTCAATATCTTCTCCTTCCTCTGTATCAAAGTCTGATTTTTCCAACTCTTCTAACGCTTTTCGGGCTTTTTTCTCGTAATCAATCGGAACATACAGATAGGCCAGGGCCATATCCCCCACTCCAAGGTTGTAGGAAGAATCTTGTTTTGAAAGGATATTGGATGGGATCATCAAATTGGAGAGATAGTTTTTTGCCATCTCCAATTCCAGTTTTGTACTGCGTTCGAGTACGCATACCCAATTTTCGATTTCGTCAGGCTTATGATCTTTAAACATCTTTTCTAAAAACGTTTTTTTGACGGTGAAGTAAATAAATTAAACCTGCGGATGCAAAGGCACTCCCAATGATCATAAAGATCGGGATCTCCAGTGTTTTCGACATCTCCATTTCAAGAAATTCAGGATTAAGGGAACCATAAATCACCTGACCGCCATTATTAAGTAAGTGGGCTACCATAGCAGGTATTAAACTATTTGAGACATACGTAATATAAGCAAACAAAATACCTAACATGGAAAGAGGTATAAAATTGGAGGGCTGGATATGATACGCCCCAAACAAAAAGCCGGAAACGATAATTGCTGCAATAATACCCCAGCTTTTTTCTAACGCCCTTTGTATGTAACCACGGAACATAACTTCTTCAAAAAGAGAGGGAACAATTCCGATATGGATAAAAGCAAGTATCATTGCATTTTCAGAACTGATAAATCCTTTTATCATTTGAGCCATGGAATCCTGGGTTTCAACGAACCAATTTAAACCTGGAAATACACCTACTAATGCATCAAATACAAGGTAGTTTAACCAACCCAGGAAACCATTCAGTGGCATAAATGCGAATACTAAAACTGCAGTAATTGCTGTAACCTGCAAAGTATTAGATGTTTTTTGAAGCCTTAAAAAAGAAAGGTGTTCACCGGGAATAGCGTGTAACTTGGCAATAAAATATGATGCAATACCTATAATTAGAAGCTGGCCTAAAGAATTACCAATAAATACCTTGTCAAGGTTATTGGATAAAATTTCCTGGATATCCCCACCACTTTGAACTGCATTCATTATTTCAGGAAAAAGAAGTACAAGCCCAACAATCGTACCTATAAGCTGGAAAAAAATAAATGCGGCTATAAACCAAAAAATAGCAACCGCCCAATGGGCAAAGCCATTTCGCTCTACCCATGAGACTGGTTGCTCAATCAACAGGGAATTATCTTCAACCGATGTATTGCCAGTTTGCTCCATTCGGTTTACTCTTCTTCAGAAGCGAAAATTTTTGCACCGATCATTCCTGAAATCAAGTTCACGATACCAAGAACACCCATGTTTATTGCCAACCCCTGTAATATGCCTCCAAGAGTTTTCTGCTTCTCAAAGTTTTCCATCATGCTTGCAATTGACTCTTCTTTCTGAGCCTCTGGAATATTACCTGCCTGCTCAAAGGCTGCAATTATTGTCTCTCCGAATCGATCCATTAAACCAGGATCTACCAGATTCCAAATCTGACCAATTATGGTAGCCATAATAGCTGCAGCTATACCAGTGAACAAACCAATCAAAGCACCTTTTCCAATTGGAAACGTAATATCATAAGTTTTTGCATAATGGCGGGTAGATATAATACCACCAATTAAACCTACAAGACACGTAATTGGAATGGTTAATCCTGAGATCATTAAAGTACCCATTCCGGGCTCAGAGCCAGCTACATAGTATAAAAGTGCAAAACCAAAAATAGATGTAACTACACTTACAATAATTGCTCCAATCATTACTGACGGCCAGTAACTGGGTTGTACTTGTTCGTTTTCCATGTTAAACCTCTGTGTTTAGTCGTTTAAAAAATTCATTCATAAGTAACAGAGCTGAACTTGCTCCAAATAATACCCCGAATATAAAACGGGATTCGGATGTATTCGCCCAAAAACCAATAAGGTTGCCAATAACATCTATCAGATTCGATGCTATTGAAATACCAAATAACTTCAAAAGTATTTTTGAGCGATTGCCAACGATATATACAATTAGTGGCATTAACAACCAACTTATTACAAAAGCTCCATAAATTCCTATACAACGTGAACAAACGGCCATCGCCGTTCCATTTATAGAGAAACTCCTTGCTATATCCTGATGACAAAGTAAGTTGAACATAATATGCTGCCAACTTACCCTGGGAATGATTTCTCCTCCATATAAACCCGGTCCTAAAGCTGCAAAAAAAATAAACCCTGATAGTACAGCCACCAGTATATATAATGACTGGTTATGAGCTTGTATATTCAAAGTCATAGTTTTTTAGCATTGGCTTCTATACTTGCTAAAAAATATTCCGGGGCACGGCAAGGGCGTCTTGTTTCAGCATTCATAAAACAAAGAGATACTTCTCCGAGTACGTGAAGAGCATCAGAGTTTTCCGTACGTACTTCGTAAAAGGTTTGAAGCCTTACTCCGGGCATATCAAATACTTTCACGGTAATTTGCATTACAACATCATAGTGAACGGGTAGCTTATATTCCAATTCGGAATGAATAACCGGAAGCATAATTCCGTGATCTTCAAGCTCTTTATATGAAAGGCCGAAAGAACGGATCATTTCCGTTCGCGCTACTTCGAAATATTCAAGATACCTTCCATAATAAACATACCCCATCTTGTCTGTCTCACCATACCTGCTTCTGAGTAAATGGGTGTATTCTATAAGAAGATCTTTTTCCGGGAACCTGATCACGCTACTTTACTACTTCAAATGCCCCGATTGAAGCATACTTTTCAATTCGCTGCTCAACCAGCTCAGAAGGTTTTTTCTTTTTAAGACGCTTCAGGCTTTCCAGAATTTGCTTTTTAACACTTTCGGCTGCTTGGTTTGGGTCACGATGAGCACCACCTAAAGGTTCGGGAATCACTCCATCAATTATTTTAAGCTCATCCAAATCTTTAGCCGTTAATTTTAATACCGAAGCAGCCTGCTCTTTGTATTCCCATGTCTTCCAAAGTATGGATGAGCAAGACTCCGGTGAAATTACCGAGTACCATGTGTTTTCCATCATGTATACTTCATTACCCATACCAATCCCCAGGGCTCCACCACTCGCTCCTTCACCTATAATAACAGTAATAAATGGTACTTTAAGCATGGCCATCATTTTCAGATTTTTGGCAATTGCTTCAGCCTGTCCACGTTCTTCTGCCTCCAAGCCCGGAAAAGCACCCGGGGTGTCTAAGAATGTTATGATAGGCACGTTGAACTTTTCTGCAAGCTTCATTAACCGGTATGCTTTCCTGTAACCTTCCGGGTTAGCCATACCAAAATTCCGGTATGTTCTGCTAACTGTGTCCCTTCCTTTCTGCTGACCAATTACCATTACCGAATGCCCGTCAATCCTGCCAAAACCTCCTACTACTGCTTTGTCGTCAGAGTGGTACCTGTCACCATGTAGTTCAACAAAGTCGTCCACAAACTTGTAGATGTAATCCAGTGTATAAGGACGGTCAGGATGCCGGGCCAACTGAACCCGCTGCCATCTCGTTAAGTTTGCAAAAATAGACTCACGAAGTTCATCTACTCTTTTATTAAGGCCCTCTATCTCTTTTTTTAGTATGCCATCTCCAACAGTAGAAAGATTTTCTAATTCCTCAATTTTCTTTTCAAGATCAACTATTGGTTGTTCAAAATCTAAATATTGCATGATGTTTTCGTTGAGTTCATTTACTAATTTTAAAATTAACCAAACAGGTTTGTGATTATAAAGCCCGGAACAGGCTTCTAAATTTTAATGACCATACACGCCAGATTGCTTCTCTCACTATAGCTTTTGACATTTTCGAAACTCCTTCTTCCCTTTCCCTGAATACAATGGAAACCTCTTTTAGTGTAAACCCTGCCTTCCAGGCTCTAAAATGTAACTCTATCTGAAAGGCATATCCATTTGATTTGATCCTTTTCAACGGGATGGCTTCCAATACTTTTCTGTTAAGGCATTTAAAACCAGCAGTGGTATCAAATATAGGTAACCCCGTTATAGTTCTCGCATAAATATTAGCACAGTAAGATAAAATCAACCGGCTTAATGGCCAGTTTATAATACTTATTCCATTGGCATACCTGGAACCAATCGCCATATCACAATTACCTGCTTTTACTTCCTTGATTAACTTGTCAGCATCTTCAGGTCGGTGTGAAAAGTCTGCATCCATTTCGCAGATATACTCATAGCCATTCAACAACGCAAATTCAAATCCACGTACATAAGCAGTTCCCAACCCTTGCTTCGATTCCCGTTCTATAAGAAAAACCCGGTTCTCATATTCTTCCTGTTTGGCCTTTACATTAGCGGCTGTTCCGTCCGGAGAACCATCATCCACCACCAGAATATCTACTTCATGCTTTAATTGCATTAACCTATCGATCATGCGCACAATATTTGCGGCCTCGTTATAAGTAGGGATAATGATAAGGACTTTTCCTGCCATGCTAGTGCCCTTTCCCTTTAATCATAGTTATAAAGGTATTGATGAGGATTTTAGCATCCAGCTTTAACGAGATATTCTCTATATAGTATAAATCGTATTTCGTCTTTTCTTTTACGTCGTCCAATGATGAATCATATTTCCATTTAACCTGAGCCCAACCTGTAATTCCCGGACGTACTCTTAGCCTGCGGGTATACAATGGAATTTGTTTTGAAAATTGATCCACAAAATGAGGACGCTCAGGACGGGGGCCCACAATGCTCATGTCTCCTTTTAAAACATTAAGCATTTGCGGAATTTCATCTAACCGCAGCTTCCGTAGCCAATAACCTACTTTTGTAATTCTTGGGTCATCTTTTATCGCCCAGGTGGGGCCGCTTTCATCTTCTGCATCCACTTTCATAGTTCTGAATTTGTAGATGGTAAACTTACGGCCATTTCTCCCTACCCTTTTCTGTTTGTAAATCACAGATCCTTTTGAATCTATTTTAATAAGCAATGCGATAAATAATAAAAATGGAAGGCTTAATGCTAATACTACAATGGCTATTACAATATCTATTAATCTTTTTGCAAATTTCTCCCAAAGCGGCATAGGTTCGGGGGAAATCTCAATAATGGGCATACCAAAAATCTGGTTGGTTTTATTAAGGCCACTTACCAATTGGTAAAAATCGGGCAGCAGCTTTAACGATACCTCGGGATAGTCTACTTTTGATATTACTTCCACTAAATCTTTCCTGCGCTCAGGCTCAATGGCAACCAGTATATCCTGGATTTCTTTTTCCTCAATCAACTCCCCGATATTATCCAAATGCCCTATTACTTCTTCTGACAGGATTCCTGTATCCGGGTGAGGCATTTTTCCGTTAACCTGAATATATCCCAAAACCTCCATACCTAATGTTTTATTTCTATTCAGATCCTGGTAGGCCGTTTTCGCAGTAGGCCCTGTTCCTATAATTACAGTTCTATGCAAGCCTTTTCCTTGTTGTGCATAGAATCGCTGAATAGTACGGATTAAAAAGCGATTGAGAGCAACCATCCCAAAAGTGGTAATCCAATAATAAGCCATCAACTCATTGTTGTACCCTATATCAATAGCATCCCCAATATGAATAATAAAGAACAGGAATAACGAACCTATTACAGTAGACTTGGTCACAGCTACAAATTCATCCAACCGGGATATGAGATACAACCTTTTGTAAACGCCCGTGAGTATAAAAACTACAATCCAATAAGTACTCAAGAATACCCCAGCTTTTACAAAATGCAGGTCAACTGCTTTCAGTAGCATATTCAGATCAGTTGAAAAATAAGAATGGAATACAAACCAACTTGCAAGCAGAATTAGGAAATCCAGCAAACTCGTAAAAATTACTTCCCGATATATTTTTAACTTATTGACCATCCGATACTTTAAACGAATTCTTCATATTTTGCCAAAATACACATTTTTAATGCCTCAGCACAATTAATCACAATTATAAATAGATTCCTTTTTTGTTCTCTTTAAAAAAAAACTGCTCTTCAACTAAGGCCCGAATGGGTGAATTAACAACTGATCATGGAGTAATTAAAACTCCGATTTTTATGCCGGTAGGCACACTGGGTTCAGTGAAAGCAGTTTCTCAAAATGATCTTATTCAAAAGGTAAAGGCTCAAATAATACTGGGTAATACTTACCACTTGTATTTAAGGCCTGGTTGTGATGTTATTGAACAAGCCGGAGGATTACATAAGTTCATAAATTGGGACCTTCCGATCCTAACGGATTCAGGCGGATACCAGATTTTTTCGTTATCCGATATCAGGAAACTGGAAGAAGAAGGGGCTCATTTTAAAAGTCACATTGATGGCTCAAGTCACCTTTTTACACCTGAGAATGTAGTTGATATTCAAAGGATTCTGGGGTCTGATATTATGATGATACTTGATGAATGCCCTCCCTACCCAAGTAGTTATGAGTACGCAAAAAACTCAATGGGGCTTACGCATCGTTGGGCAAAAAGAGGGCGTAGTCAATTTTTAAATACTCAATCCAGATATGGACATAAACAATTTCAGTTTGGCATTGTACAAGGCGGTACTTATAAAGATTTAAGAATTGAGTCTTCCAAATTTATGGCTGATATGAATTTTGAAGGTATTGCAATTGGAGGGCTAAGCGTAGGAGAGCCAATTCCATTGATGTATGAGATGACTGATTTAAACACCGATTACTTACCTAAAGAAAAAGCACGCTACCTTATGGGAGTAGGAACTCCTGCCAACCTTCTGGAAGGGATAGCACGGGGAATTGATATGTTTGATTGTGTAATGCCAACCCGAAATGCCAGAAACGGCACTATCTTTACCAGGTTTGGTAAAGTGAATTTAAGAAATGCCAAATGGAAAGATCATCACCAGGTTTTAGACGCAGATTTTCCAAGTGAATTGTGCAATTCCTATTCTATGGCATATATACATCACCTTATAAAGCATAACGAAATTTTTGGGCTTGTTCTGGCATCTGTTCACAATCTCACTTTCTATTTATGGCTAATGGATGAAGTGCGATCCAGAATTGAAAGTGATACTTTTAGTACGTGGTATCCTGAAATGGTAGAAGAACTGGAAAGAAAGGTTTAAACGTTCTTAGCTTTTTCAATTTGATCTGCTAATGAAACCTTATTAAAAAGGCTTTTTGCCAGTATATCAATGTCCATCCAAATAGAATAATTTTGAAGATAATAAATATCAAACTGCTCACGGTCTTCAATACTTAACATCTTACTTTCATTTACCTGGACAAGTCCGGTAATTCCCTTTTTATATTTTGAATAGTTGCCCTTTTCCTGATAGAAAGGAGAACCGACAAAACTCATTTTACCTGATAAAATATATGCCATTGCATGAAACCGATTCTTCCATTTGGCAGCTTTTCCATTTTTAAAAAAAACCAACCCATTAAATCTGACTTTGTGTTTTTTTGATAATACTGCCGAAGCGCTTACTGTAATGAATAAGATCAGGAATAGTGGTAGCGACAAAAGAATATCAAACACTCTCTTTATAAATACGTTCGCTGGTCTTGAATATTCAAACTCAACTTTTACTAAAGGAATAGACTCTAAATATTCGACATTTGATTTGCCCAGGATAAAATCCATTGACTCAGGAATCAGCTTACAAACAATGTTTTCGTTCTGAAGTTTATTAATCGAGTGAAGCATTCTTTGATAGGAAATAGACGCTAAAACAAAGAAAACCTGATCGATGTTATAAGCTTTTACCAATTCGGATAACTGAGAAATATCACCAATAGCTTTTTCATCCTTTACATCACCTTCTTCTGCTTGCACTGTTCCTATAACTTCATAATGCCAATCGGGCCTGGAGTGAATTTTGTTCACAACCTCTTTAACATGCATTACATCACCAACGATCAGTATCTTTGCATTTCGAATTCGACCTGTCCTCTGTATCCCTGTATTAGCTTTGTTAGTAACAAAGAACCGAATGGATATTGTTAATGCAGCAGATAGAATGAACCCAACACCCAATACAAGTCGCGAAAATGCAAATTGGTTAGCAAAAAAGCTTATAATCACGATCCCGATAAAAGTGATTATCAATGATTTCAAGTGATTAGATAATGACTGGCCTTTATCTTTGAAAGAACCTATAAATGAAGCAGCTACAAGATAAATAACAGAAACAATCAAATTCACAGCAAAGAAACGGAATCGCTCCGGCTCAAATATCTCGGATAGATTAATAGAGAACCGTATAATATAAACCAATGAAAAAGCTACATTAAAAAGAAGCACATCAAGAAAAAGTAATTTCGACTTCCTTATAAAGGACATTGAAAAAGAAAAAATCGTTTTTAGTGCTACTGCCAAATAAATCAATACTCTGAAAATGGAGCTATATGCTGTATTGTAGTGCTTATCATAGAATTGATACATCGCTTTGTTAAAAAGCTTGATATACTTTAGATTATCTTTTTGAGTGCTTTCTCCTTTATAATGAATGATAGATGTTGCGGGTACATAATCAATGTGATATTCAGTTTTCTGAATTCTGTAGCAAAGGTCAATATCCTCTCCATACATAAAAAAGCGTTCATCAAAGCCTTGCAAACTTTTCAAAACCTCTGCTCTCCAAAACATAAATGCTCCAGAGAGAACCGGAATCCGGGCAGGTTCATTTTCATCTAACCAGCTCATATAGTAAGCCCCAAAAAGTCTGGATTTCGGAAATAGCGAACTTAAACCAAGTAACTTTGCTGAAGATGACCAAATTGATGGGACAGTTCTTCTTGATTCGGGTGCAAATGTACCATCAGGATTTAAAATCTTGCACCCCGCAGCTCCGCAATTAGGATGTTTTTCCATATGGGATACCATTTTGGTAAGAGTATCTTCACTTACCAAAGTATCAGGATTGATAATAAGTATATACTTTCCTGAAGCCTGATTTATTGCCAGGTTATTGGCTTTTCCAAAACCAAGATTCTCATCGTTCTGGATAAAGAAAATATTCGGAAATCTTTCGGTAAGAAATTCTCTGGAACCATCCCCTGATGCGTTATCGACTACAAATATTTCAAGCGATAGGTTTTGTTGTGCTTTGTAAAGTGAGTTAAGCAGATTGGCAATGTACTCCTTAACCTTATAATTAACTATTACAACAGATATGTCTATAGTTTTGTCAGACAAGTCAGAAACCAAATTTATTCAACAGATAATCGATTTTACCTTTTAACCCAAGTTTATAACCGTACTTTTTTGCAGTTCCCCTCCAGTGGTGGAAAATATACTTTTCAATAGGAAAATTAACCAGCTTATACCCTTTACCTGTTGCTTCAAAGAAGTTTTGCAATGTTGGCTGGCCGTGGTGAAAAAAAGGAGGGAAATAATTATACAAAGCTCTGCGCAAAAAAAGATAAGGGGTAAGAATTACCGGGAAACCCTGCTCATCTTTGAACCCTCTTTTATTTACCCTTTCTTTTTGCCCTATGGCATAAACATTGTTGTCCTTTTCAGCAATTTCGTACATAGCTTCAAGAAAGCCGGTTTTCCTGGTTTCCGTATCACTATCAAGAAAAAATAAGTAGTCGTAGTTTGAGAATTTGTTCAGAACAAGATCCATCGCTGGGCCATGAAAAATGTTATTTTCCAGGAAAAGCGTCTTTATTCTGCTGGATGTTTCTTCAATCTCTTGGATTATTTCTCTGGAATTATCCTGGGATCCATTATCCACTATCAAAACATCCTGATCCGGATAGATTTTAGTAAAAGTAGATACAGCTTCTTTTAAAAGACCAGGTGTTTGAAAGTTGATAATAACAGTTAAGATATTCATTCATCGTACAATAACAACTTTTCCAATACCTTTTCCACTTCCATCTTTCCCAATAGCAATAATAAAATAAACTCCTGTCCCCAGTTCATTACCGTTATAGTCTAAGCCATCCCATTCTATTCTGCCAGCTGAACCAGTAAGCGAATTAACAACTGTTCCATCTACTCCGGTTATCTTGATTTCGGACTCGCTGCCAAGGCCTTCTATTATGATTCTTGAATTTTTTTTGTAGCTGAATGGATTCGGGTACACTTTTAGATCTTTCATTTTAGCCGTACCTGAGTTTGGCACATCCATATAGCTTATTAATCCCAGATCAGTGGCAATAAATACTTCTCCTGTTTCTTGGTTAATTGAAATAGACTCTATACTGTTTGAAAACAGGGGGCTGTTATCGGTTGTAAATCTTTGCTCAATCCTGCTCCCATCTTCATTTAAAACCCAAATCCCTTGGTTTTCGCTGCCTATCCATTTTTCGTTGGCTGCATTCACTGCCATAGTTTTTACGTTTACATCTCTTAATAATAGCCTTGATACCGCTGAGGTATCCTCGTTGATAAGCCATTGAGCTCTCCGCTCTTCTACCCCTCCGTCAATAATTAATTCAGGAAATAAAAACCTGGCTATACCTCTTTCAGTACCAATCCATACCTCCCCGTTTTTGTCCTGAATAATAGATTTTACTTTATTATCTGGTAGGTTTCCATTTCCAGAATCAGCAGTAAGCTTCACTCCTCTGTCGTCATCAGGATCCGAAATATCGCCGGTATTTATTACCAAGAGCCCTACTCCTGCAGTTGAAGAAGATTGAAGAGGTATCCATTTTTGGTTAAAGGAATCAATAAATAATGATTCATAGAGGTCTGCCGAACTTGTTACAGTATGTTTTGAGTAACTCACCCAGTCATCATCTCCGGGAGTTTGCCTGTAGAGCGGATTGTCTGCAAACCTGCTTACAATCCAAACATCACCATTCGAGTCAGTTTCCAACCCGGTAATAACAGGAAAAAGCGGATCATCAGTACTCCACCCCCTAAGAGTAGAATTGGTTTCATCAAAAACTGTTATCTCGTTAGTTTCTTTATGATGCCTTACCACTCCGCGCCCCCAACTTCCGAAATAGTAATAACTATCGGTAATTGTACTACTAAGCACCTGCCTAAAACCGGATGAACTAAGTTCGGGAGTATTATCCCCGTTATAGCTTTTCCATTCGGAATCAAATATATAATATCCCTTTCCACGATCTATATTCCCGTCTCTTGCAGATTTCTGTGTTGATCCTGCTATAAGAATACCATTATCAAAATTAATATCATCAAAAAAGTTTTGATACGGTCCATTGGGGATTATAAACTCTATTTCAAGACTTTCGTTTAGTTTCCCAAAACTCTCGTTTAGCGTGCCAAACAGAATAGTAGTTGTCTTATTATTTGGATCTCCTATTGTTGTTCCTATTTCGGGTCCTAAAAATCGGGTTTCAATATTTTGTTGGCTCTTTTTTATAAAAATATTTTTTATAGATAGTGCAATAAGGCTATCACTTTTAGTTGAATAGTCAATAACTATGTTACTGCCAAATTCATTATTTGTTATCCAGTTATCATCCCTATATACGTAGTTTGAATTGGATGTTGATGCATATATCTCACCATTCAAAAATCCAACTGCTATAACATCTTCACTTACAAATCCATTATTTTGATCAAAGTTTTCCCAATTAGATTCGGTAAAAAAGCCATCAATTATTGTAGTCGCAATCCCTGATTGAGTGGCTGCATAAAGTGTGTCCTCAATCAATACTAAGTCATTTACTTTTATCCCCCTTTCAAAAGAGCCTAACTTACTGTAAGTATCTTTGACAAAAAGTGTATTTAAATCATAATCAACTATTCCAAAATCTGTTGCTGCAAACAAAGAATTACCAATAATTTCAAACTTGTTTATTGTTCTTGGTGAAAAGCTTTCATTCCTCCTTATATCAGACAGTACATCTATTTCAAAACTTTCCACATCAATAACATCGATTGTTCCATCCAGATAACCTACAAATATCCTTTTTCCTTCTGAATCATAAGTTGCCGTTGTTGCATCTAATCTTGTTAATCCATCTATAGTTGTTAAGCTTTTAACTAATACGGTATCTTCAAATACCCCTATTCCTCCATTTGTAAATGACCAAATTCTTCCTTCAGAATCTTCCAATACACCTGACACTGATCTAAGTGAAGTATATGCCGTCCAATCACCAATAGATTGTGCTTGAACAAACATGGAGGAAAACACGACTAATAAAGTCAGAATAGTTTTATTCATAGAAGGTTGAATTATGCAATAAGGTCTTAACGAAGCATTTAAAGATATCATACTTATACAAAAAAACCTCTTATCGTTGGGGGTTGGATAAGAGGTTTTAAAGAAAGATGAAGGCGGCGACCTACTCTACCGCGTGTGCAGTACCATCGGCGCTGCAGGGCTTAACGGCCGTGTTCGGGATGGGAACGGGTGGGGCCCCTGCGCAATGGCCACCTTCAAAAAGGGGGCGGGCCGTTGTCGGCCCAATGTCAGTAAAAAAAGTTCTTTGACATGGTCACGCCTCGCAGCGTGATAAAGAAGAAGTACAGTGCGCTTGCCGGAATCCCCGTGCAAGCCATATAAACAAAGCCAGTGGCCTAATTAGTACGGCTCAGCTAAACATGTTACCATGCGTACACCTGCCGCCTATCAACCTGGTCGTCTTCCAGGAGGCTCATAGGGAATACTTATCTTGGAGCGTGCTTCGCGCTTAGATGCCTTCAGCGGCTTATCACTTCCGCACATAGCTACCCTGCGATGCATGCGACCACACAACAGGTACACTAGCGGTGCGTCCACTCCGGTCCTCTCGTACTAGGAGCAGCCCTCCTCAGTATTCCAACGCCCACAGCAGATAGAGACCGAACTGTCTCACGACGTTCTGAACCCAGCTCGCGTACCGCTTTCATGGGCGAACAGCCCAACCCTTGGGACGTACTACCGCCCCAGGATGCGATGAGCCGACATCGAGGTGCCAAACCTCCCCGTCGATGTGAACTCTTGGGGGAGATCAGCCTGTTATCCCTAGAGTAACTTTTATCCGTTGAGCGATGGCCCTTCCATGCGGTGCCACCGGATCACTAAACCCCACTTTCGTCCCTGCTCGACTTGTAGGTCTCACAGTCAAGCACCCTTATGCTTTTACACTCTACGCACGATTGCCAACCGTGCTGAGGGTACCTTTGGGAGCCTCCGTTACTCTTTAGGAGGCGACCGCCCCAGTCAAACTACCCACCATACACTGTTCCCGTTTCCGGGTTAGACTTCACCTGTAGCAAGGGCGGTATTTCAAGGGTGGCTCCACAACGCCTGGCGACGCCGCTTCAAAGCCTCCCACCTATCCTACACATACTACAGCTAAAGCCAATGTAAAGTTGTAGTAAAGGTTCACGGGGTCTTTTCGTCCCGCTGCGGGTAATCGGCGTCATCACCGATACCACAATTTCACCGAGCCCCTCTCCGAGACAGTGTCCAAATCGTTACGCCTTTCGTGCGGGTCGGAACTTACCCGACAAGGAATTTCGCTACCTTAGGACCGTTATAGTTACGGCCGCCGTTCACCAGGGCTTCAGTTATTAGCTTCGCTTGCGCTAACTCCCTTCCTTAACCTTCTGGCACTGGGCAGGCGTCAGCCCCCATACATCGTCTTACGACTTAGCGGAGACCTGTGTTTTTGGTAAACAGTTGCTTGGGCCTTTTCACTGCGCCCCGCACACTGCTGTGCGGGGGATCCTTCTCCCGAAGTTACGGAGTTATTTTGCCGAGTTCCTTAGCCATGAATTACTCGAGCACCTGAGGATACTCTCCTCACCCACCTGTGTCGGTTTGGGGTACGAGCGCTCGCAACAAACTACGACGCTTTTCTTGGCAGCATGGTTACCTCCACTATCCCTTCATCCGAAGAATCCGGGTACTGTC
>CP030887.1:0-1465000 GCA_006969905.1 Balneolaceae bacterium | reverse complement strand
TTACTGAGGCCGCCATTGAGTTATACCTTGAGCATGGAGCTTTCAGTATGAAACAGCTTGGAGAAAAAACCGGCAAAACAGCTTCTCAGATTTATGCTCTGTTTCCGAACAAAAAGTCTATCCTTAATTATTATTACCCATCTCTGGTTACTCGTTACCATGCAATGATTGAAGAAATTGACGACTTCGATACATACACGGTAAGTGAAAAACTCTCGAATTTCATTTTTACCTTATTTGATATGATGGGAGAACACCGGGAGTTTGTTGAGGAAACCTTCAATCAAATGATTTTTGACAAGAAAAAGAGCTCTGCATTTTACATAGAAACTGTGGCTACTTTTAAAGGCTTCCTGACTTCGGATGGCAACATTGCCGTAAGCGCCGGTTTTTTGATGAAAGACTATTTCTATGAGTTCGTAGCTAAAGAATATCTATATATCATCAAGTATTGGTTAAATGATAGCAGTGAAAATTATGAAAGAACTTTTGCATTAACGGATAAGCTTACCGGGTTTCTTGAAGAATTGATCTATAACAAAACTATTGACAGAGGTTTTGATCTTGCCAAATACCTCATTACCTATGCCGGGCTGGCAAAAAAAATCCCACTTTTTGGAGACATGATCACCGACTGGTTTAAAGGAAAGGAGAATAATGACTGATTTCCCATCCTCTAAATTTGAAAGAGGAAAAATTATTGCAAAAACAGGCATTAAAGTAGGAACCAACTACGCACAACGTTACCTCAGGAAAAAAGTAGGAACTGATAGCGGGGACGATGGTAAGTTTCATGCAGATAATGCAAAAGAGGTTTTTAAGGAGTTTACTAAACTACGTGGAACCGCTCTGAAAATAGCCCAGGGAATGAGTATGGATCAGGGATTTCTTCCCGAGGAGTTTGCCGAAGTAATGAGCCAGGCCCAATACTCGGTGCCTCCTATTAATAAAGCCCTCGTTCGTTCTATTATCAAACAAGAACTGGGAGGCTATCCTGAACAATTATTTTCTAAATTTGAATCGGAGGCCTTTGCTGCTGCTTCTATTGGGCAGGTACATAAGGCTGTTCTAAAGGATGGAAGGAAAGTTGCCATTAAAATCCAGTATCCCAATGTTAGAGAAACTATTAGTTCCGATTTAGGGCTAGGAAAAGTACTCGCAAAACAATTGGTAAAAAAAGGGGCGGACATTGAGCCTTATTTTGAAGAAATAAAAAGTACCCTCCTTAAGGAAACAGACTACGTCTATGAGGGCGAGCAGATAAAGGCCTTTGGGAAACGTTTTCGTGATTTGGATATAGTTATTCCCGAATGGATAGAAGAGTTTTCTACTGAGAGAGTATTATGCATGACTTTTTTGGAAGGAAGACATCTAAGTGAGTTCCTGCAAGAAAAACCTTCCCAGGAAGAACGAAATCATTTTGGACAGTTATTGTGGCAGTTCTTTCACGAACAAATAAAAAATGATGATTATATCCACTCTGATACTCATCCCGGAAATTTTTTATTTACAAATGATGGAAAGCTTGGTGTGGTTGATTTCGGATGCGTGAAAAAATACCCTACAGAATTCTTTAGAAATTATTTAGAGTTGCTCCCTACACATCTTTCAAAAGATGAAGATGCAATACGAAGACTTTTTGAAAGGCTTGAAGTACTCAAACCTAATTCAAAAGAAGGCGATAAAGAACAGGAATACTTCGAGTTTGCACACAATTACGGGATGATTTTTGCCAAACCTTACGAATATGATGTATTTGATTTTGGTGATCCAGAATTTGACAAGACGATCCGGCATTTTACTAAAGAAGCCCCTTTATCTAACGAACCCAGAGGAAATAAGCACTTCATTTATACAACACGGGTACACGTTGGCTTATATAACCTGCTGATAAAACTTAAAGCCCAAATTCATACCTCGGAAAGCAAAAAGATTCTAAAAGAAATTCTTGGCAACAGGCATCTTTTTTCTAATTAAATAATGATATTCACCCGTGCTTAAAAATTTAAGCATCCTTATTTAATTGAAACTAACCAAGAGATTTTGCAGCAACTCAGATTGCCCATTTTGATAGTTCTTCTAGCAGGAGTTGCCTTTACCTGCTTATTCATCTATCAAATTGAAACCCAGAAAAGGGTGTTAGAAACCGAGCTTATTGAGCTTTCGAAAGTCAAATATGGGATTTTTAGTGTAGATGTGTGGGAGGAAGAACTATCTGATATCATCATTAAAAGAATCAATGAATTTGAGCTTTCTCCGGGTAAAGAAGAAAACCTCAGGAAGAAGATTGCCGAATTTCTTGAAATTGCCATTACTGAATTAGAAGAAGGTTTTGAAGAAGAAAACACCGGGAGCGTGGGTGGATTTCTAAAGCGGGGCGTGGCTTCGGTAACGGATGTTTTTGGCCTGATGAGAGAGAAAATCCCGGTTATCACCGAAAGCATTATTCTATTTATAAAGAATCCCGAGAATAAAGAACTGGCACAAAACTTCTTGATCGAAAAAATGGAAGAGTATTCCGACAGTACCTTTTCCGAAATTGATTACACCGTTTTTGATCAGATCCTGGAAAAACACGGTGCCGAAGAAAAAAGTGAAGCCATAGAGATTATTGAAGAAAAAGTTCAGAACATGAATAACAGGAGGATTCCTTACTCAGCCTCTTTATTTGGCATGATAGGATTACTTGCACTGGTGGTTCCTTTTTCGCGCGATTTTATGAAAGCAGAATTTACAATTCTGACTTTAATTTGCGGCTGCCTGCTCGCGGTGGGGGTTTTAATACCCATGATTAATATTGATGCCAGGATCTCAAAAATGGAATTTGAACTGATGGGGGAATCCATAGTCTTTATTGACCAGGTTTTATACTTCAAAAGCAAAAGTATACTCGAAGTGGTATGGGTGATGATAACTAATAAAAAAGTAGATGTTATTATCGTTGGTGTTTTGGTACTGTCGTTTAGTGTGCTTTTTCCTGTTTCTAAATTGATCGGATCAGTAATTCATATTTATTCTGATAAACTGAGGGAGAATGGTTTTATTAAGTTTTTAGTATTTAGAACTGCTAAATGGTCAATGGCTGATGTGATGGTAGTTGCCATTTTTATGGCTTATATCGGCTTTACAGGCATTATCTCTGAGCAGCTTTCTGATCTTGAGGATATAGCCCTGAACGTTAATATAATGACCACCAATGCCTCCAGCCTTCAAATAGGTTTCTTTTTATTCACTTCCTTTGCTGTGCTAAGCTTATTGGTTTCACACAAATTGCAGTACAGGGAAAAAAACTAAGAACTCAAAACTCTTAATTCCCTACCTCGCTACAACCTCAAAACTGTGTTCCAATCGTTCACCATGCTCATCAACCAAAGTAAGGGTGTGCTTTCCGGGTTTAGGTGCAAAAGCTAATTGATGAAAGGTATCGGTCTCTCCAATAAACTCATCATTCAGATGCCAGAATATTTTTGATTGTTGATCCCGGTGCGCAATTTCGAATACTGCTTTTCCAACCTTTCCACCCAGTTCTTTCGGAACATAAATCACTGATCTATCAAAAGGATAGATCAGGCGCATTGTTATTTGATCTTCTTCGCCACAGCCCTGTGCCAATGGTGGCAGTTTTCTATATTCAGAGTGAGAAATTTTATAATACCATTCCTGGACAGGAGGTAATACAAACCATTTTTTAGCCGCCAGTTTCGATACATCTGCACAACTACTGTTCATTCTCATTTTTTTGGATTCATCCAGGTGCACCAGCTGATGATACGGACACATTTTTGTTTTCAGCCCGGTTTTTGGAATTGAAGCACTTTTTGGATTTGGACAAAAACTACCTGCCCGGTAACCGCTTTTACTACATACCATCACCTCTTCCATTTCATAGATGGGTTCACTGAACCATGAAGTAGCAGGAAGCACATCAAAAACATCAAACAGAATCGGCCCTGCAGTTTTTATGCCTGTTAATCCCGGGCGGCCTTCTCCGTCAGCATTTCCTACCCAAACACCTACTACATATTCAGGCGTTACGCCTACCGCCCAGCCGTCCCTGTAACCAAAACTGGTTCCAGTTTTCCAGGCTACTTTTCTTGAATTCCGGAAGCGTCTCCAATTTGATTCGGCTCCTGGCCTGTTCACTTCCAGCATCGCTTGAAATGTACTCCAAATCGCTCCTTCATTAACCGAAGATACTGTCGCTGGTTTATCTGATACCTGCTGATTTTCACTCTCTGCTATGGAAAAATGAACCGAATCATATCGATTTTTCTTTGCACTTCCGGGATCGTAACTATTTAATTGATGAGCAAAAGAGCCATACACCGATGTAATATCCCAAAGTGTTGCTTCGGCACCCCCCAGAATAAGCGAAAGGCCATACTCATCAGGAGAACGATTGATTGTTGTAAGGCCAAATTCATTTAAATAGTAATGGAATTTGGGAACCCCGAATTCCTGCAACATATATACGGATGGCACATTCAGTGAACGGGATAAGGCTTCTGAAGCAGGAACCACCCCATCATAAGTGCGGGTGAAGTTTTTAGGTGAATAGTCTGAAAATATAGATGGAATATCCGGCACAAATGAGTTTGGCAGGATCTCTCCCTCATTTAATTTCAGCATGTATAAAAATGGCTTCAAAATACTTCCTGTACTTCTTGGAGAAGTAATCACATCTACGCGTTGGCCATGTTTATTAGCAGAGCCTGAAGTATTGCCGACATAAGCCGTAACCTCTTTTGAATGTACATCCATTATAACTACAGCGGCATTATGGATCCCATTTTCCCTTAGCTTATTATAATTCCGATCTACTATACTATTGATCTTTTTCTGAAATGCCAGATCAATTGACGTTCTGATTTTTGTCCCCTTTTGACCACTTGTGTGATACTTCGAAACCAAATGCGGAACATCATCAGGTAAAGCCAGTGGTTTTTGGGGAAGCGGTTCTAGCACAGAAAGTGTATAGGTTAAAGAGTCCAGCTTTTCGCTTTCATACAATCTCCTGAGTAACCGGTCGCGCTTTGCTTTTAACGCGTCCCGGTTGCGCCCTGGGTGAATAAGGCCGGGACTATTCGGCAATACGGCCAAAGTCGCAGTTTCCGCCCAGGAAAGTTGATCCGGTTCTCTTCCAAAGTATCTCCATGCTGCTGCCTCCAGCCCAACTACATTACCACCAAATGGAGCATGTGCTGCATACAAAGCCAGTATCTCATCTTTGGTATATTTTAGTTCCAGTCGTGTAGCCTGAGCCATTTCCTTTAGCTTTTCCCAAACGGTACGTTCGGGATTTCCTTTTGCCAACCTGATCACCTGCATGCTCAGTGTACTTGCCCCGCTCACTACTTCGCCTGCCTTGTAGTTTTGTTGGACTGCCCGGACAATCGCAAAAGGATCAACTCCTGCATGAGACTCGAAATTTCGATCTTCGAACTCGATAATGGCTGTTTTAAATTTTTCTGGGATAGAATCAGATACAGGAAATCTCCATTGTTCATCATCAGCAATCTTAGCTCCAATTAGATTTCCGTACCTGTCTTCCAGAACCGTTGAATAGGACGGATTGAATAGTTGGTTTGGAACGGAGTAGTGATAGAGTATGGCTATGATTATGAATACACTTAGAATGAGCCCACCTCTTAATTTCCTCCCGAATCGTTGTTTCCGGTTTGATATAGATCGAAAAACTTTTTTTGGGGTTAATTCAAAGTCGTTCTTTGACACACCCCTAAATCCCCTCTCAAGAGGGGACTTTTTATTCCAGTAATCAAATATCTGTTTAAACCAGTTCTTCATTAAAACTTTCTTATTGGACATTCAATATTCACAATTATTCCACCGGTACAACATTTACCCACATACCTGCGGTACGGGCATTAATAGTCTCATCATACATGGCGTAAGTACTGATTGCAGGCAAATAAAACCTCCCTGCATAACTCGCATTCAATTGTACCCTGAATGTTTTGGATTTATTGGCTCTTAAATCGAAATAGGTATAAATACGATCATCCCGGACATCCTGGTAATCAAAACGGGCAGTGGGCTCAGCAAATGATTCATCATCCATCCGTGTGTTTCTGATTTCCCATCCTGAAGGAAACACCTGGTTCAAAGCCATTTCCTTATAATCTCCCCGCAAACCCGGATTCCCAATGGTAATCTCTGCAACAAAGTCGCTTCCTTGTTCTATCTGTGACGGGTCAACCGCTTCACCATCAAGGTTTGTGAACTTTACTTTTTGGGTAAGGCTGCTGGAATTGGTAATGGTGTCTCCAATTAAAGGTGTACCTTGCAAGATCAACCGGGCAAACAGGGTACCTTCCGATTCATTTTTAAAAACCAGTTTATTCTCATTGAGTTCATTCATCCTCAACTCTACCTGGGTCACAAATGCCCTGGAATCAATAGTCCCTTCTCTTCTGCCATTCAGTACAAACGTACCTTTAATATCCCCGGAAGCGTTACTCTCTTTTAAGAACTTAGACACGGCCAATAATCCATAAGCCGTTGTTTGGGTACTCAGCCATCGCTGCGAACTCAATGCTCCCGAAACATCCTGTGCTATTACAGAGGCTTCTTCTTTTCTCCCTATAAGACTTATGGTTTCCAGGATCATAGCACGATCCCGGAGTGCCGATCCAAAACTTTGGGAAAGCTCGCGGTAATCATCAACTTCAGGGGTAACTCCTTCCACTAACTTTCTTCCTGCTTCAGGTTGCCCCGCTACAATATAAGCAGCGGCTAATCTCCACCTGGCTTGTTTAGAAAGATCAGCTTTTTCCCTTAAGCGATTCATCGCTCCCAAGTCTGCATTGTTTGCCAATGCAAGGGTATATAAACGGTAAGATTGGATCAGGTCTCCTCTTTCATATTCGGTTTCCTGCCATGCTCGTGCCCTTTGTTGTTGAAAGCGATTGATGGAGCCCATCAACGATGACGAAACGTAATAACCTTTTTGCTGGGCTTCTAATAAGAAATGATAAGCGTAATTGGTTCCCCAGGCATTGGGATCTTCCCTGCCAGGCCAGTATGCCAGTCCACCACTCGAAGTAACAAACTGCTGAATCCTCTTAATCGCACTGTTAATATTTTCCTGTGTTTGTTTTCTTTTTTCTGCATTCAACTCCATCACATCCCCAACAAATAACTGTGGGAACACCGCTGATATGGTTTGTTCAATACATCCGTGTGGATAGCGAATTAGTCCTCTGAGCCTTTTTCCAAAATTGATGGGCGGAATTCGTGAAACTTCCAATACTGCCGAATTAGTACCAGCCATCCCTTGCGGATCGAAGATTACTTCCCAGTTTTCAGCTTTTTCTACAGCTTTTGATTTTACATCAGTAAATGACTGGTTCGGATTACGGACTGCAATTTCTATTTCATGGTAGGCTTGTTCATTACCGCTGGTTACTTCAACCCGAACCTTCCCGACACCAATTGCCGATTTTGTTTTCAACTTAAAAGTAACCAGTTCATCTCCTGGCTCAGTAAAGGAAACAGACTTTTCTGTTGAGCCTTCAATTACTTCAAAAAGCTCGTTGGCTTCCATTTTAACCTGCACATCTTTTACTGATTCCTTCATTGCAAACACACTTACAGGCAGGTCAACAGTTTCGCCGGGGCCAAGAACTCTTGGTAATGTCGCCAAAACCATTACCGGTTTGCGGACAGGCGTAGTGATTTCCGTTTGGCCATATGCTCCGTCTTGTCCGGCAATAATCATTGTTCTTACCGAACCTACATAATTTGGGATATTGATTTCGTGCCGATTGGTTTTCCCCTTCTCCAAATAGAATGGCCCTATAAAACGTACCATCGGTTTAAAACGGTTGGCTTCGTTCAGCGGATCTTCACTTGCTTTCAACTCTCCGTCACCGCCAACAGCTAATATCCTTGAAAGTGTTCCTGCATATACATCGCTGACCAGGCTGAACATGTCCCATGTTTTTATCCCCAATGCTTCACGGGCATAAAAGTGGTTATGGGGTATCGGTGTTTTGAAATTAGTCAGGTCAAGAAGCCCTTCATCTACTATAGCCACTGTGTATGTCATTGCTTTGTCATTGGCCTCAGAGACTTCAAGTACTGCTGTGGTTTCAGGTTTTAACTCCTCAGGCAGCACTGCTTGTGGCTCCAGTACCGTTGATGGATTTTCAACTTCAATGGGAATGACCCCATACATTCTCATCGGCAGGTCATTTTCCTTTTGTCCATGCTTTTGTATATGCATTACATTGGCATACACGTTCGGGCTCATCTCCTCTGTGGCTTCAAATGTGAATGGAGTGCTTCCCTGCTTACCTTCTACCCATTGAGTGCTTAATATTTTTGAGCCGGTTTCGAGGCTTACCAGGATTCTGCTTCCCTCACTGCTGGGAATATCCAGTGTCACTTTTTCGCCGGTTTTATAACTGTCTTTATCCGAGTTAAATGTAAGACGTGAAGGACTGACACCGGAACCTCCTCCTCTGCCCCACGAGAAATACGCAATTTGACTGGCTGAGTGCCCGTCTTTCTTATCAATAACCCTGACCAGGTAACGGCCTCCGTTGTTTATATTTACTGTAAAAATTCCTTTACCATCAGCATTTGTAGTAAAGGTTCCTTTCTTTACACTGGTTACATTTCTTCGTTCAAAGTACGTACTCAGTTTTTCTCGATTCCGCTGCCACCACCACCGCCATTGTACTTTATACACTTCAAACTCAAGTTTACGATTGCCTATAGCAGTACCATCCTTATCAACCGAAACTGCTTTAAACTCATGATTGGTATTTGTGGACAACCATCGCGAATATCTTGCATTACCCGATTCGGGAGGCTGAACTCCCACGAGTGCTTCAAACGGATAATAAAATGTAGAGGAACTACCTACACTAAAGTTTCCTGATGGTTCAAACACCCTTGATTTCAGGTTTACCCGTAATCGCCCTGGCCCTGTTTCGAGTTCTTTAAAGGTATAATCCAGTGCTGCCTGTCCTTCACGATTCAGGTTCCCGTCAAAGATCATATCCGGCGAATTTGAAAACGAAACTGACTCGTCAGAAAAGGAATACTTAGGGAAATCGGGGAATACCGGAGCAGAAGGTGTCATGGTCATTTCCACATCTGCTTTCAGGTTGCGGGCTATAGCCCCGTGTAACCAGCGGGAATTCAGCGTTGCATCTATCTCTCTGCTCATTCTTGTGATCTCATCTTTTTCGAAATCGACTTCAACTTTCATCCGGTTTGGCTTTACCGTTTCAATCTTGATGGTTTTTCTGAAAGTAAGCCCACCTACTTTTGCAACTAAGCTCCAGTTACCGGTTGGTGCCTGCTTTTCAGTAGAGCCTTCATACACATAAAACCCATTTAACGATGATGTGAATGTTTTCCGGTCAACCAGTTGCCCGGAAGGGTTTCTCAGTTCAAAGCTTACGGGATATTCTTCCGGAAGTATCTCATTTTCGTCTTCCAGGATAAAGGAAACATATAAGGTATCACCGGGCCGCCAAACACCCCGTTCTCCATACAAGAAGCCTTTAACACCTTTCTGAACTCCTGCACCCGATACATCAAAATCGCTAACTGACAGGGAAGTTCCGTCATCCATTCTCAAATAGCCGCGCTGTTCCCCGGATGATACTACCAAATAATAAGGAGTACGCTCTGCTTCCAGTTCGACCTTTCCATCTTCGCCCGTTTTCCCGGATGAAATTAACTGCTGTTGGAAATCATAAAGTTGTACTTCCGCCCCTTCCTTTAGATGGGTAGTGGTGATATCTGTCACAAAAACCTGAACATTTCCCTGGTCTGATCTTTTAGCAATAATCCCAAGGTCTGAGGCTAAAATATTCCGGGTTTTGTTTCTCTGGTTGTAGTAATAGGATACATGGCACGGATTATTTCTTTGATTCCAGTTATATCCTCTGGGATATCTTCTGCCATTGTAGTTATCCCAGTAATTTATTTCGTCTTCCGGGTTGTAGGTCCAGTTACGGTTTGTAAGGTTGGTGTTTGTTTCGGGATCATTCTCCCCGCACTCATACACCGCCTGTTGTTTTCGGAATCCCATTTCCACCTGGTACAATGCACCTGGTTCGGGCTCTATGATTTTAGAAAGGTCAAGTGCATAATTGTTCCAGCTACCTGTCTCCACAGCTCCTAATGCCGATAACGGAATAGCGCCGCCAAATACCTGGCGTCCAACCCTGTTAATATTCCACAGGTTGGTATCACCTAAACGGTGTTCCTGTAAAAACTGCCCGATGTTGTTTTCAAAGATGCGGACTATACGAACATCAACTGCGCCCAGACTTACTGCTTTAAATGGAAACAGCAGGTTTTCTGAGTTTGGGATAATGGTACCCTTTCCCAGCAACTCAAGTTGTGGTTTGGGTTGATTGAATTGTATTTGCCTGGTAACCTGGGTTCCCAAACGTTTGCCTGCTTCATTTTTGATGGCGGCATCAATGGTCAGTGTTTTTTGACCGGTTTTTCGCTGCCTTGGAGTTACAGTAAGCTTATTTCCATTTATCAACGTGTTCAGGTTTCTCATATCCTGAATTCGGATCAATCCATCCAGGTTTTGAGATACATCCAGACGGTCAGAAAAAGTAAGTTCTACCCTGGGGTTATTATTCGTAAATACCCGGGTAGAAATAAGCTCAAATACCGAGCTTTCAGAAATCTCAATGCGTTGACCGCCCTTTGTAGTACTCCCGACTGCTTTTCCATTCCATTCCACGAGAAGTTCGCTCTCTTTATCTTTCCGCTTAATTCCTGAAATTAAAAAACTATGAGCCGTACCCGCTGCATTTTGATTCCATTCAATATTAATCTCTGTGTTATCTTTTTGACGGGCATCAAGCACTTTTTCAATATTATTTAGCTGGGACTTGTCAGCGGTATAGATTGTCCCTTCCAATCTCATCTGGGAGACATTAACAATTTCAAGCTCTCCCAGTATTATCTCGATTTCCTGTTTAATCGTTTTAACATTAAAAGAGAAAAGAGCTTTCTCATCAGGCACCTCTGCCACCTTACCAAGATTAAAATTCACCCTGTATTCTTTGTTTTGGTCTAAAGGATTTGAAGGCCTGAATACAATTACATTTTCTCCTACCAATTCGGAAATTCCTTTAACCGATGGCTCTAATTGAAATAAGCTAAGGGTCCTAATGTCTTTCGCAGCTGGCCGATTGACAAGCGTAACCGCTATCTCTCCATGCGAGCTTATTTCACCAGATGTATAACCTTGAATAAACTCGGTAAACCCTTCAGGATCAGAAATTTCTTTAGAAATCTCCTGTTTCGAACAGCCTAAAATGAGAACAAGAATAGTACATAGAGAGGTTATACATCGGCGATGGTTGGGCATAGTTATCAGTAAATTTGAGTGTTAAAAAGAAGGGATATTTTACCTACTTCAGTTTCCTGAAAAAGTTCTGCAACAGCAAATAAAGAAATTATTCAGCCTCAAAAGATCTTTGTATTAAGCTCAAAGTAAATACCACCTCTCTGATTACTGAGTATAGATTTTCAATCTACACATCTATACATACTTGGAAAAAATATTATTGAGTATTTCTGTAGTAAATGGCTTGCTGATAAAGTCTTTCATCCCGGCTTTTTTACAAGCTTCAATATCTTCTTTCATGGCATTTGCTGTTACCGCAATAATTATAGGTGAATGATCACCTTCTTTGGCTTTTAGTATTTCCTGGGCGGCCTCTATGCCCGTTTTTTCAGGCATTTGTATATCCATGAGAATAAAATCGTAATCATCCTCCAAGGCTTTTTTTACTACTTCAACTCCATTATCTGCAAGGTCAATTTTACGAACACCTATATTATTAAGCATTTTTGAGATAACCAATTGATTCACCTTTACATCTTCAGCTACAAGCACCCTGAGTTTGGCAAGTCTGTTCTCGATCAATCCATCCGAAGGATTCTTAAATCTACCAACTAAGCTTTTTCTGAGAGGTATTTCAAAATAAAATTTAGATCCTTTTCCTTCTTCCGATGCAAAACCGATTTCACCTCCCATCAATTCGATAATGGTTTTTGAAATAGATAAACCAAGCCCGGTTCCTTCAACCTCTAAATTACTGCTGGCCCTGAAAAACTTATTAAACAATTGTCTTTGATTTTCTACCGAGATACCAATCCCGGAATCTTCTATCTCAAAGCGTATCCGAAGTGCTTCTTCCGTCTGGTTCATTACCTGACTTGTAATTCTTACAAATCCTTTTTGCGTGAATTTGATTGCATTATTCATCAGATTTATAAGCACTTGCCGTATCCGATTTACGTCCCCGATAAGTATTTCGGGAATACTGACATCGTGTTCAATTATAAGCCGGACTGATTCTTTTTTGTCGAGAAGTTTTGGGCGGAGTATTTCCCCAATCTCCTTAACCTCACGCTTAATATTCATTTCATGATTATGCAGGATAAGCTTCCCATCTTCTATAAGCGTTAAATCCAGTACATCACTAATTAGGCTATGTAGAATTGAGCTGCTATAGGATAGATTATTCAAAAGTTCTTTCTGCGCAGGCTTTAATTCCGTATCTGAAAGCAGGTCAGCTATTCCTACAATGCCATTAAGCGGTGTTCTCATTTCATGGCTTATCGTTGCAAGAAATTGAGTTTTTGCATGGTCTGCTGCTTCTGCTTTTTCTTTTTGATGCTCTAACTCTTCAATTAGCTCATTTAACTCGTTCCTGTCTCTGATATAAGCCCGTTTAAAGATGAATAATGCCAGACCGATTACGGAAAGCATTATAAGGCTGGCGATAGACAAGTCAGTAACTTCAGAAAGTTTATCAGCATAAATAGCCGCCAGATCAGGGTCATTCACTTCAATAGTCACAAATACGATCACCATGGTGATTAAAGAAGCAATAAATACAAGATAAGCCCTTAAGGGCAGTACAAGCAGGCCGGAAATATAGAGCAGTACAAACATGTGCATAATAGCACCACTTATACCACCTGATGGCAACCAACTATAAGCGAGCATTGCAAAACCCAACAAATAGTAAAGGGTAGCCAATATATTGAATGATACTTTTAAACGGTAAGCAACATAAAATGAGGTATAAAGAACAGTGCCTGAAATGTACATAACCTGTATAGCCAGGGTATAACCAATAAAAAAACCATACACAGACCAGAAGAGAAGTACACCTATAGTGATGAGTAATGTAATCTCGAATAACCGAAACTCAATTCTTACTCTTTCATCTGTTTTGGGAAATAGATTCTTTTTTTTCACACACAAAAGGTACGTTGCACACGGGATTATAAAAGTAACAAAGATATGTTCGCAAAACTATTACCAGATGAAATCATATAAAAACAAAAAAGCCCGGCATATTAACCGGGCTTTAAATGCAGTCTCAGGATATCTGCTATTCGTTAATTGAATTCAGGTATTTATAGAACTCGCTATCTGTTGAGATAATTAATGACGTTTCTGAATCAATGGTACGGCCGTATGCTTCCATGCTCTTCACAAACGAGTACAACTCGCGGGCCTGGCGCGTCTTGTTATAAGCAGCGTTATATATAGCTGCAGCCTGTGCATCTGCACGACCACGAATAGTTTCTGCCTGTCGGAATGCTTCGGATTGAATCCTCAGAAGCTCCCGTTCTTTCTCACCATTTATTCTCGAAGATTCACCCTGGCCTTCTGACCTGAACTTATCAGCAATCCTATTTCGCTCGGAAATCATACGATCGTAAACTGTTCGGCGAACTTCTTCTGCATAATTAATCCTCTTGAAACGGAAGTCTAAAACAACGATACCTAAATCAGCTGTACGCTCATTGGCAAGCCGTTGAATTTGCTCCTGGATCTGATCCCTGCCTACACTGATGGTTTGCAGTGAGTCATTAACAATATCAGAAATTAAACCTTCCTGGGTTGGTTCTCGGTTAGAGCTTCTGATTAGTTCAACCAAATCATGTGAAGCTATTGCATTACGGGTTTCGCCATCCAGAATATCATCCAACCTGGATTGGGCACCCCTTTCATTTCCAAGCCGCTCGAAATACTTTAGCGGATCGGTAATTTGCCAACGTGCATAAGTATCCACAAAAATGAAAACCTTATCCTTAGTTGGAACCTGGTTTGGATCCCCATCCCACTCCAAATATCTCTTTTCGAAATAATTGGCTTTCTGTAAGAATGGAATCTTAGCCTTTAAACCCGGTTCTGTAATAGCATCCCCCTTAGGATCTCCAAACTGGGTTATTATTACCTGCTCCTGCTCTGTTACTACAAAAAGAGTATTCATTGCTACAAAACCCACCAGGGCGAGCACAATCAATAAACCAATACCTTTCATTTCTTTCATTGTACTGCCTCCTAGTTTTGTTGGTTGTTACTGGTTGAACGTTTTGCTCCATCCATTTGAAGCTGAAGCAAAGGAATCACACTGTTTCCTTTTTCGTCCGTAATTATTTTTTGTCCCATTTTCGGGAGTATCTCTTCCATAGTTTCCAGGAAAATCCTTCGTTTAGTTACTTCAGGTGCTTTTATATACTCATTGTATAAATCATTAAATCGTGACACTTCACCTTCCGCTGTGTTTACCCTGCTGAGGGCATATCCTTCAGCCTGCTGAATAGTTTGCTGGGCTTCTCCAGCAGCCCGGGGAATTACCCGGTTGTAGTCTGCCCGTGCCTGGTTAATAAGCGTTTCCCGTTGCTGCTGGGCTTCATTTACTCCATTAAATGATGGCTTTACCGGATCTGGCGGGTTTGCATCCTGGAGTACTACTTGTTCTATTTTTATTCCCATTTCGTACTCATCGCTAAGTGCCTGAAGTATTACTTCTACTTCTGAGGCTACCTCAGCTCTGCCTACAGTGAGCACCTCGTTAACCGTACGATCTCCGACTGTTTGCCTCATGGCAGCTTCGGATACATCTCGCAAGGTTTCATCAACATTTCTAACTTTAAATAAGTAGTTGTAAGGATTGTCGATTCGATACTGAACCACCCACTCTACATCACCAAGGTTTAAATCTCCTGTTAACATAAGAGACTCTCCTCCATATCCTGCTTTTCGGTACGAGGAATTTACTCCCGCAGAAGTAGTTCTGTATCCAAATTCCTGCTTTAGCTGTCGCTGAACAGGAACGTATTCAACTTCATCAATGAAAGGCACTTTGAAATTCAATCCGGGAGTTGCCTCACCTACATACTTCCCAAAGCGCATAATAACACCAACCTCTTCCGTTTCTACGGTGAAGAAAGAAGAAAAAGCTGCTGCAACCGCAATAAGTCCAACTACAATAAGCCGGATATTTTTGGTAATCTTCTCAAATTCTGGCGGAACATTGAATGAGAAGTTTGGTTCTTGAGCCATTTTTATAATTTGTATTTTTAATATTTATCTGAAAATTGCTTTCGCATCCTGGCATTTTTTTATGCCAGCGTGTAAAAGCGAACTTATTTCAGACTTTTAAACAGATAATAGTTGTATCGTCCACTAGCTGGTAATTGCTGAATTTTTGGACTGTTCTTTTTATTTCCTGAGCTACTTCACTAGCAGAAAGGTTTTCTGTATCAATACGTTCCAATAAAGCAGGAACTTCATCAAATCCAAACCGCTCTCCTTTTTCATTTACAGCTTCTGGCAATCCATCGGAATATAGTAAGATTAAATCTCCCTTCTTAAGTTTAAAATCATGTGATTGATATTGTACCACAGGCTTCAGCCCCAATGGATACCTTGGATCAGGTGTTTGGATGAAATCTGCTTTTCCATTTCTCTTTATAATGGCTTTACAATGCCCCGCATTTGCTACTGAAAACTGCTTTGTTTGCAAATCATACCGTGCAATTACACACGTAATAAAGGTTCGTTTATCCGTCCTCTGAAAAATTGGTTCTGAAACTTCTGTTAATATTTCAGCAGGCTCATCTTCTTTCATCCTGGAAAGCAACAACCCGCTGGTAAAAATTGCCGGCATGGCTGCGCGCATGGCTTTACCAGATACATCAACAACTGCCATGGTTAATGCTTTGTCGGTACCATCCTTATTCTTAGATAAAACGTAATCGAAATAGTCTCCTCCCACTTCAAAGGACGGTAAAAAGAAGCCATAAACATCAAAGCCTTCCCCTTTAGGTGGTTGAACAGGCATGAGTTTGTATTGGCTTTCTCTTGCAATTTCGATCTCCCTTTCAACCCGTAAATGTTGGGCAATACGCTCTTCATACTCAGGGATGTAATTTCCAATTTCGGATAACGGTATACCAAACTTATATGTAATAAACCCATAGATAAGCGGTCCTGCAATTATGAATGCCTGTACCCATCCTACATAGGCAACCTGAATACTTGTTGAACCCCAATAAGGAAGCAATGTATATACAGAAATAAATACCCACCACCCTGTAGCCACAGTTAAAATACCATACTCTTTGTAAGCTGCTATAACTGCAAGTGCAATCAAAAGAAATGTCAGGTAATCCTCAAAAAAGGAGCCACTGGTAGCATGTAACCTGCCAAGAGAACCAATAAATAACCCACAGAAAATAACGGATAAAGCGAAGGCCAGCCACCTGTTGGAGACCCATTGATGTATTAATGCATAAACAAATGCTATTTGAACGATCACCACTAGCCATGTAATGGTCCAGGCACTCATATTAAGAGTAAGCAGATTAAAACTTATGCTGGGCTCGGTAAAACCAAACTGGCTGTCTGCCTGGAAAAAATAATTGCCTCCCAAATAAACACCGATTGCAAAAAGCCCGATTACAAGAGCTCCCAGGGCAAAACCGTGAATTAATGCTGAGCCTGTTTCCCGAACAAAGAATTTTCGTTGCCAAGTGGCATCAATTACTTCAATCTGATTGTGTTTTTGGGCACGTGCCAGGGCTTCCCATCCCACATAGGCCATAGCCAGGTATAAACCGATTACTAATCCTAGAAGTATGGCATTCAGGTTAAGTCCAAAAACTCCTGCCCCCTGGAAAAAAGGTGCATATGTATCCATAAAGAAAAGAGCCCGCCAACCATAAATACCCAGGCTTATTGTACCAAATAAGAATAGTACCCTTTTCCATTCTACCTTACCCTTGAAAATATTGGTGAGACCTAATATGAATGCCAGAATTGTCAGCACAAAAATGGTGACGAAAAAGATAATAGCTAATGCACTTATACTATTCCCTGTGTTAAAATCAGGCAATACAAAAGGTTCAAACTCATTTTTAGCTGAAAAAGAATTGATTTTATAACCAAACTCCGTTCTGAAGTTTCCAGGTGCCCCAAATTCTTTAACAACATGCTCAAGATTGAGGGTAAGAAATTCAGGAGTAGAAGTGTTGCTGGAAATGCGCCTCCAGTTAAATTCAAGCCCTGTTTCCGCTTCTTCTGTCTCTTCTAAAACTCCTCCTGAAACCTGTCCTTCATCTACTGCGGATAAAGAATCCTCAATATCTACTAATCTGTACTCTTCAAGATTATATCCCAGTATACTTCCAGTAACACGGGCAGCTAACTCTTCAATAGATTCACCTTTTATGAATGTAGGATTCGGGAAATCTTCACTTTCCTGGATCCGGATGATATTACCCTGGTTTGAAGTACGTATTGCCAGGCGGCCATTACTATTAAACAATCCGTTCGGCCCTGTTAGTATCCCGTTTCCCCCACCCTTTATTCCAATTATTGAAAACCAACTTTGGATGTGTATTCCATTTTCGTTCAGGTATTGTGGGGTATATTTCTCTCCCAGCGTATCTTCGAGTAAACTCATATACGAAGTATGCTGCTGACGAATACTAGTTACTTCAAGGCTATCCGTGGAGAAGCCCAGCATTCCGGCCACTTGTTCTATACGAGCTTCTACCTGGGTCCTGCTTTCTTCTATAGCACCACTTGAGTTTATATCGATATAAGGCCTAAGCAGAATAAACGCAGCAAACCCGGCAACCCCCAGTAGAAAAAGTATGTACGACTGTTTATTTATCACTCTGTTTTAAAAGTAAGCCCTGATTTTAATAACGGACAAAGCTACGATTTTTTATCGCCTTTGTTTCCAATAATATCCTTTTAATGGTGAAAACTTATAGTCCTGCTAAAACCGAAAACGGAAAACAGTACTTCCCTTTTCACTTTTTACAACAGTTAGTGTGCCTGAGTGAAGTCTCATTATCTGCCTTGATAAACTCAACCCAATCCCTGAGCCGCTTTCATTACCGTTTTGCTTACTTGTGGTATAAAACGGAACAAAAATTTTGTCTATAACAGAGGGTTTTATCCCCGGTCCATTGTCTTCAACATCGATAAAAGCATGCCCGGCATCATCAATAGCCCCCTTGAGTTTTATGGCCGGGTGTTCAGTTTTACCAACAGCTCTTAATGCGTTCTTTACAATATTAATAAGGGCCTGCTCCAGCAACTGATCATCTGCAGTAATTTCGAGGGAAGCCGGAGTTACATCTACGTCGAATTCTACATTAATAATTGAGGCCTCTCCCTTCATTAAATTTTTAATCCGTTCAAGTACTTCTTTAACTTTTAAAATTTTAAAAACAGGAGTAGGGATTTGGGTTACATTTCGATATGAATCCACAAATCTCATTAACCCTAAACTTCTTTTATTGATTGTATTAAGAGCTTCTTTCACGTCTTCAAAAGTATCATCAGGAATCTCTTGTTTATTTTCTGAATTGAAAATTTCATCCGATAGCATTTTGTTTACTGTATCAGAAAGAGAAGCAATGGGTGTAATAGAGTTCATCATTTCATGTGCCAGCACCTGGGTAAGATTTTGCCAGGCTTCCATTTCTTTTTCATCCAATTCTGAAGAAATATTTTGAAGGGATATGAGCTTGTAAAGATCATCTTTCATTCTAAACTCTGTGGCATAAACTGCAAGTTTTAGCTCTTTTGAGTCAACCGTGCAGCTTGCAAGCGTCCTGCTCCCACTTTTTAACTCTGTTACAACGATATATAGAGACTCACTAATTTCCTTTAATTGTTCAATATTTCTAAGAACAGATATATTAAGAAGCTTTTTAGCCGCTTTATTTAAAAGCTCTATTTCACCTTTTTGGTTGAAGGAAAAAAGACCTACGGCAATGTGCTGTACAACTGTTTCTAAATAACGAACACTTTCTTCACTTTTGGCTCTCTCTTTTTGAAATTTCCTGATGATTTCATCCAAGACTTTTCCCAATGATTCGAAAGATTTACTACCCGGTCCCGCAGTAAAATTCTGAGAAAAATCGTTATATCTTATTGCCTCGAAAAAGCGCTCCAACAGGCGATTTGTAAATTCAACAAAGTATATAAGGTTATATACCTGATAGATAAAAAGAGCGCACAAAAGCACAAGTAAAATGTAGTACTGCGTGTTTTCAAATGTGTAGATGAATAAAAAAATACTTGCACATAGTAAAGCAACCCGTTGAATTACTCCTATTTTGAATCTTCTTCTCATATTATTTTTTGAGCCCTAAAGACCAAATTTTTCGATTCTTCGGTATACGGAAGCCCTTGTTAAGCCAAGTTCTTCTGCTGTTTTAGTGATATTACCTTTGTGTTTCTGCAGTGCTTTTTTGAGAGCTGCTTTTTCTAACTCTTCTAGTGTAAGGTCATCAGAAAATGAAGCTTCTTTATTGCTGCCTGTTCTTACCAAGAGAAAATCTTCTTCTGTTAGTTTATCTCCACTGGTCATAATTACAGCTCGTTCTATGGCATGTTGCAATTCCCTGATATTACCGGGCCATCCATAGCCTTCAAGTTTTTGTACAGCCCCTTTTGACACCCTCAGTTCTGTTTTTTTGTATTTACTTGCATACAACTTAACATAATGCTCAACCAAGGTTTCAATATCTTCCCGGCGATCCCTTAATGGGGGAAGATGAATTTCTATAGTATTGATCCGGTAAAGCAAATCTTCTCTGAAATCCCCCTCTTTTACCATTTCCTGAAGTGGCTTGTTGGTAGCACACACTAATCGTATATCTATAGGGCGAGACTCTATGGCCCCTACTCGGGTAACTTTTCTATTTTGAATAACTGTAAGTAGTTTTGACTGAAGGTTCAAAGGTATGTTTCCTATTTCATCCAGAAAAAGTGTCCCTCCGTGAGCGACCTCGAACCGTCCGGCTTTATCTTCTTTTGCATCCGTAAAAGCACCCTTTTTATAGCCAAAAAGGTCGCTTTCGAATAGTGTTTCGGGTATAGCTCCCATATCTACATTTACAAAAATTCGCTCCCTGCGATTTGACCGTCTGTGCAAAGCCCTTGCTATAAGCTCTTTTCCTGTTCCGTTCTCACCAAGAATCAACACATTTGCCTCGGTAGCTGCTACCTTTTCAATCATCTGAAGCACTTCCAGCATTGCCGGACTTCGACCTATTATTTCTTTGTAATGGTGATCTATTTCTGCACTTAACTGAAGCTGTTGTTCTTTTAATGTTGCCACTTCCCTCAACGAATCCGTTAGCTTTAGTGCGGCTAATACCGTGGTTACCAATTTTTCATTTTGCCACGGTTTTAATACAAAATCTGTAGCCCCCTCTTTGACAGCTTTTACAGCTTTGTCTATGTCGCCATAGGCTGTTATCAAAATGACTGAAATAGAAGGGTCTGTTTCACGTATTTTTTGAAGCCAATAAAATCCCTCTTCTCCACTACTCACATCATCATGAAAGTTCATATCAAGAAGCACTACATCATACTTATAGGATTTCAACAATCCGGGAATTCTATCCGGATTTTTTTCAGTATGGACGGTTACCCCATTTTGTTTTAATAGCAGCCTGGCTGCTTGCAGAACATCCTCATCGTCATCTACAATAAGTATACTTCCTTTCTTTTTACTGCTCATTCCTTTTGTCTTTTAGATGAGTACTACAAATAGTGTACCCGCGATGCGCATCTTTTTAATAAATAGCTCCTGATCGACTTTAAGAAACCCATCCTAATTATAAGTGTTCGAAATCGAACACTTAGTGTATAAAAACGAACATTAATATCCTAGAAAAGTGCTGAAAGAGTCTTTTATATAGATCCCGACTGTTTTTGGCATGGAAGTTGGGATAAAGAGTTTGAATAAAGAATGTATCTAAACCGGATTAATAAGAATGGATAAAAAAATTGAGAAGAAATTCTGGACCTTTAAAAGAATTGCCGGGCTTATTGCCGGATTGGCTGTGGTAGGTTTCTTCATTTATAGCTTTGCTTTCGCAGACTTTCGATCAACCCTAAATGTTGAAAAAGATAAACTGACCATATCTACCATTAGTGAAGGTTCTTTCCAGGAGTTTATCCAGGTGTCAGGAACTATTCAGCCTATCCGAACTATTTTCCTGGATGCAATTGAGGGAGGGGTTATTCAGGAAGTAGTACTTGAGTCTGGTACTAATGTTTTAGAAGGAGATACTATAGCTGTTTTAACAAACTCAAATTTACAGCTGCAGGTTTTACAACAGGAATCGGGTTTGTATGACCAAATCAACAATGTCAGAAATTCGCGGCTTAACCTAGAGCAAAACAGCCTTCGGATTAAAGAACAACTTGCAAATGCCGAGTACCAGCTTGATTTACTTCGTCCACAGTATGAGAGGCAGAAAAAGCTGTATGAACAAAACCTAATCTCTCTGCAGGATTTTGAATCCGTAAAAGAGAACTTTGAGTACGAAACCAAGCGATATGATTTGAATTATGAATCTTTCGTAAGGGATTCCCTTCAAACCATAACCCAACTTCAGCAGCTCAACAGCTCAGAAAAAAGGATGATACGCAGCCTGGAAGCTGTACAATCTATTTTGGATAACCTGGTAATTACCGCGCCTATTGATGGCCAACTTACTACCGTTGAATTGCAACAGGGGCAATCCATCTCCCCGGGTGAGCGAATAGGACAGGTAGATATTCTCGACAATTATAAAGTAAGAGTAGGGGTAGATGAATTCCATCTCTCCAGAATCTCAACAGGTTTATCAGGGTCTTTTACTTTTGCTGGCCGCTCTTATTCTCTCGTCATCACTAAAGTATATCCCGTAATTACAAATGGTCAGTTCCAGATTGACATGGAATTTACAGGAGAAACACCCGAGGGCGTACGCAGGGGACAAACACTTCGGATTCGTTTAGAGCTTGGAGATGCTTCTACTGCCTTATTGCTTCCAAGAGGAGGGTTTTTCCAGACCACTGGAGGCAACTGGGTTTATGTATTAGATGAAACCGGATCAAAGGCAATTAGACAACCTATTCGATTAGGCCAACAAAACCCGGAATTTTTCGAAGTACTATCAGGACTTTCTGCAGGTGACCAAGTGGTGACCTCCAGTTACGATACATTCGGAGACAACGAAATTCTTGAACTGAAATAAATACACAACTATGATTAAAGCAATAAATCTTAATAAAGTTTATACCACTGAAGAGGTAGAAACCACTGCGCTTAATAATGTAAATGTAGAAATAAAAGAAGGCGAGTTTGTAGCCATCATGGGCCCATCCGGATGCGGTAAGTCTACTTTACTGAACATAATGGGCCTCCTCGACAATCCAACTGACGGGGAATATCATTTTCTGGGCCATGAAGTTTCCACTTATAGTGAACGAGAACGTGCCCAGTTAAGAAAAGGTAATATCGGTTTTGTATTCCAGAGTTTTAACCTGATCGATGAACTAACAGTGTTTGAAAATGTAGAACTTCCACTTTTGTATTTGGGAATGTCATCAGATGAGCGGAAGGAAAAAGCTGAAGCGGCATTAGAACGTATGAACATGATGCATCGCCGTAATCACTTCCCGCAACAGCTTTCCGGTGGTCAACAGCAGCGTGTGGCTATTGCCCGAGCTGTGGTAGCAAATGCTAAACTGATTCTGGCCGATGAGCCTACCGGTAATCTTGATTCCGATCACGGAAACGAAGTAATGAAGCTATTGGAAGAGTTGAATGAGGCAGGAACAACCATTGTGATGGTAACCCACTCTCCTCATGATGCCGATTTTGCAAACCGTGTTATTCACTTATTCGATGGACATGTAGTCACAGAAAACATGAAAGAAAGGTTTCATGTGTAATCCGTTTATGTAAAAAACCTTAATAGCTGAGCCATGTTTAAGAACTACTTCAAAATTGCATTTCGAAATCTAATTAAAAGCCCAGGCTATTCGTTTATAAATATTTTTGGACTTGCACTAGGAATAACAGCTTTCGTGCTGATTCTTTTGTTCATTTCTGATGAGCTCAGCTATGATAAGTATCATGAAAATTCGGACCGAATTTATCGTGTTTCGCGAGAGTGGAAGGATATGGATGGCAAAACCAGCCTTCACCTTGGGCATATTGCACCTCCATTCGCTGAACTTATAAGAGAGGAATATCCTAATGACGTTCTACATTCTGTACGTTTTTTTGATTCCGCCCCTCTAATAAGCTATGGTGATAAGCATTTGATCCAGGATCGTTTCTTTTTTGCAGACCCGGATGTATTCGAGGTTTTTTCATGGAAAAGAATCGATGGCGACCTGTCTACTGCTCTTGAGGCTCCCGATGGCTTAGTTCTGACTGAAAGCATGGCTAAGGTATACTTTGGTGATGAAGATCCACTGGGAAAAGCCCTCGACTTTTCATTCCGGGGATTTGAATACGTATATCAGGTAAAAGGAGTAATAGAAGATATTCCTGATAACTCACATTTCAGGTTCGACTTTTTAGCCTCGATGGATAATGTAACCGGGTTTTATGGCGGTTACGAACAAATGATGCAAAATTTCGGCAGCAATAACTTCTCAACCTACCTGCTGCTTTCTGAGAATACTGATCCAAATGTTCTTGAAGCAAATCTGGCTTCTGTTATAAACAATGCATTTCCTGTTGAAATGTTCCCGCCCGACATGTTCGATGAAGGGGTATTGGCTTCGGATTTTATGAAACTGCACTTAATGCCCGTTACTGATATTCACCTGCACTCTCATCTTGACTCCGAAATAGAACCAAATGGAAATATCGAGTATGTTTACATTTACATAGCAGTGGCAGCTTTTATTCTGCTTATTGCATGCATCAACTTCATGAATCTGTCTACAGCACGCTCAGCCCGGAGAGCTAACGAAGTAGGCCTGCGGAAAGTAATGGGGGCACATCGCACCTCACTGATAAAACAATTTATGGGTGAATCTTTTCTGCTAGCCTCTCTTGCACTTATTCTTGGGATTATTTTTGTGGAGACACTTCTCCCATACTTCAATAATTTTGTAGGCAAAGAACTGGCAATTAATTATTTGACCGATTTCAGATGGACTTTAAGTTTGCTGGGAGTGGTAGCTTTTATAGGGTTAATTGCTGGTAGTTACCCTGCTCTTTTTCTTTCTTCTTTTCAGCCTGCTACAGTCTTGAAGGGTTCTTTTAAAACAGGTGGAATCCATGAATGGTTCAGGTCCGGATTAGTAGTTATACAGTTCACTATTTCCATAACTCTAATAGCCAGTATGGGAATTGTATATGGTCAACTGGAATATGTTCAATCGAAGGAGCTTGGTTTCGACAAGAATAATGTTGCTGTGGTATCGGTTAGTCCTGAAATAGAATCGAACTACATAAACATTCGAAACCGATTGCTACAACAACCGGGAGTAATTGATGTTTCTATGCAGAGCAGGGTTCCATCAGGAAGGCTCCTGGATTCTCAGGGAGGGCAGGCTGAAATAAACGGGGAACTTGCAGACATTAGTTTTAGGATAGCAGACATCCATGTAAGCCATAACTTTACTGAGCTTTTTGGATTAGAAATGGTTGCAGGCCGAAATTTTGATATCAATTTGGCAAGTGATTCTACCGAAGCATTCATTCTGAATGAATCTGCAATTTCCCGTTTAGGCTATACTTCTCCGGCAGATGCAATAGGAAAACAATTTAATTACGGAGGAAGAGAAGGCTTTATAACCGGTGTGGTAAAAGACTTTCACTTTGAATCCCTGCACCAAAGTATTGCCCCAATTGTATTCGTTGTTTCAAATGGCCGTAACAATAGCATTGCTGTAAAATTCAAGGATTCTTACAGAGACCAAACTATTGCCTTCATTAAAGACCAATGGGCTGCCTATCTACCCAACTTTCCATTCGATTACTCCTTAGTTGAAGACAGTTTTTATGAGCAATATGAAGGCGAACGGATACTTGGACAGGTTTTCGCCTATTTTGCCATACTCGCTATCATAATTGCTGCACTTGGATTGTTTGGCCTGGCTTCATTTACGATTCAGCAAAAAGTTAAAGAAATCGGCATCCGCAAAGTTTTGGGAGCATCTGTTTCGCAGATTGTATTCCTGTTGTCTACAAATTTCGCAAAACTGGTTTTAATCGCTTTTTTGGTAGCCTCACCCATCGCTTACTTCAGTATGGAGCAATGGCTTCAGGGCTTTGCTTATTATCAACCTATCAGTGCCTGGATATTTTTATTTGGCGGGGGAATTGCTTTAGCAATCGCATTACTTACAGTTAGCTACCAGGCTATAAAATCTGCGCTTTTAAACCCTGCTTATACCCTTAACAATAAATAAAGCGTGGAATCATGTTTAAGAACTACTTTAAAATTGCCTACCGCTCTATTATAAAAGACAAGTATTATTCCATTATTAACTTTCTTGGGTTAACCATCGGTTTGTCTTTTTTTGGCTTAATGCTACTGGCTTTAAACCATGAATTCAGCTACGATACTTCTTATACAGATTCAGATAGTATTTATCGCACTATCCTTACTTCGCAACGGGATGACTTACAAAGCAGAAGTGCACAACTGCCCCTTCCCTTCTCTGATGCAATACAAGATCAGGTTCCGGGAATTGAAGCCATTACCAAAGTTTATGGTGCTCCACAACAGGTTATACAAACAGACTATGCCCGTGGAAGGCTTGATGATATAGTAGCAACAGATAGTGCTTTCTTTAGCATATTTGATCTCGATTTCATTTTTGGGCAAAGGGCCACTGCTCTTGATAATCAAATGTCGATTGTGCTAACCCAGGAAACTGCCAATCGCTTCTTTGGTGATCAAAATCCTATCGGAGAAGTAATGGAAATTGAAGCTTATGGCCTTTTTACTGTAACCGGTGTTCTGGATAAAATTCCCGAAAACTCAAGTTTTCGTTTCAGCGCGATCATGAATCCAAATATTGACCGCTACCTCGAAGGTTTTACGGAACGTCAATGGTTCATTGATTACTACACAAGTTGGAGAGGGCGTATTGCTCATAGCTATATCAAACTAAAAGAAGATACAGATCCTGTTCAAATAGCATCTCAAATTGATCAGATAGCTGTAAATTATTTTGGCCAATCTGATATTACCCAGACATTTGACCTGCAGCCTGTCACCGACATACACTTCCATTCGGCTGAGATTAATTCCAATTTAAGTGAATTAAACGGGACACCAGGGAATATCCAGTATGTATATATATTTGCAGCAATAGCCATTCTCATACTTAGTATAGCTTGTATTAATTATATGAACCTCTCTTCTGCCAGGTCTATTAAGCGTACGGCAGAGGTTGGTCTCAGAAGTGTATTGGGTGCTTACAAGTCCCAGCTTATTATCCAGTTCCTAACTCAATCTGTGATAATGGCCGCGCTTAGTATTGTCCCTGCCATATTACTGTTAAACCTGATCATTCCTTATTACGAATCCATTACCAGCACTCAGCTTGTCCTTAATTCATATAATCTTATTAGAGTAGGGATATTTGCTGTGCCTTCTATATTTTTTATTGGTTTAATTTCTGGCTTATACCCGGCTTTAATGCTTTCCAGGCTTGAGTTATCACAAGCTATTAAACAAAAAACTTCAAGTTCGGTACAAAGCTCTTTCTTTAGAAAAGGTTTGGTAATTGGACAGTTTGCCCTTACTTACTCCATTATTGTACTTACGATTCTCGCAGGGCGCCAGCTTAATTATGTTTTCGATAAAGAATTGGGTTTCGATGAAGAACATGTAGTGGTAATGGAAATCGATGACGGCCGGCTCCGTAATTTTGTTACAGACCTTAAAACAGAAGTAACCAAAGATGAAAATGTAGTAGGTATTGCTGGTTTAACCCGCATGTTTAGTGGATATCGTGACCCGGCTACCATAGAAATTAACCGGGAGGGAAATTCCGGAGAAAACCTGCCCCTTCAATTCTACGGTTTTGATGAAGATGTGATAGAGGTAATGGACCTGGAAATCGTGCAAGGGAGAAACTTCCTTGCTGAAGGAGGAGAGACATTAAATCCAACCACAATTCTTATAAACGAAGTAGCCGCTGACATGCTTTTTCCAGGAGAGCCTGCCATTAACAAAGTAATAAACTTGGGAAATGAGCAGCAACTTGAGGCTACCATTGTCGGTGTTGTGAAAGACTTCCACTTCCAATCACTTCACGTTCCAATCGAACCACTCATAATTGGTTATATCAATAATCCTTTTGTGGGAATTGATGACTTTGCCATCCGAATAACAGGGAATAATATTCCGGAAACTATTGCTCATATCGAACAGGTAGTTGGCCAATTCATTGAGCTGGATGAAGATCAAGGATTAGAATACCAGTTTCTGGACTCCATGATCAATTCGTATTACAAAACCGATACTGTCTATCGTAAGCTATTTATGATTGGAGCTTCAATTACAATCATCCTCGCTGTAGTTGGGCTTGTTGGACTTACTTCTTTTTATGCTGAAATGCGCACTAAAGAATTTGGAATCAGAAAAGTGTTGGGAGCTTCACTTAAAGATTTAGTTTCCATCCAGTCTTCCTTTTTCCTAAAACTAATTGCTATTGCAATCAGCATAGGTATTCCGGCTTCTGCTTTAGTATCCACAAAATGGCTTCAAAACTTTTCCTATAAAGTAAACCTGGATGTAACGCTATTCATATTGGCATGTATAGGTACTGTTTTAATAGCCCTTATCCCAATTGGGTTAATTGCTTTAAAGACATCTCTACAAAACCCGATTACTCAACTCAGAAGTGAATAGAACAAATTAAATCCTCTACAATGCTTAAAAACTACCTCAAAATTGCATTTAGAAATTTATTTAGAAATAAAGTATACAGTGCATTAAATATTGCAGGACTAACGGTTGGACTAGCATGTAGTTTACTTATTTTTCTATATGTACAAGATGAATTGAGCTTCGATAAAATCCACGAGAATTATGAGCAAATACACCGACTGGATTCAAAGTACGATATCAATAATTCATTTAAAGCTAATATAGATTTTCCTGCTGGTCTTGCCCCTATCCTTAAAGAAGAGGTGCCGGGAGTAAAAACAGCTATAAGATGGGAAAGAAAGTACCAGGTTGTAATATCTAACGAAACTGAAACGGTATACGAAAAAAACCTGGTCTACACAGATCCTGCTTTCTTTAGCATGTTTAATTTTCAGCTTCAAAAAGGTAATGAAGCTACTTCCTTAATTAAACCTTACTCCTTAATTGTTTCTGAGGAGATTGCTGACAAGTACCTCCCAAATCAAGACCCCTTAGGAAAAACACTAATTATAAATAAAAAGGAATTTACTATAACGGGTCTTTTGGCTCCGATCCCTCATAACACACATTTTAACTTTTCAATGTTGGCATCTTTTGAAACTTTGAATGAAAGCATTGAGCCATGGGAAGCCTTTCCCAATTACAGAACCTATGTTGAGTATGAAGATGGAGCATCGCCAGAGATAGTAAATTCTTCAATTTTAGAAGTCTTAAAAATAAACATGGGGGAAGAGGGTCAAAAATATAGTTCCGTTAACTCTTACCCTGTTGCTGATATTTACTTGAAGGTTGAAAGCTTTATACATGATGAGCTAAGGGGCAATATTGAATATGTTCGAATTTTTTTAATCATTGGGTTTTTAATATTGGGAATTGCGTGCATTAACTATATGAATCTTGCCACGGCTCGCGCTTCTCTAAGATCTATGGAAATTGGTGTCCGAAAAGTAACGGGAGCTTATAGAAGCCAATTGGTACAACAATTCTTATCAGAGTCTATTCTTCTCACAATTTTTTCGGCTTGCTTATCTATTGTTTTAATGGAGCTTATGCTTCCCGTCTTCAATGAAATAACAGGTAAAAACCTTGTTCTGGATATCTTTAAAAATCCTGAGGTAGCAATTGGAATATTTGTAATAGCGTTGATTACCGGCACTATAGCAGGAGTCTATCCGGCATTATTCTTATCTGGATTTAAACCGGTTTCCGTTCTTAAGGGACAGTTCAAAACCGGTAAGTCTGCTGTCTTTTTTAGAAAAGCATTAGTCGTGGTTCAATTCGTAATCACAATAGGTTTAATAGTTAGTACTCTCATCATAAATAACCAATTCAATTACTTGCATAACCGTGGGTTGGGTATCGACTCGGAAGCTTTGATCAGCATTCCTGTCAAAAATCAGATTCATACTCAATATGCAACATTTAAAAACGAGTTATTAAAGTCTCCCGAGATTGAAAATGTAACTACTGGTTCATTGTTGCTAGGCGGGATCTCTTTTGAAACTTTTTCGGAAGAGGATAATGTAGAAAATAAGCCTAAAAGTAACGTACTTCAGGTCTACAATACTGACTATGATTTTGTAAATACTTTACGCTTAGAATTGCTCGCCGGGAGAAACCTGAATGCTGAAATCAGTGCTGATGCTTCTACTTCTATCCTTATAAATCATACCTCAATTGATGAGTTTGGATGGACAGAACCTTCTGAAGCGCTTGGAAAAGAAATCATTCTAGATGACAAATCCCATAAAGTTGTTGGTGTAGTCCAAGATTTCCATGCTTTTCAACCATCTTCTAAGATATTGCCTACCGTAATAAAAATAACGGGTACGGGAGTAGATCAGGTTCTGGTCAGGCTTAATACTTCTAACCTTGGCAAAACTATCGAGTATTTAAAGTCTACCTGGGCTCAATTTGAACCATTCCTTCCTTTCCAAATCAACTTCATGGATGATGAATTGGCTAATTATTATAAAGGTGAAAAAAACCTGCGGATTCTTTTTACAGCTTTTGCGTTCCTAACTATTTTTATCGCATGCCTGGGTCTTATAGGATTATCAAGTTTTACAGCGGAACAAAGACGAAAAGAAATTGGAATAAGAAAAGTTCTCGGGGCTTCAGTCAAAAGAATAGTTTCTCTCTTATCTAGAGACTTCGGCTATTTAGTAATTATAGGATTTTTAATTGCCTCTCCGATTACGTGGTATTTTACCAATGAATGGATTAAAAGCTATAGCTATAGAATAGAAATAGGTCCTTCAGCTTTTCTCATCGGAGGGGGTATTGCTATTTCAATCTCGCTGGCGATGATAGGTTATCAGTCTATCAAAGCAGCCATTTCAAACCCAATAGATAGCTTAAAAAGTGAATAAAAATTATGCTTAAAAACTATTTAAAGACCGCATTACGAAGCTTTCAAAGAAATAAGTCTTCATTTTTTATCAATGTTGTTGGCCTATCAATTGGGTTAACGTGCAGCCTGCTCATTTTTCTTTGGGTTTTGGATGAGTTCCAGGTCGACAAGTTCCATACTGATTCAAATCAGATCTACCAGATAATGGAATACCAGCACTATGCAAACGAGATAAATACAACCTTATCTACACCAGGTGTTCTACCCCCGGCCCTTAAAGAAGAAATACCGGAAATTGAATATTCCTCCGGTTATACCTGGAACCTTAATGCCCTGTTCACTAAGGATAATATATCCTTTAAAGAAAACGGGATATATGCCCATAATGATCTCTTCTATATTTTGAGTATTGATTTAAAGAGTGGAAATAAAGAGCAGTTACTTACAAAGCCTTCATCAATTGTAATCTCGGAAGAGCTCGCTGAAAAGTACTTCAAAGATCAAAACCCGATTGGTGAATCCCTTCTTTTTAATAACGAATATTTGCTTACTGTTACCGGAGTATTCGGGGAATTACCAAAAACATCAACCTTCCAATTTGATTTTATTCGCTCTTACGATGACTGGCTTGAAGCAAATGAGTGGGCAAATGAATGGGGTAATAACGGACCAAGAACTATTGCTAAAGTAGCCAGCGGCACTGATATAGACCTTCTTAACGAGAAGATTAAAGACTTTATAAAAGGAAAGAATGAAGGTTCTCATGTTGAGCTTTTTGCTTACCCATTTGCAAAAAGATATTTATACGGCCAATTCGAAAACGGAGTAAATGTTGGAGGAAGAATTGACTACATCCGGCTTTTTGTGATCGTAGCCATATTTGTATTGCTCATTGCGTGTATAAACTTCATGAATCTAAGTACTGCTAAGGCTACCAAAAGATCAAAAGAAGTAGGCATAAGAAAATCTATTGGTGCAAGTAAAAACTCATTGATTGGCCAATTCATAGGGGAATCACTATTCATTAGTGTCTTTTCTTTGCTAATTGCCATTCTGCTGGTCGAGTTAACGCTGCCTTTGTTTAATGAGCTTGTTGATAAGAGTATCGTACTGGATTATGGCAATCCTGTTATTCTTTTAATCCTGTTCAGCACGGTACTGGTAACAGGATTAGTATCAGGAAGCTACCCGGCTTTTTATCTCTCATCGATGGAGGCTGTAAAAACCTTAAAAGGTTCTCTTAAATCTTCCGGAAAAGAGGCTTTTGCAAGAAAAGGGTTGGTTATTTTTCAGTTTACCCTTTCTGTAACACTCATCATTTCCACTGTACTCATTTATAATCAAATACAGTATACACAAAACAAAAATCTTGGTTATAAAAAGGAAAACGTCATCAACTTGACCATTGAAGACGAAATACACAACAACTGGGATGCATTTAAAAACCAGGTGCTTGCAGTACCGGGGGTTACCGATATTTCAAGAAGTTCATCAACACTCCTCTCCAGGAACTCTAATACTATGGGAGTTTCCTGGGAAAATAAAAACCCTGACGACAGGATACTTTTCGAAAATGTAATGGTAGGCTATGATTTTATAGAAACTATGGGTCTTGAATTGGTTGAGGGAAGAGCATATTCAAGAGATTATGGCATCGACTCAACAAAAATAATACTCAATGAAGCCGCTATCAAAATAATGGGTTTAGAAAATCCTATTGGTAAGACTTTTACTCTTTGGGGTGATGATTACGAGATCATTGGTATTGTTAAAGACTTTAACTATGAAAACCTGCGAAATGAAGTTGAACCACTTTTTTTACGCCTGCGCCCAGGGGTTGGCTGGAGAGCTTTTGTACGATTAGAATCTTCAAGTATTGCATCTTCACTTAGCGGTATTGAAGAAGTGTATAAATCTTTCAACACCAATTATCCTTTCGATTATCAATTCATGGATGAACAGTATGCTGCACTGTACAGGTCTGAAATGAGAATTGGAGAGCTTGCCAAATACTTTTCCATTTTCGCCATTATTATTTCCTGCTTAGGGCTTTTTGGCCTGTCTGCCTTTACCGCAGAGCAAAGAGCAAAAGAGATTGGCATACGCAAAGTCTTGGGAGCTACTGTTCATGGTTTAGTACTATTGCTGTCAGCCGATTTTACAAAACTAGTTCTTATTGCCATTGGGATTTCTGTACCCCTCTCCTGGTGGTTAATGAATAAATGGCTTTCAGCTTTTGCTTACAATGCCGGGATAGAATGGTGGGTATTTGCAATAGCCGGGTTAACTGCCCTTATAATCGCATGGACAACAGTAAGCTGGCAATCCATTAAAGCTGCCCTTACAAACCCGGTTAACAGCCTGAAAAGTGAGTAAAAATCATGCTTAAGAATTATTTTAAAATTGCTTTACGAAATCTGATCAAAAACAAGAGCAATACATTTATAAATGTTGGCGGACTTACTCTGGGCGTGGTTTGTGCCTTGGTTATCTTTTTAGTAATTCAATTCGATTTGAGTTTCGATACCTGGCATAAGGATGGAGACCGGGTTTACAGGGTAGTTAAATCGGATTCACAGTATGGGGATATAAGCTATGACAGGGGTGGGCAATATCCACTGGCAAAAGCTGTAAAACAGGATATTTCCGGAGTTGAATATGTTTCTATTGCAGATAATAACTATGCCAATGACCCGGTAATATCCTACATAGAAGATGGTCAGGTTCAAAATAAGCTCAAAGAAAGTAACCTGGTGTTCGTTCAACAGGAATTCTTCAATATACTTACGTATCAGTGGCTTGCTGGTGATCCTGAATCAGCATTGATACGTCCAAATACTGCCGTGGTAACCAGGGGTTTCGCTGAAAAAATGTTTGGTCATACTGATATTATTGGAAAAAATCTGGTCCTCAGTGTAAGCGGCTCCTATACTGATCTCGAAATAACCGGACTTGTAAACGATCAACCGGAAAATTCTGATTTCCCCTTTACTATATTGACTTCGTCACACACCAAAAACCGGGAGGGGCAAAGCAATGAGAATGATAGCTGGAGTAGTAGCGCTAGTTCTATTCAAACGTATGTGAAGCTTGAAGAAGGAGTTACTGCCGAATATGTAAATGCACAGTTTGAAGATCTAATCATTAAATATAAAGGCGAAGAAGGCGCCAAACATTTGGAATACTTCTTACAGCCTTTATCTGAAATTCATTTTGACAGCAGATTTGGAAATTACAATGGACGTACCGTTGAGATCCGCATTCTTTTCGCACTGGGAATAATCGGCTTATTTCTGCTAATCACTGCCTGTATAAATTTTATAAACTTGAATACGGCAATAGCTGTGAGTCGTTCTAAAGAAGTAGGGCTTCGTAAAACCTTAGGAGGCACCAAAAGCCAGCTTACCTTGCATTTTTTGGGAGAAACTGCCTTTATCACACTTTTATCCATTATTCTTGGAATAGGTCTTACTGAAATAGTACTTCTTAACATTGAACCTCTTCTGGGTTTTACTCCCCAACTAAACCTTATTTCAAATACAGAAGCTCTTGCTTTTCTGGGCATCCTCTTTTTGGTAATTACCTTTGCAGCGGGTTGGTATCCGGCTCAACACCTTTCAAGCTTCAACCCTATTGAAGCTATCCGGAATAAAATAACTGCAAGTTACGGGAAAGGGATTACGTTAAGAAGAAGCCTGATTGTGGTTCAGTTTACTATTACACAAATACTGGTAATCGGTACTATTGTAATTGCAACGCAAATAAACTATTTCCAGAAAAAAGACCTGGGCTATCAAAGAGATGCAATCATCGAGGTTCCACTCCCCACAAGAGATAAACAAACGCTGGAAACATTCAAAAATCAATTGCTGGCCGAATCCACGATAAACAATGTAACTTATTCGAATACAGGAACCACCAGCAGCAATACCTGGGGCGGAAATTACATTCTTACTTTCGATACTTCCCGGTTCGAAAACCATGCCCAGGTTAAATTTGTGGATGAAGATTTTGTAGACACCTATGGGTTAACTTTACTCGCAGGAAAAAACCTCACTCCTTCCGATACTGTTTACCAATATCTTGTAAACGAAGCCTTTGCCAAGCAGGTTGGTTTCGGAAATGATTATGCCGGAATTATTGGCAAAAGCAATCTCTTCTGGGGAGATGAAGCACCCATTGTCGGTGTGGTTAAAGATTTTAACACCCAGTCTTTACATGAAGGGCTTACCCCGGTAGTACTTACCACCCGGAGAAGTTATTTCGTAGGGGGAATTAATATCAATACTACCCGGACTTCTGATGCTATTGCCGCTATTGAAGGCGCATACAACAATGCTTTCCCAGATTTCATATTTGAGTATTCTTTTCTGGACGATACAATCGCAGAAATGTATGATGACGAACAGCGTACCGCTAAAATCATGAATGCTTTTACCCTTATCGCGATTTTAATCGGGTCTCTGGGCTTGTTTGGATTAGTCTCATATATGGCAACAACCCGCACCAAAGAAATCGGAGTTCGTAAGGTATTAGGTGCTTCTATCTTTAATATCCTATCTATTTTCGGAAAGGAGCTATTTATCCTTACAGGAATATCTTTTGTAATAGCAGCCCCTGTTTCCTACTTCTTAATGCAAAAATGGTTGGCTGATTTCGCCTATAAAATTGAATTGGGAGTGGGCATATTTTTCTTGTCATTAGCAGGTACTATTCTAATAGCTGCCCTAACGGTTGGATTTAAGTCAATTTCAGCCGCACTTGCAAACCCGGTTAACAGCTTAAAAAGTGAATAAAGGAGTTCATCATGTTCAAAAACTATCTCAAAATTGCGATAAGAAATTTATTTAGAAACAAGGCGTACTCATTTATCAACGTTTTTGGCCTCGCAACCGGAATCGCTTGTGCCTTGTTAATCCTTATGTATGTTGTTCATGAAGTTTCCTATGATCGTTTTCATGAGAATGGAGATCGTATATACAGGGTTGTTGAAAGTTATAATAGTGACGATCAGGAAACCTGGTATGCTACCACTTTTTCTGCACTTGCACCTACCGTCTTAAATGAATTCCCTTCTATAAAAAGAGCCTCACATGTATATCCTACCAGCGGACTGATTACCGCATCCGATAATTCAAAATTCCAAGAAGAAAACATCATTTATGCTGATTCCTCCTTTTTTGAAATGTTTTCTTTTCAGCTAATTGCAGGAGATCAAAAAAGGGCATTACAGACACCGATGTCAATAGTAGTAACAGAAAAAACAGCGGCCAAGCTTTTTGGAAATAGTAATCCTATTGGAGAAACACTCAGCTTTTCAGGTCAGAGAGGTGCATTCGACTTAGAAATAACTGCCATTGCAGAGAACCCTCCTTCTAATTCACATATTCAATTCGATTATATCATCTCTTATGAGAGCCTGAGGAACATACGCCCCTGGGAATACAACAAATGGTATTACCCACCCATGTACACCTATGTTGAACTTGCTTCAAATAGCAGTTTAAATGATTTGAAAGCCGCATTTCCTGCATTTCAGCAGAAGTATGTAGGTTCAGAGGCGCATCTTCGATTCCTTGATCTCCAACCTATTTTTGATATACGGCTTCACTCAAATCTTGAAAATGAGTTATCTGCTACTTCAAACATAACCTATATCTATCTTTTTTCTGCAATAGGCTTATTCATTTTAATCATAGCCTGCATCAACTTCATGAACCTGGCAACTGCCCGATCGATTCGGCGAGCCAGGGAAGTGGGCATGAGAAAAACACTGGGGGCAGTTCGAAATCAGTTAGTCGGGCAGTTTCTTGGAGAGGCTTTAATCACAACTTTTATTGGTTTGGTTATTGCTTTGCTAATGGTTCAGTTCATCCTGCCTTACTTTAATTCCTTCTCAGGAAAGGTGCTTGGGCTGGATTTATTGGGAACAGGCTATGCTTTACTATCACTCATTACCCTTCTCTTATTTGTAGGGCTAATAGCCGGAAGTTACCCTGCTTTTTTTCTTTCGTCATTTAAACCAGTTACTGTTTTGAAGGGAAGTTCCACTACTGAAACCAAGTCCTCTTCTTATTTTAGAAAAGGACTTGTGGTGTTTCAATTCTTCATATCTGCCACACTTATATTTGCAACATTAACAGTTACAAAGCAGCTTGATTACCTGCAAAATGAAAAGCTGGGATTCAACAAAGACCAGGTAGCCATTATACCGGTTCGCGAGACCAGTGATCAGTTTAATATCAAGTCTCTGAAGGATGAGATTCTTCGGATTCCCGGAGTAGAATCTTCCTCAGCTGTTTCAGGTGTGCCGGGTATAAGCAGTGGTATCCATGCTTTTGGGGTGGTAGCGGAAGATAACAAAGATGACACATTAGGTATTTTGAGCATTACTGCAGATCATAACTTTATTGAAACACTGGGGCTTAATCTACTGGAAGGAAGAGCTTTTTCTGAAGCCTACAGCACTGATGAATCTCAGGCCTTTATCATAAACCAGGCAGCTGCTAAAAAGCTGGGCTGGGATAACCCTATTGATGAAGAGCTGACCATACGGTTTTATGTCCAGGATTTGGTTGAAAAGAAAGGGCGTGTTATCGGAATGGTTGAAGACTTTCAATACCACTCCCTGCATAATGAATTTGATCCTATTCTTATTCATGTTTATTCAGCCACTTTCTATCATGACTATCTCGCCATACGATTCAATACAGCTAATATGGAAGCTGCTATTAGTGAAGTTGAGAAAAAATGGCTGGCTTTTAATCCCGATCGTCCATTCGAGTATTCTTTTTTAGATGATACTTTTAATTCGATGTATAAATCTGAGCAGCAGTTAAGTATGGTTTTTAACCTGTTCTCAATCATTACCATTATTATTGCCTGCCTGGGATTATTCGGGCTTGCTTCGTACAGCACCGAACAACGATTCAAAGAATTAGGCATCCGAAAAGTTCTTGGTGCTTCAATCATTGATATCCTGGGTTTACTTTCCAAAGATTTCTTAAAACTCGTAATCCTGGGCTTCCTCATTTCAATCCCCGTAGCTGTGTACCTGCTTAACCAGTGGTTACAAAACTTTGCGGATAGTATCGAAATCGGGTTTGGGCTTTTCTTCCTTGTCGGGATAATTGCCGTTGCTGTTGCAACCATAGCAGTAAGCTACCAAACTGTACGAGCTGCACTGGCAAATCCTGTACAAAGCCTGAAAGGAGAATAGATTATGTTTAAGAACTACATCAAAATTGCTTTTAGAAATCTAGTAAAGAATAAAACCTTTTCCATCGTCAACCTGCTTGGGCTCACACTGGGCTTTGGGTGTTTTATCCTGCTTTCACTGTTTGTGATCGATGAAATGAGTTTTGACAACTTCCATGAAGAAGCCGATGAGATCTACCGGGTGATTCAACATATTACCGAACCATCCGGCGACTCTCGGAATCTTGCCTCAATAGCTCCTCTGATTGGTCCTGAAGCCGAAAATCGCTTCCCCGAAGTTCAGCAACAAACCCAGCTTATTTCTATTGGCCGTAACACGGTGGGCAACGATCCCCTTAACAGAGACTATGAAACCATATGGATTGCCGATGCTAACTTCTTCCAGTTTTTTGATTTTGAGTTCATTCATGGTGACCCGTTAACAGCCCTCACTCAACCCGATAACCTAGTAATCACGGAATCGATAGCCCAAAAATATTTTGGTGAAACTGAAGTAGTGGGGCGCTTACTCTATACCAATAGCTATGAGGCCACCATATCCGGTGTCATTAAAGACTTCCCTTCCAATTCACACATCCGCCTGGAGTTGATCCATTCCGAACCTACCTGGGCAAGAATCATCGAAGGCTGGAATAACTGGGTCTCATCAAACTGGACCTCCAACTCCTTTATAACGTATGTGCGCATGCAGCCAAACTTTGAAAAGGCTGCTTTCGAGAAGAAACTTACCGATCTGGTTACTTCTAATTACAACAGTGATGTGGATTACACTAGTTCTTTTGCTCTACAGCCGCTACGAGATATCCATCTATATTCATCTGAAATCCAGGACGGTATGAATGTAAATCAGGGTAGTCCTTTATACTTGTACATGTTTGCGATTATAAGTGTTCTTATTCTGGTTATTGCCTGCTTTAATTATATGAATCTTTCGACTGCAGCAGCTTCCCGCAGAACTCGTGAAGTCGGCATGAGAAAAACCCTTGGAGCTGGAAAGGGACAGCTCATTACTCAGTATCTGGGAGAATCCCTGATACTCTCCATGCTCTCCCTGTCATTGGCTATAGTAAGTGTGGAGGTTTTCCTTCCATACATCAATGTTTTAACTGGTAAAGCGCTCTCGCTTCCTTTCAATAGTCTTCCGTTAATTACTGCGTTGCTTTTAACTGTACTGATCGCTGGTGTTCTATCCGCACTATATCTGGCCTTCTTTCTTTCCAGGGTGAATCCGGCTTCTGCTTTCAAGAACGAGATCCGGATTGGAACCTCTAGTTTTTCATTGAGAAAGACCCTAGTTGTCACCCAGTTTTCAATCTCTATCGGCATGATTGCTGCCACGCTAATTATCTACCAGCAGCTTAGCTACCTGCAGGAAAAGCAGCTAGGTTTTGATATTGAAAACCAACTAGTGATCGATATAAACAGTGGAATAATGAGAAGTCAATATCAAAGTATTAAGCAGGAAATAAAAAAGCTGCCTGAAGTTGAGCATGTATCGGTTTCATCCAGGGTGCCCGGCGAATGGAAGACATTCCCTGTTGCAAGGGTGGGGAATCCTGAGGTACAGACCACATCCGATATGATCTATATCGGTGCAGATGACGCTTTCCTGAATACTTATAATATTGAATTGATAACTGGAAGAAATCTGAGAGATGAACCCGCTGATTCAACTTCAGTACTCATCACTGAGCAAGGCGTAACTGCACTTGGCCTTACCGATCCGGTTGGTAAGTGGGTGAATATCAACGGAACGATATGGGACGGAGACCTGGATGAGGACGACCTTTATCAATTCAGGATCGTCGGTATAATTGAGGACTTTCACTTTGAATCGCTTCATAAATCACAACGCCCGGTAATGATCGCCTCTAACCGCAATCCCATTCATAACATTGATTATTATACCGTAAATGTGAATACTTCCAATATCCCTGAAGCTGTCAATCGTCTGCAGGAAATTCTTCACCGATTTGATCCGGAAAATCCTATGGAACTCACTTTCCTTGACAGTCGGTTTGAGGAGATTTACCGCGCTGATCAGATGCGGGGTAAAGTTTTTCTGTTCTTTTCCGCTATCATCATTTTTATCGCCTGTATGGGCTTATTTGCACTGGCCTCCTTTTCGATTGAAAGCCGGATCAAAGAGATTGGTATCCGGAAAGTATTGGGAGCATCGGTGCAAAACATTGTGCTGCTGGTGTGCAAAGATTTTGTAACCTTGGTACTTGTTGGGTTCTTGCTTGCCACTCCGTTTGCATGGTACGCTGCGGAAACCTGGTTGAGCGAATTTGCTTACCGTATCAGTATCAATCCTCTTTTCTTTATCGGAGCGGGTGTGATCGGACTGGGTATTGCAATGATCACGGTAAGTTATCATGCCATTCGGTCTGCACTCATAAATCCTGTAAAAAGCCTGAAAAACGAATAAGGAGAGAAGATGATCAAAAACTATCTGAAAATTGCATTAAGAAACTTCAAAGCCAATAAGTTTTATACTGTTATAAATATATTTGGCTTATCTATAGGATTAACCTGCTTTGTACTTATTGTTTTGTTTGTTTCTGACGAAATGAGTTATGATACGTTCCACGAAAACCACGAACAGATATACTTTATAGGGGTTGAGAGAAAATTTGGCGGGGACTTTAAAAAAAGCAGGATAACCCAATATCCACTTGGCAGAACTGCAGTCGATGAGGTTTCCGGGATTGAGAATTACGTTACTATAACCCCTCCGAATCCTGCAAGAGTAAGCCTTGACAACAAGGATTTTTTGAGCGGTGTTGGATCAATAGCTTCCAGTCCAGGCTTTTTTACACTATTTGGTTTTCCTTTAAAAGTGGGCAACCCCAGCGTTGTATTGCAAGATCCGGGAACAGTAGTTATCACCGAAAAAATTGCCGAACAATACTTTCCGAATGAAAACCCCATTGGTAAGACTCTCTTTATAGATAGATACGGAATAGCTGAATACACAATTACCGGGATTGCAGAAAATGGTAAAAAAAATAGTTATTTGGACTTTGACCTGGTTTTCTCAATTCAGGGACTCTCTTCTACCAAGAGTAATCTAAACTCATGGGGATCCAGTATGTACAACACCTTTGCAAAGCTTCAAAATGGTGTTGAACGGACTCAAATTGAATCGGTAGCTAATGAAGCCTTTGATACCCACCTCGGTGAAGCCAGGGCACCTAATACAAACTATTTCTTTGTGCCTATTTCTGAGCTGTATTTATCGGATCTTATTACACCAACGGGTTTTAAAGGAAGCTATGTTTATATATATATTTTCATGTCCATTGCCCTGTTCATCTTAGTGCTGGCTAACATCAATTACATGAACTTATCTACAGCAAGGGGAATGCAAAGGGGACGAGAGGTTGGCGTCAGAAAAGTTTTGGGTGCAAATAAGCGGCAGCTTATAAAGCAGTTTTTGGGAGAATCTGTTATTCTATCTCTCTTTTCTTTAATAGTTGCATTTACTATTGCTACACTTGTATTGCCGGGATTCAATCAGTTCTTTGATAAATCACTTAGTTTGAATCTGGATGAGAATTACTGGCTTATACTCGCTTTAATTTCAATAACAATTGGGCTGGGAGCTTTATCGGGCCTATATCCCGCTGTATTTTTGTCAGGTTTTAAAACTTCAGAGGTACTTAAGGGGCGCCCTTCAAACACTATCGGTGGGGTAAGCCTAAGAAAAATACTGGTAGTATTTCAATTCAGTATTTCAACCGTTTTAATTGTTGGCACAATAGTAGTCCTTACTCAACTCGATTATTTATTAAATAAAGACCTTGGGTTTGAAAAAGAGCATACCCTGTATATTTCTTTTGATTCCATTTCTAATAAAAGCGCATTTATTGATAAAATTGAAAGCCACCAGGCAGTAATATCAACCTCGCACTCAAATGGAATTCCAGGGAGATTTTACTTTTCAACAAGCCAGGAGTTTGATAGCCAAAGACCGGATGTACAATTTGCTGCACATGTTATTGCGACCGATGAAAAATTTTATGAGACTCTGAGCCTCCAACTATTGGCCGGAAGATACTTTGAAGAAGGGAGGTCGGATGACCAGAAAGATGCTATCGTAATTAACGAGGCGATGCAAAAAAGAATGAACTGGCTTTCTGCTGATGAAGCTATAGGCCAAAAACTTTCTACCGGTGATGAAGTTATTGGTGTAGTCAAAGATTTTCATTTTCGCACCCTAAGGACTGAAATTACCCCCGTTATTATTAACTCTATTCATACACCAAGCAGTTCATTTTCCGGAGGCGAAGTCTTGGTGGTACGCTTCCTTCCTGATCAAATGCAAGACCTTATTCCTTATATACAAAGCACATGGAATGAAATCGTTTCAGGATCACCCATGGAATATGGTTTTTTGGATGAGCAAATGGATAAGCTCTTCGAGACAGATAAAAAGCTTGGTACTGTGTTTTCCTTTTTTGCCGGTATTGGAATTCTGATATCTTGTATGGGACTGCTGGGTCTTACCGCATTTTCAGCTGAGTTGAGAACAAAAGAAATTGGAATAAGAAAAGTACTGGGAGCCACTGTAACAAATATAGTGAGCCTTTTATCTACCGACTTTTTGCGGTTAGTTGCCATAGGATTTACGATTGCTATTCCATTTTCGTGGTACATAATGAACAAGTGGCTTAGCGATTTCGCTTACCGTATTGATATTGGTATTGGCATATTCCTTTTAGCTGGTGGGGCTGCCTTGCTGGTATCGGGACTAACTACAAGCTGGCAATCCATTAAGGCAGCTACGATGAATCCTGTAAAAAGTCTGAAAAACGAATAAGGAAAGAAAGATGATTAAAAACTATCTGAAAATTGCTTTTAGAAATCTCTTTAAAAGCAAAACTTATTCTTCTATCAACATCTTTGGACTATCGGTTGGTATTGCTTGTTCGCTGTTAATTCTTCTGTACCTTACCAATGAATTCAGTTATGATAAGTTTCATGAGAACTCAGACCGGATATACCGGGCCTGGGTGCATGAGGATTATGGCGATGGAGATATCTACTGGAACACTACTTCCCCGATCCGATTAAAGTCCTCCATCGAACAGCATATACCCGAAGCTGAACTTGTAGCCAGGAGATATATTTACAACGACCGGGTAAAAACCAGCCAGAGTGCTGAGTCTTTTTCTGAGTCTATCCAGCTGGTTGATCCTGAGTTCTTCCAAATGTTCGATTTTGAACTGCTTAAAGGAGATCCGGAAGCTGTTTTTTCACAACCCACTAACCTGGTTCTTAGTGAAACTGCAGCCAAACGTTACTTTGGAACCACTGATGTGCTTGAGAAGACTCTTTTGGTAAAGGTTATGGACGATTTTATGCCCTTTACTGTAACTGGCCTCATTGAAGACCACCCAAGCAATTCCAGCATTACCTACCAGGTTCTGATCCCGTTTGAACAGGCTCAGAAACTGTTTTCAGAAGGGGCCTTAAACGGATGGTTTTCTGTATCTCCTGAAACTTATGTCCAGGTCAGCCAAAGTTCTGATGCAGAAAAAACCAGGGCCAAACTCATCGATATGATGAAGCTAGAGTTAGGGGAAAGATGGCCTCAAAGCAATTATACTGTAGGATTGCAGCCTGTAACTGATATACACCTTAATCCAAACGTTCCTGTTGGCATTGCGGATGTCAGTGATCCTACTTACCTCTACATCCTGGCCGGGATTGCCCTTTTGGTGCTGCTTATTGCCTGTGTGAATTTTATGACCCTTTCGATAAGCCGGTCTACAAGCCGGGCAAAAGAAGTCGGGATTCGAAAAACCATAGGTGCAGAACGTACGCACCTGATGTACCAGTTTTGGGGAGAGGCTTTTTTAATGACCATTCTGGCCTTAGGCGTTGGTATTTTGTTTGTAGAGTTTATGCTCCCCTACTTTAACCAGCTTTCAGGTACTGCTCTCAACTTTCATCTTAATACCCAAACCCTTTCACTGATGTTAGCCCTGATTGGCTTTATCAGTTTAGTGGCAGGAATCTATCCGGCGTTAATTCTTTCCGGCTTCAAGCCTGTGGAAGTACTTAAAGGACGAGCAAATATCAAAAGTAATCGGAGCTTGTTCCGTACCGGCATGGTCGTTTTCCAGTTTACCCTTTCCATATTTCTAATAGCAAGCACTCTTATTATTAATGACCAGCTTGATTTCCTAAGATCAAAAGACCTCGGATATCAAAAAGAACATATACTAGTTGTTCAGGTTGATGACAATCCCACCCAGGAAACTGGATTCACCGGCATGATGGAAGAAGCCCGTCAACGAACCGATTTGTTACGCTCACAGTTAGCTGCTGTACCTGGAGTAAAAGAGCTTGCCGTTTCATTACACACCCCTGCAGATCAGGGATGGATGAATGCTGATTTCCGGGATACTAACGACAAACAATACCAGTTCAATATCAATCTTGTTGATCCCAACTACCTTGGGTTGATGAACCTTAAATTTATCCGGGGCAGAACTTTCTCTGAAGAGATCACCTCTGACCTGCAGCAGGGAATGATTATTAACCAGGCCTTTGCAGATGCACTGGGCTTAGAGGACCCATTGAACCAGATTTTACCCGGCCCTGATTTCCAAAATCATGAGATTATAGGAGTAACCGACAATTTCAACTATGCCTCCCTCAGAACTGAAGTTGAGCCTCTTGCAATGGTGATTAATCCTGTTATTATTTTTTCAGGGATTGATAATATTGGAGTTGCTTCCACACAGCCGAAGATCAGCCTTAATATTGATACTGAAAACATTCCTAAAACTATAGAAAGTATCCAGCAGGCATGGAAAAGTATAAGTCCGGGTGAACCCTTTAACTATTACTTTCTGGATCAGGCAGTGGACAGGCAGTATCGGCAGGAGGAGCAACTCAGTAGAATTGTCACCTTTGGATCAACCCTGGCTATTATCATCGCATGCCTTGGGCTCTTTGGGTTGGCTTCCCTTATGGTAGTACGGCGTACCAAAGAAATTGGGGTTCGGAAGGTATTGGGCGCAAGCTCTAAAGGCATTATCATACTGGTGAATAAAGAATTCACTCGCTTACTGGTCATAGCTTTTGCCCTGGCACTGCCCCTTGCATGGTACGCCATGCACTCGTGGCTGCAAAACTTCGCCTACAGCATCAATATTGGTATAACTTCATTTCTTATTGCCGGGATAATTACACTTATCGTAGCCTGGATTACCGTTGGCTACCAGTCATTCAAAGCAACCATAATTAACCCTGTTGATAGCCTAAAAGGAGAATAGGCCATGCTTAAAAACTATATAAAAATTGCTCTTCGAAACCTTAGAAAAAATAAAATTGATTCTTTTATAAGCATATCCGGTTTAGCACTCGGGTTATGTGCGTGTATCATACTTATCAAATATGTACAATTTGAATGGTCCTATGATACCTTTCATGAAAACAGGGATTCAATTTTCCGTCTTACTGAAAGCTATACTAATCCAGGCCGAGATGTTGCTAATATAAGTACTACTCATCCATACCCCCTTGCTATTGCCCTTGAAAAGGAATTCCCGGAAATAGAAAAAGTTATTAAAGTATCCGGTGCATTCGCTGACTTTCTGATTGAAGACAAATATATATCGGAACTGATAACCACCGTTGATGCTGATTTTCTTACACAATTTTCTTTTCCATTGGTTTATGGCGATGCTGAAAGTGCTCTTTCAAAAATAGATAATATTGTTTTAACTGAATCTATGGCTCGGAAATATTTTGGGAAAACCGAGGTTCTGGGAGAAACCATGACAATCAGGCTACTGGATCAGCCTCAAAATTTTGTAGTGTCGGGAGTAGCCAGGGATATGCCTTTGAATTCAAGCCTGCAATTTCAGTTTTTACTGCCATTTGAAAATATCTTTCGAACCTATCCTGAAGAAAATAGAAAAGCCTTGCAGGAAAGCTTGTCTGTAGGTTTTCTGGAAATATGGATTACGCTAAAAGAAGAAAGTTCTCGTCAACAGCTGGAAATGAAATTCGACGATTTTCTTGCGCGTCATTATGATGACGGCTGGATTTCGGCACAAAAGATGGAGCTCGGCTTACAGCCTTTACCTGAAGTTTACTTTGATGAAAGTATTGATTCAGACTTCACGCAAAGCACTAGGAAAACGTACTCAATGATTCTGGGTGGCCTGGCACTTATAATACTGATTATAGCAGGCATCAATTTTATGTCGCTTACATTAAGCCGTGCCACTTCCCGATTCCATGAAGTTGGAATAAGAAAAACAGTGGGGGCTTACAAACATCAGATCAGGGTACAAATCATTGGAGAAGTATTTATCACTTGCAGCATTGCCATCATAATTGGATTAATCATGGCAGAAGTTCTTTCCCCTTATACCGGTTTATTATTTGGCAAGGAATTTAGCCTCACTCTTGTAAAAGAGCCCTTGCTTTTACTTTCGGCACTAGGGCTATTGATTATTCTTACAATGATCACCAGTCTGTACCCTGCTTTTTGGATATCTCAAAAAAATGCAATTTCTCTCTTTTCAAGAAATACTACCACCAAAAAAATCCCAACTGTGGTTAAAGGCCTTATAGTTGTACAGTTTGCTATGGCAATCGCGCTTATTACCGGCACCTATGTAATGCAGAATCAAATTCACTTTTTGTTGAACAAAGAACTTGGCTTTAATCCTGAAAACATACTTGCTATCGAGATTAATTCTGAGTTGGAAAACGGAATGGACCTTGGACAATTATATGCAGATGAGGCTATAAAAATTAACGGGGTTCAATCTGCTTCCATAACAAGTGGTGAATACCGGGATTATTCTCAATTTGGTGTTGTGAATATCGGTATGGTTCAGACAATGACAGGAACTACTTTGAAACAGCTTGGAGATGGAATTGCACATGAAGCTGTGGACTCGGAATATCTTAATACAATGGAGATTAAACTTTTATCGGGCTCCAATTTTTCGAAAGTAGCTAATTCATATCCTTCGGATGAAATTATCATAAATCAGGCCTTTGCTGATGCTATGAATTGGGAAAAACCAGTAGGTCAGATAATAGAAGATAAACTAGAAAATCGAAATTGGACCCCTCTTTTTGACGGCAAGAAAGTAATCGGAGTAATTGAGAATTATCATTTCAAAAGCCTTTATGACCCCTTGCTTCCGATGGCTCTTAAGCATATTGAAACAGTTCAACAAAATCCCGGAACCATACTGGTACGAATTGCATCAGCTAATATGTCGGAAACAATTTCTCAACTGGAAAACCTGTGGGATGGCGTTGCCGGTAAAGAGGCATTCAATATTTCCTTCATAGACGATATGGTTCAAAAACAATACCGTGAAGAAGTAAGGTGGAATCGTATTATTAATATTGCTTCTCTGATTTCAGTATTACTGGCTTGTTTCGGGTTATTCGGTCTTTCAGCATTAGTCAGCCAGCGAAGAGTAAAAGAAATAGGAATACGAAAGGCCTTTGGAGCCTCTGTCCAAAATATCCTTGAACTGGTATCCAAAGACTTTATAATATTAGTTATGGGAGGGTTTATTATCGCTATACCGGTGGCGTGGTATTTCAGTATACAATGGCTAACAAATTTCAGCTATAAAATAGATTTGAATATATGGCCATTCTTCCATGCAGGATTAACCACCCTGGTTGTTGCGTTGATCACCGTTAGCTGGCAATCATTAAAAGCAGCTACCGCAAACCCTGTTGATAGCCTAAAAGGAGAATAGGCCATGCTTAAAAACTATATAAAAATTACATTCAGAAACCTTACAAAGCATAAAGGATATTCCTTTATAAACATTGCAGGTTTATCGATAGGGATAGGGCTTTGCCTTCTTATCCTGATATTTGTTAAGCACCAGCTTAGTTACGATACATTCCATGAACACGCAGATAGGATTGTAAGAGTAAGTATGGTTGATGAAGAAGGTGCAATAGCCGTTACCCCTTCTATGGTTGCCCCTACTTTAGGCTTTATTGCCCCGGAAATTGAAAAATGGATTCGGCTTTATGAGCCAACTAGATACAGCCCGGTAATTATTTCTACTGAAAATGAAAAATTCCAGGAAGAAAGCTTTTTATATGCTGATTCAAGCTTCTTTGATTTGTTTTCATTTAAAGTGATTGCCGGAAATCCTGAAACAGCATTACAAAAACCAAGATCTCTTATACTTACTGAATCAAAAGCCCTCATGCTTTTTGGAACTACTAATGTTATTGGAAATACGGTTAATGCCAAAATATTTAATACTGTTTATGATTTTGAAGTCACCGCTGTTTTGGAAAATATTCCTGAAAATTCCCATTTCAGGTTTGATTACCTGGGTTCACTTCATACCATACAAACCTGGTCTCAACTTTCCGATACAGAATTAAGATCGGCCAACTTTTACACCTATCTTTTATTACAACCGGAAACAAATCGTAACAACCTTCAAGCTACGATTGATAAATATATATCAAATAATATGCCTGAAGGCAGAGACTTTGGGTTAACTCTTACCGCTCTTACTGATATATATTTATCTTCTGACTTTGGTGCCGAAATAGCCCCAATGGGAAGCATGCAGAATGTATATGGTTTTTCATTTCTGGCATTTCTCATTCTATTAATTGCCATCATTAATTATATAAATTTGGCTACAGCCCGATCTGCAAGGCGTGGAGCTGAAGTAGGCATAAGGAAAGCTTTAGGTGCCGCCAGGGTACAACTCATCCGGCAGTTTTATGGAGAGTCTATAGTTATTACGTTAATCTCGATTTCTATATCAATATTGATGATTGAATTTTTTAAAGACCCTTTCTTTTCTTTAATGGGGCAAAATATTGAATTCAGCCTATTTACTGATTCTACTGTACTCTTTCTTTTATCGGGCATTATGATAGTTACAGCATTGCTGGCCGGCAGCTACCCGGCTTTAATGCTTTCTTCTTACCAACCTGTGAAAGTTCTAAAAGGTTTATTCGATAAGAAAGGGTCTGATAGTATATTACGGAAAGGATTGGTTGTCTTTCAATTTATGATTTCTACTTTCCTGATTCTCGGAACTATAATTATTTATTTACAGACGGACTTTATTCTTAACAAAGACCTTGGTTTTGATAAAGACGAAGTATTGGTGCTGCCAGTTCGGGATAGGGAATTAGCTCCTAAGCAAGATATTTTAAAATCTGAGATATTGCGACAACCCGGGGTTTTAAATGCAACCTTTATGTCTAACATACCGGGAAAAGTATTTGGAGGATATTCTTCTGAACACACTCCAAACACGAACCATATTGCTACACGCGCAGGGGCAGCAGACAAGGATTTAATACGAACGCTTGATCTTGAATTGCTTGCAGGAAATGGATTCCCTCAAAATCCCGGTTACTCCAAAGACCAAGGCTATGTTTATCTTTTAAATGAGACATTAGTTAATGCTTATGGGTGGAGTGCTGAAGAAGCTATAGGAAAGAAGTTTAATGTATTGGGAAATCGTGAAGGAGAAATTGTGGGCGTAATCAAAGATTTCAACTTTGCATCCCTCAGAGAAAATGTAGAACCTTTGGCGTTATTCATGAATGCCGATATGCATAATCACCTTTTAGTTAAAATTGCTCCTGATAATATCCAAAATACCTTAACGGCTATTAATAGTGTATGGAATGAAATTGCTCCTCACCGCCCCTTCGAATATGAGTTTATGGATCAGCAGCTCGATGCTCTGTACAAGTCGGAATTAGAAACCCGCAACCTTCTTATATTATTCTCAATTCTTGGCATTTTCATTGCCTGCCTTGGGCTTATAGGCCTTTCTTCTTTCTTAATAGAGAAAAGAGCAAGTGAAATTGGAATTCGAAAAGTACTTGGAGCTTCTGTTTCCAGCATTGTAGCACTTCTTTCTACTGATTTTATAAAACTAGTTGCCATTGGCTTTCTGATTGGATCTCCGATAGCCTGGTTTGTAATGAACAAATGGCTTCAAAATTTTGCCTTTCGCATTGATATTGGAATCTTCATCTTCTTAGTAACTGCGCTACTTGCACTAACTGTAACCCTGATTACTGTAAGCTGGCAGTCAATAAAAGCAGCTACCGCAAACCCTGTTAAATCACTCAAAAGCGAATAATTAAAACCTTATGATCAAACTATCCGGAATCAGCAAATACCTGGACAAAAAATTTCAGCGAACCTTTATACTCAGAAGCATTGATCTTGAAATAGAACAAGGTGAATTCGTTTCCATTATGGGGCCTAGCGGTGCCGGCAAATCTACCTTGCTCAATATTCTTGGTTTTCTGGATGAGCCGAATGATGGCGAGTATTACTTTTTGGATGAGCCCGTTCACAACTTAAGCGAACGCCAAAAATCAGAATACCACAAATCGCATATCGGCTTTGTTTTTCAGGCTTACCACCTTATTGATGAATTAACGGTGTATGAAAATATCGAAATGCCTTTGCTGTACCGGAAAGTGAAAGGTAAAGAGCGAAAAAGCCTGGTGGCCGACATGCTGGATAAATTTAATATCGTAGCTAAAAAAGATCTTTTTCCCAATCAACTCTCGGGCGGTCAACAGCAGGTTGTTGGCGTTGCCCGGGCGTTGATAGGAAACCCCAAACTTATACTCGCTGATGAACCTACCGGGAACCTCCATTCTGAACAAAGCGAGTATATCATGCAGCTATTCAAACAACTGAACCAGGAAGAAGGTGTTACTATTATCCAGGTTACCCATTCGGATGCCATGGCTGCTTACGGGAACCGTGTTATTAACCTCCAGGACGGGGCCATTGTAACCAAAAATCCTTATTAGGTATTTACCGAAGTGATAATGGCCTGATCACTTAAAAGGCAATTGATTTTCTAATTGGATTACATTGAAGTTCTATGTATAATGCAATACATAGAACTTCAATGTATCTTATTATGCTTTCAAAAGAACTTATGGCGGCCTCTACACGTCCGCTTCTTTTAACAATCCTCAAGCGTGGTGAAAGTTATGGTTACCAAATTATCCAGGATGTAAAGCACCTTTCGGGTGGAACTCTCGAGTGGTCGGACGGAATGCTCTATCCCGTACTTCATAAGCTCCAAAAAGATGGCTGTATTCAATCTAAGTGGGTGGTTTCTGAAGAAGGAAGAAAGAGAAAGTATTACTCCATTACCGAAACAGGCCTGGGAGAGCTTCAAGCGGCTAAAGCACAGTGGCTGAGCATCCACGAAGTATTTGCAAAAATATGGGGGCCTACTCCGCAATGGGCTATGGAGTAAAGGACAGATTTTATGTTTGATTTAGAAAAAGCAATTAAAGAATGGAAAAGGAAGCTTCGAAAAAACCCAGCCTATGAGGATGGGGATATTGAAGAATTGGAATCACACTTAAGGGATAGAATCGAAACGCTTGAAGCTGAATCTTATACTGAGCAACAAGCATTTGATATCGCTGCTAATGAAGTAGGTGATATTAACCGTATAGGAACCGAGTTAAGTAAAACCCGGATTAAAGGAAATCGCCCCTCAACTCATTGGAAAGAATCCTCTGGGATTTCATCACTGCTTCCGAACTATTTTAAAATAGCATGGCGGAACCTGATCTTAAGAAAAGGTTACACTGTTATTAATATTATTGGATTATCTATAGGCCTGGCGGCATGTATTCTTATCGCACTATACGTTCAGCATGAGTGGTCTTATGATACTTTTCATGAGAATGCTGACCGCAGCTACCGTGTACTTCGCGAATTTGACATTCCGGACTTGCAAACAACTATTTCCTCAACTCCTTCTGCGCTTGCACCTGCAGTAATGGAAAATCTTGCGTCAGTTGAAAGAGCTGTAAGAATACAAATGGATAGCCCGGTAGTTGGATATGGCTTAGAAAAATTTGTAGAACCTTCGTTTTTGATTGCTGATGATGGTTTCTTCGAAATATTTTCATTTGATTTACTTGAAGGAACCTCCCATTTAGACCGTCCAAATACAGTAATGATTACTCAAAGGATGGTTCCCAAATATTTTGGGGAAGAAAACCCAATAGGCAAAAGCTTATTGGTTGGAAATCGGGAAATGGAAATAACAGGAGTACTTACAGACCCTCCTTCTAATTCTCATCTTGATTTTGACTTTATAGCCTCCATGAATACCCGTGAACTTAATTGGGGACGAAATAATTTTCAAACTTATCTCTTACTAACACCGGAATATTCCTTAAATAATGTTATCAAAGAAATAGGAGAGCTAATCCTGTCACAATCGGGATCAGGTAACCAATTAGCAGGCAATGACTTTATTCCACACCTTCAACCCTTAACCGGTATCTACTTAGGTCAAGGTGTTTCTGTAGATATTGGCTCAGAGGGTAATATTCAGTACCTGTACCTATTCATAGCCCTGGCCGTTTTCATTGTAATTTTGGCTTGTATCAATTTCATGAACCTGGCTACAGCACGTTCCATGGAACGGGCACGAGAAGTTGGAATGAGAAAAACATTAGGAGGAAACCGAACCCAGATTGCATTTCAGTTTCTTGGAGAATCTTTATTAATGGCTTTCCTCGCCTCTGCTTTGGCAATAATATTAAACTACATTGCCCTCCCTTTTCTTAATGCGATCTCCGGTACTTCAATAGCATTTACTGATTTTTTAACTTTGAAAAATTCAGTACTACTTCTTTCAATAACCATACTCACAGGGCTTCTTGCAGGTGGATATCCGGCATTTATTCTTAGTCGTTTTCAGCCATCGCAAGTACTAAAAAGTGTATTCAGATCTGAGGGAAATAGCTTTCTGCGAAAAAGCCTGGTGGTATTTCAATTCGCCATTTCTATCACCCTGCTTGCTGGAACAGGCATAATCCACAAACAAATTCAATTCATGAAAAGGTCCGGCTTAGGGTTCAACCCTAATGATGTACTACTTATAAAACAGGCTAATTTTCTGGGACAAAACCATACGCCATTTATTAACGAGTTATCAAAAATCTCCGGGGTTGAAAATGTTACATCAGGTTTCTCTGTACCAGGCACCTTCTTTATTAATTCCATGTGGCAACCCGACACTCCTGATGCAGATGCCCATAACCTGGATTATTCGTTCGTGAATTTTGATTATGTAGAAACATTGGATTTAGAAGTTATAGCTGGCCGTAGTTTTTCACGTTCTTTCAGAAGTGATTCTTTTGCAGTCATGTTAAATGAAGCTGCTGTGAAAGATTTCGGTTGGTCGCCGGATGAGGCTGTTAACCATAAGATTTTAAGGGGTACAACCGAATATGATATTATAGGGGTTCTTCGGGATTTCAATTACAGGTCACTACATGCAGAGGTATATCCTCTTGCGCTTTTCGGGCCAAGGCAACGCCCAAGATATGTGGCATTACGCATAAACCCGGAAGCAGATCTTCCCAGAATTATCGAAGAAGTACAAGCCGGCTGGAAACAGTTTTCTTCATTAACGCTCGAATACTCTTTCCTGGCGGATGACCTGAAAACTCAGTATGAAGCCGAAGACAGGTTGATCAAAGTATTTGGATCGTTTTCCGGTCTTGCAATCTTTATTGGTTGCCTCGGCTTATTTGGTCTGGCTGCCTTTATGGTTATACAACGCACCAAAGAAATCGGTATTCGTAAAGTACTTGGAGCTACAACTACCCAGATTGTACAGCTGGTAAGTACCGATTTATTAAAACTGGTAGCCTTCGGCTTTTTGATAGCCATTCCGGTTGCCTGGTTTATCATGAATCAATGGCTTGAAAGCTTTGCGTATAAAACTGAAGTCAGTTGGGAAGTTTTTCTCATCACAGGATTAATCGCCTTTACTATTGCGCTAATAACCGTAAGCGGTCAGGCTATTCGTGCAGCTTATATGAATCCGGTAAAAAGTTTAAAGAGTGAATAATGTTTGAATTAGAAAAAGCAATCAAAGAATGGAAACGTAGACTTCGAAAAAATTCGGGGTACGAAGATGGAGATATTGAGGAGTTGGAATCACATTTAAGGGATAGAATCGAAGCGCTTGAAGCTGAATCTTACACTGCGCAGCAAGCCTTTGATATCGCAGCTAATGAAATTGGTGATGTGAATGAACTGGGAACTGAATTATACAAAACCACAACCACCAAGTCTTACCTGGACACCTCTGCTGCTATGAACTGGGGCATCTTAGGCAGTTTTGTAAAAATCGCTCAAAGAAACCTGGTTCGTAACAAGCTTTATAGCATTCTAAATACAACAGGGTTAGTTATCGGAATCACAAGCGCCATTTTTATCTACCTGTTTATTCAAAATGAGCTTAGTTATGATACATTTCATGAAAAGGCAAATCGTATTTATAAAGTTAATCGCCAGATGGAACGACCTGAAGGAACTGAGTTGGTAGGTATTACTTCTGCTCCTTTTAAATCGGGTTTGGAAAGCGAGTTCCCTGAAATGATTGAAATGGCTGCTACACTGGGACCCGGAGATGGCGTGGTGAGTATAGACGACCAGAATTTCATGGAGTCGCGCTTATACATGGCTGACAAAAATTTCTTTCAGGTATTCACTTATCTGTTTATTGCAGGCAATCCGGAAACAGCTTTGGTTGAACCTTACACCGTAGTTTTATCAAAAGAAACTGCTCAAAAATACTTTGGGGATGAGAATCCCATTGGGAAAAATATAATTATTGATGGCGAAGATAGCTTCGAAGTAACCGGAGTTTTTGAATTTCCTGAGGGTGCTAAAAGTCACGTAAATTTTGACCTGGCTGTAAGCATCATCACCTTTAGTGATTACAATTTCTATAATCAGTGGGGCTGGAATCAGGTACATACTTATGCGCTCTTAAGCGACGGAGTTCAGCTTTCCGATATCGAGCCTCAGCTACCGGCTTTTATGGATAAATATTTCGGCGAAAATATGGCCGAAATGAATCGTCGCATTGACCTGAGCCTTATGCCACTCGAAGAAGTCTACTTTTCCAATCACCTGGCCTTCGACTGGCAGGTTGAACATGGCGATAAAACGGTAATTTATATTTTCGGAATTATCGCCATTCTTATTATTGTAGTAGCCGGAGTTAATTTCATAAATCTTGCAACCGCCCGATCTGTTAGTCGCGCCAAGGAGGTTGGAATTAGAAAAACACTAGGTGCTCAGCGACTAATCCTGTTCACTCAGTTTATGTCGGAAGCTTTTGTAATGGCCTTTTTCGCGGGATTTATCTCTTTTATCCTCGTGTACTTTTTACTTCCCCCGTTTGAGCAGATGATTGGCACTTCAATCTCAATTAACCAGTTCTCTCCTGAGATTCTCCTGATGACGTTCTCAATTCTGGTGCTAACCGGCTTTTTGGCCGGAGTATATCCTGCCCTATTTCTTTCTTCCTTTAAACCAATAAAAGCGTTGAAAGAAAAAATCAGTTTTGGTACTTCTCAGGTAGTAACACGAAAAGGACTGATTATCTTTCAATTCGCAATATCGAGCTTGCTGATTATTGGGGTTTCAATAGTTAACAAACAACTGGACTATATCTCCAATAAATCGTTGGGTTTTCAACCGGAACAACTGCTTGATATTTCCCTGAATAATTCTACGGCCCAGAGTAATATTCTGCAAATGCTCGATCAATTGAAAACGATTCCCGGTATTGAGGAAGCAAGTGTAATGTCAGGTTCGCCGGGTGGTTTTTTTGATAATTATTCGTTTGATGTAGAAGGGTATGAAGATCCTTTAACGATGAGCACCCTATTTATCGATGACAGTTTTTCTGAAGTTTTTGATTTACAGATGGTAACCGGAAGAGATTTTGACAGGGCTTATTCTACCGACTCTACTTCTGCTATTGTTATAAATGAAAAGGCAGCTGAATTTCTAGGATGGACCAATGAAGAAGCTATTGGCAAGGAAATTCGAAATGTATTTACTGATGAACATCCTAGATTTGTAATAGGTGTAGTTGATGATTTCCATTTTACTTCACTTCATCATCAGATAAGCCCTTTAGCCGTTTCAATGGCGGAAGACTATAGAAACTTAGTAGTTAAGGTGAATGCCGAGAATATTTCTGGTTTACTGCCTCAAATTACTGAGGTCTGGAACAATTTCTCTCCGCTCTATCCGATCGAATATCGTTTTGTGAATGAGCAATTCGCTCAACTATATGAAAGTGATACCCGTCAAAGAAAATTATTCTTCGCATTTTCTATCATAGCCATTGTTATTGCTTGCCTGGGGCTGTTTGGCCTGGCTACTTTTAATGCAGAAAAACGAAGCAAAGAAATGGGAATTCGAAAGATTCTTGGTGCTTCATTATCAGACCTCCTGATATCTTTCAATAAAGAGATTCTGATTGTAGTGGTGATTTCTTTCTTCATTGCAGCACCGGTTACATACTTTCTGGCTGAAGAATGGCTTCAAAACTATGCGTATAGAATCAGTAATAGTATGGGCAACTATTTGATTGCGGGACTGGTAGTTGTGCTCTTAGCAATTGTAACTGTTAGTTATCAAACTTTGAAAGTAGCCTGGATGAACCCAGTAGATAGTTTGAAGGATGAGTAATGGAAAACAAGTATATGTTTGATTTAGAAAAAACAATTAAGGAATGGAAACGCAAGCTTCGAAAAAACCCAGCCTATGAGGATGGAGATATTGAGGAGTTGGAATCACATTTATTAGATGAAATTGAACACCTAAAAGAAGATGGTCTGTCAAACGAAGAAGCTTTTTTAAAAGCTATAGAAGAAATGGGCGAGCTGGAATCGGTTGGATCTGAGTTTTATAAAACAAGGACTAAGAAAAATAGGCCAACTCCGCTATGGCAACACAAGAAGTGGATACCCATATTATTGCCCAACTATATAAAAATCGGACTTCGGAATTTAAACCACGACCGTGGGAATACTTTCATAAACATTTTTGGTCTAACCACAGCCCTTATATGCTGTATTGTAATTTTTACTTATGTAAAGCAAGAACTCACTTTCGATCGATTTCATGAAAATTCAGACCAAATTTATCGGCTTACATTTCAGGAAATAAACCGTCCCGGAGCACGGCATTTTGCAACAACCTCTCCCCCAATGGGACCTGCATTGCTTGAGACCTATCCTGAAATTGAAGAAGTAGTACGCTTTCGTTTTGTCGATAGTAATATACTTCAACATCAGGACCAACAATTTTATGAATATGGGGTCGCTTATGCTGACCCTTCCTTTCTTAAAATGTTCAACTTTCCTTTAGAAAAAGGTAATGCTATTACAGCCCTTAACGATATAAATTCTGTAATTCTTACAAGTGAAATGGCTGAAAAATATTTTGGGGAAGAAAATCCTATCGGAAAATCGCTGACCCTTGATAATATTACCACATTAACTGTAACGGGAGTCCTGGCTCCCATCAAACAGAATACTCATCTACATTTTGATTTTATTATCAGTTTTCAATCTTTCTCTCCTCCTCCTGGATATCCTGTCACTGTTGAAAGTTGGGGATGGGTTTCATTTTACACATATGTGCGTCTTCGAGAAGGAACAAATCCTGACGAACTACAGGCAAAGTTTAAGGACTTTTTAGTTATTAATATGGGCGAAGATGTTGGTGAAAACCGGATTCTTCACCTTCAACCGCTTTCGGAAGTTTACCTTAATTCTGACTTACGGAATGCAAGTACTCATTTATTGACCGGTAACCGTGGTTATATATGGGCAATGTCCGCTGTAGCAGCTTTTTTACTTCTAATCGCATGTTTTAATTTTATGAACCTTAGTACAGCACAGTCCATCCGACGAGGAAAAGAAGTTGGGGTTCGCAAAACATTGGGTGCACAAAGGTCCGGCTTAATTCGTCAGTTTCTGGGAGAATCGATTCTAATAGCACTTTTAAGTGCACTACTCGCGATTATTTTTTCCATTCCATTTTCAAAGTTCGTTTCATCACTATTAGGAATGGAATTCATAGTTCGTTTGGAAGATTTCAAATTTATAATTCCAATATTCTTTGTAATTGGATTGGGTCTTGGGATGATTTCAGGTTTATATCCTGCTCTTGTAATGTCTGCATTTAAACCAGTAAAAGTACTTAAGGGACATTTCTTTAATAAAAAAACCCGGTTTGATATTCGGACGGTCTTGGTAGTAGCCCAGTTTACGATTGCCATTCTTCTAATTGCTGGTAGTTTCATTATTCGCCAGCAGATTCAATTCATTCAAGAAAGAAATTTAGGTTTTGAACAAGACCAATTGATCGTTCTCCATATGGATGGACAAGAACTTACACGCCGTTACGATTTAATCAGACAACAAATTGAATCGAACCCTCATGTGATAAGTGCAGGAATGGGTGGGGGATTATTGGATGGTGATAATGGAAGCGTACCTATTTTTTCCCGGGATGCAGAAGATAATGAAGGATATCCTATGAATATTTATGGTGCTCATTTTGGCTTTTTTGAAACAATGGGTATTGAATTCATTCAGGGTCGAGGATTTGATGAATCCTATTCAACAGATTCTGTAAGTGGAATAGTTTTGAATGAAGCTGCTGCTAAAATATTTGGTTGGGAAAACCCACTCGGAAAACATATACAGGTTGATCAAATTACTGAAGGGCAAGTTATTGGTGTAACTAAGAACTTCAACTTTGCTTCACTACACAGAGAAATACAGCCTTTGGTTATGTTTATCCCTCCTACTAACATGGAAAATTTATTTGTAAGAGTTCGTGCAGGAACTTTCAGTGATATGCTCACTTCTCTTGAGCAAACATGGGAAGAAGCTGTTCCGGACTTTCCTTTCCACTTCCGTTTTTTAGATGAGCATCTGGATGAAATGTACCAGGCTGATCAAAGATTCTTTAAGTTGGTTACGGCCTTTACAGTCCTAACTATTCTCATAGCCTGCCTTGGGTTATATGGCCTTATCAGTCACTTTATACTTCAGCGTACTAAAGAGATAGGTATCCGGAAAGTTTTGGGTGCAACAGCTCTGCAGATCGCTTTTTTACTTTCAAAGAAATTCATTTTACTGGTTGCCATTGCCAATTTCATTGCCTGGCCGATCACCTGGCATCTTATGAAAAGCTGGATGCAGAATTTTGCTTATCAAACTGATACAAATTTTCTTATATATCTATTATCTGGACTAATTGCGCTTACTGTAGCCTGGTTAACCATGAGCTATAAATCAATAAAGGCGGCTCTTATTAATCCCATATATAGCTTAAGAAACGAGTAAGCTTGCAATACTTTATTGTCCATAAATGAACACCTGTGTATTATTTGCGGACAGTTTCATGATCAAAAAACCTTCAAATGAAGCGAAATTAAAGGTCAGGTGAATTTGGTATGATTATTGGTGTACAATAAAGCATTAACCTAATTCAAGCTATATGCAAATTAGTACAGCTAACTAATTAAGTAGCAAAAATGAGAAAAATATTTATCCTAATTATCGTATTAATTTCTACAACTAACTCTTATGCTCAATCAGAAACAGCTGAAAATGCTGCAATTGAGAAAGCTATTTTAAGCTACATAGAAAATTTCTTTGAAAACAATTATGATGCGATGAATGTATCATTGCACCCAAGGCTTGCTAAAAGAGGACTAAATCCAGATGGTACGCTAAGTGAGGATTTCCCCCCTAAGAAATTAAAAGAACTTATGTCAACCAAACCAAAATTTGAAGTAAAGCACCAAAATAATGCTGTAGAAAATATTACTGTGTTTGGAAAAATGGCCAGTGCAAGTTTGAGAACCGGATACCCAAACGCCAGATGGACAGAGTATATGCATTTAGTGAAAGAAGAAGGGAAATGGAAAATTATTAATGTGTTTTGGGAATTTAAAAAAGACTAAACGAAAATCAGGATATAACAATAGTTATGCAAAATGTAAGAGTTCAATTTACCATCCCAAATGTCGAAAAAACGGCCAACCTTGATATTTACGTAAATGGAGAGGAGCGTAAAATGAAGTTCCGTGTGGAAACGTTTGACTGGAATTCAGAAAACGGAAGCTCAGAAGATTTGGTGAATATCCTTAGAGATCGTATCCTTAATTATGATTCTGAATGGGAGCTTTATCATATAGGGGCTCCCTATGAGGATAAAATTCCAGTTACATTCAAGTTCAAAGATTGATCTCTATTCATCAAAGCCTTATTCGATTACTTTTTTTCGCGATACTTGTAGCAATAAGCATTTCAAATAGTCTTGCACAGCCCCGCGATACCAGCTATGAACTTGAAAGCGTATTTGATAAAGCGGATGATATCCCATCCGTAAGAAGTTTATTACTGCAACAAAAAGGCCGGCTCATAGGTGAGCAATACTATAAAGGAAGGCGTGCTAATCAACCATACAATATCAAATCGGCTTCTAAAAGTATCATTACCTTATTGGTAGGTATTGCGATAGACAAGGGCTTTATAGAAAGTATCGAAGAACCCATTGTTAATTACTTCCCGGAATACTTTGCAGAAAACCCCGATTCTGCAAAAGAACAACTCACTATCCGTCATCTGCTATCTATGCAAGCGGGATTGGAGTCTACCAGCATATTCAATTACGGAAAATGGGCAATCAGCAAAGACTGGATAAAATTTCAGCTTGATCAGCCCTTTGTGGAGGAGCCTGGTGGAAAGATGGTATACAGCACCGGAATATCTCACCTGCTTTCTGCCATACTTACTAAAGCAACCGGAGCCAGTACCAAAGCTTTTGCTGAAACCTATCTGTTTGATCCTCTTGATATACAAATTGGTGGATGGGACAGGGGCCCCAATGGTTATTATATGGGGGGAAATAATCTTTCCATGAAGCCCGGAGACCTATTGAAAATCGGGCAAATGATTTTGGATGTAGGCCAATTCGAAGGGGAACAAATTGTTTCAAAAGAGTGGATTTGGGATTCTTTTAAAACATACACCTACAGCAATTATAATCCTTATGGGTATGGCTACATGTGGTGGAACCGGGAAGTTGCCGGTTACAAAGTATTTTTTGCCTGGGGTTTTGGAGGGCAATACCTGTTTATGATTCCCGAGTTAGAAGCAACTGTTGTTCTTACTTCTTCTTCCGATAACCCTTCCCAAAACCGTTCCTATAAAAAACCGGTTTTCGATTTATTGGAACATAGTATTATTCCCCTACTCGAAAGTAACTACTAAAAACACTCTCACAAATAGGTGACTACCTCTTTCAGGCTTAGTATCTTACAGGCTGTTTCTTTAAAAAATCTTTGATTCTATGAAGACCCGGTTTGGCTTTTCTCTTTTATTATTTTCAATCATTCTTTTAATACCCGCTGATATACTAGCACTCCAAAGTTCGGAATTGTCCTCAGCTACAACAAACCTGACCACTCCCAGGCGAGCCGTGCATACTTTTCTGCATTGGCAGCAAAAAGGACATCAGAACCTGGACCGGGTAATTCTTCCATTTAAACTGGCTAATGGAACCAGGGAAGAAAAGATTGAATTGGCTACCCAACTCAGAAGAGTACTTGATGCCAGAGGATTGCTTGTTGTTTATGAAAATGTATCTAACAACCCTAACTACACCGATAGCCTCTCCGGGCTCAATCAATACATTCTGTTCGATGAATTGCCCGAGGTTTTTTTGGTGAAACAGGATAATCAATGGGTATTCTCTACAGCTACTATTGAGCAAATCCCGGATTTACACCAGGCTACATTTTCAGGTATAATAGAAGCCCTACTGGATAGGTTACCCGAATGGGCTAAAAATGAATGGCTTGGAATAGAGATCTGGCAATATCTTGCTGTCTTCCTTTGGCTGTTAACCGGTATCATTCTCAGAAAGATTTTCGAGTTCATACTTGATAACTATATCCGGCGAATCACTCAAAAAACCAGTTTTACCTGGGACGATGATCTGCTTGACGGGGTTGAGCGGCCTTCGGGTTTCATCTTTTTGATGCTTTTTTTCCTCATCAGCTATACAAATCTGCAACTCTCAGTAACGGTTAATTTATATCTTTCAACTATACTTGAAATTGCCATATCAGCAGGTTTTGTATGGTTGTTCTACAACCTCGCTGATGTATTTGCTAAATATTTAACCGTTGTCACATCCAAAACCGAAAATCAGCTTGATGACCAACTGGTACCCCTCATCCGTAAAACCCTGCGTTTCTTTATAGTGCTAATGGGTTTTATCCTGATTCTGCAAAACAATGGGTATAATGTGGCTTCCTTAATTGCAGGACTCGGTATTGGTGGCCTTGCGGTAGCCCTGGCAGCAAAAGACACATTAGCTAATTTCTTTGGGTCTATCACTATTTTTGCTGATAAACCATTTAGAATCGGTGACTGGATTAAAGTTGGTGATGTAGAAGGAGTAGTGGAAGAAGTCGGCTTCCGAACTACCCGGGTTCGAACTTTCTACAATTCACTTGTTTCTGTACCCAATTCACAGGTAGCCACTACTGACATTGATAATTATGGAATGCGTCAGTATCGAAGATTGAAAACAGTGCTGAATCTTACTTATTCGACCACCCCTGAACAAATGGAAGCTTTTGTGGAAGGGATTAAAGCCATTGTAAAAGCAAATAAAAACTTCCGTCAGGATTTTTATGAAGTCCATTTCAATTCTTTCGGTGCTCATTCCCTCGATGTTTTGGTATATGTATTCTTTAAAGTGCCTGACTGGAGTACTGAGCTTCAGCAACGCCACAATTTCTTACTGGAAGTTCTTCGCCTTGCAAAAGAAGTGGGAGTTGAATTCGCTTTCCCAACACAAACCCTTCATGTAGACTCTTTCCATAAAGACGAACCCCGCAAAGTTGGCAAACAACAAAGTGAAGAGGAATTGGCCTCCAGCGTAACCGAGTTCGGACCGAATGGAAGCAAAGGTAAACCCGAGGGCCTGCGTATTTTCAAAGATGGTAAAGAAGTGGATTTTGGAAGCAGTAAATAAGCTTTCTTTGTTTTCTTCATAAAAAGTTCTTTCTTATTTATTACTATTTAGCATGAGGTTGATGTACCTATTTGCCTCGTAGCTTTTATTCATTGTGTGCCAATTATGAAAACTCTTCGGGTCATTGCACTGATAGTATGCATGGGTGTACCCCTACTCATTAAGAATGGATTTGCCTACCAGGATCCAGGCTCTTCCACCCCATCCGTTTCTGTTTTAAAAGTTGAAGGCACCATTGGCCCTACTGTAACATCATTCATTATACGAGGTATTGAAACAGCCAAAGCCCGTGGTGATGAGTGCCTTATTATTGAACTGGATACACCCGGAGGTTTGCTCAACTCTACCCAGGATATTGTAAGGGAAATGCTTGCTTCCGAGCTCCCCCTCGTTGTTTATGTAAGCCCCAAAGGGGCAGCTGCCGGTAGTGCAGGTGCGTATATAACTCTTGCCGCACATATAGCTGCTATGGCTCCTGCCACTACTATAGGAGCTGCTTCCCCAGTATCAATGGCTCCCGGGGGAGCGGGTATGGATAGTGTAATGCAGAATAAAATGTTTAACTATTCGGAAAACTACATTGAAGGAATTGCTGAAGAACGCGGCAGAAACAAAGAATGGGCTATTTCTGCTGTTCGTGACGGCTCGGCTTTAACTGATTATGAAGCGCTTGAAATGAATGTGATTGATATTCGAGCGGTAGATCTGCGGGAGCTTCTTACAAAAATTCATGGAACAGAAGTTGAAGGAACCACTCTTAATACCAAAGATGCCACTATAAACCGTCTACAACCTACCTTTGCTGAAAAAGTATTCAGCTTTATTCTGCGCCCTGAAATTATCCTCATACTCACCCTTATTGCCATTTATGGCATTATCGGAGAAGTCACCAATCCGGGAGCCATAATTCCCGGCGTTGGAGGAGTTATTGCCCTGATACTTTTACTTTACGGCACGGCATCATTACCTATAAATACTGCCGGATTTATTTTAATTGGGCTGGCAGTGATCTTATTTATTTCTGAAGCATTAACCCCTACATTCGGAATATTGATGGCAGGTGGCGCTGTTTCTTTCTTCCTGGGGGCACTTATGCTTTTTCAGGATTTTCCCGAAGAAATGCAGCTTTCCTGGTTCTGGTTGGTTCCGGCTACTATCCTTACTGTTCTTTTCTTTGGGCTTGTTGCTGGTGCAGGCTTAAAAGCTCAATTCAGCAAACACAGAACAGGGCCAGAGTCTATGATATCAAAACCGGCTGTGGTGGTAGACCCAGTTAGCAGTGAAAAAGGACGCGTTTTGATTGACGGAGAATACTGGAATGCCCGTACACGCCCACCTCAAAAACTAAAAAGAAACGAGAGTTGTGAAATTCTGGAAATTGACGGTCTGACGCTCATCGTTAAACCTATAAACAAAAAATTGGAGAATCATCATGGAAGCATCTGAAATCCTAAACAGTTACCTCATCTGGCTGTTCACACTTGTTATTTTTTTCGTGGTCCTTATTCCACAGATGTTCAAGATTCTTCGTGAATATGAACGTGCCGTGGTATTTCGATTAGGAAAATTCTATACAACAAAAGGGCCAGGTCTTATTTTTCTTATCCCTTTCATCGACCGTATTGTACGGGTTGATTTGCGGGTACTCACTATTAATGTAGATAAACAGGAAGCTATCACTAAAGACAATGTCACCATTAATGTGGATGCCATTACTTTTTTCCGTGTGATAGATGCTGAGAAAGCCATCATCCAGGTAGAACAATTTATTCATGCAACCTCTATGCTGGCACAAACTACTTTGCGAAGTGTGGTTGGGCAGGTTGAACTGGACGAACTATTGGCGCAACGCGACAAGATCAACAAAAAAATACAAGAGATTATTGACAGGCAAACCGATCCGTGGGGAGTAAAAGTGGTTTCTGTTGAAGTAAGGGATGTTGTACTTCCTGAGGTTATGAAAAGAGCTATGGCCCGACAGGCTGAAACAGAACGGGACAGAAGAGCTAAAATCATTAACGCTGAAGGTGAATACCAGGCTGCTGAAAAACTAGTTGAAGCCGGTAAAATGATCGAAGAAACCCCTGCGGCACTTCAGCTCCGCTTTCTGCAAACAATGAGTGAAATCAGTGAGGAAAACGCGACATTTGCATTTATACCTCTTCCAATTGATCTTATTGAACCTTTCAAAAAAGTACTTCTAAAAGACAAAAAAGAGTAACCGGAATCCTGAAACTTACTAAGAGCTGCCCAGCATATTCTCCACCGCTGCAGACAGGATTTCTTCCGTTACAGGTTTTCGAAGAAAGTCAGAATTTGAAACCAGTTTTGCCCTTTCAACATGCATCGGGTCAGAGTTGCCTGTTATAAAAATGATAGGGGAAGTAGAAAAAGACCTGATTTTTACTGCTGCTTCAATTCCATCCATTTCACCTTCCAGTTTAATATCCATAATCACCACATCAGGCTTATATTTTTCTACCAGTTTTACAGCAGCTTCCCCACTTTTAATCTTACCCACTGTTTTAAAAACCATTCCCTCCAGGTAGTTCTCATATAAAATGGAGAGTACCAAATTGTCCTCAACAATAATTGCCTTTTTAGATATCTGCATTCAACCCCGGTAATTACAACTGATGGTAATAAAAAAACCCATCACATAAAATGTAATGGGTTTTTATAAATTTTCAATACGGAAGTTATCTATTTCTGGGCTTTTTCTTTTCCAAAAGCTTCAAATACCATTTTCAAGTCATTAGCAACATCCTGGCTGGTTCTTCCTTCAATACGGTGGCGAGGTATCATGGCTTTTATCTCACCGTCTACAAAATATGCAAAGGCAGGTGATGAAGGAGGATACTCGCTAAAGTATTCCCTGGCATGAGCCGTAGCTTCCTTATCCTGGCCGGCAAATACGGTAACCATATGATCGGGCTTTACTTCAGAATTCTCTAAAGCAATACCTAAACCAGGGCGTGCATTACCTGCTGCACAGCCACATACGGAATTGATCGCCATCAACATGGTGCCTTTGTATTCTTTCATAGCACGATCTACATCTTCCGGGGTTTTAAGCTCCTCAACGCCAAATTGCGTGAGTTCTTCCCTCATCCATGAAGTATCCGGGCCTATACCAAATCCAAACTGCATAATATTCTCCTTTAAATTATTCGTAATAAAGATACATAGTTGCTCATCTAAAAACCTACTTCAATAGTCCTTTCGAACTATTGAAGCATAGTAGATAAGCTTATTTTCCGGCATTATAATATTCACTTACTTTATCCCAGTTCACCACATTCCAAAAAGCAGCGATATAATCCGGACGCCGGTTTTGGTAATGCAGATAATAGGCATGTTCCCAAACATCGAGGCCTAAAATAGGAGTGCCGTCACAACCAATATTTGGCATTAATGAATTATCCTGGTTAGCTGTTGAGCAAACTTCTACCTTGCCTCCAGGATGTACACAAAGCCATGCCCAACCCGAACCAAAACGTGTCGCAGCTGCTTTTGAAAAGGCTTCTTTAAAATCATCAAAAGAACCAAATGCCTCATTAATTGCATCAGCTAATTCTCCTGAGGGTTCTCCCCCACCGTTGGGAGATAAGATTGACCAGAATAAACTGTGGTTATAAAAACCACCACCATTATTCCTTACCGCTCCGTTATCAGTATGGTTAGCCAAAAGATCTTCAATACTCTTGCCTTCCATGTCGGTACCTGCAATTGCATTATTTAAATTATTCGTATATCCCGCATGATGCTTTCCATGATGGATTTCCATAGTTCTTGCATCTATGTGTGGTTCAAGTGCATCGTAAGCGTATGGCAGTTCCGGTAATGAGTAAGCCATTTTTTCCTCGTTTTAAATTAAAATTGTGTCTATATAACATCCATCATAAATAGGATGCATTAATAAATTCGTATTAAAATAAGCAAAGGCACTCAAAATTTCGTTCCTAAACCTTATCTAAAGCTTCTATCTGCATCATTTAATAATACTATGCCTGAATAGCTCCCTGCTTTACTACCAAAAATAGGTTATCTTTAGCGCCTCACATTATCACTACATCGATTTATGAAATACGACTACGACGTAATTATTCTCGGGAGCGGTCCGGCAGGGTTTTCATGTGCTATGCAAAGCTCCAAGTTTGGTAAAAAAGCATTGGTCATTGAAGCTAATGAAAAGTATCTGGGAGGGGCATGGATTAATACAGGCACTGTACCCAGTAAAGCGCTAAGAGAAACCGCCAGGATTATACAAAGATATCACAACCAGTTTCCTGATGAGGAAAATATCAAGCCTTATGCTAAATATGAGATGGCTGAATTACTCTCATATAAAGAAAAAACCCTTAAAAGTAAGAACAAAAAAGTAGCCAAAGACCTGAAGAAAAATGAAGTGGATATCTACAGAGGTTTTGGCGTTTTGATTGATCCCAATACTGTAGAGGTTAAAAACGGCGATGGAGAAACAAAGAAATTTACTGCAGAATACATTCTTGTTGCCACAGGAAGCAAGCCGATACAGCCTAAGAACTTTAAGCTGGATCATAATAAAATCCTGGATTATGCTTCTATTCTAACACTTACCCACATACCCCGCCGGCTCGTTGTTATAGGTATTGGTGTAAATGCCATTGAGTATGCTACCACATTTTCGAAGCTAGGAACCAGGGTAACTATCCTGAACGAGAACGACACCTTTCTGCGCTGGCTCGACCATGAGATAGCCGAACAGGTACATGAGATCTTAGCAGATAATAAGATCGAGATAGTTATGCCGACAAAGAATATTCGAATCAAAGACAATGATATTCGAAATGTTACAGAAGTGAGTTACCAAATTAAAGATGATAAAGAGCCGGGCCGTAAATATGTAATTGAAACAGAGCACGTGCTTTATCTTGGGGGTAAAACACCAAATACAAAAAATATCGGGCTGGATAAGGTCGGGATAAAACTAGATAAGGAAGGTTTTGTTAAAGTTGACAAAGATATGCGTTCTTCTGTTGAGAGCATTTATGCTGCAGGTGATGTCGTAGGATTTCCACGCCTGGCTTCGGCTTCTTTTACCCAGGGTAGAATCGCTTCTTGCAAAATGTTTGACATAGCAAGGCTCGAAGTAGAAGCCGAAATACCTTACGGTATTTATTCTATCCCGGAAATGTCAAACATCGGGCTTACTGAAAACGAGGCAAGAGAAAAAGGATTGGATATTACTGTTGGGAGGGCTTACTATAAAAATATTACCCAGGGGGATGTAAGCAACCAGCAAACAGGACTTCTCAAATTGGTTTTTGATACCAAAACCCTGAAGCTTTTGGGTATTCATATTATCGGTGAGCGTGCAAGTGATTTAATTCACCTTGGGCAAGCTGTAATGTCGTTAGGTGGAGACATACGGTACTTCATAAATCATGTGCTCAATTACCCGACATACAGTGAGCTTTACCGGGTTGCTGCTTTTAATGGAATTAACCGTGTTTATAAAGCAGGAGTTAAATACAAAAAGCTTTTGAAATAACGTGTACTTATTACACGTAGTGATACGCCATTTTCAGCCCCTCAGAATCAAAAGGCACTGTTTCCGGTATGGTTTTAAGCCCTTTATCAACTGACCACTTTGCAAACAAAGCAAGAGCCATTGCATCTACAATATCATCTTCTGCAATTTCATTTCTGCGATACTCTTCTTTTATATCTCTGAAAAAATCATCTGCAACCGGCTCAATATTTCTTATGAGTTCGAGGCGGTGCTTAATACCTTTTTTGAGGTTTTTCTTTTGAAAAATGAGCCCTCCGTTCAGCTTTTGAAATAAATATTCCGGGTGGCTTTCAAGTACTTTGTCTTTTAGCTCGTCATTTTGCCGTAGCAACTCATCTACCTGCTGAATTTTAGGAACTATGTTCCATGCCTGGAGAGAGAGCTTTTTCTCAGTATAATCAAAGCTGATCATATTGGCTTCAGCATAGCTTGGCGCATGCAGTGCCGGGCGTATGGGGGGTGTAAAAACACTCGGAGCGTAATCTGCTCCAAGTTCTTTTCTCAGTAAAACATCACATTCCCGGTGATAGTCTTCATCTTGCAAACCAATCGGCATATCAATAAATATCCGGTCGTACTCTTCAAAGGCTTTATGAATATCTTCCTTTGTTCTCAATACTTCATAGCTAGCCGCACCTTCATTAAAAGTGATTAACAACCAACCTATTTTGCAACCATCTATTCCTGCTGTCTTCATGCGCCGGGTTTTTTCTTTAATGAGATATGAAGTTCGTCCAATTGTGCTTTGTCAACTACATCAGGACTGTTATCCATTAAGCTTTGCGCTTTTTGGTTTTTGGGGAATGCAATTACATCCCGCAAGCTTTGTGCCCCAGTCAGCAACATTATAATACGGTCAAGCCCCAAGGCAATGCCGCCATGAGGAGGGGCACCATATTTGAATGCCGAAAGCAGAAATCCGAATTTCTCCTCTGCTTCTTTCTCACCAATACCCAGCAGTTCAAACATTTTCTGTTGTACTTCTCGGTTATGAATCCGAATTGATCCTCCACCAATTTCCGATCCATTAAGCACTAAATCGTACGCCCGGGCTTTAACCGAAGCAGGATCAGAATCCAGTTTATCCATGTCTTCTTCTTTTGGAGAAGTGAATGGATGGTGCATGGCATGATAGCGTCTGGTTTCTTCGTCCCATTCAAGCAATGGAAATTCGGTAACCCAAAGAAAATTATAAGCGGACTCATCTATTAAACTATGTTCCTTGCCCATCATGAGACGGAGTTGACCTAGTTGTTCCAATACACTTGGTTTGGGTCCTGCAAGAATCAATACCAAATCTCCTTTTTTGGCACCGGATGCGTCTACCATTTTTGTAACAATATCATCTGTCAAAAACTTTGCCACACTACATAACGGCCCGTCTTCCTGCATTTTGATATAGATCAAACCACCGGCACCGGTTTCTTTTTTAACCCGGTCTGTAAGCCGGTCAATAGCACCACGGCCAATTTCACCCTGACCCGGTACAGTTATTCCAACTACTGCACCGCCACTTTCAACCGTTCCGGAAAAAACCTTGAACTCTGCACCCCGGACAATCTCTGAAAAATCAACAAACTCAAGGCCAAAACGTGTATCCGGTTTATCCGAACCGTAGGTATTCATGGCTTGCTCGTAGGTCATCCTGGGAAAGGGTGTTTTAATCTCTTCGCCAATGGTTTCCTTAAAAAGCTTTTTCATTAGGCCTTCATGATGGGCATAAACATCATCCTCATTCACAAATGACATTTCCACATCAATCTGGGTAAATTCCGGCTGCCGGTCTGCTCGTAAATCCTCGTCACGGAAACACTTCACAATCTGGAAATAACGATCAAAACCTGAAACCATAAGCAACTGCTTGTAGGTTTGGGGGCTTTGCGGTAAGGCAAAGAATTTTCCTTCATTCACCCGGCTGGGTACCAAATAGTCACGGGCTCCTTCCGGGGTGCTTTTCATAAGAACAGGGGTTTCCACTTCTGCAAAGTTATGGTCCTGGTAATACGAATGGATAACCTGGTATGCCTTTGATCGCAGCATCAGCTTTTGTTGGATTTCTGGTCGCCTTAGATCCAAATACCGATATCGCAAACGGGTTTCTTCGTTGGTAGGAATTCCATCCTTAATTTCAAAAGGAGGGGTTTCCGCTTCCGAATAAATAACCAGGCTTGTAGCCTCAATCTCAATTTCTCCCGTAACCAGATTCGGGTTTATATTTTCTTCTCCCCGTGGTATCACTTTACCCTTCACGCATACAACATACTCTGCACGTAGTTGTTCTGCTTTTCTGTGGAGTTCCTCATCGGTCTCTGTAAATACTACCTGTGTAATCCCGTAGCGATCTCTGAGATCAATAAAAATGAGTCCTCCAAGATCACGACGGGGCCCAACCCAGCCATTTAAAATTACTTCCTCTTCCAGGTGTGCCGCAGTTAATTCCCCGCAGGTATGTGTTCTTTTGAAAGCCATTTATATAGTTCGATGAATCGTAGAGTGAAAACTTTGGTTAACAAGCTGACAAAAATAAGCATAATGAAAACGAATCGCTTGATTTGATGCCTCATGACCTCATTTTTTTAATCAATATAGTTTGCTCGGTCTTTATGACGGGTCTCATCTGGTATGTACAAACAGTTCACTACCCTTCCTTTCGTTTTATTGAGGAAACTCGTTTTCAGGAATTCCACAATCTCCATTCTTCAAAAACAGGCTTTATTGTAATGCCTGTTATGATATGTGAATTAGTTACTTCCGGAATACTCAGCTGGTTTAACGGTTGGGTTTCTCTTCATACAATGGGCTTCTATTTAGTACTGGCTATCTGGTTGTCAACCTTTCTTCTTTCAGTTCCCGCCCATGCTAAACTGAATAATTCAAAAAATGCTGAAGTAATAGATCGTTTAGTTTCTACTAATTGGATACGAACCATTCTCTGGAGCCTGAAAAGCGGTTTGGGGCTATTTATGCTGCTCTAAGCAAAGCAGGAAAAATGGATGGTATTCGCGAGCATAGCGAATCGATCCCGCAGTTAAGGCAATAGATTGCTTCACTGCATTCGCAAAAAACTCGATCAAATACCTTACCGGTTGAAAAGCATAAAAAAATACTTGCCTAACCAATTATTTTAATTAAATTATTCGTCCATTTGTAATCCAACGAGCTTGGGGAGGTCTCTGAGGAATGATTAAAACAGTAGTTGCGGACGGCAACGAAATATTCAGATATGGCTTAAGCTCTATACTTCGGGAAGATGGCTTTGAGATTCTGAGCGAAGTAGATAATGGTGCATTGGTACTCACTGCTTTTGAGAGTGTGGAACCCCAGCTTTGTGTGCTTTCTTTTACCATGCCTGAGATTAATGGAATTCAGCTCGCCAATAAAATCGTTGCCAAACATCCCCATGCCCAGGTGCTAATATTAGCTCAAAAAGCATCCGAGGAAGTCCTAAATGAGTTTTTGGATTCAGGTGCAAGCGGGCTTTTACTCAAATCAGCCCATCGCCTGGAACTATTGGATGCAGCACATAAAATTGCCAATGGAGAACATTACCTGGGTAAACAATTCTCAAAGATGATGACCCGGGAATATATACGGCTTGCCCGCTTGCGTAAAAACAAAGGTGAAAGTATCACCGCGCGGGAACGGGAAATCCTTGCTTTGTTGATTGATGGGTTAACCAGCTCCGAAATTGCCACCAAACTTTTTATAAGCCCCCGAACAGTAGACAAGCACCGAACCAATCTTTTGAAGAAACTTGGGTTAAAAAATACTCCCGCCCTGGTACGATACGCCCTGGAAAACAAATCACTTACCTGAGTACTACGTAAAAATACGTAGTTAAATTACGCAAATCCCTTTATTGAGCACTCGCAATCTTTCATTTATGTTGATTATGCAAATGGGGTAATAGCCGTCTGTAGATGATATTAGCCGTCACTCATTGATTTGGGGACGGCTTTTTTGTGAGGAAAATAGAAACAGAACAGATCGAACCGAAAAGCTTATTTCACTAATAGCATTTGTTTAGTGAGCATCTGGGTGGGGGTAACTATTTGGTAAATATACACCCCTGAAGACAATCCTCTGGCATCAAATAGAATATCATGCACCCCAGCATTTCTGATTCCATCTGCTAAAATACGAACCCGCTGACCCAACATGTTGTATACGGACACTGTAACCTGCGTAGGTTCAGGTAACTCATAACGGATAATGGTAGACGGGTTAAAAGGATTCGGGTAATTTTGCTGCAAAGCAACTGTGGCAGGAACTGCATCCGGCTCTTCAGTTGAAGTAGATCCTGGGCATGTTCCCCATACCGGTTTATTGGATAAAATTAGAGCACTATTTGTAGAAAAACTATTTGGCTCGCTAGCTATATTCGTAACACACCAACCACTTAAATCCTGATTGAAGTTAATTGATTCTTTGAACATAAATCTCATATTATCAACCGAACTGACATCCCAATCTCCTATGTCATGGTTAAAAACAATGGCACTATCAAACATACTTGACATTCTCGTTACTGAACTTACATCCCAGCTACCTATATCTTGATCAAAAGAAGTGGCTGCTCTAAACATATTTTCCATTGTATTTACTGCGCTCACCTCCCAATCTCCTATCGGTTGATTAAAGGTAGTCGCTCCTTTAAATAACCCATTCATATTCTCAACTGAACTTACATTCCAGCTGTTTATGTCCTGATTGAAAGCTGCCGCATCTTCAAACATAGATTTCATCACAATAACAGAACTCATATTCCAGCTCCCTATATTCTGATTAAAAGACGATGCCCTTCCAAACATAGATGACATATCAACGACCGAGCTTACATCCCAACTATCAATATTCTGATTAAACTTAGTAGCTTCTTTGAACATAGATTTCATATCATTAACCAAACTTACCTCCCAATTACCTATATCCTGATTGAATGAAAGTGCCTTTTTGAACATAAAAGACATGTCTGTCACTGAACTTACATCCCAATAACCGATATCCTTGTTGAATGCTGAGGCCATTGCAAACATGGTCGACATATTTGTTACTAAACTCACATCCCAGCTGCTTATGTCAGTATTAAATGTATCATTTAAGAAGAATAGACCTGACATATCCTCAACTAAACTTGTACAAACTTTAGAAAGGTCAGCTCCAACATTCAGGCTATCCTTCAAAGAACTTTCATTTACGGCCGTATAGATCATTCCATTTACCTCTTCCGTATCTCCCGATTCAGCTCCATCGCAGGTAATAGTTACTCCGTTTTCTGCTAATTGAAAAGTGGCCTGGGCAAATACTTCATTAGAAAAAATAACTACACATATACCCGCAACTAAGACATAGTGCGTCTTCTTAATTAATGCTTTCATAGACTTATATATAGGTTACCACCTAAATGTAATTTTACTTTATGAAGTTTGTAAGAATAACTGGGACTTATTACAATAGAGGCGGTATTGATTTGGGGACGGCTTTTTTGTGGACGAGAAATCTTTCAGTAAGACTAGTTGGTAAGTTTTTTCACTTCTTGCAGGCGCCTGGTTTCGTGGTACTTTTCTTCTACAATATTATTGTTTTCTTCTACCTGTTTACCCAACGTAACCAGATCATATAGCGATCCTGCAAAAAACAACCCGCCTGATAAAAACCACCCTACCCCGGTTCCATACTTTTCAAGATAAAAGCGATGAAAACCAAAAGTTCCAAATCCGCCAATCAGCCACATGAGATAGGCAATCTTTTTTGATTTGAAAGCTCCCGGTTCTTTTAACCTTTTTAGCTTAAAAGAAGATTTTTCTACATAGGTTTTTTCAAGAAATTCTTCTACGCTTATTAAAATCCGCTTTGCTAATCGCTTTACTCTGTGGTTTTCTTCCTGCGCAATTTCTAACTCTCCAACCAAAACCCCTCGTTCAAAAACGAATTCATTTATCAGCTGGTTCATGTCAATTTTTCGCTGTTGATGGGCTTTGATCTTGCGGTTCAAATTTTGGAGCGTATCGTGAACCGTTTCCACCAAACCAGACTTCTTTTCTTCTTCACTCAGCTCACTTACCACTTCACGGTATTTATCCGAGGCCTTTTTGAAAACATTCTCGGCTATATAAACAAGCTCTAGTTGATCTGATCTATTCAATGTATTCTAATTCTTTGGCAATCTTACTTCGCCCTAAGTATCGACAATCTGTTACCGATTTAAACCAAAATGGTTGCAAGATGAATAATAATCTTAAAGAAATACAATTTCTCCAATAAACCAAAAAGCCCGGCTCATTGTTGAACCGGGCTTTTATTAATGTAGCGTGGGGCGGAATTGAACCGCCGACCTCACGATTATGAGTCGTGCGCTCTAACCATCTGAGCTACCACGCCATTTTATTAGCCACCAAAATTCTAAAACGCAAAAGTACTATTAAATTCCATGTCTCAGTGCTTTTGTGGCGCTTTCTCCAAAAGAGTTTGAATATAAGGCTTTCCTTCCTTAAGGGTAAACACTTTTTTATCCCCGATTCTCATTCTGAAGTTTGTTACCTTTGCTTTGCAATTAAAAGGATTCAAAAAAGGCACGATGGCGCAGAAAATTACAAAACGAGAAGAAGACTATTCACAATGGTACCTGGATGTAATAAAGGAGGCTAAATTAGCCGAGCACTCCCCGGTACGTGGCTGCATGGTAATCCGGCCTACAGGTATGGCACTTTGGGAGAATATGCAAAAGGGATTAGACCAGATGTTTAAAGACACCGGTCATGAAAATGCCTATTTCCCTCTTTTTATACCAAAGTCTTTTATGTCAAAAGAAGCGCAGCATGTGGAGGGTTTTGCTAAAGAATGTGCCGTTATTACTCATAGCCGTTTAAAAGCTGTGGATGGAGGTGTGGAAGTAGATCCTGAATCCCAATTAGAAGAAGAACTGATTGTACGCCCTACTTCTGAGACTATTATATGGGATACCTACAGAAACTGGATTCAGTCTTACCGTGACTTACCCATTCTGGTTAACCAATGGGCTAATGTGGTGCGCTGGGAAATGAGAACCCGTTTGTTTTTACGTACTATGGAATTTCTATGGCAGGAAGGGCATACCGCCCATGCAACCAAAGAAGAAGCGGTAGATGAAACACTCCAGATGCTGGATGTGTATCGCAGTTTTGCCGAAGATTTTATGGCTATGCCGGTTATAACGGGTGTAAAAACCGAAAGCGAACGTTTTGCCGGAGCCGAAGATACCTATTGTATAGAAGCTCTTATGCAGGATGGGAAGGCATTGCAGGCAGGTACCTCTCACTTTTTGGGCCAGAACTTTGCTAAAGCGTTTGATGTAAAGTTCCAGGATAAAGACGGCGATCATAAACTGGTTTGGGCAACCAGCTGGGGAGTTTCCACCCGGTTAATTGGCGGGTTGATTATGACCCACTCTGATGACCAGGGATTGGTCATCCCTCCGAAACTGGCACCTACCCAGGTTGTTATTGTTCCTATTTACCGAAGTGATGAAGAACGGGCAACCGTGATAGAATATGGCGACTCAATTTATAACGAGCTAAAAGAATTAGGTATTCGCGTAAAGCTTGATGACCGGGATAATTACAAGCCCGGTTTCAAATTTGCGGAACACGAAGCCCGGGGAATACCGTTACGAATTGCCATCGGTCCTCGTGATGTACAAAACGAAAATGTAGAATTGGCACGTCGTGACACCCTGAGTAAATCCATTGAATCCAGAGAAGGGATTGGTGAACTTGCTAAAAAGCTCTTGGAAACTATCCAAAATGACTTGTTTGAGACTGCTAAAAAAAGACGTGATGAAATGACCTCTTTTGTTGACGATTATGATCAGTTTAAAAAGATTCTTGATGAGAAAGGTGGTTTTATCTACGCTCATTGGGACGGAACTGCTGAAACGGAAGAACGAATCAAAAATGAAACCAAAGCTACCATTCGCTGCATCCCGCTGGATAAAGGCGAAGAAGGCACCTGTATGGTGACAGGTAAACCTTCTAAACAAAGAGTACTTTTCGCCAGGGCCTATTAAGAGCTGTTCTTATGAATATTCCCTATCCATATTATTTATGCTCCGCTGAACAGTGCAGAAGAATGGATGAGCGAACTATTCAGGAATTTGGCATCGATGGATTTACCTTAATGGAAATTGCAGGTACCCGAGCCACTGATTTCATTATGTCCAAACTAGAAACTTCGTCACATGGATTAATAGTTTGTGGAAAAGGGAATAATGCCGGAGATGCATTGGTCGTTGCCCGCCTCCTTTCCGAAAAGGCATACAAAATTACCATCTGTTTTGTGCTTGGCCGGGAATCGTTGAGCCCTGATACTCAAAAAAACCTGGATTTGCTTCTCCAATTGGATGGATCAATTGAAATTCAAAATGAATATGAATCTATAGATTTCTCAGCATTCGACTTTATAGTTGATGGCATATTCGGGACGGGGCTGTCTTCTGAAGTGAGAGAACCTGCCAGTTCGGTAATAGAGAAGATTAATAAAAGTAGCTGTACTGTTTTTTCTATGGATGTTCCCTCAGGATTACATTCAGATACAGGGCGAATAATGGGGACTTCCGTTACTGCTGACTATACCCTCGCTTTCGGGGCGTTAAAGGCAGGCTTTTATTTGAATGCCGGTTATAAGTATACAGGGCAAATACTATTATGTGAACTTCCTTTCCCTAATAAATACAAAGAAGCTGCTGCTTATTTAATTGATGAAAGCTGGGTTTCAGAAAATACACCTACCCTAAAACAGAAATCCCATAAATATGATGGCGGGGTTCTTTATATAATAGCCGGTTCCGAAGGGTTAACCGGAGCTGCTGCTTTAGCCACACAAAGTGCATGGGCTACAGGTTTGGGAGCCGTGGTACTTATTACCCCAAAAGGATTGTTGGATATCTATGAGAAAAACCTGATACAGATCATTAAAAAACCGGTAGGCAAAGATACTGACAAAGCTTTTAATACTTATCATAAAGAAGAAGCACTAACCATTTTAAATGAAAAGCCGGGCAAACTCCTTATTGGGCCTGGATTAGGACGTGATCCCGAAACCATCTCTTTTGTTCAGCATATCCTCAAAGAGTTTAAAGGAGATACTATAATTGATGCTGATGCACTGTTTGCTCTTTCACAAGTTAAAGACTGGCAAAAACCTGAAGAGACAAACTGGATACTCACTCCACACCCCGGAGAGTTAAAAGGCTTATTAAATTCTGAAACAAGTGATGGATTTGATCGTTTATTGCAATCAACTAAAAAGGCACAAGAAAAAAAGGTTACTATAGTATCAAAGGGATTACCAACCATTGTGGGAACATCAGAAGGTAAGGCTTATATAACCGGTTATGACACTCGAATTTTTTCCCGTGCCGGATTTGGTGATGTATTAGCAGGCAAAATTGCAGCTTTGTTTGTACAATTAAACGAGCCCATTTTTTCTGCATTAAATGCATTAATTGACGGGCAATCAAAAGCTGAATCGGTTTTATCGGAAGTAGAAAACAAGCTTGAACCGCTTGATCTTATTTAAAAATAATTAACAAGACTATCATCAAAAGCATTATCCTTAAATACAGAAAAGTTCCGCTTATTCTTTTCGCTCTTGCAACTATGGCTATTCTGTTTGGTACATTACTTCCTACGGACGAAGAAATAGGAATCAATGTATGGGAACATGATAAGCTTGTTCATTTCCTGGCATTTGGAGTCTGGACGTTTTTATATGGTGTAGTACGGGCTGTAAGAAAGGGAAACAGGCCAAACCTTTGGATTGTTTTTGTTCTGGGTACATCTTATGGATTACTTGTTGAGCTTCTTCAATTTGTAATGCCTATAAACCGAAGCCCTGAACTGCTCGACTTTATCGCTGACATGCTGGGTTCAGGAGCTGCAATCATTGGACTTCATTTTCTTTTCAAAAATATCTTTGACCCTAAAGAACCTCCTGCATTATAATGTGATAGAAATACCTATCTAAATAATTTTTCTTGATAGTGTAATCCCAACAAACGCTATCTCATGAAAAAGAAACATCCAAAAGCCGATCTTCGAAAATACCATCTTCTATTTGTTGAAACAGGTATCATATTCTCGCTTCTCTTCATGCTTTTAGTTACTAACATGACTATAAAGGAGACAAATACTTCCCCTGTTGTTCCGGGTAAAAAAGCTGATTTCGATAAAATCGAAGAAATACCTCAAACCCCACCTGAAAAAATACCTCCCAAGCCGATTAACCCGGGTGTTCTTATTGAAGAACCAAATGATACTCCGATTGAAGATGAGATCGAATTCCATGATTTTGATATGTTTGAAATACCCGAACCATTGCCTCTTTTACCAGATGATAAAATTCTTAAAGAGGAGCCACATGAAATCGTTGAAGTGATGCCTACAATGAAGGGAGGTATTGAAAAACTCTACAGCAAAATCAAATATCCTGAACTAGCTTTAAAACAAGGTGTGGAAGGAAGGGTTGTTGTCCGGTTTGTAGTGGATAAAAACGGTAAAGTATATGATCCTGAAATTATCCGGGGTATTGGAGCCGGCTGCGACGAGGAAGTACTTCGTGTGATTAAGCTCATGACATTTACCCCCGGTATTCAAAATGGCAGGCTCGTGAAGGTGAGAATGGCACAATCAGTTTTTTTCAAACTTGAACGTTAACTCTTGTGCACCAAGGGCAGAATATTTTTGGTAAAAAACCGTTGAAGCAAACAGTTCATTAAATTTAGAATTTTGACTTGCAGCCCAAGAAAATATTGATTTTCTTTTAACCCTGAATTTCATTCAAAAAAATATTGGCATGAACAACCGCAGAAAAGACCCAAAAGCAGACCTTAAACGTACATACAATGTGTATTTACAGTCAGGGCTGATTGTAGCCCTGCTGATTATGATTGTAGCAGTACGTGTTAATTTATACAGCGAACCTCCGGCACCACCTCCCGTTGAAGAACAGGAAGAGGTTGTAGTGGAAGAGGTAATTCAAACCAAGCAGATTGAAACACCACCACCACCACCACGACCACCGGTTCCTGTAGAGGTTCCTAATGACGAAATTATTGAAGATGAAATTCTTGATCTTGATGCCGAATTAGATCTAGATGGCCCGATTGATTTACCACCACCTCCTCCACCTGCTGAAGAGGAAGAAGAAGACTTCTTTGTTGTGGTAGAGCAAATGCCTGAATTAAAAGGTGGTTTAGCTGGCCTTCAAAAGAAAGTACGTTACCCGGAAATGGCTACACGTGCCGGTATTGAAGGACGTGTTACCATTCAGTTCATCGTTAATGAGCGTGGTGAAGTTGAAAATCCCCGTGTAATCCGTGGTATTGGCGGTGGCTGTGATGAAGAAGCCTTGAGAGCTGTTAAAACCGCTAAATTTACCCCCGGTATGCAGCGCGGTCGCCCGGTTCGTGTTCAGTACAGTTTACCTATTGTATTTAAACTGAATAATTAAATACCCTGAGTCTTTTCTCTTTTCAAAGGCATGAATGATTTAACCATTCATGCCTTTTTTGTTTTCTTGATTTTCATACCAATCATCAAAATCATCCAGAACCTTTTCAAGGTTCTCAAAACCCACTCTTCGTTTAGCCTCCCCCAACTCTATCCACTCCACTTTCTCAATCCCTTCCTTTTCCTGAGGGGTCAGTTCCTCATCCTCTTCCAAATACATAGTATACCATGCCGTGGTTTTAGCCATTAGCTTTTCCTTCTCTATGTATTCATGATAACTGTCGCCCAACCTGCTCATAATTACAGGCAATGATGATCCTACTTCTTCCGATACTTCCCTGCGGGCACATTCAGAAAGACTTTCCCCCTTTTCTTTCACCCCTTTTGGCAAATCCCAATACCCGTTTCTGAAAATCAGTAACACATAAAGATTAGGTCGCTGAGTTGCATCCGCCCTAAAAACAACCCCACCCGCTGCCTTAATCTTCTTCTTTTTCATTACCCGGATCTTTGGACTCATCACCTTTTTTTACTTCGTCTGCATAATTAAGGCGCAAGTTAGTCAGTGTTTGATCCAGATATCCTTTAAGCTCTTTGGGGAGGTTATCTGCTGTGTAAGCATCCAGGGCATTTAATGTATCAATCGCATACTTGGCCGAAGATAAGTCTCTTTCAATAGCATCCGTTGCGGGATTCTTTAATTTCCCCATGCCCATCATGGCAATTTGTTGATGCTGCTGTATCAGCATCATAAAAAGCAATTGGTTTTGTTGGTCAGCATTTAGATTATCTGTATTCATTGCTTCAGTAGTCAGTTTATTATTATCGAATTAATAAAGGTTACTAAGAAAATTAGTATCAAGATACCTACCTTTCAACTTAGTTTTATACAAAACAAAAATTCACTCATTTCATGGTAAAAATCCGTCCGTTCCAAGCCTGGAGACCAACAACTGAAAAAGCAAAAAATATCATCTCACTCCCTTATGATGTAGTAAATACGGAAGAAGCCAGATCACTTGCTGAGGGCAACCCATTTTCTTTCTTACATGTAATCAGGCCTGAGATTGGCCTTCCTGAGGATACAAACATCTATGCGGATGAGGTATATGAGCAAGGCAAACAGAACCTTCAGGAACTTTTAGATTCAGATGCATACCTGCAGGAAGAAAAACCTAGCTTATATCTTTATCAACTAACCTGGAAGGGCCATTCCCAAACGGGAGTCTTTTGTTGTGTTTCCACTTTTGATTATGAAAATAATATCATCCTGAAACACGAACTTACCCGGCCTGATAAAGAAGACGATAGGACGCGGCACATTCTCACCCAAAGGGCACATGCCGAGCCTGTAATGATGACTTTTGAAGATCGTTCAGGAATTACAAGCCTTATGGAAAGGGAAATGGCCTCTGCGCCGATCTATGATCTGGTAACGGAAGACCAGGTTAAACATACTATCTGGAAGGTGGAAGATACTGTGTCTTTTGAATCTGCTTTTTCAAAACAGGATGCGCTTTTTATAGCTGATGGCCATCACCGGTGTGCAAGTGCATGGAGAGTTGCCCAAAAGTTAAGAGAAGCCGATTCTTCCGGTGATGAAGAGTATAATTTCTTCCCTGCAGTTTTATTCCCTATGGATCAAATGGACATTCTTTCATATAATAGGATAGTGTATAAGCTGGATGAAAACTTTTTTGAGCGCTTATCCGGTCAATTCGATTTAAAGAAAACCTCTGATCCGGTTCCTGAAAAAGCAGGTACTATTTGTTTATACCTAAATGGTGAATGGTACTCGACCGCATTGCCTGAATCTGAAAGCAACGAAGTAAATGCACAACTTGATGTTGCACGTTTGCAGGAGTTTATTCTTGAACCATTGTTAGGTATCAGTGACCAAAGAACAGACAAAAACCTCAACTTTGTAGGCGGAATAAGAGGTACTAATGAACTTGAATCCCTGGTAAATTCAGGAAAAGCTGAACTCGCAATAAGCATGTATCCTACCAGCATACAAGAGCTTGTTGATGTTTCTAACGCGGGATTGCTAATGCCACCAAAATCTACCTGGTTTGAACCTAAGCTCAGGTCAGGTTTTCTCATTCATACATTTTAACTAAAAACTCACTCACACTAATTTCAAAATGAACAGAGTTCACAATTTTAGCGCCGGTCCGGCAGCCTTGCCTACTGAAGTCTTAGAAAAAGCACAATCAGAGTTCCTGAATTATAAAAACTCCGGTGCTTCCATTATGGAAATGAGTCATCGTGGAAAGGAATATGTTGAAGTAGATTCACAAGCCCGGGAACGATTAATTCGTATTCTTGGCCTGGGCAATGATTTCGAAGTTCTTTTTCTGCAAGGCGGGGCCAGCACACAGTTCATGCAGGTTCCTTTAAACTTTTTGAACAAAACCCAAACAGCAGATTATATAAATACCGGAACCTGGTCTACCAAGGCAATTAAAGAAGCCAAACTTTTTGGAAACGTGAATGAAGTTTTTACAAGTGCTGTCTCCAATTTCAGCAGGGTTCCTGAAGATGTTGAGCTTAAACTTTCCGAAAACCCCCGATATGTACACTATACATCCAATAATACCATATTCGGAACCCAGTTTGCTGTAGAGCCTGGATCGAACGGAGCTCCATTAGTTTGCGATGCCTCATCTGATTTTTTGTCCAAACCTATCGATGTTAGCCGCCATGGAATTATTTATGCCGGGGCTCAAAAAAACCTGGGACCTGCAGGTGTAACAGTAGTAATTATCCGTAAAGATTTTCTTTATACAATGGATAAAGAAAATATCCCAACCATACAAAACTACAATACTCATGCCGGGGCTGCTATGTTCAATACACCTCCAACCTTCCCGGTATATATGGTAAACCTTGTACTGGAATGGGTAGAAAGCAAAGGAGGACTGAAGTACTTTGAAAAGGTTAATACCCAAAAGGCCGAACTGCTTTATGGAGAAATAGATGCTGATGGGTTTTACACCGGAACGGCTGAAAGAGCTTCAAGGTCCAAAATGAATGTTACTTTCCGGTTACCTACTGAGGAACTGGAAGCAAAATTTTTAAAAGAAGCTGCTGAAGTTCAGTTAGTTGCTTTAAAAGGACATCGAAGTGTAGGGGGAATCAGGGCAAGTATTTACAATGCATGTACTCTGGAAACTGTGTCTGTATTGACTTCCTTCATGAAAGATTTCAGGTCAAAAAATGGATAACAAATAAAACAAAAGATGTAAGACATTCGATTTATCCCCGATTACTTACATCTTTTGTTTTATATCTTACTTCTAGATTAGCCCAAATACTGTTAAAATATGGTCTAAAGTATTCGGGATAAAAATCAACATATATAGCACCCCCCATACGGCCCCAGCTATATGTGCTTCATGATTTATTTTTCCTTCCTGCTTACTGGCATAAATACTATACCCCACAAAAATAGCCCCGAATAATATGGCCGGGATACCAATAGGAATGAACACGAGGTAAATATTTTCGAAAGGAAACAAGAGTATGAAAGCGAAAAGCACACTTTCAACGGCTCCCGAAGCACCCAGCGTTGCATATTGAGGGTTGTCCTTATGTTTGATTAAAGAAGGCAGAGAAGAAGCAAGCAGTCCACTGAAATAAAGCGCTATAAAATGCCCCTGGCCAATTACATTTTCGATTACCGACCCAAAGAAAAATAGAGTAATCATGTTGAATAGCAGATGCCCAATGCTGCCATGAACAAAGCCGGAAGTAATAAGCTCATACCATGTTTTGTTTTGTATTACCCGGTAAGGCATCATCATCCACTGTTCAATTATTTTGGGAACAGCAAATAAGCCCAGCAATGATACTGCTGCATTTACAATAATAAGAATAAGTGTGATTGAAAAATCCATGAGAAAGCCGGACAGATTACAATAAAAAAACCCATCAGGCTTATCCTGATGGGTCTACATAAAATAAGAATAAGAGTAAATACTATTCTTCTTCTTTTAAAGATTTGATCTGCTTTTTTAGATCCTCAATTTCCTTCTGTTGTTCCTGTACAGCTTTAATAAGAACAGGGATCAACTCGGTGTAATTCATGGTTTTGTAATCCATGGTTTTCTCAACCTCCGTTTCTTGGGTTGCGTCAGGACCTGAGCCTGAGTTAACCGGTACAGTATAAGTATGAACGTTATTTTTAACTAATGATGGCAGTACCTCTTCTACTTCCTGGGCTATTAACCCATAATGAAGTCCAGTTGAGAGTTTTAGTCCATTATACTCTCCATTTCCCCGAAAATTGTAAGTAGTTGGATTGAGCTTCATAATGGTTTCCAAACCATTTTGCAGAGGGCGAATATTTTCCTTCAGGTTTTTATCGGATGTTTGTGATGATGTACCTGTATACCTGATATCTCCATTAACCTGTAAATCATTATTAACTTCTACCAATCCATTTAATACAGCGGCTGTATCCGCATTAATTATCATACCAAGATTTGAAACTCCTCCATTTACATCCAGGATAATACCTCGGTTTTGCGTGGTTCCATTTATAAGACCAAAGTATCCAATGTTTTCTTTTTGGGAACCTCGTGCAAATACATTAACACCTGTATTACCGCCAGCTGCTTCAGTAAATACTCTGAACTCACCACCAATATTGATTCTCTGACCTTCTGTTCCGCCTACCTGTGCATCAATTGCTATATTTCCATTCGTATTACCAGTTGCCAAAGCACCAATTGCCTGGTTAAAACTCCCAAAATTTCCCTGGCTCTCCTGAGGGTCACCAATTGGAACATATTCACCACTTCCGGTACCCGTAGCATAAGCAAAGGTGCCAATATTAAACTTTGATTTTGAGGATGCCTGACCATAAAGTCCGTATCTGGTGCCGCCGTTTGCAGCATCTGAGTTAAACGAAGACCCTAATACTCCAATATGAGTACCTCCACCTAAACCATCCGCTCTACCACTTATAGCATATTGAGAAGCATTATTTGATACATCTTCACGAATCTGACCTAGTAAAGGTCGGTTTCTACCTGTAGAAAAACCTATTACATTAAGTCCACGGGCAAATTCTTCTTCAGATTCTAATCCATTTCGAACGATTGTTAATGAATCCTGAAGATTAGGATCATTAGTATCAATATTGATGAAATCTGAAAACCCACCACCGGATCCACCACTCCCATTATGTGTAAATGATCCGTTGATAATTACATTACCATTAAAAATGGCAGCAGTATCTGCATTCACTTCCATCCCTACATTAGATGTTCCCCCGCTGGCTTCAATTCGAAGCCCTAAATTCTTTGATGAACCTGTTGCAGCTCCATCAAGTGCTATATTAATTGAGGAAGAATTAAATGCTTCTGCCCTGACACCTATATTAGAGCCATTTGCTGTTGTCCTGGAAGTACCAATCACACCAAAGTTTCTAAGGCTTCCCGCCTCACCAGCCGCAACCCCCTGTACCCCTGTATTACCATTTAGGTTGCCATAAGATTGGAAGTAACCGCCCAGGTTAAAAGACCCAAAGTCTCCGTTTTCAGGATCGATTTCTGACTCCCCATTACCATCGCCGGCAGCTAATCCAAAAACACCATAATTGTATTTTGCTTTAGATGCTGCTTGTCCGTAAACCCCTCTTCTGGAACTTCCGGTTGCCTCAAAGTTTACAGCTCCTCCAAAAATGCCTACATGCTGGCCTGTTCCAGCTCCATTGGCAAAGCCCAAAACCCCTCGCTGGTTTCCTGAATTTGATTCCTCGCTAAAGGCTTCACCGTAAATCGCTCTGTTATCAGTAGAAGATTTACTGAATACCTGAAAGGGTTTTGCCTGCTTATCTCCTTCCAGATTTATGATAAAAGATGAGTCAGGATTTGCCGTGTTTAAATTCAATTCTGTTATTATACCCCCGCTGTTGCCACCTTCTATGGCCTTATGAGCAACCAAAGCATAAGGAACCGAAAGCAATCTTGTGGTTCCCAAATCTGCATATTCAGTACCTCCTGCAGGATCTATTGCTAATTTTACATAGAAATCATCACTTGCAAAATCAATGGCTGAAAATGACTGGCCATCGCCGGGTGTACCTTCTCCAATTACAATTTGTATTAGCCCTAAAGTATTGGTAGTAACAGAATGAGCTTCCTGGTAAAGGGGGTTGTTTCCTTCATTTCCCTTGATAAGGGAAACCTGTACTCCTAAATCCTGGTTAGCAAGTATATCCCCGTTTGCGTCTCTGGCTACTGCCTGGAAATTGAATCCCTGTGGAACCTGTGCATATATACTTACTGATGTCATTAAAACCACAGTAATGCTGAATGCTATTTTTTGTAGAATCGATTTCATATAACTGATTTATTTTATTAGTAACATTTTTTCTGATTTCAGCGCTTTGCCATTCACCCTAAGGGTATATATATATACCCCGCTTGCTAAGTTAAGTGCGTTAAATTGTACCGAGTAATTGCCTGCTGTTTGCCTCTGATTAACCAGGGAGGCAACTTTCTTGCCTAGTATATCAAAGACATCAATGGTTATATCTGATGCTTTTGGCACTGCATAATTGATAATAGTTGATGGGTTAAAAGGATTGGGATAGTTTTGACTCAGGTCAAATACTCTGGGAATTTCACTCAAAGATTCAGTAGAAGTTGGAATTACTACTAAATCGGGCACACTAACCGGAACCAGGCTTATTGAGCTATTTCCAAATTCCCCAACGATGGGATTTCCGGCTGAAAAAACGAAAGAAAGATCATCATTACTGAAAAAGCCGGAGGCTGAAAGTATGCCACTTTGAGCCTTTAAATCTGAACTCAAGAAATAAGCAATACAACAAAACCCAAGAATAAATTTTAAGCACCGCATAATAAATGTGTTTTATTACAGGAATTGAGTTCTTGTTGACAAAACTCAAATACCTATTTGTGGTAAAACTAGTACATCACTACTGTTTAAACACTACCCAAATCGGTGGTTTTTGAGAGGGTGTTTTACTTATCTTGTCTGAAATATCATCATCATGCGGTTATCAGTTACTTCAGTACTTTTCCTTACAGGGTTTTTATTCTTGCTTTCATGTGGCGTTACCAGAAGCACTAGTTCAGATAGTAGTGATGATAGAGTAACATCTTCCTCAATAAAAAAAGGAAACCTCATAGAAGATGGCATTGCCAGTTGGTATGGCCCCAACTTTCATGGGAAGCTTACAGCCAATGGGGAAACTTTTGACATGAACCAGGTTTCTGCCGCTCACCGGACTTTACCTTTTAATACAGAAGTAATAGTAGAAAACCAGGACAATGGAAAATCTGTACGGGTGCGTATTAATGACAGGGGGCCTTATGCGAAAGACCGTATTATTGATCTTTCGAGAGCTGCAGCTGAGATCGTTGATATGATTGGTCCCGGAACAGCTAATGTGAAACTCTATCTTGTTAAAGGTGACCTGAAGAGTTCAAGGGTTACCAATCTTAAGGTTCCTAATTATACCCTTCAGCTTGGCTCATATACCGATCATGCCTCAGCAGAACGTCGTTCAAAAGAGATTCAAGGGAGCCGTGTGGAAAAACTGACTTTAAACGGGAGCGATATATTCCGTGTTTACTACGGCAATTATACCGATACATCAAAAGCCGGAAAGGATTTAAAAAAACTGAAACGCCGAGGTGTTAATGGTTTTGTAAAGCAAATAGAAAATGACTAGCTCTTACCGGGATTGAAAATCTTTCTAAATGGGTTAACCGCTACAAATAAGCAAACTCATTTACTCCATGAAAAAAAAGATTATAGTTATTGGCAGCGGTTTCGGTGGACTCGGAGCTGCTTCGCGTTTATTATCAGCCGGACACGATGTAACCATCCTTGAAAAGAGAGATAAATTGGGCGGTCGTGCGTACGTTTACGAAAAGAACGGCTTTAAATTTGATGGCGGCCCAACCGTAATTACTGCTCCTTTTATGTTTGATGATATCTGGGAGGCAGCAGGAAAAAAACGATCCGATTATATAGAGTTTGTACCCTGTGATCCTTTCTATCGAATTTTTGATCATAATGGTGAAAGGTTTGACTACAACAATGATCATGAATTCACTATTAAAGAAATCGAAAAAAGGAGCCCGGAAGATGTAGCTGGTTATGAGAGGTTCCTGGGAACAACCAAAGCAATTTTTGATAAAGGTTTTGTGGAACTGGCGGATCAGCCTTTCCTTAATTTTTCGGATATGCTCAAAGTAGCACCTGATCTCATTAAGCTTCAATCGTATAAAACCGTTTACCAGTATGTCTCTAAATTCATAAAGGATGACTTTCTGCGACAGTGTTTTTCTTTTCACCCCTTATTGGTAGGTGGTAATCCGTTTGATACCACTTCCATTTATGCCATGATCCATTACCTGGAAAGGGAATGGGGAGTACATTATGCCATGGGAGGAACAGGAGCTATTGTTAATGCCTTTGAGAAGCTGATTACCGAACAGGGAGGTACTTTTCACCTGGAAGCAGAGGTTGAAGAAATATTGGTGAAAAATGGAAAAGCTAATGGCGTACGTTTAAAGAATGGGGAAAAACTGGATGCGGATATTGTGGTTTCCAATGCAGATGTTGCTTTCACTTATAAAAACCTAATCAATCCAGCCCACCGAAAAAAGTATACGGATAAAAAAATAGAGCGAACCAAATACAGTATGTCTCTTTTTGTGATTTATTTTGGCACAAAGAAGCGTTATTTGGATTCAGGATTGGCACATCATAATATTATTCTCGGAAAACGCTACAAAGGCTTATTGGAAGATATCTTTCATAATAAAAAGGTAGCTGAAGATTTTTCTCTATACCTGCACATGCCTACTATCACAGATCCAAGTATAGCCCCTCAAGGTCATGAAGGTTTCTATGTGCTTTCACCGGTTCCGCATTTAGACAGTGGAACCGACTGGAACGAATTTGCTCCAAAATACAGGAATGCAATTATGGATTTCCTGGAAGAGAATTATCTGCCCGGTTTACAGGAAAACCTTGTGGCCGAGCATTACATAGATCCTCTTCATTTCCAGAATGTGCTGAACAGTTACAAAGGTTCTGCCTTTTCTGTGGAGCCGATCCTTACTCAATCAGCCTGGTTCCGGCCTCATAACAAATCTGAAGATGTGGATGGTTTATATTTTGTGGGAGCGGGAACACATCCGGGAGCCGGGCTGCCCGGCGTACTTTCCTCAAGTATAATTGCCCAGAATTTGATAGGAAAAGCTTAACCTGAAATGATTTTGCTGGCTACCCTGTTTTCGAGTATATGTTCGAAACAGATTATGAAAGGATTCTCAAGTTAGTTGATAATGTTGACCCGGTTGCATATGGTAGAAACCGGAATTTCATAGACGGAGATGTAAGTAGACTCTCCCCATACATTTCCAGGGGTGTTATTTCTACCAAACAGGTAATGAAAAGAACACTGGAAAGGGGCTTCAATCCTGATGACATCCAAAAATGGTTACAGGAATTAGCCTGGAGAGATTACTGGCAACTTATCTGGATTGAAAAAGGAAATGAGATTAATTACGATCTGAGAAGAGAGCAACCTGATGCCAAGAATTATAAGATGCCAAGAGCAGTTGTAGACGCATCAACAGGTATCGAAGCTATTGATGATGCAATCCGGGAATTCTATAAGTCAGGATACATTCATAATCATGTTCGGATGTACATCGCTGCCATTTGTTGTAATATGGGAGGAAGTCACTGGAAGACACCTGCCCGCTGGATGTACTATCATTTAAAGGATGGGGACTGGGCAAGTAACGCATTAAGTTGGCAATGGGTTGCCGGGGCAAACAGTAATAAGAAGTATGTAGCCAATCAGGATAACATTAATAAGTATTGTCATTCAAATCAGAAAGGCACTTTTCTGGATATTCCTTACGAGGCTTTTGATTCTATGGAAGTACCTGAAGTTTTATCCGGCTTGATTGAACTTGAATTTAAAACACCACTTCCGGAATCCGGTGAGATTTCGATTGATCCTGACAAACCAACATTGATTTACAACTACTACAACCTTGACCCGATCTGGAAGCAAGGCCTGGATGTAAATAGAATTTTACTTTTAGAACCTTCTGTTTTTGATAAGTACCCTGTCTCTAAACAAAACATCAGTTTTGCATTGGAACTTGGGAAAAATATACCCGGGCTCCAGGTATTTGTTGGTGAATTTGGGGAGCTGACTCAAAATCATTCGCTTCGGGAAGCTGATGTTTACTTTAAAGAGCATCCTTTAAACTCCAATTATGAAGGAACTGAAGAGCCTCGTAACTGGATGTTTTCGGTTAAAGGATGCTACCCTTCTTTTTTCAAATTCTGGAATAACGCCAGGAAAGAATTAAAACGTCCCGCAGATCTTTTTAGCCAGGTATGAAGAAAGAACATCTGCCGGAAAAAATGTGCCCCGTTTGTAATCGTCCATTCAAATGGAGAAAGAAATGGGAAAGAGATTGGAGCGATGTAAAGTATTGCAGCGAACGTTGCAGAAGAAATAGGAGACCATGAAATCCATAAACCTGATTTTTCCACATCAACTATTTGAAGAAAGTCCTTTGCTGGAAAATGATTACCCGTGCTTTCTGATTGAGGAAGAACTCTTCTTCAACCAATATAAATTTCACAAGCAGAAGATTGCTTTTCACAGAGCTTCAATGAAGTTTTATGAATCTTATTTGAAGGATCAGGGAAAGGAAGTTAGCTATGTGGAAGCACAAGAAGACAATTCTGATATCCGGGAATTAATTGCTTATCTGTCAGATGAAGGAGTTGAAAAGATTCAGCTCATTAATCCCACAGATAACTGGTTGGAAAAGAGAATCTCAGAATCTGCGGCAGAATACGATATAGAAATTGAGGAATATGAAAATCGGCTTTTCTTAAATACACGAGAAGATTTAGAAGATTGGTTCGGATCTAAAGAAAAGAAATTCTTCCAGACGTCTTTCTACAAAGATGAGCGGAAAAAGCGCGGTATTCTGATTGAAGGCGATGATAATCCGGTGGGTGGCGACTGGACCTACGACAAAGACAACCGCAAGAAATATCCGAAAAGTAAAACCCCGCCTGATATTGAATTCCCCGAAGAAACTAAATTCTATAAAGAAGCCAGAGAATACGTGAAAGAATATTTCAGCAATAATTATGGTGAGTTGATAGAAATTCAGCTCTACCCTACCGATTTTGAAAGTTCAAGAAAATGGTTTCAACAATTCCTGGAACAACGGTTTGATGAGTTTGGCCCGTATGAAGATGCCATCATTTCAGATAAGAGAATATTAAACCACAGTGTACTTACACCTATGCTAAATGTGGGGTTAATCACACCTCAGTACGTAATTGATGAAGCGTTGAAGTATGCGGAAGAAAATGATATCAGAATAAATTCAGTAGAAGGATTTGTCCGGCAAATTATTGGCTGGCGTGAATTCATGCGTGGCTTGTACGAAAAGAAAGGGACACAAGAGCGAACCGAAAACTTCTGGGGATTTGACCGCAAAATACCGGATTCATTTTATGATGGTTCCACTGGAATTGAGCCCATTGATGATACGATTAAAAAAGTATTGAAAACCGGGTACAATCATCACATCGAACGGCTCATGATTCTTGGCAATTTTATGCTCCTGTGTGAATTTGCCCCTGATGAAGTGTATCAATGGTTTATGGAAATGTATATTGATGCTTATGATTGGGTTATGGTTCCCAATGTTTATGGAATGAGCCAGTTTGCCGATGGTGGTTTAATGGCTACCAAACCTTACATCAGCAGCAGTAATTATATCAAGAAAATGAGTGATTACGGAAAAGCGGACTGGAATGAAACCTGGGATGCTCTTTTCTGGAGATTTATGCATGTTCATCGTGATTTTTTTGAAGGAAACCCCCGCCTCAACATGCTGTTAAGTAATTTGGACAAGATGAGTAAAGATAAGCTTGATCAGCATTTGGATAATGCAGGGCAGTTTCTAGATAACTTATAGTTTCTTGAATACCTTAATATTTCCTACAGTATGCTATGTAAGAAATTACTTAATGAATACCATTTTATTTGTATGCTCTTCTCCTGCCACTTTTAAGCGATAAAAGTAAGTTCCACTTGCTGAGGTTGGGTTCCAACGAACAGTAAAATTACCCGATGGCATTCTTCGGTCAATTAATGTTTCAATCAACTGGCCTTGAATATTGAAAACCTGCAATAATACCTGTTGATTAGCCATTACTGACGGAATCCTGAAGCCGATAACCGTACCAGCATTAAATGGATTAGGATAGTTTTGTGTAAGCTCAATTCGTTGAGGAATATTCGGCATCTCACCTTCCGTAGAAGTGATTACAAAATCCCGATGATCATAGTAGTGCTCTCCCGAGGTTGATAAATAGCTTTCTACAAATTCAGGCCTGAAACCTAATTCAGTTTCAAAACTGGCTGCCCACTCTTCATCCGTAAGCCGTTTAAATCCGGTGCTCACATACTCATAATAACTCATTACGGGCCCAACAAAGGTGTAAGTATTGCCATCCGGTAACTCGGTAACAAGGGTAGCCAGATTAACCGGGCCCGTTCCTGCATGCATTACCCAACCTACAAAGGCACCTCGTTCATCAAATGGAGAAGTGTGCACATCAGCAACAATGAAGTCTTCCTTTAATAAACCGGCTTCTCCAGTAAGATATAAATCCCTATACCATCCGGTAATCTCAGTTACACAGCCCAAAAACTCCTCGTGTAACATTTCTCTGAGAAAAAGATTTTCTGCATCGCTGTTCTCTATTCCACTAATCTGGTTTTGTGCAATATTTCCCAATGTATCAGCAATTTCTGCTACCCTGTTAAAATAATTCGAGTAGTAGCCTTTATACCCTTCCGATAACAAATCAATTTCACTAAAAGCTCCGTGGGCTTTCACAGACAATTTCTGGATAGCATCAAAAAATTTAGGAACCGGCTCTACATAAGAATACGGGAATTTGCAAACCGGGCCACCTGTGTAAGATTGCTTTGCATATAGCAGATTATCATGGCGAAGCTCTGCCCAGGAAGCCAATTGCGTGGTCATCATTTTGTTAGACCAACCTTCTGTTTGGGTGAATTCAGGAAAGTTTGTCCGATCTTCAGGCGGGTTCAAAGAACGAATGGCATTTAACCAAAGATTAAAAAAGGACTGCTCCCAATATTCCTGCTCGTAGCTATCAACAAGGTATCTTACCCCTGCAAGGTTTAACGCGTAATCATAGTATTCCAAATCGTCTTTCAATAATGCCAATGCATCATCATTACCCAATGCAAATAATACATCTGCGCTTTTGGGCAGCATTCTGCGCTCAAATACTTTATCAAATACTACATTCCCAAGAATATAGGAGTCAATTATAAACCGCTGACCCAATAATAAGAAGGCAGAGGCAGGTTTAATCCCATCAGGTGCATTTGGACTCTGCACCAGAATTTGAGATAAAATTCGTTGTTCAGCAAAAGGTTCGGTTTTAAGTTTTTCGGCAAAAGCTTTGTACACATTTATATCCAGCAAAGAAGATGCATCTTCAAAACCTACTACTCCTTTTAAATAATCAAGATGCTCAGGCAGTACATTATCTGACTCACCTACTAAAAACTGAATCAATTCTTCAATCTCACCTAAAGCTTTTTGGGCAGTTTCTGAATTTGATAAAGCTTCATTTACTAAAAATGCATCAATAGTCTGGCGTTGCCCTGTACTATCCTTTTGCTCTGGAGACAATTCAAAATACCCTAAGGCTTCAGGAATAATTAAGTACATTTCTGTTCGGCCGAGCCACATTACTGCTTTAAAATATCGGGTTAGTTTAGCTTCTTGTGTATAATGGCCTCTTGGGGTAAACTGGCTGAAATCAATATCTCGATCTAAGTCTTGAAACAGTGGATATTTTACAGCCATCTGATTGTCAATTAGTTTAAGTAAGGTATCAACCTCTGTAGTATTTTCCTCGAAAAGCGGTATCACATTTTCGTTCAGAAGCAAAAGAGGAACAGTTAAATATACGTCTACATCCATCAGGTTGCGCAACATTTCAGGCTCTGTTGCATATTTGTCTTTTAGATTGCTCAATTCGTTATGCAACTCACTTAAAAGTGCAACCAGTCTTGGATATAGCTCTTCTTTTTCAAGACTGCTCAGAATATTTGAATAAGACATATGAACAGCATGCAAAATGGCATCACTGGATATATAAACCGGAAGATCTCTCTTATAAATCGTCATTAATGCTTCACCAAAGCTTTTATATCGAATCCTATCCGATACCATAAAGCCATGATCATTTAGTAAGCCTAATTCCTCTTCGTTAAAGCGATAATACTTATTTACCGAATCAGCAAATAATGCATCCTCAAATATAGCAGGAGCATTTACTGCAAATGGTTCAGTTGGGTATAAGCTTTTGATACCTGAAAATGTTAATCCTGAGTTCTGTTCCAAAAAATCTTTATACGCCTGAAGATCAAATGAACTGGATTGGGCTTTGAGTTCTAAAGGCGAGATTGAAAGAAAGAGTATTATTAAAGAAAAAAGTATACGCACCATTATTACCTCTCCTTTTTATTATTGATATAAAAATATTTGATTTAAATATGAAAAACAGGTGAAGAAAGGCTGATTTTATTTTAATAGCTGTATTTTATTCTGGATTAAATTCAATATTCGTTATCACACCAAACCGTTCTATATCTTCAAAAAACTGTTTAGGCTCAACCAGATTAGCCTGAAACCATAACCCTGTTTTTCTGGCTGTCCCTTTTAAGTACTGTAATAAACAAGCGACTGCAGGAGCCGCTGTCAAAAAATAGGGGTCTTCATGGTAAAGCCTCATATAAAAGGGCTTATTTTCTCCTTCAACTTTTCCTGTAGCCTCTAATTCGAGAACTGCTCCATAAGGTGGTTTTGTAAACGACTTCAGACTCCAATAAAAAAGATTACTCATCTGGTTCTTAAACCGATTTCCAAATAATTTAGCCATCATAAAAACGGCAGGCGTGATTATATAATCAGTAACCCGGTTAAAACCTGCTATATAAAAACCCATTTCCTGTAAAGAAGGATTTGTATCTGGCAGAGTATGCAACTCTTCCATGAACATCGGGACACAATACCTTTCTCCAAACCCCGGACCGAAATCATGCTTTGGAGCTTCTTTCATATTCAAAGGAATCCATTTGCTGTTTTTAAATACCAATGGATTATAATCTATAAGCTCATTTACAAACTCATCTACTGTAGACTTAGAAAATTTCAAATCCTTCCAATTCATCTTAAAAGCAGCATTAATATTTGCTTTCTCAATTGTATCAAAATACGAAGCAGCATGGCGCACCATTGCGGCGGGAACACCGGGATGATAACCTCCGTCAGTTATAAAGCATCTCTCTCTATTTACTATTTCCTTTCTTAGTGCAGACAAGATATCCAGCTTAAATGGTGAGGATAATTGAATATCCATGTAATCAGTTTCGGTTTCCAAGGCAGCTTCGGCTACATTTTTTGTGTAATCAATAGTACTGGATGCCACAACTATAATTCTTATATCCTGAAGTGCTTTTTTGATTTTTTCTTTATCGGAAGCATCTATCCTGGCAGCAATAACACGATTTGTTTGGAACTCTGCATTTAGCTTTGCGGCTAAATCCTTAGCGCGATCATAATTCCTGCCTGCTATTAGGAGTTCAATATCATCTTCTTTGAGTAGTAAACGGGCTATTAGTATTCCTGTATTTCCGTATCCCCCTAAAATTAAAATCTTACCGGGCATGGCTATCCTCTCGTACTTTCATTAATTCTTTGTCTGTATCTAACAGATATTTATGAAGGAAGTATGAATCTAAAAATAACTGGCATCCAAAAATTGTAACTAATCACATCATACGTTCATTTTATTCGCCAAAAAGGAAGTATTAAATCAGAAATAGCCGCAGCTAATAATTATGTCAGAAAACCGCTTTTCTGACATAATTATTAACAAAACACGTACTTCATTATCCCTCTTTGAAACCGTATATTTAAGCCTTTCGAATTTTGAATCCCAACACTGAAAATAACTACTATGGCCACCGGATTTTTTAATGTTCCCCCTGCAATTAACGAACCTATTTTAAGCTATGCGCCGGGCTCCCCGGAAAGAGAAGAATTACAAGTAGCAATCAAACAGATGCGCTCTAAAGAAATTGATGTACCCATGTACATTGGAGATAAATTAGTAACAACAGACAATAAGAAACCTTTATCCCCTCCCCATGATCATAAACATATCCTGGGGTATTTCTCAGAAGGTGATGCTTCACATGTTGAACAAGCTATTGATGCTGCTATGGCAGCAAAAGCTGACTGGGTGAAGATGGGATGGGAACACCGTGCCAGTATCTTTCTTAAGGCTGCTGAATTGATAGCCGGGCCTTACCGTGCCAAGATGAATGCAGCTACCATGTTAGGCCAGTCAAAAAATGTATACCAGGCTGAAATTGATTCTGCATGTGAAATTATTGACTTCCTGCGGTTTAATGTGGAATTCATGGCACAAATTTATGCACAGCAGCCGGAATCTTCCGATGGTGTCTGGAACCGGTTAGAGCAGCGCCCGCTTGAAGGGTTTGTATTCGCACTAACTCCATTCAATTTTACAGCTATAGCAGGTAACCTGCCTACTGCTCCCGCCATGATGGGAAATACCATTGTTTGGAAACCTGCACACTCTCAAATTTATGCTGCTAATGTATTGATGGAGGTATTCCGTGAAGCAGGCGTACCTGATGGGGTAATCAACCTGGTTTATGTGAGAGGACCAGTAGCAGGTGATGTGATTTTCTCTCACAAAGATTTTGCAGGAATTCACTTTACAGGCAGCACCGGGGTCTTCCAAAACATCTGGAAAACCATTGGTGAGAATATCCATAAGTACAAGTCCTACCCACGAATTGTAGGAGAAACCGGGGGAAAGGATTTTATTATGGTTCATAAATCTTCTGATGCAAAAGAAGTAGCTACCGCAATTTCGAGAGGAGCATTTGAGTACCAGGGACAGAAGTGTTCTGCTGCATCCCGTGCCTACATCCCAACCAATCTTTGGGAAGAAGTGAAGAATTATGTGATTGAAGACCTGAAATCGTTCAAGATGGGTGGCACTGAAGATTTTAGCAATTTCATTAATGCCGTAATTGATGAAAAGGCATTCAACAGCATTACCAAGTACATTGACGATGCCAAAGCCAGCAGCGATATAGAAGTAATTGCAGGTGGTAACTATGATAACTCCAAGGGCTACTTTATTGAACCAACGGTTTTGCTTTCAAAGAACCCGAAATACACTACTATGTGTGAGGAAATCTTCGGCCCCGTACTCACTATTTATGTGTATGATGAAAATGAGTTCGAAGCTACACTTGACCTGGTAGATGACACTTCCCCTTATGCATTAACTGGTTCTATTTTTGGAAGAGACCGCTACGCCATTGAACTTGCTACAAAGAGATTGGAGCAGTCGGCCGGAAACTTCTACATCAATGATAAGCCGACAGGCGCTGTGGTTGGGCAACAGCCATTTGGTGGGGCAAGAGGATCGGGAACCAATGATAAAGCCGGATCAATGATCAACCTGTTACGCTGGGTTTCTCCGAGAACCATCAAAGAAACCTTTGTACCACCTACAGATTATAGATATCCGTTTTTAGGTGAAGACAAATAGTTGATTTAATTATGAAGCCCTCGAAAGAGGGCTTTTTTGTTTTAAGTCATTCCTGGCTTGTTTCGGAATCTTATGATTCCAATCCCTTTCTCTGCTCTTTACTTTTGTACCTGCATAAATATAAAGTTGGGAAGATCTTTCGGAAGTATCCTCAGGATGACTTTTAAAATATGGCCTTAAAATCGAAGCGAAAGAAGTGAGTGCGATATCACTCTTTATCAGTCATCCCGGACTTGATCCGGGATCTGTGGAGAATGAAAATTCGATTATTAAGTGATCTTGAATTACGTGCTTTCCTTTACAGATCCTGAAACAATACTGAATCAAGTTCAGCACATGGTTCAGGATGACCTGACTAGTTCTTTCTTTGCCCCGGCTTATATGTTTCCTTAGCTCTCGCTTCTACATCTTCACGATAGTAGGCAACATCCTTGAAGTCTACGTCAATGTAGCGTTGCGCCTGATCATAGAAATGAGGGGAATCGGGATCACCACTTTGTCCTCCGGCCAGTATGCTTTTTGCTTTCACTTTATCACCGAACTCTACCACCGCAACAAAACTATTCCCTGAAGTCCCATACAGTTTTTTGGTATCGTAGGCCCTTGAACCATAGGATGCTAATGCCCCCCACCTTCCGGAACCAAATCCAACAGGAAGACTTGGCTCATTATCATTAAAGTTTGGAGCAATACTTCCGTCCAGTCTCTGAAAACGATTCACTTCGCCCCACGCCATATTCCATGTTCCAAAATCTTCTTCAAGCTGATCCAGTGTAGTTTTCAATATTTCCAGTCTTTCTTTTAATGAAGATTTGGTTCCATAATGGGAGAAACGCTCCATAAAGTTTAATCCTTCCGGCCGTTCGCCGTTTCTCATGTAATTCAAACCATAAAAATGAGCAATGGTCATAGCTACAGATTCAGTTCCGGTTTTGAAATCCCAATTTCGTAATACCTCAATAGCCTCTTTGGGAACTCCATACTTATTGGAGAAACGATCATAAGCCCCGACTACACCCGGGATCAGCTCCTCAAATGCAGGAACCCTCGGTGAATAAGCCAACTCGATTAATCCATCTAAGGTTAGGTTTTCCGCTTTAGTTAGTAAATCAATGGAATGTATTCCACGGAAATTTTCTGAAGTACGAGACATATAACTTGGGTAATCTTCTTTCTTTGGACTGAATTCAGCAGCGGAAGTAAATGGAGTTGAGTTCGCATTCTGAATCCATCCATTGCCTGGATTTAACAGGGTAATTGCTTCATCAACAGGATGAAGGCCCTGCCAGTCTGTTGCCGGATTGCTTCCATCAACAGGTTTTGTATAGTCGAACTGATCATCACGAATGGGAATAAAGTTTCCGTGGTAATATGCAATATTCCCTTCAGCATCAGCAAACACTGTATTATTTGATGAATTCGTTTTTATCTCCATCATTTCATCAAACTCTGTATGATTTGATTTCTTGGTTCGGATATAAGATTGTTCTAAGGCTTTAACGGGTTCCCACATCATTGCTGTAGCTACCCATTGATCATCAATCATATGGGTTATGGGTCCGTGGTGTGTCCGGTAAATCGGAAATGTTTTCTCTTTCAGCACTCCGCCTTCGTCATATTTCAAGGTCACTTCTTTGGTCTCAACATCACGCCATTCTTCTCCGTACTTGTACATCAACTTGCCATCACGTTCTTCAATAACCTGCTTGAATTCATCAATTACATCCGTGTATGTTGAAGTGTGCATCCAACCTGTTTTTTCATTAAATCCCTGGTAGATAAAAAACTGCCCCCATGTCACTGCACCGTATGCATTCAGCCCTTCTTCACTAACTGCATGAACTTCTCCACGAAAGTAAAAAGAGGTATGAGGATTGATTAGCAGCATTGCATTTCCTGATGCAGTAAGCTCACCGGAAATTGCAATCCCATTTGATCCTTTGGGTTCTTCATAGGGATCAAGTACCGTTAACCCATTTCCAAATTCGTTCAAAGAGAGTGAAGCTTTATCCTCATAGAAGGCTTTAATTCTTCTTGTTGAAACTCTTTCTATATCTCCGCCAATAGAACCTTCACTAAAGTACATGGGCATCCAGGGTTCAAACTTAGTAATTAACTTCGGCTCTACTTCCGGATGTGTAGCCAGGTAATAATTCAATCCATCTGCCCAGGCATTGCATAGCTCTTTTAGCCAGCCGGGAGCACTTTCATAATTTGCAATGGCCTCTTCCTTAGTCATAAAAAGCCTTGCCCTCAGATCACTATACAAAGCATCTTCTCCTTCAACCTCTGCCAGGCGGCCAATTGCCCAGATATAATTTCTTTCTACCCTGTTGAAATCGTCTTCGGCCTGGGCATACATCAATCCAAATACTGCATCAGCATCTGTTTTCCCATAGATATGTGGAACACCAAAATCATCACGAATGATGGTTATATTTTCTGCTTGTTGTTTAAGCCGGTTTAGTTCGGGGTCACATGCCGTAAATAGAAATAGAAAAGCAAAAAGAGAAACGAAGGAGAGTTTTTTCATAGTACCTCAGGTTAGTTATGCTATGAAAGTAGGTAGTGTGAATCAAAAACAAAAACCACCAGGATTCTGTCCTGATTTCCAAATTTATTAAAGTTGCTAATTAAATCCGGCCTGTCCTAAGCATCATTTTGAAATCTTGGTAAAATTAACCAAGAAATATTACTTCAAACTCTCCTGGAGCTTATCCCAGTCTTCTAAAAACTTTGCTAATCCTATATCAGTCAATGGGTGCTTCAATAAGCCCATTATAACACTCAGCGGCATGGTTCCGACATCAGCTCCTGCTTTAGCACATTCTACAACATGCATTGGGTGGCGAATACTTGCTGCAAGAACCTCTGTCATAAAACCGTAATTGGTGTAAATGAGTACGATTTCCTCGATTAATTTCATACCATCGCTGGAAATATCATCCAGCCGCCCCATAAAAGGAGATATGTACGTAGCTCCTGCCTTAGCAGCAATCAGTGCCTGGGTGGGTGAAAAACAAAGAGTGCAGTTTGTTTTAATACCTTCTTCCGAAAATGTTTTGATAGCTTTAATTCCATCTTTAATTAATGGGATTTTCACGACTACATTATCAGCAATGGCTGCAATCTTTCTTCCTTCTTCAACCATTTCATTATAGGTTGTGGATACAACTTCTGCAGATACATCACCTTCCACAATATCACAGATTTTTTTGATATGCCCCTCAAAATCTCTCACCCCAATCTTGGCACACAAACTTGGATTTGTGGTCACTCCATCCAGCACGCCTAAATCATTAGCTTCCTGTATTTCTTCAAGATTGGCTGTATCAATAAAAAATTTCATAAGTAAGTGAGAGTTTGTTGAAAAGTTGTCGTCTAAAATACGTATTCGACTGGTAGCTTTCACATGTAAAACATTATTTCTCATTGCTTTTTTTTACATGGGAATCAAATACCAGGCGAACTAAATCTATATGTTTGATGTCTTATGACCGTCCATTACAATAAAAAATTCAGTGTGAATAAATACTTTTTTACTCTATTTGTATCATTATCATCATTTCTAGTATTAACCGGATGTGGAGGAGATAGTAACGAAAACCAATCACAGCGCCCCGGAGGTTTTAGAGGCTGGGATGCAGGCGGTAGTGGCAGGGTAACCAGTGTAGAAACTATGACTGTTGAAAGAAGCCTGATCGCAGACCAGGTTCGTTCTTTTGGTACAGTTCGGGCACAGGATGTAGTTGCCATTACCCCCCAGGTTTCAAACCGGATTACAAAATTATATGTAGACCTGGGTGACGAGGTTAAGCGCGGACAATTACTGGCCAAAATTTATGATGCTACCTTCAGGGATCAGCTTAACCAGGCAAAAGCTCAATTGGCCCAGGCTGAAATTAACCTGGAACGTGACAGCACACAATTGGCCCGCCAAAAACGACTGCTCGAAATTGAGGCCGTTAGTCAATCTGAATATGATATTGCACTTTCTAATTACAGGGGAAGTCTTGCACAATACGAATCAGCTAATGCTTCCCTCACACAAGCCCAGGAGAACTTCAATAATACAGAAGTCAGATCACCAGTTAATGGTGTGGTAAATTCCAGGAACCTGGCTGAAGGTGATATTGCTGCTGCCGGACAACCTATTTTTGAAATCGCCAATACAACCGGGTATGAATCCCGGATATTTCTCCCTGTACAGGATTGGAGAGATGTACGTGTAGGGCAGGAAGTAAGTCTTCGCGTTTCGAGTGAAGCCGAGCCGACAGCCAAAGGCATTGTATCAAGAAAAAGCCCTCAATTAGATCCTACTACAGGATTGGGAGAAGTGGTAATCAGTTTGAGTGAAATTGGCGCCTCCATTTATCCCGGGGTTTTAACTGAAAACATCATCAATATTACGGTTAAACCAAGGGCGATAACCGTTCCCAGAAGCGCAATGGTTGAAAAGGTAGAAACTGTCATTGAGCCGGAATCAAATACTATCCAGCTTGAACGCACTTATTCGGTATTTGTAAGCAATGGAGATTCCGTTGCCGAACTGCGACAACTGGAATTAGGCATTGAACAAGGTGACAGGATAGAAGTATTAAACGGATTAAGAGCCGGAGATCAAATTGTGGTTACAGGGCAGCAGGGCTTGAGGGATGGAAGCAGGATCAGGGTTTCTTCCGGATCAGGATTTAGTACTCCTCAAAGAGGTGAAATTGCCACAGGAGAAGGAAGACCTTCAGGGCAGCAAGGTGGTTGGGAATCAAGGGGACAAGGACAGAGACCCGGCGGTGGAAACGCCGCATTGGCCAATTTGAGTGAAGAAGAACGGACTAAGATACGCCAAAGAATGCAAAACATGAGCCGCGAAGAACGCCGTGCCCTTATGGATAGCATTCGCACAGCAAACAGTGCAAATAATTAATTATGGGTGGCTTATCAAAACTGGCTGTAGACCGGCCTATTACCTTCTTAATGATCAGCCTGATTTTGATTGGGTTTGGTATATTTGGCATTACACAACTCCGCCTTAACCTTTATCCCGATGTATCCTTTCCTACCATAACCGTTTATACCAGTTATGAAGGGGTAGCTCCGGAAGATATTGAAACCCTTGTAACACGGCCTATTGAAGAACAGGTGGGTAGTATAAGCGGAATACGAAGAGTCCGCTCTCTTTCCAGCCAGGGAGCTTCCGTTGTAAAACTGAACTTTAACTGGGGCACTGATCTTTATGAAGCCGAAAATGATGTTCGTAAACAGCTCGGTTTTGTCGAAAGGGCTATTCCACGAGATGCAGAAACTCCTTTGGTATTTAGTTATGACCCAAACCAAGAACCTATCATTGTTCTTACGGTTACTTCTGATGCTCGAAGCCCAAGAGACCTCAGAACATATTCTAAGCAAATACTTGAACAGCGAATTGAGCGGGTAAACGGTATTGCTTCTGCTGAAACATCAGGTGGATTAGAACGCCAAATCAATGTGACCATCAATAATGAAAGAATGCGGTTCTACAATGTTGATATTGGTGCGATTGCTACACGGTTGAATGCAGAAAACATACAGGTGCCAGCCGGGCAACTGATTGAAGGTAATACAGTCTACTCTTTACGCACTATCGGAGATTTTAAAAGTGTTGAACAAATCGCGAATACGGTTGTGGCTGTTCGAAACGGCCAAACACTTTTTTTACGAGATGTTGCTACTGTTGAAGACGGCATTGCCCAGCCCATAGGTAATGTTCATGTAGATGGCGAAGACGGGGTTATTGTAAATGTGTACCGCCAGAGCGATGCTAATGTGGTAACAGCAGCAGAATCCGTTATCGAAAACCTTGAGGAGATAAAGAAAAGCCTGCCCGCTGATGTTCAGATTGATGTACTTACCAACAAAGCTGATTTTATCCGGCTTTCTATAAACAATTTGCTCCTTACAGGATTACAAGCTGTTTTCCTGGTTGTTTTAATTCTTATGGTTTTCCTAAGAAGCGGAAGGTCTGCCTTAATCATTGCGATTTCTATACCTGTATCTATTATTACCACTTTTGCGGTAATGGATTTTGCCGACCTGAGCTTAAATATTATTTCGCTTTCCGGCCTTACACTTGCCGTAGGTTTAGTAGTTGATGATGCCGTTGTGGTATTGGAAAACATTTTCCGGTTCAGGGAACAAGGTTCTGATCGAAAAGAAGCTGCTGTGTTCGGAGCCAGGGAAGTGGCCGTCCCTGTTGTCATCTCAACACTCACAACCCTGGTGGTTTTTTTACCTATCCTGTTTGTTCCGGGCATTGCCGGTTTCCTGTTCAGGGATTTGGCACTTACTATTTCTTTTTCCCTATCTGTTTCCTCGTTGGTAGCACTTACTCTTATCCCGATGATGACTTCTCAATTCTTCAAAGATGGTACAGAGAAGTTCGAGTCCGGTAGTCGTCTGTTTGTATTCTTTAAGAACCTTTTAGATAAACTTGAAAACTGGTATTCAACACAGCTGCATAAAGCAGTTGAAAAAAGTTGGGGAGTTATCCTGGCTGCGGTTGTTTTATTCGTAGCCACCCTCCCGCTTTTCAATCAGCTTGGGGGTGAGTTTTTCCCAAGGGTTGATGAAAGTGCCTTTAATCTACAGGTTGCCAGGGAACCGGGTGTAAGCTTATTAGAGCTGGAACGCTCAATCAAACAGGTTGAAAATATAATAGCAGAAACCGTTCCTGAAGCTCGCCTTGTGGTTTCTGATTATGGCGATAAAGAAGGAATAGAAGGCGCAGATAATCCGGGTGGATACCAGGGAATCGTTCGTGTAGAACTCGTAACACAAGATCAACGAGACCGCACCCAGTTCCAGATCGTTAGTGAATTGCTCCAGGACCTTACCATTGTTCCGGGTGTGGATATCCAGGAAACCATACAAGACCCGTTAAGCCCTGACGGAGAAAACGGCCTTATCATACAACTTTATGGGTATGATGCCCAGGTTCGTAAAGAACTTTCAGATGGCATCAAAGAAAGGCTTGCTCAAATCGAAGGCGTGGTCAGTGCCTACAGTTCTGCTGATGAAGGGCGGCCGGAACTTCGATTGATTATGGACAGGGAACGAATTTCTTTAGTTGGGTTGAATACAAACCAGGTGGCAAATGCAATAAGCAATGCAGTAAAAGGAAATGTTGCAACCAGCTTTGTAGATCAGGGCGTGGAGTTTGAAGTTCTTGTTGAGCTGGATCCTAGGGATAAAGCCCAGTCAAACGATTTGGAAAATATTCAAATTCAAACTCCTTCGGGCGATTGGATGCCTTTGAAAAATCTTGCGCGGATTGAACGTTACAGCGGGCCAACCAATGTAACCCGCATCAACCAGGAACGGGTTACTGAAATCCGGACAGAACTCGATGGAATTGACCTCAAAACTGCCTCAGCTCTGGCAACACAAGCCCTTAATGATGTGGAATGGCCGGACGGTTACCGGTATGAACTGGCAGGGTCTGCTGAAGAACAAGCCGAATCATTTAACTTGCTTATGATCGCCTTCATGATTGCCGGAATCCTCACCTATATGGTCATGGCTTCTCAGTTTGAAAGCTTACTGGAACCTTTTATCATATTTTTTACTATTCCTCTCGCACTATCCGGGGTGCTAATTGTGCTTTGGGCTACATCAACAAGCATTAGCGTAACTTCGATGGTAGGATTGATCCTGCTTTCCGGGATTGTAGTAAACAATGGTATTGTGATGATTGACTATATCAAAATTCTGCAGGCTAGGGGAATTGATCGCAAGGAAGCAATCGTAACAGGTGCAACCCGCAGGTTGCGTCCTATTTTGATGACCGCCTTTACAACCATACTATCTATGGTTCCACTTGCTTTAGAACTGGGTGCAGGTTCAGAAACATGGAGCCCAATGGCCAGAACCGTGATCGGGGGGCTTACCATGTCCACAATTCTAATGCTTTTTGTTGTTCCGTGTATATATAATCTTATAAACCAAAGTGTTTCCAAAATGGGTTTTGATGCAGTTCATAAATCAGATCCCCTTGCTGAAGCAGGAGTTGGAGTCTAGCCATGAAAAAATTCAATCTCACTGGTGGTATTTTAAAGCGGCCAATTACCATAATAATGGTAACCATTATTACAATAGGGTTTGGAATTTTCTCCCTTACCAATCTTAGGGTAACGCTTAATCCTGAATTCAATATTCCAATCCTGGCAGTATCTACCGGGTACAATAATGTAGCGCCCGAAGATATCAACCGGATACTGGTGGAGCCCATTGAGGGAGCTCTTTCTGCCATAGAAGGTATAGAATCACTTGAAGCAAGGGTTAGCCGGGGAAATGCCTTCATCATATTACGGCTATTTGAGGGTACCGATATCCGAAAAACAGAATTAAAGGTTCAAAAGGCTATTGATCAAATCAGGGATGAAATCCCCGAACAAGCGCGGGAACCTGTAACTTTTCAATTCGATCCGGATAACCGCCCCATAATGCAATTAAGTATTAACTCCGATATTCGAGGACTGGATGAGTTACGGGAATTAGCGGTTGAAATGGTAGAGCCTCGCCTGGAACGTATTGTTGGATTAGCTTCTGCAGATACCCGGGGCGGCCTGGAGCGTCGCGTCTATGTTGATGTAACCCCCATGAAGCTGGCTCAATATAACCTAGTTCCTTCTGAAATTGAAAATGCGATACGTTCAAACAATGCCCAGTTGCCTGTTGGCAATATTGTATCCCAGAATATCAGCTATAGTGTTCGTGCCCAATCCATGTATGAATCGGTTGATGAAATTGCAAATACCATTATTAAAATATCAGAGAATGGAGTTCCTATTCGTGTAAAAGATGTAGCTGAAGTATCTGATGGGTTTACAGAAGTAACCAGCTTTGTTCGTGTGAATGGCAGAAGCAGTGTTTCAATAGAGATTCAAAAAAACTCGGATGCAAACACTTTGGACGTTGTAAATGCTGTAAAAGCAGCTACCCCTGAAATTAATGATATACTACCTCCCGGGGTCGAGTTAAGAGTACTTTCTGACCAGGGTAGGGTGATTGATGAGTCTATCAGTAATCTTTCGCAGTCTGCTTTAGGTGCACTACTTGTAGTAATTATCGTGATCGTAATTTTTATGGGTGGCTGGCGCGTATCCATGATTGTGGCTGTAACAATCCCGGTATCTATAGCAGCCAGTTTTGCCGCTATGTTCTCAATTGATCTTTCATTAAATACGCTAACCATTTCTGCATTGGCATTAGCCATTGGCCTTTTAGTGGATAATGCCATTGTGGTAACAGAAAGCATTGCACGCAAGCTGGAGGAAGGACTTGATCGCTATGAAGCTGCCTTAAAAGGAACCAATGAAGTAATTGGTGCTCTATTAGGTTCTACATTAACCACGCTGGGAGTATTCATACCCATTATTATGATGACCGGTTTCCAGGCTGACTTACTTCGTGACTTTGCCCTTACTATATGTTTCGCCATTGGCATGTCTTTTATTTCTTCCATTATCATTGTTCCTGTCCTTTCTGTTCTTCTGTTAGATGGCGAGCAATTTAACCGCAGGAACTTCATGTTCAAAGCCATTCATAAACTGGAGCGCGGATATTCTAAAATCCTGAACTGGTTTTTACACCATAAATGGGTTCCAACCCTGCTTTTATTCGGAATAATAGCTGGCACCCTTTATTTGTTCAATACTCTTGAAAGAACAGGTTTCCCTGAAACTGATTCAGGTGAAATTGATGTGCGAATCACCTTACCTGAAGGAAGCAAGCTGCAAAAAACAGTAGCTGTAATGGATAATTTTTATGATAAAATAAAGGACAGGGAAGGCATAGAAACTATTGTTTCATCCATTGGGCGCAGCCGGTGGACGGAACAAAGTAACAGGGGAAGCATCAGTATTAGCCTGGTTTCCCAGGATGACCGGGAAATATCCACCACAGAGCTTGCTGCCCAGCTTCGCCAGGAATTAACGTCTCCCGGTGTACGGGTAAATGTTTCTGTTGAAGGCGGTAATAGTTTTGGAGGGCGGGGTTTCCGTGGCGGAAATAATGCGATACGACTTACCCTTGTTGGGCCAGAAATTGCAAAGCTTTCTGAAATTTCCACACGGATAGAAGAAAAATTACTCGAAGACCCCACTGTAATTTCTGTAGACAATGGCAGGGCTGACCCAACACCGGAACTTCAGTTTATAATTGATCGGGAACGAATAAACCGGTTAAATACTAATACACAAACGGTTGCCAATGCCCTCCGTACTCAAACGCTGGGTAGCCAAGCAGGATTTTACCGTGCCGAAGGGAAAGAAATCCCAATTGAGGTACGTACCTCAAAAGAAGCCCTTAAATCCCGGGAAGACCTGTTTGATTTAGAAGTTGCACGATTTGAAGATCAACGAATCCCTGTTGTTGCTGTCGGTGAGTTTAAAGCTGTACAGGGCCTGGACTCTTTTAGCAAAAGAAACCGTGAAATACTACTGGATGTCAACATCCAGGTAACCGGAAATGCTTCTGAATATCGGACAGAAATCATCAACTTCCTGGAAAATGAAATTGTACTGCCTGACGGTTATCGCTATGACTTTACCGGGGCAACCAGCTTTTTCCGGGCAGACTTTTCTCAATTTCTTTGGGCAGGTTTAGGTGCCCTGATCCTCATGTTCATGATCATGGCTTCTTTATTCGAGAACTTCCGGGATCCGTTTGTAATTTGGCTGTGTATCTTTATGGCAATGTTTGGTGCTTTGCTACACCTGTTCCTTTTAGATGAACCGCTTAGCCAAACCGCCCAGATCGGACTCTTTATGCTGGTCGGGATTATAGTCAACAATGGAATTGTGCTGGTTGACTATATCCATCTTTATACCAAAGGTAAGGAATTTGACCTTACTCCCGGCTCAGATTTTCTGAAATCAACTTTGGAAGCCTGCACCCGGAGAATGCGACCTATTTTATTAACAGCAATTACCACAGTTTGCTCTATGATCCCGCTTTCTTTAGAACTTGGCGCGGGCTCAGAAATATGGTCTCCCTTAGCTAAAACAGTAATAGGTGGCCTTTCGCTAGGCGTGATATTCACCTTGTTCATCACTCCAGCCATTTCTGTAGGTTTTAAACAGCTAATCATATGGATTGGTAAGGGTTTTGGTTGGTTTAGAGGTTTGTTTGGAAAATCTAACCCTCAACTAAAAACAACAGCCTGATTTTTCCGTTTAACCATTGGTAATTAAAATATTGATTACCTATCCTTGTTAAGTAATCTATGAAAGAAAAAAGAATTGAATTATGAGCAAATCAAGCAGTTTTATAGCCGGACTTTTATCAGGAGCATTAGCAGGTACCGTTCTTGCTTTGTTATATGCCCCCGACACAGGAAAAAATACAAGAGACCGCCTTTCTTACCGGTTAAGCCAATACAAAGATGAGTTGAATGAATTAATTGATCAGTTGCGGGAAGAAAAGAAGCATCTTATTTCGGAAGCCAAAGAAAAAGGCGATAAAGTTGTAATAGAAGCCAAGCAAAAAGCAGATGACCTGATTAAAGAAGCAGAAGGCTTATTGGAATCTATCGAGAAGGCGAAAGAAAGTTAAAAGCTTCATAAAGGATTAACCTCTTTTACTCTCAATAAAAGTAGAGGATAAAAAAAGCCCCTCCTGGAATCAGAAGGGGCTTTTTAAGTTCTGATAAAAGTATCAAATACTTTTAGACTTCGGCAGTTTCTCCGTTGCTGCCACCGCCTAATTCTTCGAATACTTTTGCCACTTCGGCATCGCCTTCTTCCATATCCTTCTTAGAGCCAACGATGATGTCATTGTACTCGCGAAGTCCGGTACCGGCCGGTACTTTGTGACCTACCACTACGTTTTCTTTTAGTCCACGTAAGAAGTCTTTCTTCGCTTCAATAGAAGCCTGGGTAAGTACTTTAGTAGTTTCCTGGAAGGAAGCTGCAGATAACCAACTTTCGGTAGAAAGAGCTGCTCTTGTAATACCTAACAGAATTGGCTTAGAAATAGCCGGTTCTGCTTCACGGGTCTGGAGCTCGTCTTTGCCGTCTTTGATAAGCTGGTTATTAATCTCACGAACTTCTCGCCGGTCAAGAATTGCTCCTTTCTTAAGCTCACTGCCACCTTCTTCAGTAACAACAAACTTTCCGATCAGTTCATCATTTCGGGTATTCACTTCAAAGCGATCTACTTTATCACCTTCAAGGAACATTGTATCGCCCGGATCAGTGATTTCTACCTTCTGCATCATGGTGCTTACGATAACTTCAATGTGTTTATCGTTAATTTTCACACCTTGCAGGCGATAAACTTCCTGAATCTCATTTACGAGATACGATTGCACCGCATAAGGCCCGAGAATATTTAGAATATCCTGGGCAGGAATAGTACCATCAGATAAAGGCTGGCCTGCCGTCACAAAATCGTTCGACTGAACCAAAATGTGCTTGCTTAGAGAGATCAGGTATTTTTTCTCATCCGTACCATCTTTTGATTTAACGATTACTTCCTGAGAACCTCTCTTACGGCCTCCCATTTCAACAATACCGTCAATCTCAGAAACTACTGCGGGCTCACTTGGTGAACGCGCTTCGAAAAGCTCAGTTACACGAGGCAGACCTGCCGTAATATCCTTAGACTTTGAGGTAGCTCTTGGGATCTTTGCAATTACCTGGCCGGAGAATACTTTTTCGCCATCTTCAACAACGATATGCGTATCGACCGGAAGAGTGCTTTCCCGGAGAACATCACCACTACCCTTCATAACAAGAGTAGGTACCAGTCCACGATCTTTGGAATCAACGATTACTTTTTCCCGGTGACCGGTTTGTGAATCAGTATCATCAGTAAAGGTTACACCTTCAATGATGTCCTTGTATTCAATAGTACCATCAATTTCAGAGAAGATAAGGGCATTGTATGGATCCCACTTACAGAGCTGGGCTCCTTTTGGTACCATATCGCCTTCTTCAACCATCATTTCAGCACCATAAGGTACATTATAGCTGATAAGTACTTTGTCCTCATCATCAACGATCTTTAGTTCACCTGCACGGCTTAATACCACGCTGTGTTCTTCTTCGCCATCGTCGTAAACAACCACACGGACATTCTCGAACTCAACCTTACCATCAAACTTAGCCTTGTGCTGAGAATCAGCCTCTAAACGGGAAGCTGTACCCCCAACGTGGAAAGTACGAAGTGTAAGCTGAGTTCCCGGCTCACCGATAGACTGAGCAGCGATAACACCTACTGCCTCACCTTTCTCAACTACCGTTCCACGGGCAAGATCACGTCCATAACATTTAGCACATACGCCTCTCCCTGTTTCACAAGTTAGTACGGAGCGGATATCCACTTCTTCGATAGATGTTTCAGCTATTTTCTTAGCTACTGATTCATCAATCATTTGGTTGGCTTCGCAAATCAACTCATCAGTAATAGGATCATATACATCATGCAGAGAGAAACGACCAATAATACGGTCTTCCAAACGCTCAATGATATCTTCGTTATCCTTAAGGGCTGCCATTTTGATGCCACGTAAAGTACCGCAATCGTCTTCGGTGATAATCACATCTTGTGCAACATCTACCAAACGACGGGTCAGGTAACCGGCATCAGCTGTTTTAAGAGCGGTATCGGCAAGACCCTTACGCGCACCGTGCGTGGAGATAAAGTACTCAAGAACCGAAAGACCTTCTTTGAAAGAAGAAAGAATCGGGTTCTCAATTACCTCGTTACCTTGCTGCATCGAGCTTTTTTGAGGCTTGGCCATCAAACCACGCATACCACCCAACTGGCGGATCTGCTCTTTCGAACCCCTAGCACCAGAATCGGCCATCATAAACACCGGGTTAAAACCATCACGGTCGTTAGCCAGAGCATTAAACAATGTTTCCGATACACGATTTGTAGTACTGGTCCACTTATCAATAACCTGGTTGTAACGCTCATTATCGGTAATAAAACCCATTTCATAACGGCCTTGAATATCCGTTACTTCGTCTTTTGCACCATTAATCAACTCGGCTTTTGTATCAGGGATAATAATGTCTTCAAGGCTGAATGAAAGGCCACCAAGTGTAGCATTTTCATAACCCAGCTTTTTCATTTCATCCAGAAAGGTTGCAGTGCGGGAAGTACCTGCTACAGCATGGATATCACCAATCAGTACACGAAGCTCTTTTTTGCCCAGTGTTTTGTTGATGAAGCCCATTTCTTCCGGAACAATCTCGTTAAAGATTACACGTCCGGTTGAAGTTTTAACTACTTCCTGAACTTTCTCGCCTTCTTCATTAATTGTATTTACACGAACATTTATTTTTGCGTGCAGGTCGATCTGATCCTGATCAAATGCAATCAGCACTTCTTCAATATTCGCAAAGGTCTTTCCTTCTCCTTTCTTGCCATTAGCCGGCTTTGTAAGATAATAAAGACCCAAAATCATGTCCTGCGAAGGTACTGCAATCGGGCCGCCACTGGCAGGGCTCATAATGTTGTGTGATCCAAGCATTAATACTGATGCTTCAATAACTGCATCATGGCTTAATGGCAAGTGAACCGCCATCTGGTCACCGTCAAAGTCAGCATTGAATGCCGTACATGCCAACGGATGAAGACGGATTGCCTTCTCTTCGATAAGCACCGGCTGGAATGCCTGTATACCTAAACGGTGAAGAGTAGGGGCACGGTTAAGCATTACGGGGTGCCCATCGATTACATTTTCGAGGACTTCCCAAACTACCGCGTCTCTGCGATCAACTACTTTTTTCGCACTTTTCACGGTTTTCACATAACCGCGCTCAATCAACCTGCGAATAATGAATGGCTTGTAAAGCTCTACCGCCATTTCTTTTGGAAGACCGCACTCATGCATTTTGAGTTCAGGGCCTACCACAATTACAGAACGACCTGAGTAATCAACACGCTTACCTAAAAGGTTTTGACGGAAACGGCCACTCTTCCCTTTCAGCATATCTGAAAGTGATTTTAGTGGACGGTTGTTGTTCCGTACCGCGTTCGATTTTCTGGAGTTATCATACAATGAATCCACAGCTTCCTGCAACATACGCTTCTCATTACGGAGAATTACGTCAGGAGCTTTGATGTCCATTAATCGCTTCAAACGATTATTTCGGATGATTACTCTTCTATATAAATCGTTAAGATCTGAAGTTGCAAATCTACCACCTTCCAGGGGCACAAGCGGGCGTAATTCTGGTGGGATTACCGGAATAACACTTTGGCACATCCATTCGGGCTTGTTTTCGGTATGCTGAGAAGCAGACCTGAAAGACTCGATTACCTGTAGACGCTTAAGCTTTTTCTTCTTACGCATCTGCGAAGTTTCATGCTTCACTTCATAACGTAACTGGTAAGCCAGATCATCCAGTTCAAGATCAGCTAACATAGCTGCTATTGCATCTGCACCTTCTTTAACGATGAATTTATCCTCATCATCGTCATCAAGCTCAAAGTTATCTTCCGGAAGCTGATCGAAGATATCATACTTCTCTTCTTCTGAAATCATGTCGCCTTTAGCATAACCTAAATCGCGGGCCACACCAGGGTTAATGATCACGAAAGTTTCGTAGTATACAATGCGATCCAGGTTCTTGGATGAAATACCAAGAAGGTACGCAATCTTGTTTGGCAATGATTTGAAATACCAAATATGAACTACAGGTACCGTTAGGGTAATATGGCCCATACGTTCGCGACGTACAGCTTTACGAGTTACTTCAACACCGCAACGGTCACAGATGATACCTTTGTAACGAATGCGCTTGTACTTACCACAATGGCACTCATAGTCTTTAACCGGGCCGAAAATCTTTTCACAGAAAAGACCGTCCATTTCCGGTTTAAAGGTTCTGTAGTTAATGGTTTCAGGAGTTAAGACTTCTCCGTGAGAACGTGATAAAATAGTCTCAGCAGATGCAAGGGATACTCCGATGCTGTTGAAGTCGTTTGTAACTGCTAATGTTTTAGTTATAGGCAAGGGTTTTCCTCCAATACTTTATTAACAGTGAATTATTCTATGTGCATTTCAAGGCCGAGACCCATAAGCTCTCGTAACAATACCTTGAATGATTCCGGCACGTCTCCATCAGGAAGGTTTTCACCTTTTACAATGGCTTCATAAACTTTGGAACGCCCTTTAACATCATCACTTTTTACAGTGAGCATTTCTTTCAGGATGCTGGATGCGCCATACGCATACAGTGCCCAAACTTCCATCTCTCCAAGTCGCTGCCCACCAAATTGAGCTTTACCACCCAATGGTTGCTGCGTAATAAGAGAGTATGGCCCAATGGAACGTGAGTGCATCTTGTCCTGAACCAGGTGATTCAGTTTCAACATGTAAATCTGCCCTACAGTGGTTTTCTGAGAGAATGGCTCTCCACTTCTACCATCATACAGGTTAACACGTCCATCTTCAGGTAAGCCCGCTTCTTTAAGCTGTGCTTTCACTTCATCCATACTGGCACCATCAAAAACAGGGGACGCAAATTTCACGCCCAGCTTTTTGGCTGCCCATCCTAAAATGGTTTCGTAAATCTGACCCAGGTTCATACGAGAGGGTACACCAAGCGGGTTTAGACAGATATCCACCGGGGTACCGTCTTCCATAAATGGCATATCTTCTACGGGTACAATCTTGGCAACAACACCTTTGTTACCATGACGGCCCGCCATCTTATCACCTACCTGCAGCTTACGCTTCTTGGCAATATAAACTTTTGCTTTCTGAATGATTCCCGGAGGTAACTCATCTCCTACCTGTATAGCAAATGTTCTTCGCTTTGCTTCACTGTCGATTTTTCGACGAAGCTCACGATAGTTTGCAAACAGGAGCTTAACATGTTCTACCAATTCCTGATCTGTAGCCCAATCAATATTTTCATTGATGTTAACAGGATCAATTTCTTCGAATACAGATTTTTTGTATTTCTCGCCTTTCGGAATCAACTCCACGTTGCTGTAATCAAGTACACCGGGAGATGTTTTGTCACGAAGTAAAGAATACATCTTGTCAGCCCACTGCTGATTCAAATCAACAAGCTGCTGAGTATGTCTTTCTTTTTCCTGCTCAACACGCTTCTTTTCTTCTTTTCGTGAAACTAATTCATCTCGCTTGCGGCTGAATAATTTGGTATTGATTACCGTACCTGAAACACCCGGAGGTGTTTTAAGGGATGCATCTTTAACATCACCGGCTTTATCACCAAAAATTGCACGAAGAAGTTTTTCTTCAGGAGTCGGATCGGTTTCTCCCTTAGGAGTAATCTTACCTACAAGAATATCACCCGGATTAACTTTCGCACCGATGCGAATCATACCGCGCTCGTTCAGGTTACGGGTAGCTTCCTCACTTACGTTTGGAATCTCACGGGTTAGTTCTTCTTCACCACGTTTGGTATCACGTACTTGTTGTTCAAACTCAGTGATGTGGATAGAAGTATAAATATCGTCCTGTACAATACGCTCACTAACTACAATCGCATCCTCAAAGTTATATCCACGCCAAGGCATGAAGGCAACCAAAAGGTTACGGCCCAGTGCAAGTTCACCACCATCGGTCGAACAACCGTCAGCAATTGCCTGGCCTTTCTTAACCTTCTCACCTACTTTTACGATGGCTCGTTGGTTAACACAGGTGTCCTGGTTGGTTCGGGTAAACTTTTCAAGCTCGTAGGTTTTAACACCACCATCGAAGAAACAGTGTTGTTCTAACTCAGAGCGATTGTACTTAATGCGAATTTCAGTAGCACTTACATAAACTACCTCGCCATTTGCTTCGGCAGTAATAATAGCTCGTGAATCCCGGGCTGCACGATGCTCCAGGCCGGTTCCTACAACAGGGGCTTCCGGACGAAGCAATGGAACTGCCTGACGTTGCATGTTTGAACCCATCAATGCACGGTTCGCATCATCGTGTTCAATAAATGGAATCATAGCTGCTGCCAAAGATGTAATCTGGTTGGTAGCAACATCCATGTATTCAATCTCTTCAGGCTTGGCAACATTGTAGTTACCTTCGCGCATTCGTGAGAATACTGTTTCGTTTAAGAATGTATTCTTATCCGTCAGCTCAGCATTAGCCTGAGCAATAATAGTTTCATCTTCCTGCTCGGCAGCAAGATACTCTACGCTCTTAGAAACTTTTCCGTCTTTTACTTTACGGTAAGGAGTTTCAATAAATCCAAAATCATTCACCTTTGCATGAACACAAAGAGAAGAAATCAAACCAATGTTTGGGCCTTCCGGTGTTTCAATCGGGCAAAGACGACCATAGTGGGTATAATGAACATCACGAACCTCAAAACCGGCTCTTTCACGAGTCAAACCACCTGGTCCAAGAGCAGACATACGTCGCTTGTGAGTCAATTCAGCCAATGGGTTTGTTTGATCCATAAACTGAGAAAGCTGGTTTGTACCAAAGAATGTATTTATCACACTTGAAATGGTACGCGCATTCACAAGATCCTGAGGGGTTAACTGCTCAGCATCACGAGAGTTCATTCTCTCTTTGATAGTTCTGGCCATGCGAGCCAAACCTATTGCAAACTGCTGGCCTAATTGCTCCCCAACGGTTCGCACACGACGATTACTCAAGTGATCAATATCATCTACCTGGGATTTCAGATCCTTAAGACGGATTACTTCTGAAACAATCGCAACAATATCCTCTTTGGTTAAATACTGGATGTCTTCATTACCCTGAAGGCGTAAACGCTTATTCAAGCGATATCTTCCTACTTCGCCCAGGTCATATTTCTTATCACTAAAAAACAGGCGCTCAAGAATGGCTCTTGCAGTCTCCGGATCAGGCATTTCTCCTGAACGGATTTGCTGGTAAACTTCTCCCAGGGCTGTTTTTTCGTCCCAGGTTGGGTCTTTACGAAGCGTGTTCATGATTACAGAACGCTCAGACTCTTCCGAAGAAATAGCCTGAACAAGTACGGTTTTAAGCTCCGTTTCTTTTAGCATTCCATAGTCATCTTCCGTGAGTTCATGATCTCTCTCGAAAATAACTTTTCGGTTTAGTGCCTCAGTAACTTCACCCGTTTCATCATCTACTACTTCTTCAAGCTCTTCTACAACAATATTCTGGGCTAAACGCTTACCAACAAGCTTTTTGTTATAGTCTGACTTTGATCCGACTTTGATCTCTTCTGAAAGAGAAAACAGGCTTAACAAGTCCAGATCAGTTGAATATCCAAGGGCTCTTAGCAATGTAGTGGCTGGAATCTTTTTCTTGCGATCGATATACGCCCATAGTACATCACGAATATCTGTTGTGAATTCGATCCAGGAACCTTTGAACGGAATAACCCGCGCAGAGTAAAGCTGGGTACCATTCGGGTGAATGGATTGACCAAAGAACACTCCTGGTGATCGGTGTAACTGGGATACAATTACCCTCTCGGCACCATTAATGATGAAGGTTCCACGATTGGTCATCCAGGGTAAATCACCTAAAAACACTTCCTGCTCAATTGTCTCACTGGCTTCATCGCTGTCATCTACTGATGAAAGGCGTAATTTAGCTTTTAGTGGAACAGAATATGTTAAACCACGATCCTGGCATTCCTTGATAGTGTATCTTGGAACATCAACGTTGTAGTATAAAAATTCGAGAATGTGTGTTTCTCTGGTGTCCTGAATCGGGAAATTTTCTAAAAATATTCGTTGTAGTCCTTGATTTGCACGCTCATTAGGTGCAATATCAAGTTGTACAAAATTTTCAAATGACTCTAATTGGATATCCAAAAAGTCAGGATAGTCGAGAACATGTTGTGTGCGCCCAAATGATAGGCGATCCGTATTCGGAATAGTTTGCATCTTCTTGCTCAAAAGGAACCTCTCCTTTTAGTTGAAGGTATTATGAACGGTAAAAACCCTGAAACAGGGTCAAGTGTATAGACGCCGATAGCCAATACCGTTTTCACGATATTGGCTACCAACGAAAGTATCGTAAAAGCTTATTTAAGATCTACTACAGCGCCTGCTTCTTCAAGCTTGGCTTTAAGCTGCTCAGCTTCTTCTTTAGAAACGCCTTCTTTAACGGTGCCGGGAGCTCCGTCAACAAGTTCTTTAGCTTCTTTCAGGCCAAGACCAGTAATACCGCGTACTTCTTTAATTACAGCGATTTTCTTGTCTCCGGCAGCTTGTAGTACTACATCAAACTCAGTTTGCTCTTCTCCGCCACCAGCAGCATCGCCGCCTGCAGCAGGACCAGCAACTGCTACAGCAGCTGCAGCAGGCTTGATTCCGTATTCATCTTCGAGAACTTTTGCTAGCTCATTCGCTTCTTTGATAGTTAGGTTGACAAGCTCTTCAGCCAGTTTATTTACGTCAGCCATTTTTATCTCCAGTTGTTTTTTTAGTAAAATTTTTCTGTCAATTGAGGACAGGATTAATAAGGGTTATTCGCCTTTTTCGGCAATGGTTTTTACAGCACCAACAAGGCTTGAACCTTGTGCTGTAAGGGCACTTACTATGTTAGTAGCAGGTGACATCAACAAGCCAAGTATATCGCCGATAACTTCGTTTTTCGATTTCATTGCGGCGAGAGCTTCCAATTTATCAGCACTGTAGAATTCGCCGTCAATAAAGGCGGCTTTAAACTCAGGCTTCTTTTTGTCTTTGGTGAACTCTTTTAAAACTTTGGCTGGTGCAGATAATTCATCTTCAACAAATGCAAAAGCATTTTGATCAACTAAGGAAGGAAGCAGTTTGTCGTAACCACCAATTTCCTCCATTGCTAACTTCATAAGCTTATTTTTATAAACTTTGAAGAAGATGTTTCCCTTACGAAATGCTCCTCGCAGTTCATTAGCTTCAGCTACCGACATACCTGTATACTTAGTGACATAAATGCCATTAGCATTTTTCAGGTTTTCAGTAATCTCGTTTAGAACTGTTTGCTTTTCTGCAGTAGGCATAATTCAATTCCTCCTATACTAGGGATGTAACTGCGGTTCTACTTAAGGGAATGCTTGGCCCCATAGTGCTGCTCATGTAAACACTTTTTACATAAACACCTTTAGCGGATGATGGCTTGATGCGCATTACTGTAGAAAGAAATGCTTCTGCATTTTCTTTCAATGCCGCAGCATCAAAACTTACTTTACCTACCGATGTATGAAGAATTCCGTATTTATCAACACGAAAATCAATTTGCCCTGCTTTAACCTGGTTAACAGCAGCAGCAACATCCATAGTTACCGTTCCACTTTTGGGGTTGGGCATTAAACCTCTTGGTCCCAGGAAACGTCCCAGTTTACCGAGTTTTCCCATTACGTCAGGTGTAGCAATAATCACGTCGATTTCTGCCCACCCTTCTTCAATCTTTTTGATGTAATCATCCAAACCGACATGGTCGGCACCTGCTTCTTTGGCTTCATCTTGTTTTGCCTCGTTTACGAGTGCCAAAACCCGAACTTCTTTTCCGGTTCCGTGAGGCAAGCTCACAGTACCACGCACCATTTGATCTGCATGTCTCGGATCAACACCTAATCGGATGTCGATATCAACAGAGGCATCAAATTTTGTGGAAGAAGTTTTTTTCACCAAATCGCATGCTTCCTCCAGAGAATATTCAAACTCCGGATTAACCAGTGCCATAGCCTGTTCGTATCTTTTTCCTTTTTTTGCCATGATCACAATTCCTTATTTATCGCGATTTACTCTAAGACCCATACTCCGAGCCGTTCCGGCGATCATTTCTGCAGCAGCTTCAACGTCAAACGCATTTAAGTCTTCCATTTTTTCTGTTGCGATCTCCTTGCATTGGCTCCAGGTTACCGTACCCACTTTCTTGAGGTTTGGCTCACCTGATCCGGACTGTATTTTCGCTGCTTTTTTGAGAAGTACTGGTGCGGGCGGTGTTTTCGTTTTGAAGCTAAACGATTTATCCACATACACCGTGATCTCTACAGGGATTACAGTACCGGCCTTTTCCTGAGTCTTAGCATTAAAGGCTTTACAAAACTCCATAATGTTGATACCTGCCTGACCGAGAGCCGGCCCAACAGGGGGAGCAGGGTTTGCCTGTCCACCAACGATTTGGAGCTTCAGGATTCTTTCAACTTTTTTAGCCATGGATTCTCAGGATCCTAATAATTAGTAACTTCTGTTTGTTCGCGTAATAGCTAGCATCAACTAGTTTCTTTTTTTAAGTAGCCGATTCCACTTGGTTCACGTCTACTTCTACAGGAGTTCGGCGTCCAAAAATAGATACCAACACTCTCAATTTTAATTTATCGGTGTTAACCTCCTGCACAGTTCCGTCAAAATCTTTGAACGGCCCTGAAATAACTTTAACGAGATCACCTTCGCTGTAAGGGATATCGATATTCTGAAATTCTTCTCCACCTTCCTTAACCCGTCCAATAATTCGGGTTACTTCATGCTTCTTAAGTGGCTGAGGAACAGTTTCTGTTTTTCCGACCTTAAGGAAGCCCAAGCAAGATGGAGCGCCCTGAACAAGGTTGTTTACTTCCTCATCATAATGAGTATTTAATAAGATGTAACCAGGAAAAAAGTTCTTTTCTCGAGTCCTTTTCTTTCCACCCCGTATTTCGACTACAGTCTCGGTGGGAACAAGGACTTCTTTGACTTTGTCTTCAAGGCCCTGCTCTTCGATCTCACGATCAAGAAACTCTTTTACTTTTTTCTCATGACTGGAAAAACAGCGTACTACATACCAGTCATGTACTAATTCGTTACTCATTATTATCCGTAAATAAATTCTAAAGCAGTACTGTAAACCTGGTCAACACCAAAAATGAATACAGATAATATGATGGAAAACACCACAACTATAATGGTGCTATCTACCAATTCTTTCTGAGTTGGCCACGCGACCTTTTTAAACTCAGCTACTACTCCGTCAAATATTCCTGCTAATTTAGCCATGTTTCTTTTTTAACTTGTTTTGCACGGGCGGAGAGACTCGAACTCCCGACACCTGGTTTTGGAGACCAGTGCTCTACCAACTGAGCTACGCCCGTTTATACGCGGAAGAGTAGATGGCAAAACCACCTACTCTTATCCCGCAATTTCAGTAAGTAAAGACTAATCCTTAATCTAGGATTTTAGTTACCACACCGGCACCTACAGTTCGCCCGCCCTCGCGGATCGCAAACCTCAGGCCTTCTTCCATCGCCACCGGCTGGATCAACTCTACATCCAACTTCACGTTGTCGCCCGGCATCACCATCTCTACCCCACTCGGCAGCTCACATGCCCCGGTCACATCGGTCGTACGGAAGTAGAACTGCGGGCGGTAGCCTTTGAAAAACGGGGTGTGCCGCCCGCCTTCGTCTTTGCTCAGCACGTATACCTCGCACTCGAATTTCTTGTGCGGGGTGATCGAACCCGGCTTACACAGTACCATCCCGCGCTGGATGTCGTCTTTGTTGATCCCGCGCATCAGGATCCCTGCGTTGTCGCCTGCCTGGCCCTGGTCGAGCAGCCTGCGGAACATCTCGATCCCGGTTACCACACTCTTTAGCGGGGCTTCCACGATCCCTACAATTTCAATCTCTTCGTTGAGCTTTAGCACCCCGCGCTCAATACGCCCGGTGGCTACCGTTCCACGCCCGGTAATACTGAATACGTCTTCTACCGGCATCAGGAAGGGCTTGTCTACGTCGCGGGTTGGCGTTGGGATGGTCTCGTCTACCGCGTTCATGAGCTCAACTACTTTCTCTTCCCACTGGGCTTCCCCGTTGAGGGCGCCCAGGGCCGAGCCCTGGATCACCGGGATGTCGTCGCCGTTGAACTCGTAGCTGCTGAGCAGCTCTCGTACTTCCAACTCTACCAGCTCTAGTAATTCTTCGTCGTCTACCAGGTCTACTTTGTTCATGAATACCACAATCTCGGGTACCCCAACCTGGCGCGCTAGCAGGATGTGCTCGCGGGTTTGTGGCATCGGACCATCGGTTGCCGCTACCACCAAAATAGCCCCGTCCATCTGGGCGGCTCCCGTTACCATGTTCTTTACGTAGTCAGCGTGCCCGGGGCAGTCTACGTGGGCGTAGTGGCGTGCCTCGGTCTCGTACTCCACGTGCGCCGTGGCGATGGTAATCCCGCGCTCGCGCTCTTCGGGAGCATTATCAATTTGATCAAAGGCGCGGGCTTCCCCACCGTGGGCCTTGGCCATTACTGCCGTAATCGCCGCCGTCAACGTGGTCTTGCCGTGATCTACGTGCCCGATCGTTCCCACATTCACGTGGGGCTTGGTTCGCTGAAAGGTCTCTTTTGCCATGATTTAAAACTTATTGATTGTTGATTATTAAAAAAACGATTAACGATTATCGACCAGAGCCGATAGTCGGACTTGAACCGACGACCCCTTCCTTACCATGGAAGTGCTCTACCGCTGAGCTATATCGGCATCACCTGAGCGAGCGACCGGGATCGAACCGGCAACATTCAGCTTGGAAGGCTGACACTCTACCAATTGAGTTACGCTCGCTAGCGTGGGGAGAGCAGGATTCGAACCTACGAAGTCTTACGACAACAGATTTACAGTCTGCCCCAGTTGGCCACTTTGGTATCTCCCCATTTTTCCCGAATGAGCCAGTGGCCGGATTCGAACCGACGACCGACGGTTTACAAAACCGTTGCTCTACCAACTGAGCTACACTGGCTTTTCGCGAAAGACTTAGAAATTAGGGATACTGCTGCATATAATCAATAAGCAGTATCCTAAATTTTTTCAAAAAACTGTGCTTTCGCTCACGAAGATTTTGAAGACCTAAAACGATGCATGCCAAACCGAATGAGCACCACTAAAATTAAGAATAAGAGTACAAACTTTCCGTAATTGGAAAGGTAATCTCCAATAATTTTCCAGTTATCCTTCACTAGCCAACCTGAAGCAATAAGCAGGCTGTTCCATAGTATAGAACTGAAAAGAGAGTTAAGCATTGTGAGACTAACCTTGAGATGACTCATGCCTGCAGTAAGTGAAATAACCGAACGAGTGCCTGCCAGGAAACGATTCCCAAAAATTACCCACTGGCCCCAGCGAGCCATCCATTTTTTTACCCGGGCAAAATATTTGTAATCAAAAAACTTGAGTATGAAATGGCTTTCTTTATCCTCTTCAATTTGAGAGCCCCAGCGGTGGCCAAACCAATACATATTCATGAAACCAACTACCGAGGCAATTACTGTTATTAACCACAGTGGAAAAAATGAAATTACTCCTTCAGCTGCCAGGTAACCGCCAAAAGCGACAATCACATCGCCGGGCATTGGAGGTATTATATTTTCAAGATATGCAATCCCGAAAAAGATAAGGTAAACTCCCAGAGGTGGGGCAATCGAAATCCAGTCAACTATTTGCTGAATGATTTCTTCTGCCATTATCCCTCTTTTTTGATCAGGAGTACAGCGGCGGAAGCAGAAATGCCTTCTTTTCTGCCGGTAAAGCCAAGCCATTCCGAGGTGGTAGCTTTTACAGATATGTTTTCAATCTCAGTATTAAGATCTGTGGCTATTGTTTCTCTAATTTGATCTATAAAAGGTGATAGCTTCGGAAGCTGAGCTACAACTGTTGCGTCCAGGTTAGCCAGTTCATATCCATGTTCGCCGATAATCTGATACACATCCCTGAGTAAAACCCTGCTATCTACGTTCTTATATTTCGGATCTGTATCAGGGAAATGTTTGCCTATATCTCCCAGTGCCAGAGCCCCTAATAAAGCATCAGTAATTGCATGAAGCAAAACGTCTGCATCTGAATGGCCTGCTAAACCAAACTCGTATGGAACTTCAACCCCCCCCAATATCAGCTTCCTGTCTGGAGCGAATTTATGCACATCATATCCATAACCAATCCTGATAGCTCTCATATCTTCCCTGATAAAATCATTTCTGCAACTTTAAGATCAATAGGAAAGGTAATCTTCAAATTTTCCCGGCCACCTTCAACCATAACAATGCTACCACCCACCCTTTCAACAAGAGAAGAATCATCTGTACCAAAATAGTAATGTTTTATCGCATGCTCATATGCTTGAAGCAGAATTTCTTTTCTGAATATTTGAGGCGTTTGCGCCTGCCATAATTTTGTACGGTCCGGGGTCTGTTTGATTTTATGAGTATCATCTACCAGCTTAATGGTATCTTTTGCAGGCACTCCAACTACAGCCCCATCAAAAGAATCCAGCCGGGAAATTGCTTCTTTGATAATCTCAGCGGAAATGAATGGACGGACTGCATCATGTACCGCAACTATATCTATTTCTTCACCTACTTTCTTTAAAGCATTATCGATGGAATATTGCCTCTCTGCTCCTCCCTCTACAACTTTGAAATCAACACCATCCACAGAACAATTTTTGAAGATATGATTTACCCGTTCTATGGAGTCTTTAGAGGTGGCAACAATTACTTCACAAACTTCCCGGACAACCAGAAATTTACTAATGGTATGCTCAAGAATTGTTTTTCCAGCTATTTCTATAAAAGGTTTTGGAAGTGGTGAACCCAGGCGGGTTCCCGAACCAGCAGCCGGTATTATAACTGCTAGTTTTCTCAATTATAAAATCAGCATTGCATCGCCAAACGAAAACAAGCGATAATTTTCTTTTTTAGCTTCTTCGTATGCTTTCATCATAAAATCATACCCACCAAATGCAGCTGCTAACATCAGTAAGGTAGACTCAGGGCGATGGAAGTTAGTTACTAAAGCTTCTGTAATCTTGAACTGGTACGGAGGGTAAATAAACTTGTCGGTCCAACCTGTTCCCATTTTCGACATTCCACTCGCCATTACGCTGGTTTCAATAGCCCGAACGGCACTTGTACCAATTGCTACTACTTTATTCGTCTTCGACTTTAACGCAATATTGATCTTATCGGAAGTATCCTGCGAAATGAAGTAGTTTTCGGAGTCCATCCTGTGTTTTGTAAGATCCTCTACTTCTACATTACGAAATGTGCCCCAGCCAATATGAAGGGTAATCGGCAACATCTGCACACCCTTCTTTTCAATTTTTTGAATTAGCTTTTCCGTAAAGTGCATCCCGGCCGTTGGAGCAGCAACTGCACCCCGTTCTGTAGCATATACCGTTTGGTATGTTTCTTTATCAGAATCTATCGCTTCTCTTTCGATGTAAGGAGGTAACGGCATTTTACCAAGAGCGTCCAGTCTTTCGTAAAGTTCATCGTTGGTTCCTTCAAAAAGAAATCTCACTGTTCTGCCTCTTGAGGTTGTATTGTCTACCACCTCAGCCATAAGCTCATCTTCTTCATCTCCAAAGTATAGCTTATTCCCGATTCTGATTTTTCGGGCAGGCTCAACCAGTACATCCCAAAGCATATTTTCCGGCTGCAACTCTCTCAGCAAAAAAACTTCAATGTCCGCTTCGGTTTTCTCTTTTTTTCCGTTCAGGCGTGCCGGGAATACTTTGGTATTGTTGTAAATAACAACATCGCCTTCATTAAGATATTCATGAATATCAGAGAACTTTTTATGCTCAATGGTTTGCTCGGCTCTATTTAAAACCATTAAACGAGCATCGTCTCTTTTCTTTAATGGAGTATCAGGAATATTCAGGCCTTCAATTTCGTATCTAAAATCGGTGAGTTTCATCTCTCCTCAGGTTGTATAAGAAGTTCAAATTGCTTTTCAAAAAAGTCGATAAAGATAGACTTTTTTTCAGGGCTTTTCAATCTCTCATTATTCAGGGAACTATTTATTCTTAAAAGGCAATTGATTATACTTAACCACGAGGTCAATCGTTCAAAGACCACATTCAAAAAATCATGAAGAAAAATTTTTCTCTTTTACTTGCAGTTATTTTATTTACAAGCGTAGGTACTTTTGCCCAGCTAAGAGGTGATGTATCTCAACCATTCGACTACCAGGGTGCTGTTATAAATGCTACTACTCCTTCTATTCAGAGTAAGTTGAATAAATTTTTCAGTAATGTGAAAATGAGTCATTCATATTCTATGTCGTTTTCTTCATTTGGTGGCTCTTATCAAAATGTGAATGCATATACAAATACCATGCAGTTTGCTTTCAGTGATCGTTTCAACGGGCGGGTAGATGTATCTCTTTTCCATTCTCCTTTTGGTGGCAATAATGCTTTTGGCATGAATACCAACCAACCCCAGGTTATGATTAGTAATGCAGAATTGAATTATAAGCTGGGAGAGAACTCGATGATCCGGTTGCAGTATCAAAGATTACCAAATACTTTCGGTTTTGGGCCTTCACCTTTTGGGTATGGATATAATCGATACAACCCCTGGTACCGCTAAACATATAGATGAGCGAACAGCCTGATAAAAGTACATCTGCGAACAGCCTTTTTCTAAACTCTGCCATTGGTTTTTTAAGTGTTCTTCTTTTAGCACTTGTCATTGCCCTTTTTACCCGCATTATTTATCCCCGGATATTTAATGAAAGGACAGAGCTTACTACAGAATTAATCGGGAATATTATTCAGCTTGAGGTTCTTAATGGATGCGGAGAACCGGGCATTGCTAATAATTTTACGGGTGTACTTCGTAAAAATGGGTTTGATGTGGTAGAGACTGGAAATTTTGAACGTTTTGACGTTGAGAAAACAATGGTAATTGCTCGCAGTTCCTATGTTGATAATGCTTACCGGGTTGCAGCAGCACTAGGGGTATCTGAAGAGTATGTAATAAGAGAAGAATCCCCGGATTTTTACCTGGATGTAACCGTAGTTTTGGGCAGAGATTATAATGAGCTTAACACAAATTAAATGACCGATATTAAAGAACCAAAAAACAAACAATTCTCAAATGCATATTCTGAGGACAGCATAAATACAAAAGAGATTTTGGATACCATTATTGAGGCTTTGCTAAGTAAAAAAGCCAATGATATTACCCTTTTGGATGTTTCTGAGCTCACCACACTCGCTGAGTACTTTGTAGTTTGCCATGGTAACTCAGATGTACAGGTAAAAGCCTTAGCTGATGCGGTAGAAGATGATGTCCTGGAGAAAACAGGAGACAAGGCGTGGAGAAAAGAAGGGCTTAATGCACGCTCCTGGATTATCCTGGACTTTGTGAATATAGTGGTTCATGTGATGAGTGAAGAGAAGCGAAATTTCTATGGAATTGAGCGTATGTGGAATGATGCAAAAATCACCTACATCAAAGACGAAGCCTAAGCATTATGATGGCTCAGAACCTCCCATCTGTTTTAATAACTGAGCCCATACCCGAAGCAGTTGTAGATTTTCTGAGTTCACATGCAAATATAACTGTCGGTGAAAAGGGGCGGTATTCTAAAGAGGAAAATCTCATAGAAGATATCGCAGGATATGATGCTCTGCTTTGTATGCTATCAACACCGGTAACTGAGCAAGTACTTAAAACAGGCAGAAAACTTCGTATAGTTGCTAATTTTGCTGTCGGTTATAATAATATAGATGTAAAAGCAGCTCATGAATTAAATATTAAAGTAGCTAATACTCCCGATGTTTTAACAGAAGCCTGTGGTGACTTTGCTATGGCTTTGCTACTTGCAGTTACCCGAAGGTTTAATGAGGCCGAACAATATTTAAGAGACGGAAAGTTTGAAGGATGGGAGCCTCTTGGATTTCTTGGGATGGAGCTGAGGAAGAAGACCCTGGGTATTATCGGTATGGGAAGAATCGGCCAGGCCTTTGCTAACAGAGCCCGGGCTTTCGGGATGAATATAAGCTATCACAACCGAACCCGGATTGATCAAAAAACTGAACAGGAACTACAGGCAACCTACATTCCCAACCTTGAGGAACTTTTTGAGAACAGTGATGTACTAAGTTTGAATTGTCCGCTTACACCAGAAACATATCACTTAGTAAACAAAAAGACTTTTGACCTGATGCCAAATCACTCTATTCTTATTAATATTTCAAGAGGACCGGTTGTTGATGAAGCTGCTTTAGCTGAAGCTTTAAATAAAGGAAAAATTGCCGGAGCCGGAATTGATGTTTTTGAAAGAGAACCGGTTGTACATCCTGATTTATTAAGTGCCCCAAACTGTACCCTGCTCCCCCATATAGCAAGTGCAACTTATGAAACCCGCGAAGCTATAGGATTATTGGCTGCAGAAGCCATCCTATCGGTTCTAAGCAATAAACAGGATGATCAAATTCCGAACTTGATAACGGCCTGACGAAGGCTCATATTATTTCTTCAAACAAAGCCCGTTACGACTTATATGAGCACCTCACCAGCGCATACTATTTCGTTAAATACCTCTCTTTTGATAGGCATTATAATACTTTATGCACTCTTTGAGCTTCTCTTTTTTGTAACATTACCTACACCCGAAGAAAGGCAAAATCTTGCGCAGGAAAGTATAAACCAAGCGAAGGATACCTTCGTAAGTTTTGTGCAAAAGTTTGAGACACAAAATGAACAGCTTTCCCAGGATATTCAAAAGCTAGCTGCAAATAACGCTCACCCCCGGCAAATCCATGATCTTATAATTGAGAATTACTCTTTTTGGGGAAGCTTTGTTTACTTTAATGATAGTCTTGTTACCTGGACTGGGTTTCCAAAAGGAGAACACCGCCCGGATCTTTTTATAACCGATCTCCCTTTTTCTGCAACCATCATCAGGGATGGCAACCTGGTATACATAATGGGTGAAAAATCCTTCCAGGCTTCTTCAGGTACAGATTCTATATCCATTCATTTGGTAACACTTGAACGCCTTTCCCAATCAAATACTTTAGGAATCGGAGGCGCATCGGAGGTTTCCGTTCAGAAAGCCATTAATCTCAACAGTACGTACCCGGTATATTTCTCTTTTTCAGAAACACCCCCTGATGACGCTAGCTTTTCCTCACCCATTCCCTTTAAATATGATCCCGCAACTGGTTTTATTTATGCCTTAGAAAATGATTTTGAAAAATACCTGGAAGACCGATCCACAAATGCTGCTGTTTGGCGTTTTGTTTTTCTTTCCCTCATTTTCGTTTTCGGAGCCGTATTTGTTCTTCAAAGGTCTTATACAAGCTCAACACTATTCTTCTTTACCAGGCAACTAATAACTATTGCCTTTGGGTGGTTTCTTTTTCTTTGGTTGATTGATTTTTTTGAAATTCAGCTTTTGTTTGAAAAGCCGGATAAGGCACTTTTATTAATCAAGCTTGGAGTCCATTCATTATTTTCAGCTTTGTTTGCTTTTTCACTGTTACTTTTTTTGAAAAGTGAATATGAACCTCCCACCCTGTTTAACCCTGTACTATCTTCGATACTGGCTTTTTTAGGCGGCTTTAGTTCGCTGTTACTTTCTCTGATCATTTCTCAGGGTATCTACTCTATTTTTGAAGCTTCAAACCTAAGCATACTTGGTCTGGACTTAGTACCTACCCTGGAAACCACTTTACTCTATCTTTTCTCAGCAATTTTGTACTCATCTTTACTTGCGGTTACAGGAAGTTTATTTCTGATCAATGTTCGCTTTACTTCGCTTCAACTAGGCGTCATTACCTTAATTGGTTTTGTGGGAATTCTTTCCGGATTACTGACCTGGTTTTTTGTTATCTCAAATGCCTTGTGGGTATCTGCACTTGCTTTCTGCGTAGTAGTATTCACTCCCTTGATTACTTTTCTTTTTTGGTCAAAACGAATCCACTGGCAAAACATATCCTGGTTACGCCTGATATTATCCGGCTGCTTTATTGTTACCATACTAAGTTATATCCCTTCTGTGATCGGTGAAAACGAGTATCGTGAACAAAAGCTTTTTGATGCTGCACAGGCCTTTGATTTTGAAGAAGAAGCATTGGCCGAAGAAATAGCTGTTACCCTGCTAATCAACCTGGAGCAAAAAATCACTCCCCTGGAGTTAACTGATTTACAGCAACAGCAATCATTTATAACCTCCTATCTCAAAGAGCAAACCCTTGCCTTAATGAGAGATGAATGGCAATCTTTTTCGTTATCTCTTCAACTTATTGATGTTGATGGAAACCCAATTACCGAATACACGACAAATTTAAATGCTCCTGGTTGGACCAAAGCATTTGATACTTTCAGCCTTGAGATCCCCTTTGAACAAGAACGTATTCGCAGAGAACGCCTACGGCCTGTTATCAGGCAGAACCCACTGGAAGGAAGCCCCGTTCAATACTCTTCATACCGCCAGGCCTGGATTCCTTTTTTCGCTTCTATAGAGGATGACACCCGATTGGGATGGATCATATGCTCTGTATACAAAGAAAAGGCCCGGTATCAAAAGCCATTTCGCACTGTTATTTCTTATCCAGAAAACGGTGAATTAAGCATAACTATCGATCTCAGCGAATACAAAAACAATCGGCAAATACTAACAGGGATAATAGGTAAACCATTAGATGTACCTGGCTACCTCGCTATTGATGAAGAACTCTCTGGAAGTTTAACTGCTGAACAATTACTTATACAAAGCTCAATTATAAATAATACTCCAGTAAAAGAGTTATTTATTAAAACAAAATCCGGCACTGTTATTCGTTCAGCCACTTTCTCTGTAACCTTTGCAAACCACGCATTTTCATTAACCCGGTTCTACCTCACACTTTTAATTATTGTATTGGCACTTTCCCCTTTGCTTTATTGGAAGGCTCCACATGCTTTTGGCAGAACCGTAACGCGATTTAAAGACCGCCTTACGGATAGGTTTATCTTAGCTTCCCTGGCATGTTTGCTCACTTTAATTATCAGTTCTAACTATACCATTTCCGGGCAGAATTTAGAATCCGTAAAAACTGATCTGGCCAACAGGTTAAAGAGTTTGAGTTCATCCATCTCTGATAATCCGGATATAGAGGTGAATGATATAATCTTTGACTCTTCAGAGTTACTTAACTCTGATGCAATTTTATTCTCTAACCTGACTGAAACAGCTTCCACAGCTCCCCAAATATTTACGCAGAATATTTTACCTGAAAAACTTCCCTGGAGCGTATTTGATGCCCTTATCAATAATGGCAATGAAGAATTTATTACTACTACTACCTTTGGGAACCAGGAATTGCTCATTGGTTATCGTCCAGTTGTAAAAGAAGGCAGTATAGTAAGTGTTGTAGCCATTCCTACCTTTGTGAGGGCGCCCATGTTCAGGGAGCAGCTCTTGTCTACAACAAGTTTATTGATCGGGCTTTTTGTAGTTATTTTTGGGGTTTTTATTGCTTTTGCTTCTTATATCGCCGGCCAGCTGACCCAGCCTATTGAAGAATTGAATGACGGGATCAAAACTATCTCTGATGGCAACCTGGACCATGTACTTAAAGTAAAAAGCCAGGACGAAATCGGGGCTTTAACTCAGGCCTATAATGTGATGTTATTCCGCCTGAAGGAGTTACAACAAAACCTGGTTGAGGCTGAACGTGAAGCCGCATGGAAAGAGATGGCGCAACAAGTGGCACATGAAATTAAAAATCCGCTTACTCCTATGAAGCTCAGCCTTCAACATTTAGAACGTCAGGTTAAGAACCCTGATGTACCTGTTGATTTACTCAAAGAGCAAATATCAAAAATTAACACGAATATCATAGAGCAAATAGAATCGCTGAGTAGGATAGCCTCTGATTTTTCTAACTTTGCCCGACCTATCGAACAAGAATTTACCCCTGTTATTATTAATGAAGTATTGGAGCAGGTTGTTGAACTTTATACTCATGAAAAAAATATTCATATAGCTGCTCAGATCCCTGATAAAACTGTCACCGTTCATGGCGTAAAAGAAGAACTTAGGAGAGTATTCATTAACCTGGTTAAGAACGGAATTGAAGCTATGCCGGAAGGAGGTGCTATTACGCTCATTATGTCAGAACCTGAAAATAAACACGTTAAAGTATCTGTGGCAGATACAGGAAGTGGTATTTCCAAAGAACACCAGCATCTTGTTTTTGTCCCTAACTTCAGCACAAAATCCAGTGGTACCGGCTTGGGGCTCGCAATAGTAAAAAAAATTGTAGAAGAACATAAGGGTTCTATTCAATTTGAATCCAAAGAAGGTGGCGGGACTATGTTCACTTTAATTTTACCTGTTCTTCAAAACTAGTTGAGAATCCTGCTTACCATTCGCTGAACTATTCCGTACCATAAGCGCCCTGATTGCGCTATGAATTATTCCTTATCTGAAATAAAGAAAGAATCCGGAACCCTTCTGAAGGTGGGATCCCCTATTATTGCTACCCAGTTGCTTAGCATGGGGCTTAATGTAACAGACACTATTATGGCGGGGCGACTTTCTGCTGCTGATTTGGCAGGTGTTGCCGTAGGGAATGCATTATACCTTCCTGTTGCTCTATTTGGGATGGCTACTTTAGTAGCGATCAATCCCATCGTTTCTCAATTATTAGGCGGAAGAAAATTTGATAAGATTGGAAAAAGCGCCCGCCAGATGTTGTGGCTTATCGCCTTTTTAACCATCCCCTCTTTTTTTATGGTAAGAAACCTGGACCTGGTTATGCACTGGACAAATGTTGATGCTGAGATCATCCCTTATGCCTCCGGTTACCTGAAGGCTATATCGTGGGGTATTCCGGGGTTATTGATTTTTGCCGGGCTTAGGTACTTCAGTGAGGGCCTGGCAGTAACCCGTCCTTCTATGTATGTGGCACTTTCTGCCTTACTGATAAACATTCCTGCTGACTACATCCTGATGTATGGGAAGTTAGGCCTTCCTGCAATGGGTGCTACAGGCACGGGATATGCCTCTGCCATTATATATACTATTTCCGGTCTCATCATGATTGGCTTCACGGCTTCTTTCAAGCCTTTCAAACGCTTTCATATCTATGCCAAAACCAGGGGGCCGGAATGGAAATATATTAAGGAGCTTATCTACGTAGGTGTACCTAATGGTGCCAGTTCAACCATGGAAGTTCTGCTTTTTGCTTCTGTTAGTGTATTGATGGGGACCCTGAGTGTAACAGCCTCTGCTGCGCACCAGGTGGCAATAAATATTGCTGCTATGGCCTTTATGATTCCTTTTGGTTTATCGATGGCTATATCGCAGCGGGTAGGTTTAGCGGTGGGGCAAAGTTCCATACAAAAAGCCCGCTTTCGAGGATTTTTAGGAACCGGCATTTGTACAGCTATTATGTGTATTACAGCTGTTCTCTTTTTTACCATCCCCGAGACTATTGTCGGCATTTATACTAAAGATCCTGCAGTAATAGCCTTAGCTGTTCCTCTGATCTTTATGGCCGCTGTTTTCCAGATCTCAGACGGGTTACAGGTTGGAGGATTTGGCGCTCTTCGTGGTTTAAAAGATACCCGCATTCCTATGGTCGTAAACTTTATTTCATACTGGATCATTGGCTTCCCGGTAGGTTATATCCTTGGAATTAAAATGGCTGTTGGCCCTGAAGGTTTGTGGATCGGTTTGATCTCAGGGCTTAGCGTAGCTGCGGTTTTACATAACCTGAGGTTTCATTTGCTGACGAAAGCTAAATCAAATAATTGATTTTTTACTTCAGGATCGAATCCTTGTTAATAAAACGGGGTTAGTTAAAGCAGAAGCAAATTAGTATTCTCTTTTATGCCGGTTTTCATTCACGATATTGCTACCTCTGTTCCTGAAGGATTTAGCCCCCAGCAGGAGATACGTGAACAAATGAAAACTTACCTGGGAAAAGATCGGAAAACAGAGGCCATTATTCACAGGATCTATTCCCAATCGGGTATTAATAAAAGGCATTCAGTAGTTGAAGATTTTCATCCCGGAAAAGAAGGGATATTCTTTTTAAACGGCACCCAAACACGTGTACCCCCAACAACAGGAAAAAGAAATGAGCTTTATAAAGAAAAAGCTTCAGAGCTTTTTGTTACCATTGGCCAACAGCTTTTGGACAATAATGAACAGGTCCTAAAAGAAGACATTACTCATGTAATTACAGTATCCTGTACCGGCTTTTATGCGCCGGGGCCTGACTATGATATAGTAAAAAAACTAGGCCTGAAAAATTCTGTTCAACGTTTTCATGTGGGTTTTATGGGATGCTATGCTGCCTTTCCTGCCCTTAAAATGGCACACGCTTTTTGTATTTCTGACCCGGAAGCGGTAGTGATGGTTATTTGTACGGAGTTGTGCACGTTGCACTTCCAGGATAAGACCGATGTAGATAACCTGCTATCCGGTTCTGTATTTGCGGATGGCTCTGCAGGCATGATTGTTTCTTCCAAAGCCTCACCCAAAAAAGGGTTTAAGGTAAAAGGTTTTGCTTCCTCTTTAACAGAAACCGGGGAAAAGGATATGGCCTGGGAAATCGGGGATACGGGTTTTGATATGGTTCTTTCATCGTATGTGCCCGATATCATCAAAGCCAATTTACCGGATGTGATTAACCCGTTGGTTCAAAACTATGGACTTACTGTAAAAGATATTGACTACTGGGCAATCCACCCAGGAGGAAGGTCTATCATCGATAAGGTTGCTAAAGAGCTGAACCTTTTGGAAAAACAGGTTGAGGCATCGAGAACAGTTCTTTCAAACTATGGAAACATGAGCAGCCCAACTGTACTGTTTGTACTCAAAGAACTTATGGAGCAAGACCTTCCATCAGGCTCTACTATACTGCCTATGGCGTTTGGACCTGGGTTAACCATTGAAAGTGGGTTACTTTCGGTTAGCTGATATGCCCTTCTTCCTGAAAAACCGCCAACCCGGGTTAGTTGAGATGATGGATATGAAGGATTGTGATCCTGAAAAACTGGCAAAAACATATAAACATTTCTACAAAATTAATGGGCTGCTTTCTAAATGGAATGCCATTTACCGAACGTACTTACAGCCCGCTATGCCGGATAAAGAAAAAATATACACTCTTTTGGATATCGGTTTTGGGGGTGGAGATATTCCGGTTTCAATTGCTAAATGGGCAGCACGAGATGGCATCAATCTTAAAATAACAGCCATTGAGACAGACCACCGCGCTCTTCGCTTTGTGAACTCCCGGCCTGTACCTGAAAATGTTTCCTTTCAGTATAAAAGCTCTTCTGAATTGGTAACTGAGGGAATACAATTCGACTTTGTAATTTCAAATCATGTACTTCATCACCTGGATGATGAAGCTGTTAATTCCATTTTGGATCAAGCCCGGGTTCTGGCAACAAAAGGCGTAATCTTTAATGACATTGAGCGCAGCGATATCGGGTATATGCTTTTTGCTGTCTTTTCAAGACTGTTCTATCGAAAATCTTTTGTTCCTGTTGATGGTTTAATTTCTATCAAAAGGTCTTTCACTAAAAGAGAACTGGAACAGGTTGCACCCAAAAACTGGCAGGTAAAAAGTTTGTTCCCATTCCGCCTTTTACTTATGTACCTGCATCATGAGTGAAAAACCTGAAATAGTAATTGTAGGAGGCGGACCTGTTGGGCTGTTTCTCGGAATCTGTCTTATAAAACAAGGAACAGATTGCCTTATACTTGAAAAACGTAAAAACCCTGTACCCGATTCCAGGTCATTGGGCATTCACCCTCCGTCTCTCAGGTTATTTAAACAACTTGATGTTATTGAACCTTTTTTGAAAGCCGGACTAAAAATCAAAACAGGCCTGGCGTATAATGCTCAAACCTTAATGGGCACTATCGATTTTGAGTCCACCTGCCCGAAGCCCTTCAACTATATTTTGGCCTGCCCACAGTCTGAAACCGAACGGATTCTCAGGGACGAATTTCTTGCCCTGGCACCTGACAAACTAATCACCGAAGCCCAGGTTTTTGACCTGCATTTTGATGAAACGAGCGTGAATGTTTTTTATACACATGAAGAAACCTCGAAAAAAATTAAAGTATCTTATATAATTGGGTGCGATGGTAAAAACAGCCTTATACGGCAAAAAGCAGATATCCTTTTGGAAGGGAAAAGATACCCCGATACCTATATAATGGGTGATTTTGAAGACATCACCTCATTTGGAGATAAAGCAGCAGTATTTCTGCCTAAGCAAGGAATGATCGAATGTTTTCCGCTGCCAAACGGGATGAGGAGATGGGTTGTAAAAACAGATATGTACTATTCTAATGCAACTGCAAACGATATTGTTGAATTGGTAAAAGATCGAATCAATTTCGATTTATCGGTCGCAAAAAATACCATGCTTAGCAGCTTTGGAGTTCAGCATTTCATAGCTGAAAGCTTTTTCAAAGACAGTGTTATTCTGTGTGGTGATTCTGCACATGTGGTTAGCCCTATTGGCGGACAGGGCATGAACCTGGGGTGGATCGGAGCCTGGGAGCTCTCAAAAGTATTATCCTTTCCTGAATCCAAACTTCCACTATTGAAGCATTATGAAAATGCTCATCGCAAAAGGGTGATTAAAGCTGCAAAAAGAGCCGAACTCAACATGCTACTGGGCAGAAAACGAACTTTTCCATTTCTACGAAATTCTGTATTACGCCTTATGCTAAATACCCCCCTTAAAAAGAAAATGGCACACCAGTTTACCATGCAGGGATTATTACCGGAACAGGAATTTTCTACAGCTTAAAACCGACCTGGATACAGAAACCTGACGCTTTGTTCTCGTCTGCTTTTACTTTTGCTTTCAGCTTTCTTGAAAGCGCGTTTATAATAAAAAAGCTGGAAATCCCTTCGCCTTTTTCCTGGATGCCAACTCCATCGTCTTTTACCCTGATGATCAATTCCTCATTAGCAATATTATTTACTTCAATATCAATTTTACCCGTTTCGCGATCATCGAAAGCATGTTTGAATGCATTTACCGTAAGCTCGTTAAGTATCAGGCCGCAAAGTACCGCGCGGTTAACGTCCAGTTTCAAATCCGCTATATTATACTTTAGCCGGATTTCTTTGCTCCCGTCCTGATAAATCTTGGATACATTTTTTATAACACTTCCAAGGTACATTTTCAGATCAATTACGCCTGATTGCTCAGTATCGTAAAGCATTGAGTGGACATTTGCTACAGACCTAATCCTGGAATTGGTGGTATTCATCAGTTTACGCACTGAGTCATCTTCCACTTTATCCATCTCTAATTCAATGAGAGCTGAAATAGTAGCCAGGTTATTTTTTAGCCGATGATGAATCTCCGAAAGCTGTACGGTTTTTTCATCCAGCTTATGAACCAGCTTATCATACCGCTGGGCTCTTTCAATAGCGATGGCAACATGCTCTGCTAACGTCTCAAAAACAAAAACATCACTGTCTTTAAAGTCTTTTCCTTCTTTCCTGTTTATTGCCTGCAGGACACCAAACCCCTTTCCTGTTTCATTCTTAAGTGGAACACAAATGATATTCCTGGTTTCAAAATCTTCGCTTAAATCTCCCCAGAATAAATCGCTTTCTTTAATATCATTTGATATGTACGGGTTGTTGTTTTTCAGAACCCATCCGGCAACCCCTTTATCTTTCGGGATGCTTAATCCAACAATCTCCTCCTGAACCGGCCCGGTAGGTATGCTCACATTTAGTTCACCTGTAGCTTCATCCAATAGCATAAGTGAACTGGCCTCAGCATCCATTACAATACTTGTTGCATGCATGCATTTTTTGAGCAAGTCCTTTAATTCGAATGTACGGCTGATTCCTTCTACTGTATGTAAAAGAAGTTGGTAATTCGAATCAGAACCCTCTTTATTGCTAACTATATTTTTTTCCTGATTCTTCGTAACTGAATACCCTATTAGGTCTTAGCCTAAAAAGTCTTAAAACTTTTTCAAAATTCATAAAAAAAAGCCCTGCAATAATTTACAGAGCTTTTAATCAAATCAGGGATCTGTCAGCTTTTGCTCTTTTTTAAATAATCGAGCAATACAGTATGGAGAATCCCTCCATTTCGATAATAATCAACTTCCACAGGGGTATCGATTCTGCATTTTGCTGTGAAGTTTATTTCTGAACCGTCACTTTTTTTTGCGGTAACCTCTACATCTTGGCGCGCTTTGAGAGCATCATCCAGATGAATCGTGAATTCTTCAGAGCCGTCCAATCCAAGAGTTTCGGGTGTTTCACCTTCCTTAAACTGAAGAGGAAGAACGCCCATACCCACTAAATTTGACCGGTGGATTCGCTCATAAGATTCAGCTATAACGGCCTTAATGCCCAATAAGATGGTTCCCTTAGCTGCCCAGTCGCGGGACGACCCAGTTCCGTACTCTTTTCCGGCAATTCCGATAAGGGGGGTTCCTGATTCTTTGTATTTAAGCGATGCATCATAAATAGTGGTTACCTCACCTGTCGGGTGATAGGTAGTAAAGCCACCTTCCGTACCGGGTGCCAGTTTATTTTTAAAGCGAACATTCGCAAAGGTACCTCTTGTCATTACCCGGTCGTTGCCACGCCGTGAACCATACGAGTTGAAATCCTTACGTTCCACTCCGTTTTCTTTCAGGTAAACGCCTGCAGGTGCATCTTCCTTAATATTTCCAGCCGGTGAAATATGATCGGTAGTGATAGAATCACCAACCATAACCAAAGTCCGCGCATTCTTAATTGATTTAATAGGCTCGGCTTCTTCACTCATATTCATAAAAAACGGAGGTTCCTGTATATAGGTGGATTCTTCTTTCCAGTTATATAAATCGCCACCTGTTACGGCAATTTTTTCCCATGCCGGCGATTCAAAAATATCGCTGTACATTTCGTGGAATAACTCCGGGCGAATGGCATTATCTAACTCAGCAGCAATTTCTTCTGTTGTTGGCCATAAATCTTTCAGGTATACATCATTGCCGTCTTTGTCTTTGCCTAACGGTTCTGTACTTAAATCAATATCAACAGTACCTGCAAGGGCATAAGCTACCACCAGTGGCGGTGACGCAAGGAAGTTTGCTTTTACATAGGGATGGATACGCCCCTCAAAATTACGGTTACCGGAAAGAACCCCTGCAGCGATCAGATCTCCTTCTTTAATCGCGTTTTCTACCGGCTCAGGTAACGGACCTGAATTACCGATACAGGTAGTACACCCATAGCCCACTAAGTTAAAACCAAGCTTATCCATATACTCTGTTAAGCCTGCTTCTTTCAAATATTCTGTTACCACCCTGGATCCCGGAGCCAATGAAGTCTTTACATACGGAGGAACGGTCAGCCCCTTTTCTACTGCTTTTTTAGCAACAATACCTGCACCCAGCATTACACTTGGGTTAGATGTGTTGGTACAACTGGTAATAGCCGCAATAACCACATCGCCATGTGTCATTTCCAGTTCCTGGCCGTTTTTATATAACCCTTTATTTGCCAGTTTCTCCTGTGCCAGATTGAAACCCATAGTAGGATCATCACTGGTCAGTGAATTTTCGAAAGTGGTTTTCATATTGTTGAGTGTAACTCTATCCTGAGGTCGTTTCGGCCCGGCCAGAGAAGTTTCAACAGTGTCTAAATCCAGTTCCAGTGTAGAGGAGAATTCCGGGTCAGGAGTATTATCTGTTCTGAAAAGCCCCTGGGCTTTGGTATAGTTTTCTACCAAATCAACCAGCTCCTGAGAACGTCCCGTCCTGCTCATATAGCGAAGTGATTCGCTGTCTATTGGGAAAAAGCCCATAGTTGCACCATACTCGGGAGCCATATTTGCAATGGTAGCACGATCCGGCAAACTCATGTTGCTGATCCCGTCACCATAAAATTCTACAAACTTACCCACCACACCATGTTTCCTGAGCATTTGAGTAACAGTAAGCGTAAGATCAGTTGCTGTAACTCCTTCACGAAGTTTTCCTGTCAGCTTCATCCCCACCACTTCAGGTACCAACATATAGATGGGCTGCCCCAGCATCGCTGCTTCGGCTTCAATACCGCCAACACCCCATCCCAATATTCCCAAACCATTGATCATAGTGGTATGCGAGTCAGTCCCAACTAGTGTATCAGGGTATGCTGTAACAGAACCATCGGCTTCTTCACGGGTAAAAACCCCACGCCCTAAATATTCTAGATTCACCTGGTGAACAATGCCCCGTCCAGGAGGAACTACCCGGAAATTGTCAAAAGCTTCTTTACCCCACTTCAAAAATTCGTACCGCTCATTATTGCGCTCCATCTCTCTTTCCACATTGAAAAAGAGAGCAGCATCAGTACCAAACATATCTACCTGGACAGAGTGGTCAATTACCAAATCTACCGGTACCTGGGGATTGATCGCTGTTGGATTACCTCCCATACGTTTCATTGCTGATCGTAAAGCCGCCAAATCAACAACAGCCGGAACTCCCGTAAAATCCTGCAAAACAACTCTGGAAGGCTTGAAAGGGATTTCTCCTTCAGGGCTTTTTGCGTTATAATTTGCCAGGGCCTCTATATCCTGCTCAGTAATTACGTAGCCATCAAACTCACGTAATACAGCTTCCAGTAATATTTTTATAGAGAAAGGAAGTTTATCAATATTTGAATAACCCAACTCTTTAAGTTTTGGCAGGCTGTAAAAGGTAGCTTCTCCATTGCCCGTGTCAAATGTAAGCCGGGTTTGCTTAAATCTTTCGCTCATTGTCAATGTATTTTAGAGTTCCAACAGAATCGAACGCCTAAGGTACGAATCTTTTTTAATGTTTGTAGTTCAAAGCAATTTGTCGACAAAGCATTCCCCGTTAAAAAAAGTGAATTTATTATTGATATAAGCAAAGAATACCCCTATCTTTTTCGACTTTCCAAAAAAGCAAAATATCGAGTTTAATCGTGGATACATTAAGTTTTAAAACCTATTCAGCAAAACCTTCCGACATTGAGAAGAAGTGGGTTTTGATTGACGCTGAAGATCAGCCTTTAGGCCGTCTGAGTAGTGTTGTAGCATCTATTTTGAGAGGCAAGAATAAGCCTGGCTTTACTCCGCATATGGATACGGGTGATAATGTGATTGTAATCAATGCAGAGAAAGTAAAATTAACAGGCAAGAAGATGACGGATAAAATGTACTTCCGTCACACATTCTATCCTGGTAGCGAGCGCTTTACAAGTGCAGAAGATATGCTGGCTAAAGACCCTACTTCACTAGTGACTAAAGCCGTGAAAGGTATGCTTCCCAAAAACAGATTAGGCCGCAAGTTGCTTACTAATTTGAGAGTATATGCCGGCCCTGTTCATCAGCAGTCGGCTCAGAATCCAGAAATTATCGAGCTTTAATTCGAACGATCTTTATAAATGGCACAAGCTAATTACATCGGAAGAAGGAAAACCTCTACGGCACGTTTATACATCCAGCCGGGTAAAGGTGAGTTTTTGATCAATAAAACTCCAATCGAAGAATATCTCCCTGAGAAAGCAATCCGTAACATTGCCCTGCTTCCTCTTTCAGTTACTGAAATGGAAGGTAAGTACGACATTAAAGTTACCGTACGCGGTGGTGGAAAGTCAGGACAAGCCGGTGCTGTACAACATGCTCTTGCCCGTGCTATTGACGGCGAGAACGAAGAAGTACACAGCATTCTTAAGGAACATGGTCTTCTAACCCGTGATGACAGAATGGTTGAACGTAAAAAATACGGCCAGCCAAAAGCACGTAAGAAGTTCCAATTCTCCAAGCGTTAATATTTACGCTGAACAAACATTTTTTTAAACCACACATATGTGGTGACTCAAAGCCTGGTGTTTTCCTGAAAATTCGGGAGAATTGGTTTTTGAGGATGACCCACATAGCGGAATAACCTAAACATATATATTGATACAATGCCTAAAGCAGCTTCTATTGAAGAACTCTTAAAATCAGGTGCTCACTTCGGCCACCTGACCCGCAGATGGAACCCCAAGATGAAAGATTTCATCTTTATGCAACGCAACGGGATTCACATCATTGACCTTAAAAAGACTCAAACCTACCTACAGGAAGCACTTGACCAGATCCAACAGCTTTCAAGAGCAGGAAAAACCATCCTTTTTGTAGGAACCAAAAAGCAATCAACCGACATCATCCGGACTGAAGCCATCCGTTCAGGAATGCCTTTTGTTACCCACCGATGGTTAGGAGGTATGCTTACCAACTTCTCTACCGTTCGTAAGAGCATTAGTAGAATGGAAGAAATTGAGCGCATGAAAACAGACGGTACTTTCGCTGAATTGACCAAGAAAGAAGGCTTGATGCTAAGCCGTGAGCAAGAGAAACTCGAAAATACATTAGGCGGTATTGCCAACATGGGGCGCCTTCCCGGAGCTGTTTTTGTAGTTGATATACAGAAAGAACATTTAGCGGTGAGTGAAGCCATCAAGCTTCATATTCCGGTTATTGCTATGGTTGATACTAATAGTGATCCTGATGTGCCTGACTTTATCATTCCATGTAACGATGACTCAGCCCGCACGATCCAATTGATTTCTACCCAAGTAGCTGATGCTATTATTGAAGGTTCTGCGGAACGTGAAGCCCATGCTGAAGAAGAACTTCTTGAACAGGCTGCTATCGAAGCTAAAGAAGTAAGTGAAGAAACTGTAGAAGATAAACCAAAGCTGCGATCCAGAAAAAAAAGAAAAGGTACTCCTGAAAATGCAGGAGCAAAAGCTGAAGCAGAAGCTGCTGAGGCTGTAGCTGAATCAAGTGAAGAAGAAAAAGAATAATTTAAATCCTATAAATACTATTCAAACCCATGAGCATTTCTGCTGCTGACGTAAAAAAACTTAGAGACATGACTGGCGCGGGCATGATGGACTGTAAAAAAGCCCTCGCTGAAGCAGACGGAGACTTTGACAAAGCCGTTGAGATCCTTCGCAAAAAAGGACAAAAAGTAGCTGATAAACGCGCTGACCGTGAAGCAAAAGAAGGTTTAATTCTTGCCCGCGTAAGCGAAGATGGCAAAAAAGCTGTTGCCTTAGAGATCAACTGCGAGACTGATTTCGTAGCCCGTAATGACGATTTCCAGGATCAGGCTTCTGCATTTTTGAATGCTGCTTATGACAATAACATTGGAAGCGCTGCTGAGCTGCAGGGCATTGAAGTAAACGGTGCTACTGTTGCTGATCACTTACAGGAAATGGTTGGTAAAATCGGTGAGAAGATCGAAGTATCAAAAGTAGTACTGGCAGAAACCGATGGTACTATTATTGATTATATCCACGCTGGTAATCAACTCGGAGTTTTGGCAGAATTCGCTGGTGATGTTACTGATATAGATGTTGCCCGTGATGTAGCCATGCAGATTGCCGCTATGAATCCTATTGCCGCAACCCGTGATGAAGTAGATGCTTCTGTTGTTGAAAAAGAACTGGAAATTGCAAAAGAGCAATTGATTAACGAAGGTAAGCCTGCTGAAATCGCTGAAAAGGCTGCACAAGGTAAACTTCGCAGATTCTACGAAGAGCGCGTATTGCTGGAGCAGAAATTCGTTAAAGATAACGGTATCTCTGTAAAGCAATACCTTGAGCAAAACAACACACCGCTCGTCAAGTCTTTCCACCGTATACAATTAGGTGAAGAGGCTTAATCATTTTTTCTTTACATTAGGCCGTTCCTAAAAGGAGCGGCCTTTTTTTTGTCCATTAATTTCTAAATAAGATACACGTGGGAAATAAGTACAAGCGCATTCTTTTAAAACTAAGCGGAGAAGCACTTTTGGGGGAACAGGGACATGGTATTGATCCGGATATTCTTGTCCAGTATGCCGAAGAAATTAAAAGTGTTCAGGAGCAGGGGGTTGAAGTAAGTATTGTAATTGGCGGGGGAAACATTTTTCGTGGAGTAAAGGGAGCCACCGAAGGTATGGATCGTGTACAAGGCGATTATATGGGCATGCTTGCTACTATGATTAACAGTATGGCATTGCAGGATTCACTGGAACGCCATGATGTTAAAACCCGGCTGATGAGTGCCATCCGCATGGAAGCTATTGCTGAACCTTTTATACGTCGCCGTGCTATCCGCCACCTGGAGAAAGGCCGTGTGATTATTTTTGGCGCCGGAACCGGGAACCCCTATTTCACCACTGATACTGCCGGAGCACTGCGTGCTATTGAAATTGAAGCGGATGTAATCCTGAAAGGAACCCGTGTAGATGGAATCTTTGACTGCGATCCTGAGAAGAATGCAGACGCCAAAAAGTTCGATGTAATTACCGGAGATGAAGTACTTAAACAGCGCCTGTCTGTAATGGACTTAACCGCCTTTACCTTATGTAGAGAAAACAGCACCCCTATCATTGTGTTCAACATGAACACCAAAGGCAATTTGAAAAAGATTGTTTGTGATGGTGATCCGTTGGGGACTACGGTTGTTTGGGAGTAGGCTACCGTTTAAAATTTGCCTCTAGGACCAGATGGATTAGGGCTTGGACTAGGTTTGCTTGGGTCTCCAGAAGGCCCTTGAGGGTCTCTTTCTTCTATAGTCCTATCTGGTTCCACCAAACCTTCAGTTTCAGTTACTTGATTAGGCTTTTCTTCTTCTCGAGGAGCTTTATCTCTTGGTTCTTCTTCGGTATCAGGTTCAACTAGAAATAAAAACATAATTTTAGAAACTAGAACATTTTACTATAAATAAAAATTATCAAAATAAACGTCAATGTTAGACTAGAAGCTAATAGCATATCTAGTGCGGTTTCAAATTGTTTTGTTTTTGCTTTTAGAACCTCTTTGTTCTTTTTATAGCATTTAAAATATGTATTACTAAAATCCTGTAGATTTTTTTCAATCGGATCATTATCGATTGTATTAAGCAATTTATTATTTAAAAGCGGAAGCATAAACTCTCTTAGACGCAATGTTTTTATGAAAAAATATACCGCTACTATTTCGAAAAACAGAAAAAGCATCAAAAAAGTACTAGTAAGATACCTAAGAAACTGTTGTTCAAAGCTGTTCAAAATTTCTTCTGTAATAAAAAATCCTACTAAACCAATTAAAGCAATATTAAAACTTACAAGAACACCCGCCTTTTGATCTAACTCAGAGTTTCTAGCAAGCTGATCTTCATGTCTTGTTTTCGAAAAATCGTAAAGCAATCTAAAATTATCCATGCATTAATTATATAACTAAGTTTATATAATTCAAATGACATATAGTATTCTTTAGAATTGCTCAAAACTGTTTTCGATTTGGTAAGTTCAATTCAACAAATATGATCTAGTCGTTTTGGGGTTGCTCTTACTAAACAAAGCATTGGCGCAACAAGAATCACACACATAAATGTGTCCATCATACGATGTCCCAAAAAGGTCAAAAAAACTATCTGAAATTTCATTCCCATTGATAAGAAGATCCATCTATCCTGTCAGTTTGAAGGCGCTGCTTGAACCTGCTACTGCTTTCTTTTGAAATTTGAATCCTATTTCCAATCCCTGATTTGAGTTTACTTCAATTTCAGAATCAATTTGCCTGGATAGATTTGAAACCAGCGTAAACCCTAAACTGGCACTGTTTTCAATAGATACTCCTTCCGGTAAGCCAATGCCGTTGTCCGATACTTTTAGTATTACAACATCACTTTCTGCTGTTAAACTCACTTTAATTTTTCCATTTTCGTTATCAGGAAAAGCATATTTATAGCTGTTAGTTACCAGTTCGTTTATTATTAAGGCTAATGGAATTGCCTGATTTATATTCAGGGCAACATCCTCAATATCGATCTCCAGTTCTACTTCCCGATCCGGATTTTTAAGTGTCGATTCAATCGATCCCAATAGTTTATCAACATATTTATCAAACTTTACATTAGAGAAATTGGTCGACTCATACAGGCTTTCATGTATCATTGCCATTGACTGTATTCTCATTTGGCTGGAGCGTAATGCAATTTTTGCGGCTTCGCTATCTATCCTGTATTGCTGTAACTGAAGGAGGCCGGATATTACTGCCAGGTTATTTTTTACCCTGTGATGGATTTCAGCAAGCAGTGTTACTTTTTGGCCCAATAGTTCTTCTAATCTTTGTTGGTTCTTTTTCTGCCCGGAAATATCCTGACCTGTTCCCATTAAAAACCTTTCCTTACCAACTTCTACAGTAGTCAGATTAAACAAATAGGGTGTTTTATTGCCTTTTTTGTCAATCAAGTCAGCTTCCATGGTATCATCCTGGCCCTCTATGGTCTTATCGAAATAGGTATCTATTCTCAAAGCTTCATCATCCGAAAAATAATCTACAGGCCTTAATTGCCTGATTTCCTCGTCCTTGTAACCAGATGTTTTTCTGAAACTTTCATTCCATCGAACAATTTCTCTATCAGAGTTGAACATGAAAAAATTTACAGGCAATGAGTTTATTATCCGCTCGCTTATTTCTTTTTCTTTTTTAAGCTTTCTTTCCGCAATTCTACGCTTGGATATATCTCTTGCAGTAACGTACCATTTCCCGCCGCTTTCACTAATACTCACACTCAGATCTATTTTTAAGCCTTCGCTGGTTTTAAATGTACACTCATTTAAGAAAAGAGTGGCATCTTGCTTTTCTTTCCAGGAGTTAAAAGCTTCCATGAACTTTTTACTTGGTGACAAAACATCAAAAGATTGCCCGGTAATTTCTTTTTTAGAAAAACCAAAAAACTTCTCTATTTCATCATTTACATATTCAATGTTCATGCTTTCCCGGTTCAAGATAAACATGATGTCTGTTGAGTTTTGCAGGAATATCGCAGCTTGCTCAAGCTGCCTGTTTTTCCTTCTTAGTTCCAGCCTGGATTCTACTTCACGGGCAAGTGTCTGCAAAGCATCTAATTGAAATTGAGAAAGCTTTTTTTGTTTTGTATCAAGTACACAAATAGAACCTAAATTCCGGTTTGTTTTACTTTTTATATTTGCCCCTGCATAAAACCTTAATCCCGGTTCATCAGTTACAAACTCATTGTGCATAAGGCGTTCATCCATTGTAGCGTCTTCAACCACCATAAAATCATCTCGTTTTATGGTATATTGGCAAAAGCTTGTTTCCCTTGGCATCTGCTCTACATCTATCCCAAAACTTGATTTTGTCCATTGGGTATCTTTATCCAAAAAATTAACGAGTGCATATGGCACATCGCAAATTTGGGCAGCAAGCTTTGTAAGATTTGAGAGGGCATCTTCTTCTTCTGAGGTTAAGTCATGAATATTGTATTGGTCAAGTGACTTAAGCCTTTCTATTTCTTCTTTTGCCCAATCTTTTTTAGATGTAGTTTTACTCTTATTACCTAAAGCTAATTCATTCATCCTATAAGTAGTGCTTTTAAAATCTATTAATTGATTAAATAGTATATCTGAAACCTTATGTGAGGTTATCGGCAATAGACCGGCCTTCTTTAATCAATAATGAGTTTTAATAGCGTTTGAACCGCTTTTAAGAACTCTTTTAATGTGCGTGATCCAGCTTAGCTTTAGGCTGTGCTTTTCTGAAGGAAGAATCAGGGGTTCCTGAATAGCAGGCAATCATCCAGGGATAAGTATCGAGCCAATCCCATTGACGATAGTTTTTTATTTATTTGCAGTAACCAAAAACTCATTCGGGAATAAAGAACCAATTCACACTTTCACTTTTTTCAGATCCCGAAAAAAGCTCCCCATTACTCAGAAACATTGCTTTGTAACCTTTACCCTCCATGATCTCAAAAACCTTGGATCTATTACCTGGCATTATCTCAATTAACCAAATTGCTTTTTTCTCATTCAATATGTTTTCAGCCCCTTCCAAAACTTCCAATTCATGGCCTTCCACATCTGCTTTTATAATTCCAATTTCGGGTATAAAGTCCTTGACGAGGTTATCCAAAGTTATAGTTTGCACTTTAAAAAATGAGGACTCGCTTTTATCCGTGACTGTAATTTGTGCACGATAATAGTTTTGAGTGCCTCCGATAACAGGAACTTCCATCTCTGCTATTCCTTCGTGATTTGAAACAGCCAATTGCCGGGTTTCAACATTTTTGAGATCAAATCGTTTTACCATTTTCGAAAGCATCTGAAAGGTAAAAGGGACTGGCTCAATGCTTATCACTTTAGAACAATGATCAGCCAGGAATTTAGTATATAATCCAACATTAGCACCTATATCTAATGCTATTGTATTTTGGGGAGAAAGCTGAAGTAAGGTTTTAAGGTCAGGTTCTTTCTCTACATCAAAGTTCTTGAGCTGCTTGTAAAAAACCTGTTCTTTGTACTTTTGCAGTAACCGGTTCGGTATTAGTTTTTTCATCAACTGCTTCAAATCCATACTTTAAGATAGAATTTAAATCTTAATTAAAGATTCTCTCTTTCATTAATAGCTTCTCTTGGCTTTCTATACACATTCATTAAGAATTAAGTGTGAGTTTTAGTAAATTCGCCCATTGTTTAAATGCATAAATCACACTGTTAACAACACGTTTAGTTATGATCCCAGAGGAGTTACAAGACATTATCGATGAAGCGGACATGAAAATGGATGATGCTACCGCCTACCTGAAAAAAGAGTTTTCTCACATCCGTGCAGGCAAAGCGAACCCAGCCATTCTGGATGGTGTCACCGTTGAGTATTACGGAACTCAAACACCTCTTATTCAACTGGGTAACATTACGGTACCTGAGCCCCGGATGCTTATGGTTTCTCCTTATGATAAATCGACACTGGCTGATATTGAAAAAGCCATCATGGCTGCGGGGCTGGGCTTAAACCCAATGAATGATGGTGATTTTATCCGCATACCGCTTCCTATTCTGACTGAAGAACGCAGGAAAGAACTGGTTAAAATTGCTAAAGACAAAGCCGAGCAGGCACGTGTGAGCATCCGGAATTCACGAAGAGATGCAAATGATGCCATTAAAAAAGCCGTGGATGAGCATTCCCTGCCTGAGGATTCTAAGTTTGAAGCTGAAGACGGAGTTCAACAGATTACCGATAACCATACCAAAAAAGTAGATGAGATGTTGTCACATAAAGAAGACGACATCATGACGGTTTAAAAGGAGCGTTTCTCTGTCTAAACCTATGACGACGGCTAGATAAAACTGAATGTATATATCTGAACTTTCCTTACAGGGATTCAAGAGCTTTGCTCACAAAACAAAAGTTTCTTTTGATAGCGGTATTACCTCCATTGTAGGCCCAAATGGCTGCGGAAAGTCTAATATTGTAGATGCTTTGAGGTGGGTGCTGGGTGAGCAACGACCTTCGCTACTGCGATCGGCAGCGATGAGCAATGTCATCTTTAATGGTACTGCCAAGAAAAAAGCCCTGGGGATGGCCGAGGTATCCCTCACCTTTGTAAATGATAAAGGTATTCTTCCTATTGAATATAGCGAGGTAACCATTACCCGCAGGTTATTCCGTTCCGGAGATTCTGAATACCTGATTAACGGAACATCCTGCCGGTTAAAAGACATCATGGATCTTTTCATGGATACAGGAATGGGCTCTGATGCGTATTCGGTGATTGAACTCAAAATGGTTGAAGAAATACTGAATGATAAGAACAACGACCGCAGACGGCTTTTTGAAGAAGCAGCAGGAGTAACCCGCTACAAGGAACAACGAAAGCGTACACTCCGTAAACTTGAAGAAACCCGTAAAGACCTCCAACGTGTTGATGACCTGCTGATCGAGCTTCGAAAAAAGGCACGTTCATTAGAGTTGCAGGCTGAAAAGGCAGAAAAAGCTAAAAAGTATAAAGTCGAATTAGAAAGTCTCGATAAAGCACTGACCCTTCATGATTTTAAAAAAATCCAGGAAGAGTTGGTACCTTTGCAGGAACGTATAAGCAATGCCGAAAAAGAGAAAAAAGAGATTACAGCTAATGTCGAGAAGTTTGAGTCCTCAGATGAAAAAGCCCGGGCTGATCTTCTTGAAAAAGAGAAACAACAGCATGAGGCGCAGCGCAGGGTAAGCCAGTTGTATAATGCTATCCGTGAGGCAGATACCACTCTTCGTATCACCAAAGAAAAGATTGAAAACGAGAAGAAGGTAATTTCGGAGTATACCCGTGATATTGCACAGGGCGAAAAGGATTTAAAAGAGCTGAATGAGTTACTGGAAAACAGCCGGACCAAGCTTGAGTCGTTTGATGAAGATCTTGACAAGTCTGAAAGAACACTGGATGAATCCAAAAAGCAATATTCCCAGATTCAGCAGCAGTATAACAAGGAACGGCACGAATTATATGAGCTTGAAGTCCAACTCAGTGCTGCAAACAACGAGCTTAACCAGTTACAGGCTCAGCGGATTAAAATTGAATCCCGGTTGGAAAATACCGAAGGCGACTTGGAGCGGATTGATGATGAGATGGTTGATCTGAATGATGAGATCGACAACATGAACGGGGAGCAAGGCATTATTGAAGGTAAACTTGAGAAGCTTACCATTGAGCGGGATGAACTGGAAAAAGAACTGGAAGAAGCCCGGGAAAAGCGAGAAAGCTTTGCTCAAAAGCAAAACGAAATTAAAGACGAGTTACGCACACTCCAAAGCAAAAAAGCTTCTCTTGAATCCGAAGTTCAGCTATTGAACGATCTCGCCAGCTCCAATGAGGCTTTTCCAAACAGCGTTAAATACCTGATTGATCAGCACCGCTTTGAATTCAAAGAAATGACAACGGTATCCGAAATTTTTGATACCGATGAAAAACATGCTGTTGCCTTAGAAGCCGTGCTAGGTGAAGCACTCAATTATATTGTGATAAAAACTCTCGATGAAGCCAAACGTGCCTCTGCATTACTTAAAGAAAACAAAAAAGGCCGTGCTACCTTTATTCCACTGGATCAACTGGCTGCCACTTACGAAGTACAGGACGGAAGTTTATTCGATCATGCAAAATCGAAACGTGAGCATTCAGCATTAAAGCAGCTGCTTTTGGGCAACGTAATGGTTTTTGAAACCACAGATGAAGCCTATAAAAAACTCAAAGGTTTGAATTCTATTGGAGTTACTTATGATGGTGAAGTAATAACCGGTTCCCGCTTTTTCCAAAGTGGCAGCAAAAGTAAAAATGCAGGAATCCGGGTTGGGCTGAAAGATAAAATAGAGAAACTTGAGAAAGAGGAAGTTAAAACCACGAAAGAAATTTCCAAGCTTGAGGAGTACCTTGAGCAAATTATAGAGAAGTATGAAAAACTGGATGTTTCTTCGCTCAGCCAGTCTTTAAAAGAAAAAGAACAGGAAGTCCGACGTTTAGAGCAGCAACAGCATAGCCTCAGTTCTAAAATCCAGGTGTATCAAAAGAATATCACTGAATTGATGAACCGGAAGGACAACCTGAAATCCAGCGAAGGCACTGCACAGGAAGAGCTTGATTCCATGCAGCCCAAACAAAAGGAATTACAGAAAAAAATGCTGGAACTGGATCAGCAACAGAATGAGAAAAAAGACCTTCTGGAAACACTGGAAGAAGACCGCTCTATTGCACAAAGCCGGTATAATGATGCCCAGCTGAAACATCAGGATCTTAAAAATAAAGTTGAAAACCATGAACGGGATGTAAGACGGGCCGAGACAGGAATAATCAGTGTAAAGTCCCGTATTGAAAATCGCACAAAACTCATGGATGAGAGTAAAAAGCGTATTGAAAGCTATAACACTCAAATCAGGATTACTGAAGAAGAGTTAGCTGGTAACCAGGAACTTAAGATTGATGCGGATGAAGAATTAAAACAAGCTGAAGAAGCGTCTGCAATCCAAAGAGGTAAGATTAATGAATTTGAAAAAGAGCTGAGGGAGATTCGCCGGCAAAAAGAAGTGAACATGGAATTGGTTCATCATCTTACCATGGCTCGAGAAAAAATGGATATGCAAACTCAGGCGCTTTCCGATCACATTTGGGAAACCTATGGTGTTTTGATGAAGCAAGTGGAAAGCGAAATGCCCGAGGACAAAACCCCGGAAGAAGTAAAACAGCGTATTGGCTGGTTACGCCAAAAGCTCAACAGTATCGGGGAAGTAAACCCTTTGGCCATTGAGGAATACAAAGAAGAAAAAGAACGCCTTGATTTCTACGAAGAGCAGATTGAGGACTTAGATAAGGCAGAAAAGCAGCTTTTAGAAACTATCGCCGAAATTAATGAAACGGCAACGGAGCGATTTAACCAAACTTTTGAGGACATCCGGACTAATTTTCAGAAAGTATTTAAAACTTTGTTTTTTGAAGATGATTATGCGGATCTGATTATTGAAAAGGATGTGGAAGACCCGCTTGAGGCCAAAATTGAAATTAAAGCCCAGCCCCGTGGCAAAAGGCCATCGGGAATCTCACAGCTTTCAGGTGGAGAAAAAACGCTTACTGCTATTGCCCTTCTTTTTGCTATCTATTTGGTAAAGCCTTCACCCTTCTGTGTGTTGGATGAGGTAGATGCTCCGCTTGATGATGCGAATATTGAGCGCTTTGCCAAAATGATCAAGAATTTCAGTGAAGAAACTCAGTTCATCATTATTACTCACAACAAAAAGACCATGAGCAAAGCCGAAATGATGTATGGTGTTACCATGCCGGAAACAGGAGTTAGCCGGCTTGTTGGTGTTAAGATGGATGAATTTGGAGATGCAGCTTAGTCGCTTCGCTCCAATTAAAAAATTATTCAATTAAGAATCAGGAATAGCTCTGGCTAGATCGTCAACCTGAATGCTGAATACAGTTCAGTGGATGCTTGATTTATAACCTGCAATGAGCTGGCAAGAAATACTGGTTTAGTTGGTTCGCTCTTTGAATACATTTATATTTTAGTATGTCAGAAAAAGAGAAGTTAAAAATCGAAATTGATAAGCTTTCAGAAAGAAAAGCTGCTGAGGTATTAGATTACGTACGCTTTTTGATTGAAAGGGAAAGCGAAGTTATGTCTTCAACTTTAGTTAGTGAGCCTTCATTAGCAAAAGATTGGTTGAAATCTGAAGAAGACGAAGCATGGGCACATTTGTAAAAGGCGATATAGTCGTTGTGCCATTTCCTTTCTCAGACCTATCTAATTCTAAAAGGAGGCCGGCTTTTGTAATCCGCGATTTTGACAACGATGATTTATTGCTTTGTCAGATCACAAGCAAATCACTCAAAAATGAATTTTCAATTCCTATTAGTGGAGAAAACTTTGCCTCAGGTTCTTTGAATAAGGTCAGTAATATCAGACCAGATAAAATCTTTACCTGTTCTAAAAATATTATCCTCTACAAGATTGGTACTTTGAATGAAAATACTGCTCAAAAAGTTATTTAAAGAATAATCAATTTAATCAAGGCTTAACCGCTTACTGACCTTTGCCAAGAAAAGAATTTCAAATACCTGATATGTATAAGTCTCCGATTATCCGAAAGGTTAAGGAGGCGACTAAGATTACTGATCCCATGAAAAAGGATGTAACACCCAGTATCCTGGATTTTGGTCCGGTACAGTTCTACATCCCCCGTTTTTTTGGTTTTTGCTACGGGGTAGAAAATGCCATTGATATTGCCTATCGAACAGTGGAACAGAATCCCGATAAAAATATTTACCTGCTCAGCGAGATGATCCATAACCCAACTGTTAATGAAGATTTATTGGGCAAAGGGGTCAAATTTTTATTTGAAACCGATGGCACCGAGCGCATCCCGATTTCTTCACTCAATTCGGAGGATATTGTGATTGTCCCGGCATTTGGCACTACCCTCGAAATACAAGAGGAACTCCAGGAAATAGGAATCGACCCTTACCAGTATAATACTACCTGCCCTTTTGTAGAGAAAGTGTGGAGGCGGGGAAAACAGTTGGGTAAAAAAGAATACAGCCTGGTAGTACATGGCAAACATACTCATGAAGAAACCCGTGCTACATTCTCTCACAGTGCAGAACACTCTGCGGTAGTGGTTGTTCTAAACCCGGAAGAAGCACATATCCTTGCAGAGATCATGACCCTGGAACGCCCCCTTTCAGATTTTGATAAATATTTTGGCCATAAATCCACTCCCGGCTTTGATCCGCTTAAAGACCTGGAACGTTTCGGAGTAATCAATCAAACCACGATGCTGGCTACTGAAACACAGGAGGTAATGGACATCCTGAAGGCGGCCACAGTTAAGCGTTTCAGTAATGCCGACATTCTTAATCACTTTGCGGATACTTCAGATACATTGTGCTATGCCACCAACGAAAACCAATCAGCGACTTTGGCTCTCGCAGAAACAGATGCAGATATAGCATTGGTAGTAGGTGGGTATAATTCTTCAAATACCATGCACCTGGTAGAAATCCTCGAACATAAGTTCTCGACTTTCCATGTGCGTGATGCAAATGAAATTCAGTCTGATTCTTCCATTCGCCACTTTGACCAATGGAAAAAAGAAATCCTGGAAACAGAAAACTGGCTCCCAACCCATAAGAACCCTTTAAAGATTGCATTAACATCGGGGGCTTCCTGCCCGGATGTTTTAGTGGATGAAGTACTGCTTAACGTGCTATCTTATTTTGATGATGTGAAAGAAATGGAAGAAGTATTGGCACCTTTTGAGGAGTTAGCTCAATAAACCGGACTACGCCATAAAGACCTGAGTTCTAATTGTGCAGGGAAAAAAAGCAATACGACTGAAACTTAGGAGAAAGTGGAACAGTGAAAAGTCCACCAAACTAATAATAAGGCGATTCAGACCTGTGCAGATCCATCGCAGGTATGCTCTGGATGACTTAGAATATCACTTGAAATAGTTCTACCGGCATATTAGATAGAGTATTCCAAATCAGAGCCTGTCATCGTGAGGAAGCACTGATAAATTTTACGACAAGTTATAGAAATCAGACGAAGCGATCTCCTGAACAAAAGCTGCCACATTATTCAGAATGACCAATACTAAGTTACTGATCAACCACACTAAAATAAGCTACCGCTTTAGGCTGAAAGCTTCGGATTTTGAGTGCATATTGATTGGCAGTCAACTCAATATCCGGTGTCACAAATCCTGTTGAGTCTTCCCTGATTTTTTGATAGGGTACAAATACCTCATAAGGCCGAATTCTTGAAATTTCTGTATACAACTCAAGCGGCACATCATATTTAATGGTTATAGAGGAGGGATTATACGTTATGCTTTGTCCGCGAGGTAAGCCCCGTGTTCGAATCAAAGAGGTAACCTCTGCCTCTGTAAATTCTGAAACATTAGCCGAATAATTTGCTTCCATTACCGATAATTCAACCAGTGGGTTATTGTTAGAAATCTGAACCTGCTCGTCAATATCATCCCGTATTCCTGAAAGTTTTAAAGTATCTGTAATCACCCATTCGGTTATACCCTGCACCTGGGATACTGCACCAATCACATTTATGCTATCAGGACTAAGGATAGGATCACTTATCAATCCGTACCTGCTTTCAAAGTTAAGCTCAGAGTTTAGCCGCAGGGGAACTCTTTTTGTTATTTTTTCTTCCAGGTTAACCCGTACAATCAGTGGTTCTACTTTTAGCACGTCTACTTCCTGTACAGCATTCATACGTTGCCGAATCTGGTTAAAAAGATTGACCTCAGCCTCTTCCACATCAATAATTATCTCGGGGGGATTGTTATACAGGCTAATCAGGGGTAGCGCTGTACCGCTCAGGTTAACTTCAACATAAGCAGGCAAGTCATCGGTCAAAGCCATATTACTTGGTACATTTCCTACAACAAGGGGCATTTGCACACTTATATTAAAAACGCCATTCAGGTTTACAACAAACCATAGACTAAGCGCAACGATATAAGCTAAAGTAAATACAAAGATTTTTTCTCTTCGGACACCACGGATATTTTCTTCCTCTTTTCCGGGCTTTTTAGCGCCTCCTCCAAGTGCCTTAATTCGATCTTTGATTTTTTTTGTAAAGTCATCCGCCATGATGTGTAAATATAGAGTGGAGGGTAGCCTTATTCAACTAGCTGCGAACTATTATATCACCTACTACCTGACCTTTTACTTTTGCATTTAAACGCTTTGCTATATTGAAGCGATTTGCGTGAATTTCGTGCCTCCAAACCTGATTTGAAACCCTTATAACAAGCTTATCCCCCTCAAAATGTATATCCCGGGTTTGTGAAGCAATACGATCTCCGACCACACTTTGCCAGGATGATAAAACCATACCCTGTTTCAGTTTTTTTTTCTGGGGAAATCGATCCAGAAAATCCTGAAGTACAGAGCCTAATGGTTTGGGTTTATCAAAGCGCATTTTAAAAAATGTATTGCTAGTTAATTATCTCTTCAACTTGAGCATTATCTACTTTAAAGAGCCGGTTTCGTTTACCATCAAAGGTAACATACTGCTCAAAAGGTACGGGGTTTGCCGAGGTTATAAAAATCTGCCCTTGGTGTTCCTGGAGGGTTTTCAGCAATGCTTCTGTTTTCCGGGGATCAAGATCGCCAAATACATCGTCCAGCATTAAAATCGGAAGGTCATCCAGCTCATCTGAGTAATAATGAAGTTGAGCAAGCTTTAAGGATAATGCAAATAACCGGTGTTGCCCCTGGGAACCAAAACGCCGGAGTTCAAAATCATCCAGGTAAAACATGATTTCATCTTTGTGCGGTCCTATAAGAGTTTGCTCCCGCTCAATTTCCTTATCTGATGTCTCTTCCAGCTTTTGCCTGTATTGTTCATACACATCTTCAGGGTTGGCAGAAGGCTCACAGAAGGTTTCGTAAGAAAGATTGGTAGTAAGATTCATGCCGGATATCATTGCATAATCCTTTTCAAGATATGATTTGAAGTTTTCCAGTACTTCAAATCTTTTTGCCACAATTCGGGACCCCGCTTCCAGCAATTGAATATTCCAGGGCTCAAGGTATGTTTTAAGTACAGAAACGGGGCCATTAAAATCCTGTAAAAGAGTATTTCGCTGTCTCCTTATTTTTCTGTAATCCAGTAAATCTCTCAGGTAAGAAGAGCTGATCTGGCTTATAAATGAATCAATAAAAGACCTTCGCTCAGACGGGCCTTCTAGTGTAAGCTTTTTATCATCCGGTGAAAGAACCACAACCGGAACCATCCCAATCAAATCTGATAAACGATCCAGCGGAGAGTCATTTACAAAAATCCTTTTTCCATCACCACGGGAGTAACTACATGCCACATCAAACTCCGCGCGAATGTTACCCTCAAAATGGCCATTAATCATGAAATAGCTTTCGTCACTATTAATCACATATTGATCGGTTCTTGAAACAAAACTCCGTGACATGCACAGGTAATGGATAGCATCAATTATACTTGTTTTCCCTGCACCGTTTGGCCCCGTAAGTATATTTAAATGAGGAGCCCAGTCTACCCTGCTTTTTACGTGATTTCTAAAATTAAGAAGTTCAAGTTGCGTGATTCTCATAACCAATAGTACAAATAAAACACACAAGAAATGAACAACAGGTGTTAGCTATAATTAACTAGCTAGGTAAATTTTGTTCATAATTTTCTTGATCCATTCTTTAAAAAGCAACTTATTTGATCAGCAGCATCTTCCTGGTAATGGAGAAGTTACCTGTCTTTAACCGGTATATGTAAACCCCTGAAGGTAGCTGTGATGCATCAAATCTTATTGAATATTGACCCGCTGCTTTTACGCCATTCTGTAGCACTGCCACTTCTCTTCCCAGCATATCAAAAACACTTAGCTGTATTGCTCCGCTTTCCGAAAGTGTATAATTAATATTTGTGGTAGGATTGAATGGATTAGGGAAATTTTGTGATAAGCTGATTCCGCTTGGTAACGATGAGTCATCTTCTTCATTTGAAACAGGAAGGCCACCAAAAAAAGCTCTTCTGACTAAGGTTGTATCATGCACAAAGGGATTACGGTTGCCTTGCACCTGTTCGATACCAATGCTTCGGGTTACCTCTGTTTCATCTACCGGGTCAAGATCATGCCACTTCAATAAATCATCCTTCATCCCATTGAAGAAAGCTTCGTTATCAGTACCATCATTTACAATGCTGGCATTGTCCTGATATATAGCCCAAAAATAAAATATGGCCCTTGCTACATTTCCTTTATGATCTTCGCGCGGTTCAAAAGAAGTTCCGTTTAGTAATTCGCTATATTCATCAATATTCTCGGTGGGTATCGAGGCTTGATTTGAATCCTGACGGTACCAAACATTCGTATTCTGGTCCGGGATTTCTGAAAATTCAAAATTGCTTCTTGCACCATTTACATCAACCCTGCTTGGATATAAATGATGAATATCAGCCCTCATAGGTGCATCACTATCAAAGAAACTTTGCGGCCAGATATGCTCCGTATTGAAGTCGTTAGCCGATTGATTTCCCTGAGCGTCCTGCCTGTCAGTAAAAGTAATAGTATATCCTGTATACACACATGAAATCTGGTTTCCATTTTTCTTGTCAATCTGTTCGAACATCGCATCCCTGGCAGCATTATACGACTTTGGGCTTGTCACTGAATAATTAAGCTGTAAAGAGTCGATAAGTTCCTCTCCCGTTTTTGAAGGGTGAATGAAGTCATTTTGTGCCTGTAACGCAGAGGGGGAAAGAAGTACAGCTATGGTGATGTATAAATATTTCATAGGTGAGAATTTAATAAAAAAGGCCGGGGTGTACCCAGCCTTTTAAATGTCCTGAATAAGAATTAAAGCCCAAAGGCATCATGACCCAGGTAGATTGCCTGCTCACCCAATTCTTCCTCAATTCGAAGTAACTGGTTGTATTTCGCAATTCTATCGGTTCTGCTCATTGATCCCGTTTTGATTTGGCCTGCATTTGTAGCAACAGCCAGGTCAGCAATAGTTACATCTTCTGTCTCACCGGAGCGGTGTGATATAACTGCGGTGTAGCTATTTTTATGGGCCATTTCTATTGCATCCAGAGTTTCTGTAAGCGTACCAATCTGGTTTACTTTGATTAGAATAGAATTCGCAATTCCTTTTTCGATTCCGGTAGCAAGGCGATCTGTATTAGTTACAAATAAATCATCTCCAACCAATTGTACTTTGTCACCAATAGCTTCAGTAAGCTTTTTCCAGGCATCCCAGTCATCCTCAGCCATACCATCTTCGATTGAAATAATAGGATACTTCTCTGCCCAGCCTGCCCAAAACTCAACCATGGCATCGGTATCTTTTGTAGAACCGTCACTCCATTTAAATTCGTACAAACCTGTTTTTGCATTATAAAATTCTGAGGTAGCGGGATCTAAAGCTATCAACACATCTTCTTTTGGAGTATACCCTGCTTTTTCAATTGCCTTAAGAATTACTTCCAGCGCCTCTTCATTTGACTTTAGATTAGGGGCAAAACCTCCTTCATCACCAACAGCCGTACTATAGCCTTTATCAGCAAGTACTTTTTTCAGGTTATGAAATACTTCGGCTCCAATTTGTAGTGCATGGCTAAAAGACTCTGCACCAGCAGGCATAATCATAAATTCCTGGAGATCTACGCTGTTGTCAGCGTGCGAACCACCATTTATGATGTTCATCATGGGTACAGGCATCACTTTGGCATTTACTCCTCCTACATATCTCCATAGAGGCATTCCAAGTTCACTTGATGCAGCCTTGGCAACTGCCAGCGAAACTCCCAAAATTGCATTAGCCCCAAGCTTACCTTTGTTTTCTGTACCGTCTATCTCAAGCAGTAATTCATCTATTGCCACCTGATTATAAATAGGCATTCCACTTAGCTCATCAGCAATTACATCGTTTACATTCTCAACTGCTTTTTGTACACCTTTACCTAAAAAATAATCTTTATCGCCATCTCTAAGCTCAACAGCTTCATGTTCTCCGGTAGAAGCGCCGGATGGAACAGCCGCTCTCCCTAATGCTCCGCTTGCCAAAATTACATCTACTTCCACAGTGGGGTTACCACGCGAATCTATAATCTGCCTTGCAGTAATATCTTCAATAAAACTCATCAAATTCTCCGTTTAGTTATATAGTGAGTGAGTACGCTAAAGGTACTATGATTTAACATGTTCTTAAAGCCTATAGATAAGATCATTTTGTAAATTTGGTGTGAATACAAACAAAAAACTTTCTGTTTATTTTGGACACAAAACATCCCTGGGTAATTCTCTTTGACATTGACGGCACTCTGTTAACCGTAGACCGAAGTTTCAACCGGCCTTTGCTACGTGGTATCTTAAATGATCTTGAAATTGATTATCCAAATATGGAGTCAGATCCTTTTTCGGGAAGAACCGATCATGATATTTTATTTTCTTTTCTGGCAAATCATGGTTACAGCCCGGAATTGTATAAAAAAATAAAAAGTACCTACCTTGAACGAATAGAGTCAACTATTCTTCCAGAGCATGTTTTCCGTCAACCATTTGTAGATGAAGCTATAAATTATTTTGAACAACTGGGTAGTTGTATTGGCTTACTTACCGGTAATTACCCAACCGCAGCCACTGCAAAGCTCCGGGCTGCCAAAATCGATTATTCATTTAGCTTTGGAGCTTTTGGTGAGTTTCATAAAGACCGGAATGAACTTCCCTTCCTTGCTATGGACAAGGTGAAGGAGTTATTTGATTTCGAACCTAATCCATCCCGATTTGTAATTATCGGCGATACTCCAAGAGATGTGGAATGCGCCAAAAAAGCCGGGATGAAATCAGTAGCCTTAACAACAGGCAAATTCACGAAGGAGGAGCTTGGAAAAGGCACCCCCGATATAATATTGGATGACCTGTCGAAACCTGAAAAATGGTTCCCTGAAGTATCAAACTAAGCAGTTTATTTCCACATCCAGCCAAAAGTGAAACTTATCTGGGCTGAACCCAAGAATTTTCTTGGATCATAATGGTCTTCTAGTACAAGATTATTGTTCGAATCAAACTGAAGATTTCCATTTGCATCCAAATCAGGTCTCCTGGGTTGCATGATCTGAATACCCTCTTCAAAATAGAAAAAATTATAATTGAACTTCATGCTTTGAAGGCTTCCGAAGTTTTCTCCGAAATCGATACCTAAACCTATATCACCCGTCCACCCAAAATGGGACTCGCCATTTTTCCAGCCTGTAAATGCATCAAAATTTGGCTCAATATTTCCATAAACAGGGCTGTTTTCTCGAAAACCATTATTATTATCATCCTCAAAATAAGGGAATGAAAAGGCAAGAACAGGCCCAAAACTTGAACTTCCAAAAATTCTGAAATTATCCGAGACCTGCTCTGCGAATAATCTTTTCTTCAATCCTGCTTTTAAAGGAATTGAAATAACCCTTCTGTATTTATCGGGAACCGTTCTAAAACCAAAGAAGTAATCAATATATGTTTGCTCTTTAGGATCTTTAATTCCTGCTACCAATAAACTCGCTGTGAATTCTGTTCCGGTATTTATAACTCTTCTGTATTCAGTGCCTACCCCAAAACCAAAGTCGTTAGCCGAAAATGTAAATCCAAAGCCTGAACGGTAACCTTCGTTATATAAATTTCTTGAGGCTTCCTTTTTTCTAACTTCCGGCTCACCAAATTGACTATACAGATTGGTACTTCCCAATATTATAAAGACAAATAATACAATGGAAACTCGTTTCATAAATTGCATCTTTTAATAGTACTGATGAAAGGTAACCCAAAATGAACGAAAAAAACCTTTTTTTCTTATTGCTAAAAGAGAATAACCTCTTATTTTCAGCACAAAATTTCTAAAAAGCAGCTTTTTATTAAAATCACAGCTATCTGACGTATGAATTCGCACACCACTTTTTACATCTTTGGACCTACTGCTACCTTAAAAAGAATGTCTGACAGGATGTTTAAAGAGCATGATCCTAAATTTCTGTACACCTATCCAAATCCGGATGCCAAAGAAAAAATATTTGTTGCTGTATATGAAGAATATGAGAAACAAATAAACTCGAGTGTCACTCTCACCTGTATTTTTGAAATGGGAAGCCAGCACAACAAGGTTGTTCTTAAAAAAACCGGTGGAAGAATGGGTTTCAGAGGCAGCTCTCTTTCAGAAGAACGTAATGTCGAAGCTAATATCATTTCTTTTATACTGGATTTTGGAAAGCGTTATGGATTAACTGTTCAGGAAGAACAGGTCTCTGATCAGAAAGAAGAAGAGTAACCTCTATGAATAACTCGCCCGGTGAATGGACAGTTTTGTCTATGCTCAATTGGGCTACTGATTACTTCAAAAGCAAAGGTATAAAATCACCCCGGCTAAGTATTGAATGGTTACTTGCTCATGTTCTTAAAGTAAAAAGGCTGGATCTTTACATCAATCACGAACGCCCTCTAAGTAAAAACGAACTTACCGAACTTAGAGCGCTTGTAAAGAGAAGAGCAACTCACGAGCCCCTGCAATATATAATAGGGGAAACTCATTTTTATAATTCCCGCATCATTGTAAATCCATCTGTATTAATTCCGCGCCAGGAAACTGAGTTACTGGTTGATATGATTCTGGAAGAAAACAGAGATGATCCCAAGAAAGTTATCGATCTTGGAACCGGCTCAGGTTGTATCCCCATTGCGATAAAAAAAGCCCGGAAAAAATGGACAATTCAGGGAAGTGACATTTCTTTAGATGCCTTAAAAACTGCCTCAAAAAACGCCTTGATTAATGAAGTTGAAGTTGAGTTTTTTGAACACAACTTTTTTGAAAAACTTCCCGGCCCTGAAACTTCTCTATTTGATATAGTTGTCTCCAATCCTCCTTATATACTTCCTATGGAAAAAGACTCACTGGATGATGAGGTTAAAAAGTTTGAACCGGACTTAGCTCTTTTCTGTGAAAACACTGAAAAAGTATATAAAGCACTTGAAGCCTTTTGTGGAAGATATCTTTCTAAAACAGGAAAAGCTTACTTCGAAATTCATGAACATCATGCAAATGAAGTTTATAAAATCTTTTCCGAAAAGGATTGGAAAACAAAAACTCATAAAGACCTTGAAAAAAAGGATCGTTTTATAAGCATTGAGCCTTAAAAACTTGAATGAAAGCGCTTTTTTAGCTCAGTGTATAATTGTGGAAAACTTGTTGAAAAATTTTCCGCCTGTATGTGTTGTTTTACTTTTTCTTGTTAAATCTTTATTACGACAATGTTAACACATGTCAAGTTAGTTTTTTATAAAAAGTAAGATTCCCTGCATCATTATGGATAGCATTACTTTACAGGGATATTATTATTGTGGATAACTTTCAATAATGGATAAAAACATCGTTTGACTTGAGCCAAATAATTCTTCATTTTCAATTCGAATAAATGAACAATCAGCGAATGTTTGCTGTGGATAACTAGGGCTTTCTGAAGGGGTGCAGAAAGCGTAAAATACCTGGAGGTATTGTATAAATTGACTATGAATACAGCTGAATCTGCTTGGAGTGAATGCTTAGAGATTATTAAGGACAATATCAGCTACCAAAAGTATAAGTCATGGTTTGAACCCATCAAGCCTGTAAGCCTTTTGGATAACACACTTACTATTCAGGTTCCCAGTCAGTTTTGGTATGAGTGGCTGGAAGAACATTACTACACCATGCTTAGATCCACACTTGCAAAAGTATTAGGATCTCAGGGCAAGCTTGAATACTCTATAGTAATGGAAAAGTCAGAGCAATTTGAAAACAATCGGAGTATACGATTGCCCCAGCGCCCGATGGCACCCATCCAACCCCAGGAAATGAATGGCTTCCCTGATTACTACCCGGCAGAGCGAATCGAAAATCATTTTGTGATCCCGGGCATTCGCAAGACTAAAGTGGATTCCAATCTTAACTCCAGTTACGTATTTGACCGCTTTATTGAAGGGGACTGTAATCGACTTGCACGATCAGCCGCTATGGCTATTGCCGATAACCCCGGAAAAAACTCATTTAATCCCTTATTCATTTATGGCCCTACCGGTTTAGGAAAAACCCATTTAGTTCAAAGTATCGGCAATAAGATCAAGCAGAAATTTGGGGATGATAAATCAGTGCTTTATATCTCTTCTGAGGCATTCACTAATGAATTTGTTCATGCTATCAGAAATAACCGTGCCAGTGAATTTTCTATGTTCTATAGAAATATTGATGTGCTGATGGTTGACGATATCCAGTTTTTTAGTGGCAAAGAAAAAACCCAGGAAGAATTCTTCCACATTTTTAATGCTTTACATCAGGATGGGAAACAAATCATATTAAGCAGTGACCGCGCGCCTAAAGATGTGCCGGATATTGAAGAACGTTTGATATCGCGATTTAGCTGGGGGTTAAGTGCCGATCTGCAAATGCCTGAATATGAAACCCGCTATGCTATTTTGGAAAGGAAGGCACAGGATAATGGAATTGAAATTGATCCTGAGATCATTGAATTCATAGCTCACAACTTTAAATCGAATGTCAGGGACCTTGAAGGAGCTATCATCAAACTCTTAGCACATGCCTCGCTTCAGAGTGTTGATGACATTGATCTGCCAATGGCTAAGCGGGTACTTAAAGATATGGTTAAGGAGTCAAATACTCAGCTTTCCATTGAATCCATTCAAAACTATGTATGTGATTATTTTGGAATAGACACCAACAAAGTGCGCGAGAAAACCCGCAAACAAGAGATTGTTGAAGCCCGGCAAATTGCTATGTACTTCTCCAAAAAGTTTACCAAGTCGAGCCTCAAAACGATTGGCTTGCATTTCGGTGGGCGGGATCATTCCACAGTAATACATGCTATTTCTACTGTTGAAGAGCGCAAGAGTACAAGTGCAAAGCATAAGCGTATGCTTGAAGAGCTGCAGCAAAGAATTGAAGTTGCCAGCCTCTGACTAACATGGATAAGCTCACACTTAAAGGAATGAGCTTTCATGCCAATCACGGTTTATTTCCGGAGGAAAAAGTTCATGGCAACTCATTTGAAGTGGATTTGGCTTTCCATTTAAATTTGCAGGGTGCAGGAAATTCGGATGACCTGAAAGAAACCATTGACTATGACAAAGCCCATAAAATTGTCCAAAAAATTATGCGTGGCCCATCTGTAGATTTGATAGAAACTTTGGCATTCTCTATTGGGAAAAAAATCTTTGAAGAATTTACCCCTGATCAACTCGTAGTGAGTGTAAGAAAGATAAACCCTCCTGTAGATGGCACTACCCAATATTCTGAAGTTCAAATGAAATGGCCCAGGTAATTATTGCCCTTGGATCGAATCTTCAGAAGCCCCACCATCAACTGGTCCAGGCAAAGGAGTTTTTAGAAAAGCTCTCGGTTTCTAAACCAAGATGTTCAGGTATTTATCGATCTGAAGCTGTTGGCCCCAGCTCTGAAGATTTTCTTAATGCCGTAATTGAAATTGAAACCAAACTGGGAGCCGAAGAGCTGTTTGAAAAACTAAAAGAACAGGAGCGCAGACAAGGCCGCCCAACCCGGTATCCAAAATGGACTGCCCGCACCCTGGATTTGGATATTATCGACTACAATCACTTGGTCATTGAAACAGATACCCTTATCATTCCTCATGCTGAATACAAACGTAGATTGTTTGTTCTGTTGCCTTTAAAGGAGCTTTTTCCCAATTGGCAAGATCCCCAATCCGCACAGCATATTGATGATATGATCAATTCAGCATCTCAAATAAGAATCTCAAAAACGAACTTAAGCTGGTAGTTGATGCCCAATCAATTTGATTTTATTGCCATTGAAGGAGTGATTGGAGCCGGTAAAACTTCTCTTGCAAAGCTTATAGCTGAGCGAAGAAATGCCCGCATTGTTTTAGAAGAGTTTGAAGAAAATCCGTTTTTACCCAGGTTCTATGAAGACCGGGAACGCTATGCTTTTCAAACACAGCTTGCTTTCCTGGCAAGCCGTTTTAAGCAGCAGCAAAATATGATGAGCAAGGATTTATTCCATGAACTCACTGTTTCGGATTATATATTTGAGAAAGACCGAATATTTGCCCGGCTCAACTTGGATCAAGATGAATTAGCTCTATACGATAGTATTTATAACATAATGACGGGTATTGCCCCCCAACCGGATTTGATCATTTTCATCCAAAGTTCTGTTGACCGTTTGATGGAGAATATCAACCGCAGAGGAAGAGAATACGAACAACATATAACAGCAGATTATCTTAAAGAACTGAATGATGCATATAATCATTTTTTCTATCATTATAGCCGTTCCTCTTTAATTACCATTAACGCAACAGAAATAGATTTTGTAAACAATCCGGATCATTTGGCGTACATAGAACAGCAGATTTTTGAAATGCCGCTGCATTCAAGAATGCACCTTCATATAGCACCATAATACTATGTTAAAGATTCTTTTTTTTATGGCTGTTTTGTTTATAGCCGTACGATTTATAAACAGATTGTTCTTACCTTCCAGAAAGAAAACAGGACAATTCAACCCCTTTCAAGGATTTAATAATAGTTCTTCACGTGGTCGCAAAAATTTTGACCAGATTGAAGATGCCGATTACGAAGATTTAACTGAAAAAGACAACTAACCGTCATATATGGATTTTGAAGAGAAACTGAATAAAGGCTTTGAGCTTTACCAGGATAAAGATATCGACAAAGCACTGGATATTGCCCGGGAACTGCAAAAAGAAAATATGCAGGCTCATGAACCCTGGTACCTGGAATCCCTGATCATGCAACAGCTTAGCCAGTATGATCTGGCTTTAGATAAAATTAATGAGGCTATTGAAATTGATGTAGATAATGCTGTTTACATCAATCTTCGTGGCAATATCCACATGCAAAAAGAGGATTTAGAAGAGGCAGAGAGTGATTTTGATACCGCTATTGAATTAGCCAATCTTTCGTCTGCACACCGTAACAAAGTCATGCTTATGTTAATGACTGATCGTGGAGCAGAGGCTATTCCTTACCTCATTGACCGGATAAAGAAAGACCCGAGAGATCCTGAGAATTGGATTTTAATGGGTGATATGATCAAGCGAGGCGGCCAGGAAGACAAAGCAAGAACGTATTATGAGCAAGCCCTCCAGATAGACCCTGATAATGATTACGCAAGGAGACAACTGGAAGAATAATTAAAACTATTGGCCTAAGGGATTCGTCTTAAGTGCGCATTCGCTTGCACTTGAAGCTGTTTATACAGATAAAAGTTAAACCCGTTCTTACTTACAAGAGCGGGTTTTTTGTTTTAGCTACGTTGAACTTTGAAAGAGAAAATCGGTATCTTTGTGCCCCTTCAGCTCACGTGGCGGAATTGGTAGACGCGCACGCTTGAGGGGCGTGTGACCTAACGGTCGTGATGGTTCGACTCCATTCGTGAGCACTTTAAATAAAGCCTGGTTCTATTTTGAAATGGGCTTTTTTGTTTAAAAAACCTGTCGACTTCTCTAACTACTCATCCAATCTTTAAGTAGCGGGGTTTGTGATCTGCTTATTACTATCTCAGTAGAAGTGTCTGGCTCAAGCTTAACTACTACCTGTCCCTTGAAGTATGGTTCCAATTCTTTGATCGAATTATGTGAAGCAATGAACTGCCTGTTTAGCCTGAAGAACTTTCGCGGATCTAAAAGACTTTCCAGCTCGGTTAGAGTATAGTTTATGACATGCCGTTTGCCACGACGTGTTACCAGAAATACCAGCTTGTCCTCGGTAGTGAAGTAAGCGATTTCTTCTGCTTTTACTGGAAGCAGTTTCCGGCCCTTTTTTACAAGAAAACGTTCTTTATAACTCTCACTGAAAAGCTCCTCTTTCATTATAAAAGGATCATTAACCAATACTGATTTTAAACTCTCCAATTTGCTAAAGGCTTCTGCAACACTTTGCCTGGTTATCGGTTTTACCAGGTAGTCAACACTATTCAACTCAAAAGCTTTAAGCGCATATTGATCATACGCAGTAGTAAAAATGATAGGGGTATTAAACTGTATATCACCAAGCGTATCAAAGCACCTGCCATCAGCCAATTCGATATCCATAAAAATCAAATCCAATGAGCGTTCTTCAATATATTTTCTGGCCTCTTTTCCAGTATCCACCATTGCCACAATGTTGGCATTGGGCTGCAAATATTTTATGAATCTTGACAATTGTTTTCTTGAAGGTGCTTCGTCTTCGCAGATCAGTATGTTCATTTCATTTCTCCAGCAGTGGTATTTTTACAGCGAAGTTTGAATCTCTTTTTTCAATTACCATCGGCTTCTCTGATAAATATAAAAACCGCTCTTTTATATTCTCCAAGCCAAAACCTACACTGTCTGTCACTCCCTTTTTAATCTGAATATTATTCGAAACGGATAAATAAGAATCTTCCTTTTTTATAGTGATTTGAAGAGGTTTTTCGATTGATACTTCATTATGTTTGATCGCGTTCTCAACAAGTATTTGAAGCGTAGCCGGTGGAATCATTAGCCCGTTATAGTCCGGTATTTTGATACTATACTTAACCTGGTCACCAAACCGGATGGCTAAAAGAAAAAGATAGTCTTTTATGAAGTCCACTTCTTCTTCAAGGCTTACCACTTCCTCATTCCTTCTTTTCAGAATAAACCTGTACACTTCGCTTAGCTTACCCAAATACTGCTGCGCCTGCTCTGTATCTTCCTCTATTAAAGCATGGAGTACGTTAAAGTTATTAAATAAGAAATGAGGGCTTATGTTTGCCTGGATAACTTTCAGGTTTGCTTTGATGGCTTCCTTTTCAAGAGTTTCCTTTTCAAGTATTGAAGCTTTCCATTTGGTAATAATATCCCTGGCATTTACCATAAAGCCTAAAAAAAGGGAAAAAGTAAGTGCGAAAAGATTATACTCAATAGCCCCAGGTATCCAAAGTTCACTTTCCCATATTATCACGTATAAGGTATACATCCCGGCTGTTACAATTATAGGTGTGAATGTAGTGGTAAGCACCAGTTCCCATATAAACCTGGATCGAACCTTTTCAATCCAGGGATATTTTTTTGCCAGGTACTTACTTTTTACCAAATGAATATAAAGGAGTAACAAATTTATGAGAAAAACGATCAGGGTGTACTCCAACAAAGCGTACCTGGTCATAAGTGAAAAACTATACCCTCTTATTAAAAAAAGAATGGGATATGAGGACAATGCTACTAAAGCAAGGATGGGTATTATTATTCTGAGAGAAAAAATCCTCATTTTTGTTTTTCAGGAGATATCTTCCAAACTCTTATTTCTGGCCAGTTTTCAAGTTTTGGTTGATCATTTTCATAATATTGCCATGGGCTGTTTGCAATGTAATATAATTCACCGTTAACCACAGTTCCCAATGTTGGTTCATTTAACTCTCCAAGGTTATTTTCCAGTACTTTCCATGTTTTTTTGTATGCCTTGCCTGCATTATCCACTTTTATCGAGCTCAACCTCATGGGGTTTGTCCCGTTCTGAAGCATAAAAAGCCGGTCACCGATCAGGTAAATCCCATCTGAACCACGCGTTTTTTCGTTTTCGGAAAGTATACTTGAAATAGTGCCGGACTCCATATCAATAGAATAAACCCCTGTTAAATAGTCTGAAGCGTAAAGGATATCCCCACGTTCAGAAAAGGCCAATCCCTGTAGCGACCACCATTGTTCTGATTTGAACATTTCAACCATCTTATTTGCCTGCGGATCAATCCGGAAAATAGCCGGGTTCACAGAATCGGTTACCCAAACGTAACCTTTTTTGTCGGTTATCAGATCTCCGAAAAGATGGCTGCCTTCCTTCTGAAAAGAATGAACTATTTTGTTTTCCACTAAATTGTAGCCGATTACTGCAGATTTACCTTCTTGTTCCGGTTCATAATTAGTAAAAATGGTCATTGCCGAAGTAGCTATCCAAACCAGGTCTTCCTGATTCTTGTCAAAGCTCATGCCCATAGCTGACCAATAACCATATTCTGTTAAATCGAGCAGAAGCTTCCTGTCATTTCCATTATAATCGAAAGAATAAATTGCTCCCGTTCTTATATCCCCAAGTATCACTCTATTGTTCTTTTCGTCTATCAAAATTCCTTCCGGATGAAAACCAGGATCATTTACCCTGAATAATTCTTCGCTGGTGTGAATTGGCTTTCTTCTTTTTTCGATCTTTTTAAGTAACTCTTTGTAGCTTCCCGATTTTTTTAATGGAATAAAGATTGAGTCTCCTTCAAAGTCTGTTAAGGCATAATACCCGGCTCGTTTTTGTAATACACTGATAGCTTCTTCATATAGTCCGTTTAGTGTATATGTCGCAGCAAGGTTATAAGCTATAACCCGATGATTTGGTCTTAACTCATCTGCTTTTTTAAATGCCTCAAGAGCTTTACTAAAATCCTTCTTTTGATAAGCAATAACCGCCTCCTGATACCATTCCTGGTAAGTCGTTTGAGCTTGCCCTACTTCTGAGACGAAAAAAATCAGAACTAATACAAATATTGTTTTCTTCATTTTTTAAGAAAGTATACTCTATATCACACAATCCTTCTCATCTGTAATGATGAGTGTAAACTTTTACGCACTCAAACTGCACTTATGGCTCCCCAATAATTTATGAGTTTAATTATTATTCATAATCCCAGACTTAGCCAGTTTAACTGTGAGATACTTGCCCGTTTTTTTATTACTTCTATACCTTGCTATTTCATGTAAGCAGAGTGAGAGTGCTACGGGTACAAATAACAAGCTTGAGCAGTTTTCAACCGATGTGGAAGAAAGTAACCGGAATTACTCTGTATTTATTCCGAAAAGAGTAAAAGAAACCAATAAAGCGGCCGGCCTTATTTTTCTTTTCCATGGAAGTAATGGTACCGGCGAAAACCTCAGTATATTCACAGGATTCAACGCGGAAGCAAATAAGGAAAACCTTATAACCGTTTACCCAGATGCTGCTGTTGGAAATTGGGCAGAGGGCTGCCAGTGTAATAATGCAGATCGGTTAAAAATCAAGGATATTGAATTTACCCGTGAAATGATGAAAGAAATAAAATCAAAGTATTTCTTTCCTGAAAGAAAAGTGTTTGCTGTTGGTTTTTCGCAAGGGGGACTTTTTGCTCAGCGTCTTGCATGCGAAATGTCCGGGGAAATATCCGGTTTTGGAATTGTAGCTGCTACCATCTCGGTACCACTGGCGATGTCTTGTGAACCCTCTGAGAAAGTTTCCCAGCTGATTATCCAGGGACAGTTTGATACTATCTTGCCATATAATGGATCAAATAATGGGGCCTTATCTTTACTGTCAGCAAAAAAAACTGCCCGATTCTGGGCCACAAAAAATGAATGCGGTTCTGATTCCCTTACAACAAGCTCAGATACCTTTACAGAAACAATTGATTACTGCGAATCAGAAAACCACTCATCCATACAACTTATTACTGCTCGAGCAGGAAATCACAATTGGTTTTTTCCTGGAGTAAATACCAATCAGGAGCTTATAAACTTTTTTCTTGAAATTGAATAAGCCTATTTTTTCATAAACCGAATTGCCACACCGCCACCTCTTGCTAAATTTAACGTGAGGTTTTTTGTAGCATCTGTTACCGTTTTAAAGCGCATAAAGCTGTAGGGACTTGTTTCCCAATCTGCATTTGGGCCGTCTGAATAGATAATAGCTTCATAGGTTTTTCCTTCATCCAGAAAATCTAAACTAATATCAAACGAGCGTGCTTCTTCGTCAGTAACAGATCCTAAATACCAATCATCAGAATTTCGATCTTTCCTGGCAATGGTAACATACTTGCCAATCTCTGCATTTATAACCCGGGTATGCTCCCAGTCGGTAGGAACATCTTTTATGAACTGAAAGGCTACGGGATTTGCATCATAGTTTTTCAATAAATCTGCAGCCATATGTAGCGGGCTATAAATAATTACGTAAATAGCCAGCTCTCCTGCTATGGTTGACTGTACCCTGTTCTTATCTCTGCCCGGTTCATTATCATTCAGCATGATATCCAGAACACCCGGGGTGTAATCAAACGGGCCTGATAACATCCGGGTAAAGGCGATGGTTGGGACATAATTTGGCGGATTCCCTCCGTCACCTGACCACGCATTATACTCCTGCCCCCTGGCACCTTCCCGGGTCATCATATTGGGCCAGGTTCTTCGAATGCCTGTATCTTTAATCGGCTCGTGAACATTCATCATAATACCATGCTCTGCTGCTTTTTCCACTACTTTTCTATAATGGCGAACCATGTATTGCCCATGATGCCATTGACCATTAGCAATCATATCGCCCACATAGCCTGACTTGATAGCCCGTATTCCCAGTTTCTCATACAAGGCAAAAGCCTCGTCAAGCTGGGCTTCGTAATTTTCAATACCGGTGGACGTTTCATTGTGCATAATAATGTTCGTTCCTTTTGACTGCGCATACTCCACTACCTCTTCCAGGTCATAATCTGGGTAGGATTTTGTAAAGCTGAATTGGTTCGCATTTTTAGTCCAGTCGCCATCCCAGGTTTCATTCCACCCCTCAACCAATACTCCATCAAAACCATGTTTGGCAGCAAAATCCACAAATTCTTTGGTGTACTCAGTAGTGGCTCCATGTTTTTCACCGGAATGCCACGTACGGGTATTCAGGTGCATATCCCACCAAATGCCGATATATTTACCCGGTTTTATCCAAGAAGTGTCATCAATTTTTGATGGTTCGTTCAGGTTCAAATCAATATAGTTTGTAATCAACCCACCGGCTGTTTCATTTATTTTTACGGTCCTCCAGGGAGAAACAAATGGGGTTTGAGCCCTTACTTTATGGCCGGTACCATCCATCCAGGGGAAAAGGATAGCTTGTAGTTTATTGTCTCCCCTGTTAATCAGAGATATGGATGAATAATCGGTTAAAGCCGCTTCATGGAAACTGAGATATAACCCTTCCTTTGTTTTCATAGTTAATGGAGTAGCAGCTGTATCTATTTTTGAAACTTTAGATGCAATATTCAGGTGCTCATACCGATTGGGAATATATGCCTGCAGCCACCATGCATCATGATCATCCGCAAGTACAAACTCTGTTTTTTCTTCCATGATGACAAATTCGTCCAGCGCTTCCTGCTCCGGCCATTCGTACCTGAAACCCAGTCCATCGTCATACAGCCGGAATATTATATTCATTCTCTTTCCGGATTCATGCTTTAAGAAAATTTTTAGCTCTGTATGATTATCAACAATCTCCTTTTCCTCTCCCCATGGTTGAACCCAAGTACTTATAGAATCCCTTTTACCATAACCTAGGATCGCAAAACCTTCACTCAGGTTACCATCTTCAAGTTCAAAACCTAGTTTTGAAGGATTCATAACTGGTATTTTCCCACGCTTAAGGTGATAGGTTGGGATCCCATCTGCAAGCTCGAACGTTAATTCAGAGGCCCCATCAGGAGATAAAATAGTATGTACTGGTGAGGTTGCTTTTTTTGCAGCTTTACCGATCATCATATCTGAACATGAAGCCGTAAATAAAAGAAAAACGGGGAGAACGCAGCGGACTGATATCTTCATTGCTTAAAATTTTAAATGTTGCACACAAATTACTAAAAGCATTTTATAGTTTTGAGATGAAATGAATTCTCTTCTTCTAATTGTTATACATTTGTGATATTAAAATGACATAAAATCCGTTTTTTATCATCTGGTAAAACAAAATCAAACAATGATGCTAAAAACAATTTTTACAACCGCACTTTTGGCGGCTCTGTCGAATCTAACATTTGCACAAAACATGGATAAAAAATTAGAAGAAGCAACTTTTGGCGCAGGCTGTTTTTGGTGCGTCGAAGCTATTTACGACCTTGTAGAAGGGGTAGTACATGTAGAATCTGGCTATTCAGGCGGACATGTCGAAAACCCATCTTATAAAGAAGTAACTACGGGCAGGACAGGGCATGCTGAAGTGGCCAGGGTGTTGTTCAATCCGGAAATAATTTCTTATACAGAGTTACTTGAGGTACTCTGGCATACACACAACCCTACCACACTAAACCGACAAGGTAATGACATTGGCCCAATGTACCGGTCCGTCATTTTTTATCATTCCGAAGAACAAAAGAAGATTGCAGAAGCGTCATTAAAGAAGACAGATGCTTCCGGGCTGTGGGATGACCCCATTGTAACTACCATTGAGCCACTTGAAAATTACTATGTAGCTGAAAATTATCACCAAAACTATTTTGAAAATAACCCGAATGCAGGGTACTGTTCCTATGTAATAGCACCTAAAGTGGCAAAGTTCAAAAAAGATTTTAAGCACTTGCTTAAGGATTCATAGCAAAAAGCCCTTAAAATAGGGCTTTTTTATTTACCTGGGTTTTTCATTTTTTTGATAGTGCATTTGAATCATCTTGGTTATTATAACCGCATGAAAAAAATAGCCCTGTTCCTTTCCGGTTTGTGTGTGGTTTGGTTGCCCGGTCATGCTCAGCAATTTGATACAACCATGACCTTTGAAGAATATGACCCTATTTCAACTTTGGTGGTACCCGGGTCAGAAATTACAAAAGCCAAATACCCTTTCATTGATATACACAGTCATCTATGGCGTATGGCTACCATGGATCTGAAAAAGACCGCTTCCGAAATGGATTCCCTCAATATGAATGTATTGGTTAATCTTAGCGGGCGCTCGGGAGATGCTCTTAAACAAATGGTTGATGCAGCAAAGAAACAGGCACCGGGAAGATTTGTGGTATTCGCTAATATCAATTTTAGCGGAATGGATGAGCCGGACTGGACAGATCGTGCTGTCAAACAGTTGCAAGAAGACTATAATAATGGAGCAAGGGGAGTAAAAATTTTCAAGAATCTTGGGCTTACTGTCCTGGATTCCAACGGAAAAAGGATACAAACAGATGATCCCCGGATTGATCCCGTCTGGGCAAAAGCCGGAGAACTGGGCATGCCGGTTTTAATTCACACAGGAGAGCCTGCCGTGTTCTGGGCTCCTGTAGATGAGAAAAATGAACGCTGGCTGGAAATGAAGCAATTTCCAAGCCGTCACCGGGGCGATTCCACTAAATATCCCGATTGGGAAACCGTGATGCAGGAACAATGGAATGTTTTCAAAAAACACCCCAATACCACCTTTATTAATGCGCACCTGGGCTGGATGGCTAACGATCTTGAACGGTTAGGCCGTCACCTGGATGAGTTTCCAAATGTGTATACTGAAATTGCAGCCGTAATAGCTGAACTTGGACGCCAGCCTCGTTTTGCCCGGGATTTCTTCATTAAATACCAGGATCGCATTTTATTTGGAAAGGATACGTACCGGCCAAAAGAATTTCATACTTACTTCAGGGTATTAGAGTCAGATGATGAATATTTCGACTATTTCAGAAAACGCCATGCTTTTTGGAAAATGTATGGATTGAATCTTCCAAATGAAGTGTTACAAAAAGTGTATTACAAGAATGCATTAAAAATCATCCCCGATATTGATGCTTCCTTATTCCCAAATAACTAACCAAATTTATATTACCATGAAATCAATGTTAAAAATTGCGGTTTGTGCTGTTTTCGCAATCATGCTTTCTCTGGATGCATCTTATGCACAAGAAAGACGCACACAAGACCGACCCAGCCCGAATGCGGCTGTAAGCCAGGATATTGGCACAACTACGGTATCCATCACTTATGGGCGACCTGCCCTTAAAGACCGTACTTATTTCGCTGATGGATCTCAACTGGCCCCAACCGGAAAATGGTGGCGAACAGGTGCGAATGAATCAACCGCCATTACCTTTTCTGGTGATGTGATGGTAGGAGACAAAGAAGTAAAAGCCGGTACCTATTCCCTTTACACCATTCCCGGAAAAAATGAATGGACAATTATCATAAATAGCAAAATGAGTTGGGGCACCCAGTACGATGAAGCTATGGATGTGGTTCGCGTACCTGCTGCAGTAGTAGTAAACGATGCCCCTAAGGCAGAGCATTTTACTATTTTCTTCGACACTCTTTCTTCTGAAAAAGCACATCTGAACCTGCATTGGGGAACAACAAAAGTTGCCGTTCCTATTTCTGTAAAATAAAATTCGTTTTATTCTGTACTTTAAAAGGTGCCCTGGTTACAGGGCGCCTTTTTTTATTCCATATTTTAAAAAAATGAATCAGCGCATATTAACATTTATACTTTTCATTTCATTTGCAGGTAGTTTTACTCATGCACAATCAGGCTGGGTGTTTGATGATTCGGTTTTACCAGAAATACATATAGACCTCGACCCTGCTGATTTTGATCAAATCCTCTCTGATGTATACAGTTACGAGGAATACCCTGCAACTTTTACTATGATTAAAGGAAATGAAACTGAAACAGTTGAAAATGTAGGTTTCAGGCTCAGGGGGAATACATCAAGAGTTTCAGCAAAGAAATCTTTCAAAGTTTCATTCAATACATTTGTACCGGGCAGGGAATATCGTGGACTGGATAAGCTTAACATTAATGGTGAGCATAATGACCCTAGTATTATACGATCAAAACTAAGCTGGGATATTTTTGATGCTGCGGGAGTTGCAGCACCCAGGGCCAATCATGTGAAATTGTATGTAAATGACGAGTACAGAGGATTGTATATAAATGTTGAGCATATAGATAATGAGTTCGTACAACGTCATTTTGGTAATAATGAGGGAGATTTATTCAAATGCCTTTGGCCTGCCGACCTGACCTACAGGGGCGGTGATCCTAATGAGTATAAATTTGAGCACGATGGCAGAAGAGCCTATGATCTTACAATAAATGAAGAAACGGATAATTACTCCAATCTCGCTGCATTAATCGGATTTTTGGAGTTCTCATCAGACGAAGAATTTGAAAAAGAGATTGAGAATTACATTAATGTGGATGGGGTATTACGATGGATGGCCGTAGATATGCTGACGGGTATGTGGGATAATTACATGTTCAACAAGAATAATTATTACCTCTATCATAACCTTTCCAAAAACAGGTTCGAATTCATCCCTTATGATTACGATAATACTTTTGGAATCTATTGGTCTGCTATTTATCCGACTGAACTTGACTGGGGTACCCGTGATATAAACAATTGGGGACATCCCGATGAAAGCCGCCCCCTCACTGACCGTATTCTGAATGTACCGGAATACAAAAACCGTCTTCACTTTTATATCAATGAGTTCATAGAAAGTACGTTCACGGATCAGGTTCTTTATCCTGAAATTGACAGGCTAAAAGCTATGATCCAGGATGCTGCTGAAGAAGACACTTTCAGGACCCTGGATTATGGTTATACAATAAACCAATTCAATGATTCATATACATCCGCAATAGGAGATCATGTGAAATATGGTCTGAAAGGATATATATCGTCCAGAAAATGGTCTGCCCTAAACCAGGTTTCATTTCAAAACATTACCCCGGTGATCCATTGGGCAGAAGCTTATTCTGTCCTGGATAATAATGAGGATATGGTCATTGTGACTGCTGATGTTTTTGATGATGACCAGGTAACAGTTATTGCCACTTATAATAATCCTTCCAGTAACTCCATCGAATTAAAAGACGATGGACTTGGACTTGATGAAAAAGCCGGGGACGGTACTTTTACAGGTATGATTTTGCTGGATTCATTTGAAGGCGATGTAGATATATTTATTGAAGCAACTGACCAGGAAGATAAAACACAACGCTTCCCAACCGATCCTGACCGGGTAATTACAGAAAATGTTCGCAAGAGTTCTTCTCCATTATTTATTAATGAGCTTATGGCAAGTAATAGTTCAACCATCCAGGACGAAAGTGGCTCCTATCCCGATTGGCTTGAAATATATAATAGTGGCGATACCCAGGTAAACATGTCGGGGTATTATTTAACCGATGATTTGTCTGAAAAGGACAAGTGGGCTTTTCCGGATACTACTATTCCCCCAAAAGGTTTTCTTCTTGTTTGGGTAGATAATGATGAGGAAGAAGGCCCGATGCATGCCTCTTTTAACCTGCGAAAAGCAGGTGAAGATGCCGGATTGTTTAAAAATGAAGGCGGCTCTTTAGTTACTGTAGATGCTTTTACTTTTGGTGAGCAAACCACTGATGTTTCTTATGGACGACAACCGGATGGAGGAAGCACCTTTGTTACTTTTGCAAAGCCAACACCGGGCACATCAAATGGCGGGGTTGTTTCAAATGAAACAGACCTGGATATACCTCTTGAGCCTTCGTTATCTCAAAACTATCCAAACCCATTCAATCCTGTAACCATTATTCCGTTCAGTTTAACAGAAGCATCAAATGTCTCTATAGAATTATTTACTATTAATGGGCAAAAAGTGACTGATATAGTAAATGCTCCGTATAGCGCAGGTCAACACACCGTTCGATTTGATGCTTCTGAACTTTCAAGCGGGATATATCTTTATCGCCTGACCACCAATGGGTTTACGTCCACCAAAAAGCTGCTGCTTATTAAGTAGCTTTTTAAAAACTCCATTTTAACTGAAAGAATACATTTCGTCCGGCATTCACAAAATAACCCGGTTCGTCATTAGTTCCGTCAAAATCCAGATCAACCGGGGCTCCGCTTGAATAGAAGTTTTTATCGGTTAAGTTGTTCACATCAAGGCTGATCTCCACATTTTTAAACTCATATACCATCGAGGAGTTGAGTACAAAAAAGGACGGAAGTGTATATGCCGGATCATTGGTTAATTCCAGAAAAGATTCGCTTACATAGTTTGATGAAAGCCTTACTGTAAAATCTTTAACAGGATATATATTGATGGAGTTATTCACGATCCATTCAGGACTTAACACAGGAACCCTGTCCCTATAAGTAGTTCCTTTTGTGGTAAATGCTTCTATTTCACTTTTCAGGTAAGCCACATTTCCTTGTATAGAAAACTTCTGAATTGGAAAATAGCTCCATTCCATTTCAACTCCCGTTCTGAAGCTGTTGGCAATGTTACTTCTGCGTTGTACGCCAAAAGCTATCACTTCTCCAATGGGAGCTATTTCATCCTGGAAATCCATATAAAAGTAGTTCAGCTTAAGCTTGAGGTCTTGCTTTGTGAGCTTCAGACCTGCTTCGTAATCGTTCACATATTCAGGCGTAAATGCTTCGCTCCTGGCTAAAGCAAGGTTATCTGCTCCCAAAGTAAAGCCTCCGATTATGTCAATTTTGGTAGGTTCCCGGCCTACTCTTCCAAAGGAAGCATACCCCGAAATAACCGGACTGAAAACATAGTTTATCCCAATCCCCAGGTTCAAAAAGCTCCAGTTCTTAATAATGTCTCCCTCCGGAGCGGTTCCGATAAAATCATAATCCGGCTGAATGGCCAATTCCATGGTTCTCCATTGCACATCTCCATAAACAGAAACCCTGTCTTTTGTCCATTCAGCTTTACCAAACCAACTGAATTCACTCTTACCAGAAGTTTCCCTGTAGTACGGGTTTTCGAAATCGGGGGTATTTGACTCCTCATTAGTCCGCTCAAACAAGTAAGCATGAATACCGGAACTAAGTTTCCATCCCTCATTCTCATAAAAACCGTTTATAAGGAACCCATAATGATTATTCTGCAAGGGAAAGTTGATTTGTGAAAGGGTTGCATCCGGATTTTCAAAAGTAAAGAAGTAATCTCCTGATGACTCCCCGTAATAAAGTGATGCATTGGTTGAAAAGTACTCATTAAAAATACGGGTGTGCTGCAACTGTACAAAGCGCTGGCCAAAATCATCCTTATCATTTTCATTCAGGTAGTTTGTTCTTGGATCATTCTCCAGGTCGCTCTCTGCTATTGCAAGATAACCAAGCCCATTTTTTGAGCGGGCATCAAATGCTGTTACCTTGATCAAATCCTTTTCACCAAAATATCCCCCTGAAAAGAAGAAGGAATGAGATTTAGTGCTTGTATTATACCTGAAACCATCTGATTCGATATTGCTATAGCTTCCATAAAAAGACCACTTGTCAGCAATCATCCCGGATGATAAACTCGTATTTAAGCGATAGGTTTGAAAAGAACCCACACCCATTTCTACCTGTCCACCCTGGCCAAGCTCTTCCAGGTTAATAGATTCAAAATTGATGGAACCCGCATAAGAAGCAACGCCATTACTGCTGGTACCTGCTCCGCGCTGAATTTGAACCGACTCAAAACTGTTACCTATATCGGTAAAATTCGAAAAGAACACCCCATGATCAATCATATCATTAAGCGGAATTCCATTGAGTGTGATATTTATCCTCTCCTGGTTTATTCCTCTCAGGCGCATACTCCCGTAATTGGCAAGCTTTGTTCCCGATTCTGAAAAAGAGAAAACAGCCGGGCTTAATTCTTCGAGATAAAAAACAGGCTGCTGCCCATTATAAATAGCATCCACCTCTGCTTTGGTAATAGTGGTTTGTGTCACAGGGCTGTCTTCCTCCGATCTTACACCACGAATGATGATTTCTTCCAAATCCTGGCGGGGTTGCAGGTACACTTCCAGGCTTGGCTGTATTTTTATTCTTTGTGGCCGGTACCCGACAAAGCTAAAAGTCAGGTACTCTTCCCCGGAAGGAACTGCCAGGCTAAAAGAGCCGTCTGCATTTGTAGAAGTACCTATATTTGTACCAGGAATATGAACAGTTACCCCGGTAAGAGGACTTCCGTTTTCAGCATCAAATACACGACCGGATACAGTCTGTGCATTGCCTGTTATTGTAAAAAATAGTGTAAAAATGGCTGCCCAAAATGAGGCGGCCATGAATGTTTTTGAAAGCATTTTTCCTCCAATTAAATTGCAAATTGATTTATGGAGGAGGTCAACATGTTGAGACTAGAACAGGTTTTCCTCCGCCGGTATTATCCGGATCAGGTTCTTAGGGTATAATCTCAGTCCTGCGAAAGGACACCCCTAACCGTGCTTGTAAAAATACCTATTCATTTATCAAAAAAACACAAAATTCTTGTATTTTTGGAGTTACGAAAATTCCCAACTTTTCAAATACAACAGCTTCATGAAAAGCCTCATTCTCCTGCTATCCGCCACAATTATTATTTCGTGTACTAATAGTCCTTCCAACAATTTTTCTCCTGATGTTACCCCTGACGACATCAGTACCCACATCACTTATTTTGCTTCGGAGGAATTAGAAGGCAGAGAAGCTGGTACAGCTAATGAGGCCAAAGCTGCCAACTATATAGCCGATCTTTTCCGGGATTATAACCTGGAGCCCGCCGGGGATGACAATACTTATTTCCAGGAATTCACTATTAATACAGCTGTCCTTCGGAACCCGCACTCCACTGATACTACTGCCGGAGAAAAGAGGCTTTCCAAAAACGTGGCTGGGCTTTTACAGGGAACAGGAAACTCTGATGAACTGATTATAATTGGTGCGCATTACGATCATTTGGGTTACGGAGAATTCGGTTCGCTATACCGTGGTGACGAGCCCAGAATACACAATGGTGCCGATGACAATGCTTCAGGAACTGCCGGGTTGCTGGAACTTGCTCATTACTTCTCTGAGAACCGGCCTCAAACAGATATTTTATTTCTTGCCTTTTCCGGGGAAGAAATGGGCCTTCTTGGTTCGGCTCATTATGTAGATAATCCAACCGTAGATCTTGATAATGCTTTGGCAATGATCAACATGGATATGATTGGCCGTATGACAGATAAAAAGCTGATGATATTTGGGATCGGAACCGCAGATAAATGGGAGGCCATCATGGATTCTGCAAATACCGGGAATCTCACTCTGAATTTAGTAAAAGACGGAACCGGTGCCAGTGATCACACCAGTTTCTATTACAAAGATATTCCTGTGTTACACTATTTCACAGATACCCACGCCGATTACCACCGACCATCAGACGATACTGAATACATCAATATGAATGGTACTGCATTAGCCCTGCATCACCTGGTCCGGGTTGTAGTACAGTTAGATGAACTGGATAAAACCGAGCTGGCATTCACAGAAGCACCGGGCGAACAACAACGTTCTATGAGCCTGGAAGGTCCCACACTAGGAGTACTCCCTGACTATGGCTACGAAGGTGAAGGCATGAAGATTACAGGGGTAACCAAAGGGCGTGCAGCAGAACAAGCCGGGGTAAAAGGCGGTGACATTATCATTGGCTTGGGAGGAGAAAAACTCGCAGATATTTACGGGTATATGGGTGCTTTGAACAAACTCAAAAAAGGACAGCTTACCACTATTACGGTTTTAAGGGATGGCAAAGAGATGACGTTTGATTTGCAGTTGTAATTGCTTAACTATACAGGCAACTGTGATTAATCATTTGGATCATGAATGCTTTTAAAAAGTACCTGTTTGCTGTTGTACTGTTCTCTTTAGCTTGTACTAACCCCGAACCTTCTTTTATTTCGTTACCGGAGGATGTTCAAACTGTCTCGCAATTGGGTGATACGCTTTTTACCAAATCAACAGAGCTTCCTGAAAGTATATCTTCCCGGATTGATTCCCTGATTAATGTTGCAGAGGCTGACCAGGATGACCAGGTAACCATCATGATTTGGCAGGCCCGTAAAAAAGGATACCAGGGCGAGTATCGAGATGCAGTCCAGCTACTTTCGGCTGCAATCGATGAGTATCCTAATGAGCCCCGCCTATATCGCCACAGGGGGCATCGTTATATCACACTACGGGCATTTGATCATGCAATAGCTGATTTTGAAAAAGCAGTGGAGTTAATCCAGGGAACTGAAGACATTGTTGAGCCGGATGGCCTGCCCAATGCAAGAAACTTCCCTACCAGCACCTTGCATACTAATATCTGGTATCATTTAGGGCTGGCCTATTACCTGAAAGGAGATTATGAAAATGCTCAGTTTGCATACCAGAGGTGCATGCTGGCAAGTACCAATGATGATATGATGGTTGCTGCTTTGTACTGGTACTATATGACTTTAAAAAGAGCAGGCAAAGATGAACTGGCTGGAAAGGTGATTCAACCTGTTACCCCCAAAATGGATATCATAGAAAACAACAGCTATCACAAACTACTCCTGGTTTTTAATGGTACTTTTGAACCGGAGATGCTCCTCGAAGGTGATGAGTCTGACCTGGATAATGCAACCATAGGCTATGGATTGGGTAACTGGCATTACATTAACGGAAGAAAAGACCGGGCAAAAAGCATCTGGCAACAGGTTTACGATGCCGGAAACTGGGCAGCATTCGGGTTTATTGCCAGTGAGGCGGAACTTGTAAACAAATAACAGGTATGAAATACTTTAAAGTTTTATCTCTTTTTTTATTTCTAGGATGTGCAAGTTCTTACTCCTCAAATTCAATACGAACAACCGGCCCGACAACCTCACCTAATTTTAATTCAGACACAGTAATATTGGACGATGGGTTGGAAATTCCTTTTTCAGACTGTGAAGAACCCAAAAAACCTGTTGAAATTGTAAATGGTATATACCAAATATACAGCAAAGTACGCTATCCTATGGATGCAGTAAGTGCTGGCATTCAAGAAACCATTGTACATAATGTGCTGATAGATGAAACAGGAAAGATTTTTGAAATCAAACTCAAAGAAGGCAGCCATCCTTCATTAATTGAAGAAGCTGAAAGAGTGATAAAAACAGCTCAGTTCAAACCTGCAATTTGCAATGGCAATACTGTAAAAATGCATTTCCCAACGACAATACGTTTCGTTTTACAGGATAATTAAGGCATTTACTTAATATCCAATACATTGAATTCCTTATAATACTACACTTGGCAAGATGTGGGAAGTCAGGTTCTATTCGAATCTCAAATTATCTATAGAATTAGCCTTTGCGGCCCTGAGGCTTTGGGAACCGGCTGTTATTAAAGCGAGTACCAGCGTAACAAATATTCCTGCCAAAAATACCAGTGGGCTGAGCTCAATTCTATTAGCCACCTGCTGAAGCAAAAATGAATTAAACAGGTACGTAAGCGGAAGGCTTATCGCAATGGATATAGCAATCAGAAGTAAATATTCTTTGGATAACAGAAAGACAATATCCCTGTCTGATGCTCCCATAACTTTTCTGATACCAATTTCCTTCGTCCGGCTTTCTGCGTTAAACATGGCCATACCAAATAAACCTAAACACGAAATCAGGATTGAGAAAAAAGCTACCGATTTTACAACCTGAGCCAGATCATTAAAAAGAAGCAGGGAATATGTTTCACCCAGTTGATCGGTATAAAAGGCATAGCGAGCTGAATACTGGCTCCCCAAATCATCCCATTCTTCATTTATGTAGTTAGTAACTGTTGCTAACTGGCCGGGAAGAACTTTTATGGATGCTGTTTCTATATACTCAGGTTGATATTGCATCATCACTCCCTCTGTTTCAACTGTTATATCACTTGATACAAAGTCTTCTATTACCCCAATAACCGGGTAGGTACTATCCGAAAATGCAACATATTTACCCACTGCATCCTGGGGAGAGCTATAGCCAAGATCAGCCACTGCTTTTCTGCTCAAAATGAACGGGCCATTTACATCCGTGGCTAAATCAGCTGAAAAATTACGTCCTGCTACCAGGTTTAGCTTCATATTCGGAATGTACTCCTCATCCACAGAAAAGTGATTTGCTTCAGCATCATATTCAATTTGATCAGAAGAAATTCTCCGGTCAGATCTTGAGTTAAGTGCCGGTACAACACTGGTTCCGGATACACTTGCAACATTTGGGTTGCCAAGCATCCAGGTTTTTACCCGGTCATAAGGCATATCCTGCAATTCCAGCTGAATGATATGTTCTGCGTCAAATCCGTATTCAGCATTTAGAAATTGATTGAATTGTCGATTCAGAAATAGTGCCGTAATGATAAAAACCAGGGAAAAAACGAATTGAATAACCACCAATCCTTTTCGAATATGGCTTTTAGAAATTCCTTTTTTGTTTTCTAATCCTTTAAGAACTATCGCCGATTTAATAGATGATAGATGCAGTGCCGGAAATAAGCCTGCCAATAACCCGACAATTACTGTAAATGACAAAAAACTTATATAGACCGGGTAATCTTTGACTATATCGAATGAAATACCCCGTGTTAGTTCCATCCTTATAAATTGCAAATCATTGAATTCCGGGAGGAGGTATATCAAAAAGACTGATGCAAAAACCAATGAAAAGAGCGCGATGAGTATCGCTTCAATTAAAAACTGGCCTACCACACTTCCTTTGTTTGCCCCCAGCGCCTTGCGTACACCTACTTCTTTTCCGCGGGAAAGACCCCTTGCCACAGTAAGCCCTACATAGTTAAAGCAGGCTACAAAAATGATGATCCCTGCAAAGCCAATCAGAAAATAAACGGGTAACCGCGGCATTACCGAACCTAACTGATTATCCATACTATCGCCGATGTTTATTTTTGTAAGCGGCTGAATAATGAATTCAGCTAAATAGCTTTCGGGGGTCGAATCGTAATGTGTCTCAATTAAACCGGGCAGCTGGACTGCTAAATCTTCAATATCCGCATTTTTTTTGAGCTTGAAATAAGTGTATGAGGAATAAAAGCTATTCCTCCAGTTATCGATATAGATACTCCGGTATTGCTCATTGGATAGTAAGGTGGAGTAAGAGGCTAATACATCAAATGTGAGGTGCGATCTCACATCGGTATCTATTACCCCGGTTATCACAAAGTCACCTCTTCCGATTATTCTGAATTCTTCCCCTATTGGATCTTGACTACCAAAAAACTTATCTGCTGTTTCTTTACTGAGAATAATGCTGCCCGGGTTCGATAATGCGCTTTCAGGATCGCCTAAAAGTAAATCAAAAGAAAAAACATCCAGGAAATTCGAGTCACCATATAAACCATTAACACGAATCACTTTGCCTCCTGCATCAGCTTCACCACCAATTCTTCTTCGGATTGTTGTTGCCGTTTCAACCGATGGGTAATCTTCCCTTAAAATATCAACCAGATTAGCCGGAGAGGTGGCATACCTATGGGTTGAAAAATTACCCGAGGACTTAAATTCTGAAGTAATCCGGTAGATCCTGTCTTTGTCTTCATGAAAACGATCATAGTTTTTCTGATCATAGATAAATAAAATAATAAGTAGGCAGATGGATATACTAACTGCCAGCCCAAGTACATTGATCACAGAAAAAGACTTGTACTTTTTGATATTACGCAAAGCAACTTTTATATAATTAGTTATCATAACTACATTCCATTTTAGAGATTGGTATAGAAAAAGGGGTATCGAAACAGTACATCGATATAAAAAAAGGAGATAGGCTTGAAGGGCAGAATATCTTTCAAGATCGTTATATAGCTCCTCTTCTAAGTCCCCTATTAAGTGGGTCATATCTGATGGAAGGAGCCATTCAAGCACTCTGATTATTACATTTGAACTCTTATAGATTGACATTTTTTACTCACTTTTATTAAAAATGAGATTTGGCAATCCTGTCCAGGCCCTGTCATGAATCGACTTTACCCGGCTTAGTGCATTAATGCCTTCAGCCGTCAAGCGGTAGAAGCGTTTTGAGCGCCCCCCTCTTTTCTCTGTAGGCTCACTTTCCCAGCTTTCCAAAAACCCTTGCTTTTTGAGCCGTTCTAAAGGGATGTAGGTTGCCCCTACAGACATCTCTTTTCCTACCAGCTCAGAAAAGTGGGTACGGATACTTAGCCCATAAGCTTCATCCTGGAGTTTCCATACAGAAATGAGGAGCATTTCCTCGGTGCGGGATAAAATATACATAAGGATGCCTTATTTGTTTTATTGGATAAAACATACTTATATAATTTTAAAAAGTTGCAGTTTTTTTCTACAGACTGAATTTGTGTTGAGGCTTTTAATTCCCTACTAAAAATACAGCATTCCCAAAAAGCAGCTTTCCATTATGCCAGAACCCTCTGAACAAAGGATTATCTATCATATAAACTACTTCTCCGGAACCCATACTTTGCACTCCGAAAGAGAGAGAGCCTCCCAAAGCATCCTGGGCCCTGTATCCGACAAATCCACTTCTCGGACTTCCGTCTTTCGCTACTCCAACGTTCCAGCCATTCTCAAGATATTCATACGCAGTTGAGCCCAGTTTCAGCGACATATATTTTTCTTCATACCCAAAAGCTAACGGGTGCGAATTATCCATCTCTAGTTCATAAATGGCGCCTGCATTAAAGTTAGTAACCGACTCACGGCTTGATTCATCATATTTACGCAACCTTTCTTCCATATTCTCTTCTTCTTCATTGTCAGAGGTTTTTCGCGTAAGGTTAAACCCGTCCTGCCTTGCTAAAAATCCATTTGCTCCTCCAACAGCAATCAGCGTTCCACCACCACGAATCCAGTCTTTTAAGTCATTTAATGCACTTTCCCCAAAAGTACTGCTATAAGAACCGGAAGGCATAATCATCACATCATAATCATCCCAACTTATAAATCTCAAGTCATCACGATTGATCAAGGAAACCGGGTAATCGATTTGGCGATCAAAATAATGCCAAATATGGCCCACCATATTTGAACTGGTTCCTTCTCCTGCTATAAGGCCTACTTTGGGTGCTGAAATAAATCGTACCGATGATGATCCAAAATCTTTACCACTTGTTACAAATCCGGTACCAACTGGAATTACAGTGCGGCCTAATTCATCTGCTGTATTCTTTACAATTTCGTCAAATCTGTCACCAAGCTTCTCATTACCGTTACGGGTAATAACCAGGGTACCGGCCGCATAGTCAGTTCCATCCAGGGTAAACGGGTTTTCTGCATAACGGGCATTGATTCCTTTTCTGAATAATGCTGCCAGGTATTTTAAGTCATCCAGCGAGTTCCACTTTGCCAAGTAGGCATAGGGCTTTTCGATGAAAGGGGTGGTGGATGCTTCCGTTTGCAAAGCTACAGGATCAGTAGCAATACTTGTTTTTAAAGCAAAGCCTTCCAATCCATAAGCATAGTGCGTTTCCCATGCCGTTATATCGTAAGTAAGAGAATCTTCGAGTTCAGGCTTTGGCTCAAATAAAGTCCGCACCAATGTGCCCTGTGGCTGCAGGGTACTAATCACATAATCTCCGGCTTCAATTTCTACCCGACGGGTACTTCCATCACTAAAATCATAGCCCTGTACCCGTGTTCCGGTTTTTGCTACTCCAAACTCAATATTTTGTGCCATCAAATAACGCAACAGCATTGAAACTTTATCGGGGTTGCCGGATTTCTTTACAACGAATGACTTGTATTCTCCTGAACCGTTCGTGCGTGTTTCATCAAAGTATTTCGCAAACTCGTCAACCACTCTTTCTTTGTTTTGAACCGTAATCTCTACTGTTGAAAGCCCGGTAACAGTATGATGTGTCAACCGATCAAGCAAAGTAAGTGTGTCACCTTCTGCTGTTTCAACCCCTAACCCGGCACGGCTGTGCCCCGCCTGTTCATAGGTCATGCCTATAGCTCCGTTAAACGTAGGCCAGGTATCCCCATAACTCGGATAGAAAAGGTCAAATATTTCTCGGGTGAAATAGAGCCAGTTATTTTCATCAAAATAGCGGGCGTGGTTTTTACCGATCATGGTTTGGTATTCGCGCTGCCACTCGCTTATAGCTTTATGAAATGGTTTTGCAGCAGGTGCAAAATAGTAAGGACTATTATACCCCTGCTCATGGAAATCGACATGTACATGAGGCATCCATGAAAGATAGGCCACAATTCTTTTTTGAGATTCTACCTGGGTTTGCCACGCCCAATCGCGGTTCAGATCAAAATAATAATGATTGGTTCTGCCTCCCGGCCAGGGCTCGCTATGCTCACGGGACTCCGGTGTCGGATCAAATTGTTTCCCGGTTACTGATTTATTCCAATATACATAGCGATCCCGTCCATCCGGGTTCACCATGGGATCCATTATCACCATCACATCTTCCAGCCAGGCTGTTTTTTCTGTAACCAATTTATATAGCGTTTTCATTGCCGCTTCGCTGGATGAAGTCTCATTCCCATGAACATTATAACTCAACCAAACGATAGGGGTTTTGTCTTCGGTGGGTTCCCCATCTAAAAAGCCAACTCTCTTCAAGTTATTGGTACGTATTTCCTGCATTCGTTCCTGGTTGGCCGAAGAAGAAACTGCGGCAATAATAAGCTCCCGCCCCTGGTAGGTATTTCCATACTTATGCACTTTCGCCATATCAGAATTATCAGCCACATGATTAAAATAAGCCATTACTTTATGGTGAGGAGTCCATTGTTCTCCAAGTTTGTAGCCTAGAAAATCTGAAGGGGATTGTAACTGCCCAAATGTGGCCGTTGATAATAACAGAAGAAATAAAAACGGTTTTATGCTTCGTTTCATGAGTAATAGTTGAGAATTCAAAGTTTAAGATTAAGAATCAGAAAATATCTAGCCCTTAATCTTAAACTTTTCATTTTGGATTTTTAGTTTCGGTAATTTTACCGCTTCCAAAGCGAATGAACAACCTTTTTGAGTAAGTTTTACGGAAAGCCAACTCTTTACTTGAGAGGAGTGCAGATGGTGTGTATAATCCGTCCGAATAATCAATAACTTTATGCCAACCAATCAGGACGTTGCCGAAAAACTAAATCTCGTTTTCCAGTTGATGCAGCTGGCCGGTGAGAACCGCTTCAAAGCCATTGCTTTTGACAAAGCCTCACAAACAATAGCGGGGCTCAGCGAAGACATTAATACCTTTATTGAAAATGAGAACCTCACCGATATAAAAGGGATTGGAAAGTCAATCGCCCAGGATATTTACGATTATGCCAAAACAGGAGAAATGCCTGTGTTGGAAGATTTCAAAAAGAAAGTGCCTGTAGGGTTAATTAAATGGCTGGATATTTCCGGACTGGGGCCAAAGAACATCTTAAAAATTCATCAACAATTCAGGATTACAGAGATTGATGAGCTGAAAGAATTAATCGATAACGGAAAGCTTGCAGAATTACCAGGCCTGGGGGGCAAATCAGCCGAAAAGATTGCCAAATCGATTGAATGGATGGAAAAATTTGATGAACGCTGCCGCCTGGATCAAGCTACGGTAATTGCTGAATCAATCTTCGAAAGCCTGAAAGACCTGGAAGGTGTACAACAGATTGAAGTAGCAGGTTCTTTGCGTCGGGCCAAAGAAACCATTGGTGATATTGACATCCTGATTGCCGCAGGTGAAGAATATATCCCTGAATTATTTGAGGTTTTCACCAATCATGAGCGGGTTACTGAAATTTTGGGTAAAGGTGACACCAAAAGTTCTGTGCGTACACAGGAAGGGCGACAAGTAGATTTACGAATCGTAAAACCTGAAAACTTTGCCGCTGCGCTCATGTATTTTACCGGCAGTAAAGAGCATAATGTAGTAATGAGATCCCGTGCCCGTGAGCGGGGAATGAGCTTAAACGAATACGGCCTGTATAAACTTAAAGATGACGGGGAAACCAACTGGGATGCTCCTCAGCCTTTCAAAGACGAATCGGACATTTATAAACATCTTGATTTGAACTGGGTTCCCCCGGAATTGCGTGAAGACCGTGGCGAGTTTGAAATTTATGAAAACCAGGAAGAATTGCCCCTGGTTCAGGAATCGCATATCCGGGGAGTGATCCATGCCCACAGCACGTGGAGTGACGGAAAGTTCTCCATAAAAGAAATGGCCGAAGCCTGTATAGAGAGGGGATATGAATACCTTGGGATCAGCGATCACTCCAAAACCGCAGCTTATGCGGGTGGTCTTTCCGTGGATGAAATTAAGCAGCAATGGGAAGAAATTGATCAACTGAACGAAGTATATAAAAGTGAAGGAAAAAACTTTGTAATACTGAAAGGAATTGAATCAGATATACTGGCTGACGGCAACCTGGATTATGAAGAGGATGTACTTGCAGGCTTTGACTTTGTAATTGCCAGCGTGCATCAAACCCTGGATATGCCAAGGGATAAAATGATGGAGCGCATGCGCAATGCTATCAAAAATCCTTATACACGAATTTTAGGTCACCCCACAGGGCGGTTGTTGCTCAAACGCAATGGCAGTGACCTGGATTTGAATGAGCTGGTAGCTTTGGCTGTAGAGCATAACACTGCTATTGAAATTAACGCAAGTCCCTGGCGACTTGATTTAGATTGGAGCTACGGGAATAAAGCGAAAGAAGTCGGTCTTATGACTTCCATTAACCCGGATGCCCATAGTATAGACGGAATAGATGTAATCAAATACGGGGTTCGTATTGCCCGTAAAGGTAAATACGAAAAAGAGCGGGTATTGAATACGAAATCAGCCGAAGAGGTGATGGAGTTTTTTAGAGCAAGGTGATTTCCCCGATCTGGCCATATTCACGAGTGAAGCGACGTGATCTCCCCGATCCAGCCACATTCACGAGCAAAGCGAAGTGATCTCCTCAATCAAGCCTCGTTCACGAGTAGAACAAAGTAATCTCCATTTCCTAGATTAGGAGATTGCTTCGTCGCAGACTCCTCGCAAAAGTGGGTGCTGTAATTGAGCCAGCGAATTCGTTGCCGTACCTGATTTAGTATTATACTTTTGCTCACCCTATTGATCTTTTTATTGATAGTTCTATCTTGACAGAACAGCGAATGGGAAATTCCTTAAAACACAAATGGAGTATTGTGCGAATTTAGATTCGCACTCATTCGTAAACCTTGCGAAATACGAGTTTGGGGTGGGTTCTTCGAATTTTATCCGAAATTCAATTTCACTTATTAATATGTTAGCTACCAATCAGCTATGGATCTCCATACAAATACAATTCGTCGCCTCGGCTTTATTAAATACCTTTTCAAACTTGGTATTGGCCAATCTGAAGCACCTGAACCATTAGCAGCCGCTTCTCTTCTCACATTTCATGATGCCATTGAGCTTTTTCTACAATTAGGGTCTGAACATATAAATTCAGGTACAGGCCAACCCGGTTTTATGGATTATTGGGAGTTAATTGGAAAAAAACTTTCTAAAGATTCGGAGCTTTCACAAAAGGAATCTATGAGAAGATTGAACAAAGCACGTGTAGCTTTGAAACATCATGGTACTTTACCTTCAAAGTTAGATATTGAATCATTTCGAGGAGCGGCGATTTCTTTCTTTTCAGAAAATACGCCACTGATATTCGGTATTGACTTCAATGAAATAACACTATTTGACTATGTTAAACCAGTCGAAGCAAAAAATCAGTTAAAAAAAGCTGATCAACATCTAATCAATAAAGAAATAGATGAATCTACTAATTGTTCTGGGCTAGCTTTTGAGCTTCTCATCGATAGCTATGAAAAAAGTAAAACAAGTAGGTATAGCAGGTCGCCATTCTTTTTTGGACAAGACCTAACATTCAATACGAGTTTTTTTATGGGAACCGATAGAGACAATAGAAATGGATCTCAAATGAGTGAGTTTGTCGACAAGGTGAAAGAATCTTTAGAATCAATGCAACAAGCTATAAAGATTATAGCACTAGGAATTGATTATCGAAGATATTCTAGATTTAAAATACACGTACCTAATTTTATTCAAACTATAGGTGGGACTTATCATCCTCGACGCCATCGCTTTGGCAATGATTTAGAGACAGATATTGAAGACGCAAGATTTTGTATAGATTTTGTTGTTGAAGCCGCTATAATATTACAAGAATTCGATTATGTTCTCACTAATAAATCTAAATCGGGTAGCTAACAAGCGTTTTAAGCAAGGGTCGTTGTAGGTGCTTTCTTTGAAATTTAATTATGCCTGGAAAAAAACATATCGACATAACTAAGCTCAGTCGCCCAATTCAGCAGATGCCAGACTTTGTTGAAGAAGCGCTACTGGAAAATGAATTGATGGAGTCCTATTATCAGAGGCCGGCCTACCAGCAAAACGATTACATTGGCTGGATTAATCGAGCTAAGCAAAAAGCAACAAAACAAAAGCGACTTGATCAGATGTTAGAAGAACTTCGAAGAGGTGGAGTCTATATGAAGATGGACCATCCACCAAGTCGTCAGCCTTCTTGATGTGCTGTTTGTAAACATTGCAAGCACAGAGTACCTATAGCAAATGTTTCAAGTGGACACTGAATCAAGTCTGTGCTGAAATTGATCTGTATTCATCACATGATTGAGATTGAAACCAAATTAATTCATTCTGATATCTGCTTATCAGTCTCATACTCAATCCTGTTCCCTAACAAATATCCATAAGGCTTCAGGCCGTCAATCTCTTCAAAGATGACACGAAGAATACCGATCAGTGGGACGAAGAGGATCATCCCGGAAATTCCCCAGACTTCTCCTCCAATAATCAGGGCCAGCATCGCCATAAAGGGGTTAATGGAAACTTTTGACCCCACTATCCTGGGTGAAATAAAATTGCCTTCCAGGAACTGGACGGTTCCGAAAACAGCAATTACCAGTAAAGGAGTGAGTAGAGAATCTCCCAATAAGAAGGCAAAAAGTAATGGAGGAAGTGCACCGATTATAATTCCGATATAGGGAATTACAGCCAACAGCGATGCAAATACCCCAAAGAAAATAGCATGTTCCAGGCCAATCAGGAACAACCCGGTGGTGTTAAGAACAGCAAGAATCCCGATTACGGTTAGCATTCCCACAAGGTAGTTTTGTGTTACGTCCTGAACGTTCACCAGCACATCATCAATTTGTGAATGGCTGTCTTTTCTTTCAAATAGCTTTCTGAAAAATGTTTGGTACATCTCCCTGTAGTACAACATAAAGAAAATGAAAATAGGTAGCAGCGACATCAACGTAAAAGCATTAGTCGTCGCCCCAACAATGGTACTCATATACTGTCCGCTTTTGTCAATCAGGTTGGTAAGCCCCTGCTGTATGTAATCGCTTCGTTGCTCTTCGGTAATACCCACTGTTTCTTCCAAGAACTGGATACCGTCTGAAGTAACCGTTTTAAGGCGTTCGGTAACCTCCGGAACGCGCTCTGCAAACTGTACAAACTGGGCTGAAATAAGAGATACAATCCCCGCAAAAATAATTACCACCAGTAGCAACGTGATAATAATGCTGAATGCCCGCCCCAGCTTCCAGCTTTCCAGCTTGCTCACAATCGGGTTCAGTAACATCGAAAGGAATGCAGCAAAAGCTAAGGGCATAAGGATGAACTTACCATAACTCATCACTACAAAAAGCAGTGAAAGGCCTATAAGTATCAAGGTGGATCGCAGCCAGAACGGATAGCTTTGCGGAGTACGGATTGGATGGTGTTTCATTCTTTTATTTTGAAATACAGATTCAGTTGAACATTGGAAAGTCCTTCATCTTTTCCAACATTTCCATAGATATAATTAAAGGCTAAAAGAATGGAATAATTTTCATTTTCGGAAGTAACGGTCATTTCTGAGAGGGGTATTTCCCGGTTACTCATCGTCCCGGAATATTTACTGCTCAACTCTTCAAGAAAATCCTTAATCCCGATTGAGATACTTTTTCCATTGGATTCATTTTTCAGAGAAAAAACGTATGTATCGTAATCAAGCTCAAGGAGATATATATCATCTTCCAGGCTAATCCTTCTTTCCTGAACACCTAAAAGAAATCTCAACCCCTGTATTGCATAAACATAGCTTTCAATGTCAAGAACTGTATTGAAGGCCGCATTAAACTCAAAGTATCGTGTTGATAAGGTGTCAGTTTCTTCTGTCTGCCAGTCCTGAACAAATTCAAAACCCAGTAAGCTCACTATTTGTTCTGATTTACCAGGACTATGCCCTGTGATTTCATTTTCTTTTGATGAAAGATCGTTTTCTAAGTCAATCAGAAAATACTCCTGTAAACCACTCAGCCCGTGATTTCCAACCAGGTACTGAACTTTTGAGCTTAGTTGTTTTCGGGTATCAAACGGAAGCCCATTCTTTTCTTCCCGGATGATAACCTTTCCATTATCATCCAGCATTTGATTTTCGCCCAACATCTTTTCAAAGCGTCCAAGCTGACTTCGTTCCGATACTGAAAATGCCCCTATCGGCCCAAAGGATATTCCCAATGCAATTATACATAAAGAAATTGGAATCACTTTGATGTTCTTTGTTTTACTCGTCACAAAATAAATCACGATTCCGGCCAGCCAAACTGCTAATGTTGCTACAAAAAAGCGATTAATAGTAACCCCATACTCAGAAATCCTTGTCCAAATAGATACAAAAAGCAGAATAAGCAAAGGTATTAACCCATAAAAGTAGCTTCTGGAATAAACCCTCATCCATTTATTTTTCTCCTGGTGCTGAATGGGATATAGCAACAAAAGAGACAGAATACCGGCAATCGAAAAACTTAAAACCAAATTGGCTACCCAGCCTTTTGGTAATTCCCATTGAATAATAATTTTGGCGATATAAAGGTATAGTATGAATATGTAAACCGTGACAAGGGGTATAAGTACATATTGAACAAAAACTTTTAATCCGGTCGGGTAATCTGTCATCCCGGGTTGAAATGCCCCCGGCTTTGGAACTCTCGAAAGAAAGAACCATGTATTAAAAACTCCCACTAAAAAGAACCAAAGCTGTAGATAGAGATTGGCATCAATATTGATTTCTAATAATACATCGATAGAAAGAAGCGCAATGCTAAGCCCAACAAATAACGCAACGCTATAAAGAGCTGATGTAAGAAGGTTAAGAAGCAAAACCTTGTTATATCCCCAAAACTCTTGAATACTTGCATTATTTAAAAAGGGCGAAATCGAAACAAAAAGATGCGAAGCCAAAAAGAATAGCAGATATTGGTAGAAGTACCGGGCCGGGGCATCATAAATTGCGACTTCAGGAAATGTGAGGGCATATATTGCCATTATGGATAAACCGATGGCATTTAGTGCTAATACTGTATTTCGCTTTCCATCCCTGGATTCTCCATATATTGTCAATGCTGTAAGAAGGGAAATGCTCAACCCACATTGGAAAGCAACATTGTACAGCGAATAGTAGTCTTTTTCTTTTTCATAGCTTAAATCTGCGAGCCAAATGGCAGCCGCTGTCCCTATTAGTGCTACAGACATTACAACAGGAAATCGCCTGAATGTTGCTAAGCTTTCAGTGGCAATTTCGTTAAAGGATGGAAGGGATACTTTCATGCAGCAACTTCAGAAGATTCGTCTGTATATGTGGACAGACAAAATCTAGTATTCCCTGGCTCAGATTGCAACTCAATACTTGTTTTTAGTTGGCGGGCAAGTGTTTTGATAAGTGTCATGCCCAGGCTATTTGCTTTGCTGTTCAAATCTTTGCCTTTTTCAAAACCAACCCCGTTATCCTGAACTACTACCTCCAGTCCTGAATCGGAAACTTCAACAGAAATAAAAATCTTTCCTTTTTCTAACCCTTTAAAAGCGTGCTTATATGCATTTACAATTAGCTCGTTCAGCAGCAGCCCCAACGGTATGGCTTTTTCCATTTCCAGGCCTTTTCCATTTGTAAGTACACTGATTTCAATATCTTTATTTGCTGAATTAAAAGTCCCGCGGATAGATTTCACCAACCGTTCGATATAGCTTTTCATGTCTATACTGGAAAAATTTTCCGTTTGGTACAAGGTTTCGTGTACAAAAGCCATTGATTTAACCCGTGCTTTTGAATCACCCAGCATATGCTTTGTAGTATCGCAATCTGTTCTCATTAACTGAAGATCAAGCATAGCAGTAACCACAGCCAAATTGTTTTTTACTCTGTGATGAATCTCTTTTAGCAGAGTCTCTTTTTCTGAAAGGGATTTTTTGAGTTTTTGCTCAGCTTCTTCAAGGCTGATCGTTCGTTCAGCTACCTTCTTTTTCAACTCACTGTTCCAGCTGCCAATAAGAAATACAGCACCCAGCCCCACACAAAGTATGATCCAAACCGAAACCCAGGTTATGATTTCGAATGACTCCAGCGAGGACAAAATTGTTTGCTTAGACACATCACTGACACTGGTCATGTACTCAGCTATTCTTTGCTTTCCGAGGTAATCCCCCGAAATAATAAACACAGATATTACTATAGTGACCAGCAGTACAGTACTATAAATCCATTTGGTGGAAACTTCCGGTTTTTCAGGTATCTGGAAATAGCGATTCTTAAAACGTTCTACAGTTCCCGATAGAGAAAAGAGTATTGGACCGGCCAAAACAAGGGACTGGAGAAAGGTACCTGCCCACCAGCCATTCCAAAGGGTTGCCGTCTGTGCTGCAGTAAGATCATGGGACAGACTCCAGATAAAAGTACCCAAAGAAGAAGCTGTTGAGGCTACAAAGGAAACCCCTATAAATAGCAACAAGCTGCCGAGTGAATCCAGGTTATATGAAACATTCACACAATGATAAACGATTGCATAGATAGCCAGCCCAAATACAAAAGACAGGCCAAACAACATAGCCCAATGCGGTTCAAGATTGCTGAATAACCCTACTATGAACATGGATAGGAAAACCGGGATAAAAGACCACTCGAAGCCAAACCAAAAAAGCAATAGAAGCCCAATCAACATAGCCGGGTTAAGTAAGAATAACCTGATGAGCTGAGTCTTATCTCCATCAACACGTATCCAATCCTCAGGCAGGTTATATACAGAAACCCCAATTACCGTAGCAATTATTAAAACCCAACCGATAATTATCCCCAAAACACGCGCTTCAAGGGGATTGTAACTGTTAAGTATATGATCGATATGTATTGGACGCCACATAATAAATCACTTTGACTCATTGCTAATAGTATGCGACTTATCGACAACAGAATCTTATTTCTTAAGCTACTGCACTTTGGCCATATTAACCTTTTGTATAATGCCTCCTAAGCTGTCGTACTCAATCCAGTTTCCCCACTCTTCTCCGTTTTTATAGTAACCCTGTACCCTAAGCTGACCGTTTGGGTACCATCTTCTTACCTCGCCATCCCGTATTCCTTCAGGTGTTACCGGAAAAAAGAACCTTGGACTACCTGTTGGGTAATAACTTTGCCAGGCGGTATCAGTCCGAATAGAGTAGTATGTCATCTTTCCATTAATATCATAATAGCTGGTAACGCTGTCTGTTATAATCTGCCGTACTTTTTGTGTGCTCGGATTTTTATAGATCATCTCTTCGCTGTTCCAGCTTATCGCAGGAAAGCCATACTGGTTCCAGACAAAACCAATGTCATGAATGTAATCTGCATCCATGCCCAGCTTCCGGTTCGGATGCCAGTACCTCATCCGGTAAATTTTCCCTTCTTTAAATAAAGCTTCAATATTATAGGCGTACCAATGAAAAGTGCGAATGGGTCCCGTATACGGCTCACCCGTTTCTTTATGTACCAGTGTTAGAGAATGATCCTTAATGTGGTAGGTTTGTACGCCATTTAACTGCCTCCATTCTATAAACTGGTGTGGGGAAGTTGCAAAGTTTTCCGGGTTCCTGAATTCCAGGTGATCATATCCCCGAAGAAAGTAATGTGGCCGGTACCTGTTATTATTAAGGCAGGCACTTAGCAGAATGATTGATATGGCTATAAAGCCTGTACTTCTCATTCCTCATCTGGCCAGGTATAACCGTACTCTTTCGATATTTTATTCCGGGTCATTTCTTTTACTTTCACAGTCATCGGTATATCACTCAAAGGGCGATCCCTGGAGTTTTTTGGCTGTGTGGCTATTGAATCAATCACATCAAAGCCGGAAAGCAGTTCACCAAATACCGTGTAGTTATTATCCAAAAAGGGAGTTCCTCCAATCGTGGTATAAACTTCCATTTGCTCATCGGTATAGGAAAACTCTTCAAAACCTAATAAAGCCTGAGGTTTAATCTCCTCAATTAAAAGATTAAGACTATCCTGGTTACGGTTGTTTTGGTTTCGGATCAGGGCATCCAGGTAAAATTTATTCTCAGGCCTTTGCACGAAGTTTCTCATCATCTCTTCTTCCCTTTGCATGTTAATATTCTGAGTCATGCCCATCATTTCAGCTTCGCTCAATACATTTCCATCCACTATATAGAACTGGGAACCGCTTGATCTTTTTTCTGGATTTTGTGGTCCGCCTGTTCTTGCTGCTGCAATAGCACCTCTTTTGTGTATAAGTGCGGAATTGAATTCAGCAGGAATAGTATACCCCGGGCCTCCCTGCCCGTCATTCATTTCATTGTCATCCTTAGAGTTTGGGTCTCCCCCCTGTATCATAAACCCATCTATAATACGATGAAATGTGGTACTGTCGTAAAAACCCTCTTTAGCCAGCTTTAAAAAATTCTCTTTGTGCTCAGGAGTTTCGTCATAAAGCAGGACAAGCATATCTCCGTATTCTGTCTGAATGCTGACCAGTTCCTCTTTGGAGCTTTGTACCGTACATGAAATAAAAAACAGGACTACCGTAACGCAATAAAATAACTTCTTCATAAATACTTTATTTGTGTTCTATATATTGGAATTCGACTTTACAAATACAATCTTTGATATTCAAAAAGTTTACTTTTTATATCAATTCAAAAAATACTTCCATGCATATTGATCATATTGGAATCGCTGTAAAAGATATTGATAGCGCCATACAAACGTATGAAAAAATACTAAACCGTTCTTGCGACAAGATTGAAATAGTTGAAAGTGAAAAAGTAAAAACTGCGTTCTTCCAAACAGGGGAATCAAAAGTAGAATTACTGGGTGCCACTGAACCCGATTCTGTAATAGCCAAATATGTGGATCGGAAAGGGGAAGGCCTCCATCATGTAGCTTTTGAGGTGGAAGACATATATGCTGAATTAGAGCGACTGCGAAGCGAAGACTTCACTGTATTAAATGAACAACCCAAAGATGGCGCTGATAACAAACTAGTAGCCTTTGTTCATCCCAAAGACAATAATGGTGTACTTGTAGAGCTTTGCCAGGCTAAAAGCTAGTACTGAACGCCTTAAAGCTAGGATGAAAAATGAAGTCAGGAGGAACTGCAAGATTCCTTCAATCCTAAAGAAATAACCATTGAGTTGCGCTTTATTTCATCCTATCTTTGAAGTTCAACAAATCGGGGCGTGGCGTAGTCCGGTAGCGTCACGCAAGACTGCGTGAGGGGCCGAGGAGATACATTTATATGAGCTATTTTACATACATACTCTACAACCCGAGTAAACAACGTTATTACACCGGATATACCTATAATTTTACCCGAAGGCTTTCACAGCATAATGCGGGTAAAACTCCTTCCTCAAAACATGGAATTCCTTGGGAACTAGCCTGGATTTCTGTCCCACTTGACAGGTCAGAAGCACTAAAGTTAGAACGAAAAAATAAAATCACACGGAGCTAAGCGGTTTCTTCTGTCTCGAAGAAATAACCATTGAGTTTGCATCTCATTTCGCCCTATCTTTGAAGTTCAACAAATCGGGGCGTGGCGTAGTCCGGTAGCGCACTCGGCTGGGGGCCGAGGGGTCGCAGGTTCAAATCCTGTCGCCCCGACTCTTTTTTTGATTAAGAAACCCTATCTCAAGCTTCTATGTCTGGTGTGATCAAATAATCATTGCCAGTCTTTCCATAATCAACCTATATACCTGCCTCATTCATAATTAGAGGGGTAATTGTGAGTATTTGAATATTAAAGAAAATTAATATTAAAGTTTTCTAATGTTTTGTCGATAAGTAAGTACAAGGCATAACAACATGAAAACATTAGCAAAAATAATTCTTTTTTTCCTTCTGGCTTTAACAGCTAGTGAAACAATTAAAGCACAAGCAACTGCTGTTATGAAAGTTTCTGTTACTGTTGTAAGTGGTGCAGGCATCCAGGGGCTTACAGATCTTGAAGTATCAAATTCGGCTTCATCTACTGATGCCTATTCAAATGGATCTTTTACCGTAGTTAGTTCTCCTAATACAGAAGTTTTGGTAAATCACCAGAAAAGTGTTCTCACAACAAATGAAACGGGCAGTCAGCTTACTATTCCTACTTACAGCAGTATTAAACATGATTCTGTAAAAGGTATCCACACTGTGTCTTTTAAGGCAGAGCTTCCAAAAAATAAACCCACAGCCGGTTTTTATAAAGGTTCTCTTAACACTACTATCGAATATTTATAAGTTAATTCATTGTACCCCAAGCTCCTTAAGATTGATCTCTAAGGAGCTTTTTTTATTTGTACAAACTTTCCCTTTATTGTCTTCTTAATTATTACTCCTGCCTAACCAATGTTATTATTATGAAACCACTTGCTGTTGCTGTTTGGAATGAACTGAAGTCTTTGGAGCCTGCCTACGCGCTGGTTGCGAATGTTGATCTTGTAATTACCCGGTACGAAAATGAGGCTTCTGTTTTGTTTGGCAGATGTCACCATCGTGGGGCTTTGCTTGCAGACGGACATATTGATGGCGAAAACTTAATCTGCGGAGTACATGGCTGGGATTACAGGTATAAAACGGGGATTAGTGAGTACAATAATGATGAAGCGCTGCATAAGTTTACTTCCTGGATTGAGGATGGAAAGCTCTGGGTTGATGAAGAAGAAATAGCAGCCTGGGAAAAAGAAAACCCCCAACCATACCAGCGTGATGAATACCTGGGTGCCTACCAGGATATTCATGGGACGGAGGATGAACCCCGGAACCCGGAAATACAATCACTGGCCAGCAAAGGATTAAAAAAAGGATCACATGGCCCTGTAGAAGCTATGGGTGTAAGCCAAACTATTTTGCCTTCTTGGGATGATATTCAATTTCAAACAGCCCAGCTTTCACCTTCTCCGCAATTTGAAGATGTAGAAGTTGAAACTAAAATTGTTATCGGGCCAAAGGCTAAAAAACCTCTTGAACTGGATATCCCTGTTTTTGTATCAGACATGAGTTTTGGAGCACTTTCGGAAGAAGCCAAAATAGCCTTATCCCGTGGGGCTGAAATGGCTGGAACAGGAATTTGCTCCGGGGAGGGGGGTATGCTGCCGGAGGAAAAAGAAGAAAACTCAAGATATTTTTATGAGTTGGCTTCCGGTAAATTTGGATTTTCTATGGACAAGCTCCGCAATGTTCAGGCATTCCATTTTAAGGCAGGTCAGGGTGCTAAAACGGGTGTAGGAGGGCATCTGCCTGGCGAGAAGGTAAAAGGTAAAATTGTTGAAGTACGCCAACTGGAAGAAGGTACATCCGCTATATCACCTCCAAAATTTAATGACTTAATTACTCCTGACGACTTCAAAAAGTTTGGAGATAAAGTTCGTGAACTGACGGGTGGTATTCCTATCGGCTTCAAACTCTCTGCAAACCATATTGAAGAAAATATCCAATTTGCGCTAGACTCAGGGGCAGATTACATAATCCTGGATGGACGTGGAGGCGGAACCGGGGCTGCTCCTTCTATCCTGCGTAATCATATTTCTATTCCAACCATACCTGCACTTGCCAAAGCCAGAGCATACCTGAAGAGCAAAGGATTGGGACCTGAGGATATTACCCTCATTATAACCGGGGGGTTAAGAACAGCCCCTGACTTTGCCAAAGCACTTTGCCTGGGGGCAGATGCTGTTGCCGTTTCAAATTCTGCTTTACAGGCTATCGGATGTTTGGGAATGCGGGCTTGTAATACAAATAATTGCCCTGTGGGAATTGCAACACAAAAAGGAGGGTTGCGAGCACGATTTGAAATCGAGAAATCAGCCGCTATGCTTAATAACTTCTTTAATGGAACTACTGAACTCATGAAAATTTTAGCACGGGCTTGCGGTCATACATCTTTCTCACAGTTTAGTCCATACGATTTAGTTACATGGAAAAAGGAAATGCACCACCTCTCAGGAGTTGAATATGCGGGGGTTGCTTAGTGAATCTCTCATCTGCTTTTTCAAAAAAAGAAATAAATGATGCTCAACTTGTATTGCATCATGCATCTCAGTTAGTAGCTATCGCCGGTAAGTATTTACTTGCTGAACAAGATGACGACAGCCATACAAATATGAAATGGGATCAGGAATCGAGCACTTTTCTTGGCCATTTAATCAATAGCCGGGCTCGGGTTGGGTTACACGTCCCCACATTAGCTCCAAAGGTGCTTGGGCCTTCTAATCTTGAGCTTGCTTCACTCCCGTTATCAGGAAAAACCAAGAAGGAAGCGTTGATTTGGCTGAAACAGGCATTGCAACTTAAGCAGATTGATGCGGATGCAATGAAACCTGAAATGCATTATGAAATTCCTGAACATAAAACTGATCATGGAAAAGCATTTCCTAAAATAGAAGCCCAACTTCTTGAAGAACTGGCCCTACACAGAACTTTAGCCCATCAGGTTTGTAAATCAATATTTGATGAGCATGAACATGCTTCTGAACCCAGAACCTGGCCTCATCATTTTGATCATGGAACTTATGTTCCTTTTAAGCGTGACCAGGAAGGAGGTGTTATACAATCTTTTAGTGTGGGATATGCGGTAGCCGATTCAATAATAGACGAACCTTACTTTTATGTTACCCAATGGAAAAAGGATAAGGATATTGATTATTCCACGGTTCCGGGGCTGACTCACGGAGAATGGTTGCCCGAAAAATTAAAAGGGGCTGCCCTGAAAGTTTCCCTTTTAGCTTCAACTACACAAGGCACCATTAGCACCATTAAAAACTTTATAAATACAACTGTAAAATGGTCTGCCAGTATCTGAGTACTGTAGCATATTTAAAAAAAAAGCCCTTTATGAACCATAAAGGGCTTTAAAATCAACTATTGAAGATCATTCAAGGACGTAAACTTTTTCAGCGCTTAAACCTTTATCAGTTTCAGCTACTTCAAATTCAACTTCTTCACCATCTTTGATGCCTTCGTTGTATCCTAAATTTTCTACGTTATTGCGGTGTACAAAAATGTCTTTGCCACCATTATCGGGAGTAATAAATCCAAATCCTTTTTCGGTATTGAACCATTTTACTTTTCCGTATTCCATGTTATAAAAATATGTGTTGTTTCACAGGTACAGTTTTATCCACAAAAAATGCTTGTGAATAGTATTCTAAATCGGCTGTGGTTGAATTGTTTTAGTTATACAAACTAGAGAAGGGAAACTGATACTGTACTGATGTAGATACCGACTACCTGACCTTTAACTTGCAACCATAAGGTCTCGCTTATTACGGCCAATACCAAATTAAACTTATACACTTAAAGAATTAGCAAAGCTTGGCTTGTATTCAAAAAATACTCATTTTGCATCTCCACATACTTATGGAGTATTTATGCTGAAAGGACTTAGAACAGTAATATATCCTGCACCCGACATTCAAAAGGCTACTGAGTGGTATAAAACCATTCTCGGTGAGGAGCCCTACTTTGAAGAGCCTTACTATGTTGGTTTTGATGTAGGCGGATATGAGTTGGGTTTACAACCGGACCGGAAACCCGGAACGCAAGGCTCTATTGTATATTGGGGAGTGGAAGACATCCGGGGTGCCTGGAAGAAACTTATTGATGCTGGGGCAAAGCCGGATGAGGAAATTATGCATGTAGGTGGAGATGTTTACGTAGCAACTGTCATAGACCCGTTCGGCAACCTATTGGGTATTATCCAGAACCCTAATTTTGAAGCACGCAAATAATGAGAACATGGCTAGGCTAAAAAAGACAAAACTGATAGTACTTTTTCTTTCTGCTGTTTTTTATGCCTGCTCATCCTCTGTCTCTGATACAGAAGACGGTGGCCAGGAACCCGGGCCTGTTCAAACAAAGCTTTGGGAGTTTGTGCAGTATGAAGATATCCCTATAGTTACAAGCTATTCAACTGAAACAAACCTGTACAGTTTTACCGGGTTTGAGGTATTTAAATCAGGCCTTGATGGCTCGAATCCTGTTCAACTTACCGAGCTTAATGACCGGTCTGTATTTTTCGTCGATGAATCTAACAATACTTTGTTTTCAATAAACGATTCCACCATACTCAGATCATCAAATGAAGCCGCTTCCTTCGATACTCTTACCATACCTTCATTCCGTTTTCGCTCCACATTATTATCAGGGAACAAGCTCTACTCTTCTTCTGAAAACGGCCTGATTATTTCTATCAACTTAACATCGGAAGAAAAAGACACCTTATACCAATCTGCATCTTTACAGGATATTCAATTCATTTCTTTACTGGATAACGCACTTTATTTAAATGCAGACAACTCAACAAAGCTGTTAATGCTGAACGAAAGTAAAAAAGGCCTGCAAGCTCCCGGATTTGAAAGCTCGGCAACAAGCAGCGTTCTTAAATTGGGAAATACAAATATTCTGCTTGCAGCAACAAGATTTCAAAAGATTTTAAGATCCACCGATTCCGGAGAAACCTGGAACCAGACCTGGCCAGAAGGGTTACCCGCTAACCCCACCACTGATTTAGTTTTTACTTCCCAAAACCGGGTTTATACTTCTATCCTGGGTAGCGGAATTTATTATTCTGATGATACCGGTGAAACATGGGAATCAGTAACCGACACTTCCCTGAATGTTATGGTCTATTCCATAACTCAAACTACAGGCAATGAGTTACTGGCGAATACGAAAACAGGTATATACAAAGCACTTTTTGATCCTAAAACGAATTAGATGTACAAAACCATTGGCCTTGCTAAAGAAATTGAATCGCCCGAAAACCCCGGCGCCCTTGAAAAGCGTGTAGCCCTCATACCCGATGATGTTAAAAAACTTGTCGATTTCGGCTGTAAAGTTTTTGTGGAATACGGAGCCGGAGAAGGAGTTGGGTTTTCAGATGAAGAATATATTTCTGCAGGAGCCACGCTTCAGCAAAATGAAAACTTATATCAAAACAAAGATTTAATCATCAAGTTCAAAGGCCCTGCTTTGGAAAGTATCCCGCTTATGCAGCCGGGATGCACCCTGTTTTGTATGGCTCATTTTAGTTCATTTCCTGAACGGGCCAAACTTCTACAAGACCACAAGATTAATGTAATTGCCATGGAATACGTGGTTCAGTCCCCCGAAAAATTACCAGTCGAATTAGTGCTGGGTTTAATGGCAGCAGATAACTGTGTGGAACCTGGTCTTAGAAGAGCAGGAATTGATCAAAGCCGGTTTCATGTGATCGGGTATTCTGAACGAATGAGTGGCGCCATCCGAAGACTGATGGATCACTTACCTGCCAGCCTAAAACTACACCCGGTGGATGTAGATAAAGAAGAACTTGGTACTCTTACCAGGCACGATACTATAGCTTTTGACTCTAGTATACCCGGTAGCTCCGTTGATTTAATTGAGCAGCTAAAAGATGAAGGAATCCGCACCTTTGATATTCATGCTTTTGTTGAGAAAATGGGTGATGCGGCCGTTATGTTTTACCAAAAAGCAAATCCGGCTCCCGAATTTGGGAAACGCAAAATCGAAGCTTTGCATGAAACCGGAAGAGCCGGTGCAGCTTATGGATTGAAGCTTCTTAAGGAAACCAGCGATAAGAAAAAGTCTCCTGAAAATACAGTCGCCGTAGTTCTGGGTTATGGAAATGTGGGTATGGGAGCTATTGATGAGTGCTACCGGCAAGGAGTAAGAACTATTCATGTACTAGGTAAAAAACAAACTCAGAAAGGAATTATAGAAGACTATTTAAAACAAGCTGATTTAGTTGTTAATGGTGCAGAACAGCCCGTTCATCTCCGGGGTGTCAATTATTTGGTAACCAAGGATCATACACAAAATACCCTTCAAAAAGGGTCTGTGGTTATTGACCTGGTTGGCGGTAGCGCCACAAACCGAAGTGCCGTTGAAAATGTAATTGAATGTACCTACCTCACCGATCCTTATTTTGAAGAAGATGGGATTCTATTCTCTGCCCTTTGGGGCTGGCCGATGATGGGCTTTATGAGGGAAACTGCTATTAAATATAGCAGCCAAATTGCGGATATTTTACTGGGTGACGATCAACTTATCAAAGGTATAAACCATTTGGCACCCGGGGTTGAGAAAGCATTGGTTTGTGGAAAGTTTTAACTATGATAAATTTTCTAAAAATATTTCCAATTCTCCTTTTAGGCTTCTCCTCTTTTATCCCGCAATGTAGCTTCGCTCAATCCATTTCAATTGATGAGGATTTCACGGACTGGGAAAATGTGGTCGTCTATTATGAAGACGCTTCCGGAGATAATGCCGGAAGCCCGATAGATTTCAAAACACTAAAGATTACCAACGATGATTTATACATCTACCTGTACCTGGAAGTCGGTGACGAAATAAACTTACAACAGGATAACGAAATATCACTTTTACTGGATCTTGACAGTAACCCTGAAACGGGTGAGTTTTTTTCAGGAATTGGTTACGAGCTTATCTTCAATTTTGGGCAAAGAAACGGACAGTTTTATAATCCTGATGAACAAAATTTCAATTCTTATGATGTCGGTCTGGTTTCATCTCCAACTGTTACTTCCACTGTTTTCGAAATAAAAATTAACCGGGATACAGAAATAGACGGCACTCCTGTTTTTGAAAATGATTTTTTTGATTTTCTGATTCGCTCTCAATCTTCAAACGGCGACTTACTTCCAGATAATGGTTCCGGCACCCTTACCTACAGCTTCAACAATGAGAATACTTACAAAGCCCGGCCTTATTCTCTGAAAAAAAAGAATGCAGAAGATATCCGGGTGTTGTCCTATAATGTGCTGAGGGACAATCTTTTTGAAGCATCCGTGAAAGAGAATTACCAGCGTATTTTCCAGGCTATAAAGCCTGATATAATCGGATTGCAGGAAGTGTATAATAACAGTGGGGCAGATGCAGCTGCGCTAATTGAACAGTTTTCGCCCTCTGGTTCGGAAGAACAATGGTACCATGCTGATGTTGGCAATGACAACCTGATGGTTAGTCGATTTCCTATAACCAAACAAAAAGCTATAAGTGGAAATGCTGCTTATTTGCTTGATCTTGGAGGTCAGGAACTTTTGACTATTGTCGCCCATCCTCCATGCTGCAGTAACAACGAAAACAGGCAAAGAGAAATTGACGAATTCATGGCTTTTGTCAGAGATTCAAAGGCCGGGCAGGAATTTGATATTGAAAAAAGAACTCCAATTATTGTTCTGGGGGATATGAACCTGGTAGGTTTTTCGGAGCAACAAAAAACTTTACTCACCGGAGATGTTGTAAATGAAGATTCCTTTGGCCCCGATTTTAATCCTGATTGGGATGGAACTTCTTTTGAAGACCTGAAACCTCAAAACCCGGAATTGCCCACTACTTTTACGTGGTATTCATCAGGCTCTTCTTTCAGCGCCGGCAGGCTGGATTACATTGTCTATTCTGATTTTGTATTACAAGCCGTGAATGGGTTTTCATTACATACCCCGGGAATGCACCCCGATTCTTTACAAGTTTACGGGCTTGAAGCAGATGATACCATTATTGCCTCCGATCACCTTCCTCTGGTGGGAGATTTCGAATTAAAGGTAATCACTTCACGGGAACCAGATTCCGGAATACCCGGCAATTTCAGGCTGCATCAGAACTACCCGAATCCTTTTAATCCCTCTACAAATATTTATTTTGAGGTTCCAAAAATATCCCCTGTAAAGTTGGAAGTATTTGACGGTTTGGGAAGAAAAGTTCGTACCCTTTTTGATGGTATAAAAAGTGCCGGTAATCACTCTGTATTATTTGAGGCTTCAGATTTACCCAGTGGCATTTATTTTTATGCCCTGTCTCAGAACGGGTTGATCATTTCAAAAAAAATGCTTCTTGTAAAATAGAACCCCCGGCTTATACCAGGTTCTGCAAAGCAATTAAAAGTACGATCAGAAAAAGAAGAACTAACAGTCCATGAATTATAAAATGGAATAGGTAATTATCCTGAAGGGTTCTGTCTGTTAATTTGTTTTTGAATTTATCCCAGCTATATCGGCTTGTTTTGCTCTCATCATACGTGTGGTTACCAAGAAAGGAAAGCTTTTTTGTGATCCGGTTAGCCCCTGTAAAATTTTTCCCTGGAAAATGAATTACTGCCGGGTACGTATTGGTAATATTATTTTTTACCCGGTCGCCTTCTGTAGTGTAATCTTCTTCTTCCAGGCCTCTTCTGCCTGCTGTACAGGTAAATATCTCGTGCGTATTATCGAGCTTTACAAGATCCGGATTCTTTGAAAACAAAATATTTAAAGATGATTGTTCACTGACATCCAGAGCCAATGTTTTTTCCAATACCTCTTTTATGTAGCCAGCCTTACCTACCCAACCTCCTGAGTTCAGGAACTGATACGGTTTTTTCCCTTTTTTAAGAGCCAGGTAGGTTCGGAATTTTGAAAACCTGTTTCCTTCCAGTTTCAGGTTTTGCTCGGTAGAAATAATGAATGGATGATCAAAGTTTCTAAGTTTTTCTTTGATCTTTTCTTCACCTGACAACATGATAGCATCATGAGAATCTGAAAAGAAAACAACCTCATCTTTTTCTAATCCTGACAGGTATTCAACCAACCAGGCGCTTTTCTGAGTGTGATTTACATAATCTTTCCCCATCCCAAGAACATCAAACTCAATACCGTGATACTTTGCTGATGTCTGAAATATTTCAAAGCCTTTGCTTTTATATGTAGATACAGTAACGAACCTCATTAACAGGCCAGTGATAATTTTTTTTGAAGTTTGAAGAAGTTATTAAAACCGCCGGGCTATATTTCTGCATAAAAACAAACCCACTTTGTTTTTGAACATATTTTTTGATGCAATTTTATAATAGAGTTTCTCCCTGAAATTAAATGTCTTAATCCAATTATTTTTGGCCTTCACTGCTTTATCTTTGTTGTACCCGCTTCCGTAAGGGTGGCTTACTTTCAGGGTGTGGTCTATCACATTTTTGTAACCTAACCTCAAAGAGTAAAAACCCATCATCCGGTTGGTACCAAACCCGTATTTATTGAGTTCTAAATCAATCGGGCAAATCCTGTTTAGCACCTCTGTCCTGAACGCAAAGCAAAAGCCATCCGTAAAAATAACTTCATCCAACTCCTTATTGGGGTTATAAACTGTATGGGTATGAAAACCTTCATCAGCACTTGGCGCATATATCCCTACATTCTTTTTATCGTCAAAACAATAAGCCAATCGATTAATCAAATAAGATGCATCCTCAATCAATACATCAGAAGTGAGGATCATACAAAACCGGTATTTTTTCTCATTTAAAAACTTCCAGGCCTCATTCATTAAGCCGTTGTAGTAAATATTGTCATAGATTTTATCAAAATGCCCTTGCTGTTCATGATTAATGACTGAACCGCTATCGAATAAAAAAGTATCTGCCTTATTCTTAAATAATTCCTTGAGAGCTATAGCCTCTTCATTTAGCTTATGATTAAAAATAATCATAGCTAACCCATCCGTAACGCCCTTTTTATTTGTCATTATTGATTCTTCATTTTAATTGCGCCTATTTATCGCATACAAAAATATACTCAAAGATATATTCATACCCCTGAATTATGCTTAGAACTCAAAAAATGTAAAACACCACTCTTGTTTGTAATAAAAGCCTGTTCTTTTCTACTAACTGGTTATTCCCTATTATCACAACCCTTATTAAACCTGACAAAGACTCATGCAGTTATCTTTAGCAAACATTTCCAAAACGTATAAAAATGGCGTTAAAGCCCTTGACGATGTAACCATAGATATCGCCTCCGGTATGTTTGGGCTTCTGGGGCCAAACGGGGCCGGGAAATCCACCTTGATGAGAACCGTTGCAACTTTACAGGCCCCGGATGCCGGCACTGCTTTTTTCAATGATATCAATATTCTTGAAGATCAAATAAGCTTAAGAAAAGTATTGGGATATTTACCGCAATCTTTCGGGGTGTACCCTAAAATGTCAGCCCAGGATTTACTGCATTACTTTGCACGCTTAAAAGGAATTACGGATAAAAATGAGCGTGACCAGATTGTAAACTCTGCGTTAGAAGTAACAAACCTGTATGAGGTGAGAAGAAAAAATGTAAGCGGTTATTCAGGGGGAATGAAGCAGCGCTTCGGGATTGCCCAGCTTCTGCTTAACAGCCCAAAGCTCATTATTGTGGATGAACCAACTGCTGGGCTGGACCCGGCTGAGCGACACCGCTTTTTGAATGTCCTTCGGGAGATAGGAACCAACAACATCGTGATTTTCTCCACGCATATTGTAGACGATGTAAAGGAGTTATGTACCGATATGGCTATCATGAACGGAGGAAGGATTCTTAGTCACCATACCCCGGGTGAAGGGGTTAACCAACTCAATGGCCAGGTTTGGACCAAAGTTATTGAAAGGGAACAACTGGAAGAACATGAGACAAAATTCAATGTTATTTCTTCAAGCTTTAACCAGGATCACACTCTGAATATACGGGTACACTCAACCGAGAAGCCGGATGAAAGTTTTACTTCCACAACACCCGAGCTGGAAGATGTCTACTTCGTAGCACTCAGAAGTGACAATACTGAACCTGTAGAAGCTTAATCTGATAATTATGTTTGCTCCTATTTTCGCATTTGAGATTAACTACTGGCTCCGGAAACCCTCTTTCTACATTTTCAGTGGGGTTATGTTTTTCCTGTCTGCCCTTGTAATGGCTACAGCAGCCGGCATTTTTGAAGGCATAACTGCCAGCATAAACTCGGTAACTATTGTAAACTCGGCTTTGGTCATTAATGGTACACTTAATGAGTTTACCGTTATTACTTATTTCTTATTGCCCGCTATAATCGGTGGTACTATTTATAAGGATTTTAGCAGCGAAATGTACTCCGTCATGTATTCCTATCCGTTTAAAAAATGGGAATACCTGCTGGCAAAATTTCTGAGTGGTTTATTAATCGCCATTATTGTGATGATTTTTGCGGCATTGGGCATAATGCTGGGTACAGTGATGCCGGGAACCAACCCGGATTTATTGGGTCCCTTTTCTTTGATGAACTATGTTCAGCCTTTCATTTATTACATCATTCCGAACCTGATTTTTAACGGGGCTATCGTTTTTGCAGTTGTTACTTTTTCCAGAAGTGTAAACGTTGGCTTTATAACAGTTCTTGGGTTATTACTCATTCAGATATTTGCAGGTAACCTCACCCAGGATATTGATAACAAAGTGCTGTCTGCTATTCTGGATCCATTCGGGGCATCAGCAAATAATTATTACACCGAATACTGGACTATTTATGAGCAGAATGAAAATCCCCTTCCTTTCGGTGAAATCATTCTCTACAACCGCCTGCTTTGGACGGGAATAGGGCTTCTTGTTTTTGGTTTTGTATACAGGACATTTAGTTTTAGCCAACAGGCCTTTTCATTTAATTTCTTTAGAAGAAATGAGGGGAAAACTGTCACTAAAAGAAATTTTGGAAGCATTTCTTCTATTCAGCTCCCTCCCGTGAATTTTGGTTTTTCTTTTATTGAAAATCTAAAACTAGCGTGGAACCTCTCGATTGTTGACCTGAAGTTTATCCTGAAAGGCTGGGCTTTTATTATCATTTCCATCATGGGGCTGCTCATTTCTTTGAGTACCATTTTATTGGGTGGCGAGATTTACGGAACCGATACCCTGCCCGTCACCTGGCAGATGCTGGAATTACCCGGTACATTTTTTAACCTGTTCATCAATATTCTAACCTTCCTGTATGCAGGAATGCTGATTCACCGAAGCCGTACAGCAAAAACAGATCAGCTGGTGCATGTTACGCCTACCCCTAACTGGGCTATTCTTTTTTCAAAGTTTCTTGCCCTTACAAAAATGCAAGCCATCCTTCTTTCTATAATCATGATTGTGGGCATTTCTGTGCAAACAATCAGCGGTTATTATAATTACGAGATCGGTGTGTATCTTTTTGACCTGTATGCCATAAGCTTTGTACGGGTTATCATCTGGGGATTACTGGCCATCTTCATACATACCCTGTTTAAAAATTATTACTTCGGCTTTTTTCTCCTGTTACTGATTTCTATTGGCATAACCTTCCTGGATTCTTTGGGTGTTGAGCAAGACATTTTTAAATACAACCAGGGGCCGGGAACGGCTTATTCTGATATGAACGGATATGGAGCTTTCCTGGCACCTTATTACATCTACAAGCTATATTGGTTGTTGCTGGGTATTGCCCTGTATGTACTTTCAATTATTTTATTCAGAAGAGGCTTGCCTGAATCTTTCAAGGAGCGAATTGCGAGTGCAAGAAACGCTTTTTCACCTACCCTAAAAATTGTATTTACCACTTCTTTAATAGGCTTCCTTTCCATGTTCAGCTGGATCTACTATGTAGACAATGTGAAGTATGAAAACCTGTCTTCCAAAGAACTTGAAAAGAGGCTAGCTGATTGGGAAAAAGAATACGGGAAATTTGAAAACATCCCCCAACCACGGATAGTAGCTGTGCAGGTTGATTTGGATATCTATCCCGAGACAAGAGATTACAAAGCGAATGGAAGCTATATCCTGAAAAACAAAACCGATGTGGCAATAGACTCCATTCATATTGATCATGGCAGTGGCATCACTTCCTTCAGTTTTGACCGGGAATACGAATGGGTTTTGGAAGATGATTCTATGAATTATGACATCTATCAGCTAAAAGAAGCCTTACAGCCGGGTGATTCCGTTACTTTCAACTTCTCTGTTGAAAATAAGCCGAATGAAATTCTCAGGAACAACTCTCCGATCAGGAGAAACGGAACTTTTATCAATAACAGCCTTTTCCCAAGAATAGGATATAATGCAGCCAGTGAGCTGCAGGGTGAAGAATCCCGTGAGAAATACGGTCTTCCTCCCAAAGAAAGAATGCCTGCCCCCACTGATTCAGCAGCGCTGCAAAATACCTATATCGCTTATGATGCCGACTGGATTGACTTTGAAACAACCATAAGTACTTCCCCGGATCAAATAGCCATCGCTCCGGGGTACCTGCAAAAAGAATGGGAAGAAAACGGGCGGCGATACTTCCACTATAAAATGGATAGCAAGATCCTAAATTTCTATTCATTCATATCTGCTGATTTTGAAGTAGCCAAAGACACCTGGAACGATGTAAACATTGAGATTTATTATCATAAAGGGCACGATTATAACATCGACCGCATGATAAAAGGCGTTAAGCGCTCACTGGATTATTACACGGAAGAATTCAGCCCATATCAACACCGGCAGGTACGAATTATAGAATTCCCAAGAACGGGGGGCGGCTTTGCACAATCGTTTGCGAATACCATTCCTTATTCTGAAGCTGTCGGGTTTATTGCAGACGTTGATGATACAGAAGAGGGCGGGGTTGATTATCCCTTTAGCATAACCGCCCATGAAGTTGCTCATCAATGGTGGGCACACCAGGTTATCGGGGCAAATGTGCAGGGAGCCACATTAATGTCTGAAAGCCTTTCAGAGTACAGTTCTTTAAAAGTACTGGAAAAGGAATATGGGGAAGATAAAATGCGCATTTTCCTTAAAGATGCCCTTGACAGTTATTTGGTGGGAAGGTCGCTTGAATCTACCAAAGAGAAGCCATTGATATATAATGAAAACCAGCAGTATATCCATTATAACAAAGGCTCGTTGGTACTCTATGCGCTAAGTGATTATATAGGTGAGGAAAATATGAATGCTGCCTTAAGCAGGTACATTGATGCTGTTGCCTTCCAGGATCCGCCATATACCACTTCGCTTGAGTTTTTGGGCTTTCTGAGAGAAGCTACTCCGGATTCGCTTGATTACCTGTTGGTTGACATGTTTGAGACCATCACCCTTTATGATAATAATGTTCGTGGTGCAACATTTGAAATGTCTGAGGACAGTACTTACGAAGTTACACTCGACTTTCATGTAAGCAAGTACCGAACCAGTGAACAAGGCAAGCGGATCTTTACCAATGCTGAGGGTGACAGCCTTTCTTTGGAAGTTGAAGGCAGAAGAAGGCCTATACTTTCACTACCCCTGGCCGATTGGATAGATGTGGGTGTTTTCGGAACCGATGAAGATGGAAAAGAAACCGTTTTGTACCTGGAAAAACATAAGGTCACTGATATCGAAAATTCATTGACAATTACTGTGAATGAGAAACCTTCATCAGCAGGTATTGATCCCTATAACAAATTGATTGATACCGGATCTAATGACAACAGAAGGCAGTTGGCTGAGAAAAAAGATGGTGATGAGCAAAATTGAAAAAAACACTTTTGATTTCTTAGCAGCTTTAAAAGCTAACAACAACCGGGAATGGTTTACAGCTAATAAAGAAGTGTATGCAAAGGCTCATGAAAATATGATTGCCTTCATGGACAGCCTTATAGCCGAAATGAAGAAAATAGATAATATCGAAAATGAATCGGGCAAGAAATCTTTGTTTCGAATCTACCGGGATGTTCGTTTTTCTAAAGATAAATCACCTTATAAAACTCATTTTGCAGGCCGTTTAAAGCGGGCTACCCAATGGCTGCGCGGCGGGCATTACATTCATATTGAGCCCGGAAATTCCTTTATAGCCGGTGGTTTTTTCAATCCCAATCCGGCTGATCTTAACCTGATAAGAGACGAACTCGCACATGATGCAAAAACTCTCCGGTCTATTTTAGACGATAATGATTTCAAAAATACGTGGGGATCATTTGAAGGGGAAGCCGTAAAAACCGCGCCAAAAGGTTTTGATAAAGATCACCCGGATATTGACCTGATCCGGTTCAAACAGTTTCACCTGAGTCACAGCTTTTCAGATAAAGAGGTCCTTTCAGAGGACTTCATTTTTGAAATCGTGAAGTCTTTTTTAGTCATCCGCCCTTTCTTTGATTATATGAGTGAATTACTGACCCGGCACCTGGATACCTGATTATTCAATAGTAAGATTCAGCGGAACTATAGTAGATCCCCAGTGCAATGTACTATTTGAGCTTACTTCGGGAAAGTAGTACATCAAAACTTCCATATAGGCTCCTTCTAAGGTGACCTTCTTTCCATCTAATCCGGATACCATTTCAGCTTCGCTATATTTTCCAAATTGGGTTAGGTAGTATTGAGAATATTGGGGCAACAATATTTGATCCAATACATCAACTGTATTTTTCAAATCAAAACAGATACTACAATACTACTGTAACTAAATCATCACAAAACTATCATGAGTTATGAAATGGAACTTTGATGCCTGAGACTTGTTAAAGTATTGAACCGTAAACTTTTAAAACCACTTACTAGGAACAACCATGAAAAAAACAATAGGAAACATTTTGGGTGCCGGAGGGTTAATCGGGCTTATTTACTTCACGTACGTATATTTTCAGAACTCAGACTCTTTTGAAGTATTAGGGGCAGATGTAGCTGTAAGTACCGGAGATTATGTGCCCATTCTTATTTCAGCAGTGGTAATGCTGGCAGGAATCGTGATTGCACGATCAAAATAAATATTGATAATAACTTAAAACGGAGAAAACTATGTTAAGATGGAGTATAACTCTTTTTATAATCGCATTGATTGCAGCTGTTTTAGGCTTTGGTGGATTAGCCGGAACAATGGCAGGAATAGCTGAAATTCTTTTTTACATTTTCTTGGTATTGTTTGTGATTTCCTTATTCTTTGGAAAGAAACCTAAAGCCACTTAACTAAGATATATGGGATATAAGCAATCCCTGGAACAAACTATTGGCGTCCCTTTCACTGAAGGAAATACCGTAACTATTCTAAAAAATGGTGACGAAATCTTTCCTTCAATGTTGGACGCCATTTCTAGTTCTAAACATTCCATTTCATTTCTCACCTTTGTGTACTGGAAGGGTGATATTGCAGATAGGTTTGCACACCTTCTCTCTGAAAAGGCAAAGGAAGGGCTAGATGTAAAAGTTCTTCTGGATTCTTATGGAGCATCAGCCATAAGAGAAGAACTTGTAGAAAAAATGGAAGAATCGGGTGTGCAGGTAGTCTGGTTTCGACCCCTCGCTCGTTGGAAAATCTGGAAAATGGATAACCGGACACATCGCAAAATTCTCATTTGTGATGATAAAACAGCTTTTACCGGAGGGGTTGGCATTGCAGAAGAATGGGAAGGAGATGCCAGAAACCCCAATGAATGGAGGGATACTCATTTCAAGATAGAGGGGCCTGCTGTACAAGGAATTAAATCAGGATTCATTGAAAACTGGATAGAAGCAGGAAATGAGCTGGAAATTGAGCAAGAACAGAAATTAGATTTTCCAACAAGTGGATCGACAAAAATACAAACGGTTCGAACATCTGCTTCAGTTCGCTGGAGTGATATTGTCCTCCTCTATCAATCTTTGATAAGGCTGGCTCAAAATAGAATCCATATCGCTACCGCCTATTTCAATCCGGATGATAAACTGGTGGAATTGCTTTCGGAAAGAGCCCGGGAAGGAGTAGAAGTCAGGATTATAATCCCTGGAGAGTATACTGATCAACGAGCTACAAAAATTATTGCCGGAGAAAGTTTTGAAACATTGCTAAATGCCGGGGTCGAGATTTATTACTACCAAAAAACAATGATGCACGCCAAAATCATTTTGGTTGATGATGAATTAGCATGCGTGGGCTCTGCCAATTTTAACCACCGTTCTATGCTAAAAGACGATGAAATCAACCTGGTTATGATCGACCCTGTAATTTCGGAAGAACTGCATCAACATTTCGGGGAAGATCTGTCCCAAAGTGAGAAAATCACGAATTTCAGGTGGAAGAAAAGGAGTATGATAAAGAGGGCTTTAGAAAAAATTGTACGCCCGTTTAAGCAGCAGCTTTAATCCTCTCCAACATAGCTTCCGTATGTTATCCTGTTTCCCCATGGGTCAGTTACATCAAAATCCCTCATTCCGTAATCCTGATCTTCAGGAGTAGTGATTGTTTCAATACTATTTTTGATCAACTCTTCATAAACGGCGTCCACATCATAACAGAAAATTGAAATCATACAGGGCTGAAGGTTTCTCTTTTCTGTTTTTGAAAAATGAATGGAAACTGCATCATCTTTATGGGTTACTATATAAGAGGCAGGACTTTCCCATTTAAAAGTAATTTCAAATCCTAGTTTATCCCGGTACCATTCTGCAATCTCTTCCGGGTTATAGCAAGGGAAAATGGCAGCAAAGTGCGAAAGCCTGGTACTCATAACTGGATCTCCGGTTTGTTATTAAGCCCACAAATCTCCTCACTGATTTCCCAAAGTTTCCTGGCTGAGTCCATATCCAAGGCCTGTTTTCGCGGAACAGCTACTTTCTTGTTTTTGAAATAAGCCCCGTTTACTTCTGAAACTTCATCTGAACTGGCTAAATAAATGGTAGTTTCTGCTCCCTTTTTTGGTGAAACCATAAATGGGGCTCCTATTTTCCAAAAGAGCTTTATCAACCATCCTCCATTATTCCCGAAACTGGAACTAACCACACCTGGATGGAGGCAGTTTGTTGTTACATTAGTTCCTTTTAACCGGCTTGCCAGTTCTTTGGTGAACAGAATGTTAAATAATTTCGAATTCCCATACGCTTTCATTGAACTGAAACCTTCCTTGAGTTGAAGGTTTTCAGGCTCAAATGTTCCGCCACGATGGGCATCTGAAGCTACATTTATGATTCTTGCTTCGCCTGCTGCTTTAATATTTTCCAGGAGTAAATGCGTGAATAGAAAATACCCAATGTGATTAACTGCAAATGTAGCTTCTAAACCGTCCACTGTTTCCAACCTTTCAGAGGCAATAAAACCATGATTATTTATCAGAACATCAATTTTTGCATAGCTTGATTTGATCTTATCAGCAGCTTTACGAATCTCATCCTGAATAGAAAAATCACAAAGCACTATATCTATGCCGGCACCCTCAACTTCTGCCTGAATCTGTTTTTTTGCAGAAATAGCTTTGTCTTCATTTCTACAAACCATAACAATGAAAGCGCCTTGTTTGGCCAGTTCTTTCGCTGTTTCAAATCCTATACCTGAGTTAGCACCGGTGATAACACATAGCTTATTATTCATATCCATAATCAATCGAACATTATTTCTTTTTCTGCGGTTTACACGTCAACCTGCAACTTGAGGTTCAAAATTCCTTATTTTTGGTAAAATCTTTATACCATGATACAAGAATATCTTAATTCCATTGACAAATTTATTGTAGTGGGTGATCGCGTTCTCATCAAGCCCCGGGATATGGAAACACATACCCGGAGCGGATTAGTACTCCCTGCTTCTGTAAAAGAAAAGGAAGAAATACAAAGCGGATACATTGTCAAAACGGGTCCGGGTTACCCCATACCTAACACGGATATTGATGAAGCATGGAAATCGACAGAAGACACAAAGTATATAGGTATGCAAGCTGTAGAAGGTGATCTTGCTATTTTTCTAAAAAGCCGGTCCCACGAAATTGAGTTTGAAAATGAAAAATACCTGATCGTACCCCACTCAGCCATCCTGTTACTTATAAGAGATGAGATTACCGGTTAATGGCTAAAAAAAAGATGACTTAATCACTGAACAACTTGTAAAAGAGGGAATAAACCCGGCTATTCGTGAACATACCCTTTTTGAAGACCTTCTTTCTATATCTGTTGCCTCCATACTTCTTTCATTCGGCATTGCCTTATTCTCACACCAACAGTTTTTGATAGGCGGAACCGCAGGGGTTGCTTTCCTGACACAATACGCAACCGGCTTTTCATTCGGGCTGATTTTCTTTGTAATTAATATTCCCTTCTATGGGCTTTCCCTTTGGAAACTGGGGTGGGTGTTCACTTTAAAAACTTTTGTGGCGGTTGGCCTGATCTCTTTTTTAACAGAGTTTGTACCCACAGTTTTTGAATTCGGATTTGTTAAACCGCTATATGCCTCCGCTTTAGGTGGGTTTTTAATAGGAACCGGATTATTGATCTTGTTTCGTCATAAAGCAAGCTTAGGCGGTCTAAACATTCTTTCCATCTATTTACACAAATGCCACAATGTGAATGCAGGAAAGTTTCAAATGATTGTGGATGTACTCATTATTATTGGCGCTGTTTTTATTGTCGATTTTATGGCAGTAATCTATTCTGTACTTGCAGCTGTCTTTTTGAATCTTATATTAGCAGTTAATCACAGGCCGGGACGTTATCTCGCTCTCGACTGATCAAAACTTAAATCCTTACCGTATGAAACGTAGAGAATTCTTGCTCAACTCGGCATTACTTGGTGCCAGCACCATGCTGCCTATTGAACGATTAGCCAGTTTATTTCAAACACCTTTTACTACGTTGCGGCGAAATGTTGGATTTTTTACCGGTAGGGGTGGGACAATTGGCTGGCTGGCTACCAAAAATTCTCTGGTTGCTGTAGATTCCCAATTCCCAAATTCAGCACAGACTTGTCTTGATGGCTTAAAAGAGAAAACTGACCACATCATGGACTTTCTCGTTAATACTCATCATCATGGAGACCATACAGCAGGTAACCCGGTATTTGAAGGCTTTGCAAAACATATTGTTGCTCACCAAAATGTTCCCGGTTTACAGAAAAAAGCAGCCGAACGCAGGGGACAGGAGACCGTTGACCAACAGGTTTATGCAGACCTCACTTATTCTGATTCGTGGTCACAAACTGTAGGTGATGAAACTCTTAAGCTCATGCATTTTGGCCCTGCTCATACCGGTGGCGATTCTGTGGTTGTATTTGAAAAAGCAAATGTGGTACACATGGGTGACCTGGTATTCAATCGTGCCTATCCTTATATAGATACCGGAGGCGGTGCAAATATTGCCAATTGGATTGACATGTTGAGAAAAACTACAGAGGAACTGCCCAACGATGCTATTTATATTTTTGGACATGGTAATGCCGAATTTGGTATCACTGGTTCTAAAGATGATGTAATTGTAAAAAGTAATTTTTTGGAGGCTTTACTTGAATACACCCAGGAAGGAATTGATGCAGGTAAAAGTAAAGAAGAAATACTCAGTATAGAAGTACTGGAAGGCTTCGAAGATTTTAATGCACCTGGTTGGGGCCTTAAACTCAGCGCTAATATTGAGGCTGCTTATATCGAATTAACTGCTGATTAATTATGATCTCCTACAAATCTGTCAACAAAAAGGAATCAACCGCTTCAAATTCAAATAATAAGCAAGCAGTAACTGACCGCCAGTGTGTGTATTGTGGCCAACAAGCGCAACTTGTATGGGTACATGGCCACGGACAATGCGCGGCATGTGGCATTAATGTAGATGAATGCTGCCGGGGAGAAAGCTGTGAATTTGATCAATAATCAAAACGCCACCTGATATCAATTCCTTGCCGGTTATCATTTCCCTGCGTAATGATAAGATCTGTATTCTTGGAAAGCAGGTATTCAAGAATAAATAAAGTTCTTGGATTACTTTTTGTGATTTCATTAAGAATCGCAAAAAAGGTACGCTCATTTAAATACCAGCCCGTTTTTATAGAAGTACCACTTTCGGAGCCTACCCGGGTATTATCAATCTGAACCACATCAATGCCCAATTCCCTGGTTGCCAGGGCTTCAACTTCATCCAGCAATACATCCACTAAAATATCTGAAGGGTTCGTACTTCCTGTACCGCTTAATGTCTGTTGCCATGAGTCAAGCGCATAGAAAGGACGGCCAAAAAGTGTATAAGCAATAATGTCCTGTTGTTCCATTGGCGGGTTGCTTTCGAACCTGAATTCCGGGTTTTCTGCAGTTCCCTCAATGATGTAATAAAGAATAATGGGCTCTCCCTCTTTTTGTGCAGTTGGGGGAATGTAAGATGCTTTGACGGATAGTGTCGGGTTATCAATAGGGCCATCAAAAAGCAGGTCGGATTCTTCTAAGTCGAACCGTTTCCCTAAAGGCCGTAAATAGCCGTTTTCCCCTTCCAGTGTGCCAAAAACAAACAACTCTCCATTCCTTTCTTTTTGGACATCCAGTTTTCCATCAAGCTCGATTTCCATATCCAGGTATCTCCTGTTTCTTACAAAGAAATTGCGCTCTAATTTAACCTCCATCTCTATAGCCAATGAGTCATATAAACTGAAGGAAGACTCTCCTTCGCCTTCCAACTGTACATCTTCAATAGCCTTTTCGCCAAAGTTCTGCAGGTATACAAAACCGTTCCTGATACTAATCTCTCCGGTTGCCTTAGGCTTTAATGCCCTCCCGGTAAACTCACCATTCAAATCTATTACAATATTGTAGTCATCAGTATTTGCAAGCATGAACTGGGTGGCTTTTGTTTTGAGGTTTAATGTACCCGGTTTTATGCCTTCAAAACTGATCAATCCATCTATTTTAGCAGTCCCCTTCCCGCTTTTTGCTGAAAATTCTTTAACCGATAATCCCTGATCCGTGAATTCCATATCTGATTTCACATTTTCCAGCTTAATGCCTGCAACAGGTACCCAAATTTCACCTCCATTAATGGTAATAAAGCCTGCGGGCCTCAAAGCGCCAATTCTGCCTTCAAGCAGTAAGTCTGCATTCACTTTACCCTTTAGGTTAGCCAGATATTCTTTATCTAGAAAATCATTTAGTACTGCCAAATTAAAACCCTCTGTAATTATTGAGGCTTTAATATTATCCCCTTCCTCCGGGGTATTCAGTTTCATGTTTTTAAAATCGTATGTAACCGGAACCTGTGCATTGATGGAAGCTGCCTTCTGCTTTTGTGCAATTATCTCTGAACTTATACTCAATACTTCATTCTGATGATCATAGCTGAAATTTGCAAAAGCAGAATCTGTTGCTATACCTGACAATACCGGATCTCTTAATACCAGATTTCCTTCGAAATTCGGTTTCCCGGCCTGCCCTGATAAATTCCCTTCGAAACTTAAAGTTCCTTCCGTTTTTGATATCTCGAACGTATTCAAGAGAGCCTGGAACCTATTTAATTCCGTAGGCCTGATCGTTAGATTACCTTTTACTTCCCTTGCAAAAAATTTGTCTCCCAGGTCTGCGGGTTGCTTAAGTACAAAAGGAACTTCTAAATTACCTGTTATCCTTTCTTCCCCATCCCATTGAACATTGCCATTCATTTTTAAATATTCATCTTTAATGCTGAAATTCACTTCAAGACCATCGGTATCCACTCCCTTGTAGTTCAAATTTGCGATAGTAAGTGCGCCTTCCGTTTGCAGGCTGTCTCTCGAATTTGAAACGGTCATTTCTCCGGAAAGAATACCATCTATATAAACCTCATCGAATAGCACTTCCTGGAGTATCCCAAAATTAAAATTATCCCCAGAGAACCAGAGCTGCTGACTGGAAGTATCTGCTTCGGGAATGTATAAATTGAAGTATGCACCTTCATTTGAACTAAGACTTAGTGTGTCTGTAGAGATGGAGTAACCAGAAAAACTGGTGTTAAAAGGCCGGTTAAGCCCCAGCGTTCTTCCAGGAGTAATAAAATCAAAACGATTTATTTTTACTGTTCCCGAATCTTCTTCTTTATTGATTTGATATGAACCCTCCTGAGTAATTCTACCCCTTTCACTTCCTTCAATATCTAATTCATATTGCCCCTTAAGATACATTCCGTAATCGGTGCCGGTAGTTTTAAACGTTATATCCTGTAAGGTTATCTCTTTAATTAAGGGTTTGGCTATGTCAACGTTGATATCGAAAATGCTTGAATCAGTAACTGTTACTTTTGCATATCCTGTAATCCTTTCCGAGTTCAGTTTATCATCTACCTGGATATCATAGAGGTCAAGTTCTGCATCATACTGTAAAACCCCATTTTCATTTTCGGTAACAATTGCCTGAAGCTGGCCGCTTGATCTAAAAATTTCAGCATTTAAAAGTGGTGCCAGTGGCTGTACATCTTTAAGAAGAAGATCGGCTACTAAGTTATTATCAGGATCGGAAGGGTCCAGCATATTCTTTCGTCCCCTAAAACTTCCTTCAGCAATTTCAGCATTTAGCTTTCCTTCAGGAATAGAAAGGATACCATTTTTATAGTCAAAATTACCTTGTAACGATCTTACCCTTGAGCCATTTACTATGCTCGAATCCATAAGAAAATCACCTTTTGTACTTAAATCTTCTTTAGAAATCCCTGATCCTGATGCTGATCCCTTAAAGTTTAAGGAAGTAGGAAAGTCGGAAAGCTGATTAATCTCACTTAAATCAAAACGGTTTGCAAAAAACTCAATATCAAATTCAGGTTTCATACTTAAATAATTCGATACGCCGGCATCAATATTCAGCCTGCTTTCTTTAATCTCAAAAAAACCTTTTGATGTAATCATCGAATCTGAAATGGTACCCGAAAGAAAGAGTTGGTGAAAAGACTGATCATTCAGAATAATAGATGTAACAGGCTTTCTATGGAGCTCTCCGTTTGAAACGCTGATTTCTTTCCTGCTTTCAATTTTATATTCCCAACCTTCTTTATGAGGTTTGAAACCGGTCCCGCTCGCCCCAATAGTAAAGCCCAAACTGGTGCTTATAGCATTTTCTTCCATCCAGTGAGATACATTAAGATCTCGTACCCCTGCCGAAGCAATCCATGTTGGGAATTCTGAAAAGGTTTCATTTCCACTGACGGTTATAACCAGATGATCCCCCAAACCTGAAGTCAGATCAAGATGGCCTGTAAACATTTTTTCGTTAAGTACCCCGCTGCCAAAAATGCGATCGAAACGATAATCCTGGTACCGGAGCTTGGAAAAATCAAACCCCCAAACTATATCAATTTCCTTATAATCTTTGTTTACTTTACCTGTTACCGATGCCCTAAATAGCTGTACTTCTGCATCTATAGAATCCCGGGTAAGTTCAGTAAGGTTCAGGTAATCACCGGTTATACCAAAGGAATGCAAAACTGGCTCAGCATTTACATCAATGTTAGAAACAATAGTTACATTTCTTAATGTCGGTGAATTAGCATTAATCTCTACATTCAGGCTATCCAGCCTTCCGTCCACACTAACACTTAACTGAATCGATTCTTCGAGAAGGTCATAATCGACATACGGTTCAATATCTTTTAATGAAACGGGTGAACCCTGGATTTCGGCTTTTATACTTTCATCTTCAAGTTCAGCTAAAGCATTTGCTTCTACCAAAGAACGGCCAGTGTTTATAACCAGTTGTTCAAGAGATATTACTTCGGAAGAATACGAAGCCCTGCTTTTGATGGAAACGGGCTTGGGCAAACGACCTTCTTCCAGCAAAAATTCAAGAGAAGAAACCGTGGCAGAAATATTTCCATCAAAACTGGCTGAGCCTGATAAAGAAATATCATCTAAAACAAGGATTGAATCTGGTATTAAGCCCGGAGCTTTAACCTGGAAACGAGCATTGCTGAGTTGAATATTTTCCAATTCAAAGTAGAAGCCTGAATCCTCTTCTGTAGTGTCTGCAGGCAAAACATCACTAAAATTTGTTTCACCGGACTGATACCTTTCAAAAGCTGCTTTAGCACCGGAAATGTTTAATTCGTTTATTTGAAACCGGGGAGAAAAAAAGTAGCTCAACAAATTGTATGAAATACCGAGTGTATCCACTTGAAGAAGGGTGTCTTCTTGTGAAAATGCTATATCATGTATCTCAATTCTCTTCCAAAGGTCTCCTTTCAAAGTCCTGATTTGGAGATCACCATTTAGAGTTTCATTCGCACTTTCCACTATCTTTTGTTTTACAAAGCTGGCTACCACCTCTGTTTTTAGCGATAACCGGAGTGCAATACCTGCAATTACGAAAACCAACAGCGTTACAGTTATCCCTTTTAATAGTTTTACAGCGATATGTGATCTTTTTTCTTCCACTAAAAAGCCTGCCCTATGCTAAAATGAAAGCGCCAGCGCGTGGCACTTTGCTCCACCCCGGGAAAAATTCCCAGGTCTTCGTCTGTAGGATTCAGCTTGTAGGCAAAATCAATCCGGATCGGGCCTATAGGTGTTTTGTATCGCAGCCCGATACCTGTTCCATATTGAATAGGACGATTTCCAACATTTGAGATGGATCTCCATACTTGTCCGCCATCCAGAAAACCTGCTACTCCAAACCCTTTAAGAAAACGATTCAGATCCTGCCTCAGCTCAACATTAAAATTCATCATTGCTTTCCCACCAACTGGTACATACCTCTCAAATTCATTGTTTTCATCAAATATGGGGCGTTTAGGCCCAACCTCTTCCCTGCGAAACCCACGGACCGAATTGGTTCCTCCTGTAAAAAACCGGATATCATTGGGCAGAGAATCCTGCTTAGAAAGGTAAATTCCCCCGACTCTTGCCCTTGTTGCCAGCACTAGTCGATCATTAATCTCTGTATACTTTCTAACATCCAGCGCCAGCTTTTGAAAACTGAATGTGGCTTCATTAAATATTCCTGAAAACTCAACTGAAGGCTGCAAAATCCACCCCTGCCTACCCTCTCTCAAGCCTTTTGTGTAGTATGCATTTAAACTAAATGATGACACATTATAATTAAGGACACTGTCGGGCAAGGCCGCCTGGGATTTACGAGCCACTTCGTTATTAAGGGTAAACTCATAGGAAAAAGTCCCCGTTAAATTTTGATTGTATAGATAAATAAAACTGCTGTTCATACCTCCCCTCACAATTTCATAAGAAGGTTCAATTTTATGCTGTACGAATGGAGCAAACAGTGCATTACTTTTTGTATTAAATACGTAGGGAAAGAGATAATCGGCACCAAGCCTTTGCTCAAAACCTGAGACATTTAATGCTGTAGTAAACCTTTCGCCTTTTCCGCGAACATTTCTGTATATCCAGGTTAACTGTCCCCTGAATATTCTGTAAAAATTATTGAATGCTACAGGACCCTCAATACGGTCAAAGTTTCCGGCTCCAAGTTTCAGCTGTAATGATCTGAGAGGAAATTCTTTTACCCTCACCAAAACATCGAGAGTACTATCCTGGGGTTGATCCGGAATAGATACTAATGCAAAGCGATATAAATGATGATTAAATACTTCTCTTTGAGCATTTCTCATTGCCCTATCATTGAAAAAAGAATTTTTATCAATCCCGGTTTCCCTAACTATGTATCTTTCATCAATTGTTGATTCCCCTTCTACAATAATATTATCAAACCGAGCCCTTGGTCCGGGATATGCTACAACCAAAACATCTGCTCTTTTACCAAGGGTATCAACTGAGGCCTGAACATCAGCACTGGCATAAGCATAGCCAAGTTTTCTGAGCTCAGCGGCAACTTCTGCTTCCACTTCCGTTTTATCGATGGGCTCATACCTTCTTCCTTCCCTATAGGGCAACCTCCTTAACCGGGAATTGAAACTCTCTTCCTCCCGGATGATTGCTTTGTCTTTTTCACTTGCCATAATTGTAACATTGACTGAGTCGATGCGAATCGGTGTACCTTCTACAACTTCAAAGATCAGTTCTTTTTTCCACTCCTTTCCTTTGTTCTCCAGCCTGTATGAAATAATGGCATCGTTAAAGCCTCTCCGGTTATAAAATCGCTGTATCCTGATACGGTCTCTTTCGATTTCATCCTCCGAAACATAAAAACCCTTTTCGTTAAAAAAAGTGAGCTTTTCCCAAACAGAAGGGGATTCATTCGAAATAAACTTCTTGATTACAATATCCTCAAAAGTTGTATTTCCCTCTATTTTGACCGACCAGACCCGCGCCGGTTTTTCACCTTCCTGGGCGTAAGCCTGTTCGAACATAAAAAAAGCCCCAATAATGACGCTTATTATGCAAATGATATGTTTCTTACTATGGTTCTTCAAAAAAATCTTTTAACGTACGCTATAATAAGGTGAAGTTGCCTTACTTAAAAAGGTTCTTACCTTATATTTAGTATTGAATTACACTATTGAGCAAAATTTCTAACATACTTCTTGATGAACAAAATAGCTTTAGTTCTTTTAGTCTTTTTTCTATTAACATCATGCAAAAGTTCCGAAAAATTTTCAGGGTTTTCTTACGACCCACCAGGTGTTACAAATACATCTGACCGGGAAACTACCCCTCAAAAACGACGGGTTATCGGGGCAGGCGAACCCAGGGTATGGATCAGTAATGAATTTGAAGGGGCCCGGATGAATGATTTTTATGCCGTTAATGATTCTTTGTTTGAGGTTTTTATAAAGCCCGAAAATGCGCCTATTAATAATAGCCCGTGGTTCGGTTTTAAAATCTGGGCAGAAGAACCCAGAAATGTTACTCTTCGTTTAACTTATCATGATGCCCGGCATCGTTACCAGCCGAAAGTTTACTTGGAACCCACTCTGTTTTCTGAAAACCCGGCTGATACTTCTTATTACCTCCCAATAGAAACAGTTTTTGACTCAGTAAATGGAACTGCAAGCTTTGATCTTTTTGTGGGTGAGGTACCTTTAATTGTTACTGCTCAATTTCCATTCACAAGCAGAAATTTTGAACAAATTCTTAAAGCTCCTCAAATCCAAAACCTGGCTACTACAAAAGTAATTGGGTATTCGCATTTAAACCGCCCTATTTATGAAGTAGAAGTAGATCAAACTGACACTGAGGGAGAAAAAGGAGTGCTGATTATTTTAAGCAGGCAGCACCCTCCTGAGATTCCGGGGTTTCTTTCTTCACTAGCTTTTATGGAGGAACTGCTTTCAGGCTCAGAACTTGCAAAAAAATTTCGCCAATATTTCATCATAAAAGCTTATCCATTTATTAACCCTGATGGTGTGGACAATGGTCATTGGCGCCATAATAATGCCGGTGTAGATTTAAACAGAGACTGGGAGAATTTCAATCAACCTGAAACCAGAGCTGTCCGGGATGCTTTACTACCCTTACTTAATGACCCTGATAAGAAAGTGTATTATGGAATAGACTTTCACTCCACGAATGAAAACATATTCTACCCTATAGAGGAAAGCGTAGTCACCTTTCCAGACAACATTACTCAAAAGTGGTATGAATTGATCGTGGAAAGCAATGCTGAAATCTTTGTCAACTACGAAGAGTTTGATACTTCATCACCAATTGCAAAAAACTGGATTTACAAAACCTTTGGAGCAGATGCAGTTACTTACGAAGTAAATGACAAATTGACTATCTCTGATATCGAAATATTGTCACAGAGTTCCGCTCAACATCTCATGAGTTTACTTTTGGATGCATACATTAAGAATAATTATTAAAAAATTAGCTGTTCGTTTTGTATCATCACAAATCAATCCGATGTGTGTATATGGAAGGTTCATCATTACTTAATAAGGGCATAAACAACTGGAAGTTACGGCTCATTCTTAGCGCACTGTTATGCATTATGGGGCTGGCGGCTTTGGTAAGTATGGTTTTAAGCATTTTTATAGAGCTTAGTGTATACGACCGCTCTATAGTTGCTATTGCCATCTGGATGGTTGGAATTCCTACTTATTTGATCATCAGCGGGCTTGCAAAAATTACCCCTGAAACAATTGTTCAGTTTATTAATGAAAATGTTGAAGATGTAGAGTTAAATGCTGAACTATTATTAGCAGAAAAAGAAAACCTTACTTCTGATAATCAGCTAAAGCAAAAAATACTGATCCAAAAATTCACTGCTACCCCTTTACACAGATACCTGCCTGATAAGCCGGTGAAGCAAGCCTACTTTTTAATGCTGATATCTATGATAGGCAGCTTTGGGATCTGGTATATGTTTGGTTAAGCTAGTATACCTTCTGCATACCATCTAGTTTATAAGCGGTAGTAAGATTAAGAATACAGCATACGTATACTTTTGTATTAATGTATTGCAGATGTTGAACCAGGGAATTCTTACCTTTGAGTTCCAATAAGCTATTCACTAAGAAAAGCCGGGAATTCCCTGCTATCCTGTTATGAAAAAATATCTTTTATTGATGCTGCTTCCGTTATGTATTGCATGTAATCAACCCAAAATAATAGATGACCTGAATGATGCTTCTTTTACATTAGTCAATCAGGAAGGGGAAAAAATCAGCTTCCCGGAAGATTACAAGGGGAAGTATGTAGTTATGGGCTTTATCTATACCCATTGCCCGGATATTTGCCCCTTAATTACCCGCAACATGGTAAAAATCCAGGAAGAACTCGGCAGCCCGGAAGATGTTCAATTTGTAGGTGTAAGCTTTGATCCGGGCCGTGATACCCCTGAGGTTCTGAAAAAGTATAAAAATGCTTTCAACCTGGAAGAGAACTTTGATTTTTTAACGGCAGACTCTACTGTAATGACTGCTTTCCTGGATTCAGTCCGTGTTCGGACCCAGGTTTCTCTTTCCACTGAGAATGAGAACGGAGAAAAAATCTACTTTCTTAACCATTCGGACAAAATTATGGTCCTTGATCCAAAATCAAGAGTGATTTTTGAATATGGAGGAAGTATGACAAAACCGGAATACATTATTGAAGACCTTGCAACGGTCAGATAACATGAAAAATATATTCATTCTTTTACCACTGATACTTAGCCTTTTGAGCTGTACCTCTCAAAAAAAAGAAGCCTCTGCTTCTGTAAATGGCTCCACTTCGGAAGCCTGGGCACGGCCTGCTGCTAAAGGTGCTATGAGCGCCGCTTATTTTACTTATACCAATACATTGGATACCGCAGATACTCTTTCAAGTTTATCCAGTAACGTGTCGATGATGACCCAGCTTCACGAGTCTTATATGACAGATGACGGGCTGGCCGGGATGAGGGAAATGAAAAACCAGGTTGTTGAATCTAATGAGCAATTGGTGCTTGAACCCGGGGGCCTGCACGTTATGCTTATGCGTTTAACAAATGACCTTGCCGAAGGGGACAGTGTTACCGTAACCCTCAACTTTGCCCAAGCCGGTGAAGTAGTGGTTACCGTTCCTGTTAAACCTGCTAATTAATACTATTCTATCACATTAGTTAAAAGCCCGATATATTAAAGACCGGGCTTTCTCTTTTTAGAAATCGATATGTGATTAATTAGTGGGTGGCGTAAACTGATGTACTGCCATCTTTACTTACCAGGTAAACATCATAGGTTTGAGGGTTTGGCCCTTCCATGCCCGGAGAACCAATAGGCATTCCTGGAACTGTAAGCCCTAAAGCATCAGGTTTTTCACGTAGTAATCGCTCAACATCTTCTACGGGTACGTGACCTTCCACAAAGTAATCACCCACAATTGCGGTATGGCAAGACTCGAAGCGAGCAGGAACACCATATTGCTGTTTTAAGGCCATCATCCCGCTAATAGCTTTTTCTTCTACCACAAAATTTTTCCTCTCCATGTGAAATGCCCATTTGGTACAGCAATCACATCCTTCATTTTTATACATCACCACTTCAATTTTCCCTGAGTCTGCGGGGTCTTCGGTAATGGTGCGTTCATTGCCCGGCCAGAATAAATAGGCTCCCACTGCCAGGGTAATGACTGCTCCAACTAATAAAATCTTATTGTTACTCATCTGTTCATGTATTAATTATTGATACCTAAAGGTAACCAACTCTTTTGATAAATCGTGCAAAAGCTGCTACAACTTTTTGTTCTGAAGGCTTTTTGAATTCAGGACTACATTGATTGAGCTAAAGGCCATAGCCATTTCTGCAAGCAGGGGGTGTAAAAATCCCAATACAGCCAGGGGAATCATAATCAGGTTATAGAAAAATGCCCAGAAAAGATTCTGCCTGATCTTTTTGAATGTTTCTTTACTCAGGCTAATTGCCCTTAATAAACCAGTCAAACTACCTTTTGCTAATACTATATCTCCTGATTCAATTGCTACATCTGTGCCTGTTCCCATTGCAATACCGATGTCAGCCAGGGTTAGTGCAGGAGCGTCATTAATTCCATCGCCTACCATAGCTACAACCCTGCCTTCGTTTTGCAACCCACGTACAACTTCTGACTTTTGATCCGGCAAAACCTCAGCTATTACTTCATCAACACCTACTTTTTTCCCGATTGCCTGCCCAGTAGTTGAATTATCACCTGTCAACATAACCACCCTGAGTCCCTGATCTTTCAACCGGGAAATGGCCTCTTCGCTATCTTCTTTTACCTCATCAGCAATCGCAATTAATCCTGCTGCTTTTTGATCTATGGAAACAATCACAACCGTTTTTGCCTGACTTTCCAATTCATCTTTTCGGGTTATAACGCTTTCAGGTATCTCTATTCCTTTTTCTGTATGAAGTGCAATTGTGCCGATTAGTACTACCACACCTTCGGCCTTTGCACTCACGCCTTTTCCGGTTGTTGAAGTGAATCCTGATGTTTCAATAAGTTTCAGGCCTTTTTCAAATGCTGCATCTACAATGGCTCGTGCCAATGGGTGTTCCGAATTATCCTCAACAGAAGCAGCATACCTTAAAACCTCATCAGGTGATCCCTCTCCCAGAACAAGCATATCCGTTACTTCAGGTTTGCCTTTGGTAATAGTCCCCGTTTTATCCAGTACAATAGTGTCTACATCCTTCATAAGTTGAATGGCTTCTCCCTTCCGGATGAGAATACCATTGGTTGCTCCCAAGCCGGAACCTACCATCAATGCTGTTGGAGTAGCCAATCCCAAAGCACATGGACAGGCAATTACTAAAACTGCTATGGTTGCATAAAACGCAAGGGAAGTATTACCCCAACTTGTATCAATCCAGGGAATAAAATCTGCAGCCCAAAAAACTATCCCTTTAAAGAATTCAGGAAAAATTAACCAGGCACTAAGTGTTAAGGCTGCAAGCAGTAATACAATGGGTACAAAAACAGCTGTTACCCGGTCTGCAAACTCCTGGATAGGTACTTTCGTACCCTGTGCCTCTTCAACCATACGAATAATCTGGTTCAGGAAAGTATCGCTTCCAACCTTATTTGCCTTTATTTTTAGAACACCTGTCGAATTGATGGTTGCACCTATAACCATATCCCCGGTTTGTTTGTCAACAGGCATCGACTCACCGGTGGCAATAGATTCGTCCACACTGCTTTCCCCTTCAATCACCTCTCCGTCTGTTGGGATTTTTTCCCCGGGGCGAACCAGCATAATATCCCCGATTTTCAATTCCTGAACCGGGATTTTAACTTCTGTACCATTTCTCAGTACCGAGGCCTCTTTTGCCTCCAAGGTTAGCAACCGGCGTATAGCCTGTGAGGCACTTCCTTTTGCTTTCGTTTCTATATATCGCCCGGTGAGATGAAATGCCATAATCATACCCCCGATCATAGCGAAGCTGTGAAACTCAGGCCCATATCCAAGCGCATTTGAAAGGGTAACAACCCCTGTTGAAAGAGCTGCAAGAGAACCTAGTGCAATTAGCACATCCATATTTGGGCTTAGGTTCTTAGTTGATTGAAATGCACTTCGTATTGTTTCAAAACCCGGAACAAAAATTACGAAGGATGACAACAGGATCATTCCAAGTTCCATACCAATCTTTCCCAAAAACATAATCCCAAAAATCCACATCGGGATCATCCAGACTAGCATTGGAACCACTGCAGCCCATGACCAAATCATGTTTTTACGGGCTTTCTCCAGTTTATCTGCTTCCCGTTCTTCGGCTAATTCTGCTTTTGTTTTGTCGTCCTCTCTATCTTTAACCAGTTTATAACCTGCTTTGGTAACTGCTTCTTCAAAATCCTGTATTAAGAGCTTGCCTTCATACTCTACCAGAGCGGAGCCTGTGGCAAAGTTTACATTTGCAGACCGCACTCCTTCTATAGAGGCCAATTGCTTATCCACGGCATTAGCACAGCCCGCACAGTGCATTCCCTCAATATGTAGCGTAACTTTTTTCAATGTGTTTTAAATCAATCAGGATTGAACCACTTCGTAACCTGCTGCCTGGACAGCCTCTGTAATCTGCTCATCATTTATACCCGGGGCTTTACTAACAGATGCAGTAGCAGATTCCAAATCTACCTGTACTTTTTCAATACCTTCCAATGCTTCTAAAGCAGCCTTTACTGTATCTGTACATCCGCTGCATCCCATTCCTTTAATTGAGTATGTCTTTGTTTCCATAAGATAATTTTGGATTAATTGTTAGTTGTATGATAAAGAGTCAATAAATCACATGAATGCTGAATTTTGACGAATGCTTATAGGATTCTGCTCTACCGGGAACGATATAGGTAATTCTATCCTTATATGCCGCATGAGCTTATTCCTGGTATACACACCAACCCTGATGCATTAGTATTGGGTGAGAAGTTTGGTTTTTCGGAATAGTAGAAATTTGCTCTCACTTTTAAAGGCTGCCAGCGTGCAGCCTTTTTATTTAACGTGAGTTCGAGATAAGAAACATTTAGGTAGGTACCTAGGCGATTTTTTAGTCATTCCCGCGCAGGCTGGAATCCAGAGTTAGCTTTTGTAAGCAATACTTTAATTTAATTTTAGATTCCGGCTTTCGCTGCGGAATGACATTCTTTGGTATTCAAGGAGTGTTTCTTATCTCGAACTCACGTTATTTAATGATGGTGGTTTTCCTCACCCTCATGGGAATGGGCAATGGAACACGAGTCTTCGTCCAATTCAATCTCAATTGTACAATGGCTAAAATGATAGGGATGAAGCAGCTCCCGAATTTTCTTCTTCACTTTTAAAACCTCATCATAACTGTTTACCCCTTTTAAAATGAGATGCGTGCTGAACACGTGATTCTCACCATCCAATGACCAAAGATGCATGTGATGTGTACTTGCGATGTAATCCTGTACCAGTAGTTTCTTATTTATTTCATCTATACTAAAATCTTCGGGGGCACCCTGTAAAAACAGGTATACCGTTTCTTTTAGGCGCTTGATCACATTCCACAAAATATATGCTGTTATGAACAGAGAAAGCGCCGGATCCAGGTAAGGAACATCTTTGAACATCAAAATAACGGACGCAACCAAAACCGCTGCCCAGCCCAACACATCCTCAATCAAGTGCCAGGATATTACTTTTTCATTCAGCGTTTTACCATGCCCGACCCTCCACGCTGCATAACCGTTTACTGCTACCCCTAGTATAGCGAACAAAAACATACCCTGAGCGTTGGTAGATTCGGGATTTAAAAGACGTTCAACCGCTTCGTTAATTACAAATACAGAACCAATAATGAGCACAATGCTATTTATAAAAGCTCCCAGAAGTGAAAAGCGCCTGTACCCAAAAGTGAAGCTCTTGTTGGCCTTCTGCTTTGACTTTGAGTCCAAATACCAGGAGAGTCCTAAAGAAATACTATCCCCCAGGTCATGTAGCGCATCTGAAATAATAGCCACACTGTTTACATACAATCCCCCGAAGAATTCCACGATGGTAAACCCCAGGTTTAGAAAAAATGCGACTTTTATATTCCCGCTTCCATGATGATGGTGATGATGATGTCCCATTTCCGGCTTTATTAATCAGGTTTTAAGTTTTTACCAAATCCCATCCATGCCCTCACGATCACGCGACCCAAGTTTTTGATACTCGCTCATGCTCATTCCTGTAATTTGTTTGAACTGGCGGGATAAATGCTGAAGGTTTTTGTAACCCAGTTTATAGGCTATTTCGCTGAAACTAAGCATTCCATACTCAACCAATTCTTTAGCCTTTTCTATTTTCATTCTTATAAAAAACTTCTCTATAGTAATGCCTTCATGTTTCGAGAAGGTACGGGAAAGGGAGGCATAGCTTTTTGTTAACCTTTCAGAAAGATAGCCTGATAAGCTGGAATCTTCTATTTCTCCCTTTTCAAGTAACTCAAGAAGAGCATGCTTTATACGTTCGCTCAGTATCGTATCCTGATCTTCTATCAAGCCAAAATTAAAGCGGTTCAGTTCTTTCTCAATCTCTTTTAACGTAGGATGTTCTCCGTTTCGAACTACCTCAGCCTGCCCCAGCTCCACCTTCTTTACCTCCAGCCCAAGCGCAGCCAAAGCGGTCTCAATCACCAGATTACACCGGGAACACACCATATTTTTTATTTGCAGGACTATTCTTTCAGGCATTGCTGAAGTTATTCATTGTCGGGCTTAAATATCATTGCTGCTAACTTATATAATTTTGTCTTTTTATTATAAAATCCTGAATTGAAAACCTGTCATTTTCGATGCCTGATCACCTTAAAAGTTGGGTTTTAATACCATCAGTAGCTTTTTAGGTTTTTTCTTTCTTACTACATCGTGCCGGGCCAATCTCTTCTATGTGTTCGGTATATATGCTTTTTTGCGATAATTGATTAGATTTAAGCCGTGAAAAAAACCACTCGCATATTTCCGCTCATTTTTAACCTGCTCTTATTCAGTGTGGTTTTGGGGCTTTTTGTTTCTAACAGCGGCCTAACTTCTATGATGATACATTGTGAGATGATGATGGAAGAAATGCCAATGTCCGAACATCATGCAAGTAATGATACTGATATGGAGCACTGCCCAATGAGTGGCAATTCTGAGGAAGATCCTGTTGGTTCCAACTATTGTGAGATGGAAATAAGTATTTGCGGTTGTGAATTACAGACATCCAATTCTTTCGCTACACTTGCTCACACTATTAAATTAAACCCTCCGGTTTTACCTGATTTTGGATTAATCTCGGCTGTTACTTCTCCCGATATCCCGGACCCTCCCCCGTTACCTGTTTACTTTTCAAATTCTTATACACCGCCACAGCTTTTCCTGGCGAATGAATCCTTCCTGATTTAGAGAATCCCTTTCCTTGCTGACGACATGATGGGCATTATATAGCCTCATGCCGATCAAAATACGCATTGCTGTGTTCTGCATCGCTGTACACAGCACCCTGTATCTCTAATTCAATTCATTATGCTAAATAAAACCATACGTTTTTTTCTTGAAAATAAGCTGGTAGCCGTTTTGCTGCTAACTCTGCTCGTAGGGTGGGGTTTATCAACGGCTCCGTTTGATTGGAACCTGGACTTCATTCCCAGAGACCCTGTACCCGTAGATGCTATTCCTGACCTGGGTGAAAACCAGCAAATCGTGTTTACTGAGTGGCCGGGGCGATCTCCGCAGGATGTAGAGGATCAAATAACTTATCCACTTACGACAGAATTGCTAACAGTACCCGGTATTAAAACCATCCGCAGCAACTCGATGATCGGGACATCAAGCATCTATGTAATCTTTGAAGAGGATGTGGATTTTTATTGGAGTCGTTCCCGTATTCTCGAAAAATTAAACGCTCTGCCTGCCGGAACGCTACCCTCCGATGCTCAACCAACGCTGGGTCCCGATGCAACAGGACTCGGACAAATCTTTTGGTACACCCTGGAAGGGCGAGATAAACAGGGGAACCCGGCAGCCGGTTGGGACCCACAAGAGCTAAGAAGTATCCAGGATTTCTATGTCAGCTATGGCCTATCAGGTGCAGAAGGCGTTGCTGAGGTTTCCTCTATTGGTGGTTTTATTCAGGAATATCAGATTGAGCTGAACCCAAATTCAATGCATGTTTATGATGTAAGCCTGCCCCAGGTATTTAATGCGGTAAGAAAAAGCAACAGCGAGGTCGGTGCCAGAACCGTCGAACTCAATAATGCGGAGTACCTGGTTCGTGGTTTAGGCTATATCAAAAACCTCGAAGATATTGAACAAGCCGTTGTTAAAGTCACCGGTAATACCCCCATCAGAATTAAAGATATTGGGTTTGTAACGAGAGGCCCGGGATTAAGACGAGGCTTATTGGATAAAGGGGGAGCTGAAGCGGTCGGTGGTGTTGTGGTTGCCCGGCAAGGAGCAAACCCGATGCAAGTAATCAATAACGTGAAAGCAAAAATAGAAGAATTATCACCGGGCTTACCCTCTAAAACGCTTGAGGATGGTACAGTCTCAAAAGTGGAAGTGGTGCCCTTTTATGACCGTGGAGAACTGATCCAGGAAACGCTGGGAACACTCGAAGAAGCCCTCACTTTGCAAGTCCTGATTACCATTATTGTAATCGTAGTGATGGTTCTCAACTTGAGAACGTCACTTCTGATATCAGCTATGTTACCAATAGCCGTGTTAATGTCTTTCATAGCCATGCGCTATTTTAATGTGGATGCCAATATAGTAGCCCTTTCAGGTATCGCCATTGCAATTGGCACTATTGTGGATATGGGGGTCATTCTTTCAGAAAATATGCTCCGGCATATGGAGGAGATGGATGAAGATGAATCCCTGTTAGAGGTGATCTATAATGCAACCACTGAAGTGGCCTCTGCGGTCATTACCGCCGTTACAACAACCATTGTCAGTTTCTTGCCCGTTTTCACCATGGTTGCTTCCGAAGGAAAACTTTTTAAGCCACTTGCTTATACCAAAACCTTTGCCCTGATCGCCTCTATTATCATCGCTATCACACTTATTCCACCATTTGCACATTGGTTATTCTCCATCAAAATTGACAAACGAAAGGTGAAGCTTAGCTGGAATGCGTTGCTCATCATTGTGGGGCTTATTTCTGTATTTATTGTTACCCCTTGGTTAGGATTGGCTCTCATCGGTTTTGGGCTTATAAATGGTGGTAGTTTATTTGCTCCTGCCGGAAACCAACAACAATTCACTTATCTCAATAATGCACTAACCGTTGCCATCGTCACATGGTTGCTCACCAAATATTGGTTACCATTCGGCCCGGGCGTCTCCATGACCGGAAACCTCATTTTTGTTATGGGGCTTATCGTTGTGATTTTAGCCTTTTTCTGGCTGGTAATCAGGTACTATTCACAGCTTATAGGGTGGTGCCTGGAACATAAAAAATTATTCCTTGCCCTGCCCACTACCTTAGTGATCTTCGGGGTTATCGCATGGCTTGGTTTTAGTTCCACCTTTGGTTTTGTGGCAAAAGGCTTTGACAAAATAGGGGTTGATATTCGTAACACCTCTGTATGGTCTTCAGCTAGTCACACTTTTCCCGGATTTGGAAAAGAGTTTATGCCAGCCCTTGATGAAGGTGCATTCCTGCTTATGCCTACGACCTTGCCTCATGCCGGTATTGAGGAAGTAAAAGACATTGTTCAAAAACTGGACATGAGTGTTGGGGCAATCCCGGAAGTGAAAATGGCCGTTGGCAAAAGCGGGCGTACCAACTCTGCTCTTGATCCTGCCCCCATCTCTATGTTCGAAAACCTTATTCAGTATAAATCTGAATACAAAACCGATGAAAATGGTCGCCGTGTTCGATTTAAGGTGAATGACAGTGGAGAGTATGCAATAGATGAAAGGGGCGAACTCATTCCCGATTCCAATGGCAAATATTTCCGACAATGGCGAGATCATATTCAATCTACCGATGACATCTGGGAAGAAATTGTCAAAGCGTCCCGCATTCCGGGAGTAACATCCGCACCTAAATTGCAACCCATTCAAACCCGTCAGGTGATGCTGCAATCAGGTATGCGGGCTCCGATGGGCATTAAAGTCAAAGGCCCGGATCTTGAAACCATAGACCGCTTTGCTTTACTACTTGAAGAACAGCTAAAGAATGCCCCAGGTGTAAAAAGTGAATCCGTATTCGCTGACCGTATCGTGGGCAAGCCTTACCTGGAAATTGACTGGGACCGGCAACAATTAGCTCGTTATGGCCTAAATATTCAGGATGTGCAGGAGTTCATCGCTGTAGGTATTGGTGGGATGCCGCTCACAACAACCGTGGAAGGCAGAGAACGCTATCCGGTGCGCGTCAGGTTCGGCAGGGAATTCCGGGATGACCCTCAAAGGATTGCTGAAATGCTTGTGCCAACTAAAACAGGGGCACAGGTTCCCCTAGGTCAGTTGGCAAGTATTGAATATCGCCAAGGCGCTCAATCTATTAAGAGTGAGGATACGTTCCTTGTCAGCTATGTGATCTTTGATAAAGCCGATGGTATGGCAGAAGTGGAAGTGGTTGAAGGGGTAAGAGAATACCTTGAAGCTCAGATTGAACAGGGAAGTCTTTCTGTTCCGGCAGCAGTGAGCTACGAGTTTGCCGGAAGCTATGAAAACCAGGTGAGAGCCGAGAAAAGACTATCGATCATTCTACCCATAGCGCTGCTCCTGATTTTCCTCATCATGTATTTCCAGTTTAAATCCACCGCTACCACAGGGATGATCTTTACCAGCATATTTGTGGCCTGGGCGGGTGGATTCATTCTTATCTGGCTCTACGGACAACCATGGTTTATGGATTTTTCCATTTTCGGGCAAAACATGCGTGAGCTGTTCCAGATGGGAACCGTAAACCTGAGCGTAGCTGTCTGGGTCGGCTTTATAGCCCTGTTCGGCATTGCCTCAGACGGTGGTGTTGTGATGGCGACCTACCTCGATCAACTCTTTGATAAAAGAAAGCCAAAAACCATCGAAGAGGTGCGTGAAGCTGTAGTGGAAGCCAGTTCCAGAAGAATTCGCCCAACCCTGATGACTACAGCAACCACCATCCTTGCACTTATTCCTGTACTCACTTCAACAGGGCGGGGTGCCGACATTATGGTACCCATGGCTATTCCAAGTGTCGGTGGGATGCTGTTCCAGGTGATCACTCTATTTGTTGTACCTGTGCTTTACGCCATTTGGAAAGAATTTCAATTAACAAGGAGTTTGAAATGAGAAATCTATTTCAAAATAAGGATCCGTTCCGATGCGGAGCATCGGAACGAGGTAAATATAAAAATTCGGGTTTAGCTGATGGGTCGTTTCGACTCAGACTAGCGGAGCGAAGTTTAAAAAAGTCCCCTCTTGAGAGGGGATTTAGAGGTGTGTTATTTATGCTCATAATCGTGTTGCTATCCTCACCGGCAACACGTGCTCAATCACTGGAGGATTACCTTATCCAGGCAGGTGAAAATAACCCTGTCTTAAAGGCCGAGTTTACAAAATACCTCGCCTCCTTAGAACAAGTGCCGCAAGTAGCCGCTTTACCTGATCCGGATTTATCCTTCGGTTATTTCATCTCACCCATTGAAACCAGAGTGGGGCCGCAACAAAGCCGGATTGGCCTTACTCAAATGTTTCCCTGGTTCGGAACACTTTCTGCCAAAGGGGATGTAGCTGCTGAGCAGGCAAAATCTCAATTTGAGGTATTCGAAGAAGCACGGAACAGGCTCTTTTTCCAGGTTAAACAGCAGTGGTATAAGCTTTACTTCTTATATCACTCTATTTCAATTCTTGAAGAAAACATCGAGATCCTGCAAACCTTTGAAAATCTGTCTCTGCAACGCTATGAAACAGCACAAGTAAGTCAGGTTGATGTACTGCGGGTTCAAATTGAAAAAGAAGATCTCCAAGTCCAGCTAGAACTTTTGAAAGATCAACTCATAACAAGCGAAGTCATGTTCAATGAGTTTCTCAACAGGGATAAAAATCTTCCGGTCAAAATTGCTGATACTCTTGCTATTTCACCAATTCCAATAGATGAGGCAGCGCTTTCACAACGTATCCTGTCAAGAAATCCAAGATTATCTCAACTTGACTACCAGGCAGTTTCCGCTCAACGCTCGATTGATGCTGCTAAAAAAAGCGGAATGCCTCAATTTGGATTGGGTTTTGATTATATCTTTACCGGTGAAAGAACAGACCTCAATCCTCCTGGTAATGGGGATGATGCATTTGTTGTAAAGCTCGGGGTAAAAATTCCTTTGTGGAGAAGTAAATATAAAGCGCAGGAAAAACAGGCGAAGCTGAACTATCGGTCTATCCAAGACAGGCAACTCGCCGTTGAAAACAGCTTAACTACTGACTTAGAAAAAGCCCTCCGCGATCTTCGGGATGCAGAGCGAAGAGATAAGCTATACAAAGACATACAAATCCGAAGAACACGTCAAGCCATAGATATTCTACTGGAAGAGTACACCTCTTCTTCAACCGCTTTTGAAGAGCTGTTACGATTACAACAAAAGCTATTACGGTTTCAGCTTGCACAGAAACAAGCTGTCGTGGATCAAAATATCGCCGTTGCCTACCTGCAATACCTGTCAGGCACCGATAACACCACGCCCGAACAAATGAATGTTAAAAACTAAGTAAGGTCACCATGAACACTAGATTTGATTTAAAAAGAATTGGTAAAATTTCCGGACTGATACTGATCGGGCTAAGCCTCGGTTGGTTACTTTTCGGTGGAGCACCAGATCAGCCACAATCATTGGATGAGCATATTGAACAGGCTCATACCGATGAAGAAGGAAATATTATCTATACCTGTAGTATGCATCCCGGTATCCGGGAAAACGAACCGGGAAATTGCCCTATCTGCGGCATGGAACTTATTCCTGTTTCAGAGGCTATGGGAGAAGAAAGTGCATACGAACTCACTATGTCTGAGGCTGCAGCAAAGCTTGCGGAAGTGCAAACAACAACGGTTATCAAAGATATCGCTGTTTCCACGCACCGTTTGCCTGGCAAAATTATGGTGGATGAAAGGCGGCTAAAAACCCTTCCGGCTCATGTGCCTGGCCGTATTGAAGAACTCTACATCAATTTTACGGGAGAATATATTTCTGAAGGCGCGCGTGTTGCCTCCATCTATTCACCGGAATTGGTCAGTGCCCAGAAGGAATTACTCGAAGTTGCAAAAGATAAGGAGCGTAATCCATCTCTGTATAATGCTGCCCGAAATAAGCTTCTCAACTGGGAAATTGCCGAAGGGCAAATCAACCAGATTGAAAGCTCCCAAACCGTTATGAATGATGTCGATATTACTTCAAAAGTGGAAGGGTACGTCATCAGTAAAATGATTGAGGTAGGAAGCCATGTTCAACGAGGCTCTACGATGTTCAAACTCGCTGATCTGTCTAAAGTCTGGGTGATGTTCGATGCCTACGAAAGCGATGTAGCAAGCATCAGGGTTGGAGATAAGGTCTCTTTCAGCGTCAAAGCATTACCGGGTGAAGATTTTACCGCTGAAGTTACCTTTATTGATCCCATTCTGAACCCTCAATCCAGAACGGTTTCTGTAAGAGCTGAAGCTGAAAATAAAAGCTTACTTCTTAAGCCGAATATGCTGGCTCAGGGGGTTATCAAATCTGACTTGAGAGATAGCGGCGAACAAATTCTTGTTCCAAAATCGGCTGTGCTTTGGACCGGTGAGCGCTCTGTGGTCTACGTTAAAAAACCGAATACCACCCAACCTACTTTCGAATTCAGAGAAGTTGTACTGGGACAGCGTGTGGGCGATCAATATATTGTGAAATCAGGATTGTCAGAGGGAGAAGAAGTGGTTACCAATGGAACTTTCAAAATTGACAGCGCCGCTCAGCTGGCAGGCAAAGCCAGCATGATGAACAAAACTCCGGATGGACGCCCGGCCAGGACAGGTCATGAAGGTCACACGATGGATGGCTCCGGATCTGTACCAAGTAATCCATCAATAAATACAGCCAGCCAAAGTGTGCAGAATTCACCTATCGAGGCTCCTCAGGCATTCAAATCTCAGGTAGCCCGTGTGGTAAGCAGCTACATTGATTTTAAAAATACACTTGTCAGCTCACAACCCGACCTGGCTTTTAATGAAGTGACAAATATGCAAGCCGGCCTCAATCAAGTTGATATGAGCCTGCTGAATGGACAAGGGCATAACGTATGGATGAATCAGCTGGATTCGCTTCAAGCGGTCCTTACTCAACTATCAAACACCCAAGACTTAGCCAAACAACGAGAGCATTTTATGGCCCTTTCCAATGTGATACTCAATGTCGTTAAAAAATTCAGTATTGAAGGTGTGTACTATCGGCAATTTTGCCCGATGGCAAGCGGAGGAAAAGGAGCCTATTGGCTCAGTGAAAAAGAGGCCATCAACAATCCTTATTTCGGAGCACAGATGATCTCTTGCGGAGAAACCATAGAACGAATTGAAAACCAATAACCAAGGAGAACAAATGAAAACAATACTTACACTCATAGTTACAACACTGATAAGCATACCAGCTTTAGCACAAGACCACAGTGGTCATTCCCACGATACACACCTTCAAACCCTTGTAAATGAATACCTGAAAATCAAAGATGCACTGGTGAACGATGATTTTGAACAAGCGGCGAAACACCTGCCAGCATTTGCATCGGAAGTAAGAAACAATAGTGAAATGACTAACCATGGCGAACATGCATCCAAGCATGAAAAACATCACCGTCAAATGCTTAATGCAGTAGCATCGGCAGAGTCTGCAGAGTCCCTAAAAGAGTTCAGGAAAGCTTTCTCAAACATTTCAAAGGAGCTTATAACTGCCGTAGAGAACCAAGGCTACAAACACGCTTCTTTATTTGTACAGTTTTGCCCGATGGCTAACAGCGGAGAAGGAGCCAGGTGGTTAAGTAATAAAGAAGAAATTGCCAATCCTTTCTATGGACAAACGATGCACGAGTGTGGAGAAACTGTAACCAAAATAGAGTAAGAGGCCACTATGAACCACGATCATTCTCAACACAACCATTCTTCCTCTGGACATGAACACCATGACCATTCTAGTCATAATGAAGATTCCGGAGGACATGATCATCACGATCACCATGCGCATATGGCACAGGATTTTATAAAGCGCTTCTGGATTTCACTAGCTTTAAGCCTGCCGATTATCGCCCTTTCTCCTATGATTCAAGGGTTTCTTGGACTGCGAGACGCACTCGCATTTTCGGGCGATATCTATGTCTCATTTGTTCTATCCAGTCTGGTCTTCTTCTATGGTGGTTGGCCATTCCTCAAAGGATTGGTTGATGAGTTAAAGAAAAAACAGCCCGGCATGATGACCCTGATCGCCATTGCCATTACCACAGCTTATGTATATAGCACACTGGTCGTTTTTGTTGTCGATGGTAAAATCTTCTTTTGGGAGCTGGTCACTTTAGTTGATATCATGCTGATTGGTCATTACATCGAGATGAAATCGGTGATGAGCGCCTCCAAAGCCCTGGAAGAACTTGCCAAGCTTATGCCTTCAGAAGCGCATTTAGTTCAGCATGATGGCTCTACCAAAGATGTTGCACTAGAAAAGCTTAAAACCGGAGATCGTGTCCTCATTAAACCCGGTGAAAAGATCCCGGCTGACGGTGTTGTGATTAAAGGCAATAGTTCCGTCAATGAGTCTCTGATGACCGGGGAATCCAAACCTGTTTCTAAAAGTGATGGCGATGAAGTCATTGGAGGCTCCCTGAACGGAGAAGGTTCAATCACCATTGAGATCAACCGCACCGGAAAAGATTCCTTCCTGTCTCAGGTCATTGACCTGGTCAAACAAGCCCAGGAAAGTAAATCAAGAACGCAGGATTTAGCTAATCGTGCTGCCTTTTGGCTCACAATGATCGCATTGGCAGCTGGTTTCCTGACCTTCTTTGTCTGGACGGTGTTGACCACTGAAGACTTTGTCTTTGCTTTAGAACGAACCGTTACCGTGATGGTTATTGCCTGTCCTCATGCACTTGGGCTGGCCGTGCCCTTAGTGGTGGCTGTTTCAACAAATCTGGCAGCCGGGAATGGGTTTTTGATCAGAAACCGAACCGCTTTTGAAGAAGCACGAAACCTTGGAGCGGTTATTTTTGATAAAACCGGAACGCTCACCAAGGGGGTATTTGAGGTTACAGATGTCATCAATTACTCAAGCGATTATAGTGATGAACAAATCTTGCGATTAGCGGCATCGCTTGAAAAAAACTCTGAACACCCCATTGCCCAAGGAGTCGTCAAAGCCAGTGATGAATTGTTGGAAATTGAGGAGTTCAATTCCATTACCGGAAAAGGGATTGAAGGCAAAGTTGGGGGGGTATCTATCAAAGTTGTTAGCCCTGGTTACTTAGAAGAACAAGGCATAGAACAACCGGACGATAAGTATCAAAACTTATCCTCTCAAGGAAAAACAGTGGTATTTGTGATTGCTGAAGACAAATTGATTGGCGCTATAGCACTTGGGGATACCATCCGGGAAGACTCCAGAAAAGCAATCAAACAACTCCATGAGATGGGCATTCAGTGCATTATGCTTACAGGCGATAATAAACAAACGGCTGCTTATGTAGCCAAAGAACTTGGCCTGGATGATTACTTCGCTGAAGTTCTGCCCAACGAAAAAGCAGATAAAATCAAGGAAGTTCAATCACGAGGATTGAAAGTGGCCATGACAGGAGACGGCGTGAATGATGCTCCGGCCCTGGCTCAAGCCGATGTTGGTATCGCCATTGGAGCAGGCTCTGATGTGGCTGTGGAAACAGGCGATATAATCCTCACCCAAAGCAATCCGAAGGATGTGGCTGCACTGGTTGCACTTGCCAAAGCGACCTACAAAAAAATGGTGCAGAATTTGTGGTGGGCAACCGGATATAACGCCGTTGCTATTCCTCTCGCTGCCGGGGTTTTATACAGCTATGGCATCATCCTTAATCCGGCTCTTGGTGCAGGTCTGATGTCGCTCAGTACAGTAATTGTCGCCTTCAACGCACGCCTGTTAAAACTAGAAGATTAACTCAAATGAAAGGTCATGAAACTCATAAAAGCATATATACGACCAATACTGTTAGAAGATGTCTATAAAGCTCTTAGAGCTGCTGGACATTGTTGCATCACTGTTTTTAAAGGTGAAGGTGCCGGACAATACTCCGACCCAGATAAAGAACACGGCTCCCTGGAGTTTCCTGCCATGCATTCCAAAGTCACGAAAATTGAAATTGCAGCTCAGGATACTTCCGTACAGCCCATCATTGAAACCATTCAGCAAGCGGCTTCAACCGGTTCTTCAGGAGATGGAATCATTTTTGTCTCACCCATCGAGTATACACTACGCATTCGGGACGGGAAAGAAGGCGCTGAAGTTCTTTTGTAATTCAACTAAGAGGTAGATATGAAAAGACATTATTTCTGGATGATTATTGGATGTGTTGTTCCACTCTTGCTCATCTTTTTAGCGCCCAGCTTTGGGCTGAAGAGCCCCATCACATTCTTCCTATTCATCCTCATCATGTTTGGTGCACACCTTATGATGTTTCGCTCGCATGGCGGACATGATCACTAGGACACCAACTAACAAAAAACAAGAGATAACAATGGAAAAATTAAATATAAAACGATTTGGAGTAGCAGTCGGATCAACCGGAGCATTACTCTATGTAGGATGCATACTACTTATGATAACAGTGGGTAGAGAAGGAACCATTTGGTTCTTCAACAGCCTGCTGCACGGGCTGGATACCACGTCAATTATCAGAATGGACGTGCCTGTATGGCAGGCAATCTTGGGGATTGTACAGACCTTCATTCTAGGCTGGTTGATTGGGGCATTGATCGCCTCTGTCTATAACATTGGCCTTAAGCAAGGCAACTCATAAGTCATGAAAAATTTTAATCACAAAACAACAAATAAAAAGGAAAACATTATGAAAATACTAAAACAACTTATACTCACATCGATGTTCACTGTTCTTTTGATCGGATTTGCTCATGCACAACAACATAACATGCATGACGGGAAAAAAGAGCAAATGATGGAAATGATGAAAGACTCCACGATGAGATCCATGATGATGGATCATATGATGAAAGATCCAAAAATGCGTATGCAGATGATGCATAAAATGATGGACATGGAATCTGAAATGAATATGGGAGATATGCAAAGCATGATGCAAAACCCTAAAATGAAAGAGCAAATGCAGGCTCATATGCAGATGATGCAGTCCATGATGGAGGGCAAGGAAATGGATCAATCTAACACGAAAGAGATGATGAATGATCCCAAGATGAAAATGCACATGATGTGTATGCGAATGATGATGAAAGGCGAGATGGGGATGCCTGATGGATCAGAATCAAAACACAATCATTAATTATTCAATGGTGCTTGATGAGCAATTCATTAAACACCATTGCTAAAAGTATCAATTATGCACTGGACAGATGGATTTGGAGGAGGTTGGATGATGATTTTTTGGTGGCTGCTCATACTCGCAATTGGGTATGGATTATTTCAATTCTTTAATGCCCGAAGAAATATCAATGCCAACGACCAGGAGGATGCCCTCGATATTTTAAAAAAGCGATATGCCAGGGGCAAGATTACCAAAAGTGAATTTGAACAGAAAAAAGAATAACTCAAAGACTGAGGAAAACCATGGAATATTATATCTCAAAAAATGTAGATCAAAATTTTGAAGAAGCTATTGAACGTGTAACCGAAAGGCTGAAAGATCAGGGTTTTGGCGTACTCACAGAAATTGATGTGAAAGAAACGCTTAAAAAGAAACTGGATGTGGATTTTAAGAAGTACAAAATATTGGGTGCCTGCAATCCAAACTTCGCACATCAAGCTCTTTTAAAAGAGGATAAAATAGGTACTATGCTGCCATGCAATGTCATCGTGGAAGAACATGAAAACGGTCAAGTAGAAGTTTCCGCAGTGAACCCATTAGCGTCAATGCAGGCCGTAGATAATGAAGAATTGCATGAGATTGCTCAAGAAGTTAACACAGCCCTAACGCGCGTGGTTGAAGAGCTATAGCAATCTAAAAGAATTGAGAAAATATATAACGAATAAGAGGTAAAAATAATGAATGAGCTTTTTGACTATGCTCCAAACATTCACCCTATGATGGTACATTTTCCAATAGCCATACTTATACTGGCTATTGGGTTAAATGCCATGACATTCTTTATAAAAGATGAATGGTGGGATGAAAAGAAAACCACCTTTATCTATGTGCTTGGCTCAATAGCGGCTATAATAACCTATTTTACAGGACGATCAGCTGCTGACACTGTGTTTCTTCCAACCCAAGCTCAATCACTCTTAACCGACCATGCCGATTGGGCATTATGGACAGTCATGTTCTTTAGTATCTATACAATCATTCGTATTGCTTTGCATTGGTATAAACTATTGGATAAGAAATCTGTTCAAATAACGGTTTTTGTACTTGGGCTGTCAGGGATACTTTTCTTGTTTCAGACCGGAGAGTATGGGGCAACTATGGTCTATGGCTATGGAGTTGGTACCGGCCAATTGCTCGAAGAAGTTGAAGAGCCACCATTCATTCAAAATGAAAATTCAGAGATACAATCATCGTTTACCCAAAAAGAAAACAACGACTGGATTTGGAATATGTCTGCCAGTTCTGTCAATGATCTGAACGAGCATTTTCACTGGCTCCAAGGGGATATAGAACAGCTCAACCCTACAGTTTCAATCACTGATAATAAAACGTATCTCAGCTTTGATCTGTCAGACCACATATCTAATTTCTTTGTAACGCATTCGGGTTATGAAAATATTCAGGTCGATATCTACTTAGATATGGCCTCCTTTACCGGAGAGCTCAAAATTGCCCATCATGCACAAGATTCTCAAAACTATGATTTTGTGGCTCTCACTTCAGACGGAGAAATCTCACAGGGACGGGCTACAAGTAACGAAACCAAAATTTTTGATGAAAAAGAGTTCCAAAATGAGGGATTAAAATTTATCCGGGTGGTTAGCGACGGAACGCACTTTAGAGGATACATCAATAAAGAAATGGTGGTTCATGGACATGGAGACGAACCAACCGCCGGAAGTATCGGCTTAAAAATAAATGGACACGGAAAGCTCTTAATCCAGAAAATTGAATTATCCCAACTCAAATAACAGGCACGACGAACACAGGTTCAATTAAAAGTATGAATCATGACATTTCCCTAGTAATCTATAGTCACTTGTCCATATTGTAAACATCAATCTCGCCCCACTTTTAGGCAGTTTTTATTTTTGCAATTAATTGATGTTATTAGCCCTTTTCTGCATCAGATTTTTTTAATCGATTAATTTATGGGCGTTATAGCAACAAGCCATTCGCATGGCTGAACAATTTATCGCCTAAAGTCTATTCCTTTAAATTTGTCATTTCCAGGATTTCCAAATAAATGATAAAATGAAATAAAGCTGTTTGTTATGGGTTTCTGGTTTGATAAATTCATCAATCATAAGCCTGCTAATCATTATGTACCCCAGAAAGTTATTCATATTTATCTGCCTGAGCTTCCTTTTTACGGCTACAGCAACGGCTCAAACTACCGAATTCAAAGTAATCCTGATGGATGCCCTTGAAAACGGAGATGAGGTTCGAATTACGCTTGTTAACGGAAATACCTTCTCCGGGAAAGTTATTTCAGTAGATGACGAGTCGGTAGGTGTGGAAACCAAAGACGGGTTATTCAATTTCAATTATGATCGTATTAAGGAAATTACCATCGTGGATCCTTCGGATAGGACCACCCGCTGGTACAAAAACCCGGCATCAAATAAGTTATTTATTACACAGAGCGGGCGTATGTTAGAAGCCAGATCAGGCTATTATCAAAATACTTACATCTTCTTTTCCAATATTTCTTATGGTATTACAAAAAATATCTCTGTAAGCGGAGGAATAAGCATGATTCCTGAACTTGGTTTTGAAAATCAGCTAAAAAATATTGGGGTAAAGGTTGGGGTAAATCTTAATGAGAGTTTTTCAGTCTCGGGTACTGCTACCTATTACTCTTTGTTTGACTCAGATTTTGGATTCACTTCAGTATTTGGGGCTGCAACTTATACCCGGAAAGAGCTTGACCTTACCGCCGGACTTGGCGTTGCCACTGCCGAAGGTGAAACAACTGATCCTGTATTCATTGTTGGTGGACAGCTACGGGTTTCGCAAAGATTTGCTTTGCTGTCTGAAAACTTTGTATTCCCAACCGAGTCAGATGGTTTAGAACCGCTTATTTCTTTTGGGGGTAGATTTATCGGGCAACGAATTGCTGCTGATCTTGGTTTTTTTACCACCGATGGTGCTGAAGGGTTTTTCCCGTTTGTAAGTTTTGCCGTTAAATTATAAAACAATTATGGAATCAAAAATATTTACCTACGATAGTGATGAAATTGAAGTAAGCTGGGATCAGAAAAAATGCATCCATGCCAAAGAATGTGTACATGGGCTGCCTGAAGTTTTTGATATCTCTCATAAACCGTGGGTTCAGCCCGGCAAATCCTCTGCTGATGAAGTGGCGGAAGTGATTAAACGCTGCCCTACGGGAGCTTTACAGTATCAGCGAAAAGATGGCGGAAAAAATGAAACAGCTCCGTCAAAAAACACAATGACCCTGGTGGAAAATGGCCCGGTATATATTGAAGGGAACCTGGTAATAAAGGACAATAACGGTGAAATACTCGCCAAAGAAACCAGAGCCGCCTTCTGCCGGTGCGGCCTGTCAAAGAATAAACCGTATTGCGACAATTCCCATATTAAAGGCGAATTTACTTGCGGCGTGGATTATAACCCGGAAAGGCTGGAGCTGGAAGCTACCGAAGAAACCGGTGGAGAGTTACATATCACCGTTCTTCCAAATGCCCCTTTTGTAGTTGAAGGCAAGTATGAAATGAATGGTGGTGACCAATGCCTCAATACAGAAAAGAAAATGAGCTTTTGCCGGTGTGGAGCCTCGGCCAATAAACCTTTTTGTGATGGAGCTCACAGGGCAGCCGGTTTTGTAAGTGAGTAAAGCAATTACAATGAACTTGCAAAAACGTTCTCTTGCACTTGCCGGGTTTTTGCTTGCCACCGGAATAGGCTTAGGTGCTTTTGGCGCTCATGCTTTAGAAAATGTTCTCACCGCTCAACGATTGCAAACATGGGAAACTGCTGTATCCTATCAAATGTGGAATAGTTTGGGCATCCTTGCAGTTGTTTTGGCTGGAACAAGCTTTCAAATTAATGTGGTATGGATTACACGTCTTCTCTTTACCGGGATTTTTATTTTTTCAGGAAGTTTATACGCCCTCTGCCTTACCAATATTAGTTGGCTTGGTGCCATAACTCCCATTGGGGGTGTTGCTTTTATAGTTGGCTGGGGTTTATTTGCCTGGGAATTTATTTCTTTCAATAAGGATTAATTCTCTACTTATATATTTATTACCGGTCTAAAATTATAGCATTATGAAACAAGCATTATGGAATGGAAAAATAATTGCTGAAAGCGATGACACTGTTGTAGTAGAAGGGAACCATTACTTCCCAAAAGAATCCCTTAATGAAGAATATTTTATCGAAAGTACTCAAACCAGTGTTTGCCCCTGGAAGGGTACTGCCAGCTACTATTCAATTGAAGTAGATGGAGAGGTAAATGAAGCTGCCGCATGGTATTACCCGGAGACCTCCCAGGCCGCCAAACCTATTGAAGGCAGGGTTGCTTTTTGGAAGGGTGTAGAAGTTAAGTAGCAGTTAAAACAAGATCTTTATCTTCTTCACATAATCTTCACATTTCTCTCTTTTATTTGGAACGGTTCTAAATTGAGAAGAGATCAATCTAATGGCTTTTATTAAAAACTTCCTGCTTGGAAGTATTTTTTTTGTGACTAGTACGGCCATCTCTGCCCAGACTTTGTCTATTGGGGGAAAGGTATATTCCTCTGACCGTACTCCTGTTGAAGATGCACATATTTATCTTTCCTCAAAAAAATGGGCCGTTACAGGTTCTGATGGTTCATTTGTGATTAAAAATTTAGAGCCCGGTTCTTATGTATTGACTGTATCGCGTATTGGGTTTAGAGACGAAAAAATTGCTGTAGATTTATTAAAAAGTAACCAGCTGGATCTGGAAGTATTTCTTCAGGAACGTATTTATGGCAATGACCGGGTAGTTGTAACTGCATCACGAACAGAAAAAAAACTTGAAGATACCAGTGTACCTGTCTCGGTAATTGATGAAGAAGAAATTGAATTATCAGGTAGCATGCGGCTTAGTGATATACTCAGTGAGCAAATTGGTATGAATATTGTTTCTGATCATGGTACAGGGATACAAGTGCAGGGCTTTGATCCTGAATACACATTAATCATGATAGACAATCAACCGGTAATTGGCCGCTCTGCGGGCACACTGGATTTAACAAGGCTTGCTATCGGTAATGTTGAACAAATTGAAATCGTAAAAGGCCCTTCTTCGGCTTTATGGGGTAGTGACGCGCTTGCTGGGGTTATTAATATTATTACTGATAAGGGTAGTGATCCTTTTCAATGGGATATTAACTCCCGCTATGGAACAAATAACAGCTTTGATGGCAGTTCAAATATTACATTTAAAAAAAATCGTATCAATGGACGTTTCTTTGCCAATATAAATGGGTCAGATGGTTATGACCTGGATGAAGAGAGTTTGGCACCAACTGTGCCTGAGTTTCATAATTATACATTTTCCGGGGGCCTTAACTATCGTGCTTCTGATCGCATGATCGTCAGATTAAATGGCAGATACTTTCAGGAAGACCTGAGTTACTTGGCTGAGGCCACGACTAGCCAACAAAGTATAACTATCAGTGGAGATCAATCCCAAAAAGATTACAGCTTCAGCCCGGAAATTACTTACACATTAGGAAACAAGCAGTTATTTGAGTTAATCGGCTTTACCAGCCGGTTTTTAAGCGAAAGCAATGAGATTAATAACGAGACACAAGAAGACTTTTTTTCAGGAGAGTTCGATCAAGCTCTAACCAGAATAGAATTTAAAAGCTCCACTTTTTGGTCTGATGAACATACCTCTGTAAGTGGTGTAGGCTTAACTCAGGAAGACCTGATTTCTGATAATTATGCAGATGTTCCCACTTTTACAAGTTATTTTTTATTTGGACAGCATGAATGGAAGGTGTCTGAAAAACTTTCATTTACAGGAGGATTTCGATTTGATAATCACAGCGAGTACAGTTCACAGTTCAGTCCTAAATTTTCTACTCTTTTTAAACCTAATAACAAAATTCATTTCCGCGCTTCGGTTGGCAGGGGCTTTAAAGCTCCTGCTTTTAACCAATTGTTTCTGAACTTTACCAATGCAACAGTTGGCTATACTGTTTTTGGAACTTCTACAGTAATAGAAGGAATGCAGCAGCTTCAGGAAAGCGGAAGAATAGATTCAGTACTTATATCTCCAAACAATGTAACTGACATTAATGCAGAAAGGTCTTTCTCCTATAATGCCGGGTTTGATTTGTTCCCGACTAATTCACTTCAGTTTAAAATAAACTTCTTCCGGAATAATGTGCAGAATATGATTGACTGGCAACAAATCGCTTTAAAAACCAATGCCCAATCTGTATTCTCATACTTTAATCTAGATCAAGTCTATACGCAAGGCTTTGAATCAGTGCTTCAGTTAACCCCCGAAAAAATTCCTGGACTCAGGGTGGGTGTTGGATACCAGTTTTTAGATGCGAGACAGGAATTCAAGGTTCCATTCGATGAAGTAATAAACGGTGTGGTTGTTTCCAGAAACCGAACTGAATATGGAGTGCTCCCAAACAGATCCAAACATAATGCGAACCTGAAACTTTTTTACTTCATTGAAAAAATTGACCTGGAAACCAGTTTCAGAGCCATTTTTCGTGGACGGTTTGGTATCGATTTTAATGGAAACGAACGTATTGACCGGAATGAATATGTCTTCAAAGCAAATAATGTTGAAGAAGCTTTTGATAAAACCATCCTGAATTTTTCAGTTGCTAAAACATTTGGGAAAAAAATCCGATGGATGTTCGGCGTGGATAATATTTCAAACTTCCAGGATGCCCAGTTCCTGCCATCGAATCCCGGCTTAACATTTTACACTCAATTAAACATAAAACTTCACTAACAAACTATTCATATCATGAAAACAAAAAGAGTAAATATACCACTGCTTTTTGCGACTACACTTTTTATTTTTACAGCATGTAGTGATTCCGGAAATGATGGCCCTGCTGCAGTAGAAGCAAAAATTGCTTCTGATATAGCTGCAAATGTAAATACTATATTTGCGCCTGCTGAACCAGATAAAGATGTTGAGGGAGATACAGAATCTTCACCAGGATATACTTTCTACGATCTAGAAACGGGTTCTACTATCTCAGATTCACTTTCTTCGGATTGGGATATTGCTTTTGGAGGAACTACCATTCTCGCAAATTCAGGAAACGGGGGTGGTATCCAGTTACTTCAAACGCCATATGCTGATGTAGAAACCGCACCTGAAACCGGTTTTGAAGCAAGTAACAATACTTGGTATACCTACACGGGAGAAGCGCCTAACGGACCAAAGCATGCTGTTTTAGCTAATGAAAATGAAACTTTGGTAGTAAAAAAACCGGATGGAAAATACGCAAAAGTTCAAATTCTTAGCTACTATGAGGGCAACCCCGATACCAGTACCCCTGAATTTGCCAGCTTTATGACTCGCCCAAGTTCTAAGTATTTTACATTTAACTATACTATTCAAAATGATGGGAGCACTAAGCTATTCCACGAAGATACTATTACATATTTTGATTTCACTACAGGAGAAATCATTGAAGACGCTTCATCTTCACAGTGGGATATTGGCCTTCAAGGAACTTCGATTTTTGGTAATATTGAAAATGGAGGTGGGCTACAGGCACTAAATATTGACTTTTCTGCAGTTACAGAAGCTCCTATTGAAGGATATGTAGGAACTAATAAAACCTGGTACACATACACCGCAAATAATGTACCGGTTTTTGCAATCCTTCCTATTGAAGGAATCACTCTTGTCTTTAAAACCGCAGACGACGAATATGCGAAAGTACGAATTGTCAGTTACTATCAAGGAAATCCTGATGTAACTTCTCAAGAGTTCATTAATCCGGATACTCGTTCGGCTTCCAGGTACTATACTTTTGAATATGCTATCCAAGCTGATGGCTCCAGATTTTTCGAATAGAAAGTAATAACTCGTATCAAATACGGTTTATTAGTTAGTTTACTCGTAAAACCCGTTTGTGAAAAAACGGGTTTTTTTTATGGAGAAAAAGTTTTTAATTTAGAATTATTCTAAATAATAAATTTTTTCTCCATTGAACCCTTCAAAAACCTCACTCAAAAAAGCATGGGATGCGCTTAAAGAACAATTCCCGAAATTAAGAATCAAAGATGCCGCAGATCGCCTGGATGTAAGCGAAGCCGAGCTTGTTTCCACTCAAAAAGATGCGATTCGTTTACAAGAAGACTGGTCGGGGCTATTCTCAGAAGTTGAGCAACTTGGCTATGTAATGGCACTTACCCGGAATGAATCTGTAGTTCACGAACGAAAAGGTGAATACCATAATATCAGTTTCAACAAACATGTTGGTTTAGTTCTGGACCCGGATATCGATCTTAGAATTTTTCCCGGGAAATTTGGTTTTGCCTTCGCAGTACCGGTAAAAAATTCTCGTGGTACACTTTACAGCGTACAGTTTTTTGACAAATATGGTACGGCTATTCATAAAATCTATCTTATGAACGAAGACAAGCTGCCTGCATATAATGCCCTGATTTCAAAGTTTAAGCATCCTGACCAAAACTCTCTGCTTAAAATAGAAACCGCCGAACGGACTGGCGATTACGAAGTTTCACCGGAAGTGAATGAGAACTCCTTTCTTAATGAATGGGCAGAATTGAAGGATACTCATGATTTTTATCCACTTCTTAAAAAATTCAAAGTAGACCGAACGCGTGCTTTAAAAATTGCGGAAGGTCGTTTTTCTTATAAGGTTGATAATTCTACAACAGAGTTGATGCTCTTAAAGGCTTCTGAAAATGAAGTGCCGGTTATGGTTTTTGTTTCAAGCGGAGGAGTAATTCAAATTCACTCTGGGAAAGTGAGTAAGATCAAAAAAATGGATAACTGGTTAAATGTGCTGGATCCTGAATTTAACCTTCACCTGAGAGAAGATCATATCGCACAATCGTGGATAGTGGAAAAGCCTACTGAGGATGGTATTGTTACCTCTTTAGAAATTTTTGACAAAGACAATAATAATATTGTCACTTTTTTTGGTGTCAGGAAACCGGGCATACCGGAACTGGAAAGTTGGAAAGACCTTATGAGTGAACTCAGATCAGAAAGTGTTGCAGTATGAGAACAGTAATACTTGTTATCACTTTCTTACTATTCACCCCCCTTCAATCGGCCCTTGCTCAAAAAACTGTTTTAAGTTCGGATGGTGTAGAGGTTACAATTGATAATACTTCTCGGATCATTACGATTGGAGGATCGATCACGGAAACTGTATTTGCACTTGGCTTTGGGGAACAGGTTATCGCTACTGACCAATCAAGTACTTTTCCAAGGCAGGTATTTTCTCTCGAAAGAGTGCCTTATGTGCGAACCATTACATCGGAAGGAATTCTTGCTTTAACACCTACTCTCATTATTGCCAGTGATGAAGCCTCTCCTAAATCTGCACTTCAACAAATCCGTGGAGCCGGTACCAGCCTCCTTCTTGTCGATGAAGAAAAAAGCGTAGAAAGTGCTACTAAGAAAATAGCTGCAATTGGTGAAGCCTTGGATGCAGAAGCTAAAGCAGATGAACTGATTAATGAGAATGTAAGCCAATTAGCTAAGGCCAGCGATTTACGGAATAGCCTCATTCAAAAACCTACAGTATTGTTTATCCTGGCAGTAAGAGGGAGCAGTAGTTTTATGGTGGCCGGCACTAATACCGGGGCAGAACAAATGATAAATCTTGCGGGGGGTAAGAATGCTTTTAATTCATTCGAAGGTTATAAAACTGTTTCTAATGAATCTATTCTGGCAGCTAATCCGGATTACATTCTAGTAATGGAGAATCGGCATGATGAGATCAAAGCAGGTGTGGAACGTACACCCGGAGTAAATCAAACTACTGCTGTTCGAAAAGATCAAATTCTTTCATTTGATGGAAATTATTTGTTGGGCTTTGGTCCCAGATTGGGATCAGCAGTCCTGGATTTAATGAAAGCTTTGCATCCCGAATTATCTATCTCTATTCAATCTGATTACTAATTTTGGTTTGGTTAGTTGCTTCAACTTGATGCATATAAAAAGCATTATATAACTATAATAGCCCTATTTGCAGGGTTGGTTGTATTCTCTGTTCTTTCAATCGGTATTGGTCCGGTTTCTATAGAAATTTCTTCTGTACTTAAAGTAATAGCTGCAAAGCTCGGGGTCATCAATCTTGCAGAAGATGAGCTGGTGCAATCAAGTGCAATAGTATTTAACATCCGCCTGCCCCGTGTTATAATGGCAATCCTGGTTGGCGCCGCACTTTCAGTTTCAGGAGCTTCTTTACAAGGGCTTTTTCGAAACCCTTTAGCAGATCCAACTTTGATAGGAGTATCTAGTGGAGCTGCACTATTTGCAGCAGCAGTTATCATTTTTGCAGAAGAATTGAATAAATTTCTTCCAGATTTTATCCAAACAAAATTACTTTTTATAGCTGCTTTTCTTGGAGGATTGGTATCTACGTACTTAGTATATATCATATCTTCAAAAAGAGGAAGAACCAATGTTTCCACTATGTTGCTGGCAGGTATAGCAATTAATGCTATGGCCGCAGCAGGTATTGGCTTCCTGATCTTTACTGCAACTGATGCCCAAATAAGAGACCTCACTTTCTGGACACTTGGTAGCCTTGGCGGATCAGTATGGGATACCGTTTTTACATCAACGCCCTTTCTGCTCACTTGTATTCTGATTCTTCCCATGCTTGCCAAAAAACTAAATGCTATGTTATTAGGGGAAAATGAAGCCCGCTACTTAGGTGTCAATACTGAGTTCGTTAAGCGATTAGTAATTGTACTAGCTGCATTAGGTGTAGGCGCAGCAGTAGCTACCAGCGGAATCATAGGATTCATAGGGCTTGTAGTGCCGCATCTATTGCGATTGATTATAGGTTCCGATCATCGTTTTCTTATGCCCGCTTCTATTCTGCTGGGTGCTTTACTTCTTTTGGGATCAGATCTTTTTGCACGAATGGCTATTATTCCCGCTGAACTTCCCATTGGGATAGTCACATCGGCCATAGGCGCTCCGTTTTTTCTGTGGTTGTTAATGAGAAATCGTGCGCAAATACATCCGATATGATCCGGGCAAACAATATAAGTGTACAAGTAACGAAGAGAAAAATTGTTGACCAGGTTTCTATTTCCATCGAACCGGGCATTCTTACTGCTGTAATTGGTAAAAACGGGGCAGGAAAATCATCCGTTATTAAAGCTATTTGTAATGACCTCGCTCACTCCGGTGAAGTAACACTGGATAACAAACCTATTCAGGATTACAATCTTAATGAACTCGCGAAAATAAGAGCTGTTGTAAGTCAGAAAGTATCCATGGAATTCAACTTCAGCGTTCGGGAAATGGTGGGTATTGGCCGTTCTCCTTACTTTAATGTGCTTCTTACAAAAAGGGATGAAGATATCATCAAAAACAGCCTGGAAAAAGCTGATGCCTTGCACCTCATAGATCAATCCTATATCACCCTTTCCGGTGGGGAGCAGCAACGTGTTCAGTTTGCGCGTGCACTGGCTCAGATCTGGGGCCGAATAGAACAGGAAGAGCCTTCTTATTTGCTTTTAGACGAACCCTTAGCTAGCCTCGATGTAGCACATCAACACGAAATGCTAAGTTTTTTGCAAGAACTTTGTAAAAAAAATACTGGGGTTCTGATTGTAATTCATGATTTGAACCTGGCTGCACAATACTCCGATTGTATTCATTTACTTAAAGATGGAAAAACCGTTCAGCAGGGTTCTGTTGAAGAAGTATTTACTACAGAAACAATGAGCTTTGCCTTTGATTATCCCCTGGATATCATCTCTCATCCTAATAAACAAAACCCGCTTATCATTGCTAAAAAGAACAGCTAATACTTTACCAATTGCGGATTATGTTTTTTTCTGGTTTTTTAAACAAAAAAGTAATCTTATATGAAAACCGGAATATGTTCTCTTTTTATGGTTTGTTTGTTAAGCACTACTCTTTTTGCCCAAAGTGAAGTGGAAATTGAGCGTAATTCACTTACAGGAATCGATCAATTTGGTGTGGTCGTAAACATTGAACGTCCAAAAGGATTGGAAGTTGATAATCTGACCCCAAGTTTTATTCGTAGTCAAATTATTGAAGACCTCAAAGATACCCCCGCTACTATTTTAGGGTTGGAAACCTTGAAACAATCTTATGATTACCCCTTTCTCCATGTTCATGTGAACATAATGGAAGCAGCTAACGGCACCTATCCTTTTGCTATAGAACTTCGCTTTTACCAGCCTGTCAAACTGATTCTCAGGCGTGATATTACGAATATGGCCGCCACATGGCATAGCGGTTCTGTAGCTATAGTATCCAAAGATTTACTTCACACTATTGCACCCACTGTCGTAGCTTCTGTAGAAGAATTCAAAGGCGAATTTGTAAAGGTGAACTAATGAATATTGAAGAGTACCGGGAATTTTGCCTAGGCCTTCCGGGAGTTACCGAAGCATTTCCTTTTGGAGAGGACACTATAGTTTTTAAAGTTATTAGTAAAATGTTTGCTCTTACTAATATTGATAATTTCGATTTTGTAAACCTTAAATGTGACCCGGATCGGGCTATTATTCTGAGAGATCAATATGAAGGAATTACCCCGGGATGGCATATGAATAAAACTCACTGGAATTCAGTAAAAACATTCAGTGATGTTGATGATGAACTTTTTAAAGAGTTGATCACACACTCCTATGATTTGGTCGCTTCTACACTTTCCAAGAAAGATAAAGAACAGCTTAAGGGTTTGTAGTAGAGGAACTTTTATTGCCTCCCGGAATCAATCTTCCGAGTGATTTCTTAAGAAATAACGTGAAAAACTCTCTTTGCCCGAAAAGAGTCCCAAAAATATAAAGAAGAATGTTATATGCAGGCAGAATGGTAACTATCCAAATAATTGCACGTTGCCAGAATGGAAATTCGGAAGTAACTCCCAGCCATTCAAATACAAGTTCTTTCACATAGAGAACGGCAAACCCGGTACAGGCAAATACAACCAGGATAATGATTACCTGAAATGTGTTTTCAATACCCCAGCGGGTTTTAAGTTTATCTAAAATGTTCATAAGCCTCTTTGGCATCAAATATAGGTCATAATCTGTTTAAAAGAATTTTGCATTCTCTTTTTGTAATCACTTTTTGTTTACATCAATTCATCATAAATAGTTTGCAATTCCTGATTACCCAAACTAGTTTCCCGTAACGGAAGGACAAAAAACATTACTTAAATTTTGGGTATGCGAGAGTATCTAATGGAAGCCATAGGGACTTTTTTCCTGGTTCTGGCTATCGGTCTGACTAAAGACCCGATAGTTATTGGGCTTGTTTTGGCTTCAATGATTTACCTGGGGGCTCATGTATCAGGTGCACATTATAATCCTGCCGTTTCTTTTTCTTTCTTTTTAATGAAAAAACTCTCGTTAAAAAAATTGATTGGCTATACTGTTGGACAAATATCAGGGGCTTTTATTGCAGCTGCGTTCATTGTATTCGTATCAACACTGCCGTACTATGTAGAACCTCCATTTGTCAGTAATTTATATCAACAAATTTCAGTTGAGGTTCTTTTTACCTGTATCCTGGTAATGGTTTACATCACCGTTAGTTCTTCAAAAGCGCTAACCGGGAATAAAATGTATGGTTTTATAATTGGCTTTACACTTACCGGCCTTACGTTAATGGGTTCAGCGGTTTCAGGATCTATTTTTAACCCGGCAATTTCAATTGGAACTTCTGCCTTTGACTTTTTATTGGGTGGAGCCTCTTATTTAAACATCCCGCTTTATACTGTGGCTCCGTTAACAGGGGGCGCATTGGCTGCCGCCGCTTACAGATACCTGAATTACTAGTTTTCCGACTTGGGAAGGCTAAAATAAAATTCGCTTCCTTTTCCTGGTGTGCTATTCACAAAAATTTCAGATCCATGAGCATTCAGGATACTTTTCACTACTGCCAAACCTAATCCCGTACCTCCTTTATCTCTTGATCGTGCTTTATCGGTGCGATAAAAACGATCAAACAAACGGTTCAGGTGCTCTGAGCTAATCCCAATTCCTGTATCTGATACTGTAACTTCAACCCTGTTCTTACTCTCAATACATGAGACCCTGATATTACCCTTATTGGTATATTTGATAGCATTTGAAACAAGATTATCCAATACTTGCTCAATCTTATCCGGATCCGCAAACACCGAACAATTACCCATACGCTCTACCCCCAGTTCCAGGTTTTTTTCCTGTGCAAACGGTTCATTAACACCGATTACTTCCTGTACAATTTTAATGAGATTTGTTTTCCGTTTGTTGATAAAGCTTTCATCAAAATCATAACGCTGAAGGCTCTTTATATCCTCAAACAACCTTACTACCCTTTCTACTTGTTTTTGAGCAACAGCTATATATTTGGATTTCTTTTCGGGCTCCAGTTTAGCAACCTCAAGCATTTCAAGTGCTCCGGAAATAGAATGCAGGGGATTTCTTACTTCATGTGTGATATCAGCAAAAAACTGGCTCTGTTTTTCATTCATGCCTTTTAATTGCTCATTATCTGCTTTTAATGTACCCGCCATTTTGTTCAAAGATGCTGCAAGAGTACCAAATTCATCGCTCCTGTTTACATTTAGCTCCCTGTCAAGGTTTCCCGAAGCTATATCCAGTGCCGCTTCATTAAGCTGTGATAACGGCTTTGATAAATACCTGGCAAAAAAGAAGCTTACAATTATCACTACCAGAATTGAACTGAACATAGCTCCATAGATTAAATGCCGTATGCTTGATTCAGCAGCATAAATATCACTTTCAAATTCGCTGATCCTAAGAAAGCGGGCTTCGGTTTTGTTCCTCTCAATCTCCCTGAATGCAATGAGTTTGTCAGGATTACTAGTATTCAATACTACTGATATGCCCTTATTGCTATAAAGAGAATCTATAATTTCATCAGTGATGTATTCATCAGCGCTTACAAACCCATCCTCTCTGGCGGCTGCCTGAACCAGCAGAAGCCCCGCAGAATCAAAAAGGGCTACTTCATAGCCAGTCAGGTTTGCCACTAATTCAACTTTATCAAATAAATCTTCTTCTACCTGAATTCTTTCAAATGAATTTGCAAATGAATGGGCATCTGCTTCAAACTTTACAAACCCCTCCTCTAACAAATAAGAGCGAATACTAAGTATAGCATACGAGCTTATTACAATTACACCTATTGAAAGCAGTGTAATGTATGTAAAGGCGAGCTTGGCCTGAATGTTCATCCGCGACCGTATTCTCTGTTAAAGCCATAGCCAACCCCACGATAAGTTTTTATAAGCTTGCCTTCGTCCTTCATTTTGATCCTCAGATTTTTGATATGTACATCTACCGTGCGGTCAAAAATGTATTTCTCTTCATCCGAAATATGCTCTAAAATCTCCTGCCGGCTATACACCAGCTTCGGATGTTTGAAAAATAATTCTGCAATGATGTACTCTGTGTGCGTAAGGTCAATCAGTTCATCATTGATAAACATTTGTTTGGTGTCGGTATCTAAATATACATGCCCGTACTGTAACCACTGAGACTTTGCAGGGTTAATCCTTCGAAGATGGCTGACAACATGTGCTTTTATAAGGTTTAAGCCTGCCGGCTTTTTTATATAATCATCTGCACCCAGGTTCAAACCTTCTATCTCGTCTTTTTCCTCATCTCTTGCTGTCAAAAAAATTACGGGTATATCATTTATAACCGGATGCTCCCTGATATGCCTGCATATTTCTTTACCATCGTGATAGGGAACCATAATGTCCAGAATAGCCAAATCTATATTATTGGCATTATCACTAATCAGTTCATACGCTTCTTTTCCGTCTTTTGCCCAATGAACATTAAAGTCGTTCAGTTCGAGGAAATTTGCGAGCATTTCCCCTGATTCTTCCTCGTCTTCTACCAGTAATATTGTATTGTTTGTTGTCACAGCTTGTAAGAATAAAAGATTTTTAATATACCTTTGAAAATAATAAGAATGAGATTGTAAGTTTAACTCAATCGGGCATACTTTCAGCAAAAATCAGTTAAAAATCGAAAATGCATTATAAAAATAAAACTGTATGGATCACAGGGGCTTCATCCGGGATAGGAGAAGCACTTGCCAAAGCTTTTTATAGGGAAGGGGCTAACCTTATTTTATCGTCCCGCAGAGCAGAAACTCTTGAAAAAGTAAAAAAGGGTCTCGGGGAAGAACAAGAACGGGTTAAAGTACTCACCATTGATTTAGCAGATTCAAAATCCTTTCAATCAAAAACAAAAGAAGCGTTAGGACTTTTTGGACAAATTGATGTACTGGTAAATAATGGAGGTATAAGTCAACGCTCAGTATTTGAAGAAACTGATATTGATACCATCAGGCAGTTGATGGAGGTGAACTTTTTCGGCTCAATCGGCTTAACCAAAGAAATACTGCCACATATGATTAGCCGCAAATCCGGGCAAATTATTGTAACCAGTAGTGTGGCCGGTAAAATCGGAACTAAATTCAGAACAGGGTATGCTGCCAGTAAGCATGCTGTTCAGGGCTTTTTTGACTCACTTCGCCAGGAATTATATGAACATCATATTGATGTGACTTTACTATGCCCGGGACCTATAAAAACAAATATCACAAAAAATGCATTAACCGGAGACGGCAGTTCGTTTGGCAAAATGGGAGACCTTCATGAAACTGCTATGGATGCCAACGAAATGGTGCAAAAAGTCTGGAGCAGGTTAAAGGCACGAAAAGAAGAGATTATTATTTCAAGCCCCAAAGAAAGACTGGCTTTATTTGTTAAAAGAATATCGCCATCACTACTTAATCGGATTCTAAAAAACAGCAAGGTTGTTTAGTTACATGCGTATATACATTGTTTTATTACTACTCTGCACTGCATTTGGCTGTATTCGTTTCTCAGTAACTGTTGAAAACAATAATAAAGTTGATAGTAAGAGCACAGTATGTACGGAGGACTATGTAATTTTTTATTCCTCTAGAACAGGAAATGGCGATTTATACCAATTGAATACTTCAACTTTAGAAGCTATCGCTTTAGTTACGAATGATAGTACAGATGGCTCTCCCAGATATAATGCGTTTCAAAACAAACTGCATTTTCGTTCAAACAGAGAGAATGCACCTTACCTGTACGAGTTAGATTTTGAGACCGGAACTGAGAAATGGAGTATCCTTAACCCTGCCGGAGATGAAATCCCCGATTGGTCTCCAATTGAAAATAAAATCGTTTTTACAAAAACCGAACAACCTCAACTCCATCATTTAGTTGTGCGCGATTTGGATTCCAATGAGAATGATACATTAATTACTGCACGATCTGATTTTTATCCAAGTTGGTCCTCTGATGGACAACAAATTGTTTTTGAATATTCTGATGAAAACAGCTCAGCGGATATAGGAATCATCAATGCTGATGGGACTGAGTTCAGGATTGTAACGAACGGCACCAGTTATCACGGACACCCTGCCTGGGCACCGGATAACGAAAAAGTGATTTTTTATATTTATGAAAATGGGCAAGCAGATTTGTATTCCATTAGTACAGATGGTTCGGGATTAACACAACTCACAGACACCCCTGATAATGAACTTATTGCGAGATATTCCCCGGATGGTGCAAGGATTGTTCTTGGTGGAGTCATTGACAACGACTGGGAGATTTTTATGATGAATGCAGATGGATCAAACAGAACACGCCTTACTAACTCCCCCGGTTTCGATGGCGACCCTGTTTGGATACGTTGTAAACCTTAGCCCAGCCTTCTTCTTTTATTAAGGTAGGCCAACAGCGCCACATCAAAATCAGATTCGGTATCTATTTCTTCGTAGTCAATTTCAAACTCACTGCAAGCGGCTATAAACTTTCTGGTATAATCGGCCACTTTTTCTTTGTAGTCTTCCCGTACCTGTGCGGGAAGTACTTCTACTTCGGCTCCTGTTTCCAGGTCTTCGAATACAAACTTGTTATCCGAAAAAGCCAGTTCACGCTCACTGCGTTTTTCCAGCACATTAAAAAGCAGTACCTCATGTTTTCTGTGTCTCAAATGCTTTAGAGCAGATATGAGTGCTTCGTGTTCATCCATATTCTCAAAAAGATCCGTAATAATTACTACAAGGCTTCGATGATTGAGGCGTTCTGCGATTTCATGTATTACACGCGCTGAAGCTGTTTTTCTCTTCTCCGGGTTTTTCTCTGTTTCTCGAACCAACTCCCGTTCCAGTTCAAGATATATTTCACGAAGATGAGCATATGTACCCTTAGCAGGAATAAATGTGTCAATTTTATCCGAAAAAGGAATAAGGCCACAGGCATCTCGCTGACGGTGCATTAAATACATCAGGGAAGCCGCGAAGTGTGTACCGTATCGAAGTTTGCTCCATTCCCCAAAATGTTTGAACAACATACTGGAACTGGTGTCTAACAAAGCATAGCAGCGAAGGTTGGTTTCTTCTTCATACTGCTTTACATAAAAACGCTCCTTTTTTCCGTAGGCTTTCCAGTCAATATGTTTAAAATCATCGCCGGGATTGTAAGGGCGATGTTCGGCAAATTCCACGCTGAAACCATGATAAGGGCTTTTATGTAAGCCTGAAATAAAGCCCTCTACAATTTTCTTGGCTCTTAACTCAAGAGAAGAAAGCTTTGATAATATTTCGGGTTTTAACAGCACAAGGGATGTTAGTGCTTATTCTTTAATCGTGAAAGGGCTTTCACAAAAAACTGGCTTTATTTAACAATTAAAGCCATTCCTTCACAAAAACTACTTATTCCAACGAGACCTTAGTTGCGGAATCAAAAGTGACTCCTTTTTTAATGATGAAAAGATTTTTTAAATATGCTTTTAAGCCCGTTTTGCTTGGACTTATTGCTTTTTGGTGTAATGTTTTAATAAGTGAAACACCGGTTGCCCAATCACCCCCTACAGTAACTTTTTCCCCTCAAAAGGGGCTTCATATTACTACCGCTGATAAGAACATGGATTTCCGTATCGGAATAAGGTTACAGCAGATGCTCTACCTGACCTCTCCCCTTAACTATTCTGATCCGGTTGGTGGAGATTTGATTGTTCGCCGCGCTCGCTTTCAAACAAGCGGGTATATTTTGAATAAAAAGCTGGGATACTTTATCCAATTCGATATGGATAAGGGAAACCTTCGCTTATCAAATGCAGAATATCGATGGAAACCAAACCCAACCTTACTTATTTCTTTCGGACAGCTGAGGCCTCCGGCCGGAAGGCAGTTCCAAACTACTTCAAAGAATTTCCAGATGGTGGATCGCTCAACGATTTCACGCTTTTTTGCAGTAGGGTACGACCAGGGAGTAACCCTTAGAAAAACATTCCTGATTTCTGAAAACTTTGCTTTTAAAGCAGCCGGGGGACTTACCCATGGCGAGGGTATAAATGAAACCCGAACTCCGGGCGGCCTTGCTTATACAGCCCGGGTTGAGGTCCTTCCTTTCGGGATTTTCAAAGGTTCCGGTGATTACGTCGAAAGCGATCTGTCTTATGAAACCAAACCAAAGCTTTCTATCGGAGCTGCTCTATATCATAACCATGATGCATACGGCCGCTTAGGAAGTACTATGTGGAATGGTAAAGAAAGTAATATCCGGAATTACTATATAGATGGAGTATTCAAGTATAAAGGGTATTCAATAGTAGCAGAATATATTTCGAGACACATCTCAGGACATGGCCGATTAGTAATGCCAACTAACCAGATTTTTTATTCCATTCTTACTGAAGGCCACGGATTCTCAGTTCAGGGTGGGAAAGTGATAAATTCTGTGCTTGAACCTACTTTTCGTATAAGTATTCTTAATCCCCTTGATGATGTGAGCACTGCCAATAACAGCTTTCTCCAAAAAGATAAAGCTACGATTGGTTTAAATTACTTCTTCAGTAAGCATGCCATAAAAATGCAAAGTGAATTAAGCATTGTTAGTGAAGATTACGCAACTTCAGGTAATGAGACATATCTGGAATTCCTGATACAGTTTAGCCTTAGTTTTTAATATGATGAGGAAATGAAATGACAACATTTACGAAAAAACAATGGATTGGGCTGGCTCTTGGATTAATCGGTCTCATAGCCCCATTCTTTTTCAATATTGAAGGATTATCAGAGGCGGGGCATATCGGGCTTGGCATCTTTTTCCTGGCCGCAGTTTTCTGGATGCTGGAACCTGTACCTATCTATGCCACTTCTGTGCTGGTTATTTTTCTTCAAATACTGTTACTGAGTAAAGAAGGACTGATTTTTAGTACCCCTACCGATTTTTATAATCCCGATTCCTATACAGCATTTATCGGTACTCTCGCCAGTCCGATCATAATTCTTTTCCTGGGCGGTTTTGTATTAGCTGATGCCGCTGTTAAATACAATCTTGACCGGAACCTGACCAGGATTCTTCTGAAACCTTTCGGCGATAAACCCAAATATATTGTACTTGGGCTGATGGTTGTTACTGCTCTGCTTTCAGCTTTTATGAGTAACACGGCAACTACCGCAATGATGATGACTGTAATCATCCCCATTATCGCCAGAATTGATAAATCTGATCCCTTGCGAATCGGGCTGGCACTCTGTATTCCTTTTGCGGCTAATATTGGAGGCATGGCAACTCCCATCGGTACACCCCCAAATGCAGTTGTAATTGGTACACTTTCCAATCAGGGCATAAACATTCCTTTTGGTGACTGGATGATATTGGCTACCCCTTTAGTGATTATTGTGCTTTTTTTAACCTGGTTGCTTCTTCTTTTCATGTTCAAGCCTTCAACCGAAAGTATTCAACTGGATATGAGCGGCAGGTTTAATACTTCCGGTAATGCTGTTTTACTGTACTTGGTTTTTGCTGTAACCGTGCTGCTTTGGGTAAGCGAGAGTCTTCATGGAATGAAAAGTGCTATTATTGCCCTTATCCCCGTTGTGGTGCTTTCTGTAACCAAAGTAATCACTAAAGAAGATATAAGGAAACTCCCCTGGGAAGTACTTTGGTTGGTAGCGGGCGGTATTTCTTTAGGTATTTCTATGAAGAATACAGGGCTTGCCGAATGGATTGTAACCAGTATAGAATGGACGTCTTTCGGAACCATTACTATGATTGTAGCTTTTAGTGCCGTTGCCATCATTATGTCAAACTTCTTATCCAATACGGTAACAGCTACCCTACTTATTCCATTAGCTGTTAGCCTGGCAACTTCAGGTATTGCCGGTGAAGGTTTCAATCTTATTATCATTAGTGTTGTTATCGGGATGAGTGCCAGCCTTGCCATGGTATTACCTATTTCCACTCCTCCCAATGCTATTGCGATAAGTACAGGAACACTGGAAACTAAAAATATGGCCAAAGCAGGTTTTGTAATTGGGGTATTCGGTATTGCCTTAGTTACTTTATATGCTATTTTTTACTGGCCAATAATGCTAAACTGAGAGGGAAATATGGAAAATCAAATTTTTATACTTGTAGTAGAAGACGAACTTGAAGTAATGGATGCCTTGGTTAACGACCTTGAAGAGTTTGAAACCCACTTTCCAATCGAAATCGCTAACAGCGCCGCTGAAGCTGAACAGGTTGTTCAACATATTATTGACTCAGGAAGCACGGTTGGACTTATCCTTTGTGATCATGTATTGCCTGGGAAAAATGGCGTAGATTTATTAATCGAACTTCAAAACGAAAATAAAACCAAGGATAGCAGGAAAGTTCTTGTAACAGGGCAAGCAGGACTTGAAGATACTGTTCAGGCTGTAAATAAGGCTCACCTGAATCATTATATTGCTAAGCCATGGAGTAAAGAAGCCCTTCATGATGTGGTGATCCAACAACTTACTGATTATGTAATCAGAAGGAAGCTTAATCCGCTGCCTTATATGTCTATTCTGGATGCAGGGCGTTTGGCAGAATCATTAAGAGACAATCCCTTAACAGATCACTAGTTTATGAAAAGTGGGTTCATACTTAATGACCGCAAAACGATACTTCGTTTTATCCAGCGTGCTATCGATGATAATGAGGAGCTTAAAGCGCATGTGGTAAAACTCAAAAAGGGAACCATCGTATTTAAACAGGGGGAAAAGCTGCCCTTTCTATACCTCTTGCTTGAGGGTTCTGCTAAACTAACTCACACCCGGCACGATGGATCTTCATTAGACCTTGTTAAACTGGAACCCGGGCATTTTGTGGGCCTAGTTGCTTTTACAACCGGGAATGCTTCCCTTACTACCTGTTCGGTTCTTGATGATGTTACAGCTTTGAAAATTGAACAGCGGGAATTTGAGCAATATGTAAATGATCATCCAAGGTTACGTCATCCTTTGCAGCAATTGATGATGAACAACATGACTGATCGCTTTCTTAAAAATGTTGAACTGGAATCAAGAATGAACTCCCTCAACAAAGAATTGGAAAAAGAAGGTGAAGAGTTAAAAAATGCTTACCAACAACTTGAGGATTCCCATCAGCGATTAGTACACCAGGAAAAGATGGCTACCCTTGGTGAGCTTGTAGCCGGTTTTGCTCATGAAGTGAATAACCCCGCAGCAGCTTTACTTCGATCGTCAGAAGCTCTTAAAGAAAACTTTGTACACTCTTCAAAAAATGACCCTCTCGAATTAATGTTCAGGATCGGGCTAGAATCTGAGCCTGTCAGTAGTGTGGATGTGCGAAACCGTATGCTTGTTATGCAAAAGCAATTCCCATTTGTTAATGATCGGTCAACAGTACGGAAACTTGCTCAAATGCCGGATAAAGCTATAGAAATTATTGACAGCTCTCGAAAAAAGATACCGATCGATCAACTCATCCAGCAATTTGAATCCGGAAAGCTCATACATAACATAAAAGTGGCAAGTGAACGCATTGCCAACCTTGTGAAAAGCCTGAAAAGTTATAGCCGACAGGATAACAATGAGGCTGATATGATTGATATCCGACTGGGGATACAGGATACCATCTTGATATTGAGTAACCGCATCAAGTACCTTGATCTAAACCTCAACCTGGGAGACCTTCCTCTTACATGCGGTAGAATGGGAGAGCTTAACCAGGTCTGGACAAATATCATTGTAAATGCGTGTGATGTCCTCCCGAAAAAAGGACATCTCGAAATTTCCTGTCAGTTTGAAAAACCCTTCATTAAAGTGATTATTTCCGATAACGGACCGGGCATTGCTGAGAATATTATAGACAGGATTTTCGAACCTAATTTTACTACAAAGAATCAGGGAGCTGAGTTTGGTTTAGGGCTGGGGCTTGCTATTTCTAATGAGATAATTCGAAAACACGGAGGTAAAATCACTGCATCAAACAAAAAAGAAGGGGGGGCAAAATTTGAAATCAGTATCCCCGTTAAAAATTGCTAAACAGCCATTTTCATTTACCCTTCCAAAAATTATGAGAACAATACTATTGCTCTTTTTCCTTTCCGTTTCCAGTGCTGTTTTTTCCCAAAAAAGTATCGGATTTGAAGTACAGGCCTATCCCGCAGGTGTTGTACCCGGATTGCGGTTTGATATCCTAATAACGAACAACTCTGTTTTCACTTCAAGAGCAGGTTATAATTTTACAGATCGCAGAGATTGGGGAAAGCATGATAATGAAGAAGGTGGCGGGCCAGGGTTTAGTATCGGATTGATACGAAAGGATGTTTTTACGGATGATCTGAATTTACACATCCGTTCTGATCTTTGGTTTATGAATATTGATTGGGAAGAACTTAGATATATTGGTTGTCCTGAAGGTTTCAACTGTACCCAAACCTTAGATGCTATACCAACTCTTGTAACTGGCACAACAAATGTTACCATCTTTCAACCTACAATTGGATTAGACTACAACTTTGAGCTTAACCCAAATGTATTACTTAGACCCTCTGTTTCTTTTGGGTATGAAATAAATGTAAAAACAGAAGGAGAAGATGTTGGTGAAGGGGCTATTCTTTTACTGGGGCTAAACCTTGCGTATCAATTCTGAGCCAGGTAATACAATTGCATAATCCGAAGCTCATCGTAGCCAATAGCTTTGTTCAGGTCATCATATACAGGGCGGAGCATTAACGGGTCTTTCTTTTTAAAAGATTTCATCACGTGGTCACGCTGTCTCTCAGATAAATTTGAAGCTTCTATCAGTCCTTCCAATCTGAGTTTGTTATCATCTTCGAGATATTCTTTTAAGTGATTCAGAATGGTCACTTCTTTTACCCCGTGTTCTTCTGCAAGTAAAGCAATAGATTGACCTGCATTAAAGGCTTCTCCAACCTGCTCAAACTTCTTTCCACTGGTTGATTTAGCCTTTTTGGTAGTCAGTGATTTCTTTCGTTCTTCCAGGTTATGCTCTAACGCATACTTTTTGATAATGCCGATAAAAGCATCCCCGAACTTTTCTTTCTTAACCGATCCTACTCCATATAAATGCTCTAAACTGTCTTTGCTTTGTGGAAAAAAATAAGCCATTTCCACCAAGGTAGTATCCGGGAAAATAGCATACGGAGGCACATCATCCAGATCGGCTAATTCTTTACGTTTGGCTCGTAAAAGCTCGAATAGCTTCTCATCGTATTCATTTTCGATTTCTGAAGAGGTGCGAACTATGGCTTCTCCATCCACAGAAGTACTGGTTCTGTCCAGGGTGCCAAATACATTTTCGCTTCCGTCAAGTACAGCCAGGGCTGGTTTTTCAATTTTGAGGCTTCCGTGATCTCCTTTGCTTACATAATCCTGGCGAATTAACAACCGGGAGAGCTGCTGCCATTGATCCTTCGACCATTCGGTTCCGATTCCATAGGTAGGAAGCTTCTCATGTTCAAATTCCAGCACTTTTTGGGATTTTGAACCTCTCAGAATATCAATCACATGATTAGCACCGAACTTCTCCCCGCTCCGGATGACACATGATAAAAGCTTCTGTGCCGGAATGGTCAGGTCTTCCACATCAGCATCTACCGATAAGCAGTTATCGCACATTCCGCACTTTTCCTGAGTATAATTCTCCCCGAAATACTTCATGAGAGGCTTGCGCCGGCAATCTTCCGACTCAAGGTATTTTACCAGCTGGTTCAAGTGCTTTTCCGCTACTTCCTTTTCCTGCCCCTCTTTTTATTGATGAAGTATTTGATCTTTTGCGTGTCTGCATATCCGAATAGAAGTACACAATCTGACCTCAATCCGTCACGGCCTGCCCGGCCAATTTGCTGGTAATACGATTCGATATTCTGGGGCATATCATAGTGCACGATAAACCGGACGTTGGATTTATTGATCCCCATCCCAAATGCAATAGTGGCAACTATGATTGAAATGTCATCCCGGATAAATGCCCTTTGATTGAACGCCCGCTGTGCATCTGTTAATCCCGCATGGTAGGGCTTTACTGAATACCCTTCGTCTTCTAGTGTCTCAGCTAACTCATCAACCTGTCGTCTTGAAAAGCAGTAAATAATACCTGATTGCTTTTTCCGGGTGTATAGAAAATCCAGCAATTGATTATCGGGATCTTTCTTATCCACGATTTTCAGGAACAGGTTCTTTCGGTCAAAACTGGAAATGAAAGCCTCTGAATCCTTAAAATTCAGCAATGACTTGATGTCTTCCTGTACTCTGGGAGTAGCTGTTGCCGTAAGTGCCATGCAAACCGCATCCGGAAAGTCATTTCGTACCACTGCCATTTGCCTGTATTCCGGCCTGAAATCATGCCCCCATTCTGAAATACAATGCGCCTCATCAATAGTAAAGCAATCTACTTTAAGTGATTTAAGCAGCTCCCTAGTTTTATCCATCATCAGTGTTTCCGGAGCCAGATACACCAGCTTTACTTTGCCCTGCTGGATCTTTCGAACATTGAAATTGTAGGCCTCGGGGGTAAGTGAACTATTCAGGTAAACAGCAGGCACATCATATTCACGCAGTTGCTCGACCTGGTCTTTCATTAAAGAGATGAGGGGCGAAATCACAATCGTAATACCATCAAAGATGAGCGCCGGAATCTGGTAGCAAAGTGATTTACCCCCACCAGTAGGCATAATTACGAGTGCGTCCTTTTTATTCAGGACATGTTCAATTACCGCTTCTTGTTGCAGCCGGAATGTATCATATCCAAATACATCCTTTAGAATAATTTTTGCCTGTTTGATCACAGATTTTGCTGATTTAAAATAGTCACTACCATTTATTGAGATTATTCCTCCGGGGAAGCTCTTTATTCAACAAGTTAAACAAAAACTGACATGTAATCAGTTTGCTTTAAGATGATATTAAACCTGAGATCACTAATTACTTACTCAAATACAAACTCTTGAACTCAAACGGTTTCTTGAAGTGCTCGTCATTGAAGTCCTTTGCGAAATAAATGCTTTCACCTGTTGACTTCATTTCCGGGCCTAATTCTTTCTTTACTCCTGGGAATTTATCGAATGGGAATACCGGCTCTTTAATCGCCCAGTTTACCAGTTTTGATTCCAGATCGAATTCTTTGAGCTTAGCCCCCAACATGACTTTTACTCCAATGGCCGCTTCCGGAACCTGGTTCGCTTTGGCCAGGAAGGGCACGGTTCGGGTGGTTCTCGGGTTGGCTTCCAGTACATACACCTGCTCATCTTTAACAGCGTATTGTACATTCAGGAATCCCTGTATTTCCATGGCTTCCGCTATTCTTTCCTGGTAACCCCGAATGGTTTCCTGGACCTCTTTACTTAATGAATAAGGAGGAATAACCGCTGTCGAATCACCGGAATGCACCCCGGCAGGCTCAATGTGTTGCATCATCCCCGAAATATGAAGCTGATCACCATCATATACTGAATCCACATCAACTTCGATGGCATGCTCCAGGTATTTATCAATCAGGAAGTCATTTTCAGGGTGGGTTTTCAGGATACGCTCTACATAACGTTCCAATTCTTCTTCTTTCACGGCAATCCGCATTCCCTGTCCTCCCAGTACATAGCTGGGGCGTATCAAAACAGGGTAACCAATTCTTCGGGCTATTTCCAGGGCTCCATCCACATCTTTGGCCGTGCCGTACTCCGGGAAAGGAATTTTTAACCGGGTAAGTAAATCAGAAAATTCGCCCCGGTCTTCCGCAAAATCTATCATTTCAAAATCAGTACCGAAGATTTTAATTCCGGCTTCCACAAATCTCTTTCCGAGTTTAAGCGCCGTCTGGCCACCTACCTGTATAATTACTCCTTCAGCCTGTTCATGCTCAATAATATCCAGTACGCGCTCCCAATATACCGGCTCAAAGTAAAGTTTATCCGCTATATCAAAATCAGTGGAAACCGTTTCGGGATTACAATTAATCATGATAGCTTCATATCCCATTTCTTTGGTAGCTAATACGGCATGTACGCATGAGTAGTCAAACTCAATGCCCTGACCGATACGGTTCGGACCACTTCCCAATATGATCACTTTTTTTCGATTAGAAACAACACTTTCGTTTTCTCCTTCATAAGAGGAATAGTAGTAGGGGGTTTGTGCGGGAAACTCAGCTGCACACGTATCCACCAGTTTAAATACCGGCTTTAATCCCAAACTCAACCTTTTTTCCCGAACCTGGTTGTCAGTTACCTGTTCTCCGCTCTTACTGATCAGCCAGGCAATTTGTGCATCCGAAAAGCCAGCCTGTTTCAGTTCAAAAAAATCATCTTTGGTAATTTCATCCAACGTCTGCCCCTCGGTTCGGTTCTCCAATGACACCATGTACCGTATTTGCTGGAGAAACCAGGGATCTACTTTGGTGATGTCCGCAATTTCTTCTACCGAAGTGCCCAACTTAAAGGCATTCCGAATTTGAAGTGAACGATCCCAATACGGCTTCATCAGGCGTTCGCGTACTTCTTTACGGTTGATTTCCTCGTATCCGTCAGCGCCTAGCCCGTCACGGCCTACCTCCATACTTTGCCATGCTTTGTTAAGGGCTTCCGGGAAATTCCTGCCAATACTCATTACTTCCCCAACTGCCTTCATCTGGGTAGATAGCTCTTCATCCGCACCGGGAAATTTGTCGAAGTTGAAGCGTGGCACTTTACATACTACATAGTCAATGGATGGCTCAAAACAAGCTGAGGTTGTTCCGGTAATTTGATTTTTTAACTCGTCAAGTGTGTAACCCACCGCCAACTTGGTAGCCACTTTTGCGATCGGATACCCGGTTGCTTTCGATGCTAACGCAGAAGAACGGCTTACACGTGGGTTAATTTCAATTGCCACAAAACGGTCAGAACCAGGCTCAAAAGCGAATTGCACATTACAACCACCAGCAAAAGTCCCGATGGAACGCATCATCTTAATAGCTGCATCGCGCAAAATCTGGTATTGTTTATCAGTCAATGTTTGAGTTGGTGCTACTGTCACTGAATCGCCGGTATGCACCCCCATCGGATCCATATTTTCGATCCCGCAGATAATTACCACGTTGTCGTTGGCATCACGAAGAAGCTCAAGCTCATATTCTTTCCATCCAAAAATTGATTCCTCAATCAGCACTGAGTGAACAGGGCTCATTTCTAGCCCACGCAAAACCATCCGATCAAAATCTTCTTCTTCCCAAACAATGCCTCCACCGGCACCTCCCATAGTAAATGAAGGCCGGATTACAATTGGGAGTCCACCTAATTCCTCCTTGATCTCTTTAGCATCCAGGAGTGATTCTGCCTGGCGGCTTCGGCATTGCTCAATCCCGATCTCTTCCATTTTATCCCGGAATAACTGCCTGTCTTCTGTTAATTCTACTGCAGCTATATCAACCCCAATAATTTTGATGCCTTTTTCGTCCCAGTACCCTTGTTTCTCTAAATCTCTGCACAGGTTTAAGCCTGTTTGACCACCCATAGTGGGAAGAACTGCATCAGGTTTTTCCTTTTCCACGATTTGTCGAATGGAATCTGTAGTCATCGGCAGCATATAAATCGCATCTGCCATTATCGGATCGGTCATTATGGTAGCTGGATTCGAATTAATGAGTACAATCTCATAGCCTTCTTCCTGAAGTGATCTACAGGCCTGGGAACCTGAATAATCAAATTCACAGGCCTGGCCAATTACAATGGGACCTGATCCAATAATCAGAATTTTGTGTATGTCGTCGCGTCTGGGCATTTATTTATTTTTTTATTGTCTTTCTGAGTGGAGTGAATTTAGCCGAAGGCAAATGAACGGAGTCGAAGAATCTCAAATACTGTATTATAAAATTTGAGATTCTTCGACTACGCTCGGGATGACTGTAAGAAGTCATTATACAGAAACCCCTTTTTGTTCTTCCATCATATCAATGAATTGGTCAAACAGATAAGCAGAATCGTGAGGCCCCGGAGATGCCTCAGGATGATACTGAACTGAAAATCCCGGGAAGTTTTTGAATTTCAGGCCTTCAACGGTGTTGTCATTCAGGTTGATATGGGTTATCTCTGCAACTTCGGCTTTTACGCTGCTTTCGGTTACCCCGAATCCATGATTCTGAGTGGAAATTTCTACCAATCCGGTTTCCAGGTTTTTTACAGGATGATTAGCTCCGCGATGTCCTACAAACATTTTCCCTACTTCAATGCCTTCGCTCATCGCCATAAGCTGATGACCCAGGCAGATTCCAAACATCGGCTTTCCGGTATACTTTGCATATTCTACAATTTCAAGTGCGTATTCTCCTGTTGGGTTAGGGTCACCAGGCCCGTTCGAAAAGAAAAACCCATCCGCATCCCACGCTTTCACATCTTCAACCGAAACCTGCGCTGGAAATACTCTTAAAGCACACCCTCTGGCCACCAAATTATTAATGATGTTCTGCTTAATTCCGTAGTCAAAAGCCGCAACCTTGAATTTTGCATCTCCATCAGTATTGTACGTTTGGGCTTCTGTCCGGGTAACTTTGGAGGCAAGCTCAAGGCCTTCCATATCTTCCCAATCTTTTGCCATCTGTAACAGTTTTTTTTCATCAAGTTCTGTGGATGAGATTACCGCATTCATTACTCCTTTTTCGCGAATATGCCGAACCAGAGCACGTGTATCTATTCCTGAAATACCTACTATCTCGTTATCCTCGAGATATTCTTGCAGGCTCCTATCTGCCATGGGGTTACTAAACTCCCAGCTATATGCCCGTACAATTACCCCGGCAACCATTACTTTGCGATGTTCGTCATCGCGGGCCATAGTACCGTAATTTCCAATATGAGGATAGGTCATCATCATAAGTTGGCCATAATAGCTTGGGTCGGTAAAAATTTCCTGGTAACCCGTCATGCTGGTATTGAAGCAGAGTTCACCTCCGGTTATACCTTCGTGGCCTACAGCCCAGCCGTGTGCTATCGTGCCATCACTTAGAGCAAGTATGGCTTTTTTTCTTGGTTGAAGTGACATAGTTAAATTTTTCTTTGAATAAGTTGGGGATCAAAAAAAATCCGACTACGAATACCGTGTCGGATTTTAAAAGTGGTATCAAAAAATGGGAATGACATCAGCTACGCTCCTTTTTGAGGGATGAAGACGTCGCTGATAATTCAAAGCTATGGATTGCTAACAGTTTTATTGTGTAACAGCTTTGGTTGAAGTTTCGCTAAGATAAGGAGCCCGAAGATTGGATTCAATTTGAATCGAAACAGAATTACTTTTTTAACAAAGTACCCGTCAAAGTAGCCAGGCCACTAACCAATCCCCCTAAAATTCCTGTAATCAAAATAACTAAATATGGCGAGCCTACTCCCAACATTTCTGCTATGCGGGTTGAAAGAATGCCATCATTCGCAAAATGAATGTACAAAGCCTGCCCGCCCCACAATAGGAAAAGAGCCAGAAAACCCCACCCAAAAGCGGCCCCAGCTTTTGGATTAAACTGATAGCCCAGTATTAAACCGGGAATAGCAATACTCCACCATGGAAGTACCAGGTTTAGCAGGTAGGCAGTAATAATGAGTAGGGTTAATAAGATCATAAGTATTACATGTTAGATTTAGGACAAAGGGCATAAGACAGGATGGGTTAGTCTTGAGTCTTATATCTCCGGTCTTATGTCTGCTATTTCAATTCCAGTTTATATAAAAATTCCTTTGGAGGTTCTTTCATGAATTTAAGTTCATACAGCTCACCTGTTCGCCAGCTTTCCAGCATTGAATCATAATTGGGAGAGCCCGGATTTCCGGATGCTCCTCCCGGATATACTCCCCAGCCTTTTACTTCAGGACCCAGCTCAACCACCATTCGCCATGAAGGGCCGAATCCACCCCGGGTGGCATTAACTGATTCAGAAGACCCGTTGCTGAATACATTTTCTGCACTTAGCCCCGGAATAAAGGAAATATGATCTATATCGTTGTTTTGATAATAGCCCCATTTCCAATTCTCTCCGGGTTCCCCATAGTTTTCAGTCATTCCCTTTATGGTAGCCCTAAATGAATAAAGCGCTCTTTCTTCCAGGGTCTCTTTTTTTTCTGTATTTATGTTATTTATGAACTCGAAATCCGGTTCGTTTTTCAACACTTCTTTTACGCGGTCCCTGGATGGATAACGCAATGGAGCTTTTGTTGACCGGTATTCGTCATTAAAAATGGAAGCATAGAAATTACCCCACCATCTTCTGAATAAGGAAGGGGCTATTAATTCCGCTTCGTTCATGTAATCCCATTCCTTCAAAAGTTCCATTGCCTCTCTTTCGTCAACGCCTAAGCTATCCTCGTCTAACCACTCCAGCAGCTCCGGCAAAATAGTAGATGCATGATAGCTGAAATTATCCAACTGAAGATCCTGCATATCTTTGACTGTAATCTCGTTCATTTCAGCCAGGCGATCATTAATTCTTCGCCCGCGTTCGAAGGGGGCAAAATCATCGTCCAGGTAATAGGGATAATCGGGAGCAGCTGATTCCTGGTTGGCTGAACTTACAAATCCTCTTTTCGGGTTTTTTATGTGGGGATTATGCTCAAAGGGAATCCAGCCCTGCCAATCGTACAACGGGTCAGTTCCATCACTCACAGTTCTACCCTGATGTTCCCATTTATTAGGAAATTTTCCATTTACCCATAATGCTATATCTCCTGCACTGCTGGCGAACACAAAGTTTTGGGCCGGACCTACTAAATGCTTCAGAGATTCCACATAATCATCATAATCCTTTGCCCGGTTTAGTTCGTAGAATGTGCGGATCTCATTGGATGGAATATGGGCTATCCATTTTAGCGCATGATATGCAGGCTCCCTTTCTTCATTAATACGTGACTTCACTTCTGTAACCGGGCCATGATGCGTGTATATGACCGTATCCAGAACGGCTTCTTCTCCACGTACTTTTACTTCCTCAATTCTCAAGGTAGTATGCTTCCATTTATCATCATGCCAGTATTCTTTTTTAGAGGCGTCTTTGAATTTTATCTCGTACCAGTCCATCACATCCGCAGCTACATTAGTTACACCCCAGGCTACCTTTTCATTGAAGCCAATAACCACACCCGGGGCCCCTTGCAGGGTTACCCCGTATGTATTGATGCCAGGGGCATTCAACTGCATTTCATACCAAATAGACGGGAGTGTAAGGCTTAAATGCGGATCATTGGTCAAAATTGGGTAACCGGATTTCGTTTTTGATCCCGATACCGCCCAGTTGTTACTGCCTACGCCTTCCGGTTTTTTAAATTCACCAAGTTCAACCGCAGATGCCGGCACAAATAAAGAATCCGGTTTTTGTACCGGAATCCTTTCAAAATCCCATTTGCGGGAAGCAGGAATAATCGGGTCATTGAGTTCCGGCTTTACTGTAAAAAACTTCTCAACAAAATCTGAACCAAAATATTTGATAGTATTACTTGTCCTGTCATCGTTATTTCCCCCTGCTAAAGTGCGGGTCATATTTTTCATTAAATGTGCAGACTTTATGGGCGTCCATTCTTCAGGGGAAAAATCCAGGATTTTGTACTCAACGGGATAGCCTTTTGGCTCCAAAGAGGATATGAACGCGTTGATACCGTCGGCATAAGCATTTATACTGGCCCAGGTTTTTGGATCTGCTTTCATTACTTCCAACGCTTTTTCGGCTCCATAGGGCATCCCCCTGCGGCGGGTAGTCAAGTCTCTGTTTAATGTCCTGCTTCCCAAATTTTCTGAAAGCCTGCCCGCTGCATCATACGTCTGGATCTCTAACTGAAACAATCGATCTCTTGCAACTATATAACCTTGTGCGAAATAAAGATCATATTCATTATCAGCAAAAATGTGGGGAACTCTTCGTTCATCAAAGTAAACCGATGCATTACCTTCAAATCCTTCCAGTGCTATTTCACCAGACTCAGGAACAGAAATTTCTGCATTTGCCCAAAATCCTGCCTGCGGATCAAAGAATTTTCCAAGAGGAGGGACAGAACCGAATTTTGTATTGAGAGAAAAAATTAAGCCGATCAGAAGTAAAGAAGAAAATACAGGCCTTAGCGATTTCATTGAATTATAATGCTCAATGTTAAGTGTTAAATGGAATTCTTGTCATTTAACACTTAACATTTAAAATTCCAAGATTACCAAAGCATCATTTTCATGCAGAATACACTTCCTCCGCTTTTTAGGTATTCATTCGTACTAAACTCATGTACCTTAAATCCTGCACCCCTCAATTTTTGATTCATATCTGTACAGCCTTGCTGAATAAATACATTTTTACCATCGGGGCAGGTTGCATTACAAGCGAACAATTGCTCTGCCTCATATTTCATCGCTTCTATTACATTCGGGAATAAAGCATTAATTAGTGCAAGCCCCTCCTCTGTAAATGCAGGAGGATATATCATTACAGTTGTTTCATTCAACACACAGAAACAAGTATCCAGGTGGTAGAATTTATCATCAATAAGCTCCAGAATAATGACCGGTACTTCAAAAGTATCTGAAATTACTTCATACACTTCTTTTGAGGTCCTGAAACCATACCCACCCCAAAGCAATGCTTTTTTAAAATGCCATATTGCATCTCCCATACCTTCAAAATCCGTAAATTTTGATTCATCCAGATGCACAATTTCATAGCTGCTTTGTTCATAAACTTTCTGAATATGAGCCACTTCCCCTTTCCGCTGTTCGGCATGCATTACGCTCATAATTACTTTCTTATTCCCTTCCTTGTCGATATAGGGTAAGCTTTGATTTGCACAAAATACCATATCAGGATATCCTCTTAACCCACCCACAGCCTCTACATATAGACCGAGCTCTTCGTATGCTCCTTTAAGATGACTCCATTCATTTTGTGCAGCTATTTTGTCCACATCCCCAACATGGCCTTCCATATGCGGGTTAATCACATAATCAATAGAAAAAAAAGTAGGTTTCACCACCATCACTTTTTGAGGAACCGGCATCGGATCCAGATCTGTTAAACTGAAATCGAGTTCTTTAAGTGATGTTATAACTTTTGCCATATATGTATTTGCTTAGCGGATTGGAGCAACACAAAATATTGGAAAAAACAGTATCTGGAACAAATCTGATGTAGCTTAATTGTCACCTTTTCCTTTCAATTAATTGCGAGTTGTATCTAGCAAAAGTTCAAACTCCTCTTCATACAACCCTAAAACTTTTTTATTGTTGACCGACACCAGCTGATCATCTATTATCGAATTCTTAATGCCAAAACCAGGCTTACCATAATGAAAATACTTCAGTTTTAACAGGGTTATATCTTCTTCTATACATGTAATTCGCTCCGCATCGTTACCAGGACCTGGTCTTATTCCAATAGCTGGATTAATAACGTTGTTGGGCCAGAATGCAACTGAATACACCGAGTCAGTCCTAATGATTTCAAAGCCATCATTATTTCTACCATACCCGTCACCATGAAAAAACTCTTTCCCATTAAATATAAAACTGAGACCAACTTCAACAAACTCGTCCTGTTCAAAATCTACCGGGCTTACTTCAAGAGATATTTTGACCTGATCACAATCACCCTCTGGGTTAACCAAAACAGCTCTGGCTTTTGGAGGAGTAAACACTTGTATTGAGTCTTTATATCCTGTTTCATCTTGCAAAGAAAACACATACTCCGTGCCATATTCTATCACTGATCCTATCAAAAAGTTTTGCGTGTAAATATCTTCAAATCTTACATTCTGGCCTGTTAGCACTTCTCTAGTAGTAGTTATTTGGTTATCTAAAAATGCTACTAATGATAATTCTTTTGGATCATTTGAGTTAATCGGTTCACTGGTATCATGAACCCTGATGTAATTAATATTCTTACTCACATTTAACGTGCCGTATATCGAATACTTGTTCTTCTGTCTTTCTGCGATGGGCTCTAAAGAATTATCACACCCTATAATAACAGCGGTAGCAATTAGTATGCTCTTTAAAGGTAGCCTACTTTGTATCATCTTATTAGCTCAGTTAATGCAAATCCAGTGCAAATCGATCCGTGCTTCCAGGGGAGAAGAACCGGAAATATCCATACCCTCCTGGAATACCAAGCGTATCTGAAAATGTATAATCATAAAAACCTGGCCCTACAATACCCCAACTCAAAATTACTTCAGGAGATTCTAAATCAGAGCAGGTCATTTTGCCTGAAAGAAAACCTGTCCGAATTGCCTCCAAAAGATTACTCTTCATAAAAAGAGTATCATTTTCACCCAACCAGACTTCTTCAGGATAAACTATACCTGGTGCTTTAGGAAAGGTAAAACGTACAACGACTTGCCTAACATCATGGATTGGATAAAACCTAAATACTAAGGGTGTATCGCAAAAACCACTCTCTGTAATAACTTCTGCAATCACAATATCTGGTGTAGTTGCTGTTGCCGTAAGTAGTCTTCCATCTGATCCTTCTATTTTAAGTTCATACTTTTTTCCATGCTCAGTATTTGCGGTGTAGAAGTTGTGTGTTTTTACACCATTAAATTTTATGATGCTGTCTCTTAACACTTCAAATGTGCCATCGGTTAGGTTGTTAAGTATTACTTTCGCATTAAGTACTCCATCTTCTTCATGGATGAGTGGTTTACTCATATCCTTCACTCTTATGAAGTGAATGGGATCATCCATATTATTACTGGCATATACTGTATAAAGAGCTTTGTCTTCATCCATTAAATCAACCGAGGTTTCGCAGCCCAAAATGGCTAACAAAGAAACTAAAGCCAAAAAAAGAATTTGCTTTTTCATACTCTAAACCTTTATTGGAGAGCTAATTTTATACCTGCATATGGTAAGATAGGTGCCTGGTCTACTCTTTCTAAAAGATTGAGATCCAAATAAAAAACATTTCTACGATCATAAATATTTATACACCCAATCTCTGTTGTCATTTCTAATCGATTAGATAACGTGAATGAACGTTTAACAGAAGCATCCAATCGATGGTAAACGGGCAACCTTTCGCTATAGGGCCTGCTAAAAAGAGTGCGAGCCTGACCAGCAAATTTTGTAGGGTCCTCCCTTGGTATTACTAAGAACAGGTCAAATCCCAATATTTGAGTATAAGGCATGCCACTCCCAAACTCCCAATTCAAACTGGTTTCGATTTTTCCTGTTCTAAGACTTAGAATGGTATTCAGTTTGTGTCTTTGGTCATGGGGTGGGTAATACTTAAAGATTTGTTCGCCCACCCAAGCACCCAAATCTTCACTTTCAGCTGAATACTCGGATTTAGACCACCCATAACCTGCATATAAATACAGTTGATTACCACTGTATTCTATATTTATATCAAACCCATAATTATTTGATTTTGCTAGTGTAGTTTCTGTTTCCAACTTGGCAAGAGGCTGCCATTTAGATACCGGTATATTCCTGTGACTTTTATAATAGCTTTCAACATTTGTTTTCCAGTTTTTTCCAATTCTGTTTCTTACACCCAGTATTGCATGAAAAGCACTTGGCAGGGGTTCCCCTCTATCGTTTGGCCTATAAGCAGTAAAAGTAGTTCCTGCGTCTCTTTCGTCAGTAATACCATCCATTAATTGGTTGTAAAGACCTGTAGCCAGGCTTACTTCAAATCTCTCATTCTTTAGAGGTTTGAACATAAACCTAACCCTTGGCTCAAAAGTAGGGGGGTGTGAAGGGGTTAATTGAGAGCTTAACCCTGGTTGTATTTGAATATTTTCAAACGGATTCAGTTCGGTTTTTGCATACAACTGAAGATTGGGTGTAATCTTATTAAATTGATTAAGTAAGGTGAATTTTTCATCGATTTTTACTGCAGAACCCTGGGCTATTATATTAAATCCATAATCTATTTTTAACCCATATAAATACTCCTGCAAATCAAATCGCATATAAGATTGTGTTACCTTTGCTTCACGTTCTGTTATGTTTCCGTCTCCCTCACTATTAACATATCTTGAAAATCCAATTGAAATCTCATAAGGATGCTCAAAACGTTCATCATATCCAAAGCAGCGGGCTCCCAATCCTGTATTGCTCCATTCAAGATAGTTCTCCCTTCGTTCGTTTATTCTTCCCCGGTCATTTGTAAGAATGCCAGTAAAGTTGCAGTTAAAACCATTTCCTTGAATAGAATACCGGGTAATAAAATCATTAAATCTCAGGTCTTGCTCCTTGGTACCCAAATATCCTGAATATTTATCTATGGTAGAAACACGACCACTGAACATGAGTGAACGCTCATCTTTTCGAGTTGGCCCTTCAAAGAAAAGGCTTGAAATGTATGGACTAAAACTAACACTAGACGAATATTTTGTAAAATCTCCTGTTTTGAGTGTAGCATCAATTACTGCTGATGTACTCCCCATATATTGATTATCAAAGCCACCAGCAAAAATTTCGATATTACTAACTGCTTGCTCAGGAAGGGCTGAAAAAAGATTCAGAATATGGAATGGCTTTACAATTGGTATATTGTCAATTAGAACCTGGTTTTGAGCCGGGGTGCCACCCCTTATGTATAAATCACCTCCTTGATCTCCGACTGTTACTACACCTGATACCGTTTGAATATAAGCCATTAAATCTCCTTCTATATTCATAGAAGGTATTCTGCTTAAATCTTCTGATGTAATTCTGGTAATTCCTACCTCACCGGTTGTAATTTGTCGGTCACCTACAATGAGTATCTCATCAAGCTCACTCGTAGATTCCATCAGAATTATAGTTTCTACTTTAGTTTGCCCCAAACCTATTTTTATATCTTCTGAATGTGCTTTAAAGCCAATAAATGATATTCTTATAGTGTATAAGCTATCTGCCAAACTCCTAAATTCACAAAACCCATCTATAGTTGATATACAGTAGTCTGAAAAATCTTCCGAACCCTCTTCATAGAGCAAAACTGTAGCACCGGTAATCGGCTGTTGTCCTTTTTCCAAAACTATAATTCTTAATACACTTGTGGTTTGGGAAAAAATAAAACCTGAAGATGCAGCCAAAATTGGTAACACTAGTAGCAGCTTGTATTTCATAATAAATGCCCCGTTTTACAAGAACCTATTTCCAGGTTGGAATATTTAATATCGCATGACCATGCGATATTATTATCATATATAAAGCTTCCACAAACATATTCTTTATGCTTATAAATCTATAAGAAACCATTCATCAAGAATTTATATATCTTTACTTCAATTAAAAATTCCTTGAGAATCTTTTGCTATATGACCCAAAAAAACCTGATTGTAGCTTTTGGAGGAGTATCCCCTGAGCATGAAGTTTCTGTACTAACGGCTATGCAGGCAATGGCTGCTTTGGAGGATTCATCCTATTCCATTTTACCACTTTATATTTCAAAATCCGGGCGTTGGTTTACCGGCGATTTGTTACTTGATTTGAAGAACTACAAAGACCTTAAGCAGCTTGAAAAAGCTGCTGCTCCTTGCTCTTTTACAAAAAATGAAATCGGCCAAACCCACCTTACAGAACAAGTCAAATCACACTTCTTTGCTAAACCAGCATCTCATCCGGTATACGCTGTTGTTTGTGCTTTCCATGGCAGCGATGGTGAAAATGGCTCCTTTCAGGGTATTTGCGAAACATATAATGTTCCTTATACAGGAAGTGGTGTTCTCGCTTCTTCAGTTGGAATGGACAAAGCAAAAGCGAAACAACTGTGTGTGGCAAATAATATCCCTGTTACCGACAGCCTGGACTTTTTTGAAGCAAACTGGGAAAATGATCAGGATACCATCTTAAAAGAATCTGAAATGCTGGGTTACCCGCTCATTGTTAAACCCGTAAATTTAGGTAGTAGCATTGGTGTAAAACGTGCCGGAAACCGAGATGAACTTATTGATGCTGTAGAAACTGCTTTTCGGTACGATGCTCATCTTTTAGTAGAAGAAGCCATCCAACCTCTTATGGAGATTAATTGTTCAGTAATGGGTACGGCTGAAGATTGTATAGCCAGTGTATGTGAAAAGCCTCTGGGAACTACTGATACACTTTCTTTTGAAGATAAGTACCAAAGCGGGGGTTCTGCTGAAAAAGGAATGGCATCCGCTGATCGTATTATTCCTGCTGATATTTCTTCGGAGCTCACTTCCGAAATCCAAGAACTGGCCGTCCAAACTTTTAAAGCTTTTGATGCTTCCGGGGTGGCCCGCCTCGACTTTTTAGTGAATTCAAAAACAGAAAAAGTTTACTTTAACGAGATCAATACCATCCCGGGTTCTTTTTCTTTTTATTTATGGGATAAGTCGGATGTTAATTTCACTCAGCTTGTGGAAAAACTGATTGCTATTGCACTTAAAAAGCACCAGGCTAAAAACGGAAGAGTCCGTACTTATGATACCAACCTATTGAATGAAAAGGCTGCAAAAGGTATTAAAGGCTTAAAAGGAATAAAAAAATAACCTGATGAAAAATATTTACCTGACAGGTCTCTGTTTAGCTGCTGTACTTGCCGGCTGTGGTAAAAGTACCGAAACCATAGTTGTGGATGATAGTGGCCTGCTTCCCGGCACAGGAAGTAAACAAGAAGCATTTGAAATCAGGGATTCTGAACCGGTTGATGATTTTCAGCAAATTACTCTTGGTGAAGTAGAAGCCATTACCTCCTTAGATCCGCTTTTTGCACAATCCAATAGCGAGTTACGAGCTGTAAACCTGGTTTATGACGGGTTAATTGGGTTGGATGAAAATGGCTATGTGATCCCTGCACTCGCAACAAGCTGGTCGGTTTCAAGAGATTCCCTGCGGTATACTATCCGGCTTCGTAATGATATTTTTTATCATAACTCAACCGTGTTTACAAGTGGTTTAGGAAGAAAAGTAAGAGCAGCCGATATTGAGCAGTGCTTTTTAAGAATGGGTTCTGTTTTAGTGCCTGACTATGCTGCTGATATGTTTTCGATGATTAAAGGTTTTGAAGCATTCCATTCAGAACAAACCTTTGTTAAAGATCCAGCAAAGAGGGTCTTGAAAAGTATTGAGGGACTGGAAACCCCAAACGACTCAACCATTGTATTTAACCTCATAAAAAAAGACCCGGGATTTTTGGCAAAACTTGCACATCCCCGTGCCTCCATCTATCCAAATGAATCTTTTTCCCGCTCTCCCGGCCCTTTAAGCAGGCCAGTTGGTACCGGACCTTTTTACTATGTAAGGCAACAGGATAACGCCTTAATATTAGCCTCCAATAATGACTATTACCGGAAAATTGTGATCCCTGACCGGGTTGACATCGTTTCCGGGGTATCAGAATCGGAGTTATTCCAACGCTTTGCAAGAGACGAAATCCAGGCTTTGATTGAAATCAGCCCTAAAACCATTGAAACCAGTGTTGATGAAAATGGGGAATTGAGCCTGTCTTACATAAGCAGTTTTAAGCTTTCGAAACCTGATGTTAAAAATACCTTTCAGTTATACTTTAATAATGGTTCGAAACAATCCCAGGTTAAAAACTATATCCTGGGTTTAACGGAATCGGATATTCTTCCTGATGCAAGATTTGGAAATATTCATATTACAGCTAATAGTTCCTCGATTGACAGCCTGGCCGTTTCTTCATTTCAGGCAGCACATACCAAAAATCCCTTTGAGCTTTTCTTACTCGACCAAATGGCAAAAAAGATTAGTGCGAATAACTCAGAACTTATCCTGAATAGCTCTTATGCCATTACTCAGGAAATAGCGCTGGCAACATCATCTTTTGAAGGTGCTGAATTGTTGCTGGAATGGAATGCGCCGTTCTATATTTTATCGGATCAAAATTTCTCAGGCATTTCTGTTACTAAATATCCCTGGAATATTTCTATCACATCCTCCCTGCAAAATAATGGTGATAATTAATGAAGTTTTCCATCATCGCAAATCCCGCAAAATTCGAGGTAAAGGAGGTTCTCAGGAAAACTATATCCTGGGCTGAACAGAACCATGTAGAGTTACTTATTTCAAAAAATCTGTTTTCGGAAATTCAAATTGAAGCTGCATCATGTATTAGCTTTACTGCATCGGATGAAGAAGCTATCCGGGAATCGGATTATGTAATCGTAATTGGGGGAGACGGAACCATTCTATATACTGCGCGCATCTCTACCAATATGCAGAAACCGATACTTGGGATAAATAGCGGCCGATTGGGGTTTATGACCAATACACAAGCTGATGATCTTGAAATCGCTTTAGACCACCTCCTGAAAAAAGATTACACTTTAGATGAACGCCATTTTCTGAAAGCTAAGCTCCAGGACGGGCGCATTTTTTACGCCCTTAATGAGTTCCTTTTCACCCGAAAAGATTCTACTTCTATGGTAAACATCAGTGCTTTGTATGGAGAAAGCCTGATCAATACTTATTGGGCTGATGGATTGATTGTATCTTCTTCAACAGGTTCTACTGCTTATAATTTATCTTCCGGTGGGCCTATTGTTGTTCCCGGAACGGGGGTACTTCTTGTCACCCCGATTAACCCTCATACACTCACTACCCGTCCTTTAGTGCTAAAAGCGGATGCACCACTTACTATAAAAGTTGAGCAGCAGGAATCGGAGATATTCTTTTCCTATGATGGGGTGGTTTGTGAAATTGAACAACTTCCTTTTGAGGTAGAAATCACGAAGTCTGACCTTGCGTTTAATTTGATCCAGTTGCCCGGCCAGGATTATTTTGAAACGCTGCGCAAAAAGCTGATGTGGGGTCAGGATTCCAGAAGAACAAAGAACTGATCATAAAATTTAAGAATAGTAAAACCGTCTTCATGAATTCTACATTCTTATTACTTAACTTTAAATTTAGACTATAAAGACAACAAAAAGCCACTTTTATAGTGGCTATTCAAAACTTTAAAAATCAACAAACCCATGAAAGTAACAGTTGTAGGAGCCGGAGGTAACGTAGGTTCAACCGTAGCATTAAGTATAGCAGAACGCGACTTTGCTAAAGAAGTAATAGCCGTGGACCTTGAGCGTAAAGATGGCGACAAAACATTTTATCCATCCAAAGGCCGGGCACTCGATCAATGGCAGGTTTCTCCTATCTCTTTGTTTGATACAAGAGTAAAAGGAACTACCGATTACGCTGATACCGCTAACTCAGATGTGTGTGTGATTACTGCAGGTGTTCCCCGCCGCCCGGGAATGAGCAGAGATGATTTACTTTCAATCAATGCAAACATCGTAGAAAGTGTTACCAAACAATTGGTAAAGTATTCTCCTGATACCATTCTTATTGTAGTTTCTAATCCTTTAGATGTAATGGTTCAGGTTGCAAAAGATGCTTCCGGGCTGCCCTATGAAAAAGTGATGGGGATGGCCGGTATCCTCGATACAGCCCGCTTCCGCGCCTTTATCGCAGAAGAACTTGATGTATCTCCCAAAGATATCCAGGCACTACTGATGGGCGGACATGGCGATACTATGGTTCCGCTTCCAAGATTCACCACACTTTCCGGTATGCCTATAACCCATTTCATTAAGGAAGAGCGATTGAATGAAATCGTTGATCGTGCCAAAAAAGGTGGCGGTGAACTGGTTGGACTGATGGGAACCTCTGCATGGTATGCACCGGGTTCTGCGTCTGCGCAAATGGTGGAGGCTATCCTATTAGATCAAAACCGTATCTTCCCGGTATGTGCACACATTGACGGACAGTATGGTGTTGATGACCTGTACATTGGCGTTCCTGTAAAACTAGGAAAAGGTGGAATTAAAGAAGTAATTGAGGTTGATTTAACCCCTGAAGAAAAGGAACTTCTTCATCAGTCAGCAGCTGCCGTACGCGGTACGCTTGATGACTTTAAAAAACTAATGAACAAGTAAACCAAACGAGGACTAAGGTCTTCACTACTTGCATATAGTCCCTCACATGAATTTCGTGTGAGGGATTTTTTATGGAGCAGAAATCAATACAATATTCTCACCAATCAAGCCCTTGTCGTTTTCTACCAGGTCGAATTCAAAGATGAGCTCCCGGCTGGGCAGGTAACTGGTATCTAGGTTTTCTTCAAACTGGGAAATATGTGCAAATATGGTTTTATAAGGAGATTCCTCATCTCTTGAATCAGTGATCCAGAGATTATCATTCATTTTTGTGAGAAAACGTAGAAAGCCATACCCGTCGCTTTGGGAAAAATCATAGCAGACACCACGAACCCTGGATCCCACTTCTCCCCAGGCATACGGAGACTCTACAGGTAATATTCCCGGAACTACATAACCGGATACAAAAGAGTCTACCGCTTTTTTCAATACACCCGATATATTGTCAAAGCCTAACAACTCCACGCGGCAGCCTTTATCCTGTATAGCATTAACCACACTGCAGTAGCTGCCATTGCTGGTTAGCAAAACTATCTTATCAAGGTGATCTGACTGGGTAAGCATATCAACCGCCATATCCATATCAATGGTAGACTTGGATATTTTTTCTCCTGTTTCGTGATTAGTATAGGTTTGAACTGGTTTTTCTGTGACTTTGTATTCAAAATCCCTCAATACCTCACAAAAACGCATAGTTTTTTTTCGATAGTCGGCATCTGTTTTCAGGCGTTCTTCATCATACGAAAGATAAACGTTCAACCTTGAAGCTATACCACCACCCCTGCATGCAAATTTTCTTAGAATATCATACCGAAGGCCAAAGCCACCATTCATCGTGACATTTACTGCATCTACATAAATACCTATACGTTGCCTTGATCTCATATCTTCTTCTTTTTGAATAATACTATTGCAGCGTTACTTAGCTGATTATCCCTTGCTTTTTGATATTGAGAAAGTGCCAATATGTACCAGTCCAACCAAAATAAGTGCTGTAATAAATAATGTAAATGATGCTGTAAGTTCAGAAAAATTCAGATCAGTTAAAAAAGGTTTAATCCATACAGCTGCACCACAAATAAATAGTACTCCTGCATTTTTAACCAATTGATAGGGTACTTTGAATGACTTTACGGAGTAGCGATAAATCAACATTGCCATGCTGGCGTAACTGAAAAAAGTTGCCCATGCCGAACCCATCATTCCAAAATGGGGAATGAGCAAAAGATTAAGAGCAATGGTAATAACCCCGCCAATTAAAGTAATTTTTGCCAGCTCTTTTGTTTTCTCGCTGATAAAAATACCGGCAGAAAAATTAACATACCATCCCTGAAACCAATAGGCCATAAGTAGCACAGGTACTATACTCAACCCAAGCCAATAACTATCCCCAATTAAAGTAGCTTCTGTAAATGGGATTTTAATAGCCACGATTTCATTTACAAACAAAGATACGACAAGAAAAACAACAGCTGCAGCCAGGTTGAAATAGTTAAAGCTTTGAGCAAATAATTTTGGAGCATCCTCATCCTCCGACTTCCTCATAAAAAAGGGCTGCCATGCCATCCGATACATTTGTACGATCAACAGCATAAATACCGCCAGCTTGTAACACGCGTTGTAAATACCCACAATATCTTCCGCAGAATAAGAAGTACCATAAATCCCGATTATGGAGTCTGTCGACATTTCCTTTAAAAAAAAGCGATCTAACATTTCGTTTATAACATACCCAATGCCTGCCGGGATAAAAGGAAGTCCAAACCTGATACTTTTTTCAAGCATCTCTCTATCCCAACTGCCTTTCCATAAAGGCAGAGTGATAATCCATATTACAAATGCTGTTACAAAGGACGCTACGAAATAAGAAATAAATACTGCTTCGATCCCAAAACCTTTGATTAGTATCAGGTAAAAATTTATTCCAAGGTTTAGGGCAATGTTTGCGGTGCGTAGAACGGCAAAGACTATTGACTTTCTAACGAGGCGCAGTTCTGCAAAAGGTATAATTGCCAGCGTATCAAAAACAAGGATACCTATCATCATTAAATAGATAGAGCTGCCTGGGTTCAACCCAATCTGGGGTGCTATAATGGGTTGTAATAACCAAACCAAGCCCCCCAACAGCAAAGAAGTCCCAATCAAAAATAGCTGAAGGGTTTTAAAAATATCTTTTGCCCGGTCTCTGTTTTTTGCATAACGGATATAGGCAGACTCCATACCCATTGTGAAAAGAACATTGAATAAGGCTATTGCCACAAAAACCAAACCAACGATACCATATTCGCCCGGAGCAAAGATATTTGTATAAAGCGGAACTAACAGGTAACCCAAAAAGCGGGCAAAAACACTGCTTATGCCATAAACAAGTGTATCAGAAAAAAGTTCTTTTAATTGCTTCAATAGCTATGATTTCGATAGATGTTCTAGCGCTTGTACACCAAGCAGGTAACTGTGTTTCCCAAACCCGGTTATAATACCGTCCATCACTTTACCGGTCAGGCTTTGCTCCCGAAATACCTCCCGTGCATGAATATTGGATAAATGCACTTCAACTTTGGGAATGGATATTGGCTCAAGTGCATCTCTTAAGGCCACAGAAGTATGAGTATATCCTCCCAAATTGGTTATAATTCCTCCGGTTCCGTCCTTTAGTGCCTGATGCAACCTATCTATTATCTCACCTTCAACGTTACTTTGAAAAAACGTGAAATCATGACCGGGGTTTTCTTTTTGAATAAACTCATTCAGTTCTTCCAATGTAATCGAACCATACACCTGTGTATCTCTTTTTCCTAAAAGATTGAGATTTGGGCCATGTACAACCAATATTTTCATACTTCAACCGAATTAGAAATGAGTGTTGCTACTTCTTTCATTCTTTCCTCGGGCACATTAATTTTTTTGCCCAGGCTCACAGGTTGGCCATCATAGTAAATTGGGATCAGATGGACATGTGCATGAGGAACTTCTAAACCCTCCACAATAATACCTGTTCGGATGGTTCCCAATGCCTGATCTATACCTTTAGCTATTTTCTTTGAGAATTGGATTAAACCGGACAGTGTTTCATCATTCAGGTCAAAAATATAATCCACTTCTTTTTTGGGAATAACCAACGTATGTCCTTCAGCTATCGGGTTTATATCCAGGAATGCAAAATAGTTATTGTCTTCTGCAATTTTATATGAAGGAATTTCACCTTTCACTATTTTAGTAAATATTGAAGCCATAGTCTGAATCAGGTTTTCAAGAAGATAAGCGCTCCAAAACAGAATTCCTTATCTATGTATAAGTTCTCAACTACAGTTTTTTTTTACTCTTTTATTTTTTGCATTAACTCCTCCATAGCACAAAATGCTCATATTGCAGGTATCATAACAGAGCAACAAATCCGTAATCAGCATCCTGTTTTTGATCTTTATGCAAAGCGATACCAACCCGATTCAGTAGCCATTGATTACCTTAGCCAACTTGAGGACTCAATTCATATTGTAACTGTACTAGGTACCTGGTGTAAGGACAGTAAAAAACATGTCCCTTCTTTTTTTAAAATTTTAGAGCAATCCCATAATAAACTGATCACCACTACATATATAGGAATCGATTATAACACACACGAAACAGATAGCACTTCCGGGAAATATGCTATCCGTGTTAATCCAACATTTCTTGTTTTTCGAAATGGTATGGAAATAGGAAGAATTGAGGAAGAACCAAAATTGTCGATTGAACAGGATTTAGTTTTAATTCTAAAACAAACACTTCCATCAAATCATAAGAAAAATTAATTTTTCTTGGCTAATCCGGCTTGTACTCTTTTACGTAAAAGCCTTATCTTTGAAGTCTTTCGCAATAGCGATTGGAGATCCGGTAGCTCAGTTGGTAGAGCAACTGCCTTTTAAGCCGTGGGTCGTGGGTTCGAGTCCCACCCGGATCACAAAAATATCCCCTAAGAGTTCATATTGACTCTCTCTTGACCAGCCCCTTACGATTGACCTCGGAAGGGGTTTTTTCTTTTCTTTTACTTGAGCATTTCCAAATCAGCTATTAATCCTTCCACAACTTTATTTAGTACTCTTTTGTCAGTTAAATAAAAGTTTAATTTATCATCACTCATCATTTTCGCGCTCTCTTTAGGTTGATTCTTTAGACTTTTTTTCTTGTCGCTTTTCATCTTTTTGATTCCCAGCTGGGTTACGTGTTAGCATTAACTTCTACCATGCTTATCGTCTTACTCTCAGAATTCTTAACCCACTGTTCAATTCTTTTTACCTGTATAGAATCATGTTCATGAAAAATCTTCCTTTTTGGAACCATAAAGGTTGATTTCATAGGAGAAGAATTTATTTATTAGAAATTTTTAATTATTAAGATTTTTTAATATAATTGTGTTAGAAAATTTTAATAATACGTTTGGTACAATATGAATACGCAAAAATTAATTTCGGATTACAAAGCTCTAGGTGATCAGCACTCCAAAAGTCTTATCGTTAAAGACATGATTCCACTGGTTAAGAGTATTGTTGGCAAGATTAACTTACCATCCAATTCTTTGACAAACTATGAAGACCTTGAAAGCATAGGTGTTGAAGGATTGCTGGAAGCACTCGAATCTTACAACCCTTCTAAAGATGTGCAATTCAATACGTTTGCCTATTACAGAATCAGGGGCAACATCATTGACTATTTAAGAAGCATTGATGAGTTACCACGCACAAAGCGTAAACTTTATGGGACATCAATGGAAGCAATTCAGGGACTGCAGCAGGAACTTGGAAGAACCCCTACCAATGCTGAGATTTCTGATAAAATGGGTATTTCTTTATCTGATTATGAAGACCTTTTAAGTGTAGTACAGCAGCGTTCTGCCTTGTCTTTGGAGACTACAATTGATGACTCGGATTCTTCTAGTGTGGCAAGTATGATCGAAGATCAAACCTTCCAGTCCCCTGATGCAGATTTAATGAATACTGAAATGAAAAATGCGCTGGCACGTGCTGTAAAGAAATTGCCTGAGCGCGAGCAAGTCATTCTTGGACTTTACTATTATGAAGAATATACCTTAAAAGAAATTGCCTCTGTTGTAGAACTTTCTGAAGCACGTATATCCCAAATAATCGGGAAGATTTTAATGAACCTTAAAACTTCTCTTCACAGCTATGCTGTTGCCTAAAAGGTGATTAATGGCCTTATTTTTTCCAGCCGTTTTTCACCAATACCTTTTATGTTCAACAGCTCTTCTGAAGAGTTAAATCCGCCATGTTCTTCCCTGTATTCAATAATCCGGTTAGCGTAAGTTGCCCCGATCCCGGGGAGCAGTTGCAGGGTTGCCAGGTCAGCGGTATTAACATTAATCGGGTATACCAGATCAAGCCCGTCATTTCTATCAATTTCTTTTGCTCTCAGCACTTTAGTGCCAATCCTTTCAGGCTGCTTCCAAAGTCCTAAGCGGTTCTCTTTTGCTTCGCTCTGGTACTTTTTGAAGGCTATGACAGAATCTTCATTCTGTATTAGCGCAGATGAATATACCCCATAACCTTTTTGAAGCAGTATTTTGTTTAAGGGCCAAATTCCATCATCTGTCCTGAACTCAACGTAACCTGTTAACCTGCCACGGTTGCCATATGGCTTGCCTCCGTCAAAATCATAAACACGAACTTGAGTACCCTCAATAAGATTTCTGAGATACCTGGCCGAGGGTACCGAGAAATATTCGGACGAGTCAGGGCCGGCAAATATTCTCGGAACGTTTACCCCTAACAGACCAACAGGAAAACCAAAACCGGGTGCTACTTCTATTTCAAACCTGCTTCCATCACTTACAGAATACACATTGTACCATATATTGGGATCTACTACCGGATAAGGTGGATCAGACTCTCTTTTTGCTCGTTTAAGTGTACCGGAAAAATCCTGTAGGAACTGATTTGCGATGCTATCCGAATAAATAATCAACAAATTTTCATCGTTATTTCTATCTGCATTATTTGAAAAATTATACGACCCGGCAATTACAATACCCTCATCACCTTCGTCTTCATTACCAGCATCCAGTAATAATATCTTATGGTGCAGTTTTCTCATTTCATTTGCAGGAAGCACTAGTCGATTTCCGGTTTGGGCTTTGTTACTGCCCCAGATTTGATTTGCTCCTTTGTAGCGATAATAAAAGCTTCGATCTATTACCCCTTCAAGCACTATGTTTTCATTTTCGGTGACATCCCATATAGCTTCACTTATGGCTATTCCCGGAGTGATAGAAAAAGCCTGAAAACGGACATCCTTTTGTACCTCTGTACGAATAAGCTCAGCGATCCTATCCCCAACAAGCCTCTTCTTCTTTTCCCTGTCGATTGGGGCAAAGTGAATTTCAACCTTAGTACCCCCAACATCAAAAAGCTGATCTTCTATTTTCAGCTTGTCTTTGTGAAACCTTGAGTTTGCAGGATCAGGAAAGGGTCCCTGGCTCCCCCACATTTGCTCAAATTCGGCAGTATATACCCTGGCTACATCTGTATCTTTTATTACGATTACATTATTTGTATTAAAAGCCCCGGTATAGGTAAGGTTTGTAGAACCTGTCCAAACAAAGTCATCTTCTGTGCTTTCGGATTTATAGTCGATAACTGCAAACTTATGATGCATGTCTGCTCCGGCATTTATAAGGCTGTTATCTTCAATTGTACCATTTGTATGGTATATATCTCCATCATCGTCAATAGAAATGATTTCCCCTTCACGTAATCTGGCCCATACTTCTTTATCTATTTCCCCTCCATCTGTTCGGTTATAGTTATCTGTAACTAATCTCACCCGTACACCCCTCTGTTTTGCCCGCACCAAGGCGTGTACTATCCTGGGATGCTCCAGGTCATAAATACTCAAATCAATGCTGGTAGTAGCTGAATCTATTAATGCTTCTAATGTGCCAATTAAATCTGTATTGTGATTAGCTACATTACCCGGAAATGCCAGGGTTGTATCCGCAGGCATATTAAAGTAAACTTTGATCCACTCTGCATCCTGTGCCTCTCCTGTGCTGCTAAAACATATCGCTAAAAAAAAGTGTGGCAGTAATGAATAAAATAGCGTTTTCATTAACTCTCAGATTGTTATTAGTACCCAAATTAATGTATTTTCAAATACTACAAAGAAAAATATACACTCACGGCTAATATGAATTTTGATTTCCTGAATCCAATTAGGTGGAAAAAATCTGTTTTGATTGGTTTTCTGTCTGCCTTTGTGATTGTTTGGTTTAGCTTTGTTGACAGCTATAGTCTTACAACAAGGTGGGAATTAAGCAGTAAAAAAGAAGACCTTAAAGCCCGTACTGAGCAACTGAACAAAGACAGTAAAGAACTGATCAAAAAGATCGAAAGCTTAAAAGAAGATACCGCCTTGTTAGAAAAAATAGCGCGGGAAGAGTATGGCATGAGAAAACCGGGAGAAACGGTATATAAAATCCGTCGCGAAAACTAACCAATATTGAATTTTTATATTCGCTCTGATGAAAGCAATTGCTGTAGATTTAGGTGGCACCAATATAAAAGCCGCTGTCGTTGATAAAAAAAAGGGAATACTTGAGAAGCTTTCAATACCCACACACGCTGATTTAGGAAAGGATCATTTACTGGATAGGCTCGGAAACACCATCAACTCGCTGTCCCAGCGTTTTGAAACAATTGGTGTAGGTATGGGGCTGCCCGGAATGGTGAGCCTTGATCAAACCACGGTAAAAAGCCCCCCTAATTTACCGGGATGGGTGGTGGTTAATGCTGCCGAAGAAATCACTAAGCGGACTAATTTGAAATGCCGGATTGAAAATGATGCCAATATAGCCGCCATTGGGTCTTTACATTTTGGTGTGGGAAGAAATTTCAATGATTTTATTTTGATTGCTCTTGGAACAGGAGTGGGCGGAGGCATCATTATAAACAGGCAGATTTTTAAAGGTAGCACAGGCATGGCAGGTGAGTTAGGGCATGTTATTCTTGACTATCACGGCCCTCTTTCAAACAGTGTTACCCGGGGAACTGTTGAGGCATACTTAGGGCAACGATTTTTAAGCAGATTCGCTTCTGATATGATTCTGCAAAATCCTGAAAATCCCCTCTATAAAAAATTTTCAAAGTCTTTTGAAAAGCTGGAACCGATAGACCTGACAAACGCTGCAGAAGAAGGCAATGAGCTTGCCATAGAAATACTCAGGAAAAGTGGCGAACGCCTTGGATATGCCATCATTAACTATACTCATATGATGGACATCAGGAAATATGTACTTAGCGGGGGCGTTTCTCGTGCGGGAGATTGGCTCTTTGAACCAGCCCGACAGATTATTAAGAAGCATATGATGGCTCCGTTCCAGGAAGGCCTGGAATTGGTTTATGAAGACCTTGGCAATGACAGCGCTTTGTTAGGTGCAGCAGGCCTGGCCTTCGACTCTTTTGCTTAAAACTTAATTTATGGATTATAGCAGATTTGCATACATAGGTAAATACTACACTTGTATTTGCATGTTTATGCTTTTATCTGTTTCAGTATCCGGGCAACTAGTGGAAGAAGACACTACAGCCGTGCCTGGTATTCAAACCGCTCCCGCTTCTCCGGCAAAAAAAAGCACTGTGAAAGATGCCGTGGAGTTTCAATCCAACGATTCTTTGGTTGTAGACTTTCGGAATGGCAGGAAGGCTTTCCTTTATGGCTCTGCTAAAGTTTCGCATTCTGCCGGAGAGTTAACAGCCGGCGAAATTGAAATGGATATTGCTAAAACAACTATAGAGGCTACCGCCGCTTCTGAAGAGGATACCTTATCATATCCTGTGCTAAAACGTGAATCAGACGAGATCAGAAGTAACCGCATTCTTTTTAATTATACTACACAAAAGGGAAAGTTCGAGACTGCACGGATACAAGTACCGGATGGATACCTGATTGGTTCAAAAATTAAGAATGTAAGCCAGGATGAGGTTTTTATTGAAGACGGAATTTATTCAACCTGCCCCCCTGATTACCTTTACTACTACATAAAGGCAAAAAAAATGAAGGTGGTTAACGAGGAGGAAATCTTCTTCACCAATGCCCGACTTTTTATATTGGATATTCCTTATCCGTTGGTATTTCCTTTTGGTTATGTTCCGGCAGATTTCGAGAAACGCAGATCGGGATTACTAACACCTACTTATGCTTTCCAGGCACAATCAACAAGAGGAATCGGGCTTCAGAATTTGGGTTGGTTTCAATATTTCAATGACTATATAACCGGAACTTTTAGCAGTGATGTTTTTACATCGGGTACATTCTTTACCACGACAAATATTCAATACCGGAAAACCGGCTTATTTAACGGTTCTGTTCAGATCGGATATTCCAGGGAGAGAGGACTGGAAAAAACAGATCCCGGATTTACAACAACAGTACAACGCTCATTGGGCCTTAATCACAGCCAGGAGTTTTCACCTTATTCATCCATTAGTGCCAATATAAATTTACGAACAGCAGATTATTTAACCCGGAACTCTTATGATATAAATGAACGGGCCCAAACTAATTCAAACTCCAAGCTTTCCTATAAATATCGCCACCCTGAAAACTTATTCAACTTTAGCATTAACTCTCAGCTCGCTCAAAACTTCACAAATAATACTACTTCGCTGAGTGGCCCCAGCTCCTCTTTTAGTTTAAAGGCATTAACTCCTTTCAAAGCAAGTGCGGGTTCAAAACCTAAATGGTATGAGAGTATTTCAATTCGATACAATAACAACTTTAATTCATCTTTTGACTTTAACCCAATTGATGATGATTCAACAGAAATCGGGTTTATCGATGCTTTATTTGATCCCGATCAATACCGTGAAGCAACCGGTAATAATGATTATATCCAGTATGGTTTTCGGCAAACTGCAGCCATCCAGATAAGCCAGCTGCTTTCCATTCCATTCATCAATGTCTCAGGGAATATTAGTGCAAATGAATATTGGTTTCCTTCTACCACCAGAAGAACTTTTAATGCGGATTCAAACCGGGTTGAATCATCCAAAGAACTTGGGTTTACGGCTGCCAGAGATTTTAGCACCGGGCTCAACATGTCCACGACCTTCTATGGCATTAGCAATGCAAAAATTGGACGAATGGAAGGCTTTCGGCATACCGTTCAACCGGTAATCGGTTTTTCCTATCGCCCGGATTTCAGTGATCCAAAGTTTGGATACTACCGAACCGTTCAAAGTGATACTAATGGAAATACACAGGTATATTCTATTTTTGAAGACCAGGTTTTTAGCGGGCCAGGACGCGGAGAAAGCCGCTCTTTAACATTTCGTATCGGTAACCAGTTTGAAACGAAGGTTGTAACCAGGGATACAACGGGAGAAGTAACTGAAAGAAACCTGAAGCTGATTGACAACCTGAATCTTTCCAGCTCATATAATTTTGCGGCTGATAGTTTAAAGCTGGCTACCCTTAGAACAAATCTTTCTTCCAATGCTGTTCCGGGATTCAATTTCAGGGTATCTGCTGATTTTGATTTTTATAAAAGGAATGAAAACGGAATCAGGGTAAATCAATTTCTAATATCCGATCAGGGCTTTAAACCCTTCCGGCTTGAACGCTTTACGGCCAATGCCAGCACATCATTCAAAGGCGGTTCTAATGGTGTGCAGGTATACACTCCTGTTTACAGGAGGGATTATGACCCTTTTGATCAGTCTATTTTCAGGGCTATTGACCCTTATTTTAATGACGAGATCATTCCTCCCCTGGACTCACCCTGGAGGTTTTCCTTAAACTTCAGTTATAGCTGGACACTGAGACCCAACGCTGATCCTAATAAAAACGCTATTCTTAATGCCCAAAATATAACTTTCAGGCTTACTCCTAAATGGAATTTCAGTACCCAGATTGGTTATGATTTTATTCAGAAAGAAATAACCCCATCTGACTTTAATCTTACACGAAACTTGGAATGTTGGGACTTATCTTTTCAGATCCGTCCTTTCGGCGACTTCCAGTATTACTTTTTTAGCCTGACTCTTAATAGCGCGCAGATTCAAAGTTTGTTCCAAAAACTACCTGTTCTTAAAAACCTGGAAAGAAATTCTTCGCCTACAGGAAGAAGGTTTTAGAGAGAATCCCTGCCAATCGAGCTTAGATATTTCACTACATATTTGCCTATTACATCAAACTCCAGGTTTACCTGGTCGCCAACGGTTTTTTCTTTAAGGTTGGTATGCTCCCATGTGTAAGGGATTATTGCCACCACAAAACTATTACCATGCTCTCTTGCAATAGTAAGGCTTATTCCCTCCATCGTAATACTTCCCCTCCCTACAATCATATTTTCAAATTCTGATGGAAACTCTACCTCTATTAACCAGCCTGTTTTTTCTTTTTCAATCGAAGTAATAGTACCTGTAATATCAACATGGCCTTGTACCAAATGCCCTTCAATGCCCGATTGTAAAGTCATAGATCGCTCAAGATTGATTTTTGAACCGGTATTAAGGGCTCCCATCGTGGTTTTACGTAGAGTTTCTTCTACACTCTGAACCGTAAACGTTCTGTCTGTAAACGCAGTAACCGTGTGGCAGGCTCCGTTTATGGCAATACTTTCATCCAAATGGCATGTTGAGGCAAATGAACACTCAACCTCAAATTGCATCCCTCCTTCGTTCAGGCTTTCCGCTTTCTTTACTGTTCCCACTTCCTGAATAATTCCTGTAAACATATTTTCCTTTTTAAATATATCCGGTTAATAGCATATCATCGCCTACCTGTGTCCATGACACCTCTCTAAGTTCGAGTATATCTTTCATCCTGTTGATGTCCAGGTTTAAAACAGAGCGGGTTCCCGAACCTAATAGCTTTGGAGCTATAAATAGCTGAAGTTTGTCAACCAACCCCTCTTTCAACAGGGCTGAGGAAAGCTGCTGTCCTCCTTCTATCAGTACCGAGCTTATCCCTTTTTCACCCAGCAACCTGAATGCTTCCCGAAGATTGACATGTCCTTCAAATTTCGAGGTTTGTATGATTTGCCCCCGAAAATAATTTTGTTTCATCATTTTTAACATAGGATCCGCATCACTTTCAGACGCTTTTTTATTCCAGGTGAGTATAATAGTTTTATCTTCATGCTTATCTGAAAAAAGGTTTAACTCTCTTGGAAGTTCGTAAGGCCCGTCAATTACTACCCGAAACGGCTGCCGGCCTGAAACATGACGAACAGTTAAACTTGGGTTATCCGCCATTGCCGTGGCTCTACCAACTAAAACAGCATCATATTCACTTCTCCAGGTATGCACCAGTTTCCGGGATTGCTTGCTGCTGATCCATTTTGATTCTCCATCACTGGCCGCAATAAACCCATCTGCTGTCTGAGCTATTTTCAGCGTTATGAATGGACGCCCATACGTTTGGGTGTGAATAAAAAACTCATTCAGTTTTTCTGCTTCTGCTTGCAGGATGCCGGTTGTAACAGAAATACCTGCATTCTTAAGTTTTAGAAGCCCCATTCCATTTACTTTGGGATTTGGGTCTTTCATAGCTACCACAACACGGGAAACAGGAAGCTTTGCCAGCATATCGGCACAGGGAGGAGTTTTACCAAAATGTGAACACGGTTCTAAAGTAACATAGACTGTAGCATTTATTAGTGACGATTTATTTTTTACGCTTTTTACTGCGTTTACTTCCGCATGTGCTTCTCCGAATCTCTTATGATACCCTTCCCCAATAAGCTGGCCATCTGCAGAAACTATGACACACCCTACCAAAGGATTGGGGGAAACCAAGCCTTTCCCTTTGGATGCCAGCTCTAGTGCTTTTTTCATCCATTTTTCGTCCAATATATGTGTGTTTTGATTTGCCATACAGTGATGTCTAAGCCTGAGTTCGAGATAAGAATATTCTCAATATACCTAAAAAGGTCATTCCGCAGCGAATGCCGGAATCTAGAATTGTACAAGGGGCAAAGTCCTTGCTAAAAGCTAAATCCAGATTCCCGCCTGCACGGGAATGACTTGAAAGTTTACCCGGGAACTGTATTCGCTAACTCTCGTCTCAAGCTCAGGCTCTAAGATAAGGACTTGTGCAAACAAAAAAGGGCAAGAAGTATTTCCTGCCCTTAAATCAATTCTTTAAAAATGTGGTTCTATCTGCTCAATAACCGGTCTCTGTTGTCCTCAATATCTGCTGATTCTTTCAGCTGTGCAAGCCATACAGAGTTATACCGGTTGGCAAGTTGCTGCTCTAATTCCTGGCGGATTTGATTCTCAGTAGCGGCATCAAGTGTTGCAAGATCTGCCATTTGTTTACTGTTAACCCGAACCACATACACAGCTGAAGCCCCGGCTAAAGCATTGGAAGTTTGTCCCTCTGACATTTCAAAAATTGCCCCTACCACTTCGGGTGCCCGACCTCCCCCTGAAATAACGGTAGCATTTGCTGCAACACTGCTTGCATTTTGCACTTCTTTTCCATCAGCTGCAGCAAGAGCTTCAAGTTCGGAGTTCCCACTTAGCAGGGTATTCACTTTTTCGAGGGTAGCATCTTTTCGTTTCTGAATTTTTACCTGGGTTTCAACAATAGGCCTTACTTCATCAAGAGACTGGAAACCTTCCTCTGTTTTAGTTTCAAGCTTTACTACCACAAAATTGCTGCTTAACTCAATTACGTCGGAAACTTCCCCAACTTTAGCTGACTCTAAAAAAGTAGATACTTGCTGGCTGCTACCCAGACCTGAAATAAAAGGATTGCCTTTGGTTGCAAAGCTTTCCTGTATCTGAAGGCCCGCACGTTCAGCCTCAGTCTCAAAATCGGTTTCCTCTGTTGCAAATAACTGGAAATCCCGTGCTGCTTCATCTGCATCCCTGATGGTAGAAGGCAGTGCCTCAATAATTCTTGAGAATACCACAAACTTAACCTCAGTCCGGTTCTCATCTACCTTTTTAATGATACTTACCTGGCCACCACTAATAATTGGTTCTGTAACCTCTCCAACATTTACATCCAGAACCGGAACGTAATCTTCACGTACTTCATCTTTTTTGACAAAAACACTATTGTAAGGAGTTGCGGATAGCTGCTGAACCAGGAATACCGAATCATTCTGGGCCACGGCAAAATCATCCATAAGAGCCTCTACTTCTTTTTTAATCTCTGCTGAATCCGAGGCTGTGGGCAATTTGCTGAATGTTACATATTTAGCACGGTAACTTTCTTCCTGTTTAAAATCGTCTTTATTTTCATTGTAATAGCTTCTTAACTCGCTATCGCTAACTTCTATTTCATCATTTGGAATTTCGCTGTAGGGAAATCGCACAAAATCCACTTCTGCAAATGAATTGCGCTTCATGAATTCGTCCTGCACTTCTTTCTGTGTAACCTGAAGGCCGCTTGTAAGATAGTTGGTTAGCTTTTGCTGACGCCTTTGCTGGCGAAGCTGTATATCCAGGAAAATGGCATCCTGTGAAAATCTCTCATCACTTAAAACCTGGGATATATAAGCGCGGTCAATAGTTCCGTCTTGTCGCTGGAAGTTTTGAACAATAATAGGATCCGGGTTATCACCATACACCATATCCAGCAATTCATTGTCAGTAACGGTTATCCCTAACTCATCCATCTTCTGTTGAATCAACCTTTGATTTACGAGTTCTTCCCAAACCTGGTTTTCGTAGAATGCAGATACTTCCGGAGTCATAGAATTACCGGTTTGCTGGGTATACGAATTGGTGTAGTACTGTATCCTGTTTTGATATTCCTCAACACTAATTTTATCACCATTTACCACACCCAATGCATTCGGGCCTGCTGTTACCGCTCCAAAAAAGTCCACATCAGCCAAAACCCATATAAGACCAAACGCTACAATCAGTATTATAACAACGTATTTGGTCGAATTTCTTAACGTTTCCATTAAACCCATAACAGGTATCCTCTACAACAGTACTTAAATTTTGATTTTCACGAATTTGCCAGAATTTGGCATCTCTAAAATAGCTTGCAAATATACAGCAATAAGGAAGGAATTAAAAGTCTTAGGCAGGTTTTGTTCGTTAAAAGACCTCAATTAAGCGCATGTGTTTGAGGTATTTTTTAGGGTCTTCCTGTATGTTTTTAACCAGCTCATTCAGGTTAAAAGACAAGCTATCCAAATTATTGTATAAGGATGAGTCTGCCAGCATTTTTCCGAATGTACCCTCCCCATTATTAATCTTGGTTAGAATATCATTTAACGTAAGCGTGGTTTCATTTAATCCGGTACTTAAGGAATCAAGTTTACGGGAAGCCGATTCCATATTCTTAATTATACCTGCAAGCTCTTCTTTATTCTCTGTCGTTAAGCTGTCCAAATTAGACATTGTATTTTTTGCCCCATCAATAGTAGCGCCCAACTCATCCTTTTTTTGAATCACCAAATTGTTTAATTCAGCGGTCATGGTATTGACGTTCGAAAGTGTTTCAGAGATTTTTCCCAGTTCTTCTTCATTCAATGCTTTATTCAGGCTTTTCAATAGCTCGTCTATGGAAGAGATAGAAGAGGTTACCTGGCCCGAGATTTCTTCTTCTTTACCTTCAAAAGAATCCATTAAACCCTTGTAATAAACTCCTTTTACAAAATCCCCCGCCTTTAATTGTTCCGGGCTCGAAGATTTTATCACTTCAACATAAGTTGCCCCCAATACCGCGGGTGATCTCAAGTATACAATTGATCCTTTTGGTATTTCAAAACCACGGTCAATATTCATTGATACTAAGACGGTGTCACCTAATAGCTGCCTGGAAGTAACCGTACCTACTTTTACACCTATATAACTTACAACACTGCCTGACTCTAACCCTGTGGCATCGGTAAATGAAGTATAAAACACGTTTGAATTATCAAAAAAGGGCAGGTCTTTCATAACACGGTATCCCATGAAAGCAACCACGATAGCCACCAAGGCTGTTATACCTATTTTAAGCTCATTACTAATCTTCATTCACTAGCCTTTATCTTTTGAATTAATTTGATACTCGCTTGCTGTTATAAAATCTACAAGCGGAGGATAATCGCTCTCCTGCATTTCTTCTATGGTTCCAAACCAACTTAGTTTCTGATCATCTAAAAAAGCAACTTTTTCAGCCACTTCCAATACACTATGCATATCATGAGTTATTACAATAGAAGTAATATTAAGACTATCTGCCATTGAAACAATAAGCTCATTTATCTCTTCAGAGGTTTTAGGATCCAGGCCCGATGTCGGTTCGTCATAAAGCAGGTAATCGGGTTTTAAAATAATGGCACGGGCAAGCCCCACTCTTTTGCGCATGCCCCCTGAAAGTTCTGAAGTTCTTTTCGATCCGGCATCTTCCAGGTTTACCATCTCAAGGGCTTCTTCTACGTTTTGTTTGATCTCTTCTTCTGTCTGGCTGGTAAAATAGCGTAATGGGAAAGCAACATTCTCAAAAGTACTGATTGAATCAAAAAGAGCTGAACCCTGAAACAAAATACCAAATCGTTGACGCATTAATCTTAGTTCTGAATAGTTAAGATCAAAAACACATTGGCCATCAATAATGATTTCCCCTGAATCAGGGTATAACAATGCATTCATATGTTTTAACAATACAGACTTTCCACAGCCGGATTTCCCAATTACAGCTACCGTTTCTCCGTCTTCGATATTGAATGATACATCCTCCCAGATGAGGTTGTTCCCAAAGCTTTTAGTAAGATTATTGATCTCTATCATAGCCTAAAGAAGAATTGCTGCCAATATAAAATCTGCAAGAAGCACATAAATACAACTTAGTACGGTAGCATTTGTAGTTGCTTTACCCACACCCTCTGCGCCACCACTTGCATAGTAACCTTTAAAACATGCTATTGAGGTAATTACAAAACCAAATACAAAAGACTTTACAAACCCGAATAACACATCCCATTCAAAGAAATATCGCCTTGCCCCCTGCATAAACTCAGCAGCTGGTAATACCCCGTTTAATTCGCCTGCAGCTAATCCGCCTAAAACTCCAAAAACAGAAGCCACTACATAAAGTATAGGAAACATTAGGAGCCCGGCCATAACCCTGGGTACTACTAAAAACGATACTGAATTAAATCCCATAGATTCCAGTGCATCAATTTGCTCACTCACTCTCATAGTCCCTAACTCGGTAGCTATTCGAGCACCTACTTTCCCGGCAAGCACAAGGGCTCCGATTACCGCTGCCAACTCGATCAGCATAGATTGGGATACAATAGCTCCGATTGTGTACCGTGGGATGAAGCCTGTTTCTAATTGATAAGAAGTCTGTAAAGTGAGTACCGCCCCGGTAAATGACCCTGTTAACATAATAATGGGTATAGATTCATACCCTATCTTCACAAACTCATGGAACAGGTTTTTACGATATGTACTAAACTCGGTAACTGACCGTATAGCCTGATAAAGCAGTAGTGCGTATTGTCCAAATTGACGAATTGCGTCCATTCAAAAATTTTATTCAAAAGTTCTTTTAAGCATATACAGCCTTTACAAAAGCAATTATTTATATTACAAAACATTTCGGCAAATTGTCCATCCACAAAACATATAGTTTGAGAGTTTTACTTTTATCATTAATCCTAATCTTTTGCCAGCAAGGGTTTGTTCTTGGTCAATCCAACAATTCGACTATTTTCCGGTTTCTGGACGTTACTCCATCAGCGCAGGCTGCAGCAATAGGGGGAAACCACCCGGGAATTTATGCGGCTGATTACAGCCTCATGCACTTGAACCCAGCATACCTTGGAGGATCACAAACAGGCGATGTCTCAGCTACTTTTGTGAATTACCTGGCAGATGCAAGAATGGGGTTTTTAAACTCTGCCTGGAAACTGGATAATAAACAACGCATTGGAGCAGGTATCCGGTTTTTAAGTTATGGCGACCTGGACCATTTTGATGAAGACGGTAATAAATTGGGTGATCTTAACGCTATTGACCTGGCTCTTACAGGGGCGTATGCTATCAATTTTGCACCTAAATGGAATGCCGGTGCTACATTTGATTTAATCCATTCCTCGTATTTGGAATACCGGTCAAATGCTGTCGCTGTTTCAGGGGGGCTGTACTATAAAAATAGTGATGAAGATTTTAGTTTTGGGATTTCCATCCGGAATCTGGGTACACAGATTTCAACATTTGATGATACAAGAGAGCCTATGCCATTGGATATTTCAGCCGGTATTACTAAAAAGCCGGAGGGGTTTCCTGCTAAAATAAGCGTAACTTTGCGCAGGCTTAACGATTGGGACATGCGCTCAGTTGGTGAAGATTCAAGGCCTGATATTGTTCAAAATATCTTGCGTCATGTGCTAATTGGCGGAGAAGTTGATATGAGTTCCAACTTCAGGCTTCGTATAGGTTACAACCACTACCTTCATGAGTTGAATAAGGTAAATGAGAATTTTGATTTTGCAGGTTATGCTGCCGGGGTTGGCATCACTATTAAAGATTTTATTGTTGATATAAGCAGACACTCTTACAGCGAATCAGGTGGTATTGTACAAATAAGTATCAAAACAGAATTATAACATTTACCCAGTATGCTTAAAGCGCTGCGAAATACAATAGGTAGCCCGGGCATTAAGAACATAGTTATTGCCACTTTTGTAATGATTACCATATTCATAATTGGTATGATTGGCTATCATTATCTGGAAGGTATGCGGTGGTTCGATGGGTTATATATGACTTTTATTACTATTTCAACGATTGGGTTTAATGAAATCAAAACCCTTTCTATTGAAGGCCGAATATTTACAATGGGAATATTTGTATTTGGCATCGGCGTTATTTCGTACATTGCTTCTCAAACCACGCAACTGCTTTTTGAAAGCGAGCTCTTTGTAAAAAGAGCAATGCGTAAAAGACTGGAAAAAATGGAAGATCATTATATAATCTGTGGATACGGTCGAATTGGTCATCGAATAGCTACCGTGTTAAATGAAGCTGAGTTACCTATCGTTATTGTTGAAAACAGGGCTTCAAGTATCGAACGGTTACGGGCAGACGGCTTCACCTATATTGAAGGAGATGCTGAAGACGAACGTGTACTCAAAGAAGCCGGGGTTAAAAAAGCTAAAGCTCTGATCTGCACATTATCCAGCGACCAGGACAATGTGTTTACAACCCTTTTAGCCCGCGAGCTAAATAATGATGTTTTTATCCTTGTACGGACTAATGAACATAAAAACCGAAGCAGGGTACTTAGAGCAGGTGCAAACCAGGTTATTTCCCCATACGAAATAGGAGCAGACCGTATGGCGAATGTAATACTTCGCCCAAATGTAGAGCAGTTTATACAATCTATGACCCGCGATAAAATGCAGGACCACACATTTGATGAGGTTCTTATTGCGGAAGGTTCTGAGCTGGCAGGCAAATCATTGGCAGAAGTTGATGTCAGAAACAGATTTTCAGTGCTGATTATTGCAATCATCCCAAATGGAGAACAGATAAAATTCAATCCTAACAGTTCCGACATTATTAATGTGGGAGATTCCTTAATTTTAATGGGTGACTTAGGTAAAATTCAAAAATTCAGAGAAGAGGTTTGCAACGACCAACGAACTCTCGCAGAACGCACAAAACATTTTGATGAGGTAAATAACGGATGATACGATATTTGACAGCGGGAGAGTCTCACGGGCCTGCTTTAACAGGAATAGTAGAAGGTGTTCCCGCAGGGCTGCCATTAACAGAAGATCATCTTGCTGAACATTTAGCACGCCGACAAGAAGGATACGGCCGTGGGGGAAGGATGGCTTTTGAGAAAGACATCGCTACGATTAATTCAGGCGTCCGTTTTGGAAAAACAATGGGTGGCCCTATTTCCCTGTATATGGCCAACAGGGCGTTTCAAAAAGATGATGCGGGATGGCCTGTTGTAATGAACAAAGAAATTGAAGCAGATGGGATAGAGAAGATTACACTACCCCGCCCGGGGCATGCTGATCTTGTGGGTGCTCAAAAATACAGGTTTGATGATATCCGTCCGGTGATAGAGCGATCCAGTGCCAGGGAAACAGCCATGCGGGTTGCTTGTTGTGGAATTGCCCGTCAATTCCTGAAGCATTTTGGAATTGAGATAGGGGGGCATGTCATTCAAATTGGAGAGGTAGGTTATTCATCTTGGGATGAAGTTCGTAAAGTTTCTGACACACTGGTGCAAAGGGGGGCTGAAGAAGTCTATAAAGCAGCTGATCAATCTGATGTCCGCTGTTTAGATGATGCCCTATCTGCTCAAATGCGTGATGAAATTAAAAAACAGCGCAAAGCAGGCTCATCTTTAGGTGGTATTTATGAAATTATAGTAACGGGTGTGCCGGTTGGTTTGGGGAGTTACACCCATTGGGACAACAAGTTGGATGGAAAAATTGCCCAGGCTATTCTTGCAACACAAGCCATGAAAGGTGTTGAAATCGGGTATGGTTTTGAAGCCGCAAGAAATCCGGGACATCTTGTTCATGATGAAATCACACATGATGGAAAGGCCTTTCAGCGTAGTACTAACAGGTCAGGTGGAATTGAAGGGGGCATGAGCAATGGAATGCCTATTATTATTCGGGGGGCCATGAAGCCTATCCCCACCATGCTTAATCCGCTTAAAACAGTAGATATGCATTCTCTGGAAGTAACCAATACCCGCTACGAACGCTCTGATGTTTGTGCGCTTCCCCGTGCCGTAGTGGTTGCTGAAAGTGTAATTGCCCCTGTACTTGCCAATGCGTTCCTTGAAAAGTTTGGCGGCGACTCTATTTCTGAAATAGAAGAAAAATTCAAACAATTATAAATTGAACAACAATATCTCTAAGCTAGCTGCACGTATTAAAAACGACCCTAAGGATTCGTTCAGCAAATTTGCATTAGCTTTAGAGCTTATTAAAATCGATCAAAAGGAAAAGGCACTTAGCTTGTTTCTTAACATCAAACAAACCGATCCTGATTACGTTGGTGTATATTATCACCTGGCAAAACTTTTTGAAGAATTAAATGAGAACAAAAAAGCCCTGGAGGCCTATAACCTGGGAATTGAAGTTGCTATAAAAATGAAGCATCTGCACGCTAAGTCGGAGCTGGAAGGTGCACTATTAAACCTTGAGCTTGAAATGGAAAGTTAAAATGAAAGCTATTGTAAAATTTTTGTTTCTTTTCTTGTGTATCACTTTAGTAAATGAAAGTGCTTTTGCACAAACTCAGAACACATATACGGTGGTTTCAGGAGATACATTCTTTTCCATCTCCAGGAAATTAAATGTCACCGTTGCCGAACTAAAAAACTGGAATGGCCTTACTTCAAATGCACTTTCTGTAGGGCAGCAACTGGTATATTTTGTTGAAAAACCTGATTCTTTAATTCAGGATCAACCTGTTGGACTCCCTGTCCCGGTAGACACGACCTCGTTGGTTGAAATACAACCGAATACCACTAACGCTTTTTACCTGGTAAAAAGCGGAGACAGCCTTTATAAAATAGCTCGCGATAATGGCATGACCGTTGCCGAACTAAAAGCTATTAACAATCTCACCAGCGATAATATACGGGTTGGACAACGTCTTGCTATTCGATCAATAGTTAGTGAGGCGCCGGTAGTTTCTGAATTTTCCGATGAATCTACTCCTCAGGGTCGTTTTGCACTTTACACATTAACGTCGACTGACAACCTGAATTCTGTTCTTAGCCGATTCAAAATGACTGAAGTGGAGCTTAGGGCGTTAAACCCGGATGTAGATCTTAATAACCTCCAGCTTGCAAAAAGTGTTACTGTACTTTTGCCCCCATCAAGGTCTTTTGATAATCCATATCTTAGCAAAGCCAGCCTGCAGGATTTGGGAACCGTTTCGGTTACCGTGTATCCTGCCAGTGAAAAAATGATCACCACTACAAATGGTGAATTATACGACGAAAATGAATTAACTGCCGCCCACTCAAATATCGCACTAGGCTCCATAATCTTTGTTGAGAATGCTGCTACCGGCCGGGGAATATACGTTCGGATAAATGACCGGATCACAGGTCCCGAATTGAAACTTTCCGCAAGTGCATTCCGAATATTACGATTTTCAACTACTGAAAACCCAACGGCTTTGATTTATATAGACAGTTAATGCAAAACTCGATCAAAACATATTTTTCCGATTCAAAAAACCTTCTTTATAGTTTTTTATTCAGTCTTCCTTTATTTCTAGCCTATGAAATACTAATCCTGATCTCTCAGCCGAATGCTGAACAAATCGTCAGGATCAGTGTTGATGTTTGGTTCAAATCCATTTTTTCTTCTTTAGGTGTAAACGCTGTTTCTATCTCTCTTTTGGTAGTTGCCCTGCTTGGCCTTTTTATTCTTTATAAAGAACGGGAGCAGCTTCGCGAACTTCGCTTCAAGTACTTTCCGGTAATGATTGCCGAATCGATGATTTACGCAGTTATTGTTGCATTTATCTCACAAACACTGGTATCTCTCCTTTTAAACATGGATGCAACCGAAAGCATCGCTGAACTTACCGGCCTCCAAAAATTCGCTCTTTCTTTAGGAGCAGGGCTGTATGAAGAATTATTTTTCCGGGTAATTCTTGTCTCAGTACTTATACTCCTATTTAACCGGTTTTTTAACAATGCAAAATGGGCTTCTATCATAGCTGCCGTTACGCTCTCAGCCCTGCTTTTTAGTACCGTTCATTACATTGGTTCAATGGGTGATCCTTTTACTTTATCCTCATTTTTATTCCGGTTTATTTTTGGTCTCATCCTGAACGGAATATACGTTTGGCGAGGGTTTGGTGTAGCTGCGTGGACTCACGCGCTCTATGATGTTTGGGTACTGCTGATCCTCTGATATAAGAAAACATCTAACAGCTCAATAATTTTTTTCTATCAAGAAATTTTCCAAAACTAATTAGATTATCCTTCGGCATTAAACCAAAAAATCCTCTGTAACTTATTTGTGTAGAAAAGGTTAACGATGTACATTGGTTTTGAACAATTTTCAGGTGGTGTATTGGTGAAGGATGAAAGAAAAAAGCAGCAGGACTTTAATGAGGAGATTATCCCTCATATGGATGTGCTGTATAATTTTGCCCTTCGGTTAACAACAGACCCTATTGATGCTGAAGATTTAGTGCAGGATACCATTGTTAAAGCGTATCGTTTTTTCAGCAGTTATGAAAAAGGAACTAACGCTAAAGCCTGGCTTTTCAGAATCCTCAAAAACTCTTTCATCAACAATTACCGTAAAACTTCCAAGCGCCCACAGGAAGTGGATTATGATGAAGTAGAATCTTATTACGAGACAGTACGGGCAGAGCGCACAGAAACTTCTGATTTAGAGAGGCTGATGTTCCGAGAGTTAATGGATGATGACCTTTCAAAAGCTTTATCCCGGCTGCCGGAAGATTTCAGAACAGTTGTACTTCTCTGTGATGTTGAAGGCTACACCTATGAAGAAATAGCCAATATGCTGGACGTGCCAATTGGTACTATTCGCTCAAGATTGCATCGTGGCAGGAACCTATTGAAAACTGAGCTTATTGATTACGCCAGGAAAAGAGGCTACACAGGCGATTGATCCATCATCGGGCTTAACTGGTCTTCGACCCGGTTCATTCTTAAACTAACTCTCATAATCGTACCTTCGTTAAGTTCTGACCTCAGTACATACACACTTCCCTTATGATAATCCTCTATAATACGCTTGGTAAGGCTTAAACCTAATCCCCAACCTCTTTTCTTAGTGCTGAAACCCGGCCTGAAAACATTTTTAATGTTTTTAAGTTCTATTCCGGATCCCGAATCTTCTATATCTATGACTACTGAGTCTTCCTCTACTTTTGAGGTTATGGAAATGAATGAATCTTTTTGGGCTTTTGGTAATGCATCCATCGAATTTTTAACCAGATTCTCGATAGCCCATTGAAACAATTCAGGGTTTATCAGCACTTCTCCTTTTGCCTTCAGGTTTCTACGTACCTGTACTGCTTTCCCTAAACGAGGTAATCTTCTCTCCATATAGGCCATAACCTGCTCCAGTATAGGTTCAATATCCACAGATTTTAATTCTGGCTCCGATCCTATTTTACCGAAACGTTCTGCCACACCTGCTAACCGCTGTACGTCCTTTTCGATTTCATTAGTAATGTTAGATGCTGTTTCATCATAGCGATATTCATCTTTCATAAGCTGTAACCAGCCATACAGACTTGAAATGGGTGTTCCCAGTTGATGTGCTGCCTCCTTCGCCATACCTACCCAAAGGTTCGATTGCTCCGACCTTGTAATACTTCGATAGGTAGTGTACCCGATACCCAGTAAAATCGCTAAAAGCAGAATCTGGATGTATGGAAAGTAACGAAGTAATTGAACAGTGGGACTTTCTCCATAATAAACAAACTGTTCATATTGTTTGTTTTCATCGCCTATTACAATACGAATAGGATCATTAACGCTTTTGTACTCACGAACCAGTTGCTGGCTTTTTTGAGGGTCTGCAAGTCGCGTGGAATCTATATTCCTTGAGAACAGAATTATGTCAGAAGGATCAACTACTATAGCTGGAATTTTAAACCGATCAATAAGTATGATTTCACTGCTTATGAAGTCTGTGGAGCTTCCGGTAGATTCAGCCTGGTAAATTAAGCTGATTACACTATCTGGTACAGAAGGAATCCCCTCAAGAATTCGTGCCGCTTCCAGAAGTTGAGATGCTGATTGCTCATTTACGGTATGTTCAATTGCTTTGGCTAGTAGCTCAACACTTGAACGTTCCTGCTCTAAAATTTTACTTACCAGGTATTGATTATAAACAACGGAACCGGCTCCTAAAAAAATAAGAAGCAGAACCAGTACGATTTTTATTCTATTGGAAGGAACAAATAACTTCATGCTGTAACATACGTGTTTTACATGAAAAAGCCCTTCTCAGAGCCTGGTAGTTAGGCCGATGCCTTTTGCTTTTCGTAAACGGGAGGAGCTTTCTTTTCTATAGTCTCTTTAGTAATGACACACGTTTTGATATCCTTCATAGATGGTAGTGTATACATTATATCCAGCATTGCGTCTTCCATAATAGAGCGTAGCCCCCGGGCACCTGTCTTTCTTTCTTTAGCTCTCTTTACAATTGACTTAAGTGCCTCGTCTTCAAATTTGAGGTCTACCCCTTCCATTTTAAACAGTTTTTTGTACTGTTTTGTGATAGCGTTTTTAGGGTTTTCCAATATATCCATCATGGCATCATCAGAAAGCTCATGCAAGCCACAAATCATGGGGAGACGACCAATTAATTCAGGAATCAACCCGAATTTCTGAAGATCTTCAGGTTCAACATGGGTAAATATTTCCGGATTATTCTTATCAAATTTAACCTCATCTGCGCGGTTAAAGCCCATAGTGCCACTTGACTTTCTACGAGCAATAATCTCTTCCAATCCGGAAAACGCACCCCCGCAAATAAATAAGATATTGGTGGTATCAAGCTGGATAAAGCTTTGCTCAGGATGCTTTCTTCCACCTTTTGGCGGAATATTGGCAATAGTACCCTCTAAAATTTTAAGCAGTGCCTGCTGTACGCCCTCTCCACTTACATCCCTTGTTATGGAAGGGTTATCACTCTTGCGGGCTACTTTATCAACTTCGTCAATGTATACAATCCCTTGTTTCGCACGATCAACATCATAGTCAGCAGCTTGTAGCAGGTTGCTTAAAATGCTTTCCACATCTTCGCCCACATAACCGGCTTCTGTCAAAACGGTGGCATCAGCAATGGTAAACGGCACATCGATGATATTGGCCAGTGTTCGTGCTAAAAGGGTTTTACCACTACCTGTGGGTCCAAGAAGAATAATATTACTTTTTTCAATAAGCGTGTCGTCCATCTCGCCGTGATCACTTCGTAATCGTTTATAATGGTTATAAACAGCTACAGCAAGTGTCTTTTTGGCTTTTTCCTGGCCTATTACATACTCATCAAGCTTTGCTACTACTTCAACCGGTTTTAAAAGCGGTTTGAAAGATTGTTCCCGTCTTCTGGATAAGGAGGCGAGGTCACTTTTAATGATACTCGAAGCATCTTCAACGCAACGATCACAAACATAAACACCCGGCCCAGCGACCATGCTGTTTACTTCCAAACTGGATCGTCCGCAAAACGAACAGTTCACTATGTCGTTGCTATCCTTCTCTTTATCACTCATATTAGAATAAATCTAAGGAAAAAAAATCTATTTACCAGACTTTGGCTTTGTGACTACATTATCAACCAAGCCATATTTCTTAGCTTCATCTGCAGACATCCAGTTATTCCTGTCAGAATCTTTTAAAATATCATCCAGAGATTTGCCACTGTGATCCGCAATAATCTGGCTGAGTTCCTTTTTTACTCTTAGGATTTCTTTCGCCTCAATTTCTATATCACTTGCCTGACCCTGAACACCACCTAATGGCTGGTGGATCATAACTCTTGAGTGAGGAAGGCAGTTTCTTTTACCTGTAGTACCTGCAGTTAACAATACTGCACCCATGCTGGCTGCCATACCCATACATGTGGTTGCTACGTCGCATTTTATGTGCTGCATAGTATCATAAATAGCTAAACCCGCAGAAACTACTCCACCGGGACTATTTATGTACAGGTTTATATCTTTTTCAGGATCATCGGATTCTAAAAACAGCATTTGAGCTACTATGCTACTGGCAACTACATCATTGATAGGCGTACCCAAAATGATGATGCGATCTTTTAGCAGGCGCGAATAAATGTCATAGGCTCTTTCACCTCTGCTGGTGGTCTCTATTACCATAGGAACCAGGTTGCTTTCTATGGGTTCGTTAACCTGGAAAAGGGGTTGTGATGCTATCGGTTGTTTAATCATAGTAACTCGTCTCAATATTATTTTTTCGATTTCTTCTCTTGCAGTTTTCGGTATTTGTCTTTGTCCACTTCAGTAATTTTTACTTCTTCTTCAAGCTTTTCAAATACTTTGTTTTCCCGGATACTGCTTCGTAATTGTTCCAGCATGCCTGGGTTTTGGGCATAGTAGCCTTTCAACTGTTCTGCCGTAGCTCCAAAACGTGCTGCTTCAATGCCAATGAACTGGTCGATATCTTCGGGTTTTATTTCGATATCTTCAAATGTTTCTTGAAGTTTTTGGCTGATAAAATACCAACGGGCTTCCCGTATTCCCCGCTCTCTCATCTCCTCTTTATACACAACATCATCGAAATTATCTGGCAATTTACCACCTTGCCGCTGCTTTAGCTGCTCTACATAAGAGTTGAGAACCTGCTCAACAAAAACTTCCGGAACTTCAAACTCATGTGCCTCAACTAAGGTATCAGCCACATCATTCTTGAATAAATCGCCCGCAGTTTGATCGTAGTACTGCTGCATCTGGCTTTTTATATAGCTGTGGAACTCATCTTCCGTTTTAGCATCTCCGTTACTGTTTTTAGAAATGAACTCTTCGTTAAGCTCTGCTTTGTGAAGCTTTTGAACTTTTTTAATGGTTACCCTGAACCTGTCTTTCTCTTTTCCCTCACCCATTTCCATATCAACTACATCACCGGGCTTTTTACCTTTCAGTGACTTTACAAAGTCTTTGGCTCCTTCCTGCCGTAAATCTATCACCTGATCTTTGTCTTCCTGACCTTCAATTACTTCTCCGTTTTCATCCAAAGAAACAACATCTACAATAAGCTTGTTTTCAGCGGTAACTTTCTCATCCACGTCTTCCCAGTTGCCTTCATTTTCAAGCGATCTGTCAATCTCTTCCTGAACTTCTTCGTCAGCAACATCATGAACCATTTTGTTCACTTTTATCTTGCTTAGATCTTTAAGCTTAACTTCCGGCTTGGTACCTATTTTGAAGATTACTTCAAGCTCATCGTTTTCCCACTTAAGGTTGATCATTTCTGTTTCGCCCACCGGGTTATACTCGGGCACTACATCTTTCTCAAAAATCTTCTGTACCCATTTATTGATCTCTTCATATTCAATTTCAGTACCAAATCTCTTTTTGATCATTGATAACGGCACTCTTCCGGGCCTGAACCCGGGTAGTGCAATTTGGCCTTTGTACTTTTTGTACGCTTCGTCAAAAGACTCTTGCAGTTCTTCTCTTTGTGCTGTCAGAGTAAGTTCTTTGTCTACTGAGGTAACTTCTTTAACCGAAATATTCACGATTTCTCCAATGTTTTGGTATACAATTCAATAAAATGAACAGGAAATTAATTAGGATAGGAGTACGAGAGGGGGGACTCGAACCCCCACGCCGGTTAAAGCACTAGATCCTAAATCTAGCGTGTCTACCAATTCCACCACTCTCGCAAAATTTAGAGCTTGCAAAGATAGGGAGTATCACTTTCAAAATCCAACAAAAACCACCTATCTATACCCGAAAAATCTTCTTCTTACCGTTGGCTTTTAAGTACTCTTTTTCCAACTTACAGTATGGATAATAGTCTTCGCTTTGTATATATAACTACCGGATCTAAAGAAGAAGCCCGGAACATCGGAAAAGCTCTTGTTAATCAAAGGCTCGCTGCCTGCATTAACATCCTTAATGGGATGCAATCCATTTACCGGTGGGAAGGCAAAATTGAAGAAGCAAACGAGGTAATACTTGTTGCCAAAACTATACAGGCCAATATGGATGAGCTTACCAAGCTGGTATGCGAACTACACAGTTATGAATGCCCTTGCATTATTTCGCTACCTGTTTCCAGCAAAGAAGGAAATCCAGACTATATTGATTGGTTGATACAGCAGTCTAAAGCATAAATAAAATCATCTTGATCCGCACACAACGCATTTCTGAACATGTACTAAAAGCCGTCATCGATCGCCCCAAGGCTTTAAATGCTATCAATTTCAAAACGGTTGATGATCTTGAAACCCTCATTGCGACTGTGCGCTCAGAAGAACAAATCCGGGTACTCATTCTTACAGGTTCGGGTAAGGAATCGTTTGCTGCGGGAGGGGATTTACGGGAATTTCACGCAATTACTTCAAAAGAAGAAGCGCTGGATATGTCGTTGCGTATCCAGCATCTTTTTATAGAACTGGAAGAACTCCCTTGCTGGAATGTGGCCTTCATCAATGGGAATGCGTATGGAGGGGGAGTGGAATTGATGCTGGCCCATGATTTCAGAATTGCTGTCCCCGGGGTGAAATTCGGAATGACACAAGGCCGATTCTATCTAACTCCCGGATGGGGAGGCTTAACCAGGTTAGTTGAAAAAGTCGGACGATCAAAAGCACTGAAATGGCTGGGAAAAGCCGCTATTATAGATTCCCAAACCGCACTCCGGGAAGGCCTTATTGAAGATATTTTGCCCGGAGAAAACCTGGAGAATGAGCTTTTAGATTGGGTGGAACCCTTTACCAAAAATGATCGTGCTTATATAAAAACACTTAAGGAAGGTGCTTTAAAATATTCACAGGAACGACTAAAAGCCTTAGCAGCCGAAGCTTATCCTTTTGCTGATCTTTGGGTTGATGAACAGCATATCAACCGGGTGGAAAATTTCCTGAATAAGCAAAAATAACCTATCGCCCGGCCACGCTTTTACGAAGTGTCATTTTAGCCTCGTATTGATTGCCTTCCCGAACCAGCGTCACTTTCATCTCTTCGCCTTCCTCATACTCCCGCATTAACGCCCAGGCATGCATCTCGCTTCCCACTTTGTCTTTCCCTATTCTTATGATGATATCTCCCGGCATGATACCACATTCGTAAGCAGGGCCATTTTTATTTACTGAGGTCACAAACAACCCATGGATGGCCGGAAGGCGATACTGATACACCAATTGGCGGGTCATTTGAGTGAACTCCATACCGGGATCAAAATCCAGGGACACATTGCCGGATTCTTCCAGTTGTTTTATAATTTTTTGAACCCTTTCGCTGGGTATGGCAAAACCCAACCCAACAAAACCGCTACTGGTACCCCCTGTAAAAATAAAAGTGTTTACCCCAATCACTTCACCATCACTATTCACCAATGGCCCTCCCGAGTTACCACGATTAATCGCCGCATCGGTTTGTATCATATCAATGTAAACACGAGGCTCATTAGGATCGGGGCGAAAATCTCTTTTGGTAGCACTTACTACTCCTACCGTTACTGACGGCTGGCCATCTGCAAATAACCCAAATGGATTGCCCATAGCAATGGCCCATTCCCCAACCATCACACTTTCACTATCGCTGAATTTTACAAACGGGAGCTTCTTATCGGGATTTTTGATTTTGAGTAATGCCAAATCTGCCAGTTCATCAGAGCCCAGTAGCTCTGCTTCATAATCTGTGCCATCAGTGAGTGTTACCACGATGGTTTTTGCGCTTTTACTTGCTACGTGTTCGTTAGTAACAATTAAACCGTCCTCACTGATAATAAAACCGGAACCCATACTTCTTACTTCCCTTTGGGTCGGAACGGCAAAAAACCGAAAGAAAAAAGGATCAAACTCACGTCCGTAGCCAGTCTCTACCTCCGTTACTGTAATACTAACAATAGCCGGACTTGCTTTCTCTACTGCATTAGTTATTGCGTTCCTTCTGCTTTCTGAAATCGCTTCAGTTTTTGAAACCTCGGGTACAGATTGAGTTTCCGTAGCTTCACTTGGCCCGGTAACTGTTATGGATGTGGGAATAGGTTGAATCTCAGGCTTATAACATCCAATCCACAAAAAACACAAAAAAACAATCGTAACGGTTTTAATCATACTCTTTCTTTTTGTTCAAAGTTGTTCTTTTCCAATAGCCAATGCTGTTTTAATCGCGTCTTGTAATGAGCCTTCATAACGGGCGCCGGATGCTTTTCTGTGCCCGCCTCCATTCATTTTTCTTGCCCACTTATTGGTATCAATATTACTGCGCGACCTCAAGCTTATTTTAAAAGAATCTTTCGCTTCTTCCCGGAAAAACACACAAGCCTTTATCCCTTCAATACTCAAAGGATACTGGACAAATCCTTCCGTGTCTTCTCCGGTGGTTTCTGTTTCGTCAAACATGGCCTTTGTAACGTACATGGTCGCTATTTGTTGGTTCTCATGTAATTCTATAGTGCCCAAAGCCATGCTCATTAATTGTAGCTGCTCAGCTTTTTTTGATGAATATATTTCTTCAGCTATCACATTTGGAGTGAATTTTCCTCTCGCAATCAATTCAGAAACAGCCCGGAAGGTTACCGGCTTCACACTGTCAAACTGAAAAGAACCCGTGTCTGTCATAATCCCGGTATACAACGCTTTTGCTATCCCTTCATCAATTTTATTCACATCATGTTCCTCTATCATTAAAAAAACCATCTCGCAGGTAGAGGTAGCATTTGTATCCGAAACAAAGGTATCAAAAACCGGCTCCGGATCAGGGTGATGATCAATCATGTACAACGGCTTTCCGCTCTCCCCAAGCTGTTCAGCCACTTCGCCAAAGCGATGGAGAGCATTGCCATCTACAAAAACAAAGGCATCAAATTCATCTGGATTGAAGCCTATCGGTTTTTCCAGTTTACAAAAATCCGTAAGCCACTGCAGTGTCCTGGTTGCATCGTGCTCGTTAAAAGCCCGGGCATTAACACCATTCTTTTTCAGCCACTGGCATAATGCTATTTGGGAACCCAGGCAATCTCCGTCTGGGCGAATATGAGAGAATACCCCGATGTTCTGGTGTGATAACAATTTTGTAATAAGTTGTTGATACATTTTTGCTCCTTAAAAACCAAAATAACCCTCTTTACCCATACTTCCATTTCTTTTTGGGTTGAATTTTTTCGATCCTCTTTCAAAATTCTTTTATGCACGCACTCATTGTTTGCGGGGGGACTCCCCCTACTAAAAAACTTCTGGAAACAGAGATTTCCAAAGCCGACCTGGTAGTTGGCGCTGACAGCGGAGGATATGCTATTATCGGGCACGGCTTTACTCCTGATATAGTAATCGGCGACCTGGACAGTTTTCATTATCTCAATCATGAAGGGATCAATGTTCTAAAAGACCCGGATCAGGACTCTACTGACCTTGATAAAGCTCTGAAGTATGCGTTAGAACAAGGGACAAAAACCTGTTCGGTACTTGGTGCTTTTGGTAAGAGGATTGATCATCAGCAAAAAAACCTTTCCTCGCTTGTTGAGTTTCACCCACAGTTTGACCGGCTTGTTTACCGGGATACCTATGGAGAAACATTTATGGTAGAATCCCCTTATGAGACTGAGCTGCCAACCGGCACTATAATTTCTTTCTTCCCTTTATCGGGACATGTAAAAGGTTTTACTTCTTCGGGAGTTTTATACCCGCTGAAAGACAAGATACTTGAGCCCGGAGTTCAGGATGGAACTTCAAATATGGTTACTGAAAAGACGGTGCATGTTGAATTTACATCGGGAAAATTGGGGGTATTTATCGGCAGCGGCGAAAAGCTTTAGCTGCCGGAGTTTTGATAAGATTTTTTCCATGCCAGGTAACCCATAAATGCCAGAACGGTAAATACCAGGAACTGAAAACTGGTAAGTACCAATCCTTTGTAGAAATAGAGCGGAATGGAAATAAGATCGGTGATGATCCACGCAATCCAGCTTTCCAGTTTTTTACGGGCCATTAGCCACATTCCCAGAATAGCAAAGGCTGTGGTGGTTGCATCCCAGATTGGAACATCGCTGTCTGTAAAGTTCATCAACACAAAAACCAACAAACCAAAACCCCCAAAAAGTATAGCTAATGAATACAGGTGTTCTGTTGAAGAGTTTTTGGTCACAGGAACCTGCGGCCTATCATCTTCAGTATTTGTCCAGTAGTACCAGCCATATACACTCATCACGAAGTAGTATCCATTCACGCCCATATCTGCATACAGTTTGTACTCAAAAGCAAGGTACACATAGATCAATACACTGATGATCCCGGTTGGGTATACAAGGATATTTTCGCGCATGGAATAGACCACGCTGGCAATTCCGCAAATAACCGCTATCCACTCTAATGTGCTGGTTTGAACTACTCCCTGGATAATTCCTTCAATGATGGGTTGCATACTAAGAAGTAACTCCTAACAATTCTTTAAAATCTTTATCGAACTGGTATATATCACACCACTCTAACTTTTGAATTACATAATACCCAACAGGTTTTTTCTCTTTAAGCCGATGTTTAATAGAACTGTCTTTGTTTGAAATTCTTTCAATAACAAAAGATGTGAATTTATTCTTCAATTTAGCTTCCTCAAAGTGATTGAATTGGTTTCTAGTAGCATACACAATTGCCCCAATTGGAAACTCCCAATCTGTTTCAATTCTACCAAACCAGCATTTCTTGATATCGTTGATATTGTTATTTAAGCCTTCTTTAATTTCCCTAGGAATTATCTCTGACTTTACTGGCTCTTGATAAAGCTTAATACCTTGGTAAACTATCTGTAATAAAGCTCCTGATAAAGCCTCCCTTGAAAAATCAGATCCCACATAAGACTTTAACTTCTCTTTAGCTTTGTTTATCAAATCTTGGTTTTCGGATAGCCAGTTTAGATATGGTTCGTCTGTCCCATGATCTGCAAAAAAAGGAGATACAATAACTCCTTCATTTAATATTTTGTCATAGTAATTGATACTATCAATTAACTGCTCAACAGCTTTTCGAGACTGTGAAATATATTCTTTGGCAGTCTGCACTATCTCGTCTTCAAAACCCTAGACAAGTTCAATTTATGAATAGGAATCAGATAAGAGGCAAGCAATTCGTCTTTATGGATACCTAATAACCCTGTGCCTCGAAAATCAACCATGCATATTTTTTCTTCCTGCTGAACTACTTCCCCGATGCCATAGTACTCCGGGCTTGGGCCGTAATACACCAGGTCACCTACTTTAAGGTCATTCTTTGCCCTGCGGTGAAAGGGAAGTATTACCGGAAGTAAGTCTAATCGATATGAAAGCCTGCGCTTTTTTGTGAACGACATGTCAACTGCTCTGTCTCTCTAAGATACGAATGATTCGTTTTGAATCGCCTGCATGATTTAATTCTACTTTTATTACATCGTTGGGTAATAAACTATTTATGCGCTCCGGCCATTCGATAAGCGAAACGCCCTCACCAAATAAATATTCCTCAGCACCAATCTCAAGGGCTTCCTGTTCATTTTTTAGCCGGTAACAATCAAAATGATAAATAGGCACTGTGCCCGGGTACTCATTAATCAAGGTAAAGGTTGGGGAGTTAACTTCGACTTCGCTCACTCTAAAAAAAGATGCTATGCCCTTCACAAAGTGAGTTTTCCCGGTACCCAAATCACCATACAGGCACACAATGTCTCCTTGTTCCAGTTCCTCTGCAAATTGCTTGCCAATAGCAATGGTTTCGTCTACCGAATTACTTTCCCGGATCACTTTTACTTGGGCCTGAGTGTTGCTATAGGTAAAATCATCTCTTCCATGGAAGCCCCGCCATGTTGAAACGTATCGCGGTAACGGTTCTGGAATTTGTGATAGTTGGTAGGATAGATGAAGTAGTAATCTTCTTTGGCAATAATGTAATTATTAACCCCCGAAATGGCCGGGAGCTTGTAATCTTCCGGTTTATCGATGAAGAAAACGGCATTTCTTTCTTCTGCCTTCAGGTTGCGGCCATATTTATAACGAAGATTCGTTGCCGTATCCCGGTCTCCGTAAACTTTGGTATCCCTTAGCGAGCGAACTGAACCGTGGTCAGTCGTAATAACCACTGTCACATCTTCCTCTGCCAGCTCCTTAAACATTTGCAGTAAGTGAGAATGCTGGAACCAGGCTTCTGTTATAGAACGAAAAGCTGCTTCATCCGGGGCAAGCTCTTTGATTACCTCTGAATCGGACCTGGAATGCACCAGGGTATCCACAAAATTGTAGACAAATGCTGCCAGTCTTGACTGTGCAAAACTGTGCATTTTATCAGAAACCCGCTTTCCTTCTTCCGCTGTAAGGATTTTTTCGTATTTAAATTTGATATCTATCCCTGCACGATCAAGCTGACGTTTGAGCAGTTCTTCTTCATTTCGATTCAGCGACTTTTCATCCTGGCCTTGCTGCCACAACTCCGGGTACAATCGTTCGATATCAAAGGGGTTTAAGCCTGCGAAAATGGCATTCCTTGAATAGGGCGTTGCTGTTGGCAAAATAGAGTAGTAAAAATCAGTCTCTATACTATAAAACCCGGATAGTATTGCCTCAAAAGACAACCATTGATCGTACCGCATACAATCAATAATGAAGAACATCGTTTTCTCGCCCTTTTCCACATGTGGCCTCACATATTTATCGAAAATATCTGCGGAAAGAGCCGGACGGCCTTCTTCATTTTGCAGCCAGCTTCGGTATTCATTTTCAATAAACTTCCCGAACTCTTTATTCGCTTCCTGGAATTGGTCGTTCAGCACTTGTACCAGGTTTTCATCCCCTGAGCCCAATTCAATCTGCCAGCGCGTTAACTCCCTGTAAATTTCAATCCACTCTCTCCAGCTTATGCCCGGATGTATTTTTGCTGACAATTCCCCGAACTGGCGCAAATAGGTTTGTGCAGATTTTTCATTTTGCAGCCTTGATCGTTCCAGTATCCGCTTGGTTGTTAATAAAATCTGGTTAGGGTTTACCGGCTTAATCAGGTAATCTGAAATCTTCCCGCCAATCGCATCTTCCATTATTGACTCTTCTTCGCTCTTGGTGATCATTACCACAGGAAGCGAAGGGTTCAGGTTTTTGATGAGTTCCAGCGTCTCAATTCCTCCCATTCCCGGCATCTGTTCATCCAGAAAAACGATGTCAAATGGTTGTTCCGAAATCATCGTAACGGCATCTTCCCCGTTGCTAACCGGAACGATATCAAAGCCTTTCTTCTCCAGGAAAATAATATGTGAACGAAGCTGATCGATCTGGTCGTCAACCCAAAGTATGTTTGGCATAAGCTTGTTTTAATTTCGGCTAAAGTTTGACAAAAGGAGCGATCTTTTCCAGTCGTTTTTTTCCTATTCCTTTTACGTTAATTAATTCTTCAACCGAATTGAAGTTTCCGTGTTCTATCCGGTAGTCAATAATTCTTTGAGCATACGTTTTACCAATTCCTTCCAGCTTTTGCAGTTCTTCTAAATTTGCTGTGTTGATGTTTATTGACAGGGATGACTCACTGGAAACGAGGAGAGTATCTCCTTGTTTTGTGGATTCTGGTAGAGGAGTATATTTTCTTTCTTCTTCTAAAAGGCGCTGTTTCATGGTTTCACTTCTGGCTTCAAATTCTGCAACCAATAAATCATAATCTTCCTGCTGGTAGTTAAGTTTTTGAGTAAGCAGTGAGTTTATCGCACTCATCATTATAACAAGAACTAAAAGCGAACTAATGGTAATGCGCTCTTTCCGGGAGATTTGCAACTGCTCCATCCAAAAAAAGAATTTTCGCCTTAGCTTTTTCATCACTACAACGCCTTATTTTTATTTGTACTAATTAGGGAACAATTCTTCTTTAAGTCAACTTGTATTCTATTGGCTGAAGTGAGATGTTTTGCCAACCCTTTGTTATGCCAGAATTCAACACTTTCCAATATAAAGAAACACCCATCGCTTATGAGATCATAGGTGAGGGAAAACCTCTTATCATCCTGCATGGGTGGGGTAGCAGTCGTCGTGTAATGGTACCCATCGCAAAAAACCTGGCTACATTACGAAAAAGCTATATACTGGACTTGCCTGGTTTTGGGGATACTCCCGAACCACCCACCGGCTGGAGTATTGATGATTACACAGATGCTGTTCAGGCATTTATTTCAGAACTGTTCACAAAACCAGTTGATCTTCTTGTTCATTCTTTCGGGGGACGGATTACCCTTAAGCTCTGTACCCGTGATTTCGGGAAAAAACATATTCAGAAAGTGTTGATTACGGGTGGGGCGGGCATGAAACCTAAACGATCAGCTAAATTTTATGCTAAAAAGTATTTTGCCAAAACACTAAAGGCTCCTTTTGTAATCCTGCCGGGAAAGCTGAAGGAATCTTCTTTGAACTGGCTGCGCTCCACCGATCTTTGGAAAAGCCTTGGTTCCAGCGATTACAGTAAACTCTCTGGTGTGATGCGGGAAACTTTTGTGAAGTCGGTAACTGAATATTTTGATCATACCCTTCATCAAATACCGCATGAGATTCTTTTACTTTGGGGTGCAAATGATGATGCCACCCCGGTTTACCAGGGAGAGCGCATGGAAAAAGGGATCAAAAATGCTGCCGTGGTAGTGATTGAAGATGCCGGGCACTATGCTTTCCTGGATAAACCTAAACAGTTTGCCGCCATTGCGGAAGCTTTTTTTAAGGGATGAGGTAAAGTTCAGAATACGGGGTTATTCACCCAACCGGCAGGAATATCCAACTTATAGTCCACTCCTAAATCTTTCGAAACTATTCCGGCGTTCAGCAATCTGATACCTATATTCTGTGTTCGTTTACTGCTCTTGTCTCCCCCCAGCCCATAAATGGGATCATCAATAATGGGGTGTCCCCACTTTTCAAGATGCAGGCGAATTTGGTGGGTTCGCCCGGTAATAGGCTCGCATTTTATAATAGCTGAATTTTCTCTCCTTTCCAGCACACTAAACCGGGTAATCGCATTTTTCCCGTTTTCAAGTTTATCCTCACTTTCAAAAACGAAACCTTTCTTGCGCCGGATCACTGCCTCGATGGTTTTTTCGTCTTCTCCGGGAACACCTGCTACATGAGCGTAATAGGTTTTTATGACCCGGCTATCCCTGAAACATTCCATCGCTTTTTTTGCAAAGTCTTTGGTCTTTGCAAATAATACTATTCCCGAAGTCACTCCATCCAGCCGATGTACAATTTTCAAATTTTCAAAACCTTTCTCTTTCAAAATCTCTGTAAGGCTGTTTTTATTATACCGCCCCCCTGGGTGCATGGGCATGGGTGCCGGTTTAAATACAACCAGGTAATTATTGGTTTGGTAAAGCACTTCAACTTCATCGGGAACAGAGGGCTCAATTACTGCTGGGTTGTAATGAAAAACTTCATCCTTTTCCCTCAACAAATAATCCGGAGCACAGGGCTGCTCGTTAACCCCTACTTTGCCTTCTTTGATCCGGAGAAACCAATCAGCCTGTTCCCTGAATGGAAAACGGGTTGCCATCATTTCTGATAATGTGCTCCCCACAAATTCTTTAGCTACGCTAAACCGATATGTTATTGAGTACGGTTTAACTATGCGAACACACCTGTTAGGCGCTTGCAGATTGCTCAAGGTCCCGGTGTTTGAAATCATCTCCAAAATAGTTATACCATTTCCGAAATGGTTTGAATGCATTTTCAGGATCAAAAGGCCTGCGATATTCGCTTTGTTTACACTCTTCGCTGCAACAGCCTTCCATAAGGTGCGCCCCTTCTTCAGAACAAACAAATAGCTTATTGCACTCCATATTGGCGCAATTCACATACGTATCTGCAGGTTTCCCGGTAATTTCACAATGTGCTATAGGTTCCAGTTTTGAAGGGTCTACCGGAACAATAAGCCGGTCATCGAACACAAAACATTTACCTTCAAAATGTTTTCCCCCTTCTTCCTTTGCATAGGTCAGGATGCCACCATGCAATTGGTTTACATCGTCCCAGCCCTGATCTTTCATAAGCACAGAGAACTTTTCGCAGCGAATGCCGCCCGTGCAGTACATGAGTACTTTTTTGTCTTTTGGAATGTTTGCTTCCTCAAGCCATCCGGGGAAATCATAAAAATTTTCCAGATCAGGAGTTAGTGCTCCTTTGAAGTGGCCCACTTTAGATTCATAATTATTTCGCACATCAATCATCACGTAATCTTCTCCTGATTCCATGACTTTTCTCCACTCAGCCGGGGAAAGATGATTACCTCCGTTTTTCGGATCAACACCATCCATGTGCAGCGATACAATTTCTTCTCTTGTTTTGCAGATTAGTTTGGCAAAAGGGATATAGTCTTCTTCATCTGTCTTGAACTCTGTTTGTTCAAAACCAGGAAGTGACCATACATAATCTTTATAAGCTTTAATTTGCTCTTTAGTACCTGCAGCTGTTCCGTTAATCCCTTCGCTTGAAATATAAATTCTTCCTTTAAGTCCCAGCTCCCTGCAAAATTTCTTATGATCTTTACAAAAACGTTCCGGCTCTTCAATTGCACTAAAATTGTAATAAAGAATTACTTCGTACATCTTGTTGTTAACTATTTATTTCAAAAATAATATCTTAATTCTGATGTTTTATACAGGTGAAAAATAAACAATCTGCATCTAAAAAATCTTTACACGTTTGCCAACCCATCGCTTTACATATTTTTTTCTGTTAACCTTGATTCTTAGCACATCTGTGGCTTTCGCTCAAAGGTATGAGTCGCTACAAGAAATCCGTAAACTTGCTGAAGAAGGCTCCATTTCTATAGATGAAGCTGCTATTGCTCACTTTGAGCATTTCAATAATGGAAAGATTCACAAGTGTGCTACTCCTGCTCATATGTATCTTCATCAGAACCTGAAAGCTTTGAAGCCGGAAACAATTCAAATGCTTATGTCGCCAGTAGCTTCGGCATCAGCAAGAGCTTCTTCGGAGTATCTTTCTCCATCAGGAGATTTTGTTATCCGTTATGAAACTACCGGAACTGATGCTGTACCTTCCGAAGATAACAATACTAACGGCATCCCCGATTATGTAGAAGAAATAGGATTGGCAGCGGATTCAAGTTACCGACACCATATCCGGCTTGGGTTTAGTGATATTTTTTCAGTGAAAAGCCGGCCTTTTCCTATTGAGGTGGCTAACAACTCAGGGGCTTATGGTTTCGTGCCTCCCGGGGCGCCTTTCATTGGTATAGAAAATGATTTTGCCGGGTTTCCATCTAATGATGATCCTGATGGAGATGTACTCGGAGCCGTCCGGGTTACTATTGCACATGAGCTCAAACACGTAGTTCAGTTTGTTGACAATAACTTTTCTGGCGATAGTGATTTTTGGGCAGAAATGGATGCCACACTTATGGAAGAACTGGTTTATGACCCGGTAAACGATTATTACAATTACCTGACCGGTTTCGGTGACAGTATTTTTGAAGAGCCTTACTCTACAATTATCCCGGGCTCTTATGAAGATGTTTCTTTTGCTTTGCACTTTGCTGAGAAGTACGGAAATGATTTTTGGCCGAATGTATGGATTGAAATAAAACAAAACCCGTCGGTTCCTTTCCTTAATGCTGTAAGAAATGAAATAGAGCGCCAGGGCGATTCATATGGAGCAGCTATTGCAGAAGCTTATATGTGGCATTATGCTGCCGGAATTATTAACAGTCCACCAGATTTTGGTTTTGAAGAGCGTTTAGAATACCCTGTATCAGGAGCTTTTGTGGAACGGACTTATTCCTCGTTACCAGATACCTTATCCGGTAGTTTTAATCTAACCAGGTATTCTGCTGACTTCATAGAAGTTGACCTGGATGAACCAAGAGCAGGTTTTACAAGTATTCAGCTGGCTTATAGTAATCCTTTTATACAACTCGGGCTTTTAGCCTACTTTGAAAACGGAACTACGGATTCAAGATTCCTGGAGGCGCAATCTTCCGGGCAAACCCGGATACTTACTAACTGGGAGTGGAATGACCTTGATAAACTGGCTTTGGTTGTTGTAAATACAGACCAAACGGCAATCCAATCATATCAAATCAGAATTACTTCAGACTTGCCTGCAAGGGCACGCCTGGCTCAAAACTATCCCAACCCATTTAATTCGAGAACCATACTTCCTTTCGATCTTACTAAACAGCAAAATGTAACTTTAGAGGTTTATGATTATTTAGGAAGGAAAATTCAGACGGTTTTTTCGGGAGAATTGGATCCCGGAACATATGAACTCCCCTTTGATGGCCTCAACCTTGCTTCTGGTATTTATTTTTACCGCCTGCAGACTGAAGAGGGGGCTTTTTACAAAACGATGTCCCTTATCAAATAGATTGAATTGTACTAAGCAGTCAAAAGATCCAGTATTATCGCATCGGTAATTTTTAATCCTTTTGAAGTCAGTTTTATATCCTTCTCCATAACCAGCTTCTTTTCAAATGCCATCCTTTCAAGATATGCTAACTGACCCGGTGAAAGCTCGTAATTATATCTTGTTTTAAGTTCACACAAAGAAAATCCTTTGGATGTTCTTAACGCCAGCATTACTCTCTCTTCTGCAAGTCCTGCTAAAGATACCTTCTCAATTTCTTTTGTATGATTATTCTCCAGGTATTTTTTCAGGTTTGCTTCATTACTCCACCTTGTCGCGCCTTGCTTATTTTCATCCCACCAAAAGGAATGTGCTCCAGGACCCAGCCCTAAATAATTCTTATGCTCCCAATAGTTTGTGTTGTGTACTGCTTCCCGTCCCGGTTTGGCAAAATTACTTACTTCATAACGAAATAGCCCCGCCCGCTTTAGTTTCTCCTCTACCAGGTCCACATGCTGTTCTACCACCTCATCACCTGGAACCATCAATCTTCCCAGTTCCAGTTGTTTCCCAAGCCGGGTTCTGGGTTCTATAGTTAGTGAATACGCTGAAACATGTGGCGGATCGAACTGTAGTAAAGTATCTATGTCCTTTTCCAACATTTGCAAGGTTTGGCCGGGATTCCCATAAATCAAATCTGCCGTAAATACCTCTATAGCTGATAAGGATAGAATCTCCAGGCATTGTAACGCTTCATTTGCATTATGGGCACGATGCATGAATTTGAGCAATTCTTCATCAAAAGACTGAACACCCATACTGACCCGGTTAATGCCCAATCCCTTGAGCCCATCCAAATATTCTTTCGATACATCATCTGGGTTAAGCTCAATAGTTATTTCTTTGGCCTTAAGATGAAATGTGCTTTTTATAGCTTCGAGAATAGAAGAAAGCTCTTTAATAGTGAGCAGTGAAGGCGTGCCTCCTCCAAAATAAATGGTTTCAATGATCCCCTGGGAATAGACAGAATCCTGCTTTGAATGAATTTCATTAATAAGCTTTTCAACAAACTGAGCTTTTTGATCCTGCCTGGTTACAAAGTAGAAATCACAATACGAGCATGCCTGTTTGCAGAAAGGAATATGAAGGTATAGTCCGCTCATCAATGATCAACATTAAATGCGCAATTGCTAATGTTCATTGAATATTGATTATTAGCTATTGTAGAACGGGTTCTCTTCGTAAGTATCTTTTTGCTGATAGGCTCTCAGGTACTTCACATAATTTGCAGAATACTGTCGGATAGATTGTATTTCTTCATCTGATAGTTTACGGATGGCTTTAGCCGGAGAACCCATATACAGATATCCGCTCTCCAGGGTTTTGTTGGGAGGAACCAGTGTTCCTGCTGCAATAATTACATCCGACTGCACCACTGCTTTATCTAAAACAGTGGCATTCATCCCAATTAACACACGATCTTCAATAGTACAGCCATGCACTACAGCGCCATGCCCGATGGTAACTTCGTCACCTATTATGGTGGGGCCGGTTTGGTTCATTACATGGATACAAACGTTGTCCTGCACATTAGACCGCTCACCTATACGGATAAAATTCACATCACCCCGAATGGTGACATTAAACCAAACACTGCTTTCTTTGCCTATTTTGACATCCCCGATAATATCCGCGCTTGGGGCTACAAAAACCGTTTCATCAAATTGTGGGGTTCGATTAAGAAATTCATAAATCATATTATTTAGTAATTAGTTGATACCCAACGATTAGAAATGCAAAGAAAAATAAATAAACAATAAGAATACCAAACGACTTTAGTATAACCTTCCACCACTTCTCTTCAAATGCCTTTTTAAGGTAAACTATATAGTATCCTAAAACAGAAATCTTGATTAAAAAATCAAGACTAAGAAATACAAAATAACCAGCTGTTCCTTCTACAACCTCAAAATATTTATAAGACTTCGTTATGATTGCAGAAATGCTATACAATACAAACCAAACGGAATGTATATGTATTGCAGTAATTAAATATTCAACGTAGTAACCACCTCTTTTTTTGTGGAACAATTTCATAATTCCACCAAATAGAGGGACCAATACAAAAAGTCCGTACTGAATTACTTTTCCAAGCCCTTCGGTTAATTCTCCATCACCAAAGTTTGCAAAAAATACTTCTCTACTATCGGTCAGATATACCAATAAAAAGTATACCAAACTTATAGACAGATATATTCTCAAAGGAGGTAAGTAAGTGGCTCTTTTACCAGCTAAGTAATCCTTAGTAATTTTTCCGGGTCTTAGAAATAGGTCTTTGAGTGTTTTGAAAACTCTGTTATCAATATTAAACAGTGTTTCAACTGTATCCTCAATGTAAAGTCTTAGAGGAAGTTTGGTAGGCTGAAATTTTTGCCCACAGTTTGAACAGTATTTACCTGATACAATTTCTCCGCAATTTAAACATGCGTTGGATGGTATGTTTTGCCCAGATTCTATCATCAAAAAAGGTTCCGATTAGTTAACCGAAACCTTTGATAAAATGCAATTCATTTACAACACCCTTAGTTAAGGGCTTCTTCTATCAGCGCTTTAAAACCCTCGTAATATCTTGGGTTATTTTCTACCTTGATATCGTTGATATACATTGTTGGAGTTGAATTTACCCCCAATGCCAAACCTTCCCGTTTTTGAGATACCACAATTCGCTGCATTTGTGCTGAATTCATATCCTTTCTGAAATCAGCCATATTCAATCCTAAATGCTCGGCATATCCTAAGAAAAAGCCCTCAGCATTTCCACGGCTCCATTGCTCCTGGCCGGCAAAAATAAGCTCATTCATTTCTGCAAATTTACCTTGCTTTTTCGCAGCTTCTGCGGATCGTGCGGCTATCTCCGCATAAGGGTGACTGTTGAGAGGAAAGTGCTTATACACCACTTCGATTTTCCCGCCAAAATCCTGCTTGGCTTTTTGTACAAATTCATAATAATACTTGCAGGCCGGGCACTGATAGTCACTATACTTAACAATTATAACTTCCGCCTCTACGGTATCCTCGGGTTGCGGGGTTATAGAAACCGGAGTTTGTGGGGCCGATGTAACAGGTATAGCTTTTACTTCTTTGTTACTCTCTTCTTTATTGCCACATGCCAGTGTGGTAGCCAGAAGTGCTGTGAATATTAATACTATCTTGATTTTCATGAATGTCGGTTTTCTTGTTATGCTTTAATTTTACTAAAATGCCTTCGTAAAATAGCATCTATTTTTTCAATAATCTGAACTATTTGCCGCTCATCCAGTCCTTTTCCTAAAGAAATCCGAACAAATTCTCTGGCTTCCGTATCTGTTCTGCCCATTGCAAGCAGGGTTTTATTGGGCTGATCCTGGCCTACCTGGCAGGCACTTCCTGTTGAAATAGCTAACCCTGCCTGGCTGCATTCCAGCATCAGAAACTGGCCTTCAATACCGGGGAACCTTAAACCCAAAATATTGGGAATTTTATGTGTTTTGTTGCCTTCATCAATTACTTTCCATCCCCTTGAAGCAATACCCTCCAATAATTCTTTTTGGATACTTTCGTATTTCACATAATCCTGTAGTCGGTCACCGTATGCTAGTTTGGAGGCAGCCGCGAATGCTGCAATCCCCGCTGTATCCTGTGTACCAGCCCTTAATCCCTTTTCCTGGGTGGTTCCTTCTATTTCCGGTTTCCAGTCCACCTTTTTTGAAATGTATGCTGCCCCCATTCCTTTGGGTCCGTAGATCTTATGTGCAGAAATGGAGAGGGCATCAACCCAACTAGCTTGTACATCAATTTTACAGAAGCTCTGTACACAATCAGAGTGAAACAAAACCCCTTTTTCTTTCAGTAGTTCTCCGATTTCTTCTACATCCTGGATAACACCGGTTTCTGAATTAACATGCTGTATAGATACGAGTAGAGTATCCCCATGGATACTTTTAGCTAGCTCCTGCATATCAATCCTTCCATCACCGGATACACCCAAACGGGTAACACGGAATCCCTGCTTTTCCAGCTTGTCAAAAAAGTAACGTATCGAAGAATGCTCAACCCCGGATGTAATCAAATGGCCCATTTTCTTACCTGTAGAAGAAAGCAGTGCTTTTACTGCCAACTGGTTTGATTCAGACCCGCTGCCCGTGAAAAAGATCTCCTCCGGTTGGGCTTGTAATATCTTTGCAACTGTTTTTCTGCTGGCCTCAAGTATTTGCTTAGCATCCGAACCGGAATCATGTAAACTACTTGGATTACCGTAGTAATTCTTAGCCACATTAAGGTAAACCTCTAAGGCAGAATCACTCATCGGGGTAGTAGCGGCGTAGTCAAGGTATATCATCAATAATCATTCTTTATAGAGAAATGCTGTATCTTTAATATCTTTGAAAATAGCCAAAATAACACGGCCTTTCATACTTATGAATCCTATTGATCTCAAAGAACTATTAGAGAGTGCCCTTTCAGAAGATATCGGAATGGGGGATTTGACAACAAACGCAATATTCAGTTCCAGGGATACTGCTCAAGGTACTTTCATAGCTAAAGCAAATGGTGTTTTAGCAGGGCTGGATATTATCGGGTCAACCTATTCATTATTTGAGCAAAAGCCCTCTGTTCATCTTTTTAAGCAAGACGGAGAACATGTGGCAAAAGGACAGGTTATTGCCGAAGTGGAGGGAAGCACACAAACTTTGCTTACTGCAGAAAGAGTCATCCTGAACCTGGTTCAGCATTTAAGTGGTATCGCCACAGCTACGCACCAGGTAGTTTCTGTATTGGATGACAACTCAATCACGGTTGTGGATACGCGAAAAACCCTTCCGGGATTACGGAGTCTGCAGAAATATGCCGTTACCTGTGGGGGAGGAAAAAATCATCGTTTTCGATTGGATGACGGAGTAATGATCAAGGATAACCATATTAAGGCTGCAGGAAGCATAACAAAAGCTGTTGAAAAAGTACGTGCAGAAATAGGCCACATGGTTAAAGTGGAAGTAGAAACCGAGAACAAAGAGCAGGTGTTGGAGGCTATTGGTGCTGGAGCGGATGTAATCATGCTAGATAATCGCACGCCTGAGCAAGTGAAAGAGTTTGTTAGTATTATCCCCGATGGAATAGTTGTAGAAGTATCGGGAGGAATTACTCCTGAAAACATAAATAGCTACAAAGGGTGTGGTGCCGATGTTATTTCATTGGGTTGGCTAACACATTCGGTAAAAGCACTGGATATAAGTTTTAATTTGGATTAATTATTTACATAGAAATCAAGAACGCAATTTAAAATTGTCATTCCGGGCTAGACCCGGAATCTTGAACTGAGATAAAGTTCAAGATGCTGAAACAAGTTCAGCATGACCTATTTTCAAATATCATGGATGTATTAGACCTTTTAGAAATTGAATCAGAAGTTTCCCTTCCCAAAAGGTACAGCGAGCTTTCTGAGCAGGAAATGATTGCCCGTGTACATGAAATAAAAGCAAAGTTTGGAAAAAGGCTTTTTATCCCGGGGCATCACTATCAAAAAGATGAGGTAATCCAGTTTGCCGATGCACGTGGCGATTCTTTGCAACTTGCCCAGATTTGTGCCAAGATGGATGCAGAGTATATTACTTTTTGTGGGGTTCACTTTATGGCTGAAACCGCAGACATGCTTACAGGCCCTGATCAAAAAGTAATTTTACCCGACCTTCGCGCCGGTTGCTCTATGGCAGATATGGCGGATATTGATCAAACTGAAAAGGGCTGGATTAAAATGCAGGAAATATGGGGCGATACCATTCTCCCTTTAACCTATGTGAATTCGTCCGCAGCCATTAAAGGGTTTGTAGGTAAACACGGTGGAGCATGTGTTACTTCAGGTAATGTCAGAAAAATGCTGGAATGGGCTTTTACTCAAAAAGAACGCCTTTTGTTTTTGCCCGACCAACACCTGGGCAGAAATACTGCTTTTGATATGGGCATTCCATTAGAGCAAATGGCCGTTTACGCTCCCCTTACCAACAGCTTTGAGTATGAAGGTAATTTTGAAGATGTGAAAGTGATCCTCTGGAAAGGACACTGTTCGGTTCACGAGAAATTCAATGTTCAACATATTGAAAACCTTCGAAAACGAAATCCTGAAGTCAACATCATAGTCCACCCGGAATGTACCTTTGAAGTAGTTCAGGCATCCGATTATTCCGGTTCAACCAACTTCATTATCAAAACGATCGAAGCTGCTGCACCCGGAACCAAATGGGCAGTAGGTACCGAGATGAACCTGGTAAATCGTATTATTGATGAAAACCCGGATAAAGAAATAGAGTCTCTCAATCCGTTTATGTGCCCTTGTTTAACCATGAATCGCATTGATCTTCCACATTTGCTCTGGAGCCTTGAAAAGTTAGAAGCCGGTGAAGTAGTTAACCAAATTACCGTACCGGAAGAAGTGACTAAATATGCAGTTTTATCTTTAGAGAGGATGTTGGAAAGGAGTTAAACATCGTAATCTCTTTTGCACGTTTTTGTTTAGTTGTCCCCTAATTATTTCTTTACTTGTTATAGTTATATCTGATAACAATTAATTATTAACTAATGGGATTATTATGACAAACCTAGAAAGAGCATATCATATCTATGAATTAATGGGGGAAGGTAAACTCCTTGATGCCTTTGATACTTACTATCATGAAGATGTTGAAAAAGTAGAGGGGAATGGAGACGTGGTAAAGGGTAAAGCCCAAAACCGTGAATTCCAGGTTCAATGGTTGGAAAGCCTTGAGGAAATCCACGATGCCGGAATCACCGCAGCAGCCGAAGACCCTAACAACGGCAAAGTATTGATGGAATCCTGGATTGATGCCTCATTTAAGGGCGGGGGCCGAATGAAAATCGAAGAAGTGGAAGTGCAAACCTGGAAAGATGGCCTGATTACGCATATTCGTTTCTATTACGATTCTGCCAAGATGGGTGGATGATTCTATTTCTTAAGTCATTCTGAGCGAAAGTGAAGGGTGACTTTTTTTATTTCAAAGATTTGCATTCCTTTCGTGATGAAAGCTGTTCTCCCTCTACTTTTTTGGCTTTTTCTTAGTTGTTCTTCATCTCAACAAAAAACAGAAGAATTTTCAGGCCAATACATAACCGTTCTGGGCATTGCACAGGATGCCGGGTTCCCTCAGGCCGGGTGTGAGAAACAAAACTGTCAATTGTACTGGGAGGGGAAAGAGAAAAAGCGACATGCTACCAGCCTGGGATTGATTGATAAAGAAACCGGGAGAAGCTGGATGTTTGAAGCCACTCCCGATTTTAAGGAACAGCTTCATCATCTTAATACTGAATCTAATGGCACTAAACTTTCCGGTATCTTTTTAACTCATGCACACATTGGTCACTACACCGGACTAATGCACTTGGGCCACGAAGTTATGGGGGCAAATAATATTCCCGTGTATGTAATGCCGCGTATGAAATCCTATCTGGAACAGAATGGCCCGTGGAGCCAGCTTGTGGATTATGGAAACATTGCGCTAAAGCAGCTCCAGGCTGATTCTGCTATTGTACTTACTGAAAACCTTACCATAACTCCTTTCCTGGTTCCGCACCGTGATGAATTTTCGGAAACAGTCGGCTACCGGATTGAATCCAAAAATAAAAAAGTGCTGTTTATCCCTGACATCAATAAATGGGATATCTGGAATAGAAGTATAGTGGAAGAAATTGCTAAAGTAGATTATGCCTTCCTGGACGCTACTTTTTACGATTCCAATGAATTGCCCGGTAGAGATATGAGTGAGATTCCCCATCCTTTTGTGGAAGAAAGTATAGCCTTATTCAAAGACCTTCCCGATTCTGAAAAAGCCAAAGTTCATTTCATTCACTTCAATCATACCAATCCTTTGATTCTGAACTCACCTGAAAGAAAAAAAGTCGCGGCCCTTGGATATAAAGTGGCCTTTGAGGGGATGAAAATAAGATTATGAAGAATTTCAAAAACATATCTCCGGTTCTTCCAGCAAATGATATAGAAGGTGAAATTGAATTCTTTGAAAAATTGGGCTTTACTAATGTGTATGATTCTTTGAATTATTCTGACAAACTCGACTATGCTGTATTAAGCAGAGATGGGCAATTCATTCATATACAATTCCAGTTTGAAGAGGATATGCCTTCCAAAAATGCTGCACAACAAATCAAAATTTGGGTAGAAAACTTGGACATCCTTCAAAAAGAATTCGAAGAGAGTGGTTTTCAAACTACGCGCAGAAATAACACTCCCTGGGGCACCCATGAGTTTGGATTTTATAGCCCTAATCATAATGCCGTTATTTTTGTGCGGGAAACAGAATGAATAATTTCCTACTCATTCAAAGGTATTAAGTCTTATATAGCGGTTTTGTTTTAGCAACTCCGCTGATGCTATTTTAGCATATTCCTGGGCGCTGCAATCATATTGCAACTGGAGGTTCCCTGAAATATCAATATCGATTATATCATTGGAGCCCGGGGTATTTCCGACTAATACAGAGCCATTTATTGTTGGGGTTCCTTTTCCGTTAAAATCATAAGCGTTTTCAAAAATAACCAGGCCGTTAAAGGTTACATTTCCTGCCAAATCTAATGCTCCTTCCAGTTCAAGCTCTCCACCACTTCGAACCACCAGTATTCCGTGCCCGTCAGGGATTCCTCCTGAAAGTTTTGCATAGTTATTCACAAAAAATATACCCGGGTTATCTGCGCTTCCTAACGTTCCCTTATAATTTCCACTAATCTGAACCGATCCGGGAAGGTTTTCTAAGCGGGCTATCAATTCATCTACGGGGGAATAAGAAACATTCGGATCAACAGAAACCTGTGTGTCGTTACTCTCAATACTTCCCAACTTTGAACCTGCACCAGAAATCACTTTAGATTCAGATATTAAATCAGGTACGGTAATACCCGGTTTATCCGGACAAGTACCACTTGCGTCATTGCCATTAATTCCGGCACTTCCGCTCATAGTAAAATTAAACTTATTTGTAGCTATGGAAAGGGCCGCTTCAAATTCCGGAACAAAGTCTAAGCGTTGTTTCTGAAAAGTACTTATGATTGTTGCCTCTTCTCCAAGAAATCGGGAAGTAGCATAAATGCGTATGGTATCAGCATCTAATGATGTTGCCCCGGTTCCAATTGTTTCATAATAAAGCGATACATCAGCGTCTTCTATTTTACTATTCCAGGGGCTACTTTTTGTTGGGTGCCAGGTATTATCCTGATTGATTTTTTCCATAGCTAACTGAATGGTTGTAAAAGCAGTATTTTTTGCATGATTGTCACTGCTGTAGTCAGCTACATTGTTTACAAGGGTCTCTTTATGAACGGTTAATCCTAACTGAACGATTCCTAATATAATCGTAGCACCTATTGCGAGTATTAATACTGATCGGCCCATAACTTATAGATTCGCGCTTAAGTTTCTTGGGGTAAACCTCTTACTCCATATTGTTATGATATAATTCTGATCCGCATTACCAAATGTTGATATTGCCTCTGCACTTTGCAGTTCTAAAACGACTTCTATTTGACGGATGGATGAAATATCTGCCGCTGACAGAGGAATAGATAAGGGTACTTCATCTCCTAGATCATCGTAATAGTTCAACTTAAATTTTGTTACTCCTGCAATAATATCTTGAGATACACCATCAATAGAACGGATTAACACATAATCATTCGGGTTTGGTGTTGAAGTAACTTCATTGGATGTAAACTCCCATACAATGGTTTCTACAGTAGAGTCAGGGCTGTTATCCAGGTTACTTTTGAAAGTTATAGATGTTGAATCTGCACTTACAATTGGGTTGATAATACTGTTGGAGAAATCGTACCCTATTTTCGGGAAATCATAAGAAACAACTTCCTGAATATCAGACTTTAGCATTTGCTTATTACCCGAAATGGCAACTTCAGTAGCACTTTGTCCTACGCTGATATTCATGCGGGCAAGCATTAATAATAATGTGCCTCCAATTATAAAAGATGTTACTAAGTTTATATTCATTTGTTCTTTTAGTCTGCGTAATAACTTCTGATAAAGTCGAAGCTATACTCTTTTGGGGTCTTGTTGTCACTTTCTGTAAGGGAAGGGCTTGATAACTTTATAGTCATTTGCTTTAACGTAGTTCTTGTGGCTACTACTTCATAGCTGCTGTTGTCTATATAGTTTACCAGCACCTCCACATTAAATTCTCCCTGGTCTGTTTCTACTTTTCCAACCCAATCATGGTAGTCGTCAAAGTCATCAAATGAACTTCTGTCGCTTGATTCTCCTCCGTCTAGGCCCACGGTTGAGAAGTCATTCGGAATATTAACAGGCACAAAACCTGTCACTGTTTGTTCGTCAAAGGGAAGAGCCTTTGATTCTTCCATAATGTCTTGAGCAACTGTTGCTACCTGATTTTCATATTCACTCTCAATTAATATTTTTGTATTTGCAACATTAGCTCTGTTTGCATTCTGTACCAGTAACGATACAACCAGCATAGCACCAATTATTTGTATAATGTCAGAATAATCACTCATACCTAAAGCCTTTAATTTCCTTTTGAGTGTTTATCGTCCACTTTAATTAATTATTAAATTTTTCTAATCGAATTCTAAACTAATAAAGTTTTATCCACATCTATACTAACCCTCAACTCTATGTTTCCAACAAAGCGTATCTTCATCATTCTATTTTGTTTGTTGCTTACAGTTCCTTCTGTTAATGCACAAAATTATTTCCCGGGAAAATGGGGTGATTGGGAAAAGAAAAACCCTTCTGAAGTAGGATTAAATGCTGCATTAATTGATTCTGCCATTCAATATGCTCAAAGGATGGAGTCAGTAAATCCGCGTAGCATGGAAGAAAACCATTACGGTACATTTGGTCGCGAACCCTTTGGGTATGGAATCGGGCCTTTCAAAGACCGTGGTTCTCAAACCGGAATCATTGTCAAAGATGGATACATTATTGCTGAGTGGGGAGAGCCCTTCCGGGTTGATATGACTCATAGCGTCTCCAAAAGCTTTCTTACTTATACAGTTGGCCTTGCTTATGATCAGGGATTGATCCGGGATGTTAATGATAAGGTAGATGCTTATATGGCTCCCATTTTAGTAATGGAGTGGGATGATAACAGGAATAAAGCCGATCATTATGGTTCTTCAAAAGTTGTGGAGCCTTTTAAAGGAGAGCATAATTCTAAAATCACCTGGAATCATTTGTTACGACAAACCAGTGACTGGGAAGGAACACTTTGGGGAAAACCGGATTGGGCGGACCGCCCTGACAGGGACCGGTCAACCTGGACAACCAGAGAACGCCATGAGCCGGGCACGGTGTACGAGTACAATGATGTCCGCGTAAATCTTTTGGCTTTAGCCGCTACTAACCTGCTGAGGGAACCTCTGCCAAAAGTACTTCGCGAACATATCATGGACAAAATCGGGGCCTCACCTACCTGGCGCTGGCAGGGTTATGAAAACTCATGGATTGTTCTGGACGGGAAACAGGTACAGGTTGTAAGCGGAGGCGGCCACTGGGGAGGTGGGATGTTTATATCTGCCAGGGATCAGGCACGCTTCGGGCTGCTGACCCTTCATAATGGCGAGTGGAAAAATGAGCGGTTAGTTTCGGAAGAGTGGAATAAAATGGCTCAAACTCCAACCAAAGCAAAAACAGATTATGGCTTTATGAACTGGTTCTTAAATACAAATAAAGAACGGCTCCCCGATGCACCGGAATCTGCTTTCTTTCACCTCGGCTCGGGAACCAATATGGTGTATGTGGACCAGGAAAATAATCTCGTAATAGTTGCACGCTGGATCAAAAGCTCCGCAATGAACGGAGTTGTAAAACGGGTGCTGGAAGCAATAGAATAACTGGTATTTAGCTTAATGTTTCACTGAATACTTAATCCACTTCCAGTGTAATACTAAATGAACACCAATAACTACTACAAATAGTATAGCAACCCAGAAATGAATGTCGCCCCATTCATGCCGGGTTAAACCAAGCCATTCTTTATCGCGGCTTCCATGAGGTAAAATAAAGTACATAACTGAACCGGTAATAATTAAAAGAACCAGGTTCAAAAATGAAATGATGTCTATAATCAAGTTTTGATTATGCTTTCTGGTGATAGGCATACTCCCTCCTTTTTAAATTTTACTTCTCTCTAATTGATTCTAAAACCCTTTTGTGAAGGAACGATGAATATGCTGAGATTTTTGATTTAGATTAACCTTCTCATTGTGTAAACTTCGACATGAAAACACACACTAAAACAGCCATTATAATTGGAGCAACCGGGTTGGTTGGCTCTCATCTTCTTCAGCAGTTATTAAGTGATAGCCGGTACTCGAAAGTATTGGTTCTGCACAGAAGAAGCACCGGAACTGAGCATCCAAAACTTGAAGAGCATATTATTGATTTTGATTCGCCGGAAAAATGGTCAAAGCTGGTACAGGGAGATCATCTCTTTTCTGCCTTAGGTACAACCCTTGCTAAAGCCGGAAGCGAAGAAGAACAATACAAAATAGATAATACTTACCAATACAATGTGGCGAGGGTAGCAGCACAAAACAACGTTACCGGTTACGCACTGGTTTCATCAGTAGGTGCCCGGTCAAACAGTAAAAATTTCTACCTGCGTATGAAAGGAGAATTGGACGAAGCTGTACAAAACCTGGGATTTAAATCTCTGGCTATTTTCAGACCTTCTTTTTTAGATGGGGACAGAAAAGAATCCCGGTTTGGAGAAAGAATAGGGATCATTTTCGCTAAGCTCTTCTCATGGGTTCCCGGTATACGAAAATATCGCCCGATTCATGCTGAAATCGTAGCAAAAGCTATGATTAACCATCTTAACAGGAATCAAAAACATTTAAATAATATTTATGAATCGGATAAAATCTTTGATCTTGTCTAAATCCTTTAAAAGCACCTTGCCATGAAAAAAACTGCATTATTTATATTGATTAATATTGTACTTCTGCAAAGTTCAATTCAGGCTCAAAACCATTTTATTCAAAAAGCAGATTCCATAGTTCAGGCATTTGTAAATGAGAAATCTGTTCCCGGAATGGCTATCTCTATATATCTGGGTAATGAAATGATCTGGTCAAAGGGATATGGTTACTCTGACCTTAAAAACCAGGTTCCTGTTGATCCGTCCAAAACCAAATTTCGTATTGGTAGTGTTTCTAAAACACTAACTGCATCAGCGCTGGGTGTGCTGATGCAGGAAGGTAAGGTTGACCCCGACCAGGCCATTCAAACATACGTTCCCCATTTTCCGGTAAAAAACTGGCCTATTACTGTTCGCCAGGTAGCTGGACATACTGCCGGGATAAGACATTACCATGGAAGTGAGTTTATGAGTCGTAAAAAATATGAAACCATAAATGAGGGTTTAGAGATCTTCAAAGACGACCCTTTACTTTTTGAGCCCGGCACTAGTTACCGCTACTCCAGTTACGGATGGAACCTGATCAGTGCAGTAATTGAGGGTGCTTCGGGATACGATTTTTTACCTTACATGAACTCGGTCGTATTTGATCATTTAGGAATGAATAATACCGAAGCTGACTGGGCAGATGAAGATATTCCAAACCGGACTAAATTCTATGAATGGTCGGGGGGTCGCAACAAGAAAGCCCCCTATGTAGATAACAGTTATAAATGGGCCGGAGGTGGATTTATTGGAACCACAGAAGACCTTATCCTTTTTGGGGAAGCCCACTTAGACTATAATTACCTGAATGAGAAAACCCAACAAGAACTTATGTTTCCCCAGCAGACTGCGAATGGTGAAACGACCAATTATGGAATGGGCTGGTCTTATCTTCAGCATAATAACACACACTGGGTAGGGCATTCAGGAGGCTCGGTAGGTGGAAGCACTATGTTTCTCATCAATAAACGGCACCGTATGGTTATTGCTTATGCAATTAATCGTTCGAGAGTGGGATTTGATAATTTGCATTTTAAAATTGCTGATGTATTTCTGAACACAGACAAATGAAATATCCCAAAAACTGGACTGATTACGAACTCATCGATTTTGGGAATGGACGAAAGCTTGAACGGTTTGGAGAACTCATAGCAGATCGGCCAGAACCTTCTGCCTTATCAAGTCCTTCTCTTTCGAAAGAACAATGGCGTAAGGCAGATATTTTTTTTGAAGAACAAAAAAACCAAACGGGAAACTGGGATAAACAAATCGGTGATTTCACTATTGAATATACTTTTGGGGAAAATTCAATAAGGTTCAAACTAAGTCAGGGTACATTCAAACATCTGGGGGTTTTCCCCGAACAGGCTGCTAATTGGGACTTTATTGCTGATCGTTGTGCTTCTCTGACAGAGTCTGGAATTAAACCAAAAGTACTTAACCTTTTTGCTTATACCGGAGGTGCTTCTCTTGCTGCAAACCTTTCCGGCGCTGAAGTAACTCATGTTGATTCCGTTAAAAGCGCAGTAACCTGGGCAAGAGAAAATGCAGAACTAAATAGCATTGACAGCATAAGATGGATTGTGGAAGATGCCCGTAAATTTGTAGAGAAATCGGTTCGAAGGGGAGATATTTATCATGGTATCATTATGGACCCGCCCATTTTTGGACTAGGGCCCAAAGGCAAAAACTGGAAACTGAATCGGGATCTTCCCGAGTTGGTAGAAAATGCAATGAAAGTTCTTCATTCAGAGGATCGTTTTTTTATCCTAAATACCTATTCTCCTCAGCTTTCATTACAAGACCTAAAAAAAGTGCTTTCAAAAAGTCCGGGATTTCCGAAGCATTTTGAAAGCACTACATTAGGTTTAAGAAGTTCTGCTGGTAAAGAACTGGAATTGGGTAATCTTTTGAGATGTTAAATATATTGAGCTAAATAATTAATTTTATATGAAGGTAATATTCTTGGTTATTTTACTGATTCTGAGCTCGGCATCAGTTTATTCTCAAAGCTGCACTATTCCTGAAAATATCAGACTCATTGATAAAGAAGATTATGCTCCCTATCACGATTTAGTCGTTGAATGTGTGGGATGGTTGGAATCTACTCCAATTAATAAAGAAGAAAAAAAAAGAAATCAGGTAAATTCTTTTTTGATTAAGTGGCTTACTGGCACACCTACTCTTTCCATTTCTTATACTATGTATCACAGCGAAGTAATTTCTGTTGATACCAAAAACCTGATGGTTCCATTTTTGGGTGGATGGGCCAGAGCAATCATACTTTCGGATTTTGAGATAGAAAAATATACTGGTATGGCTGAAGGGATACGTACTGTACTTAATGTTATGGAGCTTCCAGGGTCTCCAAAAAAATCCAGAGAAATAAAACGCCTTATCAAAGCTGATAAGAAAGGCAAGTTAATTGAGTATCTAAAGAAAAAAAATAACGGCTAAAAAAGAAAAGCGAAGGAATTAACCCTTCGCTCTTGTCTTTACTCAATCCTAGTCTGTAGTGCTATTTATTGTTTTTCTTTTCTTCGTAATGAAGCTTGATCTCTTTTGCTTCCTCCTCATTTATAGCATTCATCTCTAATGAATCCAGAAGTATGAAATTATTTTTTTGAGATAAGTCCTGATGTAACGATTCTATTCCTCTCTTAAGCTGAATGTTTGCATTAGCATCTCTATTAAACTTGATGCCTAATTCTTTTGCACCGTCAAGAGCATCTTCAATTACGATTTCAACATATCGAACTCCATTCTCATCCGTGTGTACTTTGCTGTTCCCCTGTATTGAACTATTGTCATGGAGAAACTTATCAATTCTCTTTGCAATCAATGAGTCTGGTAAGTCATTTCTTAGTTTTAAGTCGAATGTCGTTTTTAATGCCACTTCATACAGTGGTCGCTCAACGGTTTCTTCAATAGGCAAAATTTCTAAAGACTCAAAGTCGAAAGCGCCAGCTAAACTTGCCTTCTTGTTTAGTGCTGCTTCATAATTAGCTTCAGGCAACACCATGATAACTTCTGTGAGTTTTGATGGGCTGGCTTCGCCGCTTTCTTCTTCTTCAAATATTACCTGACTTAAACTAAGTTCAGAAAGATTAATATTTGGGATTTGGGCAAGGTTGGTTTTTAGCTTGGTTACTTCAACAGAGGCAAGGCCTTTGATCATATAGCCAATTTCTTCTTCCTGTTGAACAGGCATAGAGCAAGCAATAAAGATCAGCCCTGCTAGTATAAAAGAGGCTGCTATTCTATAAATCGATTTCATTTTTCTGGGTTTTGAATTATTGTTTAACCACTCGCCCAGGTTTTCGAAAGAAGAATCGTGCTTCGTTTGCTTAAGTTTTACGAATGCGTCCTGTAGGTTCATAACTTCACCCAATGGATTTGATTTCCTTGATAACGTTAGAGGTCTCATGGTATAGGTCTTTAGTTGTTCGTTGAGATGCAATATTTTGCTTCTGTACGATATTAAGCTTGATCGATTTCAGAGTTGAATCTGACTCCTGCTCAAGCGTTACCATGAATTCTTCAAGTTTTTTTCTTGTACGGCTTAACCTCGATTTTACCGCTGATTCGCTTTTCTCTTTTTGCATATCTGTGATCTCTTTGATTGAAAAGCCTCCTATTTCGAACAGAAGTAAAGCAGCCCGTTCTTTCTTTTCGAGCTTAGACAATGCTCCGATTAATACTTGGTTTTCTTCAAAAAAATCGTCCTCAAATATAGTGAATGCGGCTTCGCCCTTATCTGAGTTCAGCGACACAAACCTGCTCCAAAATGGTTTACGTACAGCGTTATAAAAGCACCGGGTAATAATCTGAAAAAACCAGCTTCTGAATTTTGTCTCATCTTTAAGCGAATCAATTTTCTCGAAAGCTTTTAATAAGGCTTGTTGCAGAACGTCTTCTGCTTCGGCTTTGGTAGAACCGGAGCAAAGTGCCCTGCTGTAGTTAACCGCATCGTTATAATGCGGTTTCAGTAAGTCAGTAAATTCAGAGTTCGTCAAAAGAAATACTTTTGGAATTCATGTTTGCGCGCTAACAGTGGTATGACACACCTGAAACAAATAAAGTCGCAAAGGATTTAAAATAGTTACATGATTTCTTAGAAAATTGTGAAGAGCCTCGTTTCAATAACTCCCTTTCCCTCTTCCAAATTGATTGAAAGTAACTCCCTTTCTTCTTTCACCTTTAAGTTGAAAGGTGAGGCCAACAAGTTTATTCCACTGTTCTTCTTAAGCCGTGTGCCCTGCCCGGATATAATATCAAGATTAGCTTCGAATTCTCCTTCTGGCACATGCTCTGTAAGAAGTACATATTTGTAGTTCTGTAACTTTTCCACCACCTGTTGAACTTCCTTATTTGACAGATGCTGAAGCACTTGCTTCACTATTGCACAATCAGCTACAGGCAACGCATCTTTAGCAATATCCAGGCATCGAAACTCAAGATTATCCTGTTCGAATAGTTTTTTATTTCTATCAACCAATTCGGGTACAATATCTATGGCAACATACTTCTGTGTGTATTCAACAAGTTTCATTCCTACGTTAAAATCACCACACCCTAAATCACACACTGAAATTGGTTCTTCAAAGTTCGTTAAAAAAGAAACTACTGCTTCCACATACGGTTCTATAAGCCCTATCGCATGCGAACCCTCTCCTGAATAGAAATCAAATTCATCTCCACCCCAAAGATGCTCACTATACACCTGCTGCATCGCTTCCTTTATAGGCCAGGGCTTTTTGATTTTCTTTTGAGTTTTTTCCATGGCGGAAAATAAACAGAGAAAAGTTTTTCTCCTCCCAATTCTAAAATTTTGAAACAAACACTACAGTTTGTAGTATTGCGATTAGTTTCAAAAAATAAGAATTGAAAATTTGTAACCTTGTTATGTATGATAAGTGACTGTCAGAGTAGCAAAAACTTAATCCGAGTATGAAAAAATTAACCCTCTTTTTCTCCAAATTATTTCTGTTTTTAATCGTCTTTTCGGCATCAGTCGTATCTCAGATTCAACCCAAAGAACTACATCAAAAAGTAGATTCATTGCTTCTTGAAAACGTATCTGAAAACACACCCGGTTCGGCTGTACTTGTAGTAAAAGACAAAGAAATTATCCTTAATAAGGGGTATGGGCTTGCGAATCTGGATTATGATGTTCCAATCACCCCTAGCACATTGTTTGATCTCGCATCGCTAGCCAAGCAATTTGCCGGGTACTCCATCGCTTTACTCGCCGAGCAAGGTGTTCTTTCTGAGGATGATAACATTCAAACTTATATTCCCGAATTTCCCGAATTCGATAAACCGATAACCATTGGTAATCTGCTACACCATACTAGTGGAATACGAGATTGGACAAGTACTTTACCTCTTTCTGGAAGGACTTTTGACGATGTTATAAGTATGGATCATATTCTTAGAATGGCTTTTCAACAGAAGGAATTAAATTTTACACCCGGCGATGAATACCGGTACACAAATACGGGATATAATCTACTGGCAGAAATCGTTGAAAGAACTACCGGGTTATCTTTTCGTGATTGGACAAACCAAAATATCTTCCAACCGTTGGGCATGACACAAACCTTTTTTCTGGATAACCATAAAGAAGTAATAAAAAAAAGAGCTGTTGGATATTATCGGAGCAACGGAAAGTTTTACGAATCTCCAAATTTACTTACGGCACTAGGATCCAGCTCTTTATACTCCAGTACAAATGATTTGGCAAAATGGGTAAATCACTTAATGTATCCGTCTGATAAAAAGAAAGCGGTTGTAAATCGAATGATGCTAACTCAGCCTTTATCTACCGGTGAGAAGAATAACTATGCGTATGGAATCAACATAAATACTTTCAGAGGCACACCTTGGATTTCACATTCAGGTGGTTGGGCTTCTTTCGATACTTATATCACCATGCTACCAGAAAAAGATTTAGCAATTGTCGTACTTAGTAACAATAGACAAAACTCGTTTAATATAGTCGGTCGAATTGCAAGTTATTATGTTCCAAGAAAAGAAGCCGGTCAGCAGGATTCTGGTAGCAATGAAGATGAAAAAACAGCAGAAAGTTTTTCTATCCCTGATGATCTTTTAGACGATTACACAGGTACTTACAAACTAGGCCCCGGTTGGTATGTACATTTAACAAAAGAAGATGGTCGGTTATGGACGCAGGCTACTTATGAAGATAAATATCCAATGACTGCCCTTTCTGATAGCCTTTTTGAAATTCCAGCGTATGGAAACAGAACGATGGAGTTTTTTGCTAACGAAAATGGTGGAATTGCGCACCTGATTTACAATAATTCTATTAGTCCAAAAGTGAGTAACAAGATTTCTCCAACTCTTACAAACCCTTCTGAATATACCGGCACTTATTGGAGTGATGAACTTAGTACTTCCTATGAAGTTGTGTTTGAGGATGAGAAATTAAAACTATCTCACTTTCAAAACGGGGACATTGAATTAATCCACGCCTGGAGCGACGAGTTTAAAGGTTCTGAATGGTTCACAGATTTGGTAGAGTTTCAAAGAAATGAAACCGGGGCTATCACTGGGCTATCAGTAACCCAGTACAGAGCTAAAAATCAGCTTTTCAAAAAAGTGCAGACAAACTAAATCTGAACCTTAATCTTCCATTTCTAAATTTTTGAAACAAATAAATTTTTAACTAGTATTAGTTTCAACTTTTTAGAATTGATTACTTATGAAACTACTTACCCGAACCGAAGAATTTATTCTACTTGCTGTCTGGAAATTACAGGACGAAGCTTACAGCATACCTATCCAGGAAAAGCTGAATGAAATTACTGACAAAGACTGGTCGCTGGGTGGAATTTACATGCCCTTGGAACGTCTGGAAAAAAGAGGGTACCTGAAATCCTCTCTTTCCGACTCCACTCCCGAACGTGGTGGGCGACATAAGCGCATCTACTCACTCACCCCTTCCGGTAAAGAAGCCCTCAGGTACGCCTATGAAGTTCAACAAACAATCTGGAGCGGAGTGCCCCAACTAATGTTTGGACTTAGCTAGATGAAACATCGACCACCAAGACTTGCAGAGAAAATTCTAAGCAGGCTTCAATACGATGATGTCTGGAAAACTACACTCGGAGACTTCGAAGAATATTATTCCTACAAGGCACAAAAGGATGGAATACCCACTGCAAACCGGTGGTACTGGAAACAGGTTATTCAATACGCCCCATCAAAAATCATCCATAAACTTTACTGGAGCATCGAAATGTTTTTTAATTATCTGAAGATGTCTCTCCGAAGGCTCAAGACCAACAAAAGCTATTCTTTCATCAATATATCAGGACTGGCTATCGGGTTGGCTAGCTTTATACTTATCGGGTTATTTGTGCACCATGAATTAAGCTATGACAAACATTTCAAAGATTCAGACCGCATTTACAGAATTATAAAGCAAAATGCACAAAGCCATCAGGGTACAAACCTGGGTGCAGTAACTCCCTTAATGCTTCACAGTGCATTGAAAGAAAACTTCCCGCAATTTGAGCATACAACTTATGTAAGTCCGTTTACCGGATTGCTCAAGCTGGGAGACAATTCCTTTTTTGAGAACGGATTATATGCTGGTGGTGAGTTATTTGAAACCTTCAGTTATCGCTGGTTGCAAGGCAACCCAGCTACTGCGCTGAATGATCCTTCATCAATTATTCTAACAAGATCATTAGCGGAAAAATTATTTGGAAATGAAAATCCGATTGGTAAAAGCCTGGACTTAATTCCGGAATATGAGACGGAGGCTAGTATAAAATTGATTACCGGAGTTATTGAAGACTTGCCGGAAACATCTCACCTGCATTTTAGCTATATCGCCAATGAGAAATCAAGTGCCTGGCATGAAGGAAATGCCAGCTTCTGGGACAGTAATGGTTACTTCACCTATGCTAAGCTTACCGAAACCTCCGAGCTAAATAATGAGCTTCTTGATAAAATAAACGAGTTCTATAGTTCTCAAATGTTAGAGATCGCCTACTATAAAAGTGATCCTGAAAAATTACCGAAGCTTAGATTTCAGCCACTTACAGATATACATCTAAAGTCCTCTCATATTAATCACAACGTGAGCATGGTTCTTGGAAATATCAATTACGTGTATACGCTTTCTCTGATTGGCTTAATCATCCTTCTTATTGCCTGTGTAAACTATATGAACCTGGCTACAGCCCGCGCTATAGTGAGAGCAAAAGAGGTTGGGGTTCGAAAAGTAATTGGGGCTCTGAAATCCAACCTGATTATGCAATTCACTTCTGAAGCTGTGTTGCTTTCCCTATTCAGCATCACTTTTGCAGTGCTTTTAGTTTGGGTCTGCTTAGAACCCTTCAGCAATTTGGTAAACCGTTCTATTGGAACGGAGATGTTTAGGTCTGCTGGTTTTTGGTTATCGGTACTTAGTACCAGTTTTGTAGTAGGAATAATTGCCGGTAGTTATCCTGCCTTTTATATGTCATCCCTTAAGCCTTCCGGAATTTTCAAAAGCCATACTAAAGGTGGAAAAGGAAATTCCTTTATGAGAAACGCGCTTGTTACCGGTCAGTTTGCAATTACAACGGTGCTAATTATTTGCTCAATAGTCATATTCAAACAATTGGATTATATCCGGACTACTGATGTAGGATATACACGTGATCAGATTCTTACCGTTAATCTGAAGGACGACAATTTTGGTAAATATTATGAGACAGTAGCCCAAAATCTAAATGCCAATCCTAACATTCTATCTGTCTCTTCAAGCAGCTATCTTCCAATGGATATTCAGGGAAGCACTTCCGGAGTAAACTGGGAAGGTCGTGAAAAACGAGTCAAATTTTATCTCCAGAATGTGCATTACGACTATCTGGAAATGATGGAGATTGAATTAGTCGCCGGAAGATATTTTTCCAGAGATTTCCCAACTGATGAGACGAATGCGTTTATCCTTAATGAGTCGGCTGTAAAAGGTATGGGCTACACTCCCGAAGAAGTTCTTGGGAAAAAACTTGTGATGTGGAAAAGAGAAGGTAATGTGGTTGGTGTAGTAAAAGATTTTAGCTTCCTTTCATTTCGATTAGAGCAGGCAGCCGCCCTCATCGGGTTTAACAGGCCACATGATTATCACTATCTAACCATAAAAGTGCGTCCTGATAATCTCGAGGAAACAGTGGCTTTTTTGGATGATGCTTTCGATAACATGTATAAAGCTGATCTCAACCTCGGAAAACTATTTAATGCCTTTACTTTGCTGGCACTTTTTATAGCATCGGTAGGATTGTTTGGTTTGGCTTCTTTTATGATGGAGCAACGGGCCAAAGAAATTGGCATTCGAAAGGTTTTGGGAGCAAGCCTGGTGCAGATCTTAACCCAGGTGAACAAAGATTTTATGAAGCTCATCGCCCTAAGTTTTGTCATTGCTATTCCAATCGGATGGTATGCAATGAATATATGGCTGGGAGACTTTGCCTATAAAATCGAATTAGGGCCGTCCATTTTCATTGCCTCTGTTTTGATTGCTATAGGGGTTGCCACCCTTACTGTGAGTTATAAATCAGTTAAGACGGCACTTGCTAACCCTGTAAATAGCTTAAAGAGCGAGTAATGAATATGAAGCCCCCAAAACTTGCCGAAAAAATCCTTAGCAAACTTCAGTATGATGATGTTTGGAAGACTACACTCGGGGACTTTGAGGAATACTATTCTTACATCAAGGAAAAAGAAGGTAAAGCTGCCGCCAACCGATGGTACTGGCAACAGGTTGTTAGATATGCACCATCAAAAATTATTCATAAAATCTATTGGTCTGTAAGTATGTTTAAAAACTATTTGAAAATTGCTTTCCGAAGCCTCAAAAAACAAAAGAGCTACTCCTTTATAAACATCTTTGGGTTGGCAATAGGTCTGACATGCTTTGTATTAATCGGGTTATTTATCCAGTATGAACTTAGTTATGATACCTTTCATAAAAACAGTGACCGTACATACAGGGTTGTAGCAAAGCAACCGGGTAATGAATACCAGGGCTCTGAATGGTTTGCACTTACTCCAACCGCAATGGCAACGACTTTAAAACGAGACTTTCCGGAAGTTGAAACAGCTGCATATTTTGGCCAAACACGCACTCTTTTAACCGTAGATGATCTCACTTTTAATGAGCGGGGCTTAATCGCTGATGGTGATTTTTTTCAAACATTCTCCTACCAATGGTATGCAGGCAACTCCAATACAGCGCTTACCGATCCTAATTCGATTATTCTAACTCAAACCATGGCTCAACTGCTTTTTGGAGATGAAAATCCGATTGGGAAAAGTGTGGATCAGGTTTATGGAACCGGAAAAGAAGTTACAAAAACAATCACGGGAGTAATCGCTGATCCCCCTAAAAACTCTCATTTCAATTTTCGATTTATAGTAAACGATCAAACCACGCCTTACTACAAATACAATTTGAATGAGTGGAGTAATACCAATGTATACACGTTCATAACCCTCAATGAAGAAGCTTCTGTGAAAGAGTTCTCTGAAAAACTTCCGGGCTTCGCCGACACTTATATTGCAGCCTCTGACTATTATCAAAGTAACCCGGAAAAGCTGCCTATACATGAGCTACAGCCTCTTGAAGATATCCATTTGAAGTCAAGCTATTTGAACTTTAACCCGGGTTCTTCCGGAGACATCAGGTATGTGTATATGTTTTCGATTATCGCAATAATCATACTGCTCATTGCCTGTGTAAACTACATGAACCTTTCTACGGCACGTTCTCTTACAAGGGCTAAAGAAGTGGGAGTGCGGAAGGCAAGCGGCGCAATTCGTTCGAACTTAATGATGCAGTTTATTTCGGAAGCAGTGGTAATCTCTCTGCTTAGTATTATCGCTGCTGCGAGTATAATCGTTGCTTTTTTGCCAACCTTCGGTGAACTGGTTGGCCGGGAACTTACTTCACAGGTCTTTTTAAGCTGGAAGTTCTGGGGGTTTACTCTTACCACCAGTTTATTTGTGGGCATTATTTCCGGAAGTTACCCAGCATTTTATATGTCCAGGCTAAAGCCGGCTTTAATTCTTAAAAGCCAGGTTAAGGGAGGAAAGGGAAATATCTTTTTGAGAAACCTATTAGTAGTAGGTCAATTCACCATCACAATTGTGCTCTTAATCGGCTCCATCGTAGTATTTAAGCAACTGGACTACATCCGAACTACCGATACCGGCCTGGAGAGAGATCGTGTAATAGCTATTTCAACGACTGATTCTGAGCTCTGGGACCGGTTTGAAACGGTTAAAAGCGAGTTGCTTAAAAAACCTTTTGTAGAAAGCGTCAGCTCTTCTCAATTCGATCCGGTTTATATGAGTAGTAGAACCACTATTTCGGGTTGGGAGGGTTCTGATGACGAGGAAAAGCTTCAAATTTATATTTCTCCCGTAGGGTTCGGTTTTATTGAAATGCTGGATGTGGAAATAGTAGCCGGGCGTTCTTTTGATGAAAGCTTCTACAAAGAGACTTCTGCCGATTTTTTAGTAAACGAAGCAGCTTTACCTGGGCTTGGTTGGACCAAAGAGGAAGCTTTGGGTAAATCTTTCTCTGCATGGGGAAATGAGGGAACCATTGTTGGTGTAGTAAAAGACTTTAATTTTCTATCACTCTATCAGGAAATTGCCCCATTAACCATTATGCTGTCTAATAAATACCATCAGCGGTATGTGTTGGTTAAAGTAACCGGGTCTGATGTTCAGGAAACCATTACTTCACTGGAAGCCACTTTCAAAGAATTCTCCCCCTCTTTTCCATTTTCTTATTCCTTTCTCGACGATTCCTATGAAAACATGTACCGCTCAGACCTTAGGTTAGGAACCATCTTTAATTACTTTACCTTGCTTGCATTGGTTATCGCCTCTCTGGGACTATTCGGTCTCGCCACCTTCGTAACCGAGCAACGAACCAGAGAAATTGGCATTCGAAAAGTACTAGGCGCGGATCTTCTTCAAATCATATCTCTGTTGAATAAAGACTTCCTGAAACTTGTAGTTTTAAGCTTTTTAATTGCTGCGCCCATTGGCTGGTTCGTTGCTCAAAACTGGCTTCAGGATTTTGCTTTCAGGATTGAACTCAGCCCCATAACCTTCATTATTGCCGGGCTCTTTACCATAGCTGTGGCATTGGCCACGGTAAGTTATAAATCGGTAAAAACAGGTCTGGCTAATCCAATAGATAGTTTAAAGAATGAGTAGTAACCTACACGATAAGTAATTGAAAACGGGTATTAATCTATTTATCCTATGTAGATAAAGCTTAGACTATTCATTCTTTAACTAGCTCTATGGAAAAAGTATTACTCGTTTGTTTATTTGCACTTTTCAATACTCAAATTATTTTTGGGCAATCAGCATCGGAACAAAAAGGCGCCCCTGTGGAAGCTTCATTTTTAGATAAAGAGCCTATTTTTGATTTCGACTGTCAACAAATTGACAACCCTTACATGTGTTTTTCAGTTTTTATTGATGAAAACATATCGCTACCGGACTCCACTCTTGATTATATCAAAAACATAAATGGAGGCCGCTTCCCTATGAACATAGTAAGTTTTATAATCGAAAATGATAGCAGTATAACTGACATAAAATTATTTAGAGGAATAGGTCAAACCACTGATGATTATCTTTTGGCTTTAGAAAACGCGATAACAAATTCGCCAAAATGGATACAGGGTAAGAAAGAGGGCCAAGCCGTTAGAACTAAAGTATCCTTTCCATACACTCACAAAAAGTATTCGAACAATTGATACTGTCTTTAACCTCTCCCAATATTTGAATCATTTTTTTCTGTATAACGCTTATGTAAGCATTTACATAAGATTCTGTCCCTTCTGTTCAGTATTATCTGAGCTTTAACAGAGTATTTACCAAGATTTTTATGAAAAAAGTATTCCCGGTTCTATTCATCGCTCTATTCTTTTATTCCGTTTCTTCGGCACAAGTCGAAAAAATAGATCCTCCATTTTGGTGGGCTAGTATGCCTGTTACAGAGCTTCAGATTCAGCTTTATGGAGAAGAACTTGGGCACTACAGAGCATCGGTTGATTATGATGGAGTTGAAATTACCCGGCAAATTGCCGTCGATTCCCCTAACTATTTATTCGTCTATATGGATGTTTCACCTTCTGCCAAAGCAGGTGAAATGGAAATCATTCTTAAGCGGGGTAAAAAAAACATCAAAGTTCCCTATGAGTTACAAACAAGAGAGACAAGAACAAACCGTAACCAGGGCTTTGATGCCAGCGATGTAATTTACCTGATGATGCCGGATCGTTTTGCTAATGGAAACCCTGATAATGATTCGATTGAAGGAATGCTTGAGAAAGCCAATCGGCAGGATCCAACTAAACGACAGGGAGGGGATATCCAGGGTGTATTTGATCACTTAGATTACATCCAGGAAATAGGTATGACTGCAATATGGTTTACTCCTATTATCGAAAATGATATGAAACCGGAGTATGGTGCTTATCACGGATACGCTGCTACAGATTTATATAAAGTAGATCGCCGTTACGGAAGCAATGAAGAGTATAAAGCCCTGATTGATGAAGTTCACAACCGGGGAATGAAGGTGATTATGGATATGATCAACAATCATATTGGCGATCAGCATTGGTGGATGAAAGATTTACCAACCAAAGATTGGGTTCATGATATTGAAGATTACGGCACAACCAGTTTCAGGGGCTCTGTAGCCTCGGACCCTTATGCATCCAAATACGATTATGATAAACTGACCAATGGCTGGTTTGTACGTGAAATGCCGGATTTAAACCAGAAAAACGAGTTACTGGGCGATTATCTCATCCAAAACACTCTTTGGTGGATTGAGTACTCTGGCATTGATGGTATTAGAATGGATACTTATGTATACCCCGACAAAGACTTTATGGCGAAGTGGGCTAAAGAAGTGCTTGAAGCATACCCCAACTTAAATATTGTTGGAGAGGCATGGGTAAACACAGTGCAAATGTCAGGTTTTTGGCAGTATGATGGTGATGGAAAATCTGATGGCTACCAGTCTAACCTGCCCAGCGTCACAGACTTCCCATTTGCAAATACCGTGCGAAGTGCCTTCAATGAAAATTTTGGATGGATGGAAGGTTTACGTAGCCTTTATTATTTATTTGCCCAGGATGCTGTCTATGAAGACCCGATGCTGAATGTAATTTTCCTGGATAATCATGATATGGGCAGGATATTTGAAACTGTAAGAAAAAACGAACAGCATTTTAAAATGGCCTATGCCTTCCTGATGACGGCGCGGGGGATTCCTCAGGTTTACTATGGAACTGAGTTAATGTTGGCCCACGAGAACAGAGGGGGTGATGATGAAGGCTGGCGACAAACTATGCCGGGTGGGTGGCCGGATGATACCCGAAGTGTATTTACTGAAGAAGGCAGAACAGAGAAAGAAGCGGAAATCTTTGAGTATATAAAAGCATTGACACAATGGAGACAAGCCGCTGTAGCAACACATGAAGGTCGCTTCCTGCACTTTGTACCTGAAGAAAATATCTATATATACTTCCGTATTCATGAGCAACAAACTATTATGGTAATTATGAATATGAATGAAGAAGAGAGAATGATAGGGCGTGACCGGTATCGCGAAATTCTCGATGATTTTACAAAAGGCACCAATGTGCTTGATAAAGCAAACATTGATCTTTCAAAAGATTTCATGGTGCCGGGTAAAACAACCACTATTTGGGAGCTGGATAAATAAATCTCTTCAAATTATGAAATCTGAGCTCAAGCCCTGTTATATCATTCCCTGCAGAGATGATAAAGGTTGAGTCTTTGCGAGGAGCCCCAAGGCTTCGTGACAACTAAGCAATCCCAATGTGAAAAACCGGAGATCACTTCGCTTCGCTCGTACATGTTTGCCAGATACTCACACTATACCTTATCGATGAATTACTGGATATATAAAAATAACATCATCATTTAGCCTTCTTCCTTTTCCTAACTAAGTATCATCCTGAATTTATCTCAGCATCTTAAGGTGAGACTTTGAATCAGATTAGTGGATAACAGTTTTTTGTGAGATGTAACGAAGATTCCGAAACAAGTTCGGAATGACGTCATTAATTTATATTCATCCGCTTTCCTGGGTCATGCTAAACTCATTTCAGGATCTTACGAAATAGCTTTAAGCTTAATAAAGGAATTCACCATCTTAAAGTCTCGTACCAATCTTTAAGCTTTGGATTATGTTCTTTTATCAAATTCCATTTCCACTCTTTATGCCAATTCTTCAACTGCTTTTCTCTCGCAATGGCATCGGAAATAGAATCGTACTCTTCAGCATAAATTAGAATAGTAAGCTTGTACTTCGAAGTAAATTCTGATCCCTTTCCCTCTTTATGATTCCAAACTCTTCTGGAAATATCGTTCGTTACCCCGATGTAGAGCGTTGTTCTTTGAAAGTTGGTAAGGAAATAAACATAGCCTTTGCTCATGCTATGTTAGATCATTTCTGAGGCTATTCCTTACAGAAAGATGACAGAAAATGTAATCTTGAAATCGACTCTTAAGATCCTGAAACAAGTTCAGGATGACGAGTAGATTTTAAAACCGGCCAGTGCTATTAACTCAAAACAGGTCATGCTGAATTCATTTCAGCATCTTAGGATGAAGCATGGATTTAATTTTTCGCTTGTCTTTCTCAATAAGCTTAACAACAATTCTCAAACAAGTTTAACCCTTCAACAATCTTGCCCGCCAGGCAAGTACTGAGATCACAAGGCTTGCTGTTGCTATAAAAACAAACCCTCCCAGCATTTGAAACTCTTCAACAATCCAGCCTATTATGGGCTGAGAAACCATCCCACCTACATAACCAAAACTGGCTACTGAGGTCAAAGCCACAGCCCCTTCGCGACCCGCAGCGCTAAATACCATCGGGAAATTTAGCGACACCCCAATACCTGCTAAGAAAAACCCTATGGTTGCTATATAAATGTTTGCTGCCAATAATGCTAAAACCAAACCCGCTGCTGCAACGGCTGAGCCTGAGACTAACAAGATCCTTGCCCCAAACCTGTTTTTTAATCGATCCCCAATCAATCTCATGCCCAGTAAAGCCCCCGCGAAAACGGCATAACCTATGGGGGCAAGCCCCTCTTCTACGGCAATATAATCCGTGTAAAAAAGGGCCACCCAGTTATTGATGCTTGCTTCTACTGTAGCTGCCAAAAAACAGATAATTCCTATAGCAATCAATCCGCCATGCGGCCAGCTGAATTTTGAACGTTTTTGATCCGGTTGGGGGCTATCATGGGGAAGATATTTATATAGTACAAACACAATGCCCACCATTAATACAGTAACTCCTAAAAAGTGATGTTCTACACTCACCCCCGCCTTTGTAGCAAAGGTTCCTGCAAGCGCACCAAATAAATTACCTACTCCAAACCAGGAATGAATCCTCGCCATATATGATGTCCCGGCTTCAATCTCCAGCCTGGAACCCAGTGAGTTAATAGAAATATTATAACCGCTAGCCCCGACTCCTACCATAAACAGGATCAATCCAAGGGCTACCCATCCCTGCATATAGGCTAAAGGAAGTAATGTAAGAGACAATATACCCGCTGTAATCAATGCTGTTTTTCTTGCTCCAATCCTGTTGATGGAAATGGCTACCACCGGCATCATTACAATAGTACCGAGTCCGCGAGCCATAAATACATAACCTAGTGTAGCTGCGGTTAGGGCTGCTGCTGTTCGTATGTCCGGTATGCGGGATGCCCAGGTAGAAAATGCAATACCTAGTAAAAATAAGCCGGCAAATACCGCATAGCGTTCTTTGTACGGTGTATGATGCTGTGGATTTTCAGGGGAACCGGTCTTTGCCTCTTGCATAAATGCCTCTGTGATGAGCCTCTGAAAATACGGGCTTTGTAAATCACATCATACCCTGACTTGATCAACTGGTATGTTTTGTGTCTGGTATATTAATTCCGGCCCCGGAAACTATGGTATTAGATTTATTCACTAAAAGAGATTCCTTTTCACTTAATAAAACCTGCAAATCATCCAAATCATGCTGTTGGATGAGGGAAGACTCCAGCTCCAGCATCTCTTTTATCCTGTTATTTCTTTCCGGACCTAATGCAAAAAATACTCTCAACTGCTCCAGTTCATTTTCAAAATAGCGCATGGTAAACCGATCCTTGAATACATACCCGGTTATGCGATCTTCAAACTCTGATATCAGCAAATCAGAAGTTCCCGATAAAAACTGGTGGACACGAACACCCGTCTCATCACTTAGCTGTACTTTAAACCTGGAAGGAGTAATACGCCCAACCAATTGATTGGGCAGATAGTGCGCACTTTGGATAGGATCATGTGCCCAAAAAAGAAACCTGAGCAAAGCTCCTAATCCTTTCCTGACTCTTACATGCCCCTTAAAACACCCATAGCATTTGGGGTAGTCCTGAAGTTGGCGCATGGATAACCGAAACTCTCTTTTGTTCCCGCTCCTTGCCGTCGAAATGTAATAATAGGTTTCGGTTTTTTTATTAGCTGTATTGAATGGCGGGCGCAATGAACGGATAAGAAGGTTTTCCAGCAAGATAGCATCTGTTTCTGATTTACAGATCTCGTACCCGATACGATGAACATGAGCAACCATCCGTTGCACTTTCTTAGACCTGGAATACCGGTATGAGGTAATCCTTTTGAATAGATCTTTCGCTTTACCCACATACAGAACCTGATCTCTTTTATCATAAAATGTATAAACTCCAGGATCATGTGGTGGAGTATCTATCATGGCCGCATTTATGCGGTCTTTCTGCGTTTCCGAAACAGGTTTAAAAAGATCTAAAGTCAATATAATTCAGTTAGGTTACCCAACGGTAAAATTAACTGAGTACACTGTATTTCCCCAAACTAATTTTAGTACACCCCCGGCTGGAGTTTCCTCAACCAGAATGGTGAATTCCTCCGTCTCCTCATCCTGCTTTAATACCTGCATTTGCACTCTTCCAAGGTCACGGGCTTCGTCATAACTTCTGCCGTTCTGGCCGGTTTGCTTATTAATGATAAGCGTACCACCATTTGGTTCAGGAATGGTAAAAAGGGTATACTCGCCTGCAGGAACTTTCAGGCCCTCAATGGTTAAATCGCGGGATGTAGTGATGTGTGTGGCACGATCTGCCCCGGTTCTCCACCTTTCCCCATAGGGAACAATACCCCCAAAAAGAACCCTTCCCCTTTTTTTAGGCGATCCGTGGGTAATCAAAAAATCTGTGTTTTTAAAAGAAAATTCTCTTTCAACAGCGGCAGAAAAAGCACCCAATGACTTACCCTGTTTATCCATTTCAAAGAATTGCCTTCCTATTTTTTCGATATCTACTTCGGAGACGCGCTCAACTTTTAGCTTTCGAGTAGTCCGGGAAGCTTCCAAACTGAGAATATTACCATCTGCATTTACTCTCACACCCATTACTCCCCTCGAAGGATGCCGAATAGTAAGTGTATCTTCATCAATTTTTGCAATTACAAAGTCCCGGGGTCTGCTTCCCGCAAGAAGCTTTTGATCAATGCTGTCAGCATCCGTCCTCATAGCGGAGTTAAAGGCCAGTTCAAAAGGCCAGTGAATCATCTCTAAAAAGGGGAGGATTCCTTCTTCATATTTAGCTTTTAATGTTCTTATAGATCCATCATTGGTTTTAATATTTACCACCAGTGAATCTCCTTCCTTTTTATAAGAACGTGAAAATTCTCCTTCGCCAGTAAAACCTGTTTCGGGATCGTGAGTTTTTATAGCTAAATCAGAAATTCCTCCAAACTCATCCTGTACTAAGTTATAAGTAATAAAACGGGTTTCCGGTATTCGTATAAGTGCTTTTACTACCATGGATGAATCTGTTTTTTCGAAAGACTCAACGGCGAGTGTATCATTACCAAGACGAGTGATAAATCCTGCTTTTTCTATTTCTGAAGATGAATACGCACAGGAAAGAAACAATAAGGCTAAAATAGGGATGTGTTTTATCATGGTTTTATTCTTCATATCACAAGGGCAATCAATTGCGGGATTCCAGGATTTTTTTCAGCACAGCCGTATTTACCGGTTTTTTAATAAAATCGGAGACCTTATCATCCCATTCTACCCTAAACAGGTCATCTTTTCCGTGATCAATTCTGGAACTGATAACAAAAATATTTACTGTCTTATTGATTCTATCTTTTAGCATTTCAAACTCATTCAGAAAGTCCCAGCCATTCATCTCGGGCATGTCAATATCCAGTAAGATCAAGTCAGGAAGGTCTTCATTATTGGTGATCATTTTCTTAATAGCATCTATCGCAGTCTTACCATTATCGTATGTAGTCACCCGGTTTTCAGGCAGATGATTCTTAATAATTTTTTTTACCCCAAAGGTATATACCTTGTCATCATCAATAATGCATATACTTTTATTTACAGAACTCATGTGAGCCTCACTTTAAATGTTGTTCCTTTTTTGACTTCGCTTTCGACCTCTATCGAACCCCCAAGCGATTCAATTTGATTTTTTGTAATGAAAAGGCCGATTCCTTTCGAGTTTTCATTGCCATGAAATGTTTTATACATACCAAAAAGCTTATCTCTGTGCTTTTCGATATCAAGACCTAGCCCATTGTCAGATACTTCGAGATATGTACTTCCTTCTTTCTCATACAGATTTACTTTCACCCTCGATTTTTTCTTAGGATCACGATACTTAATAGCGTTTGAAATAAGGTTCAGTATGATGCTCTCCAGGTATGAACTATTATACTTGATGGTCAGGCTTTCATCAATGTCTTCAATAAACTTAATGTTGTAGGAAAGTATTTCCGAAATAAGAACCTGTTTTACTTTGCTAATCATTTCAGCAGGCTTTATTTCCTTAAGGTCAGATTCTGTTTTGTACTGCTTATCAATGATTTCATTCAGGTCCTCAATAGACCCGTTCAGTTGTTCTGAGGCTGCCTTCAGGTAGGTCATTAATTCCGCTTTCTCCTGTTCTGATTCCTCCATATCGAATAATGAAAGAAGCATAAATATATTACCTGCATGGTTTCGGAGATTGTGAGAAACAATATGTGCAAAGTTTAATAGTCTTTGGTTTTGTTCTCCTACAATATGAAGGGTATCACTTAATTCGAGCTCTGTCTTTTTCCGGGAAGTGATATCCGTTACAATGGCCAGCACTGCCTTTTCACCACTACCTGCTTGTGAAAAAGGGACTTTTATAGTCTGGTGGTAAACCGTTTTACCGGCCATATCTGTAGACTTATTTTCCGGTTCAAATAACATTTCACCGGACTCGATCACTTTCAGATCATCCCTGTGGTATTTTTTCGCCATTTCAGGATCAATACCCAAATCCACATCGGTTTTGCCAATAATTTCTCCTTCTGTTTTCCCAAAAAACTCAAGCGTGGCATCATTTGCCATCAGGAATTTACCATCCTGCCCTTTGAGAAATATCAAATTGGGAACCGCATTCAGCACTGATTCAAACTGCTCTCTTAGCAGTTCATTTATTTTTAAGATTCTTTTTGATTCTGTTATATCAGAAAGAAAACCTGATGACAAAACTGAACCATCGTCCTGAAGAATAGGAGTTGCTTTTCCCCGCACCCATCGCAAGCCCTTGCCGGGCAAAATAACCCGGTACTCACAATTCCATTCTTTTTGGGTTTTTACCGACTCCTGTATTGAACTTATTACTCTTTTTAAATCCTCTTTATGTACTCTCTCTATAAGCGGCCTCATACTGTCATCCAATTCTTCCGGCTCTAATTCCAGTATCTCTTTAATGCCTTCACTTACAAACGGAAAAGATGCCTTCCCGTCTGTATCCACTTTATGTAAATACAGAAAGCCGGGTGCTTTTTCAGAAAGCTGATGAAATTTCTCATCACTCGCTTTCAATTCTTCTTTGGCCTGCATTTCTGCCGTAATATCTCTTGTAATACCATAGGTGCCAATTAGCACTCCCTTGTCATCATATAAAGGCATTTTACTGGTTGATGCCCACTTCACACTTCCCTCTGCATCTGAGAAAACTTCTTTTTCTATTTTGTTATAAATAGGTTCTTCCGAAATAATTATCCCTTGCTCATCGTCAAAAGCAGGTTGTGCATGTTCATCATCAAAAAAATCAAAATCGGTTTTACCTACAATGTCAGCAGGGTCTTCATAACCAAACTTTAATGCACACGCTTTGTTTACCTTTATAAAACGGCTTTTTAAATCCTTGAAGTACACACTTTCTTTAATATTGTCCATCAACCGTGTAAAGAAAAGTGCCTCTTGGTTCAGGGTAAGGGTAAAGTCATCCCTCGATGTTCCCAGTTCAGCAAACCCGGCCATTTTACTGATTGCGCCGGATTCAGAACGCTCCATAGCTTCTCCAACCCATTCAATATAGTAGTACTTCCCGTTGATATGATGTTGTGTTTTCCGGTAAAACGGGATGTCCTCACTGGGCTCAGTAACATTAAATGCTTCCAGTACTGTAGTTTTAAAACCTTCAGGTACTTCTTCCACCTTGTCGCCAAACAGGTTCAGAAAAGTTAACCCAAGGCTCAGTTTATTAGCAGTCACATCCCAGGTCCAGCTTGACTTGGGAATCTCTTTTCTGTGTGAAGCAATTAAAGTCATAAATTATTCTACATCTTCAAGCATTTTAAGGCGGGTTGCTTCAAATTCATCACCGGGCTTCCATGACTGTAACTCTTCTGCATTAAGCGCCCTGAATCCGGCTTTAAAAAATAACCGTGAATCTTTCACTGCGCCCTTTAAGTCCCAATACTCATTAACCTCATCGTTTACAGCGTGGTAGTTTGCTGCAGAAACACTATCAATCACTTCTTCCCAGCCTTCCGGCTTATCCACAAATACCGTCCCGGGATTTGGGAATATGGCGGGAATCCCAACCTTAGCCATGTTGAAATGATCGGATCGATAAAAGATTCCCTGCTCAGGGCGCGGATCCGGTTTTACCGGCCTTCCTACTTTATCTGCTTCCATTCTTACCAAATCACCCATGGTATTTCGGCCATAACCTACAATCACCACGTCTTCTGTTTCGCCGTACACATTCATTCCATCAAGGTTGATATTTGCCGTTACCTTACCGGGATGTACTGTCGGGTTTTCTCCCCAGTATTGCGAGCCCAGTAACCCTACTTCTTCTGCTCCAACCAGTAACGCCATCACACTGCGCTTCATTTCCGGTTGTATAGATTTATATGCCTGCATCAGGTTTAAAACTGCACTCACCCCTGCAGCATTATCTTCAGCTCCGTTATTAATATCATCTCCATCAATGGGAGAAGTGATTCCGAGATGATCAAAATGTGCAGTAAGTACCAGGTATTCGTCTTTTAACTCCGGGTCACTTCCTTCAATGGTCGCAATTACGTTCTTGGATTGAATATCCCTGTAATCAGCTTCCAGACTCAGTGTCATTCCTGTATTGTTTAACGGAACAGGCTCAAAATCAGGACTATCAGCTGCTTCAAGAAGTTCATCCAGGTTTAAGCCTGCCCGCTCAAACATAATCTTACTTGCCTCATAGGTCATCCAGCTATTGAACTCCGTTGCCCCTTTATCAGCTCCCTCAGCACTTTTTACATAAAAACGCTCTCTGCTCCAGCTATTCGAAACCACATTCCACCCATACCCGGCTGTAGGTGTGGTATGAATTATGACAGCGCCTATAGCTCCCATTTCTTTTGCTTTTTCAAATTTATAGGTATGCCGTCCATAATAAAGCCTGGCGGTACCTTCAAAAAGATCAGGGTCATATTCAGGATCGTTGTTTTTGACAACAATCACTTTTCCTTTTACATCCACACCTTTAAAATCATCCCAGTTCTCTTCGGGAGCCTGTATTCCATAACCCACATACACCAGCTCAGCATTTTGTACATTTACTGCCTCAGCTTCATTCGCCGGCCAGGCTACAAAGTCATCAAAATAGTTAAACCGGTTGAGTGTGCTGTTCCCCGGCGACCGTGTAATACTCAGTTTTGCATTCTTTGTTTTTTGCCCCAAAAGCGGAAAGGATTGAATGTAGCTTCCATCCTCAACGCCGGATTCTGTCCCCATCTCCTTTAGCTGGGAAACCAAATAATCCACCGTCATCTCTTCGCCTTCCGTACCGGTACCGCGCCCCATAAATTCATCGGATGAGAGTGTTTCGATATGTTCCATTAGTGATGATTCTGTAATAGAAAGGGCCGCTTCGTCCACCCTGGAAGAGGAACAAGCCATTAACAGTGTTAAAACAGGTATGAAAAAGAGTTTACTTTTATTCATTAGTAATGCAATGTAGTTATGTTGTTATTGGATGGATTATAACCAGATTAAATACAATTCGTGAAGTCTGTTAACCTTTTTTGATGTTTTCTTTTAAACAGAACTGCTTTCACATTTATTCCGGTTATGATTACTATTGAAGAAACAAAGGTGTTTTATGTCGTACTTTAAAAACAAAATTGTACTTGTTACAGGTGGAGCCAGTGGCATCGGTTTTTTAATGGGGCAAAACGCCCTTGAACGAGGTGCTGCACATTTAATCATTTGGGATATTGATGAAGATTCGCTTTTAGCTGCGGCAGCTGCTTTAACAAAGTCCGGTTTTTCTGTGTCCACCGGCCTGGTGGATGTTCGTGATCATCAGCAAGTAGAAGAAGAAGCCAAAAAAGTGCTTACAGAATATGGCAAAGTGGGCATACTCATCAATAATGCAGGGGTAGTGGTAGGTAAATCGTTTCATGAGCATAGTTATGAAGACATCAACTTTACCATGGGCGTAAACAGTATGGGTTTGATGTATGTGGCCAGGGCTTTCTTGCCAGCCATGATTGAAAGCAAATCGGGACAAATTGTAAACATAGCCTCCGCAGCCGGGCTTACCCCAAATCCTCACATGACAGTTTACGCAGCTAGCAAGTGGGCAGCCTTGGGCTGGTCTGATTCCTTACGGCTGGAACTGGCTGAGATTTCTAAAGACCTTCGTGTACTCAGCGTGCAACCCAGCTATATTAATACCGGGATGTTTGCCGGGGTTAAATCACCCCGACTGGTTCCCCTTTTAGATCCTGAGGTTATCACCACCAAAATCCTGGATGCTGTTGAAAAGAATAAAATCCATTTACGAGAACCCTTTATGGTAAAACTGACCCCGTTCTTCAGGGGACTTCTGCCTGCCAAAGTATACGATGTTGTAGCGGGCAAAATCTTTAAAGTCTACGAGTCTATGTCTACTTTCATTGGAAGAAATCAAAAAGTAAAATGATAGCTCCCGAGCAAATTTTAGAACAACAAAGAGCTTTTTTTGCATCCGGGAAAACAAAAGATATCTCCTTTCGGATTAAGCAGCTCGAAACTCTTCGAAAGCTTTTACAGGTTAATGAAAAGGCCCTGATCGAAGCAGTTCATCAAGATTTTAAAAAACCCCCTTTTGAAACCTATGGCACAGAAATAGGCCTTGTTTTAAGCGAACTGAGTTTTGCGATTAAAAATGTAGAGTCATGGGCTAAACCTCAAAGCGTGTCTTCATCATTAGTGAATTTCCCGTCCAAGAATTACATGCTAACCGAGCCTTATGGAAATGCACTTATTATATCTCCCTGGAACTACCCGGTTATGTTGGCTCTTTTACCCCTGGTGGGGGCTCTGGCAGCGGGTAACACCGCAGTAATAAAACCTTCAGAGCTAACACCCAATACATCCGCAGTTCTCGAAGAACTTATCAGATCCCATTTTGAAACTGAACTGGTTAGTGTGATAGAGGGTGGGGTGGAAGAGTCCCAATTACTGCTCTCTCTTCCCTTTAACTACATCTTTTTTACGGGCAGCACACGGGTTGGTAAGATCATCATGAAAGCCGCTGCCGAAAACCTGACCCCGGTTACTTTAGAGCTTGGAGGTAAAAGCCCCTGCATCGTTGATGCTTCAGCAAACCTGGAAATTTCCGCCAAAAGAATTGTTTGGGGCAAGTTTGTGAATGCCGGGCAAACCTGTGTTGCACCTGATTATTTAATGGTTGAGCGGGGCATAAAAGAAGAATTTACCGGGTACCTGGAACAAGCCATTACTCAACTTTACGGGGAAGACCCGGAACAAAGCCCTGATTATCCCAGGGTAATTAACCGGGATCATTTTGACCGTTTATCTACATTGATCGATCCGGAAAAAGTAATTACAGGCGGACAAACAAATGCTGAATCCAATTATATCGCCCCAACCATAATGACCGATATCACCTGGGACGATCCGGTAATGCAGGATGAAATTTTCGGGCCGATCCTCCCGGTACTGGAATACCAGTCTGTTGATGACTGCATCCAAACAATCAACAGTTACCCGCGTCCTCTGGCTTTGTACCTGTTTTGCTCAGATGCACAAATTGAGCAAAAGGTTTTGAACGAGGTTTCTTTTGGAGGTGGGGCAGTAAACGACACAATAGCTCAATTGGGTAATCACCATTTGAGCTTTGGAGGGGTGGGGGCCAGCGGGTTTGGTTCCTATCATGGAAAGGCCAGTTTCGATTCTTTTTCGCATAAAAAGAGCGTGATGAAAAAGCCGTTCTGGCCGGATATTCCTGTTCGTTATGCCCCTTATGATGACCTGAAGCTCAACCTTGTGAAAAAAGTTTTGAAATAGGGTAGCTTACTAACCTTTATTTCAAGGGAAGGGCACCTTAACAAAAAACTTTTCGGGTAAACGCTATCATCTTGTGTAGTCAGGAATAGTTTATATCACCAAGATAGACATCCTAAAGGATCTCAAAGCAATCGGGCTACAATTCATTCAATAAGACAAGTAAAATGATTTCCGTTTCATTGAAAAGGATTTTGTAAGGAATTAAGCCTGAACCGATCCTATTATCATGGGGAACACCTACTATATATACATGCTTAGCAATACCAGCAAAATGCTCTACATTGGAGTAACTAATGATTTGGAAAGAAGAGTGTATGAACACAAAAATAAAATGAAAGAAGGGTTTACAAAAAAGTTTAATCTTCATCAGTTAGTCTATTATGAAGAAACTGACGACATTGGAAGAGCATTAGAAAGGGAAAAGCAATTAAAAGGTTGGAGAAGAGAGAAGAAGGTAAAACTTCTACGTTCTATAAATCCTGGATGGAGAGATTTATCAGAAGAATGGTATCACTAACAATTAGTCCTGATAACTCCACATTTGAGACCCTTCGCAACCCAACAGTAAACTTCAAATAAAATGGTGCTCAGGGTGACAGCCTCTAAGGAACTTGTGTGCACACTGCTATCCTTCATCTCCTAACTCTATAAAAGCTGTCATCCTGAGCGGGCCGGATTGGATTGTAAGTGTCAACATAGAATACGTCGAAGGATATCAAACAAACAAGCTGCAAACCATTCATTCTCCATTTCTTTTATTACTTTTGTACGGATAAAAAGCAAAACACCGGAAAATGAACAACACTTTCTCTGCCTTTTGGGTACAGGAAAATACGGACGGGAAATTCATATCTGAGGTTCGTGAACTTCCCCTTTCCCGGCTTCCCGATAACGACGTTCTCATTCGTGTACATTATTCCTCTTTGAATTATAAAGACGCTCTTTCCGCTTCAGGGAACAAAGGCGTTACCAAAAACTATCCTTTTGTTCCGGGCATTGATGCTTCCGGTGAGGTAGCGGAAGATCGGACTTCAACCTTTTCAAAAGGAGAGAAAGTAATAGTTACAGGATATGATTTGGGGATGAATACCTTCGGGGGCTTCGGGGAATACATCTGCGTTCCGAAAGACTGGGTGGTTCCATTGCCTGAGAAATTATCCCTGAAAACCGCCATGATCTATGGAACTGCGGGATACACTGCTGCTTACGGAATTCTTCGTTTGCAGAGAGAACTTATTGAACCCGGAAAACACCCGGTTTTGGTAACCGGGGCCACCGGAGGTGTGGGGAGTATGGCAGTGTACCAGCTCGCCAAACTGGGATATGAAGTAATAGCAGCTACCGGAAAAACCGATCAGGCAGAATTACTGACAGCATTGGGAGCTACTGAGGTTATACACCGTGATGAAGTTTATCCTGAAAAGAAATCGCTGCTTAATAAGGGGCGTTATCACGGGGTTATTGAAACGGTAGGGGGTAAGATGCTGGAAGCGCTCATCCCGCAAATGAAACCGGATGGTGCTATTGCCTGCTGCGGCAACATCCTGGGGCATGAATTACACACCAATGTGTATCCTTTTATACTACGGGGGGTAAGCCTGCTGGGAATAGATTCCGGGATTACGAAGATGCCGCTGAGGTTAAAGGTCTGGGATCAAATCGCTGGTTATGAAAATGCCTTCCCGGAGAGTTACTACAAAATTATAGAGTTGGGAGAGTTGCAAAAAGAAATTGACCGAATGCTACAGGGTGCCCAGACGGGCCGAGTAGTAATTGAGCATTCGGCCAATAATCGGGATTAATTAAGCCGCGTACATTTCAATTTCTGACGCCAGCATGGAAGCTTCTTTAAGCGGCTTTTTAAGAGTTTCCATGGTTACCGGTTTAAACAAGCAATCTACACAATCGTAACTGAATACCTTTTCCCGTAACTCTGAACTACTTTCACCTGAGAGGAAGAGAACGGGAACTGCGTTATTTTCTGCCCGTAAAGCTTTTACCACATCCAGGCCGCTCATATCATCCAGTAAATGGTGATCTGTAAGCACTATATCCGGTTTTAATTCGCGTATAAGTTTTAATCCCTTGGACCCGCTGGCAGCTTTGCCAATTACCTCGTATCCAAGTTTGGTTAGCAATCTTTCTTCTACCATTGCCAATAACATATCGTCTTCTATTATTACTACTCGTTTCATTGTATTCCTGTTTTATTGAAGTCCTTAAACAGCTTATCGGCAATTATTAGAAAATCTTAATAAAAAATTTTTCTTTTTTTCTGTCTGCTCTTTTCACTACCAAATACGTAAATACCGGAGTAGTATTTTTGTTCCGGGTTTGGGTTGGTTACGATACTCCACTTTATAATCCATATCCCGCCACTTCGTTCCAACGCAGAGCATTGGAACGAGGGGAAATATTACACTGCTATTACATGAACACAAAGTATTGGGGGAAGGTGAGTAATGCCATTAAGTACTTATAAACTTTAAACATGCATTAAGTTCGTACTTGCTTCAGGTTCAAAAGAAGAAATCGGTTCTTCTATTTCTGCCACAAAACGAACCCCTAGTTTTTCCAAAATATACTGCACTCTCTCAATAGTGATTCCGTGATAATCATTAGTCTCATCTCTGGAAACCTGGGCCGGACTTACATTAAGACGTTCTGCAAGCTCTTTTTGTGATAATCCAAGAGCTATGCGGACTCCTATTAACCACCTTCCAATATTATTGAAATCCTGAAGTGTGCCCAGATCTCCGCGCCTCATTTTTTCATAGGTTTCTACTTCTTCTTTCAATTGCTCATGAAATGATAAGGAGGGGCCCATTAACCGATCTAATTCTTCACCTTCATGACCTAATTCTATAAAATGCTTGCGCTGAGCATCCATTACTGCACGTTCTTCTTTTAACCGTTCAATCGACTTTTTGTATTCTGCATCTGTTCTAATCATGATAGTGGCGGTTATGGCTGTTGGTTTTATGGTAGTATTTTTACGATTCCTTTTTCACGATCTGAATTACGTAACTCTTTGAAAGTTAATTCATGCTCACCTTTGGGCAACAATCCGTGTTTGTTGAAAGAAAGCGATTTCGGCATGTGGGTAACTTAACACATTTGTTGATTATTATGCAAATTAACAAAAATGTTGTTTTTTATTTTACTCTTCAATAAAAATTCTTCTGCAAACTTGCTTAATTTCATTCCTCTTTCTCAGTTGTATTACCTTTACCATCTGGAACAAGGTCGTATTGTTTTCTCAAATCTCACCCCACACTCTCTTCTACAATGGCTATTTCTTCTTCGGTGAGGCCATACAACTCATACACCATTTGGTCTATTTCGGCTTCCAGTTTACTGGTGTCTGCCTCGGGGTTTTCTTTTTTGAGGTTGAGAATTTGGTTTGCCTTATCGGATAAGTTATTGGTTAACTCTTTTGGAATCGGTAAAGCTCTCACTTCATTTACCAATATTTTGGGTATAGAAGTTTTTGCATGTGCTTTTGAATGCACTTTAGTATGATACCATGTAATTAGTCTAGAATTTAGCAGACCTAGAAGCGCTTTAAGTTTTTTCTTGTCATTTCTGTTTTCTATTACATTAATAATTGATGGAGTATTATACATTTCAATTTCAGAATATGAGGCTGTAATTTTATAGAATCTCCCTCTTGTAACTTCCATTATCAAAAGTCTTGGGTTTTTGAAAAACTTTTCATCAACATAACCTGCAACGTGTTTCCCATATTTGACAAACTGAGTACTATTTCCATGCACGTACCTCATTAATTGTCTTCCTTGAATCTCTTTTTTAAATTTCTTGTTAACTTTTTTTTCAGAGTGCCAGAGTCGTTGATCTACAATCTCATTTCCTTCTTTAACACCATATTTCTTAATCAAATCCTTTCGTCTATATGGGATATACCCTTGTGAGACTTGAAATTTTTCGCCTAATTCTACTCTTGAGTTTTTAAGCTTATTTAGTATTTCAAAATCATTATCTGTTACAGATAAATTTATTTTAAAGCTTTCATTTTGAATTATATTTTTAACCGAAAGCGATCCAGAAGGAATTATCTTGTCTTTTTCTACTTCTCCAAAATGAATTTCTTTCGAACCCTTCTTCTTTTCTAAAAGAAAAATTGTAGTATCTAAATCTGAGCTCTCAAATACTTTCTGAGGTAAATCAACAATGATTTCTAAGTTAAAATCAAGTAATACTCTCCGTAAAGGTTCATGCTGTTGAATTGACATCCATGTGTATGGTATTATAAAAGAAAGTACTCCTTGTTCCTTTTGAAGCTTTATTGCTTGCTCAGTAAATAATGCAAATAGATCCGGCTTATACTTAGCGGTATCGAATTCTTTACAATAATGATTAATAATATTGTGGTTTGATAAGTTCTGAATAAGCATATAAGGCGGATTCCCTATCACCACATCAAAGCCTACAAAATCGCCCTGGTCGTTTAGTACTTCCGGGAATTCAAAGCGCCATTCAAAGGCGTTTTCATAGATTTTGTTGCTCTTTATTTCCTCAATCTCGGTTTCCAGCTTTTTAATCTGCCCGGTTAGTTTCTCGCTCTTCTTTTTCCACTCTTTCTTTTCTTTGGCGGTCTGCTCAAACATACTGGTTTGTGTAGTGTGCTTTACCAGTTCATCGCTTAGCTTTTTAAGACGGAGAACCTTAGGGTCATTGCTGGCAATTTCGGTTCGGAAGTCGCTTTTAATATCCTCAATCAAGCTCTCCATTTCTTTTTTCTGCGCTTTGTTCTCGGCATTCCGGTAGGTGTCAACGGCAACCCGATAACTGTCTATGCTCCACTTACTGCGTTTAAGAGCTTCTTTGATGTCGGCATCCAGCGCAAACCTACTGATGAGCGAGTTCCCCGTTTTTATGTTTATGTCGATGTTGGGGAGGGTTTCGAGACTTCGGTATTTCCCGGAGTTGTCACCCCGGACTTGTTCCGGGGTCTCGGGTTTATCAGAAGCTCCAGATCCCGGCTTTCGCTGCGGGATGACTTCTTCTTCATTTTTTTTGTAATAGGCGCTTTTTAGTAGTTCAATCCACAGGCGGAGGCGGCATATTTTTACGGAGTTTGGATTGATATCTACTCCGAATAAACAGTTTTCAATAATGGTCTGCTTTTCGTGGAACAGCGCTTCCTGCACCCTTTGGCTTTCTTTGCTTGCAAAATGGTATTCGAATAACTCGCCTTCTTCATCAGTGACGATTAACTCATCATTCACTACTTCCAACTCGTATTCTTTGAGTCGTCGCCCCTGTCGATCCTGCAGTATATTCAGATCGTTTTTTATGGCAAGTATTTCATTCAACGCCGAAACTAAGAAGTGTCCTGAGCCTACGGCTGGATCACAAATCTTTAAACTGTTTATAATCTCATTAGCTTCATTACGGTCTTCAATCTTTTCGTAGAGATCGTCCAGTGTTTCGCATGTCCATCCTTTGGCTTCATTAAATTTCTGAACTACCGCACGACGAATGGTTTCGCGGCACATGTACATGGTGATGAAACCCGGAGTAAAGAACGAGCCATCTTTGTAGCCGTTTATCTTTTCGAAAATCAACCCCAGTACGGAAGCGTTAATGAGCGTTTTGTTATCCTCCTGAATGTCTTCGGCTCCTTCGCTGCTGAAATCATAAGCATCCAGAAAAGCGAACAGATATTCTAAAGCATTCAGGTCTCCGGTTCGCTTCTTACCCGTTTCATTTTTTAGAACCGTCCCCGAAAGAATTGGGAGTGTGCGATTATCTCTCAAATTACTGATCACTACCATATCCTGTTCTAAATCGGTAGGTTCGAACAAGGAGCTATTCAGGTATGGAACATTGCCAAATACGTTGTTTATTTCCTCTGAACGGTCTTCGAACTTTCGAGCCAGCACCATAAAGAAGAGCGTGTTTAGCTCGTCATAATCTTTAATGCGTTTCAGATTCAGGAAGGCAAAAGAAGAATCTCCACCATGATAGGTGACCAACTGGGCTTCCAGCAATTTCAGAAATAAAATTCGGTTTACCCAGGTAATACAAAGCTCCAGCGCTACATTAAACAACCGTTCTTGTCGGTTCTCTCCAAATCTGGAAGGATGTTCAAGGCGACTGAGTTTATCCATCGTATCTAATTGGGTGATGGTATTTTCCAGTAGCGAGCCTGAATGTCGATTTTCTGCTTTAGTACGCTTAATTACTTTCTTGCTGCCGTCTTTGGTTTCCTCTAAACCAATCAGATGTAGGAGTTCTTTATAGAATTTATAATCGAGTGAGTTGCTGTCGTTTGCAAACGGGAGCTTCAGCAAATGTTCCGGCGAAAACAACTTGAAAAGGGCAATGAGTTTGGCATCGTCTTTTTTGTTCTCATTGCGAAGCGGCTTTTCATACGCTCTTAAATCAAACCAGCTGAATTCAATAGCCTGGGATAATCCATCAATAAACGGCTTAGCAATTTGGGAATAGAAGAACTCGGTGGTAGTGCCTGATAGTCGCCCGGCTTCAAAATCATTAAATTGCTTTATGAACGATTTATTCTTTGCAAAAAGCTTTTCAAACACATTGGCATCAAATATAAACCACTCATACGCATTGGTAGCAATCAGGTGTTTTACTTCCAGATTTTTATGGGTGATACGCTCCCTCAAATAATACAGTACCAATTCCTGAAAGGCTTTGGTGTTGATGTTCTCTTTGGAGAGCATCTCCGCAGTATTGGTTGGCTTTTTAGCCTCAATAATTACGCCAACCGTACTTTCCGGATTCTTCCCATTATGTATTACCTGATCGTTTCTGCCTTTGGTATTTATATAATAATTGGGACTGTAATAGGTGCTCTCTAAAAAATCAGAAATAAGCTTTTTATGATGCTCTTCTGATTCGTCCTCATTAATGCGATCAATCAACAAAATGAGATTCTTTTTGAATGAATCTATATCACCACGACTGGGCTTTACCTTAAGCCATGCTTTATTGATTGATTTACGAACGTTATTAATATGCGTTTGCATCTAAGCCATTTTGAAGTTGGCTTAGACTAACAAAATCATGAATTAAGTACAATGTGAAAAGTATTTGGTGTTGGGGTCTTGAACGCCCGTTTTGGCCGGGTGAATGAGAACCTTAACGAAGGCCGGGTTAATAACTCGTAACTTGAGCTCCCGGCTAAACGGTATGCCCGATCTTCTTTATATCTAAAACTTCAGCATATATCCGAAAGAGAAAAACCAGCTTCCCTTTGGGGTGCTTACGGTGAGCCTCTCGGGGCGTTCGGAGAATCTTGCACCATCGTTAATACTGTTACTTTTTTGCTGCACCGGGCCCATAATCAGGCCTCCGTCAATAGAAAGGGCATGCTTACCTGAACCGACAGACACCCCGGCCCCAAGTAGAATACGGGGACGTACTTTTTCAGAAATAGAAATCCCCGGCCCGAAAGAAAGGTGGCCTCCAAGTTCCAGGCTATTATCGAACTGGTGGTGCAAACCCGCCCGTAACAAACTGCTGATTCCGACTTCGAATTCAGCAGGGTCTTCAGCAACTACTGAATAGGTAGTGTCGGTGGCTGAGGTTTCTTTCACCGTTGAGAAACTTTCGTCCGACAATCCTGATACATAAAATGATAATCCGGTTCCGAAGTAAAAGCCCTTCTTTTGTTCGATCACAAACTTTGTAGAATAGCTATTTAGTAAATAGCTGGAGTCTCTCGGGGTTAGTACCACTGATACCGTCGCTTTACTCCCATTAAACCGCTGGGGCATGGTAGTGTAAGTCATCGTCTCATTGTTATCAATAAAGCGGCTTTGCAGAAGCATGGGAGAGATGGTAGCCACACTCAAAACCTCGTTCAGCTTATCCTGGCTTTTTACCAGTTCGGCATTGAATGTTTCCAATTTCTGAATTTCCGACTTAAGCGGGTCTTTTGAAATTGCAGCAACATTCTGTGTCTTGTAGTCATTTACCGCCAGCAAATGAAGTTTTATCATTTGGTTCAGTGACTCCAGTTCTGTTCTAAGTTCTTCAGTTTTTGTACGTATCAGATTATGAAGGCTCCAGCCTGTTTTGCCATTAACAATTGCTTCGTTTCTTTTACTTGCTACTTCCAGCATATTTGTATTGTAGGAGTTGGTAAACCGAATAATTTCCTGCTCTATAATTAGGGCTGTTTGCTTTAATGAAGAAAGCGGATTGCTTTTAGTAGTAATCAAAGGCGTTAAATTCCATCCTTTAAGGATAGATTCCGTATTCCCTTTATCAATATCTTCAGATACACTTATGTCGATACTGGATACTAAATCTGATGCAAGTGTACTAATTAAGTCTGTCGGAAGGTCTTCAAAAGAGGGTGTCTTCAAAGAAAACGTGTAAAACGAATCAGCCGTGGTTACATCCACCTTATAGGCATTCAGGTTTATATTTTTGAGCCTTATCTGATACCAGTCTCCGGTTTTTAACTTCTTTTTGAGCCCAAGATGTGAAGCGGTGTCGCTAAGATCAATTTGAATAATTTGCTGTCCTTTTACCGGGTTAACAAAAGATAGCAGGATAAACAGAAGGAAGCAGTGGAATAGTTTTTTCATAATGAGGGAAGTTTTGTTTGCGACTAAATAACAACTTATTAACTATATATACTAATGCATAAACATGTGGTTTTGTCATCGAATTATCTAACTTCTACAAGGGTGACAGTAAAGGTGGGTTTACTTAATTGGCCTTTGTCTTATTGTAGATTAGTGGCAGAAATAGTGAGCTGATGCCGATCAGTACCCAGACAAAAGTGGAAAAAAGTTTCTGAGCAGATTCATGAGATCTTGAAATAATACTGAAATCGAGTTCAGCACATGGTTCAGGATGACAAATAAAAAAGTCAAAAGACTTAAATCTCTTGCAACTCATCCTCAATTTTATTCAATTCCATGCACAAACGTTAAACTAACTAAACCGGGTACCATGAAACGATTATATGTATGGTTGCTTATTGGCTTACTGGCAACACCGATATTAGCACAGGATAAAGAGAATGAAAAAGAAAAAAAGAAATCCACTGATTATACCGAGGCAATTGCTCTGGTGGACGTTTGGCTAAAGGCCATGCAAAGTTTTGATGAGCTACCCGGAATAAGCGCGATTGCCGTCGAAGATCAGCAGGTGATCTGGGAAGGAGCCTATGGTTTGGCTAATCCTGAGAAAAACCTTGCCATGAAGCCGAATACTATTTGCAGTGTATGTTCCATTTCAAAGCTGTTTACTTCTATTTCAATTATGAATTTGTATGAAGAGGGGAAGCTCCGCCTGGATGATGAAATCCAGGATGTGCTTCCGGATTATGATTTGCCTCAGCAGTATGAACTCAGCGGGCCTATTACCATCCGAAACCTGCTCACTCATTCTTCAGGACTTCCACGCGAAAATGCGTGGTCGCACTGGACTGAAGATGACATTCCTTTTCCAACGAAAGAGCAAATCATGGATAAACTGAGCGAACAGGAAACGCTCTATCCTTCTTCTACCTATTTCCAGTACAGTAACCTGGCTATGGCTCTGCTAGGCTTTATAGTTGAGGAAGTAAGCGGACAAAGCTACGAAGAGTATGTGCAGCAACATATTCTTTCGCCTCTTGAGCTGGAAGATACCCGGCCGTACATGCCTGAAAATCTTTGGGGATCACAGCTGGCTATTGGTCATGCTATGGAAGGCCTTGACGGTGAACAACCACAGGTTCCCTTTTTTGATGGAAACGGGGTTAATCCGGCTGCCGGATTCAGTTCAACCGTTCAGGATTTAGCCAGCTTTGCATCATGGCAATTCCGGTTGTATGAAGCCGATGGGGAAGAGATCCTTCGTCCTTCCACACTCAAAAACATGCATAACATCCACTGGATGGACAGTGATTTCGGCACTACCTGGGGGCTTGGCTTTGCTGTGTATGAAGGGCCCGATGGCAAGAAGTGGGTAGGGCATGGCGGACATTGTCCGGGTTATAAAACTTCGTTAGCTCTTATCCCTGAGACTAAAATGGCCTATTCCGTATTTGTGAACTCAAGTAACGCAAATCCCGGTAAATACCTGCGTGGCATTCAGGGGCTTATTGCCAAAGCCTCGTCCATTTCTACCGATGAAGAAGCCGATTACATTGATGAGCTGAAGGAGTATGCCGGAGTGTACCGCGGTAATGGAATGGGTTGGCATTCCTACTATGGAACCTGGGGCGATAAACTGGTTTCAATTGGACTTCCATCGTCTAATCCTGCAGATGGTTTGACAACCTACCGCAGAGTAGAAAAAGATCATTTTGTTCGAATCCGCGATAATGGAGAAGATGGCGAAAGTTTACGGTTTATCCGAAATGATGATGGGGAGGTTATTCAGTTGATGTCTCATGAAAATTACATAAGCACAAAGATCGATTTTTGAGGAAGCTTTGTAATACGTCTTTATCCTGCAACTTTTAAGCGACAAATTGCTATTTGTTTTTTGATGTACTTTTATACGGATAAAAGTACCAAAACCACCGGCTGCAACTATCTCGCGGGTTCATCAAAACTTCAACTGAATAAATCTAACAACCCAATTTTTTATATACCCCTTTTGAGCGACCAAAAGGGGTGTAAAAGTCGCCAGAAAAAATGTAGATTTCATTTTCACGAATCGTTGTTAGATAGAACGATTACGATCCTTCCTTACTCTTATATCAGGGCTTACCCATTTTTTCTGGTCTTTGTTTTGAAGGCATTTGATTTAGTCCTGAGTAAAAAATAAATCCGGCCTTTGGATTGTTGGCGGGAAAAGTGAGCTGATGTTTGACGCGGATCCGCAGGATGAAGAATTCCATACCGGCTCGAGCTTGTTCACTGTCCAGGATAAACATGGACCTTTGGAATTATTCAGCAAAAACATTACGAGCCCACCAAGAATTCGTAGCAGGGAGTTTTTGGTTCTGGAGCCTGTGCTGATGAAGATCAGTATAGGCGCAAAAGAACAAGAGTCGATTCATAAGATCCTGAAACAAGTTCAGGATGACTGCTTTGATTGATGAAACTGAACATGTTTAACGCCCTAACTCATTACCCAACAAGATCCTCCTCCGTCAGCCGACGGATCAGGATGACCGGAAAAATACCCGGCATAGAAGTTATGAAGGAATAGCAGATATTCATCACAGCTTCAGAGAAGCAAAAAATCAGTTCTGTACTCAGAACATTTGATTATTTGCCTGAAGCGGAGAATAGCTGCCCGGAATAAATCCTCGCCGGTGGGTTTTGCTCCACTTTTGCCCAAACAAAAGTGGAAGGAATAACTTTCGAGGACAATCTTAAGTTCAAAATTCGTTAGTTCATGAAGCAAGGGTCACAAAAAACAAACTCCTCTTTGAAAATCGTGGTTACAGATAGTATCATGTCTTTAACTAACCACGAATGATACTTTGTACCCATGAAAAAGCTACTCTTCTCTGCGATACCAATGTTTGTATTTCTTTCACTTTTAATTTCACCGGATAAAATTATGGCCCAAATTGATCGAGAAGCAGGAAACCTGATTTCAACCCGCTCTGAAGTAATCGCCCAACGCGGAATGGTTGCGACCAGTCAACCTCTTGCCACTCAAGTAGGACTTCAGATTCTTAAGAATGGAGGAAATGCGATTGACGCTGCTATTGGCGCGAACGCTGCTATGGGACTTATGGAGCCAACAGGAAACGGAATCGGTGGTGACCTATTTGCCATCATCTGGCATGCGGAAAGTGGCAAGTTGTATGCTTTAAATTCGAGCGGTCGTTCTCCACTTGGACTTTCTTATGAGCGGCTTATGGAAATCGTGAAAGAGAAAGGCGAAGATGGAATCCCTCCTTATGATCTTCTCTCAGTGTCAGTTCCGGGAGCTGTGGATGGATGGTTTGAAATGCATGAGCGTTTTGGGTCTGCTTCTATGGGAGATATTCTTAAAGAGCCTACCTGGTATGCCGAAAATGGATTCCCGGTTAGCGAAGCAATTTCTGCTAGCTGGAAAAGAAGCGCTCCAAGACTAAGTGAGCAGCCTGGCGCTTTTAAGGAAACATTTACTTTTGATGGGCGCGGACCTGAAAAAGGAGAGGTCTTTAAAAATCCGGATTTAGGAAATACCTTTCGATTGCTCGCAAGTGAAGGTCGGGATGCTTTTTACCGTGGCGAAATTGCCAGAAAGATCGATGCCTGGATGAAAGAGAATGATGGATATCTGCGCTATGAAGATTTTGACAAGCATACCTCAACCTGGGTAGAACCTCAAACGGTAAACTACCGGGGCTATGATGTGTATCAGGTAGGCGGTAATGTTCAGGGAACCGCGGTGCTGCAAATGCTGAATATTCTGGAAGGCTTTGATCTGAAGAAAACCGGGTTCGCTACTGCAGAAACCTTTCACTTGTTTATAGAAGCCAAAAAGCTGGTATTTGAGGATCGCGCGAAGCATTATACCGATTCAGATTTTTACCAAATCCCATATGAAACCCTGCTTTCCAAAGAATACGCCTCAGAAAGAAGAAAGCTGATTGGAGAAACCGCCCGGGAAGATATCACAACCGGAGTAGATGTTCTCGAAGATGGAGATACCATATATCTCACCACTGCTGACCAATACGGCAATATGGTTTCCCTCATTCAAAGTAATTTCAGAGGAATGGGAACCGGATTCGTAGTTCCCGGAACTGGTTTTAGTTTCCAAAACCGTGGCGAGCTTTTCTCTCTGGATCCCGACCACCCTAATGTATATGAGCCCGGAAAACGTCCCTTCCATACGATAATCCCTGGTTTTATTATGAAAGATGGTAAACCATTCATGACTCTTGGAAATATGGGAGGAGCGTATCAGCCAATGGGTCATGTAAGTTTGATCACCAACGTAATTGATTTTGGCATGAATATGCAGCAGGCAGGGGATGCACTGCGATGGACACATTCCGGTTCTACCCAACCGACGGATGCTCTAAACGACCAATTAACTGATGTCGGTTTAGTAAGCTTCGAAAGTACTGTTGACCGACAGGTTGTCCGTGATCTTAGGGCGAAAGGGCACAGAATCCGAGTAGGGCAGGGTTTCTTCGGTCGTTTTCAGGCTATAATGCGAGATCTTGAAACGGGAGTATATTATGGGGCCTCGGAATCCAGAGTGGATGGGCAAGCCGCAGGGTATTAAAACCCGACTAAACAAAAAAGCCTCTCACACAAAGTATAAGAGGCTTTAGGTTTCTGTGGGACCGGGCGGAATTGAACCGCCGACACACGGATTTTCAGTCCGTTGCTCTACCAACTGAGCTACAGTCCCTTTCAGAAGGACGGCAAAGATAGCGGGATTCTCAGCTACTCGCAATAGAAAATTGACCCTTTTCCTTTTAAAGCGAAGGTTTGTATTAGTTTCGAATTGTGAAACTTTACAGATCCTGAAACAAGTTCAGGATGACTTGTGTTGGGTAATGCTAATCAAATTCAACACAGAGCTTGGAGTAACTCAAAATTTAATGCTGATGTATATCTTTTAAACGCATTTGTAAAGTACGCCTTCCGTTCCAGTTGTTTTCTTCCAGCACATAAGCTACGTCAAATAACTCCCCGCTTCTTACAAAGGGAAGATACTCGTGCATATTAAACCCAATGGCATCAAACACTCCGGAATTACCTTGCTTTATTTTCATCTTTAAATGGCCGTTACCCACTATAGTTGGAATACCGGCAACCTGTACATCTTTACTTACAAAAATGGGCCTTAAATTAGACGGGCCAAAGGGTTCAAACTGGTTCAACAACTTCCAGAACTTCATATCTACATCACCCAATTCAATTTCGGTATCAATCAGCAGTTCCGGATCGAAAGAGGACTCAGATAAATCCAGGTAGGCAATTTCATTCATCCGCCTTTGAAACTCGGTCAGCATTCCGTCTTTAATGGTTAAACCTGCTGCAAACTCATGCCCTCCAAACTGCTCGATTAAATCATCACACTTTTTAATGGCATCATAAATATTAAATCCACGAATACTCCGTGCCGATCCTTTTATTTTTCCTTCTACATTACTTAGCATAATAGCTGGGCGGTGATACAAATCAACAAGCCGGGACGCTACAATTCCGATAACGCCCAAATGCCAATCTTCCTTATACAACACCATAACAGACGTCTGCTCCAGATCCATTTCCTCATCAATCATTGCCAGGGCTTCTTCCATTGTTTTACTGTCTGTATCCCTGCGGCGCATATTTACCGATTCCAGTTCATAGGCATAAGACTTTGCCTCAACTTCGGTTTCAGAAATCATGAGCTTTACTGCTGTGGTTGCGTCTCCCATCCGGCCTGCTGCATTTATTCTCGGCCCTACTGAAAATACAATCTTAGTAGTGTTTATGTCTGCCAACGGCATCTTGATCAGGGTCAGCAAAGCTTTTATTCCAACCCGTGGGTGGCTCCTTAGCATCTGCAACCCGGCTTTCATCAAAATCCGGTTTTCATTAACGATTGGAACTATATCTGATGCTGTGGAAATGGCGACTAAGTCAAGGTATTTGAATGAATTCTTTAAAGGCAGCCCTAACCTTTTTAAGGTTCCCTGAATCAGTTTGAAACCAACTCCTGCTCCCGAAAGCCCGTCAAAAGGATAGGGGCAATCCGGCCTTTTGGGATCCAGCACGGCAAGTGCGTCCGGCAGCTCATCACCTACCGTATGATGATCGCAAATAATAAGATCAATGCCTTTAGCTTTAGTGATCCTGGCTTCTTCTATAGCTGTAATCCCGCAATCTACCGATACAATTAAACCCGCTCCTGTTTCTTCTGCATACTTTATACCTTCAGGGTTAATTCCATACCCTTCTTTAAAGCGATGCGGAATATAAAAGTCCACATTTACTCCAAATTCTTTTAGAAAAAGATAAACACAAGCTGTAGCTGTAGTTCCGTCAACGTCGTAATCGCCGTAAACGAGTACTTTTTCGCTATTACGAATGGCTAAGGCAAGCCGTTCTGCTGCAATATCCATATCCTTCATAAGGAAAGGATCGTGTAGTCGGTCTATCGTAGGTCTGAAAAAGAGTTTTGCATCATCGTATGTATCTATGCCGCGTATAGCCAATAACTCGGCTATTTTGGCCGGAACTCCCAACTTCTGCTCTAATTCCTGAGCATGGTCTTTCTGTTCCGGCTGTGCGAACACCCAGCGGAAGGACATGGTTAACAGTTTTTTTATTTTTATACATAAAGGCTGAGTAGCGGCCAGGCTAAAAAGCCAACGTGCTAAACACGTGAATTATCTTAAAATACGATTTACATCCTAAAATCCTGAATATGCCTTTTCATTTACAAGAATTATTTTTGAACGAACAAACACCTAACAAATTGGGATAGTGCTTATATTTGTTTTTTGTTCCGTTTATCATTCCTGAAAGCACCTTATGATTTTAGCAAATAGATGTTTTGATTTGAGAATGAAATCAAAAAGTGAGAGCTTATGGAAGCGGTTCCATGAAATAAAATCCTGAAAAATAAAACGTAATAATGAACGAGATACCGACCCTAGAATCCCTGAAAGAACAAAATACGGATACTCAGTTTCCAATTTTTAATGCATTGCAATCAAAGGAGCACGAACAAGTTGTAATCTGTTCAGATCCCGAAACAGGACTCCGTGCCATTATTGCTATCCATGATACTACATTAGGCCCTGCTTTAGGAGGAACCCGGATGTGGAATTATAATTCAGAGCAGGAAGCATTGATTGATGTGCTTCGCTTATCACGGGGAATGACTTATAAAGCAGCTATATCAGGATTAAATTTAGGGGGTGGTAAAGCAGTCATAATTGGTGATCCTCATAAGGACAAATCGGAAGCTTTATTCCGGGCATTTGGCCGGTTTGTAGATGGCTTGGGAGGGCGCTACATAACTGCAGAAGATGTGGGGATGGAAGAAAAAAATATGGAGTGGATTTACAGTGAAACCCGCTTTGTTACCGGCATTCCGAAATCATTGGGTGGTAGCGGCGACCCTTCTCCGGTAACCGCCTTCGGAGTGTATATGGGAGTAAAGGCCTGCGCCAAAAAAGCTTACGGAACAGATTCTTTAGAGGGTAAACGCATTGCATTGCAGGGTGCAGGTCACGTGGCTTCTTATTTTGCCAAGCATGCAGCTAAAGAAGGGGCCAAACTTTTCATTTCTGATATTTATGAAGAAAAGGCTATAAAACTGGCTAAAGAAGTAGGAGCAGAGGTGGTTTCTGCGGATGCAATCTATGGTTTGGATGTCGATATTTTTACGCCCTGTGCACTGGGCGGCATCATCAATGATGACACGATGGGTGAGTTTAAGTGCGACATCATAGCCGGTGGGGCAAATAATATACTTGATGTTGAAGACCGCCACGGTAAAATGCTGGTTGATAAAGGTATTATCTACGCTCCCGATTATGTGATTAATGCCGGTGGCCTTATTAATGTTGCGGGTGAACTGGAGGGCTATAATGAAAAAAGATGCCATGAAAAAGCCGCTCAAATCTATGACACCATTCTTGGTATTCTTGATTATGCAGCTGAGCATGAAATTCCTACTTACCGCGCTTCAAATATATTGGCGGAAGAGCGCATTAAATCAGTAGGCAAGATCCATAAAATCTATTCTTCAAGAGGCCACTTCACCGGGCGCTTTGGGGAAATGTATATGAGGGACCGCGGATAAAAAACCTCAAATTTCTTATATTTAGCCCGCTCAATTGAGTGGGCTTTTTTATTTGAACCCCATCAAAATCAATAATGGATAAGCAGGAATTTCAGCTTAAGGACCGCCTAATTAAAGGCATTACTGAAGACGGACATTTTAAAATCGCAGTAGTAAAAACCACCGATGTGGTAAAAGACGCAAAAGAAAAGCATGAGCTTTCTTTGCTTAGTACCGTAATTCTCGGGCGAGCTTTAACCGCTACTATGCTGTTAGCTTCTGAACTGAAAAAGGAAGAGCGCATCCAACTGCGAATGGATGGAAGTGGGCCTATTAAAATGCTGATTGCGGAGGCGAATAGCCTTGGTGAAATTCGCGGGTATGTACAAAACCCTTCCGCAGAGCTTGACTATTCAAACAGCAAGGCTGAACTTGGAGATGGAATAGGGCTTGGGCTTCTCACTTTTTCAAAAGTACTTTACAACGAAGCAGAACCCAGAACCAGCACCATTCAACTGGTAAAGGGAGATGTGACCACAGATGTAGCTCATTACCTGGCACAATCAGAGCAGATACCCTCTGCTCTTTTACTGGATGTGGGAATAGATGAAAACGGGGATGTAACAGAAGCAGGTGGCTTGCTGATACAACGATTACCCGGGGCCGCTGAAGGGCAGATAGATATGCTGCAAGAGCGCCTCACATCATTCCCCCCGCTTTATACACTTTTTGAGGATGGCCAGTACATTGATGATATTATGCACAAAGCTATTTCACCCATCAAAGCTAAAGAGCTTTCCCGGCAATTGGTCGATTTCTTTTGTCGGTGTACCCGTGAGCGCTTTTTAGATGCCATGGCCATGCTGAGTTTCGATGACCTGAAAGAACTGGAAGGAGAAACGCAAGAGGTTGTATGCCAATACTGTAACAAGAAAGAAGAAATCTCGAAAGAGGAAATCGAAAAGTTAATTACTAATGCGCAGGCAAAGCTGAATTAATATGGGCAAGCTCAAAGATGCAGAAATACGGAGAATAGTGAACCGGGCAACCATGTTTCAAAAGTTTTATGGAACTACTTCTGCCAATATCTCTAACCAGGAGCTTGAAAGTGATTACCCGGAACTTTTCAATATCACAGACTCTCTTAACATCGAACGTTCTTTTGTCTGCGAGGCTCTTTTAGAATATAGCGGTATCCCTGTTGATGAGGCCATTCATTTGGACGCGGGTTTTAGCAATGCGGAAGTGCTCGGATACTGTAAGGGAGAACTTTCTCCCGATTTGCTTAATGAACTGCGTGCACAAATCGAATATCATTTTAATACTGTTGGCAAAATCTCTCACCGGAAAAATAAAACCTCATGGAAAGCAACTCCTACCGGGCTATCCAGGCTAATTGCTTCCTCAAGCTCTCCTGAAGTACATTTTGAAAATGCTCAGGGGAATATCCGGATTCGTGCAAAGCAAAGCCTCAAAACCATTAACAAATGGTTTGTACCCATAGGCTTTACCATATTCGGGGCTTTCATGCTTATTTCGGCTAATATTTTTCAACAAATTGGACAAGATGGAATTGCTCCTTCTTTGTTTGTTGCGGGTTTTATATTAATAGGTAGTTATTTCTTTTCACGCTTTATACAAAGAAGAAAAAAGAAAAAAAAGAATGCCCTGGCAGAGTTAGCAGAAATTCTGCAACAAACCATAGAGCGGCGTTATAAAATTTCTGTCTCGGGAGAAAAAATCAGTGACAGGATTCAAATCCCGGATCAGGATAGCACAGAAGAAATTGAAATTTCCTCTTCAAAAGAAAAACTTAGTTCATAAAACTATGACCATTAAGGTGGTAATTGTTGGCGGTGGATTTGGGGGCATCTCTGTTGCTAAGCAATTAAAAAGTTCCATTTTTGATGCCACTATTGTTGACCAAACAAACCACCACCTTTTTCAACCTTTACTGTACCAGGTAGCTACCGCAGCATTGTCCCCCGGTGACATAGCTATCCCTATACGTGCAGTTTTTTCTAAACAAAAAAATCTCCGGGTGGTTTTAGGAGAGGTTACAAGTATAGAAAGCGAACATAACTTCCTTACTCTGAAAGACGGTACTCAAATTCACTTTGATTACCTGGTTCTTGCACCGGGAGCTCAATACAACTATTTCGGAAATGAAGCCTGGAAAAAGCATGCCCCCGGTTTAAAATCCCTTTCTGATGCCCTTGAGATCCGCGAACAGGTACTTCTTTCACTGGAAAAGGCTGAACAACTTCCAAGCCCTGAAGCCCAAAAACCCTATTTAACTTATGTGGTTATTGGAGGCGGGCCAACCGGAGTAGAAATGGCAGGGTCGATTGCTGAAATTGCAAAGCGGAACATGATGCGTGACTTCCGCAATCTTAATAAAGAGAACACAAAGATCTATTTGATAGAAGCTGCCGATGGTATTTTAAATGGGTTTCCGGCGTCATTGTCTGAAAGTGCTTTTCAGGATTTAAACAAAATGGGCGTTGAGGTACTTCTTAATACTGCTGTTACTGGTATCAAAGAAACAGGTGTTCAGCTTAAGGACCGGTTCATTGAAACACCCAATGTAATCTGGGCAGCAGGTATTTCTGCCTCACCTATACTATCAACCATCGAAGAGCCTCTTGACCGGATGGGCCGAGTAAAAGTTTCCCGGGACTTATCTGTATCAAAAAACCCGAATATTTTTGTTATTGGTGATGCCGCTTATTTCGAAGACAGCAAAGGCAAGCCTCTTCCCGGAATAGCCCCGGTTGCGCTACAGCAGGGAAAATTTGTAGGAAAGCTTATTAAAGGAGAGGCTAAAGGGACAAACAGAGAAGCTTTCCATTATGTAGACAAAGGAACCATGGCTACCATTGGCCGTGCGAAAGCTATCGCCGATATCCGGGGATTTAAACTCAGTGGTTTTATTGCCTGGCTTATGTGGGGATTGATACACATTTTCTTTTTGATCGGGTTCCGCAACCGGTTTCGTGTTTTTGCTGAATGGATATGGCACTATATCACTTTTAAAAGAGGGGTGCGTTTGATAACCAAAAAAAGCTCAGAAAATTAAACTTCTCTTTTTGGAACTGTCACTTTATACACGCATTTCTTTAGATAAACTTGATTCAAAGCCTGAAACTAGTGAGTAATAGAATATATATCACAGGTGCTGAATCAAGCCTGCCTGTCTGGAGACAGGTTCAGCATGACTACATCAAATAGAAAAACTAGTACCACAACCGCAATTTTCAGCAGCATTGGGATTCTCAAAGGTAAAGCCCCTTGCATCCAGGCCATCGGGATAATCAACTTCCATGCCTTCCAAATACATCAGGTGCTTTTCAGCTACAATTATTTCAACACCATGGCTTTCAAAGGTAGTATCTTCATTGGTCCGGTAGTCCAGGCCTAATTTATAGCTTAAGCCCGAGCAACCACCACCATCAACCGCTACTCTTAGAAATAGGTTAGGATCAAGGTTTTCTGCCTTTTTAATTTTTTTAACCTGGCGCGCTGCTCTCTCTGTAAGGATAACAGGATCTCCGGTCAGAACCCGCTCCTCTTCCATTTTGGGAGTGCTTTCTTCCTCTACATCAATTAGCGAGGCAATGATATCATCTAAATTATCGTCTTGCATAAGTAAAAGGCCTTCTTATTTAGAACGGATCAAAATTACGAACTTTTTTGGGAAAATGTGTAGTGAGTAATTCCATCCTTATCAAACAGCTCCAACACACCAGCACTTACAAGATTAACTAAAATTTTCCCCGCCCTATAGGTGGTAACATTTATTAATATTGAAAAGCGATCAATGGTTATGTCACCATATTCGTTTAGAAACCGGAAGAGCTGCTGCTCTCTTTCCCCATATTCGAAGGTAACCCCGGAATCCGAACTTCCGTTTTTCATTATCTCTACCATTTCGTCGGATGCTACCACACTTTCATCTTTCTGGCGTAAATAAGCGGTTCGCCTTTTGTCACCCTTTACATAAACTGGCTTTTTTTCTGCTTCCGGTATTTCTACAATCATTACATCGCGTTCACCTACATGTAGCAGTTCAATAGTAATGGGAATGGGTGGAACACAAACCTCTGAGGCGGCCATCCTCAACCAAAACTCTTCCTCATAAAAACTTTCAGTACCAATCATATCGCCGTTGTCGCTGACCCCAATCAGAATTTTACCACCTTTAGTGTTTGCAAAGGCACTCATTTCTTTAGCAATTTTTTCTGGGGAAGCTACCTTGTGCTTAAATTCCAGAAATGAACTCTCTCCTGTAGCAATCAGGTTTTTGAGATCTGTCTTGGTCATGGACGATATTTCCACATCGCCGGTATACTGCAAATAAAAGTCGGTTTCCTTTTTCATGTGATGGAAAGATTCTGACTCAGGCCGTCTGTTTTTGCCTTAAATTAGAATTTCGTCTTTGGGATCACGAGTCATTAACGCATTCAATGCGTCTTTAGGGTCTACTGATTCAAATAAAACTTTATATACTGCCGATGTGATCGGCATATCAATATGGTTTTTCATTGCCCAATCGTGAACCGACTTGGTTGTCTTAATACCCTCTGCTACCATATTCATGCTCTTGATAATATCATCCAGCTTTTTTCCCAATCCAATCTGGTTGCCAACATATCGGTTCCGGCTGTGCTCAGAGGTGCAGGTAACAATTAAATCGCCCATACCAGTCAGGCCTGAAAAAGTATCCGTATGGGCTCCCATTATCACACCCATGCGTTTCATCTCATGAAGTCCACGGGTAATTAATGCTGCTTTGGCATTATCGCCCAACTCTGCGCCATCAATAATACCTGCTGCAATGGCCATAATGTTTTTAACCGATCCACCAATCTCTACACCAATCACATCATTATTAATATAAACACGAAACATCGGGGTTAGAAAAGCTTCCTGAATCAGCCTTGCTGTACGGGTTGAATAGGCTGCCGCAACCACGGTGGTAGGTTTTAACATACTTACTTCTTCGGCATGGCTGGGCCCATAAAGAACCCCGATATTATCTTCATAAGTAACACCTTCCATCACCTCCATCAAAATCTGCGACATGGTTTTGAAAGTGTCATTCTCAATACCCTTGGAAACCGTTACCAGGATTTCATGGCCATCTAAACAGGGTTTAATTTTGGCTGCCATTTCCCTTAGCGTGTGAGACGGTGTCGCAAAAACAACCATATCCTGGTCTCTCAGGCAGTGCTCCAAATCATGATAGGCTTTAATGGTATCAGGAAGGTCTATATGAGATAAGTAAGATGGATTTTTATGGTTCTCGTTAATCCCATCCACAACCTCCTTTTCCCTCGCCCAGATTTGAACGTTATTTCCTGCTGTATCCAGTACTGTAGCTAGTGCTGTGCCAAAACTTCCGGCACCTACTATGGTTACATTTCTCATGTTTCAACCTTTTCAAGCTGTGGTTCCGGTTCAACCGCCTCTTTTTGCTTAGAAGACCCAACTTTGCTTTCGGTACCTGATAGTAATCTTTTAATATTTGATTTGTGCTTGTAAATAATTCCTGTAGCTATCAATGTCCCGAAAATAATCATGCTCCAATCCACAGCCTTTTCCATTCCGAATGCAAGGCGCATAACCAATAAATTAATCGGGTAAAGGAAAGAGCCTAAAATAGATGCAAGAGAAACGTAGCGGGTTAATAAAATGGTAAGCACAAATACCGCAGTTGAAATTCCTATGGAAATGGGCTCGATGCCAAAAAGCATCCCACAGGCAGTAGCTGCACCTTTTCCCCCTTTAAATTTGGCGAACAAAGGAAACATGTGTCCAATAACTGCTACCACTCCGCATGATATTTTTAAAAAAGCATCTACATCCCAGTTTGGTGGTGCTAATGGCCCATCAAACAATTGCCAGGCATACATACTCACAAAAGCCGAGGCTACAAATCCTTTCAGAAAATCCAGTGCAAACACAGTGGTTCCAGCCGGCCAGCCTAAAACTCGAAAGGTATTTGTAGTACCCATGTTTCCACTGCCGTGATGTCGAATATCTATACCTTTGGTGATCTTACCAATCCAAATGGCGGACGGTATAGAACCTAAGATGTAGCTTATTGCTAAAACCGTAAGTGTTGCCAGCATGTATCTTTAATTTTGCTTCAAAATACAATCTGAAGTGTAAGAAAAAAACTAAACGTGTCTTTCTGCGTGGTATGACGATCGAACAAGGGGACCGCTTTCAACATGACCAATCCCTAAATGCTCGCCTATTTCTTTGTATTCTGCAAATTGATCGGGATGTACCCAATCCATTACCGGATGGTGCATTTTAGTTGGTTGCATGTATTGGCCAATAGTAAGCACATCCACTTTATGTTCCGCACAATCCTGCATGAGCTCAATAACTTCTTCGCGGGTTTCACCCAATCCAACCATGATACCTGTTTTAGACCGGATACCTTCATTCTTAACCCTTAACAGCAATTCTAAAGAACGATCATACCGGGCCTGAGGGCGTACCCGCTTATACTTTCTTGGTACAGTTTCCAGGTTATGGCTCAATACATCCGGTGGGGTATCAATAACAATTTGCAGCGCTTCCCAAACCCCTCTGAAATCCGGGATCAAAGACTCAATAGTTACCCCCGGTATAGCTTCCCGAAGTGCGGTATGTGTAGCAGCAAATATCGGGGCACCGCCATCTTTCCTGTCGTCCCTGTTGATGGATGTAAGAACTACATGTTTAAGCTTCATTTTTTTTGCAGCATCCGCAACTCTTGCAGGTTCATCCCAGTCCAGTTCAGCAGGTGGACGACCGGTTTTTACAGCGCAAAAAGCACATGACCGGGTGCACACATCCCCCAACAGCATAAAAGTGGCAGTACCAGCCCCCCAGCATTCTCCCATATTAGGGCATCGTGCTTCTGAACATACTGTGTTCAGTTTGTGATCATTAATGGTGTCAAGAACCTCTTTAAACTTCTCTCCTGATGGAAGTTTTACTCGCAACCAATCCGGCCTGCGTTGTGCTGATTTTTTTTCTACTATCTGTAGTTCTTTAATCATGGAAAACTATTCCTTTCTCAATTTACATGAGGTGTCAAAAAACGTTTAAAATTACAAAAAATTCTGGTCTAGTTCTTTATGGCTGCCCTTTGATCGCATCGATACGTCAAACACCTTTTCAAAGTGGAAAACGATCCTCTGCTTTACTTCATTCAGGTCAACTTCTTTTCCTATTAACTTTTGAAGGCTTGTAACTGCTTTATCCTGTATTCCGCACGGAACGATATTTTCGAAATACTTCAGATCAGTATTCACATTGAGCGCAAAACCATGCATGGTTACCCAGCGCGAACACCGTATACCCAGCGCTGCGATTTTCTCATTCTCAATCCAAACACCTGTAAGGCCATCAATACGCCCGGCTTCAAAACCGAAATCACCACATACCCGAATTAGTACTTCTTCCAGGTACCTAAGGTATTTATGGATATCCGTGAAGTGCCGATCCAAATCCAGAATGGGATACCCTACAATTTGTCCAGGCCCGTGATAGGTGATATCACCTCCGCGATCTATTTTCACAAATTCTGCGTCCCAGTTTTGAAGCTCAGCCATAGTACGAAGCATGTTTTCTTCAGCCCCACTCTTTCCAAGCGTATATACATGTGGGTGCTCCACGAAAAGAAAGGCGTCGTTCTTTCTAATCCCATCAAATTCACCGAGCCTGTCCGCCTTCTTTTCTTTGATGATCCGTTGCTGAACCTTGTGCTGTAAATCCCAGACAGGTTGGTACGATGCTCTTCCTAAATCGTAAAGCTCAACAGTTTTTTTCATAGACAAAAATGGCTCCTTTTAGGAGCCATTAGATTCAATGTCATGCTGAACTTGATTCAGCATCTGTGAAGATTCCGAAACAAGTTCGGGATGACCTGTTTCAGAACTATTTTTTAACAGGAGTTCCTAAATGTACCCCTTCGTTATAAGCTTCTGCTACCGCTTCCATCACCGCTTCTGAAAGAGTCGGGTGCGGATGTACTGCACTGATAATCTCATGCCCCGTTGTCTCAAGGTCTCGGGCAACAACAGCTTCAGCTACCATTTCCGTAACACCAAATCCAATCATATGGCAGCCTAACCACTCACCGTATTTTGCATCAAACACCACTTTTACAAAACCTTCTTCATGGCCTAACGCTGTAGCTTTTCCACTGGCTGAAAGCGGGAATTTCCCAACTTTTACTTCATACCCTGCTTCTTTAGCCGCAGCCTCTGTTAAACCAACAGAAGCAACCTGTGGCTCACAATAGGTACAACCCGGGATGTTGCTGTAATTGATCGGCTTTGGAGTTTGCCCCGCAAGCTGCTCAACACATACCGTCGCTTCATGAGAAGCTTTATGTGCCAGCCAGGGAGCACCAATAATATCACCAATAGCATAAATACCGCCAACCCCGGTTGAGTATGTTGACTTATCTACTACAATAGCACCTTTATCAACTTTTACGCCAATTTCTTCGAGGCCAAGTCCTTCGACATTACCAGTAACACCAACCGCTGAAAGAACTACATCGGCTTCAATTTTTTCTTCACCTTTTTTAGTCTTAACCGTTACTTCTACGCCTTTACCTTTTTTGGCAACTTTCTCAACGGTGCTTTCTGTAAGCACATTCATTCCTTTCTTTTTGTAGATCTTGCCAAGTTCTTTTCCAACATCAGCGTCTTCTACAGGAACCAGTGTTTTCTGCAATTCAACAAGGGTTACTTCTGTTCCAATGGTATGATAGAAGTAAGCAAACTCTACACCAATTGCACCGGCCCCAACAATCACCATTTTCTTGGGCTGCTTTTCCATGGTCATTGCCTTTTCAGAATCAATAATCATTTCGCCATCAATTTTCAGGCTAGGAAGCTCTCTCGGGCGGGCACCCGTTGCAACAATAAAATACTTGGCTTTGATGCTTTCGATTTCTTTGCCTTTGTCATCGTTTACAACAACTTCAGACTTGGACTTGAAAACACCGGTTCCCATGAAAACATCAATCTTGTTGGCTTTCATCAGGAATTGAACACCTTTACTCATTTTGTTGGCAACGCCACGGCTACGCTTAACCATACCGCCAAAATCTGCAGAGAAATCTTTAACCGTTACACCGTAATCAGACGCATGCTGAATAGATTCTAAAACCTCGGCTGAACGAAGCAAGGCTTTGGTAGGGATACAGCCAATATTCAGGCACACTCCTCCCAAATGTCTTTTCTCTATAATTGCGGTTTTAAAACCAAGTTGTGAAGCCCGGATTGCCGCTACATATCCGCCTGGGCCTGACCCGATTACACACACATCAAATTCTTTTGCCATGATTTTCTTTTATGATAGTTTTTTGTTCTTCGCCACTCCGTCAGCAACGGTTAATCTTAACAAAAAGACCCTCAAATACATTCAGGATAGTGGTTTTTAAAAAGGCAGGTAAAGGTAAGACTTTTAGGGGAGAGTTATAAAATGAAGTAGTTATAAACTTCATCTCCGGATTACAGAATAAACCCTATTCAAAAAAATCGTTTTGATGCTTTATTCATCGGTGTATCTTTTATAGGCCTGTATTTAATCCCACTCTGTTGATATGAAAAAAGTTGCCCTGTTACTGTCTTTACTGATCGCAAATATTTCCTGTACCAGCCAACAAGCCCCTTCTTTTGAAAACGGGCAATGGATTGACCTTACCCATGAATATTCTGATGAAACTATTTATTGGCCAACTTCTCCTGAATGGCAATTCGATACCGTTTTTGTCGGGCAGACTGAGGCCGGTTTCTACTACGAAGCTTTTACGTTCAGCACGGCAGAGCATGGGGGCACGCACCTGGACGCTCCTATACATTTCTCAGAAGGAAAGAAAACCGTTGACCAAATTTCTATTGATCAGCTAACAGGAAAAGCTGCCATAATTGATGTTTCAGAGAAGGTTTCTCAAAACAGGGATTATCAAATTCTCCCGGAGGATATATTAAACTGGGAACAGGAGCACGGTGAAATCGAAGAGGGCTCAATACTTTTCTTTAATACCGGGTTTGGGGCATACTGGCCCGATTCCAAATCCTATCTGGGAACAACAAAAAAAGGACCTGAAGGTGTAGCGGAGCTGAGCTTTCCTGGTATCCACCCTAAAACAGCTCAATGGCTGGTTAATAACCGTAGTGTGAAAGCTGTTGGCCTGGATACTCCCAGTATTGATTATGGTAAATCCACGTTATATGAAACCCATCAAATTCTTTTTGAACAAAATATTCCCGGCTTTGAAAATGTTGCCAACCTGGACCAGCTTCCTGAAACCAGGGCTTATATAGTTGCCCTGCCCATGAAAATTAAAGACGGAAGTGGTGCGCCAGTAAGGATTGTAGCTTTTGTTGGTAATTGATCGAAATACTTTTCTACTTCACAATCTGTTTTAGTATCATTTCCCTCAACCTAATTCTACAGAACAGAAAAAAGAATGTGTACAAGTGGCTTTTTAAGAACAACTATTGCAATGCTCTTTGTGGTTCTTATATCAACAAATATCCGGGCGAAAGATCCTGTAACCGATGATTACAAAACCAGGCTTATAGAACATTTTGAAAAAAGGGGAGTTGATATCCGGCCATACTTTGAAGATTCCCGTTTTGCGCTTATTGAGGGAATAACCGGAAAGTTTAAGAGGGCTGTAGAAATAAAAATCGAGAGTTTTGAGGATTATCAAAGAGTGATGAACTACGAGAAGAAGAAGAATGATATCCCTGCTTTTGCTAAAAAATATGCCGCAATCCTGGAGGAAGCTGAAAAGAAGTATAATATACCTAAAGAAATAATCATCGGAATTCTTGGGGTAGAATCGGGTTTTGGGCTCCATGCAGGCAGGTATAATCCTTTTAACGCTTATGTTTCTATGATTGCGGAAGACCATCGCTCAAAGTTCGCTCTTGCTCAGCTTGAGGAGTTACTGATTTTTGCTGAAAAGAATGAATTAGATGTGCTGAGTTTAAAATCCAGCTATGCCGGAGCTATGTCGTATGCCCAGTTTGTGCCCTGGTCTCTAAATCGTTATTTCGTAGGAAATGACTTGTATGATATGGGTAATAACATACGTTCAGTTGCGAAATTCCTGGCTCATTACCGCGATGTAACCGGCAATGTTGAAAGATCTATTCTCCGGTACAATCCCAGCAAAATGTACCAAAAAGCTGTACTGGCTTTAGCTGAAGATGCAAAAACAGCACTAAATTAGAATTCTTGTTAAGGCGAGACTTCTTATCAAGAAAGTATAAAGAAGCTTTATTTACGAGTATAAAAAGTACTTTTACGGAACATTAGGCTATAAATTTTGTTGTAGACAATGCTATGATTGATTTAAGATCTTTTTTCGGAAAAATACTTTTAATCATTATTACCGGGCTTGCATGCAGCAGTAATACGGATAATAGCTCTGGTACTGATGGCGATTTCTCGCACACCCAGAGTGTAGGTGCTACCGCCAATGGATTTCTGGCTGCAGACGATTTTAACTCTCTTGTTATTGAGGTGGATTATGTACAGGGCTTTAAACCAACGCAAACATCTTTAGACGGGTTGAAGTCATTTTTAGAATCAAGACTTAATAAGCCGGGAGGAATCACCATTTCATTAGATGATGAAATAACCTCGCCTGGGGGTTCTCCTTATACCGCTCAAGAAACATTCGACTTAGAAAAGGAACACAGAAATACTTACACCCAGGGAAAAACTCTGGCTGCATATTTTCTGGTACTTGACGGTCAGTTTGAGCAGGAAAACGTACTTGGCTTCGCCTACTTCAATACTTCTATGGCACTACTTGGAGGAACCATTGCGAACAATTCCGGTGGGCTTAGCCAACCAAGCCGGGCGACAGTGGAAACTGCTGTCCTGAACCATGAGTTTGGGCATATATTGGGATTAGTGGACAATGGCTCCCCGGCCATTCAGGATCATATAGACGAAGCAAATGGTGCTCACTGTGATGTCGAATCCTGCCTGATGTATTACGCTGTAAGAACTTCAGATTTTGTTGGAACCCTGATGGGAGGGAGCGTTCCCGAGTTGGATGCACAGTGCATTCAGGATTTGCAAGCTAATGGTGGAAAATAATAGACGGTTAGAAATCCTCCCCAATTACTGTCACACCCTCAAAGCTGCTCGAAAACTCATCTGGGCCAAAATCATTACTGTAGCTGAAGTCTATTTCCATGTAATCATGTTTCTCTGTCAATTATACTGAGCATTGATAATTTAAAAATTTGCCCTTGCTAAACGATCCCATAAATATGGGGTGTTTGCAATATTACGCGGCTTTTGAACCTGATCGCGAGCCTTTACATGAATACAAATTTGTAGTATAACCAAAAACTGATTTGGCTAAAAGTTCTACTATCTTAATTTGCCTGTATAATTGAAAAGTGAAATAGTTCATGAATTACCCTAATGCAATTCAGGTATTTTTGTTTATCGCATTCTTCATCGGAAGCCTTATTTCGATTACATTAATTATCTCTAAAAGGCACCGGTCTTTGTCGAACTATTTTTTAGCATTTTTCTTAGCTGTTTATGCCTTTAAATTGCTATTGAATTCCGAGTTTGCTCTCCGAATTGGATTTGGAAATTATTTAGTTGTCATACTTCTCTTGACCCCCTCTCTTTATCTATACGTTTACACATTAACAAATACCTGTAAAACGTTTAAAGCTGTTTTCCTATGGCATTATTTACCGGGTTTTTTGGCGATGCCATTGTTGTTTGTTTACAGAAAATATTGGGGCGTATACAATAATACAGATGTCTTTATGGTAGAGGACGCACTAATTGTGTTTTCAATAATTCAAGCGCTTGTTGTTATTCATGTAATAATATATATGCTACTTGTCATCAGAAACCTGAAAGAATACAAGAACCAGCTGGAAGATAATTTTTCAAATATTGAAAACATAAACCTTCGCTGGCTAACTATTCTTTGTTACGCCCTTATCATTGTAACCCTTATATGGATTATAGGTGGTTATGGAGATATTGGATATTTTGTTAAAAAGTGGGGTGAACCCCAAATAGTTGTTGCTTACATTTTCTGGGTCTTTATGTCATCAATTGTTCTGCTTATAGGATACAATGGTTTTACAAAACCAGAGATATTTCTAAATGATAAACTTGACTTACCGCCTAAATCCATACCCAAAAAAAAGTATTCAGCAAAACAGTTGCTAAAAATCTCTGAACAACTCACGCAATTAATGCATGATGAAAAACCTTTCTTAAACCCCACTTTAAAGCTAGGGCAACTCGCTGAAATTCTGGGAACAAACCCTAGTCTTTTATCTTCCGTAATCAATACTGTTTTTGAAAAAAACTTCAATGATTTTGTTAACGAATACCGAGTAAAAGAAGTGATTAATAAAATAAGAAATCCGGAACACAACAACTTAACGCTTCTTGGGTTAGCATTTGACTCGGGTTTTAATTCGAAATCTTCATTTAATTCTGTCTTCAAAAAAGTTACCGGGAAAACCCCAAACGCTTTTAAGAGAGCTCTATAAAAGGCTTCATTATTTAGTCCAGCATTATGATTTTGGTCGATTGCCTTTGCTATTTAAGCTACTCTGTTTTTGATTAAAATAACTCACCCTAATATCATGAATAAATTATTCCAGAAAGTTCTTTTTTTGAGTCTTCTACTGATTCCTGTAAACACTTTTTCTCAACAAGCCGATTTTTTGGCACCACTAAAAGTAGATGATGGTATTGATGTAGCTAATGCCAACAACTATCTAGACACAACATTAGTCAACGCTCTTTTTAATGATATAGAAGCTGGTGATTACATAAATATTCACAGCATTTTAGTTTCAAAAGATAATAAACTGATCGTCGAGAAATATTTCGATGGTTATAGCCGAGATCTTTTACACTCAATACGTTCTATTTCTAAATGTATAACAGCAATACTTTTGGGTATCGCTGTAGACAAAGGCTTTATCAACGATATTAATGAAGGAATATTCAACTATTTACCTGATTATCAACACCTAAAAAATGAAGAAAATGAAAAAATTACCATCCATCATTTAGCAAGTATGTCTGCCGGACTAGAGTGGCGTGAAGCCGACATCTCTTATGAAAATGAAAATAATGATGAAACTAGTATGTATGCTGATGGAGACTGGGTCGGTTATACCTTAAGAAAAAGACTCGTCTCTGAGCCAGGAGAAGTATTTAATTATAGCGGGGGTGTTTCTAACGTATTGGCCGCTGTAATTCAGGAGGCTGTAGAAATGCCTTTAGATCAGTTTGCTGAAAAACATCTATTTGAGCCATTAGGTATTGATGAATATATATGGAGAAAAAATAGAGACAGTACGTTGGTTTCAGCAAATGCAGGCCTGAGAATTAAGCCTAGAGACATGATTAAAGTTGGAACCATGCTGCTAAACAAAGGAATGTGGAATGGAAAACGCATTCTTAGTCAAGAATGGGTGAATAGGCTCTCCTCAACGCAAGTAGAAGGGGGACCTTTAGGGCCGTTTACCTTAGGATATGGTTACATGGTATTAGTAGTTGAAAAAGGCCCCGACTTTTTTCCTGATTTAAAGGGATATGCCGCTACCGGTAATGGGGGGCAAATCATTTGGGTTTTGCCTGAAAAGAATACTGTTTTTGTGATGACTGGAGGAAACTATAACTCAGACTTATCACAAACGCAGCCCATAGAAATAGTAATGAAATATTTATATCCATCTTTAAAATAAGATGTAACCTAATCTTACCACGGAGGGTTAGAAGAAAAACTAGCCCTGCTTAAACTTGAACAGGTTTTCTGCTCCTACTTTCTCTTCCGCCTGGTTAAGGGCGTACATTGAATCAAAAAGGACAATAGGGTTTTCTTCCAGATCAGAAGTAACATGTGTTGAATAACTGGACTCAAGCTTCTCAATAACGTCTTTTCTTTCATTAGGTAACCACCGGGCGCAATAGTACGAAACCGGGGTTTTAACCAGTTCCACGCCATATTCTTCTTTCATTCGGTGCTCGACCACTTCAAACTGGAGTACCCCTACCGTACCTAGTAAAAGTTCATTACCAACCCCATTTGGTACTTCAAAGACATGGACTACTCCTTCTTCTGACAGCTGTTTTAATCCCTCGCGCAGTTGCTTTCTTTTAAAAGGATCTTTGGTTGCCACTTTCTGAAAGTGCTCGGGAGTAAAAAGCGGGATTACATCAAATCGTACATTATTTTTTTCGAAAATGGTAGAGCCTATCCTGAAATCACCGGGGTTAAATATAGAAACAATATCTCCCGGAAATGCCTCTTCCATCAATTGCCTTTCATCCCCCATCAATGTATGGGGAGTGGCCAGCTTTATCTTTTTACCTGAATGGGAAAGTATTACTTCCTGCCCCCGCTTGAATCGACCGGATGCAACCCGGATAAATGCGGCACAGTCACGATGTCCCGGATTCATATTTGCCTGCATCTTAAATACGAAGCCGGAAAATGGTTGATTTAAAGCACGCCCTGAACCTTCTGTATGCTCATACTGCTGTGGTGAAGGTGCTAACTGATGGAAATAGGTGAGGAACACATCCAATCCAAAATTGTTTAATGCGGAGCCAAAAAACACAGGCGTTACTTTGCCTGAATTATACTCCTCTTTATCCATACTTGGATACATATCCTCAATCAGCATTACTTCTTCACGAAAAGCCTCTATTTCCTGTTCAGAAAGCGTACAGGCTGCTAATCCATCTTCAAAGTCCAGTATCTCTGTTTCGGCCTTTTTTGCTCCGTGATCTGCTTTTTCATACAAATGGATCTTATTTCCTATCAGATCATAAATCCCCTGGAATTTCTGACCGTAGCCTAATGGCCAGCTTGCCGGAACCGCTTCAATTCCCAGTTTCGATTCCACATTGCTCAATATCTCCAATGGATCCATCCCCGGCCGGTCGCACTTATTTACGAATGTGATAACCGGAACCTCACGAAGCTTACAAACCTCAAACAATTTCTCAGTTTGCTCCTCTACGCCTTTAGCCACATCAATTACCATCAAGCCCGAATCTGCTGCTACCAGGGTTCTCAACGTATCTTCAGAAAAGTCCTTGTGACCGGGTGTATCCAGCAGGTTGTATTTGATTCCGTCTTTTTCAAATCGCATTACAGAAGATGTAACCGAAATCCCTCGCTCTTTTTCTATCGCCATCCAGTCAGATGCTGCATGGTGAGATGCTTTTCTTGCCCTTACCGAACCTGCCTCATGGATTGCCCCCCCATAAAGCAATAATTTCTCAGTTAGCGTGGTTTTACCGGCATCGGGGTGCGAAATTATGGCAAATGTGCGTCTCTTTTTCGCTTCCTCAAGGATATTGGATTCGGCTGTGGCCGTTTGCGACATACTTTTAACTACTATCTTTGAATTTTAACAGCCTTAAAAATACGATTTAGTTCACTCTTTTACCTATACTATTCAAATGCGACTATTTGCTATCATATTTCTTTTTGTCTTTTCAACTGCAGGCTATGCCCAGGTTATTGATGACAGTTCCATTGATGATATCAATTCGGGAAAGGTTTCCTTTGTTGAAGGCAGGTTTGTTGCTTATTTAACTGATACCGTTTCGATTGGTTTTATCTTTGAACAATTCAGCTTGCTCGGCTTACAACTAGCTGGTACGGATATACACCCTCTTCAAATAACAATTGTCAATAACCCCCCTGACAGCACCGTCTATCGGTTACGATCTCATCCAGGTATTGCATTTGTAGAGTCCACCCGGTCTGATTTAGTCGAATCTGCGTTTATGGACAGCCTGAAAAAGCTAAATCTTACACCCGAAGCATTTCAAAATGCCCGTATTGATTTTCTTAGATCACAACCTATAGGCTCTTTTATTATAGAATTTGATTATTCCGTAAATGAAGCCCGGCTAAAAGAGATTATGGGAGGGTTTCGGAATGTGGCTTATAACATAACCCAAAACATTGCCCGTACCGTACAAATATATACCGAGCCGGGTAACGAGGAACAGGTTATGGCAAAAGTCGACTCACTTCCTTTTGTGCAATACGTGGCTCTAATTGGTCTGCTTGAGGATTAGTTCTTTTTATCTGAAAAATACTTCTCTAATGAAAAGCTTCCCGGTCCGTTAAACAACAAAAAGAGTGACCCTAGAAGCATTACAAGAGCCGGGAACATTCCGGAATAAGTATCACCAATATGCACCATTAATAATGCGACTATAAAATTGACTATCATAACTATAGCCGCATACCTCACTTTCCAGCCAGTAAGATATAGCACTCCACAAATAAATTGGGCATACACGGAAACTACTGCTGAAACCAATGGGAAAACGAAGCCTTGTAGCTCAAGGAAGCTTTTAAACTCTAACATCCGCTCCCATGAAATAATATTGTCCTGAACCCCGATAATGAGATGGGCACCTATAAGTACACGAATAAATATGGCTCCCATACTTTTTCTTTTTTCAAAAAAGGTTTGCCAATTCATATCAAAACAATCCCAATTGTGATTCACGGTTTACCGGCCACTCGGGTAAGGGTGGTAACTCAATCAATTCAGACAGTAAAGAGTGAAAATAGACGCATAGCTTTGGTTGAGAAATTTTATCGGGGGAGTGAATAAATATATAAGGGTGTAAACCATCATTTATCCAGTCAGCTACTACAATTGCCCACTCTTTCAAATAAACCTCATTATTTAGCGGGTCATTCATACCAACATAACGCACGATGGGGCGGGTACCAACTGCATCAAGCCGAACGGGAACCTTCGGTTTCTTTTTCTTCGCCTGTATAATGGACTCTTCCGTCGACTTTGACGCATGTAATTTCCGCGTGTCAAAAATAACCCGGTCGACCCCATAACTTTGAAGCAAACCATTCAGGTTATGCTCATGGTTTCCTCGATCAAAGAAATCTTTATGCCTTACTTCAACTGAATAGTTCAGGGTTTTGGGTAATATGGATAGCAGTTTTTCTAACCGGAATAGAAAAGTCTCATCAAAATTTGGAGGCAGCTGAATCATAAAAGGCCCCAGCTTCTCTCGTATCGGATCGAATAGCTCACAAAACTGCAACACGTTTTCCTCAACTTCATGAAGCATGCGCATATGTGTGATTTCTCTGGGAAACTTAAAGCAAAACTTGAATCCTTTTGGTACGCTTTCTGCCCATTTCAATATTGCTTCTGAGGAAGGTGTATTATAGAACGTTGTGTTCCCTTCCACTGAATTGAACACTGATGAATATTGGCTTAAGAAATCTCCGGGCTTGGTTTTTTCCTTATAAAACATACCCACCCAATCCGGAAGGCCCCAGACTGAACAACCAAGGTGATATTTAGTGAGCTGATTAATTATTCTCTGTATAATTTTCTCAACCACAATTAACTAAATTTTTTCATTATACTCGCTAGGTCTTTTTCTATCTCAAAATCATCCCTTCTTATGAGTTTTGATACTTTCGATTACCTGGTAATAGCAGGTTATGTTGCCTTATTAGTGTTAGTGGCTGTTATAGCCAAACGGCGGGGACAGAATTCCCTGGATGACTACTTTGCAGGAGGCAAAAACCTGCCTTGGTGGCTGGTTGGTATTTCTATGGTAGCTACTACCTTTGCTGCGGATACACCCCTTGCCATCACCGGGTTAGTAGCTGAATATGGCATTGCCGGGAACTGGTTTTGGTGGAGCTGGATGTTTTCGGGAGTAATTGCTGTTTTTATTTATGCAAGGTTGTGGAAGCGTGCAGGTGTTCTTACTGATGTGGAATTTCTTGAACTCCGGTACGGAGGGAAGCCCGCAAGCTTTTTACGTGGGTTCCGCGCACTATACTTTGCCTTCCCTTTTAACTGTGTAATCATGGGTTGGGTAACAGTTGGTATGGCTAAGATTCTTGCTGTGCTGACCGGGGCGGATCAATGGTTAATCATCACTATTTTGTATGCACTTATCGCCGCTTATATTGCCCTTTCGGGGTTGTGGGGTGTAGTGGTCACTGACTTTGTACAATTCTTTATCGCAATGATTGGGACTATAGCACTGGCTTATTTTTCTGTGGATCATGTAGGAGGACTGGCTGAGCTAAAAACCCAATTAACAACCACCTTGGATTTTGATGTGTTCTCCTTCAATCCATTTGCCAACCCTGAAATACCTATTGCCACTGCCCTGGTTTGGGTTGGAATGGCCTGGTGGGCAACTTGGAATCCGGGAGCTGAACCAGGCGGTGGGGGATATGTTGCGCAACGAATGTTCTCTGCGAAAGATGAACGGCACGCTGTTGGGGGAACCTTGTTATTCAACATCACCATGTATGCTATTCGACCGTGGCCATGGATTTTGGTAGCTCTGGTTTCCCTGGTTGTATTTCCTGATCTCACAGATAAAGAAGCAGGCTACCCAATGATGATGAAAGAAGTATTGCCTGCCGGATGGTTTGGCTTAATGATTGTCGCCTTTCTATCTGCATTTGTCTCCACCATTTCCACCCAGTTAAACTGGGGTAGTTCGTATGTGATTAATGATTTTTATAAACGCTTTGTGAAGAAAACAGACCAGTTCGATTCAGAAGCATCCGCCCAAAAACATTACGTCCTGGTTTCCCGGTTAACCACCATTGCTATGGCTGGAATTGCTATCCTGGTTTCTTACTTTTTTGATAGTGTAAAAGGGGGGTGGCAATTTATACAGGCGTTAAGTGCCGGAATTGGCGGAGTTTTGATATTACGCTGGTTTTGGCCACGTATTAATGCCTGGAGTGAGATTTCAGCGATGGTTGCGTCCGGAATTGGGGCAGTGGCCACTACCATTATGGGGTTAGGTTATGCAGAAGGGATTATTGCTACCACTGTAGTTTCAACTACAACCTGGCTGGCTGTAACCTTTTTAACCAAGCCAGAAAGCAATGAGACTTTAACAAGATATTTTGCCCGGGTTCGTCCCATGGGTAAAGGTTGGCAGCCTTATTCTGAGGGTAAGCTTTCACACGATCAACTTAAACCGGCTCTTATTAATATTGCCATGTCTATAACAGTAATCCTTTTCTTTCTATATGGAATGGGTGAGTTGTTCTTTGGAGATTCTATTGCAGGAGCCTTCTTTCTGGGTGGTGGGGGTTATTTAGGCTGGAGGTTGGTGAGGAAAATCTAAAAAGTTGTGGTTTAGATGAATTATTATAAGTTTAAGCTACTAACTAATAGATTTTATGGCTCCAAAAAAATTTATTATTCTATTCTTATGTGCTTTGAATATTCAATGCTTTAGTTTTTTTGGCGATAAATGTAGTGAGGGTCTTTTTGAGCTAAAACCTAATATAGGTAACTACGAGTTTACTCCTATACCTGAAATGACAGTTTCACTAAATGATACAATCTGGATAAAGCCGAATGATTACAGTCGTTCTTATAACAGTTGTGATTACGGTTATGGCGAGTTTTTCCCTACTCTTGCCATTACAAATCCAGAACTAATAAAACCAATCAAAATTGATGATTATTTTGGATTTATTCCCCGAAAAAAAGGAACATCTGCTGTCCAAATAATTGGAGAAATTTCTCTTAGACGAAATGATGAAGATATCCAAGTTCATGAATCAATGGATTTTTCAATTATTGTTACAAACCCAACAGAAAAAGAAACAAACCATCCGGTTCCGGGTGATCTTACAAAACCCTTTTTTACCATAGATAATATTCTGGTAACACCTACCGGAACCCAGGGCGTAGTTGAGCTTGAATTTAAAACAACACCGAATTTACAAGACAGATCATTTCGAAATAATAGCCGAATAGATGTGACCCTTGTTACATCAGATTATTTTGATAAATCTGATCCTGAAGCTTCTGGGTATTTTGATGAATTTAGCACTGGGAATATAGACTTCGAATGGGATTCGTTATCTACGGTTTTGCTTGGATTTATTCGAGTGGCAAATCCTTTCGCCTGGGATGAAAGCAAAGGGGAATTTAAAGAAGGTATAAATAAATCCACCAGTAGATTTTTTGGAATTAAAAACTACCCAGCTAATGTGCCGTTTAAAGATCGTAACTTTGAAATAATTGCGCTGAATTAAGGGGTCAACAAAACTTTCATCGCCGGGATTTTATATCTTAGGTTCAGGTACTTCTGAAAGCTCTACCTTCTTAATTTCGGAAAAAGTAATTGCTTTCATAGTAAGTTTGATAAAAATAGATTAACGATCCTCTTTTCTATACATAAACTTTAAGCCGCTCCAATCGTCATCAACAGCGCACACCTTCACGTCAACTAAACCTGCTTTCAATCCCACGTTACGTACATCTATATCTGTTATAGTCCATTGATAATTTTTTGATGCCTTTTTAATCCAGCTTACCCAAAGCGTACCGTTTTTATCAAGCTTCTTTTTTAGTATTGGCAGCATATTGTGCAGGGATTCTTCATCCCTGCAAAAAACATGAATGAACTCGACTGAATTGGCTTCTTCAAAACTAACTTCCCAGACATTTTCGGGAAATTCACCCAGTAACTCTCTGAAATGATCTGGCACATCTACAAATAGCAAGGAGTAACCGGGTTTGATGCCCAGCTTTTTTATGAGTGGGGTTCCGGAGTAACCCGCCATGTTACTCTTCAAACATTTCTGCAGCAGAAAGCAACTGCTTTAAATCTTCAATTTTTCCAGGCATTTCCTTTCTCTCGTAACTATGGATCAAATTTCGAATACAACGAATCAGGATATCAACATCAGAGGCCATCCGGAAGTGCTCGGGCTTTGGTTCTATGTTGTTCTTTTTTAGAAAAAAGTAGCACTGGTCGTAGGTAACAATCGCTCCGTTATCGTATGGATCAATCAATACTTCTTCTTTTTCGCCTATATAGTTCAGCATAAAATGAATGGGCATATTTACACCAAAAAAAGGCATCTCCAGTCTTCTTGCAATAAACATCACAACCATACTCAAGGTAATTGGAAGTCCTATTCTCCGGTCAATTACCTGATCCATAAAGCAATTGGCCGGGTTGTGATAATCTTTGGTATCTCCTTTGAAATGTAAATCCTCAAAAACAAATTTGATCAGGTGTTTCATTTTGCGCCGCTCATCCAGCTTATACCTGATCCCTGATTCCACTATATCTGCAAAATGATCCAATTTCTCTGTGTAATCACTTGTTCTCAGTGTTGGGTTCCCAAAACGAGCTAATGTAAAAGCTGCTTTTTCGAGGTCTTTTCTATTTTTAATTCCCGATTGCAGTACTTCCAAAAAATCTGCCTGCAACCCACTAAATGTCAGCTCATGAATCAAATCCTCAATCTTTTGAATATCTTCAGCGTTTTTCACGCTTAAACGATACTCATCCAGCAATGGAACCGCATTTTCTCCCAGCTCATCAAACCGGTTAAGTACACTCTTATGTACAAACGGATCGGGATCATCCATTAAGTAGAGAAGTGATTTTATTTCTGCTTTTGAAACCATCGGATCAATTAACATACATTTCAATTGTCAAGATATTGATTGAGAACTATAAATACCTCTTAATTATAGTTGGTGTAAGGTGTATATTGAAAGGCTTTTTGATAATTGTAAATCCAAACTAAGCATGAAAATTAACGTTTCTTCTGAAATCGGCCATCTTTACGGTGTTATTGTCCACACACCTGGGCATGAAGTTTCATTGGTTAACCCTGAGTTAGCGGATGAACTTTTATTTGATGACATTATTTTTGAGGAAGATGCCCGGGATGAACATTTAAATATGCTGGCTATGATTAAAGCCGGTATGCCTGACGACGGAGAAATTTTTGAGGTTGTAGATTTATTCCGCCAAACCATTCAAAATGCAGAAGCACGCGAATACTTCATTGACCAGTTAGTGCGAGAATTCCATGAGGAAAACCTTACTATTATTGAGCGCGAATTAAAAGAACTGGAACCCGAAAAGATCCTTGAATTTACTATTCAAGGTACTTTGGCCCGGTCCAAAAGTTTTAACCTTCACCCTTCTCCAAACCTTCTTTTTACCAGGGATCTTGCTGCCGTGGTTAATGATTCCATTCTGATTTCACGCGCAGCAAAAAAGGCTAGGCTTCGCGAGTCACTTATAATGGAAACCTTAGTTGAATATCACCCTCTCTTTAGCGGAGCAAAGCAAAGTGCTATTCGTATTTCGGGACATCAGTCTATTGAGGGAGGGGATGTTTTGGTAGCATCAAAAGATTTAGTGCTTATTGGTATGAGTGAGCGCACCTCGTTTACAGGCCTGATGAAAGCAACCGAAGGCCTTTTGGATCATGGGGTAAAAACCGTGGTTGCGATAGATATTCCCAAACAACGTGCCTCCATGCATTTAGACACCATCTTTACTTTTGCAAGCAGGAATGAGTGTATCGTTTTCCCTCCGCCCATTATCGATCAACAAGACAATGTCGTTGTTCTACAAAAAGCAGGAGATAACATAAAAGCTGAATCCAGAAGCTCACTTCACAGCACGCTGAATGAATTTTCCGGTGTTGATTACACCTTCATAAAGTGTGGTGGCGAGGATAAAACCAGTCAGTACCGTGAACAATGGACGGACGGAGCCAATGTTTTTGCCTTAGCCCCCGGAGTAATTGTTGGATATGAACGCAATACTAAAACCTTCAATACATTAGTTGACCACGGATATGCCTATATGGACCAGTTTGAGTTTATTGAAGAATATGGAGAAAAAGGCCTGGATCCATCTCTCGAACAAAAAATAGCGGTCAGTTTCCAGGGGCGTGAACTTTGCAGGGGGCGAGGCGGGGCTCGTTGTATGACAATGCCAATTTCCAGGGCACCACTAACCAACTAAGCTGCTGATTTGAGTTTCGAACCAAATACCCCTTTTACTGAAACTGATTACGAAGTGATTTCGGGAAATGAACCTCCTAAAAACCGGCCCGATCTAAAAACAATCCTTAAACACTTAGGGTTGTTTGTTCTCACTTTCATTTCTGTTAGTGTTATCGGTGCTGTATTTGTGGGCTTTGGCGGAGAACCCATTTTTATAGGGCCGATTGGTTTACCTGCAGGAGAAGATTTATATCGTGGCATGTTGTTCGCCTGTCTCTTGCTTAGTTTTCTAACCTTCCATGAATTCGGGCACTATTTTGCAGCGGTTTACCACAACATAAAAGTGTCTCTTCCCTACTACATCCCGTTACCTGTTGGCATAGGAACCCTTGGGGCTGTAATCCGGATCAAAGAAAAAATTCACCAAACAAAACAGCTTTTTGATGTTGGTGTGGCCGGGCCTGTTGCCGGTTTTATTGTTGCTTTAGTTGTATTGCTGATTGGTTTTGCTACCCTTCCTGAACCTTCTCATGTTCAAAACTTTGCAGGACATGAAGAACTGAAGATCTATGTAGAGACGTATGGGGAATTCCCCGACTACCAAACGGATGCGGGCACAGGAAATACACTGGTTGTGGGCGAAACCATTTTGTACTCATTTATTGCTTCCTTTTTCGACAATGTCCCTCCCATGTGGGAAATGTATCATTACCCGTTTTTATTTGCCGGTTGGCTTGGGCTGTTTTTTACCGCACTAAACCTAATGCCTGTTGGCCAGCTGGATGGAGGCCACATCATGTACTCTCTGTTAGGGTACAAGAAGCATCGTGATTTTGCCCGGGTTTTTTATGCTTTTGTATCCATACTGGCGGGCATTGAGGTTGTTCCTTTTTTGCATGATCTCCTCCGTGAATATGATACAGATTTTGGCGCCCTCTCCTGGATAATATGGGGAATCATTCTCTTTAATTTGATGAGTATTGCTTATAAAGGAGCTATGAACTGGATTTATATTATGCTTCCTGCATCACTCATATCAGCCGGAATATATATTTATGTAATTATCGGGCCTGAAAATTTGGTGCAAAATATTATGTGGGCATTCTGGATTCTCTTCATCACTTTTTTGGTGAAAGTAGATCATCCACCGGTTACCTTTTATAAACCACTTTCTACGGGAAGAAAAGTGCTCGGGTGGGTAAGTATGCTTATATTTATACTTTGTATAAGTTTGAATCCATTATCTCTACAGTAACACCCCATGAAAAAACTGACCTTACTTTTTCTGCTTGCAGGATTTGTTGCCTGCGGCAAGAAACAATCCACACCCCAGCCTAAATCACTGGATGAGCAAATTACTGCATTTATTCAGGCAGACGAATATGATGATGCTTTTGTACTGCTCCAAAAACAAGATGAAAATGAACAGGTATTACGGCTTAGAGAAAAAACCCACCTGAATTATGGGCTTTTCCTTGTGTATAAAGATGCAGATATAACAAGTATGCGTGATAAAATGAATGCGGCATTACGACAGTTTATAGAAGTGCTTAAAATTAATGCTGACAACGAAAAAGCCATATCCGAAATAGAACAGATTTTGGACATTTATTCTACCTTTCCAAACCGCCAGCCTGAAGAAGATGTACTTACCGATCTGAAAGAACTCGGATTTGATGTTTAACACCTTTTAGGCGTCATCCTGAACTTGTTTCAGGATCTGTAAGGATATTGAGCCATTAATTAAATAATTTCTTTAATAATGACGGGTTCTCCACAGATGCTGAATCGAGTTCAGCATGACAACACAAATAACCATGAGCAGCGAAAAAGCTAACACACCGACCATCCAGAACCGTAAGGCATTTCACGATTATCAAATCGATGAAACTTATGAAGCAGGGATTGTACTCCAGGGAACGGAGGTAAAATCATTACGTGCTGGGAAGGCTAATTTCACTGATGCCTTTGCTTTTATCCAAGACCAGGAGGTGTGGCTTAGGGAGTTTCACATTTCGCCTTATAAATTCGGTTCGTACGCAAATCACGATCCTAGAAGACAGAGAAAGTTACTGCTGAGCAAAAAGGAAATCCGGGAACTCGATAAATACGTGCAGCAAAAAGGATATACCCTGATTCCTCTTAAGCTTTACTTTAAAAAGGGATATGCCAAGGTCCAGATCGGAGTGGCCAGGGGTAAAAAGCGTTTTGATAAGCGGGACAGTATTAAGGAAAAAGACACCAAGCGGGAGATGGAGCGTAACCTGAAGGGAAGTTTTAAACTTAATATTTAGTGTTGTATCCATTCTGTAAAATTGGTTACTGATCCCGGAGATGTGGTATTTTACTGAACGACTTCCCCATCGCTCTGCAAGAAACACTTCCTCTAAAGCCCGAAGAATTCTATGGCTTATATAACCCTGCCCCATAAAGAGATAAACATACTACCTCCTTTGAGCAAAAGCATAAATATAAACGATAAGCCTGTATGGTGGGGAACCCAAGTTAAAGTTGATCTAGAAAATAAGCTACTTGATCATCTCAATTAAATAGTGACAATCCCTTTTTAATATTAGTGAAGTATTTTTCCCTAGAGTACTCATACTCATCTTGTCTTTTATTTGTAGTACTGAAGCATTCTATGCAGTTTATTAGACTAGATTCTGCATTATTCTTTAAGTTTGATACGATGCTTTCTAACTCAGAGTCTGAGAATTCCTCCTTAGCTAACCATAATGCTTTTGACATAAATATTATATCAGGAAAATTATTCTTGTCTAGAACTAAAATGTGATCTCTTAACATTACAAATTCGTGTGTGCTCAAATCCTTTTTTTTGGATTCTTCAAGCAAGCGATTTATAATTACTATTGAAGTTTCTTGCTCAATTCTCGATGAAAAAAGGTTTTCTTGAATCAGTTTTAAGTTATCGATATATAAACTTCTAACTCCCTCTAAAGTTTTTTCCTGGTGCAATATATTTAGAATACTGTCACTTTGTGCAGAATGAGTTCTTCTTTTTTTTATCCAGTAGTGTGCTTCTTCTCTATTGCTCATTATAAACTCAAAGTTTTCCAAGGCTTTATCATCATTAGGAGTTCCAAAAGCAACAAAACTTGAAGATTTTCCATCCATTCTATAATTCCTGCTATCGAACGAGGATAACTGATTTACACTTTCTAAGTAGCTAATTGTGTGAATATCCTTTGGATTGTCAGATCCACATGACACCAAAATTAGAAAAACTAAAAGGTAATACTTATTCATAACACTACTTTTTTAATTCTCACTGAATATTGGCGAGGTACAATAATCATACATTGAGGGGCCTATACAACCTGATGCTTCATACCTGTACCTATTCATTCCACAATCCACCCAAACAACAAAGTATCCGTAATTCTGAGCAAAATCCATTATACACGAATTTGTAAAACAATATCCAGACCATGGGTCGCAAAACTTTTTTTTATTTTCTTCTTTTTCAAAAGCCATAATTAGAAGCCAGGCCATTAATAGGATTAAATATTGCTTTTTCATTACATCAACTTAAGTTTAAAGAATTATACATTTCATGAATGAAAAGGGCAACTCCCATTAAAACAAAACCCCGCCCTTTTGGGGCGGGGTTTTGTTTTATAGCAGGAAAGCCTGTAAGCCGGATTCTGTTCCCCACGCCTGGGCGTGGTTTGGTAATCATTTATCTGGTGCATTCCACCCGGTAGTATTGTGACAAGCGGCACACTACCTTACATGAACTTGCACCCCGCGAGGTTTACCGTGCCCCCTTGGTTACCCTTGGGGCGGTGAGCTCTTACCTCACCTTTTCACCCTTACTCGGCACATAGGTTATGTGCCGAGCGGTTTGTTTTCTGTTGCACTTTCTATCCCGGTAACGTCACCATTACCAGGCCTCTGCTTCGCCCGAAGGATCGCAAAGCGCGGTGCTTGTTGGTGTCCGGACTTTCCTCCCAGCACATAACGTTCATTGTTCAATACTATTCCCAAGCCTCTCTTTCAGTCTTCGGAGACCTTGTCCGTGATGCTTTAGCTTTTTTTCTCTGGCTAGCGCATCCTTCTTGCTTTTGAATCCTTCAAAATAGACTAGCTCATACGGAATACTGCTTTTTGTAGACAGTACTTCGCCATTGTTATGTTGTCCTAATCTTCGTTTTAAACTATTGGTATATCCAATGTAAAACTTGTTTGTCTTTCTGCTTTGTAATAAGTACACATAGTAATACATAAAAGAACAATGAACGTTATGTGCTGGGCGATTACCCGGCTTTCCCATGCTTAAGATACAGGTTTGAGAGCATTTATTGAAAACCTGTCACGATTCCAGGTTTTATATAAACAAAAAAGGGAAGCTCTCTGGCTTCCCTTCAATCTATGTGTGCTGATCTGCAGGAATATTAAATCGTAAGCTGTTTCTTTGCTTCGTCAAAAAAGGACTGATCGACTACAATACGTCCGCTGTTTTCATCTATAATAACTTTATTCATCCGGCGAACTTCTACCTGGGTTTGTGGGGGGAGTGCCATTCCAAAAGCAGCTCCACGATCCATGGCTACAACCGCAATACCGTTATTCAATCCATTTCTGAGACGATTGTAATTGCGTAAATACCGCTGATCTACTGCCTTCTCTACTTCTTCTCTTTTTTTGAGAAGTATTTTTTCTTCTTCTTTAGTAGAGGCAACTACACTATCAAGGCTGCTGCTTTTCTCTTCTAATTCAGCCTTTGATGTGGTCAGGGCTTCACGTGCCTCTTCAATTTCAGGGCCTATACTTTCCTGGCGTTTTTCTATTTCTGCGAGGCGCTCGGTAGCTGTTTCTATAACCTGTTTCTGTGCTTCAATTTCTTTGGTCAAAGCATCATACTCCCGGTTATTGCGAACCGCCAGTTGTTGATCCTCATACTTCTGGGTTTTTTCTTCAGAAGATTTTATGTCCAGTTTAAGCTTATCAAATTCTACAATCAGGTCTTTTTCTTCTTGTTCCAGCTTATTAAGCCTGGCCTCTGAACGGGCAATATCCGTTTCGATATCCAAAATTTCCTCTGGTAAATCGCCACGAAGCTGCTTAAGCTCATCAATACGGCTATCGATGTATTGCAGATTTGCGAGTTGTTGAAGTGCTTCTTTCATGAGTGGGTGTTAATCAGCTTGATTAAATAGATTGTGGTTTATATTCCGAAACATAGGTTCGAACGGGATTGGTAACTACAGTTGTGGCAGAAACGCTAAGGTCTTCAAAAGCTCCGGATAATTCATTTTTTATGGCTTCCGCTACCGGATATTCGCTCTCATAATGGCCTACATCCAACAATAAAAAATTGTCCTGCTCAGTAAAGTAATCATGATACTTGATATCGGCTGTTACAAAAGCATCGGCTCCTGCAGAAATTGCTTTCTTTTTTAAAAATACGCCGGCACCACCACATACTGCTACCGTTTTGATTTTTTCTACACTTCCCGAATACCGAACTGCCCGAACATTTAATGACTGTGAAACAAGATGCAAAAACTCATTCTGGCCTATTCCTTCATCCGGGTATTCACCTACTACACCTAATCCAAAGTTCTTTGACGGTGAAGCTAGGTCAGTTACCTGTAAGCCCCCTTCTCTTAATAAACCCTCCTTCTTAAGGCCCGCTTTTAGTTCCAGAAGATGATGCTTATCAATAATTGCTTCATAGCATTTAAGATTGCTTTCTCTATTCTCTACGTTGTAATAATGGGCTTCTTCTGCTGAATAATAGTTAAGCAATTTCAGAACGGAAGTGCTGTCTCCGTGGTCGGTAACCAGGCGAATTTTCTTGCTAATGGCGTAATCAGTGTTTAAGAATCGCAAATCATCCAACCCTAACATATTTGCCAATACAAAAGAAACACCATCCAACGCAGCATCCAGATTGGTATGGGCTACCAGTAAACCAATATCATTTTTAACCAGCTTGTAAATAATTTTACCTTGCTCGTTAGTCGGATTTATGCTGCCAATTTTGTTGAAAATAAGTGGGTGATGGGCGACTATTAACTCACAGTTGTTTTGAATGGCTTCTTCAACTACCTGATCTGTAACATCCAAACAAGTAATGACCTTTTTAACTTCTGCTTCGGGGTCTCCCACCAGTAAGCCGACATTATCGTAATCCATTTTAGTGCCCGGAGGCGCCCACTGATTTAAAAAGGTAGAGATATGTCGGATTTGGGTTGCCATTTTTATCTTATCTGTTACCTTTCGATTTCTGTTCGATAAAATGACCCGACGGAGGAACTATGTATGTGTAGAAAATCAGTGTCGACAAATGTTGATACTTGTACTTTTTCTTGAGCTCCCAAAAATACGGTTAAAAGATGAATGATAAAAGAATATCTTTCCTTTATTTACTAAGAATTAATCCAAATTTGCAGTTTTTAGGTAATGAGTAAAGTACATATTGATCATAATCTTGAAAAAGTCCGGCAAAGAATAAAGCTAACGTGTGAAAGAGTTGGAAGAAATCCTGACGAGGTTATGCTCGTTGCAGTTAGTAAAACAAAGCCCAATGCAGATATTCTTAAGGCTATTGCACGCGGCCAACTCAGCTTTGGTGAAAACCGGATGAAAGAGCTTGAAGATAAGATGCTATCTCTGGATAATCCGGACATTGACTGGCACATGATTGGTAATCTTCAAACCAATAAAATCAGGTTTATAGCCAGCCGTGTAAACTGGATACATTCAGTGGAAAAATCAAAATATCTGAAAGAAATCAATAAGCGCGCTAAAGAGCACAAACGCATTATTAATACTTTAATACAGGTTAATATTAGTGGTGAATCACAAAAGGGCGGCTGTAAACCTGATGATTTAAAAAGCATTCTTAACTCAGCCCAAGGATTAGAAAATGTTGCTATCAAGGGTTTAATGGGCATGGCTACTTTTGCAGATGACCCCGAAGAAGTACGTAGAGAGTTCCAATTATTAAAGCAGCTTTTTGATCAGCATCAGTCATTTAATGAAGAAAATATTAGATTAGAACACCTCTCTATGGGGATGAGTAACGATATGGAAGTTGCTATCGAAGAAGGCTCAACCATGGTTCGCATTGGTAGTGATATCTTTGGTGCCCGAAACTATCCATAAAAGCATGCGTAATTGACACCAGCTAACTTGAAACAAAAAGGGCAGATATGATTTTCGGATTACCTTGGTGGGCTATTATTCCCATCGTAGCAATTGTTGGAGGAATGATCCTCAGATACCGTGAACAGGAACTTAAGTACGAACTAAAAGCAAGAACCAGCTCGCAAGAAGTACAGGAGCTTCGTAAAATGATCCATAATCTAAAGGGGCGAATAGAAAACCTGGAAGCTATTGCCACCGAGGAAGCAACAACTAAAAAAGATGCTCAAATGGGTGATATAGAGATAAAAGATGATTACTATCCGTCAGAAGAAGGTAATACAGAAAAAAAGAACAAAATTAGGAATTAGGAAAAGTTATGCCTGAAGAAATTTTTGTGCTGGCACTGGCTTCCATCGTTTTTGGGAGTGGCCTTGTAATCTTTATAGTCAAAAATATTTTTGACATTATTAAGGCTAAACAAGGTCGAAAGGAAGGTTCTGGAAATATTAACCCTCAGTTTTTTAAAGCTCTTGGCGACTTCAAAAAAACCACAGAACGCCGGTTAACAAATCTGGAAGCTATTGTTTCTGACCTTGAAGAAGAAAGAATCCGGATTCCGGATTCTCCCGGAGAAATAGAAATTGAACCTGAAAGTATTCGGTCCCCAAAAAAGGATTCAGATAAAGGGGATAGCAATCTCAGGAACATGTTAAATGAATAAGTGTTACTTTCAATAAAGCTTAGGTTTTAAACGGCACTTAATTATGAAACTCACACCATTAGAAATTAAGCAACAACAATTTGAGAAAACCTTGCGGGGTTTTGATGTTGCAGAAGTACAATCCTTTCTCACCCTCGTTTCAAACGAAGTAGAACATTTACTTACGAAGAACAAAGAACTTGAAGATCAAATTGAAAAACTTGGCGACAGGGTAAAACATTATGAACGGGTAGAAGAAGCCCTTCATGAAACCCTGCAAACAACAAAAGAATCGGTTGCTCAAAAAATTGATAATGCAAAGTTAGAAGCGCAGAATAAACTTGATAAAGCTGAAATGGAGGCCGAAGCAATTATAAAAGAGGCTAATTTCCAACGCCAGCAGATTCGCCAAAATATACTCCGGCTGCTTGATAAGCGGGAAGAAATAATGGCGGGAATTGGTGCTTACTTAGACAATGCAAAGAATTCCCTTGATCAGTTTTCAAAAGATGATTTCAATACTTTCTCTCTACCGAAAGAAGAAGAAATACAAGACTCAACTGAGGAAGATTCTTCCGGCATTAAAACACGCTTTCAACTTGATATAGAAGAAGAATCCGGAACAGATATTCTGAATGAAGACGAAAATAAAGATCATGCGTATCCTCCCGGAAGCGATCGGCTTGATGACATTCTTGACGAAATTGACTAACCTTCCTTCCCTTAAACTTTTATCCTACTAATTTTCCAACATGGTTTTTGATACCGTGGCCGAATTTCGTGCCAAACGCAATGATGCTGTTCAGTTTATACAAAGCCAAACAGATTTTATACCCGACTATCTGTTAATTCTGGGTACAGGCCTAGGGCAACTGGCTGATGAAATAGAAACTGCCACTTCAATTGATTATGAAGAGATCCCTCATTTTCCAACTTCTACGGTAGAAAGCCATGCCGGCAGATTAATATTTGGAGTATTGGGCGGAAAAAATGTTGTAGCAATGCAGGGCCGGTTCCATTATTATGAGGGTTATACAATGCAGCAAATTGCTTTTCCGGTTCGTGTTGCTAGAGCATTAGGGGCCCAGAGCCTTTTTGTTAGTAATGCCTGTGGTGGCCTCAATCCCAATTTTCGCCGGGGAGATATTATGCTTATAAACGACCATATAAATTTCCTGGCAGATAACCCACTGATAGGGCCTAATGATGATGAACTTGGCCCCCGCTTTCCTGATATGAGCGAACCTTATACTACGCGCCTTGTTGAAATTGCTGAGACTGTAGCATTGGAACATGCAATTAAAATGCACCAGGGAGTTTATCTTGCCGTTTCCGGCCCTACCCTGGAAACAAAAGCTGAGTACCGGTATATGAGGCGGCTTGGAGCAGATGTTGTGGGAATGAGTACCGTTCCTGAAGTAATTGCTGCCGTTCATATGGGTATGGATGTAATGGGTATATCTGTAATTACTGATGAGTGTTTCCCTGATGCTTTAGAACCCGTTAATATGGAGCATGTACTTGAAGGCGCTGCTATGGCAGAACCAAAAATGACCCGGGTAATCATCAGTGTACTTGAACGACTTTAAACAACTTTTTATCCACAAAAAGCGTTATTTTTCCACGCGCTATTGCGTGAAGGTAGAAATTTTCTTTTCTATGGTTAACTAAATCAACAGACAGCACCTCTGCCTATGAGTTTTGACGGATTTGACGATGAGCTTTGGGACGAACACAAATGGGAAGCTCACCTTAATGAAGTAGAAAAAAAGAGTGAACAACTCCGCAAATTTATTTCATCAGATTATAAGGGTACCGTTCCCCGCTGGATTACTTTACTAAAAGAAAGCCTGAGCGAAGATGATGCTTTCGAAGCCTTTGTTGAAGAAGAACTCTTACTTGATGAGGCCTATTTTCCTGAAGACGATGACGACTGGGATGATGAGGATGAGTTTGATGATGAAGACTTTCTTTTTGGTAGCACTGAAGACTTTGGTGACGAAGATGATTTAGACTCAGGTGAAGAATGGAAAAGCCTGAGTGAAGATTTTGCCCTTTCAGATTACGGCTCGCTTGATAATCTTACCCTTTTCAATGATGCACGTCTTTTTGCTGTTGATATACTGAAATGGTCAGAAAGCATACCCTCGAAAAAGCAGGAGGCCAGTTTTTTTGAATTTGTAAGCGATAGCCTCAAAATTGCCGCCAAGCTAGCCGGAGGATATTCTTTTGGTTTTGAGCCCGAATATCTTGGTGCAAATATTGCCTATACTAAAAAAGCGTTGTCCTTTGCTAATCAGTCTTTAGAGTTGATGCAGGAATTAAAAACAGAACTCTTGTTCAATAAGCAACAGTATGCCGAACTAAACGGTCGGCTTTTTGAGCTTAGAAATGACATTGGCATTTACGTTCAAACCTTAAGAGACCGTTTTTATGGAAGAATAGACTAATCCTGGTCTAATCCTCCCAGATTGCAACCACTCTTTTTCCATTCGAATTGCTGGCTGCCCTGAACATAGAACCCGTATTGGTTCTCATTGAGAAGTTACCATGCTTATCAACTGCGATGAAGCCCGCTTCTTTAGGATTTAATACTTCATCTACCAAATAGTCCATTGAGCTTTTAAGATCTGAATTAGTGTATTTCATATATGCCGCAAGTGTATGAGCTGATACATTCAGCATAATCCGCTCTCCCCAGCCGGTTGCAGATACCGCCACCATATCATTAGCATAGGTTCCCGAGCCAATTATAGGAACATCACCAACACGTCCGTACTTTTTGTTCGTCATCCCGCCTGTTGATGTGCCTGCTATCAGGTTCCCATCTTTATCAAGAGCAACACAACCTACCGTACCCATTTTCCAGCTATTGTTCTCCAGTTTCTCCAGGTTGTATCCCGTTTGCTTGTTTGCCCGTTTCCACTCATCGTACCTGCGCTGTATTTTGAAATACTCAGTATCAACCCGCTCTACATCGGTTTCGTCTGCGAATTTCTCAGCCCCGTTACCTGCAAAAAATACATGCCTTGATTCCTCCATTACCTTTCTCGCTAATGATATCGGGTTTTTTACCGTAGTAACACCCGTAATAGCACCTGCATTTAATGCTTTGCCATCCATAATTGCCGCATCTAACTCGTTCTTTCCCTCAGCCGTAAATACAGACCCCCTTCCTGCATTAAAAAGTTCATTGTCTTCTAAATACTTAATAGTTTGTTCAACTGCATCCAGGGCAGAGCCGCCATTTTTAAGGATTTCTTCACCAATCGCCAGCGCTTCTTCAAGGGCCGCATAATAGGCCTTTTTGCGTTCTTCAGGCATATCCTTTGATACAAAACCTGCCCCTCCGTGAAGTGCAATGGCCCACTCTTTTTTATCAGGCTGTGCCTGTATATCCGTACTAAGTGTTGCAGTAAAAATAAGAAGTAAAAAAGACAATATTGTTTTCATGGCCTTGTGATTAGTTGCAAACATAATACTTAAGCTTCTCTTATTTAGCCAGAGCCTTTATATCTCTTGCATCCGGAAAATTGTATGCCGTCTTATAATTTATGATACTTCTGCTCATTCAACTTAATGTGGATTATGTAATCTTTTTATCGAGAAAAAAGGCTCGTTCATCGAATTGATTTCAGTTACCTTTATTTGGTGCTTTTCTTTGTGCTACAATCACAATTAAAAACCTTTCTTATGAAATCTTATTTGAAAACCATAACTACCTTATTATTTACTGGCATTCTCTTTTCGGGCTGTTATTTAAACTCAGTTCACCCATTGGTGCCTGTTGATCAAGCGGAGCTTCTTGAGGGGCTTGAGGGGAGATGGGAAACTGAAGATCAGCGCTGGACCTTTATCCATGACCCCAGAAATTTTCCCGATTTCGAATCTTTTTCAGAAGGTTACGACTTTGAGGACAATGAGGTTTTAGAGGACAAAATCTATTTTCTTTTATTTGAAAACTTACAAGATCTAAGCTCTGATACAGTATATTTTTTGGCCACCGTAAAAAAGTTCGGCGAAAATCATTTTCTCGACTTATCTCTTTTTGATTATGAAGAAGGGAATTCGTTTAAAGCTGCTCATTTATTTCCGATACATACTTTTTCAAAAATCCGTGTAACTGATCAGTTACTAACAGTAAATTTCTTTGAAGATTCATGGGTTAAAGAGCTTATCATGTCTAATCGGGTTAGAATTAAACATGAGCGTACCACTAATCAGCTTGCTGCCGGCAGTAGCGAAATTCTTATTACTGCATCAACAAATGAGCTGCAAAATTTTATCACCAAGTATGGAAATGATGACCAGGCCTTTGATGATCCAATAGGGCTGAAAAGAATTACTAATGAGCTTCAATAAAGATTTATTATATGCAATTGCCCAAAATGTTCTTTTTTGGGCAATTTCTTTTGCAATCACACTTAACCTATTTTCGAGAGGAGATGAAATAACCACTCTTGACTGGATTTACACACTCCTTTTTAATATTCCATTTTTTATAGTAGTTACTCTGAATATTTACCAGGGAATACCAAACATTCTGTATCGATATAATATTTGGTTTTATCTGCTAACTGTTCTTGTAATTGGCTCTGCTTTAACCGTTTCTCTTTACTCTCTTTCTTATGGATGGTTCTCGAACTTAGTGTTTCCGAGCTACTATTTTGTAGGCGTATACACACCATTTGAGCTTTTAGGCATTATGGGTATATATGTGATCATCTCTACTCTTATTGAACTTTCAAAAGCATGGTTCAACAGAAAAGAGGCTCAGCTTGAAATCTCCCGCTTGGAAGAAGAAAAAACGAAAAGTGAGTTAAAAGCTCTTCAGGCTCAGATTAATCCCCACTTTCTGTTTAACAGCCTTAATACAATTTACGGAGAAGCTATAAGGAAATCTGATAAAGCCCCCTTAATGATTCTTGAATTATCGGATATTCTCCGGTATGTAGTTGATCATATGAATAAAGAACGTGTGTCCCTTAAGTCGGAAATCGAGTATATAAAAAAATTTGTAAGCCTGCAGAAAAAGAGGCTTTCTCACCCGGAGCGTGTGCTTCTTACAATTGAGGGTAGCGCTGAAAACCTGGAAATCTCTCCATTATTGTTAATCACCTATATCGAAAACGCTTTTAAACACGGTTCTGTATCTGGTTTAGACGAACAGATAAAAATCCATATTAAAATTTCAAAGACTAACATTTCTCTGGTTTGTGAAAACCCCAAGAACTTAATTGAAGCTATAGAAGAAAATAAAAATAGCGGAACAGGTCTTGAGAACACTAAAAAAAGGCTGGATTTTCTGTATAAACACAATTATTCGCTAACAATTACCGATCAAAAAGAATACTATAAATCAGAATTAACTATCGATTTATCATGATCCGTTGTTTAATCGTAGAAGATGAGCCTGTTGCTCGTGACATTCTTCGTCAATATATAATTGATACACCTAATCTCAATCTTGAGGGAGAATGTGACAATGCTTTGACCGCACTCGATTTTCTTAATTCACAAAAGGTTGACCTGATTTTTCTGGATATTAATATGCCAAAGCTATCAGGAATTGATTTCATTAAAAGCTTGCGAAATCCCCCTGAAATAATTCTTACTACGGCTTATTCTGAATATGCACTTGAAAGCTATGAACTGGATGTTTTGGACTACCTTCTGAAGCCTTTTTCTTTTGAGCGTTTTTTAAAAGCAGTAAGTAAGTTTCCAATATCAGGAAATACTTCGATAATTGATGATCTTACTGTAAAAGCAAATGGTAAAACTTACAGGATATCAATTTCGGATATTCTTTATGCCGAATCACTTGGCGACTATATCACACTGGTTACCATAAACAATAAACTCACTTTTAATCAAAGCCTTAAATCGTTCTTAAAACAGCTCCCTGAAAACGAATTTATCCGGGTTCATAAATCATTCATCGTTTCTTTGAGAAATATTGATTACGTAGAAGGAAATTTGATTTCGATCTCAGAAAAGATGATCCCCATAGGAAAAGCGTATAAAAAAGATTTCAACAAAGTTTTTAGCTAAGTATAAAAAAGCCTCTTCAATTAGAAACTGAAGAGGCTTTAAGTACGCCCGGGAGGGTTCGAACCCCCAACCCCCAGAGCCGAAATCTGGTACTCTATCCAGTTGAGCTACGGGCGCATCCAGAGCGACAAATATAGTTAACCTTATACTTTTTTACACAGAAAATCCTTCAAATGAAAATACCTATTTCGGGTGATAGATGATCTTTTGTTGAGTTTTTAGCTTGGTACTAAACCCAGCATCATATTCATCACTATGAAAATTTTATGTGTCATACCAGTAGCTATCTTTTTAGCAATTAGTTCCGAAAATCTTAGTGCCCAACTTACTTACCAGCAGGTCCTTAGTGAGCCGGCCCAGGTACAGAAAGGCTATTTCTCTCTCCACTATTTTGGGGTGGATGCAGGTTTCGATAATACCTCAGGAGCTTCTATCTGGAGCGTTGGTGCAGAAACACTCTATCCAATAACTGATAAGTTACGAGCTGAGGGAGTTTTTCTATATTCTTTATTTTCTTTAGAAAAAGACGGCCCGGCTTTTCTTTTTAGCGGGGGAGCAGAATATACCCTTTCATCAAAAACCAAGAAGAAAAAGGTGCCCGTGCTGCTTGCTTTCAGCTATGAAAAAGATTATCTGAATAAAAAAGAAATTCAAACGTGGAGTTCTGTTACCCTACCGGGAGATGTTACCCGTGATATTACAGCACGAGGTGGACTTTATTTGAGAAATAGCGCCTTTGAGTATGAAAGTAATGGCACTTTTTTTGATGTTACCAACATATTCCACGCTGGAGTGTATGCGGGTATTGGGTTGACCAGAAAGCTTTATATGCATGTAATGGATAGCGATGGTTATAAATTTGCTTATGCACGGCAAGTTCGTCCATTTTTTGATCTTTTAATCTTGCCTACTTCTGTCGATGTTACCTCTGGTGGAAACACAATAACTGTTAAAGAAAGCCTGGGCTGGAGAACCGGTTTAACGTGGCAAATGAACCCCATTACAAAAGCTCAGAATTTTGATCGTAAAATCGGCTTCTTTGGGAACCTGCTTTATCGAATAGAGTTTGGACAGAGGCCGCTTGAAGGACTCTTTATAACTACCAGTTTAGGCTGGACGATTAAGACCTTTAAATAATCAGCATTGCATCCCCAAAAGAATAGAACCTGTACTTTTCTTTTATAGCATGCTGATAAACCCTGTGCATTTCTTCAAAGCCCATAAGTGCGGATACCAACATTAGCAACGTGCTTTTAGGCAGATGAAAATTAGTAATTAAGGAATCCACCGCCTTGAATGTATAGCCCGGCGTAATATAAATATTGGTTTCCCCGGATTGAGGCTTGAACTCTCGATCCATTGAGGCCAGAGATTCTAAAACCCGAACGGAAGTAGTTCCTACTGCGGTAATATGTTTAGCCCCCGAAAGTTCTTTAGCCGTCTTTTTATTAAGCTGAAACCATTCGCTGTGCATGTCATGCTCTTCAATTTTTTCTGTCTTTACCGGGGCGAAGGTTCCTAAGCCTACATGCAGGGTTACTTCGGATTTTTTGATTCTCTGCCCGGCAAGTTTTTTCAAAAGCTCATCGGTGAAATGAAGGCCTGCCGTTGGAGCAGCTTTGCTACCCGAATCTTTTGCGTAAACTGTTTGGTACTCATCTGCCAGTGATTCATCCTGGGCTATGTAAGGTGGAAACGGGGTATATTTGAAGGGCTCTAATTTTGGATCATCTAAATCACAAGGAAGAACGAGCGTACGAATACCGTCATCTGCAACATGAGTAACTTTTGCGGTTATGCCGTTTGCCAGTTCAATTTCTTTTCCGTTCTTGAATTTTTTACCTGGCCTTACAAGGGCTTCTATTGTGTTGTTATTTCTCACAGAGGTAACAAACAATTCTTTTTTCCCTCCGTCAAACATCAGGCGGCATTTCTCTACTTTGCTGTTATTAACAACCAGGGTAGTGTTTGGATGGAGATGGTTTCCAAGATTATAGAAAAAGTCATCAACAATTTGCTGACTTTCCCGGTTATAAACCAACAATCGCGCATGGTCTCGGGGGTGGGCAGGAGATTGGGCGATTAATTCTTCGGGGAGCTTGTAATCGAAATCGGAAAGTGAGAAAGTCACTACTGTATTACAATATCTATATTGTTCTCTTTTTCAAGATCAAGGAATATATCTTCAGATACTCCTAAGATTTTACTGTCCTTAATAGCAATAAATCTAATTCCATTTGGAATAATAAATCTTTCTGGTGATGCAGATATAGACTGGCCGATTCCTAAAATATCTGTGTCAAGTATGAAGCTGCCATTTAATCCAGTTGTTGCTAATGGATCTACACTTAATAACATTTCCAATGAATCCGCTTGTACTAAAAGTGAAGACTTATTTTGATTTACTTTTGATTCAAAATCGACATCATAAATCCCATTTGTAATTGAATTTCTTGGAGTTCTAAAAACATATTGGCCTGAATTTAATGTTGTATCTACAATATTAAGCAAGGTAGAACCACTTGAATGGCGGTAAATATCAATTTTCACTTCCTGCTTTTCTTGAAGTTCAAAAACCAAAACAATCTCCGGCTTTTGAAAATACGTAATTAAATTTTCAAGATTGAGATACTCAATATGAATTCCTGCATCTTTTACGGGTTCGCCATTCGAAGTAACGACTTTTCCAACAATGATTGCATCGTTTTGACTTGAGCAAGAGAAAAAGAAGAAAGGGAGTAAAAAACTAAAATATGTGTTCGTTTTTAAATTTTTTCTAAACATTTAACCACATTGCTTTTAATTCCCTCAACCCCAATTCCAACTTCATTATGAAGTTCTTCCTGGGTACCATGTTCCACAATACGATCAGGGATTCCCATAATTTTTAGAGTCGGCCTTTCCTGCTTTTCACCGATGTATTCTGCAACAGCACTTCCAAATCCACCCAGGCGGGATCCATCCTCGAGGGTGATAATATGATCATATTGCCGGCAGATTTCATCGATCAGTTCTTCATCAATAGGTTTGGCAAAGCGCATGTCGTAGTGACCAATATGAATTCCTTCTTCTGCAAGCTGATCTGCCGCAGTTATTGCATACTTTCCAATAGGGCCAAAGCTTAATACTGCAACATTTTCCCCTTCACGAAGTGCGATTCCTTTTCCTATTTCCAGTAATTGGAAACCTTCTCTTACCTGCATCCCTGTAGCCCCTCCCCTGGGGTAACGAATCGCCCAAGATGCCTCTTCAAAGGTTGAAGCAGTAAACATCATATCCCTTAAATCCTGTTCATTCAAAGGAGAAGAAATAACCATATTTGGAATGGCTCTCATATAAGCCACATCGTATGCCCCATGGTGGGTAGGGCCGTCAGCGCCGGCAAAGCCTGCCCGGTCTATACAAAAAACAACCGGCAGTTTTTGAATTGCTACATCATGCACCAACTGGTCATATCCTCTTTGGAGAAAAGAAGAATAAATAGCACAGAAAGCCTTTTTTCCTTCTGTTGCTAGTCCGGCTGCAAAAGTAACGGCATGTTGCTCTGCTATTCCCACATCAAACGCCCGCTCAGGAAATGTGTTCATCATTGGCCACAGGCTAGAGCCACTAGGCATGGCAGGAGTCATGCTAACTATACGTTCATCTTTAGCTGCCAGCTCTACTAAAGCTTCGCCAAATACATCCTGGTACTTTGGTGCCCCTTTTGTTTTCGGTGCCGGATTTAACGCCTTGCCGGTAATTTTATCAAATGGACTGCTGGATGCATGCCATTTGGTTTGCTCTCTTTCAGCCGGGGCAAATCCTTTTCCTTTTACCGTAACTATATGAAGTAGTTTAGGCCCCTTTACAGTTTTAAGGTCTTCGAGTGTTTTTCGCAAACCATCCACATCGTGACCGTCCGTTGGACCATAATATTTGAATCCCAATGACCTGAACAAAGAACCGGGTGTGATTGCTGCAGTAACTGCATTTTCAAGGCGGGATGCAATTTTTCTCATCTTCTCACCTGCAGATTTAAAATGCCCAAGCATATCATAGATATCATCACGCATTTTATTGAATGTCTTGCTGGTGGTGATGTCGGTTAGATACTCTTTCAGGGCTCCAACATTTGGGTCAATAGACATGCAATTGTCATTTAGTATCACCAGTATATCGCTGTTCATTGACCCGGCATTATTCAAAGCCTCAAATGCCATTCCCGCTGTCATAGCACCATCACCAATAACGGCAACTACTTTTCGATTGCCTTTATCCAAATCATTAGCGACCGCCATACCCAGTGCAGCTGAAATCGAAGTGCTTGAATGTCCTACTCCAAATGTATCATACTCACTTTCTGATCGCTTCGGAAATCCGGACAGCCCACCATATAGACGGTTGGTGTGAAACTGATCCCTGCGCCCGGTTAAAATCTTATGGCCATAGGCCTGGTGTCCTACATCCCAAACCAACCGATCTTCCGGGGTATTATATACATAGTGTATAGCTGTGGTGAGTTCTACTACGCCCAAACTGGCTCCAAAATGCCCCCCGTAAACCGAAACCATATCAATGATATAATCCCTTAACTCATCGCAAACATCCTGTAACTGATCAGGATTCAGCTTCCTTAAATCTTCCGGGGAGTCTATAGTCGCTAACAGTGCTCCCGGTTTTGGAGGTTGAAATTCCATACTTGTAGATCTTTATTGGGTTTCTGCTTCGTTTACCTGTTCAATACGGAGCTCAGCCTGGTTTAAAATTTCTGAACAAAATCTGGATAACTTTATGCCGTCTTCATAAAGCTTTACAGATTCTTCCAATGTAATGGAATCATCTTCTAACTTAGATACGATTGATTCCAGTTCCTTTAAAGCTTCTTCAAAGCTTGGCCGTTCCTTTTGCTCCATTAAATCTTAGGGATGTATCTGTTTATTACTGAGAAAGTTCCCTAAAATACGGGTTTCTTATGTAAAAGCCTTACTCCCAGGTTACCCTTTGAATGCTTTTGCCATCTGATTCGAAAACCAACGCCTTTTCCCGACTTGTGTAATATACATCGGCTTTGGTCTGACTTAATCTTACTACAGCTTCTTTGTGCGGATGACGAAACCGATTATTTCTCCCAAGGGAAACAGTAGCAATCTCCGGCGTAACCTGTTCCAGGAAAAAGCTTTCCGAGCTGGTTTTGCTTCCATGATGTCCCACCTTTAAAAAATCAGTGTCCAATAGTGATCCATAGTTTTCAATCAGTCTTTCTTCCTGATCTTCCCCCGCATCTCCGGTAAAAAGAAACTCTGATTCACCATAAATCATGTTTATTACCACAGAATGCTGGTTGGGGTCGCTTCCTTTTGGAGAACCTTCGGGTCCGAGAACCAGCATCAAAACAGCATTATCAATTTCTAATTTATCTCCCGCTGATACTGAGGTAACCGGAATATTCAGTTCTTTTGCTCTTTTTTGATATGACTGATAGAGCTTTGAATCATATGCATAGCCTGAGTTGTAGATATGATCTACTTCAATCTCATCCATAATTGAAATAATCCCTCCAATATGATCAGCATGAGGATGACTTAGAATAACTGCGTCCAGTTTATTTATCCCTGCTGCTTTCAGGTACGGAAGAATAACCTGCTCTCCTGAGTTACCGCCCGGATGCCAAATACCCGTATCAACCAAAACATTTTTACCTTTTGGGGTTTGAACCAGGCTGGCATCACCCTGGCCGACATCAAAAACAATAAGATTCAGTTTTCCAGGATCTAATTTCTGTTTGAGAGTTATTCCCTGCAAAACTACAATAAATGATAGTGTGATAGCTAACATCCGCCATCGTAACTTGGGAGTTCTCCAGCTTGCCGCAGTTAACACCAAGGCTACCCAGAAAATGAAAAAGAATTCCGAAGAAAGGCTTGCTGCGAACCATGCCCATTCAAAATCTGAGATTCGATTTACAAAGCCGCTCATTAATTGAAGAAATAGCTCTGAGGGATAATTAATGATCACCCCTAAATAAGGGAAAAGAACTGAAAGTAATATTGCGGCCAAAGAGAGCGGAACTATAAGTCCCAAAAAGGGAACAAATAATGCATTTGCTATTGGGCTTATCACAGAAACTTCTCCAAAATAATAGACTTGTAAAGGATAAAGCCCCACCTGTACAACTACTGAAATAATCATAACCATAACAGGAGTTCCATACCATTTTGTGCGAATAGGGTAGGGTAATTTTGCCTGGATAACCGGCATAACTAATAAAATGATGAGTACAGCACTGAAAGATAATTGAAAGCCAATTTCGAAAAGCTGTTTCGGATCAACAATCAATATCAGCAATGCCGCCACTGCTGTCAGGTTTATTGAATTACTTCTTTTTGAGAACAGCTTGCCGTAAGTAAGAAAAACAGCCATAACTGATGCGCGTATTACAGATGTGGAGAATCCGGTAATACCTGCATATAAAAACAGTAAAAGAATTAACGCTGCCAATCCAATTTCACTTCCCCATTTCTTTGTCCAGAACAAGGGAATTATCATCCAGAAAGGGGCTACGACCAAACCAACGTGTAATCCGGAAACCGCCATAATATGTGAAAGCCCTGCCCGTGCAAATGCCATCCGGGTTTCACCTTCCAGCTCATTCTTGTACCCAAGCAGTAATGCTTTGGCAATGGGTGCTGTTTCTTCCGTAAAAATCTGATCTACTATTTGTAAGGCTTTCTTTCTAACTGAAAGCCAACTTAAACTATTCTCTGTCTCAGAATAACCAAGTATGCTGTCTGCTTTTACCTGGGTATAAATTCCCCTCCTTGATAAGTACTCAGGATAATTGAATGCTAACGGGTTTCTGGGTTCGGAAACTGGAACTATGGTTCCGATCATAATTATTTCAGCACCTAATTCAATTGTTTTAGGCAAATCCCAAAGTATTCTCGTCTTATATTTCCCTTCTGAGCGCAGTTGATTATCTATCTTTGTAGAAGCAACTTGAACATCCAACCTCGTTTTGCCTTTGCTGTTCTTTGAAATGGACACCACCTGCCCCTTCAGTTCAATCTTTTCCCATTCAGAAAGGCTGATTATGTTTTCAGTTACGGTTTTTTGTGATGCAGATGCCTGGTAAAACCTCAACGCCCCTGAGCTTAATACCAGCACAAAAAAGAGAAGGGTAGAAACCCATTTATTAGTTAATGAGGCTTTTCTGGTATTTCTTAATTCAATGACCAGTAATGCAGCCGCAAGAATCGTGATAATTGGAAAGAGAAAGAGGCTAAAATCCAGAGCCCAGGCGGTTATAATTCCGCCTATAAACAGAAGTACCAGCCTTACCGCCGGGTACTGAGGGAAAGGAAAACGATATGAAAGATTTAATTTCACACAGGTTAGACCTTTATGAAATTAAATCCTTACATAAATATCAGGGATTAATACGATAAATACCGTCACCGTCAACGGCTACATAAATATATCCATCCGGACCTTGGCGGACATCGCGGGTTCGTCCAATACCATCCAGTACTATTTCGCGCTTTGTTACTTCATCCCCATCAAAAGAAACCAGCACCAGGTACCCGAATTTCAATGAACCAACCAGCGCCTTGCCCTGCCATTCGGGATATTTATCACTGGTAACAAATGTAAGACCCGAAGGGGCAATAGAAGGGATCCAATATGTTTTAGGCTGTTCCATGCCTTCCTTTTCTGTTAAATCAGTAAAGGAGGTACCATTGTAATTTATGCCATAACTAATTACAGGCCATCCATAATTTTTACCGGCCTCCACCAGGTTCAGTTCGTCTCCTCCTTGCGGGCCGTGTTCATGCGCCCAAATTGCACCTGTTTCAGGGTGAATGGCCATTCCCTGTGGGTTTCTATGCCCATAAGAAAAAATAGCAGCCACTGCACCTTCTTGATTCACAAACGGATTATCGGCCGGAATGGAACCATCATCATGTAACCTGTAGATTTTTCCTGCATCGGCAGTCAAATCCTGGGGGTAAACATCTCTTTTTCCACGATCACCAATTGAAAAATACAGGTAGTTATCACTATCAAAGGCTATCCTGCTTCCATAATGAACTCCCCGGGTTGTATTCGGCGTGGCCTCATAAATAATCTCTTTATCTGTAAGTGCGTTGCCAGTTAGTTTTGCTCTTATTATTGAGGTATTTGCACCTTGCTCCTCACCCTCGGGAGATGAATAAGAAATGTATATCCAGCCATTCTCCTCGTAATCAGGGTGGAGTACAACGTCTAATAAGCCTCCTTGCCCTCGTGCAAATACTTCAGGAACACCCTCAATTTTTGAAATCAATTCACCGTCCCTTACCCTAAGCAAAGAACCTCCACGTTCGGCTACTAACATGTCTCCATTTGGTAACCACGCCATTGACCAGGGAATCCTTACATCTGAGAAAATAAGTTCCGGAGTAACATCGGCTTGCAACTCTGGCATTTGCGCCCTTGTTTCTGCCTCCTTATTAGAGCAGGCAACGGTTAACATGGCAACTAATGGTAATACAAGAAGGTTTAGAAAAAATGATTTCATGGCACTGTAATTATTACGATTCTTTCCTATACAAGAATTGTCTTAGTTCATCTATGCCCATATAACCCGTTCTTTTCTTAATGAGTTCACCCTGTGAATCTAGTATTAAAACCGTTGGAAAAACAAAAGCCCCTTTGCTTTGGGCAAATTCTCTGGAGCTCATTTGCTCCCCATTTATAGTAATAGATTCTTCTGAGTTGCCATCCAGTTTCACGGGTATATAGCCCTGATCAATAACCAGGCGCACGGTTGAATCAGGATAAACCTCCCGTTCCATTGCCCGGCAATATTTGCAGCCAATCTCGAATACATCCACCATGATTAGTTTGCCGGTTGATGCTGACTGAACCTGGGCTTCTTCTAAGCTAACCCAATCAGGAGAGTTCTCTATTTCTATGGGTTTGGTTTCCTGTAATGAATGATACATGAAGAAGGCAATAAAAAACCCGAGAGTTATAAGTATGATTGTTTTTCTGTTCATTTTGCTTTTCAAAAGTGTTTACTCAAATATCATAATATTCCCCAAAAAGGAACTTGCTTGCTTTGATTTTAATTAGATATAATGCGCAAGCATACTAAATGTTAACAAAATTACTATACCATGAGGAAACTAACTACCTTTTTTATCATTACTCTTCTGGCCCTTTCAACATCTTTAACTGCACAAACTAAAGATGCACATACTACTTTAAAAAAGCATATCAATAACATGGTACAAAAAGTAGAGACTGTTGATGACCCTAATGAAAAAAGGAAAATACTTAATAACTCCTTAGATGATTTAATTACTGCCGTTGAGCGAGTTGAGTCAATGAATGGTATTTCCTCTGAAGACAAAACCGGATTAGCTGAGTTTAAATCAAGCCTGCAAGAGAAGCATAATGAGTTAAATGGCTATGGGGATTTTACCCGGGTTAAGAACAGCCAGCTTAATAATTTTGCAAATTTCATCCAGCAGGATTTTGAACAAGCTGACAGGGTAATAACAATTAGCCTTACTACAGCATTACTAATTATAATTATTTTGCTCCTGCTCTAAGTTTGAAATTTACCAAGTTTGTTTTATTTGGGTTTTTATTTTTTGGGTGGGCTTGCTCAGGCGCTAAACATACGTCAATCAAGCATGATGCCCCCCCAAAAAACCCTAATTATGCTTTAATTTACTTGATTCATGGGGATTCAAACTACCTTTTTCACAAAAACGGTGATGCCTTTCATGCAGATAAAGAAGCATTAAAAGAAGCTTTGGAAATTGCTTCGCAGGCAACCACCGGAGAGGTGTTTATATTTCATCAAAAACCTGAAAAAAGAGCTTTTCTTTTATTCCCTAAAAAAGATCGGGTTTTTTACCATTACAAAAATGGAAGGTTGATTAAGAAACAAGATTACTCCCCGATTGATGGGGGTTTTAAAAAAGAGTTTGAGTTATTAAAAAGTAATACTTCTTCAGAATTTCAAAGAACTTCACTTTTTTATTTCGGCCATGAAATCCCAACTCAGAATGATGTCCGGTATCATAAATCTCAGCCTAAAAATGGTTTTGATATGGATATCTTTTCTGAGAGCTTAAATGATCTTCCCACCCCATTAGACCTTATCGTTCTATCTACCTGTAATAATGGTACTCCGGAAGTTGTTGATAAGCTCTCTGGTAAAGCAGATGTTCTGGTGGCTTCTCCCCAAAATCTTCATCTTTCATATTTGAATTCAAATAAGGTTTTGCTTCAAGAAGAAGATCCATCGATTTCACCGATTGCACTGGCAGACTCTATTGCCATTAATTCTTTCAAAGAACTTGATGCTTTTGTTGAAACGGAGATAACGGTGTCTGTTTATGACCTTAACACTACCTCAGCTTATATTGATGAGTTTAGTGCCCTTTATCATCAAAAAATGAACTCTCTTTCTTTAAATTCTTATGGGAAAGACAATTTAGATTGTAACGATATAGATACATATCAAACTGTCATAAACATGAGAGGGGTTATATCTTATTACAGCTCAACTATGTTCGGTAGAAATTCAGGCAAAGCAAAACATTCAGGTTGGGGCTGCAAACAATGAGTTTTGTATTTTTATATAAATTTTTAGCTCTTAATGTCTGAAACTATCGAATCATATAAACTTGGTAAAATCCAGGTAACCGTCTCTAAAACTGAAAAGCCTAATCGTTTACTTATCTCGTGTTTTGATGGTGAGTTTAAGTCAGAATTCACCGTTAGCGAATACGAGTTTCAAAACTACCGCCGGCTTATGAATCAGAAAATTACGCGTGCCTTTTCCGGAGAATCGGAAGAAGATTAATTATACCCCCGAAATCATTACAAAAACTACAATAAAGCTCAGTACAGATAGCACCAGGCCCACCATAAAAATGTTGTAAGAAACTCTCAGCAGCTTGTATTTCTTAGCCAGAACCACACCCAGCCCATGGAGATCCCTCGCCATGTTATCATAAAGCCTTTCACTATCCTGCATCAGTTCTTCCAGACCTTCCACATAATCCTCACGTGGCATAGTGTGAAAATTGCCAAAGAATAAGATGTTTGCACGATTTGCACGAACGTCTTTCAAAGTTACCAACTCTTTGCTCACTCGTGGCCGGGCAGAAAGAACTGCGTAAATCATCGACCCAAGGCAGGTAAGAAGCAATACAGCCGTTGGAATTAACAGCCATGGATTCGAATCAATTTTTGGAGAAATTGAAGCTATAATAATCGAAATGATGATCCCGTTTATGGAAATCATGATGTTCGATTTATTATCGGCAATGGCACTCAGCTCAATATGCGTACGATAGGAAGTCCGGAACATATCGGACACACCTCGCTTTACGGAGCCTAGCTTTTTCTTCTTTGGGATATCTTCGCTCATCAGTCAATGAAATTTGAATTGTGAGAATATAGAGATTTAATGAAACTATGTTTTCACGTTAAATTAGTTGTTATAACAACTTTTTATCTGCGACAGAGCTCAGAATTATCTATAATCAAACTATCGCTTAACCAACATATTTGATCATGCCTATTTATCATCGTTTAGGAAAAATCCCGCCCAAAAGGCATACCCAGTTTAGAAAGCCGGATGGCAACCTATACTACGAGCAATTATTCGGAACCATCGGTTTTGATGGAATGTCCATGCTTTCATATCACATCCATCGACCTACAATGATTAAAGAAGTTGGTAAGCCTGTGGATGTTTCTCCGAAAATAGCTGTTGCAAATAATATCAAATCCATGATGTTGAAGGGGTTGGACATCAAGCCTAAAGATGATTATCTGGAAGCCCGTGAACCCATTCTTACCAATAGCGATATAACCCTTCACCTTGCCGCGCCAAAGAAGTCGCTGACAGATTATTTCTACAAAAATACGGATGCCGATGAACTGATTTTCATTCATAAAGGCAGTGGGACTCTTCGCACATTTATCGGGAATATTGATTTTGAGCCTGGTGACTATTTACTGATCCCCAGAGGTATTATTTATCAAATCCGGTTTGATGATGAAGATAACAGGCATTTCATCACAGAATCGTATGTACCCATTTATTCCCCAAAGCGCTATCGAAACTGGTTTGGACAGTACCTGGAGCATTCGCCTTATTGCGAGCGCGACTTAAAGCTGCCAACAGAACTTGAGACCTATGATGAGAAAGGAGAGTTCCTGATGAAGCTGAAGAAAGAAGGGATGATCCATGAGTTAACCTATGATTCACATCCTTTTGATGTGATAGGATGGGACGGCTTTAATTTCCCATACGGATTTTCGATCAAGAATTTTGAGCCAATAACAGGACGGGTACATCAACCGCCACCGGTACATCAAACATTTGAGACCTCAGCATTCGTGGTTTGTTCGTTTGTTCCCCGCTTGTACGATTATCACCCCCAGGCTATTCCTTCTCCATATCATCATTCCAACATCGATTCTGATGAAGTGATTTATTATGTGGATGGAGATTTTATGAGCAGGAATCATGTGGAGCAGGGATACATTTCGTTGCACCCGGCAGGGATTCCTCACGGACCGCATCCCGGTGCTTATGAGGGAAGTATTGGCAAGAAGGAGACTAAAGAGTGGGCAGTAATGGTGGATACATTTAAGCCTCTGAAGGTAACGGAAAATGCACTTAAGATTGATGATGGCACCTATTATCAATCCTGGCTGGAAGGTAAATAGTAAATATAATAATGGTAGACACACCCCTTTCCCCTCTCAAGAGGGGAACTCAATGTTCTGATTTTTTAAGCTTCCCCTCCCCGGAGGGGATTTAGGGGTGGGTAAAAAGGCTAATATAAATTCAGAAAATTTATGTCTGATAAATTAAATACCTGGATTAAAATTCAGGAAAACTCTGACTTTTCGATTCATAATCTTCCTTTTGGAATTTTTTCAACTCCCGGAAAATCCAAAAGAGCTGGCGTGGCTATTGGGGAGTTCATAATTGATTTGAAACAAGCTCAATCAGTTGGGGTTTTTTCAAACATGATGATTGACTCGAACGTTTTCGCCAATGAGTTTTTAAACAGCTTTATTGCTCTTGGAAAGCAAACAACCAGTGCTGTAAGAGAGCGGTTGCAGAAACAACTATGTGATGAAAGTTCCCCTTTAAAAGAATTTAACCCTCTTGTACATATGGATGACGCAACCATGCACCTGCCTGTGAAAGTGGGAGACTATACTGATTTCTACTCCAGCATCGAGCATGCTACCAATGTGGGTAAGATGTTTCGCGATCCCGATAATGCTTTACTTCCAAACTGGAAGCATCTGCCGGTGGGTTATCATGGGCGGGCATCTTCCATCATCGTTTCCGGGCAGGATATTCATCGGCCAAAAGGGCAAACAAAACCCAATGACGGCCCACCTGTATTCGGGCCATCACAACGCATGGATTTTGAACTGGAAATGGGATTTATCATCGGAAAAGAATCACAGCTTGGAGATCCCGTTTCTACTGAAAATGCAGAGGATTACATTTTTGGAATGGTACTTTTTAACGATTGGTCAGCCCGTGATATCCAAAAATGGGAATATGTTCCATTAGGGCCATTTCTTGGAAAAAGCTTTGCTTCTTCTATCTCCCCTTGGGTGGTTACATTAGAAGCTTTGGAGCCATTCAGGGTGGAGGGGCCAAATCAAAATCCAAAAGTACTCCCTTACCTGGAATATTCAGGATTAAAGAATTACGACATTAATCTTGAGGTTCAAATTGAGCCGAAAACCACCAACAGTACAACAACAGTTTCGAAATCGAATTTCAAATACATGTACTGGAATATGGCGCAGCAGTTGGCTCACCATACCGTAAACGGCTGTAATATAAATGTGGGAGATATGATGGCTTCCGGAACTATCTCAGGAAAAGAACCTGATTCTTACGGTTCGATGTTGGAGCTTTCCTGGGCTGGGAAAAATCCGGTTAAATTGAATGATGGCTCAGAACGTAAATTTCTTGATGATGGTGATACCGTAATTATGAAAGGGTATTGCGAAAAAAACGGAATTAGAGTAGGATTCGGAGAAGTCCGGTCAAAATTACTCCCTGCAAAATGAACAATATAAAATCTTTTGATCCCTACGATATTTCTATTCCTGAGCGACAGGGAATTTTAACCGCAGCCATCGGGCCTCGCCCTATCTGTTTTGCAAGTACTGTGGATAAGGAAGGAAAGGTTAATTTGAGCCCATACAGTTTTTTTAATGTGTTCTCTAACAATCCCCCGATTCTCATTTTCTCTCCATCTCGCCGTGGACGTGATAACACCACCAAGCATACTTACGAAAATATTAAGGAAGTGCCGGAAGTGTGCATCAACATTGTGAATTACCCAATGGTGGAACAGATGTCGTTGGCCAGTACGGAATATGAAAAAGGCGTGAACGAGTTTGTGAAAGCAGGGTTTACGGAAATACCATCTGAAACGATCCAGCCCCCCCGTGTGAAAGAAAGCCCGGTTTCTTTCGAGTGTACCGTTGACCAGGTTATAGAACTGGGAACAGAAGGCGGGGCAGGAAATTTAGTGTTGGCACGCATCCAACGCATTCATTTGGATACAAGGTTTCTGAATGAATATGGAAAACTGGATAATACTAAACTTGACCTGGTAGGCCGTATGGGGGCTAATTGGTACACCCGGGCAAATATGGATTCGTTATTTGAGATTCCAAAACCTTTACAAACTAAGGGAATAGGGGTTGATCAGCTTCCCGGGCACGTTTTACATAGTGATATTCTAACCGCCAATAACCTGGGACGGCTTGGAAATGTAGAACAACTCCCTTCCAAGGATCAAATTGAAAAGGCCCGAAGTTTCACAACTGTAGCAAATGCTTATTCCCGTTTTGATGGAAAAGAATTGGTAAACGAAATACACCGCCTTGCTGCCATTGAGTTAGAGGCAAAAAATGCAGAAAAAGCCTTAACTATTTTGTGTACATACAATGAATGATCAAACAGACATTCTTTGGAGACCTTCAGAACAGTTCATTCAAAAAAGCGGCTTAAAAAAATATGAACACTGGCTTGGCGAGCAATTTGGACTGGAATTCAATGATTATGAGCAGTTTTGGAAATGGTCAAATAATCACTTTGAGGATTTCTGGGAATCTCTTTGGAAATATTTTGAAATCATTTCGCATTCGGATTATACATCAGTAATTGATACCCACAGAATGCCTGGCTCAAGATGGTTTAATGGTGTTACTCTGAATTATGCAGAGCACATTTTTAGAATGAGATCAGATCATCGGCCGGCTCTGATTTTTGCAAATGAATCGGGAGACCGAAAACAATTATCCTGGCAAGAGCTGGAAATCCAGGTTGCTTCCCTCCAGGGGTTTTTGAAAGGCAAAGGAATCCAAAAAGGTGACCGGGTGGCCGGATATTTACCCAACACACCTGAAGCTATCATCTGCTTTTTGGCAGTTAATTCAATAGGTGCAGTGTGGTCGTGCTGTTCTCCTGATTTTGGGATTAACACCGTCATTGACCGGTTTTCTCAAATCAAACCAAAATTTTTTTTCGCTTGTGATGGCTACCGGTATGGAGGAAAGCAAACCAATCGAGTGCAAGAAGCTCAACAAATTGCAGAATCTATTTCCTCTATAGAAACGGTGGTTTTTATTCCTGCTCTACATACTTATGCAGAACTAAAAAACTCCATTCACTGGCAGGATGTAATTTCAACGGAACCTGCAGGGCTTTCTTTCGAAGCTGTTGATTTTAACCATCCCATCTGGGTGCTTTACTCTTCAGGAACCACCGGAAAACCCAAGGCCATAACACATTCGCATGGTGGAGTGTTGCTGGAGCATCTCAAATACATGCACTTCCATAATGATGTTAAATCCGGCGAAAACTTCTTCTGGTTTACAACCACCGGATGGATGATGTGGAATTTCCTGCAGGCTTCGATGCTGGCAGGAGCTGTTCCTGTGCTGTTTGACGGAAGTCCCGGATTTCCCGATTTAAATGCCCTCTGGAAACTTACAGAAGAATTACCCATCCACCATTTTGGAACCAGTGCTCCTTTTTTGACTGCCTGCATGAAGAGGGGCCTTACACCTAGAAAAGATTTTGATCTCTCTCCTCTTCGGTCTATTGGCTCCACAGGAGCCCCACTTCCAGATGAAGCCTTTGATTGGGTCTATAATCACGTGAAGAAAGATGTGTGGCTTTGCAGTATGAGTGGTGGCACCGATGTTTGCACAGCATTTGTAGGGGGCATTCCTTATAAATCGGTTCGCAGGGGAAATATCCAGGGACGGACACTCGGCTGTGATTTAATAAGTATGGATGAAGAAGGAAATGAAATCACAGGTTCACTTGGGGAAATGGTTATTTCCAATCCAATGCCTTCCATGCCGGTTTATTTCTGGGGGGATGAAAATAATGAACGATATATCTCCAGCTATTTTGAGAAGTTCCCGGGAAAGTGGTGTCATGGTGACTGGATTGAGCTTTTTGAAGATGGCAGCCTGCAAATAATGGGGCGCTCGGATGCCACCTTGAACCGAAAAGGAATCCGTATCGGAACTGCTGAGATTTATTCCGTGCTGGATCGCATTCCGGGCCTGGTTGATTCATTGATTGTGAACCTGGAAAAGAAAGACGGCTCTGATATCATGCCTTTGTTTGTGGTAATTGAAGATGGGTTTGATTTCTCTGAAATCTCAGAAACCATCAAACAACAATTAAAAGAAGAATGCTCGCCCCGGCATGTTCCGGATGCAATCATACAAGTGGAAGATATTCCCTATACACTCAGTGGTAAGAAAATGGAGGTTCCCGTAAAAAAAGCGCTCCTTGGATTGGATGTTTCCAAACACATGAACCGCGATGCCAGCCGAAATCCCCAGGCAATGGATGTTTTTGTAAAGATGGCAGGGAAAGTTTAACCATAAAACTTTTTTCGTCATGCTGAACTTGATTCAGCGTGACAACAATTGAGGGTATCAGACTTTCTAAATCTTAATATAAAAGTGCTTTTCTGATTGCTTCAGATCATGTACATTTAGTTGTTATAACAACTAAATAATGTGTTATGGAAATCCTTACTTCAACCAATGCTGCCGAAACGAAAGATTTTATGCCTATTATGGGTACTGATTATGTAGAATTTTATGTAAGTAATGCTAAGCAGGCCGCTCATTTTTATAAGTCTGCTTTTGGTTTTAAATCGCTGGCTTATGCAGGGCTGGAAACCGGACTTCGTGACCGGGAATCGTATGTAGTTGTTCAGGATAAAATCCGGTTAGTCCTCACGTCTCCTCTTCACAGTGGTACTGAAATCGGAGCGCACATCGACAGACATGGCGATGGAGTAAAAGTGATTGCTCTTTGGGTTGAAGATGCTACCTATGCTTACAATGAAGCTGTAAAGAGAGGTGCTACATCTTACTTCGAGCCAAGAACCGAAAAAGACGACTCCGGCGAAGTAGTTCGTTCCGGCATTCACACTTATGGCGACACAGTTCATATTTTTGTAGAGAGAAAAAACTACAATGGAGTATTCCTGCCGGGATACAGAGCCTGGGAAACAAGATATAATCCTACTCCTGTTGGTTTAAAATATGTAGATCACATGGTGGGTAATGTTGAACTGGGAGCCATGAACAAGTGGGTAAAGTGGTACGAAGATGTTTTGGGTTTCAAACAAATCCTCTCTTTCGACGATAAAGACATTTCAACTGAGTACACCGCACTGATGAGTAAGGTGATGAGTAATGGAAACGGACGTATAAAGTTTCCGATTAATGAGCCTGCTGCTGGTTTAAAGAAATCTCAGATTGATGAGTATATCGATTTTTATGAGGGTGCCGGCGTTCAGCATGTTGCCGTTGCTACCGATGATATTGTACATACGGTAACTGAGCTAAGAAATCGAGGGATTGAGTTTATTACCGTTCCAACTACCTACTATGATGTACTGGAAGAACGAGTAGGCAAAATTGATGAGCCAATCGACAAGTTAAAAGAGCTTGGAATCCTTGTTGACAGAGACGATGAAGGCTATCTCCTTCAGATATTTACACGAACTCTACAAGCCCGCCCAACTATGTTCTTTGAAATCATTCAAAGAAAAGGAGCCACTTCTTTTGGAAAAGGAAACTTTAAAGCTCTTTTTGAGGCTATCGAAAGAGAACAGGAGTTGAGAGGTACGCTATAACTGTGATACCTTATTTGGTATAGTTTTCGAATATTTTATCAAGAACCCCTTTCAGTTGTTCATATTCCTCAATAGTGAGGTTTTCCCAGCCCTTTTCACGGGAAGCATACACGTGCGCTTTCGCATCTTCCAGTATGCTTTTTCCCGCATTGGTAAGTACTATGAAAGATCTTCTTCCATCATCAGGGTCTTGCTCTTTTCTTACAAAATTTTTTTTAACCAATAGATCAATAATCCTTGAAACAGTAGGCTTATCTTTAAAGCTATCACTGGCTAATTCTGTTTGGCTTGTTCTACCATTTTCCAGCTTGGATAAAATCACCCATTGTTCGGGTGTCAGGTCAATCCTGGCTTTTTTAAATCGATTAATTAAATCCTGACGGACAACCTTGTACGTTCTGTCTATATAAACCCCGATTTCTTTTTTCTTCATGCAACTACTACCGCTTGTTTTGGAAGCCCGATTTTATCCAATAGCTCATTATATCTTAAATCTGATTTTAATGTATTGAATGGGGGAATAGAGTTTAATAGAACAACTGATCCCAATTTTTCTTCAACCGCTTTAAATAAATACTCAAACGCTTTATCAACTTCTCCTAATCCTGCATAAACCACAGCAAAATCCAAAGACAGGTTAAGATCCGGCTCCTCCTCTTGTCTACGTTGCATGAGCTCAAGATTTTTGTTCGCTTCCTTAGTGTCCCCCATTAATGCCGCAAGATATCCTAACTGTGTGCCCCCTTTGTTTGGCCCCTTCATCAGTTTAATGTATTTCCTGAGCTGCTTCATTGCATTTTTAAAGTCTTTTTTAAATACATAAATCAAAGCTTTTCCCTCATAAGCTGCCCTGAAGTTAGGGTCCAGGTCAATAATTTTGTCATATATCTCAAGGGCTTCAGCATATTCCTCAACAATAGTAAGGCCTCTTGCTAAATCACTTAACGCTGGAAGCGAAACAGGAGCGATTTTGACAGCCGCCCTTGCCTGATCAAGCATTTTATCCATTCTTCCCATTACGCGATTATAGAATGAGAACGCAAGCCTGGCATCTTCGTTTTCGGGTTCTAATGTAATTGCTTTTCTGAAATTTGAATCTGCAGCCTCAAAATCCCATTTATATAATAGGTTTACATAGCCCAATGAAATGTAAGAGTCAGCGCGGGTATTGTTTAATTCAATAGCTTTATTTGCAAGATCTTCTGCCTTAATAAAAGCATCTTTTGCCTGCAAATGCCCAATGGTCCCTAAAAAAGTATAGCAATTGGCTAAACCGGAATATGCATTTGTATACGTGGAGCATTTCTTAAGTGCCTTTTCAAAGTATTCTATCGCTTTTTTAGCTCCTTCAGGCGTTCGCTTATTCCAATAAAACAAGCCCTGCAAGTAGTTGTTATATGCCACAACGCTATCTGTCGATGCCTCATAAAGTCTACGAGATGTATCAAAAGTAAAATTAGTTTCCAGTTTGTCGGCTATTTTCTGAGCTATCTCGTCCTGAACCCCAAAAATATCTTTCATTTCCCGGTCATAGTTTTCAGACCAGATATGAAAACCATCATTTGTTTTTATAAGCTGGGCGGTAACCCGTACTCTATTCGCTGCCACCCTTACGCTCCCTTCCAGTACCGTAGCTACGTTTAATTCTTTACCGATAGCTCGTACATCTTTTGGTGTATTTTTAAAAGCAAAAACGGATGTGCGGGATGCTACCTGTAAGCCTTTTACTTTTACTAACGAATTAATTATTTCTTCCGTAATCCCATCGCTAAAATACTCATTGTCTTCATTTGAACTGAAATTCATGAATGGCAATACCGCTACGCTGTTTTGATTACTCCCGGTAATATCCCGTATATGACCCTGGGGCGGGACTTCTATACCTTCGTTTGCAATAGCATAAATTCCTACCGGGCTGGATACATTTTTAAGCTCATGTTCTCCAAAGGCCTCTACCCGAACTCCCGGGTGGTTTTTAATTTCATCAAATACTTTGCCTGATATCATAACGGAACCCGGTGTCCCCAACCCCTGAACCCTAGCCGCAATATTCACCGCATCCCCGTAAATTCCTTCATCATCATATACAACATCACCAATGTGTATACCAATGCGAAGGGGTACTTTGGGCTCTTCTTTAAGCAGAAGTTGTATTTCCCTGGCACAGTTTACCCCATCCAGGGCGCTTCCAAACATACTTAATGTGCCATCTCCATAGTACTGCATGATCTGGCCCCGGTGTTGTAAAATACATCCCTCAATCACTTCTCTTTGCCTGTCTCTCAGTTTTTTTGCTTGCTGTTCGTCCTCTTGCATCAGCTTGGTGTACCCAACCATATCAGCAAACATGACGGCCGCAAGTAATCTTATGTTTGATATCTCTGACATTCAGCTTTATTAAGCGAATTAAAATCTTATTGACTCAATATATCAATAATCGAGCCACACTTTACGCTGTCAGAAGAAAAAGCCTGCTTTTATTTCGAGCAGAACGTCTTCATTTGACCTTCCAACAGAAGAATTTAGCAGCATGGAATCAAAAAGATTGAACCAGATTCCCCCTCCGTATCCTCTATGCCATATCGTTGAACTTTCACTATCCGTCCAAACGCGGCCTATATCAAAAAATCCGGAAAGGCCTACTTTTCCTCCCAACAAGTATCTATAGAAGTCGAATAACTCCGCTCGAAGTTCAAAATTATTATAAAAAGTACTCCTGCCTGAAAAGCGATTTCCCCTGAACCCTCTCAAATTAGTTGTGCCCCCAATCGTATTTGACTCATAAAAAGGAAATGAGCCAATATTATGTGCTCCACCCATCCTGTTTGCCAAGGTGATTTGTGGTGTAAAACGAACCGGGAAGTACATTTGAAGTTGCCCTGCAAATCTTGAAAATGTTTGTGTGGTATTTCGTATCCCGATATTAATATCGGACTCGAGCATTAACCGATAACCCATCGTGGGATTTATTGCATTGTCTACATCAGAGAGCGCCAGGTTTACGTACGGTGTGTTAAACCATTGGTCTTTAAAAGTATTTGGGCTAATTCCTACATCCCTTTCGCTAACTACGTTGTCTTCGTCTCTATTATCATCTGCCTGCGTAACACTCAACCTGTTTCCTGTATGTATTGAAAGGAATTCGTTTAGCCTGAGAGAAATACCTGGCTTAATCTCATATCGGGTGAGGCGAGCCCTGTAAAAGTTTCTGTCCCTTTCTTCAATGGTGGTTTCATTGCCAAGCCCGAAAAAGTTACGGTAACTTTTGGGAAAAAGAATCGCTGACTCAAGATTTAAGTCCCAATCCCCAATCAGTTCATACCATGTTCCTGAATATTTAATATTGGCAGCACCGGTTCTTGGGGCATAATTCACCCTGAAATAGTGCCTGACTGCCGGAAACTTTCTAAACCCGTTTCTTATAATTCTTGGACCGCCCCCAACAAATATACCGTCATCATCATTGTATGAGAAAAAGTATCCGGGATGCACCCTGTTCCATCTGAAGTCTTTTTCATAGTTGTAATTATTTTCAATCGGGTTTTTTGTATGATGGATATGCGTTTTGCCTGATAGGTTGTATGCATTACCCCGTTCGGTATCAAAAACGTCAATGCTCTTGCTGAATTCCTGATTTGTTGATTCATCCACATAAAAATCATCTCCCGGCCCGCCTGAAACCAAAATTTTGATATTGCTTTTATTATTTCCCCGAAACATAAACTCGTCATCATCTCCCATGCCATATAACCGGATTTCTCTTGTCTCACTCCGGTCCAGGGTTCTCTCATAGTATTTTTCTCTTAGTTTCCCTTTTCCGGATAGTTTAAAAACCTGGATGCGGATTTTGTCATCATTTAGAGCCTCTACTATAAAAAGCTCCCTTTTATGGCTGCCAGGTATTGAAACTACTCCCGAGATCATTTTGTAATATTTTTCCGCGACAGAAAGAAGCTTGTCTCTTCGGGCTTTTAGTAACTGGTATGTTTCCTCTCCCCTAGTGCTTTTCACCTCTGGTGGATACTGATTTACCGCCTGCTGAAGAACCTCATTCGTTAATTGGTTCTGAATTTTTTTGGCTATTTCCAACCAGTCTTCTCTGGTAAGCTGGTTAGTAAACCTTCTGGTTTGAGCAAGTGAGTTATAATTTAATCCCGCCAGGTTTCCATAGTTCTCCCCGAAATTTTGGTACTGAAAAAAGGGGCCTGTTTTTGCAACAACCGGTATCAAGCCATTCATTTTCATAAAGGCCACATCCCGGTCCCTGGGGATGGGGCGATATATTTTGCCTTGCCGATCATCGGGCTCAAAAGTTGCCCATCGCCATTGATCGCTATGCCTGTCCCAGTCTCCGAGTAGCATATCTAATAATCTTGCCCGGGCAAACATTTCCTGGTCTACCCGGTGGTCAATATCGCCATCAATTTCCCGGATCATATCACGATAAGCCACTACCTCTTCCGAATTGCCCGCACTTGCAACATGGCTCATATCTCCATCCGGCTTCTCTTCAAACAGAGCAAGCTGCCCGCTAATTTGATCTGCATATTCCCCAAGCATCGGGTCATCCGGCACATAATAAAGTGCCGGGTTAGTATGGTAAACGTTTATAGCCTTAGCCAATGTGGGTATAAGTAAGGCTCCATATGGATTAAGAATAGAAAACTGATCCTGTGCTAAATCAAGAGCAAATGTCTTTTTAAGATTTTCGTCCCAAATCTTTCCAGCTTGTTTATCAACGGATCGAAGAACGTACTCGTTACCCTGCTTGTCTTCAAGGTGCAAAGTGTTTGATTGGCCCTTTCCTCCCATGCGTACAGGAATTAACCCTCCTTTGATTTCTGTAACATCAAAAACCGGATATTCTGATTTGATAGACCATAGCTCTCTGTTATGGTTTCCCGCCAAAGCTCTAAAAGCTTTTCCTTTTTCATCGTATGAAGGATTAGGGGCTAAGGTGATTAAACTATCTGTGTAGTCAATATCTTGCATTTGGTTTTCTTTTTCACCTAACAAGGGATCACTATACGGTGGTTTAAGCTCGGTTTTGTATAAAAGTTTACCATTTGTCCCATCGCCGATTGGAGCCCAGGCTTCCATCCAGACAGAACCATTTTCATAATACTTCAGCGTAACAAAACCTTCTCCCTGGTATGAAAACTCTGACCCCCGGCCTTTTGCAACATAGTTTTTTTTTGTGCCTGAACCCGATACTATATAATGTTGTGTTTCTCTTTTTCCCTGCTTTTTGATGTATTGAAGGTTATGAGAATGCCCTGAGGCATATACCAGGTGATCATTTCCAAGAAACATATTCTGCAATGTCCTGGAAAGCTGTTTGTATTTATGGTGAGTTACATCCTGTTCCAATCCAAATGCTCTTCGGTAAAAAGCATACAGGCTTCCAAAAATTGGCGGCTTTAAATGTCTTGAAGGGGGAACATACCCTCCATGTGGCCCCAAGGTAATTAACGGGTGATGTGCTGCTACTACTAAAAAATCCTTTTGTCTTTTTTTGAGAACATCTTCCATTTCATTTAAAAAATCCCCTCCATCAAATAATTCATATTCCCCGGTATCCCCATAAGGTTTTTTATGTTTATGAAGCCACCATTGGGTATCTAAAACTATAAGCCTAATATCTTTTCGAAGTGCCGGATGCTCATCATCGTCCATCAGTTCTATATCTGTAGGCCCAGGAAAGCCCTCATCAGGTAAAAAAGTATTCCCTCTGTTCAGGTATGCCTCAACAAATTCTTCCTGCCTTTTTACTGCTTCAAGCCCACCCGCTCTCCCATCATCCCAATCGTGATTACCCGGAACAAATATTACTCTGCCTTCATAATTTTGAACGGTTTTGAGTTGCTCTGTTAATCGAGCTTCGGCAAAATCCCTATCAGGAGCTGTAGGTTCAGGAAGTCCATATGAATAGATATTGTCTCCTAAAAAAACGGCCGCACTTTTTTCTCCACCCGCTTCTACTGATTTTTGAAATAGTTTAAGTGTTGGTTCTTGTTTATCTAATGTTGCCGCACCGGCATCCCCAATCAAAAAAATCTGATAGATGAGTTCTTCTTTTTCCGGGCTTTGTCTTTTTTGCCAATCTGCTCCCTCTTCAGATATAAAAACTTTTGACCCCGAGCATGATATAAGAATTATAACAGAGGTGACGAGTAACGATTTAAGCCTAGGCTGCAACAAACTGAAAGGGCTAAGATGTTCAACGGCTAAACATACGGCAGAGAAAGCAAAAAACCCTTAACAAACGGGCATAAAAAAACCCTGCCGCTTTGGCTGGGTTACTTTGATTTTCAATCAACTGTTACCAATATAAGGCGGGGAACCCCCGCTAACCAAATATAATTTTTATTGTATAACCAATGTTAGTTTATGTTGCATTAATATTTTATTATTAGCTCTTAATATTTAATAATGACAAGTAAAAGGAATCAGGTAATGCCTCGAAAGGTTGGCAATTTAACCCTTTATTCTATTGATGATCTGCATGAAATGCTTGGGATCTCTAAAATGACTTTGCGCGCATACCTTCGTGATGGTAAAATTCGTGGGCGCAAATTGGGTGTAAGTTGGTTTGTAACTGAGGGCGCAATCAAAGAGTACTTTGAAGAGCCCCAAGCACCTGTCTCAGATCGAAAGCCTGCTGTAAAATCTCAACGGTATATTGTCCAGGGAATTAATGACCTTGTAAGCGAATCAGAAGAATGTGATACCATAGAAGAGGCGCTTCAGGTTTTAAGCGAACAAGCTATTATCAGCCTTTTCCAGGTAAAAGTGATAGACAAAAACACACAGGAAATTTTAGAAGTAATAACCGCGCGGGAGTTTATTGAGCAACATGCTGAAGTTTGAGCAAACAGGGCTTGAAGAGTTTCGCTTTGGTGATCTTTCCGAAGACATTTTTTATATCCTTGTTGATAAAAGGGTAAGCCCTGAAGGAATAGATATCAAAAAACTTGCAGCTTCGGACCCAAGAAATTTTGATGCTGCACTAAAAGCTTCCGGGTGTATTATAATGCTTAACCTGGATGAGATTAATGAATTGTCCAGGAGAGGAGAGGTTAATACCGAATCTCTCCATGAAAGTTTGTTTAACCTGGCTAAAGCGGAAGGATTACTTTAAGCCCATTCCTTTCTGTACCAATTATACACCCTGGTAAGACTGCTAATTGTTTTACCATCCGTTATCTCTCCTTTGTGTATAAGTTCTATTGCATGATTGAAAGAAATTCGTTCATTCATCAAAAACTCATCCTTATCAACTTCTTTAACGCCCTCTAAAAGGCCGGTAGCTGCAAAAATATGTATGATTTCATCTGCATAACCAATTGCCGGATAAAAGTGGCCAACATAATGAAATTCTTTTGCGCTAATGCCCGTCTCTTCAACCAGCTCTCTTTTTGCTGTATCGAATGGATTTTCATTCGGATCAATTTTTCCTGCAGGCACTTCCAAAAATATCTGCTTCATGGGATACCGGAACTGGTTTATCATCATGATATCCCCGTTTTCGAAAACAGGGACTATTGCACATGCGCCGGGATGTTTTATCCATTCACGACCCGAAACTTCTCCATCTGGTAATATTGCCTCATCATAAAACACATGGAGCAATTTTCCTTTATAAACCTCTTTTGATGCTTTTGTTGTTTCTATAAGTGCTGAAGTCTTAATCATGGTAGCTTTATGTTTACAATGCCCGTAACTTTACGATCAATATCGCAATTAATCTAACCGATTGAATAACATTCAAAATATCGATGGCAAAGCAATAAACGTTTCCGGTAGGGTTTTAACCTTTTCGAATCTTATTTCTTTTTCGCGGATTTTAATTGCGTTTCCTATTGTTTACCTGCATTACCATAACGGGAAAAATTACGATGCAGTAATTATATCACTATTTATCTATGGAATTATTTCGGACTATCTGGATGGCCTTGTAGCTCGTAAAACCAATACGGTTTCTGAAATGGGAAAAATGATCGATCCAATTTCGGACAAACTTTGCGCAGCTGTTCTTTTTTTATATACCGTTTGGTTGGGTTGGGTGCCCTTGTGGTTCATGATCATAAATGTGATCCGCGACTCCTTAATTATGTTGGGATCCTCATTCATAAAATGGAAATATGGGAAAGTGGCAATGTCAACTATGAGCGGAAAAATTGCGGTTAACGTGCTGGCACTTTACTGGATTTCCGTATTCTTTTTCAGGGAGGCACCACAAGTACATACCTTTTTACTTGCTGCAAGTACCACAATAATGATCATTTCCTTTTTTGATTATTTTAACCGCTACCGAAAAATTATGCATGGCGCACAATTCAATTAACTATTTATAAGAATATGGGTTTATTTGATAAGCTGGGTTTCAAAAAAAAAGAAACTCTTGATAAAGGAGTAGAAAAAAGTCGCGAAGGCATACTCAATAAGTTAGGGAAAGCCTTTGCAGGCAAAGACCGTGTAGACGATGAAACCCTGGATGAACTTGAACAAATTCTGATCACTTCTGATGTTGGGGTAAATACCACTTTAGAAATTATCGATAGAATTGAGGCTCGTGTTGCAAAAGACAAATTTGTAACCCAACAGGAACTTCAATCGATGCTCAGGGAAGAAATTGTTGACCTGCTTCAGGATAATGCGGAAGATAAGCCTGCGGAATTTGATGCTGATTTTAAAATAAAACCTCATATAGTTTTGGTGGTGGGAGTTAATGGTGTTGGCAAAACCACTACAATTGGAAAACTTGCCCATATGTATAAACAGGCAGGAAAAAACGTGATACTTGGTGCTGCAGATACATTTCGTGCTGCTGCGGTTGATCAGCTTATCATCTGGAGTGAGCGGGCTGACGTTCCTATCGTTCAGCAAGGACAAAATGCTGATCCTGCTTCCGTAGCATTCGATACAGTTTCTGCAGCAAAAGCCCGAGGAGCAGATATAGCGCTCATTGATACTGCGGGGCGACTCCATAATAAAAAGGCCTTAATGGAAGAGCTCGCCAAAATTAAGCGGGTTATGGGTAAGGTGGTAGATGGAGCGCCCCATGAGGTAATTCTTGTATTGGATGCATCAACAGGACAAAATGCCATGCAACAAGCAAAAGCATTTACAGAAGCTGTAGATATAACAGGGCTTGCTTTAACCAAACTGGATGGTACTGCCAAAGGTGGAATTGTAATTGGTATATCAAACGAGTTAAGTGTCCCTGTAAAATATATTGGTCTCGGTGAGCAGATTGCTGACCTACAGGTTTTTGATCGGGGTGGTTTTGTAAGCGCCCTTTTTGGAGAATAAAAACCCCGGTCAGAAATCTGACCAGGTAACTAGTTTTTTAGAACTATTCTATCCACCAGTACCTGGTGGTTTTGTGCCACCATCACCTCCACTCCCACCTGAACCATTTCCATTAACCTCATCGTCTGGATGGTTATTTAAAAGCCTCTTTTTGTTAAATTCACCCGAAAGTGCCATAATAAATATCCTTCTAATTGTTACTGTTTGCGATAAAAAACAAAATAAAATGTATATAAACTATTATTTTCTATAAAAATTAGTTGATGATCAAGGTGAATCTGCAAGTAAACCGGCTTCTTTTACTGCTCCTCTGGGCACTTTTTTTGCTCCCTGCTTATGGACAATATGGTAAACCAACGGGAAACCATATAATTGATAAAGGGGATGAACTTTATAGGGCCGGACAATTTGAGAAAGCAATTGATACTTACAAACAGGCTTTGGTTAGCAAGAACCTTGAATATGGCTCATTAGATTGGGCTATTTCCAAGGTCGGACTTGGGGCTTCTTTACTTAGTGTTGATGATAATACCGGGATTGAAGTCCTTTTTGACAAAGGCTTAATGGAAGCCAAAAATCTTCCGCCTGAAGCCGTTGCTTATCTGAAGTTCTATCAAGCCTGGGGATATTCAGTTCAAGGTGATCAACAAAAAAGGATGCGAAGTTATGAGGAGGGGTTGGAAATTGCCCAGAATGCAAATGATAATCAGCGCATTGCCCTGCTAAGCCTGGGTTTGTCTTATGCCCTGAGAAGTAGCGGAAAAAATAGTGAGGCACTTTCCTATGCCAATCAGGCCGTATCCGGTTTCCGAAAAACCAGAGACTATTACTTTCTTGTACAATCTTTATTAAGTGCTGCAATATCTAATCAGTACTTAACCAACTACAAAGAATCTGAAGATTTGCTTTTGGAAGCTGTTTCTATAAGTAACTCTATCAAAAACGTTTACCTTCTGGAGGACTTATACGATCAACTTGGAGAACTATTTAAGGTTTCCGGTAAGTATGACAAAGCCATTCTTTATTTTAATAAACGGCTTAAGCTTGTTGAAAATCAGGGGTCGGCACTCAAAATTTCTAATGCATATAACGATATTGGTGCTGTTTATTCTTATTTGGGAGATGGGGCAAGCGCTTTAAAATTCTATAACAGGAGCATGGATTACCGGAAAAAAGCGGGTATTGAAGCCAATCCGGTTGTCCTTTCTAATATTGCGTTAGTCTATCATAGTTTGAATGAATACACCCTTGCTTATGACCTTTTTGCGCAAGCTCTTTCTATTTTTGAAACGCATGATAATAGGTACTGGATCCCTAAAACTTTAGAGCACCTTGCAGATTTGCACCTAGACTGGAATCGACTTGAACAGGGCCTTAAATATGCCGAACAGGCTGTTGAAGAAGCAAAGCTTAATGAAAATGCTACTTTACAAGCTTCATCATATCTTGTTTTAGCCCGTATACACACTCGACTGGGCTCTCATGATGTAGCGCTTACTTTTTATAGGAAGTCACTTAAAAGCACTAAAGACGCCAGGGGGTTTAACCGGACAATGTCTTTAATCAACTTTGCTCAGGCTTTTCAGAATACCGGTTCCGACAGCGCTTTTTATTATGCAGATTTAGCTTTTGATGAAATTGAATGGTTAAGAGGGAACATCTATGGAGATCATCTCCAAACTGAAGTTTTCCGGTTTTATGCCACTTTTTTTTTCCGGGTAGCGTCATGGTATATTGAAAATGAGAACGATGTGGCTTCGGCATTCAATATAGTAGAAAAAGGAAAGTCCCGGTCTCTTTTAGATCAAATTTCTGCCTCGATATCTCTGGAATCATTTGTTGATGAGGGAACCTCTTTAAGAATACGGCAAAAGGGCAAAGAAATTGACCGTCTATATCGAGAACTAGAGACTGCAACAGATCCAACCATAAAAAAAGACCTTGAGGCTGCCATCTCGGATGCCCGGCTCGGATATGAAGTAATTCTTAATGAGGCCAGAATTAGTAATCCTGATTTCAGGAAACTAGAATCGGGGCCCGTTTTGTCTCTTCATGAACTTCAGGATAAGCTGGATTCTGAAACAGCTCTTGTTGAACTTGCTACCTTTGACAATAAACTTCTTACCATTATTGCCAGCCATAACGATGCAAAAGCTTTTGTTCGGGAAATACCTGATGTTCGTTACTCCCGACAATATTTGAGCTCCTTAGTAGGAAAGTTTCGAGCCTCTATTCAAAATACAGCTCCTTATGATTCAATCCGCTTGTATTCACAGCAGCTTTTTGATTTGCTTGTAAAACCATTATCAGAAAGTTTTCCCGAAGTCAAAAACATGGTTATTATTCCTGATGTTTCTTTGGGGTACCTTCCATTCGAAGCGCTGGTTACACCGGATAATAAATACCTGGTTGAAGAATATAACATTAAGTATTTACCTTCTGCCTCTCTTATAAAATATATTCCAAGCCCCCATAGAAATACCACTAAAGAGCTATTTGCTGTAGCTGGCTCGGGCTTCGAAAGCGGCACTGAGTTTAATCCTTCCCGTTCACAGGCTGACTTTGCTTCACTTCCTTCAACTTTGATGGAAGTTGATTCTATTTCCTCAAAATTTGCAACCTACACATTGCTGAAAAACGAAGATGTTTCTGAGGCTGGCATTAAAAGTGTAGACTTAGGTTCCTACAGGTATTTACATTTTGCCACTCATGGTATTGTAAATGAAGACAATCCTGCACAGAGTGGGCTTATTCTTTCGAAGAAAAACAACCTGGAGGGCCTTTTTGGGGAAGATGGTTTGTTAAATAGTTCAGAAATCGGGTTACTCAATTTGAACGCTGATATGGTTGTGCTGAGTGCCTGCAACACCGGCTATGGCCGTAACGTTGTGGGAGAGGGTTTGCTTGGGCTGCAGCGCTCTTTCCTAAAAGCCGGAGCATCTTCAGTAGTAGTGAGTCTCTGGAGTGTTTTTGATCGAAGCACCGCGATTTTTATGAGTACATTTTATGAGAACCTTACATCTTATGAAAAAGATGAGTTTGGAATCTGGAATTCAACGCTTCGTTTTTTCGATTTGTATGAGCCCCCGATCTTTGACTATAAATCAATTGCCCTTAGAGATGCCAAGCTTTCTATGATTGACCATCCATATTACAATCATCCCATCCACTGGGCTCCCTTTATTTATGTGGGAAAGTGATTTTTAACCACTCAGTTTACGGATGTAACCTGGGTAACCCTGATAAATTCCTGATTATCTACTTTTGGCCTTTGTTCAGCATTAGCAACTTTCGCAGTTAACATAAAAACAAGCTGTGTCCGTTTTGTTAATGCTTCCCATTCTATTTTTTCTATTTCGTCAGATGGCCGATGATAGTCTGCATGTACTCCATTAAAGAAAAACACAAATGGAACACCTAAACGCCCAAAATTCCAATGATCGCTTCTACGATAAAACCGATTAGGGTCGTTAAGGTCATTATAGCGGGGATTCAAGTCTAAGTTTACGCTTTCAATATTTGCTACATTGAGCAGGCTGTCTAATCCGGATGAGATAATGCTACCCCCGATTACATATATATAATCCTTGGTCTCTTCATTTTCTTTGTCTACCCTACCAATCATATCCATGTTGATGTTTGCAACCGTATTTTTAATAGGGTAAATAGGATGATCAGAATAATAGCGTGAGCCTAATAAACCCTTCTCTTCTCCCGATACATGCAAAAACAGAATACTTCTTTGGGGACCTGCGCCAGCATTCTTAGCCGCAACCATAGCCTGGGCAATGCTCAACATAGCTACCGTTCCGCTGCCATCATCATCAGCCCCATTATAAATATTGTCACCTGTTGAGTCCGGTGTTCCAATTCCTACATGGTCATAATGAGAACTCAAAACAACTACTTCTTCTTTTAACGCCGGATCACTCCCTTCCAAAAAAGCTACTACATTACTGGTATTAATTGTTCTTTGATCAATTTTTGGCTCATGTTTTAAGCTGAACCCTAACTCTCTTGCATCAAATGCTTGAGGGTTTTCTTTAATACTCTGGTGTAGATCTAAAAGAGCGTCAAGACCATCTATATTGAGAAGCTTGGCTGCCAGTTCAGGGTGAATCCTGTTCCAGGCTGGAACGGCCCGATCATTCTCCTGCAAGTACGCCAAAGACATTCTATTACTTGCCCCCAGTGTCGCCTGAGTTCTTCTGCTTCTATCTTCAAATACTTCTATATCTAATGGAACAGGCAGTAATAATACCCCAGAACCACCGCCCTGGTTTACTCTTTGCTGAATTGTAGCAACGTCAGTAATATTTTGTTCAAAAAAGACAAGTATCCATTTTCCCTTAATGTTTTCAGGGAAATGATTTATTCCTTCGTCTTCATTTATAACTCCATTCCCAATAAAAACTATTTTTCCGGCTTGTAGCTTACTGCCCCCAAATACCGTTACAAAATTTGCTGTTTCCTTTTTTGATAAAGTGGATTTATCCACAGTATTCCCATTTTCATCTGTGACCGTATAGGAATAACCTTGGGTTACAGGGCTTATAACATCATAAAACTGTTCGTAAGTCCCCCCATCTCCAACTGGCAAAACTCCCAACCCTTCATATCTTTTTGAAAGGTAAATGGCAGCTTTTTTTAATCCCTCAGAACCTGTATCTCTTCCTGATAGGGAATCGTGGGCTATTATGGATAAGTCGACCCTAAGCCCTTCTTCATTTATGGTTTCCATAAAATCTGAAATGACTGCGGTTGGTACATCAGCCCCTTTCTTTACTCCTGTACAAGCGGTGGCAATAATTGCCAGCCCCAAAGTTAATCTCTTCAACATGTTTTCTCTATGCTCCTATTATTTCATCTACCGGTTTTAAATCTAAATAAAACTCCATCGGGTCTTCTTCGAGAAATAAATTTATTTGTTGCTCTTTTATCATTTCTAATATCGCCAAAAAGGTAATAGCTAAAACTATCCTGTTTGTTATTGATTTACATAAAGCACCAAATGATTGTCTCCCTTTTTTTGATAAAGCATGAATTACAAACTCCGATTGCTTTTCTACCGTGGTTTCAACTTTTTCAACCTTATGGACTATTCGTTGCCGTTCTATATCTGTAAGTACTTTTCTGAATGCAGAAATAAGGTCAAAAAGTGTCACATCTTTAAGTGCCTCTCCTGAGGCCTGTTGTTGTACATCATCTGCTTCCGGATATCCTCTTAAATATCGCTTTCTGGCCTCCTCATCTAAATCGGCCATTTTTATTGACATCTCTTTGTACCTTTTATATTCCAGAAGCCTTTGTACCAGTTCGTATCTTGGGTCGTTCTCGTCAATATCTCCTAAATCAGAATCTTCCCTGGGCAACATCATCTTGGCCTTTATTGACATAAGCATACTTGCCATAAGGATGAACTCACTGGCCACATCCAGGTCCAGTTCTTCCATTAAATGAATGTATTCCAGGTATTGTTCTGTAATATATGATATGGGGATGTCATAGATATCCAGTTCGTCTCTCTTTATGAAGAAAAGCAAGAGGTCCAGGGGGCCTTCAAAGTTATTAAGCTGAACGCGATACATGTCTAAATCTAACCCCTAGAAATCAAAAATTCTTAATTTTCTTTTTGCCAGACTGCCTTATTTTAGTTCTAAGCAATTAATGCCCTATGGATTATTCAAAATTTGTAACTGCTATACTAGAAGAAGATCAGGATGCCCTGAATACGATCTCTCCTGTTATATCCCGGGTATTAATTAAGTTCCTAATGGTAAGGATGGGGGCCGATCAGCTTGATGCAGAAGATTCTGTACAAAACACGCTTCTTTTGACAATACAAAAAATCAAAAATGATAAGCTTAAAAATCCCGATACCATTATTTATTACATGTTTACTACTGCTAAGAATGACTACTTAAAACAGCTTGGCAAAAAAAGAGAACCTGTTTACGATGATGTACCCGATGTCCATTTCGAAAATGGGGATCAGCTTGAGCGTTTATTGGATGATGAGCGCCAAAAAATTCTACAGTACTGTTTAAGCAAACTAAAGAAAGACCATAAGGCATATATTTGTTATTGGCTTGAAAACCCGGAAGATGAAGCTGCCGACGTAGCCGGGCGGTTTGGTATTAGCGTAAACAATGCATGGACAAAGAAGCACCGAATTATTCAGCTTTTAAAAGAATGTATCAACAAAAATATTGCTTTATAGTGTAAGGAATGGTCTATGAAACGGTCTTACAGGAAAACAGAATGTATTTGACAATACATTCTGAATCTAAATTATGAATATGGAAAGTTTAGGAGATCAACATATCCGCAAACAAATTGATGCCTATATAAAGGGTAAGCTTAAAAAAGATGAGATTGAAGCTTTATGGCAGGAAATTGCAAAAGAACCTTCTTTACTGGAAGACCTTGAGATTGAAATAGGAGTAAGGGAGCTCCTTAAAAAGGAAGTAAAACAAAAAAGGTTTTTTATTCGGCAATTCCCGAATTGGGCTTGGCATGCTTCTGCCGCAGCTGTAATTGTATTGGTTGCATTGGTTCAGCTATTTAAAGTGGAACCCCCAACAGAATTAAACCAGTTTATAATCAGCTCTATAAAAGCCGACCAAATTGAGTCTTCGGAGGGGATCCGCTCTAAAGATATGGTTGTGACTATTCCCGACTCTTTATTGAACCTGGGTTTTAAAGCGGCTTTATCCGGAAATAATAACCAGGCCATGGAACTCTTTGATGAGATTATCACAAATTATGACGTAGAACCTTATGGCTCAAAAGCATTTTTAAACAAAGGGATATTGTACTATAACGATGGCGCATATCAAGAAGCAATTGATGCCTTTCTACAGTCTCTTGATCGTGCCTCCGATAATCGCATGATTTCAGAAAAAGCATATTGGTTTCTTGGAAATGCATACGTCAATACGGATCAGCTGGAAAAAGCCTTAGAAGCTGTTGGGCAGGCTTACTCTAAAGATGGTGTTTTTAGGTCAGCTGCGTTCAAGCTTTACCAAAAACTAAGCTATGATCTTGGTAAAGTAGATTTCGAAGATTTTGACTCACAAACAGATAATTAACTTTTTTTTAGTGCCTCAACCATTGGTATAGGATCAAGAGACTCCTTCATATGATTCATAAGCACTTTGTGTGTAGCAACTTTAGTCTCACCTTTTGTGCGCTGTATTTTGGTATAGCTTCCGTCTTCATTTAATGTCCATCGCTGTCCATTATCTCTTAAATATACATTCAGCAAAAACTGAAGGTATTTTTTTAGTTCCGGCGGATCTATTGGGGTGATAGCTTCTACTCTTGAATCCAGATTCCTGTGCATCCAATCAGCTGAGCCAATGGTATATATGTGGTTCCCGCCGTTTTCGAAATAGTAGATTCTGGAGTGTTCCAAAAAGCGACCTATAACAGAATGAACTTTGATATTTTCGCTTAAGCCCTCTTTTCCCGGGATAAGGCGGCAAACCCCGCGTACAATTAAATCAATTTTTACACCTGCCTGGGAGGCTTCATATAACCGCTGGATAATTAGCGGGTCTTCCAGACTGTTCATCTTCGCAATAATTCGTGCTGAACGCCCCTCTAAAGCTTCTTGTGTTTCAAACTCTATGTAGTCCGTCATTTGCTTCCGCATATGGTTCGGTGCTACAATCAATTTTTCAAAAGTTTGATCAGGAGCATACCCTGTAAGTAAATTAAATACATCTGTTACATCAGAAGTCAGGGTTTCGTTACAGGTAAAATACCCAAGGTCTTCATATAATTGCGCCGTATCCGGATGGTAATTTCCTGTACCAATGTGACAATAGGTTTTTAATCCCTCCGCTTCTTCGCGAACAACCATGGTAAGCTTGGTATGAATTTTTAACCCTGGTATTCCATAAGAAACATGCACTCCGAAATCTTCAAGTCTTTGCGCCCAGCTAATATTCCTCTCCTCATCAAACCGGGCTTTTATCTCCACAAGAACTGCTACCTGCTTGCCCTCTTCTGCGGCTGTCATTAAAGAATGCATTAAGGGTGAATCTTTTGATGTGCGATAGAGTGTTTGCTTTATAGCAAGAACATTCGGGTCTTTGGCTGCTTCTTCAACAAATCGCTGTGTGGTAAGCTCAAAACTATGATATGGGTGATGAACCATAAAATCTCCCGTTCTTATGGTTTCAAATATACTTGGCATATCTTCATCCAGCTCGTGCTTCATAGAGGGGTGAAGCACAGGAATCCAGTTTTCGGATTTTAGTTTTGGAAATCCTGGCAGTGAAGAAATCTGAAGAGCATCTACCAAACCAATGGTGCCATTCATTTCATATACATCATTCCAATTGATATTCAGGTTTTTGATAAGGTATTTCTTAATGTGCCTCGGCATTGTTTCATCAAGCTCCAGGCGAACTATTTGAGCAAATTTTCTCTCTTTTAGTTCATCCTCAATTATCTCAAGCAAGTCATCTGCTTCCTCTTCATTGCGCTCTATGGATGCGTTCCTGGTAACCCTGAAGAGATGGCATGAGAGCACATTCATTCCCCGGAAAAACTCTTCTACTTTATGGTGTATTAAATCCTCAATGGGGATGAGAGTTACTTTATTTCCTCTGCGCTGCACCTGAATAAGCCTCGGGCGATTTGCCGGAATTTTGATCCTTGCAAATAGTTTTTCTTTTGTCTTCGGGTTTTGCAACTCAACGGCAAAAGACAAGCTCTGGTTTGAAATAAATGGGAATGGGTGTGACTCATCTACTGCAAGTGGGGTAATAATCGGGTATATCTGCTTTGTAAAATACCGGTCACTGACTTTCTTTTGGTAGGCTGTAAGCTCATCATAACTCCTTATAATAATTCCCCTTTCTTCCATTGCAGGAACTAAGTCATCAAAGAAACACCCCCTGTAGGCCTCAATCATTTTAAGAACCTCAACCCGGATCGCTTTTAGCTGATCAGAGGGAGACATCCCGTCAACAGAAAGCTTGTTAACCCCTGCAGCCTGTTGTCTTTTCAGGCCCCCAACTCTTTTTTGAAAAAACTCATCCAGATTTGAGCAAACAATACCTATAAACTTAACCCGCTCCAACAGCTTGTTTTTTTCACTTTGTGCTTCTGCCAGAACGCGTTCATTAAACTTAAGCCAACTAAGCTCATAGTTAAAAAAGTAATCCGGCCCGAATATCTTGAGTTCGCTGGAACTTAAATCTTTATGCATTCCTTTCTCTTTAAGAATTTCATTCATCTTTTTGTTAGCCACTTTTTTGCCCCGGATTTTTTTCTGTTCCTCTATGGGGTCGTATTCCAGTTCGTCCGGAGAAAATGATTGCTTGTTCATTAAAGAGCGGGGTTAAAGTTGCATACGCATTTCGTGTGAAAACTAAGTATAATTCTATAAAATTAGTGTAAACATATCCATCACAAAAAACTGTGCATAATCCTCTCTTAAATCCATCGCAAAAAGAAGACGCTTTTGAGCAATCCGTTCGTCCTTCTTCTCTCGAGGAGTTTATCGGGCAATACAAAGCTATTTCCAACCTGGGTGTGTTTATTAAAGCGGCTAAACAAAGAAGAGACGCCCTGGATCATGTTATTTTATCCGGCCCTCCGGGATTAGGAAAAACCACACTTTCTTACATCATTGCACACGAGATGGGTGTTAATATTCGCCCTACAACCGGCCCGGTATTGGAAAAGCCGGGCGACCTTGCGGGAATGCTTACCAACCTGGAAGAAGGGGATGTGCTTTTTATTGACGAGATACACCGGCTTAACCCGGTTATTGAAGAATACCTGTATTCTGCTATGGAAGACTTTCGGCTCGATATTGTGATTGACTCCGGCCCCAATGCGAGGAGTATCCAGATTGACCTGAACCGGTTTACCCTTGTAGGCGCAACAACCCGAAAAGGAATGCTCACCGCCCCGTTAAGAGCGCGTTTTGGGATTGACATGCGACTGGATTATTACGATGTAGAATTGCTCCAGCGAATTGCTTTGCGCTCTGCCGATATCATGAACTTTGGCATTACAGAAACAGGAGCTCATGAGATTGCCAGCCGAAGCCGGGGAACGCCACGGATTGTAAATAAACTCCTTCGCCGAACTCGCGATTTTGCCCAGGTTGACGGCCTTACCTCCATTGATAAAGACATCGCCGACAAAGCCCTCAATGCTTTAGATGTTGATTCTAATGGTCTGGATGAAATGGATGCGCGTATGCTCCGCGCTATCATTGAGAACTACAGTGGCGGGCCTGTTGGGTTGGGAACACTTGCCGTGGCTGTTGGCGAAGACAAGGGTACCATTGAAGAAGTATATGAGCCTTATTTGATTAAAGAAGGGTTTCTTCATCGCACACCTAAGGGCCGCGTTGCTACAGAAAAGGCTTACCAGTATTTGGGAATTTCAAAAGCCGGAGAAGCTTCCGATTTATTCAATTCATAGTCCATTTTCTTTTCAAAACTTCTTACCTTTAGCGCTCTTTTCGTAACCGAAAGTACCTTACTAAGAACTTATTTCCGAATGAAAAAACTATTTACTTCCGAATCAGTATCCGAAGGCCATCCGGATAAAGTGGCCGATCAAATATCAGACGCTATTCTTGACGCTATGCTTAGCCAGGACCCGGAATCAAGGGTGGCCGTTGAAACACTTGTAACCACCGGTCTTGCTGTTGTTTCCGGGGAAGTAACCACCGAAGCGTATGTAGATGTACAGGAAATTGTCCGTGAGGTCATCAAAAAGATTGGTTACACGAAAGCTTCGTATCGTTTTGATTCGGAAAGTTGTGGGGTGCTTTCCACCATCCATACCCAAAGCCCGGATATAGCCATGGGGGTAGACCGTGAGGGCGCGGGAGACCAGGGAATGATGTTCGGTTTTGCAACCCGGCAAACCCCCGAGTTTATGCCTATGCCCCTTCAGTTTTCACATAACCTGTTAAAAGAGTTGGCGCGAATCCGTAAGGAGACTGATCTCATGCCGTACCTTGGGCCCGATAATAAAAGCCAGGTTACCATTGAGTATGATGAGGCCGGGAACCCGAAACGCATTCATACCATTGTTCTCTCCACCCAACATGATGATGGGATAGAGCAAAAACAAATTCATGCCGATATCAAAAATCACCTTATCAAAAATGTAATCCCTGCTGAGCTGATTGATGAGGAAACGCTCTACCATATAAATCCCACGGGGAAGTTCGTAATTGGCGGGCCTCATGGAGACACCGGGCTGACCGGGCGTAAAATTATTGTGGATACTTATGGTGGATTTGGTGCTCATGGCGGTGGTGCCTTTTCAGGTAAGGATCCTTCTAAGGTGGATCGAAGTGCCGCTTATGCCGCCCGGCACATAGCAAAAAATATTGTCGCTGCTGGTTTAGCTGATGAATGTCTTATACAGCTAGCCTATGCAATTGGGGTGGTTGATCCCGTATCTATAAATGTAAACAGCTATGGCACCGGGAAAATGAGCGATATAGAGCTGGCTCACCTGGTAGAAAAGACCTTTGATTGTACGCCGAAAGGCATTATTGAGCGCTTTGATCTAAAGCGGCCTATTTACCAACCAACGGCAGCGTATGGCCACTTTGGTCGAGAGGAATTCCCCTGGGAGAAGCTCGATTTTGTGGATAGGTTGGGGTAACACATTCACGAGCGTTAGCGAAGTGATCTCCGTGATCGACACTAGGAGATTGCTTCGTCTCCCGAAGTATCGGGATCCTCGCAAAGGGGGCGACTACAATAAATCCCGGCCTTCACTCAAATCTTTCCATTCAGGATTATTCTTTTCTATCAATTCAATTTTCTTTTGCCTGGAACCCGCTTTTATCCGGTGTTCTGGCTGGCTTCTTCTATCGTAGAAAACCCTTCAAAGTAAACCAACCGATCTACATTATATCGTGCCGTAAAACTTTTTGGTTTTAGCTTCTTTTTGTGCTCAGTCACTCTTTTCAATAAATCCGATGTTTTCCGATGTAAATAACTGTTCAGTGTTTATTGGCCATCAGATAGGTATGATATGCTTTATCAAGTTCCATTGTTTTTTTGATTTTCATTCACGAGCGAAGCGAAGTGATCTCCTTGATCTACACTAGGAGATTGCTTCGTCGCATACGCTCCTCGCAAAGGGTTATAACACATCCACTGGGCTTTTGATGTAATTGCCGCCCTTGTTGAGTACATGGGTATAAATCATTGTCGTCTTCAGGTTTTTATGCCCCAACAGCTCCTGAACTGTTCTGATGTCATATCCGTTTTGCAGAAGGTGGGTTGCGAAACTGTGCCGCAGCGTATGCGCTGATACTTTTTTTGATATCTTTGCCTTTTTAGCCGCTTTTTTAATTTTTGAATTGATCCATTGGGTGGAAATGTGATATCTATGATACCGCCCGGATCGCGGATCTTTCGAATACCTGAGAGACGGGAACACATATTGCCATCTGAGTTCAGACGCTTCATTTTTGTATTTAATTGCCAGTGATTTGGGCAGTATCGCTTTCCCCATACCTTTTTTAAGGTCTCCCTGGTGCAGCCTGTTTACTTTCTCAATTTGTTTCTTTAATTCTTCTATAGAAGCATTTGGCAGGAGTGAAATTCTATCCTTTTGCCCCTTACCCGAACGTACCCAAAGCTGTTTGTATTCGAAATCTATATCCTGGACCCTTAGTCTAAGGCATTCTGAAAGTCTGAGTCCGGCGCCATATAGTAACTGTGCGGTGGTTTTGGATAGACCGTCAAGATGATTGAATAATTGTTTGGCTTCTTCGATCGAGAGGACGACCGGCAAGTGTTTTGGCTTTTTTGCTCTCTCCAGGTTGTGGAGGCGTAGCTCTTTACGCTGCAGCACATCCTTATATAAGAATACCAGAGCTGATAACGCCTGATTTTGTGTGGATGCCGATACATTCCGTTCGTTGGCCAGGTGATTTAAAAACTTTTCCACCTGCCTATCCCCAAGTTCATTTGGGTGTTTTGTTCCGTGATAACGAACATATCTGACCACCCAGCCAATATAAGCCTGCTCGGTTCTGTAGCTATAATTTCTCCTTCTGATTTCTGATCGAATACTTTCCAGTAGTTTAGGTTTACCCATTGGCTCTTGTTTTTGTTTACCCGTTGAGTATATTGTCAGATCAGTTACAGGTGAAGTCCTTACAATTTTTAGGATTTTATTGAAACTAGAAATCGTCGATTTACTTTCAATAACATTCTGAATTCTTTGTTATCAGGCTGAATAATTTGTTTACCGGATTTTATTGAATGTAGATGAGCAAAACCTTAATTGTATAATAATATGTTATGTTGCATGCTAAATGAGACTTGTCTTAACCATATTACTTCTGTATTCGATTGTCAGCTGTAGTGAAAACGAGACAGATTATTCACTGCCAAGTATTGCTAAAATGGAAGTTGGTGAATCTCTAACTTTTTTAGATTATGGAGGTCACATTCCGCTTTCAGTTGGTGAAAGATCAAATCTTGGTGGTGCTTACCAGTTTATTAAAGAAAGCGATAGCACATTCAAAATCTTCAGACTTGATCCATATACGGAGCTTCCTCAAAGTTCAATTTTAGATTCATCTTTAATTAATAGCAGTTTTGTAACTCCCATTGATAGCCTAATTAATTATTACAGGGAGTTTAATACAAAGGTTGGTGGATGCAGTGCTGTAACCAATATGGAATTTATATGGCAAGGAAGTAGTCAAATTATTGTTGAAATGTATTCGGATGACAGCTGTAATATGCCTAGTAATTTAAAAAGTAGAACAATAATGCCTGCACTTTGGGAGTCAGGTTTAAAACCGAAACCTTAATGCAACATAACAAGCGTTTCAAGCCGGACGCAGGTAGGGTTCGCTGGAAAGCTTGTGGGCAATAAAATAATTCAGTTACTTCAATTAAAATCGATAACCTGCGCCGCTTAAACGCCGGGTCGTTAGGTTGCAATATTTCTTAATTAAATCTCAATTCTTAAATGGTGAAAAATGGGACAAGCAAAAAGAGAAGCAGAAAGACAAGAACAGATGCATCACGTAGTAGTCGAAATAGCTAAAAAAACAGACTTACTTTATGAATGCGAAGCTCATGGTTATACTATAAGTACAGGAGAAGTAGATTTTACATCAGCTTATAAATATGCTAATACAATGTATTCAAATAACGATCCAAGAACTGAGATTTTTAAAAACAGAAATGAATTAACCGACACGATAAAAAGAGTTGTAGAAGACTATGGAACAACTTGTCCAGGTTGCGAAAAAGTAGATCGAGAATAAAAGCTTTACCAACCTAACAAGCGTTTTAAGCGGACTCCCCGCCTGTCCACAGGTTTATGGACGCGGGGCAGGCGAACTTGGCTACGCGCCTTTAATATAAATCAACCACGGCTCGCCGCTTAAACGCCGGGTCGTTATACCACACAACACTAGGATATTGAAATATAAATCACTCATAATTCTTTTGTTCTTTTCCTATGGATGTAGCTGGGTACTGAATAAGGAACCTAAGAATTTTGGTGGTTCATGGACTGATTGTTCTTTTGATTACATTAGCCCCCAAGACTCATACAAAACCTTTGAATCAAATAACCCAACTGGATTCTGGGTTACTGTTATCGATTCATCTGATCAAATTTTCTTACCAAATACAGTAATTAGGTACGGTAAAAATCCTGAAATCACTTCTGGTAGAACGGATTCAAATGGCAATTTTTGGATAAATAGCACAAAAATGGATACTGTACTTTTAACTTATATCGGTTTTGATAATCAATATTATTTTCGAGATAGCAATAAAATTGATAGCGTAGTAATCACTCTCAGTCCCTGTACAATTCAACTCGACTAGTGTGGTATAACAAGCGTTTCAAGTCGGACGCAGGTAGGGTTCGCTGGAAAGCTTGTGAGCAATAAAATTAATCCGTTACTTCAACAAAAACCGAAGACCTGCGCCGCTTAAACGCTGGGTCGTTATGCAAACTAATAACCAAAACTTAGATGATTGATTTTTGGAATTCACTTCAAACTGATTATCAAATCACAATTGCTTTGGCATTTCTAGGTTGGGTTATTGCCATTTGGCAATCAATTGTTGCCTTTAAACAAAAAAAGAAGAGCGTAGTTTTTGAAAACAGATTACAGATATACAATGATTATTTTCAAAAAATAGATGATATAAATGAGAGGTTAATGATAGATTTTCAGGAATTTATTGGACCAACAATTACAAATTTTTTGATACAGGTTTTACGAGATCCAGAATCTTCTGATCAACTAATCATTGAGCTTCAAAAAGCTACAAGTGAAGTAACTATAAAAGCCTCCAAAACAATATCACAATCTGAACAAGAGCTCCAAAAACTTAGATTCATCGCTTCGGAAAAAACGTTGATGATTCTTGACAAATATCGTGATCTTGCAAAATCACAAATAGACCTATTGAGTGAAGTTTTTGAAACGATAGATATTCAAAATTTCCAGAATTTTGATGCATCACAAAATCAAAGGTTAGTATCAGTGGGTGAAAACTTAATTCAAACTAAAAATGAACTTGAACTGCAAATGAGAAAAGACTTAGGGATCAAGTAACCATGTATCGTTTGCATAACAAGCGTTTCAAGCGGACTCGAACGCGGTTCGGGTCTTTAATTTCAAACCCCAGACTCGCCGCTTAAACGCCGGGTCGTTATGTTTAATTCTTAAATGCCTCTAAAGTGATTAAAAAAAGACAGCATTACGTTTGGAGAAAATATCTTACTCCTTGGACAACAGAGAACAAAATATGGTGTCTTAGAGAGGGTAAAATATTCAATACAGGTCTAATGAATATTGCCCAAGAAAAGTATTTTTATGAGATCAAAAAGCTATCAAAGAATGATATCCTCTTTTTGCAGAATTTTGTGGAATCCATCTCGTCAGGCATAATTCGTGAAGCAAACCTCAAATGGGTAGATTTATTTTCGTTTGTTCACAGGTTTGAGAAAATGGTAAAAAAGGAAGGAAGCTTGACTGAAAAATTAGAAGAAAACATTAATCAACTAGTCAAAAACTTAAATGAGGATTCCCATAATTTCATCGAAAATCAATCAATTGATTACATTGAAAAATTACTAGAGAAAGATTCTTCATTTTTCGAAAATGAGGAAGATCGAGGCAAATTTTTAGTCTATTTGGTTGCTCAATACCTTCGAACAAAAAGTATGAGGGAAAGACTTTTGAATAATGCAGGCTCTACCAAAAGTATTAATGTGGAGAATTGCATTGGTGCTTTAATCCACATTTCAACTACAACCATAGCATTCAACATGTTTGCAAGCCCTGACTTTAGAACTATTACATTTCTTGAAAATAATACCGATTTAGAGTTTTTAACATCAGATCAACCAATTATCAATATTCAGGCGCACAATACTCCCACAAATCAAGCACCGGAAAAATTAGAGTTTTACTACCCCATTTCTCCTAAACTAGCAATTTTGGTTTCACAAGATGTTAAAGACTCTTCTATAGAACTTTCGGAAGAAGATGTTGAAGATTACAATCAAAAGTTGATCTCATTTTCTCTTGAACAGATATTTTCAAGTTCAGAAGAACTATTAAAAAGATACGCCACAAACAAGTAAATATTAAACATAACAAGCGTTTCAAGTCGGACGCGGGTAGGGTTTGTAGGAAAGCTTGTGGGCAATAAAAATATTCAGTTACTTCAATTAAAACCGAGAACCTGCGCCGCTTAAACGCCGGGTCGTTATACTACCTAACCAAAAAGAGCTCATGAAAAACTGGAAAACTTTGTTCTTCTCCTCTTTAGTTCTTTTGGTTGTTACCAATCTTTTCTGGCTTTATAAATCTCTTGATTCTGGTGTAAGTCTGACCTATCAGCAAGATTCATATGAAAAACAGGAACAAGTAATTGGCATTCTTGGTGACTTAATTGTTGAAGGTGCTCAAGATTATTCAAAAAAAGATGTTCTCTTTTTACTCCGCCAAAAGTATCCTGATGGATTTATAGTCGAGGAAGAAAACAAAGTTATTTATGAAGGAATCTACTTCGAGTTTGAAAATGACTCTTTGGTTTCAATTACAGAAAACTGGTAGTATAACAAGCGTTTCAAGTCGGACGCAGGTAGGGTTCGATGGAAAGCTTGTGGGCAATAAAATTAATCCGTTACTTCTACAAAAAACCAGAACCTGCGCCGCTTAAACGCTGGGTCGTTAGCAGTACTACTCGTAAAGGAAAATGAAATACATCATTCCATTTCTATTAGTTACCCTTTTTCTTGTCTGCACTTTTTGTGAGCCTGATTCTTCCACACCTGATTTAAGCCAAAGGATTGCATATGATCACGGTATTAAAATTGAAACTACTTTTGAAAACGGTCATTCTAGGGATTCTTACGAATATTACGATGATAATTACAAACTAATAGAGTCAGTAGCTCATGAGTATCGAACTAAACTGAAATACGATTCCCTTGGTGTTTTAAATGAAATTTTTCATTGTAGGATGTATAACTGCGAAGTTGGAATAAGAGAATTATTGATTTACGACAATTCTGGAAACAATATTGGTTCATACACCACCAATGATAGCCTTGTAAACATAGATACGATCAGCTTTATTCAAACCAAATTCTATAACGCCTTTAATCAACTCATTCGTGAAATGACGAATAGCGGTACAGATGTTTATGGTGAGGATTTTGAATATTGGAGCCATTATAAATATGAAAATGATTTAATTAAAACGGAGTACCAAACAAGGAATCAAGACACAATTTGGACAGGCTCTTATTCTTACAATTCAAGAGATTTACTAGAAAAAATTGAATACTGGCATGAAGATAATTACAGGTTTATCACTCATCGCTATAGCGAGGATGAAAAACTTTTTAGTAAAACTCTCGAATCCGGGCCAGAAGAATTAGCTGAAAATGTAGCTTTTAATGTTAACAATAATAGATATGAAGTTGCATTTGATTCTCTTGGAAGAAAAAGTGAATCAAAACTTTTTAATCATAAAGATGAATTGCGATGGAGCAAAAAGTACACTTACTTCGAACAATAAACCGTACTGCTAACAAGCGTTTCAAGCGGACTCCCCGCCTGTCCACAGGTTTATGGACGCGGGGCAGGCGAACTTGGCTCAGCGCCATTAACATAAATCAAATACGGCTCGCCGCTTAAACGCCGGGTCGTTATAAGTTTCTTTAATTGATGATCGAAAAGTTAAAACTCACAATTCCCTACCTGTTAGCTATTGCGAGCGGTGTTTTAAGTATCTCTGAAGAAAATCCAGCAAATATACTCGGCTGGTTATGTTTCCTGTGTCTGCTCGTTTACCTAGTAGTCAATCAAACGGGTAATCTTTTTTGGAAGTTTTTTTCTATTGCTGCAGGTTGGATAATTTTTGTTGGAATTAGACTTATTGTATTAGGACTGCAAGAGCTTTTGTTCGCAGAATTTTCCTATGATATTGCAGGCTCAATCTTAGGCATGTTAATTGGGTTAATCACTCTTCTTACTGGAGTATCTTTACACAGAAGAAAACAAAAGTCATTTGTTTTCACTGCCATAATTAGCATTCTCTTTCTTACCGGAGCAATAAATAGTTATCTCCAACTTAGTATTCCAATCACAGAATTACCTTTTACTCAAATTCTTCGAATCGCAATTTGGTTATCAATTATCGTATTGTTAATTATCAAATCAGCAAAAAAATTAGACCCCATTGACAACTTATAACAAGCGTTTCAAGCGGACACTGAATCAAGTTCAGTGCAAGCTCATTTCGAAACTTAAACTAAAATCCTAAATTGTAATGTGCCGCTTAAACGCTGGGTCGTTAGGTTGCACAATCAACTATCATGAATGAAACTGAACTAGCAGAACAAATTGCTGAACAAGTACTTCGAGACAATCAATTTTGGATTGCGATAATTGGTCTAATTGGTGCAATTGTTGGTTCAGCAATAACAATTATTGGTAATATCATACTCCACTGGCTTAGAACTAAAAAAGATTCAGCATTCGATAAAAAAAGAATAAGCCTTCTAAAAGATATGCTTGAAGCAAAACAGTGGAGAAACTTATCAACTTTGAGCAGAGTCATCGGCGCAGACGAAGAGACAACAAGAAGGTTGTTAATAGAAGCCGGTGCAAGGTCATCGGAAAAAGAAAAACAAAATAGTGATGAAGTTTGGGGGTTAATATCAAAAAACCCAATAAATAAAATTGCTTAGTGAAACATAAAAAGATTAAAGAAAAAATTGATAAGGGGCATAAGCTAAAGGAAAAAGCTCGGAAATCTACCCGAGATTCAGATGCATATCTGGAAGCTGCAAGTCGTTTCGAAGAAGCAGCAAAACTGTCACAAGAAATGATAGATGAAGAGGATGACTCATGTAATGAATTACAGTTGAGTACTTTTAGATATTACTATGTTTTTGAAGAGAATATTTGCAAAGGTATTTATTGGTATGAAAAAAGAGACCAGAATCAATCAATCAAATATTACAATGAAGGGCTCGCTGCTATTAGCAAGGCAATAGAACTAATAAAAAATCGTGAAGAATTTTGTGATAAAAATAACGTCATAAATTATTTATTGTCCTTTAAAGATGAATGGATTTACATGGAGAAGTCTATTCAAGCCCAAAAAATAGGCGCTAAGGGAAGAGAATATTGGGATGAAGATAAGCCAATCGAAGCCCTCGACTATTATAGAAAAGCTTCAAGATTTTTTAAAGAATCAATAGAATTATCAAAAGCTGAAAACCTTAAACCAATCTATGAGAGAATAGCTTTAGGAAATTATATTGGAATGAATGCGAATATCGCTTCATCTATGGCAAAGCTTCAATTATCGAGAGGAAAGAAAAGAGCTGGGGTCACTGAGCTATCGGACAATGAAGCAATTACTTTAATTAAACATACTTTGGAAGCTTCAAAGTTATCAAGAGATGCATTTGACAAAAACCCAGAATGGCTACAATATCAAGAGGGTGCTGAACACATGGAAAAAATTGCAACTGATTTTTTAAAAAAGAATCATTCTCTTTGGGATAAACTATATCTCTATTTTGAAAATGATGAATATGTTAAAATCATAATGAAAAATGCAGATTTAGAGAGGTATAAAGAAGTGAAAGCTAAACATGACATAACCTCTGAAAAACCAGTCAAACTTTGGTTGAGTGGTGGGTTTTTCTTATTCGCGCTCATAATAATTGCTATAATTGTATATGCAATTATTTCATCTGACTTTAACTGGTGGCAAGTAATTCTAGCAATAACAACAATCGAAGTTTTATTTGTTATAATTGGCGCATTTACCTTAAGATCGATTGGAGAACTTTCAGAAACTAATTTCACTGAGTTGCTAAAGCTCGCATTAACAACTCAATTTAGCTTTTTAAAGAATTTTCTATCCCTTGGCAATTCGGATAAAGTAGAATAGATGCAACCTAACAACGGTTTCAACGCGGACTTGGCCGCTGTTTGCCGGTTCAAAAATTCGGTGGTTAAAAGAAATTCAGAGTTTTAATTACATTCCCAGTCAAAGAGGCCAAGCCGGTTAAACCGCAGGCCGTTATGTAACAATTAAATCATGGCTATGGGGCAAAACAATCCTGAAGGAAAAGAAAATGTATGGTTCGACATTGTCAGAAAAGTTCTGTCTATACCAGGCGCAAGAGTAAACCGTGCTTTATTTTTAAAAGACACTCTTCGACCGCATTTGGAAGAAGAAGTAATTATTGAAGCAGTTGAATCTACTCCCAAAAAGGCAGGAATCGATTCAAAAATTATTGAACGTGTAGCAAAAGGTAGTATCAATTTTCATGTAACTATTTGTACTTCTACTTCTTTTGCTGCTGGGCTACCGGGAAGTTGGTGGATAGTGGGAACTATACCCGCAGATATTACTCAATATTTTTTCCATACAGTAGTTTTGTGTCAAAAACTCCTCTATTTGTATGGATGGCCTGACTTATTTGATGATGAGGAAATAAATAGTGTGGATGAAGAAACTCTACTCAAGATCACACTATTTTTAGGTGTAATGATGGGTGCAAATGGAGCTAATAAAGCTGTTGCAAAATTAGCTGAAGAGTTTGCAAAAGAAGTCGTAAAAAGATTACCCAAATATGCTTTAACAAAATATGCTGTCTATAACATATCAAAACAAATTGCAAAATGGATTGGCGTAAAATTGACTAAGGAAACATTTGCAAAACAAATTGGAAAAGCCATTCCGGTTCTTGGAGGATTCATTTCTGGTTCTATTACTTTTTTAACCTTACGTCCTATGGCTAAAAGATTGCAAAAGCATTTAAGAAATTTACCCCTACATAAAATTGATTAATAACATGTCCGAAATTGATTATTACGAGCTCTTTTTAAAAAACGTTCTTTCAAAAAGAGAATTCAAAATTACTCTTAATACTGGAGAAGAATTAATAGGTATTCCAACATGTGGGTCATTTGAGAAACCTAAAGACATTTTTTTTCAATTAAAATATGAGAATGAATCAGGTGAAAAAATTACTGAGAAATTCCCTATAGACTCAGTGGTATCGGCAGTGCCAGTCGAATAAATTGTTACATAACAAGCGTTTCAAGCGGACTCCCCGCCTGTCCACAGGTTTATGGACGCGGGGCAGGCGAACTTGGCTACGCGCCTTTAATATAAATCAACCACGGCTCGCCGCTTAAACGCTGGGTCGTTAGGCAACTTTTAACTAATCATCGGGTTATGAAAGAATTAAGAGAACAAGGATTTGCTTACCTACCTGAGTTTTTTGATGAATCGGCATGCGATATAATTGTTAATGAGTATAGAAAAGTCGGTCAGAATAAGTTGAAACAATCAAGTGCGGGGCTAAATGATAGCGATGATTTGGTAAATAAGATCTATAAATCCGAAAGATCGCCGATGCAATACTACTATTTAGAATCTGATATTGCTCAGGAATTGAATTCCACAGGAAAATTAAAATTAGAAAAGTTGACAGGAATGAGTTGGTCTGGAAATATAAATGAAAGGGTCTTTCCAATTTTTGAATATCATGAGGGAGGATTTATTAAGGCTCATCGAGGTAGAAATGTCGGGTATGGAAAAAATGATTTTGTTGCAGTTTTGATGCTTACAGATTACTCAATAGATTTTTTAGGTGGGGAGTTTTATTTAAATAAAAATGCTGAAGCATCTGAAGATGGAAAGAAAATCTATAATGAGATAGAGTCTGATCGTATTTACTTCAAACAGAAAAAAGGTAGTTTGATTATTTTTAATAATCCTACACATGTTCATGGTACACTACCAGTTAAGAAGTCGGATAAAGGTAAAGCAAATCGAATAACTACATCTTGGAGAATGGAGACAAAATGAAAATAGCTTTAGTAGGAGCACATGGCTCAGGAAAATCTACACTTATATCTAGTGTATATTCTGAATTAAAAAAGAAAGGCTTAAGGGTAAATTTATCTCCTGAAGTAGCAAGATCAAGCTTGTTTCTTGCTGCAAATGAGAAAACCCCCGAGATGCAAATGGATTTGTTTGGTCGTCAAATCTCAATTGAAATGACATTTAGTAGAAACTGTGACCTTTTAATGTGTGATCGAAGCGTATTTGATATTTTAATGTATACAAGACTTTTTTTTCCTGATAATGAACAAGCTATTTCATTTGCAAAGTCTATGGAAAACTTCTGTAAAGACTATAAAAAAACCTATGCTCATTTTTTTGTAACAACTAAGCTGTATTCTCCAAGTAATGTTAAGGATGACATCAGGCCTAAGGAACAAGAATTACAGGAGAAGGCTGATAAAAATCTACGAGCAACTCTTGATGAATTTGGAATAGAATATACATTACTAGGTAATGAACCAGAAAATGAAATGGTTTCCTATCTAACAAATATACTTTAGTATAATATTATCCAGTTGCCTAACAAGCGTTTCAAGTCGGACGCAGGTAGGATTCGCTGGAAAGCTTGTGAGCAATAAAAATATTCAGTTACTTCTACAAAAAACCAGAACCTGCGCCGCTTAAACGCCGGGTCGTTATACATTCTAAATGAGTCTTTTTGTAGAAATAGAATTCATCAATACTCGTGACCAGAGATCCTATCTTAAAAAATTTGATCTTCAACTCCACAATCATTTGACAGAACAAGCTGACTGGGATGCTGAATTCTGGGATTTTGATCCTGAGTATTTAGTTGAATATTCAAAAAAGCTCGAAGAAGTAATTTCTTATTCCAAGGAAGGAATTGAGTTTCAAGCTTTATGGGTCGGTGAAAATCCAAACAAGTTCATTGAACTATCTCCCAACGCTTTTTTGGAAATAATTCGAACAAATAAAATTGGAACCTCAACTCATTATTTCGTCAACAAGAATGTATAACAAGCGTTTCAAGTCGGACACTGAATCAAGTTCAGTGCAAGCTCATTTCGAAACTTAAACTAAAATCCTAAATTGTAATGTGCCGCTTAAACGCTGGGTCGTTATGCCCAAAAAGCAATTAATATGAAACACTATCTAATTTTATTTCTTTGCCTATTCATAATCTCATGTTCAAATCAAAGTGAGCCTTCTTTAAAAGTTGATTTGAATACCATCTATGATCAACCAAATAGAGGTTTTTTTGTTCTTTATCCAATTACAGAAATGGAAGACAGCTTACGTGGAAGAATCACTCTCCCAAATTTGTCAGAAGTATCGGATACAGTTTTTGCTCAAATCTATTTCACGGGCAAGAATCAGTCCGCTATTGAAAACGGTGTATTAGTATTGGTTGGAGATTATTCATCTGAATCACCCTTATTTTGGGTTGATTATAATAATAATCTTGATTTTTCAGATGCTAATGAATCGCTTCAATTCTCGGAGGAGTTTATTGATATTTCTATACCTAATATTGATGAAACTCACCTTTCCCATACTATCCGATTCCACAAACCTGATTCTGAACAAAAGGATCAGACCAAACAAATGATTGAGCAATATATAACAAAGGGAAAACCATATGTCGATTTTTACTTTGATCAACGAAGAAACATAAGAGTAGGGGATTTTGTCTATCAACAAGATTCTATAAGAATTGGAATCATAGATCACAACGTGAATGGTAAATACAATGATTTAGACTCCGATCGGATTGTTATTGGGGAATATGATGGTGAAATAAACGGCACAGATGAAGCCTCAGGAGCCGTTGTTCTTGATTCAACAACTTATTTTCATAGTACTAATTATGGGTTTGAAATAACTGAAGTAGCTGATAATGGCACATCTATTTCAGTTAAGCCTACTTTAAGTGGTACTACTGAAAGACGAATTACTGAAGGACAATCCGTCTATGATTATACATTTGAATTGCTTTCAGGGGAAAAGACTTCAATTTATGACTTTCTGGGTGGTGAAAAGATGTTATATCTAAATTTTTGGGCTAATTGGTGTGCTGGTTGCCATCAAGAAATTGATGACTTAAAAAGAATTCATTCTGATTTTTCTGATAAAGTGATTCTCGTAAGTCTCAATTATAATGAAGATTCCCAAAGGATAGAGTCTTTCTTAAACAAATATGATGTGGAATGGTTGAATGGGTATTCTACTACTGAAATCAATGAAGAATTATTTATACAAGGCTTACCAAGAAATATTTTGATTGACCCGTCAGGTAAAATAATTGAAATGAATATTCATCCTTCAGTTCTATTAAACCAAATTGATCAACTTTAAGCATCATTTGGGTATAACAACCGCATTAACAGCGGACGCAGACGTGGCTTCGGCTTAATTTCTTGCAATGATTGTTCAAATGCTTAGCCTTTTAAAAAATCATAATCCCTGCGCCGGTTATGCGGTAGGTCGTTAGGTGGCTCGATAAATCGATTCTTCCTTGGTTGTATTGTAGGTACATTGTAATTATATTTGTATAAATATTTACAAATAACCAAAGCTATGAAAACCAAGATAATTCGTATCGGGAATTCCCAGGGAGTCCGAATTCCCAAACCTCTGATCGAAGAAAGTGGGATCACTAAAGAAATTGAAATGATCCTCAGAGACAATGAAATTATTCTTCGTCCTGCTGATATGACCCGAAAGGATTGGGAGGCGTCTTTCCAAAAAATGGCGGAACAAGGTGATGATGTTTTATTAGATCAAAAAGAGATTGAGAGGCCTTCAGAATGGGATGAAACTGAGTGGACATGGTAAAAGCAGATCCAGTTCAAAGGTTTGAAGTTCATCTGATTTCACTTGATCCCACCAAAGGCTCTGAAATTAAAAAAACTCGCCCCTGCTTGATCATATCTCCTAATGAAATGAACAAACATATAAGAACAGTGATCATTGCCCCAATGACATCTACCATTAAAAATTATCCTACACGGGTCACTACTACATTTCAAGGCAAGAAAGGACAAATTGTATTAGATCAGATTCGAACAGTCGATAAAAGCAGATTGATTAAAAGCCTTGGGACAATCAGTTCTTCTGCCGAAGAAAAAGTATTGAGTACATTACAAGAAATGTTTGCCCTATAAATTCGCCACCTAACAAGCGTTTCAAGTCGGCCCCTGCACATAATGCCCGAGAATGTAACATTATTTCGAAACCTTAAATTATGTGCCGGGGCCGCTTAACCGCCGGGTCGTTATGGGCTAAACCAAAAATTTAGAAATGGCCAAGGAAAACTTCTTTTCACGGAAAATGACAGAGAAAACTGATGCTCAGCTTCAGGAATACATTAACAATAAATCAATGTTCCAGGAGAATGCAGTGCTTGCCGCTATTTGGGAATTAGAAAAAAGAGAGAAGGCAAGTGAAGAGGCCAAAAATTTAGGTGCACAAATTGAGCAGCAGCAAATAATCGAGGAACCCAAAGAATCCAATCCGAATATTGTGGATGACCCAACGGCTCCTCAACTTTATACACAGAAATTTATTTTAGTCTTTGGAGTTCTTTTTTCAGTTTTAGCGGGTGGTATTCTAATGGCTATCAATTTTAAGCAAATTGGTAAATCAAAAATTGGATGGATAGCCTTAATCAGCTCTCTGGTTTATTCAGTAGTACAGATTATTATAATTGATTTTATTCCTGTTACAACAAGCTTGATCTCTATCACATTTAGCTTAGCTGGTATTTATTTACTCGAAACAGTTTTCTGGAAAAGGCACGTCCCTGAAGATTTGAAGTTTCGAAAAAGAAGTATTTGGGTTCCGTTAATAATTGGAATCGTTATTTCTCTCCCTTTCATGTACTTAATGTTTCTTGGAGGAGAAGGGTAAAGCGGCCTATAACAAGCGTTTCAAGGCGAACGCTAAACTAAGTTCAACACAGACATAATTCAGTTTTTTGAATACAAAGCCTTGACTATTGTTTAACCTTTCAAAAAGGCCAAAAAAAGTATTGTTATTTACCTGAAATTGACGCTAACTTTTGTTCCAATTAAAAAGAAAGAGAACTATAAAATAAAGTCATGAGATGAATATTGAGCATAGTATAAAAGTCGATGCACCCTCACAATTAGTTTGGGATGTAACCAAAAATGTTGAGGAATGGCCTGCCTGGGCCCCGAATATAACCTCCTTAAAAAAGGTTGATTCCACACCCCTTTCCGCTGGTAGCGAAGTTCTGATTAAGCAACCCATGCAAAGTGAGGCTAAATGGGAAGTAACCTCGTTTGATGAGGGAGAGGGATTTTCATGGAAAACATCCAAGCCCGGCCTTACTATGGTCGCTACCCATACGGTTTCTCAAATGGAGGGCTATACTCTAAATACCCTTACACTTGAAGCCTCGGGTTACATTATTTCTCTATTCGGGTTTTTGCTTAAACCCCTTTTCAGGAAAGCGCTATCAGATGAAAACAATGGGCTTAAAGTTTACTGCGAACAGTTGTCGGAAGATAACCAGTAAGTGATGATCTTGCCGCAAGTGCGGCTTTTGATCTTTTCCCGAACAAAGATTACTATAGTTGCATTGTAATCTGAAATTCTCATTTACTTTTGTCTTATGCCAAATACGATCAAAACCCTTCATTTAGAAACGGTAATCAATAACCACACACAAGATATGACCGGAAAAGTGGTGGCCATTACCGGCACAACCAGTGGAACCGGGTACGTGTGTGCAAGGGAGGCAGCAAAGTTAGGGGCGACAGTGATTTTATTGAACCGAAGCAGTAACCGCTCTGTGTCAGCTTTAAAAAACCTGAAAGAAGAGGTTCCGGAAGGAATTTTTCATTCTGTTGATTGTGATTTACAGGACTTCAAAAGTGTGAGGAGCGCGATTGAAGAAATTAAATCATCATTTGATGTGGTAGATGTACTATGCAACAATGCCGGGGTTATGGCTTTACCGGACCAAGCCACCAAAGACGGATACGATGTACAAATGCAGACTAATTGTATTTCGCACTTCCTCTTAACTAATGGGTTATTTCCCCTTTTAAAGAAAAGCAGCGAGGCGCGGATTGTAAACCATACCTCTATGGCCCGGCTTGGCCCTCCATTGGAAGAAAAATATTTTGAGCAGCGCGGGGGCAACCTGGGGGGTGACGGTACTGAAGAAGAAAATGCAAGTTTTACCGGCCCGCGTTGGCAGAGATATCACCAAACCAAGCTGGCGAACTGCGCTTTTACTTATGGATTAAAAGAGAAGCTGGAAGAACAAGGTATCACCCATGTAAAAACGATGATCGCACATCCCGGCCTTGCCGCCACCGGTTTACAGGTAACCACGGCAAAAGCCGGAGGGATGGATGCTGATGCTGACTTAATGAATCATGCCCAGTCTCCGGAAGACGGGGCCACCGGAATTATACGGGCCTGTTTTGATCCCGAAGCTAAATCAGGTGATTTCTACGGCCCGCAACAATGGACAGGCTTTCCTGAAAAACTAACTCCTGAAGATTCGCTTTCTGACCCGGAGAATATCAGAATTAACTGGGAAGGTTGTGAAGCTGCGGTGGGTAAGTTTGAGTTTTAGAGGTATCAATTCTAACAACTTCATTCATGTAATACTTCCAAACAGGCTACAATGACTGTGTCTTTTCCTTTCATTCTTCTATAAAACCCGGCTCCGCTTGTTTACAATTCGTTTATAGCAAAGTCTTCCTCTTTTTAGTATTTATAAAACATGAATCAGGATATTTATGAGTCTGCATCGGGCCAACCATCCATAGAGGTTTTTGGTATTACCATTATGGAGCCCATGGTTACCTTTACCGACCTTTGGATTACTGCGGTTTGTGTTTATGCTTTGGTAAAACTTACCCGGCTGAATAAAAAGGGGAAGGTTCACCAATACATGCGCTGGTACTTTGGTATTATGGCGCTTGCTACTTTTTTAGGGGGTATCCTGGGGCATGCCTTTCAATATGCTGTGGGCCTGCCATGGAAGCTTCCCGGCTGGCTGATTAGTATGCTTGCTGTTATGGCTATTGAAAGAGCCACGATCATACATGCAGCCCCGGTTATAAATAACCGTTTCGCCCGCTTCCTGGAGGTTGCAAATGTTATTGAGCTTGTTACCTTCGCAGTTATTACGTTCATTACTGTTGACTTTTTTTACATCAAAGTCCATTCGGCCTACGGCCTGGGGCTGGTGGTGCTTCCTCTTCATTTCTTGGTTTACTGGAGAACCCGTAATGAGGGAAGCCGGATTATTTTTCTATCCGTTATTTTTACAACCCTTGCAGCCTTCTTTTACACTAGTGAGATTAGCCTTCATATTTGGTTTAATCATTTGGATCTTGCTCACACTGTAATGGCAATTGGCCTGTTTTTCTTCTACCAGGGCGCGAAAAAACTGGAAGTTCTTGAGCCTGATGATGTAAAAGATCGTCAAGGAAGCTTTATACAAGTTATAAAGGCCGCTTTACGCTTTTCCTGATTACACTTTTTCACATGCGTAAAATTTGATGAAAGTATCTCCCGCATCTTGTTTAAATGCCCCTGCTAAGATTTATTTACGGAACAATTAAATCTGCTCTTTATGAAATTCAAACTTATCCTGCTTGTTGCGCTTCCGGTATTATTGACCAGTGCTTTCATTTATAACAACAATAGCCAGGCTCCGGGGTTTTCAGATAATACAATTGCATTTACTAATGTAAGCGTTCTTCCCATGACAGCAGAAACCGTTCTGCGAAATCATACCGTGGTAGTAGATGGTGATGAAATAGTACTGGTTGCTCCATCCTCAAATGTTCAGCTTCCGGATAATGCAACCATCATAGATGGTTCCAATAAATACCTGATGCCCGGTCTTGCGGAAATGCATGGGCATGTTCCCCCAACAAGCCCTCCACCAAATGCTCCCGCATATATGACTATGGACTATGTTGAACATACCCTTTTTCTATATACCGCAGCGGGCATTACCACCGTTAGGGGTATGCTGGGCTGGGAAAACCAACTGGAGCTTAAAGAAAAGGTTGCCTCTGGCAAATTAATTGGCCCGAACCTATATCTCGCAGGCCCAAGCTTTAATGGAAACTCTATTGGTTCACCTCAACAGGCAATTGATAAAGCAAAACAACAAAAAGAAGAAGGGTGGGATTTATTGAAAATTCATCCCGGCCTTACCCTTGAGGAATATGATGCAATGGCCAATACTGCAAACGAAATTGGCATCACTTTTGGCGGCCATGTTCCATCCGAGGTTGGATTGTTACACGCTATTGAAATGGGCCAGTTGACCATGGATCATCTCGATGGTTATGTCGCTTTTTTAAGTGCCTTTGAAGGAGAAAAGCTTGATCAAAAAATGGAAGAGATCATTCAGATAACTATTGAAAATAATGTTTGGGTGGTTCCCACACAGGCTCTTTGGGAAACCATAATTGGGGCTGCAGATTATGAAGCCATGCGAAACTATGACGAGCTTAAGTACATTCCCAAGCAGCTCAGGGCAAGTTATAACGCATTTGTGGCCAATAACATTGATAATAACCCAAATTTTAATGTAGAGCAGGCACTTGATCACGCTGAACTACGGCAGCGTTTGCTCGGAGAAATGAATAAGGCCGGGGTAAAAATCCTGATGGGAACAGATGCCCCGCAGTTATTCAGCGTTCCCGGGTTTTCCATACATCGCGAACTGGCTGTAATGGCAGACGCGGGTATGACCCCTTATGAAATTATTAAAACGGGCACCCTTAATGTTGGTGAATATTTTTCCGACGATGACTCTTTTGGCACTATTGCCAAAGGCCAACGTGCTGACCTGGTTTTGGTAAACCAAAATCCGTTTGATGATGTGGCAAACATTAAAAACCTTTCCGGTGTAATGATTCGTGGAAACTGGATGCCAAAGAAAATGATAGACACGAAACTAAAAGAGATTGAAGACTCATATAACTAAGTTCGAAACTTACCCATCGATAAAATCATTTACTGCGTTTTCAATTTGATTGAGTATTTGATTCTTTACCGTTTTGGAGACTAATTCCTGAATAACAGGTTCAAGAATTTGTTGCATTGTTTGCTGCAGGGTATTTGAGGAGTTTTTACCGATATCTATTAATTCCAATCTTGATATCGTTGCCTCGGTTCCATCTATTTCATCAGCTTCTGATGAAATTGTTGCCCTACCCTCTTCCATGAGGAAATAATTTATTACCAGTTTTTTCGAGGACTCATCTTTTGACGAGGCTGAACTGATATTATTATTCAGCTCCTTCAGGTTTATCTTGTTCTCCTTTTGCTCCAGCCTTACCGATGGGTTTTGAACAATCAGCTCCTCTACAATCACGGTATCCGACAACAAACTACTTAGTTTTACTTCCAAATTCATTTGTTCAAATCCTATCGCTACCTGTTCTGAGAAGCCCTTTGGATTAATCACGGCAAAGCCCTCTATTTCTCCTTTACCACTGAATATTGATAGGTCTACATCGCTTACTTTAACTTCTGTTTTTAATAAAGCTGAAGCTGATTCTTCAATGTTGTTCTTTACAATTCCGTCTATAGTTAATGTAAGTGCGAATAGGGCCACCGCAATAGCACCCACAATACTTGCCAGTATTTTCATCTTCTTTTTTCTTTTTGTTTAATCGTTTTTATCTCTTATAACCTCAATTAGTTTATTCCGTTCCATATTCTATTCTTTGAAATATTTGCTTTGATAGCAATTTGTTTTTTATAAATTGGGGCTGATTTTTAACCAGCTCTTTTTTATGAAATCATTCCGGTTCTTTCTTTCTTCAGCCTTTTTTTCTGTCTTTTTATCGGCTTATGCACTTTCGCAATCTCTTCCCCATGCTTTTACGGGTGCACAATTGATTCCTGTTTCAGGTAATCCTATCGAAAACGGTGTGCTTATTGTTCAGAATGGTAAGATTTTGGCTGTAGGTGATGCCGCACTCGATATCCCCGCAAATGCAGTTATCCATGATGTAACCGGTAAGGTAATTATGCCGGGCCTGGTAGACACACATTCCCATATTGGTGAGGGAGATGGGGGCGACCGTTCCTCCACCTTACACCCGGATGTTCGTATTATGGATGCCATTGACCCGAGAAGCGATACATTCAAAAAAGCACTTTCAGGAGGTATTACATCTGTAAATATTATGCCCGGATCCGGGCATTTAATGAGCGGGCAAACCGTATATCTCAAACTCAGAAAAGCGAATACTATCGAAGATATGCTTCTGGTTATTGATGAAGAGAATAATATCTACGGTGGTTTGAAAATGGCGAACGGAACTAATCCCTTAAGAAACCCACCATTTTCCGGGACACGCGCAAAATCAGCCGCAATGGTTCGGCAGTTATTTGTAAAAGCGCAGGATTATCAAAAAAAGATTGCCGACGCTAAAGGAGATGAAAGCAAAATGCCTCCCCGTGACCTGCAAATGGAAACTTTGGTAGAGGTTTTGGAAGGAAAACGAACCGTTCACAACCATACACACCGGCATGACGATATTCTCACTGCCATTCGCCTTTCACAGGAGTTCGGATATAAGGTTGTTCTTCAGCATGTAAGCGAAGCTTATAAAGTTGCAGAAGAGATCGCTGAGGCCGGGGTTCCTGCTTCTATCATTACATTGGATTCGTTTGGCGGTAAGCTGGAAGCCATTAATTTTAGCAACGTGAGTGGGGGTGTACTTGAAAAGGCAGGCGTTACCGTGGGTTTTCATACAGATGATGGAATTACGGACTCCCGATTGTTTTTACGCTCGGCTGCAATGGGTGTGAGGGCTGGTATGAGCCGGAAAAAAGCGCTGGAAGCTGTCACAATTGCTAATGCAGTTATGATGGATATTGATGACAGAACCGGGTCTTTAGAAAAAGGAAAAGATGCGGATTTCATTATTCTTTCCGGCGATCCTTTAAGTGTATATACCCTGGTTGAGCAAACCTGGATTGAAGGAATTAAAGTTTGGGACAGAGAAAACCCCGAAGACCGAAAATATGCAACCGGAGGATATGAAATCTTTCGGGGCGAATCTTATATCCACAGCGAGCACGGAGGTTCAAAATGAAAATATTCAACTTTAGCCTGTTTCTTGCTCTATTCAGTTTTTTTGTTCAGCCCCTTACCGCACAAACCGCTGTTAAAGGAAAGATTATCTATACCAGCGCCGGAGAACCCATTACCAACGGTGTGATCCTCATTAAAAACGGAAAAATTGATCGCGTTGGCACCGAAGCCAGTGTTCGCATCCCCGATAACTATACCATTCTGGAAGCCGAAGTAGTTACCCCTGGCCTTATAGATGCCCATACCGTTGTTGGCCTTGCCGGGCATTACAATCAAAGTCATGACCAGGACCAGCTCGAAACTTCTTCCGCTATTCAACCCGAACTTAGGGCTGTCGATGCCTACAACGCAAAGGAAGCTCTTGTCGGACACCTGAGAAGCCTGGGAATTACTACCATACATACCGGGCACGGGCCGGGCGCCTTAATTAGCGGCCAAACCATGATTGTGAAAACCACCGGGGAAACAGTCGAAAAAGACGTTCTTGTTCCAAGTAAAATGCTGGCTTTCACTATGGGTTCTATGATTAGTAGTGCCATTAAAAAGCCGGGAACCCGATCCAAGGGGGTTGCCATGCTTCGGCAGGAATTGATAAAGGCCCAGGATTATGCTGAAAAAAGAAAGGATAAAAAGAAACCCCCTTCAATAAATCTTAGAATGGAGGCATTAGCCGACTTACTGGAGGGTAAGCTTACCGCAATGGTTACGGTTCATAAGGCCAATGACATCATGACGGCTATCAGGCTGCAAGAAGAGTTTGGTTTCCCGATGGTTATTGATGGTGCTGCAGAAGCATATCTGATTCTTGATGAAATAAAAAAATCGGGGCATCCTGTATTTATTCATCCCACAATGATAAGAACACGCGGGGATAGCAAAAATGCAAGTATGGAAACCGCCGCCAAACTTTCTGAGGCCGGCATTCCATTTGCATTCCAGAGTGGTTATGAAGGCTATGTGCCAAAAACGCGGGTTGTTCTTTTTGAGGCCGGGGTTGCTGTTGCTAATGGCCTGGATATGCAAGAAGCTTTATTGGCGCTCACAATCAATGCAGCAAAACTATTGGGTGTTGATGATCGCGTAGGGTCTTTGGAAAAAGGAAAAGATGCAGACCTGGTTCTTTTCAATGGCGATCCTTTTGAATACACCAGCCATGTTACCTGGGTAATTATAAATGGCAATGTTCAATAGCTAATCATTGAAGTTCATCGAGTTTCAATCGCATATAGGCTGTTTACCAAATCTTAAACTTCATTATGCCGAGGTTCCCAAACATATTTTGGAAAAGGCCGGTGGGGTAGGCTCCCGGCATTTATGTTCTTTAAACTCTTCAGAAAAATTTCATTGCGGGCTGGTCGCTTTAGGAGAAGGCAGGGGATATATCATTGTAAACAAAAAACGACTTAAATCTCTTCACCTAAAACAGGGAGATGAAGTGCAGGTATATATTGAGCCTGATCCCTCAAAGTATGGGATGGAGATGCCTGAAGAACTTGAGGCTTTGCTTGAACAGGATGAAGAAGGGAGCGCTGTGTTCGAAACACTGACAGATGGCCAAAAAAGATATATTATTTATTATGTTTCCCAGGTTAAAAGTTCTCAGAAGAAGATTGATCGTGCCATTCTCCTGATCAAAAACCTCAAAACTATGCCTCCCGGAAAATTTGATTTCCGATATTTGCTTGGGCTTCCGCCACGGGAAGAATAAATTTTTTTTTACCTACTTCTCTTTTGGAGGATCAGAACGCACAATAGTCAGGTATTTTTCCCACGGCCCAATCTCTTCCGAATAGTTTTTTGCCAATACCCGGTTAACCTGAACTATGTGCCCTAGGTCATGAACAACCCATGCAGAAAGCATTTGCTGTAATGTAATTTCCCCGAGCTCAGGGTGCAGTCCTTTTTTTTGAAGATCAAAATCAGTGAGGTTAAGCGCCTTCAGCTCTTCCAGGTTTCGTTTTCTCTTCTTCGTAAAAAGCCTTAATAACTCTTCGGTGCTTTTATCCCCAAAAAGCCGGTCTTGTGCAAACCTGTCAAAGGGAGTAAACTCTTTTTCTGTTCCATGTTCCAGGATTATTTTGGTTCTGGGAAGCCAGTCTGTTTCCTCCCCAAAAACCAAATGTCCCAAAACCTGTTTAGGGTTCCAGGTTTTGCCCCCTTCATTTCTTTCGAGCCAATTTTCAGAAAGGCCAGTTAACAGGCCCGATAAAACATCTGGAGTCTTAGCAAGTATTGAGATCGCTTCTTCAAGGTTGAATTTAATGCCCACTTAGTTCACTGTGCCCCCACTAATGGTATGGCCAAAGAAAATTGCATTGGCAAAAAGCTTATTGGTTCCATACCAGAATGCCCTGAAGTTGGGGTTGTCCGTCATTGCAATGACCCTTCCCCTGCCTGTTCCGCTTACAACTATCGCTGCACTTTCTTTGAGCAACTCGATATTTTCATCAGATACGTATCCGCTTGCAAGAGGATTTTCTGTATAAACAAGCGGGCTTGAGTAACGGTTCTCTCCTTTCTGCATAAAAATGGTGCTATTCCTGAAAACTGTCATGTCTCCATCGTTAAAACCATAGCCTAATGGATGGGTCAGGTCTAATTTAGCATTAAAAATAGTTCCCCCTATTACCTGGGCGCCCCTGTCTCTGCTTTGCTTAACATAGGGGCGGGTGTCTTGCTGTTCTTCATCTGAATCTTCTTCCTCCACAAATTCAATTTCAGCCAAGCCGTTTCTTTTTGCCCAGTTAACCGCTTGCTTGTATACGATGAGTGTTCCCCCACTTCGAACCCATGCTTTTATAGCATCAACTTGGGAAGAGGAGAAGCCCCCATGGCTATACCCCGCCATAATAAGCACATTGTATCTATCTAGGTTAGAGGTGTATACCTCGTTTTTTTCAATGATGCTTAACGGCATTTTATAACGCTGGTCTAACAAGTGCCAGGCTTCTCCAACTTCGTATGGATTAGCGCCTCTTCCCCCAATAATAGCAACGCTGGGCTTTTCCAGGTGTTCAAAGTTATTGCTCCCCAGGTCCATACCGTTCGGGGTAAGCCCCGTTTTTATAGCAAAAACCTTTATTCCGTTTTCTTTCGCTACTTGCTGTATTAACCGGTGGGTTTTTTCCTGGTCACTTTGAATACCCATGGGAATCATAATACTTCCATAATCAAATGCCTGGGTGCCATTTGTAACTACGGCAGTAAATGGCTGGCTGGCAACCTTTGCTTTTACTTTATTTTCAAGAAGAGTATAAAGTGCTGCCGGCGTATAATATTCATCCCATTCAAATGCGTATGCATAATTACTTTTTCCTCCCACAACCTCTCCTTCTTCAATCGTCTGGCCGTTGTACTCATTTCCTAATTGATCCTGGTCAAACTGCCTGGAGTTTAATTCTGCAAATGGAAGGTTGAAGGCATACGGCATAGTCCAGGAAGAAACATCATAAAAAAGGCTGTCTGTAAACTCTGTTCTTCGTTCAAAAAGTGCTGTGATTAATTTGTATTGGGGCTGATTGGTTGGTACGATATATGCTTTTCCTGCTTTGAATTCATTACCATCAGCAGAAAGATCTTTCCCCAATTCATAAACATCGATACTATGGTAGCTAAGCATTTCTGCCAGATGATTTGTTCTTGATTGATCTGAATCTTCTCCAAATACATAGGCTTTTACAGCTGCTGATTTCGCCTCTGATGCTGCCTCCTGGTAAAATTCACGCATATGCGCCAGCAAATCTTCTCTCAGCTCTAGCCCGGCCCTCATCGTAGAGAGGGTGGTTTTAAATTGATTTTTAATAGTAAATGGGAATTTTACAACCCCATGAATGCTTTCCTGTGCATGTCCCCTGGAGCTAGCCTGCTCAAAAAGGATTCCTATTGACCCCTGAACATCCGGATAGGTGGAGCCTTTGCCGTAGTAGAAATCATCAAAGCTTTCTTCTGTGTAATACAGCGATTGTATTTTATCGAGTTCTTCTGCATGATATTCTGCTATCGCCGCAGTTAACGCCTGGTTTCTTTGTGGGGTTAAAGGGTGTGTCCTGGATGGAATTCCCGGCTGAAAGAAAAAGGTGCTGTTTGTTCCCATCTCGTGGTGATCTGTCAAAATATTGGGCATCCATTCCTGGAACTTGGATACCCTTCCTTTGCTTTCCGGATGCTGTACAAGCATCCAGTCTCTATTCAGGTCAAACCAATAGTGATTGGTTCTTCCTCCCGGCCAAGCCTCATTATATTCTCTGCTGTTTGGATCTGTAACCAGCCTGTTTTTACTTTTATGCATATTCGCCCATTGTGCAAACCGGCTGAGCCCATCCGGGTTAATAACTGGGTCTATATTTATTATTGCATTAGACAACAACTCTTCAATCTCCCTTCCTTTTGCCGCTGCCAGATGGTAAACCGTTAGTAAAGATGCGTTGGCTCCACTTGGTTCGTTTCCATGAACACTAAAACTGAGCGTCATAACAACAGGCATTTTCGAAATATCCAATTCCCCCGAAACTGATGCGTCTGCAAGTTGTACATGCTTATTTTTTATTTCTTCAATATTTGCATGGTTTTTGGGAGAGGTAATAGTGAGCAATAGTAGTGGCCGGTTCTCATGCGTTCGTGCATACTCGGTAATGGTAACCCTGTCAGATGCCTCTGCTACCGCATACATATAGTTTACAAGCTGATCATGCCGTACATGCCACTCTCCTACTTGTGCCCCTAAAACAGATTCAGGCGTTGGGATGCTTTTTTCATAGGATATACCTGCCGGCAAATAGTAATCGAGGGTTAACTGTGCGTTAGCTGATATACTGATAATTATTGCTAAACAAATAGTTAGTGCTTTTTTCATGGAAGAGCGCTTTTAGATAGGTTGATTGAGTTGCAAATAGTATACTTTCAAATTGAAAAAAGCTGAAAAACATTCGTTTCGCTAAACTCTTCCATTTTGCATTTTTTAAGATTTACAAATAGCTGGAAAAATTTGTACTCTCACAAATTGATTTATCACTAACATTTTATCATGAATAAAGGCGCTGAGTCTGCGGTTTCTACACTTAAATATGCCCTTGGTCCCGGCCTTATTATGGCGGCTGCAGCAGTTGGGGTTTCCCATTTAGTTCAATCTACCCGGGCTGGTGCCGATTACGGATTTACCTTGGTTTGGGCGGTTATATTGGCCAATATTTTTAAGTACCCCTTTCTTGAATATGGTCCGCGTTATGCCATTGCCACTAAAGAAAGCATGATTGAGGGGTACATGAAGCTTGGTAAATGGGCGTTCTGGCTTTTTGTTGTTTTTACTGTTGCAACCATGTTTACTGTTCAGGCAGCTGTAACTATTGTCTCAGCAAGCCTGGCAGCAGAGTTAACCGGAATAGCATTAACCCCACTTTTTTGGAGCGGTATTTTACTTCTCATTTGTATTATGATCCTTATGCGGGGTCAATACTCTGCCCTTGACGGAGCTATAAAAATAATAATGGTTGTGCTTACTATTTCTACCATTATTGCACTTATTGTCGCAATATTTAATGATAGTGGTGCCCCAAAACCCATTGCACCGGATTTGTGGACTGTTGGTGGTGTTTCATTTCTTATTGCATTAATGGGCTGGATGCCTATCCCGATTGATGGCTCTGCCTGGCACTCTCTTTGGTCTCTCGAGCGAATTAAACAAACCGGACACAGCCCAAAGATGAAAAACGCCCTGATTGATTTTAACATTGGGTACATTGGTGCCGGTTTTCTTGCTTTAGGATTTTTAAGCCTTGGGGCACTCATTATGTTTGGCAGCGGGGTAGAGTTTGCCTCTTCTGGTGGTTCCTTTGCAAAACAACTTGTCAGCTTATATACTTCTACCCTTGGTGACTGGACTTACTGGATTATCATTATTTGTGCTTTTACCACTATGTTTAGCACTACATTAACAGTTACGGATGCTTACCCCAGGGTTTCCCGTCAGATAATCCGTGTAATTAAACCTGAGACTGCTGTCAATCCTTCAAGAATTTACCGGATACTTATCGTTTGTATCTCTTTAGTTTCTCTTTTTGTTCTATTTGTTGCGGGCAGCAACTTCACGTTTATGGTAGATCTCGCAACCACACTTTCATTTTTAACAGCTCCTGCTTTAGCTTTTATTAACTTCAGGTTGGTTATGGATAATCATTTTCCTGATGAACACCGCCCACCGCTATGGTTGCGCATACTAAGTTGGGGAGGAATTCTGTTCTTAAGTGGATTTGCTTTACTTTTTGTGTATTGGCGTTTTTTTGTTACCTAAAATGTATCGTTAGTTTTGACAAAATTCCTGTTTCCGGCTCGTGAGCCTTTTAATGCATATTCTCACCTTGTTGGTGCTTTGGGTGCCATTGTTTTTCTAACAGCATTGATGTGGAGATCTCAGTCAGACCCGCTCTACTTCAAGCTTTCCTTCATCCTTTATGGTATAACTGTACTTTTAATGTTTGGCTCAAGCAGTTTTTACCACATGATTAACGTTTCTTTTAAAACGGAAGAGTTCTTTAGAAAGATTGATCATATTATGATTTACCTGGTTATTGCCGGCTCATATACGCCCATTTGTGCTATTGTTCTGGATGGAAACTGGAGGATTGCCATGCTTTCAGGGATTTGGGCCTTTGCTGTTATTGGGGTTTTAAAGAAAATTTTTTGGATGAATGCACCCCGTTGGTTTTCTACCATGTTATACCTTTTGATGGGGTGGGTTTCGCTCATTATGTATCCAAGAATCTGGGATTATTTACCTCTCGGCTTCTTTATTTGGATTTTGATAGGGGGCCTGTTTTATACTTTTGGTGCCATAATTTACGGTATAAAGAAACCTGATCCTTTTCCGGACACATTTGGCTTCCATGAAATCTGGCATTTGTTTGTAATGGGCGGCGCTTTTTCTCATTTTTGGGCGATTTATCATTATCTCCCAGGTTATCAAAGTTGACCGTATATGAACCGTAAACTTTTCGCATTTTCGTTTTTCGCCATAGCTTTTCTTTCCACATGTTCTGTTGTGGCACAGCCTCAGATTTACTTTGCCCAGCACCGTCCTCCGGGAATGAACTGGCAGGTTTTAAAAACAGATCATTTTCGAATCATCTATCCGGGAGGGCAGGACAGCCTTGCTTTTCGTGCGGGTAGAATACTTGAGCATCAATATCCATTAACTGAATCCTTAACCGGGGGATCATTAAAAAACTTTCCTGTTGTTCTTACAAATTATAATGACCTTACTAATGGTTTTGTAACACCCATCAACTTCCGGTCAGAAGTTGACCTTGCTCCTTTTAAGGGTAAGGCCATCAATCCTGCTTCCGGCTCCTGGATGGAAGCAGTACTGCCCCATGAATTACTGCACGCTAATCATGGAAATGTTATGAACCCTATTTCCATACCGGGTTTTGTAAGCCTTTTTTCGCCCGATCTGGCGCGAACTTATAATTTCTTTCCTCCGGTTGGGCTGCATGAAGGCCTGGCGGTTTATCATGAGTCTGAAAATGGGATATCTGAAAACTCCGGCCGTGGCAATTACACTTATTTCAACAATCAATTTAATGCAAATATAAGCGGTGGTTCTGAATGGTCGATGGGGCAAACTTTTCACGTTTCAGATTATAGCCTTCCTTTTAACAGGCATTATATAGCCGGATACACTTTTACAGATTGGCTTCATGATGAGTATGGAGAGGATGTCTCAAAAAAAACTATTAATACACATCTCAACCTCTTTTTTCTTGGCTATGGGTTTGCCCTTCGGCAGGTAACCGGAAAATGGCCTGGTGAATTATATAAAGACTATAATATCGCGTTAAAGAAACGTGAAGAGGAGAGAAAAAACTTTCTTTCATCCTCTACTGATGAAAAGCATCACTTATATCCGTTACCGGTTAAGGGGCTTAGGCAACGAGGGCCTGTTTGGGTTTCGCCATCCGAAATTGTTTTTTACAGCTCGCAGTATAATGCTCCAAGAGGGTTCTATAAACTGAATATTCTTTCTAAAAAATCTGACCGCTTAAAGGAATCCGTTACTGTGGGTGATTTTAATATTGAATATGATAACCGCTCAAACTCGCTTCTTTTTAGTGAATATTTTTCGCGAGGAGTTTATATCGGCGCATATCTGTCTGATATTATAAAAATGGATGTTGCTTCAGCCTCTTCTGTGCCCATTACTAACAGGGCCCGTACCTATTCCCCTACTGTTTCCAAGACTGGGTATCTTGCTTTAAAAACTAATGAGTCCTCTGCTGATATTGTTTCTGTAGCTAAAAGTGGAAATCTACAAACAATTAAATCTTTTGATGATACAACAACGCCCGTCTTTCTTTCCTCAAATCCTGCTAACCGGGACCAGGTTGCCGTAATTCTGAATAAGCGGGGGGTTCAGGCTTTATGGATTACATCACTGCAAACCATGAATCAGGATTTAGATGGTTTACCCACTCTTGCTTTCAAACAGGCATCCGTTCATGATCCTGCATGGCACCCCTCCGGTAACAAGTTGCTTTTTACAGTTGACGGCTATCCGGCCATGAACATTTTCGAGTATAACCTTGAAACAGAAAAACTACTGCAGCTTACCAAATCTGAATTTAATGCTATGGAGGCTGACTACTCGCCTGATGGACGCTCCATTGCGTACATTAGCCAACAAGGGCAGGAGCAAGTGCTGGCGGTACTTAAGGAAGAGGATTTCTATAACCAGCCTGTCGATAGTTCTGAGACACTGAAAGATCCGGTGCTTATTGAAAGCCTTAACAGGCCGCTCTTAGGAGAGTCCCTGATATCTGAAAGCACTAAATGGAAAACCTCTCCATATAAGAATGACCTGCGTTGGCTTAAGCCTCGCGCTATCCTTCCGGTTACTAAAGACAAATCCGGTTCTACCGAGTTCGGTGCACAAATAACCAGCACCGATGTTTTACAAAGCCAAAGCTATTCTGTGGAAATCACTGGTATCCAAAACAGGTTATGGTATAATGCTACCTATACAAACCGGACTTTCTTTCCGGGATTTCAAATAAGCGGATATAGTGAGCCAAGCTTCTTTACGGCAACAGATCCTGGAAATAATACTTCTTTTGGTTATATGTTGCAGGAGCGCGGGTTTGAGTTCAGCGTTCCTGTATTTCACGTTTTTCGCAATATCGCCCGGGCCAGCACTTTCTTCTTTTCTCCATCTTTTTCTATTGAGCAAGTCCGGTATTATAACCTTACACCAGAGCCCCTTTCTGATTTTGGCACACAATATAAAGCGGGAGGATTCACCCAGTTAAGTTTGAAAATTCTCCAACAATCCCGTGATGTTCAACAATCTTCCGGCCTTTCTCTTTTTGTTTCTGCTGAAAAAGCACTTAATGACCCTGAAGTACAATTTCAGTTTCCAAGCGGGGCAAGAGGTGCCATTTCTCCTTTAGCAAAGCGATATGGCTTTTACTATGGAATTATTGGTTTTGTATCTCCGCTTAGAAAGCTTAATCAATCGCTCAGGCTTGATCTTCAGTTTCTGCAACAAAGTGATAACTTGTTATACAGCACTGACACAATCATTCCTCTCGGATATGCAGATGATATTTTTCCTCAAACCCCAAACCTGAGCCGGTTCAGTCTACGGTATGCTATCCCTCTTATTTATCCTGATGATGGCGGACTTTTGGTCCCGGCGTACCTGAGAAGTATTTATTTGACTCTTTTTTCGCATACAGTCACCGATATAGATGCCCCCGATTTTTTTAACACCAGTCGTAGCGTTTATGGGGCAGGGGTTCATTTTCAGTTTAATATTTCTAATTTAGGCTTTAATATTGGGTTTGGTATTGGTTATGAACCAACCAGAAATCAAGCCCAGTTTATCTTTGGTGACTTTTAATGACTATAAAACAAAATTACCTGGCTGTTTTTCTTTTTCTGTTCGCTTTTTCTTTTATGATTGGCTGCCAACCCAGAAAACCCTCTACTCCACAGGAAGCTCCTACGGGAAACAGAAAAAGCCCTATAGCTATTTCAGCCATAAAGCATGTAAATACATACATAAAAGTAGTTTATGGCCAGCCCTATCGAAGAGACCGTACTATTTTTGGTGAGTGGGAGCCTTATGGTGAGGTTTGGAGAACCGGTGCAAACGAAGCCACAGAAATAACTATTACCAACACTATCCGAATGGCGGAGCAGACCATAGAAGCAGGAACCTACGCACTTTTTTCTATACCCAATGAAAGTACATGGACTATTATTTTAAATAATGGCTTGGGGCAATGGGGTGCTTTTGACTATAATCAGGAACTGGACTATGTCCGCTTTGATGTACCCGTATCTATCCTTGAAACTCCGGTTGAAGCATTTACTATTGAGTTTGAAGAAGTGATACTAAATACAACAAAAATGATTCTTAGTTGGGATGTTGTTCAAATAGAAATACCCATTCGTTTTTATTCTTCAAATTAATTTTCATTTCTAACCAAATCCACAGTTTTCCTCTGCGCACTTCACCAGGCTTCTAAATATTTTTCTTTGTCTGAAGTGTTGGATCAGGTACTCGGGATGCCACTGTACACCAATCACAAAAGCAAAACTCTTATGCTCTATTGCCTGGTGCACCGAAGTCATTTCTTCTCTGGCTATTATCTCAACTCCTTCTCCGGGGTCTTTTATTGCCTGATTATGAAGGGCATTTACCATACATTGGTTCACTTGAAGAATTTTAGCCAGCTTGGAAGAGGGTTCTATAAGTACGCTTTTTCTGGGTAGAATGGAAGAAATCTGCGCCGTTTCAACATAAAACCCACTCACATCCTGATGAAGCGTACCCCCGAAGTGAACATTCATAAGTTGCATTCCCCTGCAAATACCTAAAACCGGCTTATTTTGCTTAAGAGCTTCAGAGAGCAGCTCAAATTCTAGCCGGTCTCTTTCCTGGTCAATTGGTGCACTTTTTGTTTTCTGGAAATACCTAACCAACCAATACACCGGAAAAAATATAATAGTTAGAATCCACTCAAGGATTGACCGCGTATCCTTTTTTACTTTCTTCTTATGTATTGGCTTTTCTCCATACGTTACCGGCTCCACATCTGCTCCGCCCCCAATAATCAACCCATCTATTCTATCTATTCCAACTGGCCTTTTTGGTTGAATTCGTATTGGTTTTCCCCCAGCTAAATACACGGATAGAGCCGTAAATATCCAGGCCCCTGATCCGCCTTTATCGGGTCCTGTTATCCCTATTTTTGCTTTTCCTTTACTCATTTTCCATCCATCTTGCAATAAGTTCTATCCACGAGCCTTCTTCTTTGATAATGGGCTTGAGCATCATTTTTTTGTACTGTTTTGAATACTGATTGAGAAGCTCATGTTCTGCCATTCTTTCAACCCAAATCCACCGGTTCCATTCAACTGCCAGTGACCATTCTGCATTTTCAATTTCGCAATTTGGTAACCTATAATGGAAGGTCGGTCTTTCTGACGTTAACCCGTCTTTTATTAACTTACTTGTGGTTTCTTGTTCTAAGAACCCAAAAAGAGGAAGCAAATCCAGAGATTGATTTCTTGTATTTCCGGATTCAATATAATCTGTAATTAGTAGCTTAAGATCGGGGTTATATGAGTCATTCAACACTTTACTTTTGAAAGCTTTGCTGTATTCTTCTATGTATGGAGTTAATCTTCTGCTCCAGTCAATTTTAGCAGATCGCCGTATCCAGGGCTCAATGAGAATGAATGCCTTTATATACCTGACAATACTTTCCGGATCGCTTGAGGTAACTTCCGGATTGAGATGCATTCCAAATGCATTAAACACCGAGGCCCGTGTTCCCTTTGCCTTTTTTCTGCGAAGCTGCTCTATAAGCTTTTCCAACTCTTTAAGCTTCGGTATTCTAACCGGAGGGCTTACAATTTCAAAAGGAACTACTGAGGAAGCTATTTCTCTGAATTTCTTTTCTATATTTTCCTTTTTACCAAAACTGTTTACATCAATTCCGAGTTTGTTCAGTTGCTTTTCGTACCCTTTATCTAGGAAAAGGCTGGAGTCCAATTCAACCTTAAATTTGCCCAGCCGGGTTTTATTTATTTCAAGTTGGTAAGCATTTTTTTCATTTACCTCTCCGCCAAACAGTTCGGTAATCAATTCCGCCGTCTCATTAAGGCCTATTCCTGAAAACTCAAACTCTACCCCAACACGCCTTTCTTCCCCGAAAAGGTTTTTTTGTTTGGGTGGTTTTAAAAATGGTCCTGATGCTGGTTTAGGTTGTATCATATTATTTCAACCCAAATGCAAACACAACCGTTTAGCCTGATATTATTCAACTAAATCTAAAAGCTCTTCCGGCACATCAACATCCATCCGTAAAACCTGGGAGGCATGGGTTTTTCCCTGGGCATCCAGTTTCAAAGATACTGTTCCGCCTCCCCCAAGGCTTTCGTTCAGAATAAAATTGAGCGCCCCAATATTAGGCAACTCATAACGCTCAACTTCTCCTTTACACACATGTTTCATGTGTGCTTTCACCCTTTCTTCTGTAAGGGTTTCTTTTAAAAAAGGGTATATATCGGGGTGGCGGGCTATAATCCCAACATTTGATCCGTTTCCTTTATCACCGCTGCGGCCATGCGCTATTTTTAAAAGCTTTACTTTGGGCATGCCTTTTTATCTCACTATTAAATGTTCTAAACTCATTCCTGGAATAAAGTCCCCATACCAATAATACACTACTACCTCATCCCCCTCTTCATACCCAAAAATCTCGCTTTTATGTATTTGTTCTGATTGATCTATATCAATTCTGTTTTCACCTGATGAACCTGGGCTCCAGTTTATTGATGCTAATGTTACTCTCTCAAAAACAGCATAATGAATGGTTTGAGGTGATCCATTCGTAATTGTTAAGTAATCTCTACCTAGATCTGCCTGTACTTCACTATAGCTGCTTTCAAAAATGCCACAACCCATTAAGAGCACCGCGGTAATTAACACTTTGGTATATATTTTTGACATCATTTTATAATTATAAACTCAACATCTTCTCCGGTTGGCTCCAACGAGGTCCAAAAAAAACAGTTATCTCTTTACCTTTTTCATAACTAAAAAGAAACTTGGTTGGAACAGATGAAGAAGAGCCCGGAGCTATTCGGTTCGATTCCTTGGAAAATGGAGCCCAAAAAGTATATGGAACCGTCTCTGTTACTAATATATTAATGTAAACGTCATTTTTACTGATGTTATAAATTGTTAGCAGTTCATTTTCTATTTCTCCAAAAACGACCTGTTGCTCATTGTTAAAAACATTACAGCCTGTAATAAGTGTGACTACAAATAATATGGAAACTAAGCGCTTCATTATTTAGTAATTATACTTTTGGAAAAGCTCTCAGGAGACTGATTTTCGTTCCATGAATATATGATTATTTTTCCTCCTTCGCGATAACCCAATATCTCGTTTTTGGGGATTGATTTTGAGGAATTAGGGTAAATCCTGTTTTCTTCGGAAGAAACCAGCATCAGGTCAACCACATAAGATGTTTCAAGGTCCAGAGCTGCATAATAAATACTTTCATCCCTGCCATTCATAATTGCCAATTCGTCTTCCCTTAGTTCCGCATAAATGGTTCCGTTCTCGTTTTCGAATAGGTTACCTGAACAACCCAACCCAAAAAAATCATGGCTATTAACGAACTCTTTATCACCCCTGCGGCTTTTTTCATATAACTCCTGAATTTATAGGGAAAAGCTGATTGTCGTAACGGTTTCAGAAACTCTTTGTTATCAGGTTTTTGATTTTCCTTGTTGAATCTTCTACGATTTCAAATTTAATTCTACCCAAAATTTGTTCGTCTGCTGTTGCCACATCTACTCTCCATTCTCCTTCCTTTAGTACTTCTTTAAAAGTATAACCCCTGTATCCGTCTTCTCTACCACCTACTATCTGATATTCTATTATATCCGTTGTTTCCCATTTTTCAGTTTTTTGATTCTTCCACTGCCAGTGATGATTCACTTTCTTTTTTAAATCAGCTGGGGCAAAAATTGAAGTGAAAATGAATACAGAATCCTCGGGATTGGTTCTCACTACCTTATTGAAGTCCGGGATAAGCCCTTCATCCTGGTAAGTAACAAAATATGTATTGTTTGCTTTAGCCACATGATGCGCAATTATACCTTCCTGAAGAGCCAGTGGAACCGGTGGAATTAAGTTGTAATAGTAAAAAATATTAATCATCGCATAAATGGATACGATCAATCCAATAAGCTTGGTTTTATTTAGCTCTGCACGGGTTGAGGGGCTTTTTCCATAAATAAAAACAACCAGAAATAACGTGCTTGCCAGGCTTATTCCCCCGGAAATTAAAAAAACAAATCCATTCATCTTGTTTACTAAAACCGGGATGAAAAATGTAAAGAATGTAAAATTCACAAAGAAATATGTTCCGAACTGGAGATACTTATTCGATATACGCTTTTTTAGTAACTCATTAGCAAAAAGAAGGACTACCAGAATCACAAAAAAGGAAATAGTCTTGGTAAAAGAGACGCTCCTTGAAAAGAAAATCACGTATGCACTACACAACCCCCCTATAAAAAACTGGATGGCTAGCGGAAAATAATCCTCATATCTCTCTAAAAAAGTACCCTTCCATTTTCCATCATCTGCAAGATTAAAAAGGTATAAACACACACTAAGCGATACCAGGTAAAAACAAAGGATAAATCGGTCATACAGGCGGTCTATGCTTCCAAGCGTTAGCGAATCCCAAATAAAACCTAACATAAAGAAAACAACCGGCATACTTTTCTGGTGTTTTCTTACAAAAGCCCTGAACCGACTAATCTTAATCATTTTGCTTCATTTTTATTTCGCTAAAGATACTACCATTCCTGTTTCTTTTTGTTAACAACTATTACAATTTTTGCTTTTGCTGCTTTAATTCATTTCATTTTTTTGATTGCACCAATTAATCCTTCTTTACCATGCCTAAAATTAATGTTAGCCGTTCCACCACAATTAATTCTTCCCCGAAAGAAGTTTTCTCAAAACTCAATGATTTTAATGAGTGGCCAGCCTGGTCTCCCTGGCTGATTATGGAACCCGGTGTGGAAGTGAATGTTTCTGATGATGCTAAATACTACGAATGGAAAGGCAAGCGAACGGGTGAGGGAAATATGTCTGTAATCAAAGAGGTTGAAAATGAGTTTATCGAATACGATTTAACATTCTTAAAACCGTGGAAATCAAAAGCTGTTACTCGGTTTGAGCTTTCGCCGGAAGGTGATGGAACAAAAGTTACGTGGGTTATGGACAGTTCTCTTCCTTTTTTCATGTTCTGGATGAAAACCATGATGCAAAATATTATTGGTTCAGATTATGACCGAGGATTGAATCTTTTGAAGGATTATGTGGAAAAGGGCGAGATTGAATCAAAGCTGGAATTTAGAGGGGAATCTCATTTTGCCGGAACAAAGTATATCGGAATTAATACTACATGCGATATCGGTGATATTGGAACGGTTATGGTTGATGATTTTGGAAAAATTGAAGATTTCATAAAAAATCATTCAGATATTGCAACAGGTGAGGCTTATACTATTTATCACAAATGGGATTTTGTTAAACAAAAAGCTACCTATACCGGGTGTGTTGGGATTGCTTCCATTCCTGAAAACTTACCTGATGGTTTTGTAAGTGGTGAAATTAAACCCACAAAAATTTATACTCTTCGTCATGTCGGTGCCTATCATCATCTTGGCAATGCCTGGAGTACCATGTATACCATGCACCGCGGGAAAGAATTTAAGGCCGTAAAAGGAGTTCATCCTTTTGAGCATTATATAAGTAATCCCAAAGAAACCGCCCCAAAAGATACCATTACAGACGTTATTTTCGCCATTCAATAACCACAATTGTATAACGCAGATTTTCTTATCCACCTGGTAAGGGCAAGAATGCCCTTTGGAAAATACAAAGATCGCTTTGTTACTGATTTGCCTGTCCATTATTTGGAATGGTTTGAACGCAAGGGGTGGCCGGATGGGCAGTTGGGCCAGTTTCTGGCTACCATGTTTGAAATAAAAACAAATGGCCTTGATAGAATTCTTGACCCTATCAAAAAAGAGTACCGGTAAACCCCACATTATTTTTATTAAAAAAACTTTAATCGGCATGTAACAAATTTTGGTGATTATCCCTTGACTACAAGTAAGCAATTGTGTATCTTTATAGCAGATTAAACAACTACTGTTATGAAGGCATATACATTTTTCGATTTCCAAAAAGAGTTTCCTACTGAAAGAGCATGTTTAGAGTATATCTTTAACAAACGCTACCCTGAAGGTTGGGTAAATCCAGAAACTGGAGAAATTTACGAACCAAATAAGGACTTGTATTACACTAAATCGAGAAAGTGCTTTACTTCAGCTGATGGTAAAGTCCAGGTATACCCTACTGCAAACACAATCTTTCATAAATCAGCCACAGAGCTTGTTAAATGGTTCTATGTAGTATTTAGAATGTCTCAGTCTAAGTGCGGTATCTCAGCTAAACAGATCCAACGTGAGATCGGTGTTACTTACAAAACAGCTTGGAGAATGTGCCATTTAATCCGTACCTGTTTAGAAGGTGATGGAATGTTGTTTGAAGGTGTAGTTGAGATTGACGAAACCTATGTCGGTGGCAAGTCTCGCAGAGTCAAAAGAAACCCAACAAAAGAGTACCGCAAATCAAATAAAGGGCGTGGAACCCAAAAAATACCAGTAGTTGGAATGGTTGAACGAGACGGACGAGTACGGGCTTTTGTTACTCCCGATGTACAACGTGATACCGTGTTTCCATTGATTGAACAAAACGTTCAAAAAGGTACGACTGTGTACACTGACGAATACAACATATATCATAACTTGGCATCATTAGGATATGATCACAGTACTATTCAGCATAAACAAGATGAGTTCGCTGTAGGTGAAGTTCATACAAATACTATTGAAGGTTTTTGGAGCTTTATCAAGAATGGCATTCGTGGTGCTCACAAGCACACATCTAAGAAGTATTTACAACTTTATGTAAATGAGTATGCCTTCAAGTGGAATCATAGAAACGACCAGCCTATTCTTTTTCAGAATCTTCTAGCTTCGACTTGTCGGTAAGAATTACTTTGTCTAAATCTCTCTTGAAATCTTTTTCTTCTACTTGTAACTCCTGCTCGATTTCAACCTCTATTTCTATAGAGAGTTCTTTGTCTTTATGATCGCTCATGTTAAGATTGTTCAATTTTGTTGAATATGTGGGTTCAATATAATATTATTGCGCTAAATAAGTTTATGGGACACTTTAGCAATTTCACCACATCCACAAAATGAGTCTATTAAAGCATCTACTTGCTCAATCAGGGTTAATCAGACTGTTTTGGAACTAATCCAACCACAAAGCTTTTATACAAACAAAAAGGGGAAGCATGAAACTTCCCCCTTTGTTGTTACGTTATCGTCGTGGTTTTTTGACAACAACGCGATATGTGATTCTAACTCGACGTGGGTACGTCTTAACACGTATCTTCATTTTAGCCTCCTATATTGGTTTAAGGTTAAAATTAAATGGAGCACATGGGAATCGAACCCATCCACAGCGGGCGCCAAACCAGCCGGTGGTCGAACCTGAATGCCCCACGTTGTAATTAGAAAAGCCAGCTAGTAATAGCTGGCTTTTCTTTTTTAAAGATAGTATGTAAGTAAAAAAGGAGAAAACGCTATGAGAGTCCTCTCCTGTATGAAAAAATTCATCTGTTTCTATTTCGATATTTAATGCATATAAAAACATCTGCTCTTAGACCAGGGTACATATAGCACATACTGACCCATTAAATTGTAGATGGTTTATCCCTTCCTCAAGAAGAGTGTTATCATTAAGGTATGCAATTCAGAAATTCACGTTTTGGTTTAAACAAATTTTGAAGTGCAGTTAATTATATAGAATACTCAAGTTATATCCAAAAAATTTTTGCAAAGTGACATCTTTTTGTCACCCATCACACATGCTATTGCACATTGTGTAATATATGTACTCATTTTAAGACATGAAAAAAGCCCGAATAATCATATAAACGGGCTTCTTTCGTGTGAATTTCTGCTAAAGAAGGGCAGATGTTTAAACCGTTGGAAAAGTATGGAAATTTGTGGAAAAGAAAAATTTATTTTGTTTTTTTCTTAAACAATTTTTCTGTAACATTGAGGCTTTTCTAAAATTGGTGTTAAAATACTCCAAATTCTTCTGAATTATACCAAAATCTTTCGCATTTATTTCTTACTTAAGCGAAAAATGACTGAGACGAAAAACTTTCACTCTCAAAACTCAGGAAAAAAGGTCTAGATTGACTTTTCAAACCTAAATGTGGATAACTTTCTAAAGCGGTAAAATTACCCACTTGTACTCAGGGGATAATCGCCCAAATTTTTTACATCACGTAAAGATTGTTTGACTTTTAACAAACAGGAGATAATATGTCAAAGCAAGAACTTTATGCGTGGACTTCTTTGGGAATGTCCGTTTCCATTCTGGTTTTTTATATCCTAATTTTTTTCGGGTGGCCACAAGGTCTGCCCGATTATTCTTCGCAGGCAGTAAAAATTTTCTTCAATGTATTTTGGGTGGCCTTAATCGGGGAGATCATTTTAGATGCTTCAGAAAGTAAAAAAAGAGTAGATAAAGACGAGCGGGATCTTATGATTGAAGGGAGGGGATTCAGAAACAGCTATAACTTTCTGAGTTTTGCCATTGCTATAGTAATCCTGAATTTATTGATTACCAATATTTTTGGCGAATTAAGCGCTTTTCATTCCTCCTTAACCAAAACCGGTTTTATTATTCATATTTTGTTTATTGTGCTTTTGCTTTCCGGTATTATCAAGAGATCAACCCAGTTATACTACTACAGGAGAGACGATTGATATGGGATATTCGGGAATAACTAACCAGATGCGGGTATTAAGGTTTCACCATGGTGAGATGACCCAGCAGGAATTAGCAGACCGGGTTGGGGTAACCCGCCAAACCATCAACGCGATTGAAGCCGCTAAATATTCACCATCTCTGGAACTCGCATTCAAAATTGCCGGGGTATTTGATAAACCCCTTGAGGAAGTTTTCAAATACAAAAAGAAATAACCCCCTAAATGCTAAAGCTTATAAATAAAGAATTCCGTTTTGCTTATACTTCCACCTAATACTTTGTGCATTATACTCTGACTAAATGAAGTTTTTTACTTCCCAGATATCTTATTTTATTGCCAATAAGAACACTAAAACAAACATTTCACGTCTTTTAAAGTTTGTGGGGGTGCTACTTATTCTCATCACTGTGTATGGGGTTCTGTTTCATATTATCATGGAAATGGAAGGCCAGAAGCACAGCTGGATGACCGGCTTTTACTGGACTTTGGTTACGATGAGTACGCTCGGCTTTGGGGATATTACTTTTACTTCTGATCTGGGCAGGTTTTTTTCTATGATGGTACTAGGATCCGGCATTTTGGTTTTACTAATCATGCTCCCCTTTACCTTTATTGAGTTTTTCTATGCGCCGTGGATGGAGGCACAATCAAGAGCCCGGGCACCACGTGAACTTCCACCTACAACTAAAAACCACATTGTAATTACCTCCTTTGATCCTATTACAAAATCGCTCATTGAAAAACTGAAACAATATCACATTAACTATGTGCTGCTGGTACAGGACCTGGCAAAAGCACTTGAATTATATGATGATGGTTATGTGGTAATGTTGGGTGATGCTGATCATCCCGCTACTTACCAAAAACTTCAGATTCATCAGGCATCTATGGTTGTGGCTAATGGCTCTGATATGTTTAACACCAATGTTGCCCACACAGTCAGGGAGTTCAATGACAATATTAAAATTGTGGCTACCGCTAATTCACACGATTCTATTGATATACTAAAACTGGCGGGATGCGATCATGTTCTCCATATGGGCAATCTTCTGGGACGGGCTTTATCCCGGCGAACGTTGGGGCAGGATGCCAAAGTTCATACCATTGGCCGGTTGGGAGATATTATAATTGCAGAAGCCACTGCTCACGACACTCCATTAGTGGGCAAAACCCTCCGGGAAACGCAGCTCCGGGAAAAAATGGGAATTAATATTGTAGGAATTTGGGAACGTGGAAACTTCCTCGGATCCCATCCGGATACAAAAATCAGCAGCCATAGTGTTTTGATGATGGCGGGATCTGTAGAGCAGTTGCGTAAGTATGATGAATTGGTTGGGATTTATGGTATTAGCGATGAGCCTGTAATCATTATCGGGGGAGGAAGAGTGGGCCGTGCTGCTGCTTACCACCTGAAACGAAGGAATATAAAGTTCAAGATTATTGATAAAAACCCGAACCGGATCAGAAACCCTCACAACTTTGTTCTCGGAGATGCCAACGATCTCAATACCCTTAAAAAAGCGGGAATTGAAACTGCCCACAGTGTAATCATCAGCACTAACCAGGATGATATTAACATTTACCTTACTATTTACTGCCGTCATCTTCGCCCGGATATTCACATTGTGGCCCGCTCCACGTTGGAACGTAATGTAAACTCCCTGCACCGTGCCGGGGCGGACTTTGTGTTATCGTATGCCACTATGGGGGCTAACGCCGTTTTCAATATCTATGAGGATAATGATATTATAATGATTGCCGAGGGGCTGAATGTTTTCAGTTTAAAAACACCAAAGAAAATTGCCGGAAAAACTATTATTGAGGCAGATATCAGGAAAAACACAGGGTGTAATGTAATTGCGTATACCCATAACGGAGAGCAAACTATTAACCCGGACCCGACCATACCCATCCCGGAAAACAGCGATTTAATCTTGATTGGAGAAACAGAAGCCGAAGAACAATTTATCCAAATCTTCAGCGATCCCTGATCTAATTAAGCGGCATGGATTTGGTCTTGGAATAATGCACTTCTTTTATACTTTCAATACCGGTAATTGCTCTTCATTTTTGTCATTATACTTTTCCTGGTCTTTTAAAATAATATCCAGCAAAGAAATAGCGTCGTTTATATAACGCCCTTTGTTGAGCATTACACAATCGGCTTTTATAGACTGCACCGCATCCGTTATTTCAGAACGTGATGGTAATCCCTTTTTTGCCAGGTTTTCCAATACCTGGGTGGCCCAAACCACCGGGATATGAGCTGCATTGCATACAGAAAGGATTTCACGCTGTATAGTGCCTATTTGATCCCACCCGGTTTCCACAGCCAAATCGCCGCGCGCAATCATAACCCCCACTTTTTTTACTTTCATCGCCGTTAAAAGGATTTCGGACAAGTTTTCGTATGCTGTTTGGGTCTCAATCTTTAAGATTACGCCTAAATCTTCCGGCACTTCCATTTCTTCAAAAAGATCCAGGAGGTCCTGCACGTCTCCCGGTGAGTTGACGAATGAAAAGTTAACAACATCGGCATGTTGGGCAACAAACTTCAGGTCTGCTTTATCCTTTTCTGTTAGGCTTCCTACATTAACAGATGTCCTGGGAAAATTGATTCCTTTTTCTGCCCTTAGTTTTGTCCCGAACTCTTTGGCCCGAGTAATCTTTACATCAAATTCTTCTTCGCGAACCTCAATAATTTTGGCTTGAATTTTTCCATCGTCAAAAAGCACCGGTTCACCTACTTTAACAACGTCAAATATTTCAGAAAGCTGGCAGGATACATGAGCCCTTTTGATAACTCTTCCCTGTTTATCAAAAATTGCCGGTTTTCCTAACTTAGGGTCTTTGTGAATGGTGAATATATCACCCACACGCAGAAGTAAAACATGTTCTATGGGAGGGAGTTCTCCTATTTCTGTCGGGCCGGTTTCCCAAGCATTTAGTTTGGTTCCTGTTCCCAGGTAGGCGGTTTCATAGCCATTAAGAACGGCAGATTGCCCTGTTTTTTGAACTACAAAAAAGCTTCTTTTCTTATTCCGTGTATCTGTGACATCAATTTTTTCACCTTCTCCCAGCTTTGTAATCCAATCCGGGTCTACCGGAATTGCTTCCGGCATTTTCTCTGCTTCAAACTCATTATGGGGTACACAACGCAATATTATAGGTTCAAGAATATTGCCCTCTTCATCCCTGATCGGGGTGAATCTCCTGACTTTTGCTCCCGGTTTAATTTCTCCGGTCCTGATTTTTGGTCCCGCTAAATCCATCGCAATTTTAACCTTTCTTTGTAATGACGCGGATGCTCTTTTTACATGGTTAATGATCTTCAGCCAAACCTCCGGGTTATCATGCGCACAATTTATACGGGCACAGTTCATCCCGTTCTTAACCATATGGTAAACCATTGGGTAATTGTAAGCAGCTTCTGTGGGTTGGGTAACCATTATACGAACCCTGCGGTTCTGGCTCCTGTAACCCAGCAATCTTCGGGTATTACTTTTTTGAAGTTTTTTCCCTTTTTTAATGGATAAGCCTTCTCTTTTTACAGGATTTAAAGGTTCGTTATTAAGCGCTTTAAGAATGAAAAGGGTTTTTGCCAAACTGGATTGAATATGGGCCTCTGCCTTGGCCAATCTTGACATTCCAAGATTTTGAAGTTGCTTTTGAGTGTTCCGCAAATCAAACGAACGGAATTTTAAATAGTGTACCAAGTTTCTTGCACTGTTTTTGTGCTCTTCATATACACATTCAATCTTTTCCTGGTATTTCTTTTCCTCTTCTGTTATTGATTGTTGCAGCTCATATACTCGGTTGATTAGTGCATCAATTTTTTCTCTTTTTATATTCATTTCTCTCATCCCGGTTTGTAACATGGAAAGGAAGCTCGATAATCAAATCTTCCATGTTTGAAATGTACTGGAAGTCCCAGACTTACTAAACTATTTCTTTTAAGCAACACAGATAAAGATTCATTATCACAGGTGTTTCATTTACATAGATTATGTTTTGTAGGGAGATTACTTCGTCGATTTTTGACACGTCCCCAAATACTATTGGCCTTCTCGTAATGACCATCTTGTCATCGAATTGCTTGACATCTAAGAGATGACTATTAATGATTCTTTTTTCTTTGAGGAGATGTTTTTGAATATAATGAATATTGCCATTACAGTAATTCTTTCATTTATTCACTATATCCTTGGTATTTATAGGAGTAAACTGAATAAAACTTACAGATAAAAGAGGGATAAAATGAACTGAGTTAAACCGTTGAGAAAACAGACTAAAAATTATCTTTGACTTAAATAATGAACAAGAGAAATAAATAAAAAACTCTACCCAACAATGTCCAAAAAAAACTTAGGCGATTTAAAATTAGAAATTCAATTACAAGCCAAAAATGGAATCGATTTCATACTGTCTGCCGGGATACTTTGGTTAATCATATCTTACATTTGGACTTTGGAATACACATCATATGATAGAAGTATTTTTACTTTTATTATTGGTGTAATTTTACTTCCTCTTGCTTTTGGATTATCAAAAGTGTTAAAAACTAATTGGAAAGTAAAAGACAATCCTCTACAGCCTCTTGGACTTTGGCTAAACTTTGCTCAACTAATTTATTTTCCATTCTTGATTTTCATTCTCATCAAGTACCCTGATTATTTTATAATGGCTTATGCAATTATTACCGGGGCTCATTTATTTCCTTACGCCTGGTTTTATGATGAATTTGGATACGCTGTTTGTGCTTTACTAATTTCTGTTGGCACATTGTTAATTACACTAAATGTAAGTGTTAAAAAAATTTGGGCAGTTCCATTATTTACTTCAGCAATGTTTTTTCTTCTGGCTTGGTGGATAATAATTAGAAATAAAAAGTTGGTTAAAAAACCCTAAACCACTCTCCCAACTTTAAAAACTTCTTCTCCTAATTCTTCAGCTTTTGTTTTTACCGCATCCAGTGCTGAGTGTGAAACAACAGCCACCAATCCTATTCCCAGGTTAAAAGTTGCCTGCATATCTTCTTCCGGTACATTTCCAATTTCCTGGATGAGTTTATACACATTTGGGCGTTCCCAGCTTGTCCAATTAACATCCAGAGTTAATCCTTCAGGCAGAATACGCTTGGTATTCCCAACCATTCCACCACCTGTGATATGAGAAAACCCATTTACTCCTTCTATATCCTTTAAAGTGGTAATGTGTGATAAATAAGATCGGTGAACCTTTAATAATTCCTCAGCTACTGTACTGCCCAATTCTTCTACATAATCATTCACCTTATATTCACTGAACAATACTTTTCTTGCCAGGGAATAGCCATTGGTGTGTAATCCTGAACTTTTGAATCCAATCAACACATCATCTTTCTTAATTCCGGCACCGTTTATCACTTTATCTTCATCCACAATACCCACAATGGTTCCCGCGAGGTCAAATTCTCCTTCCCCGTAAATGTCCGGCATTTCCGCAGTTTCACCACCTATTAAAGCTACTCCGTTCTCCTTACAAGCTGTGGCAAAACCTTTAATAACCTCATATCCCACATGCTGCTCCAGTTTCCCGGTTGAGAAATAATCCAGAAAGAATAAGGGAGTTGCCCCACATACGGCAATATCATTCACACAATGATTAACCAGATCCTGGCCAACGGTGTCATACTTTCCCGCTTTAAAAGCTACAATCAACTTGGTTCCAACACCATCTACCGAACTCACAAAAACCGGGTTTTTAAAAGCTCCGAGATCCGGTTTAAAAAATCCCCCAAACCCACCAATATTGGAAAGTACATCCGGACTGTGGGTTTCTTTTACTATCCCTTTTATCGAGTTAACCAGTTTTTCCCCGGCTTTAATATCTACCCCGGAATCTTTATACGTGAATGACTTCTTGGTCATGAAATTGCTTATAGATTTTTTGTTACAAGGCGAATATGCGCCAAATGATGATTACCATGCCAGGCATATAAAGCTGCAGATTTTGCTAAACTGAATTTTCCTGATTCCGGATTTACATAGGCTTTTTTCCAATCATCCTTATCCAGGCTACGGTAAATCAATACCAGTTTTGCATGGCAGTCTTCTAATTGGCTTAATGTAAGCTCGATGGGGGTTTTGAACTTTGATTCCAGCTGCACCCATTTTTCCTGGTGATATGGTCGAATCGTTGGTTCATTTTCCGAAAGTGCCAGTTTCAAACGAGTAATTGCATTTAGATGGCTGTCCAGCACATGCTCAACCACCTGCTGAACAGTCCAACCGCCATCCCGGTAAGCAGTATTCAAATCCTCAGCAGAACATTTAGAAATTTCCGTTCTGATCAGGGAAGGAAGAAGCTCAATTTCTTTAATCCAGGATTTGAGTTGAACTGATGTATAATCATCTGAAAATGAAAGTTTGCCGATGGGGAATCTTTTATCCATATCTGCTCCGGTTAATCTGAAATAAATATACCCGTTTTAAAAAATCTTTATGAGAGCTTTTTCAAAATCTTTTCCACACGGTATTAGACGAGTAAAATAAAATTTAAATTTTTAGTAGATAATAGTAGAGTATGTGGATTTGTGGATAAAAAACTTTTCCTTTTTATAAACAATTATTGACAAAGCTATGTGGAAAGAATTGTTTACAACCTTTTTTGTACAAACAGTTACTTATAGAAATTAAAAAAAAGTTGTAAACAGTTGCACCTGTATTACACATAAAAAAGGTTTTTAAAAATACACAGTAAAAGTTATTCTTTTTGATTGTTGATTCAGAGTTCAGATTGTGGAAACTTATGGACAATCTGAATGATTTTTTGTTATCCAAAAGTTACCTGTTGGTAGTTAACATAGTAATCCACATTGTTTATAAATATGAAAGTAGTTGTTCAGCGCGTAAAGTCGGCATCGGTAACCGTTGGTAAAGAAATAACCGGCGCTATTGAAAAGGGATTATTACTACTGGTGGGTGTACACCAGGAGGATACCAAGGAACAAATGGAGTGGATGTGTGAAAAGATATTGAAGGTTCGTGTTTTTGAGGATGAAGATGGAAAAATGAACAGATCAATTACGGACGTAAGGGGAGGAATTCTCGTTGTTTCCCAATTCACCTTATACGGTGATGCCAAAAAAGGAACCCGGCCCAGTTATATAGAAGCTGCCCGCCCTGAAAAAGCAGAACCAATGTACGAAGATATGGTTACATACCTTAAAGAACATTCAGACCTGGACATACAAACCGGTAAATTTGCTGCTATGATGGATGTTGAACTCGTTAATGACGGTCCGGTTACCCTGATACTGGAGAAATAGTTTGGCGGTTATTTTCATATTTATTGATGGGGTAGGTATTGGGAAATCATCGGAAGAAAATCCATTTTATAACCATACGTACGAAAGCTTTGAGCTTCTTTCAGCTGGGAACTTTCACAATGGCGGTGATCAGGTAACAGAAGCAGGTCATATTTACAAACCCATTGATGCAAATCTTAATATAGAAGGTTTTCCGCAGAGCGGAACCGGCCAAACCACATTATTTACCGGGGAGAATGCGTCAAAAGTGATTGGAAAGCATTTTGGGCCGTTTCCTCATTCGGGAATAAAATACTTACTGCAGGAACAGAGCATTTTTCATGCTGTGAAAGAAGCGGGAAAAAAACCATACTTCATGAATGCGTATCCTCCCATTTTCTTTGAGCTTTCTGAACGCAGAAACCGGTGGAGCTGTACAACGCTAATGACAAAAAGTGCAGAAGTACGATTAAACTCTACGGAAGAAGTACTAAACGAGGAGGCATTGACCGCAGAAATTGTACAAAATGCCTGGAGAGAACGCCTGGATATTGATATCCCGAAAATTACGGCAACAGATGCTGCACAGAGATTATTAAACGTAGTTCAGGATTATGACCTGGTTTTGTACGAATATTATCTCACCGACAAAGCAGGGCATAATAAAAACCACGATGATGCGGAACGAGTATTAAAACCCCTAGATGAGTTTTTATTGCACATTATAAAGAATAAACGAAGCCGGGATGTTTTAGTGATTACCAGCGACCATGGAAACCTGGAGGATCTTTCGGTTAAAACCCATACACGAAATGAAGTTCCTTTATTTGTGATGGGTGAGGGAATAGAGCACTTCAATCAAATAGAAAGCCTGGTGGATATGAAAGAAGGGATTTTGAGAAGTGTTTGAGTAAAAGTTCTAAGTGAACTTCAGGATTTTAACATTGGGATTGTTTTAAGTCATCCTGAGCATACCTGCGAAGGATCTGCAAAGCTATTAAAAAGCTAATGTTTTATCAGGTGGCCACTCGCCTAAAACAATTTCATTCAAAAACTTCCAATCAGGATTATTCTTGCTAATCAGTTCTTCCTTCCATTTTCTCTTCTTCCCTTTTATATATTTTTCACATTGTATTGCTTCATGAGAAGTAGAAAAATATCATACCAAATAAGGCAATAACAGAAGTTTTTACCTGCAAAGGTTTCTTTATTTCCTCTGCTTAAATAATGAGTTACAATTCGCTCCGCTCTTCATCTTCAACTCCAGTATAAAGAACCGTTCTATTTGGGTTGGTGACAATGTAAGTGTAGAACTGTTTATTCATGTTAAGTTGGATTGTTTCTATATCAATTCCTTACAATAATTGTGTAGATCCTTCGCAGGTATGCTCAGGATGACAAAAACAAAAAACAGATTGGAAGGAAATCTTGTATTAAAACCATAAGGTGCTTCTCTTAAGCACTCAGGGATAAGGATAACCGAAATGAATTTTCAACAAGGACATCTAAATAAATTCGGGATGACGTTTGGCTTTGTTTAAATTCAAATCATGAAAAAGAAGGTTCTATATGTTTTAAGTGGTTTTTTTGTCATCTACGGATTACTCATGATCCCGGGAGATACTTCCATTACTATCGAAAGCGAAGGAAACTCAACGCCTTTTATCTGGAACCAGGATAACAGGTGGAATCGACTGGAAGATCAGTTTGCAATGATTCGCAAGGAAAACCCGGAGTCGATACAAATTCAGGTAGAGTTACTGGTATCAGATCTCCAAACCCGCTTAAATCAACTAACCGAAGATGGGTTTACACCCAATGATCCAAGGTTGGAACCTTTTTTAAACAGTTTCTTTAACCTGGCATCTTTGGTTGCTGCACAGGAAACACAGAATGAGGATTTCTTTAACGTCTATAATAAAGCCCGGCTATTGATAAAAGAGCAATCAATAAACTGGGATATAGAAAAAATGGAAACCCGGATTGCATTATATAAAATGCTTTATGGGATGCGGGCAGCCGTAGAGGAGGTTAATCTTCAATCGAAACAACACGTATTTCCGGTGCTTTATGTAAAAGATGAGCCGTCAGCTACACCATCAACAAATATACTTGGAATAGAAGTACACAGTGGTGATTTATTAGTGTCGCGGGGAGGGGTGGAAGTATCAGCACTTATATCAAGGGGTAATGATTTTCCCGGAAACTTTTCGCATGTGGCTTTGATCTACGTTGAGGAAGGGACAAATATACCCTATATGGTGGAAGCACATATTGAGCGGGGTGTTGCTATAGCTACGTTAGAAGAGTATATCAAAGACCGAAAGCTTCGGTTTATGGTATTAAGACCAAGAGCAGACCTGCCCCAGATCCGGGAAAACCCAATGCTTCCTCATATTGCAGCAAAAGAAATGTTCGAGGAAGTTCAGGAACGGCACATCCCCTACGACTTTAAAATGAACTTCTTTGACCCGGAAGCCATGTTTTGTTCAGAGGTGGGATCATATACCTATAAGAATAACGGGATCCAACTTTGGCAGGCCGAGTCTACTATTTCGTCTCAGGGAGTGGTTTCGTTACTTAATACTTTTGGGGTAGAGAACTTTGTAACACAAATGCCCTCTGACCTGGAGTACGATCCGCAACTTTCGGTTGTAGCTGAGTGGAGAGATTCAGAATCCCTGTATGATGACCATATTTATAATGCAGTAATTGATGCATTACTTATGTGTGCAGATAAAGGAGAAAGAGTTGATTACAATATCCTGATGCTCCCTGTTGCCCGGGTTATTAAATTATATAGCGGGATAAAGAATATATTTGGAAGCGAAGGCCCTATTCCCGAAGGAATGAATGCCGTACAGGCACTCAAAAACAATTCTTTTGTAGAAAGGCACGAAAAGCTGAAAGAAACAGTAATTTCTAAAGCGGAAACATTCGAAAAAGAAAAAGGATACACACCTCCCTATTGGGAGTTGGTTAGAATGGCGGAAGAAAGTTCAGGGTGCAGCATTGAAAAATAAGGGAATCAAAAACGGACAAAATCAGACTTAGAGAATAAGATGAGTAAAAAAGTACACCTGGTTTTGGGAAGCGGGGGGGCAAGAGGGATTGCGCATATCGCTGTTATTGAGGAGCTGGAGAAAAGGGGCTACGAAATAGTTGAGATAATAGGTTGTTCAATGGGGGCAGTAATAGGCGGGTTTTATGCTTCGGGTCATTTAAAAGAATACAAAGACTGGCTATTCAATCTTTCAAGGTCGGATGTTTTTGACCTGATGGATTTCACTTTTACAAAACAGGGATTTGTAAAAGGAGAAAAGATATTTGCCAAGCTGAAAGAAATGACCGGAGATCTTAATATCGAGGATTTTAAAATCCCGTTTACTGTTGTTGCTACTGATATGAAGAACAACAAGGAAGTATATTTCAAAAAAGGGGATTTATTCAAAGCACTAAGGGCATCGGTTTCTATTCCGGGTTTATTTACACCGGTAATTCAAGGGAATAAACTCCTGGTTGATGGCGGGGTACTGAACCCATTGCCTATAGATTTAGCCAAGAAGGAAAAAGAAGCAATTATTGTAGCGGTTGATCTGAATGGCCCGGCTGAAGAGGGTTTAAAGTTGCCCCGTAAAAGTAAAAAGGAAACCGAAAAGAAAAATGACATCCAAAAATGGCTGGAGCGAATGCTCCCGGATTCTGTAAAAAACTACACCAAAAAAATAGAAAAACCGGAAGATGAGGAGGAAGAGTTCTCTTTAATGGGATTGATGGAAACCACCTTTACATTCACCCAGGACCGGCTCACATCGTTAATGATTCAAATATATAAACCGGAAGTGCTTATAAGTATTCCAAGGAATATAGCGGCAACCTTTGAGTTTCACAGGTCAAAAGATATTTACGAGTTAGGAAAGTCCCGTTGTATAGAGGTTCTCGACAAAAATGAGAACTGATTACCAGTCGTCAGTACGGAAAGGGACAACCGGAAACCCATCGTTATTATAAAGGTTTACTTCAAGGTTATTTCCCCAACCATACCTAACGGCAATTGGATTATGAACGAAGGTTGATGAAACAAGGATATCAGAATTGTCAATAACCGCCTCTGCCCAAAAGAACTTTTTGTCGGGGCCTGCAATAGCAAATCCTTTTATAGCCCCGCCTCCTTTAACCAAAAAGCCGGAACCAGCAGAATCAAATGTTATCCGGATTGATGAGCCTTCAACAGAATGGTTCTTATATGCTGGCCCTGAATGAATACCCGGGTCATTGAAGGCAACCTTTTTAGCAGATGCCCATAAGCGATCTCCAACAGTCTTTTTATTTCGGGGATGTATGTCATCAATATCACCAACATCCAAAGCAACAGCCATTCCTGTGTTTGGTAAAGAAAGAGCCCTGGATTGGGCTTCTCGTAGTCGTGCCCAGTCAGTATCCTCCGGAGTTTCAGATCGTTTTAAATAACCAGCAAGTTGTACAAAAAGAAAGGGAAGGTCGCCCTGGTTCCACGTGGTTCTCCAGGATTTAATTAAAGCAGAAAAGAGAGCAAAATATTTTTCATAATGCTCTGAATTACGTTCACCCTGGTACCATAAGAATCCACGAATAGTAAAAGTCGTTAACGGGTGAATCATACCGTTGTAAAGATATCCGCATTGCCAATCGTATCGAATAATTTCGGGAAGGGGGGCTTCCGCAGAAAGTGAGTACTTCCAGTTTGTTTCAAGCTCAATGGTTGTGTTGTTGAAAGTAAGAAATGGAGACCTTTGAAAACCAGTCTTGACGCAATTATCCCACATATTAATGGCGCGGATGGCAATCAGGTTCTCACCTTTTTTCAGGATACCTGTATCGATCTCAAGCAAAGAGTTTTGTTCATACCAGGGCTTCGTTCCAACGAATTCACCATTTATATAAACAAAGGCTTGTTGATCAATATCTCCGGTATCAAGCAAAACAGGTTTTGGTGGAATTTCTTCGATTTGAAAACGAGTTCTTAACCAAAGAATAGCCGGATCAAATTGTTTCTTGTGGATTGAAACCAATTTCCAGTCAGAATCATCATATTCAGATAAGCGCAGCCCCTTAGCCAGGCCTTCGTCAGCATGATTAAACAGATAGTCAATACGTTCTGAAGCTTTTCGATAATTGTCGAACTCATGGCCCCTGTTGGTTTCTCCATTAAGAATTGAGAGAGCCTCTTTTTTGTATCCCGGAACATCCAGAAGGGTAGTGAGCGGGGTCCATGCCTCAGCGGGTGTACCGCCCCAGGTACTGTCTATAATTCCAACAGGAATCCCTTTCTCAAGATGATTTCGTTTTGCAAAAAACCAGGCAACGGCCGAGAACCCAGAAGTTATTTCAGGTGAGGCAACTCGCCATTCTCCAGAAGGAAAGTCGACTTCTTTTTTGTAAGAGGGGTTTTTGGGAACCTCAAAAAACCGGATTAAGGGCAGATGACTTTGGGCAACTTCATGTTCCCAATCCTCTACTCCCCATTTTAATTTCCATTCCATATTAGATTGTCCTCCGGCCACCCAGACATCGCCAAAGAACACATCTGAAATAATCAGTTCTTCTTCCCCGGAAAAAAAATGAATTTGATGGGGGCCTCCTGAATCATAAGGCCTGATAAAAACTTCCCAAACCCCCGTCTTGCTAGTTTTCACTTCGTATTGCTCAGGGCCTATTACAATAGTAACTAAAGATCCCGGATCAGCCCAACCCCACAGGCGAACGGGAGTGTCTCGTTGAAGTACAACATGATCAGAAAGTAAAACAGGGAGCCGGAGTGACAAAACAAAAACTTAATACGGTTCAGTTTGATTTCGGCACAATTTAAATCATATTGGAGAAAGATTGCCCGATTTAATATTGGAGATATTTATATGACTAAACGATTTGTTTTAGCGATAGATCAGGGGACAACCAGTTCAAGAGCTATTGTTTTTAATCATTCCGGAGAAATAGAGGCGGTTGCACAAAAAGAGTTTAAACAACACTTTCCTAATGATGGTTGGGTAGAGCATGACCCCACAGAGATTTGGAAAACCCAGGCTGGTGTTGTGGCAGAAGCAATAACAGAGTGTGGAGCAGATGGTAAAACCATTGCAGCAATCGGGATAACCAACCAAAGGGAAACAACGGTAGTCTGGGACCGGGAAACCGGAAAGCCTGTTTACAATGCTATTGTTTGGCAGGACAGAAGAACATCCGATTATTGCGATAAGCTTAAAAAGGAGGGCTGGACAGAAAAAGTAAAAGAGAAAACCGGACTTATTATTGATAGCTACTTTTCTGGAACAAAAGTTCGCTGGATTCTTGAAAATGTAGATGGTGCCAGGGAAAAGGCTGACCAGGGAAAGCTGGCTTTCGGAACTATTGATAGCTGGCTGGTTTGGAATTTCACTAAAGGAGAAACCCATGTTACCGATGTGACCAATGCTTCCAGAACCATGTTATATAATATCCGTGAGCATAAATGGGATAAGGAATTGTTGGAGCTTATGGGAATTCCTGAAAGTATGTTGCCGGAAGTGAAGTCTTCAAGTGAGGTATACGCCCACACAAAGACCACAATTTTTGCCCATGAGGTTCCGATTGCGGGGATTGCAGGCGATCAACAGGCAGCTATGTTCGGACAAATGTGCTTACAGCCCGGAATGCTGAAGAATACTTACGGAACGGGTTCTTTTATCATGTTTAATACGGGTGAAGAAGCAGTAGAGTCAGAAAATAACCTACTCACTACAATTGGCTATGGATATGATGATAAAACGATATATGCGCTCGAGGGCTCTATTTTTATAGCAGGGGCAGTAGTTCAATGGTTACGGGATGGTTTGGGAATCATAAAATCCTCGTCAGAAATTGAAAAGTTAGCACTTACAGAAAAGAATAGCGGAGGTATATATTTGGTTCCTGCTTTTGCAGGCTTAGGGGCTCCTCATTGGGATCAGCGGGCACGCGGATCTATTTTTGGTTTAACCCGGGGCTCCACGGCAGGGCATATTGCACGTGCTGCACTTGAAGGGATTGCGTTCCAGGTTAAAGATGTTCTTTCTGCAATGGAGGCAGATTCGGGTATTCAAATCAAAGAGCTGCGTGTTGATGGCGGGGCAACGGTAAATAATACATTAATGCAGTTTCAATCAGATATCCTACAAATTCCGCTTGTCCGCCCAAAAGTTTTAGAAACTACGGCCCTTGGTGCCGCTTACCTGGCGGGTTTAGCTGTTGGCTTTTGGAAAAATACAGAGGAAACCAAAGCACAATGGCAGGAGGAAAAACGTTTTGAACCCCAAATGGGTAAAGATGAAGCCAGCGAGCTTTTATACAAGTGGAACAAAGCCGTAGAAAAAAGTAAAGGATGGGTTGAGTGAAACAAGTAAGAGACAGAAAAGGAAATTAGAAGTTCTCCTCCTTGAGAAGGAGGAGACAGAGGAGGTCGAACAGTAATAATTATGAGCATTAAAAACCCAAGAAATACACTTAATCAAAGAAGGTCGCTCAGACGAGAGATGACAAATGCAGAATCTATATTTTGGAATAAGGTAAGAGGAAAACGTTTATTGGGGTTGAGGGTAAAAAGGCAATATGGAATCGGGCCGTACATTTTAGACTTTTACATTCCAAAACAAAAAGTGGCGATTGAAATTGATGGGGGCAGACATGAATTGTCTGAAGTAAAAGAGAAGGACGTGAATAAAGACTCCTTTTTAATGGAGAATGGTATTTCGGTTATCAGGATTAAGAATAAGGAGATTACAGAAAATATCGAGGATGTTGTTAGGAGATTGGAAGAAGTATTGGATAGTATTAATGACCCCATCTGTCTTCCCCTTCTCAAGGGGAAGGACTCAAATAAGAATAAATGAATCGAACAAACTTTATAGACCAGATCAAAGAGTTCAATGATTATTGGGATATCCTGATCATTGGAGGGGGGGCAACAGGATTAGGCTGTGCAGTAGATGCAGCATCAAGGGGGTATAAAACGCTTTTGCTGGACATGCATGATTTTGCCAAGGGCACATCAAGCCGCAGCACCAAACTGGTTCACGGGGGGGTAAGATACCTACAGCAAGGAGATGTTTCTTTGGTAATAGAAGCGCTAAGGGAGCGGGGGCTGCTTATTCAAAATGCGCCGCACTTAGTAAGTCACCAGTCATTTATAGTTCCGAGTTATGAATGGTGGAATGGCCCTTTTTATGGTGTGGGAATGAAGGTCTATGATGCACTGGCCGGAAAACTAGGAATCAAGAAGTCCAAGATACTTTCCAAAGAAGAAACGCTGGAAAAAATTCCAACCCTGGAACCTGAAGGATTACGTGGAGGAGTAATCTATTATGACGGACAGTTCGATGATTCACGTCTCGCAATAAACCTGGCACAAACTTGTGCAGATGAAGGTGGAATACCCCTGAACTATATGAAAGTGACGGGGCTTTTAAAAAATAGTTCAGGCTTAATAACGGGCGTGAAAGCACTGGACATGATAAATGGGGAACAGGTAGAGATTAATGCCAGGGTGGTAGTTAATGCAACAGGCATTTTCACAGACTCTGTTATGCAAATGGACAATCCGGGCCATAAAGAAATGATTCAATGTGCGCAGGGAATTCATTTGGTATTAGATAAAGAGTTTTTGCCTGGTGATGCATCCATTATGGTACCCCATACCGATGATGGCAGGGTATTGTTTGCGGTGCCCTGGCATGGAAAGGCAATAGTTGGAACAACGGATACACCTATTGATAAACCCAGCCTGGAACCGATTGCATTGGAGGAAGAAATCGATTTTATCTTGCGGCATGCAAAGCAGTACCTCACAAAAGACCCGGGAAGGAAGGATGTGAAAAGCGTGTTTGCAGGGCTAAGGCCGTTAGTAAAACCTCAGCACCAAACCAATACGGCAGAGATATCCAGAAGCCACCACCTTGAAGTTTCTGAATCTGGCTTAGTTACTATTGCCGGAGGAAAGTGGACCACCTATCGAAAAATGGCCGAAGACACTATAGATCAGGCGGTAATGATTGCGGGGCTGGAGTTTGTAGAATGTAAGACCAAAACATTGCGTATTCACGGCTGGTTGAAGAATGTTGATAAAAATGATCACAAGCATGTTTATGGATCCGATGTAGTTGGATTAAAGAAATTATTGAAGGAAAACCCTGAATTAAACGAGCAACTACATCCAAACCTTCCTTATTTAAAAGGCGAGGTTGTTTGGGTGATACGAAATGAACTGGCTATTACTATAGAAGACATTCTTTCAAGACGGACAAGAGCCCTACTTTTAGATGCGAAGGCATCACTTGAGATGGCACCAGGGGTGGGGAAAATAATTGCCTCAGAATTTGGCCATGACGATGCCTGGGTTGTCCAGGAAGTGAAAGAATATGAGGCGCTGGCAAAGAATTATATATTGGAATAATTATAAAAAATAAAAGTCACCCTGAGCGAAAGCGAAGGGTCTGCATAGTCATGATTTGTGTAGATTCTTCGGCAGTAGCCTCAGAATGACCAAAAATTAAAGCTATGGAAGCATATTTAGGTGAAGTATTAGGAACATTTTTATTGATGGTGTTGGGTAACGGCGTTGTAGCAAATGTCATCCTTAGTAAAACCAAAGGGCATGGCAGCGGCTGGATTGTTATAACAGCAGGATGGGGTGTAGCGGTATTTGTTGCTGTTTTTGTAGTCGCAGGAATAAGTGGGGCGCACATAAACCCCGCAGTGACTATAGGCCTGGCTTTTGCGGAGAAATTTACGTGGGTGTTGGTTCCCGGTTATATAATTGCCCAAATGGCCGGGGCTTTTATGGGGGAGTAGTAGTTTGGCTGCAGTATAAAAAGCATTTTGAGATAACGGATGATCAGGCAGTAAAACGGGCGGTTTTTTGTACTGCGCCGGAGATAAGAAGCGCCGGAAGCAATTTTTTTTCGGAAATAGTCGGCACATTTGTCTTGGTTCTCGGGGTTTTATATTTGGCCGAACCAGAGGTAGGGCTAGGTTCCATAAGTGCCCTGCCGGTGGCGCTATTGGTTTTTGGGATTGGCATGTCGTTAGGAGGAACCACGGGCTATGCAATTAATCCGGCCAGGGATCTTGGGCCAAGAATTGCCCACGCCATATTACCGATTAAGAATAAGGGAGAAAGTGATTGGGGTTATTCCTGGATACCTGTTTTGGGCCCGATAATTGGAGGGGTTTTAGCGGCACTACTCTATGGTGTACTTCCTTTCTAGAAAAGGAAGGTCAATTTGATATGAAAAAGCCTATACTGGAAAACCCTTAAGAAAACGTGGTTTTAATGCGGTCAAAAATCTCTTCTATAGATCCCAGGCCGTCGATTTCACTTACCAGGCCTTGTTCTTTATAGTAATTCATCACGGGCTCCGTCTCATTTCGATAGATGGCAAGCCGGGTTTTTATCTTTTCCTCGGTATCATCGGAGCGGCCCTCACCCCTTGAAAGAATTCTCTTGATAAGCTCTTCTTCAGGTACAACCAGAGATACAAAAGCATCTACTGATTTACCTTGCTCAGCAAGAATGCCATCAAAAGCCTCTGCCTGAGCAACGGTTCTGGGGAACCCATCAAAAATGCAGCCATTCATATACTTCTCATCTTTCAACTCCTCCGCAACAAGATCAACAACGGTGTTATCCGGAACCAGTTTTCCGGCATCTAAAATAGCTTTTACTTTTACACCAAGCGGAGTTTGATTTTTAATGGCGGTGCGAAAGATGTTACCTGTAGACAGGTGGGGGATAGAAAACTTGTCTTGTATTAAATTAGCCTGAGTGCCTTTACCTGCCCCGGGAGGGCCAAAAAGAATAATGTTCATTTCTGAAAAATTACGTGCTGCTCCTATTGTGATTCATAGAATAAAAATCATCATCCCGGTGGCGGGATGATGACTAAACTCAATAAAGGAGAAAGATTTACTTGGTGTTTTTGGTGTCGCGCTCTTTAATACGGGCAGACTTACCGCGTCGCTCACGAAGATAGAATAACTTAGAACGCCTTACCTTTCCTCTTTTCTTTATTTCAATTTTTGCGATAAAAGGAGAGTAAAGAGGGAAAATACGCTCAACACCCACGTTATTGCTTATTTTTCGAACAGTGAAGGTTTTGTTGGCCGCGCTTCCCCGCAGATTAATTACCACACCTTCATACTGCTGGATACGTTCCTTTTCACCCTCTCGTACACGATAGTGAACATTAACGGTATCACCTGAAGTAAACTCAGGCAACTCATCGTTTACCAGCGTTTGTTCTATTAGTTTTAGCTTATCCATGATTGTAATTGTTTGCTGACAAATCAGCTGTTAATAGTCTTTCTTAAATTTTTCGTACAGATCTTTTCTTCGTTCTTTTGTGCGCTGTATTGATTGCTCATGTTTCCACGATTCAATTTTTTTATGGTCTCCGGACAGAAGAACATCAGGAACTTTCAGCCCTTTATATTCACCCGGCCGTGTATAAACCGGCGCTTCCAGCAGCCCGTCCTGAAACGAATCGTTAAGTGCACTTCCCGAGTCTCCAATGGCACCCGGAAGCAAACGGATTAAAGCATCAGCAATGACCATTGCCGGAAGTTCTCCGCCCGAAAGCACATAATCACCAATTGAATATTCTTTGGTAATTAAAGCATCGCGCACGCGCTGATCTACTCCTTTATAATGTCCGCACAAGATTATGATGTTCTTTTTTAGAGAAAGGGCATTTGCTTCCTGTTGGTTGAAAACCCCACCATCTGCAGCAGTAAATATGATTTCATCATAAGTACGCTGGCTGGTAAGATGTTCGATACAGCTAAAAATGGGCTGTGCTGTAAGCACCATGCCCGGCTCTCCGCCATAAGGGTAATCATCCACTTTTAGGTGCTTGTTTTCGGTATGATCCCGGAGGTCATGCACATAAATTTCAACCAGGCCTTTTTCCTTAGCCTTAAGAACGATGCTATCATCAAGTGGCCCCCGCAATAAAGACGGTACAGCAGATATGATGTCTATTCTCATCAAACTAAAGGTCAGTTAAAAGGTCAAGGTTTTGGCAAATAACCCGCTCATCATCCTTTTCAACCCGAAGTACGTATTGATCCACATAAGGAACAAGCAAATTACCATGTAAAGGTGAGGCTATCACCAGGGTAATTTGTGCGGGGCTTTCAAGTTCATCTGTAATAATACCGATGTGCTCGCCCGCTTCATCATATACATCAAAGTCGATAAAAGAATCAATCTCTTCTGAAACCAGGAAGCCGGATGCTTTTTCCTTTTCAAGAAAAAGAGCGCGGTTTTTTAAAGTCTCAGCAGAGGTGCGATCAGCGATGTGTTCAAATTGTACAAAGAACGATAATTTATTTCCTTTCCCCTCTACCCGGGTTTGTTTAATCCGGGCTGGAAAGAAATCGCCCCTGTCATTTCGCAAATACAACATTTCAAGTTCTTCAACCGCCGAAGGAGCGGGGGTTTCAAAAAAAACCTTGAGCTCACCGTTCAGGCCTTGTGACCTGACAACCTGCCCAATTTGAACAAATGGTGTATTGGCGTCCTGACGCATAGGAGCCGGATTTGTTTACCCTTCGGCCTGCTTGCTTTCCCAGGCAGCCAGAACGGTTTTACGAGACTCATCGCCGGTAACAAAACCATCAAGGGCGGCGAGATCCGTATTCTTAATATGGTCAATAGCTTCTTTAGCAGTTAAAGCATCAGAAGTTTGCGTTGAAGCTTCAGCGACAGGCTCTTCGGCCTTTTCTTCTTCAGCAGGAGCTTCTTCAACAACCGCTTCGGTTTCTTCAGCGGGTTCTTCGATCACTTCTTCTGTAGTCTCTTCCTGAGTTTCTGCTGTTTCTTCTTCAACCACAGGCTCTTCAGTAGCGGTTTTTTCTACAGTTTCAGCAACAGCCTCTTCTTCGGCTTTAGCCGTTTCTTCTTCCTGAACCACTTCTTCTACGGCCCCTTCAGCCTCGGCTACTTCGGGAGCAGTTTCTTCAGCGGCGGCATCCTCCGCGACCTCTTCAACTGCAGGTGCACCTGTTTCTTCTGTTGACTCTTCGGCTACAGCCCCCTGTTCAAGTTCTGCAGCAGCTTTTGAAGCTTTCTTTTCAACCTGGTTCTTAAATTCTTTTTCTTCGGCAGCAAGAACAGCTTTATAAGTGTCTTTTCTTGAAGCTTCAGAGGTTGCTTTTGATTCACGGTAAGATTTCCATTCCGCAAGTGCAGCCTCGATTTCTTCTTCGCTTTTGCCCCACATCATAAGATGTCTTTTATACAACAGGCCTTCGTTGCGAAGGATTTTTCGAACGGTATCAGAAGGTTGTGCGCCTGTTTCTAACCAGTAAAGGATACGGTCTTCGTTAAGCACTACTTCTTTGTTCTCGGTAACGTTGTCGTAGCGGCCAACCTGCTCGATGATTCTTCCATCGCGAGGACTGCGGCTATCTGCTACAACCAAATGATAGATCGGGCGCTTTTTTCGTCCCTTTCTTTGAAGTCTGATTCTAAGCAATGATGTTCTCCAGTGAGTTTATATAATTTGTTACCTGCCTACAGGCAGATTTTTGATTCCTTGAAGAGCACGGCCCATTTTTCCCATCTTGGACATGGTCTTCATCATTTTTTTCATCTGTTCGAACTGTTTTATGAGATCGTTGATCTCACGGACAGTAGTGCCAGAACCTGCGGCAATTCGTCGCCTTCGGCTTCCATTTAGTACCTGTGGGTTCTGACGCTCCTCCGGCGTCATTGAATAGATTATCGCTTCAATGGGTTTAAACGCATCGTCGTCGATATCTGCATTTTCCAATGCTTTGCTGGCGCCGGGGATCATAGATACCAGATCGGTGAAATCACCCATCTTCTTGATCTTTTGAATTTGCTCGAGAAAGTCTTCCAGGTCAAACTTGTCAGAGCTGATACGCTTTTGAAGGCGCTCGGCTTCTTTCTCATCAAATTCTTTTTGAGCTTTTTCAACAAGCGAAACCACATCTCCCATGCCCAGTATGCGCTGTGCCATACGGTCGGGATAGAAAGGGGAAAGAGCATCCAGCTTTTCGCCGGTACTCACAAACTTAATGGGTTTATTTACAACGGTTTTGATGGAAAGGGCTGCACCACCACGGGTGTCGCCATCCAGCTTGGTAAGAACCACGCCATTGTAATCAATACGCTCGTTAAACTCTTTTGCCGTGTTGACCGCGTCCTGTCCGGTCATCGAATCAACAACAAACAAAATTTCGTGAGGATTAACGGCCTTTTTAATTTCCGCAACCTCATTCATCATCTCCTCATCCACATGTAAACGGCCTGCAGTGTCAATGATCACGGTATCCATGGCCAGGCTTTTTGCCATTGCCACAGCTTCTTTAGCTACGCGGACGGCATCTTTCTGTTCAATGGAATAAACCGGCACATCAATTTCTGAGGCCAGGGTCTTAAGCTGGTTTACAGCAGCAGGGCGATAAACATCGGCGGCAGCAAGAAGAGGATTCCTTTTATGCTCCTGCTTGAGGTATCGGGCTAACTTTCCTGTAAAGGTGGTTTTACCCGAGCCTTGTAGACCGGCTATAAGAATTACAGTTGGGGGAGTGTGGGCACTGGCAAGTTCGGACATTTCGCCACCGAATGTTTCCACGAGCTCGTCGAACACAATTTTTGTGAACTGCTGGCCGGGATTAACGCTGGTGAGAACGTCACTGCCAAGTGTTTTTTCCTGAATGTCTTTGGTAAACTGGCGGGCAACCTCATAATTCACATCGGCGTCCAGAAGCGCACGACGAATTTCACGTACTGTCTCTGCAATGTTAACATCGCTGATACGTGCTTCGCCTTTCAGGTTCTGAAAAGCTTTATCTAATTTTGAGGATAAACTTTCAAACATGGATTAAACAACCGTGTTGTAAACAGGATTTTTCTCCGCCAATTACAGAGCCGATAAAAATACGGCTTTAGAAAAGGCTTATCAACAGGAATGTGGATAAAGTTTTACAGAATATCGAACTAATGAAAAAGAATTCTATTTGAAGTCTGATCCGGGCGTATTTTTAAAAACAGGATCTCTCCAATCGGGATAGCTATGCTTAAGCAGGAAAAGAAATATTGCCAAATTAAGCAGCGCCAGGGAGGGTAAAACAATATTCATTAGTTCACCAACTAAAACAAAGTAACCAAGAACAAAAGGAAGGAGCACAAACACAGAAAAAGAAATCAGCCAGCTGAACTTTTTAAGCTTAAATAACAACCATAGAATATACGGAGTAGACAAAACAGAAATAAGAAGCCATAAACGGGCTAACATATCCGGGTATAAGTAACTGAGGGTAGGAGATTTTGCTGAAAAGTCTGTTCCCATCAACCGGCTCAGCTTTTCCAGGTAATAGTTTTTCTTAAAGGTTAATGTCATAATTCAATAATAATAAATATCCACTCAGTTTACTTGGTTTACATTAGTTCAATATTCATTATTTATCCCCTATCATTTTAAGTGAAGAATGATGATTTTCTTGCCATCATTAAACAAAAAGAAATTATAAAGTAATGAGCGAAGGCTACGGACTACTAAAAGGAAAAAAAGGAATTATTTTTGGGGCTTTGGATGACCGAAGCATTGCCTGGAGAATTGCACTTGCCTGCAGGCGTGAGGGGGCAGAGTTTGTATTATCGAATGCGCCTATTGCATTACGCTTAGGCGTACTTAATGCGCTGTCGGAAGAAACAGGCGCGGCAATTATACCCTGTGATGTTTCCAGCGACAACGATGTAAAAGAAATGATGCAGAAAGTAAAAGAAGAGCTAGGGGGTGTAGACTTTATACTTCATGCTATTGGCATGTCACCCAACATCAGGAAGAATAAGCCTTACACCGAAATAAATTACAAGTGGTTTCAGCAATCACTGGACATTTCAGCAATATCTTTGCATCGAATTTTACATCATGCGGATGAAGCAGGAATATTGAATGATGGTGGAAGTGTGGTAGCCCTATCCTACATTGGGGCGCAGCGAATTTTTTCAAAGTATTCTGATATGAACGATGCCAAAGCGCTGCTGGAAAGCATAGCGCGGAATTACGGAAGCCGGCTGGCCCCGAGAGGAATACGTGTTAATACTGTTTCGCAAGCACCTACAAAAACCTCTGCAGGTTCAGGAATTAACGGGTTTGACGGGATGTACACTTTTGCAGAAAAAATTGCCCCGCTTGGCAATCCCTCTGCAGATGAGTGTGCCGATTATTGCGTGACGCTTTTCTCTGATCTGACGCGGAAGGTTACCATGCAGAATTTATTCCATGATGGCGGGTTTGTAACTAATGGTATCTCAGAAGAAATGATTGGTGACTTAGCTAAGCTTTACTCAGAAGAAGATTGATATTGGCTTAGTGGTTTTAGAAGTCTTTCCTGCGAAGGCAGGAATCCAGAGTTTGTTCATAAATTGAGATTCTGGCTTTCGCTGCGGAATGACATCTCAATAAATAGAAATAAATAAATAAAAGAATGCCAGACATTATCCTCGGTATAGATCCCGGCTCCCGGTTCACAGGGTACGCGGTACTTACCGAGGAAAATGGAAAGCTGGTTGCTTTGCGTTGTGATGTACTAAAGATGGCAGATATGGATGACCATTCCGATCGGCTGAAATACATTTTTGACCAGATTTGCGGCATCATAAAATCAAATCAACCAACAACCTGCGCCATTGAAACCCCGATTTATGGGGTAGATCCCCAGGCTATGCTCAAATTAGGCCGCGCACAAGCAGCAGCTATTTTGGCGGTTAAAGATTGTGGTCTGCCTGTAGCCGAATATTTTCCGAAAGCGGTCAAAAAAGCCATCACAGGAAATGGAAATGCCAGCAAAGATCAGGTAGCCTTCATGCTTAATAAGATGATTCAATTACCTGAAGAAAAACTAAAAAATGATGCCACGGATGCGCTTGCTGTAGCGTGGTGTCATTTTATGAAGGGAAGGGGGTTACCGGGTGGATCAATAAAAAAAACACATCAGAATAACAGGAAGTCGGATTGGGCTGATTTTATTGAAAAAAACCCCGGGAGGGTAAAGGGCCTGTGATTGCATTTTTAAAAGGTTATATAGAAGAACTATTCCCAGACAAGGCCTTACTGGATGTTCGGGGCGTAGGCTATCGTGTAGAGATTTCCTCTCAAACATTTGAGCAGCTCAATCCCGAAACCGAAGTAAAACTGCTGATCTATCACCATATTACAGATAGTGACCAGCGGTTATTTGGTTTTTATACACAGGATGAAAAAGAATTATTCGAAAAGCTGATTACTGTTAAGGGTGTGGGGCCGAAGCTAGGATTAACCATTGTTTCGGGATTACCTGCCGGATTACTGATAAAGGCGATAGCCAACTCAGATATTGCGTCTTTATCACGGGTTCCGGGAATAGGAAAAAAAACGGCTGAGAGAATAGCGCTGGAACTCAAAGACAAAATCGGTGAGGTCTCTGCTACATCGGTTTCTGAGGTACAGTTATCAAATAGTATAACGGAAGAAGTTATTTCAGCGCTTGAGTCCCTTGGATTTAAAAAGAAGGAAGCAGAGCAAGCAGCAGTTAAGGTTTTGCAAAAAGATGATGTTCGAACAGTACCCTCAGCCATCAAAGAAGCTCTTGCTCTTTTGAACAGGTAACAATTTCTTAATTGGCTTTCATTTTATATTAATAGCATTCCTTAGTACCATTGTTATATTATTAGTTTTAACAAAACATAAGCGCCGTGTCAAAAAAAACCATCTTAGTTGTTGATGACGAAAAAGACCTGCTTGATCTGATTGAATACAATTTACGAAAAGAGGGGTTTGAGGTACTTAAAGCAGAAAACGGGCAGCAGGGTATAGAAGTTGCTAAAAAGAACAAGCCCGATTTGGTACTCCTGGATATAATGATGCCTAAAATGGATGGTTTAGAAGCCGTTGAGATAATGAGGCAGGACGATGACCTTAAAAATATTCCGATAATATTTTTGACAGCTCGAAGCGATGAAAAAACAGAAGTAGAGGGGCTTAACAAGGGCGGAGATGACTATATCACAAAACCAATAAGCACGACAAAGCTAATCTCCAGAATTAAAGCGGTAATGCGCCGCTTCGATGATAAAGAAGAGTCCGTAAATAAATTATCGGTTCATGATCTGGAAATTGACAAAGACCGCTATATAGTTACAAGAGGAGAAGAGGAGTTTCAATTACCACGAAAAGAATTTGAGTTGGTGTTTTTTCTTGCAAGCAGGAAAGGAAAGGTGCTTGACCGGCAGACATTACTTAACAGGGTTTGGGGAGATAATATTTACGTGGTAGATCGCACGGTTGATGTGCATGTAAGGAAAATACGCGAAAAGCTGGGAGATCATTATATCGAAACAGTAAAGGGCGTTGGGTATCGGTTTAAAGAATGAGCCGGCAGGTACGGAAAAAAGCGTTCTTTCGCCTGGGAGTACGGGTAAGTACTTATAGTGCAGCTTTTTCGGGCCTTACTGTTTTTTTAACGGTATGGTTTTTATCTGACCTTGAGATTAAAAACAGCCTTTTTATTGCAGCGATTGTTTCTGTTCTTATCTGGACGATTACCTACTTAGTACTCCATGTAGTTGTTTACAGGCGCCTCAAAACAATTGAACAGTTAACTAAAAATATTTCCAGAAGGCGGTTTGAAGAATATGATGACATTACTACGGTTTATAATGATGAAGTAGACATCCTCACCACGCAACTGATAAAATCCAGCCGAACGGTAGAGCGTGAGATTCAGCGACTGAACCGAATTGAAAATTACAGGAAGGAATTTATCGGGGATATTTCTCACGAATTAAAGACCCCTATATTTGCTATTCAGGGCTTTATAGAAACACTTTTGAATGGAGCTCTTGAGGACAAAGAGGTAAACCGTTCGTTTCTTAAAAAGGCGATGAGGAATGTAAACCGGTTAATTTACCTGACAAAGGATTTAATGGAGATCTCGAAGCTGGAAACGGGTGAGCTTAAATCTGAAAAGGAAGAATTCTACCTGTATGAAACGGTTTTTGATGTTATTGAAAGCCTCAACCACAAAGCGGGAAAAGACCATGTGCGATTGGTGTTGGTAGAATTTGACAAGAACCTGAGGGTTAAAGCCGACAAAAACCAGATAAAGCAGATATTGATAAACCTGGTAGAAAACGGGATAAAGTACAACGTGGCAGGGGGCAAAGTAGAGATTTCGGTTGAAGACTATGATAAGATGCCGGGCAAAGTTCAAATATCAGTACTTGATACAGGAATGGGAATTGATGAAGCAGACTTGCCCAGGGTAACGGAGCGGTTTTTCAGGGTTGATAAGTCAAGGTCGAGAGAGAGGGGCGGAACAGGCCTGGGTCTTGCCATTGTAAAACATATTATTGAGGCCCATGGGGAACAATTATTTTATGAAAGTACCATAAACAAGGGGTCTGTATTTACCTTTACATTGCGCAAAATGGAAAGTGAACCCGTAGCTTAAAATTCCTACCTTAGTTTTTCATTTTAAAAAGAGTCTATGGTTTACGCAGTAATAATGGCGGGCGGATCTGGCACCCGCTTTTGGCCTCAAAGTACAAGGGCATTCCCTAAGCAGTTTTTAAACCTGTTTGGTGAGGGCACGATGATACAGAATACCGCTAACAGGGTTAGGGAAGTTATTCCACAGGAAAGGATTTTGGTGGTTACCAACGATGACTATGTAGATATTGTAAAGTCCCAGCTTCCCAAAGTTCTTGAAGAAAACGTTATCGGTGAGCCCGTAGCAAAAAATACAGCACCTTGTGTGGCTATAGCGGCAGAGCTTCTTTATAAAAAAGATCCCGATGCGGTAATGGTTGTTCTTCCGGCGGATCATCACATCACAAATGCAGAAGAATTTAACCGGATACTTGGGGTAGCAATTCAGAAGGCTGAAGGGGGCGAATACCTGGTAACGATTGGAATAGAACCTGACCGCCCGGAAACAGGGTTTGGCTATATTCATGCACGGGAAGAGTCACTGGAAAATGTGCTTGGAAAAGATATATATCAGGTAAAAGCATTTAAAGAAAAACCGGATGTTAAAACAGCAGAGCAATTCCTGGCTTCAGGTGATTATTACTGGAATAGCGGAATGTTTGTCTGGAAGGCGGAATCTATATTAAATCAATTTAAGGGTTACCTCCCGGATATGTATGAGGGAGTAAAGCAGGCATCAGAAGAGCTATATACTGAAATGCATAATGTGGCCATTAATGAATTTTATCATGCCTGCGAATCTATTTCCATCGATTACGGCATTATGGAAAAGGCAAAAGAAGTATTTGTAGTGCCGGGAGAATTTGGCTGGAATGATGTAGGCAGCTGGACAGCGGTTCATGATCTTGAACATAAAGACAAAAACGGAAATGCGATAAAAGCTATAAACGTGGTTACGGCTGGATCAACCGATAACCTTGTTTTCTCAAACTCAGAGAAGATGATTGCCCTTGTTGGGCTTGAGAATATCGCAATTGTCGAAACAGATAGTGCATTTTTGGTTTGTAATCTGGATCAGGCGCAGGGAGTAAAAGAGATAGTAGATCAGCTAAAAGCAGCAGAAGACTATAAAAGATTTCTTTAATCTAACCGCACAACCTGTTGATCAAAAGCCAGCTTGATGTGTTCCGGGAGCCGGGCATTGCTCTCTTCATGATTTACATAACTATTCATGTGTATCAATAAACCATGTTCGGCCTCAAGCTCTTCTAAAAGCTGAACAGCCTGCGGAATAGTTAAGTGTGTGGGGTGATCTGGTTCCCATCGAAGGCCGCTCAGCACAACCATTTTAGCACCCCGGATTAGTTTTTTTGTGGATTCAGGGATGCTTTTCACATCCGTTAAATAGCAAAAATCATTAAGCCGGTAACCCAGCATGTTTAATTTTCCATGCGTAACCGGTAACGGAGTGATTAGCAGATCGTCAAAATGCAAGGGTCCTTGAATTTCCTTGAGGGTTAATGTAGTAGAGCCAGGGTATTTATCAGGGCCAAACATATACTCAAAACGGGAACGAATAGATTTTATACAAGAGGAAGTACCATAAACAGGAATGCCATCCTTTTGCTCATAATTATAAGCCCTCAGGTCTTCCAGTCCAGCTACATGATCCATGTGTTCATGAGTAATAAGCACATGATCAACAGTCCTGATTTTGTTCTTTATGCTTTGTATTCGAAACTCCGGGCCGGCATCTATAAGTATAGAAATACCATTGTGACGAACCCAGGCAGAGCAACGCGAACGAATGTTTCGTGGGTCATTGCTAAGACCCTCAGGCGCAAATCCTCCCGCTATTGGTACCCCCATTGATGTTCCCGTACCCAGAAAAGTAATTTCCATCAGTCAAAATCCAGTTCATCAACCACGCTTTGTGGATTCACAGATAATCGATCCCAAAGAATGACCAGTTCTTTCTTTACGGCAGGCTTAATATATATAGCTGAAAGATCGATTTGTCCAAGAACCCGGGCAATAGTTCCGGTTTGATATTCTATGGGTTTATTTTTATTGATTATAACAATTTTATCTCCTTCCAGGAGGCAATCATTACCACGGAAAGAGCCTCTTTCTTTGCGTAGGCGATAACCCGCCTGTTCAAGCAGCTGTTCAAGTTCAAGTATAAGTTTCTCTGGTTTCAAAGAGATAATCCGATTGATAAAGTGTGTCCATTAAGGTCGTAATCAAAACTGCTTCCGTCAATATCAAAATCACGAAGGTCAAAATTATAACCAATACCAAGAGTACGCTGCCCGATAAACCGCTCAATATTCAGCTTCGATTCAAAAGAAAGGCCTCTTACAGAACCACCGAAAAATCCTCCATTAGAAGTACTAAAACCATAACCAACGGTACCCTGGTTGCTAAATGTAATTCTTGAGCCGAGTTTGTTGCGAATTTCCAGCCCGGGATAAAGTGAAAGGGTAATCTGGCTAAAATCTTCAGCAAGGTTATTTGTTTCACCAATAGTATATAACCCAGACCGAAAAACCAGTGGCAAATTTAAAGAAAAAGAAGGGCGACTAATCAGGCGGGCCCGATTTGAATAATCAATAGTAAATTTAATATAGCTTATATCGTCAAGACCTGTAAGCCTGTTAGCGAGCGATAATCCCAGATTAAATGATGAGGAGCTAAAACCAGCAAATAATGTCCCCGCATTTTTAAATTCTAACCCCCCATCACCCGGCGAAGAGGGATTGCCGTTATAGTCAAAATTGGTTGTTCCATATCCGAATTTGAGAAAAGATGTGGGCGGGCCTGTTCTTTCTTCTGCAGCGCCAACGCTAAACATTTGGGCAGTAACCGTGCTGGTAATAAAGAATGATAGAATACCGAGAAAGAGGAATTTCATTTGGAATGATTTCTGACTAAAATAAATTTACTAATCAACGAACTTAAATGAGAATATTACAATGAAGGTAATCATTTTTTTAGCGATGCTGTTAATGTCATTTCCTGCAGGCAACGTTTCAGACTCAATTTATGATTTTACTGTTGAGGATATAGATGGAAAAGAAGTTGATTTGCAGACATATAAAGGAAAGGTGGTAATGATTGTAAATGTGGCTTCAAAATGTGGTTATACACCCCAGTATGAAGGGCTGCAGGCGTTGTACGAGGAATACGAAGATGATGGTTTAGAGATACTGGGTTTCCCGGCAAATAACTTCAAGGGACAGGAGCCAGGAACAAATGAGGATATAAAAGAATTTTGCACACTTACTTATGGTGTAGAGTTTCCAATGTTTTCTAAAGTGTCTGTGACGGGAGAAGATCAGCACCAGCTTTTTACTTATTTGACCGCTTTAGAAAACCCTGATTTTAAAGGGGATATAAAATGGAACTTTGAAAAGTTTTTGATAGACAGGGATGGGACTCTTATCAGGCGATTTAGAAGCAATGTAAAGCCTGAAAGCAAAGAAATTTCAGAGGCGCTGAAAGCAGCACTTAAGTAATACGAAATCATATCCAATCGCCATCCCGATAAGAGGGTCACAATTGAGTTTGTGATCCTCACTTTATTTGAATTTGATGTTGACTATCAGCAAATATGAATCGTATATTTGCTACCCTTTCAAAGGTCCGGTAGTTCAGTTGGTTAGAACGCCTGCCTGTCACGCAGGAGGTCGAGGGTTCGAGTCCCTTCCGGATCGCAAAAGCTCTGAATCATTTGGTTTGGAGCTTTTTTCATTTTAACCCACTATTAGATTAATTTGTAAGCATGTCTTCAATTTATCCAAAATATGATGTGATTGTTGTTGGGGCAGGGCACGCGGGTAGTGAGGCTGCAGGCGCTGCGGCAAAGTTAGGTGCAAAAACCTTGCTGATCACAATGAACCTGGAGGCCATTGCAAAGATGTCCTGTAATCCTGCAATGGGCGGTATTGCTAAGGGTCAGCTTGTTAGGGAAATAGACGCTTTGGGAGGGTTGTCGGGGATTGTAAGTGATAAGTCAGCTGTACAATTTAAGATGTTGAATCGAAGTAAGGGGCCTGCAATGTGGAGTCCCCGCTGCCAGAGCGACAGAATGCTTTACGCCCAAATGATGAGAGAAAGCCTGGAAGACATTGATAATCTTTACTTTAGACAAGATAACGTAGTAGATTTGCTAATAGAGAAAGGAAGTGTAGAGGGGGTTGTAACACAGACAGGGCAGATTTTTTATTCAAGTTCAGTTGTGCTTACAAGCGGAACTTTTTTGAACGGACTGATACATATTGGGGATGCGAACTATGGAGGGGGGCGGTCTGGAGAGAGGGCATCGGTGGGAATTTCTGCTGCTTTGGAAAATAATGGCTTCGAAGTAGGGCGATTGAAAACAGGAACCCCACCTCGTGTTGATGGAAGAAGTATAGATTATTCAAAATTGGAAATCCAGGAGGGTGATGATGAGCCAAGCCCATTTTCATTTTTAAGTGAATCCCTGATACCCAAAAAAGACCAATTAACATGTTGGATTGGCTATACAAATGAACATGTTCATGAGGTATTAAAAACAGGTTTTGATCGAAGCCCTATGTTTAATGGTAGAATAAAATCCATTGGACCAAGGTATTGTCCCAGTATTGAGGACAAGATTAATCGTTTTGCGGAGCGGGACCGGCACCAATTGTTTTTAGAGCCCGAAGGTTGGAATACCTATGAAATGTATTTAAATGGTTTTTCTACTTCTTTGCCGGAAGACGTTCAGCACAAAGCACTACAAACAATACCTGGCTTTGAGGAAGTGGTGATGCTTCGCCCGGGATATGCCATAGAGTATGACTACTTCCCACCACACCAGCTAAAACGATCATTAGAAACAAAATTGGTGGAAGGGCTTTTCTTTGCGGGACAAATAAATGGAACAACCGGTTATGAAGAGGCGGCATGTCAGGGCTTAATGGCTGGTATTAATGCCGCCAGAAAAGCAGAGGAAAATGAACCGCTGATTCTTAAAAGATCTGAGGCTTACATTGGTGTTTTAATTGATGATTTAATCAATAAGGGCACTGAAGAGCCCTATAGGATGTTTACTTCAAGGGCAGAGCACAGAATCTTGCTAAGACAAGATAATGCGGATTTAAGGCTTACAGAAATTGGCTACAAAATAGGGCTTGCTTCTAAAGAAAGGCTTGATAAGGTAACAGTAAAAAGAAAGGCTGTTGGTGAAATTATTGATCTGTTGAGCTCCTATACTGTAAGGCCGGAGAAGATGAATGAAATGCTAAACGAAAAAGGAACTACGGGACTTAATCAACCCGTAAAGGCAAAAACAGTTTTAACAAGGCCGCAGGTTAATCTCAACGATCTTATAAGTGCGGATGAAGGGCTTAGAAAAACCATTTTTGGAATATCGGAGGAGAAATACTCTTTGGAACAGACGGAAATTCAAATCAAGTATGAGGGCTATATTCAAAAGGAATACGAAATGGTAGAGGAGTTAAGTAAAAAAGAGAATTCACCTATTCCTGAAAGCCTAGACTACTCGAAGATAAAAAGTCTTTCATCCGAGGGTTACGCAAAAATGTCGAAGATACGCCCGGAAACTATTGGTCAGGCAAGCAGGATTAGCGGAGTATCTGCCAGCGACATTGCCGTGCTGATGGTTTACCTTAAAGCATAATTGTGTTTCACGTGAAACACAATATAGCAACCAGAGATATCTCGGAGCCGGAGTGGACAGATATTCTCAGCACTGTTAAATCAAAAGAACAGATTTTATTCACATATGCAGACTTGCTGTTATGGTGGAATGATAGAATAAACCTTATTAGCAGGGGCGTTTCACGTGAAACTATATTAAATCATATCCGGCATTCTGTCTGTATATCATTGGCAAGGGCAGTACAGGACTCAACCAGTTTTTTAGATGCGGGTTCAGGTGGGGGATTGCCAGGGATCCCCCTGGCTGTTATAAAAGAAAACTCCGTAGTGAACCTGAATGATATTGTTTCAAAAAAAATGTATGCTGCAAATGATATAATTAATAAGCTGGATCTAAAAGAAAGAGTGGGCATTCTTATGGGCTCAATCGAGACTCAATCACTTTCCCAGGAAACGTGTGTGATTTCCAAACACGCCTTTAAGGTTAACGAGTTATATACAATGCTAAAGCCAAAAAAATGGGGGGCAATAGTTTTTTTAAAAGGGGCTGGTGAGACAGTAAAGGAGTTAAATGAAATAGAGGCTCCATTAAAAGCAGAGATCATAAAACTTGATGCCCCCTTTATGAGTGATTTTTATAAAGGAAAAGCAGTTGTTCAAGTTGAGAGGTTGTATGAATAGTTCAGAAAGAAGATTGATGCTCATGCTCTTAATTCAGCAGGGCGGGAAGCGGAAAACAGTAGATGAATTAGCGGAACACTTCGGGGTTAGCAGGAGAACTATATTTAGAGATTTCAATGCTTTACAAAAGATAAATGTGCCGATTACTTGGGATAAATATAGTGGTTATGGAGTAATACCGGGCTATAAGATACCGCCGTTAATGTTTAGCACTCAGGAGCTTGCGACGATAATAGTGGGGCTCAATTTTGTTAAATCCCAGGTAGACAAACAAATGGTAGATGATGCAAAGGGAGTTGAGGTAAAGATACAAAATGTTCTTCCGGGAGAGCTTAAAGAATTCATGTCTTCACTTCAAGAGAACACAATTGTTGACCCATATGGAAAGTTTGGTTCCGAAAAGAAGAAGGGTGGGAACTGGTACTTAATCAGCAGTTCTGTTTCCCAAAAAAGAAGAATCGAATTCAAGTATTCTTCTGCAAGTGGGGAGAAAAAGATTCGAAAAATAGACCCCTATATTTTAGTTTTTTATGAAGACCATTGGAACGTAATTGGGTTTTCTCATCTAAGGGGAGAAATAAGAAATTTTATACTTGACAAAATGGATGCAGTTAAAATTCTCGATGAAAAATTTTCTAAAAATGAGAAAATAACAATAGAGGGGTTAATTTTTAGATTTAATGAATCTTCACAAAAAGTGGAGGTACTGGTCGATGAAGGCGATTTTGAGCGATTTGAGGCCAATTTGCCGGCTAAAATAATTAGTAAAAAAGAAATAAAATCTAAAAAAATTAAGGCGTCATTTCTTTTTGATAATCTTGGATTTATAAATCAATGGCTGTTACAGTTTGGTTCTTCTATAAAAATTTTATCTCCACATGATTTGATAGAAAGAAGAAATGAACTTCTTAAAAAGATGTTAGAAAGTTGAGGTAATAAAAAGCCCACAAAAGTGGGCTTAAATTTTTATCAGATAAGACTTAAACGAGCTAATTATACTTCGTCATCTTCATCGTCTTCATTTACAACTCTTGTAACAGCAGCAATAGCACCATCATTATCAAGGCGCATTATTCTAACGCCCTGGGTATTGCGACCCATAGTGCGAATTCCACCGCAGCTCATACGAATTACTTTTCCTCGTTCAGTAATGATCATCAGGTCATCGCTGTCTGTAACTTCTTTCAAAGCAATGAGTGCACCGGTTTTCGGAGTTATCTTTAGCGTAATTACACCTTTACCCCCACGAGACTGCTCTCGGTAATCATCTACCAGCGACCTCTTTCCATAGCCGTTTTCAGAAATAGCAAGTACAGTTGCTTCGTGTGTATTTCTGATAACAACCATATCCACAATTTCATCACCTTTGCCTAGCGTCATGCCGCGAACACCGGAAGTATTTCGTCCCATTTCCCGCACATCTCTTTCGTGGAAGCGAATAGCGCGACCATTACGGTTAGCAAGAATGATATTACTATCTCCATCAGTCAGCTTTGCAGACAATAATGAGTCGCCTTCTCTAATATTGATAGCAATAATACCATCTCTTCGTGGGCGGCTATAGGATTCAAGCGAAGTCTTTTTGATTTGCCCCTCCTGGGTAGCCATAATGATTGAATGGCTCTTTACATATTCTTCGTCATCCAAAGTTTTTACCGGAACAAAGGCTTTGATGGAATCTTCTTTATCAATCTCTATGAGATTAACAATGGCTCGGCCTCGTGCTAGCCGACCCCCTTCCGGTATTTCATACACCTTCAACCAATAACATTGTCCGCGTTCTGTGAAGAACAGAATATAGTTGTGATTCGTGGCAACAAATAAATGCTCTACATATTCTTCATCCCTGGTCGTGGTTCCTTTCATTCCTTTACCGCCACGCCGCTGCCGCCTGTAACCACTGACCGGCATTCGTTTAATGAAGCCCTTGTTGGAAATGGTGACTACCACATCTTCATCGGCAATCATGTCTTCGATACTGAAGTCATCAGCAGAGTAAACTATTTGTGTTCTGCGCTCATCACCGTAACGGGCTTTAATGTCAGCCAGTTCTTCTTTGATAATTTCGTTTTGTATAGCCCTGTCAGAAAGAATTTTCCTGAAGTTGGCAATCTTGTCAACGATTTCAGAATATTCAGTATCAATTTTGTCGCGCTCTAATCCGGTAAGTTTTTGCAGGCGCATTTCCAGGATGGCCTTAGCCTGAATATCCGTGAGTGCAAACTTCTTACGGAGTTCTAGTCCGGCTATAGATGGATTTTTAGATGCCCTGATTGTTGCAATTACTTCATCCAGATTATCAAGTGCAATTTTTAGGCCTTCTAATATATGAGCCCGCGCTTCTGCTTGATCCAGGTCATAAATAGTACGCCGGATAACCACATCGATTCTATGCTCAACATAATGGTGAATTAATTCCTTAAGCCCCATAATTTTTGGGCGACCCTTAACAAGAGCAAGGTTAATCACACCAAAAGTTGTCTGCATTTGTGTATACTTGAAGAGCTGGTTTAGAACTACTCCCGCATTTGCAGACCGCTTAAGAATAATTACAACCCGGATACCTTCGCGGTCAGATTCATCTCTAACTTCTGCGATTTCAGTGATTTTCTCATGGTTAACAAGCTCAGCAATCTTTTGTATAAGCGTACTCTTATTAACCTGATACGGTATCTCAGTAATAACAATCTGCTCGCGGCCGCCTCGTAGTTCCTCAGTACTTGCACGGGCTCGTAGTGTAATTTTACCCCGGCCAGTTTCATACGCTTCTTTTACACCTTCATATCCATAAATAATACCCCCGGTTGGAAAGTCAGGGGCAGTGATATGTTGCATTAGTTCTTTGACTTCAATCTCTGTATTATCGATATAGGCAGTAATACCATCAATTACCTCAGAAATATTATGGGGCGCCATATTGGTGGCCATACCCACTGCAATACCTGAAGACCCGTTAACCAAAAGGTTAGGCAGGCTTCCCGGCATAACGGTAGGTTCCTGAAGTGTGTCGTCAAAGTTAGGTTGGTAATCAACCGTTTCTTTGTTGATATCTGTAAGCAGTTCCTCTGCAATACGATCCATTCTTACCTCGGTGTATCGCATTGCCGCAGCGGAGTCACCATCTATAGAACCAAAGTTACCTTGCCCGTCTACCAACGGATACCTCAATGAAAAGTCCTGAACCATTCTTACAATAGTATCATAAACAGCAGAGTCGCCATGTGGGTGGTACTTACCCAGAACTTCCCCAACAATACGCGCACTTTTCTTGTATCCACGATTATGAAGCATTCCCAGCTCGCTCATTCCATATAGAGCCCTCCGGTGTACGGGTTTTAACCCGTCTCTAACATCCGGAAGTGCACGTGATACAATAACCGACATCGAGTAATCGATGTAGGAAGACTCCATTTCATCTTCAATGGTAATTGGAATAATTTTTTCAGCCATAATAAATCAGTAAAAATCCTGTGAAATAGTAATTAGATATCAAGTTTTGCGTATTTCGAGTTCCTCTCAATAAATTCCCGCCTTGGGGCAACTTCATCCCCCATAAGAGTAGAAAACATTTTATCAGCACCAGCAGCGCTTTCTATGGTAACTTGCTGAAGGGTTCGGGTTTCGGGATCCATGGTAGTTTCCCAAAGCTGTTCGGGGTTCATTTCTCCAAGGCCTTTGTAGCGGGAAACATCAAACTTTTTCTTTCTCTTTTTCAGGTCATTAATAAGCTTATCCCTGGTATCATCATCCCAGGCATATTCGATGTTCTTCCCGGCAGTAATTCTGTAAAGAGGCGGAGTTGCAATATACATGTGGCCATTATCGATAAGGGGCCGCATGTAACGATAAAAGAAGGTGAGCAATAGTGTGCGAATGTGAGATCCATCCACATCGGCATCTGTCATAATTATAATTTTATGATAACGGAGCCTTTCAACATCAAAATCTTCTTCGCCATGCCCAACCCCGGTTCCCAGGGCAGTAATCATGGCTTGTATTTCCTTATTTTCAAGAATCTTATTGATCTTAGCTTTCTCTACGTTCAGGATTTTACCACGCAGTGGCAGAATGGCCTGAAAGCTCCTGTTGCGGCCCATTTTTGCGGAGCCACCGGCAGAATCGCCCTCTACAAGATATACTTCACAATGCTCGGGGTCTTTGATTGAGCAATCGGCAAGTTTACCGGGCAATCCACCACCACTCATCACACTTTTGCGTTGTACAAGTTGCCGGGCTTTCCTGGCAGCTTCCCTGGCTTCAGCAGCAAGTACAACTTTTTCAATAATTTTTTTAGCCGTTTTTGGATTTTGTTCCAGGTATTCATTTAACTGGTCGTAAACCGTCACTTCTACAGCACTTTGAACTTCTGAGTTACCAAGCTTGGTTTTGGTTTGCCCCTCAAACTGTGGTTCGGCAACTTTTACACTGAGCACTGCAGTTAAACCTTCTCTAAAATCTTCACCGGAAATAGAGACCTTACTATTCGACTTAATGATGTTATTCTTATCAGCATAATTCTTTAAAGAACGAGTAAGCGCACGCCTAAAACCGGAAACGTGAGTCCCACCCTCCCGGGTATTAATGTTGTTAACATACGAATGAACATTTTCTGCATAGGAGGAATTGTATTGCATAGCCATCTCAACAGGCACACCCTCGACCTCGCCTTCTATATATATGGGGGCGGGCATGTGAGTTTCCCGTGCTTCATCCAGATATTTAACAAAATCACGCACACCGCCTTCATAATGATAAATTTCTTTGCCAAGCTCCTCGTCTTCTTCTCGGTAATCTATTAGTTCTATAGTAACCTGAGGATTAAGGAAAGCAAGCTCCCTCATACGCTCAGCAATAATGTTGAATTTAAATTCAACTGTTTGAGTAAAAATAGTTGAGTCAGGAAGAAAGGTAATAATGGTTCCTGTTCTGTCTGTTTTACCCTCTGTGGTTAAGGGGGTTTTGGTGATTCCCCTCTCAAAACTCATCTTATATATTTTTTTGTCACGATGAATTTCTGCAGTAAACAAAGTTGAAAGGGCATTTACGCAACTAACACCTACACCATGCAAACCACCGGAGACTTTATAAGTGTCTTTATCAAACTTACCCCCGGCATGAAGCTTTGTTAATACTACTTCAACTGCAGGAATACCAAGTTTCGGATGTTTATCAACGGGAATACCGCGGCCATTATCCTCTATAGTCATCGAGCCGTCAGTATTTATAGATACTATAATGTGATCACAGTGGCCCGCAAGCGCTTCATCAATGGAATTATCTACTACTTCATTAATAAGGTGATGCAAACCTCTTTGCCCGGTGTCCCCGATGTACATTGCCGGGCGCTTTCTTACTGCTTCAAGACCTTCTAATACCTGTATATTCGATGCCTTGTAGTCAGCTCGTTTGTCTTTTGCCATAAAATGGGGTGATAGCTTTGTTAGATGAGTAATTTAATGCACGAAAATAGGGCTTAAACAAGCAAAATCAAAAAAAGGCAGGGTATTTATCGAAAAAAGCACAGATAAAAATTCTGGGTTTAAATTTAGGGGATTTCAAGGGTGTGGGCGATGTGGATAAACATGGGAAATTGTGAATAATTTGCTTTTTCAGGTTTTTTTGGAGTCCAAAACATTGAAGTTTGGAAAGAATAGCTCTATCTTTGGCGTCTATTTTGAAAACGAAATAATCGATAAAGCAATGTCGCGAAGAGACGATATTACCGGAAAGAAAGCAATGAACGGATACCGTTCATCTAAGTCAAATAATAAGACGAAGCATCGCTTTCATTTAAACTTACAAAAAAGGCGCTTCTATATTCCTGAAGAAGATAAGTGGGTTACACTTAAGGTATCTGCAAAAACACTCAGAACTATCAATAAGAAAGGAATCACTGAGGTTTTAAAAGATGCGCGTCGGAAAGGAACCCTGTTAAAAGAGGTATAGACTAATGGCAAAAGGCAACAGAGTTCAGGTGATTTTAGAGTGTACAGAAAAACCGGGTTCTTCACGTTATGTGACAACCAAAAACAGGCGTACACAAACAGATCGTTTAGAGCTAAAAAAATATAATCCTGTTTTACGTAAACACACCGTTCATAAAGAAATTAAATAAGTTGAGATATGGCTAAGAAACAAGTATTCGGTTCAGACGCATTAGCGGCCAAAGCATCACAAAGACGGATGGCTAAAGTTATCATCTCTACTAAAAATGAAAACGGTAAATATTCTTACCGTGAGGCGATGATTGACCAGGAAAACGTTAAAGATTTTATTCAGAAGAATAAGGCGTAATTACGTTTTAAAACGAATTTTAAGGTTACGCAAGTTGATTGTGTAACCTTTTTTTTTGCGTACTTTCTAACAGGAAACACAATTATGGCACTGAAAGAACAAATACTAAAAGATCTGAAAGAAGCAATGAAGTCGAAAGATCAAAGACGGCTTCAGGTATTAAGGTCTCTAAAAGCAAAGCTTCTGGAAAAGGAAATAAGTGAAAGAAAAGGCGGTGAGGCCTCTTTAAGTGAGGAGCAATCACTTGAAGTTCTGATGAAAGCAGCTAAGCAGCGAAAGGAATCTATCTCTCAATTTGAGCAGGGAAACAGAAATGACCTGGCAAAAGTAGAAAAAGAAGAGTTGGCTATTATTGAAGAATATCTGCCCAAAATGATGAGCGAAGAAGAAATAGCGAAAGTTGTGGAAGAAAAAATTTCTGCTTTAGGTGCAACCGGACCTCAGGATATGGGTAAAGTAATGGGGCCAATTATGGGGGCTTTAAAAGGTAAAGCCGATGGAAGCCTGGTCAGCAAAATAGTTAAACAAAAGTTAAACCAGTAACTATGTACATCCTTGACATCCTTATAGCGGCCCCTATTCTTTACTTCGGGTACAGAGGAGCAATGAACGGGTTGGTTAAGGAAATTCTCAACATAGTAGGAATTATACTCGCCGTATTTTTGACCTTTAATTATATGGATGCATTTAGCGGCCTTATTGCACCCATGTTTGAAAACAACCCGGGTGTAATTCCTTTTGCATCAGGGGCTACGCTTTTCTTAGGCACGCTGATTATTGTTGGCATAATTGCAGTGTTGACTAAAAAATTTCTGGAAGCGGTTAATCTTGGAACAGTAAACAGGGCTTTTGGTGCTTTATTTGGTGCTTTGAAGTCGGGAATGTTGGTAAGTACAGTCCTTTTGTTATTGGCAGGATTCAATTTTCCGGCAGAACAAACACGCGATGAATCGATATTATATCCTTATGTAATACACTTGGGGCCCTGGGCATACGAAGCCGTGGCTTTTATTTATCCGGGAGCGGAGGGCTTTTCAGAAACCATAGAACAAAATATTAGCAAATATAACCCGGTAGAAAACCTACCTATTATAAATGACAACTGATATGAAATTCCTCTCTGTTGAAGAGCAGCTTGAAGTAATAAAAAGGGGGACAACAGAAATTGTTCCTGAAGAAGAGTTAATTGCAAAACTCAAAAAATCGAAAAAAACTGGCACTCCCCTCAAGATAAAACTAGGCGTTGATCCAACCCGACCTGATTTACATCTTGGTCATTCAGTGGTTCTTCGGAAAATGCGTCAATTTCAGGATCTGGGTCATGAAGCGGTCCTGATTATCGGAGGGTTTACCGCAATGATCGGGGATCCAACAGGGCAAAATACAACCCGCCCGCCCCTTACTGCCGAAGAAGTTGAACAAAATGCGCAGTCATATATAGACCAGGCAAAAAAGATCCTGGATACATCAAGGTTGTCCATTGTAAATAATGCTGACTGGCTGGGCCCAATGAGCTTTATGGATGTAATCAGGTTGGCATCTAAAACTACCGTTGCTCGTATGATCGAAAGGGATGATTTTTCCAAAAGATTTGAGACAAAAGAACCCATTTCTTTACATGAGTTTTTATATCCGTTAGCACAGGGTCAGGACTCTGTTCATTTACAAAATGATGTTGAATTAGGCGGAACAGATCAGAAATTTAATTTGCTTGTAGGCAGGCATTTAATGAAGGATGATAACCAGGAGCCTCAAATCTGTTTAATGATGCCGCTCCTTGTTGGAACTGATGGCTCTGCTAAGATGTCCAAATCGTACGATAATTATATAGGTATTGATGAGAACCCGAATGATATGTATGGGAAAGCCCTATCGATTCCTGATGATCTTATTTATACCTATTTCGAACTGGTTACAGATGTAGAAAAATCAGAGCTTTATAGTTTGAAAACAAAAGCAGAACAAGATCCTCGGAACGCAAAACATGATCTGGCTTATGCTATTGTTAAACTATATCATGGAGAAGAAGAAGCGAAGAAGGCAAGAAATCATTTTGAGCAGACAGTTATAAATAAAGAAGTTCCTGATGATGCCCCTGTATTCAAATACACCGCAGGTGAAGAGTTAAGATTGCTGAGCATAATTTCAGATACAGGTTTTTCGCCAAGTAATGGAGAAACCAAAAGGATGATGAAGCAAGGGGGGATTACTCTTGATGACAAAAAAATAACAGACATTAATTTTTCTTTTTCTTTACAGGAACAGGAAGAATCAGTGCTAAAAGTGGGCAAAAGAAAATACGGAATACTCAAAGGTGTATAGAGCTCATGAAGATTAGTTCCTATAACATTAATGGGATAAGGGCAGCAAATAAAAAGGGCTTTACAGGTTGGGTACAGGAATCAAACCCTGATATAATCTGCATGCAAGAACTAAGGGCAGATGAATTACAGATACCACAGGAGATAAGTATACTGGATTATTACCAGTACTATCACACCGCGGAAAAGAAGGGCTATTCGGGGGTATCCATTTTTTCAAAAAAAGAACCCATTTCAGTTACAAAAGGCATGGGTGTAGACTGGATTGACCGGGAAGGCCGTGTTCTTATAGCTGAGTATGAAGAATTTGAAATCATGTCCGTGTACATACCAAGTGGATCCAGTGGTGACCTCCGGCAAGAACTTAAGATGGAGTTTTTAGATGATTTCATCCAATATACTGAGCAGTTCGTAAACAATCGGAAACCCATGCTGATTTGTGGAGACTTCAATATTTGCCATAAAGAGATAGACATTCATAACCCGGAAAAACAGCACAAGACATCAGGCTTTTTGCCGGAAGAAAGAGCTTGGGTAACTGATTTTTTGGATGCCGGTTATGAAGATGTATTCAGAAAGCTAAACCCTGACACTCCTGACTTATATAGCTGGTGGAGTTACCGGGCAGCTTCCAAGCAAAGGAATAAAGGCTGGAGAATAGACTATCATATGGCAACAAAGGAGATTTCCCAGAGGGCAAAAAAATCAGAAATAGAAAAAAAATGGAATATTTCTGACCATGCGCCGGTAACCATTGAATATGATCTTTAATTGAACGCTTTTCAAATATTGAAAGTTGATAGATAGCTTCTAAAATTCTGGAAATGGGAACGCATTATAAAGGCTCAAAAAAAGAGATAAATACGCTTAATGCATACATCAAATTGATGCGTGCTGCAGATACGGTTACGGGCTGTCTTAGCAGGAGCCTTGCGGAAGAGAATCTGACAATTAGTCAATTTGGCACCCTTGAAGCCCTATTTCATCTTGGCCCACAGAATCAAAAAGAGATTGGTAAAAAGCTTCTTAAAACCGGGGGAAATATTACTCTTGTTGTTGATAACCTGGAAAAAAGGGGATTTATAAAAAGAGAGCAGGACCCGAATGACGGGAGGGCTGTAATTGTTGACCTAACCATTGACGGGCAAAAATTTATAGAAGAGTATTTTCCTAAACACTTACAGGAAATTGTAAACGAATTCGAGATTCTTGATGAGAGCGAAAAAAATGAGTTAGCAAGAATTTGTAAAAAGTTGGGAACTAAGGAATAATTTTTATCAAAAGAGTGTTATATACGCATCACATAGTATATAGTGATATTTTAACTCCATAAATCCCTCAGGGAGTAGGCTTGGTCGGCTTACTCCTTTTTTGTTTACAACAAGGTTTTAAGTATTTGTATTCTTGGCTTCATGTCACGCCGGGTGATTTTAAATCACAACTCTTTTTGAAGCTGTTCAATCTGATCACGTATTCTGGCGGCTTCTTCAAATTCCATGTTCTTAGCAGCATGAAGCATCGTAGCACGCAAATGCTCAATGAGTTTATCTTTGCTTTCAAAAGTAACTTCGTGCATAGCCGGGCTAGCCTTATATTGAATACCATCGTCTGCAACCCGGATAGATTCCAGGTAATCTTGCTGAGCGGCCTCCTCAGCTTCTTTGCTGAAATCCAGTCTTTTATTTGAAATAAGTGAGGGATCAACCAGTGGTTTCAATTCTTTCGCAATAGTTTCCGGTGTTATACCATGCTCCTTATTGTATTTAGCCTGAACCTTGCGTCGGCGATTGGTTTCGTCTATTACTTTTCTCATGCTTTTCGTGATCTTATCAGCATACAGAATGGCCTTACCCTCGACATTACGTGCAGCGCGCCCTACAATTTGAAACAACGAAGTTTCCGAACGCAAAAACCCTTCCTTATCTGCGTCCATAATAGCCACCAGGCTCAGTTCAGGAATATCAATTCCTTCGCGCAATAGGTTAATTCCAACCAGTACATCAAAATCCCCGCGCCGGTACTTATACAGAACTTCAATTCGCTCTAAAGCATCCAGTTCGCTATGCATGTAAGCTGCAGAAACCCCAACATTTTTAAGGTATTCACTCAGCTCTTCACTCAACCTTTTTGTTAGAGTAATAACCAAAACCCGTTCTTTCTTTTCAACGCGCTTTCTGATCTCTTCCATCAGATCGTCAACCTGGCTGCCAAGGGGTCGCACTTCAATTTCCGGTTCCATAAGCCCTGTTGGTCGAATTAGTTGTTCTGTATATACTCCCCCGCTTTTCTCCAGTTCGTAATCACTTGGGGTGGCACTTACAAAAATGACCTGCTTAATAATACTTTCCCATTCCTCAAAAGTAAGCGGGCGGTTATCCAAAGCAGAAGGAAGACGAAAACCGTGATCAACCAGTTGAATTTTCCTGGAGCGATCTCCTCCATACATCGCAGAGATCTGTGGTATGGTTTGGTGGCTCTCATCCACTACCGTCAGGAAATCATCCGGGAAATAATCAAGCAAACAATAAGGACGTTCGCCCGGTTTGCGGGCGCCTAAATAACGGGAGTAATTTTCAATTCCGGAGCAATATCCAATTTCCTGGATCATTTCAATATCAAAAAGAGTTCGCTGTTCCAGCCTTTTTGCCTCAAGAAACTTCTCTTCATCAATCAATACCTTATTACGCCATTGCAATTCCTCACGTATTTGAGCAATTGATTGCTCCAAACGGGATTTGGTAGTCACATAATGCGAAGCGGGGTATACTTTGAATTCTTCAACAGTCTCTTTTGCATTTCCCGTATCAGGATCAAAAAGTTCAAGTTTTTCAATTTCGTCACCCCACATGGAAATTCGCAAACCGTCATCCGAATAGGCTGGAAAGATATCAACCACATCACCACGAACCCGGAAAGTTCCCCGTCTGAAATCCAAGTCGTTTCGGTTATAGTGAAGATCTACGAAATCGTAAAGCAAAGTATTCCGGGGAATCTCCATCCCTGTTTTGAGGGAAACAATGAGTTTAGCGTATTCAGAAGGGGAGCCAATACCATAAATACAGCTCACAGAAGAAACGATAATCACATCCCGTCGCCCGGAAAGCAAGGAGCTGGTAGCCCGCAGCCTCAACCGTTGTATTTCTTCATTGATGGACAAGTCTTTTTCGATGTACTTATCCTGTGCAGAAATGTAGGCCTCGGGCTGGTAATAGTCATAGTACGAGATAAAAAATTCTACCCGGTTTTCGGGGAAAAAATCACTTAGCTCGCGGTATAGCTGAGCAGCCAGGGTTTTATTATGGCTCATGACCAAGGTTGGCTTTTGAACCTGCTCAATAACGCTTGCTATGGTACGCGTTTTTCCAGAGCCTGTAATGCCCAACAGTGTTTGAAATTTATCACCTTCAATAAGCCCTTCAGAAAGTTCTTTAATAGCGGCGGGTTGATCGCCGGCAGGCTCAAACGGAGAGTGAAGTTTAAATTCGGACATATACAGATTTTAAAGCGGAGTGATTTTATGCAAACCGAAAGGTACCAGCTTTTCTGCTAACATTTGAAATGTTTCAAGCGGGAATTACAGTTCATCGTCTTCAACACCCAAAACAAATGCCAAATAATCCTTTCAATTAGTTCATCATTACGTATTTTTATCGCTCAGAAAAAAGAAACACATGCCCCATCGCGATAAAAACCTGGAAAAACACCGCATTCGTATCGATGAAATAGATGAGCAAATACTGGACTTGCTGGCAGAGCGGGCAAAAGTTGTGCAGGGAGTAATAAAAACCAAGGTAGAGAACCAGTTACCTGTTTTTGTTCCTAAAAGGGAAGAAGAAAAGTCAGATGCATTTAAAAAAATGGCATCCGATAAGGGAATAGATCCTTATTGGGCGGAAGACTTTTTAAGAATGATCATGACTGCATCCAGGGCAAGCCAATCCCAGGAAAAATTCCCGATAGCAACTGAGGAGCCGAAACATATACTCTACATTGGTGGAGAAGGGGGAATGGGTAAGCTCTATAAGCGAATTACGGAACAGACAGGCCATTTCGCATATTCTATTGATAAAGGAAACTGGCATGAACTGGAAGAGTTTGCACCCAAGCTGGATATGGTTATAATTACGGTACCGATTAATATCACTTCCCAGGTTATTAAACGATTAAGGGGCAGGCTCAAAAAGGAAACAATCCTTGCAGATTTTACTTCTAATAAGTCCGTTCCCATTCAGGAAATGCTGGAAAACCATGAAGGCCCGGTAATTGGGTTACACCCGATGCATGGCCCCGATGTGCAAAACCTTTCCAAGCAGTTAATGGTGGTATGCACAGCGAGAGAGGGTGAACAGGCTGAATGGTTTTCGAGACAGTGTGAGCTGTGGGGAATGAGGGTTATAGAAGCAGAACCTCAAAAACACGATCATGTGATGCATTTAGTGCAGGGTCTGCGCCATTTTGTGGCATTGTTGCATGGCTCATTTATGGAGCATTATGATTTGAAACCAACCGACATGCTGGATTATTCCAGTCCTATTTATCGGGCTGAACTGATGATGACGGGAAGGATTTTTGCTCAAAGTGCAGAGCTATACGCGGACATTGTTTTTGCAAATGAAGAGCGAAGGGATTTGCTACTCCGTTTTTTTGATCACCACCAAAAGCTGGCTGAATTAGTTAAGAATAATGATCGTGAAGGGTTTATTCGTGAATTTGAAGGAGTTACCGATTTTTTTGGTAAATTTGCAACACAAGCTTTAACTGAAAGTGGTTATTTGATTAATAGATTAGCTGATAGATTTGCATAAAGAGAATGAATAAAAAAAGACTATTACTAAGTGCGGGAATTTTACTTTCCATAACCCTGACTTTACAATCACAGCCGATAGGTGATCCTATCAGGCTAAATGAGATAAGCATTGAAGAGCTTAACAAAGAAAAGTCAGTTAAAAGTAAGGTGTTTTATAAATTAAATGCTGAGGGGTTGCGGAATGAAGGACTAGAAGAGGGGCAGGAAATCATAGTTCAAACAGCTAGGGGAGAAAAAAAGTTAGAAATAACAAGGGTATCAGAGTTTGTTAAGGGATATACTTCTATAAGGGCTACCTCAAGCGATCATGTTTTTGCATTTACTATAAAAGGGGAAAGGCTAAGTGGAATTTTTCATTCAAATGGTAGTGAAGATTTGTTTTTCAAGTATGATGGGAAGGTAAAAAGGAATTTCATTACCTCTGAAAAGGAAAAAGAACTTAGTTGTTCCCATGATATTATAGCACCTACTTTACAGAAGTTCAGTAAAGAAAAAGGAAAGACGGCAACAGAGGGGATAGCTTCTAGTCTGTCAAGTGATGACCCTTCTGAGGAAACCGTCCTTGATCTTCTTATAGTTTACACACGGAATGCGAGTGGGTGGGCATTTTCAAATAGCAGTACGGGTGATATTGAGGGGGAGATTGCTCAAGCCTTAAATCTTTCTCAGTCGGCCCTTGATAATAGTAAGATACCAATTACTATACGGCTTGTACATATATATCAAACATCGTTTGATGAAGGTTTTGCTGGTACTGAATCTGGAAACACACTAAGGGTACTAACTGCTTCGCCCTCATTTAATCCGTTTGGAGTACAGGATGGTGAAATAGATGAGGTACATGAATTAAGAGATCAATATGGTGCTGATTTAGTTGCCATGGTTGCACAAATCAATGATACAGGAGGTCTTGCGTGGAGGCTTAATAGTAGATATGGCTCACCGGAATTTGGCTTTTCAGTAAACAGGGTGCAGCAAATTTCAAGTGGGTATACATTGATACATGAAATAGGACATAACTTTGGTAATGCGCACTCAAGAACACAAGCTGTGCAAACAGCGGGAATTACAGGGGGGGTTTTTCATGAGTCTGTTGGTTATCAAAACCTAACGAGAGGGACACATACTATTATGGCTTATAATGCTGAAGGGCTTACACAAATACCTGTTTTTTCTGGGGTAAATCTATTTTGGGAAGGAACAAGGGCAGGCTTGAGAAGCCCAACGGATATTACAGATGCTTCTACAAGCATGAAGAAAATCAAAGGAATTATTTCAAATTATAGGAGAACAACCACCGAACCACCAATTAGTGATGTTGCAACTAACAAAATTTCAGTGACACTAGGCAAAGATGGGACATTAAAAGTGCCATTAATGATTAATAATACAGGACTTTCGAACCTTGAATATTCAATAGATTTTGTTGTGCCAGAAGGGGTTTTGTTTAAAGAGAAAAGCACCAAGAATAAAAATGCACTAACGAATACAAACATATTCTCAACAGGTTTTGAGAATAGCCAGGGTTTTCCAACAGGAACTTATACAGCAATAAATTCTTGGAGAATATTTTCTGATAATGGAGATCCAGATTTTTTGGTTACCAACGAATCCCCGAGATCTGGACCACATCATTTACGTATTACAAATCAACCATCGGTTGGGACTAAGTTTTTATACTCCCCTTTTTGGGGAAATCAAAGATTTGGATCATATAAAGTATCTTTTAGCTTTAAAATTCCTAATGTGCCCAATATGAAAAATGAGCAAATATCTTTTTTGCTTGCAGATGGTTTTACTGAAAATGTTTCAGCGGGGATTCGAATAGATAATGGAAACGTCCATACATTATCAAAAACGGAGAACGATATTTATATGTCTTCAGGTGTACAGGTTACTAAAGGAAGTTATAATATGGTAGATATTGAATATAATGCTGTTAGTGAGGAGATCAGTTATTCGTTTAATAATCAAAATATTGCATCGACAGGTTTTACCAATTATGGAAATACACCATCAGAAATGATAACGTCCTATTCTAATACTGTGGCCGGAGGTTATGTAGATATAGATGGAATTACCATCACAAGAATTGATAGGCCATATAGATGGCTTGACATAGATGATTATTCGAGCATAATTAAACCAGGCGGTTCAAAAGAAATAAGCTTGAGCTTTAATGCAGCGGGTCTTGAGACTGGGGTATATAATGCGTTAATGGTGATTAATACTAATGAAGAAGGCATCGGTGCTTATGAAGTACCCCTTGAATTGCAAGCTACAAATATCGTTTCTAATGAGTTTGAATATGTTGACGAGCTTAAAGCATTTAGTGTAAATCAGAATTACCCCAATCCATTTAACCCCAGCACAAACATAGATTTTCATATTCCTCGAGCTGGAGAGGTTACACTTAGAGTTTATGATACTCTTGGAAGGAAAGTTTCCACTTTAGTTAACCGTCGTTTAAATGCAGGAAGCTACTCAATTAATTTTAATGCCGGTGGTTTATCCACCGGGGTATACATCTATAAAGTTTCATTTCTTGGATATGAACAAACTCGAAAAATGCTTCTGATAAAATGATATAATTTGATCCTATCTCATAGTGTTATAGAAACAGTGTTTAATATCTTTAAAGTTTCCCGTTTATAAGTTCTTCCTATAGGAACCAAAGTATTTTTCATTTCTATTTCGTTGCTACTCCAGCTTTCTATCATTTTGATATTGACGATGAAAGAACGGTGTACCCTTAGAAAATGAGACTCAGGCAGATGCTCTTCCATATAACCCAAAGTTTGATGGGTGACGACTTCTTTATCAGGAGTTTTAATCATCACATAATCACGCTTACTCTCTACAAACAGAATTTCATCCAGGCAAACCTTTACGTTTTTTTTGTCAACCGGAACAAATACATATCGTGCTTCTTTGGAATTATCAGCGTTAACATGGTTTTTTTGATCAGGGCTAACAGCATCAAATACTTTATCTATCGCTTTCAGAAAACGCTCAAATGAAACAGGCTTCAATAAATAATCAACTACGTCCAGTTCAAAACCTTCAAGCGCATATTCACGGTAAGCGGTAGTAAAAACGACTTTAGGCGGGTTTTTTAGAGTCCTCAAAAATTCAATACCCGTTAATCTTGGCATTTGAATATCCAGGAACAAAACATCAACATTTTCATTTCTTAATGCCTGAAATGCTTTCACCGCATTTTGATAAGAAGCTTTTACTTCAAGGCCATCAACTTTAGCAACATGTGATTCAATCACTTCAATTGCCAGGGGCTCATCATCTATGATAAAACACGTTAAACTCACAGTTCATCGGTATGTAATAGTTTATCCAGCTCAATTTCAAGCAACACAGAATAGGTAGAAGCATCATCATTGATTTGAAGATTGTAAAAGCCATTATATAAAAGCTCAAGGCGCCGGTTTACGTTCTTCAAACCAATTCCTTTTTGATATTCAAACTCATTATGTTCAGCAAAATCATTTCCATTGCTGTTCTTAACGGAAAGGTAAAGAGTTTGGTTACGAACCGTCACATTTATCTCTACCCAAACTTCATCCAACGAGTCGCTGGTACCATGTTTAAAGGCATTTTCTACAAAGGGTAGTAACAGCATGGGCGGAATGTGGCTTTTTGAAACATCCCCTTCAATATTATAGGTAGTGGTTAGGCGATCATCGTACCTGATTTTTTCAAGAGCGATATAATTCTCAATTAAATTAAGCTCTTTGTTAAGCGGTACCGTTCGGGAATTACATTCATACAACATAAAGCTTAACAACTCAGAAAGCTTTAAAACTACTTCGGGAGAGTTTTCCGATTTTTTAAGCGTGAGTGCATATAAGTTGTTTAGGGTATTGAAAAGAAAGTGCGGATGAATTTGTCCCTTCAAAAAATTGAGTTCAGCCTGTAGTTTTTGCTGTTGTAGCTCTTGCGATTTACTTTCTTCGCTATAAAAATATTTGGTGATTTTGATAAAAGCAGCTAAAGCAACAACCGGATAAATACCCAGTGCTGTTTTTAGAATTTTTGGAATATAAAATGGATTGCTGGCCACCCATTCGGGATGGAAAATTGGATAAATTATAAAGTTATCTAACATCCGTTGAGTAAAACCTGCCAGAACAATGGAAACGAGAGTAAGTACGGTAGCCATCACATACTTCTTTTCCAAAAAGTAGTGTGGGATGATATAATAAAGGGTAAAGTAAGTAACTATAATTTTGAAGGGAAGAGTGGTAATACTCCAAAAGAATTCTGCCCCATAACTATCTTCAAAACTGCCATAAATAAAGGTATACGCAGCTATATAACTAAGCCAGAACAGCACATGCCACAAAATGCGCTTGCGGGTACTTTGATATTTTTCTAACAATCCAAACATGATAACCTGTAAAGTACGCAAAGCTTTCTTTTGAAATGCAGTCTCATTATATCCAATCTACAGACAGCCTGTTCTTCATGATTGATGGAGGTTTTAAAGCTGCGAATGGTTTTAAGCCTTAATTGAGAGCTTTTTATCAATTAGCACAAGGGATATAGCAACAGGGGCAAACTCTCTTTGATATAAGCCTTATATCTCGCTCACAGTATTAAATCAAAATAAGTGAGCGATGAAATACCTGATCCCCTTTCTTTTATTTTTCTTCATAGTAGATGATGAGGCAGTAGCCCAGGAGCAGCCTGTTATTGAGAGTTTTGTGCTTGATGCACGAAAGATTACCTCTGAGGTTAAAATTGACGGAAGGCTGGATGAAATAGCCTGGGGTACTGCCAGCTCTACCACTGAGTTTTTAAATAAATGGCCTAATGATACAGGTTTGGCAGCGAATCAAACACAGGCCTGGATAATGTATGATGACGAGTTTTTATACATTGGGTCAATTAACTATCAAAAGAAAAAAGACCTGGTGATAAAATCGTTAAAAAGAGATAACACCAGTTACCATTGGAGCAGTGATGGTTTTACAGTAGTACTCGACCCTTTCAATCAACAAACAAATGGATTTTTATTTGGGGTTAACGCGGCAGGAGCAGAAGTTGATGGCGTAGTAAGTATCGAGAACTCAAATACACGCCCGGACGTGAATTGGGATAATGTGTGGCATAGCGCTGTTGAAGTGCATGATGATTACTGGGTAGCAGAGTTTGCCATCCCCTTTAAATCCATTAACTATGATCCCGAAAATGACGAATGGGGTATTAATTTTGTTCGCAACGATATGAAAAGAAACGAATATTCCACCTGGAGTCATGTCCCTCAAGGATTTCCCGGTATTGATTTGGGGCACCTGGGCAAATTGAGAATGGATCAAAGCCTGGAAAAAAGAAGAGAGCGCATTGCGATTCTTCCCTATACGCTGGCATCAGGAAGCAAGAATTATGAGGATAAAACCGGTTTAGAAAACAATTTGGATGTGGGTTTGGACGCTAAAATCCCACTGGGTTCTTCTCTCAAAATGGACCTTACCCTGAATCCCGATTTTTCTACGGTTGATGTGGATCAGCAGGTAACCAATCTGAGCCGGTTTAGTATATTTTTCCCGGAAAGGCGTGCTTTCTTTTTAGAAAATAACGACCTGTTTGGGAGTTTTGGAACCTGGGGTATTAAGCCATTCTTTTCTCGCCGCATTGGTTTACAGGACGGGGATTTGGTGCCCATTATGTTTGGAGCGCGTGTAACAGGAAACCTTTCCGGGAACCTCAGGGCAGGAGCTCTTAATGTGCAAACACGTTCTTTAGATCAATACCAGGCCAATAATTATACAGTTGCGGCCGTGCAGCAGAACGTATTCGGGAGAACAAATGTAAAGGCATTGGTAACTAACCGCACAGCTTTTGACGGTACAAGCCCAACCGGAGACGATTTCAATAGAACCCTTGGAGCAGAGTTTAATTATACATCCGAAAATGGCAGGTGGAGGGGAAACGGGCGTTACCATTGGTCGCAAACCGAAGATAAACTGAGCGATGCATCCTTTGCAGGGGCTACCCTTATGTATGGTGACGGATATAAATACTTTGGAGTTACTGCTGACCGGCTAGGTGATAATTACATAAATGAACTGGGTTTCTCTCAGCGGTCTTTTCAATATGATGCAGCCAGGGACAGCCTGATCAGAGTCGGATTTACTTACTTAAATCCTTGGGCAGGTATTGTATTCCGGCCGGAATCCGAAATCATAAACACACATGAGTTTAATGCGTGGACTATTTTTTCGTGGGAAACAGACGGGAGTTTTATAGATCGTATTTCTTCATTCAGCTATGAGTTGGGAACCAAAAATGCCGGAGACTTTTCCATAAGGTTCCGGAATGAAGAAGTACGCTTGCTATTTCCCGCAGACCTTATTGGAGGAGAGGAGTTTTTGCCAGCCAAGACTTATAACTTTAATACCATTGGTTTGAATTACTACTCTGATGAAAGAGGTATCATAAGTGGAAGTCTGGAAAGTTCTTATGGCGGGTTTTACGATGGTACCCGGCTACAGGTGGGGGGAACCCTTACTATGAGAACACAGCCCTGGGGAAACTTTGGAGTGCGTTATGTTGGGAACAGGGTTGAGTTGCCCGGCAACTACGGAAAACGAACATTGCACCTGGTAGGCCCGCAGGCCGAAATAAGTTTCTCGAATACTCTTAACTGGACAACCTTTATGCAGTACAACACACAGGCTGAAAATTTTAACCTGAATAGCCGCCTACAATGGAGGTTTGCCGCGATGTCGGATTTGTTCCTGGTATATAATGATAATTACAATACTGAGAGTTTTGGAGTGAAAAACAGGGGATTGGTATTTAAAATGAGCTATTGGTTGAATTAAGGGAGCATATATGAAAGGATTGCTGCTGGTTTTGATTGTTCTTGCTACTTCAGAAGTGTTTTCTCAGGGTAAACTGGTCGGAGGACGATGCCAGGGATGTGAAGCAGTTTTTGAATATGGAGATCGGGCATTAAGTCCCGTTGACACTTTGCCTGAGTTTAATACTAAAAAGCAAAAGATCAGGATTAGCGGTACGGTGTATCAGGCAGATGGAATAACTCCGGCTCCAGATGTTATCCTGTATGTTTACCAGACCAATGAAGAAGGTGTTTACCCAAAGAAAGGAAATGAAACAGGCTGGGCACGCAGGCATGGCTATTTACGGGGATGGGTAAAAACGGATAAACACGGATCCTATACTATATATACGCAAAAGCCTGAATTATACAGGTCAGAACCTGCTCATATTCATGTTATGGTATTAGAGCCCAATGGAAAGTACTATTACATTCAGAACTTTCTGTTCGAAGGAGATAAAAACATAACCGAAAAGATTCGAAATAACCCAACACCAAGAGGTGGTAATAATGGTATTATGGAACTGTTTGAAAAAGGAGAACTACTAGTGGGGAAGCGGGATATTATCCTGGGAAAACATGTGCCCGATTATAATTAGTCGATTTTTAAAGCTTCTCCTTCCTTCAACAAAATAAAATTCTCCCCATTAAGGGCTTTTTCTAAATCATTGATAGGGTCCATTTCTCCGTCATCGGCTAAAGGGAAAGTTCCATAGTGCATACCAATACTAAGTTCTGCATTCAGGTCGTGATGAGCCTGTACCGCTTCTTCCGGATCCACATGAACCGGCCCCATAAACCAACGCGGAATATACGCCCCAATGGGAATAATAGCTGTTTTGATTGGCGCATATTTCTCACCAATTGTCTTAAAGAAAGAGTTATACCCGGTATCCCCCGCAAAATACAGGTTACCATTCCGGGATTCGATTACAAAACCAGCCCAAAGTGTTTTATCACGATCAAACACACCTCTGCCTGAGAAATGCTGGGCTTCAACCGCTGAGATCAAAAGGTTATCATCTACCTTATGAGCCTGCCACCAATCCAGGCTTACTGTTTTGGCGATTCCTTTTTTATTGAGATACAAATCGAGACCCAAAGGTGTGATAAAAAGTGGATCATGATTCTTTTTGACTCGCTTTAGGGTTTCAATGTCTAAATGATCATAGTGGTTATGGCTGATCAATACGAAGTCAATATCCGGCAAATCCTCAAAACGTATTCCGGGAGGCCGCATTCGTTTGGGGCCTGCAAAAGAAAAAGGTGAAACCCGTTTGCTGTACACCGGATCGGTAAGAATGTTAAATCCATCAGTTTGAATCAAAAAAGTAGAATGATTGATGTAAGTAATAACCTGGGAGGAATCACTAACCCGGTCAGCAGGTTTCTCTCCGTATTCCACATCAGCTTCAGTTTTTTCAGTCCACTCACCAGGTTTACGGGTAAACATCCACTTCAGTAATTCTCTAAAACCTTTCTCCTCATATCCTTCTCCATTCAGGAACTTTGAGCCATCAAAATGATCTGTTTTGTCTCCGGTGTATCCCGGCGCCGAAAGCCCGTAACCCAGCCCTGTTGCCAGTACAATAATTACACCCAATGCGATCAAAAAGCCCATAAATAATTTTCCAATTTTTTTCATAGCTGAATAAATGTGAACCATAAACCAAAAGAACCCACATTGCATTCAGTTTCAGGATCCGTTTAAAATCGGTAAAAATGATTTTCTGCATTCTTAATATCAAATCGCGTAATATTCAGAGCCTTTTAAAGAGAAGCTGCCTTCTATGAACTTTATCAAAATCCTGCAAAAACCACATCCTTTTATCTATAATGGGTATAGTATTATAGTGCCGGGGGTAATTTCTTTTTTGATAATTGCCACATTTGCCCCATTTGGGGTTAGTGAGTTTCCGTTTCACTACCGGATTTTAATGGCAGGTATTTTCGGGGTCATTGGTTCGGCAGGGGTAGTTATCATGGTAAATGTTTTGAAATATGTGGCCCCTGCATTTATGCGTGAAGAGAGATGGACGCTGGGTAAAGAAGTAATACTGGTAGTCCTGGTTATAGGAGGAATTTGTCTTATTATTTTTTTTGTCTTTTTGGCTACAGGAACATCAGATAGTGGAATATGGGATTTATTTAAACGAGTGGTTGTAAACACACTGGTGATTAGCGTGCTTCCGGTAACAGTTATGATACTTTTTGAGCAGTACTTCCATCAAAAACAAAAACTCGAACAAGCTAACCTGCTTAACAAAAAGCTTATAACCCTGAAACCGGATCAACAATATCAAAAAACCGAAGTTCAAAGCCCGCCAAAGCTGATTCTTTTTAAGGCAGAAAATGGAAAAATTGAGTTGCAACTGAAGCCGGAAGAAGTGTTGTATTTGAAATCAGGTGGCAACTATGTTGAGATTTTTTACCAAACTGAAAATGGACATCTTCAAAAAAAACTGGTTCGGAACCGGTTGAAGGCATTCACAAAAATGTTATCGAAATCCCTTTTCTTTCAATGCCACAAAAGCTATGTAGTAAATGGCAATCATATTGTTAGTGTAGAAGGTAATGCCAGAAACTATGAATTGATTCTCAGAGGAGCAGAAGAAAGGATTCCTGTTTCTCGTGCTAAATCAGAGGCTTTGTCAGCTTTTTTGATCTCTGGTTAATTTCCGGAAATGCCGGTTCGTACCCGGCACCTCCCATTGACACCAAAATAGATCATAAAAGCAGATTTAAACTATTAGGCAGAGTATCTTAACCAGCTTAGAAAATTTGTTTATTATAATCATGAATACATTTAGGCCACTATTTCTGGCAGCGGCACTGTTTACAGGGTTCTTGTTCATTTCCTGTAACTATGCCAAAAATGTTCGTCTTTTGACCGGGGGAGAAGTGAAGCGTACCAACTTTGTGCAAACACTTCCTTTTGAATACAGCAAAGGACTTATTGTTGTTGGCGGATATATTAACCAGGATACAACCCGCCATGAGTTTATTTTTGATACAGGGGCATTTAACAGTAAAGTTGAAAATGAGCTAGCCAAATCGCTTCGGTTACCAGATGTAGCCACTAAAAGTAATTCCACTGCACAAGGCAATACCCGCAAGATTTCGGTAACCCGGCTCGACTCAATACGATTCGGAGAGACCACATTTTCAAAAATCGGTGCAGGAAAGTTGATTTACGATCAACAATCTGCAAGCCCATGTATTGCAGAAGACGGGATTATTGGAGCAAACCTTATCAAGCTGGCACATTGGAAAATAGAATATGACAAACGGGAAGTACATTTCTCGGATAGCCCTTTTGGAACAGAACAAGGCAACACTGTGTACTCGCTTCCTTTTAAAAGGCCATTGTTATCCGGTGTGCCGGAAATCAAAATAGAAGTAAATGGGCGTACTGTCAGCGGTGTTTTGTTTGATGTGGGGTATAATGGAGGGCTGGTTTTACCGGCAAGTTTTGCAGGATCTTTTCAAAGTGATGAAGAACAAATAGTAATTGACCAATCTACTACAGGGATTTACGGCACTAATGTAGATACCCTTATTACTAAAAAACTGGAGGTTTCAGTTGGCGGTTATTCCTCCCGGATACCGGTGGAGTTTTCTTCGATAGGAAAAGCACTTTTAGGAAACGAGTTCCTTGAGCATTTTACCGTACTGTTGAATTATAACAGGAAGGAAATCTCATTAATCCCGAAAAGAGAAGTAGAGATCAGTCCGGGCTTAAGGTTTATTCCCGGAGTATTAAACGATTCGCTTTGGGTTGTAAATCGCACAGTTCCCGATAGCCCGTTACAACTGGGAGATACATTGATGAGTGTAAATAACCTAAAGCCTGCTGATGTATTTGATAATTACTGCGACTATGTGATGAATATTGGTTCGCTATTGGATGCTGAAGAATTGGAAGTTGTGACCAAGGATGAAATTCCGGTAACCGTAAAGCTAAAGTAGAATATAAGATTCTATACAAATGTTCTTTCACCAGAGCTTTCCATGCTTTGTAGTTTTGATGAAAGCATCAATATTTGTACTATTTGTATTAAATCCTACAATTATACAAAAAGTATCTTATGGGTGTAATGAGCATCAGAATATCGGAAGACAAGCGAAAGAAGCTAAAAGCCATTGCTTCTCTGGAAGGCAAGTCAATGACCAACATTGTTTCAGAGCTTATAGAAGAATACGTAATTGAAGCCCAGGAGAGACTAAAAGATAAAGCAGAGCTTAAGGAAATAATGAAGGCGAGTGAGACTTCTTTTTCCGAATGGGATAATGATGAAGACGAGGTATTTAATGACTTATAACCAATGGGAGATTGTTTTGCTCCCCTTTCCGTTTACTGATCTTTCTGCCAGAAAAAAAAGACCGGCAGTGGTTATTTCCCCAACCAGTTATAATTCAGGTCCCGATACGGTTGTGCTTTTCATGACCAGTAAAATGGATGTTTCATCCAAAGAAGGAGATTACCGGATAAAGAAATGGCAATTTGCAAATCTACCAAAGCCGTCACAAACCAGGATGAAATTTGCCACAATTGACAACAGCTTTATCCTAAAGAAAATAGGAGAAATTCACTCCATAGATCAGGACGGCATTAAGTCTGAGCTAAGAAAGTTTCTGGGCATTTAGTTAAAGAAGGTCTTGCAAAACCTATACGTTTTGTGAACGAAGTGAAGCAATCTCCCAATCTAAGCGTTTAAACGGAGATTGCTTCGCAGGCTCGCAAAAAGAAGTTGAAATTTTGGAGGTTTTGCAAAGTCTTCTTTAAGCATTCATAACCTGTTCAATCTCATCAACCTCTTTAGGTACGTTTGTAAGGTTTTCAAAACCAGTTTCGGTAACTGCAATATCATCCTCAATTCTCACTCCGCCAAAATTCAAAAGTGAGGCCACTTTTTCTGTATTTAGAAATTTGTTTTTGGCCGGGTCTTCTAATGCAGGATAGAGAACCGCAGGTACAAAATAAATCCCGGGCTCAATAGTAACCACCATGCCGGGTTGCAGATCGCGACGCGCGCGCAGGAATTGAATTCCAGGCCGGTCAATTCGATCCACTCCTTTGGGGTAACCTCCTACATCATGAGTGTCAAGGCCGAGAAAGTGCCCTAATCCATGCGGGAAGAAAAGGGCAAAAATGTTTTCATTCATGAGGTCATCGATATCACCGCGAACAATATCCAGATCCTTTAACCCCTCCATCATAGTGCGGGAAGCCAGCATGTGGAGGTCTTCCATTTTTACTCCCGGCTTAATAGTATCCAATACAGCAGTCATCCCGGTAAGAACGGAATTATATATTCCTTTCTGAATATCGGTGTATTTGCCATTTGCGGGGAAAGTACGGGTATAGTCAGCAGCATAGCCATTGCATTCAAAGCCGGCATCCATCAAAAAGAGATCACCATCTTTGATAAGGCTTTTGTTCTCCACATAATGCAGGATGGAAGCATTCACACCAGATGCAAAAATTCCATTATAAGCATCCTGTAGAAGGCCATTTTCAATTTGAACTTTATTGAAAATAGCTTTGAGCTCATACTCATACATCCCGGGTTTTATGGCTTTCATAACTTCCAGGTAAGCGAGATTATTAACCCGGCATGCTTCCCGCATTTGATCCAGCTCCCAATCTGTTTTTAAAACCCGACAGTAGGTAAGTGCGTCAATGAGCGATTCAGTTTCTACAGTAAAATTGCGGTCCAAATCCTCGATAAACTCGGCTTGTTCATCATCCAGGCAGTATATAACATCCGGCTTCAGTTCCTTCAACACCTTCAGCACATCATTCTGGTAATGCAGGTGATCAGGTTTGTATTCTTCAACATACTGCTCTTTACTTTTTACATACCCATGCCACACAGCATATTGTGCATCACGCTTTGGCACAAACAGGTGGTACTCCTCTGTTTTCAGGTCAAGGATCAGCGAGCAATCAGCTTCGTTAACACCTGTGAGATACCAAAAATTAGATTCCTGCCGGAAGGGGAATTCATAGTCAGTGCCATAGCGATACATGGTTTCCTTACCTTGTACAAAGACGACTCCATTTTGATTATCATCAAATAATGAAAAAAGTTTTTCACGATGCTGGTGCTGCATAACAAGAGATAGTTTGTCAAAATTGAATGGACAGGATAAAGAAAAAGAAAGCGAATATCACCGCCTATTCCACAATCTTTGCCATCAATATATAAAGGGATGTTAGCTGATCAGGAAGGGAAGCAGCAAAGCTAAAATCGGCCTCTTCCATAAGATTGACTTTCTGCATTCCTTTGGCAGATTGAACGATTGAATTGGCAGTCTCCCGCTCAGCAATTAAGTCTAAGGAGGCGGAGAGCAAACCCAGGTTTTTGCCTTTTCGATTAAGAATGAGGTTTAATTTGGTAGCTCCAAAAGGTGTAGCGCTTAAGGAAGCCGCTATTTTGTTTTCCCCATCAACCGGCAAGATCCTGTAATAATTAGGCAAGTAGAATTCATCGGGGGCATCTTCAAAATTCAAAAAATGAAGTGCCTGATCTGATTGATATAAATCGGAGCAGGATTGCAGTATCCAACGCCGGGCATCTGGATGAGATTTGTTTCCGGCAAAACTTCGTTCCGACCAATACGGAAAGTTTCGATCCGGTTGATCAGAGCTTTGAAAAAGGACAGGGATATCGTCTAACGATTTTACATTTTCCGAATCTGAATTAAACCAATAGTCTTCAACACCGTTTGTAATCAAAAGAAAAGGGGCACCTACTTTTTGATTGTATCGTGCAATCTGGAGAGAAGCTTTTTCGGATAGGGTTACATCCGTAGACTTGCACTCAACCAGAAGTAATGGTTTGAACTGTTTATCATACACAATAAGATCAGTACGGGAAGCAGGCCTGTCATTAACTAGATGAACAGGAGATTCAAAAGATATCCGGGCAGTAGAAATATTCGCTTCATGAATAAGGTATTCCACAATTTGGAGCCTTACCCGTTCTTCAGGCCTGTTTTGGTAGGCTTTTTTGAGGATAGGATTCCAAAGCAGTTTTTTCCCGTCTCTGAAAACATACTGCGGGAAATGATGGATGGCTTTGCTTTGCATCGTTACTGTTAACCGTTATTCGTACATCGATGCGAGATAATACGAATAACAGTTAAAGAATTTCAGGTAACGATCAGGCGGCAGCTTCTTTGGCTTCCTTTTCAGCGTGAAGCTTTTTCTTGATATAAATCTGCTGAACAATTGACAGAACATTGAATACGAGATAATACAAACTCAACCCTGACGCAAAATTGTTAAAGATGAATAACAACATTACAGGGAAAATGTATTGTAGCACTTTCATTTGTTGAGCCATCGGGTTACTGGCTCCGCTTCCGCTCATGCCTCCGGTTAGCCGGCTCTGGATAACCATAGTGGCAGACATCAACAATACAAAACCTGCAATCTGGTCGCCCATAAAAGGAATGCTGAATGGAAGATCCAGAATATAATCAGGGGCAGAAAGGTCACTGGCCCAGAGGAAAGATTCCTGCCGGAGAATGATCGAGTTCTGGAAAAAACGCCAAAGTGTAATCAGGATCGGAAACTGAAGTAAATTAGGTAAACAACCGCCCAGCGGATTTACCTTATTCTTTTTATACAGCTTCATGGTTTCCTGCTGCTGCTTCTGCGGGTTATCTTTATACTTCTCCTGGATTTCTTTCATCTGAGGCTGCAGCTCGCTCATGGCGGCCATACTCTTATAACTCTTATAAGTAAGAGGGGATAATACCAGTTTAACAGAAGCTGCGAAGATGATTACAAGAACCCCGTAATTACTGATAAACTGGCTGAAAAAGGTAAAAAACGGGATGACCAGTAATCGTACAAACGGATCAGAAAACCAACGCAACCAGTTATAACCCACTTCAACCATATCATAGGCATGTTCATCCACTTTGCGGATTTCGTAGTAGCGCAAAGGCCCGACAAAAAGCTGGTAAGACAATACTCCGTTGTCAGGAATATCCGAAGTTATAGAGGTTGAATAACGGTGTTCGGCATTAGGATCATCAGCCGCACCGGTTACTTCACCCACAAGAGTAGCTGCCTCACTTACCTGGCGGGGTTTGATAAACTGGGTAAAGAATTTAGTTTTGGAAGCTACCCAGTCAATATTACCATTAATGGTGTTTTCTTCACGCCCGGGTTCATCCAGTTTAAACTTCTCCAACTCCTCCCCGGCATAAATATAGGCGGCTGTCTCAATTCCTTCTTGTTGGGTATCCTTTTCAGAGGAATTAAGAGGACTTGTCCATCCAAAGTCGACAGATCGCCCGACTATATATTCACTAACTCCTACAAATTGAACATCTAAGTCAATTTCATAGGTATCTGCATTAAAAAGGTAGGTATAAACAATCTGGCGGCCATCCGATAATTCAAGTGCATACTTAAGTTCCCTGCTGTCTCCCTCAAGCAAACTTATGGAAGCATCTGCATTCAGCTGAGCGAACAAAAGGTTTTGGGTATCAATATTGTAGTTCTCAGTAGTAAGAAAGCCAAAATTGTACGCAGAACGAGAACTGTCAGCAATTAACTGGTAGGGGTTCCCCATCCAGTCGTTGTGTTTTTTCAGGGTAAATGAAATGGGTCCGGCACCTTCATTCGAAAACACAGCGGTGTAAAGAGGCGTGTCAATGGTAAAAAGCCGTCGTTCGGTCTGAGAGGATGTTGCAAAAATTCCAGTTTGAGGGATGGAAGCTGAGTGCTCATCAGTAGTTTCCCGAATCTGGGGTTGACTGCCAACAGTCTGGTTTTCAGCAGGGGCTTCCGGAACATCATTACGCAGTGCCTCAACCTGGGCCAGGCTGTCCTGGATGGCTCGTTCTCTCATTTGTGCTGCGCGCTCTTCCTCGCTGGGCATGGTTACATAAAACCAGGCGATCATGAGTAAGAAAATTAAGCCAAGTCCGGTAGCAGTATTTTTATCCAAAAGTCAATTAGTTAGCTAGATTGGTGTTAGAAAGCAGTCGGTTACGCAACTCCTGTAACAGAGTTTCTACCTGCTGCTGAATGATATGAAAATCCATACCTGTATTTCGTGCAATCAATACGGCATGTACTGCTGTATGGGTTTGCTGGAGTGTGGTAAGAAGGTTTTGCTGTTGCAACCTGAAAGCTTCCCTTAGTAAACGTTTTGCCCGGTTACGCTGCACAGCAGTGCCGATTTTTTTTGGCGCTATGAAGCCGATTTTGAAACCTTCTGAAGAATTGGGATACGAGGCGTAGCGAAGAGTCACCTGAGGTGACTGGATGAGCAGAGAATCAGAAAAAAGATTCTGAAAATTTCGCCTGCCACGTAAGATTCGAGATTTAGGAAGTTTAAATCTACGAGAGGCAGAACCTGTAGGGTTACTTGGCTCCTTTTTGCTCATCACTAACAGATAGCTTGTGGCGGCCTTTAGCACGGCGGCCTGCAATCACTTTACGTCCGTTTTTTGTAGACATACGCTCACGGAACCCGTGCTTGTTTTTGCGCTTTCTATTACTTGGTTGAAATGTACGTTTCATTGGTCAGGATAATTTGCGTTCTGTTTCGAATCCGAAAAAGGCTTCAAATATAAGTATTAAATCCTTAAATCTGAATAGATATTTTATGGTTGTTTTCACTTTCTGTAACCCCGGATTTGTACTATCCAAAACGCTCATAGGCTTTGCCAATGCACTTCATAAACAGCGTTTATCATAATATCTGAATGATATTCGCTTTAGGCTCATTGTTATTACTGAAGTTAAAATGATAAAATAAAAAAAAGGATACTAATGAGTACCGAGAAGTTAACAACCTATACAAACGACTTGCTAAGTTTTAATAAGCATTTCATGAGTGTGGTAAGAACGCAGAAGGCTTCCGATACAGTAACCAACACAAAGGCAGTTAATCTGCTACACAATATTGATATCGCATTAACAAACCAGGTAAATGAACTGGAAAAATTTGATAATTTAATTGAAGATTCACGATTCGAGGACTTCAAAAATAAGACAGCTTCAATTTTTGGATCTATAGCAGGAACGATAAACAGCCTGCGTGAAGATCCGATTTCGAAAATATTACGTGATGATTATACAGCATTAAGTATGCTGGCAAGCGGATATACCATGTTATATACTGCAGCATTAGCATACGATATGGAGGAATTGGCAAGCTTCAGTAATGAGAGCCTAACAACTATTGCTCAATTAATTACTGAAACAAGTCAAGTAATTCCTTATGTAGTAGCTGAAGAATTGATGGAAGATTCAGGAAAAGCTACTGATATCGCAGAAAGAGCGTTAGAGCAAACGCAGAAAGCGTGGAGCCTCGAAAATATGCTTGAAGAAGCATAAGATACTGACTACTAAATAGTCAACATTGACCCCGGTTGATTAGGTTCACCCGGGGTTTTTTAATCAACTATATCAAAGCATCAAAATTTGGTATAATAATTGCCTAATTTATGACCCTGTTTGCCATTGCAAACAGGGTTTATTTATTTCATCAAAATGTACGTACAGAAGAAATGCTAGATAAAGTAGGAAAGATCATCACCAAGATCTTTGGCTCAAAGAGCGAGAAAGATATTAAGGCTATTCAGCCCATTGTAAACAAAATCAAGTCTCTCAGTTCCGAAATGGAACAATTATCGGACGACCAGCTGAAAGCAAAGACCGAAGAGTTTAAACAGCGCATACACGATGCTACTGCTGACACCTCTAAAAAGATAGAAGAGGTAAAAGCCAAAATGGTCAATATAGAAGAGCTTTCTCCCGGTGAAACCAGGGAGCTGGCCGAAGAGCTTGACCAATTAGAAGAACAGTGGCTGGAGATACTGGAAGATACACTGGATGACATTTTGCCCGAAGCTTATGCGGTACTTAAAGATACTTGCCGTCGATTTGTCGGTAAAAGCTGGAAGGTTGCAGGCAATGATATTGAATGGAACATGATACCCTACGATGTACAGTTGGTGGGAGCCATCGCATTACACCAGGGTAAAGTGGCTGAAATGAAAACCGGTGAAGGTAAAACGTTGGTGGCTACTTTTCCGGCTTATCTGAATGCACTTGCCGGGCGCGGAGTTCATGTTATTACGGTAAACGATTACCTTGCAAAACGTGATGCCGAATGGAACGAGCCAATTTTCAACTTCCACGGGTTGGAAGTAGCCTGTATAGATAACTACGAGCCCAGTTCAGAAGGCCGCCGTAAAGCTTACAGGGCTGATATTACCTATGGGACAAATAATGAGTTTGGCTTTGATTACCTCCGTGACAACATGGTAATTGAAAAAGAACAATTGGTACAAAGAGAGCATCACTACACGATTATTGATGAGGTAGATTCTATTCTTATTGATGAAGCCCGTACTCCTTTAATCATTTCAGGCCCGGTTCCTAACGATAATAAGTCGGACAAGTACGAAGAAATGAAGCCAAGGATGGCTTCTCTGGTTGAAGCCCAGAAAAAGTTGGTTTCCCAATTAGTTCAGGAAGCCCAAAAGCATCTGGATGCAGAAAATGAAGAAGAAGCCGGACTGGCCTTATTCAGGGCACAACGCGGGTTCCCCAAAAACTCCCGCTTCCGCAAAATGCTTCAGGAGCCTAAAATTCAGAAGCTCATTCAGAGAACAGAAGCGATTTATCTGGCAGATAACGCCAAAAGAATGCCCGAGGTAGATGAGTACTTGTTTTATGCGGTTGATATGAAACTGAACTCCATTGAGATGACAGAGAAGGGCCGGGAGTTTATTACCAAAAAAGGAGAAGATCCTGATTTCTTCGTAATCCCTGATTTGGGGGTTGAAACTTCAGTTATTGAAACAGAGATTGAGGAACTTAGAAAAGAGAAGCTTGCCGAGGTTGAAGCCAAAGACTATAGCGACGAATACAAAGAAAGAAAAACCCAGGAGGCTAAACAGGAAGTTAATCTCGAGCGAGAGAAAAGATTCAGTGAACTTCATCGATTGTTCAGTGAGCGCGGAGATCGTATTCATACAGTAAACCAGCTATTAAAAGCATATACACTTTTTGAGCGGGAAGAAGAATACATCGTTCAGGACGGCAAAGTACAAATTGTAGATGAACATACGGGGCGGGTGCTTTCCGGTCGCCGTTATTCGGATGGCCTTCACCAGGCTATTGAGGCGAAAGAGCAGGTTAAAATAGAGGCCTCCACCCAAACGTACGCAACTATCACGCTGCAGAACTATTTCAGGATGTATCACAAACTTTCTGGGATGACGGGTACAGCCGAAACGGAAGAGGGTGAATTCAACGAGATTTATAAGCTGGATGTGATGGTAATTCCTACCAATCGCCCTATCCAGCGGGATGATAAAGAAGATCTGGTTTTCAAAACCAAGCGTGAAAAGTTTAAAGCTTCCATAGATAAGATCCGTGAATATCATGAGAAAGGTCAGCCGGTATTGGTAGGTACAACCAGCGTGGATGTTTCGGAGACTATGAGCCGCATGCTTCAACGGGCTGGAATTCCTCATAATGTATTGAATGCCAAGCAGCACGCCCGTGAGAGTGATATTGTAAAACAAGCCGGACAAATCGGGGCAGTTACCGTAGCAACAAACATGGCCGGACGTGGTACGGATATTAAGCTGGCGGCCGGAGTTAAGGAACAAGGAGGCCTGGCTATTTTAGGAACCGAGCGTCATGAATCCCGTCGCATTGATTTGCAGTTACGCGGTCGCTCAGGCCGGCAGGGTGATCCCGGTGAGTCACAGTTTTATGTTTCACTCGAAGATAACCTGATGGCCATGTTTATGTCAGACCGGGTCGCCAATGTGATGGATAAGCTGAATTTTGAAGAAGGTGAGGTTATCACTCATCCCTGGATTACAAAATCGTTGGAGCGGGCACAGTCAAAAGTAGAGCAAAACAACTTTAGCATCCGAAAAAAGCAGTTGGAGTATGATGATGTACTCAACAACCAACGAAAAGTAATTTACGCTCGTCGCAAGAATGCGCTTCGTGGTGACCAGCTTTTAAGTGATGTGATGGATATGCTCGAAGACTTTATTGAAAGTCTGGTAGAAGAACATGTTGGTGCAGGCGATTACGAAGGCTTACACACCGAAGTACTTCGCCACCTGGCTGTTGATGTGGAATTCAATGATGAAGAGTGGCGCAAAATGAATGCCGATGAGTTAATTGACCTCATCATTGAAAAAGCCATTGATGCCTATCGCAGAAAAGAAGAGCGGATGGCAAAACCGTTATATGAGGTTATGAAGCGGATTACAGAGGCTAATCCCGATAACCGACCAGACCGGGTGCAAATTGTATTCACCGATGGGATACGGCGTATGCGGGTAGTTGTAGATGTTGATGCTGCTTTACAAAATAAAGGTCGTGAAGTTGCCCGGGCTTTGGAACGGGCAGCGGTGTTAGCTACGATTGATGAAAAGTGGATGCAACACTTACGTGAGTTGGATTCAGTAAAAGAAGGTATTGGGTTACGGGCATTTGGCCAGAAAGACCCACTATTGGAATATAAAAGAGAAGCTTTCAGCATGTTCAGGCAGTTACTGGATATGGTAAATACAGAAGTGATTTCTACCATCTGGAAAATGGTGCCAGAAGCTCAGGCTGATTCAGACAGGCTTGAACAAGCTCAAAAGCAAAAGTCACGTTTTGATACCAGCCGGATGCAAACCCAACATGCAGATTCAACCGGAATGGGATTACGTGCCGGGGCAGGGGAGCCTGCAGGTGGAAATCAGCAGCGACCCATGGGGCCAAACGTGAAAAGAAAACCTGTTCAGGTTGCCGAAGAACCAGGTCGTAATGACAAGGTCTCAGTTCAAAATATGAATACAGGTGAAGTAAAAGAGATCAAGTGGAAGTACGCCAAAAACATGGTCGAAAACGAAGGCTGGGTAATGGTTGAGAAGTAAACGCCAAGCCCCAATAAAAGAGATACAACCAGATTTCTTCGAAAAACTTAACATTGCATTTAAGCTTCCTTTCCGTATGTTTAAATTCGTGTTAAGAAATTGTTAACCATCAGGAGTTGTGGAAGTTTTAGGCATTGACATTGGTAGCTACGGTATTAAAGGTGCAATCGTAGATATTGAAAAAGGTGAAATTGTATCTAAAAAAAGAACCACGGATAAAATTGAGGATACCCGCCCTCATAAGCTCATATCCAAGATGCATAAGGTGGTTAAGAAATTTGACTGGAAAGGGCCTATCGGTTGTGCCTTTCCGGAGGCGGTACGTAATGGTATAGTACTTTCAGGAACAAGGCTAGATGAGGCCTGGACAGATGCTGATGCTGACCATCTTTTTTCTGAGATAACGGGCTGCCCCGTAAGTACCATTAACGATGCAGACGCTGTCGGGCTTGCAGAAATGACATTTGGAGTGGGTAAGAAAAAAAGAGGGTCAGTATTAGTACTTACAGTGGGCACAGGTATAGGGTCTTCTCTTTTTATGGATGGTATTCTGGTCCCAAATACTGAGTTGGGACAAATCTCTATCAAGGGAATTACCATTGAAGAACGGGCCTCTAATAAAGCCCGCAAAAAGGAAGGCATACAACGCAAAACATGGGCAAAACGATTGCAATTTGTGTTAGAACATTATGAAAAAATTTTCCACCCAGACATGTTTATCCTGGGTGGACAACTCAGCACCAAAGCAGAAAAGACATTTCCATTCATACAGATAAATACAAAGTTTAAAGCAGCAAAGCTTCTCAATGATGCTAGCATTGTGGGTGCCGCCTATTATGCAGGTTCGTTAGAAAAACAAAACCAGGAGTTTTTTAGTAGCTTGGAAAGCTAGTTTATTGAAGTTCCGCAAGAGCCTTTTTTACTTCTTCCAGGTCTTTATTCTTTTTGAGGGCGATTTTATAATTTTCAACAGCTTCATCCTTGTTTCCCAGGTGTTCCAGTATTTTTCCGTAGCGAAAATGAGCCCATGCTAGTGTATTATCATTATACATATCCTGCTTTTTGATAAACTCCTGGATATAGAAACTTCCTTTTTCGAGATGCGAACCTGAAACTGCTGCCAGCCTGCCGATGTGATACCAAACTGTGTAAATGGTGCTATCTTTTTCAAGTGCGATTAGGTAACTATCCAAAGCGGTATCAAAATTATCCAGCTTTAGCTGGGCATGTGCTTTGTTAATGTAAATAGCGGCGCTAGTGTCGTTTTGCACATGTTGCTGATTAGCTACTTCAAGGGCACCAGAGAAATGTTCTTGGTTATAGTATAAAGCAAACAGCCGGTAGTAAGCAGTCATATCCTTTGGATGATTACGGATAGCTTCTTTGTAATTTTCTTTGGCCTTTTCAGTTTCTTCATAGTGCGAATAGATCCTTCCCCACGCAGTATATCCTGCAACAGAATCTCGCTCCATAATTGCTTTGGCTTCACGCTCTGCGTTATTCCTTCCTCCCCCCATAAATCCCGGGGCTTGCAGATAAAACTCCATGGCACTTTCCCTGGCTTCAATGTTATCGGGGTCTAATTCAACGGCTTTTTCATAATTCTTACGGGAATTTCGGGCCAGGAAAGGCTGCTTTAGCTTTGGTGCATTTTGAGCTCTTCTTCCAAATGAATGACCGAGCCACATATAATATTTGGAGTTGTTTTCATCATATTTTGCAGCTTTTTCAAACCAATCGACAGCCTTTCCATACTCATCTTCATCAAAATAAATGCGGCCCATATAAAAATTAGCTACCGGGTCTTTCTTATTAGTCTTAAGATGATTTTGAAAAAAAGCCTTGGCCTTTTCGGTTTCCCCCGATTCAAATAGTTCAATCCCGGCATCAGTCAGGGCTTGTGAAAAAGCAACTGGTGAAACCAGGTTCACCACAACGAGAAAGAAAAAAAACTTCAAGAAGATTCTCATAGCTAGGTGTCGATACAAAATTACCGAAGTAGCTACGAGTGAAATGAAGTTCAGTTTCGAATTAAGAATTTGGATTATTCTTCTACTTAATTAATGTATTTTTTGCAACGGGTTGAGACATTGAAACTCTGTCTATCAATTCATTTATTGTAGAAACACCTTATTGATGTCCCATATAGTTGAAAGTAAATCCAGGTAAGTCTTGTAACGCCAACCAAAACCACTATAATCATTCTGAAAAACAGGGAGAAGAATAGTGCTGTCTTTTACAGGACTGCTTAGATATTTATCAATATCCGGTTGGTGATTTATGGCAAATACTTCCAGGAATACATAATCAATAGAAGAAGAATGTTTGGTGAGCATTTCTTCATAAAATTGAAAAGGCTCCAGGGCTAAATGAAGAGCGTCATCAAAAATAAGCAAGTCGTGGGTTTCCAGTTTTTTGTCTACGAAATCGAGTGGACTAACTCCATCCTGTTTCAAAACTAAGTAATGGTCATCAGCAGTTTGGGAGAATATACTTCCGGAAAGTAGTACCGAAATTATCAACAAAAAGCAGAGTTTAGGTATCCTGTTGTTCATTTGTAATCATGAGTTTGAAAAGCATGATTACGGGATTGCCTGTAATTCAGTTTCGAATTAAGAGTTTGAATGGAGGGCTATCCTGTTCCCTTCTGTATCTTCGAAGACAGCCATGTGGCCATGATCAGGAGAAATTTGTCTTTTCGGAATGGTCACTTTCCCACCGGCTGCTTCAATACGATCCAGGATAATTTGAAGATCAGGATTACCGTTCAGATAAATAAGTGAGCCATCTGTATTGCTGGTTTTGTACCACGATGGGTTAAAAACCAAGGCACCGCTTACAGATTTCTCATCACCCGGAAAAACCTCCATTTTGAACTCATCTCCCATATCCATACTAACCAGTTTGATGTTGAAGATGGCTTCATAAAACTTTTTAGCCCGGATAATGTCATTAACAGGAATCTCAAACCATGAAATCATATGTTCTGAAGAACTCATAAGCACTTTTTATCTTATAGTAGCTCAGCAGCGCATATTTGTCAAGTTCATCAGTTGTTTTCCATAAGTAGAGGTTGAAATGCTCAATTAATTAGCATAACAACTATCCGAATAGTACATTCTCCTAAACTTTTGGAGGTAAACTGCTAAGAAGAAAAAATGAATAGTTTTAAACTTGGTGAGGATAGGCTTTCAATCCCGGATGTAATACAAATTGTTAAGGGTGAGAAGAGTGTAGAGCTAAGTACTGCTCAGCGGGAAAAGGTTAAAAACAGCCGTACGTATGTGGAAGGAATGGTTGAGAACGGAGATGTGGTATATGGTGTAAATACCGGTTTTGGCCCGCTTTGTTCAACAGTAATTTCAAAAGAAAATACGTCAAAGCTCCAGGATAATTTATTGCGTAGCCACAGTGTGGGAGTGGGAAAACCCATTGCAAAAGAAATTGCAAAAACCATGCTGATTCTGAAAGCCCATGCGCTCAGTATTGGTTACTCTGGCATTCGCGAAAGCACACTTGACCGCATCATCTTCTACATCAAAAATGATATTATACCTGTGGTACCAGAACAAGGTTCGGTGGGGGCATCCGGTGATTTGGCTCCATTGGCACATCTTTTCTTGCCACTAATTGGTTTGGGTGAGGTTAATTACAATGGCAGAACCATGAGTGGCGAAAAACTCAACAAGATGCTGGTTCTAGAGTCCTTGAATTTACAAGCCAAAGAAGGTTTAGCACTTATAAATGGCACACAGTTCATAGCTGCTCATGCCCTTTGGGCTGTTCATAAACTTCATTATTGTTTGGATACAGCCGATATAATTGGCGCAATGAGCCTGGAAGGAGCATTGGGAAGTGTAAGCCCATTTATTGGGAAATTGCATGATTTACGTCCTTTCAGCGGTGCCCGATTGGTAGCGCACAGGATGCGAACATTGCTTCGGGATTCTGAAATGGTGCAATCACATGCTTATTGTGGGCGTGTACAGGATCCGTATTCTATCAGATGTATTCCCCAGGTTCACGGAACTACCCGTGATGCCTGGCTACACACAAAAGAACAAGTTGAAATCGAAATAAACTCAGTAACCGATAACCCGATTATTCTTTCCGAAAAAGAAGCCATTAGCGGGGGCAATTTTCATGGGCAGCCTCTTGCCCTGCCTTGTGACTACTTAACACTGGCTGCGCATGAAGTGGGCAATATTTCAGATCGTCGAAGCTATTTGTTACTGGAAGGCGGCCATGAGGGACTGCCAAAACTATTGATGAAAGAAATCGGATTGAATTCCGGTTTTATGATTCCTCAATACACATCGGCTGCATTAGTAAGTGAGAACAAAGCACTTTGCTTCCCGGCATCTGCGGATAGTATACCCACTTCGTTGGGGCAGGAAGACCATGTAAGTATGGGTTCCATCAGTTCCCGGAAACTAAACCAGGTAATCGATAACCTGGAACAAATTTTAGCGATTGAGTTGGTTACTGCTGCACAAGCTTTTGATTTCAGAAGGCCGATGAAATCAGGCCCGGTATTGGAGGCATGCCATCAATTTGTAAGACAACATATTGACCATGCGGATGCAGACCGTGTATTTGCGAAAGATATTGCCGCAGCTCATCAACTTATTCATCACCAAAAAATAAACGAAATTGCAAACCAGACTGCAAAGCAGTTAAGTATTGACCTGAATGGAGAATTCGATGAACACTTCCGACTTTCTTAAGAAATATGCTACACACCCTAACTACTATTCTCCTACGGGTAACACATTGCATGCAAAAAGCTGGCAAACAGAAGCCCCGCTTAGAATGCTGCTTAACAACCTGAATGAGGAAGTGGCTGAAGCTCCTGAAGATTTTATCGTTTATGGAGGAAATGGACAGGCCGTTCGCAATCGGGCCGCGCTGGAAAAAATAGTACATACATTGCTCAGTATGGATGAGAATCACAGTCTGTTGGTTCAATCCGGTAAGCCGGTAGGTATCGTTCGCTCCCATCCTGAAGCTCCAAGAGTTTTGATTGCAAATAGTAACCTGGTACCGGAATGGGCAAACTGGCATCACTTCAACGAATTGAAAGAACGCGGCTTGATGATGTATGGTCAAATGACGGCAGGTTCTTGGATTTATATCGGAACCCAGGGAATTCTCCAGGGAACCTATGAGACATTCGTAGCATGTGGTCAGAAACATTTTAATGGAGATTTACGAGGTCGATTACTGGTTACCGGTGGACTCGGAGGAATGGGTGGAGCTCAACCCTTAGCGGCTACTATGGCTGGGGCTACTTTTTTGGGTGTGGATATAGATCCTGCCCGCATTGAGAAAAGAATTAAAACCAGGTACATCGACAAGATGACAGATTCTTATGAAGAAGCCATCAAGTGGGTTTTGGAGGCAAAAGAGAATAAAGATAATCTCTCTGTGGGATTAGTGGGAGATATCGGAGATATACTACAGCGCTTAATTAAAGATGGAATTACACCAGATATATTAACCGATCAAACATCTGCCCATGATCCGTTAAATGGGTATGTACCCCATGGGATTACCTTGCAAGAAGCTTTGAAGCTTCGAAAATCAGATCCAAAAGCTTATGAGAAAAAATCCATTGAAAGCATGGCCCGCCACGTAAGGCATATGCTTACTCTCATGGATCGTGGTTCAATAACTTTTGATTATGGAAACAACCTGAGGGCTTATGCCAAACAAGGAGGGGTGGAAAACGCATTTGATTTCCCAGGTTTTGTACCTGCATATATTCGTCCTTTGTTCTGTGAAGGCAAAGGCCCGTTCCGCTGGGCGGCTCTTTCCGGCGATCCCGAAGATATTTATGTAACCGATCGGGCTTTGAAAGAAGCCTTTCCTGAAAACAAGCATCTTATTCACTGGTTGGACGAAGCCAAAGAGAAGGTGGCTTTCCAGGGATTGCCTTGCCGTATTTGCTGGCTGGGAATGGGCGAACGTGAAAAAGCAGGTTTGATCTTCAACAATCTGGTTCGAACCGGGAAAGTAAAGGCGCCAATCGTGATAGGGCGTGATCATTTAGACTGCGGTTCGGTAGCATCTCCAAACCGGGAAACTGAAGCTATGAAAGACGGAACCGATGCCGTAAGCGATTGGCCGCTCTTAAACCTGATGAGTAATGCCACAGGGGGCGCAACCTGGATTAGCTTCCATCACGGAGGTGGTGTAGGAATGGGCTTCAGTCAACATGCCGGGATGGTGGTTCTTGCAGATGGAACTGATAGAGCCGAAGCTTGTTTAAAACGCGTACTTTATAATGACCCGGCAATGGGTGTATACCGCCATCATGATGCAGGGTATGAGGAAGCAACAGAAGTTGGGAAAAAGCATGATTTATTGATTTAAAACTATGGAAAACCCCATTCTTTACGGACCTTTTATTGAGCTGATAACCATGCATGGCCTTCCATTGCATGGTTCTTTAAAAGATGAAGAACTCCCGGTTATTAATAGCGGAGGAATTGTGGTTGAAGAAGGTGTTGTGATTGACACAGGTGATTACCACGATCTTTCTGCTAAATATCATTCAGCGGATAAGTTTCTTAATGATGGAGAACCGCTCGTTGCGACTCCTGCTTTTGTAGATTGCCACACCCATATTTGTTGGGCAGGTGACAGAAGTCATGACTATGCATTGAGAGTAGCCGGAAAAAGCTACCTGGAAATTGCCAAAGCCGGAGGAGGTATTATGGATACTGTACTTTCTACAAGAGCCGCCTCCCAATCCGAATTAGCGGAAGTAATTCTGGAAAGGACTGAAAAACTGTTGGAGCAAGGCATCGCAATTATTGAGGTAAAATCAGGCTACGGGCTGGATCATGAAAATGAGCTCAAAATGCTTCGCGCCATTAAAGAAGCCAATAGCAAGACACCAGCACTTCTGATCCCGACTTTTTTGGGAGCTCATATCAAACCAAAAGATTTCAAGGGAACACATGCAGAGTACCTGGCTGAGTTGATCAACAAAACCATCCCGGTTATAAAAGAAGAAGAGTTGGCTGATCGTGCCGATATATTTGTAGAAGAAGGGGCTTTTGATATGGATATTTCCCGGGCATATGCAGAAACCCTGAGAGAGCAGGGTTTTGAAATGACAATGCATGTAGATCAATTTCATCCGGGAGGCGCTGAACTTGCTATAGAATTGGATTGTGTTTCAGCAGACCACCTTGAGACAACCAATGACGAAACCATTATGAAATTCAGAAATTCAGACACGGTAGCTGTAGCGCTTCCCGGCGCTTCTTTGGGGCTTGGAATGCAGTACACACCCTGCCGGAAGTTGTTGGATAATGATGCCTGCGTAGCTATTGCAACCGATTGGAATCCGGGATCTGCCCCAATGGGAGATTTGCTGGTACAGGCATCCCTGATTGGGGCAGCAGAAAAATTAAGCATTAGTGAAACACTGGCAGCTATTACATTCAGGGCGGCACAGGCTTTAAGAATTGATGCCGGGGTAATTCACAACGGAGCCAGGGCAGGAGTTGCTGTATTCAAAACAGATAGTCACAGAAAAATTTTCTATAACCAGGGGCAGTTAAAACCTGCTTATACTATCATCAACAATGAGTGCATTGAGCATTAACCCGGATTTTTATGAAAAACCTGACAAGAACTGGTGGTCAGGGAGGGTAGACTCTGAAAATGACCCGGACCAGTGTCGGTATCACCAGGTTGTAAAATGTGCGCCCATAACGGAAATGGAAAAGGGTAATGAAATAACCCTGTTGGGCTTTGCCAGTGATGTAGGTGTTGCCCGAAACGGAGGAAGGGTGGGTGCCTCACAGGGCCCGGTTGAATTCAGAAAAGCTATAGGTTCTTTATGCTGGCACAGGGCTGATTCCGGTTTCACAGATGTAGGAAACATATTTCCTGACGCTGGTAAATTAGAAGTAGCACAACAACAACTGGGTAAAGGGATCGAGGGATTACTCAAGCTTGGTAAGCGAACTTTTGTAATTGGTGGAGGACACGAAACGGCATTCGGCCATTATCTGGGTATTGCTTCTTTTTTAAAACAAAGTAACCCAAAAGCAAAACTGGGAATACTTAACATTGATGCACATTTCGATTTACGACCCAATAATGGGATAGCCCATTCCGGTTCTCCCTTTCTACAAGCTCATGAATACGCGGAAGAACATAATCTCGATTTGAAATACTTCGTGTATGGTATAAACAGGGATAACAACACCGCTTCTCTTTTTGAAACCGCGAATGAGCTTGGCACTGAGTTTTGCGGGAATCTTGAAATCATGAACTCAGAAAAAGAGAGCCTTGAAAGGGTTCGGAAATTCATACAATCCAGAACTCATATTTATTTTACTATTTGTCTGGATGTTTTTAATTCGGCAACAGCACCCGGAGTAAGTGCCCCTGCCTGGAGCGGGATAGAATTGCATCATGCACTTCGGGTTCTTCACCTGGTAAAGAAATCAGGAAAGCTGATATCCATGGATGTATGTGAGCTGAATCCCAAATATGACGAACAGGGGAGAACGGCAAAGCTGGCAGGAAGTTTGTTTACGGAATTTTTAATATGAAATGCCCTCTTCTCATTAAAACTTAGAAAAAAGCCTCTTGTTCCCCGACAAACCCTGGATCTATCATCATGACGAGCCCCTTACCCGCTATTCTCTTGGGCAGGAAGGCCAAACCCCCCTTATTTGTTTTGGCATAAATCCAAGCACGGCAGTGCCTAATAATTTAGACCCTACCGTAGCATCAGTAGCACGGTTTGCTTTGGAGAAAGGTTATGATGGGTGGCTGATGTTCAACCTTTATCCTCAACGGGCTACAAACCCGGATAGAATGCACAAAGGTTTTCAGAAGAAAATTCATGATAAGAATGTTGGGGCAATTGAAAAACTCTTGCATGAATTACCAAATGGATTGGATGTTTGGTGTGCATGGGGAACCCTTATTGAGAAGCGAACCTACTTATACCGCTGCCTGAAAGATATCAATAAAGTATTGGAGGCAAACGAGTGCAAATACTATACCCGCGGCAATATTTCTAAAGCAGGGCATCCGCATCATCCCCTCTATCTGCGAAAGGAATCCACAATGGACGCATTCAACCTGAGCCGCTATATAGAAAGCCTGAAATCAAGATAATACCCGTTTCTTTTCAGGCCGTATTAGAACCAGGGCCGTTATTCCTGGCCACCCTCTTCATCCATCCATTCGGGCCATTCAAGTTCAGTACGGTAAATATATACCGCAACGCTTTGAATATCAGTTAATGAGTAACCCAAAGGATCCATAAGCCCGTATTCTTCCACATCCTGGTGTAGCTCAGCCTCCTCTTCTGTAGGATTCATGATGAACCGCACCATTTTTTTTACGAACTCCTCTTCGGTATTGGTCACGGCAAGGTAATTACGCTTTGCCAGCTCCAAGGGAGGCGCAATGCGATTAGTCTTTTCGGCAGATGGATCATGACAACTGTTACAAACGGTTTGAACAATATTTTCGCCCCGCTTTAAATCAAGCTGTTCATAATTGATGGCAGCATTCTTGTAATCGGAAGTGGTTTTATCTGTTTGGCGACACCCGTAATTCCATAACAACAAGATCGATAAACAGAGTACAAGTTGCTTTTTCATGGAAACCTCCCTTTTTATATGTAAACAAAAAGCGCATCTATAGCACACCTAAAGATGTACCGAATGATGCACAGATAATATAAATAATGTGTGAAGTTTTGGAGGTTTTAGGCTAAAAGAACCATTTATTTTGTTATTAGATAGCTTCTCTATCCGATACCCTGACAACAAAATTTTATCTTACATGGGAAAAAGCTCGTGGTAAGGAAACACAAGGGCCATAAAAATAAAGCAGAACACAATCATTTTATATCACATATAAATCCTATGCATCAAATTTTATTAATTATGTAGATATAATTTTCATATGTTGACTATATTTTGTTTATTTAGAACACATCAAAAAAATATTCTCCTCAAAATATTTTCGAATGCGAAACAAACAAACAAAATTTATTGACTTAGCAGAAAAAAGAGTGAATAATGCATTAAAACAAATCCAATTGATTGGAAATTTGTCAAACAAAAGAAATTACGAATATGATGAATCCGATTATCGGAAAATTTTTTATGCCATTGATGAAGAAGTAAAAAGCATGAAACGAAAGTTTATTGATGCAGATAGTGATAGCAGAGCAAAATTTAAATTGAGAAAATAGTTTATGTGGATAATCCCGGAATTAGCACCAAATGAAACCAGACAGCAGTCAAAGCTAGATAGATTCTTTGATCATCAAACTAAAGCTCAAGCTCTTGTAAGGGAATCAATTCAAAACAGTCTTGATGCGGAAGTAAGTAGAGAAAAGCCTGTAAGAATTAGTTTTTCATTTAACAAAATTACAAAAGATAGCTTGGAAGAATATTTCAAGGGGGAAGATCATAGCTTAGAAAAGCATTTAAAATCATGTGGAATTTCTCTGCCCTCAAAAGCTCAACGTTGTCTTGTAATTGAAGATTTTAATACGGAGGGACTAACAGGCCCAATTAATAACATGTCATATGACGAACATGAGAACCCTGTATCGGGTAATTTTATAGGCTTTTGGTGGTCAGAAGGATTGTCGGATAAAAGAAAAGGTAGCGGGGGAAGTCATGGTGTTGGGAAAATCACACTTAGTACTTCTTCTAATATCAATACATTTTTTGCCCATACAATACGTCAGGAAAATCCAGAAGGGCTGCTAATTGGATATTCTCAATTAAAATATCATTCCTTTGCCAAGCGCCAGTTTAAGGGGTATGCCCGTTACGGTAAGAAAAGTGAAAATGAACAAATTTGGCCCTATGATGATAAAGAAAATCAAAAAATTCTTGAAAAAATACGAAATGATTTCAACCTGAAAAGGACTAATGAAACAGGCCTTTCAGTAATTATACCCTCAATTGATGATGAAATAAATTTCAATTCAGTTATAGAATCAGTATTAAAAGAATTTTACGTTCCATTAATGAGAGGGCAGCTTCAAGTTGAAGTTTATGATTTTAAAAAAGAATTAATTATTGATACTGAAAATGTAATCTCTGTTTCAAATGAATATTTAGAGAGTGCAATAGATCGAGAGCTAATTACTAATGCGAAAGAAATGCTGGACTTGCTAGATTCCGGGATACCTTATACTGTAGATGGTACAGGCTTGGGGAAAATTCGGAAAAGAGGTATAGTTAAAGAAGATTTTGACAAAGTTGATCTCGAAAAAATGCAAACCAATTTTGCATCCGGAAAAATGGTTGGCGCAACCATACCGGTTAAAGTAAAAACTCAAAATCAAGATACAGGTCAGGAAGAAATAAAAAGCTCACGTTTTCATCTTTTTGTTAAAAATGATGAACAATCAGAATTGAAGAGAAGTACACATTATATTCGGGATAAGCTTCTTATTAATAACGAAGGGGGAGGAATAATAAAGCCTTTTTCTGTCGCCTTTTTATATGTGACTGATGAAGAACTGTCAGATTTTCTTAAGTACGCTGAAGACCCAGGACATGAAAGATGGGTTTATAAAACACTTTATGAAAATGGAAGCTTTAAAGAAGAGGATGATACACCATTAAGACTAATAAAGAGTTCTGTTAGTGATTTTTATAATATCTTGGCGGGTGTTGCAGAAGATCAAAAAATTGAAAATGTACTACCTGAAATATTTACAATACCTGAGAGAAAAACCGGAGGAAAGAAAGGTGCTACTAGTTCTGATCCAGATCCTGATCCAAAATCACACTCGTCAAGTCCATTTGTTTTTTCAAAAATAATGGGTGGCTTTAAAGTTAAGCAGTCAAGGGATATTGAAATGCTTTTTGATTCAGGATTGATTGAAATTCCATTCAGAATCAAGATTGAAACGGGCTATTACAAGACAACAGGAGGTGGAATATCGAAATATAATCCATTGGATTTTGATTTATCAGATACCACTCAATTTGAGATCACTAGTGAAAGTACTGAAGCTATTGCCCGTGTAGAAAATACTCTTTTAGTTGAAGTTACAGGGAAAAAATTCTCTGTTACAGTTGTCGGTTTTGACGAGAACAGAGATTTAGAAATTCGATGTTTACTAATTGAACCTGAGGTAGCCTGATATGAATATCGTATTGAAAAAAAGCAGAAAGGCGACATATAACTATACTGATCGCGGCACGATCCGGCAGAGGGATTGTCATGTCTCGATCGAGAGCCATGATAATGATCAAATACGCATCAAATTGTATCTGGATTTGGATAAAATAAGCCTTATAGGTGACCAAGTATTGGTTTTGGAAGCTCTTTATAAGGGAATGTACTACAGACAGAAATTAATTAACCCAAAACCGGAGAATGATATTTTTATCGATGATTTTCCTGAGAATTCCAATCCTTCTTTTCGCCTTAAACTTCTGCCTTCTCTTGATGGGAATGACGGTCAGATATTATCAGCTACTAAGTTTTTTAAAGCAACCAGATCAGAAGAAGATAAAGAGATCCAAAAAAATTTTTTAAGTTTTAGTTTTAGTAATGCAATAGGCGGATTAATTTGGCAAATAGATTGGGAAGATGAACAGAACCCTGAAATTTATATTAATAAAGATTTTGCAGATTTATATGATATAAAAACAGATATCAGGGTTCATGCCTTTATTTTACCAGCTATAGTAAGAGAATTATTGAATGGTATTTTCTTACGGTTTGGTTCCTTGGAAGAGATTGATGAGCGCTCACAAGCTTACAGGTGGATTAAGTTTTGTGACAGAAAATTAAGATGGTCGATGCCAGATGATGAGGATTGGAAAGACAAATTAAAATTAAGTGAATTAGCAGAGCAGGCTGTACGCAAATTTTCAGACGAAAAATGGTTTGGCAACAGGACGCTGCTTGAAAAGTTTTTAGACAAAAAGTGGTGAGTATAATGGCGAATGTCAGAATAAGAGAGTTTAACAAGACAGGACTTCAAAGATTTGAGCAGCTTCTTGATAAGCTAAAAGATAATCCGCCACTGACTCAATGGAATGAAAAGCTCAGAAGTGAAATTGATGAAATTCTCTTCAATAATGAATTTACCTCAGAGTTTGGAGAAGGCTACGATATTGACAGGGATAAAGAGTTTGAGAACAGATATCATTTTGGCAAATATCTGTTTGGAATTTTCAGAAGTAAGCATGTTGAAAAAGAAATAGGCATGTTATCCTGGTTGGCACTTTTATTTTTTGATCAAGTTTGTAAAAAATCTGCTAAAAGTAATCGCTTGCAAATTTTAAGTAAGTACCGATACATTCCCGAAATTGAAAATAGTTGGCGTTTTTATCGACACTTGGTTTTAACTCCTGTTCTTGTATGGCAACGATTAAAAGAGGACTCGATTCTTTTGTTGTCTAATCCACTTTATGAGAGTGGTGATGCTGTTGAGCAGTTAATGTCTAGACAAGACTTTATTGCAAATGAAAGAATTCTTACAGTTGCAAAAAAACTATATTTTGATGAACAAAAGAAGAAGCCTAAGCCAAGAACTTTTTCAGATTCTGAGCCTGGTAATGCGAAAAGACTAGCAAGAGATATTGTACCACAGCTCTCGATGACCTATGACTTATATGATGCCCCTGTTAATCAAATTATAGATTTGTTACCAAGTGAGTTTGATCAATGGCTAGCTGGTTAGATTTTTAAAAAAGCTTTTGTACAATTTCAGCTATCTTTTTTGCTAATAAAGGCGGAACAGCATTTCCTACCTGAATATATTGTGATGTCCTTGGTCCACAGAAATAATAGTTATCTGGAAAAGTCTGCACTCTTGCAGCCTCTCTTACTGTTAAACTACGACACTGGGAAGGATCATAGTGGATATAATAATGTCCATCCTTGGATATATGGCTTGTAATAGTTTTGGCCGGATCATTTTTTAATTGTACCCGGAAACGATCAGCAAACTTTTTAGTCGTTAGAGCTTCCTGAACATTTTTATGTGCAGGAAGTAATGCTTCAGGAAAATCCTCTAGTTTAGGAGACCTTTTTTTTACTTTACCAAAAGCAGAAACAAAAAGATAACGGTGCAGATCACTTCCCATATGACCGCGGGATTTATGATTCGCCGCTCCACCAATTCTTTCATCATGAAACCAGTCACGCTCATATGAAATAACTTTAGCATTAGCCCTTGCTTTGACAAATTCTTCTCCTGAGCCATTCTGAGGTTTTCTTATTCTATAAATAGACTTTCTTATCTCATCAGCCACTTTTTTATTCAGAGAAGACATTACGCCATTCAGCGTAATTTCACCCACATTATCAATCCAGTTACTCCAGTCATCATTCTGTTTTGAAAGCCTGCTTCTGATTGGTGGTAAGTCATCAATTACATCCGATATAGAAACCTCTAGTTGCTTTTTTAACACTTGTGGTGGTACGGTAAAGAAATCCTCACGTATTCCTAATAAAATTACCCGATGACGGGTCTGAGGAACTCCATACTCTTCGCACCGAATAACAAAGTCCTGAGGCTCAAAAACAGGATCGCAAAACAAATCTTCTTCCGGTTCTTTAACCAATGAAAAAACTTTGTATCCCGGAGCCCTAAGGTCTTCCATTATCTTTTCAAATATGGAATTCGTTTTTGACCTAGCAGAAATCATTCCCTTCACATTTTCCATGACAAACACTGACGGCATGTGTTCTTCAATTATTCTCAGATAGTGCTTGTACAAATCAACCCTTTCATCTTCCTCAGCATCAAGAACCGTTCTTTGTAAACGTGAACGACCTACAATCGAATAGGCCTGACACGGTGGCCCCCCCGTAAGAATCCAGTCATTCTCTCCATTCAGCCGTTCTGCAATAGCTTCATCAAGAAGTGTTTCATCAACAGAGTCTTCATCGTAGCCAAGCTTCCAGTTCTTTGCTTCATATTCGGACGCATTTGCCTGTTCAGGAAATAATTCAAATAATTTTTCTACTGATAGTCCACCCCTCAATACTTCATAGTATTCATCCGGAACTTCATCAGGGAGAAATTGACGATAAAAACTTCTCAGAGTTAGGGTCTGATGAGCAAACTTTTCCATTTCGACAGAAAGAGCGGTTTTAAAAACCCTATTACCATCTTCATCAAATACTGAACTGAATCCCTCTCCTAAACCACCTGGGCCCGCAAATAAATCAATTACTGGAATAGGCATTAATTCCTTTTAAGTCTTCAATTAATTGTTCGAAAGTTTCTTGGAATATATCCGGTTTCAACTCACACTCCCAAATAACAATCACTGTCCAATCCATTTCTTTAAGTTGTTGAATATGTTTTTGATCACGTTCACGATTTGCTAACAACTTTTCTTTCCACCATTGGGTTCGGGTTTTAGGAATTTTGAAGTACTTACAACCTTCATGGGCATGCCAGAAACAGCCATGAACAAAGATCAGCGTTTTATATTTCGGGAGAACAATATCTGGTTTTCCCGGCAGGTCTTTACGGTGCAGGCTGTAGCGGAACCCGTTTGCGTGGAGGAATTTTCTGACCAGCATTTCAGGTTTTGTATCCTTGCCTGAAATCCGGCTCATGTTGTGGCTTCGGGTTTCTTTATCGTGAACGTCAGACATAAATAGTTTTTGAGGCTTTCCATAAGATCCTGAAACAAGTTCAGGATGACAAGAAAAGGAAAAACAAAGTCAACTCACCAAAACCACCTTACCAATATTCTTCCGCTCTTCAATATAACGATGGGCTTCTCCAGCTTCTTCAAAACTAAAGGTTTTGTCCACATGTGGCCGAACCCAGCCATCTTCCACGCCTTGCAGAATATCCTTCATCCATTGCGCTGCTTTATCCGGCTCATGCCAGAGATGACCAAGATTAACCCCAAAAACACCTCGGTTTTTATCTAATAAAGAAAGCGGTTTAAAAGTGGGCATAGCCAGTACGGTCTTGATTAATTCAAGCTTTGCTCCAAAACCACCCGATGAATTTTTACTGGCAACGGAAATACCGAACATGCCTAAACGCCCGGTAGCACGAAGTGCTTTATAGCTTTTTTTCCATTCTTTACCTCCCAAAGGATCAGTGATCAGTTCAACTCCCCGTTTATCCGTAAGCTTCATCAGTTCTTTAAACCAGTCTTTGTTTCGGTAGTCAATAGGGAAGTTCAATCCTCGCTCTATAAGAAATGCATGTTTTCTTTCACTTGCCGTTCCATAGGTTTTGGCTCCAATGTGTTTCGCAATATCTAATTGAGCCAACCCAACGCCGCCCCCGGCATTGTGAATGAGTACCGATTCCCCTTTCTTTAATCCACCCATTGCAACTAACAAAGCCCAGGCCGTTAAGTATGTTACGGGAATGGAAGCGGCTTCTTCAAAGGAAAGTTTTTCCGGCTTTTCGTACACCTGATTTTCTTTCAGGCAAACCTGTTCAGCCTGGCCTTTAAATCGGCACAGCCCTATTACTTCTTTACCAATCCATTGTTTATCGATGGTTGCTCCAACTTCTTTCACTATGCCGGAAATTTCGTATCCCATCACGCACGGCTTCGAAGGACCATCAGGGTACTGCCCCTTTCGGGCAAGTATATCAGCGAAGTTTAAACCTGCAGCTTTTACCTCTATAAGCAGTTCATCTTCCTTAGGCGTTAAATCTGCAACTTCCTGAACCTGAAGCACATCGTACGATCCGTTTTTAGTATTTACTATTTGTCGCATGGGTTTTTGATTTTGATGAAGAAAAGTTAATAGAAGGCTGTTTGTTTAAATACGATATTATATAGTCAAAACTATGGTTTAAGAAAAGCGGGTTTTCAGTGAAAGTACTTACAGGCTTAATAGTGAACATTGTCGTTCTTTCTCAGCTTTGGGCTCAGCCGTCCTTCCATAAACAGAGATATACCAAAGAGCAGGGGCTTTCTCATAATACAGTATTAAATATGGCTATGGATGAGAGAGGCTTTTTGTGGCTAAGTACCCTGGATGGCCTGAACCGGTTTGATGGGCAGAACGTGAAAGTATTCCGGCATACCGAAAATGACAGCACCACCATTTCGGATAATTTTGTTCATGGGATATACCAGCATAAATCCGGGATGCTTTGGATAAGTACGAGAGATGGGGGGCTTAATGTTTTCGATCCGGTTACGGAAACCTTCTCGTTACTGTCAAAGCAGAACCGCGAATTTCCCGATGCAGCCATAAAAACTATCTATAAGGATCAAAAAGAAAACTTTTGGTTTAGTTTTTTTGGCAATAGCACAGGGATTTTTGACGAAGAAAGAGGGAAATATCATTCGGTTCGGATTGTAGATAAACGTTTTGATGAGGAAAAGGAATCAGCCAACTCAATCATAGAATTTAAAGACGGAAGTATGCTGTTCGGTTCTTTTGAAGGACTGTTTTATGTTCCTGCCAACGAAATTAAACGGTTTACAGACCATCCCGAAAACACGAAAGAAATTGATGCCGAAACCATATTTTTTTCACCCGATGAAAGAACGCCTAATACCAATAATCTCTATGTAGATTCAAATAATGATATCTGGGTTTTTCTTGTATCATCGGGATTGCAGAAGCTGGAAAGGCGGCAAATGCCGGAAGCGTTGAAGAGAAGCCTGGAAAGCGGTGTTGCTGGAAATTCTGCTAAAGAGCTTGTGGTAGAAAGAGATGGATACATTATATCAGGCCATCTTCTGGGAGAGCTTGTATTTATAAATTTAGAAACAGGGAAAAAAACCACCCGTTTACTAACTGAAAATGAGGCCCTGAAGGAAGGAACGTATATTTACGAAGATCCGAACAAAGGTTTATGGGCATATAGCTGGGGTGGAGGCTTCTATAAACTGAAGGAGAAAAAAGGAATAAAGCTTTTTAACTCAAACACACATCCGGATGAGATCTCATATAATTTTATGCTGGCTTTTGAAAACGACAAAAAGGGGTTCTGGATAGGAAGTGCCAGCGAAGTAAGTTTTTTTGATGAAAAAAAGAATTCGATATATAGGCTCAATAACCGTTTGAACAAGGAGCAGGTAAACGGGGTGTGGAGCATAGATCGTAATGAGTTGGGACTTTGGCTGGCGACTATTGAAAAGGGATTGGTTTTTATACCTGGTAAAGAGTTGCTGAAAACCACAAATCGAAACGTCCAACGATTCACCATTGATAACAGCCTTATCAGATCGGAAAAACTGCACCAGGTTTTTATGGATTCAAGAAACTGGTTATGGCTCGGTTACGAAGGAGAAGGGGTCCAGGTAATTAAAAATCCCGGTCAATGGGTATCAGGAGAACCGGCACAGCTCATTGAATTAAACCCTGATGCGGAGACAGAAAATAACATGATCAGTTCCGACAGAATAAGGGTGTTCTATGAGGACGCTAATCATAATATGTGGCTTGCTACTTTGGATGCGGGCTTTGATCGCATTCAAATCAGCGGTGAAGAAATTAATACAATTACGAATTATGCCCACAAAGAAGGGGACTCTAATTCTATTGCACACAACGATGGGCGGAGTATTTACCAGCAAAACGACAGTACCTACTGGTTTGCAACCTATGGCGGGGGCATTGCAAAATGGAACGCACAAACAAATACATTCAAAAGATATACCACAGAACAGGGGTTGCCCAACAACAGTACATATTCCATTCTTCCCGGAAGCTCCGGTGAATTTATTTGGATAAGTACCAATTCGGGACTTGCGAGATTAAATACATTAACAGGGCAGTTCAGGGTTTTCACTGAAGAAGACGGACTACAGAATAATGAATTTAATACCGGGGCCTATTTAAAAAAGAGTAACGGAGACTTGGTTTTTGGAGGTATCAACGGTTTTAATATAGTTAATCCCTCTCAAATAGAATCCAATACAAAAGTACCCCCGGTTTATATAACAGAAATAGAATTGTTTAATAGTGCGTTGGAGATGGACAGCTCAGCGACGGACAAAAAAACCCTCTTGTTAAACCACGATCAGAACTTTCTCTCGTTTGAGTTTGCAGCTCTTGATTTCGAAAACCCTTCTGAGAATCAATTTGCTTATAAAATGACCGGGGTGGATAATGATTGGGTGTATTCGGGAAACAGGAATTATGCCTCATATCCAAACTTGGCTCCGGGTAACTATACATTACAGGTTAAAGCGTCCAATAATAATGGGGCTTGGAATGAAACCGGCACCAGCCTGGGCATCACTATCTTTCCACCCTGGTGGCAAACCTGGTGGTTCAGGATAATTTCAGGAGCATTGTTACTGGCCTCCTTCATAATGGGTATACGGTATTTATCTCAGCGAAGGCTAAGGGAGCAGATCCGCAAAATGGAACTGGAAAACCGGTTAAGAAACGAACGCGAACGAATTTCCAGGGATTTGCATGATCATGTAGGCTCTCAGCTTGCCAATATTATGTCGGGTTTAACCCTCGTGGATAAATACAACCAGGTTAATAATAAGGAAAAGTCTACGGCCTTGATGAGTTCGCTACAGGGTGATGCAGAGGTGACCATCAAGCAGCTGCGGGAAACGATTTGGGCATTAAACCAAAATGATTTAACGCTTGGTGCTTTTCAGAAGCATCTCCGGGAATATTTTAAAAACCAAAGCGCTTTATCCGAAGCATTAACAGTAAGCTCCAGCCTGAAAGGAGATGAAAACACACAACTTTCGTCAACACAGGCGCTTAACCTCTTCCGGATTATCCAGGAGGCTGCACAAAACACGCTTAAATATGCCGAAGCCCGGTATCTTGAAATTGTTCTGAAACAGAAAAACGGAAGGTTGCAGGTATCTGTAAATGATGATGGTGTTTTTAAAGGAGGTTCGGCTGGTTTTAACAGCGGGTATGGAATGGGAAATATGCAAAAAAGAGCTAATGAATTGGGTGGAAGCATTGAAATTGATACAAAAAAAGGAACCAGAATAACGGTAACTATCCCTATATAAATACCAAATTCGGGGTATAGATTTATGATGAATGAAACACCATATTTCCCGAAAAGAAAATGACAGGAACAACAGGGCAAATATTAAAGGTGGCAATTGTTGAAGACCACGATATATTCAGAAAACGACTTTCTGAATTACTGGGCTTTTACGAGGAGTTGGAGCTGGTATTTACAACAGAGAGCGGAGAGGGTTGTTTAAATTACCTGAATAACTCAGAAGAGGAGAACCTTCCGGATGTAATCCTGATGGATATTGAACTGCCCGGCATTTCGGGCATAGAAACCACCTTTCAGATAAACGAGCGATACAAAGATTCGGATATTATCATGTTTACTGTTTTTGAAAACGATGAACGTATTTTTGAGTCTATACAGGTTGGGGCTACCGGATATTTATTGAAGGATACCCCGATTGATGAAGTAGTGAAAGCATTGAAGGAAGTAAAAAGGGGCGGCTCACCCATTTCCCCATCTATTGCCCGTAAGCTGATAGGAATGATCTCTAAACCGGGAAAGGAAGAAACTTCGGAAGAGAGCATGGTACCTTTTGACCTTAGCCCTGCAGAAATAAGAATACTTGAACAGGTGACCGAGGGAAAATCAAATAAGGAAATTGCGGAAGAGGTTTACCTGAGCCCCTGGACGGTTAAAACCCATATCAAAAATATCTATAAAAAAATGCACGTGAATTCGCGTGCCGCCGCTGTTCGCCTGGCACTAAAGAGAGACATCGTTTAAATAAAAATACCCCATTCGGGCGATTTACCGGGGCCGTTAAAATCCGGAAGTTGAATTTGAGTAAGAGATGAAAACATCGATTACAACAACAGTTTAACTAATGGGTACAGTATGAAAAAGGTAACGTTACTAATTATAGTTTTTATAGCGGGCACAGGAGTTGGTTTAGCACAGGAAAAGCCAAAGGATCGTATTGAAAACCAATACATAAACTCTTCTCACCGGGCATTCTTACACCAGGTTTCGCCGGATATGGTAGTTGCAGATAAGTGGGTACTAGACTTCAAAGAAAGGGCAGACAAAGCCATTTTCTTTAAAATGAAAGCATTAAGCAGTTTGCCGGCAGACACTTCCTGGGGGTATTCAGAATCCAAAGCCCAGATGGACACCATGTTTCATCCCAATAGTTTCAGCCGCAGATTCTATACCGGGGACACCTTGAGCTACATCTATCATAACAATCAGTATGTATGGCCACGTGATAGTGCGAAATGGAAACCTGACCGCCTTCAGAAAAGCTATTTTTCCGATAGTCACAACGACAGTGCTGTCACATATTTTTATCAGTCGCCTTATAAAGAGCCGTATATAGGCCAGCGGTCCATTACACCCAAAACTCCGGCAGAAGGAGCCACTTTAGAGCAGTTCTGGGATTATTATAACCCTGACAACGGTTGGGTAAAAGGAACGCGGGATTTGTCATACCGGGATGAGAACGGCTGGGATACCCTTCGCACATCGTATCAATACAATACTGATCTGATGGAATATCAGTTGAACTCTCTCCAAAGAAGAAGAATAGCTGAGAATTACTCCTATTATTATAACGAGGGATATTTTGATGGTGAGTTATCATCCACTGATTTACAGGAAAGCACAGAAGAATATGAGTTAAGAAGGAGGGAAAATTTTAACCAGGAAGGAGTTCAGACAGGCGGAAATTACGATTACACAAAGTTTGGAGAAGGAGGCCGTTTTATTTATCAAATAGGGAAAAGGTATGATACTGAAGTTATGCAGTATGTAGGCGAAGATAGCCTTCATTTCATGTACGCTGCGAATGATTCATACACAGATGCTGAGGGCTTCAGGTGGGATGATTCTACATGGGTTCTCAATAATGCCTATACCAGCTTTCAGCGACAGCACCAAAGCGATAAAATGGTGGTCGACTCAATCCTTGTATTCCAGATTGAATACAACGCAGAGACTATGCAGAATGAACGTACAAGGGTTTCAATCAAAACAGAAATGGATTACGATGCTGTCGGAAACCAGGTTGAAGTGAGAAACTTTTCGATAATTTCAGATTCGCTCCAGATAAATTCAAAAGTGGTGCGAATGTTCAGGGAATTCAAAGATTTCAATGACAATCCCTATTACGCCCAAACCAGTCAGGAAACATATAGCCGTGATTATATAAACGGGGGTATATATCGTTCAGGAATAAATGAAACGTTCTACGATAGTGCCGGAGCTTACAAGGGCGCAAAAAACTTTTCTTTTAATGCTGAGGGGGACACAACTTTCGGATATCAAACACAGCGTGAAATTTTGGAAGATGGTAGTACTATAGAGATAAGGTTTGACTGGAATATCCTTGAAAAGAAACTGGAACTTAGAAACTATAGAATCTCTAACCGAAGAATTTCCGGAGATAAGGGCCAGAGCTTTACACAAACATCCAGCACTTCATTTGTAAATGGGAAGGAAGTCATTAATCGCTCAATGAGTGCCTATATTGGCTATCCAGGAGTATTTAATGACGGGCCGATTATTATTACTCCAGGTGATACAGTAAGCCTTTATGTAAGTGCGATGAGTCCGGATATGACTGTTCCGGAGGTTGAAGTAACAAACCTGCCCGCCACTGCCACGTTCGACCCTGAAACGAGACGTTTTTTCTGGGTGGTTGATGAACAGAGTCCTTCTCCAGTGATGTACAAAGCAATCCGTGGAGACACGTATGTAACAGCAGAGGTAGAGTTTATTAGTGAAGCATTTGCTGTAAGTAATGAGGAAGACTTCAGACCGGATGAGTTCAGTTTATCACAAAACTATCCGAACCCGTTTAACCCTACTACCAACATTGAATTCGTATTGCCACAGGCCGGTCAGGTAAGCCTGAAGGTATACAACATGCTGGGACAGCAGGTAGCGGTACTGGTAAATGCCAGGTTGGCAGCGGGTAGCCAGGTTGTCCAGTTTGATGCCCGGAACCTTGCAAGTGGTATGTACATCTATCGGTTAAAAGCAGGTGGCTTTACCCAAACCCGTAAGATGATGCTCATCAAGTAAATGAAATGATAGATCCATAGAAAATGAAAAAAGTAATTCTATCTATAATACTTCTTTTAACTGTACAATCTCTTTCTGCACAGTGGTCTGCAAGCGCACCATATGCAGAACTCAGGGACTCTGAAGGTTATTCCGGTTTCCCGGGTGTTCATACCATTGGTGACCGTGTTTTCACTACTTTTCTGAAATCAGATTTCAGCTATGGGCTATACTATTCGGATGATCAGGGCGAAACATGGATAAAGTCACTGGTGGAAGATAGCAGTGTAGCCTTCGGGGCATTTTCCATCTCAATTAATGATACCATTTTTAATATTGGAATTGGCTTATTTGGAAATTATGCGGTTCGTAAAAGCGGAGATAGTGGAGCAACTTTTGAATCGGTATCTCTGGATGCTTCAAATATCCCGTTTGCATTTACCGCATCCCATATTTCTGCAATTAACGATACGCTAGTAATTACAGGAACCACCAGGAATAATGGAATTCTGAAAAGCACAGATGGCGGCAAAACCTGGAACATCTTTAATACTTTTTCGGATAATGACGACAATAAGAGTATAAAAGAAGTGGCTGCTATCGGAGACTATTTCTATCTGGCAAGCAGCTCCAACGGAAGGGGGATTTATCGTTCTCATAAAGACAGTACTCGGTGGGTTGGCACATTTTCAGTAGAAGATCAGCTTCAGAATTCAGTATATGGGATGGCAGTTGATGCTGAAGGAACTATCTTTTTGCTTACAGATGAAGGGATAGCTAAAAGTAGTGACGGGGAAACGTTTACAGTAACACCAGCATCAAACTTTGGTTTTGGAAGCTCAGGAGTACCTTACGGGATAGAGGTAATGGGTGACAGCCTGATGATTCCTTTTGCCGATGCAACCAACGGGCCCAGGGTATATATTTTGAATAAAAACCTGCAAACAGAAGCCAAAGTAATAAATGAGGGCTTGATTGATTACGATCAGGGATCAAGGATCAGTACATTTGCCGCTACCTCAACAAATGCATTTGCATATAGAACGGGACAGGATACTACATTGTGGGTTTTTGGAAATAAGGGGATGGTTACCAGTAATGAGGAACTTGTGTATGAGGTAAACGGATTTAAGCTTTCCCAGAACTACCCCAACCCATTTAATCCTACAACCAATATTGAATTTGTACTGCCAAAAGCAAGCCAGGTAAGCCTGAAGGTATACAACATGCTGGGGCAGCAAGTAGCGGAGCTGGTAAATGGAAGGTTCGGGGCAGGTAGCCAGGTTGTTCAGTTTGATGCAAGTAACCTTGCAAGTGGTATGTACATCTATCGTTTACAGGCTGGCGGCTTTACCCAAACCCGTAAGATGCTTTTGCTAAAATAACGTGAATTCGATATAAAAATCAGTCTAAAAAACTCCCTTTCAGTCATTCCTGCGAAGGCAGGAATCTGGAGTTAACTTTAAAATGGGAATTTTCTCTTTGAGCACAATACAGATTCCAGGCATACGCCGTGGAATGAACTAATTATTTAGGATTGGATACTTTCTATCGAATTCAAGTTAAAATAAAAATAATATGGTGGGGTCGGTTTATCCGGCTTTTTTATTTCATCCGGCTAAAACTTAATGCAGAAAGCATCCATTTGGGAAGGTTTTTCCTGGGATCGCGTTTGGTCATATCAACAGAAAGCCCGAGTTTTTTTGCAATAGGTACCCTGTGTGTTTCTACAAATTCTATGAGAGTACCATCGGGATCTTCGATGTAAGTGAACCGGCCTGCGGCTTCGCCCATATCAAAGCTGTCAGCACTATCTACAGTAAAAGGAAATCCTTTAGCCACACACTCCCGTTTTAAAGCATCCATACCCTGAACATCAAAGCAAAGGTGAATAAAGCCAAGATCACCCCAATACCTGTTTTCAAAAATCTTTTTGGGTTTGCGCCGCTTGTCTTGTACTTCAATTAATTCAATTTCGGTAGGCCCAAAAAGCTGGCTGAACCCACCTTGTCGGGGTTTGCTGTGACGAAGCAAAACCCTGCGGTGTTTAACATCTCCGCCCGGTGCACCGGCTAAATCACCAAAAGTGTCTGTTTCATCATAAACTACCTCATCGTAGCCCAAAATATCAGTATAAAGTGTTCTTGAGGCATCAATATTCGAAGAACCAATCACTGCCCCGGCAACGCCCCCCGTGGTTTTATTCTCGTTCTTTTTAAACCAGCCCAATCCCTTAACCACCTGGAATAGGTTGCCATTTAAATCTTCCAAAAAGAAGGAAAGGTCACCTGCCGGGTTTTCAATTAATGGGGTTAAAACCTTCAATCCTGCCATATTGAATTGCTCATAGGTTTTTTTCACATCAATGGACTTGATCTTACAGGCGTTAATTCCGAGGTCTCCCAGTTGTACATCAAAATCGGGTGCTATGGGGGTACGGCTTGTGTATTGCCATATCTCAAATCCGCCCCCACCCCTCATACTAAGGGTAAGAATGGCTGTCCGGTCATGTGGTTTCCCTCCAGTATAAGGTAACATAAGATCTGCGGTTGCAGAATCTTCAAATACCTTGATGTCCATTCCGAAATTTCTTCGGTACCAATCAGTAGCCTCATGAACGTTTGGGTTACCAATGCCTATTTGCTGAATACCTGCAATTACTTTTTCCATCTTTCTAAAGTCGGTTTTAGTATTTTTTATAATCCCCGAAGGAATGTGCGAAATTCATCAGTGTTATAGTTTGCCATACCCCGGCGCTCGCTAACAATCTGACCGTCAGGTGAAATTACATAGGTTGTAGGAACAACGGTACTATTAAAAACTCCGGGCTTAGGCCCGGCAAGAAAATATACCGGCATGGTATATTCTTTTCGAGCCATATATGCGCGGGCTTTTTCAGGTTCTTCATCTAGTGAAACCATTACAAAAGCGATACTGTCTGATGCCACATCTTCATATAAAGCCTGGATATTGGGCATTTCTGCGATACAGGGAGGACACCAGGTTGCCCAAAAGTTTAAGAAAATAGTTTTGCCTTTGAAATCTGCCAATGAATAAGATTCACCATCTAATGAAATCATGGGCATATTATATCGGGCAGTCTTAATCTCACCCGGATTCATTTCAATATCGGGAGTCATTAACCCAGTCCACAGCAGAACACGCTGAAGGTTTCCTATTACTTCTGTATGTAAGCCTGTTAAATATAGGGTGCCCGCTATGCCTAGCATTATACCCCACTCCAAAAGCTCCCTTCGTAACGTTTTTTTCTTTTTAGGTTTCTTTTCCTCCATAGAGTACCGCAACGCTTTCAGTTTAGTAAAAGTGCCAGTACTCCAAGTTAGATGAAATCTTACTTAGTTATAGGAGATTTTTAGCTCAACACGGCGATTTTTCAAACGTCCTTTTACAGTTTCATTTGTATCAATAGGCCGGGTTTGGCCATATCCAATCGCGCGAATTCTATCTACAGAAATACCGCCATCAATAAGGTGTTGTTTTACAGCTTCAGCTCGCAACCTGGAAAGTTCCAGGTTGTATTGGCTGTCTCCCCTGTTATCAGTATGCCCTTCAATACTTAACTTAAGATAGGGGTCTTCTTTCATAATCGTAACAAGAAGGTCGAGGTCATCAAGGGATGTTGCATCAATATTGGCACTGTTTGAGGCAAAGATCAGGTTTTCAAAAATGACATCAAGGGCCCGCCTTACTGTAGGGTCAATTTCCGGGCAGCCTTTATTGGGCCGGTATCCGAAAAGAAGTGGACATGCATCCTGCGGATCAATAATTCCATCGTCATCTGAATCGGGGCAGCCATTAAACTTCTCAATACCTGCCAGCGAAACACATTCGTCTACAGAGTTTTTAAATCCGTCTCCATCGTCATCAGGACAACCATTAGTGGCTTCTTCTCCTGCAACATTCGGGCAGTCATCTTTTGGGTCGGCTATCTTGTCTCCATCGGTATCTGCACAGCCATTAAATGCTGAAGTGCCGGGAATCGTGGGACAGGCATCTTCAAAATCAGGGATTTTGTCATTATCTGAATCGGGACAACCCCTGAATATTGCGTCTCCGGGCTCCAATGGGCAAAGGTCATTGGCATTTATAATGGTATCACCGTCATCATCTGGGCAACCATTGGTTTTATCAGTACCGGGTTCATTGGGGCAGGAATCTTTTTGATCAGTTATTCCATCACCGTCTTTGTCTTTAGAGCCGCCTAAACGAAACTTTAAACCAACAGAGTGAACGAGCATATTGTCCCTGTCATTTTGATCAATACCCGTTGCCCCATCAATCTCATCCGAAAAATTATAACTGTAAACAGATTGGAGGAGGATAGAGGCTCCCTCTGTTAATCGGATGCTAATCCCCCCACCGATTGGTGCATTAACAACGAATTGATCATCAATATCTTCATCTTCTCCAAAAAAGGACCCCAGGCCTACACCGGCAGAAAGAAAGGGCTGAAGTAAAGCTTGCTCATTAAACACATATCCATTAGCAAAGTTATACCGTAATTTTAGCTGTGTATTTACAAAAGACTTTTTAAAGAAAGGGGCAGAGTCTGTATCAAGTGAGCCGTAAAGAACAGAGAGATCAGAAGAAAAAGACCGGTTAATAAAACGATGGATTCCCAACTGCATTCCAAAATCATTGGGTATACCGAAAGAAAGCATTTCATTGCCAAGATCACCGTCATACTCATGATGAGCAATAGATAAAGAAACCCAGGTTTTGTTGTTTTGGGTTTGTGCAAATACGAAGGAGGTAGTCACACAAAGTATTAGCAGAGAGAATAGCTTTTTCATAGGATGGATTCTTTATGCTCTTGATTGCAGGAAATATGTGCTAAACGTCAAAGAAATGTGGTTAATCTGTTCTAACGTAATCGAATTTTAATACTCTTATTAGAGAAATTGGTTCCCTGAAAATTACACCTTTACGCGTGGCTAAAGGAAAGAAGCTACCTCATCCAGGGATTTTTTGGTGATAACGGGAATCTCTGCACCCTTATCAGGATATCCAACCACAAGCAGCAGGAAAGCTTTTTCATTGGCCGGACGATTCATGACTTCATTCATAAATCCCATAGGGCTGGGAGTATGGGTAAGGGTTGCAAGCCCCGCGTTGTGAAGTGCGGTAATAAGCATACCTGTAGCAATGCCCACGGATTCTTTTACATAGTAATTCTTGTCTTTACTTCCATCCTCAGCAGTGCCGTAGCTTTGAGAGAAGATCCCGATTAAGTAAGGTGCCTTTTCTAAAAAGGGTTTGTGTTCATTGGTCCCGAACTTTTCAAGATCGTTGAGCCAATCCTGCGGAGCACGGTGATTATAGAAAGCGTATTCTTCTTTCTCCGCGGCTTCTCTTATTTTTTTCTTGATTGCCGGATTGCTGACTACTGCAAAATGCCAGGGTTGCTTGTTTGCCCCGTTCGGAGCTGTTCCTGCAGCAAGAATGCATTTTCCAATTACTTCCCGGGGAACGGGTCGGTCAGAAAACTCTCGAACCGTTCTTCTTCTGGCCAGGTCTTTATAAAATGACTCAGCACGTTTGATCATTTCATCCTGGGGGTACTCTTTGAAGGAAGTAAGCGGTACAAATTTTGGGCTATCCATAAGATCAGATTCGTTTATACAAACAAGAAAGGCCACGTACTTTATGGCCTCAAATAATCTAATAAAAATTTAAGTAGGTTACTTAACCCCAGACCCTTTTGCCAGCCACCAAGGGTGAACTTCTACAACAAGCCGTCCAGACTTAACCGCAGGATCATTTTCGGCATATTTTACAGCCTCTTCTATAGTGGCCACATTATAAACTGAAAAGCCCCGTATATTTCCTTCTCCACCTGTTGGCCCGTTAAGATTGATAATTCCTTTTTTGTAAAGATCTCCGAGGTAGGCAAGGTGAGCCGCCTGAATTTCAGCAGCATTTTCTTCATCCTGAGACCGGTCAGGTCCGCTTTTTAGAAAAACGATGAAATATTTCTGCATGGTAAATGCCTGGCCTTCCCAAACATGCTCAAAAGTCTCAGGGACGGGTGTTTTAGTAGTGTCCTGGGCTAAAACAGGAAAACAAAACAATAGTAAAAAAGTAACGATAGCAAATGGCTTCAAAATAAATCTCCTTTAATTGATGTGTAATTTATAGAGGGAATAAGCTTTAATCCAAAAAAGCTTTCCATTCCGCTAATTCATTGAGTCGCTCTCTGTATCGATCCCGAAGGTTAATCTCGGAAAGTTTTGTTATCCATTGTTCTGCCAGGTCGAATTGTTCAATAAAAATCAGTCGGTCAATGATAGACTCGTAAATATCAAACCAATCCGGGTTGAGTTGGCTTTCGATAAGGCTGCCTGAATAGTTTCTCAATAAAGAATCCTCATAAAGCTCAAGGGCTATTGCGGCAGATAGAACCTGGTTAGCTTCATTCAAAGTTTCAAAATCGGGGAGAGAAGGGAGCTGGTTTTTATAGCGACGGCTGACATGAGCATTCCACTGGTTTACATCTTCCCGCAGAGAGTATGAGTAAAGAAAGTTCCTGGCTGTAGTTTTGTCGAGCCTGGGCTTTAGTATTTGCAGAAGTTCTTGTGCCTCACTTATGTTACCCGAAAGAAACAGGGCATCTGCTTTTAGAAGCTGCAGAGTTAATGCCGAATCCTGATCGGATATTTTTTGAAAAACAGGCTGATAAAGGCCATTATGAAGCAGCGAAGATGCCCAGTCCCGTTTTACCAAAAGATTTGTAGTATCCATTTCAAAAAGAGATGAAATGGCAGCCAAAGCAGAAGTGCTGTCATCAATAGTATTGAAATATTGAAATTCATCCCAAAGGTGAAGCGAAGGAGATAAAAGGTGAGGGCATGAGCGCTGAAAAAGTGATTGTTGGCTAAAAATGAATTCGGAGATTTGCCGGTCTAAGGAGTCAATTTTTACAGGTGGCAAAGTTTGTATCCATTTAGAAACGAGCGCATCAAACGGAACTTCATAAGCTTGGCGAAAGTCATTATTTGGATAAGCTTTTTTAAAAGACTCAACCGGGTAATTTTCCAGTAGGAACTGAACAAAAGCCCCTGCAGTAGTATAGCTTATAGCAGCGGCATCACCATAAAAACCAGTATTTGAAAACGCCTTTTGCATTTGCTGAGTTGATGGGTAAGGAGTATCGGCAGCCATTATTTGCTGAAGGGTAGATTGGGAGGAAGCATCAGCAGCGATAGCCTCCGCTAAACCTTCAATCATTCCTATACTCCAGCTTCCATTAAATAACCAGTTACCAAATTGCTTGGAAATGGCATGTACCATTTCATGCTTTAGCACACCATCCAGTTGTTGTTTGGCAATGTGGAGCTGGTCTTGTTCTAGCCATATTGGGACGTAGCTGGTAAATTTTGCTCCAACTAATCTTTTTTTCTGCCAGGCATTTGCATACAAATAACTTTCAATTTTTTGATTTTCCGGCCAGTCTATTTCAAGGAGTTCAACAATTTGTTTGAAATGGAATTCGTGCCGTAATGCCCAGTAATCTGCTTCTTCGCTGGTAAAGTGTTCATTATCAAAGTAAAGGTTAAAGTGTTGGGTATGCTTATGCATTGATAGCTGCTCTTTTAGGGCATCTCTTGGTGTGATGATTCCCATTTCGCTCATATTGAGGTAGCTGAACATCAGGGCAAAGATTGCAAAAGCAGTAATTAGTTTATTCTGAATGGAAGAATTCCAGTCAGGAAGCATCCATAATAGTATAATCCAAAGCAAGGTAATCCAGCGGAAGAAAACAAAAGCCCCGGTTAGCTGGACGGTTTCATCATAAATAGGCCCGGGCCATGTACCCCAAATATGATTAAAGAAATAAACCTGGGGAAGGGTGAAGAACTCAACCAGCCAAATACCCAAGGCAATCATTGATATTACAATAATGGCCAGGGTTTTAGAGAGAGGTAAAGAGAATTCTCTTATCAACCGGCCAATAGCCCGTCCCAAAAAAATGGAAGGAAAGGGAATAAAAATCCAAAAACCAATGCCATGTATGGAAAGGCATCCCGAAAAAGCAGAAAAGATGAATACAGGTAAACCCAAAAGATATCCATATCCAAGAATCTTGAGAGCTTCAAAAAAATCATTTTTTGCATGGGCTCTAGCTCCGCTAATGGCCGACCAATAGGCTCCAATTACAGCCACAATCATTGCCGATTCGAAATGGAAGTCTCTTAATAGCGGAACAGGTAATAGCAAAAGCCCTGCAAGAACGGGAAGCAAAAGTAATAAGTAGGTTCTGGACAATTTGCCGGGATTAATGAGCTGTTGTTGGCTAACAGAACTTAATGGGTTAGCTGTACCATCGTCAAGAGCTATTTTTTAAACATAGTGCTGAACACAAACCAGATATTTTCTTTTCGCTCCATCAATCGCCGGGTAAAATAAGGGAACCAGTCAGTGCCAAAGGGCACATAAACCCGGGTTTTGTAACCATCTTTAGTAAGTTCAATCATGGTATCTTCACGCAAACCGTATAGCATTTGCAGCTCAAACCGGTCTTTAGCTATGTTTTTTTCGACAGTGTAATCTTTAACCCAGTTTATTAGTTCATCGTCATGAGTTCCGAAGCGGGGGAATGGTGTCTTGTCCAGTAAAATCTTTGCACATTCTTTATAGGCTTCCCGAATAGCGGGCATATTCTGTAGCGCTATATCAGAAGGTTCTTTATAAGCCCCTTTTACTAATCGTATATCTGCTCCAAGCTCAGCCAGGTCACGGGTATCATCCAGGGTACGATGTAGCATAGACTGCAAAACAGTGCCTACATGCCTTCCGTATTTGGCAAAAGCATCTTTAAACATATCTATAGTTAGCTGTGTGTATGGGGAGCCTTCCATGTCAATACGTACAAATTGATCCTGCTTTTTAGCCACATCTAATAACTGATAAAGATTATCCCGGCAGTAATCAATATCTATATCAAGCCCTAGCATGGTAAGCTTGATGGATATACTGCTAAGGAGCCCCTGCTTCTTTATCCCATTTAATAAATCAATGTATGCCGTTACTGTTCGGTCTACCGTTTCTTTGTCTTTTACATTTTCACCCAGTAGGTCAAGGGTAAGTTTTAGGTTTTGATCGTTCAGGTACTGAACTTTTGGAGCCGCTTCCTCAAAGGATTCCCCGGCAACAAATCTCTTTGCAAGAACAAAGGGTAGCTTCATGATTTTTAAATTAATTGGCGAGACGAAAATACACATTATCAAAAAAAATCAAACCAGTAAATAAAACAGTAACGATTAAGAAAAGAATACGTCTCATACCCACATGAAACATCACCGGAATAAAGCCGTAAGGCTTTGCCGGTTAAAACGAAGAAATGGAGATTATAAAATGAATAATAAAAGTTTTTCAAAAGTTTGGGTTGGTGGTGTGCCGGTTCTCTTTTTTGCCTTGTTGGTTTTGTCATTAAGCCAGGCTGTTGCACAATCCAGTGAAGACGCATATCGCATAGAACGCTTTCCCGTAAATGATGGGGTTGCTGTAGATGTCCGCACTTCAGGAGGCCCGATTAAGGTAATTGGCAAAAATACAGATGAAGTTACTGTGGAAATGTATGTACGTCGAAAAGGGGATTACGTATCAGAAGGAAAAGCAGATTTGGACGAATGGGAAATAGAGATCACGAAAAGCGGGAATACAGTAACGGCACACGCTAAAAGAGAAGGAGATTGGGGCTGGAATAACCGTAATAATTACTCCATTGGGTTTGTAGTTTATACACCAACCGATGCAGCCTCAAAACTAAAAACTTCTGGTGGAAGCATTAGCCTTGAAAACTTGTCGGGGGATCAGGAGGCCAAGACGAGTGGGGGTAGTATCAGGGCAGAAGGCTTGCAGGGTGAAATTGATCTGAAGACATCTGGTGGGAGAATAACACTTACCGATATTGAAGGAAATGTAAAGGCAGGAACAAGCGGAGGCAGTATTTCTGCTAACTCAATTGTCGGGGATCTGGATGTACGAACTTCAGGTGGGCGAATATCGCTGGAAGGAATTGAAGGTGATGTGATAGCTAAAACCAGTGGCGGTTCAATTAATGCTGAAGTAATCTCTCCGAAAGATGTAATCGACCTGAGAACTTCAGGGGGAAGTATTACCATAACCGTTCCCAGGGATAGCGGGTATGATTTAGATCTTGACGGAAACCGGGTGCGGGCCGATTTACAAAATTTTAGGGGTGAATATGAAAAAGATGAAATTCAGGGAACACTAAATGGCGGTGGCACTCGTCTTAAAGCCAGAACCAGTGGAGGAAGTGTTCGGTTAAAGTATTTATAAGTATACACTCCATATTGTTAGTTATGTAAAAGGTGAGAGTTGATAGCTTTCACCTTTTTTGTTTCCGAAAACCCAAGGATTAAAAGTTTTGTTTGAAATCATCATCAAACAGACTGCTCAAAATTGTATATTCAGGATTCGGATAAAATTCAGGAATGAGCAAAAACGATATAGCAACTATAGCGACCAAAAAAAATGTTGAAGAACGGCCCATCATTATAAAGGGTGCCCGAACGCATAACCTCAAAAACATTGACGTTGAGATACCCAGAAATAAACTGACTGTAATTACAGGGGTGTCCGGTTCGGGAAAATCAAGTTTAGCATTCGATACTATTTATGCTGAGGGCCAGAGACGGTACGTAGAAAGCCTTTCCAGTTATGCCCGTCAGTTTCTGGAGCGTATGGACAAGCCCGATGTCGACTTTATGCAGGGTATTTCACCGGCTATGGCGATTCAACAAAAGACAACATCGAACAACCCCAGGTCCACAGTTGGGACTACTACCGAAATATACGATTACTTAAGATTGCTTTTTGCCCGTGTGGGGAGAACAGTTTCACCAATTTCCGGAAATCAGGTTAAAAAAGACTCCCCCAAAACAACAATTAAAGAATTATTTGATTCACAGAAAGAAGGAGACAGGTTTTACATTCTGTTTCCTATACCCCATCATGGTAAAAAGAAACTGAAAGAGGAGCTCAAAGTTCTCAAAGAAAAGGGCTTTACCCGGCTGTTGAATATTAAAGATGAAAACATTTTAGAACTCACAGAAGAGATTGCAAATCAGGCGAAAATAAAGCCGGATCAATACCGGGTATTAGTGGATCGTTTGGCGGTAAAGGATGATGAAGCAACTATTACAAGGATTGCCGGTTCCCTGGAGACAGCTTTCCAGGAAGGCGCGGGTCGTTGTTCTGTTAAAATGAAAGATGGAGAAGAATTACTGTTTAGCGAGCGCTTTGAATTGGATGGAATAGAGTTTACTGAACCAACTCCTCAAATGTTTTCTTTCAACAATCCATTTGGGGCATGTAACAGGTGTGAAGGCTTTGGGAGAGTTGCGGGAATTGACGAAGATTTAGTAATTCCCGACCCGGAAAAAACGATTCGTGAAGGTGCATTAGCTCCATTTACTTCCCAAAAGTTCAGCATGCACCTGAAAGATTTAATCAAAGTAGCCATTCAGGAAAAAATTTCCATCGATACCCCATACATAGAGCTGCCCAAATCGGTTAAAGATATTATCTGGAAAGGGAAGGATGGATATATTGGATTATGGAACTTCTTTGATGAAGTAAAAAGCCAGGCGTATAAAGTTCACATGAGGGTGTTGTACTCCCGATACAGAGGATACAGCCGTTGCCCGGATTGTGAAGGCTACCGAATGCGAAAAGATGCGCTGTACGTGAAAGTGGGAAATATGCACGCCGGAGAAGTTTCTGAGCTAACGATAGGCCATGCCAGGGAATATTTTGATGAGTTGGAGCTTACTGAGTACGAAAAAGAGGTTGCAGGACAGATACTTTACGAGATACGAAAAAGACTCAAATACCTGGATGAAGTAGGCTTAGACTATCTGACACTTGATAGGTTGGCAAACACACTAAGTGGTGGAGAGTCTCAGAGAATAAGCCTCGCTAATGCGTTAGGCAGTTCTTTGATAGGGAGTATGTACGTGTTAGATGAACCTACCATTGGATTACACCCCAGAGATAATGACCGTTTGATCAGTATTCTGGAATCGCTTAGAAATATCGGCAATACAGTTCTGGTGGTAGAACATGACCCGGAGATGATGAAGGCGGCAGATAATGTAATTGATATAGGGCCGTTTGCGGGTGTTCATGGAGGAGAGATTGTTTTTCATGGCCCGTTTAATAAGTTACTAAAATCGGATACCCTGACAGGAAAGTTTTTGAGCAATCGAAAACAAATTGAGTTGCCCAAAAAACGCCGAAAAGGAAATGGCAGGTCGGTGAAAGTAACAGGAGCAAGTGAACATAACCTTAAGAACATAGATGTTGAATTCCCCTTGGGAAAGTTGGTTGTGGTAACAGGGGTTTCGGGTTCCGGTAAATCGACACTGGTACATGATACACTTTATGCCGGCATTCAAAAACATATAGGCAGCTATAACCAGAAGGTTGGGCGTTTCAAAGATCTTTCAGGCATGAGCACAATTCATAGTGTTGAAATGGTGGACCAAAGTCCGATAGGCAGGTCTTCACGCTCAAATCCCGCCACTTACACAAAAGCTTTTGATGGAATCCGTGATGCTTTTGCCAATACCCGCCAGGCTAAGATTATGGGATATACTCCGGGACATTTTTCATTCAATGTGCCGGGAGGACGGTGTGAAACCTGCCAGGGAGAAGGGGTTCAGAAAATTGAAATGCAGTTCATGGCGGATATTGAGCTTACCTGTGAGGTGTGTAATGGGGCTCGATTCCGAAAAGATGTCCTAAATGTTAAGTACAGGGGCAAAAGCATTCACGATGTGTTGGAGATGCCGGTATCAGAGGCAATAGAGTTCTTTGTAGATGAGACATCCATTACCAACAAACTTCAGCCGCTCGAAGATGTGGGTTTGGGTTATTTGAATCTTGGACAAAGTGCCACAACCCTTTCTGGTGGAGAGGCTCAAAGGGTTAAACTTGCTCGCTTTTTAACCAAACAAAATACTGAGCACACGGTTTATTTCTTTGATGAGCCAACAACCGGGCTCCATTTTGAAGACGTTGCAAAACTTCTTGACGCATTCAATGAATTGGTAGAAGCAGGCCATTCCGTAATCATTATAGAGCATAACCTGGATGTTATAAAATGTGCAGACTGGATCATTGATGTCGGGCCTGAAGGTGGTTTTGGCGGGGGGCAAATAGTAGCAGAGGGTACCCCGGAAGACATAGCAAAAGTAAAAGAAAGCTATACCGCCAAATACTTAAAAGAGTATTTGCAATAAGGTGTAACGAACCTGACCTTTATACCGTGAAATTTGGGTTAGCAATAGCATTAATAGTCGGGATAACTTCTACATGGGGCGTGGGCCAGTCGTATCGTTTTGGGATAAAAACGGGGGCAGTTTTTTCTGGATTCTCGCAGCAGGAGCAGAGCCTGGGGAATTTAGATTTTGACTGGGAAGGATATTCATCCTATACAACGGGCATCTTTTTTAATAGAAAGATAAGAGAAGCGTTTTCAATTCAGGCAGAATTGGATTACAAAACAATAGGCGCAAGTACCAACAGCCCGCTTTTTCTTTCAGGTTCAACAATAAACTATGAGCATGAATATATTGGGTTATCCATTATGCCTCGGCTGGATTTATTCCCCGAATCCCGATTTAATCCAAATTTTATGATAGGTCCGGGCATTGATTTCAGGACTCACTCAGAAATAGAAGTTTTGATAGAACCAGAAAACCCGGTTTTTACTGAAGGTTTTTTAGGTGTAGATTCTAGGCCGTATACTAACAAAGCAGTTTTTGGGCTGGTGATGGCGGGGGGCGTTGAGATTAATACAGAACCTGTAATTATTACCCTGGAAACCAAGTATACATCGTCTATAGGGCAGGTTTTCGAAGAATCTATAGAAAATTTGCAATTAGATGAAAACAACGTACTCTTGAAGCTGGTCGAAAATGCAAAGACTGAATATTTAAGCATTCTAATTGGCTTCAATTTTTATTTTTGATTAGTTATCGCAGCAATAAACTCACAAGGCAAAACAACATCTATGTTCTCCAGGCTTCTGTTTTTGAACTGGAAGATTTTTGTTTCTAATCTCAACAAGTTCCAATTATTGTTGTTGATTGGGTACATCATGTTTTTGGCAATCATGATGGTGAACCTTGTGGGAACGGCTATACTGGTGATACTTTTAGATACCCGCCCCTGGATGAAAATGCAGATCCCATGGCTTACACCAGACATTTATATGTTCTTATTATTGGTTTTTGCAAATACTTACTGGATTATGCACTTTTCATTCACCAATTTGCGGCTGCTCAATATTGATGAAAACCGGAAATTACTGGGGTTTGGTTTTCCGTTAAAACGCCTGTCTCGTTATCTGATGATAATCGGGTTTTTTCACCCGGTAAATATTATCTACAACTTCACCTGGATGGTATTTTTGATGATCCAGGTTTCTCATTTTTACCAGGTACTGGTAGGCGTGGCAGCGGTTATTTTTAACTATGTACTTATTTATTCTATAAAGCACCGGTTTCTCCGGATTGTGGAACGCAGGTTCATAGCTGTGGTAGTAGGTTTTTTGTTCTTTATTTTTGGGCTTTTCCAGGCAGTATCCTTATTTGCCGAGAACTCTAAAGAGATTTTTATAAAAATTATCCCCCAGGTCGAAACAATTAATTACTTCCTTTCCTGGAGCCCGGGAGGGATGCTTGTACAAACCGTTCGTACCGACTATGGATGGCTTAATGGGATCATTATTCTGGGTTTTCTTTTGGTTCTTATTGGGTTGATCATAATGGATCATTTCAATAAAACCTGTGAAGGTTTGCACAATCCGGCCATTAAAAAAATAGAAGAACAAACCAGTAAGCTGTGGGGATTTCTGAGGCGGGTGCTGGGTAAAAATGCAGGTAAATACTATTACTACGTAATGATCCACCCATACAACAAGCTTCAGTTGCTCACCCTTACAGTAATCCCGATTGTATATGTGCCTATTTTGCTTCAGGTTGATTTTCCGTTAGCTCAAACGGTGTTGATACCCACTATTCTGGCGGGTATTCCGGTCGCTCTTTTAGCAATGGGTATGGCAAACATGTATGGATATGAGAACCGGGAGTTGTTGATGCACCTGCAATTTCCCATTCATCTGGAACAACAATTAAAAGAGCGTTTTTTAGGGGTAATACTCCTGCCATTGGTGGTTTTTTATCTTATTACGTTTTTTGAATTACTGGTGATTCCTGAAATTGGGGATGTTTTAAAAATATTCGTTGCCAATACTTTTTTCTTTCTTTGCTTCATGCTCATTTTTATCTGGAGTTCCTATTATCAATATCAAAAGGCAACATATAACTCGTTTAGCTATAAGCACCCCATTATCCCTCAAAAAGTTACCTTCGTGATTTCTTTCTCCATTTTTACTATCGGCTACCTTGTATTCGTTCCTTTAGAGGGCTTGGAATGGTACCGGATTACCATAATGAGCGTGGTTATTGTGGTAATGGGCATTTACCTTTGGAGGCACATGGACCTTTTGGTGAGCCTTTTCAAAAAACAGGTTTTGAAAAGGCTTTGGATGGAATAAAAAAAATATCTATAAAAACGAATGCTACCAATACATCTTGATTTAGGCTTTAACCAGATCTATTTTTACGAAGGAATTTATTTTCTCATCTCAATAGTATTAGGTACGCTCTGGGCATACAAACGTGTGCAAAAGTATGGTGGACGAATGGACAAGTTTGAAGGGTTGATTGTTTGGTCCATTGTGGGTGCGTTAATTGGTGCACGCCTGTCTCATTACCTGTTTTGGCAATCGGATGCTTTTCTTCAAAATCCTGCTATTATATTGAGCCTTACCGGTGCCGGTAATAGCATCACGGGCGGTTTGATGGGCGGTATGTTAGGGGGGCTTCTTTTTGTGAGAAGAAACAAGATGAATTACTGGGAGTATTTTTCCCTGCTTTCTCCGGGCATTTTATTGGGGCAGGCAGTTGGCCGAATTGGTTGTTTTTTAAATGGAGATGCCTACGGCACAGCAACCAGTTCTTTTCTGGGAATGCAATTTCCCAGGTATGGAACTACTATCCCGGCATTTGAAACTGAATACCGGCTTTCGAGCCCTGCATGGCAGTATTCTTATGAACAGGGATTGGTGGAACAAAACTCAAACCTGAGTGCCTATTTACACCCCACCCAGCTATACGAAATGTTCGGTGACCTGTTAATTTTGGCAGCCATTCTTTGGATATTCAATAAATTTTTTGAAAAAGACCATACCTCTCCGCTTATCTTTTTCATACATACAGGAGGATATGCCTTACTGCGTTTTGCTTTGGAGTTTATCCGGGCGGATAAAGAAGGTGTTTCTATGTTTAATATGACTAACTTGCAAATTGTTCTTTTGCTGTACGGTGTTTTTACTATCGTTTATGCGATCAGGTATTTTATTTTAAAAAATAAGAAGGCAGCGCATGTCTGAAGCAATTAAGATCTCAGGGTTGATAAAAAGCTACGATGAAGAAGTAGTTTTAAAAGAATTAGATTTGAGCGTTCCTGAAGGTTCCATCTTTGGTTTAATCGGCCCGAATGGTGCCGGAAAAAGCACGTTAATTGGAGTACTAACAGGGCTTCTTAGTTATGATGATGGATATATCCATATTGCAGGATTACATTTTAACGATGACAATGAAACAGCCATTAAAACCCAGGTAGCTTCTGTACTACAGCCGCCGCTTCTTTTTGAGCAGTTCACCAGTTTAGAGTTCATTGAATATGTATGCGAGATTTATGGGGTAGATACAAGCGGCCTTATCGAAAGAGCATATTCGTTAATGGAATATTTTGAGATCAAGGATTTTGCCAAAATTAAAGTGACCAAACTTTCTTCCGGGAGCCGTAAAAAGCTGGCTTTTGTAACAGCAGTTCTAACAGAACCCAAGGTTTTACTACTGGATGAGCCCTTTGAAGCTGTGGATGTAATTTCGATTGACCGGATGAAAACTATTCTCCGGAAGCTCAAGAAGAAAGGGATAACCATGATTGTAACCAGCCATATACTGGAAGTTGTAGAAAACCTTTGCGATGATATTGCCATTCTGCATAAAGGCCAAATCATAGCTTACCTGGATTCGGTAAGCAGGGAAACACTCGAAGAGAATGCCAGCCTCCACGAAATATTCAACAAATACGTGGAAGTAGAAGGTAAAGACGATATCGTTGACTGGCTGTAGCCCATTATTAATTTCCAGAGTTGGCTAAAATCCTTTATAATTCTTCATTAATTAAACTAATGGAGTTATGATGCGGGCAGTTACTAATCTTTTGGTCGTAATTTTGGTTTTTTCCGGTGTAGCTTTGGCACAAGGCGGGCCGGATGGTACTAAGCCGCAAGGAGAAAACCTGGCTATACCTGAAGGGTGGACAGTCCGGTTAGATCAGCCCAAAGAAGATTTTGTTCTTTCATCTAAGCCGGATTCAGGAGATACCTATTTTGTAAATATGACCCCCGGTTGGCACATTACAACAGGGCCAAGAGCTATTTTTTATCATAAAGACAATATAGCAGAAGGAAATTTCAAGCTCGAATCAACCATCTATCTTTTTGACACAAAAGGACGGAACAGGGAGGCATTTGGCCTTTTTATCGGGGGCTCTGATCTGGACGGAGAAGATCAGGAATACATCTATTTTCTTCTTAGAAATACAGGTGAATTTTTGGTAAAAAAAAGAATGGGTGTTGAGACCGAAACGGTACAAGGTTGGACAGCTACAGATGCAATGGTAAAGTTTGAAGGAGATCCGGAGTCGTCTGCGAAAAATGATTTTCAACTCAACGTAGCAGGAGATAAGATCATATTTAGCTTGAATGGTGATGAACTTACCTCTATTTCTACAGAAGGTATACAAACCAGTGGTATTTACGGGCTACGAGTAAATCACAATATAAACCTGCATATTTCCAGCCTTAAGCTAACTAACTTATAAAAACCATCTTTGAAAATACGCTCACTCTTTTTAGGCCTTATACTTTGTTTAGCCGGATGCAAATCTCCTCACAAATTGAGTGAACTCAACCATGTTGACTTGGAGAAATCAACGTTTTCATATTCAGGTGCATATCCAAAAGAACTGAAGAAATAGAAGTTGAGGATCTTCCTGAAGAAAATGTTTGGGTTATGGAGGTGCAATTGAAATTAGGAAACAGGTATTTCAGAACATATAGCCATAGAAATCCCGAAAACTATCGTGAGTTGAAAAACAGGGGAATTGCTTTTGCGGTTGCCACTACACTACAACAAATAACTGCCAGTTATGAACCCAGTACAGAGCTTAGAACATTTAGAGGAGTTACTACTGGAAAGAGAAATTCAGTTTTTAAACCGTGTGGAAATAATGAGGAGTGGTTATTTGATGGAGACCTGGAAGAAGTAATGCAAAACAAGGGAATGAGCATTCGTATTGAAAAATCGGACAGTACATTTTTTCTTGTTGAAGCTATTGGGGTATTAAATCAGAATTGGCACACATCATCAGGAGAGGAAAACTTCAGTAAAATATTTACGGTAAAGGATGTGGGCAGGATTGATCCGATAAGCACAGGTAATTGTGCCGGATAAAGAAGTAGCATTTTTATGCGAGTTGCTTAAGGGGATGAAATAGTCGTTTCTTTACAAAAAATTTGAAGGGATTAATGAAATCACTGCTACTATCAACACTGATACTAATTACCTTAACTTCTTGTTCGGTTTTCAATACAGATGATGATGGGTTTAATGAAGCCCTTAAAAGGTGGGAGCAAAATAAGCCTGATAATTACGAATTTCTATATCAAAAAGGCTGCTTTTGTCCCGGGGGTTTATCTCCGGCTATTATTCAGGTAAAGGCAGACACTATCTATGCAGTTCTTAATCCCGAAACAAGAGAGCCTTTTAAAGTATATTGGTCCCAGAGCGATTCCTTGGAAAATGTTTTAGATGTGTATCCCTCTTTTTACAACACAATAGATGATCTTTTTTCTGTTATTGATGAAGCAAGAAAAGGAAAAGCAGATAAGCTATCGACATCGTATGACGATAACCTGGGATATCCCCTGGAGATCGAAATTGATTACGATAAAAGGGCAATAGACGATGAAGTAGGCTATACTATATCAGGATATAAGAAAAACTAAAGCCCGAATTCACTATGAAGAGAAGTAAGCTTTTTCTTTTCAGTCTGGCTTAATCTTCCATCACACTGGGCAATGTTTTCCAAAAGCTGGTAAGTCATTTTCTTTCCATCATCAGAAAAAGACCTTTTTATGTGAGAGATTGCCTCACCTACCATTTCCTCTACATTTGCAGTGCTCATAGCCCCAATGTGGGCTAAAGTAGATTGATAAGTACTCATATCATATTTCATGTTGTCCAACACACGTTTTACAGCTTTTTGCTCGGCATAAGAAATACTGCCATCTGATCCCTGAATCCAGAAAATAAGAGTGTCAATGGAAGTCTCGTCTGTAAGTGAATAACTCATAGGTTTCCGTTTTAAAATTCACTGCTTAAAAGAGCGCAAATTTCTTCAACAAGCTCTCGCTTTTCAGTAGTAATGGCATTTTTTTGATTGGAATCTATATCCAGTTGAGCTATAAAATCATCGCCTTTCAAAATAGGAACAACAATTTCAGACTGAACATCAACGCTGCAAGCCAGGTAGTTTTCTTCAGCATGCACATCCTGAGAAACATACGTTTGATGAGAAATAGCAACCTGCCCACAAATTCCCGTTCCAAAAGGTATGCGGGTATGATCGGTAGCCTCTCCCACAAAAGGCCCCAATACAAGCTCCGGTTTGCCAGTTGGGTCAACCATATAAAAACCTACCCAGTCAAAATTTTCTACATCATCTTCCAATAATTCGCAGATAGCAAATAATTTTTCATGAAGAGTTACATCTCTGCCCAAAATAACTTCAACAGAGGGAATAAGTCGTTCTCTAAGGGATAAAACTTCAGTAGTGCTCATAATTAATTTGATTCGATTAGCACAAAATATGTTGATTGAGTAAATAGTAATATGCTTTGATAAAAGCTACTGTAATAACATTTTATTTCGTCAAAAGGTGCGTATCTTTGCAAAGTTATGGAAGAATTTTTTAAAGATATCATACCTCTTTCAAGTTCTGTAATGGGTGTTGGGGCACTGCTGGTGGCCAGCTTTACCTCTTTGTTTTCTGTAGTGAATCCATTAGCTGCAATGCCTGTTTTTTTATCACTAACAGAAGAGAATACAGAAACGGAAAGAAACAGAACGGCGAGGAAAGCATCTATATATATGTTTTTGGTTCTGGTAATATTTCTATTGATGGGCACGTATATCCTCAGCTTTTTTGGGATAAGCTTGTCTGGAATGAGGATTGCCGGTGGACTTGTCATCCTAAGAGCAGGTTATTCTATGCTTAACCCTGAAAAATCAGGAAAGAAACTGTCTCAGGAGGATAAAGATGCCGCCATGGAAAAAGAAGATGTATCATTCAGTCCGCTTGCAATGCCCCTTCTTTCCGGCCCAGGCAGTATAGCGGTGGTAATTGGTTTCGGCTCCCAGGCGCAGGGTCCGGTTGATTATGTAATAAGTGCAGTAGCTGTTTTCATGACAGCATTTATAGCTTTTGGGATTTTAAGAGTTTCTCCCTGGCTCGTAAAATATATTGGTAAGTCCGGGATGACGGTAATGACCAGAATGATGGGTTTTATTGCTCTTTGTATTGGGGTACAGTTTATTATAAATGGTATCGCAAAGTTTTACGGTATCGGGTAAATCACCGTTCTTAATCGGCTAACGATTACATTTTTTTAAACCCCACGCAGAATGATTTCAAAAGAAGTTTGTTATTAGCGTTCACTCTCCCGTTCTTTTGGGCTTTACAATGTGACTTACAAATAACGCTATGCTTTCTACTCTCGAAGTAATTTTTTCTGAATTTTCCTCATTTATGTGGGGTACGCCACTAGTGGTTCTGTTAGTGGGTGGCGGGATTTATTTTATGGTGTATTCCAGGATGACACCATACCGTTATTTTTTTCATGCTATAAATATTCTTAGAGGAAAGTATGATGACCCGAATGATCCTGGTGACATTAATCATTTTGAGGCGCTTTCGAGTGCGCTTGCCGCAACCATTGGCTTTGGAAATATAAGTGGTGTGGCAGTAGCTATAGCAACGGGAGGGCCCGGGGCGGTATTTTGGATGTGGGTAAGTGCATTTGTTGGCATAGCCACTAAATTTTTTACCTGTACGCTTGCCATTATGTACAGGAGCAAAGACAGTAATGGGGATATACAGGGCGGAACCATGTATATGATCACAGAAGGGCTGGGAAAAAAATGGAAACCGCTGGCAGTACTATTTGCAGTTGCAGGAATGTTTGGTGCATTACCTGTTTTCCAGGCAAACCAATTAACACAGGCTGTCCGGGATATTATTCTTATTCCAAATGGATTGACTGAAGCAGGCAATCATTTTTGGTCAGACTTAATGACAGGCTTGGTAATTCTTGTGGTAGTAGGTGCGGTTATTTTTGGAGGGATTAAAAGAATTGGTAAGGTTGCCAGTAAAATGGTGCCTGCTATGGTAGTGCTTTATGTGTCGTGTGTATTGGTAATACTAGGGGTTCACTTTGATGTACTTGGCACATATTTATGGTTAATAGTAGAAGATGCTTTTACTGCACAGGCTGCTTTAGGTGGTGCAGTTGGTACTATAATAATTACAGGTGTACGAAGAGCAGCATTTTCTAATGAAGCAGGTATTGGTACAGCAACACTGGCGCACGGTGCTGCAAAAACAAAAGAACCGGTTCGTGAAGGTCTGGTGGCAATGATGGGGCCATTTATTGATACCATTGTGATCTGTACTATGACCGCACTGGCAATTTTGGTTACCGATGTTTGGAAAACCGGAGACCAAAATGGAATTACATTAACTGCCTCTGCATTTGAAGAAGCCCTTGGCCCGATTGGCGTTCATTTATTGATGGTAAGTGTAACCATATTTGCAGCAAGCTCACTGTTTACATATTCCTATTACGGCACAAAATGTCTTGGGTTTTTGGCAGGTGTGAAGCGCAAGAAATGGTACAACCTGTTTTATGTAGCTTCCATTTTGCTTGGAGCTACAGCCAGCATTTCTGCCATTATTAACCTTATTGATGGAATGTATGCGGTAATGGCAATCCCAACTATGACAGTAGCTCTTCTTCTGTCTCCGAAAGTAATGGAAGCTGCTAAAGACTATTTTGCAAGAATGGAGAGAAAAGAGATTCTCTAGACCAGCATATACAGTGCTATTAAAAAAGCCGGATGTAAAAAGGGATTTCAGGCATTTCAAATGCCCCCAAAAACTGTTTTCTTAGAGCGTTCATTTGTAACTAACTGGATTCTTGATGAAGCGCTCTTTTTCTTTAATGATATGTCTTTTTTTCTCACTTACTGCATTTGCACAGCTCCCAACCATTTCTGAAAAAACTAAGGACCTTGCGATAACAGAAGGTTTTTTTGATTACTGGTTTGATGAAGCCAATGACAAAATCTGGCTTAAGGTAGATAAGCTGGATTTTGAGTTCTTATATGCCAATTACCTGGCAGCAGGAGTAGGCTCGAACGATATTGGATTAGACCGGAGCCAGCAGGGTGGGCAGCGAATTGTATACTTTGAACGCCGGGGCCCGAAATTAATGATGATTCAGCCTAATCTCCGGTATGTGGCAAAATCTGATAACGAGCTGGAAAAAAAGTCAGTCAGGGAAGCCTTTGCGTCCTCAGTTTTATATGGCTTTAAGATAGAAGCAGAAGAAAACGGGGCTTTTTTAATTGACCTGACCCCGTTTTTGATTCGGGATGCCCATAATGTAACAGGCAGATTGCAAAGCAGAGGGGAAGGGAATTACAGTCTTGATAAAAGCAGATCATCACTTTACAAGGAAGGGACTTTTAACTTTCCAAAAAACTCGGAATTTGAAACGATGCTAACCTTTACGGGTAAAAATCCCGGAGGCCAGGTTCGGTCTGTGGTTCCCAATCCAAACGCAATAACTGTTCGTCAACACCATTCTTTTGTAGAATTACCGGACGATAACTACACCCCAAGGGAATATGATCCCAGGGCTGGTTTCTATGCAACTTCTTACCAGGATTATGCCTCTCCAATTGGTGAACCGATGGTCAAACGATTTATAAATCGTCATCGATTAGAAAAAAAGGACCCCGAAGCAGAAATAAGTGAGGCAATAGAACCCATAGTATATTACCTGGATAATGGCACTCCTGAACCCGTTAGAAGTGCGCTTCTGGATGGGGCAAGATGGTGGAACCAGGCTTTCGAGGCGGCTGGTTACAAAGATGCGTTTCAGGTAGAGATACTTCCGGATGATGCACATCCACTTGATATTCGCTACAATGTTATCAACTGGGTTCATCGATCCACAAGAGGGTGGTCGTACGGAGGCTCCGTCTCTGATCCCAGAACCGGGGAAATTATTAAAGGAAATGTCCTATTGGGTTCGTTACGGGTACGCCAGGATTATATGATAGCCCAGGGATTATTGGCACCGTTTAAAGAAGGAGCAGAGCAAGACCCGAGGATGCTGGAAATGGCACTTGCCCGCATCCGGCAACTTTCTGCTCATGAAATTGGTCATACACTGGGTATTTACCACAACTTTGCGGCGAGTGTGAATGGCAGGGAATCGGTAATGGATTACCCTCATCCCAAAGTAGACATAAAGAATGGAAGGCTGGATCTGTCTGATGCTTACGATGTGGGAATGGGAGAATGGGATAAAGTTACTGTAGCATATGGATATCAGGACTTTCCTGATGGAGTGGATGAAAAAGAAGCACTAAATAAAATCCTGGAAGATGCACATGATGCAGGATTAAAGTATATCTCGGATAGTGATGCCCGACCACAAGGGGGATCTCATCCTTACGCTCATTTATGGGACTATGGTAATGACCCGTTAACACAACTGGGCCATATTCTTGAAGTAAGGCGAATTGCACTTAAGAATTTCGGAGAAGCAAATATTCCAATGGGTACACCTATGAGTAAGCTTGAAGATGTTCTGGTTCCCATTTATCTCTTCCACCGGTATCAATTAGAAGGCACAGTAAAATTAATAGGTGGTTTTGAGTATACCTATAAATTGCGGGGAGATAATCAACCGAATCCCGAAGTAGTGGATATGGGAACACAACTTAAGGCACTTGATGAAATGCTGGATGCTATTGAACCAAGTGTATTAGCCCTTCCTGAAAACATATTAAACCTGATTCCACCTCGCCCGCAAGGCATTTCAACAACAAGAGAATTGTTCAAAGGAAATACAGGGCCCTCTTTAGATGCGCTGGGAATAGCTGAAACAGCGGCATCATTACCGTTGAGTTTGATTTTGCATCCCCAACGTGCAAACCGGCTGGTAGAGTTTGGGGCAAGGGGAGAAAGCCCAAAACTTGAGGATGTTATTTTAAGGATATTCAGAAGAACGGTACAGAAAAGAGAAAGTGATACTTATTACGGTTCTATACAAAAGGTGGTAAACCATGCAGTAGCTGCAAACCTGATCCGGCTTCATGCCTCATCACAAAGCAATCCACTTACAAAGGCCATAGCACTGGAGCAGCTTTACAGGTTGCAGGATATGATTGAGGCAAGAACAGATGAAATGTCTCTTCATATTTATGACCAGGTTTCTTTGTACCTGAATGATCCCGAGGATTTTGAAATGCCTGATGTGTTATCACCTCCTCCGGGCTCGCCAATAGGTTCTGATCCTATGTTATATTGTGAGTTTTAGAATAATATGTGTTTACGAGTTCATCTAAATTTTTGGTGCATGAACCAATCTCAGTATTAGTAATGAAGATCATTCCTCCTGAGGTTCTGCTTGAGGGATATGCTCAGGGAATTTTCCCAATGGCAGACTCACGGCATGACGAAGGTTTTGAATGGTACACAGCCTCGGTTAGAGGCATTATACCCCTTGATGGGTTTCACATTTCCAAAAATGTTCTGCGCATTGTTCGTCAAGGTCGTTACCAGGTAAAGATCAACTCCGCATTTCGGGAAGTGGTAAAGCAGTGCGCCAACCGGGAAACAACATGGATTAATGATTTGATTATAAACTCATATGAGGTGTTGAATCAGGCCGGGCATGCCCACAGCGTAGAGGTTTATGAACAACATGAGTTAGTAGGCGGATTGTATGGCGTACATTTAAAAGGGGTTTTTTTTGGAGAGAGTATGTTTAAAAAAGCTGCAGAAGCAGATAAGGTAGCTTTGTATTATTGCCACAAGGTTCTGCAACAAAATGCCTTTTTACTTTGGGATACCCAGTTTTATACAAAGCATTTAGGAAACTTTGGGGCAGTTGAAATTAGTAAGGAGGAATATGAAAAGCTTTTGGCAAGTGCCCTTAAAAAAGAATGCGTTTTTACTTTAGAGGAATAGATCAACCCAACCAACAAAAAAGCCACACCTGGAATTAACCAAATGTGGCCTGTTCGGAATGATGTTATTGATCTAATATTCAGTTACTATAATCTGATTCATTGCAGCGTCCCTGTTCAGAGAGCCCCTGTCAATTTGATTTAATGTCGATTTTTTGATCTGGAAATCAACCCTGTCAGGAATTTCTTCTAAACGTTCATTGAGGTTTACCGTAACCAAAAGATATTGGTCATCTTTAATTGAACGTAACGTTCTTCCATAATCAACGATATATTCTTTCATACGGGAAACGAGCTTTGAGTACTCCTCTTTCAGGGTCTTATTCATTTCTGCCTCGCTTTCCTTAATTTTGTCAGTATGCTCAGAAAGAGCGTCCCCTTTTAAAGTATACCCAAGTTGAGCAACCCGGTCTCTTAATTCAACTGAAGTTGCCCTAAACTTATGTCCTCTGTGCATATTCATAGTATAAATAGCGCCAAAATTTTCAAGATACAGATAACCGATAGAATTAGAGTTCACTAAATGGAATTCATAATTATCTCCTTCATCCAAAGCGGTTTCAAAAATATTACCCAGTACTTTTAGATCAAGAAGCTCTTTTCTTGTGTTTTTGGCTACTGAAATTTTATTGTTGAATGCTTGTTCATTTATTTTCCCAGCCTTGTAGTCATTAATGTCCTTTGTATTTGCAACCATAGATATAATAGGGGAAGGCTCTGTTTCATTTGATCTTCTATTATCAAAAGAAAAGGTTAATACATTGGTTCTGTACCGGGATGAGGTTGCCCCGTAAATGATCATTACTTTTTCGGAAGGTTTAAGTTGGCCAATAGTTGAGCCATAATCTCTTATAAACTCCTTCGAGCGCTTGATTATGTTTTCTTCATTCACCTCACTCTCATCTTCATCGCCATAGTAAAAAGTAGCAATAGGTTGTTCATTACTATTTGTAGAAACTTTGATGACCTGGAAGGAAGGGACTAAAAAAATCACCCCATATTCAGGTAAGTAGGCTCCTTTTACGGAGGAGGATGAGCCAGAAAAAAACACTCGATTTGAAGAGGTGTTTAGGTAATCAATTTTGAACATCTCGCCAAGCACATTTTCCATAATAGTGATATCACGGTTCATGCGATCGGCATCAAAACTTTGAGCAAAACTTAGGCTGGCTGAAAGCACAACCAACAACATAGTGAGTAAAAGCTGTTTTAATTTATTCATGGGAATAGTTTTTGTTTTAATTTTCATAGCTAACGGTTTGTATGATTTCGCCTAACACCTGGTCCGTTTGCAGAAAGCGGTTAAAAGTGGTTTGTTCAAGGCTGGTAATACCTTGTGCAATTTGTTGAAGGTCATAGTTTCGTTGATCCTCCAGGTAGCTGGCAAAACTTGACAGTGTTTCATCGAGTAAAAGGTTCTGTTGAACCTGCGCATCGGTTACTATCCGGTTTACCATTTGGGCATTTTGCCGCTGAACCTGGTCAACAATAAGCTGAACTTGTTCAGGGGTAAAGCCTTGTTGAACGGGCGGCTGTTCGCCAAAAGTAAGATTGAAGCCATTATCATTTAAAGACATATTCAAGTCAGTTGAGGCGGCTAAAATCACAAAAAGAAAAACAGAGGCTACCAGGCCAAAGCTGGTTCTTGCAAAAGTTGAAGTGGGAATTAAAGAGGAAAAAAGTCCTTTCCACCAATGGGTAGTGGCTTTGATTTCCGGCTCCATAATCACCAACTGTTCTTTTGGGCTTTCAACAGGTAAATGCTGTAAAAGTGATTTTGCTTCGGTAAGTTCTTCCAGTTCTTGTCGCAGATCATCATGTTGGCGGATATAAGACAGGAGTTCCTGTTCCTGGTCTTGATCCAGTTCACCATACATATAATCCATAAAGAGTAATCGTGCTTCTTCCTTATTCATAATTAAAAACCTCTTTGTTGATATTCCACGAATCAAAGGTTTTTTTAAGTGCTTTGAGTCCGTAATACAATCTGGATTTCACAGTATTAAGTGGTTCATCCAGTATTTCTGCTATTTCTGGGAAGGTCATTCCCTCATATTCTTTCATTATTACAACCATGCGTTGTTCATTAGGTAACTGAAGCAAGGCCCTGTGCAAAAGAACGATTGCCTCATTGCGAACCAGCTTTGAATCTGCCCCTGAAACGGCGGGTGCCTGGGGTGCAGTTTTGAGTGCTTCCAGCGAAGTTCCTCTTTTGCGCCCCGCCCGCTTTAACTCGTCCAGGCAGAGATTGTTTGCAATACGATATAACCAGGAACCGAACTTTTGAGCATCATCAAGGCTATCAAGCTTTTGATATGCTTTAATAAATGTTTTCTGAGTTATTTCAGCGGCGTCATCACTGCTGGCAAAATAACGGTAAGCGAAGTGGTGGATACGATCCTGCCACCGGCCCACCAGTTTATTAAATGCCTGGTGATTGCCTCCCAAAAAATCATTTACTAACTGTGCATCTTCCATTTTATCGTCTTGCAAATACAATTCCCGAAGTTAGGTTCGGCTATATGACGAGAGTTGCGGAAAGATAGTTTTATTAAGAAAAAAAAGTGAAAGGTGATGAAGTGAAGAAAAAATCCAAAGTTAGCTTTTAACATATAGCTGTAAGGAAGAATGTTTGTGTTGGTCTTACTGTAAAAAAACATGAATATTGACGATTGGTTAAAAAAGGTTCAAAATGAACTTAAAGATGACCCGGCATGGAGAATGGAAGTGTACAGGTTGAGCTTATTTTTGTCAGACCTATGCTGGGTAGACACCACAGTGATACTTGAAAAAAGAGTTTTCTCACTAGCTGACCAATTATACCGATCAGTTGGATCAATAAGCGCAAATATTATTGAAGGCTATTCAAGAATTTCAAATAAGGAAAAGGCGAGATTCTATGAAATTTCGCTTGGTTCAGCTCGTGAAGCAAGAGATTGGTATTTCAAAAGTAGGCATATTTTAGGGCAGGAAGTCTATCTTTCCAGGCTAAAGATCCTTACTTCAATTATTAAGCTATTAAATAAAATGATTACTGACAGAAGAAAGAAAGGATAGCACAAAATTAATTTTGCCAAAGATTTTCACTACATCACCTTTCGCTTTTCCGTTAAAGCCTCAATTCAAGTTGTTCATAAAAATGATTCTCATTCAAATTAAGGTTCGAAAGGGATATCCCCAGTAATCGAACCTCCCTGTTTCCGGCATCAGTTTGTTCCAGTAATTGTTTTGAAATGTTGGCTATTTCATTTGCATCATTGGTATGATGAGACAGCGAGAGGCTTCGTGTTACTGTATCAAAATTTTTATATCGAACTTTTATAGTAATGGTTTTTCCTGCGGCATTAATCTTTTTCATCCCTTCAGAAATAGATTGAGAAAGCTCATCAAAGTAATTATGTATCCAGTCCAGGTCTCCCATATCCTCCGAAAAAGTACGCTCTTTACCATACGATTTACGAATGCGATGTGGCTTTACCTCCCTGTTATCTACACCCCTCACAATGCGGTAGTAGTAACGTCCCGATTTACCAAAGGCTTTAACTAAATCGATTTCTGACCATTCTTTTAGATCGGCCCCGGTTTTAATTCCCAATGCATGCATTTTCTTTTGAGTGGCTTTCCCAACCCCAAAAAACTTTTTGATGGGTAGTTCTTCCAAAAACGCCTCAGCTTTTTCAGGAGGAATAAGAGTTAAGCCATTTGGCTTTTGATAATCAGAGGCTACTTTGGCAAGAAACTTACAATAAGAAACCCCGGCTGAAGCGGTTAGCTGGGTGCGCTCAGTAATTTTTTGAAGGATTTCTTTAGCAACTAAAGTTGCAGATGGGACACCTTTAAAGTTTTCTGTCACATCCAGGTAGGCTTCATCCAGAGAAAGAGGCTCTACCAAGTCAGTATATTCATAGAAAATTTCACGAACTATTTCAGAGGCTTCTTTATAGGCTTTGAAATTAGACTTTACAAAAATACCATGCGGGCAAAGGCGGGCTGCCTGAGAGCAGGGCATGGCAGAATGAACGCCATATTTTCGAGCCTCGTAGCTCGCTGTAGAAACCACACCCCGCCCGTTGGGAGAACCACCAACAATTACAGGTTTACCGCGCAGTTCAGGATTATCCCGCTGCTCAACTGCAGCGAAGAATGCATCCATGTCAATATGAATGATCTTCCGTATTTCCTGCTCGAAATTCATTATATGTATAATACATATAATTATGGGTAACAGAAATTGAAAAATAGGCGGTCGCTTGAGCGAAAAACTTTACTCCTAAATTTCTTCGGCCTGAATTTCCCCGGCTATTTTCTGCACTTCATCTAAAACACGAAGCAGGTTACCGCTCCAAAGCTTTTCAATTTCTTCTTCCGTGTACCCCCGTTTAACCAGTTCCAGAGTTACATTAAAGGTTTCAGAAGCATCGCTCCAGCCTTCAACTCCACCGCCACCGTCAAAATCAGAACTGATTCCGACATGGTCAATTCCAATCAGGTTTACCATATAATCAATATGATCTACAAAGTCGGCTACATCTACAGGCGGAGTTTCTTTAGCTACTTCGCTGGCAATACGGGGAGCAGAATGCTCACGTACCAGGCGGTAAGTCTCAAAATAAGCTTCCCGTTCTTCAGCAGACAGTGCCCGAACTTCTGATCTGCTTAGTATCTCGAAGTTCATACTGGCAGCCATTTCTTCATACACTTTGTTTGCTGCTTCACGGAAGGCACGGGCCTTTTCCGAATCAAGATAACTGCGAAAAGCTACGGTTTGTACAACTCCGCCATTCTCTTTTAACATCAACAATTCTTCGTCATCAAGGTTTCGGCTCACACCAGGGTCTAAGGATCTTGCTGAAGAATGAGAAGCAATAACAGGTGCTTTTGAAAGTCTCATGGTTTGCATATTAGCTTCTTTAGAAGGGTGAGATATATCAATCATAATTCCCCATTTGTTCATCTCCTTGATTACTTCCTTCCCAAATTCACTTAACCCATTATGCAGCCATACACCATCCCGCTCCCCGGTATTAGAGTCGCTTAGTTGGCTGTGCCCGTTATGCGACAACGATATGTAGCGGGCACCCCTGTCATAAAACTCTTTTACGCGATCAATCTCCATACCAATGGGGTAGCCGTTCTCAACACCAATCATCGCTACCAGCTTACCTTCACTCTGTATGCGGCGAACATCGTTCGATGTTAAAGCAAGTTCAATTCTGTCTGGTGCAATTTCTTCGGTAAGGCGATGAATGGCTTCAAATTTATCAATGGCATTTTCGTAGGCAGCGTCAAAACCTTCTTCAGTAAGCGTATCCTGCCGGGTATAAACAATAAAGAACGCTACATCTAACCCGCCTTCTTCCATTTTTGGAAGTGTGACCTGGGTAGGCAAATCCATAGTATAATTACGGTCAGTAGTGAAGTTTTGGGTATTGATATCGGCATGGGTATCTATCGTAATAACCCGGTCATGAATGCCTTTCGCTTTTTTTACAAGAGCCTGATCCGAGCAGTTTAAAAGAAAAGCAAGCAGTAATGGAAGAGCGAAGAGTTTTTTCATGGATTCGAAGAGTTTTTTTGATGATTGTGTTTCAAAATAGATAAACAGATTGAACTGAGTTGTAAAAAGGAATTGATAGTAACCCAGGGAACAAATAAGGCAGGAAAGGTATAAGCATCAATACCTTTAGATAATGAAATCCTGATTCCGCATGAATAGTAATGACCGTAGAATAGCACTCTTTTTAAGCATCTCATTTTTGATAATTGGCTTGTACATGGGCATACAATCTTTATGGAATATTACAGTAAGCGGAAGTGATTCATTATTTCAATTCGAGCATCAGAATATTCCAGCTTTCAGATACATCACTCAATTATTAATTGGGCTTGTATCAACTCTGACCGGATTTGCAATGTGGCTTCGCGTTTCATGGTCAACCGGGTTTGCCATATTTGCATCCGGTCTTCTTATTGCATTTACTCTAAATAATATGGGCAGGGTGATTTACTCAAATCCTCCGGAGGCTATTTTTATGGCAATCATTTTAATCATCCTGTTTCAAAGCTTTCCTTTTTTGATGAGAAAGACCAACAGGGGCATGTAACATGAGCCAGGTTAAATCGTGTACTCCCCTGTGGAAAAAATCACCCAAAAAGATATCGACTGGCTTTTAAAGCCCAACGAGAGTTTCTCATTTACAGACCTTCCCAGGGAAGAGCAGGCAAAGAAGCTGGGTAAGAAAAAGAGAGCCTCCCAGGTTTTTTTATGGATTACACTGATTATAGCCATGGGCATTCTCCCATTCTTTTTGCTAATCCGAACCTCAGTTTATTTAAACCTTGAACAGGGATTTAATGGGTGGCTTGCGCTTGGCGGAGGTGCGATCGCGACTATAGGGTTACTACTGGTTTATATACTTTTCCTGTTCAGAAAGGTTCAAAACAAAAAACTAATGATGAAATTTAGTTTTGGAGGAATTGGGATGCTGGTAGGGGGATTTTGCATTTACGGCCTCATGTATCTTTCCAGTGTAAATGCAAAGTCGGATGAAATTCGTGAAGTGTATAGGTCATTGCATCCCATTCTGAGGGTAGCCGTAGCCACCACAACTCTGGCTGAGGGCGAACTGGTGATTACCGATATAAAAAGAACACCGGAAGACTACGCCCGAATGGGGCTTCCACTTAACGAAAGTTCTCTCCATTTTGAGCAGTCTACCGGGTATGTACATGCCATTGACTTGAGAACCAAAGGCCATTCCGAACTAAGAAACCGCGCACTTGAACAATCGCTTAGATTTATGGGCCTCCAAACTATTCGGCATGTAGGAACAGCCGATCATCTGCATATTGCTTTGCCAGTAAATGATTGACAGGAAAGGGCTTTTTTCTTGTTTCTGAGTTAGAATATTCCGACCATCAAACTTCTCAAAAATCATATCCTATTTTCATGGCCGAATATAAATTTTATGAGCAGGTAAACAAGAATTTTGACAAAGCTGCCAAGTATACCCGATTTGATCAGGGTCTATTAAACCAAATAAAAGTATGTAATACCATTTACCATGTTACATTCCCGATAAGAAGAGATGATGGTAGGATTGAGGTAATAGAAGGCTGGAGAGTAGAACACAGTCATCACAAAACGCCCACAAAGGGAGGTATTCGTTACAGCCATAAAGTAGATGAAGATGAGACAATGGCGTTGGCAGCCCTGATGAGTTATAAATGTGCTATTGTGGATGTTCCCTTTGGAGGAGCAAAAGGTGGGGTAAAAATCAGTACGCGACAGTATTCTGAAACAGAAATAGAAAGAATTACCCGGCGATATACTTATGAATTGATCAAAAAAGGTTTTATTGGCCCGGGTGTTGATGTACCTGCACCCGATTATGGTACCGGGGCTCGTGAAATGGGGTGGATACTGGATACCTATCGGCAAATGCATGATGATTTAAATGCGGAAGCTTCTGTAACCGGTAAGCCCATTCAGCAAGGTGGAATTCGGGGGCGGACAGAAGCAACGGGAAGGGGTGTTTATTTCGGGATACGGGAGGCCTGTGCAGTAAAAGAAGATATGGATGAGCTTGGACTGGATGTTGGAGTTGAAGGAAAGACCTTTGTAGTTCAGGGACTGGGAAATGTAGGCTACCACGCTTCTTTATATATGATTGAAGCGGGTGCAAAACTGGTAGGAATTGCAGAAATAGAAGGAGGCATTTACGACCCTGAGGGAATAGATTTAAAGGGTATTGTGGAATACAGAAAAGAGACAGGAAGCATCATTGGCTTTGGGAACACCAAAGAGCTTGCCTCTAATAAAGATGCACTGGAGTTGGATTGTGATATTTTGATACCGGCAGCGCTTGAAAGCCAGATTACCGGAGACAATGCTGCCAACATAAAAGCTAAGATTATTGCAGAGGCGGCAAATGGGCCAACCACTGCTGATGCACATGACATACTAAAAGACCGTGGTGCTTTAATTCTGCCGGATAGTTATTTAAATGCCGGGGGTGTGGTGGTTTCCTATTTTGAGTGGTTAAAAAATATACAACATGTTCGATATGGCCGGATAAACAAACGCTTTGATGAAAGCAGCCTCAAAAAAATCCTTAAGGAAATCGAAAATGTATCTGGTAAAAAGTTCACGGAAAAAGAAATGGAGAATCTTTCTCACGGGGCTGAAGAATATGACCTGGTAGACTCAGGGCTGGAAGAAACTATGATAAATGCGTATCAGCAAATTTCTGAAATCCGAAATGAGCATGGGCTCAACGACCTCAGAACCGCAGCCTTCATAAATGCTATCAATAAGATCGGAATCATGTACGAACAGATGGGTATTTTCCCATAATCTGATAGTAATATGCATGAAGCCCAGGCCATTGATATCGTTGTAGACCAATACGCGGTATATGCTTTTTTGGGTTACCTGGCGCTTTTGATTGGTATTGGTATTTATTCGGCCCGCTTCTCATCTTCAGGAATAAGCGAGTTTTTTATAGGCGGCAGGAAAATGAACAAGCTCGTAATCGCCCTTTCTGCGGTGGTTTCGGGAAGAAGCGCATGGTTATTACTAGGGGTTACCGGGTTGGTATATATGCGGGGGATGTCAGCCATTTGGGCATTAGTTGGATATATCTCTGTTGAACTGGTGTTGTTTCTTACCTATGCAAAACGTCTTAGGGAATTTTCGGAGCAATATGATTGCATAACAGTCCCGGATTTTTTTGCCGAACGATTTGATGATAAGAACGGCACCCTTCGGGTTATCCTGGTAGCCACTTTTTTGATATTTATGGTAAGCTATGTTTCCGCTCAGTTTGTAGCAGGAGGTAAAGCATTTTCTTCCAGTTTTGGTATAGATCAGGATACAGGTATAGCGCTTTCAGCTATAATTATTTTAGTCTACACGGTATTAGGTGGATTTTTGGCGGTGAGTTTAACCGATACGATCCAGGCTTTCTTCATGATTTTTGCACTGGTTTTTTTGCCAATCATTGCTATTTATGATTTAGGCGGGTGGTCTGTATTGGTTCAGCAACTGGATGTACAGGATGTAACCTTTCTTGATCCACTGGCGTTGAGCGCTGGGGTATTTATTGGTTTTGTGGGTATTGGTTTAGGGTCACCCGGTAATCCTCATATTCTAACCCGCTACATGGCCATTGATGATCCTAAGCAATTACGGTTTGCAGCGGCAGTAGGTACTTTTTGGAATGTAGTAATGGCGATAGGTGCTGTCCTTATTGGCCTGGTGGGACGGGCCTACTTCCCTGAAGTTGGAATGCTCCCTTCCGCAGATGAAGAAAATCTATACCCGTTTTTGGCACAGCTTCATTTAAGCCCTGTGATGTTCGGGTTTGTTATTGCTTCCATATTTGCAGCAATTATGTCAACAGCTGATTCTCAGTTGTTGGTAGCCGCTTCAAGTGTGGTAAGGGATGTATATGATAAACTGGTTAAGAAAGACGAAGAAATTCCCCAAAAACAGCTTGTACTGTATAGCCGGATTGTTGTAGTTGTATTGGTAGGTATTGCCCTGGTTTTTGGATGGTTTGCCGAAGAACTGGTGTACTGGCTGGTACTTTTTGCGTGGGCAGGGTTGGGGGCATCGCTGGGGCCTACATCTATCTTGGCACTATATTGGAAAGGTACTACCAAAAAAGGAGTGATTGCCGGAATACTGACCGGAACAGTAGTTACTATTATCTGGGAACTGACCCCGGTACTGAATGACAATCTTTATGAATTGATCCCGGCTTTCTTTGCCAGCGGGTTGATAACTATTTTGGTAAGTAAATTGACTCAAAAATGAGGGGCCATCTTGTAGAAGTCAGGGAATTCGATGACAGCTTAAGATATGAATACCGGGCAACCATTCACGAGCGGAGCGAAGTGATCTCAGTATTCGGGTCCTAAAACCGGAGTCTGCCGAATCAAAATATCATGGCAGTTTAGGATTTATGAGGATTAGGAATTAGAATCCGGCTCGTTCACAAGTCTGCCACCTCTTACTGTAGCCCCCAGAACCAACCCGGCGCTCACCAATACCAGGTTTTTAACAATATACTGTCCCTCCAATGTTAACCCGAAGGGGAAAGAGGTCCAGACTACCTCCGGAAGAATAAAAACAGGCATAATGGTTCCAGGCATTTGCAGGAAGAGTAGCAGTAAAGTTACACGCATCCATCTACCAACTATTAATCCCAAGCCAATCAAAACCTCCCAGGTTGCCAAGACAGGAATAAATAAATCAGGATTAACAAAGTAGATGGTATTTCGAACCAAGTCTTCTGCAGGACTTAAACCGGGGAAATATTTGAGTGCCCCAAACCATAAAAAAATCATACCTAACCCAATGCGTAAGGTCGACAAACCATACCGCGCCATCCACTTCGTGATTTCGTAGTCATACCGATCGAAATATTTTTCAAACATGGAAACAGACCCTCAAGTTTTGAGGCAAAACTACCCAAAAAATATGAAGGGATTATGAATTTGCATTTTTGGAAAAACCAAATTCTGTCTGACGCATATCCTTTATGACAGGCTAGCTATTTAATGACCATTAAGAAGCACTAAGTTATTTGTTGAGACTAATAATTTACCAGCTAGAATGTGGACAGGGTATTTCAGTACTGAGTCATCCTGAACTTGTTTCAGGATCTTAGTGGGATTTATAAGTTAAGCTTTGATCATCAAATAAATAAAAGCTGATTCATAAGATGCTGAAATGAATTCAGCATGACGTCTTTAATTGATTGAAGTATATGATTTGTTACCTGACTTCTGTAATCCTGAATCAAGTCTACCTGACAATAATCATGTTTTGAATGATCCCTGGCTTTTTTGATCTAGAAAAAATTTAGGAACCTACGGTCTGAACTTAATCTCTACCTTCTGGGTATTGGCAATTTCTGCCGCCCGGAGTGAAAGCTGCTGTTGCATATTGGCAGTGGCTTCTATCAGTTTAGTAGCTGCCGGTGCATTTTCATCCGCAATAACAATCGGGGTTCCGTTATCCCCTGCTTCACGTACGGGTTGCTCTAAAGGGATTTCTCCCAACACAGGTACGTTAAGTTCCTGTGCTAATCGTTTGGCGCCGCCTTCGCCAAAAATATGGTATTTCTTTTCGGGCATATCGGGTGGAATGAAGTAGGCCATGTTTTCAATCACACCCAGTACAGGTACATTTACCTTGTTAAACATAGCCACCCCTTTACGAACATCATCCAAAGCCACAATTTGAGGGGTAGAAACAATTACAGCACCACTTAAAGGCACGGTTTGTACGATGGTAAGCTGGATATCTCCTGTTCCGGGAGGCATATCAAGCACCATATAATCCAGTTCACCCCAATCCACCTCGGTCATAAATTGTTTAATAGCACTGGTTGCCATAGGTCCGCGCCAAACCATCGCCTGGTTAACATCTACCAGAAACCCCATAGAAACCATTTTGATGCCGTGCTTCTCAAGCGGAACCAATTTCTTTTGGGTGGTTATGTTCGGGCGGTCAAATAAATTGAACATCGTTGGGATGCTGGGACCGTAAATATCCGTATCCATCAAGCCGACTTTGGCTCCTGTTCTTGCTAACGCTGCTGCCAGGTTTACTGCTACCGTAGATTTACCTACCCCGCCTTTACCGGAAGCAACCGCAATGATATTCTTTACACCGGGCAGTACTTCCTGCTGCTGTCCTTGCTGGGGCTGATCCTCTTCTTTTCTACTCCTGGAAACATTAATGCCTACCTGGATATCTACTATAGCTTCACCATCAATAAACTTGTGAATAGCTCCCTCGCATTTTTTCTGCAATTGACCGGCAAGTGCATCATCTTTTTCAGGCATCTCCAGTGTAAAACTGATGTATTTATCCTGTACGATTACATCCTGGATCATATCCAGTGCAATGAGATCCTTTTTTTCCTGTGGATGAAGAACATGAGCTAAGGCTGTCAGAATTTGCTCTTTTTGGATAGCCATAAATTATAAGCGGGTTTTGATGAACAATTTTGGACTAAGATACGGAGATTGTAACAAGGAAAAAGTGGAAAGGATTTCCTTTGACCGTTTAGAAATGCCTTTAATTGATCACGAAATAGCCCTTAAATTAATTCCTTATTAAAATGCACAGAAGGATTCCATCTTCTTTGACAATAAATGATTAAATTTGCACTCATAATTATTTAGAACACCGGGTACAACAAAGATAAAGATTTAACAGGATGCCAAAACAAACCCCGTTTTACGAAATACATCAAAAAGAAGGTGCCAAGCTTGTAGACTTTGCCGGGTATTATATGCCGGTACAGTACAAGGGAATAAAAGTTGAACATGCTGCAGTCCGTGAAGCGGCAGGTATTTTTGATGTTTCCCATATGGGTGAATTTTTTGTTCACGGCCCCGAAGCATTGGAACTGGTTCAAAAAGTAACCGTGAATGATGCCTCAAAACTGGTGGATGGAAAAGCCCAATATTCATGTATGTGCTATGAAGATGGCGGCATTGTCGATGACCTGATTGTTTACAAGCTCTATGACAATAATGGCTATATCCTGGTGGTAAATGCGTCCAATATTGAAAAAGACCTGGAGTGGATTAAAAGCCAGAATACCTTTGACTGTGAAATCCATGATAATTCGGAGAATACATGCTTGTTAGCAGTTCAGGGCCCAAAATCAGTAGCAACACTTCAAAAGCTTACAGATTTAGACCTTTCTTCGATTGAGTTTTACAGCTATAAGACGGGATCGCTTGCAGGTTTTGAAAACATTATTTTTTCTGCAACCGGTTATACTGGTGAAAAGGGCTTCGAGCTGTATTTCGATAAAACCACAGTTGATCCCGAATCGGTTTGGAATGCGATTATGAAAGCAGGTGAAGAGTTCGGTATTGAACCCTGTGGTTTGGGAGCACGGGATACACTGAGACTGGAAATGGGATTTGCTCTGTATGGAAATGACATTACTAAAGACACCCATCCGCTGGAAGCGCGATTGGGCTGGATTACAAAGCTGGATAAAGGTGAATTCGTGGGTCGCAATGTGCTTCTCAAAAAGAAGGAAGAAGGCAATACCCGGCAACTGGTTGGTTTTGTAATGAGTGATGATCGAAACATCCCTCGCCACGGTTATGAAATTCTAAATGAAAACGGGGATAGAATTGGCGAAGTTACCAGTGGAACAATGTCCATTTCTTTAGGTAAAGGATTAGGAATGGGTTATGTTGAAAAAGAATATGCAGCAGAAGGAACAAATATTCAGATTACTATCCGAAAGAAAACAGGAGGGGCTATAGTTACCCGCCCTCCATTCATCAAAAAATAAAGAGAGATAAAAAAGGAATAGTTAAATGGCCAGAATAGATTACCTGGATGTATTTTTCTCAGTTCAATCTTTCCAGGAGGAAGAGTTGAGGGGAAAGTCTGCGGTTATTATAGATGTACTCCGGGCTTCATCAACCATTGTTACAGCCCTGAATAATGGAGCAAAAAAAATTATCCCTGTGGAAGATATGGACGGTGCTATGCGCCTGGCCCGTAGCATGGACCAGGATGATTATTTGTTATGCGGAGAAAAGAACGGGCAAAAAATTGAAGGTTATCATTTAGGGAACTCTCCCCTTGAATATGAACAGGAAACAGTTGAGGATAAAACAATCATTCTTAATACTACTAATGGCACTAAGGCAATTAAGAAAGCAAATCTCGCAAACCGGATTTATGTGGGATGCTTCCTGAACCAAAAAAGTATTTTAAAAGCACTTGAAGAACATGACGATGCAGTTGTTTTGATCTGCTCGGGTTGGCAGGGAAGGTTGTCTTTGGAGGATACTCTTTTTGCAGGTTCTCTTATTTCAAAAATGTGTGGGGGTACACTCCCCGAAAACACCAAGGATGGTGTGAAAGTAGCATTTGGTCTTTTCGAAAAATTTGGGGATGATTTAGAGAGGGCGATTGGAAGCAGCGACCACGCTAAACGTCTTAAAGAACTTGTACCCGAAGACGATATTCCTTTTGCAAGCCAGGTAGATAAATTTGATGTGCTGCCCGGAATGAAAGACGGTATACTAACCAATTTAAATGGCTAAAAAGAAGCTAAATACTTCAACAAAATCTGCAGCTAACGGAATAAACGCCAAGCGCAAAGTTGAGATAATTGGTGTAATCATTATTGCCATATCCGTTCTGCTTGGGTTAAGCATCCTTTCCTACACACCGGCAGATTACCAGTACGCAAAAAACATTTCCTTTATGGATTTGTTTAATCCTGATGCCACGCAAAGGCTTATCCAAAACTGGCTGGGGCCTGTGGGAGCATACATATCGCACTTTGTTGTGTATAGCTTATTTGGCTATACCAGCTTTATTATTTCAATATTATTGGCGTACCAAGGCTGGCATATATTCCGCCACAGGGACTATAAGGAGCTAGGGTGGATCTCAATTCTGAGTATCTGGAGTATGATTTTGCTATCCAGCATTATAGGATGGTTAAATACGAATGCAGCTTTTCCTGAAGATTCTATTTGGGGAGGGGCCGGGGGAATTGCGATTTCGAGAATTCTACAAAACATTACCGGGTTAGGCTCTATTTTTATCTTGGGGGTTTTGGCGATAATAACCACCCTCTTACTTTGGGACAGGGATCTCCAGAAAACTATTGACAACTTTAAGCTGTGGATGGAAAATATCCGCCATAAAATGGAAGATGCCAGGATAGCCAGGGCTGAACGTAAAGAAATAAAAGCCCAGGAGCGTGAAGAACGACTGGCAGAAAAACGAGCTGAAAGGGAAGCAAAGAAGGAAGAAAAACAAGCAGAGCAGAACGCAAAAGAAGAGCAAAAGAAGAAACCTGATCCAAAACCTGTAGTTAAGCCCCCTGAAGAAAAAACTCCTGTACCCAGCATTGAGGATATAGTCGAAAAATCGGAAGAAGAAGACAGGGAGCGATTGGAAAAGGAAAAAGCTGCTGTTCAGACCCTTGATACCCGCCAACGAGCCGCTTTTGAAAAAGAAAAGGTTGAAGAAGATAAAGATACCGATGGCGAAGAAGAGGATGATATTGAGGTGGCAGTATTTAAAGGAGAGGGCGATGAACAGGCAGATGAGCGTGACCTGGACAAAATAAACCGGGAAAAGGCAAAAGAAGTACCGGTTATTAGGTATAAATTCCCAACCATTGACTTACTGGATACCCCTCCCGAAAACAGGAACGAGGTAGATCTTGAAGAAATCAGGGAAAACAAACGGATTATCCTGGACAAACTGAAGCGTCACAAAATTGAAATAGTAGGCATTAATGCTATTGTAGGTCCAACGGTAACATTGTATGAACTTGAGCCGGCACCGGACGTTAAAATCAGCAAAATTGAGAGCTACTCCAACGATCTTAAAATGGCAACGGCCTCCAAAGGTTTGCGAATGCTTACCCCGATTCCAGGCAAATCCGCAGTGGGGATAGAAGTGCCAAACAGTACCAGGGAAACGGTATACATAAAGCAGGTTATAAATACCAAGAAGTTTGTTGAAACAGATATGACACTTCCTGTGGCATTTGGAAAGACCATTGAGAACGAAGTGTTTATGCTCGATCTCACCAAAATGCCTCATCTGCTAATGGCAGGGGCAACCGGTTCAGGTAAGTCAGTAGGGGTAAATACAATTATTACCTGCCTGTTGTATAAGTGCGACCCTGAAAACCTGAAATTTGTGATGATTGACCCGAAGAAGATTGAACTGGCACTCTACCGGAATATCCAGAATCATTTTCTGGCTATGCTGCCCAATGCAGAAGAGCCTATTGTCACGGACACATCCAAAGCATTAGACACCTTAAATAGTGTGTGTAAAGAAATGGATGAACGCTACGATCTGCTTAAAATGGCATTGGTAAGAGATATAAAAGCGTATAACGCTAAGTTTAAAACCGGGGAACTGGATGAAGAGTTAGGCCATCGTCATTTACCTTATATCGTAGTGGTAATTGATGAACTTGCTGATTTAATGATGACGGCCGGCAAGCAAATTGAAGAACCCATTGCACGATTGGCACAGTTGGCACGGGCTATTGGTATTCATTTGGTGGTAGCTACACAAAGGCCATCTGTAAACGTAATTACAGGAACCATTAAGGCTAATTTTCCGGCTCGTATCGCTTACCAGGTTGCTTCCAAAGTAGATTCAAGAACTATCCTGGATGTAGGAGGCGCAGATCAACTGGTTGGCCAGGGTGATATGCTTTTCACCAATGGTGCGGGGATGACCCGTATCCAAAACGCTTTTGTTTCAACAGAAGAAGTAGAGCGCATTAATGCATTTATTGGCCAACAAGCCGGGTACAAAGAGCCTTTCCACCTGCCTATTATCCAGGAAGACAATGCAGGCATACCTGATCCGTTAGATGACATAGACGATATGTTCGAATCGGCTGCTAAAGTAGTAATGCTTCACCAGCAAGGCTCCGTGTCATTACTACAGAGAAAGCTTAAGATCGGATACAATCGTGCAGGAAGAATCATAGATCAATTATTTAATGCAGGAATTGTTGGGCCATACCAGGGAAGTACCGCCAGGGAAGTTCTTATCTCTACCGAAGAAGAATTACAGGAAATCTTGGATGGACTTGATGGTTTATAAATTCAGAAAAAGCCTACTGCTGGTCATACTTATCGCAGTAGCCGTTCCGGTAAAAGCACAAACGCCCGTATTTAATCAGCTTAAAACCATTTTTAACGAAGGCCGGGTTTTTAAAGCTTCTTATTCACATGTATATGAAGACTCTTATACCAATGAGCGCATTACAAGCGAAGGTCAAATTTGGATAGCGGAAAAAGCCTATAAACTTGAAAGCGATGGCCAGGTTTTGATTGTAGACGGGGTTACTTCCCAGGTATATGATGAATACAGGAACAGGGTAATTATCAGTGATTATGTGGAAGAGGACGATGAGTTTGCCCCATCGAAAATGCTTAAGGGTGTGGATTCCACCTATACAGTAGTTGAAAAAAAGAACCAGGATGGAACTACCTCCATCACTATGCAGACAGATGATGATTTTGCCCTGTATATGGAAGTGGTGATTACCGTTGATCGAAATGGAAAACCGGTTACTATTCAGGCAGTTGATTTTGCAGAAAACAAAATTATTACAAGCTTTTCTAAAGGTACTTTTGTAAATCCTTCAGACAATCTTTTTGTGCTAAACTACCCGGAAGATTCAGAAATTGTAGATACCAGGTATTGATTTGAAAACCGCACTCAAAGTTCTGGTTGGGGTATTACTGGCAGGTGTTTTTTTATGGCTGGCTTTTAAGGAGGTAGAATTTGAAAAAATCGTGGAAGCCTCAAAAGGGATGTCATTTCTTTGGCTTATTCCTTTTGTTGTGCTAACTCTTTCCGCTCACTTCTTCAGGGCAGAGCGTTGGAGATTACTATTTACCGGAGACAACAAAAAGCCGCATCGCTTTACACTTTTTACGGGGGTAATGTTTGGCTACCTGGCCAATATCCCTTTTGCAAGGCTGGGGGAAGTGACTCGGCCTGTTTATGTAGCCCGCCAGGTAGGAGAAAGTAACAGCAAGCTCATCGGTACCATTGTTCTTGAACGCATTATTGATACCCTGACTCTTGCTGTTTTAATGGCATTTGTAGTGGTGTTTATGGTTTCAGACCCTGAAATACTACAAAATCTGTTTGGCGTAGACATTACCGATTCTGAAGTGCTGCTGTCTTTTGTTTGGTCACTCGTTAAACTGGCAGGTATAGGGGCTATTGGTTTGGCAATTGCTTTCTTCGTGCTTAATGCGCTAAGCAAAAGAGTACAAACAATCGAAAAGTTTTTTCTGAAATTAAGAGGCATAGCAAGAACCTTTATTGATGGAGTGTTGGCAGTAAAAGAACTTAAAAACTGGCCCCTCTTTGTATTATACACGGTACTTATTTGGGGATGCTATATTTCCATGACTTATGTTCCTTTTTGGATGTTCGATATGCAGGAAGTTTTTGGGCTCACTTATGCTGATGCATTGGTTCTCACGATGGTTTCAGCAGTAGGCATCATTATACCAACGCCGGGCGGAGTTGGTACCTATCATCTGTTCATTACAAAAAGTTTATTTCTGCTCTATACAGTACCCGAAGCAACCGGGCTGGCCTATGCAACAATAGCCCATGCAACTACATTATTGGTAATCATAATAATAACTCCTGCTTTACTGGCTGCAGATAAATTTATAGTGCTGAAGGAAAAAGCTGGTAAACAGGGAACCTGAGGAGGTACCAGGGGTACATCTTTTTCGTTGAGCATGGTTAAAACCTTGGTTCAAATTTTAGTACATTCCCCAAACGTTTAAAGCTGATGATGAAGCGAAGCCTATTTGCCGTTTTTTTATTAACAATGATGACTGGAGAGATTAGCCTGGCACAATCAGGAGGCCAAAACTCTCTCTTACCGGAAATTGACCCCCAGGACATTGAAATACGAAGCGAGTTTAAAGCCCGGTTTCCCGGCCTTCGCCGCCAACCTATTTTAGGATTTAATCCCAAGCCGAGGGTTTTCAGAATAGATCCTAATCGCATGCCTTTTATGGAAACACCAGAACAGGCGGTAGCAAGCATTTCACTTACCCAGTTAGACAGGCCTGAACCCCCTGCCCGAACCATTTTGAGACAGCCGAATCGCACTACTGCGTTTATCAGGGGAGGGGTTGGAAGTTATATCAGTCCTGAATTACAAGCGTATGCATTCAGGCGATTAAATGAAAAAGCAATTATTTCCGGGGATCTGAATTTCGAATCATCTGATGGGCATTTAAATAACCAGGATGCTGGTTTTCGCTTCTTTGATTTTAATGGGGTGTATAGTACAAAGCTCAAAAAAAGCACCAAAGCCTCAGTATCTGCAGGGGTTTTTAATGATTTTAACCACTTGTTTGAGCTATCGGGGAATGTACCCAACGACAATTCTGGAACCTCCCAAAAGAGTTACCAGGGAGTACATATAGGAGCAATATTGCAAGGCAACAAAAATGCCCTTGAAGGATGGGAATACTATATAAATACATCTTTGGTAGGGATTGGTTTGGATGCCCCCAATGCAGCCCTTGAAGGAGATATTGATGAGCAGAGTTTAAAAACAGGTTTCGAGAAAAAATGGGCCGGGAAAGAACTTTATGAAACCTATGCGTTAAAATTCAGCCTCGATGCTGGCAATTATTCCTCTCAACAAATCAGCAATACCCAATGGGCAGGCGGTGATGTGCGTTTTGCCTATCAAAAACTGCTGAACTTTAATACCCAGCTTAATCTTGAAGGCGGTTTAGCTTACATAAATGATGGGCAGGAAAGCAGAATCCGTTTTGTTACTGATCTTGGTTTCGCTCATACGGTAAATGAAAATGTGAGAATTGAGGGGAGCATTTTTGCCCGGCCCGAGCTTAAAACTATGTGGGAGCATCATCAGCAAAACCGATTTTTAGGAGCGGGATCGGTGTTGGGGCAGGAGTATCGCGCAGGTATTAAAAGCGGGCTAAGGATACAACCTCTAAAAGGATTGAGTGCCTTTGCAAACGTCTCCTACGAATACATTGATAACCTTGCTTATTACACTCGTTCGCAGCAAACGTTTGGAGTAAACAATGAGCTTACCTTTTATGGAATCAACTTTGAAAACGGGAATAAAATCTACTTTGATATCGGGGCCACACAACAACTGGTTTCTGATAAACTTTGGTTTGATGCGGTTTTATATGCCCAAAGCCCAAAGCTATCGAATGGGGACGATGTGCCTTTTCAGGAGAAGGTTGGTTTTAATGGTGTTGTAACTTTTAAGCCGTTAAAAGCTCTAAGTATTAAGTCGTGGATGCAATATACCGGTGAACGAACAGCACCGGCAACCAATCAGACATTAAGCGGATTTTTATTGGTAAATGCGGGTGTCGATTACGAAATTAACAATACATTTGGCCTTTATATTAAAGTGTTGAATATTCTGGGGGAAAAGTATCAGGTTTGGGAAGGCTACCAGGAACGTCCTTTTCAAGTCTTTGGAGGTATAAAACTAAAGATCTAAGCTATGACGAAAGATTTTCTTAAAGCATTCGGGATTACAATCAGGGATCAGATCATCATGAAGAACTCTATGGAAATAGATGGTTTGGGGGTTTTTAAGGCAGAGCATACCAGTCAGCGCCAGGAAAAGCGAGCGGACGGCGTTTATATCATGTTACCCCCTAAAGACTCTATTGAGTTTAAATCAGCTTTGGAGGATTGATATGCACCTGGATCATCCAAAATTTGTAGACCTGCTTGTAGAAAACTCGGGGCAGGATCGTGAAAAAGTAGAAAAACAGCTTGCAGAGCTTATCAACGACATTAAATCAGCTTTGGCTGAAGATGAAGCTTATGAAATAGAGGGCTTTGGTATTTTCAGTAAGCTGGGAAATAATGTGATGTTTATTCCTTCTGAGGGATTAGAAACAGAGATTAACTATAAGTATGTGGGGATGGAACCCATTGAAATTCCCGGAGGTGCTGAAGAAAAAGAAGATGAACCTCAAACTATGGATGACAATCCAATTGCGGGAATTATGGATGCAACGGGAGACGAGGTCAATGAAGACCCATTTGCTGAGTTATTAAACCTAGATGATGACGATGAAGAAAGCCAGGAAGAAATTGAAGAAGTGGAAGAGGCTGTTGAGGAAGTTATAGACTCAGAGAATGAACAAAACGAAGACCCCTTTGCTTTTGAAGAAGAAGATGAGTCAGAAACAGAAACACCTCTGGAAGAAGAAAGCCTTGAAAGTGATATCACCGCAGCCCTGGAAAGTGAACTTCAAGATGATGATGAAGCACTCGAAGACGACCTTTCCTCATTATTTGATGAAGGTGATGAAACAGAGGAAGGGGTGGACACCCTGTCTTCAGATGAGGACTTGTTAGGAGATGAAGTGTTTGGTGCAGATGAAGAAACCGTAGAAGAGGAACTGGTTTCGGAATCTTTTGAACCTGAAGAAGAGACCGCTGAACTGGAAGAGTTAACTTCTGAGGAAGAAGAGGTTGTAGCCAGCCCCGGCCCTAAAGAATGGGGTATAGAAGCTCACAAAGAAGAGGGCCAGGAAAATGCTTTTGGTGGTTTACTCGGAGATCTTGGTGATGCAGAACCAGAAGAGGAAACTACAAGTGATGAAGTACCGGATGAAGAGGAAATAGATTTTTCTGCTTTGGAAGACAAACCCCTTTCCGAGGAGGATGAAGATTTTGACGATCCCTTTGCCCAGCTTGAAGATGATGAGCCGGAAACCGCACTAAATGACGATTTTGTGCCCATAGTAACCAATGTTTCAAAGGATAAGGCAGGGGAGAAAGAAGAAGAGAAGTCTAAGCAAAAAGACAAAAAGCCGAAAAAGGAAAAGAAAACAAAAAAGAAGAAAGAAGGCTCTCCGGCACTCTTATATGTACTTTTATTCGTGGTTGTTATTGCTGGCGGAGGATATTTGCTCGCCTATTTTGGCGTAGTGAATATTGACGGAATTACTCCACCAAAATATAAACCTCAGCCACAGGTTGCACAAAACGTCCCACCGGTTCAGCAACCTGTTCCTCAAACTCAGGTACCTCCTGCTGAAAACTCTCAGAGCGAAACGGAAACAACAACCCCGGATACCCCTCAACCACGAGAAGTTGTGCCTGATCAGAATCCTGTTTCGCCTGCGGAGGATAATCCTGATACATACGGTTTAATGGGCAGCTTAAGCCAAGCCGGGAACTCAGGTTATACAATTGTACTATACTCATTGAGCAGGAAAGCAGGTGCAGATGAGCAATTAACCCGATTGCGGAACCAGGGTTTCAGGACTATGGTTGCAGAAGTACCCTCAAGCCAATATGGGGTGCTGTATCGCGTTAGTGTGGGGCAGTTCGAAAGTTTGGTATCTGCTGCTGCAACGGTAGAGGAAAACAAAGACTTTTTTAAAGGCGGTTACTTCATCAAAAAAATTCAATAAAAGAATATCATCTACATGAACACATTATTGCTATGGTTACAGTCTGATACTACTGCTGTTGCCGACTCGCTTTCTCAAATGCTGGAAGGAGAAACTATTACCCTTTTTGATTTAATGCTTGAAGGCGGGATTTTAATGATCCCTATCTTCATACTTTTTATGATTTCCATTTACGTAATAACGGAACGCTGGAGAGCATTAAGCAGGTCACATACAGACACAGAACGGTTTCTAGCTTCGATTGAAGGTATGCTGAAATCAGGTAAACAGGCAGATGCCATCGCTCACTGTGACGATTTTGACAAACCTCTTGCGAGGATCATCAAGGCAGGCATTAGGCGTTTGGGAAGGCCTATTCGTGATATTGAAGATGCAATCGATAACGCAGGTAAGAAAGAGATTTTTTTCCTGGAAAAGCGCATGAACTGGCTGGCCACTATTGCAGGTGTGGCGCCGCTTTTAGGTTTTACAGGAACGGTTACCGGCATGATCGAAGCCTTTATGGATATACAGTCTTTGCAGGGGAATGTAAATCCCAGTGAACTAGCAGGAGGAATTTGGGAAGCATTAATTACCACTGCAGCCGGCTTGATTGTTGGGTTGATCGCATTTGGTTTCTATAACTTTTTGCTGGGCAAGATCAACCGCTCCATTTTTGAATTGGAAAACGCATCGGCAGATTTTATTGATTTACTTCAATCCCCGGCACCTAAAAAACAGGCATAAACATGTCACGAGATTTTAGAAGAGGAGATAAACGGTTAACACCATTGTCGCTGTTCTCACAGTCGTCATTGACGGATATTGTACTTCTGTTGCTCATTTTCTTTCTCTTAACCTCCTCTTTTGTCACCAATTTTGGGATTAAAGTTAATATCCCGAAAGCAGAATCAGGGGCAACTACCCAGCAGCAGATGATATCAGTAGCCATTACAAAAGACGGCCAGTTTTATGTGAACGGAGATCTGACTGCACGAGGTTCTTTGGCTACTGCAATTCGTGAGGCACGCAATAATACGGTAAATAGAACGATAGTATTACGTGCAGATAAGGATGCAAAGGTAGACGATGCCGTTCGAGTAATGAATATAGGCAAAGCACTGAATCTGAAACTGGTGATGGCAACCGAGCAAAGCTCATTATAATATATTATGGCAAACTCCCGGTTTAATAAAGATGATGGTTTGGCACTTACGGTCACGCTAAGTATGACGGTGGTACTACTGTTGTTTTCGCTTTGGTTTACGTTGGACATGAACCAGTCCTTCCGTCCGTCTTTTATTGAAGTGGAATTTGGGGAATTTCAAACAGGTACATTGGCTGATTTTTCAGAAGTGAAAGAAGAAGAAGTCAATCGCCGTCCGAATCCATCAGAAGTAGAACCTGAAAACCCAAAGGAAGAAGTTCCTGAACCGGAAGAAGCTCCGCAAAACCCTACAGAAGAAAACACCAAACCTGTTGATTTACCGGACCAGGTAGAAGATGTGGTGGAAGAACCCGTTAAAACGCCCGATACTGAAGTGGTAAATCCTACCCAGCAGCAGGCAGAAGAAGCTGAAGAAGTAGTGGAAGTACCGCCCAAAGCTAAGGAAGACCTGGAAACCGAAGAAGGTGCAGAGGAAAGCGGTGATGTAAAAGGGAATACAGGAGAGACAAATGTAGATGCCGGAACCGGAACGGATGACGACAAAACCGCTCCTTATGAACTTAGATGGGAAGGTGATTTGGAACGTGCCCCTATGGTACAACCTTTGCCTACAAATACCTCCAATACAGAAGCAGTAATTTCTGTACGGTTTGAAGTTCGTCCGGACGGCTCAGTAGGTCGAATCATCCCACTCAAAAAAATGAATCCCGAATTGGAGCAGGAAGTACAAAGAACCCTGCGCAACTGGAAATTTTCACGCCTGCCCAGCGGCGCTCCCCAGCAGGCTCAATGGGGTACTATTACATTCAGGTTTGTGTTTGGGTGAATTCATTAATGGTCATTTGATCACTTAACTCATTAATAATTATTGTATCAGGAAGATCTTCTTTTAGCTGGACTGTCATGTTAGCAAAAAAGATAAAATTGAATGTGTTTTCATTTGATTCTACAATGTCTTCCTTAATTGAGACGTTATCATACTTAACTTTTAGTGGTTTGTTTGAAATACTTTCCACAAAAATTCTATCTCCAGTACCTGTTTTTATAGATTTTCTAATTTGATGATATCTAAACGGTTCATTTTGAAGAGTAAATGATGTTTTTTCTGCTAGAATCTTCTTCATTTCTTTTACTCGGTTAATCATTGTACTTGCCTGATTACCATTAACATTTAAATGCACGTGGATACTATTATCATTTACTACAGATAAATTTAGCTGGTTAGAATTATCCTTTGAAACAGGTTGAAGTATGTTAGCAACGTTGTTACATTTTTGTTGAGTAATATTATTATTTATGGCTTCCTCTTTAGTGGGTAACCGTTCTCTAAATAGATCAAATGCAGTTTTTAAGTCTTGATATAATTTATAAATACCATTTTCTGCAATAATTGGTGCAGCAGCACCAATGTAATTCAATATCTCTTGAAGTGAGATTTCTAAAGACCCTTTTTTAATATCATTAATTATCAGTAACTCATCATCAATATATCTTGAATACTGATCCGTGTAAGCTTTGAGTAAATTTGCTACTTCATCAGCAGTAAAAACTTCACCTTCATATTTAATTGTAAGAAGAACAGGTTTTTCCATATTAAAGCGCTCAGGTTCCCTTTGTGGTTGAAGTTCGGCCATAGTATTGTTTATTAGTTTGTTGTTATTAACTAATAAAGCTAATTGTCGTGTTTATTCAAAATTTGAAGTTGCTTCACAACTTTTTACTCACTTCTTGCCTGTCATTAGGTACATTCGGTTGTTCATTTCCCCTCAAAACTAACTAACAACTCCGGGATTACTATGAAGGCATGGAAAAAGTCAGCGCTCACTATCGCAGTAATAGTGTTTGCATTTTCATTTACGGGCAGCACTATTGCCCAAACCTTTGGGCATGGATCAGAAACCGCCACATCCACTTATGAAAAGAGTTTATTTAAAGATCTGAAATACCGCAACATCGGCCCATTCCGGGCAGGTCGCTCTGTGGCGGTTTCGGGGCATGATTCCCAACCCTACACGTACTATACAGGATTTACTGGGGGTGGTGTCTATAAAACCATGGACGGAGGAAACAGCTGGATCAACATCAGTGATGAATATTTTAAAACGGGCTCTGTGGGAGCTATAAGTGTAGCGCCATCTGACCCAAACGTGATTTATGTGGGAATGGGTGAAACAGACATCCGTGGCAATATGAGTGCGGGCGACGGAATGTATAAGTCTACAGATGAGGGAAAAACCTGGACATATTTGGGATTAGGAGAAAGTCAGTTTATCGGGGATATAGAAGTCCATCCGCACAATGAGGAAGTACTTTGGGTAGCAGCTATGGGCCAGATTTTTGGGACAGAAGGAAATGAAACCCGGGGAGTGTATAAATCCACAGACGGAGGAAAAACCTGGCGCAATGTGCTTTACAGAAATGAAAAAACCGGTGCGGTCGATATAGCAGTTGATCCCAATAACCCAAGAATTTTATTTGCTACCCTTTGGGAAGCGTATCGCAGCCCATGGGAAATGAGCAGCGGAGGCCCGGGAAGCGGGATCTTCAGAAGTAAAGACGGGGGGGAAACCTGGGAAGAAATCTCTAAAAACCCCGGAATGCCTAAAGGCTTATTAGGGAAAATCGGCGTATCTGTTTCTCCGGCAAATTCAAACCGGGTTTATGCTATTATTGAGAATATTAATGGCGGCTTGTACCTGTCGAATGATGGGGGAGATACCTGGAGGCGGGTAAATAAAGACCGGAATTTAAGGCAGCGTGCCTGGTACTATTCTAAAGTTATTGCTGGGCCTAAAAACCAGGACGAAGTTTACGTACTTAATGTAGGTTTCCACAAATCCACCGATGCGGGGGTATCTTTCAGAAGGATCAGGACTCCCCATGTCGATCATCATGATTTATGGATTGCGCCTTCGGATCCCACCCGGATGATTGTTGCAGATGATGGAGGAGGCCAAGTGACATTTAATGGTGGCGAAAGCTGGTCATCATACTATACTTCTGCCACGGCACAGATTTACCAGGTTACTACGGATAACCAATTTCCTTATATGATTTATGGTGCCCAACAGGATAACAGTACCTTTGCTATTCGAAACCGTACAGGCGGTTTTGGTATTACTGAAAGAGATTGGTGGCCGGTTGCCGGGGGAGAAAGCGGATATATCGCTCCCGACCCCGAGAACCCTAATGTTACTTATGGTGGAAGTTATGGAGGTTACCTGAATCGTTATGATTCAGAGTTGGGATTAAGCGACCGGATTGATGTGTGGCCGGATAATCCCATGGGAGCCGGAGCCAAAGAATTGAAATATCGTTTTCAATGGACCTTCCCGATCATTATTTCGCCCCATAATCCGGATGTATTATATGCTACTTCCCAGCATGTACACCGCTCAACGGATGAAGGAATGAGCTGGGAAACCATTAGCCCTGACCTGACGAGAAACGACAGTACCAAGCAAGATGAGTCGGGCGGCCCTATCACCAAAGATGATACCTCAGTAGAATACTATAATACTATTTTTACTTTTGTGGAATCTCCCATTGAGCCGGGTTTACTTTGGGCGGGTGCAGATGACGGCTTGATTCACATCAGCAGGGATAATGGAAAGACATGGACAAATGTAACGCCGAAAGGCTTGCCTGAAGCTATGATCAGCATACTGGATGCTTCTAATCATGACGCAGGAACCGCTTACTTTGCTGCCACACGGTACAAGTTCAACGATTTTGAGCCGATGCTTTACAAAACAACCAACTATGGAGGAAGCTGGAAAAAGATTACAAAGGGAATTCCCGAAATGGACTTTACCAGGGTGATCCGGGAAGACCCCAACAAAGCAGGGCTACTTTATGCAGGAACCGAAACCGGGATGTATGTTTCTTTTGATGCCGGAGAAAACTGGCAGGATTTACAGCTTAATCTTCCGGCTGTGCCTATAACCGACCTGGCAGTACATAAACGGGAAAAGGATTTGGTGGTAGCTACGCAGGGCCGCTCTTTTTGGATACTGGATGATCTCACAGTTCTTCATCAAATGAGTGATCAGGTCGCTAAATCTGAAAACCATCTTTTCCAGCCTGAGCATACGTACTTATTTGGAAGAGGAGGTTTTTCTACTCCCGGTTCCACGACAGGAGAAAACCCGCCCAGGGGAGTAGTGGTGTTTTATAACCTAAAAGAAAATGTGGAAGAAGAAATAAAGCTGGAATTTTTGGAGTCTGATGGCGAACTGATCCAAAGCTATTCAAGCAAAAAAGATAGCCGGGGCCGCTCTGTTCAGCCAAGCAAATCTTTTTATGAGGACGAAGAGGAAGTCCGCCCAAGTGTTGTAAACAGCAAAGCCGGACTCAATAAGTTTGTATGGAACTTGCAGTATCCGGGAGTTACAAACCTGGAAGGCAGACAGATTCTGTGGGCAGGAAATACTTCAGGTCCAAATGCAGTACCGGGAACATATACAGTTAGGTTGACTATTGGAGAAGAAATAATAGCAGAGCGGGAATTTGAAGTACTTAAAGACCCAAGGCTAACGATGATCTCGCAGGAGGACTTGGTTGCACAATTTGAATTGGTACAAACCATTAATGCCAAACTTGACAGCACTCACAAAACGATTAATCGTATCAGGGAAGTCCGGAATGAGTTAAATGAAACTCTGGCTGAGATAAAAAACAATAAGGAGATCCAGGAGAAAGCTAAGGCTATGATGAAAGCTATCTCAGAAATAGAGAATGCACTGGTGCAAACCAAGGCAGAGGCTACCCAGGATGTTCTTAATTTTCCCATCAAGCTGAATAATAAATTGGCGGCGCTAAAGAGTACGGTTGCTACAGGTTACGGAAGGCCAACAGCACAACAGTATGCTGTGTTCGAAGATTTAGCAGCAAAAGTAGATGTACAATTCCAAAAGTTGCAAGCTATTTGGGATGGAGCCTACGATGAAATACTTGAAGAGATTGAAAACCCGGTGGTGCCGATAGAGAATTAAACATTACTATCTGTGTTTTAATATATCTATTGCAGAATAAGATTTCTTCCCCCAAGTACGAAAACCCAAACAACAATAGTAATCCAATGAATAAGGATGGGGACCCAAAGAGATTTAGACCGCATATACGTATAGCTACATGTTATGCCTAAAAGTGTAACAATCAAAAGAAAGTGTGGATTTAAAAAAAGGCTTTGAGCCCCTTTATTAATTGTTAAGGCATTTATTGGGTGCCATAGAACGAACAAAAAGGTACTAATTGATATCCAGAAAACTTTCTGCACATTGCTTTTTTTGTCTAAATCATAAGGAATAAATAGACCTCTAAAAAAAAGTTCTTCAAGCAATGATGGGAAAATAAACAAAGTCAAAGGGAGAATAAAAATGAGATTTGATTCCAATAAACCAAATTGGAATAGTTCCACTAATAAGCCATAAGAAAATGAGAATGATGCAAAAAGAATAAATGGAACAAAAACCTTAAGCTTCCAAAAAGTAGGGGGGTGCGAAATTCCAGCAACAATATTTTGCAGAAAAAAATCTTTCACTTGTTATGGACTAAATTTTTTAAAGTGAAACCCATACTGCATTAATAAAGAAGTATAGACCTATCAAAATACTTATTGCGGCTAAAAGCGAAACAATCCAGCCACCTAGGCCCAATTTTAAGATACTTTTGAACGGCTTTGAAAATACAATTTTACCTACTAGTGAGGGCATCCGGGCACGAGAAAATGAATCCAGCCACATATAAGCAAAAGCAATACTAACTCCAGATAAAAGACCCCCTAAACCTAAAAAAAGCCAACTAGTTTTAACTTTATCTATTTGTTCCAGAGGAACCATTTGCCCATTATTTGCATCTAAAATAAGCATGGTAAAACCAATTGCACCGAATGAAAAAGTAGTTAGTAATTTACAAATACGAACCCATTCACTATACCAATTAAAAAGAACATCATACTCTTCTTCATTAATAGTTGGTTCTTTACTAATTTTTTTATTCATAATAAATTTAGATGACTAAAATTAATTGAATAAGTATAGTAAATTCTAATATTTCTTATAAACGTATTAATTAAATGAATTTTAATTGAACACCAATCATGATAAAGCTAAAACAATACGCTAAGTTGTAGCGCAAAAACATCATCGTCCAGTTGGGGACCCGTATCATCTGAATAAAGATAGGAGGCCTTAAAAATAATATTCTGGTGAAGTTTATAACCTGCAACTAACTCAATCCTCTCCCTGTCGTAAGTCCAGATCGTAAATGTCTGGTCTGTTTTCTGACCAGAACTATCCCTTCTGTATAGTTCAATATCTCCTGAAATCATTTTTTCATAACGGGCAGCAAAATATCCACCCACCAAAAACGGGAAATCCATAATTAGTTCAGCAGATAGATGACTTACAGAAGCTTTTCCGGTTCTCCGGCTATCTGAAGTGGAGGTATTCTGGTCATAATACGGAGCCTTCCAGTGACTGTAATTATATGCCAGGTTAAGTTTGTAATAGCGGTAATTTAAAGACAGGTCGGCTCCATGAAGGTTTTGCTTATAAGAGGATAAGTCATAGATGAGTAAAGTATCATTAGCAGTATCTTCGGTAAGAAAAGTACCACTACTGTAAGAAAACCCAATTTCGGCCCAGACAGCAGGTTTTAAAATCACTCTACCGGTTAAGGCCGGGGTGTCTTGTTGTCCGTAATCTAAATTTGAAGAAGCAGGGGCCAGTGTATAGGCAATATCAAAGCTCGCCCAATCAGATTCACCAAAGCTATAGGCAGCCTTAAGTCCCTGCGAGTACATTCGCTGGTAAATCATGGTAAGACCTTTTTCATCTTTGCCATACACCTTTCCGATCCTTTCCGGGCTTTCTTTAGCCCCGCTTAAAAATCCTAAACGTTTACTTAACGGAAGGCCCGATGCAATAGAAAGAGGTAGATGAACAAAAGGATTTTCAGAGGAAAGAAAACGGGTAGAGTAGGAACCATAAGGGGTTACAAATCTTCCAAGGGTTACAATAAAATCAGAGTTAATGTTGGGTGACCAGTTCACATTCATAAGGGAAAAGAAAGGGGTGCTTAACTTTTCACCTTCATAATGATCTGCCTGTAATACCGAGTTAACAAACCATTGATCCGAAACACCGGCTGACATAAAAAGACGAATATTTGGAGTATATGCTGAAAGATTATCTCCCGGAGTTTGATTTATATACGGAGAAGAATTTTTTCCCGCCATCCGGATTTCAAAATCGGTAAGGGCAGCAATATTCACCTGGGCATTCGCAAGAACCCCTTTTAGCATTATAAAGAATAGAAAAGCGGCAAAAAGAAAATATTTATTCATTGTTTAGTTCTTTAACCGAAATGTTAGCTTGTGTTTCATTGCTCCAGTTTACTTCGAAGACCGGGACCGGCTGCTCAATGCCCTTCGCCAGAATTGATTCCAAGCTTTTTGCCGGAATTCTTCTTTCCAGGTTCAGGTAAACAGGTTCTGATATAAGGATCTGGTATTTATCGGCCGCAGAGCAAAGACGGGCACCCAGGTTTACAGTACTCCCCAGTACAGTATAGTCCATTCTGTTTTCGCTACCCATAGCACCCATTACTACTTCTCCGCTGTTGATTCCGATACCTACTGCGAGTTCTTTTTCTCCTTCGGTCAGCATTGATGAAACCTGTTTTTGAATATGAATAGCAGCATTTACAGCTCGTTGTTCTTTATCCTTTCCCTGGAAAACAGCAACCAGTTCGTCACCTACAAATTTATCAACGTCACCGCCATATTGTTGTACTACTTCTGCCTGAAAACTCAATAGTTTGTTCAGCATATCGATGACTTCTTCAGGGGTATGTTTCTCACTCCAGTTTGTAAAACCTCGGATATCTGAAAAGAATACGGTAACGCTGCGGCGCTCCCCTCCGGGTTCAATACGGCTAAGATCTTTCTTGATAGCATCTAAAGTAGCTTCAGATACAAATTTCAGCATTAACAGCCGTTCCCTCAAGCTACCAACGAGGTGATTAAAAGCCTGGGTAAGAGTTCCTATTTCATCTTTTGTGGTAACAGGCACCTCTTTACTGAAATCTTCTTTTTCTACCCGGTGTACCGCCTGAACCAGCAAATCAATAGGGCGGGTTATCCGGTTTGTAAGCACGACACTAATTGCAATAGAAGCTGCAATAGCCAAAACTCCAATCCCAAAAATGATAAATAATAAATTCTGAAGAGGTACAAGGGCTTCTGTTAATGATTTAGCCACACCATAATACCCGCGTATGCCCTCAACTTCATCGGAAGTATCAAACATGGGTGCGAGGTAAATAAGCCAGTCATTACCGGAAAGGTTGATTCCTGATGAAGCCGCCTGTTGGGTTTTGAGTGCCTGGTATGTTGCCTCATGTACATTCTGTGTTAGTTGTTCTTTATCACTTGTCGAGAAACCTTCAAACGTATGGGCGATCAATCGGTCATCTACATAAAAAACGACTTCCAGGCCTATATCAAGAGAAAGCTGAGTAGCTTCCTGTTGGCGGATCGGAAGTCCATAAGACAGGGTTCCTGCAAGATTAAAGCCTCTCCAGACAGGAACGGTAATTACATTAAAATAGCGGTCTTTTTCCTTCCAGATGTAGGTTTGTGCAGGCATATCGCCTTGTAAAGCATTTCGTATTCCGGCACGATCGGCAATGGAAAAGCGAGATAAAGCATGTGTTCCCAACTGTCCTAATGGTTTTCCCTGGTTATCTGTTACAATTAACAGCCCGGCAGAATCCGGATCCAGGTAAAATTCTTCGGGAATTAATGAATCAGGAAGTACAGGATCAAAGTCGAGTAAAAAACGAAGTTCATCTCTTATCTTTTGGGTAACAGTAGCGGTATCTCCTGTTGAAATAGCTGCCCTCAGGCTAGGCACATCAGCAAGAAGAATGGCCGTTTGTCGTAACTGACGAAACCGGATATCCTGTATTCGCTCAAAAATTCTGCCGGCCTCTGCAAAGTTATTATCGATGTCCTGCTTTGTACGGGCTTCAAAAATCTGGCTCAGGCTTAACAGTATACTCAATACGATAACCAAGACAAGCCCCACAAAGCCTGCAAGTAATTTCCACCGTAAACTGAAATAGGAAGACCTCATGCACTAAGAATTCAATGTGATGGTTCCGATCTGGTTTTCATCTCCGGAAGAAACATCAATATTTACGGAAGCTTCCTGATAACCCAAAGCATACACCGTTAGCTGGTAACTACCTGCAGGAATTTCTGCAAAGTGAAATGGGTCTCCGGATTTTACTTTAATCCATGCGACGGCATCAGGAGGGAGTACATGGATAACAGCGTGCATGTTGGAGTGAATGTCACAAAAAACATCAACAACCCCGGGTTTGTCAAAAGTAACGGTATAATGCTCTCCTTTAGGGCGGCGGCCTACATCGAATTTTTTGGTATTAGACAGGCTGAATACATTGTGATACACTGGGTCTGAATTGACAATTCTCACAGATTCATTTTGCTTTATAGCCAAAAGGCCCGGGGTAAATTTTTGATCCTTTTGATTTAGGATTTGATCGGACTTACTGTTTGAGACAGGGTTTGGCATGGAGCCTGTAATGACGATTAGCACAGAATCTGTGACGGCCTTTCGGGAGCCTGAAGAAGAAGGCCTTCCATATAACCTGCCACCAGAACGGATAGTAGAGTTTTTTTGTGCCAGTACTACTTTGCCTGTTACAGAGCCAGTCAGTTGAACTGAGTTCACATGTTTAACTTCGATATCTGAATGAGGGTAAAAATGGGCAACTATCAAAATCAGGATGCCTGATAGTAATTTCATGTGCGGAAATTTTTTATCGAATTAACCCATAAATGCCGAAAACATCAATTTCTTTATGTGTTATTCAGAGTTGTTTTAATACAAAGTACCTGGGAACAAATTTATAGATTAACCAATGGCGCTAAAACTAATTATCCTCGTTTTCCTTTTCGTTCTGTCTGGCTTCTTGTTCTTTATCACTTTCCGGCATGGCGTTCCTGAAATTGATATCTCTTTGGGGGAATGGAATTTCAATATCGTAATCCCTGAACTTTCGAACTATAGCCTGGTTCAGTTCATTCAGGATGTTATAGTGCTCTTTTACATTACTTACCCAAACCAGGAGTTTCATATTCCAGGCAGAATCTCCGAATGAGCGAAGATGCACATCATGTTTTGGTTCCTTCATAATGGAATCGGACTCCTCAGCAACTTCGTTTAGTGCTTTAATGACTTTATCCAGGTCTGACCCATAAGACACGCCTACATCAATGGCTAAACGATAAGTTGGGTCTCCATGAGAGTAGTTCACAACGTCTTTCGATACAAATTCAGAATTTGGAACAATAATGGAAATATTATTGAGGGTTCTTACTTTAGTTGAGCGGATATTTATTTCCTGTATATCTCCTTCAATATCATTTACCATTACCCGGTCACCCACGCTTATGGGACGCTCAAACAAAACGATAAGTCCCGATATGAAATTGGAGGTGATGTTCTGCAAACCAAAACCAATACCAACTGAAAGAAAACCGAAAATAACGGCGAGCCCTGTCAAATCAATACCCAGAAATTGAAAAGAGACAAAAACCCCTATAATCACAATGATATATTGAGACATACGGGCTAGTGTATATCTCAATCCGCTATCCTTAATAAAACGGGGAAATACTTTTTTGTTCAAAAAACGCTTTACAAAAGAAGCCAGAAGTGAAAAGCCCACCAAAAAAAGAATAAAAATTATGATGGACAGAAAAGTAACCGGGGTATCCTGGATTTTAAAAAGGGTTACCTGGAGGAAATCCCCGATATAGATAAAAATCTCTGTTATGGAATAGTCTGTTGGATTTGGAATATTAAATGTTGAATCGGTGCTAATGATAGCCGAATCGGGCTGAGCCTTACTTTGAACGGAATCAATTTGTGATAACTGCATACAAAGATTTTAACACTTTGCCGATATCAATGCAAAATAGATTAAAGCCGTTGTAAAAACTTCTAGTTATCCGGTAGCGAAGGAAGTGACTGGTTCCTTTTTCCCTGGCCTCGTTGTCTCATTTCTCTGTGCCCGGATCCCTTTCTCTTTGCAATTTCCAAAAGAAGCTCATCAAAAATAACAAGCTGTTCAGGGGTACATAATGCCCTAATACTGCTGAAATGTTTAAAGGTTGATTTTTCAATTTCAGCCACGGCCATTCCTATTTCATCAGTAATTATCTGAATTTGTTCTTCAGAGTGATCATCAGCCCTCATAAGGTTAAACAGTTCCTGCCTTTTTTGATTAACCTCGCGCTGAAGATTTCGTATTTCGGAACGATGTAACTGGCGGAGTTCGAACATTTGAGATTTTTGCTCATCAGAGAAGTTCAGCTTGTTGGAAATAAAATCCTTTCCAAGCCTTTCTTTAAACCGATTGTCTGTAGAAGTGACATACGGAAAGGCAATGAAAGCAATCAGGGCCAGATTCATTATTACCAATAAACCGATGGCAAAAGCAGAGAAACGATGTTTTTCAAAGATATTCATGGCTTACTCCAATTCGCTGTAGGTATAATCCGGAAAGTACGTATCTGTTACATCAGAAAGAGTTTCTAAAGAGGTGCTTTCGGTTTCATTGGAGGAAGAGGCAGTAATCAAAACAGCGATATTTAACGCCATAATAACTAATACAGCAGCATATTTAACCAAGCTTTGAAGCGAAAATACAGGAGCATTTACCTTCTTACGACCTGTTTCATCCAGCCTCTGGTTCAAATTACTAACGAAAGAATCACTGGTTTTTAACCCGGCGGGAGACCCGGCTTCCTCCATTAGTTTGTTGATTTCTTTTGATATGTATGGTTGTTTTTTCATACTGTTTACCCGTTGCGATATTAGGCGAAAAAAATATCAGAAACTTTCGGATTAAAAATAATCGCGATACGACTCCTCCATAATTTTTCTAAGATTTGTTTTAGATCTATGTACTAACGATTCGACCGATGAGAGGCTTTTGTCCATTATTTCCGAAATTTCCTTATAGCTTATGCCATTTTGCTGGCTCAATACAAAAGCAATGCGCTGGTTTTCGGCTAACTGATCAAGGCAATGATTGATAAACACTCGTTGCTGTTTTTGTTCAAGGGCAGCTTCTGGATCTGGTATGTCTGCTGCCTTTTGTTCCATTTCCAAATCTGCAGAGTCCGAGCGGACTCTTTTCTCAAAAAAAGCAGTCCTCTTTACGCTTTTTTTTCTTTTAAGCGCATCAAGAGATCTCGAAACAGCTATACGATACATCCAGGTAAATAAAGAGGAGTGCTCCCGGAATTTGGCAATGGTTTTATATACTTCTACAAAAACCTCCTGGGTCAGGTCTTCAGCCTCATCAGCATTTTTAACAAATCCATAGCATACATTCAAAATGGCATCCTTGTGCTCTTCAACCAATCGATTGAAAGCAACCCGATCCCCATTTCGAAGTTGTTCTATGAATTGCTGCTCGTCCAAAATAGCCTTTTAGCCTTTGGACGAGCAGTTTAACAAAAACTTGCGCCAGAAAAAGATTATTTTTTAAGCTTTACAGCAGGTGCTTCCCAAATTTCATCGGCATAATCCTGAATGGTTCGATCGCTTGAGAATTTACCTATTCTAGCCACATTTAATATAGCCTTTCGGTTCCAATCAGAAGTTTTACGATATGCTTTTTCCACCAATTTCTGCTCTTTGATGTAAGCATCGAAATCAGCGAGAACCATGAAGTAGTCGCCCTTGTGTAGAAGTGCATCAATGATGGGCTGGAAAAGCTTAGGGTCTTCAGGGCTGAAAAAACCGGCCCGAACCTGATCAAGAACCATTTTCAATTCGGCACTGGCATTATAATAATCCCATGGGTTGTATCCTTGTCTGCGAAGCTCTTCCACTTCTTCAACAGTTAACCCGAATATGAAGATGTTTTCATCACCTACTTCTTCTTTAATCTCTACATTTGCCCCGTCTAAAGTACCGATGGTCAAGGCACCGTTTAAGGCAAACTTCATATTACCCGTTCCTGAGGCTTCCATCCCTGCTGTAGATATTTGCTCAGAAAGGTTTGCTGCGGGGATCATCATTTCAGCCAAAGTAACGCGATAATTCTCAAGGAACAGGCATTTTAGTTTTTTATTCACCTGGGGATCGTTATTAACCAGGTCACCAATACTGTTAATCAGTTTGATGTGCAGCTTTGCCATAGTGTAACCCGGTGCCGCTTTACCCCCGAAAATCACGGTTCTCGGAACAATATCTAAATCCGGATTCTTTTTGAGTCGGTTATACAGCACAGCCACATGAAGAGCAGCCATTAACTGTCTTTTATACTCATGGATCCTCTTGATCTGGATATCAAACATTGACTTCGGGTCTACATCAACATCTGTGGTTTTTTTGATGTAGGAAGCCAGCTTCTTTTTGTTATCCAGTTTGATCTTAGCAAATTCTTTTTGAAAAGCTTTGTCTTCAGCTAAAGGTTCAAGCTTTTTTAGTTCATCCAGGTTAGTGACCCATTTATCCCCAATGTGTTTGGTAATCAGGTTTGATAAATCAGGATTACATTGTTTTAGCCATCTCCGGGGGGTAATACCATTTGTCTTATTGGTAAATAAATCAGGAAACATTTCATGAAATTCACGGAACATGGTTTCCTTCAGCAATCTTGAATGAAGAGCGGCTACGCCATTTACTTTTTTGGCGCCCACAATTCCCAGGTGTGCCATGTGGACAACCGGGTTTTCTCCTTCTCCTATAATTGATAACCGGGCCATTTTACCAGTATCATTACCATAAGAAGCTCTTATGGTATCCATAAAACGACGATTGATTTCATAGATAATATTGAGGTGACGGGGCAGCAGGTTTCTAACCAAAGAAACGGGCCATTTTTCCAGCGCTTCGGGTAGTAGGGTATGGTTAGTATAGGCAATCGAGTTTTTAGTGATATCCCATGCTTTATCCCATGTCATATCTACATCATCAAGAAGTACCCGCATTAATTCTGGAATAGCCAAATTAGGATGCGTATCGTTGCACTGAATGGCTACTTTTTCCGGAAATTTTGTCCAGTCGTCATTAGAACGCTTAAAGCGCCTGATGATATCCTGCATGGAGGCAGAAACCAGGAAGTACTCCTGCTTTAATCTAAGCTCTTGCCCTACAAAAACTTTGTCATTTGGATATAATACCCGGGTAATATTTTGCTCCAGCTGATTTTCTTTAACAGCTTCAATGTATTGTCCCTGGTTAAAGCTTTTAAGGTCTAGTGCTACATCCGATTCAGCTTTCCAGAGTCGCAAATTATTTACTATACCATTATCATAACCAGGTATAGGAGTATCGTATGCAACAGCCTGTACTTTTCGGGTGTCTTTCCATTCATATTTTATATGGCCGTTATTCGGAGCATTATACATGCTTTGATGCCCGTAAAACTCAACAGGATATTGAATTTTAGGGCGCACGATATCCCAGGGATTTCCATATCGGAGCCATAGATCCGGCTTCTCAATCTGGAAACCGTTTTCCAGGGTTTGGTAGAAAATCCCATAATCGTAACGCAGGCCATATCCCATTGCAGGAATGCCCAGGGTTGCCATAGAATCGAGGAAGCAGGCAGCTAACCGGCCCAGGCCTCCATTTCCAAGCCCGGCATCCCATTCTGCATCTCTGATCTTCTCGTAATCGAGGCCTACATCTTCAAGAGCATCTGCTACTTCTTGCTGGATATTCAGGTTTACAATCATGTTATCCAACAATCGGCCAATCAGGTATTCCATCGACAAATAATAAACCCGTTTGGCATCCACTTTATAATAATGCTGCTGGGTATTTAACCATTTATCATGGAGGCGATCCAATAAGGAAAGCACAACCGTTCGGTAATTGTCCCAGTTGGTTTTTGAAAATTCGTCTTTTGCCAGCGTATGGCGCAAGTGTAATGTAATGTCTTCACGGAGAGAATCGCGGTCCATTCCCGATCTTATTCTCACTCCGTTGGTAGCTGTCTTCTTAGCCATCTTGATGTTTTCTTTAATAGTAAGTCGCTAAAATAGCGCTCTTTTTGTTCAAAATTTGACTTATTCAGTCTTTTTATAAATACCTAAGTCTGGTTTAAATAGAGGTCTTGTCAGGTTCGCTGAAAAACCTAAACTATGAAACGACTCGTAGGCATGAATAGCAACAAAATCCTGCTTAAAAATACCAAAAACGCTGGAACCGCTTCCGCTCATAGAAGCGTAACTGGCCCCGAATTCATAGCATTGATCTTTGATATTACCCACTAATTCTAAACGAGGGAAAACGGCCGGTTCCAACTCGTTCTGAAGCAGGTACTGCCACTCTTCAATCTCTTCTTCTAACAGTACTTTTTTCAAAGAAAATTCCGGTTCAGGATTTGGTTCGGCACATTGATACGCTTCCGGGGTACTGCTAGGTATGCCCGGAAAAATAGTCACAATCCATCCATCAGGTTGAATGTCTAATTCTTCGATTTCTGTTCCGAGGCCTGTTGCAAAACCAGGTACCCCTTTCACAAAAAAGGGAACATCCGCTCCCAGTTTTTTCCCAAGCTCCATGAGGTCAGAAGCGGTAAGTCCAAGATTGGCAATCTTGTTTATCATTCGAAGGGTAGTAGCTGCATTACTGCTGCCCCCGCCTAATCCTGCTCCGGCAGGAATTTTCTTTTCTACCTTTATGCTGAACTTATCTTTTAAGCCTGCTTCTTTTTCTAACAGGGTTACTGCTTTAACAATGAGATTTGAATCATCCACTGGGATAGAAGGGTCAGTCATGCTCAAGTTATTTCCGCCCGAAGGGGTAAGCTCAAATCGATCTGCCCATTCCAAAAAGCAAAAACCTGTTTCTATGGTATGATAGCCATTATCAAGGCGTTCCAGCACATTAAGCCCGAGGTTAATCTTTGCATAGGAATTGGAAATCCAAAGTTCTTTACTCACGTTTCAGGTAGTTTCTTTTTTATTCAGGAATTGATCTTTGTTCTTAATCATATACTCAAAAGCAGCAGTATGATTATTGGGTATATCTCCATTAAGTATAGCTTCTTTTATTGCTTCTTTGATATCTCCGATAACCCTGCCGGGGCCTATGCCAAGAGTTTGCATAATCTCATCACCTGAAACAGGATTTTTCCAGTTTCGGATACGATCCTTTTTTTCGACCTCTTTGATTTTGGCCTCTACCCGGTTAAAGTTTTTCTGGAAGCGCTCAACTTTAAGTTCGTTCTTACTTGTTATATCAGCCCGGCAAAGCAACATCAAATCATCGATATGATCTCCTGCTTCAAAAATCAAACGCCGTACAGCGCTATCACTTACTTCATCAGAAGCCAACGCAATGGGCCGCAGATGCAACCGGACCAGTTTTCTTACATACCGCATTCGTTCATCAAGCGGCAGACCAAGCCTTCTGAAAATTCCTTTGGTCCATTTGGCGCCTAGCGCATCATGCCCGTGAAATGTCCAGCCAATTTCTTCCTGGTACTTCTGGGTAGGGGGCTTTGCAATATCGTGCATAATCGCTGCCCATCTTAACCACAAATCACCGCCAAGATTTACCACATTATCCAATACCTGGAGAGTATGCCAAAAATTATCTTTATGACGGTGCCCATTTACTTCCTGCACACCATGAAGCTGGTGCATTTCAGGGAAGAACTGTTTTAGAAGCCCTGTCTTAAATAAGTATTTAAACCCGATAGAGGGTTTAGCGGTCATGATTATTTTGTTGAGTTCTTCTATGATCCGCTCTTTGGAAATAATTTCAAGCCTTGGAGCCATGTTACAAATGGCCCGATAGGTTTTATCCTCAATATCAAATTCAAGTTGATTGGCAAACCGGATAGCCCGCATCATTCTTAGCGGGTCATCATCAAAAGTTTGTAACGGATCAATCGGAGTTCTCACCAATTGGCTTTGCAAATCTCTAATGCCGCCAAAAGGATCAAGAAGGGTACCAAAGTCGTGTTTATTTAATGACCAGGAAAGGGCATTAATGGTAAGGTCTCTTCTAAACTGATCATCCTCAAGGCTTCCGTCTTCAACTAAAGGTTTTCTGGAGTTTTTGCGATAGCTCTCTTTCCGGGCGCCAACAAATTCCAAAGCGAGATCATTAATTTTGACCTGCGCAGTACCAAACTGCTTAAAAACAGATAAGTGTGAACCTTCTAAAGCCTGGTGTACTTTTTCTGCTAAAGAAATTCCGGAACCAAGTGTCACAAAATCAATGTCAGGTTCTTTTGTATCCAGTCGATCGAGGTAATAGTCGCGGACATAGCCCCCTACAACATATACGGGCTGGTCAAGAGAGGCTGCGGCTTTCCCGATCACTTTAAAAACAGATTGGTGAGGTTTTGGTATTTGATGCGGAAAATCCATGGAAACAAAGATAGGAATGTTAGCACTTGCTTTCAGCGGTTTGTTTTTGAAAATTAGCCGTTGGTTAATGACCTCTAAAACCCCAAAATATATAATAGACATATATGAGCTTTCCAACTAAATGGCTGATAGCAACAAATGGCAGTAAGTATGCCAGTGAAGCTGTGCGTTATGCCGGCCAGTTAAGCGCCCAGTTTGCAAAAAAACCCGAGGTAATAATTCTTGTGGTTGCCAACGAAAAGGAAAATGAAGACACAGCCAAAGGAATTATGGAAATGGCGAACTTTTTATTTGAAGAAAGCAGTGACGGTCTTGTTACCCCTACCTTGCTTGTGAAAGTTGGAGAGCCGGGTAAAACTATTGTAGATACAGCAAACGAGCTAAAATGCGGTCAGATTTTAATAGGCGGGGCCGATTTTAAGTGGGATATAAATAGCAAAGAACCCGGAGGAGTGAGTAATTACATTATTGATAAGTTTGCAGGGGTGATATCTGTCATCAAATAGATTTCTTAGTTCAATCATTAACTTCGCGCACAAGGGTAAAACCTGATTTTTTAGGAAGCCTTAAAATCCTAGAAAATCCTGAATATCTGTAAATGTCTAATTTTAAAAATATTGGAAAGAGTGCAATCCTCTTATTTCTGAAAAATGTGAATAACTTAGTGGAAAACGAGTCGAAAAGTTGTTTATAAGTAATGCATTTTTTTGTTGCGGAGGGTTGAAAATATGCAGTAATTACATGTGAGCACAGTCATCAAGGACACTACGGTGAAATTGATGGAAAGTCGGAAAATCCCGCGACTTGTTTGTTCGAACCATCTCAAATCGAGATATCAAACAAAGGTGCTCCGGGTATTTTTTTATGCCCTTCATTTATTTGCGCTTCACCGATTTATAAAAACTTCACATCTGTTTCAGATATTTGCTCAAAACACTAAAAAAGCGCTTTTATGAACGATAGCATTCGCATTGCCCAACAAGCTGAAATGAAACACATGCGCCATTTTATGGCCGAACTTAACTTAGAAGAAGAAAATTTCGAGTTCTATGGAAAGTTTACCGGTAAAATACGGTTAAATGTTTTAGAGAAATTTAAAGATGAACCTGACGGTAAACTGATTTTAGTTACAGCAATGACCCCAACCCCATCGGGAGAAGGGAAGACACTTACCTCAATAGGCCTCAGTCAAGGAATTCAGAAGCTGGGTAAAAAAGCCTTGGTTGCATTACGAGAGCCATCACTGGGTCCCGTTTTTGGTATAAAGGGTGGAGCTGCGGGAGGAGGATATTCCCAGGTAGTGCCGATGGAACGAATCAACCTGCATTTTAATGGAGATATCCACGCAATAGGGGCAGCTCATAACCTGCTAGCTGCTATGCTGGACAATCATATTTTTAAGGGGAACGAATTGGATATTGATGTTACCAATTCCCTTTGGAACCGGGCAATGGATATGAATGACCGCGCGCTTCGCCAGATAGTAGCAGGCCTTGGAGGCAGGGTAAATGGAATTCCAAGAGAATCAGGGTTTGTAATAACAGCTGCCTCTGAGATTATGGCCATTTTAGCACTTGCTACCTCACGAACTGATTTAAAAAATCGTTTAGGTGAAATTGTGGTTGGTTATAACCGAAAGGGCGAAGCGGTTAAAGCCAAAGAACTGGGTGCTCATGAAGCGATGGCAGTAGTATTAAATGAAGCCATAATGCCTAACCTGGTTCAAACCCTTGAACATGTACCGGCGCTGGTTCATGCAGGCCCGTTTGCGAACATTGCTCATGGAACCAGTAGTATTTTAGCCAATCGTATAGGATTGAAATTGGCAGATTATGTAGTTACTGAGGCCGGCTTTGGTGCAGACCTTGGGGCAGAAAAGTTTTTCGATATAGTTTGCCCGGTTTCAGGAATCTGGCCATCAGCAGTAGTGCTTGTGGCAACATGTAAAGCGATTAAATATCACGGTGGGGTAAGTGTTGCTGAGGCAGGAGAAGCCGGGAAGCATAAAGAAGCACTCATTGAAGGCTTAAAAAACCTGGAAGCCCATATTTTGAACCTGAAGAAATTTGGTGTGCCTATTGTAGTGGCTATTAACCAGTTTATAGGTGACTCTGAAAAAGAAATAGACGAAATACGCAGGTTTTGCAATTCACTGGATGTGGAGTGCGCTTCTCATGAAGCTTTTGCAAAAGGTGGAGAAGGGGTAACTGAACTGGCTACAAAAACATTATCGGCTATAGATGGGCAGCCAAATCTATCAAAGAAAAAACTATACGAACACGAAGCACCTGTTAAGGAAAAGATAGAAGCTGTAGCCACAAAAATGTACGGGGCAAAGGATGTATACTTTGACAAAAAAGCCCAGAAAAGTATGGATCGATTTACTGAACTGGGATATGGAAATCTTCCGGTTTGTATAGCTAAAACCCAATCCTCACTTTCAGATAACCCTGCTTTACGAGGTGCCCCTAAAGGTCATACTCTTACTGTAACGGATATCCAGCTCTCGGCAGGGGCCGGTTTTCTCGTAGTAATTTGCGGAAATATGATGTTGATGCCGGGCTTACCGAAAGTACCTGCTGCGGTTAACATGAGTGTGGATGAGCATGGGGTGATTTCCGGTTTGTTTTAAAATTCAGAAACCTGATAGCAGAATTACGCATTAATATTTAAGGTTGAGTGATCTCCTATGTGTACTTCTCCGGTCACATTATTCAGTTCTGTATGAGCACCTATTGTTGATCCAGAAGTTTCTACATTGTTAAGGGTAGCATTTTCCCTGATAATAGAGTTTTCAATTTTTGAGTTTTTAATAGTTGTGCCAGATTCAATACTAACGCCAGGGCCAATGCTACTTCCCTCAATGCTAACATCTTTGCCAATATAAACAGGCGGGATGATTTTGGTATTTATGAAGTTTTGCTCATCAAAAGCGTGATTTTCTTTGGCAACAATTTCTCCTGTTGTTTCTAACCAGGCAGGCAGCGTTCCACAATCAAGCCATTCGTCAACAGTGGCTATTTTAAAAACATTACCCTCGTTAATCATATTGTCCAGTGCTACGGTAAGGAAGTATTCACCTCCGGGGCCTTTGATGTCTTCTTCCATTACCCGGTTCACTTGCCGGTTAAGCTCTTCCCCATCTTTAAAATAGTACACGCCAATAATTGCCAGGTCAGAGATAAATTCCTCCGGTTTTTCCACAAAACCCGTAATAGTATCACCCTCATGTACTGCGACACCAAACCGGGAAGGATCTTCGACTCGTTTTAGCCAGATAACACTATCGGCACCTTCAATATTAAATGTTTCTTTGCTGTCAAAAAGTGTATCAGCAAAAGCCACAATCACCTCTCCCTCTAAATCCTCACTTGCACAAGCCACTGCGTGAGCTGTACCTAACGCGGGAAATTGTACCCTGAAGGTTGCCTTTGCATTGTGGCGGCCACTCATTTCAGTAAGTTGATCTTTAATATCCTGGCCAAAGTCTGGTCCAAGAATGTATACTATTTCAGTTATTGTGCGATCCAGCGTTCGTATAAAAGTCTCTACCAACCGTTCAATAATCATAGTTCCTGCAACAGGAAGTAATGGTTTTGGAACGGTATGAGAATGTGGGCGAACACGGGTTCCTCTTCCCGCCATTGGGATAATTAATTTCATATATTTCTGGCTGTTTTTTTGGAAACTAATAAGCTAATTGGCGCTGAATATAGGGGTGCTTGAAACCAATTTCGAGTGCGAACATTAAAGTGCCATATAATAACCTATAAATATTACTTCGATTGAATCTGTATCACTTAATACTTGATATTTCTTCCATATTATTTTGTGCCTTGATGCTGCGATATTTTTGGTACAGGTCAAAGTTTTTTCTAAGAGCATATCAACAGGTAGGGTATAACAACAATGAGTTTTGGGCATGGATAAAATCAAACTGGGATGGGAAAATAATTCCTGTTGAACTGGGCATATTTAACCTGTTTGTTTTTTTATTCATACTACCGGAAGACTGGTTTCCGGTTTGGCCAACTGATGCAACAATTGCATTAACTTTATTCAGCTATGCTTTGTTTTGGCTGACCCCGGTGAAGCGCTACAAGCCGGAGAAAGTGAAAAAGCCACTTGTGGTAACAAACAGGGTGAAAAGATTGCTGATTCCTTTTGGCTTTGCTGCTTTGTTTTTACCTGTGTTTTTTAGTTACGCCGCATATAGCCCTGCGATACGCCTCATAAATGCCCAAAGCTCTTTTCTTAGTTTTGATGTGATTTTACTGGTTTTTGGTTGGGTGTTCGGGGCTATTATGATTCCCTTTTTTGTGCTATTTGCAGGAGCTTTAACAAAGCCGATAGAAAACCGAATCCAGGAAGGGTTTAAAAAGCAGGCGCGCAGAAAACTAGCTTCTATGCCACAATTAAAGGTAGTGGCAATTACGGGCAGTTACGGAAAAACGAGCACTAAATTTATGATTCGTGACCTGTTAAAAGAACGATATAGTGTTTGTACTACTCCTGGAAGCTATAATACCCCGATGGGTATTTGTAAAGTGATTAACAATGATCTGCAATCCCACCACCAGATTCTAATCCTTGAAATGGGGGCCAGGTACCCGGGCAATATCAAAGAGCTTTGTGAGATAGCTACCCCGGACGTATCTGTAGTATCGAATGTAGGATTTGCGCATTTGGAGACATTCGGAAGCCAGGATGTTATTGCCAGAGAAAAAGGAGTTATTGTTGACACACTGAAACCAGGAGGGGTTGCTGTTTTGAATGCAGATGATCCGAGGGTTTCAAAAATGGGGCAAGACCGTATAAATATTTCGAGAATTTTGGTAGGGTTGGAAAACGGAGAAATTAGAGCAAACAATATTTCCTATAATAATTCCGGGTCCGAATTTAAAGTTCAAATAGAAAACGAGGCAGAAACTTTTCAATCAAAACTGCTGGGGGCGCATAACGTTCAGAATATATTGCTGGCAGTTGGGGTTGCCCATCACTTTGGAATAAGAGCTAAAACCATGGCGCTGGCTGCCAAGTCAATTGAGCCCGTGGAGCACAGGCTGGAACTTAAAAAAATAGGTGATCTCACCATTATTGATGATGCTTTTAACTCAAATCCCGTTGGGGCAAAAAATGCGGTTGAAATACTGAGCCAGTTCAAATCAGGAAGGCGCATTATTATTACCCCGGGAATGGTTGAATTGGGAGAAATTGAGGAAGAGGAAAACAGGAATTTTGGAGAAGCCATCGGAAAAGCCCATTTAGATAAAATTATTTTGGTGGGCAGGGAAAGATCAAAACCGATACTTGAAGGAATTCTAAAAACTGAGGATCAGGAGGAAAAAGTTTCTATCGTAGATACTTTATTTGAAGCAAATGATATCCTCAAAGAGTACGCTACCCCGGGAGATGTGGTTTTATATGAAAATGATTTACCCGATGTGTATAACGAGTGATAAGTTTTTTAATCAGAATATTGCGTTTTCTTGTGTCCATTCTCCATTATCAAAACTAGAAAATATTGCTGCATCCAATAAACAAGGATATGTTCCTGCTTTTTCACAAAGTTCTTGAATTCCGTCTGATACAAAATGGTAGTACCCTTTGTCTCCGAGGGGAGAAGATGTTAATGCAACAGGGAATCCAAAGTCATTTAACCAACTAATAATTCTTGAGTCAATTGGGATCTCGTATTTGGTCAGCCCGAGTGCCTGGAGAAAATTTCTTGATTGTTTTGGACCAAATCCTTTAAGATCATTATCTAATTTGTCAGAAATTTCTCTCTCTTTATCTTTAGAATTTTCGAGAAATAGTCCGTTTAGGTCATCGATAATTGACCAATTTTCATTTTGCATTTTTTGAAGATTCAGAGCAAAGAAAGAACTAATCCTATTTATATACCTAGTCAGTTCATTTTCTTTTAATGTTATTCTTACAAACCTCTCAATATTCTCAGTATTTTCAATTGTTTCTGTGACAATTGGAAATGGTGCTTTTCTCAGAAATTGTCCAATTTTTGAATTGGGTCCCGATCTTTGTTGTGAGGTTAAAAGACACATAATCATAGTCTTAATTATCGCATCTTTGTTAATTACAATGTTTTGCTTTTGAACATTTCTTAGTCTCCTGGTATGCAAAAAGGGATTATCATTTTCAGTCAGCATGGTTTTAACTTTTTGAATATCTGACTCCGTTATACTCCAAGAAATTTTCATAGTTGTTTTTCTGGTTTGCTACTAACGAGTGATAGTATTACTCAAAACGGATAGCATCCGCTGGCTGAACTTGTGACGCCCTGCTTGCAGGGTACCAGCTTGCGGCCACACAAAGAATGAGGCTTCCGACAAGTATAATACTTACATCTAGTATCCGTACCTCAACCGGGTAGGAGCTTATAATAAAAGCTGAAGACAATTTTATGATACCATAAGTTTTTTGCAGCCAGGTAAGTAACAAACCAATTCCTCCACCAAGTGCGCAACCAATTAAACCTATATAAAGCCCCTGTTTTCTGAAGATTTTTTTTATCGCAGACCGGGTATAGCCCATTGAAATCAGGATTCCAACATCACGCCTTTTCTGGATAACAATCATCATTAACGATGCCAGTATATTAAGCACGGCTACAATAATTATAATCATGAGGATTAGGTATGCGCCCCACTTCTCAAGATACATGACATCGTATAGCGGTTTTTGAAGATCATACCAGGTAGAGATTTTATAGCTTGGCCCCAGGCGCTCCTGCAAAACGGCTTTTATATGCTCGGCTTGTTCACTATCTGAAAGCTTAATATCTACACCGGAAAGATTACTGCGAGTGCGAAATAAACGTTGGGCTGCAACCAAGTCGACATAAACCTGCGGTCCCCCGGAGATTTGCTGAAGATCGTATGTTCCCCTGGTTTCAAACCGGTAAAGCCGTGGAGTAGTAACCTGGGTGAGTGCATTCTTCATGCCTGCAGCACTTAACAGGGCAACTTGTTCGCCAATAGTAAGGCCTAAATCAGAACGGAGTTGATCATGTACAATAAGTCCCGGCCGCCCATTTCTCACAGACACATCAAAGATGCCATTGGTAATACTTTGTTCAATATCAATAAGCTGAAAAAACTTTTCCCTGTTTACCCCTTTAACTTCTACAACTTTACTCTCATCATCGGTGTGTGTCAACAGCGCTTTGCCAACAACGTAAGGAGAGATGACACGTACTTCAGGGATAGAGTTTAATTCTTCTAACCAGTCATTGTTTTGATCAAATGTTCTGGCTTCAGCACTTTCTATTCTTATATCCGGATCATAAGAAAGGAGAAAACCTTTTATTACATCAAAGAAGCCGTTAAAAACCGACAGCACGACGATCAACAAAGCCGTACCAATAGTAACCCCCGTAATACTTATAAAAGTAAGTGTTGATATTAGTGAAATGTGCTTCTTAGAAAAAAGATATCGTCGCGCGATAAAGCCTGTATATTCCATAACTCAAAAATAGAGAATTGAGGGGTTGGAAACATCTTGATTTAGACGAAAGGTTTGTATCGAATTTCTTATCTTTGCAGCTGTTTAAATTAAGTATGATAATGACTTCAACGCTGAGCAAAGATATTATTGCAACCATTTCTGATGGTTCGCACGGGGATCCTTTTTCTATTTTAGGTTTACATTCTATCAAAAAAAACGGAGATGAAAAATTGCTCATAAGAGCATTCAGGCCAGAGGCAAAAGAAGTGTTTGCCTTAATAGGTAAAGCCAAGCCATTAAAGTTGAAGCGGATATCTGATGAAGGTTTGTTTGAGGTAATAGTTCCAAGAAGAAAAACCCGGTTTGAATACAAGCTCAAAGTGGTGCCTCATAATGGAAAAGAGTTTGAAATAATAGATGCGTATAACTACGGTTCTATGATTGATGAGTTTAATCTTCAGTTATGGGGTGAAGGAAACCATCAAAAGGCCTATGAATTTATGGGTGCTCACCCAAAATTAGTAAATGGAGTAAACGGCACCCATTTTGTAGTAACTGCCCCAAGTGCAACGCGGGTAAGTGTTATAGGTTCATTTAATAATTGGGATGGCCGCGTTCATAGAATGCGAAAATATCATGATCAGGGGATATGGGAGCTTTTTATACCTCATGTAACTGAAGGAGACAACTACAAGTTCGAAATAAAAAGTCCGGCTCAAGACCCGCCGTTAAAGAAAGCAGACCCATTCGCTTTTTATTCTGAATTAAGGCCGGGTACGGCTTCTATAGTTAAAGATATTGAGGGCTATGAATGGAAAGACGAAGACTGGGTAAAAAATAGAACAAAAAGGCAGGGACAAAACTCGCCTATTTCTATTTATGAAGTTCACCTGGGCTCATGGAAAAAGAAAGTGGGCGAAGACCCGGGGTTTTTGAGTTACAGGGAATTGGCGGACGATTTGGTAGGCTATGTTAAAGAGCTTGGTTTTACTCATATCGAATTGCTTCCGATTGCAGAACATCCCTATGACCCATCGTGGGGCTATCAAATAACGGGATATTTTGCACCCACCAGCCGATTTGGCACTCCACAAGATTTTATGTACTTCGTAGACAAATGCCACCAGGAGAATATTGGGGTTATTTTAGACTGGGTACCGGCACACTTTGCAAAAGATGAGCATGGCCTCCGAAGATTTGATGGTACAGGTCTTTATGAACATGAAGATCCACGGCAGGGCGAACACCTGGACTGGGGAACCTGTATTTTTAATTACGGCCGTACTGAAGTTCAGAACTTTTTGGTTTCGAATGCCGTTTACTGGTGCGATAAATTTCACATTGATGGCCTCCGGGTTGATGCAGTAGCCTCCATGCTGTATTTGGATTACTCCAGGAAAGAAGGAGAGTGGGTACCCAATCAATACGGAGGAAGAGAAAACATTGAGGCGATTCATTTTCTGAGAAAATTCAATGATGCTGTTCATCATCAATTCCCGGGAGTCCTTACATTTGCTGAAGAATCAACCTCCTTTGGAGGGGTATCTCGTCCTACAGAAACAGGGGGATTAGGATTCGATTATAAGTGGAATATGGGATGGATGAACGATACCCTTACCTATATCGAAAAAGACCCCATCCACAGGAAGTATCATCAGGATCAGCTTACATTCTCGCTGATTTATGCTTTTTCTGAAAACTTCACGCTGCCGTTTTCGCATGATGAAGTTGTGCACATGAAACAGTCAATGCTAGCCAAGATGCCGGGAGATGACTGGCAAAAATTCGCTAACCTGAGGCTTTTGTACAGCTATATGTATACTCACCCCGGTAAAAATCTATTGTTTATGGGATGTGAGTTTGGGCAGTGGGCAGAATGGAGCCAGGCAACATCTTTGGATTGGCATTTACTGGAATGGGGAACCCATAGGGGCTTGCAATTATTGGTTAAGGATTTGAATAGGATCTCAAAAGAGCAGGCAACCCTTCATGAAGTAGATAGTGATTGGAGAGGTTTTGAATGGATTGACATAAGCGATGCCGATAATAGCATTATCAGTTATTTACGAAGGGGTAAGGACCCGGAAGAATATCTGGTAGTAATTCTGAATTTTACACCTACAGTTCATCATGGCTATACCATTGGGGTTCCGGATGCAGGAGAGTTCGAAACCATTCTGAACAGTGATTCTGAATATTACGGAGGCAGCAATACTGGAAATGCCACTATCCATGCAGAGCTGGAAGGGTGGCACAATCAACCTGCAAAAATTAACATAACAATTCCGCCCCTTGCGGTATTAATTTTAAAACCGAAGAAAAAATAACCAGATGAGATTTCCTCGTTCTTGTGGTACGCTCGTACATCCAACTTCTTTTCCTGGTAAATATGGTATAGGAGACTTAGGCTATGAGGCCAGGTCTTTTATAGATTTTCTGGAAGAGACTGATCAAACAATTTGGCAGATTTTACCCCTAACCCCTACAGGTTACGGAAACTCTCCATATGCTAGTTTTTCAGCATTTGCAGGTAACCCATATTTGATCAGTCTGGACTTATTAGTAGAAAAAGGGCTTCTCGAAAAATCTGAAGTCAAAAAAGCAGAAATACCCGCTCATTCAAGTGTAGAATATGAGCAGGCTTTTGCAAATAAAGACCAGTTATTCCTTTTGGCTTGCGAGCGTTTCTATGACGGGCTTTCCCTAGAAGATGAAAAGGATTTCAAGAGATTTAAAAGGCAAAATAAACACTGGCTGAATGATTACAGCCTTTTTATGGCTTGTGCTCTTCATTACAACAAGCAGCCATGGAATACATGGGAAAAAGGTTTGGCGCAACGAGATCCGGAAGCGCTAAAAGCATTTATAAAGAAGCATGCTAAGGAGATTGCGATCCAGGATTGGCTTCAATATGAGTTTTATTCTCAATGGATGAACTTAAAAGAATATGCAAACTCTAAAGGAATCAGGGTTATTGGTGATATACCCATTTTTGTAGACCATAACAGTGCTGATGTATGGGCAAATCCTCAATATTTCGAAGTAGATAAAAAAGGAAACCGAACCTTAGTTGCAGGGGTGCCACCTGATTATTTTAGTGAAACCGGACAACTTTGGGGAAATCCTTTATACAAATGGAAAATACTTGAGAAGGATGGGTTTTCATGGTGGGTTGATCGTTTTAAGCACATGTTCAAGATTTGTGATGCCATTAGGGTAGACCATTTTCGTGGATTTGATGCCTACTGGGAAGTAAAAGCAAAAGAAAAAACAGCAGTAAATGGTTGCTGGGTAAAAGGTCCCGGCGAAAAGTTGTTTGATACTATTCTTGAAAAATGTGGTGAGCTACCCATCTTAGCTGAGGACCTGGGGTTTGTAACAGAAGGAGTAGAAAAGCTCAGGGATAAATATCACTTTCCTGGTATGAAGATTATACAATTCGCATTTGACTCAGACTCTACGAATGCTTTTTTGCCACATAACTACCCCCAGAACTGTGTGGTATATACGGGTACTCATGATAATGACACCAGTATTGGCTGGTATAATCAGGCCCCGGAAGAAGAAAAGCACCGGGTAAGAGTTTACACAAAATCGGATGGCGAGAAAATAAATTGGGAGTTCATAAGGCTTGGGATGTATTCAGTAGCTGATCAGGCTATTTTTCCGCTTCAAGATTTCATGAATTTGGGGGCCGAGCACCGTATGAATATTCCAGGAACTTCATCAAATAACTGGTTATGGAGGTACTCCCCCAAAATGCTTGATGAAGTTGATAAAAATAAAATCAAAGAATTTATAAACCAGACTAATAGAAGGGCCTAAATACTGGCAAAAAAGGTTTCTTTAATAAAGGTGCCTAATTCAGTATATTTGGAGCTTAGATTTAAAGCAATGATATGTCATTTACAATAGATCATTTACCATTCCGAACTGAAAAGCCACGATCATCTGGCCTTACTTTCATACTTGATAAAGGATATAGCGTTCGGGAAGTTGAGGATTTTTGCGAAACCTGCTCAAATTGTATAGATGTTGTAAAACTGGGCTGGGGCACAAGTTATGTGACACAAAACTTGGAGGCTAAAATACAGGCCTATAGAAATGCAGATATCCCCGTATATTTTGGTGGGACACTTTTTGAAGCATATCTGCTAAGGGATCAGTTAGATGCCTACATAAAGTTGCTGAATAAGTACAAAATAGAACACATTGAGGTTTCTAACGGTACAATTTGGCTTTCTGACGCAAAAAAACAGCAGATCATTAAGGATTTGAGTAAAGATTTTACAGTTTATTCAGAAGTTGGTAGCAAAAACCCAAATGAAGTAATACCTCCCTATAAATGGGTTAAAGTTATAGAGGAAGAGCTTAATGCAGGTTCAAAAAAGGTAATATGTGAAGCAAGGGAAAGTGGTACGGTTGGTGTATTCAGGCCAAATGGAGAAATCAGATCAGGCTTAATCGAGGAAATAACAGATCAAATTCCTGTTGATAAACTTATTTTTGAAGCGCCCCAGAAAGTACAGCAAGTTTGGTTTGTACGGAAGTATGGGAGCAATGTAAACCTTGGCAATATTCCTCCACAAGAAGCTATTTCTCTCGAAACCATTCGCCTTGGATTGAGAGGGGATACGCTACTTGATTTCTACTCCATAGATGAAGATGAACAGGAGCTGAATAGAATGATGAAAGATAATTCAATCTCAAACGACGAGTAATTACACAAGACTATTTATGAAGATTTTATATGCTGCGGCAGAAATTTCACCCTTTGCAAGAATGACATATACGGCCGATTTACTTCGGTTTTTGCCGGCTTCTTTGCAGGATAAGGGGTTCGAGATTCGAATATTGTTACCTAAATACGGTTCTATTAACGATCGCAGAAACCGACTTCATGAAGTGATCCGGCTTTCAGGAATAGAGGTTGAAGTAGGCGAAAACGTAGAAAGTATGAAGATTAAGGTGGCAAGCATACCTAATGCCAAGTTACAGGTCTACTTTTTGGATAATGACACCTACTTCAAAAGAAAAGGGTTGTTCAAAAAGCCGGATACTGATCAGTTTTTTAAAGATAATGACGAAAGGTTGGCATTCTACAATAAAGGCGTACTTGAAACAGTTATGAAGCTTGGTTGGCAGCCGGATATTATTCATTGCCATGATTGGCCTGCCGGCTTAATTCCTTTATTAGTAAAAACAAAATACAGGGACGTAGACATTTTTAAGAACACAAAAATAATATATAACCTTCATCACCCGGAAAATGAAGGACACGCTGAAACGGCTCGAGTGCTGGAATTACTAGGGCTTCCGGAGGATGTTGACATTTCATCGCTAACGGACAATGGAAAAGTAGATCTTCTACAACTTGGGTTGAAATATAGTGACCATGTAGTAACAGGTAATTATTTGAAAGATGAATTCGATGAATTCTTCAGAGAATTCAACATAAAGCCCACTAAGATACAAGGCTCTCCGGAAGATGTATCTGATAAGTTTGCTGAATACTACCATGAGATTGCCAAGTAAAAGGTTTAAGAAAAGTTTATACATGCAAAACAATTTAAAAGCCGCAGTAACAATGCGGCTTGTTTTATCTGTACTATTGATTGGTTTTATCGCTTCATGCGAAAATCCGGGTTCTGTCGGCAGTAGTATTATTCCTCAACCTGATATTGTATTTGATACGCTTATAGTGTCAGGTTTTGAGCCAGACTCTGTGGTAAGCAGTACCGGAAACCTTACTTATGTGCCAATTGGTAAGTATAATGATCAGCTTTTTGGTGACTTGGAAGCGATTGGCTATTTCAAACCAATTATAGATTTTACTTTGGATCGCGTGTTCGGCGTTTATGATGTTCAGTTTTTAATAGAGTTAGACTCTGTCCTTATCAATGGAGATACTGCTTCAACCTCTACGTTTTCTTTGTTTGAAATTGAAGAAAACTGGAGAGGAAACGAATTGAGTATAAATGAAGGACCTGCTTACAATGAAGCTGAAGAAATAGCTACATTTAGTATTTCTGATGAGTCTCAGTTGTTTATTGATTTGCCAAGATCTTGGGAAAATGAATTTGCGACTTTTTTTGAGGACACAAGTTCTTCCAGAGACTCTGTATTTAATGCAGACTATTTTGGTTTTTCAATAGTACAGACAAGTGAAACGGGTAAAATAAGTACTATCGTATCGGCCAGGAGTAAACTTGCCTTTATTGATAATAGTGAATCAGATACTGTACTTGTTGATTTTCAGGACTGGGGATATACCTTTGAGAGAATTAATGAAACCAGGCGTTCTAATCGATTGCTTTTTCATAGTACATTAGAGCAGTTTTATCATATAGATTTGTCTGAAATAGCAGGAAAGGTTGAGCCAAAAAATATACTTAGGGCGGAGCTAGTGCTTTATATTGATCAGGAAACATTAAACTCGACATTATTGCCTAGTCATTCTCGTATTGAAACCACTTTTTTGGATGTAAATTACAATTTGACATTTGAAAATAGCTATGAACTTCAGTTTTTGTCGTCCGAATTAAGAGGCTTTGAAGATGAAGTAAAACAAGTCTTTCGTTTTGATGTCACAAACCTTATAGAAAACTATGTGTTCAATAATAGAGAAGATAGGATTCTTTATGTAAGCCTTAATCCAGCGGGAGGAATACTACGGTCTACAATCTTTTTTAATGAAACAAATCCCGGGCGAGAACCTAAATTGATAATTACAACAACAAAAAATGTAGGTCAATGATTTTTAGAAAAGCTTCTGTAGTTCTGTTTTGTTTTATTTGCTTTTCAATGTCTGCATTTGGTCAAGCTGAAAATGAGGCGAATAGCGGTTCAATTTATTCATACATAGGTGTGGGTATGCCACAGTTAGAAAATAGTGCATTGGAAAGAGGAATGGGAATAATAGGGGTTTCTTATCTTGATATACAGAATTCAGGCTTGGCAAACCCTGCTCTTTGGGGAACAGGATACTTTACTAGGGTTTCGGCCAGTTTAAACTATCAAAAACTTGATGCAACTGAGGGTAATAATGTATCCTCGAATACTTTATTAGGTGTTTCTCAGCTACATATTGTCTTACCCGTAAAGGCGAATAAGCTGGGAATTTCTGCGGCTTTGTATCCTTCCACGAGATCAAGTTACAGTAGTTTTTTCAATATTGAGAATATATCAGCGGCAACCGATACATTGGATTATGCTATCAATAAAAGTGGTACTGGAGGGGTTTCTAAACTTGAATTTGGAATCAGCTGGAGAATAAATAATAATTTTTCAATAGGATATGCCCCTTCTTTAGCGTTTTTGTCTACAACTGATACAGAAATATTAGATTTTCAGGGTAATAATTTGGCAGATAATGAACTAGAAACCTTGGCAAATGGATCTGGTATTGGACACAGATTTGGTATAGTAGCAGGGTTACAGAACATATTGCAGCAAAGGGACTTATTACAATTTGGTGCAGCTGTTACATTACCAGTTAATATTACAGCAAGTTCAACGAAAAACACTATTCGTTATACCAATAGTGTAAGAGAATCAATAAATATAGAAGAAATAGAAGAACAAGACATTTCGTTACCGCTTCAAATCTCTTCAGGTTTAAGTTATTTTTTGTCAAATAAGGTCAATTTTTCTTTTGAAGGAATGTACCAGAGATGGAGTGAAGCAAAGTATGAATTTAGACCAGACGAACAATTAATATATAATGACCGCTTATTTATTAGCTTTGGTGGCCAGTACCACCCTTATACTACTGGTTCCAATAAATTTTTATCAAAGTTTAGATATAGCTATGGTGTATCCTATGATACAGGACACCTGAATATACAAGGAGAAGATATAAGTACTCTTTGGTTTTCAAGTGGACTTGGAATTTTATCTCCAAGAACCCGATCTTCTTTTGATTTAAGTTTTCAATATGGAATTAGAAATGTAACTTCGCCAAGTTTAATAGATGAGCGAATTTGGTCGATTAGTCTTTCTGTAAACTTAGCTGAGTTAATGTTTATTCGTCCAAAATTAAATTAATTTTAAAGTAATATTTTCGGTAATCGGATTGTTAAAGATTACAATCACATAACTATTTGAATGATAATGATGAAAAATTTAATACTCTTATTTGGGTTTTTATTTATGAGCTCTTCGGTTGTTGCGGCTCAAAATGAATGCAACCCTGAACCACCGGATGGACTGCCTGCAATAGCAGCATATTCTATTTTTCAATCTAATTACAAAGGTGGAGATTATGGCTTTGCCCTGAAGTATGGCAGATGGATGATTTGTGCAAAACCAATGACTATGGAGGGTTTTAAGGGCTTCAACCTTTCAACTCAATATGACAAGTTCGTGAAGATTTACCAGGGTTTGGCAGATGATACAACAGATCCTACATTAAAAGCCGCGTATTTAGATTCTGCAATAATCGCTCTTAATGACAAAATGGAGCTTTTTGGGGAAGACAAAGAGATTGCTTTCGAGGTATTACAGCAGAAAGGAAGATTCTATTTGCAAAACTATTCTTTAATTGAAGATGGACTAGGAAAGGCGTATCAGGAGTTTCAGAATATGTTTGATCTTGATCCTGAAAAAGCAACAACGGCTGCCAGGGGGTATTATGTAGATAATTTGCTGAATAACTATGTTTCGAAAAGAGAGCGTGAAAAGGCACAGGCCATTATAAATGTTGCATCACAATATGCGTCGCCTTCTTTACAGGCTAAAATCGAGGAATATCAAAAAGACTTATTTGAAAGCCCGCAAGATGTTATTGAATACTATGAACCGATCTTAGCGCAAGATCCTAGTAATATGGAAGCTTTAAATGCACTTTTTGGGGCTTATGAAGAGTTGGATGATCGTGAAAATATGGAAAGGATTTCACGCAAACTTTATGAGGTAAATCCAACCTTTGATACGGCTCTTTCTTTAGCAGATATTGAAAGAGGAAATGCAAAATATGCTGAGGCTGCTAAATTCTATAAAGAAGCACTTAGTCTTGCAGATAATAATGAAGACAAAAAGAGCATTAATTTAAGTATTGCTGAAGCTTATATAAGTATGGAGCAATTACAGACTGCACGAAGGTATACTCGCGAAGCACTTAAAATTGATGATAATTATGGGCTTGCATACATCAAGATGGCGACAATTTATGCTCAGGCTGTTATCAAATGTACAGAAGAACGTAAGATCGAGGCAGAAGATCGTATTGTATACTGGTTGGTAATCGATTATTTGAATATGGCTAAAAATAAGGATCGTTCTGTGGCTAATACAGTAAATACCCAACTACCAAACTATACGGCAGTAACACCTTCAACCGAAGATAAATTTTTAAAGCTTGGCCTTAAAGATGGTGATTCGGTAAAAATTGATGGCTCATTAATGGAATGTTATAGTTGGATTAGCGAAACAACGACTGTTCGATAATTTGCTATCGTTTAAAACATTTGTATCTTTTCTCATCTTCTGATTAGACGGTGGTGTGAAAATAAATTGCACCACCTTTTTCTTCGCTCTCCTTTGGACACCAAAAAATTTATTATAAAGAACACCCTCTAATGGAGATCGGCAAATTCATTATATATTAAATGGCACGGAATAGAAAAAACTATAAAAACCGTAACAACAAAAATAAGAATAGAAACAACCGCAATAAAAGCGGCAATGTTTTCATCCCTAAGTTTTATTGGAAAGAAAACCTTGGGGTTGCTGGTAGGTATGCCGGGGTTTTGGAAATTAATGCAAAGGGGTGGGGCTTTATTAGAAAACTGGATTACGAATTTAGTTTCAGTCCTCAGGATCCATTCTTAAAACCTGAAGAAGTAAAAGAACTGGACTTGCGCCCCGGATTGATTTTGGAAGGCGAGTTTGAAGAAGATAAAAGAGGAAACAAGCATGTTTTTTCGGTAGACAATATAAACAGGCAGTCTGCTGATATCTGGACGAAATCAAGTAGGTTTGAACGTCAAACACCTATTATGCCTGTTGAATGGATTAAAATGGGCGAGCAGGCTGATAATATAGAAATGAGAGTAATCGATCTTGTTTCGCCTATAGGTAAAGGACAAAGAGCCCTTATCGTTGCTCCTCCCAGAACAGGGAAAACGGTTTTATTAAAGCAGATTGCAAAAAGCATCACTGAAAACCATGAAGATATTCATCTGAGCGTTTTGTTGGTGGATGAACGTCCTGAGGAAGTAACAGATTTTATTCGCTCTACAAATGCAGAAGTATTTGCTTCATCTAACGATAAAAAAACACATAGTCATATTCGTATTACTGAAATGGCTTTAGGGTATGCAAAACGCAAAGCTGAAATGGGAGAGGATGCAGTTTTGCTTATTGACTCAATTACCCGCCTGGGAAGAGCATATAACGCTGTTCAAAGTAATAGCGGAAGAACATTATCGGGAGGGCTGGATATTCGGGCGTTAGAAATACCCAAGAAAATTTTTGGTTCAGCCCGCAAAATAGAAGGTGGGGGCTCTCTTACTATTATAGCCACCTGCCTTATTGAAACTAATTCCAGAATGGACGATCTGATCTTTGAAGAGTTCAAAGGAACAGGCAATATGGAATTGGTTCTGGATCGTGATTTAGCCAATGATCGAATTTACCCCGCTATAAATATTACTGCTTCGGGAACCCGAAACGAAGACAAGTTTATTTCTGATTCTTTAGAAGAGCGTAATATGGTTCGGCGGTATCTGCTTAAAAAATCACCGAAAGAGTCAATGCTGGGGCTTTTGAAAGTGCTTAAAAACACGGAAAGCAATGAAGAATTGCTTAACCAGATTGCTGCTTTGGGGTAAGTTAAGCAACCGGAATTGAAGGGTCTATTTCTTTTGCCCAGGCAGTAATACCACCCTTAAGATTGCTAACGTTTTCGAAGCCATGATTTTCAAGAAGTGCACAGGCTCTGGAACTACGTCCACCGGAACGGCACATTATAATAACTTCTTTATCTTTCTTGTCTTTGATCTCATCAAGCCTGGCAACAAGCTGGCCTGATGGAATAAGCTCTCCGCCAAGGTTAGATACATGATATTCAAATCCCTCACGTACATCCAGTAAGAAGAAGTCTTCTCCGGCTTCCTTTTTATTTTTTAACTCCTGTACGGTTATTTCATTAATGGGATTTCTATTAAATACATTAAGCATTGTTATATCGGTCTAGTTTAAATTGCTCGCCCAAATAAAGTTTCCGTGCTTTTTCATCTTCTGCTAATACATCTGCAGAGCCTTCCATCAAAATTTTTCCTTCAAACATCAAATAGGCCCGATCGGTAATGGCTAAGGTTTCATGTACATTATGGTCAGTAATGAGAATTCCAATTTTTTGATGCCTTAATTTGGAAACTATTTCCTGGATATCTTCCACAGCAATAGGATCGACTCCGGCAAAAGGCTCATCCAGAAGGATAAACTTTGGTTGGGTAACTAACGCTCGTGCAATTTCAGTTCTTCTGCGTTCACCACCGGAAAGGCTGTATCCTTTACTGTTTACTACCTTATGAAGCCCAAACTCTTCAATGAGCTTATCCACTCTTTCATTGATCTCTTTTTTGGAAATAGAAAAAAACTGAAGAACGGATTCAAGATTTTGCCGCACTGTCAGGTTCCGGAAAACACTTGCCTCCTGGGCTAAATAGCCAATCCCCATTCTTGCACGGAGGTACATGGGCTTGGTAGTAATATTGGTATCATTCAAAAAAATCTGACCTGCATTAGGCTTTACCAGGCCTACCATCATATAAAAAGTAGTCGTTTTTCCAGCCCCATTCGGGCCAAGAAGTCCCACAATTTCACCCTGCTTAACATTTATTGAAACGTCAGTAACCACGGTTCTTTTGCGATAGCGCTTAACCAGTCCCTTACTGTGTAAAACAAGAGAAGATGTATCTGTTTGAGGGTTGCTCATTCAACAAGGTAGCAAATATTATGCAACGGATAAGGAATTAAGAATAGATTCAAAAATAGGTTTTCCATCTTCAGAACCCAGAATGCTTTCCATGGCGCGTTCAGGATGCGGCATTAAACCTAATACATTCCGCCCGTCATTTGTGATTCCGGCTATATGATTGATGGATCCATTAAAATTGGATTCTTCTGAAAGGATTCCTTCCTCATCGCAATAACGGAACAGAATTTGGTTCTTATCCTGAAGGGCTTTTAATCCATCATCGCTTATATGATAGTTGCCCTCACCGTGAGATACCGGAACCCGAAAAACCTGCCCTTTTGTGAGAGAGCCAGTAAACAAAGAATCGGAGGTTTCACAGCGCATATAAATGTCTTTACAAACATGGCGCAGGTGCTGATTATGCATCATTGCGCCGGGAATCAGATGGGCTTCCAACAAAATCTGAAAGCCATTGCAAATGCCCATTACCGGGCCGCCATTGTTGGCAAACTTAGTTACTTCCTGCATAATAGGAGAAAATCTGGCAATGGCTCCTGAGCGCAGATAATCACCATAAGAAAAACCTCCCGGAACAATTAAAAAATCAACACCTGAAAGATCGGTATCCTTATGCCAAAGGAATTTCACATCACAATTCATTACATGTTTCATTGCATGATATGCATCATGATCGCAGTTAGAGCCGGGGAATACTATTACACCAAATGTTGCCACTTTATCCTCTTATTTCAGTAACTAATTGAATTTCTTTTAAAACATTTTCTATTTTAAGACACTCAAGGAACTCGCCCTCATGGACTACCGCCTTACCTTCCTGGTGTACTTTTAATGTGGTTTCTTGTGCATGGCTGTACGAACAGCCGGTTGCTTTCATCAGTTGTTCAATCACTTCGTCAAAAGTATGAATGTCATCATCAAACAGGAAAAGGCGCCAGGGATGTTCAATTTTTTCCTCAACCTGCTCTTCCGTTTCAGTAAGCTCTTTAACATCGACATGTGCCGAATGAATAGTATGTAGAGCTACATTGCTCATTAGTCATCAAACGTGATATCAAAATCTTCCATGACTTCATTAGCCAGTAGCTTACTGCAAGCAGCCTCTACAATTTCAGTAGCCGATTCTTTACTATCTGCTTCAACATCCAGTTCTATAAATTTACCAATACGAACCTGTTGTACTTCATTCAATCCTAAATTTTGAAGGGCATGATGAGCAGCCTTTCCCTTAGGGTCAAGAATAGAAGGACGAAGGGTAACATTTACTTTTGCTTTGTACATAATTGAGCGGGTTTTGATGAAGGCCAAAGTTAATGTTTATCAAGCTTAGCTGCTAAACCGGAAAGTATGATTTCTTTGAGTTCTTCAGGATTTTTGGAGTCGGCATCCAACCACTCAATAAATTCCCAGCGTTTGAACCAGGTAAATTGCCTTTTAGCGTATCTGCGGCTTTGGGTTTTGATTTTTGAAATCGCTGTATTGAGATCATAAACTTTTTCCAAATAATTTATGATCTCGCGATAACCCACAGCATTTAATGCCTGGGTTTGTTTAGAGTATCCCATTTCCAGAATACTCTTAGTTTCATCCACTAACCCAGATTCAATCATTTTATCAACTCTATGATTGATGCGTTTATACAAAGCCTCACGGCTCCGGGTTATACCAAAAACGATTATATTTTCGTCCGGTTTGATAGTTAATCCGGAGTGAAAGGAACTGAAAGGCCTTCCTGTCTGCATCCATACATCCAGGGCGCGGATAATCCGTTGGCGGTTCATGCCATCCATTCTTAGGGTGTAGTCAGGGTCTGCTTCTTTAAGCTTTTTGTAAAGAGGCTCGATTCCTTCTGTCTCAGCTTGTCGATTTAACAGGGAAACATTTTTAGCATTTGCTGAAGGGAGGTCTTCAACAGGTTGGATCAGGCTTTGCAGGTGAAGAGTGCTCCCCCCAACAAAAAAAGAGTGGGGATGATCTTTTAGTATATCTTTCTCCCAGCTTTCAACACGCTCTGAGAATGCTTGCACTGAATCAGGCTCATCTAAGTCGAGATTTGAAATATTATAGTGCTGAATCTTTTTCAGCTCAGCTTTAGAAGGTTTAGCTGTTCCTATATCAACATGCTTGTAACATTGACGGGAATCAACAGAGATGATGGGAATATCCAAGTCTTCTGCAATCAGTAAAGAAAGCTCGGTTTTACCAGAAGCAGTAGGGCCAAGAAGGATAATTCTCAAAATTGAGCGATTAGATTAGAATGCGCTGTAAAATAGTAAGAATTATCGTTTAGCGAAGTTGTATTGTAAAGAAATACGATGTGTATAGCCCAGGTTACTGGTTACCCCGGCAAAACTGGCAAAGCCATAATCAAGAATTACACTCTTAAGCTTCAAACCCAGGCCAAGAGTAGGGGCAACCGAAAATCCACTTATGGGGTCAGTTATGAAATCATTCAGTCCGGTTCTGAAACTAATCACATCTCTATAGGAAAGCTCAGCTCCCACATGAGGCTCAACACTCATAGAACCTATATTGAGGTAATATGCCTGACGATTTTCGAAGAGGAAATCAGTATCTAAAGCAGTGGTCAATACAAAGTCCTGAAAATCAAAGTTTCGTGAAGCCCCAATACGGATCGAAGGAAGTACATATTCATTTTGTCCCGAAGGGATAGAATCACCAAATGCTTCCTGGAAACCCTCAAATTCCGATTCATCAACTTCCCACATCTTTTGCATGGTAGTGATATCCCTTACAGAGATTCCAATATCAGCAATATCGTGCTTTAACTGTGCACCTACATCAAAACTGTACCCCCAGGCAGTTGCAAAAGGCCCCAAGCGCTGGTGGATGATTTTTGCTGAAGCACCGTAATACAGTGTTTCGCTCTTCTTTTTTGCAAAGGAGAAGAACAGCGCCATGTCAGCAGCGCTGAATCGGGTAATAAAAGCTTCCGGGTTTTCACGGGGTGCATTTCTTTCAGCATCCCAGGCATTCAGTGTGTTCGCAATATTGTCTACTCCCTGGCGAAAGAAGCTAATTGAAAAAACAGCACCTTTTGATTCAAGCGGTAATGCAACTGCTCCGTAATCATAACCTACAATCCCATCAAAACGCTCGGAATGCATGTAAATAAGCTGGGGAGACTCTATAGAAGCAAGACCTGCTACATTCCAATAACCGGCAGTTACATCACTGGCTAAAGCTGCATGAGCACCACCCATTCCCAAAGCCCGTGCCCCTGCCCCTGTACTTAAAAAATCATTTCCGTATTTAGCCAGGGCAGACTGAGCCTGTGCAGACAAAGACATCGTAAAAAAAATAAACAGCGCTACGAGCAGTCGTTTCATTAAGTTTGCAATCAATTATTATTGCTGAATTTTACAGTAGCGCTTTAACGATATTGATAAGGTGTTATTTGAAAGGATTTTTGCTTTCCAACTTGTTGCAGAGAGAACAAGTATTTCTTAGTATAAGCACACAATTTTGAAAGGGCAATACCGGGGTGAAAATTGTCCACATTAACTCAATTTACTGTATTCATGAAATTTTCTGTATCAAGTAGCGAACTCAACAAAGGCCTCTCTGCTGTAATAGGCGCCGTACCTTCAAAAGCCACTTTACCCATTCTGGAAACCATTTTGTTCCAAAGTGAAGAGGGAAAACTCAAATTGACGGCGACGGACCTCGAGATTTCTATCATCGAGTATATCGAAGCTGAAATTGAGGAAGAAGGTGCGGTTGCTATCCCTGCAAGAAGATTACTTGAGACACTTCGTCAACTTCCCAATATCCCTGTTTTCTTTGATGTTGATGAGCGGAAGAATATCAACTTCCGAACAGACAAAGGTACTTATAAGCTGGTAGGGGATGATGCAGATGAGTTTCCGGAGGTGCCCTCACTTGAAGATGGCACAGAAATTAAGGCCTCAACTGAGGCTCTTAGTAAAGCCATCAACAAAACTCTTTTTGCCGTATCCAGTGATGATCTTCGTCCTGCAATGATGGGGGTATATTTTAAGATGGGTACTGATGAGAGCAAATTTGTAGCTACTGATGGTTATCGTCTTGTCGAGTATACTAATCGTGATATTAAGGCAAGTAACGATATAGAGTTTATTGTTCCTGATAAAGCACTTAGCCTGATCCAGAAAACTTCTCATGCAGAAAGTTGTGAAGTAACTGTTACTAACGATCACGCTCGCTTTAAAAGTGGTAATAACATTGTAATAACACGCCTTATTAACGAGCAGTATCCAAACTACGATTCAGTAATACCAAGGGATAATGACAAGTTTTTAACGATCTCCAGAGAGCAGATGATTGCAACCGTTCGCCGTGTGGCGGTATTTTCAAGTTCTACGACCCGCCAAATCCGCCTTCAACTGGAAAAGGATAAGCTTACAATAAGGGCAGAAGACCTGGACATGAGCAGCGAGGCAAAAGAAACGATAGAATGCGATTACTCAAGTGAAGGATTGGAAATCGGGTTTAATGCCAAGTACCTGGGGGATGTAATCAGCAATATTGATGGCGATGAGGTAAGTTTTGAGTTTTCTTCACCTAACCGGGCGGGTATTGTCCGGCCATCTGAGAAGGATGAAAGTGAAGATATCCTTATGGTAGTGATGCCGGTGATGCTGAACAGCTATTCTTAATGAACCAAGTTATCACCCTCACATCAGACTTTGGTCTGCAGGATCATTATGTGAGCGCCATGAAAGCGGTGATACTTGGATTGGCTCCTGATGTGCGTTTGGTAGATATTTCACATGATATCCCTGCGCAGGATATTATGGCAGGAGCCTGGGTAATTCGGAATGCAGCCTTCATGTTCCCAAAAAATACTGTCCATCTTGTTGTGGTGGATCCGGGAGTAGGAACAGAGCGACACCCTATTGTACTCAAAATTAAAGATCAGTATTTCGTAGGCCCTGATAACGGTATTTTCTCTCTTTTTTATAGTGAGTTTGATTATAAAGCTATAAAACTGAACAAACCAAAGTATTGGAGAAAGGAGAGGTCCAGAACCTTTCATGGAAGAGATATTTTTGCGCCCGTAGCAGCTCACTTGATAAACGGAAAGTCGATGAAAGAGCTGGGTGATCCAATAAAGGATTTGGTGACCTATCATTGGGCGGTACCTATAGGAGATAAGGATGGTTTGCAGGGTTGGGTGGTTCATATTGACAGGTTTGGCAACCTGATCACGAATATCTCGGAGGAACTTGTTGAAGATCATGTGGGCCGCAGAAAAGTCAAAATATATGTTGGCAATACAGTGATTGACCATATGGTAAATACCTTTGGGGATGTGGAAGATGGAGACCCGGTAGCTTTTATAGGTAGTTCGGGGATGTTGGAGATCGGGATTAATAAAGGAAATGCAGCAGAGCTTTTAAGTGTTGATAAAGGTGCCCAGGTATCGCTTGTACTTCAAAAATAGGGGTGTAACCCATGAGGCTGCAACCCGTAAGGCCTGAGCGAAAATAACTTTACATTGTCTCTATGAGTTTAGAATTGAAATCACCAGTTAATGAACGCGCAGGAATCCATATTCCTCCGGAAGTATCCAATCTCGATAAGCCGTTTAATGGGGTTCTATGTTCGCAAGAAGGTGACGAGTATGATGTAAAAAACAACATCATAGATTTACTTGGCAAAGAGCCTGCATTTACCAGCATTGCACAAAGCACTAATCACTGGAAAATAACAGCAGCTATCTATGAGGATATATGGCGAAAACGATCCCTTTCACTGCTTTCCGGAGAAGATTTTCCCATTGAGCAGGAGCACGAACTGTTAATTGAATGGACTGCACCTAAAAAGAACGGGCTTTACCTGGATATAGGATGCTCAACGGCATTATATGCCAGAGCTTTAAAAGCTGCTCAAAAAGAAGCGGATATAGTAGCGATGGACTTTTCTTCCCAAATGCTGGAAGAGGCAAGAATGAAAGCTGAAGCGGACGAAACAGACCTGATATTCCTGCGATCGGATGCCAGAGACATGCCCTTTTTTGGAAAGACTTTTGACGGGCTTGTAATGGGTGGTACGCTCAATGAATTGACGGAAGAATTGAAGGTACTTTACGAGGCACGTAGAGTAATAAAAGAAGACGGAGTATTTTTTATGATGCATCTCATTAAATCTGATGCATGGTACGGACGGTTACTACAAGAGTCTATTGGATTGGGAGGCATTAATTTTTGGACAATAGACGAAAGTAATAAGCTCTTTAAACAAGCAGGCTTTAAAGTAGACGAGCAGCTCGCAAAAGGAATCGTTTGTTTTACAAGATTGATACCCGGATAAAAGTCTTATCCTCTCGGGATCAAAAAATTTATGGGTAAAGCAAAACGAACACATACAGGGTCGCCACCCGGCGATTGACTTGCAGGCTTAAAACGTGCCAATTTAATAATCCGGATAGCCTCTTCGTCCAGTCCGTAGCCCAAGCCTTTTGTTACCCTTGGCTCCAAAACCCGGCCTTTTTTATTTACCACAAAGCTTACTTCAATAGTTCCCTCTATTTGATTAGTACGTGCTTCTTGAGTGTATTTGATCTTATCCTGAATAGAGGCTATACCGCCTTGAATTACCGGCATTTCCCGTGCCATGGAGTAAGTTTCATCGCAGCCGGAAGAACTGGTTTTCTCTGACCCACAAGAGGAAAGAAAAGTAATAGCTGTAGCAACGCAAAAGAAAGCAAAGAACTTCATAAGCAGTATTACATTTTTTCAGGCGCTGATATGCCCAGGATAGTAAGCCCATTTTTCAGAACCCTAGCTGTTGCTTTGGCCAGTTGAATGCGGGCTTGTGCAAGGTCATTTTCAACCCCTATGATTCTGCAGTCATGATAAAATGTGGTGAATGCAGATGCAACATCATTTAAATAATTGATTAATCGATGAGGCTCCCTGGATTCAGCAGCGCTTTGGATGAATTCCGGGAAACGAAGCAAGGTTTTAATTAGCGATTTTTCAGCGGAATGCTCAAGTAATTGTAATTTTGGTTCCTTCTTGAAAGAATAAGCCTCTTCAGTTTTCCGTAAAATACTCGAAATACGTGCATGAGCATATTGGAGGTAGAAAACAGGATTTTTTTCCCCGGCCTCTTTTGCCTGTGCAATATCAAATTCCAGGTGAGTGTTCGGGGAACGCATCAAAAAGAAGAACCGGGTAACATCCGAGCCAACTTCATCCATTAACTCATCAAGGGTAACGAAATTCGCTTTTCGGGTGCTCATTTTAAAAGGCTGCCCATCTTTTACAATGGTAACGAATTGGTAAACAACCACATCAATTTTTGACTTGTCATATCCCAACGACTCAATCCCTGAAAGCACATCAGGGTAGGTCGCAATGTGATCGGCTCCGAAAATGTCTATACATAAATCGAAGCCCCTGTCCAGTTTATTTGCGTGGTAGGCAATATCGGGTAAACGATACGTAGGCTCTCCGGTACTTTTTATCAGTACTGTATCTTTTTCTTTTCCAAATTGTGTTGTTCTGAACCAGGTGGCACCATCCGCATCATAAGCAAGGTCGAGTTTTCTTAATTTGCTTATCGTTTGTTCAATGGATCCATCTTCATATAAACTGTGCTCGTTAAAATAGGAGTCCATATTAATTTTCATGCGTTCCAACGTATGGCTTATATCGGCAAAAATGGCTTCTTCGGCTTTTTCTTTAAAAGGGACCCAGTCATCAGATTTAGCCAATGCATCTCCTTTTTCCCTGATAAGGTCAGCAGCAATATTTTTAATGTATTCTCCTTCATATCCGCCTTCAGGGAATTCAGAGTCTTTTCCCAACTGCTCCAGGTAACGCGCCTGAACACTTTGCCCAAGTACTCTCATTTGCCTGCCGGCATCATTGAAATAATATTCGCGGGTTACATCAGCGCCTGTCCACTCCAAAAGCCTTGCTACAGTATCTCCCAAAACGGCATTGCGGCCATGCCCAACGGTAAGAGGCCCGGTTGGATTGGCGCTTACAAACTCAACCAATACTTTATTGCCTGACAAAGAATCCGTTTTACCATAAGATTCACCAGATTTGAGAATCCCTGCCAGCTCATCGAATAAATAATCTTCTGCAAAACGAAAGTTTATAAACCCTGGCCCAGCTATTTCCACTGCTGAGATTTTCTTCTCATCATAGTTCAAACCATCTATTATTAATTGAGCTATAGCACGAGGGTTATTTTTCAAAGGCTTCGCAAGCATCATTGCGATATTAGTGGAAGCATCACCATGACTGGCTATTTTTGGGGCTTCCGTCTGGATTTCAGGGAGGGCATCCAATTCAAATTGCTGCAGAGACTTGGATATAATTTTCTGGAGATAGTCGTTCATTCTTATTTCAATTTCGGATTGGTTGCAAAGATAAGGTGCAATTAATTAAGAATTAAGATTTATTCAACGCGTAATTTCCAACAAAGAATAAACAAGGATCAAGTAGCCCGATTCAAATTGTTTCTGGCTGTTTTAATACTGGAATGGAAAATAGCGGTAAGTTCGTCACATTCTTTCAAAGCTTCCTCCAATATCGGATCGGTGAGCAATGGATGGTGTTTAATAATTTTCAGGCAAATAAAAGTCTCTTTCAATTCCTTTTGTCCAATTTTCAGCTTGTGAATGAAATCCTTTCTTGACTCCGCTGCTTGAGCTTCTCCATATTGGAAAGAAGGAGAGGTTCCGGATCGGATTAATTGGCGTGCGAAGTGCTGACCGTTGTATGTTTTGGGTAAGCGGTCAACAATTTTCATAATCATCAGAGAAAAGTTGATTAGTCGATTTTCTAAATCAAAGGTACGTTCCTTTTTCATTGGTCATTTTTGTTGAATATTGATTATTGAAACAGATTTTCAGAGCGTAAAGAAACAAACTCATACCCCGCAATAATGATATGATCATCCACGGGGATGCCAAGAAGTTTGCCGCTTTCTGAGATGCGTTTGGTAAGTTGGATATCTGCCTGGGATGCACGTGCATTTCCTGAAGGATGATTATGAAAAAGAAGGATAGAATTAGCCTGGTTAATTATGGCTTGCCGTATTACTTCTGCCGGTTCTACAATGGTTGCGTTGCTGCCTCCGGAACTGATCTGATGAAATCCAGACAGAACTTTTTTGTTATTGAGAAAGGCTACAATAAAAACCTCTTTGTTTAAATGGCGAAGCTTGGGCCCGAAGAAGGAAACAGCATCTTCCGGAGAAGTAATTTGAATCTCATCTCCTAATTCAGCTACCTGGATTCGTCTTGCCAGCTCAAAAGCAGCTTCAAGGGTAATCGCTTTAACACGGGCAATGCCGGGAATTACCCTTAATTCACCCCACTCTCTCCGTATTAAACTATGAAGCCCTCCGAAATGTGTGAGCAATGCTCGTGAAGTTTCAATCACATTCAACTTTTGTGTTCCGGTACGGAGAAGTATAGCTAACAACTCCGCATCAGAAAGAGACCCGGCACCATGCTTCATGAGTTTTTCACGAGGCTGCTCGCCAGGAAGCATTTCTTTAACAGAACGGTTTAGGAAATTATTGGGAGAAAAGGATTCTAGTTCTAACATGCGTACATATTTTTTACATGTAAGACCAAAAAAAGTAAAAATCCTTACAAAAGTTTTTTAAAATCTCAACATTCAACAAATAACACTCAATAAACAAGTATGTTTAAAATCACTTGTACATTTCTTAGTGAGTATTAAATCTTCTCTACTCCGGCCCACCCATTAGCGGTTCATTCATAGCGCGAATGCTTGAATTAGGCAATCCCTCAGGGTAAGTAGCTTTAATGGTATTGATAGTTTGTATTACCAGTTCCAGGTGCATTTCTTTGGAGTTTTTGTAGAAAGCCTGGGCTGCATCAGAGAGTTTAGGTTTACCATGCAATGGCTTATCGCTTACTGATAGTAGTGTAGCGTGAGGAATCCGGTATCGAAACCCATTGGTTGCCACAGTAGCGGATTCCATATCTACAGCCATACTTCGGCTTTGGTGGATTTGCTCTACCGTATCGCGTTTAGAAAATTCCCAGTTTCGATTAGCTGTTGTATAAACGGTGCCTACGCGATGATTTAATCCATGCTGATCAAGCACTTGCTTGAGATACAGATTCAGCAGGTAATTAGGTACAACAGGAATGCCAATCGGGAAAAGATCATCAAGCACTTTATCATCACGCATATAACCGCTTGCTAAAACAAAATCCCCAATTTCCTGGTGGTTTCGCAATCCTCCGCAATGGCCCACCATAATCATGGCATCCGGTCGAAGAACTGCTACATGATCAGTAATAGTTTTAGCGTTGGATGGCCCAACTCCTATATTGATCAGCGTAATACCTTTATTGTCATCCAGTTTATGATGATAAGCCGGCATTTGTACACCGTTTCGAACAGGCTGCACACAGTCAGGGTACTTCTCAAGAAAAACCTCCACATGCATAGCATAATTTGTAAACAGGATATAGCGCTGGAAATCACAAGCGTCCGTTCCGGTATAATGCTGCAACCGGTCTATAGAAATATTAGTGCGTTCCGGGCTGAAAAGAAATAGCTTCTTTTTGGTGATGTCCCAGTTTTTCTCATCAACATGATCCAGTAATTCCGGATTATTGAGCGGGATGATTTCCCGGGAAGGTTTTATTTCTAATGATGCACTCTTTGATAACAATCGAGCCATTTCCCGTAACAAATACCATCGCAATGCTTTGGGTTGTGCGAGTTCTCCACTAATCCTGGGATTATGTTTTGACCATTCTCTGTGAACAATCATTTTAACGTAATGGCCACGGCTGTAAATTTCTTCCATAAGATCGCATGCTTTTTCCGTAGCTTTCTTAAGATCTTCCTGAGTGGAGAAATCATCATGAGAAAGAATTAGTGAATCAGACATATGAGAAAATCATCATTTAAGTTTTCAATTGAGCCGTGGATAACTACAGCTGAGCGGGTAGAATATACTACGAATATCTTCAAGGTGTTAAAACGGGATATGCAGATTCCATCTGAAGATCATAAAGCAACTTTTTCCATTTTGGAAGCCCCGGATTGGATCAATGTAATTGCTCTTACTTCTGATTTGGAAATAATCCTGGTTGAACAGTATCGTTATGGTATAGAAAAACCCACGTTGGAACTGCCCGGTGGTGTTTGTGACTTTGGTGAAACACCCCTAGAAACATCCAAAAGAGAGTTACTTGAAGAAACCGGGTTTAAAGGAAAGGAATTTCATGATTTGGGCAAGGTGAGTTCAAACCCGGCAATGCTGACTAACTATACGCATACCTTTTTAATTACCGACTGTAAAAGAGTTTCGGAGCAGCAACTGGATGGCAATGAGCGCATTAATGTACACCTGATTCCCCTTAAAGATTTTTTGGATATGGTTGCACATCAGGAAATACATCACTCTTTAGTAGTAGCTGCGGCCGCAAAATTTTTACTGAGCGAACATTACCTGGAATTTGTTGGCGAAGAATCTTAAACCGTTTGAAATGAAAGAGCATAATTACAAAGCAATTATAGAATGGACTGGTAATTTAGGAGAAGGTACTTCCGGGTACACTAACTATGAGCGCAGCCACACAATAGAAGTAGAAAACAAAACTGTTATCGCAGCCTCATCAGATCCTGGTTTTCGGGGTGATCCCAAGAAACATAACCCGGAAGAGCTTTTTGTTGCCTCTTTATCCTCATGCCATATGCTTTGGTACTTGCATTTATGTTCTGCGGAAGGAGTGGTTGTAACAGATTACCGGGATGAAGCACAAGGAACCATGATTGAAGAAAAGAGTGGGAAAGGAAGGTTTACAGAAGTTATTCTATATCCGGAAGTAACCGTAAGGGAGGCAGGCATGATAGAAAAAGCACGAGAGCTTCATCACAAAGCTAACGAAATGTGCTTTATAGCAAACTCTTGCAATTTTCCGGTACGGCACAAATCAAAGGTCTTCTCCGGGAGTAATAGCTAATTTTATGATGAACGAACAGATATCAAAAATCGGTTGATGATAGTCAACTAAATCATCAAGAAAAAAGCATAAAAATGATCAATACAGGTTCAAAAATGGATACAGGATTCACATTGAAGGTGGTTCAGGGTGGAGAAGAAAAAGAGGTATCCTTTTCAGACTTATTAGACAAAAAAACGATAGTTTCCGTTTATATGAAGAATAACACAGGCAGTTGTGACAGGCAAACAGCGAGCCTTGCCGAACATTCAGGCTGGTTTGCGGAAAAGGGATTCAATCTGATTGCAATAAGTAAAGATACATGCGGCTCGCACAAAAGATATGCCGATAAGCAAGGAATAAACTATACACTGGCCTCTGATCCTGAATACAAATTCTCGGAAGCAACAGATTCTATTGTTGAAAAGAAGATGTATGGGAAAACATATACAGGCCCTTCACGATCGGCCTTTGTTATTGATACAGATGGTACTATTTTGGCGGTCATTGAAAAAATTGACACAAAAGCACATGCCGATGAGTTAAAGACACTTGTCGATAGCCTGTAAAACCTGTTTACTCATGAAAAGTCTGGTAATTGTAGAGTCTCCAACAAAGACTAAAACGATAAGCAAGTATTTGCCCAAGGGGTATGATGTAGACTCCTCAATGGGGCATATCCGGGATTTACCATCTTCTGCAAAGCAAATACCCGCCAAATACAAAAAAGAGAGTTGGGCTACCTTAGGTATCAATCCTGATGACCGTTATTACGCTATTTATGTTACACCACCAGACAAAAAGAAAATTGTAAAGCGCCTGAAAGATAAACTCAAAGATGCTGATGAGTTAATTCTGGCAACGGATGAGGATCGTGAAGGTGAAGCTATTTCGTGGCACCTGCTTGAAGTACTAAAGCCGAAAATCCCGGTTAAGCGTATGGTGTTCAGGGAAATTACCAAAGATGCTGTTCTTAATGCACTGGAGAACACCAGGGACATAGACATGAACCTGGTGTATGCCCAGGAAACAAGAAGGATACTGGATCGACTGGCTGGATATACCGTTTCCCCGTTGCTTTGGAAAAAAATATCGCCCGGTCTTTCTGCAGGAAGGGTACAATCGGTTGCGGTAGACTTTTTAGTTGAACGCGAGCGCGAGCGCATGAAATTTAAAAGCGGGACGTACTATGATTTACAAGCGGTGTTGCAAAAGAAAGGTGGCAATGACGAGTTCAAAGCTGATCTGACTCACCTGGATGGTAAGCGTTTAGCCAGTGGAAAGGACTTTGATGAGAATACCGGCAAGCTAAAAAAACCGGATTCTGTAGTGCTACTGGATGAGGCAGCTTCCAAGGACTTAGTAGATGTACTTAAGAAAGCATCCTGGTCAGTTACTGATGTGGATGTGAGAACTCAAAAGCGAAACCCCGCACCTCCTTTCATTACCTCAACACTACAACAGGAAGCAAACCGTAAATTCAATTTTTCCGCGCGCGATACGATGAGTGTAGCCCAGAAATTGTATGAAAAAGGGTTCATTACTTATATGCGAACGGATTCAACCCGGCTGTCTTCGCAGGCGATTGACGCAGCAAGGGAAGGGATCGTAACTCAATATGGTGAGGAATACCTCTTTGAACGGGTTCGGAATTATAATACTAAAGGTAAAACAGCGCAGGAAGCCCACGAGGCAATACGGCCTTCCGGTTCAAGATTCATCCTGCCGGAAAAATCAGGACTGAAAGACCGTGAGCTGAAACTTTATGATTTAATCTGGAAGCGAACAATAGCTACCCAAATGGCGGAAGCGGAGTTGGAATTTACAGGGGTTACCATTACGGCAAAAAATAACGGCACGTCTGCTGACTTCAGGGCAAGTGGTAAAAAGATTTTATTTCCGGGATTTTTCAGGGCCTATGTAGAAGGAAGTGATGATCCGGAAGCAGCATTGGAAAACCAGGAAACATTTTTACCCGAACTACAGGTTGATGATGCAACTGACTTACAGGATTTGAACTTTAATGCACACGAAACAAAACCGCCTGCAAGGTATACAGAGGCAAGCCTGGTTAAGGAGTTGGAAAAAAGGGGTATTGGCCGCCCGAGTACGTATGCAACAGTTATCAGTACTATACAGGACAGGGGTTATGCAAAGCACGAAGGCAAAACCCTGATCCCTACTTTTACTGCATTTGCGGTAACTACTTTATTGGAGAAGCATTTTCCCGAGCTTGTAGACAGTGATTTCACTTCCGGTTTAGAAGATAAATTAGACGAGGTGGCAAATGGCACCCAGGATCCTGTTAAATACCTGGATGATTATTATAAAGGAGAAAACGGATTAAGGGCAAAAGTTGATCGCCAGGAGGATAAGATTGATCCCCAGGAAGCAAAGCTGTTGGACTTGCCTTTGGATGGACTTGAAGGAATCAAAGTTGCTGTAGGCAGGTTTGGACCCTATGCAAAAATGCTTAAAGACGGGGAAGAAGTCTCCACCTCATTACCCCAGGATATGGACCCTAGCGATCTCACAGTTAAAAAACTGGAATCGCTTATAAAACTTTCTGAAGAAGAGGACAAACCCTTAGGTATACATCCTGAAGAAGGGTTACCTGTATTTTTATTGTCAGGCAGGTTTGGTCCTTATGTGCAGTTGGGCGAAGTAACAGAAGAAAACAAAAAGCCTAAGCGAGTTTCATTACTGAGAGGTATGAAGCCAGAGGATGTTGATTTAGAACTGGCCCTGGAATTATTGAAACTACCCAGAACATTGGGAGAACACCCTGAAGATGGGAAAGTGGTGAAAGCCGGAGTTGGAAGGTATGGCCCGTATGTGGTTCATGATGGTAAGTTTAAGTCACTTACCAAAGATGACAATGTGCTTACTGTTGGTTTGGATCGGGCGGTGGAATTGATCGCTCAGAAAAAAGCATCTACACGTGGCAGTTCTGAGATAAAAGATTTAGGAGAGCATCCCGAAAGCAAGGAAACCATTAAAGTGATGAATGGCAGGTATGGTCCGTACATTAAGCACGGCAAAAAAAATATTGGTTTACCAAAAGGTGAAACCCCGGAAGAATTTACGCTCGAAAAAGCAATTTCACTGATTGCTGAAAAACAAGGGTGATCTTTGTAGCAGCGATCCGGGCAATTTAAGCCTTGTGCATTTGTCTTGATACATTATTGCTTACCTTGTGGCCAAGTCAAACTGTTTATATGTATAATAAAAAAATATGCGTGGCTTAGTACGCTTATTAAAAGGCTCTTACTTCCTGCTTTTTGGGGCGATCGTTTCGTCTGTTGTAACAGGGCTCTTTTCTACTTTAATAATTCGGGAAATACACCGCTCGCTTAACAACACCGGTGATTTTGAACCCGCCTCTTTTGCAGTTCTTTTTTTCTCAATGATAGCAGCTTATTTGGTGGCATCGTTACTGGCTTCATTCAGTATAGCGCAAATAAACAGGGATACCATCCATAAGCTCAGATTACTATTGGCAGAAAAAGTGCTGGGGACTTCTTACGAGCATGTTGAAAACATGAAGTCCAATATTCTGCCGGTGCTTACCGATGATCTCAATCATATTTCAAACCTGGTGAACCGATTACCAAGTGTTACTACCGGTTTGGCTACAGTAATAGGGATATTGGTTTACTTATTCTGGCTTTCCCCATTGATGGGTTTCATCACTTTTTCCGTTTTTCTCATAGTATTCACCGTTAACTATCTGAATGTGCAGTTTGTAGGAAAGTACTCCAGGCTTAATCGTTCGCATGCAAATATGATCTATAAGCTTATTGAGGGGCTTGTGTATGGTATTGCAAACCTGATGCTGCATACCCGTTTCCAGGATCGCTACTTAAACCGAAAGCTTCGCAAAGACTCTGAAATACAAACAAAATGGTATTTCAGGGAAACCATTTTTAACTCGCTGAACAATCGTCTCAATGATGTAATATTGATGAGCTTTTTAGGGCTTATAATACTGTTGGTATATCAATATGAAATAGTCTCCGTTTCATTTTTTAACACTTACCTGACGCTCATACTTTTTATGCTTGCACCACTCGGTACGGTATCAGGTTTTTGGGGAACCATTAAACGTATTGAGGCTTCCATTATTCAGATCGAAAAACTGGGAATAACACTGGATGACAAACCGGGAATAGCGTCAATTCATGAAGTTTCCAATGAAGATGAAATAGGTTACCCGCCTGATCAAAATGAAAGCGAGTTACAAATCGAACTCAAAGATTTGTACTTCAGGTACAGAGGAGAAGAAGATGCGTTTGAACTCGGGCCGATTAACCTGAGGCTGAAAAAAAGCAGCAGGCTTTTTATAGAAGGCGGAAATGGATCCGGGAAAAGTACGCTCATTAAAGTTATTTGCGGTTTATACATTCCTCAAAAAGGGAAGCTATTATACAATAATAAAGAAGTAGACCGTAAAGGCCTGGTTCAATACAGAGATCGTTTTGCGGTAGTACTTACCGATTCTTATTTATTTGATGATCTGAACCACTTGACGAAAGAACAACTCAGCAAGGCTCCTTTTTATTTAAGTATGCTTGAGATGGATAAGAAAGTATCTATAAACGATGGGTGCTTCAGCAGCATTGATTTATCCGAGGGGCAAAAGAAAAGGTTACAGCTTGTTCATATGCTTATGGAGGATAAGGAGATATATATCTTTGATGAATGGGTTGCATACCAGGATCGTCACTCAAAAGAATTGTTTTACAATAAAGTGTTACCCCACCTTAAAGAAAGAGGAAAAACAGTAATAAACATCGCACATGATTATTCGTTCGAAAACCTTGCTGATCAGGTAATAAAAATGGAAGATGGAAAAATTGTGGGCCGCAACCACTAATTCATATTCAGTGTTCTTAATAAAGAATGATATTACAAAAGTGAAAATGGCTACTTTTCCACTGGACAATACACGATAATAAAAATCTACAATGAGTTATAAAATGAAGGACGCAAAATCAGTTTTATTGTTATTGATGCTGTTTGCTATACCAGATTTTGCCAAGTCTCAGTCAATAATCTACAATCGTTTTGACGCGCAAAGCCAGCTTGCGAATACCTCCTACGATAGTAGCAGTATAGCCTTTAGATCTGTTATTGATTATCAGGATGAGACAGCAGCAGATTATTTGGAAATACTTTCCGTTTTTTTGCACAGCTCCTACAACAGCAAGTTTGCTCATGGTTTTAATGATGGATATCTATGGCAGGGAAGAGGGTTCAATCAATCTTTTTCGTTAGGTGTACAGGGGCGGCTCGGAAAATTTGAATATACATTCGCCCCGGTTTTGAATTACAACGAGAATAAGAATTACAATTTAAGAAGTGATTTCGGCTCGAACCCCGAGTTTCAAAACAGATTTACTACGGGTATTGATTATGTAATGCAATATGGAAATGGGAGCTTTAGCGAGCTTTATCTGGGGCAATCCGAGATTGCATATTCCCATCCTAAGTTCAGGGTTAGCCTGGGAACCGCAAACACTTTTTGGGGCCCAGCTATTTTTAACCAGGCTTTGATGAGTAACCATGCAAACGGATTTCCCAATTTAAGGGTAGGAAGCAATACTCCCTGGCAAACAAAAGCAGGCTTGTTTGAAATGCAATGGATATTTGGTATTACTCAAGAATCAGACTATTTCAATAGTGATCCGGACGATGACAGGAAAATTTTTAATGGCTTTGTATTTGGGTATGCTCCTAAATTTTTCCCTGGTTTATCTTTTACTCTGCAACGTACAATGCAAATACAAGACAAGGACAGGGACGGCTGGAGCGAGTATTTTATTCTTTTCACTGATTTTCTAAGGACTAGCCAACAGGCTTCTGACGGAAGTGTGAATGAATCTGCAGATCAAACCCTTTCATTTGGCCTGGAGTGGATATCATCAGGGGATGATTTTAAAATTTACATGGAATGGATAAGAGGAGATTTTGCATCAAACCTGCCTGATTTTTTAACTCAGCCCGAGCATAATGCAGGTTATGTCTGGGGATTTGTCAAACAATTTAAACTCCAGGATCAAAAGGCAATAGACTTCATATTCGAAAATGCCAACCTGGCTGTTTGGGAAACCGGCAGAGTACGATCTAGCGGTTCGTTATATCAGCATAGCCAAATAACGCAAGGTTATACAAATAATGGCCAGGTAATGGGTGCGGCAATAGGCCCGGGGTCAAGCTTCCATGCGGTAAATATTTCCTACAGGAACAGAAAGCAATCAATTAATTTCGAATTTTTCAGAACCCGTTATAACGATGATGCCTATTATTTAAGGTTGTTTGACGAAGTAGGCCGTACACAGGATATACAATATTATCTGGGCCTGCACTGGAAAGATTGGCTGGGAAATATTGAATACCAAATCGGGTCCGGAACAGGTATTCGGGATAACTATTTATTTGAGAGCCGCAAAGTTATCGTTAACCTGCATCCACAAATAATTCTTCGTTATCACTTTCAAAAAAGATAAACTTTAGGATCATAAAGATTTCTTACAAGTTGGTAGTTGACAGCACCCCCCACTTAAGGTATTTTGTGTTAGATCGTTACGCGATACAAATCTAACTTTCATGCAAAAACGAAGTAGTTTTCACTTCAAATACCCACCTAATATTCACGAGCTGGATTTGGCTACCATGGTGAATATGTTTCGAACACGGGGTGAACCAAGGCGTGCGCCTGCCGGGGAATATTTTGCATGTACTATAAGCCAGGAGCTACTTAAAGAAGGAAAATGGTGGTTTGGTTTATGCTATTCTCAAAAAGCCTGGGATAACTTACTGACGAAAGGATCAGAAGGTTTTCCATTGACCGAGGCCGAGCTAAATGTACTGGGTAAAGTTTATATGCATGAGGAGGAACCTCCACACCGGGAGGTAATTGAGCGAAGCTCCGGAGTTACTGAGAAACTGGCCTATCTTATTGTAAATGATCTTCGTGCATTTGGTTTCTTCCAGGAAGATGAGGGTGGGTTTCTACGCATCACCCCCAGGGGAGAGCGGGCATTGAATGGAATTGCGAGAAGAATTTATGAAAAGCGATTTATGCCCGAAATGCTTAATAACTTTGAGATAAAAGAAGACCCGACTATTGAACAGGCTCAAAAGAGAGACCAGGAGCAAAGAAGCTTATTCTAAGGTTCGATATATAATTTGTTAAATATTGGATAAAATAAAGGTCTCATTCTAACATCTCTTCTTCTTTTTTTACATTGAAGCCTAACTAACAGGAGTTTCGATGAAAAAGGCAGTTCTACTTTTTGGATTAATTTTATTTTGTACATCTTTGAAAGATGTTTTTGCACAAGGCACCCAGTTACTACGAGAGCCCACCATTTCAGATAAATATATAGTTTTTGTACACGCTAACGATTTATGGCGGGTTGATCGGGATGGTGGTAATGCAGTCAGGTTAACCAGCAATATTGGGCAGGAATCCTTTCCTCATTTTTCACCCGATGGTAAAACGATAGCATTTACCGGGCAGTATTATGGGAATTCAGATGTGTATTTGGTTTCAGTAGATGGAGGTGAACCCGTACGTCTGACATGGCACCCCGGGGGTGATTTTGTAACGGGCTGGAATCCGGACGGAAAATCAATTCTTTTCAGGTCAGGCAGAACAGGTTATCCAACAGGTTTGAACAGAATCTGGGAAGTAAAAACCGAAGGCGGAATGCCGGAGGCGCTACCCATTCCAAGAGCAGCCGAAGGGGAAATCTCAGGAGATGGTAAATACATAGCCTACAACCCCATTACATTCTGGGATGTTGAATGGAGAAACTACAGGGGCGGGCAGGCTCAACCGATATGGATTGTTGATCTTAAAACTTTCGATCTGGTTCAAACCCCTAGAACGGATAATGAAAGGCATGTTGATCCAGTTTGGTATGATGGAAAAGTGTTCTTCTTATCAGAAAGAGATTACGCAAGTAACATCTGGTCATATGATCCTGAAACAGAAGAGTTAAAACAATGGACTTTTCATTCAGATTTTGATGTAAAAAGTATAGATGCCGGAAATGATTTGATTGTATATGAGTATGGGGGATATTTGCATCACTTAAATCCCACAAACGGAGAAACCCGGCAACTTGAAATCACAGTTAAAGGGGATATGAGCTGGGGCAGGGAGCGCTGGATAGATATTTCGGCAAATAACCTGACCAACCCTCAACTTTCACCCACAGGAAAAAGAGCTTTGTTTGAATACAGGGGTGAGATATTCACAATACCTAAAGAAGACGGAACCTGGAGAAATCTGACAAACAGTTCAGGTTCTGCTGACAGGTACCCAATCTGGTCGCCTGATGGAGAAAAAATAGCCTGGTTTTCAGATGAAAGCGGGGAATATGCTTTGGTAATTTCTGATCAATATGGAATGGAAGAAAAGCGGGTGTTTAAGTTACCGGATCCGACTTTTTACTTCCGCCCGGCATGGTCGCCTGATGGAAAGCACATTGCCTATACCGATACAGATTATAATCTATGGAGCATCAATATAGAATCAGGCAAAGCCAAAAAGGTTGATACAGACGGATATGCTCACCCGAACAGAACTCTTAACCCGGTTTGGTCTCCCGATGGAAAATGGATTGCGTATGTAAAATTGCTTCGCAGCCAGTTTAAAGTAGTTATGGCTCATAACATTGAAACCAATCAAACGCTTCAATTAACAGATGGAATGTCTGACTCTATTACCCCCGTATGGGATGAAAGCGGTAAATACCTGTACTTCTTGTCAAGCACCAACTACGGTTTAAATTCCGGTTGGCTGGATATGAGTTCTTATAATATTCCTACAACGCATGCACTATATATGATTATTCTTTCAAAGGATGACCCTTCTCCATTTCTTCCTGTTAGTGACGACGAAGTATCAGAGGAGAGCAAAGCAGAAAAGGAAAAATCAGATGAGGTTGTAGTTAAAATTGATAGGGAGGGAATAGCCGATAGAATTATTAGCATAGATATTCCTCAAAGAAATTACACAGGCTTATTACCGGGCCCTGAAGGACATGTGTTCTATTTCGAAAGTATTCCTAATACAGGTACTCAGCTTCACCGGTATAGTTTAAAAGATCAGAAAGCGATTACCTATCTAAGTACTGTAAATAATGCTGTAGTTTCGGATGATAAAGAGAGCCTTCTTTATTATGCCCGGGGAAATTGGGGAATCGTATCTACAACCGGAGGTGAGAAAAAACCGGGAGATGGAAAACTTTCTTTAAATGGTCTCAGGGTAAAGATCGATCCGAAAGCAGAAGCTCATCAGATTTTTAAAGAAGGCTGGAGATTCATGCGCGATTTTCTCTATGTAGACAACATTCATGGGGCACCATGGGATGATGTATACGAATGGTATTCTCCTTGGATTAATCATATAAAGCACAGATCAGACCTCAATTACGTAGTTGATATTATGAGCGGTGAAGTAGCGGTAGGACATTCCTATGTTTCCGGTGGAGATTTCCCGGACCTGGAAAATATTCCTGCAGGTTTATTGGGCGCAGATATATCCTTACAAAACGGGGCGTATAGAATTGACAAGATTTACACTGGCGAAAGCTGGAACCCAACAGTTCGGGGGCCATTAGCTACCCCGGGCATCGATGTTTCTGAAGGAGATTACATCCTGGAAGTAAATGGAAATGAAATTAAAGAGGACGTTAATTTTTTCAGCTATTTTGAAGGCACTGTTGGAAGGCAGGTTAAATTGTTGGTAAATGATAAGCCTAACAAAAACGGAGCAAGGCTTATCACAACTATACCTGTTTCTAATGAGGCAGCCTTAAGAAGATGGGACTGGGTTGAAGGGAATAGGAAAAAAGTAGATGAGCTTTCGGATGGTAAGCTTGCCTATGTTTGGGTTCCTAACACCGGGTTTGGTGGTTATACCTATTTTAACCGGTATTACTTTGCTCAACAGGATAAAAAGGGAGCCATAATTGATGAAAGAAATAATGGCGGTGGATCTGCGGCTGACTATATAGTAGATGTTTTAAGCCGGGAAATTCAGGGCTTTTTCAATAGCAAGGCTGGAGATCGCTACCCCTTCACTTCACCCGGAGCAGGGCTTTGGGGACCGAAGGTAATGATTATAAATGAAAGGGCCGGATCAGGGGGAGATTTATTACCGTTCCTATTTCGTCAAAGAGGAGTTGGGCCGCTTGTAGGTACCCAAACGTGGGGTGGTTTGGTTGGCACCTGGGATACACCGCGGTTTATTGACGGAGGAAGAATGGTAGCACCGCGTGGTGGTTTCTATAACCTGGATGGCGAATGGGATGTGGAAGGTATTGGTGTATCACCGGATATTGAAGTGATGCAAAAGCCAAAAGATGTAATTAACGGCAGAGATCCGCAGTTAGAGCGGGCAGTAGAAGAAGCTCTTAAGCTTTTGGAAAACTATGAATATCCAGTGGTTCCAACCCCAAAAGATCCGGTTCGCTGGAAACGCCCGGAAAAAACAAAAAACTAACATCCATTAATCCAAAACCCTTTTAGGGTTTTGGATTAAAATAGTACTTCCTTAAAAGAGTAAAACAGTTGACAAAAGTTTATAGTAATCTGTTTCACTTAACAGGATTTTAAAGGTGATTTTAGCCTCTAAACGTTACAATTACGAACAGCCTCGGCTACTCTTTCAGGTACATTCTTATTAAATGGGCTGGGCACAATCTTATCAATACTTAAGTCTTCTACAGAGTCAGCAATCGCTTTAGCTACTTCGATAAACATAGCCGTTGTGAGATTACTGATTCTTGCATCAAGCGCTCCCCTGAAAAGCCCTGGAAAAGCCAACACATTGTTAATTTGATTCGGAAAGTCAGATCGACCGGTTGCAATGATATAAGCACCTGCCTCTCTGGCTTCATCCGGCATAATTTCAGGGGTAGGATTGGCCATCGCAAAAATAATCGGATCAGGAGCCATAGTTTTTACCATTTCTTGGGTAAGTACTCCCGGGGCAGAAACCCCAATAAATACATCGGAATTACAAACCGCATCCACTAAACTTCCGGTTACCTGGTTTTTATTTGTTAGCTCAGACATTTTCTTTTTGATGGTGTTTAAGTCATCCCTGTTTTTATGGATGATACCTTTACTATCACACATGATGACTTCTTTCACACCCGCTTCAAACAATAAATACACAATGGCAACACCGGCAGCTCCGGCGCCATTAATTACAACCTTGAGATCTTTGAGCTTTCTCCCGGTTAGTTTGCAGGCATTGAACATGCCTGCCAGGGTTACAATAGCCGTACCATGTTGATCATCATGAAAAACCGGAATATCCAGTTCTTCTTTTAAGCGTTCTTCAATTTCAAAACAACGCGGGGCTGAAATGTCCTCCAGGTTAATGCCTCCAAAGGTGGGTGCTATTGCCTTTACCGTGGCTACAATCTCGTCCGTATTTTTCGTATCCAGCACAATCGGAACGCCATCAACACCCGCAAATTTCTTAAAAAGCACAGCTTTTCCTTCCATTACAGGTAGAGCAGCCTCCGGGCCGATATCGCCCAATCCAAGAACAGCCGTTCCATCACTTACCACAGCCACCATATTTCCTTTAGCAGTATAATCGTACACTTTATTTTTATCAGCGGCAATTTCATTACAAGGTTCTGCCACTCCGGGTGTATATGCAATGCTTAGGTCGTCTTTAGTTTCAAGCGGTAGTTTTGATTCTACAGATATTTTTCCTCGTGCTTTTTTATGTGCCTGAATGGAAAGTGAGGCATAGTCTTTTTTATGTGTCATAGAGAGAATTTAAGTTCATATATACAAAGAAGGCACAAAGCGTGAACCTTGTGCCTTTTTTAGAAGTCGGTTTATTAGTCTTTCATCATCCCGGCTACATCAAAGGAATTATTTCCTTGTTCTACATCAGCCAGTCTGCCTGTGGGGTCAATGGTTATAGTTTTGATTGAAGAAGCAGGTTTAGGAATCTCAAATTGATAGGTAGGATATACCCACATCCAGTCATCCAGAACAGTGCGCTTAAGATTGTTTTCAGCTGGCTTTTCGCCCCGCATGATTCTGAGAGGTATATAAAATATTTCTTTGGAACCATCTTCATACTCCACTTCCAGGTCAATAGGCATTGGCATCAATCCATAGCGCTCAAGTTCAACTATTGTTTTGTTATTATCTCCAACCAGTGCCTTTACCCCATAGTCGATAGTTTTTGTGGTTTGAACGAAGTACTCGTTGTACCAATCCAGGATCATACCAGATTCTTTTTCCATAACCCGGAGAAAGTCATTAGCCGTTGGGTGTTTCATTTTCCATTCATCGTAGTAGTGCAACATTCCTTTTCGAAATGTTTCTTCTCCAATCACATAACTTAATTGTGCAAGGTACACGGCCCCTTTTGAATATGAAGCAGCTCCATAAGCCCGGTTTGTGTTATAGTGATCAGCGTGGGTTGTAAGAGGCTCTTCCAACCCTGAGCGCACGATACTGTAATAACTTCTGTATGAGCCTTCGTATGGATTATCTGCCTGGCGGTCAAAAATGTGGTTCATGGTTTCTGCAGAAGCAAAAACGGTAAAACCTTCATCAATCCAGGGATAAAGTGCTTCATTAGTTGCCAATACGGCCTGGAACCAGCTATGGTAGAATTCGTGCACAGTAACACCTGTTAAACTTCCTAGGGAGCGTGCACCTGTAATAAGGGTTCCCATAGGATATTCCATTCCTCCGTCACCACCTTGTACAACTGAGTATTGAGGATATGGATACTTGCCAAAGTGTTTTTGAGCATATTCAAATCCTTTCACAGTTAGTTCAGGTAGCCGCTCCCAATTAGCCCTGTATTCTGCATTTTTATCGGAGTTGGCACGGACATCTATCTCATACTGGTAGAAGAAGTGAAGCTTTGGCCCATTAGGTACCTGGGCTGTTGTATGGATGAAGTCAGGATCTGCTCCCCAGAAAAAATCAATCACATCCTCTGCAACAAAGTGCCAGGTTAATTTATCACCTTTTGGGCGTTGTACTTTGGTGCCCGGTTCTTCATAACCATGGCCTATTTGGTTTGGATTCTGGAGAACACCTGTAGCCCCGATTACATAGTCTTTATCAATCGTGATCTTTACATCAAAGTTACCCCAAATACCATGAAACTCTCTCCCAACATAAGGGTTGGGGTGCCAGCCCATATAATCATATTCGGCCAGTTTTGGGTACCATTGGCTCATTGAAAATTCAATACCTTCAGCATTAGTACGGCCCGAACGGCGCACCTGTAAGGGTACCTGGGCATCCCACTCCATCTCAAAAGTGGTTTTTTCTCCCGGCTTGATTGGCTTGTTTAGCTCAACCACAAGAATGGTCCCTTCTTCCATAAAAGATACATCCTTGCCATCTTGCTTAAGGGATCGAATACGCTGATACCCGATTTCATCTTCTTCCAGGTGGTAAATACGATCCCTGACCCGGCCATCAGGATCTGCAATAGTGCGTGAGCGTTTGTCCATCATACTTCCCGGCTGAAAGGCATTGAAGTATAAATGATAATACACCCTTTCAAGCACATCAGGTGAATTGTTGGTATATACAAGCTTTTGCTTTCCTTTATACTGATACTTTTCAGTATCCACATCTATATGCATTTCGTAATCAGCGTGTTGCTGCCAGTAAGATGTATTATTCTGGGCAACAGAAAGCGGGCTTATGAATAATAAAAGAGCAAAAAAGTAAAAGAATTTATTCATGGTTCTGGATTTAACCGCAATAGCGAGTTGAAAATTGAAGGTTAAAAGTACAATGAGATTAGTACAGTTTGAGTAAAAACTTGTGAGGCTTAAAAAGCATTCCTGCTTGCGAAGGCACGGCTTAAAGTGGCTTCATCAATGAATTCCAGTTCAGTACCCATAGGAATACCGTAGGCTATCCGAGTGACCTTTATCTCATAAGGAGCGAGTAATTTATTGATATAGTAGGAAGTGGCCTCGCCTTCAGCATCAGGGTTTAGGGCTAGTATTACTTCTTCAATTTGCTCGTCACCTCCAACCCGTTTCAGGAGCTCTTGGATACGTAGCTGATCAGGACCGATATTATCCATTGGTGAAATTACACCACCAAGTACATGATAGCGTCCCCGAAACTCATTGGTTTTTTCAATGATATACACGTCATTAAATTCTTCAACCACGCAGATAATCCCATTTTGCCTTTTAGAATTTTCACAAATCTTACAGGGATCATTATCGCTCACATTTCCACAGACGGAGCAGCGGGTTACTTTATTTTTGAGATCTAGGATGGCATTTGCCAGCTTTAAGGCGTACTCATCATTCTGTTTCAATAAATGAATGGCGATGCGTTGGGCTGATTTTCTACCGGTTCCCGGAAGTTTTGCCAGTTGTTCTATAACGCGTTCTAAGTATTCTGAAGTAATCTGCAATATAATTTTGAATTAACAATTATGAACGCTGAATAAAGCATTGAATTCAACATTCATAATCCAAACTTTAAAGTTCTTTAAAGGCCAAATTGAGAGAGGTCCATGCCAGGAATTCCTCCTCCGGGAATCATCCCTTTATAAGCATCCTGCATTTTTTCTTTTGCAGCTTCATCAGCAAGTTCCAAAGCTTTATTTACACCAGCCACAATCAGGTCCTCAAGCATTTCCCTATCATTCGGATCAATCACATCTTCATCAAATTTGATAGATACAATTTGTCGTAACCCGTTGGCCGTTACTTTTACCATTCCGCCACCTGCTTCAGCTTCAACAGTAATTGAGCCTAACTGGGCTTGGACTTCCTGCATTTTTGATTGCATTTCCTGAATCTTACCGAACATGTCGGCCATATTAAAATTACTCATCATTTTTGTATTTAGTATTCCAGTTCGGCTCCGAAGCGTTCAACCAGTTCCTTAATAATAGGGTCTTTTTCCTGAATCTCTTTAAAGCGCTCATATGGATTTCGGGCCTTACTTGCCTCGCCATTAGGTTTAATAAGTTCAAACTTAAAACGCAGCATAGAGCCAAGGCATTCCTTCAATTTTCGTGCCAGATCAGGAGCCTGTTCTTCCAGCATTTTCATTGCCAGCGGATTATCACATTGTATGGTTAGCTCAGTACCTTTAAGTGTTGTTGGTTTTACCCGCTCAACCTGAAGCTGAAGAACCATAGGGAAATCCCCTTTCAGCGATTTCAGAAAAGAATCCCAAACTGCTTTTACATCTTCAACACGGAGAACTTTCTTCTCTTCCGGCCTGGAAATTTCTTCCTGTACAACCACGTTGTTGTGTTCCTGTACAGGTGATTCCGAAGTGGTTTTCTTATTAATCCGTGTAGCTAACGCTGGTTTTCCTAGTCCAAACTCATCATCTTCATGTTCTTCTGATTGAGGTGGAGAAGATTTAATGGAGGTTTCTCCAGTGTTACTTACAGATTGAGAGTTATCTACGTTGGCCTGTCCATTTTCTGGAACCGCAGGTTCAGAAACAAGCTTTTCTGATGGTTTTGGTTTTATTTCGGGGTTACTGAAGTTTTTTTTTAAACCTTCCAATCCTGCCAGAAGTTCAGAAAGCTTTTCAGAGCGCTCCATATGGATGAGCTTTAGTAAAGTAATCTCAAACTGAATACGAGGCTGGCTGGCATCCTTCAATTTTATTTGGGCATCACTTACAACGTGAAGCATTCTCATCAAATCGTCTCTGGGAAAATCCGGGGCTGTTTGCTGGTATCTGTTTTTGGTTTCTTCTGAAGCCTCAACCAAATACAACTTAGCTGAATGGTGAGCAATATATAAATTGCGAAGATGCTCTGTTAATCCAATCAAAAACTCCTGGATATCATAACCCTCCTGCAGCAACGTGTTGATTAACTCCAGGCCTTTGTTAGCATCCCGGTCTTTCACGCAATTCATGAACTCAAACAAGCGGTCGGTACCCACTACGTTTAGTGCTTGGAGCAATTCATTATGGGTGATCGTGTCTCCGCAAAAAGCAATAGCCTGATCCATTAAGCCCAGGGCATCCCGCAACGCACCATCAGCTTTTTTAGCGATTACGTGAAGAGACTCTTCATCAATAGCAATGTGTTCATCAACAGATATTTTTCTCAGGCGATGTACAATTTCCTCAACAGCTATGCGCTTAAAATCAAACCGCTGAACACGTGATAAAATAGTAGGAAGAACTTTATGAGGCTCGGTAGTTGCAAAAATAAAAATGGCATGCTCCGGCGGTTCCTCTAAAGTTTTCAGCAAGGCATTGAAAGCAGCCTTGGAAAGCATGTGAACCTCATCTACGATAAACACTTTGTAGCGACCATTTTGCGGAGGAATCCGCACACTTTCACGGAGATGATGGACATCTTCCACTTTATTATTGGAGGCTGCATCCATTTCAATGATATTCAGTGTCTGGTTGAGAGCCTCTCCATCCACACTGGAATCAATCTCATTTATTACCCTTGCCAAAACCCGGGCCATGGTTGTTTTACCCACTCCGCGGGGGCCGCAAAACATATACGCATGCGACAAACGGTTTTGTTTGATCGCGTTCATCAGGGTACTGCTTACGTGCTCCTGGGAAACGATATCCTCAAACCTGTCGGGCCTGTATTTTCGGGTAAGTGCGCGGTAATTTTCTGACATGAATAAAGTCGCTTTTGCTAACGCAGGGAATGTACAAAATGATGGGCTTGCATAGTAATTTAGAATGAGGAATGATTAAACAATAAATTGTTCATTAGGGATTTTCCTGCAAAACAGTTCCTTTCTTCTTATTCCCCTGGTAAAGTGCCACCACATTTCCGAGAAGGATAAAAGCTGCCCCACTGAAAGTCGTAAGGGTCCATTGATAATCTTCAAATATAGTTGAAAGAATAAGGGCTATTACGGGGGCAATTACACTTACATAAGCAGCTTTGCTTGCCCCTATACTCCCAATCAAAGTTAAGTACGCCCCAAATGCAATTACCGAACCAAAAATTGCTAAATACAATAAAGAGCTTATGTATGAAATGTTTGTTTCAAATGAGATGGTTTTCCCACTAATTAATGCAATAACGAACATGGCGACAGCTCCGTAAGTCATACCGAAAGCATTGGATGGGATTACCGGGATGCCCGCTTTTTGGTTGCGCGCAGAGGTGATATTGCCAAGCGATGCTATAAAAGTACCGGCAACCGCCAGTACAATTCCGATAAGCTTGCCATCCGAGAAGGAGAACTGAACCAGGTCTTTCCAGAAAACCAGGGCAGTACCAAGTATTCCCAACAATCCCCCTACTATAACTTTCAATTCAAATGGCGTTTTAAGAAATATTCGGCCATTCAGAATATTCATGAAAACCAGTAAAGAGAATAACAGTCCTACAAGCCCACTGGTGAGATACAATTCTGAAGAGTACATGCACCAATAATTAAAACCGAATAACAGAAGCCCTTGCAGTAAAATAAATCCGTGTTCTTTTCGGGTAAAGTCCAGTTTTAAGCCCCATATCCTCGAAACCAAAAGCATCAATACCCCTGCAATGGCAAAGCGGTATGCTACAGAATACATCGCATCCACTTCTCCAACCTGAAAAGTGATTACATACCAGGTTGAGCCCCAAATGAGGACAGGTGTAATAAAAAGGAGAGTGTTTTTCATGAATTGAAATGATACACCGGGTTAGGATAAGATGGAATAGTGGAGAAAGACTTTTTACGTATTGGTGCTTACTTCAAGCCAACTTTTTTAGCAGCCAATGCAGCACCAATAATCCCTGCATGGTTCCTGTTTTGAGCAGGGATAACGGGTGTCTGAAGATTTAAATAAGGGCTGAATTCAGTAAACTTTTTGCTCACCCCTCCACCCACAATTATTAAATCTGGCCAGAATAGGTCTTCAATTCCCCGGAGATACTCGTTAACGCGCAGTCCCCAGGTTTCCCAGTCAAGATTTTCTTTTTCTCGGACTGAGTTTGCGGTATAGTCTTCAGCAGCAATACCATGCATTTTAATATGCCCGAGTTCAGTATTTGGGAGCAGGTTTTTCTCGTAAAAAATAGCCGTTCCGATCCCGGTTCCAAAGGCGGTAATGAACACCGTGCCATTTTCATTTTTTCCGGCTCCGAATTCCATTTCAGCAAAACCAGCAGCGTCAACATCATTTACAAGATGGGTTGGGCAGCCTGTAGCTTTTTCAATTTGCTCTGCTGCATTAACTCCGATCCAGCTATTGTCAATATTTGACGCAGTACGGACTACTTCATGAACAATGGCAGCCGGAAAACCGCAACCTACGGGGCCATGCCAGTCAAACTCCTTAACCAGCTTGCAGATGGTTTCTATCACAGCTTCGGGAGTAGCAGGTTTAGGGGTTGGGATTCTATGGCGTTCCGTTAAGAGGTTACCTGTTTTCGTATCAACAATGGCACCTTTTATTCCGGTGCCCCCCACATCAATTCCTAATATTTCCATTGCGGAATAGTAGAAAAGATAGAGATGAATTAAAAGTTATTGCTCAGATGCAACGATATCTACAATCATTGGAAGATGATCTGCGATAAAATTCATGGAATCAGGGGAAAAGGGAGTGAATACCTGAACGGAGTTAGGAATGATCTCGGGCATCATAAATTCATTTGGAATAATATGATCAATTCTCCAGAACAAAGAGTCAGCAGGGTGAGTGAATATACCGGTTCCTGCTAAAGGATCAATAAACGTCAGATCTGTTGAATCTCCCAAAAAGGATTGGAATTCAGGACTTTCAGGAGTGGCATTAAAATCGCCAACCACCAAAAGATTCTGATCATGATCGAGGTTTATGAATTTTGAAAGTTGATTTCTGAGCAGATTTATCATACCCAGTCGCCAATACTCATTTCGCTCACCGCGCCCTGCTTTTAAGTGTACTCCGGTTAAATTAAAATCATAGTTGTCATTAACCAGTACATCTACTGACCACATTCTGTTATTAATGAATGTTTGACTAGCAGGCGAACCATCATCATTTTGTTGTCCTATAATAGGTACATTGGAGGTAGCGTAACTGTAAAAAGTGCCTAATGGAATTCGGCTTAATATTACCACATTCATATACCAGTCATCACTTTCCAGTCCGCTAAAAACCTGGTACCCTAATTCCGGGAAAAACTCTTCTGCTAAAAGTTGTGCATAGGAGCTACTTTCAAACTCCTGGAATACTACAATGTCGGCGTCTGCCAGTTTAAGCACCTTGGCAAGTTGTTCCCTTCTTTCCGGCATGTCTGATGGGGGGTCATTTTCGCGTCTGTTGTCTATGTAGGGATTATCAAAATTGTCCACAAAATGTTCAACATTCCAGCTTAATACTCTGACGGTGTCTTCAGGAGCGTACCACTCCGGCCAGATCAGCTGAGATTGTGTGGTATTGTTTTCAGGGTTGCTGGAATCTGCCTGGCATCCGGCAATTAAGAACAAGAGAATAATAAATAAAGTGCGCATGGAGTTTTTAGGGATGAAAATACAACATGTATATTAAGGAGAAATAAATTAGCCGGTACAATCAACACATCGGGTGGTATGTGGCATATACTCCAAACGGCCAAATGGGATTTCATTACCACAACGCATGCAAAGCCCGAAATCTTTGTGTGCAGAAAGTTCAACAGCCTTTTCCAGGCGTTGGAGTATCTTTTTCTTTTCTCTTAAAGAGGCTTCATTAATTGTTTTATTGTTGATCGCATCCATCCTGGAAACCCGGCCAATAGCTGCATCTAAAGGAATGGGTTTGGTAAGTTCTGCCAGTTCTGAAATCTCCCTGGTTAGTTCCTCTATTTTGGAAAAGATAATACCAAGAAGTTGTTCTTTTTCTGAAAGTGTCATACCAGCTTAACTAATTGAGGCAAGGTACGCTTTTACCATAATATCCCACAATCCAGCTGCTATAAAGATCACTTTATTTCCAGTATAAGCGGTGCTGATTAGTGATTTTGAGTTATTTGAAAGGCGGAACTTGAATTACTTTCCTTGCACAAGTGATGCAATCTTATTAATTAACACAAATACTCTGAGATTGCTTCGTTGATTTTATGTCAGAGCTTATTTACAAATTCATCTTCCTCGTAAAGGCCAGCAATGTTAGTAAAGAAAAGCTTCTTCAAGAAAATTTCATAAAAGTTCAGTAGGTTTAAAGCTGTGCTTATAGAGAAATAAACCTAATAATTTTAAACCCATGAAAATGATTAAGAGTTTTCAAAGATTGGCAGTTTTTGTAGTCATGATGTTTTTTGCTGTGACGGTAACTGCTCAAAATGGATTAACACCCATTCAACTTTCAAAAATTCAAAGTGTAGGATCAGTATATATTTCTGAGGATGGAAATACAGTAGCCTATACTAAAATAGTACCGGCTGATCCATTTGAGAAAAATGCACCGGCAAGTTCTCATCTATATATTATGGATGTGAAAAGCGGGGAATCCCGTGCAGTGATTACTGACATGAGTGTATCAGGGATCGCCTTCCGCCCCGGATATAACAGCCTTACTTATTTGGCAAAAAAAGAAGGTGATGATACCCGTTCTATGTATGAATTTTCTTTAGAGGATGATGAATCCACTAAGCTTTTTGCTTTCGAAACGAATATCTCAAGTTATGAATGGGCGGCAGACGGAAGCCATATAGTATTCAGGGCGGCTCAGCCTACGGCAGAAAATGAATCACCACTTCCTTATCAACCGGAAATCTATGAAGAGGGGCTTTCTGAAACCTGGGCATATATGCAAAATGTAACCAAAGAAGGACATGAGCCCCATCGTATACCTGTTGTGGGTACAGTATATTCTGCTCACTGGAGCCCTGATTACCAGAAAGTGGCTTTGGGTGTGGCACCTACTTCATTGGTGGATGATTCTTTTATGAGCCAGCGAATTATGATTGTAGACCATGAAACCCGCGAAGTGTTGGCAGAAGTAGATCACGTTGGAAAACTGGGTCAGTATGCCTGGAGCCCTGATGGTAAACATTTAGCCATGATTGCTGCTGCTACTATCAACGATCCTATTGACGGACGAATCAAAATTGTAGATGTAGAGGATGGTTCAACAACTCTGATCCAGGAAGATTTTAAAGGAAAGTTTGATGCTCTTGCCTGGAAAGACAAAAACACTTTGTATTACCTGGCAAGCAAAGGTGTACACTCCGAGCTTGGTACGCTTAACAAAGACGGAAGCAAAATGAAGGCTATGGTTCAGAAAGAAGGTTTGAACCTGAAGTCTTTTGCGGTGTCAGCTAAAGGAGATTTTGTGTTTGATGCGAATACTCCCACACATCCTGATGAATTGTATTTGATGAAAAGAAAAGACAAAGAGCCTAAGCGTGTAACAAATAGTAACCCCTGGTTAGACGATGTTAAGCTTGGCAAACAAGAAGTAATTACCTATACAACTAAAGATGGATTTGAAATAGAAGGTTTACTTATTTACCCCTTAGGGTATGAAGAAGGTACGCGCTACCCATTAATTAATGTGATACATGGTGGCCCCGAGGCTCACTATGATAATGGCTGGTTAACAGCATATTCTATGGCAGGACAAGTAGGAGCAGCTGAAGGCTTTGCTGTATTCTATCCAAATTATCGAGGAAGTACAGGCCGCGGACTTGAGTTTGCCATGAGCAGCCAGGGTGATCTGGCCGGTGCTGAATTTGATGACATTGTAGAAGGAGTAGATCATTTGATAGAAATAGGTATCGCTGATAGCGATAAAGTTGGAGTAACAGGAGGTTCATATGGCGGTTATGCTACGGCATGGATGAGCACTAAATACAGCCATCGTTTTGCTGCCGGCGTGATGTTTGTGGGCATCAGCAATAACCTTTCGAAATGGGGTACCAGTGATATTCCTGAAGAACTCTACCATGTACATGCCCGAAAGCGCATTTGGGATGATTACCAGGATTACCTGGAGCGCAGCCCAATCTTTCATGTTGATAATTCCCAAACACCATTATTGATTATGCACGGTAAAGAAGACACCCGCGTTGATCCGGGCCAGTCTTACGAGTTGTATCGCCATATCAAAACCCGTACCGATACTCCAGTACGGTTAGTATTGTATCCGGGCGAAGGTCACGGAAACCGCAGGGCTACTGCTCAATTTGATTATAACCTGAGAATGCTTCGCTGGTTTAACCAGTATCTGAAAGGCGACAAAGAGCGTCCGGATGCTGAACTCGAAGTTGAAGAAATGACCATCGAAAAGTAAGTAACAGTCTTGCAGGTATTTGTAAAGGGCACATTACACGTGCCCTTTTTTATTTTAAATTACTCGTTAGAAAGAGTTTCAGCCGGGTTTGTAAAGCCTGCTTTAATGGCTTGAAAGCTTATAGTACTTAATGCAATAACAAGTACAATAATAGCTGCAAGTAAAAAGTGGATGATACCAACTGAAATATGATAGGCAAAGTTGTTTAGCCACTGGTTCATTGCATAATAGGCTATTGGAGAAGCAACTAATACCCCTATAGCAACCAACTTCACAAAGTCTTTGGCGAATAAACCGGATATCTGTAAAACTGATGCACCTAATACTTTACGGATTCCAACTTCTTTTATCCGGCTTGAAACAGTGAGAGTAACTAATCCAAATAATCCAAGGCAGGCGATAAAAATAGCAAATAGTGAGGAGTAATTAACAATGTTTGCCCAGCGTTCATCGTTAGCATATTCCTCGTACATATCTTCATCTAAAAAGCGGTAATTCAGAGGAATCTCAGGCACAAACGTATTCCAGGTATCTTTAATCATCGCAATGGTTTCCTGCATATTTTCAGGTCTTATTCGAATCAATAAATTTCCATGCCCCCAGGCCGGATTCATTGTTAAGAATGCCGGATCCATTTCATCGTACAGAGACTGGAAGTAGTGATCTTTTACCATTCCAATAATAATGGCGCCTCCATGAGTATCCTTTCCCGGAGTAAGGGCAGGCACTTGCTTTCCAATCGGATCATTCAATCCAAATTCACGAGCAAAAGTCTCAGTGATTATGACTGATTCTGTAGTATCTGTTGCCAGATCAGGACTGAAATTTCTCCCTGCTACTAATTCCATTTCCATAAAGTCGATGTAGTTACTTTCTACAGTAAATACATTGATATCTATACTCTCACCATTATACTCTACACCATACCCGTATGATCCTTTAAATCCTACAGCTACTCCCGTAGCAGTGATATCTACAATATCTATATGACCTCCGATTGCAGTTCTAAAATTGTTTGCAATCTTTAATCCGTCCAAACGGTTTAGAGGAATATAAACTACGTGCTCTGTATTGTACCCTAAATCCTGTGAGCGTATAAATTGAAGCTGATTTTTCATTACAAGAGTACTGATAATCAACATCACAGAAAGAGCAAACTGCAATGCAACCAGCGATTTGGTGAAGAAATTTGATCCACTCAGTTTTAATGAACCCTTCAATGTGGTAACGGGTTTAAAACCGGATAAAATTACTGCAGGATAACTACCAGCAATAAAACCGGTTAGTACCATAAACCCAAACAATGCAACGAGAGTCTCCCAGTTTTCCAGATAATTGAATGCTAAGGATTTCCCACTTAGTGCATTGAAAACAGGCAAAAACCCTCCAGCAAGCAGAACTCCCAAAATCATAGAAATTCCACAAATCAAAAAGGCTTCGCCCCAGAACTGAAACATCAGTTGATGACGGAATGCACCTACTACTTTTCTCATCCCAACTTCTTTAGAGCGTCTGGATGATCGCCCAATAGAAAGTGTCATAAAGTTGATACATGCAATTAATAGAATAGCAATAGCAATTCCCGAAAGGATATAGGAGTACATCGGGTCACTTACCGAGTTTAGGTGAATTTCTGGCAAGGGATTCAGATGATAGGTGCTAACTAATTGGTTCTCCGGTATTTCATGTCGCTCTCTCAGTACCTGGTTATAGTCACCATTATGCCGTTCACGAAAGGCAGCAAGTGGCTCCTTAAGCTGGGCGGCATCGACTTGTTTTTCCAGCATGATAAATGTTTTGTACAAATTCATGTTCCAACGGTCTAAGTAAGGTGGTCGATATCTAGCATCTCCTTGTATAGGAATCAGAAGTTCGAATTTAACCGTGGAATTGTCTGGGCTTTTTCCAACAACAGCAGTAACAAAATAATCCTCAAAATCCTCCTCCTTTCTGATCTTGAGTGTTTCACCAACCACATTAGTTTTACCGAAGTACTTAGTAGCAATCTCTTCGGTAATTACTACAGAATTAACGTTTAAAAGCGCAGTTTCTGAATTTCCGGAAATAATAGGGAAGCTGAACATTTTAAGAATATCGGCATCGGCATAATGAACTGATTCTCGGATTGGTTCATTATCAACCTGTACATAATGAGTACGTCTAAATAACCGGGTATAGGCTTCTACGCCGGGTATCTCTTGTTTAAGAGTTGGCGCTAAAGGGATAGGCCCATTGGGGTTATCAAACCGAACCGAACCATCAGTACCAAAGTATCGCTGTTCAATACGGAAAATTCGATCATTATTTTCATGGAAACGGTCATAGGTAAGTTCATCCTGTACATACAAAAAGATGAGGGCGCAAAAAGCAAGGCCGATAGCAAGGCCGAATACGTTTATAAAGGTGTAGATCTTCTGTTTTTTGAGTGCACGAAAAGTGACTTTTAAATAGTTTTTAAACATTGGGAAAAAATTAAGTTGGGTAAATTCTAATTCTTCAAACCAGCTGCGACGAACCCAAATGCTGAGTACATCTTGCCAGTAAAGGCGGCGGGCATACCGCAAGCCCCAATTGCTGCAACGGATATGAAACAATTCATCCAGGTCACTCTCAGCTTCTTCTTTGAACTTCCAGGCAATGCTTAACGACAGCAGCCATCTGGCAAGTTTTGGAGGTGTAGGTTGGTTAGCTAGCCCCATGCCGGGCTCCATTTGAATTGGTTCCAAAGCCGATCGCGTACTGCTCTTGTTTCATGCAGTATTTGTTCCCCTTCGTAAGTAACTTTGTAAATACGTTTGCTTTTGCCTCCCCGCTCAGCAGTGGGTTTGCTCATTTCTGAAGTGGCATACCCTTTTTTCCCGAGTCGTTCGAGAGAAGTATATAATGCCCCCATACTTATTACCCTTCCGGAAGTAGATTCCAATAATTGCTGGATACTTACCGTATAGGCCTCATTAGAAAGCCCCCCTATTGCCAGGAGTATTAGTTCTTCAAGCTCACCAATTTTTTGCGAACGGTTCATAATTATTTCTTTCTTTTTGTAGTAATAATAGACGAGAAAAAGTATTCATAAGTTTTATAAGGTCAAATTTTTGTAGTGGTTTTATAAAACAGCTTTAAAGAAGCTGAAAGCAATCATTGCAGCAAGGGTAACTTTGATTGCGGTGCCTGTTAAAAATCCAATAAAAGAACCCCAGGCAGCTTTTAATGCTATATTAACATCCTGTTTGTAGATCAGTTCTCCCACAAAAGCTCCAAAAAGTGTTCCAAGGAAAAAACCAAGGGGAGGGAAAAACAACATTCCTAAAATCATCCCTATGGTGCTTCCCGTCATACCATATGCTGAACCACCAAACTTTTTGGTGGTGTACGCGGGTAAAGCATTTTCAAGAATAAGAACGGTTACAATTATTACACCCCAGGCAACCAAAAAGAATGTAGAAAACTGGGCAACACCGCTAAGTTGCAGTACCCATAAAGCTAAATAACTAAAAGGTAATCCCGGTAAAACAGGGAGGAAAGCCCCGATTAAACCGATGACAATAAGTACAGTACCTAGTGCAATCCAGAGTAGTTCCATAATGGTAATTTTGTGAACGGATAGGTTCACGATGTAATACCATTAATGTTTCAGCAATAAGTTTTGAACCTCAGATTTTGAGGTATTCTGAGTCAAAAGAAGATTCAATGTAGTTTTCTATTGTCAGGTTAGCCCATTTCTCCTGGGAGCCTTTGGCAATAAAGTCCAAATCCCTGTGAGGAGTGGTTTGCTCTCCAAAAAGGGCAAGCGAGAGGTGATCCATGTCCTGCTTGCAATACTCATATAACCGATTATTTGAAATGGAAACCCGGGCTCCCTTTTCAATATGTGAAGCAACATTGTAAGCTACGGTTTTTGCCATAGCCTCAGATACTGTATGTGTACGTGGAACGCCACATGGTACCGGGGTATACTCTTTCGGTTTAATATACACTGCTCCACCTGCTGCATATACATTTTTATATACCTTATGACGAAACTGGTTGTTTACACGAATAAGGCCGTGCCGGTCAGCAAGTTTTCGGGTTGAACGAATGGCATTTGTTCCCACAAACTGGGGGATCAGCATGGTAAAAGATGAAGAAATGGATTCTCCGGTTTCCAAAACCACTGATTCTTTTTTAACCTCACGAATTTCAGCATTCGTATGCCAGTTCAGATCATATCTATTAAACAAATCTTCACAATTGCTTGCACCGGAATAAAGCCCGCCAATTCCAAAATGAGTCAAATAAGGCTCAGGAGTGATGAAGTGTATGGGAATCGTGCCTAAGAGATTATTCTTCATCAGGTGATAAAGAGCATTTAAAAGAAATTCATACGCCGCAAAAAAGTAACCAGCCCTTTGTGTTGCCCCGATTACAAGAGGCCCCGGCTTTTTAAGAAAAGCTTTCCATGCTTTCCTGGTTTTCTCAGCTTCTCCCAGGCTGCAGATTGACCAGGCTGTTTTTCCTGGTAGCAACCCTTTTACGCTATCAAAGTTTGCACAGGTACCGGTAGCAAGTATAAGATAATCGTAATGAACGTCCTCATCTTGAGTATGTACTACCTGGTCTTTCAGGTCAAAACCATATACAATGGCTTCCATAAAGGTAATGCCCAGATCGTCATATATGGGAAGTACATTAAAGGATATATCATCTACATTCCGGTATCCAAACGGATGCCAGACTAATGATGGCAGGAATACGAAATCAGGTTGCTTATCAATAACTACAATTCGGTGTTTTCCTTTTAAAAGTTTTGCCAGTGTTAGGGCTGTAGTATATCCGGCAAAACTGGAACCAACTACTACAATTGTTTTCTTCATGGCGGCTCCCGTTAAATTGTGGGTACACTCACCTTAGTTTATGAATTTAAAGATTTGATGAAGGAAGCAGCATTTTTTTAAAAGTTCATAAACTTTTCATACTGTGGAGCTATGATGTAGTATTTAAAAGTAACCGGAATTATTATGAGCACTAAAAAGAGTAAAGGAACTATCGGAATTTTAACGGGAGGGGGGGATGTGCCCGGCCTGAACCCTGCAATTCGGGGTATTACAATCAGGGCACTCAGGGAAGGCTACCGTGTAATTGGTTTTAGAAGAGGCTGGGCAGGCCTGATTGATATTGTTAGAGAAAAAAAGGCAAAAAATGCACACTGCTATATAGAACTGACGGAAGATATTGTGAATAAAGCGGGACGAACCGGGGGCACTTTTCTGCACACATCAAGGACACGCCCAAGCCATGTAAAGCAATCCGATTTACCCGAGCATCTAAAAGAAACGTATACAGAAGAATATAACGATCTGACTCCTGAGGTACTGAAAAACCTGGAATATGTTGGTATAGATTACCTGATGCCTATTGGCGGGGACGATACACTTAGCTATGGGGTTCGCTTATACAGAGAAGGAGTGAAAGTGGTGGCACTCCCAAAAACGATGGACAATGATGTGCCCGGAACGGATTATTGCATTGGTTTTAGTACCTGCATCACCCGGACTATTCAATTAGCGAACACATTGCGAACTTCGGCAGGATCTCATGAACGCTTTTTAGTTATGGAAGTATTTGGCAGGTATGCAGGTTTTACGGCAATGTTACCGACAATGGCGGGCGCGGCAACGCGATGTGTAATTCCCGAATACAAATTCGATATGGAACAACTTGCTGAGCTCATGAACTATGACCGTAACCGAAACCCTAGCCGGTACTCCATGTTGCTGGTTTCGGAAGGGGCTATGTTTGAGGGCGGGGAAATGGTTTTCCAGGATGCCACAACTGATGCCTATGGACATAAGAAACTGGGCGGTATCGGTGACCTGGTTTCCGAAGAGTTAAAAAAACGATCTCCAAAGTATAACAATGGTAAGACCGTTAACATTATCAATCAAAAATTAGGTTACATGGTACGCGGAGGAGATCCCGATGCCATCGACTCTATTGTACCTATGGCGTACGGTAACCTGGCTATGGATCTGATACTGCAAAATGTACATGGCCGATTGGTGGTTCTTAAAAATGGCCGGTATGACAATGTTCCTATTGATATTGTAACCAGCAGAAAGAAGCTGGTAAACGTTGATAGGCATTATAGTATCGAGCGTTTACGCCCATTTTATAAGAGCTTCGAAATGCAGCCGCTGTTTATTATGACTAGTGAATAAATAGTCCGGCTTTCAACATCTTAAAGAATAAAACCCCTTCCAAATATCACTAAGAAGGGGTTTTCTATTTATGCTAGAGCTACATGTGACCATATTTTTAGGTCACTGAGAGATATTTTTAATTTGGGCTTAGGTAATGATTTTTCGTTAACCATAAACTTCCCATTAGATAGCAAAAGAATATAAAGAAGGCATGAAGAACCATGGATGGTTAATGATTCCTTGCACCCTTGTAGTGGTTTAGGTATTATCAGCGAATTTGCAATATTTATTGAAAACCCAAACAAACCGATTTACTTATGGCAAATACTAATACGGCTCAAATGAATGATTTCTTTGGTCACCCACGGGGCTTATCTACCTTGTTTTTTACTGAGCTTTGGGAGCGCTTTAGTTATTATGGGATGCGTGCTCTTCTTGTTCTTTTTATGACAGCCGAGGCAATAGGAGATAACCCGGGACTTGGGTTCGGGGTTGCAGAAGCCGCTGCCATTTATGGTTTGTATACTTTTTTTGTTTATGTGCTTTCTTTACCTGGTGGCTGGATTGCAGATAATCTTTGGGGGCAAAGGAAAGCTGTTTTTGTTGGAGGATGTATTATTGCAGCCGGGCATTTCAGTATGGCTGTGCCTACTACCACTTTCTTTTTTATAGGGCTGGCTCTTATTGTAATTGGCACCGGTTTATTGAAGCCCAATGTGAGTACTATGGTTGGCGACTTGTACCCGGAGGGAGGGGCAAGAAGAGATGCGGGTTTCTCCATCTTTTATATGGGTATCAATTTTGGAGCTATTTTAGGTCCACTATTATGTGGTTTGTTAGGAGAGGGCTATAACTGGCACTATGGTTTTACCTTGGCGGGTTTTGGTATGGTGCTGGGATTGATATCCTATAAAATCGGAGGTAAATATTTAGGTACTGCCGGGGACCTTAAAATCGATGACAGTGAAGAAGTACTTAAAAAGAGAAGTAAGATCTTTTATGCTGTGGTATCAGTGATCGGAGCGGCCGTTGTCATTCTTGGGTTTTTAGTAAGTTCAGGAGCTATTTCCTTAGCGCTCACTACCATTGCACAGAATCTTGGTTTAGTTGCTGTGGTTATTACCTTCGCCTTTTTTGCATACATCATCTTTTTTGGTGGCCATAATAAAGAAGAGAAGAAAAGATTAGGGGTTATTTTCTGGTTGTTTATACTTGCAGCCCTTTTCTGGAGTGGTTTTGAACAAGCAGGTTCTTCATTAAATCTTTTTGCCGCTGATCTTACTGATCGTTCTGCTGGGCCCAGCACTTTTCTGGGTGGATTCGGAGCTATTCTTCTTTCACTATTTTTTGCAATTCCTCTGGCTTACTATTCATACAAAACGTTTAAAAGAGACGATCTTTGGTCTATTGCAAAGTATGCGGTTGTTTTTTCATCTGTAGGTATTGTTGCGTTTTTGTATTGGGTATTCAGCCAGATTGGTGCAGGCTGGGAAATTCCTGCAAGTACGTTGCAGTTGATCAATCCCACTTTCATAGTAATATTTGCCCCTCTTTTTGGTATGCTATGGACGTGGCTGGCATCGAGAAATGCAAACCCTTCTATCCCGGTTAAATTTGGATTAGGCTTACTAGGCTTGGCAGCCGGATTCTTTGTCCTGGCATGGGGTTCAGCCAATGCGTCCTCAACTAATCTTGTGTCGCCGGCGTGGCTTATAGTAACTTACTTTTTGCATACGGTGGGTGAGCTTTGTTTATCACCGGTAGGACTTTCTTCGATGACCAAACTTGCACCAAAAAGCAGGGTGGGCCAAATGATGGGTATTTGGTTTGTAGCCGCAGCACTTGGAAACCTGATTGCGGGATTAGTGGCAGGGCAGCTCGAAAACCTTGCTCCATCAGGACTGTTTCAAACAGTTGCATTCATTATTGGTGGTGGTGGTATCGTTGCGCTACTAGCTGCACGCCCGGTTCGCAAGCTCATGGGAGATATTGAATAGAATTATGGGTGCAGTTAAGAAAAGCCTCTTCTTTAGAAGAAGAGGCTTTTCTAATGGGTTGAAGATTCATTTGTTTCTTCATCTAGATCAGAATTATTGTATAAATAGAAAGCCCCTCTTATGCCCATTGTGTAGAAAAAGCCAAATATCAATGCGATACCCATACCCCCGATGTTACCAGCTTCCATTCTCATAACTATTTGGCTGAATAGGAAATATGCAAGCAAAATGACGCTCGCCGTTCGTGAGTATTTTCCTACAAAGTAACCAAGCACAAAAATGAGAATTGCATCAATTAGTATCCAACCATCAATAAAGCCACTCAATATGGAGCCCCCATTATAAATAGCTATCAAAGCAAAAATTGTAGTTATTGCTGCTGAAATATATGCAGCATATGAGGCTTTTTTACATGCATTCATAGCATCTTCTTGAGAGGAAATTTCTACCTGAAAAAACTTAGACATTGAATTTATGCTAGATTGAAATTAACCTTGAGAGTATTGATTTTGAGCTAAATAAGCCAATGAGGTGAGTCAAAATGGTAAGAGAGCGATTATTCATAATGAATAGATGTATATTTGTGCCCATTTTGAAATAAAAATATGCCAAGTACTTCACAAAACAATCCCATTGCCGCCATTGCCACTCCTGTAGGAGAAGGGGGGATTGCCGTAATACGGGTTTCGGGCAAAGATGCTATTGCCAAAGTAAACGAGGCATTTAAGGGAAAGGACCTTACCAAACAGGATTCGCATACAGTTCACTTTGGCCGAATTCTTGATAAAGAAGGCCAACCAGTTGATGAAGTTTTAGTAACTATTTTCCAGGCTCCGCATTCTTATACAGGAGAAGAAACGGTTGAAATATCCTGCCATGGCGGGGTGCTGGTAACTCAAAAAGTATTGGAGACTGTTTTAGCCGTAGGCATTAAACCTGCAGAAGCCGGTGAATTTACCCAACGTGCATTTCTAAACGGGAAGCTGGATTTAGACCAGGCAGAGGCAGTAGCCGACATTATCCATGCAAAAAGCCTGAAAGCGGTAGATGCCGCGCATCAGCAGCTGGAAGGAAGATTGGGAGAACATATCAAAAGGTTTCGTCAGCAAATTATAGATGCCACGGCTATGGTTGAGCTGGAACTGGATTTTGCCGAGGAAGATGTGGAGTTTGCCAACAAAGAGCAGCTTCAGAAACTGTTGGAAGATGTGGATGAAGAACTGGGCAATTTATTGGATACTTATGAGACCGGAAGGCTGGTAAAAGACGGGGTAAAAACAGTACTTATCGGCAGACCCAATGCAGGCAAATCGACCTTGTTGAACACATTGGTCGGAAAGGATCGCGCGATTGTAACTGATATAGCAGGAACGACACGGGACACAATAGATGCGGACTGGAACTATGACGGGTTGCTCTTCAAACTGATTGATACTGCCGGGCTTCGGGAAACAGATGATATAGTAGAAGCAGAGGGAGTCAGGCGATCTCAACAGGCTTTTGAGCAAGCGGATCTTGTGATTTATTTGAAAGATCTATCGTACCCGTTTAGTGAAAAAGAGCGGGTAGAAATAGCAGCATTTCAAAAAAGATCGGGAGAAACACCTTTTATCCTGATAGGAACAAAGGCTGATATTGAATTGAAGGAAGATTGGAGAACTGAATTTGATATGAGAATCTCGGCAACAGAAGGGGTTAATATCAATGAGTTAAAAAAATTATTGAAAGACCGTGCCTTGGAGAATAAGCATTATGATGCATCCAGCTTATTGGTTACTTCCACACGCCACAGGGATGCTCTCCAGAAATCGAGGAAGCATATTCAGGAGGCATTAAATGGCTTGGCTATGAGTATGACGGGTGACTTCCTTTCTATCGACCTCCGTGCCGCCCTTAATGAGTTAGGTACGATTACAGGGGAAATCACTAATGAGCATATCCTGGATTCTATATTTTCCCGGTTTTGCATTGGGAAGTGATTCCGGTAATTAGCTAGGGTTGTAGGATGGAACAATCCCAAGCACTCCCGTTCCACGTAAAAAGCTCCCTGTAATGCATTCGATTATCCCGAAAAGTTAAGAATTCAATTCGGATCGGAGTAATGGTCCAGCCACCCCAGTCATCAGGGCGGGAAATATCTTTGGAAGTAATGCTTTCTAATTGATGCTTATACTTTGCTTCGAGCTCTTCAAAATCCTCAACAGGCTTTCCTTGCTTAGAAAGAACGGAAACTAATCTGGAATCAACAGATCGTTCATTAAAATATTTGTTCGCTAAATCAGCAGAAAGCTCGTTCGCAGTTCCCTGTATTCGTACTTGCCTGCCCGATCCATCCCACCAAAAACTGATAGCAACCTTAGGATTGCGTTTGATTTCCTGCCCTTTTAAGGAGTGTGTTGGCCCGGTAATAATGAGTTGATCTTTTCTTATTTCTTTTAATGAAACAAATCGGGCGTTAGGGAAGCCATTCAGGCCAATGGTAGAAAGGCAGCAGGTTGATGGAATTCGTTCTTTGGAACGGCTGGTTTCTTCTTTAAACCATTGCTGAAAAATAGAAACCGGGTTTAGAAGATTATTCAAAAAATGATTTTTTTATCGGGTTTGACTGAAGCCTTAAAGTAAAAATGATGCCGAAAAAAAGTCGAACTCAGCTTTTTTACAAAAAAAGTTTCATGGAAGCGCTTCTAATTGCATAAAAATTAAAATTTAACACCCGTTTTTCAAGCCTGAGAATTCTGTTTTCATTATCTTATATACAAGCTTTTCCTGGCTATTCATCAGGTAATTTAAGTTGCCTGCAGGGGAATGAAAGAGTGTAATTTACAAACAGTATAAAAAGATGAAAACATACGATAAAACCCCTTCACCAAACCTGCCCTTTTTAACCGACGATACTCCCGTTCACTACCGAAATTTCCGAACAGGGACATGGTCAAATGAAGTCGATGTTCGCGACTTCATTCAGCGCAACTATACACCTTATGAAGGCAACGCAGATTTTTTAAGTGGTCCAACTGATGATACCCAACTGCTTTGGCAACAGGTGCTGAACCTGATGGTAAAAGAACAAAAAAGTGGAGTATTGGATGCTGATACAGAAATGGTTTCAGGGATTACAACTCATGCTCCCGGCTATATCGATAAGGACTTAGAGCGTATTGTAGGTTTACAGACCGATAAGCCCCTCAAGCGTTCATTAATGCCATTTGGTGGCGTTCGCATGGCTCAGAAGGCGTTAGAGAGTAATGGTTTTACGTTTTCAGAAGCAACCAATGAAGCATTCAAAAATTTGAGAAAGACCCATAATGACGGCGTTTTTGATGGGTATACCAGCGAGATTCGCAAAGCGCGCTCTTCCGGTATTGTAACCGGCCTTCCCGATGCTTATGCCCGTGGAAGGATTATTGGTGACTATCGCCGTGTGGCTTTGTATGGTATCGAATATCTGATAGCTGATAAAAAGCAACAATTAGACTCACTTGAAATTCATAACCTGGATGAAGAAACTATTCGCCTTCGCGAAGAATTGAATGAGCAGCTTCGTTCTCTTGGTGAGCTCCAGGAAATGGCTGCCAGCTACGGGTTTGATATCAGCCGTCCGGCAATGAACGCCCAGGAAGCTGTACAATGGGTATACCTTGGCTATCTTGCTGCTGTTAAAGAGCAAAATGGTGCGGCTATGTCATTTGGCCGAGTTTCAACCTTCCTGGATATTTATATCCAGCGCGATATGGAAGAAGGGAAGATTACTGAAGCAGAAGCCCAGGAATTAATTGATCATCTGGTGATGAAGCTTCGCATGGTTCGTTTCATGCGTACCCCGGATTATGATGCCCTGTTTTCCGGTGATCCGACCTGGGTTACCGAGGTAATTGGTGGTATGGGGCTTGATGGCCGTACCATGGTAAGTAAAACCTCGTTCCGCTTCTTGCAAACGCTTCATAATTTAGGCCCGGCTCCTGAACCAAATCTTACAGTGCTATGGTCACAAAACCTGCCTGAAGGATTTAAAAAGTTTTGTGTGGATACCTCCATCAAAACCTCATCGCTTCAGTATGAGAACGATGATCTGATGCGCGGGTATTGGGGAGACGACTATGGTATCGCATGCTGTGTATCGGCGATGAAAATCGGTAAGCAAATGCAATTCTTCGGAGCACGTGCAAACCTTGCTAAAACTATGCTATATGCCATTAATGGTGGTAAGGATGAGATATCAGGTGAGCAAATCGGTCCTGAGCTAGCTCCGATTTCCGGGGATAAACTCAGTTACGAAGAGTTGATGCCTAAACTTGATGCCATGATGGATTGGTTAGCAGCTACCTATATGAATGCGCTGAATGTAATCCATTTTATGCACGACAAATACTATTACGAGCGCCTTGAAATGGCCTTGCATGACCGGGACGTATTCCGCACTATGGCTTGTGGTATTGCCGGGCTATCCGTAGTAGCAGATTCACTAAGTGCTTGTAAGTTTGCTGATGTTAAGATCATTCGTGATGAGAGCGGGCTAGCCGTAGATTTCGAAACAACCGGTGAATTCCCCGTCTTCGGTAATGATGATGACCGTGTAGACAGTATAGCACGTGACCTGGTGAAGCAGTTTATGGCTAAACTGAAAAAGCAACCAGCGTATCGAAACGCAGAGCCTACGCAGTCTATTCTTACTATTACATCCAATGTGGTGTATGGTAAGAAAACAGGAAGTACTCCTGATGGTCGCAAGATAGGTGATCCTTTTGCCCCAGGCGTTAACCCGATGCACGGGCGTGACAAAAACGGTGCTGTTGCGAGTATGAAATCTGTGGCCAAAATGCCTTATGAGTTTGCCCAGGATGGCATTTCCTACACCTTCTCAATAGTACCGGGTGCTTTGGGACGTACCGGGGAAGATCGTATCACAAATATGATCCAATTGCTGAACGGATACTTTAATGAAGGGGGCCATCACATTAACATAAATGTATTCAACCGCGAGACATTGATGGACGCTATGGAGCATCCCGAGAATTATCCGCAGCTTACTGTTCGTGTATCCGGTTATGCAGTGAACTTCAATAAACTGACCCGCGAGCAGCAAATGGATGTGATTTCGCGCACATTCCATGAGTCGAATTAGTAAGAAAGTTTGATTGATTCGTAGTTAAGAGTGCTTTGCGTTATTGCAGGCACTCTTTTTTTCGAGAAAAAGCAATGATTAAGCTATGAAAAACCCAACGGGTTATGTGCACTCCATCGAAACGGCGGGAACATTAGATGGCCCCGGTATACGGCACGTGTTGTTTCTTTCAGGGTGTCCCCTTAATTGCCTCTATTGTCACAATCCCGACACGCGTACATATAAAGGGGGGCGAAAAACAGATGCCTTTACTGAACTGCGTGAAATTGCACGCCAAAAAGAAATTCTTCAAACAATGGGAGGCGGGGTTACCCTTTCAGGAGGTGAACCTCTCTGGCAGCCCGATTTTGTAAAAGCCATTTTTGAGGGCTGTAAACGTATGGGTTTACACACTTCCCTGGATACCTCCGGTTTTTTGGGAGCCAAAGCCGATGACGAACTTCTTTCTTATACCGATTTGGTGTTGTTGGATATTAAATCGTTTGACCCTGAAGGCTACAAAGTTCTGACAGGAGTTCAATTGCAACCCACGCTGGACTTTGCAGAGCGCTTAGCTAAGTTACAAATACCGGTTTGGCTACGCTTTGTGCTGGTTCCAGGCTATACCGATGATTTTGAAGCACTGGATAAGCTGGCTGAATTTGCTCAAAAATTAGGCAACATAGAGCGGGTTGAAATTTTACCCTTCCACAAAATGGGTGAGTATAAATGGGAGGCGCTCCGTATGGACTATCAACTTAAAGACACGCCCGAACCTGATGCCGATTTGGTAGAACGTGCAAAAGAACCCTTTGCAAATGCCGGGTTAGAGGTTTATTAGTAAGGTTTTATTTTATTACCAAATAATTCATTCTTTGGCATATTATCCGTTGATTTTGTCATGCTTTCAAAGCTTTAAGGTCATATAAGCACGTTGCTCTAACATTTATATGCTATACAAAAATTTGCACTGATGTTTAGCTTATAGGTGGTAAAAATAAGAATTTATCTATCTGAGCAAAATGTTGAAGTTTTTAAAAGGGCTCGGCAAAGTTTTACTTACTACAACTTTGCTGGTTTCAAGTGAGGTTAACTCACAAAGCAATGATAAATCTATTGAATATGTCAAGGGTTTTATAGAATCCCAGCAGAAAATGCCCAGGGAAAGGGTGTATATACATACGGATCGGAATTGGTATTTTCCAGAAGATCGCATTTGGTTTTCGGCCTATGTTACAGCGGGTGGTAATAACTATTTATCCGAGATTAGCTCGGTATTGTATGTTGAATTAATTAGCCCGGACGGTGAAGTAATAAGCCGGGTAAATGTGGAATTAACTGAAGGCAGGGGACAAGGGAGTTTTACTTTTGAGGGATCAAAAAAGAAGCCGGGGGTGTACCAGGTTAACGCCTATACTCTTTGGGGAACTAATTTTGGAGACGACTATACCTTTAGCAAACGCATTACTGTTCTGGGCGAAGATGGGAAGCAGCAACAAGCAGAAGCATCAGGGGTAATAGACCTCCAGTTTTTGCCCGAAGGAGGGGTAATGGTATACGGGGTGCCTTCCCGGCTTGCATTCAAAGCGATTGGCGTTGACGGGAAAGGATGGGAAGTAAACGGTACCATTTATGATGATACCAATGAGGTGGTCAAGAGTTTTGAAAGCCAGCACCAGGGCATGGGAGCCATTAATTTTATACCGGAGCCAGGCAAAAAATATTATGCGATAGCGAATGGGCAACGCTTTGAGCTACCTGTCGCTCAAGCCAGAGGACTAACTTTGAGTGTAGAGTCAAAGGGGGATGGGTTTGAGGTTACCATAAGTTCTGATGGGATAGATAGTGATGAATACCTGTTGTTCGGGCATGTCAGAGGAGTGGTTTACCATGCTGAAAAGATTACGGTAGGTGGCAATTCCGTATCCGTTACTATTCCAAAAGAGAAATTCTCAACAGGGATTGTAAGTTTTACTTTATTAGATAACGAAGGCTCACCGATAAGAGAGCGACTCATTTTTAATAAAAACCCGTTAGATAAATTACGCATTTCTCTTGATTCAGAGGTTGATGTTGCGGGGTTACGTGCGCGGCAGGATTATCAGGTCACCATTCAGGATTGGGAAGGAGCGTCGGTATCAGGTACGGCAAGTGTGAGTGTTTTTGATGATCATATTTACCCTTACACAACTGACCAGGGCCGGATGTACGAACACCTTTATCTAAGTGCAGAGCTTTCAGGTTATATAGAAGAAGCCGGCTACTACTTTTCTGGGGCAGAAAAAGCAGAAGAGCATCTGGACTTGTTAATGCTAACCCAGGGATGGCGGGGGTATACAACACGAGCTATGGATTCCGGGCTTACTCCCGAAACAATAAAAGCCCCAGAGCAAGGATTTACTATTTCGGGTACGATCAGGCGTCCTATTTTGAGAAGGGCGGTAAAGAATGCTCCCGTGCTAATACAGGTAGGTATCGAAGATCCGGAAATATATTCCACAGTAACCGATGAAGACGGACGGTTTATATTATCTGATGTAAAGGTGACCGATGGAGAGGTCATTACTCTTAAAGCCAGTGATGAGAAGGGAGGTAACCGGCTTACCATTACCCTTGATGAACAATTCGGTAATCTCCCGGTCTGGTCTCAGCCAATACTTCAGAGTATGGTTAGCCCAACAAAAAAAATTTTTGAAAGCCCTACTACTTCAGAAGAGAAAAGCGTGGCTAGGGCTCAGGAAAGATCTGAAGAGACACGAGAGGTAATAGACGAGCTAATTGATTTTCAACTGGAGGGAGAGTTGGCTGAGTTAACAGTAACAGCCGATGCCGCATTAACTCGTTCTTATTTGGATCAGGAGGAAAACCAGCTAACCGGACGCGGAGCATATCTCAATATTTTGGATGAACCAGAACTACTCAATTTGTCGGTTGAACAGGTTTTAAATCGGATGCAAGGCGTACAGGTGATAAGCTTATTAGGAGGAAAAACCATAACAGTTGATACTGGTTTCCAAAGTATCGGCTCAGGAAGAGCGCCCTCTCCTATTTTTGTATTAGATGGTACACGGGTTCCTCAAGAAACTATACTTGCATTAAATCTCAGAGAGATTGAAACCGTTTCCGTACTTCGAAGTGCAATAGATCTTGCTGTTTTTGGCAGCGAAGGTGCAGGAGGAGCTATTATCATTTCTACCCGGTCTGGATTTCAAGACTTCGATAATTCCGGAACTGACCAAGCCAAAATGAAAGGGTTTCAGCAAGAGATGACGTTTTACAGTCCCAAATATGGGGTTACTGTTCCTCAAGACCTGGAAAGGGAAGACAATCGCATAACCCTGCATTGGGAGCCAAAGTTGGCACTTGCAAATGGTACAGGGAACCTGAGGTTTTGGACGAATGATATTCCTTCAACATACAGGGTAGTGGTAGAAGGAATAACCGATACAGGCGTCCCTTTTTATACAACCAAAACATTCAGAGTTTCCCAATAACGCAATACAGCAGGCATAAAAAAGTCTTACTCAAAGAGCAAGGCTTCTCAGAATCAAAATGTGTTAGAAAGTGCAATTTAGTTATCGCTGCTTCCGCCTTCTGCGTCAGAACCGGAACCGGCATCGTTATTCTGAACCGGAACAGCCGGTTGCGTTTGAGAAGGTGCACTAAAGTCTTCAACAGGGGCAACACCCCCTTCCTGGAGTACACTTCGGTTGGTACCGGTTCCTTGGCGATCAATAGCAAAGTTAGCCAGTACGCAAAGTACCAGGAAAGCTCCGCCAAAAACTGCGGTGGCTTTTGAAAGCAAGTCGGCTGTACGCCGGGCACCCAGGCCGGAATTTCCGCCTAAAGCTCCTCCACCGCCACCTCCGGCTATACCTGAAAGACCTGAACCCTGACCATTTTGTAGCAACACAACTAAAATCAACAATGCACAAATCAATGTGATAACTACAACTAAAATGTTATAAAGCATGATAATCTCTTAAATTTTCAAACAAGGATGCAAAGATATCCAAATTTCTATACTATCCCAACTAGCTAACTATCATTTGATGGGGTTATTTTACTTTATGGAAGACTTTTTTAACAGCATTGCAAATTTTTTTCAGAATTCACCTGAGTTTACCATACAGGTTATAAAAACCCTGTTTGTAATCGTTTTTCTATGGCTGGTGCGTTCGCTTACGCTGCGTATTGTAAACAAAAATGTTGAAAGTAAGCGTACGGTATATAAATGGCGGAAGAATTTAACCTATTTCTCTGCTTTTTTAGGAGTTATCTTAGTAGCGCAGATCTGGTTTAGTGCCCTGGGCAATCTCTCAACTTATTTTGGTTTACTTTCTGCCGGCTTGGCTATTGCCTTAAAAGACCCTGTTACCGATCTGGCAGCCTGGCTGTTTATCATGTGGAGGAAACCTTTTGATGTGGGTGATCGCGTGGAAATTGGCCCATCTAAAGGAGATGTGATTGATGTGCGCCCGTTCAAGTTTACCATCCTGGAAATCGGGAACTGGGTGGATGCAGACCAGTCAACCGGGCGGGTTATTCATGTGCCCAATCATAAAGTGTTTACCCAGGAAATGGCCAATTACACCAGCGATTTTCAATTCATCTGGAATGAAATAGGGGTGCTGGTCACTTTTGAAAGCGACTGGAAAAAGGCTAAAGACATACTGTCTGAAATTGCCAAAGAGGAAACCGACCAGTTTGTGGAAAATGCAAAGGAGCAGATTAAAAGGGCATCCAAATCGTACCTGATTGAGTACAGGTACCTCACACCCATTGTATATACGGATGTGAAAGACAGCGGGGTGAATCTTTCCATCCGGTATTTAACCGATCCCCGGCGCAGAAGGGGAACTACCCAGGCTATTTGGGAGCGCATGCTGGAAGAGTTTGCAAAACATGATAACATTGATTTTGCCTACCCGACTATCCGCTATTATGATAACCCTAAAGAGGGAAAGCCGGGCACGGTTCCTGGTTCAAAAAAGTAGCCGCACTTCTTTTATAGAGCATCTTATTGGGTAACGGGAGATTACTTCGTCGATAAAGCTTATAAACCTTCTTAATGATCAAAGCTCCTCGTAATGACAGTGAGATATCTTTGCGAGGAGTCCCGAGGCTTCGGGACAACGAAGCAATCTCCGTTTTCAAACCCTTTCTTTTAACCTCGTTCCGTAGCTCTGCTGCGGAACACCCGTTGCAAGCTCCTGCTTCCAGCATTACAAGCATCAACTACCCTTCAAAGGCAGTAACGTTAATCAAGGCTTTCAATCCTGCATAATGGGCGGCAGAAGAATATCTCCAATGCTCCGGCTTTTCCACAAACCCACTTTTTACCGGGTTGTAATGAAGATAGCTAATAAACGCCTCCATCTTTTTAACCGTATTTACCTGCTTGGGGTAGCTCCCTTCCTGCCAAACCTGGTATTCTGAATCCGGGTTGCTGCTTACCCTGCCTTGTTTGATCCGGGAAAGCAGGATAATACGGTTTCTTTGTTCGAGAGACCGAATGATTTGCCGGGCTGTGTAGGATTTAAACTTCCTGATTTTTTCGGATACATCAGCTCCTTCAACAATCATGTGCAGGTGATTGTGCATGAGTACATAGGCGTACAAACGAAGCCGGAACTCGTTTTGGATAAAAGTGAGGGAACCCAATATAACTTCAGCGAGTACAGGGTCATCAAAGAGAGGAACTCCATCTACTATGGTGTGCGTCAGAAAATAAGGATAGTGTTCTTCGTGAAATTTGAACCGGCTTCTGCCCATAGTCTTTTTGGCAGGTTAGACTGTTCCGGGACTCTTTCCTTACAAAAAGTGCAGATAAATAACGGGGAGCAGGAGCTCCCCATTGCAGTTCCGCAGCAGAGCTACGGAACGAGGCTAAAATTTCTAAGTGTCCTATGTGCTCTTGATTTTACAGATACCATGATTATTCGAATGTGATTTTGATAACATCTATGCTACCTTCACTTGTTAAGTCGCCGATTTGATTCAACAACCTATATAAAGTGGGATGTGCTATTGTTGCTTTTATATGAAGCTCTGTAGCACCGCTAGATTTTGCTGTTTGCATGAGTACAAAAAAGCCCAACTCCGAAGAATTGGGCTTTAAATTTAATTGTTGTTCATAAAGCTGGAATTTTTCATTACTCTTTCGAACCAGAGTTACGGAATGAGGTTAAATGTAGACTTTTATCATAGACAACTTTCTTTATAAATTGATAATTATCCTCATTCACTTCTTTCGGTTTAGAATGTTCATATTTTAAGCCTGTGTGCGTAAGAAAATCGACGAGAAATTCCCTAAGCATAGCTTTTGCAAACCATTCTTTTTCTTCATTAAACGCAATCTTAATCAAGCTAATTAAGCTATTTACTTTTATAAGATCATTAGATTTCAAAGTATAATTGTAGAATAGTTGTCCTGTTGAGCCTGACCACATCTTTCGAATTAAGAAAATGCCCGCTTCAACCAACTCATCAAGATGAATTGTTTTATCTTGCTTCAATAATTCATAGATATACTCAACTATTACTTGATCTGCGGTTTCTTCATCATGATCCATTACCTCTTCAATTGTTAAATCAGAATAGTAAGATTTATTAACTTCTTTAGCTTTTTTGAAATTAATATTTTCAATTTCAGTTAAAGGAATCCAGTGAAGCTGGATTCCTTTTTCATATGAATCAATAATCAAGTTTTTAATTTTTTGTAAATCCATTATTGCTCACCTGATTTAAATGCATTATAAAGCTCATCTAATTTTGAGTCTATTGTTTTTAATAGTTCACGTCTTTGACTGGCTGATAAACTATAAGAATTTTGTATAACTCTTTTTCTATTCTTTAATCCGCTTATCGTCTCATATCCTTTTTGCAAATGATCTCTATTACCTACTAACTCACCTGTTTTGAGTTGGTGTTTGATTGCACCTGCTAAACCACCCTCAATAGCATTATCAGCACCTACTCTATCGGCTTGACCAATGAATTTAACTAAATCATCTGAATGTTTCTTGAATATATCGTTTCCTAAACTTCTTACTCCTTGTCCGATAGTATTCCCAACGTTATCTACAGGATTTCCAGGTAAATAATCAGCTCCCGGATTTGGGTCTAAGGCATTCATTGCTGTTCCTGCAATGGTGTTGGAAGCTACCGGGTTTCTTAGCACCCATGCTGCTACTCTTGCCGCTGTACTTGCAGCTCCTATACCCATTAGTGCTGTTCCTACAGCTATACCAGCTTTTTCTTCACTGGTCACCTGCATGTACTGTTCTCTTGTAATCTTTCCACTCGTTAAATCCCGGGCTCTTTTTTCGTAATGAAGCTGTGCAAAATCAACTTGTCTTCCATCAGGATCAATGAGTCGTAATGGATTACCAAGCACATAATTGTACGGGCTCCAGTCAGGATGCTTTTCAAAGAGCGGATCAATGGATAGCCAGCTTCCAATCTCTGAATCCAGGTATCTGGCACCTGCATAGGTAAGGTTCATGCCTGCCTCGGTGTCCCTTTCATGCCCGGTAAAGTTATAAGGTACATCTCCGGTGATGGTATACCTTCCGGGCATTAATTTTCCGAAAGGATAGTAGTCATAATATTCGGTAGCACTGCCAGCGGTACTCACTACAGTCCGTGTAGAGCCGAGGTGGTCTTTAGTAAAGTACTCTTTGGTATAGGTGCTGCTAACTATGCCGATAATATCTGAATCAGATAACAGGTTCCAGCTTTGCAGGGCACCGTTTTTATAGGTGGCAACAATACGTCCATCAGCGCCACGAATATACTGATAAGTATCAACTCCAGACTTTTTAGCCACCCTTTGTTCGGCAGCATCATAGGTATAGTAGATAGTGCTGCCATTAGCCCGCAGGTAGTTGGGCAGGTTGCGGCTGTCGTACCAGGCTTTTTGCAGCCCGTTGTGCTCGCTTTTTATGATATTTCCGTTGGCATCGTAATCAAAGTCTCTGACATTTAATTGGTAATCTTCCAGGCCTAAAATCCGGTTCGAATTATTGTAATCATGAGTGATGCTAAAATACCCACCCTTGTAATTAATGCTTCCGGCATCATTATAATTTTGCTTACTGGTAATATTTCCATTCTTATCATAACTATATATAGCATCCCATGCCGTGCCATTGCTTTGGTTGGCGTTGGTTAAGCGGTTGGCCCGGTCGTAGCTAAAGGTGTAGGTTTTGTTGCCAAAGTTCATTACCTGGTTCCAGGTTACACTGCTTATGTTGCCGTTGTCCTGGTAACTCATAGACTGTGCAAAGCGGTCACTGCCTAAAGCACCCAGGTCATTGATCTTGTCCAGCCAGCCCTCGCTGCCGTATTGGTAATCCAGGTTTTGGGCCCCGTTGCCTAACTGAAGGTCACTCAATTGCCCGTCAGCAAAGTAGGTGTACTCGGCATCTTCGATCCAGCTTCCGGCCGGGTCGTGGCGGCTTTCTACTTTAGCCAGGCGGCCCAGCTTGTCGTAGCTGTAGCGGAAGTAGCGGTCTTCGCTGGCGGTGCCCGCCTGGTACTTCATTTCGGTGGTGCGGCCCAGTTCGTCATACACATACTCGATCTTTTTCTCGCCCATGGCGCTGCCGGGCAGGTCCTGGACGATCCACTCAATAAGCCCCTGGGTGTTGTAGGAGTACCAGGTGGTGCCCCAGCTGTTGATGGTAGTATGTACATCCCGGTATTCAACTTTTGACAACCGCCCTTTGGTGTTGTTGGCGCCTGCTTTGGCATTGGCCTGCCCGTAAAAGTATTTCTGCATGGGGATTTTACTGCCCGTCACCTCGTTTTCAGCGTTCATATTTGTGAAAGAAGTGGTTCCGTAATACTCCCCGGTTTCGGTCACCCGGTTCAACTCATCGTAGTTGTTATAGGTGAACTTGAAGGGTTTGTAGATCGCCGTGGTCATCAATCCGTATTGTCCGTCTGAGTAAATAAGCTGCTGGTTAAGCTTGTAACTGCCCTTACCTACCGGGTGAACTCCGCTGGTGGCGGTTTCCCAGGCGGTGAAATAATAGCTGTGTATGTCAGAGCCGTCTTCGTATTCCAGGTCAAAATCTACTTCATCATCCGGTCCGGAAACGGAGAAATTGATAGTAAAATCAAGGACTCCGTCACCCGGAATATTCAGGGTTTGATCGGAGTACAGGTTGGCATTGAACAGGGTAGCCTGGCTGCCATTATTTTTATGCTTGGCGCTTTGCACAAACCGCAGGTTGCCGTTTTTGTCGTAGCGGTACTCATCGCTGGCATCTTTGTCCGGCATATCCTTTTCCACCAGCTGTCCGCGCTGGTTGTACGTGTAGCTGGTGGTGAGGCCTTTGGGGTCTTTCACCTGTTTGAGCTGGTTGCGCAGGTCGTACTGGAATTCGGTGACCAGGTCGGTGCTGCTTTTGGCGCTGTCGCCGTTCATATCCACCAGGCTGGCAATGGTGTTGCCCCAGCCGTCGGTGAAGCCGAAGGTGTGGTTGCCGTTGGGATCGGTGCTAACCGTTTTGCTTAACTCGTTATCGGTAAAACCGGAGAAATCTTCCGTGCCGCTGTTCAGGCCGTAGCTCATCAGGGTCTCATTCTGCCCGATGCGCAGCGCACTGGCAGCGTTGCCTTCAGCAACAGGCCGTGCAAGGGGGCTGTCCTCAAACTGTGTTTGGGTGTAGGCGTACCGGGCATCGGTGGTACCGCTGAATCCGGAGTCGTAGTACTGGTAAATTTCACTATTAGTGGGTAGTGCTTCTCCCAGGCCTCCGCCAAACCCGGTGCCCCACAGGTCATTCACAAAACCGTTGGTGTAGCTGTTTACATTCAACTGCACCGGGCGGCTGGTAATGTGAGGCAGGCCCCGCTGGTTGTACAGGGCTCCTATTACAATAGCCGTGCCGTCGGATGCCCGGCTCTGGCTTTGGATGGGGCGGCCTAAACCATCAAGGTAGGATACCGAAAGGGTTTTATCGGTGGTATCAGCCGGGTTGTTATAGGCAATAACCTCAACCCGGTTAGGATCCGTTGCGCTGAAAGCAACGTTATTGTCCAATGAGTAGTAATAGGCATTGCGGCTTACCCGCTCCCCGTTGGGGTTAAAGGTTTCTTTTAAACGTCCAAAATTGTCGTAGATAAAGCGGCTAGTAGAACCTGCCACATCTTTGATGGCCAGCGGTGTCCCAAAGACCCGGTCTGTTTCCTGCGAAATGGCTTCTGCCCCTTCGGGGTAGATGCGCACGTTGTCGATGTACCATACCTCGTTGCTATTGCCCGCATTGGCAAACATGAATTCCTGTACCCCGGTGGCCGTTGTTTTCTGGTATTGTATTCCCCCGGCCAGCAACTCTCCATTTATGTAATAGTCTATCTGCTTGGTGCCTGAGTCCATGACGATCTTGAACGAATACGTCTTACCCACTGCCAAAGGATAGCTGGTAGGTACATAATTGGGGATGGAAGGATCATGGTAATAAAAAACCTCGTTTCTTATTACCGCCCAGACCACTGCATTACTTCCTCCTGCTGACCAATCGTTCCACCCGGAACCACCGGTGCCAAACACCAGGCTCCAATCGTCTGAATCGGCTATTTGAACATCAAACTCCCAGACTACCGTCCCGGGTATTTGGGAGCCGTGATTATATACGATCCGGTCCCGCTCCCAGGTTGGGGCTCCTATATCATCAATCGCAATTTTTCCATCCCTTACTTCGATGATGGTATTGCCAACAGCGTTCCTGTTTTTGAATACCCAATCTCCTAAGTCTCCTTCATAAGCAAAACTGTGGGCATAGACCTGGTTTTTTGGTGCATTGCTGAACATTCCAACAGGGGTAGTGCCATCGGCGCTCCACTCGTAGGCTGTTTTGGTGCCGGCGGCATTCTGAATTTCCAGCGGGTTGCCGTAGGTGTCATATTTAGTAACTTCTAGGGTTTTTAATACTTCGCTGCCCGTGGTGTCAGCCGGGGCCGAGGTATCCGTGGTGGTTCCGTTACCTTTCCATACCCATTGCTCTTTCACGTTCCAGTTGTTATTGCCTGAAATGGTATTGCTCCAGCGGGTCCAGTTTTTGGAAAGCACGTTCCCGGAGCCGTCTTCCACACTTACTGAATAAGGCTGGCTAAGCATGTTTAAGGCTGCCATTGCAGGTTCCTCCTGGTGGGCAAAACGGGTACGCGTTACCCTTACCTGGGTGGAGTCGGAGTTTTTTTCCGTAATGGTTGTAGGCTGCAGGGTGGTTGTAGTGGCATCATACCCAAAGGAGGTAGATGTTTGAGTGAAATTTGTGCCCGTTTCATCGTACTGCCGGTTTATTACTTTGGTTTGCTTCAGCCACGCGGTACTCTGCGAGGTGGTTTCGTAACGGAGGAATTTCCAGGTACCGCCCCCATAGCTTGTTTGCCGGGGCTTTTCAAAAATACGGTAACGGATAGCCTTCAAAAGATCGGTATCATTAACAACCTCGTATTCATGTATAGTGGCTGCCTGTATATTCCCGGCTTCATCGTATACTTCTTCTTTGGTGAGATAGCCCCGTTTCCAATCGTAACTCAGGGTTTGGTGTGGCCAGCCGCCCCCGCCAATAAACTTGTCGGTCATCTCGTCCGGGGCTTTAAAATACGACCAGGTAGTTCCGCTGCCATCCGAGCGTTCTTCGCCAACCTGGCGGTATCCCACAAAAGAGCCTTGCGTGGTACTTAGCGGCACAAAAGAGGTGCTGCTTAAAAACCGGTAACTGCAGATTCCCTGTATCCCGCCATCATCGGTATAGCCATAATAATTCGGCTCCGAAATAATGACCCCGCTCGAAACCCCGGTACTGTCTTTCAGGTGGTACTTGTAGTTGGTAACCATATCGGGAGAACCCGGCATACCATCGTTACGGGTTACCTGTTTAACCCGCAATCCCCCGCCCTTTTTGTTGGTTATGGGTTGCTCGGTTTTGTCGACATAATTTACAAGGTTATTTGCCGTAACATCCTGGCCACCCTGTGCGGTAATTTTATATGTTCCGGCGGTAAGATCTATTTCACGAATTTGATCTTCATCCGAGTGGGCATATTGAAATTGATCCGAAAATAGGGTGTTATTATTCGAATCAAGCAAAGCTATCCTGGCAGTAGAGAAGGCAGTATTTGTAGGATTATCAAAGCGGTAACTTAGTTTAATTTCTTGGTTGTAATCTAAGGTAAAGCTTTTTTCAATTTCTGTAGTACTGCCGGAGCTAACAGACTCTGTTTCACTATTGTAAGTAATTTTACTGGTTACCGGTGTATTGCCAAATTTGCTGTATTCGTTGGTTTCATAAACCAGGGAAGTAAAGCCCCCCGTGGGGTAGGTAATCTTCTCAAGAATGCCTGATTGGTTATAGTTATGATTGGGCTCACGATCGGCCCCGGAGGTGTACGTAATGCCCATTCCTACATAATCAGGGATGTAGCCCTGGTTTGTAGCCCCGTTAAAAAACCCCCAATGATCTACTGCAAAAGTTGTTCCAATAGGCAACGAATTTGTGTTGTATTGAAAGGTATACGGGGGTATTTCTGTGCCATCTGCTGCTTCCTTATGTACACTATCTAACCGTAGCCTTGAAGAAGTACTCCCCGGCCCGTTAAAGTACCCGTAAGTGAGCAGGTGCTTCTCTAAAAGATTGCCGTTTACGGCTACAGAAACCGAATCCAGGCGGTATTCCTGTTTAGCATGCGGGCTGTCGGGGTGCAGCGCATCATCCCTCAGTGAGCGATGAAAGGTAAGGGTTTCCTTATCTGTTACAATACTTGTGAGATAGATATTGCCGGATGATACCCGGTTTGCAGAAGTTACCTGGCCTCCCTGGTCTGTACATACAACTTCCCCGGTATCTTCAGGATAACGTTTTTCTACCGCAGCGGCATATTGGTGTAAAGCCGTAGTTGGGGTAGAGTAGTTGAAACTGATCTCATGGTCTCCTTTAGGGGACTCAATTTTACTCAAAAACCAACTGGAGGTATACTGCCCGGGATTCCCTAAGATAGTATTCATTTGCGTAGTGGTTTCTGTGGCTGCGAAAGTATATTTAACCCCCGCCCCGTCAATTAAAGTGAAGGTGTTGTTGGCATAGCTGATATCAAAATCGGACTGTGGAAATTGCATTACTGAGCCACCCGGCTTAAACATAAACTTTCCGCTTTGCCCGCCAACGTTGAAAAAGAATTCATCGGGTTGGGTGTCCCAGTCTTGATCGATAATCTTATCTCTTAAGTTCTGAGTTGGGGATTGCCAATCGGCCAAAAACAGAGAATCCCCGGAAACATCTATATACCCGTTACTTGCTTCATCCGGCCTTCCTACCATAGAACGGGTGATAACCCCCCCGGAATTTAATGACCAGCCGAGGCCTACCCAGCCGGCAATTTCGTCTGCTTTTATGCCCCCGGCATGGTAACTGAGTTCAATGGGTAGCGATAGTTCCCCGATTTTAACCGTGTACAGCGGCACTTTAATACTGGGAATGCCTGTATATTTGCCTACCGGTATTGCCCCGTATTCGCCTAAAGAGGCGGCCGTGGGCGACTGCATCCCGATATTAAAAAAGTTATCATCTGTTGTTTGTGCAAAAGTTTTGTTGGTTGCAAAAAAGCTGATAATCAAAATTAATATCGCGTTCATACTAATGTATCGCGCATAATGAAATGATTTGTTTTGTTGCGCATTTTTTTTTGAATTTGTGTTCATAATCTCTCCTGTGTGTGTTGTTGTTCTTGTTCTTTGGTGTGGGCAATAGCCCGTAATACTTTTTTAATGGCGGGTATTTCGCCGTGTTCGTCTTCCCGTTCGCGGGTTACGCGCTGGTATTGCTCCAGCTTGTCCATCAGGTGGGAAAGAGCAGTAAGCAGCCCTCCCAGCACCAGCACCAGCTCGTTGAGCTGATCAATCAAAGGCAGCCCCTGGCTGGTAAAAGCAGGGGGCTCCGGGCCAACGCCTGCCACACTTAATCCTCCCAGGCCTAAGGCGGCAAGCCCGGTTCTGCGGGCAATCCGCCCGGCTTTGGTGCGGCCGCTTAAAAAACGGCCTACCCGGGTTTCCCTGAAAAAGCTTTTGCGCTTGTCGGGTGGTTTGCCCCGTGCGTAGCTTTTGTGTGTGCGTTCCAGGAACTGCTCCAAGTCTGCTTCCAGCTTATCCAGTCCTTCTTTGTTTTGAATAGATTCTTTCTTCATCATGTCCTCTCTTGGTTTATATTTTTTGTTGTGTCAGCGAAGGTCTTTCACCTCGCGCCAGATCCCATTTTCCCAGACTTCGAAAAAGCGCCTGCCCAGTTCCCCGTCTTTAAAATCGCAGTGGAAAAAGCGTTTATGATCGTACCAGGCTATGCGGGAGTACTCACTTTTAAGGAGTTCCTGCCGCAATTGGGGCAGGTGCCGGGGTTCGCAGGTCAAATCGACAGCGCCCAACCCTTTAAAGGTGTGTTCGCTGTAGCCGCTTCGCCCGTGGATAATCTCCCACTCGTAGGTTCGGTACCCGCTGTGGGCAGAAATGATTACCGGGAAGCCCAGGGCCTCGCGGATGCGGTTTAGAATGGGCAGGTGATACCGCACCAGTTTTTCCACTACGTGCAGCGGCACGCCGGCATGGTCTTCCCGCATTTTCGGGTCAATAATAAAATCTGATATTTTGAAATAGTTTTTCATGGCTCTCTTGGTTATAGATTCGTGTTTTTGTGAATAGTCAGGGCAATTCACCCTGTACAGGCTTAAGTGCAGAAGGGGCTTATTCCCCTAGATGGTCTCTCAAATAGTAATAGTACTCTTCGTCTACCAGCCCGTTTTCGGTAAGGATGATCTCTTCAATAATCCCTTCCTCTTCTTCTATGCTTATGGTTACCGGGTACCCCTGGTCATCCAATACCGTGTGTATGTTAATGTGCTCGTGCGATTTGTTGTACAGCACACACACTTCAATCTCAGGATCCCGGTTTACCCAGGTTACTAGTTTATTCATATCGTCTCTCCTGACGTTTTTAAAAGAATAAAAAGAAACAGTACATCCCGGGCTGTAACTGCTTCTTCGTCTCTCTCTTTATGGTTTTGCCTCTCTTGCTGAAAGGCTTTTCTTCTCTGACCAGCCCCACTCCTTAAGCGGGTATGGTTTTTTTGAATTTTTTATCCCACAACAAATATGCTAAAACATATTTATATGTGCAATATATGTACAAAAGAAATTTACGAATAAAGGGTGTCAGTTCATGTCACCCTGTTTTATTTATTTTTGGAAATAGTTTTTATGTAAAACGAGTGCTTGGCTCTGTGAGATTACTGCATTAATACGATTTAGAAAATGACTGAGCCCAGCATGCTCCCCATAATTGTAGATGTTAGATATTTCGATGACGTTTTTGCTAAATGAATCGTCATCTCGCGGCGAATGCCCGAGATCTGGGGTAGCTTAATAAGCTCTGTTTGCTGTTAAGGATGAAGATACCCGCAATAGCCTACACATTACTTATGAGGTTATTTAAGTCATAAAGCTGGATCGGCTTTTATTTAATTTCAGATTCCTGCCTGCGCAGGAATGACTTTGCTTGGGGTTTGAAGTATGAAAAGCCTCCTGTCAACGAATTACCTGACTTCTACAGGGATGACAAGGAAAGGGTCTTTGCGAGGAGGCAAAAATAACGATTAGGTTTTATGACTAAATCGACGAAGCAATCTCGATATGAAAAACCGGAGATCGTTTTGCTCAAAACAATTGAGATTGTGAGTAACCTCTGCGAACGGAGTGAAGCAGTCTCAGGCTTTGTGGTTGGTTTTCTAAGATCACTTCGCTCTGCTCGTGAATGTTTGCCTGGTACCTGTGTCTTGCCAGACAGACTTTAATCTTGTTCCGTAGCTCTGCTGCGGAACACCCGTTGGAAGCCTAATCCTCTTCTCTGAGTTTGGGAATAGGTTGGATGAGTTCTTTGGAGTTTTGGGTTGGGTCATTCACTAAATCAGGAACACGGTACACAGCCAGATCGGGCATCAAGGCCGTGCTTTTGAACTGAGAGGATAAAAGAGATGAGGCCTCGCCGTTCAGCCAGCCATCATACATATGCGGCTCCAGGATACACGGCATGGTTTCTTCCAGGGGCTGGAGCAATACATTGGATTCCATGGTAATCACATGAAATTCCAACCCTTCTTCATCGTCTAAGTACCCTGCTAATCCCATTACTTTCCGGCTCAATAACCGAACATAAAAGGGCAGCGGGTCTTTCACCGTTTGCTTCCACATATAAAACCCGCTTGCGGGGATAATACAGGGTTTGGCATCAAGGGTCTCCCTAAGGGTATCGGATGTCAGTACTTCGCCTTTTGAAACAGAACCTGACCAGATACCTGTTTTAATACTGCGGTTTCCAAAGATTACCGGCATTGCTGAGTTTTGGAATACGTTGTAAGATGCAACATATAGTGAGTCGGATTTTGATGCTACCTCAAAGTGTTCCTGTATAAAATCTTTTTCGGCATCCAGTACATATCTTTCCATAGCAGGTTTGTTATCAGGTTTTATATTTTCCACGCATTCTGTACACAACTATTGTAACAAGTTATTTAGTATGAATCTCATTTATAATTCTGAAGAAAATCGTTTCAGGGCAGGTATTCGATTACTCAGTTATCTCTTTCTTACCATCATAGCCGCTATTATTTCCGGGCTCATTTCTAATACCGTTCTTAACTATATAACCCTTTCGATAACATTCTTTGGAGTAGCTTGGCTTATTGCTAAGGGAATGGATAAGCGCAGCCTGTCGGGATATGGATTGGAGTCCACCAAAAGATGGTGGCTGGAGCTTTTGATAGGCATCGGAATGGCAATAGCTGCCCAAACAATCATCTTTGCGGTGCAATGGCAAATGGGATGGATTGAGATTACAGGTTTTGGCTGGAACAGGCCCGGAACCGAGTTTTGGTTAATATCTGTAAGCATTGCGTTTGTACAAATGGCAAGTGTAGGATTCTATGAGGAGTTGATCTTCAGGGGCTATGCGCTTCGTAATTTAGCTGAGGGTTTTACTACAAAGGCGGATGGGGCAAGAAAGGGAGCTATTTGGGCAACAGCTTTTACCTCCGTGTTTTTTGGAGTAGCTCATATCGCTAATCCAAATGCTGATTTTATCTCAACATTTAATATTGTGCTAGCAGGTTTTATGCTGGCCATTCCTTTTTTGCTTACCGGGCGGCTGGCAATTTCTATAGGTATTCATTTTGCATGGAATTTTTTCATGGGCAGTGTGTATGGCTTCCCGGTTAGTGGCATTGAGTTTAGGCGTTCCGTGATTAATATAACGGAGACGGGCCCTGACCTGATAACGGGAGGTAATTTCGGGCCGGAAGCAGGAGTTATGGGTATACTTGCTATGCTGCTTATCCTGGGACTTATCTTTTTATACCATAAGCGAACAGCAGGTAACTTTGAAATGCATCCAAGTTTTAAAGAACCCTATCAAAAAACTGATGAGTTGGGATGAGAATGGATCGTAAGTATTGATAAAAGACTCTCATATCTGTAGATGTCAGGTAATTAGATGACCAAACTGTTTAGAAAGATTTAGAACACGCTGGTCATCCTGAACTTGTTTCAGGATCTTTGCAAGGTTTATGATCCGTGTGAGTCTCTCGAAACATAAACAGAGGCCGTGTGTACTTTCTTACTACCATTTGCTGAACTGCCATCTACATCGAAGTAACCAATGATATTGACCCCAAAGTATAGAAATATTTACTAGAAAAAGGCCCTGTATGTACTTCTAAGTATAACCTAACCATGCTTATTTATCAGGAGAATACACGACTCTTCATAGTGTAATCGCCCGTGAGAAACAACTAAAAAAACTTGCGCGAGAAATAGAAGTAGAATCTTGTGTAGTAACATGGTCCGAAGTCAGAAGATTGGTAAGAAACCTTGAGAGGGTAAAAAGTTAGACATCCTTTTCGTAAGATCCTGAAACAAGTTCAGGATGACTTTATCCATTTCATAGCTGAAAACTGTCAATGGATTACCTGACTTCTACTTCGGGATGACAATGAAAGGGTCTTTGCGGGGAGGCAGTACTTTGTAATACCAAAAAAGTACTTTTTCGACGAAGCAATCTCACTATTGCGGAGGTTAAAGAACCCATTGACAAACCCCTTTTATAGCTATTTAGTGATGAAAAAGCTTTCAAAGAAATTTTCACCCATACCCAAAATCAAAAGATGAGCTTCCCACACAACTTTTGTATATTTAACCTGCTCTAGCAAAAATTAGGGCATCGTACTTTGAAAATTGAACAATAACGCCAAAAGAAGAAGAGGTGTAATAGTGTCCTTTGAGAACTTTGGCCTGAGTCCTGAACTTATGAACGGACTGGCCGACACGAATATGAACGAACCAACACCTCTCCAACAAAATGTACTGCCAGCTGCCCTTGAGGGCAAAAGTTTGCTGGTAAAATGTGATGCGGAAGATGAAGGGGCTTTTTTAATTCCGGCCCTGCAAACACTGACGATGAACGGAGAGGTTTCTGGCACACGAATTTTAATCTTAACACCATCTATAGAGCGAGCTAAGAAGATTGATGAACTGGTTTGGGCTTTAGGATACCATGCTCAAATCAGCCCGGCTGATGTTTCCATGAAAGGAGATAAAAGTGAGCAGGAAAAAGCCGTTTTAGATGGAGCTCCGGTGATTGTAGCTAATCCCGGACGTTTAATTGACATACTGGAAAAAACAAATATCCGGTTAAGTAGCCTTGCAACCATTGTGATTGATGAGGCTCATAACATGGAGAATTATAGCCTGGTAAGCAGGGTAAAGTCTATACTTAAATACGTGGACAACTCTCCACAGACGCTTATTTTTTCCGAGTCAATGAACAAAGCCACCAGCCAGTTAGCTGAAGCCGCATTAACAGATCCGGTATATATTGGATTTGATGAAGAGAAAAGACAGTCTCAGGATTCGGATACAAAAGAAGATTTGCCTATAGAACAAAAACTGAAGCAGGCATCTGTTAAAGTTGTTTTAAACCCGGAAGCAGAAGAAGCTGAAGCTCAAAGTGAGACGAATGCAAAAGGCCCTTCAAATGAGGAGAAAAGTCCTGAAGAAAAATTAGAGGGAGCATCAGTTGAGGTGGTTCTTGATCCGGAAGAAAAAACTGAGGATATAGATCACGACCCTAAAGAAAAGTTAAAGGGTGCTTCAGTAAAAGTGGTGCTTAAAGACGAAGTTGAAGAACCTGAGCCTATACCTTCTGATTTGACCCAGGCATACATTCATGTACCCCCACGGATGAAGATATCTACACTGCTGGCCCATTTGGAAAGCAGCCCGATTAAAAAGGTAATTGTTTTTGCTGCCAGCAAAAGAACAGTTGACCGCCTATTTCGCATCATCTTGAAGAAAAACTGGGGAGTAGTTAGCGTATATGACGGAATTGACAAAGAGATGTATGATGAGCGCTTTGCTAAATTCACCTCCGGTGAAATGAAAGTATTGCTCGCTGGCGGGCTTTCTGCTTCAGAAATAGAAATTGATGAAGTACAACAGGTAATTAACTACGATGTACCAGGCGAGGTGGAAGAGTACCGATACAGGGCAGAATTAGTAGGTGATGGCAAAGCTGCCAGAATGGTTTCTTTAGTTTCCAAAATGGATAAGGAAGATATAGACCGGATTGTTGCAGAAGTTGGCTACGCCCCGGCTGAGCTGAAACTTCCAAAGGAAGTGAAAGAAAAAAAGCAGAAAAAACCTGAGAATAAGAAAGCTCAGTCCACAAAAAAAACTACGGATAGAAGCCAGGGCGGAAGAAGTGATCTTCGCAGTAAACGAAATAACGGCACTGGAAAAGACAACAAACGATCAGGTAGTAAAGGTGGAAAGAATCCGCGAGGAGGTTCTAAAAGCAATAACAGATCGCAAAAGGGACATGAACTACCCCGTCCTACTTACGACGGGTTATCCGGTGGCAGAGATGGCAATAAATCCTCAGGTGTTTTTGGTTGGGTGAAAAAGCTATTTGATTAAATAGTAAGAGCATTAAAAGAGCAAATTCATATGACCTTAAAAGTACAGCCCTGTTCATAGATTATGTCAGGGCTTTTTTTATAAACGATTAGGACTCAACTACCCCTGGAGATCACAACGGACATCGACTGCGATTCGGTTATAAACCACGCAGCGTATACCTATCCAAAGAGTATAATACTTACGGGAACATCGTATATATGAATTGTTTTGTACAGGATTAGCCACTCTGAAATCACTACGGGTTTTTAAACAAGCAGAATTATCACAGCGAGCCGCATCAAAACGGTTTTGAAGATCCTGCATATTCTGTTGTCTTATGGTTGCCAGAACGTTGTTATTTTCATTTCTATCATCATCAGATAGATATAGAAAATGCCATCTTATTCTTCTACGCCATTTGAACCATGTTACAGGGCCTTGGTTACATTGAATAATATCAGCCATAATACTCTCCTTTTATCTGTTGTTTCGCATTAACCCATTTAGAGTACATAAACAGGTTTTTATTATTAACAATAAAAACCTTTAAAAATCAATTACAAAATTGTAACTATTTTATTGTAATGATCCCTGCAGTCCGTGCTGGTACTTTTAAAATGAGTTGCTGATCAGATTGTCGAATGTCTAAGTCATTTAAAACCTCTGAGTATTTGGCAGTGTACTTGGTAGTAAGTGAAACAGTTCTTTCCAAATTACTTGAATTGAAAAGAGCAATGACCTCTTGTTTTTCATCGAATCGACTATATGCAAGAATTTCAGTCTCATTATCGATAACCAGGTATTCAAGTTTACCGGATGAAAGAACCGGGTTTTCTTTCCGAATCCGGATAAGTTCTTGATAAAAGTTGAACCAGCTCTTATCAAATTCAACCTCATTAGTTGGGCGTTCTAACCCATTTGGATGTGTTGTTTCAGGTTCAAATTCATAGTCAGGCCAAATTAACGGTTTGCGGGTAGAAGGGTCATCGGCTCCCCACATTCCCATTTCATCTCCTGCCCAAATATGAGGTGCCCCTATATAGGTAAATTGCTGGACCAGGATCAGTTTCATAGTTTCAAAGGTTTTGGGATCAGGTTTATCGATTTTGTAAGCCGGATCATCATCTGGTTTTGCCCGAAACTTGTATTTGTTCTTATTATAAATGGAAGTAGAAAATCTGGGTACGTCATGGCTTGCAGTCAGATTCATCATGGCATAATTGGTTTGCGATCTCAAATTTGCCGAATAGGATTCCAGACTGTCTACATATTCACTTACAGGTATTTTATTAGGAGATTGATTAAAAAAATGGCGGGTTGAACGGTACCACCTATAGTTCATGGGTGCATCAAACACATCGCCCCTTACTACAGGTTCAGGATCAAGAAGTTTATCGGGAAATTGTTCCCACCAAATTTCACCTAACAAATAAGCATCTGGGTTTATATTCCGAACTACTTTTCGGTATTCACGCCAAAAACCGAGGGGTACTTCTGCGGCTACATCAAGTCGGTAGCCATCTACACCATCAGAAGGGTCTCCATCCCCGTTAGGATCAAGCCAGCGTTTTGTAACATCAAAGATGTGTTGTTTAACCGTCTCATTTAAAATATTTCCCTCAAACACTTCGACTGATTCACTATGATCCTGACGAACGGTCTCTCTAATTTCCGGTAAAGAAAAGACCCCGGCCCAGCCACGATAGCTGAATTCATTTTCTTCTGTTTCAGGATTATCAAATGAATCGATCCAGTACCAATCCGAGTATTTTGAATCTTTTCCTTTTTTGAGAATGTCTTTCCATGCCCAAAATTCTATGCCGGTATGATTCCAAGAAAAATCTAAAATCACTTTGATGTTTCTTTTGTGAAATTCCTCAATAATCTTTAGAAAAAGTTTGTCGGCTCCTGTGAATTTCCAGGTAGAAGGATCCAGGGGGTCTTCTGATGCAATTAGCTCAGCGTCTTCCAATGGTGTAGGGCCAAAATTGCGGTCAATGTGGTGCCAGTTTCTGGCATCGTATTTATGTAAAGATGGGGCATCGTTCAAGGGATTGAAGTAAATGGCCGTGACACCCAAAGATTCGATGTAATCAATTTTGTCCAGCACTCCCTGGAGGTCACCGCCGTATCTGCGTAACTGTGCCTTTTGTCCAAAGTACCTTAGCTCATTTCCAAAAAAATCTGTTATACCCTGAAGGTTTGTGAAGTAATCATCATAGCTATACCAGTCCTTTGTCCAGGGTGTAATTCTCCAGCCATCAGGAACGGTTCCTGGATAAGAGCCAATAATGTCTTTGGCGGTTGGGTCATTAGATGTATCACCATTTCTGAAACGCTCCACAAAAATTTGATACCATATCGCATCTTTTGACCATTCCGGTGGGTCCTCAAATGCAGTAGAAGCGGAAGGGGTTTGGTGGTTGGTACAGCCTGAAAAAAATATAACCATGCAAAATGAGCAAGTAACCAAACCTGGGATACTTTTAAAAGAAATCATATTTTGTTATTGAAAGGTTGATACAGATAATACTAAAGCAAGGCAGGTTATTCCAGTTCCAGCTCCTTTCCTATATACAGGCATAAAAAATTTTTACTATAAAAAAGCCCCGCACATAATTATGTGAGGGGCTAATGAATGCAGCAAACTCTTAAGCTTTATCCAGCCTGTAATTGCTGAGCCGCTTCAAAAACAAAATCCTTAATAGCTTCAAATGCAGTCAAGGTTTTTTCAATGTGTTCATCATTATGTGCCGCAGTTGGAATAAGGCGTACCAGAACAACCCCTTTTGGTACTACAGGATAGGCTACACCACTAACAAATACACCATGCTCTTCACGTAGTTTTCGCATGATATCCTGGCAAAGTGCAGTACTTCCCTGGGTGAGTACAGGAGTAACCGGGCTTTCAGACGGGAGCACATTGTATCCTATTTTTTGAAGGCCTTCCCGTAGCTTAATAGTATTATCCCAAAGTTTTTCTCTCCATTCAGGGTGTTTACGAATCAGTTTTAATCGTTCACGTGCAGTAACCACAATTGGCATGGGCAATGATTTTGCAAATACCTGGCTGCGTGCATTGGCTTTTAAAAACTCAATAACACGGGGCTCTGACGCAATAAATGCTCCTATTAAAGCAACAGCTTTTGCGAAGGTGCCGAAATAGATATCAACACCATCCTGGCAATTCAACTGGGTTCCTGTTCCGGAACCATCATGCCCAAGTGTGCCAAAACCATGTGCGTCATCAACAAGAAGGCGGAAGGGAACCTCTTTTTTAAGTTCAATAATTTCCGGAAGAATCCCCAAATCACCGGTCATTCCGAAAACACCTTCAGTGACAACAAGAACGGAGCCATTATTCTTCAATTTAGACTTGGCCCTGAACAATTGCTTTTTGAAACTTTCCAGGTCATTGTGTTTAAATACAAACTTTTCAGCCATGGCTAATTGCTTTCCATCAACTATGCATGCGTGGCTTAGTTCATCGTAGATCAGTATGTCATTGCGATCCACTAAAGCATGGATAACACTCATTATGCCTTGGTAGCCATAGTTCAGAAGTTGAGCAGCAGGTTTATGTACAAAATCAGCCAGTTCCTGTTCCAGTGCCTCATGTTCGGTTGAGTTACCCGTCATCAGGCGGGCTCCCATGGGGGCGCTAAGCGAATATTTAGCTGTTGCTTCGGCATCAACTTTTTTTATTTCTTCATTACTTCCAATCCCCAGATAGTCGTTGATACTCCAAACGACCATATCTTTGCCATTGAATTTCATTTCCGGTCCAAGAGGCCCTTCTAATTTTGGGAACGTATAGTAGCCGTAACCTTCGGAAGTGAAAGGTCCTAACGGGCTTGGGCGCCCTTCAAGCTTGTCAAATAAATCCATATAGATTGCTAGTTAGTGTGTAAGTGCAGCTTGTATACACAAGTTGTAAAAAACCGTGAAAAGGTACGCAAATAATGCCCTAACTCAAAGAAATACGGTTAATCCAGGTTAGCTTTTAATATAAAAAGTCCCCGGTTGATATCACTTACTATAATGGTTTCGCTGGCGAAAAAAGGAAAATTGCTCCAGGCACCTTCAAACTTTTGATTTGGCTTATCAAACTGGGTGGGTTCTGTATCAAAGTAAGCGGCAAGGCTTAAGTCAGCAGTAGACACGTCATTAAGCCTTAAAATCCTTAAACCGGATATATAGTTAGTTGCATACACATAATCACCTTTAATATACAGGTTGTGATCAATCGACTGGGTATTATGTTCATAGAAGCCAACAAACTCCGGGTTATCCAGGTCACGCACATCGAAAACATAAGTTTTAGTAGTACGCCCCAGGTTAAACTCATCCAGTTCATCATTCATTAAAAAGTAGCTTTGATCGTCTGTCAACCATCCCTGGTGTGCATAATACATGTTGGGAGATTCCTGGAAACCTAATGTTAAGGGAATTTCTTTATCACTTACATCGGCGATAGCAACAGATCGCTCGGCAGCGTTAAAACATATTTCTTTTCCTGAATGTTCAGTATCCGGGCCATTATAAATCACACACTGAGCATCATGGATGTATGCAGAACCGGTTTGCCTTCGGGGTGGAGTTGGGTCTTCATAACACCCGGTGAAAGTTGGTTGTTTAGGGTTGGCAATATCCAGTATATGTAAGCCGGCTGTTGCACAAGTATCGGCATCCCAGCTTCCGGCTATATATGCAAATCCAGAAGTTTCATTAATTATGATGTTATGGCCGTTGTAAATACCATCATAAACTTCATCATGCATGAAGTTCATGGTGGTACCAGAGAAGTTTCGGAGTTTTGTAAGGTCAAAAACCTGCATACCATGCGGTTCCCGTTCAACACTTCTATAATCTTTTACTATAAACAGATGATCATTATAAACTTTAAAATCTCTCCATACTGAGCCTTGTTGAATTTGTTTGGCATATTCAGTTTCCCCTATACCAATGGCACAGGCTTCATCGGGAGGGGCTTGGAAAAATTTAGATTTTGCCTGTATTGAAGATTCGTTCAGTTTTCCAATTACAACAGGATTATTCGGGTCGGTAATATCAACAAATGATACACCATCTGTTAAACCCACCAGCGCGTACTCTTTTGAGGTTTGCGGATCAGTCCATCCCCAAATATCATTAAGATTAGTTCCTCCAAGCTCTGAAGGGGTTACAACTGCATACATATCTATGTCATTACATGCATAAAGTCCGGCAGCTTTTCCGTCATTACAGGGAAAATTGGTATCAGAAGTATTGTTTGTTTCTTTACATGAATAAAAGAATACCGTCAGGACAACGATGCATAGAAGTTTAACATGTTTCATATTGTGGTCTCTTGGTTATCTTTTGTTTAAGATACTAATCAACAGGAACTATTCATTATAGCAAATGTTGCCATGTTAAGATTATAAAACTTCGTTTACTTTTCGCTCAATAACATTTATGATTACCCTTACATAATCACATTTAAGAAATATGTTTCTGATTCTAAAATATATTGCAAAGCTGCTAAAAGCGATTTCTTCGGAGGCCGCACCGGGTCAACTGGCCGCAGGGTTGATTTTAGGAATGATTATAGGATTAACCCCTGTAGCCTCTATTCATAATCTCATTATTCTGGTTCTCATTATCATTCTTAAGGTTAATATCGGGATGGCTATTTTGGGATTTTTAGTATTCAGTGGGGTAGCCTATTTAGCCGATCCTGTTTTTCATAGTTTTGGAACCTGGATGCTTGAAAATGAAAGCTTGCAGGGTTTTTGGGTTACCATGTATAACAACGAATGGATTGCTATTTCCAGGTTCTACAATACGGTAGTTATAGGCAGCCTTCTTATCGCTATTGGTCTGTGCCTGCCCGTATATCCACTCACGGTTTATATGGTCAAGGAATACAGGGAGCATATTTTGGCAAGAATCAATAAATGGAAAGTGGTTAAGCTTTTAAAGGGAACCAAATTGTATTCCATTTATCAAGGGGTTAACAGGGTAAGGGGGAAAGCATGAGAATAAAAGGCTTAATTTTTCTGGCAATCTTGATTGGGCTGGGAGTGGCACTCAGTTTTGTAAGCCCCGATAAGTGGCTGCAGGAAAATATTGAATACCAGGCAAGTGTATTGAATGAGGCTAAAGTGGAGTTTGATGATTTTGAATTCGACTTGTTCGGGTTGAAAATGAGTTGGAGCCGGCTTCAGGTTGCCAATCCCAATAATACCATGACAAATACTTTTGAAACGGGAGAAACCGAGTTTGATCTCCTTTTTTGGCCGGTGATGTGGGAGAGGGTTTTAATTGAGGATATTAAGCTTACCGGATTTCGATTGGATACCGAGCGGGAAACAGACGGATATTTCGAAATGCCTGTAGATGAAAGCGGGGAAGAAGATCCCGGTTTTATAGCTGAAGTAACCAGGCAGATTACAAGCGAGATTAAACAAAATGCACAAATGCAGATCACGGATATCAAAGATGATATTAACGTTGATAGTTTGATGGCGTTGGTGGATATAGAATCGGTTGATAAAATGAACGCGCTGCAAAGTGATCTTCAACAAAAGTATAACAGATGGGAGAACACACTTTCTAACAATCCGATTGAGCAAAATGTTAACACCATAAAAACTACGATGGAAGCTATAGAGGTTCCAAAGATGAAAAACCCAAAAGAGGTAATTTCTACTTTGGAAAATGTGAAAAAACTGACCGACCAGGTAAAGAAATTGCAAAAAGATGCTGATTCTCTGAAGAAGGCTTTTGAGGCAGATTTTAATTCTTCAAAAGATGGATTGGGACAAATAGATAACTGGATCAGAAGTGATATCCAAAAAGCGGTAAATGTGGCAAAGCTTCCGGATCTGGATGCCCAAAATATTGGTACAGCTTTATTCGGAGGAAACCTGTTAGGGGATTTTAGTGCTTACCTGGAATACCTGGCATTAGCCCGCGAATATGGAAGCCGGTTTGTGGGGGCAGAGGAAGAGGAAAAAATTGAGCGGTATGAAGGTAAGAATTATACCTTCAGTGATAAGTATGACTGGCCCTCCTTTTGGATACAGAATATTGAGCTTTCCGGGTTTACCAAAACAGATATCGAAATTTCAGGAAAGGTTACCAACCTGACCAGCGATCAAAAGAAAATAGGTGAGCCTATCATTATTGGCTTGAAAGGGGAAGACGCTAACGGGGTGAACTTATCTATAGATGGCGAGATCAATTACCTGGGAGAGCAGCCAGTTGAAAAAGTGAGGGTGGCATACAGTAATTTCCCGCTTAAGAATACAAAGATATCTCCCTCCGAGCTTTTGAAGTATGATCTTAAGCAAGGAACCGGGGAAATAAGTGTGGACTTAAACATCATTGATAAGCGTATTTCTAGCGAGGTGAGGTATGAAGCAAAAGATATAGCTTTTGATTTCGAATCAGCAGGAGCTCCTAAGAACCGAATTGAATCACTCATCCGAACAGCAATCAGTGGTGCGGATAATATCAATGCCAGTGCTTTGATTGATGGAACAGAAGGCAGGCTGGATGTTAAAGTACGGTCAAATATTGATGATCTTTTCCTGGATGCGTTGAAAGGAACGGTCAGCAAACAGGTGGAAGATGCAAAAAGGAAGATCCGCTCAGAAGTGGAAAGCCAGGTTACCGCAAAAAGAAGGGAAGTGGAAACCCTGGTCCGCGAAAAGGAAGCACAGATCCAAAAAGAGTACGAAGCTCTCCAGGCAAAAGTGGATGAACAGCTGGAAAAAGTAGAGGCAAAAAAAGCGGAACTGGAAAAGAAAAAGAAAGAGCTGGAAGATAGTGTCAAAGATGCCCTTAAAAAGAAGATTGGGTTTTGATTAGAAATGGTTTTCTATTATTTGGTACGAATTGTGAAGAAATAGCCAGTATTTCATCAAGAGTTTCCTAAATGTAGCCGGATAAATGGAATTGAGTATTTGTTTTAGAATTATTTTGTCATAGATCATCTCACAAATTCGAATCGGCTAAATATTCATGCACATATTTAATACTCATAGCCCCTTCACCAACGGCTGAGGCAACGCGGTTCATAGCCCCGGCGCGAACATCGCCGGCTGCAAAAATTCCGGGAGAGCAGGATTCCAGCATATAAGGCTGGCGTTCCAGTTTCCACAATTTGGGGTACTCATCGTACTTAGTAAGTTCACGCCCGGTCTCAATAAACCCACGATTATTTTTGATCACATGATCGTGAATCCATTCTGTATAAGGTTTGGCACCAATGAAAATGAACAACCCATCGGCATCTACATCATAGGTTGAATCATCCTCGCAGTTTTTAAGGGTCAATCCCTGTAAGTGGCCATCACCACGCGCATCTACTATCTCACGATGGGTAAGCAGTTCAATGTTTTCGGTTCCGTTAATCTGGTCAATCAGGTAAGACGACATACTGGACGCAAGTGAGTCTCTCCGAATAGCGATATAGACTTTCTCAGCAAAAGTGGAAAGATACATAGCAGCCTGGCCTGCGGAGTTACCGCCCCCAACGAGGTACACCTGCTTATCCTTGAAAGCATGCGCTTCGGTCATGGCGGCACCGTAATACACCCCGGCTCCTGTGAAATCTGGGATGGCTCCATTTTCCAGTTTGCGGTAGTTCACCCCGGTGGTAACTACTACGGCTTTTGCATTTATCTCGCTGCCATCAGCCATGCAAATGGTTTTATATTGGTCATTGAGCTTAATATTGACGACTTCTTGGGGAGATAAGAACTCAACCCCAAAGCGTGTTGCCTGTGTAATGGCTCTTCGGGCTAAATCTGATCCGCTTAACCCTTTAGGGAAGCCCAGGTAGTTTTCAATCCGGGAACTGGTTCCGGCCTGGCCTCCCGGGGCTCTTTTTTCAATCAACAAGGTTTTTAAACCTTCGGAGCCGCCATACACAGCAGCGGCTAATCCCGCGGGCCCGGCGCCAATAATGGCTACATCATAAATATTTTCAGAAGCAGAAGAACTTCGGCCAAGTTGCTTGGCAATCTCAATGGGGGAAGGATTAGTTATATGAGAACCATCTTCAAAAAAAATTGCAGGCAGATCTTTATGTTCTATATCCGAACCCGAAACCAGCTCAGCCGCTTTGTCACTATTCTCAATATCCAGCCAGCGATAAGGAATCAGGTTGCCTGAAAGGTAATCTTTGATAGAATGTGATTTGGGAGAATATTGGTAGCCGACCAGTTTTATTCCCTGGAACTCAGGACGGAAATTAGCCTGCCATTCATCAAGTAAATCCTCCAGGATAGGATATAGTTTTTCTTCTGGTGGATCCCAAGGTTTCAACAGGTAGTAATCAAGTTGAACTTCATTGATTGCTTTGATAGCAGCATCTGTATCTGAGTAAGCGGTAAGCAGTACACGTTTTGCGTCGGGGAAGATTTTTTTTGCTCCCTCTAGAAAGTCCACCCCGATCATTTCAGGCATCCGTTGATCTGACAAAAACAGGGCTACAGTTTCGCCTTTCTTCTTGAGTTCAGGTAGAGTATCCAGTGCTTCCTTGGGAGAATTGGTACTTAGCACACGGTAATCACTGCGATATTTTGAGCGCAAATCTCGTGTTACTGCACGCAATACCTGCGGGTCGTCATCAATAGCAAATAGTATCGGCTTGGTCATGATTCAATTTTAATTGCTCAGTGCTAAATGTTAAATATGATGATTTCCATTTAACATTTAGCGCTTAAAACTTAACGTTACTAAGAAAGTGGAAAAATAAGTTCAAAAGTAGTGCTACCCGGTTCGGAAGTAACATTAATAGTTCCCCCATGTTTGTTCACAATTTTATGAACCACATCCAGTCCCAATCCCGTGCCTTCGCCTACATCTTTGGTAGTAAAAAACGGGTCAAAAATACTGTTTCGGATTTCTTCCGGGATTCCTTCCCCATTGTCATTAAAGTGCATAATCAGATTTCCGTTTTTTGAAGAAGCTTCTACGGAAATTTTTCCCCCTTCATCAACAGCATCAATGGCATTATCCAGAAGATTCGTCCATACCTGGTTCAATTCGCTTACAAAACCGCAAAACTCCGGCAGGTTTTTAGGAATATTCAGCTCTATATCAACCTGCTTTTGCTTTGCCTTATGGTTTAGCATGGTAACCGTGCTTTTCAAAGATTTTCTTAGGTCAACTACTTCCTTATCGCTTCCCCTGTCCATGTGCGAATAGGTTTTTACTGATGAGATCAGGTCTGATATTCTCTTGGCAGAATCTTCAATCTCTTCCACCATTTTTTCAGTAGTTAATACATCTTCAATCCAACCCAATACAGCCGGAAGGTATGCCTCTTCCACGTGCTCTTTAACGAATTCAAGATCATCCACATCAAAACAAAAATCAGCAAAAGTATTGGAGTATTCGAAGCCTTCTTCCACGCCATGATCTTCCATCCAGTCAGTGAGTTCATCTTCTAGTGCGGTTCGCTCCATCAAGGATTGATTATTTGACAGGCCTTTACCTGCTTTTTGGAAAACCAGCTCATTTACAGCATCAACCTGTTCATTGGTGAGCTGGATATTCATTACGGCTTTAAACTTATCCGGGGTAGTTCGGAGCCTCCTTTTAAGTTCTGTAGCACCTCTCACCATTGCTGAAGCGGGATTATTCAGTTCATGGGCAAGCCCGGCAGAAAGTTTGCCCAGCGCTACCAGCTTTTCATTTTGCTGTTGCCGGGAAGTGAAATTCCTGATCCGATCAGATAAGCTATGAACCAAAGCCTCGATCAACTCATATCTCTTGGTAATCTCAACGAAAAGGTCTTCATGGGTTTCTAAAATAGTAGCATCTTCAATTACGGTTAAATAAGCTATGGTGGATTGCATCCTGGAAAAGGGAAGCCGCCCGGATATATCACCGGTAGTGAACTCTCCGAGGGATTCGAATGAGTTTCCGCGAGGTAGTTGAATGCGAATGGTCCCATCCAGGATAATGAACATTTTAGTGACGTCAGATCCCGGCTCAAAAATCTTTTCGCCCACCATGTAAGTACAAATACTGGAATTCTCAACCAACCACATTAGCTGATCTTCTGGAACTTCGGAAAACTGGGAAAAGCTTTGCAGTACATTTACTGCATACTCATTCATAGTACTCATAGCATCTCATTATGGATGTAACAGTAACGCCATTCTTCCCCGGGTTCAACAGAGCGAATAATGGGATGGTCATTTCTCATGTAATGCTTCCGGGCATGTTTATTTTTCGAGGAATCACAACAGCCAACATATCCGCAAGTCATACACATCCTCAAATGAATCCAGCTATCTCCCTGCTGAATACAAGTTTCGCACTCATGACCATTGGGTTCTGTAATTTCTATCATTTGTTGGTGGTCGCAGGCCATTTCAATAAGTTTAGTTGAGTATCAATAAATGCTTTCAGTTCCTTTAAATCCAGTTTCCCGGTGTACTTTTCTTTATTCAGGAAAAAAGTAGGGGTATCGTTCACGCCATGCTTTACTCCACTTCTGAAATCCTGCTGAACCCACTTTAAGAATTGATGGGTTTCCAGGTCAATATGAAACTTCCTCAAATCCAATTCGAGTTCTTCAGCGAATTCATCCAGCTTATCACGGCTTAGTTTGAGGTTATTGTTGAACATCAGGTCATGCATTTCCCAAAATTTACCCTGGTCGTTTGCACACAAGGCAGCTTCGGCACAAATTTCGGCATTCGGGTGTTTCTTTTTTATAGGGAAATGGCGGAATAAGAATTTAATATCATCAGAATGATCTTTGAGAATGCGTTGTACAAACCGGTATCCCATACGGCTATACGGGCACTCATAATCCCCATACTCAATAAGTACAAGAGAAGCATGTTCATTACCTTTGAATGCTTCTCCATTGCGGATATCAAGTGAATAACCGGCCATATCATGCGAATTCTAAGGACATGGAACCATCCATTTCGTCCGAAATACTAAGTTCTGCCAGTTTTTGGCCAGCCTGTTTTAGCGGAAGGCATACCGCATTGGCCCCGGCTTCACGGAGATGTACATGTTCGTCATCCCGCATAGTTAACGCATAGATGTCGTTTTTGTATTTATTTTCACGCATCATCTTGGTAGCCTGAACTTTGGCCTCTGGATTACGGACGGCAAGTATTACTGCTTTCACTTCCGAAAGATCAATATTCTGCCAAAGTTCAGGATCCTGTGCATCCCCGTAAACTATGCGCCGTCGGGCTTTCAGGTTTTCCTCCAATACAGCGGGGTCAATATCCATGCCTGTTACACGATGCCCCCGCTCTTTCAGGTAATCGTAAGAAGCTATTCCGGCCTGCCCCATTCCCATTACCAGGTAATTTGCTCCCCCAAGGTTGAATACCTGTTGCCCGGGGTGTTTTACATCCCGTTCAAAAGGCAGCAATTTAAATTCAAGTTTGTTCCAGATTTGGTTTGCCCCCGAAGATATAGGTGCATTTATAGCATAAGAAACAGCTGTAACCAGGGCAAAAACTATGATAGCTGATTCCGGTATAAATCCGGCAGAAGCCGCAGCTACTCCGGCAATAAGGGTAAATTCACTATACGAGCTAAGTGTAGCGGTTACCATAAAAGAGTTTCTGGATCTTAGTTTGAAGCCCACCAACAGGAAGAAAAACATTACTGATTTTATGGGTAGTAAAGCCAAAATTACCAGTGAGAATACCAGGGCATCCATGTTGGGTAATCCGGCCAGCCCTACTTCCAGGAAGAAGCCAACAAGAAAAACCTCTTTAATTCCCCAAAGTTTTTCAGCTAATTCATCGGCAGCACCGTGACCTGATAGCAAAGCACCCGCTGCCAGCGCTCCTAATTCAGAAGAGAGTCCCAGTACTTCAAAAAGGGTTCCCGTTCCGATTGCCAGGATAATTCCGTAAAGAAGCTGCAGTTCTTCGTGGCCGCTGGCGGTGAGTAAGCGGATTAATAGGGGACGCAGGAATGGAAGTGCAAGCAGTCCCAGGCTCCATACAGAAGGTAACCCCCCTCCGGTGAGTGCCAGGATGATTATTGCAACCAGGTCCTGTAAAATCAAAATACCAATAGAAACACGAGCGTGATAGGCTCCTAATTCTCCTCTGGCTTCCAGTGCTTTTGCAGCTAATACCGTGCTGGAAAAACCAAGTAATACCCCGATTATCAATGAAGCAACCGGGTCATATCCAAAGGCAAAAGCAAGGAAACCGAAAATGATCGCGCTTACCGTAAGGTGAATTCCCCCGGCACCGAAAACCTCAGGGCGTATTATATTTTTTAATCGAAGATGTAAGCCGACTGTAAAGAGTAACAACAGAACACCGAGGTGGCCGATCTGGTGGATGATTTCTTCGTTTACATCAATGCTGAATGCCGAAAGTACAATACCGGCAGCCAGGTACCCGATGAGAGGTGGAAGTCGGAGCGCCTGCACACCCATCCCAAGTGCATAAGCCAGCCCAAGCCAGAGAATTTCCATTTAGTTATCGCAGTTAGATTCTTGAATTTATCAGGCTGTTAATATGGCGAATCTCATCTTCGTTGACAAGGTGTCCCATGCCCGGGTAAATCTTTTTCGTAACTTCAGCTCCCAGCTTTTCAAAAACTGCCTCTGATTCGTGCACGCGTGTAACCGGAATATGGGGGTCAATATCACTGCAACCCATAAAAACAGGGGTTCCGGACAGATCACCACTATAAGAATTCGAGTCTATCACATCGCCAATCAACCCTCCGCTTAATGCAATTAAACCGGCATACTTAGCGGGATGGCGTGCTACAAATTCAGAAGCGAGGCAGGCTCCCTGGGAGAATCCAAGAATAAAGATCTGTTCTTTCACAAAGCCGTCATTTTCAAGAGAGGCAATAGTATTATAAACCGCTTGTAACCCTGAGTTGAGCCCGGGTTGGTTTTGTTCGGTGGGCGCTAAAAATGAGTATGGGTACCAGGTATAACCCGAAGCCTGGGGTGCCCTGAAATGAATTTTATCTTTATGACCCAGTTCATTGGCTAGCCCGAGGATACTTGGAGCCGAGGCCCCACGCCCATGAATCATTACAAAAGCATATTCTGCTTCTTTAACCGGCGCACCAGTTTGGTATATAGATTCAGGCTGATGGGGGCCATCAAAGCTATTTTGATCTTGAATAATTACGATACTCATAATTGATCCAAATCAATTTTTGGAAGTGTGCGTTCGATGAGTTCTCTTCTGGGTTCGAGCCAGGGAGTAAGTATGAGCTTTTCACCCAGTTTCTCAAAGTCCTCGTCTACTGCATAACCGGGATCATCGCTGGCCATCTCAAAAAGCACCCCGCCCGGCTCACGGTAGTACACTGATTTGAACCAGTGCCGGTCAATGATGTGAGTAGGGTTTAGTCCCTTGAGGGCTACCTGCTCACGCATCTCATCGAGGTTTTCCCGGTCAGCAGCCCGGAATGCCACATGATGCACAATACCTCTTCCGCCTTTTCCATATTCGTCAGTTCCGGTTTCTTCAATAATTAACCTGCTTCCGATGTCGGCATTAGTTTGGAATAAAGACAGGTCGCCGTTTGATGTTGTTTCATCAAACCCAAGGATATTGGTTAAAATATCTGCAGTACCATCTGCTTTTGCGAGCTTTAACCGGGTAGACCAAAATCCCTGTATTGCATGTTCAACAGGTACAGGGCTTTCATATTGACTCACTTTTTCTTTGGCCTTGCCATCAAAAATCAAATCCAGTTCCAATCCATCGGGATCGTTGAAACGGATTCCGGGCTTACCAAAGGTTTCGAAGAAATCCGAATGTTGGATGTCTTCACTTTCCAGCCGTTTAATCCAGTACTCCTCTGATCCCTCAGGAACCTGGAAAGCTACGTTAACGGATTCCCCGGTCCCTGTTTGCCCCTTATGAGCTCTTGGCCAGGGAAAGAAAGTAATGCTGGAACCGGGATTAGCCGCTTCATTGCCATAAAACAAATGATAGGTACCGGGATCGTCCTGGTTAACAGATTTTTTGACCATACGCATGCCCAGCTTTTTGATATAAAAGCGCGCGTTTTCTACAGGATCGCCTGCCAAAACGGTAATGTGATGAAGTCCTTTTTGATGTTCCATGATTACTCCTTGTTTTTAATTCGGAACAAAAATAGAAAATAGTTTAACATTAAACTATTTGAAAGAATCTATGGGTTAGATAGAAGGAATAGAAGAAAAGATAATTCAGACATAAAGCTATTTCTTGATCAAAGTTTTATTCCCAACGGGCATAGGTGCTTAAAAAGTCATTCTTGCTTTGTTTTAAGAATCATTAAGAGGGGTTGTTAACAAGGTTTTTGAATAGTTACCAAATTACAGTGAGGATTAATGATTATTATAAATCACAAGACCAGCTTCAATAAAAGGGAGCCAATTTAACTGAACTTGAGAAGTATCTTGGCCATTGTTAAGATTTTTATAACCCTCTTTATCATGAATAGTAAGCTCCTGTTTTATAATGTAGGTTCCTCCGATTGAAATAAAAAAGTTTTCATTAATACCATCTTCCGTAAATAATTGGCTCTGTTTGGTCGTAAAGCTAATTTCAGTTCCAATGTTAATACCCCGTCCATTCGATGAAGAATAAGGACCAGAACTTTCGAACCAAGAATATCCACCTGTAACTGCAAAATTTCGATAATCTGAGGGGGTAAACATGAAAGGGTGAATGCTTACCTCAGAACCAGCATGAAGAATATGAGGGAAACCACCACCAAAGACTTCTAAAGCTACCCCATCTTCAAAATAGTATTTTACAAAAACACCACCCTTTGTAAACATCCCAATGCTAAACCCAATTGACCAGCTTCCCTTAACTTGAGAATAACAAGGGATTGGGTTGCTGACCAATCCAATACAAAAAAACACTATTGCAAGAAGGATGATTTTCATTATAAATGGTACCTCCGTATTTGACATAAGCCGGGTTAAAAAAGTCCAAGATTATATTTGGCTTAGGAATTTGTTATAGGAGGTTTTCAAAGTATTAGTTCCTCAAAAACATTTTTTTTCATGAACAATAGATTGCTTTAAACCAGCATATTTTTTTCCAATCCCACATTCAAGCCAACCATCTTTCAAATACATGATTTAGCTTTGTTTGGTATTGCTTACCTTTGGCGTCACAAATAAAGACGATTATTCTTCATGAACATTTACGCAATCATCATACTGGCAACCATTGCCGTTGATTTTATCCTGGACCTGGTATCCAATTATCTTAACCTGAAATCGCTTTCCAAAGAATTGCCCAAGGAGTTTGAGGGAGTTTATGATGAAGAGACCTATGCCAAATCCCAGGAGTACACCAAAGTAGGAACCCGGTTCGGTTTCATTACCGGGATTTTTGACCTGGCATTGGTATTGGGCTTCTGGTTTTCAGGAGGCTTTAACTGGCTGGATGAAATTGTGAGGGCATGGGAATTTGGGGAACTGGTAACCGGGGTGATCTACATCTTCATCCTGATGATTGCCAAATCCGTCATCTCGCTTCCATTCAGTATCTATTCTACTTTTGTAATTGAAGAACGCTTTGGCTTTAACAAAACCACGGCTAAAACCTTTGTGCTTGATTTGTTAAAAGGTTTGGCTCTGGCACTGGTTATTGGGATACCTCTACTTGCAGGAATTCTTGCCTTCTTTATTTATACCGGAAGTCTGGCATGGTTGTATGCCTGGGGTGCTGTGACCGTATTTACCCTGATCATGCAGTATGTAGCCCCGACATGGATCATGCCCTTGTTCAACAAATTTACTCCCCTGGAAGAAGGCGAACTTAAAACTAAAATTGAGGCCTACACCGAGAAAGTGAATTTCCCGCTCAAAGGTTTATTTGTGATTGACGGTTCAAAACGCTCCAGTAAATCAAATGCTTTCTTTACAGGTTTTGGAAAGAATAAAAGAGTGGCTCTTTATGATACCCTCATCGAAAACCATACCGATGAAGAATTGGTCGCGGTTTTAGCTCATGAAATTGGTCACTATAAAAAGAAACACATTATTAAAGGAATGATCGCTGGCTTTGTTCAATCGGGAGTGCTTTTCTTCTTGTTGTCTATTTTTTTGAATGCTGAAGGTCTATTTGATGCATTCTATATGGATGAAATGTCCGTATATGCCGGACTTATCTTTTTCGGAATGTTGTATGCCCCCATTGATATGATCCTGTCGATATTTATGCAGCTATCTTCCCGTAAGCACGAGTATGAGGCAGATGCTTTTGCCGCTGAAACCACAGGACAGCCTGCTGATATGATTTCTACCCTGAAAAAATTATCCAAAGACAACCTTTCTAACTTGACTCCTCATCCATTTTATGTGTTCTTGAATTACTCGCATCCACCGGTGTTGCAACGTATTCACGCTATACAAAAACTGGACGTATGAATTTGAAGTCAAAAAAAATCGAAACTATTGCCATACATGCCGGGCTTGGGCATGAATCCGGTTCCAGGGCTGTAGTGCCCCCGCTTGAATTATCAACCAATTATGTTCACGATGAACGCGGGTACCAGGAAGGGGATTTTATTTACACCCGGGATAAAAATCCTAATCGCCTGCAATTGGAAAATTTACTTGCCAGCCTGGAAATGGGAGAAGCCTGTGCAGCTTTTTCCTCAGGGGTTGCGGCACTTTCTGTAGTTTTCCAGGCACTGGATGAAGGTTCACATATCCTGCTCCCAAATGATTTATATCACGGTACTCGAAACCTGCTAAAAAAATATGTACAAAGGTGGGGCATTAGCTATTCTTTTACCAATATGACGGATATGGATGTGGTTAAAGAAGATGTCCGCAAGAATACCCGGATGATTTTTGTGGAAACCCCTTCGAATCCTATGCTGCATATTACGGATGTGGAGAAGATGTGCAACTTTGCCAAATCCATTAAAGCATTGGTTTGCGTAGATAACACCTGGCCAACGCCTATGAATCTGAATCCAATCTATTACGGGGCCGATCTGGTGATGCATTCAACCACCAAATATCTGGCCGGACATAGCGATATTCTGGGTGGAGCAATTATCGCTGCTAAAAAGGATGAGTTTTTTGAGCGCATTTCAGAAATACAAAAAGGGCAGGGTGCAGTACCTTCACCGCGTGATTGCTGGCTGTTGAGCCGAAGTATCCGAAGTTTTCCATATCGAATGAGGGGCCACAATGAAAATGCTATGAAAGTGGCTGAGTATTTAGCTGAACACCCAAAAGTGAGAGAGGTGTATTACCCCGGACTCCCGGATCACCCGGGCCATGATATAGCCCGCAGCCAAATGAGTGGATTTGGGGGGATGATCTCTTTTCTTTACGATGGTGATGCGAAAGAAACACTCTCTGTAGTGGCCAAAACCAAACTAATCACCCGTGCAACAAGCCTGGGAGGTGTGGAAAGTACCTGGGAACATCGTAGATCCAGTGAAAGTGAAGATTCAACTACCCCGGAAAACCTGATCCGTTTAAGTGTGGGTTTGGAGCATATTGATGATCTGATCAAAGATTTATCACAGGCACTGGGTAAGAAGTAGTGCTACACTGTTAAACAAGGTTTATTGAAAGCGCTTTTTTAACATGAATCGAAACGATCTCTATTTTGAACTAACTCAAATTATCCAGAACTTTAGTTCCTTTTGTAGAAAGCAGAAAACCGCCTTTTTGGCATCAAACTAAAAGATTTTTATGGCTAAGGTAGAAGTGGTAATGCCCCAGATGGGAGAATCGGTAATGGAAGGAACTGTTATCGAGTGGAGCAAGCAGGTTGGCGACACCGTTGAAGTAGATGAAACCCTGCTGGAAATAGCTACCGACAAAGTAGATAGTGAAGTACCATCTCCGGAAGCAGGAGTATTGGTCGAAATACTTGTAGAAGAGGGAGATACCATTGAGGTGGGGAAACCTATAGCCATTATTGAAACAGATAAAGATGCTGCCGGAGACACATCTCAAGAGCCTGAAAAGAAGGAATCAGAGCCGGTTGCAGAAGAAAAAGAAGAAGTAGAAACTGAACCCGAGCCCGAGCCTGCAAAGGAAGAGGCCAAAGCTTCCGATAACGGTACTTCCGAGACAAGTGGGGAAACCATTGAAGTAGTGATGCCTCAAATGGGGGAATCGGTAGTTGAAGCTACAGTGATTGGTTGGTCAAAAGCGGTAGGTGATGAAGTAGAAGAAGATGAAACATTATTAGAGATATCTACCGATAAGGTGGATAGTGAAGTTCCTTCACCAGCCTCTGGTACATTGGTTGAAATCCGGGCAAATGAAGACGATACTATTGAAGTAGGCCAGGTAATAGCTGTAATTGCAACAGGTAAAGGCGCAAGTTCAGCCAGCTCTTCACCTGAACCAAAAGAATCTGCTCCTGCAAAAAAGGAAGAAGACAAGAAACAAACCTTGACAAAAGAGGAAGTAGCTGCTGCCAGCCCTGAGAAACTTGCTCAAAATGGCTTTGATTCTTCCGGAGGATCCGAACCTAAGAGAATCGGAAGCGATGGGCGTTTCTATTCGCCTTTAGTAAGATCTATTGCAAAAGAAGAGGGAATCAGCCAGGAAGAACTAGAAACCATTTCTGGTTCCGGCCAAAGCGGACGGGTTTCCAAGAAAGATATTCTGGCTTATGTAGAAGATCGTAAGAGTGGTAAGGTTTCTGCTCCGGCAGCCCCATCATCTGCAGGTTTGAGTAAACCAGGATCTTCCTCAAGCGAAAAAGATTCAATTTCTGCCGGCCAGTTGGATGTGAAGCACTCACCTTCCGCAGATGTGGAGGTTATCAAAATGGACCGTATGCGCAAGATGATTGCCGAACATATGGTCAAGTCAAAGCAGACATCTGCCCACGTAACCACGTTTGCAGAAGTAGATGTCACCAATATGGTGAAGTGGAGAAACACTAACAAAAATGCTTTCCACCAAAAAACAGGACATAAACTTACGTTCACCCCGCTTTTTGTAGAGTCCATTATCAAAGCTATGTTGGAGTTCCCGCTCATTAACAGCTCGGTGGATGGTGACAGTATTCTTGTTAAAAAGGATATCAACTTTGGCCTTGCGGTTGCCCTTGGCGAAGGCGGTGAAGGAGGGTTGATCGTTCCTGTGATTAAAAAAGCGCAACAGAAAAACCTGGTAGGTCTTGCGGAATCGGTTAATGAAGTGGCGGTTAAAGCACGAAGTAAAAAACTGAGCCCGGATGACTTAGTTGGAGGTACTATCACTCTTACCAATTACGGCAGTGTGGGCAACCTGATGGGTACACCTATTATCAATCAACCCCAGGTGGCGATTATTGGAACCGGTGTCATTGAAAAACGCCCGGTTGTACTGGAAACTGACGCAGGCGATGTGATCGCTATCCGTCAAATGATGTATCTGTCTATGAGTTATGATCACCGGATTATTGATGGTGCCCATGGCGGAGCTTTCCTGAACCGGATTAAACAAATACTTGAAAACTTTGACTTGGACAGAGCAGTCTAGCAGAGTAGTTTTATGCTAATCTAATACCTAAGCATTTGAGGCGCTGATTACAGCGTCTCTTTTTTTGAAAGATGGAAATAGCAAAAACCATAGAAGATATCCGAAATCAGGTTTCGGATTTGAAAGCCCGGGGTAAGAAGGTTGCTTTTGTTCCAACGATGGGAGCATTACACGGTGGACATCTTTCTCTCATTAAAATGGCTCGCCAATATGCTGATGCTGTAGTTGTTTCTATTTATGTGAACCCCGAACAATTCGGGCCTTCTGAAGATTTTGGCAGTTATCCGAGAACCACGGAATCTGACCTGGAGCTATGTGAAAAGGAGGAAGTAGAAGTGGTTTTTTTACCGGATACAGAAACTATTTATGGTTCCGCAGAAAAGTACTTCAGTATCGAAATTAAAGAGCTTAATGATTATCTGGATGGAGGAAGCAGACCCGGTTATTTCCAGGGAATAGTTCTAGTAGTAAACAAACTGTTCAATATCGTTAAGCCGGATGTATCGGTTTTTGGTCAGAAAGATTATCAGCAATACAGGATAATTGAACAAATGGTAAAGGAATTTAACCATGAAACCGAATTGCTGATGGCCCCAATAGGCAGGGCAAATGACGGGCTGGCTTTAAGCAGCCGGAATGCTTATTTGAGTGAAGAGGAACGAAAAATTGCTGCAAGTCTTTATCGTTCTTTGCAGTACATTGAACAACAAATCAAGGCAGGTGTACTGGAACCTGCTTTGTTACTAAAACACCAGCAAGATGAACTAGAGGCAAAAGGCTTTAGAAATGATTATCTTGCCGCGTTCTCCATGGATAAAATGTCTCCGGTTTCCAAACTTGAAAAAGGAAATCAATATGTTCTGGCAGGAGCCGTTTATCTTGGTAAAACCCGTTTGATCGATAATATTATTATAGAAATTTGAGGTTATAAGCTATGCAGATAACCATGTTTAAATCAAAACTACACCAAATGGTGGTTACAGAAGCCAACCTGATGTATGAAGGCAGTATCACTATTGATCAGGATTTGCTTGAGGCTGCAGACCTGCTTCCTTATGAGAAAGTGCAGGTTGTAAATATTACCAATGGAGCCCGTTTGGAAACATATACTATTCCGGGAGAAAGAGGTAGCAGGGTTTGTTGTTTAAACGGAGCAGCGGCACGGCTTACCCATGTGGGTGATCGTATTATTGTGATAAGTTATGCTGAAATGTCTCCGGAAGAAGCCAAAGATCACAAGCCCAAAGTAGTTATCGTAGATGAAAATAATAATCCAAAGCAGATTATTGATGAAACTACCTACGCTTCTACCTATAGCTTAAAAACAGGATTGCTTGAAGAAGACATTATCAAGTAATTTATCGAACAAAGATTATTGAATCTGTTTCCTATAAACGAAATGCTCTTATAGGTTTTAATGCACATTCCATTTACCAAGAAACCTCCTGGCGAGCAAAAAGTAATAGCCCCTTCTCAGGAAGGATTGGGAACATTCGGCGGGGTTTTTACACCATCAATTCTGACTATTCTTGGGGTAATAATGTATCTCCGCTTTGGATGGGTCGTCGGGAATGTAGGCTTGATAGGCACACTCATCATTGTAACCCTTTCAACATCGATTACTTTTTTAACGGCACTTTCAATTTCTTCTATTGCGACAGATCAACGCGTAAGAACCGGTGGTGCTTATTACATGATAAGCCGGTCATTGGGGGTAGAATCAGGTGGGGCTATAGGCATTCCCCTGTATATTGCCCAGGCACTATCTATTGCATTGTACACAGTGGGTTTTGCCGAAAGTGTGGTAGGTGTTTTCCCAATGTTGAATTTCAAAGCTGTTGGCCTGGTGACCACAGTTTTGGTTGCCGTATTGGCACTTACATCAGCAAAGGTAGCAATTCGGGCACAGTACTTCATTATGGTTGGTATTGGGCTTTCTTTGTTATCATTGTTGTTTGGTTCCGCGGTTGAGCCTTCTACAGCTGAAATGATAGAAAGCCAGGCGAGAGATACTGCTCCATTTTGGACAGTATTTGCTGTATTCTTCCCGGCTGTTACAGGTATTATGGCCGGTGTAAACATGAGTGGTGATTTGAAAGAACCCGGTAAGTCAATTCCTCTAGGTACTTTTGCAGCTGTCGGGGTAGGATATCTTATTTACATGGGGCTACCTATTATTCTGGCAATGAGAGTTGATGCCAACACCCTGATAGAAAACCCGCTTATTATGAGAGAGATTGCTTATTGGGGAGATGCTATTTTAATTGGGGTCTGGGGAGCGACTTTATCAAGCGCAGTAGGGAGTATTTTGGGAGCGCCCAGAGTTTTGCAAGCGTTAGCCAGAGATCGTGTACTTCCTAAATGGCTGGGTTGGCTTGGGCAGGGTTCCGGGGATGATGATGCCCCCAGGGTAGGAACTGTTATTACCTTAGGGGTAGCACTTGTAGCTGTGTGGTTTGGAAATTTAAATGTGATTGCCCCGGTACTTACGATGTTCTTTTTAACAACCTATGGAGTCCTGAATGTAACAGCAGGTGTTGAACGGCTTTTGGGCAGCCCTTCATTTCGCCCAAAGTTCAAAGTCCATTGGGCCTTTTCCATTCTGGGTGCCATGGGTTGTGTTGCAGTTATGTTTTTAATAAATGCAGTGGCAACCATTATTGCTTTTTTGTTTGTTCTTGTCATTTTCTTTTGGCTGGAGAGGAGAGAAATGCAATCGGCCTGGGGAGATGTTCGTAAAGGTATCTGGATGGCGATTGTTCGGGCAGGCCTGTTAAAACTTGATTCTGGCGAGGAAGCTAAAACATGGCGCCCAAACCCATTAGTGCTATCCGGCGCCCCAACAAAGCGCTGGCATCTTATTGACCTTGCTTCTTCGTTAACACATAATCGTGGATTACTTACGGTTTCAACAGTATTAACAAGCAATAAAATCACGCCTGAGCATCAAAACACAATGGTGGAAAATATCAGGGAATTCTTGTTGAAGAGAGGAATTCATGGTTTGGTGAGGGTATCGGTTGCTGAAGATCCCTTTGAAGGTGCAGAGCGATTGGTAGAATCATATGGGCTTGGAGCTATTGTTCCCAATACAATTATTTTGGGAGACAGTGAAAACCTGGAAATCAGGCGGGATTATTGCAAAATGATTTCAACTTTTCATCGATTGCAGAGAAATGTTCTGATTGTACATGATGATAAGGAAAGAGGTTTTGGAAAGAGAAAACGTATTGATATCTGGTGGGGTGGATTAAAAGGAAATGGCGGGTTAATGATGATCCTGGGGTATTTACTTCAAAGCAGCCGTGGTTGGTATGGTGCAGAGGTATACTTGAAAATGGTGGTTAGTTCCGAAAAAGGAGCGGAAGACGCACAAAAAAACTTATCAGAAATCAGTAAGCGCCTTAGAACGGGTGCAAGAGCAGAGGTAATTGTAGCTAATGGCAGAACATTTGATGAAATCCTGCATTCTTCATCAAGCGAGACAGATTTGATTTTAATGGGTATGGCAGAACCGGATAATCATTTTCTGGACTATTATGGAAATATCCAGGAGCGGCTAAAAGGCTTGCCTACTACTATTTTGGTACTTGCAGCCGAGGAAATTTCCTATGGAGAAGTTTTGCTGCAACAAGATGCTTTCCAGGAAGACTAGCCTCACAAATACAATTTTGTGAGCCATTTGTAAAACTATTTATAAATTAGGCTCGTCTGTAACCTGAATGGCTATCTTTGAGTCTAATTCTGAAAAACATTGAACGTATGCAGCGCAAAATTTTTATTCCTTTAGGGCTAATCGCCACCGTCATTTTTTTATGGCTTATAATTGGGGGAGACAGCGAAGAAAGAGTTGAACTATTAACTTCGCCTGTTAAAGGTGAATTTGTAGTAGATGTTACTACAACCGGTGAGTTAAGGGCCAAAAATTCAACTGAGATCAAAGGCCCGCAGGGTGCCAGGGAATTCAGGGTAAACAACATTCGTATCCAGCGGTTAATACCTGAAGGCACCATTGTAAAAAAAGGAGATTTTGTTGCCGAACTGGATCGCTCGGAGATAATGGGGAAACTTCAGGATGCACAACTTGATGTAGAACAGGCCCAGTCTCAGGTTACCCAGGCACAACTTGACAGTACACTGGAGCTTTCTCAGGCAAGGGATAATTTGATTAATTTGAATTATGCATTGGAAGAGCGACAGATAGAATTAGACCAATCAAAATTTGAGTCACCTGCAGTTCAACGGCAAGCTGAAATTGAATTAGACAAAGCGAGAAGGCAACTGGCTCAGGAAACGCGAAACTATGAGACAAAAGTAAAACAAGCCGAAGCTAAGCTGAGAGAAGTAGAAACTGAACTCACGAAGAAAAAAAATGAAATCGTCAAGATTAACGAGCTAATGAAGCAGTTCACGGTGTATGCACCTGAGCAGGGAATGGTTATTTATCGCCGAAACTGGGATGGTTCCAAAATCACAGAGGGAGAGCAAATAAGTACATGGAACCCCACTGTAGCAGAGTTGCCTGATTTTACAATTATGGAATCCGTGACATACATAAATGAAGTGGATATACAAAAAGTAGAAGTTGGCCAAAAAGTATATGTCGGACTGGATGCAGTTCCTGATAAACAACTTACAGGGGAGGTGACCAGTGTCGCTAACATCGGCGAACAGCGCAAAAACTATGACTCTAAGGTATTTGAAGTAACCATAGTTATAAATGAAAGCGATAGCCTTCTCAGGCCCGCAATGACAACCAGCAACCAGGTGATTATTGATCGGATACCGGATGTTATCTCGGTACCACTAGAGGCAATTCATGCTGTGGATTCATTGAGTTTTGTAATTAAAAAAGATGGTTTAAACCCCGTGATGCACCAGGTTGAACTTGGGCTTATGAATGACAACTCTGTGATAGTACACAGAGGTGTTTTAATGGAAGACGAACTTTATATAAGTATACCCGGAGATATAGCAGACCTTAGAAAGGTACTGCTGAATGAAGAGATAACTCAAAAAGGGAATTAAGCCCCGTGCTCCAAAAAATACTTTACAATTTTGATATAGCCATTGAAGCTATTCAACGAAATAAACTCAGGGCTTTTCTTACTTCATTAGGGATAATTTTCGGTGTGGGTTCTGTAATTGCCATGTTAGCCATTGGTACCGGGGCGCAGCAAGAAGTTCTTTCCCAAATGCAGTTATTGGGTACTAATAATGTGATTATACAACCGGTACTGGAACAGGTTGACCAACCGATTGGTGACGACGAAGGAAATGAAAATGAAGCTAAAAAGTATTCACCTGGATTAAATTTATATGACGTAGAGAGCATTAAAAATGTACTTCCTGAAATTGAGTATTTAAGCCCGGAGATCGTTTTTGAATCCAATTTTATCAGAAACGCAAGGATGCGTAGCGGTAAACTGGTGGGGGTTAATGCAGATTATTTTAGCATTAATAATTTTACAGTAGAGGAAGGGAATAACTTTTCAGATATACAAATGGAAAATGCGGAACCTGTTTGTGTAATTGGCTACGATGTAAAAACTAAGTTTTTTGCCGGAACCGATCCTATTGGCAAAAAGATCAAGGTGGGCAATTTATGGCTTACGGTAATTGGAGTTTTGAATAAGAAGGAACTGACCACAGAAAGTATTCAAAATCTGGGTATTCGTAATTACAACCTCGATATTTTTGCTCCTGTAACTACCGTTCTTTTGCGTTTTAAGAATCGTGCATTAGTTACGAAGGATGATCTGGATGCCCGCAGGGGAGGTAACTTTATAATATTTGGAGGCCCAAATGAAGGCGAAGAAGAGGTAGACAAAAATTATCATCAAATAGACAAATTGGTATTGAGAGTTACAGATTCTAAATACAGCGTATCAGTTGCAGAGGTATTATCCAGGATGTTAAAACGCCGGCACAATGGAGTTGTAGATTTTGAGATCATTGTTCCTGAGCAATTGCTTCAGCAAGAGCAAAGAACCAAACGCATTTTTAATATTGTGCTTTCCTCTATTGCTTCTATCTCACTTTTGGTGGGTGGAATCGGGATTATGAATATCATGCTTGCGTCAGTGGTAGAGCGGTATCGCGAGATAGGTGTGCGAATGGCGGTTGGAGCACAAAAAAGAGATATCGAACTTCAGTTTTTAACAGAGGCGTTGGCAATTAGCATTAGTGGCGGATTTATAGGAATTCTTTTAGGCATGATTTTCAGCTACACTATTGAGGCCAGTGCAGATATTGCCACTATAGTTAATCCGAGTTCCATTTTTATTTCATTCGGGGTGGCCCTTTTAATTGGAGTAGTATTTGGCTATTTCCCCGCCAAAAGAGCAGCTCAACAAGACCCAGTTCACGCATTACGCCATGAGTAAACTTTTATCTATAGTTCTATTTTTATTTTTAACAGCAGGATTATCTACATCCTCAAAATCTCAACAAACAATATCTCTTACACTAGAGGAGAGCATTGAAATTGCAAAAGAGAACAGCCCCTTAGCAAGAGCGGCCACTTATGCGCTGGTTGCTTCAAAGTGGAGATATCGTTCTTTTAAAGCAGACCTACTACCAAGTTTGGTGGCTTCCGGAGATGTACCCAACTATTCATTTGGCCAGCGAACAGTCATCACAGAAAATGGAACGGAGTTTTTGAATATTCGCCAATCAAATGCCAACCTGGATTTATCAATAAATCAGTCGATAAGGGCTACAGGTGGCTCTCTTTTTATGTCATCAGGGTTAAGCAGATTGGGGATTTTTGAAAGCGAAGACCGGTATGAGTGGGCAAGTACTCCATTCGAAGTAGGCTTAAGGCAGCCTATTTTTCAGTTTAACAGTTTGAAGTGGAGGAACCGGACAGAGCCACTCAGATATCGTATTGCACAAACGCAGTTTGTTGAGGATATGGAAGATATTGCGTTCACAGTCACACAAAGCTTTTTTAACTTGTTACTGGCAAAGATAAATGTTGAAGTGGCTGAGTTTAATGTAACCGTGAATGACTCCATTTATAATATATCCCAAGGTCGGTTCCAGGTAGGTAACATTGCACAGAATGATTTACTGCAAAGTGAGTTAGCAATTAGAAATGCTGAATCCGATCTAACAAATGCCCGGTTAAACTATCAGCGAACGGAAGAAACATTTAAAGCTTTATTGGGGATTCCAAATGACCAGCAAATAGAAATCTACTCACCTAGTGCAGCCCCCGATTTTTTTGTTGATGCTGACAGGGCGTTAGCTTTGGCAATAGAGAATAACAGCACAGCATTACAATTTCAATTGAATGAGATTCAGGCGGACCAGGAATATGAAAGAGCAAGAAGGGAAAGTGGGTTTTCAGCAACTTTACAAGCCAGCTATGGATTGAATAAAACATCTCCTGACTTTGACCAACTATATGAGAATCCCGAAAACAGACGATTTTTCACAATAGGCTTCCAGATTCCTATTTTTAACTGGGGAAAGAACCTGGCTGAAATAAAAGCGGCAAAAAACCTTCAGCAGGAGACAGCAAACACTATCGCGTATGAACGTCTTCAATTTGAATTGGATATCAAGGGTACAGTACGGGAGTTTGCATTACTTAAAGACCAGGTTGAGTTGGCAGCTATTTCCGATGATATTGCAGAGCGAAGATATGACGTTTCTAAAAACCGTTATTTAATTGGTAAAATTGATGTAACCAATTTGTTCATTGCTCAGAATGAAAAAGACAGTGCCCGAAGAGGATACATCCAGGCACTTAGAAATTATTGGACAGGGTATTATAACCTGAGGCGGCTCACTTTGTACGATTTTGAAAGAAACGAGCCTATTTATTACGATATCGAATATTAAATAAAATAGCCCGTTTTGTGTCCGGGCTATCTATTAGTTATTTCATTTCCGCAAGTAACTCCATAAACCGGGCAGAAGTTTTTATTCCCCGGTGAAAGTCTTTCAAAGAAAACTTCTCATTAGGGGAATGAATAGCATCACTTGTTAGCCCAAATCCCATCAAAATTGATTCCACCCCCAGTACTTTTTTAAAGTCTGCAACAATAGGGATAGAACCACCTTCCCTGGCAAACAAAGGTTCCTTTTTGTAAACATCCTCAAAAGCTTTTGCAGCAGCTTTTAACCCATAGAAAGAAAGATCGGTTACTGCTGCATGGCCACCGTGATGTTCATTAACAGTTACTTTTACAGTATTTGGCGCAAGCGAATTGAAGTAATCGCTAAATAATTTTGCTATTTCTTTAGGATGCTGATCGGGCACCAAACGCATACTTATCTTAGCATTAGCTTTTGAGGGAAGCACGGTTTTGGCTCCTTCCCCAATGTACCCTCCCCATATCCCGTTAACATCTAAAGTAGGCCGGGCAGAAGCTCTTTCTAAGGTTGTATATCCTTTCTCACCGTGTACAGCATTTATATCTAATGATTTTTTATAGGCTTCTTCGTCAAATGGGAGTGCGGCAGAGGCGGATCTGTCAGCTTCAGTAAGGGGAATTACTTTGTCATAAAATCCCGGAATTTGGATAACACCATCTTCATCTTTTAGTTTCGCAATCATTTCACAAAGTACATTCACTGGGTTTTCTACTGCCCCGCCATATACTCCTGAGTGCAAATCACGATTGGGGCCAACAACCTCAACTTCCATGTAGGCAAGGCCACGAAGCCCGTAGGTAATCGAAGGCATATCTTTACCGAACATGGCTGTGTCAGAGATAAGAACCATATCGCATTTTAGCATTTCTTTGTGTGCTTCAATAAAAGGAACCAGGTTTGGAGAACCTATTTCTTCTTCTCCTTCTAAAATAAACTTTACGTTTACAGGTATTTCCTGTCCGGTTTTAACAAAGCTTTCAATAGCCTTAATATGCGTATAAGACTGACCTTTATCATCGCTGGCACCACGGGCATATACATCACCATCTTTTATTACGGGCTCAAAGGCAGGAGAATCCCATAGTTCGTCAGGATCGGAAGGCTGGACATCATAATGCCCATATACCAAAACGGTAGGTTTGTCATCATGAGGGCAATGTTCAGCATAAACAATCGGGTTTCCACCAGTCTCGAAAAGTTTAGTGCGATTCAGGTTCAAAGAATTAAATTGATTCAGCAGGAAGTCAGCTGCTTTTCGTATATCGCCTTTTTTTTCCGAATCGGTGCTTACACTTGGGATTCGAAGGAGTTCAAAAAGCTCGTCTATAAAGCGATCTTTATTATTATCTATATAATCTTGTGAAGTACTCATGAATTTATGTGAGCTTAAATTAAAATTTAAAGGATGTTTACTCCCTTTTGTTTTATCCAGCCAAATTGCCCATTTCCAAGCCGGACATAATACCAATTCTCAGAGTTGATACTTTTTTCGTGATCAATAGTTAGCGAGTAACCTTCGTAAGCCATACTAATCAGGTTAGCATCTTCTTTGGGTTGCTCCAATACTGTTGTTTCCTGGATAATCAAAATTGCTTCATCATATCGTTGATTTATGTATTCAACATAAAAGGATAAAATCAGGATTAAAAAAGAAGAAATGATGAAGCCAATTATAAATGGGTTTTGCTTTTTAAATGAAAGAAAACCAAACCATTTACCAAGCAGGAGAATTAGTCCGAACATTGCAAAAATGTACCCGACTATAAAAACCCCGAATGCCTTGGGTACGGTTTTCATCCAGTCGATAGCCCGATCCCAAGGCAGCTTAGGCAGCGTTGCTGATTGCCTGCTGAATTGAGAGTTCACATACTCGAGGGCCTCTAAAGATCCTTCAGAAACTTCTTTAAAAGAAGAAGCTTTGAGCAAATAGTATTTTGCAAGGCCAAGTGAATCAATTTGCAGTGCCGTAATTCCCATATTCAGGTAAAGAGGGCCCGAGACAAAACCGGAGGCTTCAATATTCCGGAATTTTGCCAAGGCCTCGCTGTATTGTCCGTTCTCAATCAGTGTATTTGCTTGGTCAAATTCAGCTTGTGCAGTTTGCCGGGCAATGGAAGAGACAGAAAGAATTAAAACCGAAAAAATAGCCAGGAATAACGTATTTACTTTCATAAAGCTTTAGAAATTTGCCTAATCAGCAGGTTGGCTGTTTCGATATCATCACTTAAATCCTGTTGAGAAGTACCGGGTGCATAAGCTATAGTTTCACATTTTGTTAATAGTTTTTTAAGCTCCTGGACAGGGGCATCATTTGTTTTTGCCTGCAATTCGGTTACCAAAGCATCAGACGATAAACCGGCTTCAGGAAGATTTAACTTATCAGTTATAAATTGATTAAGTGCCTGTTGAATCAGGTGATACCCTTCTTTTACATTATCACTTTTGGTAGCATCAGCAAGAATATTATCTGCTTTTGATTTTGCTTTTTGAGACCTGGCAAAACCAACATCTGAGCTCATCTTTTCCAGATAGGTTTTATATCCAAAAGCCAGCAGCAAAAGAAAAGGAGGGGTTCCGATTAACATCCACACTATTCCCCGTTCGTATAGTGGTGTGTAGGAAGTTGAAACCCAGCTAGCCAGGCCTTTTACCGGCTTAACATCTAACCGCAGCTCAGTTAGAGGAGTGGCAACAGCTCGCGGATCCTTTTTTGCTTCTATAGCTAATGCCGGGAGCATGGTATATTCGAAGGCATTCCTGGAAGGGTTATAAATGGCCACTTCTTTAGCCGGAATTTCAAAACGTCCTTCATTTCTGGCAATTACAATATCAGTAAATGTTTTAGTGCCCCCAATTTGCCTGTTAGTCCGAGTAATGTTCGTATTTTCCTGGGGATTATACTTTTCCAGGTTTTCAGGGTAATCATATTCGGGTTTATTGAGAAGCGGGATATTGCCGGTTCCCGAAATCTCAGTAATAATTTCAATGCTTTCGCCTACAAAGGCTGAGGCCGGTTTAATACTTCTCTTTATTTCCAGATCGCCAACCGCGCCATTAAATACCCCTCTTTCCGGTTCAGGCAGGCGTTGTACATTTATGGTTACCGGCAGGGTTAGCAGGTCTTTGCTTTCCTGGGCAAAACCAAAACTAAAAGGGTCACGAATATTTCTGCGGTTTTGGCGAACCCGTATGGTAATTTCAAACGGGCTTAATGTAAGTTCTCCGGCTTTTGTTGGAAAGATAGCATACTGAAGCAGTTTTGCTTTTTGATAGCGTACGCCATTCAAAATTACAGAGGTAGGACGGGCGCGTTGCGGATTTTCCAAAGTTTCTTTCCAGAAGCCTTCTGCCTTCCAGCCAGGAGAAGCCTGGTATGAGGAAACCTCAATTCCATTTTTAAAATAAAGCACAACATCAGCAATTATTTGTTGCCCAATTACCGGGTTTAAATCGGTAGGTTCAAGCCGCACATAAATATCAGGAGATCGTTCAGCCTGTCCCGAATCAATAGTTTTGGGATCTAATACTTTAAAGGAAATGGCCTTGGTTGAGTAACTTTTACCATTTACCTGAACCGAAATGGGTGGTATTGTGTAATTGCCCACTTCTTCTGCAATGAGCTGAAACCCATACGATTGGGAAACCGAGGGCCTGCCGTTAATATATGAATAGTTACTGCTTTGGCTGGTTCGGTTAGGCAGCCATCTAAGGCCGGGGATGTCGGGCAAAGTTGGGCGTTCAAGAGAACTAAGCGAAGAACTTGATACAACCACATCAAGAGTAACTCCTTCGCCTGCAAAAATATTTGTTTCACTGAGAGTAGCTTCTACGCTTACTTCCTGCGCATAAACACTGCTGAAAAGGATTGAGAAAAGAAATAAAAAAGAAACCGAACGAAATGGCCTACCAGTCTTTATCATGCTTGGCACTATTCTTTGATTTTTGCTTTTTAAACTCTTTAAGAAGCTCTTTTTCTTTTTGAGCAAGGGCTTTTAAGATTTTCTCAGCATCTTCTTTACTTATTTCTTTTGAGTCTAAAGGCTCTCCGTCTTTAGGTTCCTGGGGCTCAGCTTCACTTCCATCACCTTCTTGCTGATCTTGCTGTTGCTCTTCCTCGTTTTGCTCCTGATTTTGTTGCTCTTCATCATTCTGAGATTGCTGATCCTGGTCTTGTTGCTCCTGCTCCTGGTTTTGCTGGTTTTGATTCTGCTGTTGTTGCTGTTTCTCCTGCTCTTCTTCCAGTTTCTTTTTTAAATCATTAAGCTTGCGATCATTTGGAAATCGGGCAAGTCCCTGTTCCACTTGTTCAATAGCAGATTGTAAATCAGCATTTATATATGAATTGGCAGAATTATGGAAATAGTCATTAGCTGTTTGGGCATAACTCGCTGCAGTAAAAAATAAGGCCGCTATAGTAATAGTAATCTTTTTCATAGGTCACGAATCAATTTGGTCTACAGTTCCAATTCTTTGTATAAAGTCATTAAAAGCCCGAACCGTTTCGTCTGCTTGCAAGGCCCGTTGCATTAAATCATACGCTTGTTTGTATTGGCGTTCACTAACTAATTTTTCGGCCTGCTTTTTCATGGCCTTAGCATATTCTGAAGGTTCAGGTTGTTCCTGGTTTTGATCTTGCTGTTGTTGCTGCTCATTCTCTTCATCCTGGGCATTACGGGCGGCAAGTTCAAAATTATGTTTGGCTTCGAAATCTCCGGGGTTCATTTTTAATGCATTCCTGAAATGGAGTTTTGCGGGCTTCCATTTTTCCGTTTCAGCTAAAAGGGTTCCTATGTTATACTGGGCTAAAGATTTGTCTTCTTTTGTTTCGGAGAGTGATTCAAATTGCAAATATGACTCAATGGCTTCTTCAATTTTGCCCTGCTTTGCCAAAGCGTTACCAAGGTTAAAATGCAATTTGGCATTTTCAGGGTCAGTTTCAAGTGCGATTCTATACAGGGAATCGGCAACTGCATACTCTCCTTTTTCATAGGCTTCATTGCCTTTACGGGCATCCCCATCTGCGAAAACCGCAGTAAAAAGTAAAAATGTTATGTAAATAAAAACGAGTTTCATACAACTTTAAAGTGCTTCTGCAACTGCCAGCGTTTCGTCATCCATCAGCATATTAGTAAACACGTTGTTAACGTCATCGTTCTCTTCAAATTTTTCCATCATCTTAAAATTAAGGAGAGCCGTATCTGTATCTACTTTTGTTTCAGTTGTTGCTTCCCTTACTAAGTCGGCAGATTCTATGTTTATACCTTCCTTTTCAAGATTAGTACGGACATTAAAAAGTTCTTCACGGGCGGTATAAATTATAAAGAATCCTTCCTCAGTCTGAACATCATCTGCCCCGGCATCAATAGCCAACAGCATAAATTCCTCTTCATCAAGTCCTTCTGAAGGGATTTGAATCATTCCTTTTTGTTCAAAAAGAAAACCAACCGATCCGTTTGTACCCATATTACCGCCATGCTTGGTGAAAATATGGCGCACCTCCGAAACAGTTCGTGTGTTATTATCGGTAGTTGCTTCCACAAAATAAGCGATACCACCGGGGCCGTACCCTTCAAAGGTTACTTCCTCATAGTGTACAGCATCGGCGCCCTCACCTGTTCCACGCTTAATGGCCCGTTCTATATTGTCTTTTGGAAGATTAACTGCTTTGGCATTATCTATGGCAAGCGAAAGGCGTGGGTTCCCTGCCGGATCGCCACCGCCTTCACGGGCAGCAACCGTCAATTCTTTAATATGCTTGGTAAAGACTTTTGATCTCTTTGCGTCTTCCTTGGCTTTTTTATGGCGAATGTTCGCCCATTTGGAATGTCCTGCCATGTTTGCTTCAGAAATTTGTTATCAGGTTTTAAAACTGTTCAAAGCAAAGAAAATTAACATTCTCATGGCTCAAGTGGAAGTATTGTATTTTAAAAAGAATTAAAGCATTCTGATAAAACTAAACTGTTAAAGGATGTGTTTGGTGTACAATATTCTTAAAGAGAATAAGTACTTTAGAAAAAATAATTGAGGAGCTCTTCTGGAATGAATATTGGTATTGTATGTTATCCAACCTTTGGAGGAAGTGGTGTGGTGGCCACAGAGTTAGCAAAAGTATTGGCACAAAAAGGCCACAAGATACATGTTCTCAGCTATGCTAAACCGGCAAGGTTGGAGACATTGTCCACTAGTATAACTTACCATGAGGTAGCAATAAACTCTTATCCACTCTTTGAATACCCCCCTTATGCCCTGGCGCTTGCCTCCCAAATGGTGAACCTGATTGAATATGAAAACCTGGACTTACTACATGTGCACTATGCATTACCACATGCTACCAGCGCCTATTTAGCAAAACAAATTATGGCTGAAAAAGCCAAAAAGGTGCCTATTGTTACTACTCTTCATGGTACGGATATAACCCTGGTGGGAAGTGACCCCAGCTATAAACATGTGGTAGAATTCTCAATTGATAAAAGTGACGGGGTTACGGCGGTTTCAGAGTATTTAAAAAATGAAACGTATAATCGTTTTGATATCAAACAACGTATAAAAGTTATACCGAATTTTATTGACTTAAACCGATTTCAAAAGTCGAACAAAAGCCATTTCAAAAAAGCAATTTGCCCTGATGACGAAAAAGTAGTGGTTCACGTTTCTAATTTCAGAAAGGTAAAGCGCGTACCGGAAGTGGTTACCGTATTCGACCGAATTTTGAAGCATGGCATAAAAGCCAAACTCTTGTTAGTAGGTGATGGCCCTGACCGCCAACGAACAGAACAGCAATGCCGTGACTTAGGAATTTGCGAACATGTAAGGTTTTTGGGGAAACTGGAGCAGGTTGAAGAAGTATTATCAATAGCTGACCTGTTTTTAATCCCATCGGGCTCGGAAACTTTTGGGTTAGCAGCTCTGGAGGCGATGAGTTGTTCCGTTCCAGTTATCAGCTCCAATATCGGGGGATTACCTGAAGTAAATATTCATGGTGAAACCGGCTTTCTTTGTGATCTGGATGATGTGGATTGTATGGCAAAAAATGCTTTTGAAGTTTTAACGAATGAAACACTTCACAAAGAAATGTCTGCCAATGCCAGAAAACGGGCTGAATTATTCAACCAGGATTATGTGGTTCAACAGTATGAAGAGTTTTATAAAGAAGTGACAGAAAAGCTTGTCGAAAAAGTTTAGTCTGGGGATCTAAAAGCTTTCATATACTCAGTAATTACAAAAACAGCCCGATTAATATCGGGCTTAAAGAGTAAAGACATTTAACTTTTCTTATCAGGCCAGCACCTCAGATACAGCCTCTGCAGCTTCTTTTAAAAGTACAGCAGAGATTACATTCATTCCTGAATTGTCAATAATCTCTTTGGCTTCCGCAGCATTGGTACCTTGTAAACGAACAATGATAGGTACATTCTTAACTTTTTCTGCGATTTCCGGATCTTTTACTGCCTCAATAACTCCATTAGCTACACGATCACAGCGAACAATCCCCCCAAAAATATTAATCAGGATAGCTTTCACATTGGGATCGTCCAGGATAATTCGGAAACCATTTTTTACAGTATCTACGTTAGCTCCTCCTCCAACATCCAGGAAATTAGCAGGTTCACCACCGGACAGTTTAATGATATCCATAGTAGCCATAGCTAAACCGGCACCATTCACCATGCAGCCTACATTGCCATCCAGCTTTATGTAGTTCAGGTTATATTTTTGGGCTTCGAGTTCAAAAGGATCTTCTTCGGATTCATCTTTCAATTCAGCTAAATCCGGGTGGCGGTAAAGTGCATTTCCGTCCAGTGTTACTTTTGCATCCAGTGCAAGCACTTCGTTATCGGGTGTAAGGATCAGGGGATTGATCTCAAACATATCAGAGTCGATTTCCAGGTAGGCATTATAAATCGCCATAATGAATTTGATGCCTTTCTTCAATGCATCACCTTCAAGGCCGAGTTCAAAAGCCAGGTGACGGGCCTGGTTAACCTGGAGGGGCATGCCGGGCTCCACCCATTCTTTGATAATCTTATCCGGGGTTTCTTCCGCTACCTGCTCAATTTCAACACCACCTTCGGTAGAAACCATAATCACATTTTTACTCACTGCACGATCTAAAAGAATACCCAGGTAAAATTCTTTTTCGATATCCACACCATCCGTAACGTATAATCGCTGTACGAGCTGGCCTTCCTCTCCGGTTTGTATGGTTACCAGGATATCACCTAGTAAGGATTCGGCTGCTTCACGAACTTCCTCAATCGTTTTGCAAAGAATAACCCCTTTCGCATTATTCTTTTTAGTACGGCCTTTACCACGTCCACCGGCATGAATCTGTGCTTTAACAACAAAAAGGGTAGCCCCATCAGCTTCTAATTGTTTGGCAGCATTTACTGCTTCTTCAACACTGGTGGCTGCTATTCCTGCAGGAACAGGAACGCCGTATTTTTTTAAAATTTCCTTAGCCTGGTACTCGTGGATTTTCATAGAAAACGGATGTTATGATGGTTAAAAAAAGCGGTTTTTCAGCGGGTGCAATAATAGGGAGATTGTACGCCAAAGGAAAGTTAACAACAGTAAGGGTTGCTTCATTTCAAAAACCAAAAAATAGGATTACAATTGCTAAACAATCATTGTACAATTTGTTATAATCCAAAAGTCATTTAATTCTAAATACAACAAATCCAAAAATGAAAGTTAAAATATCTACTATTCTAACAGCAACAGCAGTAATGATAATGACTTCGGGATGTGCTTTAATATTTAAGGGTCAATCAGCGGAGGTGAGAGTTAATTCTACACCTGATGGGGCATCAGTAGAAGTTAATGGTGCCGGTATGGGTACAACACCTGTAACTCTTTCTTTATCGAGAAACAAAGATCATGTTCTTATATTCAAAAAGGACGGTTATGAAGATGTTCAGGTTAACGTAACAAAGAAGTTCGATGTGGGAACAACTGTAGTAGGAAATGTTTTTTCCTGGGGATTATTTGGGCTTGTAGTGGATATAGCAACAGGTGCCGCATACAGCCTGGAACCGGCTGATATAGAAGCAAACCTACCGGCTTTACAAGCAGCAGGTATAGTAAATCAGGTACAAAAAAACGAGGATGGCATACAGGTTTTCATGTTATCAAAAGAGCAGTGGGAAGAGATTAAAGCTTCTAAATAAGGTTCTTTAGAAAAAACTAAAAAGCCCAAACCTGAATTTGGGCTTTTCTTATTTAACTGCTACAGTTCCTGAAAGCTTATTTTATAAGAAGCATTTTCTTCTGAATCTGTGTATTACCAGACTTAAGAATGTAGAGATATACCCCACTCGATAAGTTTTGGCCATTAAAGTTAACAGTATACTCTCCGGGAGCCTGATCCTGGTTAACTAAGGTAGCAACCTTTTGTGCCAGCATATTATATACCTCAAGAGATACCAGTGACTGTTCTGGCACCTGGTAAGTAATTCGGGTTGTAGGGTTGAATGGGTTAGGGTAGTTTTGTGCCAGGTATAATTTATCGGGAAGGTTCTCTTTTGTTTCTGTAATATTTCGGGTTGCAACTTTACTTGCACCTGAAGGCAGAGATTCTCTAAAACTTCCCGCTGTCATAGCAGTTACGTGCCAGTAAGTGCCATTTTTATAAATATGGGAAGTTTCAGGATTTGAAGTATGTGTGGGATTACCTTTTCCATAACCAGAAGAATCAAAATATGGTCGGCTTTGATAAATATTTGATATATCTGTTGAAGAGTTCCAAAGAGCGGTAATTAAGTAGTCTTTTCTTTCATTTTTAAAATCACCGGCAGCTAAAGCTGTAACTGTTTCATAAGAAACCGGGGAGTACCAGACCATATTACTCCCATGACCCGGATTGCCTGTACCACCACCGGTTTTAGGTTTCGAGATTGTAAGCTGAGAGTAATTTCCTGAAACCGTTCTGAATGCTGTTGCAAGTTCATCCCTGAAATCCCCATCGAAATCACCTGTTGCAAAAGCATTAACGTATGTAATTGCACTGGTATTCGAGGTTATTGCATTGGAAGAGGCAATTGGACTTTCTCCAATGGCTATATCGGATAAATAGATATACATGTCCGAAGCATCCTGGTTCCAAGTTGCAGTAATTAGCTGATCTCTTCCTAAGCCTTCAAAATCACCTGCTGCCAAAGCTGTTATAATTGACTCTGAGGCTGGGTACACTTTGTAGTAGATCGTCTTTTGTTTAAAATCATTAGCATCATTACTGATATAAATCCAGGTGCGATAAGAATCAGATACAGCAGTTACTACTTCATAATCACCATCTCCATCAAAATCCCCGGTTGTCATGGCTGTAATTTTTTCCCCATATGACGCAAGCTGGTTTGAGTTTAAAGTATTTCCAAAAAGGCTGTTGGTGTGGTCTTCTTCACTTACCCAAAAATTCTCGCTGGAAGTAGTATAAACCAGTTCATCGTCCCCATCTGCAATACTTTTCCTATTGTCATTGCTATTAATTATATAGGTGAAGTCTGACGTTTCTTCTCCCCATAGGTCTCCAGAAGCCAGGTTTTTTATAACGGTAGAATGCTCTTCATTGTACCCTGCAGCAGGGCATTGACCAACAACTCCCTGGCAAGGCCCTGGAGCCGTATTTACATTACTACTTCCCCGAATGCTTAGATACGTTCGGTTTTGTGAAAAGCTTGAATTAGACAGTGAGGTTACGAGCCAATCCTGATCGTGAATTTCTGTTTCTATTGCTTCTGCATACCGTTCATTTTCTATCCAATGGTACGCCGCATCCTCTCTGAACTCATTGGGATCAGATGGGTCAGATGTCAAATAATCGTAAAAGAACATTCCATCAAATCCCATATTGTATACTTTGTTTATTGCAGCATGTGTAATACCATGAGTTGCAACAAAATCACTTTGAAATGTATAATAATCTCTACCACCAATAGTATTTTCAGGTATCTCTTCTCCTAAAACAAGAAGCGCATAAACTTTTTTATTAGGTGGTAAATTATTAGGAAATCCGATATCACTTTTAAGTTTTTGCTGTATGTAATTCCATCCTCTTATAGTTCCTTCAGGCCCATCACCTAGATTAGCAACTTTAAACCAGTAATTAGTTGGGATATCTATATTTGAGCGTTCAATATTTGCGGAGTATCCATACCAGCCAATAATGAGATTGTCCCAAGTATCAATGTATTTGCCGTAGTCTCTGTTTCCTGGCGGAATGAAAGCGTTAGTTTCAAAATCAGCTGCTTGGGTAACATAAACCTCATTATTAACATTAGATGGAACTTCATCCTTAATAATCTTATACAATTTTTCTAATTCACTGGGATTTATGCTTGTTACTTCAGGTTCGTCTGCAATATACCAACCGCCAATTGCATTTACAGTTGTATTTGAAACTATCCATTGAATATTTTCAGCATACCTGAGGCTATCATTTGAACTAATTATTCCATCTGTTACTCCATTTGTATCGTAATCAGCCCAATTGAATTGAGCTGAAATTAAAATTTTAATACCTACAGAGTCGGCTTGCTTTAAGAAATTTTTATAGAAGATTTTTCCGCCAGAATTAGAAACGTTAAAATATTGATAAAATTGAAGGAGGTCTATTGCAGCGTATGGATCAGCGTTTCCATTCTTCAAAGAACCGAGTGCATCTCCGAATTCTTTTGTTCCGGGATTAAACTGGGTCGTAGGATTTGTAACCCCAAACATGCCTTTTTTAAAATCATAAGGACTTTGCCTGGAAACTAGTTTATTAGTGAATATTAAAATGAGAAGTGAGGAGATAATTAGTAACCGCATATTTAAAACAATTATTGAAGTGGCATAGCATCTTAACTTTTAATTATAAATTTCTTATGAAGAAGTGAATAAAAGTAATATTCGGCCTGTTCAACTTGTCAATATTAGTTTGTGATTTGAGGTAAATGAGGCTTAAATTTGGAGTGAATCTAAAAAGCTTCCATTGCAGATAACTCCAATCATGACAGCCAGGGATTTAGATCGCACCTATCAGCGATTTGCTCACCAGTTCCTTGAACCTTATGAAGACCCAACCCGGTTAGCAGTAATAGGTATGCAAACACGCGGCGTGCATATCGGGAAACGAATAGTAGAAGTAATAAAGAATAAGTTTGGGGTGGAAGTAGATTTTGGAGTTTTGGATGTTACGTTTTACAGGGATGATTTCAGAAGTAAACTAAAAATGCCGGATGTACAGGTAACCGAAATCCCGTTCGATTTATATGACCGGGATGTGGTTTTAGTAGATGACGTACTCTATACCGGGAGAACGGTACGCTCGGCTATGGATGCTATTATGGCATATGGGCGCCCCAGGAGTATTAAATTCTGTTGTATGGTAGATAGAGGCCACAGGGAACTCCCCATAGCCCCTGATTATACAGGCCTGTACGTACCTACCCATGAGCATGAAGAGGTCAGGGTAAAAGTAAATGACCTTGATGGGGAAGATGCAGTTTACGTGGTAGAACTTGAGGAGGGAGAAGTATGAGCGCCTCAGAATATCAGTTCAATCAAAAGCATTTACTTGGATTAACTGACTATTCAAAGGAAGATATTCTTTATGTACTGGATCAGGCAAAATACTTCAGGGAAATTCTGGATCGGCCAGTACCCAAGGTTCCGACACTACGTGATAAAACCATCGTTAATCTTTTTTACGAAAACAGCACCCGCACCAGGCTTTCTTTTGAGCTCGCGCAAAAAAGAATGGGTGCAGATGTAGTAAATTTTTCGGCAAGTACTTCTTCCACAAAAAAGGGTGAATCGTTAAAAGATACTATTCAGAATATAAGTTCTATGAAAATTGATATGGTAGTCGTGCGGCACGAAAGTCCGGGTGTCCCTCATTTTCTTACAAAATGTGTAGATGCGGCTATCCTGAACGCGGGGGATGGTGCTCATGAACATCCTACCCAGGCATTGCTGGATATGTTTACTATGCAGCAAATCCATCCGGATTTAAGTGGTAAAAAGATTGCTATTATAGGTGATATCTCACACAGCCGTGTTGTTCGTTCAAATATTATAGGATTAACCAAGCTGGGGGCAAAAGTCGTGATTTGCGGCCCTAAAACACTGATGCCTGTTTTTGTATCAGATCTGGGAGTATCAGTATCTCACAATTTAGAAGAAACCCTTGCCTGGTGTGATATTGCCATGGCGCTCCGCATTCAGCTGGAGAGACAGGGAAATACTACCGAACTATTTCCTACCTTACGAGAATACCATGAGCGATTTGGAATTAAACTAAAACACTTGGAAGCATATCCTGATTTCAAAATCATGCACCCTGGCCCCATTAACCGGGGGGTTGAGCTGGAAAGCGAAGTCGCTGACAGCGACCGGGCAGTTATCTTAAACCAGGTTACGAATGGCGTGGCAGTCAGGATGGCTGCTCTTTACCTGTTAAGTGGTGGTAACAGGGTTTAATCATTTATACTCTATTAGTTTGTCAGACCTTAAAAAAATAAACCCAAGCGTTACCATTGCTATTCCCGTATTGAACGAGGAAAAGTTTATAGGAAAAGTTTTGGATGTTTTTGTACATAACTCTTACGAGAACATTATTCAAATCTGTGTAGCAGACGGAGGTAGTGAAGATCGTACAAAGGATATTGTTTTAGAGTATTCAAAAAAGGACCCTAGAGTAGTTCTGGTAGACAATCCTAAAAAGTATCAGTCGTTTGCGCTAAACGAAATTCTCAATATTGCAAAAGGGGATCTTTTTTTGAGAGCTGATGGACATTGCATATACGATGAGGATTATGTTGAGGCAAGTGTAAATGCATTATTAAAGTCCGGAGCCACAAATGCAGGTGGGACCCAGCGATATATTGCAAAAAACCGGATTCAGGCAGGAATAGCGATCTCTTCTAAGAACTTTTTCGGCAATGGGGGAGCCAAATATATGGATGAAACTTTTGAGGGTTATGCTGATACCGTTTTTCTTGGATGTTTCAGAACTAAAGAACTAAAAAAAATTGGTGGATTTTCAGAAGTCAACCTCACAAATGAAGATGCTGAAATAAATCTTCGTATGGAGAGAGAGTTGAATGGAAAAGTGTATGTAAGTCCAGGTATAAAAACATGGTACTATCCAAGGGTAAATTATTTAAAACTTTTTAAACAGTACTTTAGGTATGGAAAGGGAAGGTTTATTACCAACAAACTTCATGATGGGAATATACCATACAGAAGTAAGGCACCATTCTACTTCATCAGCTTTATGATTATATATGGGGCACTTGATTTTTTTCTGAAGGAAAAACAATTGGGTGCTGTGTTTGTCTTTGCAGCTATTGTACTTTTAGTTTTATTTGAAAGCATTAGGTTTAGTTATGAGAAACAGGAGTATTTCGAAAATGATATCTGGAATGGAGAAGAGAATAAAATACCCGGTCCTTTAAGCAATGCTGTTTTTTGTTTTTTTGCTTTATTGATAATGAATGGAGCGCACTTCTTAGGCTATGGCTGGCAAATGATAAAAACGCTTTTTGTTGGATTAAAGTGGTAATTAGCATCAGTTCGATATAAAATGAATAAAATAATTCAATTAAGAGTCATTCCGCGGCGTAGGCCCGGAATCCAGGATATTTTTAAAACAAAATAAGTTGTAATAGCACACTCTGGATTCCTGCATTCGCAGGAATGACTAATAAAGTGGAATTGATCCACTTTTGGTAGTTTCTTATCTCGAACTCACGTTAATTAAGAAGAATAAACATCAAACTGGTGAATTAATTTTTCAATAATATTCTCCCACAAGAAAGTATTTTTATAGGTTTCGATATTCTTAAAGATTTTCTCTTCATTGGTATCACCATCCAGTATTTGATTTACAATTTCACCCAGCCCGATAGCATTATCAAATTTGAATGTATATCCTAAATTGGATTTTCGAATTATCTCGGCTCTTTCCCCATAATCACTAGCAATAGGGATAACATTATATTGTAGCGCCTGGATCAGAGGTCCGCTGCTACTCCTATTCTCTTTTTTGTAGGGTAATACTATGTACTTATTCTCAGCGAGCAGGTTTTCATAGTCCTTTTCGTCAAGGAATCTGAGATGGGTTTCTATTCGATTTTCAGGTATTCCACTTTCATTAATTAATGCAGTAAGTACATTGCGATCATAGCCGGAGGGCACCCCGGCAATTGTTAATGTGAAGTCTTCAGAGACTTTGGAAAACTCATTTAAAAGGTATTCAATGTTTTTATCTCTTCTGATTATCCCTAAAAAAAGAAAACTGTTTTTTTTCTTTGTGCTAAGATTAATATCTGCACTTACTTTTTTAGTTCCCCAGCTGGAAGTAATAACACGGTTTCTTTTTAAGCCAACTTCCGAATTAAAGCAATCTGTAAGTGTTTTTCCATTGGTAACTATGTCAAAACTAAATTTCGAATCTATATATCGGTATGAGTAGATGATCTGTTTTCTGTAGAATTTCCTGAATAAGCCGGTTCCATTTTTTTGTAAATAATTTATAGAGTGTAATGTAAAAACCAGTTTTTTATCCGAAAAAAAACTTTGATTCAACCTCAGAAAAAAGGATAGGATGACTATTTCGAAATCAAGAAAATGAATGTTGTCCACCTTATTCCTTTTGGATACCTCTTTTACTTTTTTAAGCCCTGTATAGGTAGATAGAATTCTCATTGCTTTGTTTTTTCCATTATATAAGTATTGGTTAACTGGAAGCCTTCCTTTTATTTCGCTCTCTCTCCCTAATATTTCAAAACAGTGTATATTATTTTCTGTCAAATGGTGTTTAAAGACTTCAGTAAAGTCTTTAAAGTGGCCTTTAAGATCATAATAGGGTTGAAAGAGAAGTACTTTCTTCGACATTATTAACAGGTTTCAGAAGTATAAATTAATTACAAGAAATAAGCCCCTGCAAAATAAGCTATTTTTATGTTGGTAAATACTTCTTGGGCAGAGTACCTTATGCAGTGTTTTAAAAAAGTAATGTTACAGACTATAACCCTTTGGATAAAAAAGCAAAAGTAGTTCAGCTTTCAAGCGCCCATTCGAATTTCGATAATCGCATGTTCCACAAAATATCAAAATCATTAGTTTCTAATGGCTATGATGTTGATTTAATAATACAGCATGATAAAGATGAAAGGGTGGATGGGGTGAATATAAAGGCTCTGCCTATAGCTAAGAAAAGGGCGGATCGATTAATTAAAATTACTCCAAGGCTATTTCTTAAGTGTATTGCTTATCCTGCAGGCACCATATTTCATTTTCATGATCCTGAATTAATACCTGTCGGGTTATTATTAAAGCTATTCGGGTACCAGGTCATTTATGACATTCATGAAGATAATGCAACAGGAGTTGCTCAGAAAGGATATTTACCGGCTTTTTTAAAGAAGCTCGTGCTTTCAATAACTGTTTTTTTTGAAGATCTGGCATACAAGCAGCTTCATACCATAATTGCAGAACATTATTACGAGGAAAGGTTTCCCAGGGCACTTAAAATTTTAAACTATCCTAAACTTGATTGGGCAAAAAATCTAGAAATTGAAAGGAAGACCCCTACTGATATTTTATATACCGGTAGTATAACTTTTGACAGGGGAGCTGCCAACCACATAAATTTATTGAAATACCTGGAAAGTTCAATTAAGCTTAAGATGATTGGGGTTTGTCATAGGTCAGTTTATGATCAGCTTATTAAAATGGCAGGGTCAAATTTGAGTAGACTCGAAATAATTGGGGTATCAGGATTTGTTACTTTTGATCATATAGTTGAAGAATATGAGAAGGAGAATTGGATAGCTGGAATTGCCGTTTTTCCTCTAACCAGGTTCTACGAAAAAAAACATTTAACCAAGTTTTTTGAATATATGGCAGCTGGCTTACCTATTATTTATTCAGATTCCAAACACTGGAAGGAACTGTTAGAGCCTCTGAAAGTTGGAATTCCGGTAAATCCTGAAAATCCTAAAGAGGCAGCCCTGGCGGTACAAAAGCTTAAAGACTCACCTGAACTCAGAAGCCAAATGGCACAGAATGGCAGAGATGCTGTATTCAAGTTTTTTAACTGGGAAACAGAAGAGCGTAAACTTTTTAAATTTTACGATTCAATATAAAAGATTAAGATTTGTTATGAGAGAGATTGATCTTTCACAAGTTATACTTATAAGTTGCTTTTTGAGTATCGGTTTCACTAAAGAAGTATCCGGTTATCAGGTTGACACACTTACATTTCTTACTAAGAAAGAGTTTATTTTTATATCAGATAGTATTTACCAAAACCCTCATACAGAAGTTAAATTAGACATTACTTTTCTTGGGCCTAAAGGTGAAAGAATTAGCCAAGCAGGTTACTGGGATGGTGACAAGATTTTTAAAGTAAGGTTCGCTCCGCCTACTATCGGAAATTGGTATTATGAAACCTCAAGTAGTGACATAAATAATGAAGGATTACATAACAACAGCTCCACTTTTTATGTTGTTGATTACACTGGACCAAATAAGTTCAAGTCCAAAGGGTGGCTTAAAGTATCAGAAACAGGAAGATATTTAACATATGGAGATGGAACCCCCTTTTTCTATTTAGGTGATACTGCGTGGGAAATGGGTTGGAAATCAAATAAGGAAGAGCTAGTAACATATTTACAAGACAGGAAATCAAAAGGCTTTAACGTAATTCATACAGTACCTTTATCGCATCAATACTTATCAAATAATGGTAGAAGAAATCAGTATGGAGAAGACTTTTTTCTTGATGAAGATTACTATAAAATCAACCCAAGATATTTTGATTATATAGATGAAATAGTGGATATGGCAAATGAGAATGGAATGTTGGTAGCCATTGTACCATTATGGGGATGGCTAAATGAACTACATAGAAATCCGGACTGGGGAGATAATTACATTAACATAGAGCAATCCAAACTAATGGCAAGATATATATCATCTCGTTATGCGGCAGATAATGTTGTTTGGATAGTTGGAGGTGATGATAGATACGACACGGATGAGAGAAGAGAATTTTGGGATAGTTTTGCTCGCATCATAAAAAACTCTACCGGTTGGAGACAGCTCGCAACTGTTCATCCCCGTGGATGGTCTGCGTCTTTTGATTATTTTGACCCGGATACTGAATGGATTGATTTTCAGATGTACCAGTCTTCACATTTAGTATCTGCTTATTATGTTTATAGAACTGGGAAAAGAGGTTTTAATCTTGAGCCTATAAAGCCTGTTATAAATGGAGAGCCTAATTACGAAGACATATTCAATGACTTGCAAAGACCTGATGAAGAAGGGGCATTTCGTGTTAGGCCCGTACATGTGAGAGAAGCAGCATATCAGAGTATTTTATCGGGAGCTACAATGGGTATCAACTATGGGGCAAATGGTATCTGGCAATGGTCTACAGAAAGAAATGCTGGTTCACATTTTGCAAGAGATAACGTAATGACGGCGATTCATTACCCAGGATCAAGCCAAATGACCATTCTAAAGGACATTATGGTGCAATATAATTGGTACAAATTAAAACCAGTACAGGAATATGTTACTGTTGAAAACTCTGACAAAGTAGTAATTACAGGAAGTACAGGCCAACATTTGATCTCTTACTTTCCATCAAATTTAAATTCAAAAGTGAAATTTATTTTGCCCCAGAATTTATATGTGAGTTCTTCAAAGTTCATAAATCCCACTACTGGAGAAGAAGTGTTAGCAAGTTCGATGCCTGATACCAGGTCTTTTTCGGTCACCCCACCAGATACTATGGATTGGTTATTTGTAGCAGATATTCAGAAAAAAGCTTTAACAATTCCAACAAATGTTCAGTTATATCAGAATTATCCAAACCCTTTTAATTCAAATACAGTAATTGATTACTATGTTTCTGAAAGAGGAAAAGTCACGCTTACAGTTTATGATAGTATTGGGAGAACAGTTAGAGTTCTATTAAATGAAATTCAGCTAAAGGGCTTCCATGCCTCATCATTTAATGCTAAAGGTCTTTCGTCTGGAGTGTATTTTTATCGGCTAGAAACAGGTGGGCAAAATATAATCAATAAAATGACCTTAATTAAATAGTACACCTTCTTTGACAAATAATAAGAATACATTACTAAGAGGAAGGTTATTGGCAAAGAATTCTGCTTATAGCTTCATTGGAATTATTCTGCCGATATTAGCGGGTTTAATTGCAATTCCATTTATCTTAGATGAACTGGAAGAAGAACAATTCGGCTTGCTAATACTTCTTTGGAGTACTATATCCTATATAACGGTACTGGACTTTGGGTTGAACAGGGCTGCTACTAGATACTTTTCACAAAACATTGGGCAGCTAAATGAAAGAGAGAACCTGAGCTTATTAATTTCGAGTATAGTTTTTGTCTTGGTTATAGGCTTTCTAATTGGTTTAATCCTATATAATGGTTCTGAATTTTTAGTCTCAACGATTTTTGAAGAGGAATCCCGTATTAGTCTTTTAGCTGATAAGTGTTTCAAGCTAATATCATTTTTTTCACCAGTATTAGTTTTAATGCCAACCGTAAGTTCTTTTTTAAAGTCCTATCAGAATTTTAAATGGCTTTCTTTTGTAAACAGCATTAATGGAGTGATGAACTATATTATTCCTGTAATTGCTCTGCTAATGTCTTTCTCATTATTTGATATTATTAAAGTTTTATTGGCAGCAAAAGTAGTAACCTTATTGGCTTTAATAGCTGGCTCAATGAAATACCTGGAGTTTTCTGTGTTTTCTTTTTCAGGTGTTAAGCTTGTCAAGGATTTAAAAAAACTGCTTAAGTTTGGCAGTTGGGTAAGTGTATCAAATATTTTAGCCCCGCTATTCGAGTATTTGGATAGATTTATAATTGCATCCTTTATAACTGTTTCTGCAGTTGCGATTTATGGAACTCCACTGGAAGTAATAGTTAAAGTAGGGATGATAGCAGTTTCAGTATCCGGTGTGTTATTTGCTGCCATAAGTAATTCGATAGAGCATGACTTAAAAAAGACAGAAAAAATCATTAACAAAGGTTTGGATGTAATAACCCTTCTGACCTACCCCATTATTGTAACTGCGGTGTTGTTTGCTGAAGAAGGTTTAACTGTCTGGGTTGGAGAAGGTATTTCTAGGGAGGGGGCGATTGTGCTTAAGATTGTAGGAATAGGAATACTATTTAAATGTACTACAAATATATCTATAGCTTTCTTGCACTCGGTTAATAAGCCAAGCGTAACAGCTAAAATACATCTAATAGAATTTATTGTATACGCAGTATTATTATTCGTTTTTGCGAATTTATTTGGACTTATAGGTGTGGCCATTGTACATGCCGGAAGGTTGATCCTGGATAATATCCTTATGGGCTATTTTGCCCAAAAGTATTCAACAGGCATGAATCTATTGTTTTTAAGAAACTCAGGTATAATTGGAATACTTATATTAACGATGATACCGGCTTTTATAGTCCCAAATACTTATATAAAGTTCGCATGGTGGCTTGTGTTAGGTATTATCTATGTTTTCTATATGTATAAAAATATTGATAGTTATAAGAAAGTGCTTTTAAATTGATATAATAATAATTCCAATAAATTAGTGTGCTACCAGCATTATTTGTACACTAATAAATACCATTTAAATAAACTGCTAAACTGCTTGATCTTAGCCTGATTAAGAGTAATACTACTAAAGATGAATCTCATTGCGTATCCTAAAACACCGCTTAATCTGTTCAGAAAGACTAAACTCGGATAATATGTACGGATAAATATTTTCCGTGAGCGATGTTTTTCAATTTCAAGGGGTATAAACAAGTTTTTGGAAGTTCCACCGCCTATGTGGCACAATTTCGCATGGTTATAAAAGTAAACTTTTTTGTTTTTGTGTTTAACTTTCAAGCAAAGATCCCTTTCTTCATAATAAAGGAAAAACTCTTCATTCATACCTCCGACCTTATTAAATAACTCTGAAGATATAAGCATTGAGCTTCCATGAATTACATCCACAAAATCAGATTCTTCAAGGATATAGAAGCCCCCTAAGCGTTTGGGGGGAATAAAGAATTTAGCTAAGGGTATTATTAAGCTAATAATTGAAAATAAAGAAAGATGCCCGGAAATACTTGCTTCCTGATTCCCATTAGAATTAAATATGGATGGGCCAATGATTCCTATGTCAGGAGTGGATTTAATTTTACTATATAAAAAATCAATGGCATTATTAATCAGTACTGTATCAGGGTTCAAAAAAAAGAGATAATCTCCATTTGCTTGTTGTGCGCCAATGTTATTTGCTTTTGCAAACCCAAGATTTGCTCCAGAACTCAAAAAAAGAATTGTAGGATGTTTCTCAGTTATTGAATCTACATCTATTTTCGCTTCTTCAGAATTAGATACAATAATTATTTCAAATGGAATAGATGTAAACTCAATAATTGAATCTACACAGTCTGATACGAGATGAAGGGAGTTAAAATTAACTATAACAATACTGACTGTCGGTTTAATCAATTTTTTTCAATTCTGTGTTTAAGTATGCTGCAGCTAAAGTTGTAAATGCCACTCCCTCAAATATTAGTATTTGGGAGCTGGTATTATTTACTAAAAGCATACCTGAGACTACTCCTACAATTGCAAGGGGGAAAATTTTATGAGTGACTTTATATAACCTGGTTGATTTTTTGATGATGATAAACCAAACCGATAAAAATGAAATGAAACCCAGTATACCAAACTTAAAAAAAGCTCCTAAATATCCATTATGGATAAAACTGGTTTTAATAAAGAAATCAAAGAAAAGTCTTTTTCTGGTAAATTCAGTTCCGAATCCATACCCTGCAATAGGGTTTTGTAGTATCAGATTAAAAACGGTTTTGGATTCCAACCATCTGTCTTGCAGGGAATTGTCTTTACTTACAGATCCTATGGATTTAAGTCGCTCATTTAATGCATTAAGGATAAGATCAAGAAGGTCAACGAATAGTATACTTGCTAAAACAAAGCCAATACTGAGTAATGAGAAAGCAGTAAGAATTATCCTTAGTTTACCTTTTTTGTTTACTACCAAAAAAATAACGATCACACTCATAAACCCAGCTACCCAGTAACCTCTGCTTTGTGTTAATACCAGCGAAACAAGAAAAACCATAAATAATCCGGTGGAAATTATTTGCAAACGCTTTGATTCAGTTATAGAGGCGGTAGCTAAGGTTAAAGAGCACCCAATAACAACGATCAATTCGTTTGCTGCAACACGGGCATTTTCTGCTTGCCAGGGCAACAGGGCTTGAGCAAGAATCTGCCTGTAGTAAATGAAATTACGTATCAATACAAAGGCCAGTGTTATAATAAGTATATAGCCAAGCACTTTTTTAAACCTTTCATCCTCTAGGTATTCTCTCAATGGGAAGTAAGTAAAAATACCCAGAAAATAGGTTACCTCACCAAAGGCTGTATAGGTTGCAGCTCCATTAATTTTTCCTAAAATGACGGCATAAGGGATGAGTAAGTGCAAAAGTAGAAACAGATAATCGAGAGTGTTTTCAAGCTTTAGTGACCCGGTTAGGAATTTATAGATTACATAAAAAAGTAGAAGAAGGCTTAACCCCAAAAAAGGAAGTTCTATAGGTTGAATACCCTCATAAGTATCTAAAAAGAAGATAGCAGAAACAAAGTACAGAAGAATAAAAGACCCTTTAATGGATTGTAATACGGGCAGAGCAAGAATACATATACCCAAAATTAATAATGCTGCTAGCCCTATAAAACCGAAAAAGTGATAGGCTAAAATCAATGCCAGACAGAGAGGAACCGAAAGAAAACCAACTTCTCTAAGATTGATATTTAGGGAAGTTACTGCCACTATTAGCCTTTAAGCGAATCAAAAAACTCTTTATTCTTGATATATGAATAACGGATTATCATATAACCACTTACAAGTATGAAAGCTGTTATTCCAGAGAGAATAACAATGATTGATCTTCTGGGTTCTGATTTTTTTATCGCCACTCTGGGTTCATCAACAACCGTAACTATAGGGAGTGATTTTGCTTCTTCCATTTTCGCTTGTTCATAAAGAGGCAAGAGAAATTTTTGAATTTCCTGCTGGATCTCTAATTGAAAATATAAGTCATAGTATTCAGAGCCTACTTCTGCAAGATTAGTGAAGTTGAGAATTAAATTCTTAGGATCTTCATCCCTATAAAGTTCATTTATTTTTTTAGTTATAGCGTCATAAAGAACTTTCTGGTTCTTATAGGTATCACTTTGAGTGTTCAGGGTTGTTGAAATCGTGTTAAGCTTTACTTCAGCCTCCAATTGTTGTGCAGTTAGAATACCAATCAAATTAAAATATTCTTTAACCTGTTCAGGAAACTCAAATACTCCGTATTTTTTTTGATATTCAATATATTCAGATTGCAAACTATCAATTTCAGATGTTAACTTAATATATCTTTGTTCAAGGAATTCTCTGTAAACCCGGGCATCCTTTGATACAATTTTTGTATTCAATTCATTAAGAAGTATCACATAATAATCAGCCATTTGTTTGGCTGTAACCGGATCCTCATCTAAGACTGATATAATGAAGTTACCTTCCTCAAGGTTTTCGAAAGTACTTCTTTCCGATAAAATTGATATGGCCTCTCCTACGGGGTCATCCATTCCCTCAACCTCATACAGCTCCGTAAGATTGAATTTATCAACTATTTTCTTACTTGTACTATAACTCGATAAAAGTACAATGTATCGGTTTGTTTCTTCAGACTCTCCTCCAAGTACAGAGTTTGCAATCGATGATAACCCCCCATCCTCTGAAAATAAATCCAATCCAATAGTAGGGCGCTGACTGGGAAGTAGGTTAGCAGTAGATTTATACTTATTTGGAATGAACAGAGTATAAATTGCAACAATAACAGAAATTGCAAAAGGAAGACCAAACACGATTTTCCAGTTTGAAATTATGAACTTCAATACCTCTAAAGCAGGAGGAGACTTAAACTTTTCTTCCATAGGTATTTATAGTCTCCTAATGGCTACATAAGTCGTAATTATTCCGGTTATCGTTGTGATTCCTGTCATAATTAACTGAGCCCTTTGATTTTTTAGTTGCTGTTTTTGAATTTCAAATGTTCTCAAAGCGTTCAATTCTTCTACCGGATTGCGGTCAATAAAAATCCTGTCCCCTGATTCAAGGTTTGTTTCTTTGGGTGAAAACCAAGTGGCGTTTCCTGCTTTAATAACAAAAATACGGTTTTCATCAGCGGAAAGAGAAAATCCCCCGGCATCCCTAATGTACTGATTTACCGGTTTATCTTGCTCAAAGGGGTAGTACCCCGGATTGTTAATTTGACCAAATACAAATACAGTCTGCTCATCCCTGGGAACATAAAGCCGGTCTCCATCAAAAATCTGGAGATTTTGCAACTGAACCTGGTCGTTTAAATCAATAAACACCTTGTTGCGGCTGAGTTGCGTTTCTGCATCAAAATATTCAAGGCCCTGAACTAACTGATCTGAAGTACGTTTCATTAAATCAGCATTAAATTTATTCGGGATTTCGTTTCTCCAACCCCCGCTTCTCATTAAGTATGCTGCTTTTGGTAAAGCCCTATTTGTTAAATTACCGGCATATCCTAAGAGTTGAAGTGCAGTTGTTTGCCCGCTTGTGATAGGAAAGTTTCCGGGAACCTCTACTTCACCATAAACCCATGCCGAAGCTGAAGCATCAGTATCTATATTAAACGCCGCTACAACACGATCATTAGGCTCAAGCTTAAAAGTAGACCATTTATCAAAAGGTATTTCAATTCGATCTACTGTAGCCTCACTCTTTCTAAACACATAAAGTTTTGATTGGTCAGCACCATCTTCAAATCCACCGCCTATACGAAGTAGTTTTTCAGGTGTATCATTTTCCAGAAATTCAATTTCTATATCTTCGAGTACGGCACCAGAAATGCTTACTTTAGGGGTTTCTGGACCTATCTTTGAAACTCGAATTAAATCTCCGGTTTTTACATAGGGATTAGAATCGAAGTTTCCGTTACGGAAAAAGTCAATAAGATCAGCGGAAATAGTATTGCCGTTACGTTCAATGAGGATTTTTCTAAACGAAAAGTTATGGTTTTTCAGGAAGTCACTAGAGTTGACAACAGATTTTGAAATGTCTCTATTCCCGGATGTTATTGAACTAAAAATAGCCTGGTCAACTCGTGACTGAGCAGGTACTATGTACTTTCCCGGGTATGGCACCCCACCTGCAACGTGAATAATAACTGGTCGCGGATTCTCGACAGTTAAGTTGACAGTGTGATTTTTAAAAGAATCGCTTGATACCTTTTTTATGTGTTCTTCCGCTTCAGAAATAGTTAATCCCCCAATTTTTACCAGGCCAACCAAAGGAAGCATAACTTCACCTTGCGGATTTACCACTAGCATTCGCAAAAAAACCGGTTTGGCTGAATTAATAGTGATCGATATTAAGTCATTGGGCCCTAACTGATATACATTAGGATCAATGGTCCCTTCAAAGGGCAATAATCTTGACGAAAGTTGAATTCCCAAAGGATCCTGATAATAAATTCCTCCTAATTGATCGGAAAGATCCAGATTAAACCCATTCTGAGAAGCGGAACCATCTCTTGACTGTGCTGTCGAATAAGTACTAAAAAGTAAGATGAAAAAAATAAAAGGCAGAAGGCAGAAGATTAATTTGCGAGGCATTATAAACGAATGGTTATTTAGAAATTAAAAAACGAAATCTGGCCAATATTATTCCGGCAATTACAAAAAGTGACCCAATATACTGCAATATTGTTAATGCTTCATCCAAAATAAATACTCCAAAAAATAAACCCAGTACAGGAACCAGGTTTTGGTAAGCTGCCGTACGAACAGTACCAATTTTAGCAATACCGTTATTCCATATAATATAGGCTACCCCAACTGATAAAAAGCCACTGTAAAGCAACCCTCCATAACCGGCAATTGAAACAGATGTGAAATCAAGCTTAACCAGGCTCGGAAGGCCAATAATCATCAACCCTACAAGCCCGATTACCGACATGAGCGCTGAGTACTGGAGAGAATTGTAAATCTTAAGGTATTTTTTGGAGAGTATAGTATAAACTGCCCATGTAATAGCAGCCAGAATGGTAATTATATCCCCGATAAAATAATTGGAACTAAAAGAGATAGGACTATTACCGCCAGAGATAATCAGGATAACACCTATAAAGGCCAAGCCAATACCTATTGATTTAAATAAAGTGAGTTTTTCATCTATAAAAATATGAGAAAGTAAAGCCACCCAAATAGGTATGGTCCCTAACATAACCGCAGCATTTGCGGAATAGGTATAGTTAAGGCCAATAATAAAAAATAGTTGGTAGACTAGATTTCCCACAAGTCCAATTCCAAGAATTTTCCAGAAGTGCTCTTTTTCTACTTTTAAAGTGAACCCTTTAGAGCGGGCAGCGACATAGAGTAGGGCTGCGGCCAAAACATACCGTAAAGCATTAAAGCTATAAGGGTCAAATTCAGAAAGTGCTGTTTTTACAACACTGAAGTTAAGCGCCCAAATAACAGCGACAAGAATTAGAGTAAGATCAACTAAATATTTTTTAACCAAAGCAGCGTAATGTGAGGCGCAAAAGTAAGAGATTAAAACTCAGAAAACGAACGATTGTTTACTATTTGTTTACAAGAAACAGGTAGGATTTCTAAAAAAGCTTAAGTACATTTGTGACCGTTGTTCAAAAAATGACTTAAAGTCAAAATGGGAATTACAGAGCGTAAAGAAAGAGAAAAAGAATTTAAGCGATCCATTATGCTGGAAGCTGCCGAAGAACTCATCCTTGAGAAAGGATTGGATCAGCTAAATATGGATGAAGTAGCCGAGCGGGCTGAAGTAAGCAAAGGTTCTTTATACCAGTATTTCAACAATAAAAATGACCTGGTATTGGGGATTTGTAATAAGGCGACAACCCTGCTAAGTGAGAAGATATCTAAAGTACTGACAAATGATTTACCAGGGATTGAGTTGATCTCTATGATAGGAGCTACTTTCATGAATTTTGTGAATGAACATCCGGAGTATTTCAGAGCGATGAAATTTCATGATAATCTTAAGGAGTCAAATGAGTTAGAAAACAGCTCGTACCTGAATGCATGCAAGAATAATCTATATAGTTCTTTTACCTGTATGGTAAGAGCTATACAGATAGGGATGCAGGATGGGAGTATTAAAAAGGAATATGACCCAAAAGAATTAGCTTTGATATTGTGGGGAACTTCTCATGGAATGGTTAGCCTGGTTTATCAACATGAGAACACCCGGCATTTTAACCTTTTGGATGAACTAGGCATTGACATCTTTTCTTTATTCGAAGGGTATATGAAGATGATAGGCACAGGTGTATCTACAGGAGTAGAGAAAAATGAGTATGACTCAAAGTCATTTTTTGAAACAAAGAAAAAGGCATAACGTAATTTGCTGCCGAAATTTTGAAAGTATAATCAGATAGGAATAATGGGAAAAAAGTTAAGCCTCATTTTGGTTTTAGGGTTGTTAGTATTTGGGAATATAGCTGCGCAAACAACGAATGAGGTTAAAGAAATAACATTAGAGCAAGCCATTGAAATGGCGCTAGCCAATAATCCTCAAATTCAGCGTGCTTTACTGGCTATTGACGATGCAGATCAACTGGTGAAAATCGCTTATGGAGAAGTATTTCCAGATGTAACTTCATCACTAACTTACACCAGGAATGTTGAGATTCCTGTACAATTTGTTCCGGGAGAATTTTTTGGAGGAGCACCTGGTACATTAGTTCCAATAGCATTTGGAACGGATAACAACTGGCAGGGCGGGTTTACAGTTTCTCAGAATATATTTAAAGGAGAGGCTCTTGTTGCCTTAAAAAGCTCTGCTATTTTTAAAGAAGTTCAAAAAGAGAATTTTTTAGCTGTTAGCCAGCAGGTCATCACACAAACTCGCGTAGCTTATTATTCGGTTTTAGTTGCAAAAGAACAGCTTAGGCTTCAAAATGCACAAATTGATCGTTTAGAAACCAACTTAAGAGAAAATGAAGCCAAGGCAGAAGCGGGTATCGTTGATGATTATGATGTGCTTAGACTTCGCGTGCAGCTTAGCAACCAAAAACCACTACAGATTGAAGCTGAATATGCAGTTGCGGAAGCATACAGGAATTTAAATGTAATCATGGGTATTCCTGTTGATTTGGGTATTCTTGTGCTGGGCGACCTAAACACTTTCGACATATTTACTGAGGAAGCTGAGAACACTGAAAATCAGCATATCAAAAAGGTAGATAGGATGCACCCTTTCCACTTTAAAAGTGAAGACCAGGATTCTTATTCTATGTTAGATAATCGCGGAGATTTACGAATCTTAGACGCAAGCCTTTCACTAAAACAAAAAGAAATGCTGGCTGTAAAAAGTCGCTTTCTCCCAACGTTAACTGCTTCATATAATTTACAGTGGACTGCTGCAGAACCAGGAACCCCCACGTTTTTCGAAAATGATGCTCGGTTCCAAACCATTGGGCTAAATCTCAGCTTACCCTTGTTCCAAGGTTTTAAGCGAGTGGCTGATTTAGATAGAGTAAAGATTCAGTACAAAGACCTGGAAGAACAAAAAAGGCAAACTGAGCTGACTGCTAATAACGAAATGGTAAGCGCCACAGAAGAACTAAACAGAATTTATGAAACAGCACCTGCCAGAGAAAAGGCTCTTGATCAGGCAAAAGAAGGCTATGAAAGGGCAAAAAAGAGATTTGAAAATGGGCTTGGGTCTCAACTTGAAGTGACCGAAGCAGAAATCCAGGTAAGAGAAGCAGAAGTTAACTACGCACTAATGGTATTTAACTATTTAACAGCTAAAGCTCAGTATGATCTTGCAACAGGTCAGGTTCCATACACAGATAAATAAAAAGAATATTTAAAACATCGAAAAATGAAGAACATGAAAGATAAAGGTTTAATACTTCTGGTTACTATAGGACTACTTGGAGTTGCTTGTTCAGGAGAATCAGCAGAACAGGAAACCGGTCCTGAAGAGTTAGTGAAAACGGTAAACATTACTACAAAAACTATTTCTCCTTCAACCTTTGCAAGTTATGTACGGGTAGTGGGGGCTGTTGAAACTTCAAACGATATTATGATTTCAGCAGAAGTGAGTGGAAGAGTAGTTTCTTACAGCGCCAACGAAGGCGAATATATTCGTAAAGGTCAGACTATCGTAAAAATTGATGATTCAAAGCTAAAGCAGGAAAAAGCACGGCTTGAAGCCATTACTTCTCAGGCGAAAGAGAACTATGAGCGCCTGAAAAAGATATATGAAGAAGATGGGATAGGCTCCGAGCTTGATTACCTGAATGCAAAGTATGCTTTTGAGCAAAGTAACTCAGCCCTAGAATCAATAAAGGTAGATTTGGCAAATACTAATATCAAGGCACCATTCAACGGAACGTTGGAATCGATTATGTTCGAAGTTGGTGAGATGGTTTCACCGGGTTCTCCGGTAGTCCGCCTGATTGGGTCAAACGACTATATTATTTCCGCAGGGGTTCCCGCTCGCTATGCCGATGTAATAAAAACGGGAGATGATGTAGAAGTATGGTTTGATACCCAGGTAAGTGATACCCTGAAACAAGAAATTAAATTTACTGCCGGCAGTATCAATCCACAGAATAGAACTTTCAGAATCGAGATTGATCTTCCGAAAAAAGAAAGTCAATATAAGGTCGATATGATTGCGAATATCCGGCTTAAAACCAATGAGCAGGAAAATGTACTGGTAATTAGCGAGGAATATGTATACTCGAAAGAAAATGGTTACGTGGTATATGTACTTTCAGAAAATGACGAAAATGAACCGGTAGCAGAAGAACGAATAGTAAGTCTTGGTCTTTCCTATAAAACCGATGTAATCATCGAAAGCGGACTTGAAGTGGGAGATGAATTGATCACTTTAGGTTCAGCTTTTCTGGATGATGGTATGAGAGTTACTCCAAAGGATCAGCAAGACTCCAATATAGCCTCTAATTAATATAATTCGGAAACTATTATGAGTACCGAAATTCAATCAAACGGAAAACCAACAAGCGGATCCTCGCAGCAAGGAACGGGAGTACGCAAAGAATTTTGGCTTTCATCTTTTTCCATTACTAACCGCATAAGTGTTCTGGTATTGGTAGTACTGGTAACGGTGATGGGTATTGTATCTTATCTGACTATCCCGAAAGAGAGCTTTCCAAGTATTAATATTCCCAACATTTTTGTGGTAACAATTTATCCCGGGGTATCACCTGAGGATATGGAAAGCCTGGTAACCCGAAAACTGGAAGACGAGCTTGGAAACATTTCGGAAGTAAAAACGATGACTTCAACCTCTTCTGAAGGATACTCTAGCATTAACTTAGAGTTTGATCCGAACATAGATATTGAAGATGCCCTCCAGAAGGTACGTGAGAAGGTGGACTTAGCTAAACCCGAGTTGCCGGAAGATGCCGAAGAGCCGGTTGTTCAGGAAATTAACTTATCCGAATTCCCGATCATGAACGTGAACCTTTCGGGTGAATATGATGAAGTAATCCTAAAAGAAATAGCCGAAGACCTTCAGGATAAAATTGAGGCGATACCTTCAGTTTTGGGAGTAGACCTTACCGGGGGACTTGAACGTGAAGTTCAGGTGGATGTGGATTTAGCCAAAATGAAATATTATGGAGTAGCCTTCGGGGATATCATAGGGGCAATTTCCCAGGAAAACGTAACCATTCCTGGTGGGGATATTTCAGTGGGTACAAAAAAATTCTTGTTGCGTATTCCGGGACAATACGAAGATCCTGCGCTGCTTGAAGATGTTGTAGTTAAAGGGGAAGAGCGAAGCCCTATTTATGTTCGGGATGTGGCTACTGTAACCTTTGGCTTCAAAGAGCGGGAAACCTACTCTGAACTGGAAGGAGCACCTGTTATTACTTTGGGAGTAAAGAAAAGAACGGGCGAAAATATTCTTGAAACTGCCCAACGCACAAAGGCTATTCTGGATGCTGAGCTTGAAACGCTTCCGCCTACTACTACTTACAAAATCACCAATGACCAAAGTATTGATGTGGTAAGTATGGTGAGTAACCTTGAGAACAATATCATCTCCGGGTTAACCCTGGTAGTAGGTGTGCTTCTCTTTTTCCTGGGTGTCCGAAATGCCTCATTTGTTGGTATATCCATTCCATTTTCTATGTTTCTTTCCTTCATAATTTTAGGAGCGGTAGGCATCACTATGAACATGATAGTGCTATTTTCTCTGATTCTCTCACTGGGGATGTTGGTAGATAATGCTATTGTGGTTGTGGAAAATATTTATCGCTACCTGGAAGAAGGCTATGATAATTTTGAAGCTGCGAGGAAAGGAACCGGTGAAGTGGCTATTCCGATTATTGCCGGAACCACAACAACCATTGCAGCCTTTGCCCCCATGGTATTCTGGCCGGGTATTGTTGGCCAATTTATGGGCTATTTACCAAAAACATTGATCATTACTTTGGCAAGTTCTCTGTTTGTTGGCTTAGTAATCAATCCTGTGATATGTGCTCTATTTATGCGCGTAGATGGGCAGGAAAAAAGAGCCCGGCTTACCAAAAAAGGTAAATGGATCCTCACAGGAGTTTTTGGTTTTCTGGCTATAATCTTCCTCGCATCCAGTTTTATAACCTGGGTAATGCTGATCATTTTAATAGCCATTCTGTGGCTTATCAACAAATATGTTCTTGAGCCTATCGGAAGGTGGTGGCAAAGAGATGGCTTGAACAAGGTTATTGACAGGTATGAAGCTTCGCTGACATGGGCTCTGGATCATAGAATTTCTACAATAACCATCTCTGTTCTTGTATTGATTTCCAGTTTTATATTGTTAGGTGCATTTAATCCGGGAACGGAATTCTTCCCTGAAGATATCCCGCCAAGGGATGTATACATTCAGATAGAAACACCCATAGGCTCTGATGTCAGTTTCACCAAAGAAATTGTAGACGAGGTTCGCGACCGGGTACAAAACCTTCCCAATATTGTTGATGTAAACACTATTCTGGCAACTTCAGGAGCGCTTATAACCGCTGATCCCGGCTCAGGTGGCGGGGGTAGTACCCCTAACCGCGGAACTGTAGCACTCAATTTTGTTGATTTCCAGGAACGTGAGGGTGATGTATTTGATGCCATGGAATTTCTTCGTGACCATATGAGTGAAAACATTGTGGGAGCCATTATTACCGTTGAACAACCTCCAAATGGCCCGCCCACCGGAAAACCAGTGAACCTGGAAATCTCGGGTAGCGATATGGATCAGCTCACAACTATTTCTAATGATATCCTGAGCATACTTGAAGATGATTCGGTATTTGCAAAGATGGATGGCCTGGAATCGAATCTTCCGGAGCCCCGGCCTGAAGTAAGGGTGGAAGTAGACCGCGAAAAAGCTGCTCTTTATGAGTTGAATACTAACACGATCGGGATGACCATCCGCCAGGCGATCAATGGTGTAGAGGCATCAAAGTTTCGTGATGGTAAGGAAGAGTATGATATAATCGTGCGTTTGAACGATGAGTATCGAGACGACATGAGTACTCTTGGCGATTTGACCATTTTTCATGAAGGCACCCAGATACCTCTTTCTGAAGTTGCAACCTGGGAGGTAAGCGATGGTCTGGGTGGTATAAACCATAAAGAAGCAGTAAGGGTAATCACTATCAGCGCTGATGTAAGGGCAGGTTACCAGGCGAATGCGGTACTGGCCGAAGTACAGGGAGTACTGGGTGATTATTTGCAGGACTTGCCTGCGGGTTATACTTACGGCTGGACCGGACAACAGCAGGAGCAGGATGAGTCTTTCGAGTTTCTTGGAATTGCATTTTTGATCGCTTTGTTCCTGATTTCCTTTATCCTTGTTTCCCAGTTTAACTCAATCGCAAAGCCGTTAATCATCCTCAGCTCGGTAATTATGTCGATGGCGGGGGTATTCTATGGACTGGTCACCTTCCAAATGGCATTTGGCTTGATGGCCTTTCTTGGAATTATTTCGCTGGCGGGTATAGTAGTAAACAATGCAATTGTATTGATTGACTACGTGGATATTCTTCGTGAGCGAGACGGAATGGATTTACGATCAGCATTGATACAAGGAGGGAAAGTTCGTTTTCGCCCTGTAATTCTTACTGCGATAACTACAGCATTGGGGTTAGTTCCTCTGGCTATTGGTTTCAATTTTGATTTTATAGTACTTGTTGCTACACCGCTTGAATTTTTCAGTAATCTGGGCTCATATATTTATATGGGTGGGGAACAGGCTGCATGGTGGGGGCCAATGGCTATCGCTGTAATTGTGGGGCTGCTGTTTGCTACTGCGCTTACTCTTATCCTGGTTCCGGTACTTTACAGTATTATAGAACGTAGCAGACGTGGATTGAATAAAGTAATGTTTGGCAAAGAAGAGCCCGGCATCATAAAAGACCAAAGCTCTTTAAATGGTACCAGGAAAGAGCTTGAAGCAAGTCCCGCTTAGTATCACTGGTTGTACTCAATTAAAAAGAACCGGAGTAGTTTACTGCTTCGGTTTTTTTGTTTTGACAGAATGCTTTAATCTGCATTGAAGTGAGTACTCTAAAAGCATTATCTTTAAACTGAGTTTGAGCTAGGAATCGGCCGATAGAACATCCAAGAAAATTCTTAAGTCATTCCCATGCAGACGGAAATCTGGAATTAGTTTTTTTGCAAAAGGATTTTGCCCTTTGTACAATTCCAAATTCCGGTATTTGTAGCGGAATGACCTTTTTAGGTATACTGAGATTATTCCTATCTCGAATTCACTTTAACTGAAATCAAAAGTGGAACCAATTTTACCTTGATACAAAGAATACAGACCGTTTTTCTTGCATTATCTGCGATAGCTACCTTTAGTGTTTATTTCACCCCAATCTATACACGGGCTATGGAAGACCCACAGCAATGGGTTGGGTTTGGGTTAGCCGTTTCTTTAGCCTTGGCAATAATTTTGACCATCTTTTCAATTTTCAGATATAGCAATAGAAAAGACCAGATGAGTTGGGTGAAGCGGAGTATGCTCTTACAAATAATAGCGTTAGGGGCCTGTTTCGGAGTGCTTTTTTCATTAGGTGGAATTGGTACCTACCTGTGGGATGAAGCGATTGGAACCGGTTTGACAGGAGTCGGTTTCCTACTGCAATTAGTTGCACTCCGATTTATTAAAAAAGACGATGATCTCGTTCGTTCAATGGACAGAATCCGGTAAAGTTGGATCAATCCTTTTCCAGAGTTAAGGTATATGGATTACTTTTTTTAGGGTTGTTGGCCTTTGGTTTTGCTCCTATACTGGTGAAGTATGCAGCAGACTATTCATCCCTTCAATTAGCCGTTATTCGTACATTTATAGCTGCGCTGCTATTGTTTCCTGTATATGCCAGAAGTAGGAAAGCCCGGGATGAAAAACCTATTTTAGGTGAATGGAAATGGATGGCATTGTCAGGAATCCTATTAGGGCTTCATTTCATAAGCTGGATATCTTCCATTTATTTCACTTCGGTAGCTTCCGCATCTGTGTTAGTTGTTATGCATCCTGTTATGCTGCTAACCGTTGAACGTGTTCTGTTCAAGGTGAAGTTTTCAGGCACTATCTGGGCAGGCATTTTGATTGCAATTGCCGGTTCTGTTGTTTTAGGATACTCCGATTATAATGCAGATGCCCGGTTCGCTAATCCGGCTTTGGGAAATAGCCTCGCATTGTTAGCGGCGGCACTTTTTGCTGCATATTTTTTAATAGGGAGGAAAATTAGACAACATCATAGTTGGATAGGGTATGTGTTCCCGGTTTATGTGTGGGCTGCAGCAACCTGTATCATCGTTTTATTTTTAGCAGAAGGGTTTGTTATTCCAACAGACCCTAAGCTTTTGTTGATTGGTGCCGGGTTGGCAATAGGCCCTCAGATACTGGGGCATGGATCGCTAAACTACGCAGTAAAATATGTACCCCCTACCTTGCTATCTACTCTTATTCTCTCCGAGCCTTTACTGGCTTCTTTTTTAGCATTCCTATTATTTGCTGAAGTGCCGGCTACGCTTTCGATAGTAGCTATGTTTATCATCCTGATAGGTGTAGGCTTTACCTGGAAGCAAAAACCTAAAGATGAATTTCCTGTGAGTGATTAAAAGGTATAGCTCACAGAAAGTGTGAAATTTCTACCCATTCCATCCAGGCTGCTTGCATGATCCCGGTAAGCAATATCAGTCAGGTTATCCGCAAAAAAAGTAAGCACCAGGTTTTCATTCGCCATGTAACTCATTAAAACCTGGTAGTTGATAAAGCCATCGGTTCCATTGCGGGAAACTCTCACATCATTGATTTCTGCGGGAGAAAGGTTTCTTTTTTCAAAAGCATAACGGACTTGTGGCTTTAGTAGAAACTGATCTGTTATTTGATAGTTAACATAAACCTGACCGTTAGCAGGGGGGATACGGTTTACGGTTTCCAATTCACCGTCAACATTTTTTAGTTTTCCCCAGTTGTAGGTAAAACTTAACCCGGTAGTAAGCTGGTTGTTCAGGTAATAGTCAGAGAAAAACTCAATGCCCAACAAATTCATAGAGTTTACATTTTGATTGTTAACTTCATAAAACTCAGATGAATTGATTTCCCGGTCTTCATCGGTTATAAAATTTCCGAATTCATCAACAATATTTCCGGTTCGCTCCTGATTTATTTTGTCGAAGTAATGGAGCCAATAGGCTACAAACTCAGCACTTACTTTTTCATTATTAAACCTAAGGCCTAAATCGTAGTTAAAAGTTTTTTCCGGTTTAAGGCCAATAGTAGGGGTCTGAAAAAGGCCGGAGCCCCTGTTGCCAACTTCTGAAAGATCCGCAATGTTTGGAGCCCTGAATCCTGTAGAAATATTATTTACAAGCTTTAAATCACTATTTAAATCATAAGAAATACCAATAGACCCTGTTAATTGTCCAAAACTTGTTGAATAGGGAGCGTAACCCCGGTCAGAATTGAACCCTTCAAAAGGTAGATCAGCGAAGGCATGAGAGTATCTTATACCATATTCCAGGTTCAGGTCTTCATGCAAAACCTGGTCAAGCTGAATAAAAAGTCCTGTTTGTAAATATTTTGAACCATCAGGATAACGGGGTAAGAACTGATCTCCCGAAGATGAAAAACGTTCACTGGAAGTAATATCATAGGACAAGTCTGCGCCCCATTTCAGGTAAAACTTATCACTGAGTTTTGAACGAAAGTCGAGCGCAGCCAGAAACAAATCGCTCGTATTTCTGTCATAGTCAATGGTATCCGAAACAGAAAACTCAGAACTGACTAACGATTGATTAAATGAGAAGCGGGGAGAGTTGTTAAAAGCAAAATCAGCAGAACGGCGATGATCTTTAAGTTTAAAATAACCGATCTTAAACTCCATATTTTCGATTATGCTGGCACCTGACTGGAAACGATATTCCAGAATATTTGCACGCAACGAAAGGGGAGATGTATTTGAGAAGTAAGCATTTCGGGGCGTGTATGTATCCTCATTTTTTTCTATATCAAAACCGAGGGTTATGCGGTCAAAACGTGGTGCATCAGGTATAGTTCCGAAATAGCTCAGAAAAGAAATATTGGATGCCACTCCTGTTTTTAACCTGGAGGATAACAAATATGATTTAAATTGGTAATCTGCATTTGAAAGGGTATTGTCGTAAGGAAACCATAACGCATCATTTGATCTTGAGCTCATGTGGTAATAATCAAAATCCCGGTAACTGCCTCCTGCAAATAATGTGAACTTGGGAGAAACATAGGAAAGGTTTCCGTGTATGGTTTTTTCTCCGTTTCCTTCTGCATTAAGTGCTGATTTGACCTGGACTCCAAAATCCTTATTGTCAGTTAAAGCCAGGCTTCTAGGTGAAATGTTAACTCCGCCTGACATTGCGTCGCTTCCATAAAAAACAGAAACGGGCCCGCGGTATACATCAATTTGATTTACAAGTAACGGATCAATAACCCCGAAATATTGGTTTTGCCCTGAGCGTACAAATGAAGGGTTCATTCTTAACCCGTTAAAGAGATATAACACATCTCTTCCCGCCCGTCCTCTGATATAAATACTCCCCTGCCCAACGCTGGTTTGCTGGATAAAAATACCTGGTTTGGCCCGTAATAACTCAACTCCAGTATTGGCATAGGCCATGGATATTTGCTCTACCCGGATGGAAGTTCTGGAAATGGGTGTGGTATTTGTTAATGGGTTATTAACCCGCGTGTCAGAAATCACCAGCTCATCCATCTCCGTAAGTACAGGATTCAACGAGATAACAAGCTTTGTTTCTTCTGAGGAAACACTGACCTCAGCCGTTTCATAACCCAAATAAGATATTTGCAGGGTAGCAGGAAACTGCTTAACGGGCAAGGAAAAAGACCCGTCATTTGCGGTTTGGGTTCCGGTATTAGTTCCTTTAACAACAATGTTCACATTTGGAATTGGTTCCAGCGAAACGGCATCCTGAATGATTCCTTGTACTTGTGCGTTTAAATCAATGGAAATTAAAAGTGTTGCCACCAAAATGACAACGCATTTTAACTTGCGCCGTATGGTAATTAATGAGTCCAGGATGATATTAATGGATTATTAAAAAGAGTTTAGCACGATTAGATGTTGTTAATTTACGAAGTAAAACTGCTTAAATACATGTATAATGTACCAGCCGATAACGAAAAAGTAAGTCCATTATTAGCATTCAATGGCTTCTTTTTATATGAATCAGCAAATTATGTTTCAACATAATCTTAAAAATAGTCAATTGAGAAAGCTGGTATGTATACTGGCCGTTGCCGTTAGCTTAAGCTGTTCGCAAGAGAAAGATAAACAGGCTAATAAGCAACGCTCTTCCGGTTCGCTTTCAACCATTACCGAACCGATATACCGGGATTTTGCTGAAATCAAAAGATCCGGGGTATTAAGAATTATAACCAGCTACAGTTCCAACACTTATTTTCTCCACAGGGGGATTGAAGCAGGTTTTGAGTATGAGTTTATTAGAAATTTTGCCAAAGAGAATGACCTGGCACTAGAAGTTGTAATTGCCGGAGAGGATGATAATCCTTTCGATCTTTTAAATAGTGGAGAAGGGGATATCATTGCGGCAAATTATACGATCACTGAAGAGAGAAGAGAGGTTGTGAATTTCACCCGGCCGTATAATTTGGTGGATCAGCTTATTGTGGTATCCTCTGATTTAGGAATTGAGCCGGCCAGCATAAGTGAACTTAGTGAAGTTCCTATTACTGTGAGAAGAAATAGTTCATATTACGTTAGATTGAGAGAGCTTCAGGAAGAAGGTTTTAAACTAAATATAAATCTGGTTCCGGATGATATGGACACTGAAGCACTTTTGTTTCAGGTTGCAAATGGAACTTACGAAGCAACAGTAGCCGATGATAATATTTACCAGGCAGCTACAAAGTATATGGTTGGGTTAGAAACAGGCCCGGTAATTGCTCAAAACGATACGATTGCATGGGCAATAAGACATGGACATCCCGATTTGGAAAGTAAGCTAAACCGGTACCTGTATAAGCATTTCCGGTTTGATCAAAATGGGGTGCCTAAACGTTCAGCTTTTTTAAATGTACTCAGGAAGAAGTACTTCGAAAGCGGTTCCCAAATTGCTGATTATTTCAGTCCTGAGTTTCAGACAGAACAGATTTCAGGAATCTCTCCTTATGACAGCTTGATCCAGGTTGTAGCGAATGAATACGATTTAGATTGGGTGATGATGACGGCAGTTGCTGCGCAGGAATCAAAATTTGATCCTTACTCAGAAAGCTGGGCAGGAGCCGTTGGGATTATGCAGATTTTACCGCGCTTTTCTGAAATACCTGAAGACTCACTTTATGTACCGGAGATTAATATCAGGGAAGGAGCCCGTATTCTCAAGGAGCATTTAGAGCACTATGCATACTTAGATTCTACCGAACAATGGAAACTTGCACTGGCAACTTATAACGCAGGCTTGGGACATTTAGCAGATGCACGCAGATTAGCTATTGATCATAATAAAGACCCTAACAAATGGGAAAATGTTTCTGATGCATTATTAAAATTGATGCAAAGAAAATATTATCAGAATGCTCGTTTCGGGTTTTGCAGGGGCATTGAAACGGTTCGATATGTAAAAGAAATTATGAACCGGTATGAAACTTATGAAGCAATACTTGCTCTTTCAAGAACACAGAATGCAAGATACCCCGGGGTACTGGGTATTAAAACATTTAATTAACACGTAGCACAATCATCGTTATGTCATCATATTGGATGTTGTCAGCAAACTTATTGATATCCACAATTACAGCATCCATAATTTCCTGAGACGATTTATCTCGGTTTTTTAGTACACACTCAATAAGCCGTTCTTCTTCGTATTCTTCTGTTTGTTGTGGGTTCATGGCTTCTGTAACCCCATCGGTGAAGAACACTATCAAATCACCTTTTTTAAACTCTATTTCATTGGCTTCATACGGCATAAGGGTAGGCATTGCACCGAGTATTACTCCTCCTTGTTCCAACAAAATAGGTTTCTCAGCACCATCCCTGAAAAGCATAGGAGGATTATGCCCCGCATTTACATACTTGAACCTGCTCCCATCTTCGGAAATCTTTCCCCAGAAAAAGGTGATAAATTTATCAGCAGGTGTATTGTCATGAATAATGTTGTTTATGCTTCCGCTTGCTTCACCCAGGCTCACATCAATAGGGGCGAGCGCATGTAACATAGACTGTAGGTTTGCCATTAATAATGAAGCAGGAACACCTTTTCCGGTTACATCAGCGATGGCAAGTAAATGCCCCCCATCCGGTGTCTGTATAAAATCAAAGTAATCTCCTCCTACCTGCCGGGAAGAAACATTGATGGCTGCCAGATCAAAACCTTCAATTGAAGGCAGGGGATCAGGTAATAGCCCACGCTGAATGGTGGTGGCAAGATTAAGTTCTTCATCCAGTCTTTGTTTTTCTAAGCGCTCTTCCAGTAGCAGGGTTTTTTGGATAGTTAAGAGGGCGAGATTTCCTAACGACTGTAAAAAATTAACATCAGATTCTGTGTATTCCTGTTTATTAGCCCGCGCCCCAACACCAACCACCCCAATTTTTTCATTTTGGAAGCGAAGACCTATAACTAATTGAATATTATTTTCTGATAAAAACTCACAGGTACTTTCTTTTGAAGTATGTGTGATATCTTCAAGCTCAAAGAGATAGTCCAGCTCTTCTTCACTGGGTACTTCTTTTACCCCACTAATGGAAACAATGGATTTTTTTCCATTCACATCCAGGGCAAAGAAAAAAGTGCGGATAAGCATTTGCCCAAGCATGGCAAATTTAAATACACGGGCTATTTCATCCCTGTCTACCATAAGGTTGAAATCTTTACTTAACTGCAGTAATGTATTTAAGTCATGAACTTTGCGATCAAGCCTGCGATTTATAAGCCGCATTTCTGCGAACATCCTGGAATTGGCAATCGCTACCGAGGAGATAATAGTAAGGCTCTCAATAAACTCAAGTTCCCGTTCAGTAACAGCTTGTTTATTTCCTTTAGGGCCTAAACAAAGAAAGCCTATATGGTAGTTGCTGGTTTTAAGGTTAAAAAGCACACTTTCCTTTTCAATACCTAATTCTTCAAAAAGTTCAGAATGCTTTTCACCGATCAAAACCCCGGTTTCCTGTTGCCCGATACTTACATTTGCATTTATCTCGCTTTCTTCTTTGTGCCATCCCCTGCCTTTAGAGCGGCTTACCAGGTAGGTATCTTCCCCGGGTTTATATATCAAAATCATTCCTTTTGAAACAAGGAGTTTCCCCATGGTTATGAGGAGAAGATTATTTAGTACAAAATCAGGATCCTGAGATTCAATCAGGAGCCGACTGGTTTCCAGGAGGGTGCGTAATTCAAATCGGCTGTGGCGGTCATCGATGTTTGATAGGTTGCTCAAAACTATCAGAGGTGTTTAACCATTCTTATTTCGTTTACCTGCCCATGACGATTATACTGTACATTATCCATAAGCTTACGGATCAGGTATACCCCCATCCCACCCCTTTGCTTATTTTTGATTCGTTTTAACAGGTCAGGTTCATTGTATGTGCTGGGATCAAAACTCTCTCCTTGATCCGTTATAGAGATCCATACCTGGGACTTGTCAAAACCAAACTGAATTTCTACTGGCTTTGAAGGAGTATTTTTATATGCGTGTTTAATAATATTAGTGTAGGCTTCATCAACAGCAAGGCGCATCTCTGCAACATCTTTTTCAGACATGCCCAAATTTTGAGCGTGTTCAGCAACAAAATCACGCACTTTAGAGAGGTGAGAAGTGGATGCCTCTACTGAAATGCTGAATATGTTTTTATTGCGGCTCACTTAATTCTATTTTTTGAAACCGGTTAAAGCTTCGCTTTCATCGTCATGGATATCATAAAGAGTGGGAAAGCCAAGCAGGTCGAAAACGTTATAAACGCGTTCATTCATATTGGTGAGTTTGATGTCTCCGCCCATGCCTCTCACATCTTCAATGTAAGCCATGAATACGCCTAAGCCGGCGCTGGCTATATAATCCAATCCGCGGCAGTTTACGATAATTAGAATTTGATCCTGGTCAATAAGTGATTTTAAGGAATTCTCAAGTTGAGAGGCTGTATGAGCATCCAATTCACCACTAATATCGAGCACACGAACGGCATCAACTTGTCGTATGGAAATACTAAAGTTCTTCATTCCGTTGGGTTTATATTGGGTTGTAAGTTTTGATCATGACCAATGATAACGTAAACCGAAGAAATTGGAAAATAAATCACGGTTAGCGCGCTACGATTAATCAAAAAATAGGTTTCAAAAAAATAGGGCATCACATTGTTCGGATATGATGCCCTGACTATTCATCAAGAGAGACGCTACTTGAGCGCACAGTTAATTACGTAAATGCTTGGGAGATAAACAACTAAAATATTTTTATGTTGAATCGTATGTTTGAACAAACAATTATCGCACCTTAGATACCCAATAACTGCTGTTAATTTCTTTAGCAAGTTCAGCTCCTAGATTAGCAGCATCTTCTTTTGAGCCAAAAAAGCCTACACGAACACGGAACCAGACATCGCCCCATTGCTCATCACCTGTTTTTACAACGTAAGCGCTTGGATAATTTCTGTCACTCCATTTTGTGATAAAGCTGTTTGCTTTTTCTTCAGAACGAAAAGCACCTACTTGTACAGCATAACTACCGTTTTCAACAAAAGTATAACCTTCTGAACCGGAAGTTGAATTGTTGGTTTCAGTTTGATCAGGTGTTACACCGGCAGCATCAAGGCTATCCTGCATAGCAGCCATTTGTTGTGCTATTTGCTGTTGTTGTACCTGGCGGAGAGAATCCATCCTGGCCTGTTCTCTGGCAAGACGTTCCTCTTCACTTTCTCCACAACCCTGAATCAGAAGCATACCAAACGCAACAAAAAGAAGTTTTACTCCAAAATTTTTCATGACTTGAATTAATTATGTTTTCGATAATTTAACCATTTGAGACTTATAAACATACAGTAATGAGGGTACATTCTCAACCAGTAATAGCGCTAAATACAAGAAGTGTTCCCTTAAAAATGTATCTTATTAAGAATGAATCTAAATGGAGAATTGTTTCATTGCGCACATGGATCTTCCCATTCTACATATAAATGCTTTAAAAAAATCATTTGATACCTCAGGCCCTGTTGTGGATGGGGTATCATTTTCTGTTGAAAGAAATGAAATATTTGCTTTGTTAGGCCCAAGCGGATGTGGTAAAACAACCACACTTCGGCTTATTGCCGGTTTTGAATATGCAGACAATGGGGAGGTTTTTTTGGATGGGGAGCTGGTAGAATCCAAAAGAAAAAGAGTGGTTCCTCAAAAAAGGGAGATCGGCTTTGTTTTCCAGGATTATGCACTATTTCCACACATGACGGCTCTTGAGAACGTGGCATTTGGCTTAAGAGATATTCCAAAACATAAAAGACCTGTTTTTGCGGAAGAAGTTTTATGCCGTACGGGTATGGAAAAATTCAAAGACCGCTCACCGGATGAGCTGTCAGGCGGGCAGCAGCAACGTGTTGCGTTAGCACGTGCTATTGCACCCCAGCCGCGCCTTATCTTAATGGATGAGCCTTTCTCAGGGCTGGATGCTATGTTAAGGGATACCACCCGGAAGGAAGTAAGAACGATTCTCAAAAAAGCAGGTATGAGCGCCATACTTGTAACGCATGACCAGGAAGAGGCTTTGTCGTTCGCTGACCGCGTAGCAGTTATGAATAATGGGCAGATTGAGCAAATTGGAACTCCCGAGGAAGTCTATTACCAACCAAAAACACAGTTTGTGGCTCAGTTTCTCGGTCGAACCAATCTTTTTCGGGCACATGCAGACGGGACCAAAGAAGTAGATACCAGTTTTGGCAGGGTAAGCCTTAATAAAGAAAGTTCAGGTCTGGTGCTTTGTTCAATACGGCCGGAACATCTGGGAATTGAGCAAGCTGACCAAGAAGAGGAATGCGGTATAATTATCGGCAGGGAATTTCGGGGACATGATATTACCTATCATGTATTATTCAGAGGAGATAAATATATTATCCATACCGATAACCGGCAGCTTTTTGATGTAAACCAAAAGGTAAAAATGAAACCTTTGGAACCGGCTGTCGTTTTGGAATAAAAAACTTAAAGGTTTTGCTATGTCTATTTTTGATTTTCTCATCTACCTGTTTATTGCTTCTATTTGTGGAGGTATTGGCCAAAGTATCGGGGGCTTTAAAATTGGCAGCGGGGGTTGTTTGATTTCGGCAGGTGTTGGTTTTGTTGGGGCTATTTTGGGTAAATGGATCGCGATGGAGTTAGACCTGCCTCTTCTCTGGACCATCGAAATAAGTGGAAAGCCCTTTCCGGTCATCTGGTCTATTATTGGAGCGGCCTTATTGACGGCTGTTCTAGGTATGGTTTTCAAGAGCAGGAAAGATAAGTAATTTTACAGGGGCTCCTGGTTTGTTTCGGGATAACCTCTTTTCCTGAAATACAGAACAGCTGACTATTTTAACATTGAAAAATTTTCATTGATTATTCAATAAAACCAGTGACCCCTCCGGGACTCGAACCCAGATCTAGAGCTTAGGAGGCTCCTATTCTATCCAGTTGAACTAAAGGGTCAAAATATATAGCCTGAAGATACGTATTTGATGAAACTTTAGGGGTTCAATTTAGTATTGTGCGCCAGTTAAATTTGGTAATTCATCGGGAAAAAATGAAGTATTTTTTAGGGTTGATATTATTTGCATTAGCTACTTCAAATGCAGCATACAGCCAAAAACAGATCAAAGGAAAAATTGTTGATGCTGCCACCGGAGAGCCTTTAGCTGCAGCGCATGTTATCATAAAAGACACTTATACCGGTACTATTGCCAATTCGGACGGGGAATACAGCCTTTTTATCAAAGAGTTTCCGGCTACTATAGTTGTACGTTTTATCGGGTTCGAAACCCAGGAACAGATCGTGGATTCAGATCATGAAGGAGTATTGGATTTCAACATGAAAGAAGCGATAGCAAATTTAGGTGAAATTACGATTACGGGAGAAGACCCTGCCATTTCAATCATGAAAGAGGTAATTCGTAGAAAACAAATCTGGCGGGCTAAGCTCTCAACCTACCGGGCAGAAGCCTATTCACGCCAGCAGCTTTTAAATGATACTTCCATTGTATCCATCTCGGAAAGTGTATCAGAAGCATATTGGGATAAAGAAAGAGGGCCAAAAGAAGTGTTGATCTCAAGGAGGCAAACTGCAAATATTGAAGGGGCAGATAATTTTGCCGGGGTAAGCTATCTGCCAAATTTTTATGATGATATGCTGGATATTGCAGAATTTGATATGGTAGGTGTAACCAACAAGCGGGCTCTTAAATACTACAATTTCAAATTGGTTGACTATAAGAGTATAGATGATAAGGTTGTGTATGAAATTGAGGTATCGCCCAAGCGAAAATTACAGCCCTTGTTTGAAGGAACTATTTATGTATTGGATGAAGAATTTGCACTTTTATCCGTAAAGCTAAAGCCAAACCAGGTAGTGGTTTTCCCCCCGCCTGTTCAGGATTTTAACCTGTATTACGAACAGCAGTTCAGCAATTTCGGTGGAGATTTTTGGTTACCGGTTGATGTGAGGATTGAAGGGCTTATTAAAGTCGGGGTAGTTGGATTGCGTTTCCCTCCCATCGGTTTTAGTCAGGTTTCAAAATTGAACAATTATGAAATTAATGTTGAAATACCAGACTCGTTATACAAGAGCAGGTATTTGTTCAGCGTAGATTCTACGACTATTAATAAACCGGATTCTATTTTCAGTACAACTATTGATGCCGTGCCGTTATCAGAAAAGGAAACATTAGCCTACAGCACATTAGATAGCACTGCTACTTTAGAGAAAGCCTTTAAGCCTACAGGGTTCTTTGCGCGGTTTATAGATTTTGATGACGATGATGATTCGAATGTTGAAGTAAGTAGTGAAGGAGGAAGCTCAAATAATTCAGGAAGATCTGTTTCTACTGGAAAGGGTAATAGAAATTCTTTTATCCGGGATTTTGCAGGCGATCTTAAATATAATGCCCGGTATAACCGCGTAGAAACCTTTTTTGGGTCATTAACGCATGAAAAGTATTATGTGAAAAACAGGTTCAGGGGATCAGCCACAGTAGGGTATAATTTGGGTTACCAGGAACTTACACACGGAGTATCATTTTCCTGGTGGCCGCTAAAGAAAACACGACGTTTTGGTGTAACTTTTGGCTACCTGAGCGATACCAGGACCAGCTACGATACAGAAATGTTTAGCCGAATGATGCTTAGTACACTCCCTCTGTTCGGGTATGACGACTACTTTGATTATTACCGGAATACAGGCGGCTTTTTACGATTTGCGTATCGTCCCAGAGGCAAGAATACAACGTATAGAATGGAATACACATACGAAGATCATAGTTCCATTGATTTTAAGACCAGCTATGACATTTTGGGCAGAGATAATACCCAGCGGTTAAATCCCCCGGTAGAAGAAGGGCGGTTAAGTTCCGTACGGTTTAACCTTACCAGAGGTGATCTGGAGAACACACTTGGTGCTATAGGTGCAAATAATTTGAAAATTAATGTAGAACAATCATTAAAAATACTTGGAAGTGACTGGGATTTTACCCGTTTCGAAATTGATATAAACAAGCGTTTCAATACATTTTATAAAAAACGATTTATACCGAATGCATTGGATGTTCGGTTAAATGCAGGAACATATATTGGTGATTTGCCTATGCAAGAGAATGGCGCCGTAGATGTTGCGCTCGGGTATTTTTCCCCTTTTGGTGCTTTGAAATCCAAAAGATACACTCCTTACCAGGGAGGAAGTTATGCTGCTTTGTACGCCGAGCATAATTTCAGAAGCGTTCCATTCGAAATGTTAGGTTGGAGAAAGGCACCTAAAACAGGGTTAAGTCTTATTGTTTTTGGCGGAGCGGGTAAAACCTGGAATTACAACTCAAGTAATATTTTATTTAACCAGCAAGAACCTGAGGATATTCATTTAGAAGCGGGCGTTTCTCTAAGTAATATTTTTAGCTTGTTCAGGTTCGATCTTGCTTACCGGATTGATAATCCCGGAATTTATCCCGGTATAAGTATAGCCCGGTTCTTCTAATCAAATCGGGGCATAAAAAAAGGTGAGCCTGAAAAGACCCACCTTTTAAAATTTGATGTCCAAATAATTGGGTTAATTATTTGGCTTGTACTTTAAAGTACTAACCGGATGAGACTCAGCTCTACGGTTCTTTTCGCATCCATCATTTGCTTCTTTTTCGGACTCTGAACATTCAACAGGAGCTTTACCAAGGCCGCGAGACTCGATTCTGTCTTCCGCAATACCGTTGTTGGTATAGAAGTCAACAACAGCTTTAGCTCTTCTGAGGCTTAATCGTAAGTTGTACTGGTCTCCACCCACATGATCGGTATAAGCGTCAACACGTACTTTAAATGCCGGAGCAGACTTTAATAGTTCTACGTTGTCAGCGAGGTTTGCAGCTGCATCATCACGTAATGTAGAACGATCGAAGTCGAAGTTGATAGTTTTGAAATCATCCATATCAATATAAACAGGATCAGAAGCATTGTTAGGGTTCGTTCCCATTTCTATTTCCTGTCCGTCACTGAACCCGTCACCATCTGTATCAGCTTTATTAGGATCGGTGTTGTGCGTCATAATCTCATCTACATCAGAAACGCCATCGCCATCAGCATCGCCATTAGCGTCATTTGGATCGGTTCTGTACTTATTGATCTCATCACCGTCAGAAAGGCCATCGCCATCCGTATCGGCTTTAGTTGGATCTGTATTATAAGAATTTACTTCATCGGCATCGGATAGTCCGTCACCATCCGTATCTACATTTTTAGGATCTGTGTTATGAATAAGTACTTCATCCCCATCAATAAGGCCTTCTCCGTCAGTGTCAGGGTTAAGGGGATCTGTTTCATGATCATATAGCTCAACATAGTCATTGAGGCTATCCGCATCTGTATCAATGGATCGAAGGGTTTCTTCATCAAGTGAGCGGAGATAATCTAAAGTTCTTTCAGATGGAGCTAATAGTTCCGAAGATCCGCAAGCAGTAATTAGTGTAAAAACTAAAAGAGCGGAACCAAGCGAGAACATTAATCTTGTGTTTTTCATCGTAGTTGATTTCGTTGGAATTGTTTTATTGTCTGGTTTAAAAATAGAGAATTGATTATGAATATAAAAAGTTCATTACTAAGATATTATATGCTAATAATATTCTTGTTTTAATTCTTTGAGTGAGCAACAGAAAAGTAGTTTTTATTTGAGGTGTGAATTGGAAAATAAAATATTTATTTTTGTCGCCCTTGTACGATTTGGGGCTATAGCTCAGCTGGCTAGAGCGTCGCGCTGGCAGCGCGAAGGTCCGGGGTTCGAATCCCCGTAGCTCCACAAAAGCCTGTAAATATGTATTTGCAGGCTTTTTTTGTTTCCATCCCTGCAATTTTGTCGCCATTCTCATATTTGTAAAATTAAGTGGAAACCACATTCAGTTTTAGTATTATATACTCCGATTCTAATTAGTGGGATTTAATTATGGATACAAATAGAAGGTTTTTAGCCCTTTTTACGGTTGTTGTACTTTGTATTATTTGTTTTGTTCCCGGGTCTAATCTTCATGGACAAGGCCAATGTGAAGTGCCCAATGTTGATTTTAGAATAGATCTTTCGCCTACTCTTGAGAATGCACAGGAGTTGGGTTTGGCAACTTTAGGGTTAGATTCAGAAGGAAAAGGCCCTGTATTAGCGTCAGCATTTCTTCAGAACCTGGAAGACAGCCTGATTTCAAATTTATACCTGGAATTCAGTATCGAGGCGGCTAAAAAAGGGGTAATAATTTCATTCAGGCAAAAAGATATAAATCCTTTCTCGTTAGACCCACGCCAGTTGGTATATGTTACCAACAATAATATTACCGATGATGCTATCCTAGGCGTGGAAGAAACAGTTTCTTTTGAAGAAACAGAAAACAATGTCGACGAGTTTTTTGAAGATTTAGATGATGTATCCACGTTGCCCTCTGATGTTTATACAGTGAGTGCCACACTTTACAGAAGAACAAATGCATGTGGTAGGCAGGAAGTAGCAACTGCATTTGCTGAAATTGGTGGTGAGGCTTTTATTTCAGAAGAGCAGGATATTTTTCTAAGAACTCCCGGGGATGTAATTGACGGAAACGTTGAAATCACCAATCCTTTTCCTCAATTCAGTTGGGAAGGGGAGGCAGGTATTGAATATCGACTGGTTGTGGTAAATGACAATGGCCAGGATAGCCCTGAATCGCTGTTGCAGGGAGCAACCAGTACAGAACCAACTACTTCTGGCGGATCACTTCTTGAATTTGAAAATCTTGATGTGACTCTAACGGGCAATACCTTTCAGTACCCATCATCCGGTGCACAACCATTAGAAGAAGGCCAAACCTACTACTGGCAAATAATTGCCTCCATACAAACAGGTAACTCAACAGAAGAAAGGTCTTCTGAAGTCTGGAGTTTTGTACTTGCCAAAGCTGAATCAGGAGAACCTACGGTAGTAATAAATAATGAGATTAGAAGAACGCTTGTAAGCTTTTTGGGTGAAGATGCTTATAATCGTCTTAAAGAAGCGGGGTTTTCACTTCAGAATATTGAAATAGATGGAGTAGTGATGAGCGGGCCTCAGGCAACTATAAAGCTGGCTGAGATACTTCAAAAAATAGAAGATGGGGATATCATAATAGGAGAGAGACAATGAAAGCACAAAAAAGGCTTATTTCTTTAGTATCGGTAGTTGCATTGTTCCTGTTGATGGGTTTTGTAGCAGAAGAAATTGAAAAGAAGGATCGACCCCTTGCGATAGTCAAGCGGTTTAAGCCAACGGTTGCTGTTGATAACAGTAAATATGAATCAGAGAAGATTTTAAGCGAAGAGGATGGAATAGGAGAGCAATTATTTGATGGAGATACGCTCCGCACTGATAAAGATGGCTATGCACTTATTGTATTTATGGACAGGAGTATTGCCAAAGTTAAACCCAATTCCCTTTTAATTGTTCGGGGCGAAACAGAAAGGGCCAGCAAAAAAAGTTCTACAAGGATAGATCTTAATCTGGGCGAAATATTCATGAACATTGAGCCCCAGGGAAACAATGATTTCGAAGTTTCAACATCCCGCTCATTGGCATCGGTTAAAGGTACGCAATGGGGTAATACTGCAGATGGTTTTGTTTGGGTAAAAGACGGGCAGGTGGATGTAACGGCACTTCTTTCTGGTGAAACCATTTCCCTGTTTGAGAAAATGTATGCACGTGTAAACGAGGAAGGGAACGAAATTGAATCGGGTACATTAGATGATAATGAAATTGAGGACCTGGATGAAGGATTTGATGAGTTGGATGAAGAGCTCATTAAGAAGCAACTTAAACTGAGGTTCAGGGATGCCAATGGGCAGATCCGGGAAATTGTAATCGATTATTACGAAAAAGGTGATCAGTAATCATCAGTTAGGTTAAGTTCTTTTGTTGGTTAAATACATAGTATGAGTTATAGGGTACAAGTTTTGTTACTGGGTATGATGTTATGCATCTTCTTTCCGGAAGACCTGCTGGCACAATACACAGTACAGCATCAATCCCCTGCCGGGATTGTAAGAAATGAGCTTACTAATCTTGAATTTATAGTTCCAGGAGTTACCCTTGAGGATGTACAGGAAGCAGTACTGTTTATAAATTTTGATGACGGAGTAGGTTACCAGCAGCAGGAAGTGTTATATCAAAACGGTGTTTTTACTACTCCGATCCGGGTAACTAATCCATCCTATTCCGGAATGGAGTATTACTTTCAACTTACCCTGGTTTCCGGGGTGGATATCTTTTTCCCCGAAAACCTCCCATCAGAAAATCCTGTTCGGGTAGATATTATTGAGCCCGAGCATACCGAACCAGATAAGAGGTCAGAGGACATTGATTATACAATCCTCTCCCCTGAACCGGGAGAAGTACTTGCACCTAATGATGTAGTGCTGGCGGTAGCTTTATTTTATGATGTTTCCACGCTGGCCCCGGGTGAATTCAGGCTTTTACTTGATGGAAGAGATGTAACGGCCTTGGCAGACACCAGCGATTATTTCATTTCGTATGTTCCAAAAGGGTTGAGGAGAGGTACCCATACATTCAGGATAGAATATGTAACCGGGGAGGAGACATTCCTGGTTGAAGAATGGGATTTCGAAGTTGTTAGTGCGGCATCAATAGGTTATACAGGACTAGGGGAAAGAACCCGCCCCGTGGGTCGTATCCAGCTTGGTGCCCGTAACCAGGTTATCCAGGGGAATATCAACAATGCGTATACCGCTCGTAGTTCTATATCAGGATCCTACGGCCTGTTTCGCTATTCCCTGAATGGGTTTTTTACCTCTCAGGAGTCGAGCAGGTTACAGCCGCAAAACCGGTTTGGCCTCAATATGCAGTTAGGTAAATGGTGGCGATTACAGGCGGGGCATATTTATCCCCGGATGGGGCAATTTACCATTAATGGCAGAAGGGTCTTCGGAATAAATACCGAAGCCAGCTTGCTTTGGGAGAATTTGAACCTGCAATTTATTTATGGTGAAATAAACCGGAAAATCACCAACCTTTACTCGATGGTAGTAGTTGAGGAAGACACAATTAACGCTGTTGTTGTAGACACCTCTTATACGCTTAAGTTTGAAGACCAGGGAAGAGGGACATTCCAACGGGAAATTATAGGCGGACGGGTGGCCTTTGGAAATGAAGATCATTTTCAAATCGGGGTACAGGCCATGAAAGTGCAGGACGACACCACATCCATCTTCAATGTCCAAAACTTTAATGACCTTAATAACACTTTGCTGGCCGGAATTAATACAGCAGGTTCTGATCCGCAAAGACACATCGATAAGCTGACAGCTCAACCGGAATTACTCCAGGTTCAAAATGGTACTGTTCAACCAAAGGGAAATTTTGTAGGCGGGGCAGATTTAAAAATGGGTTTTCATAAAAACAGAATCCGACTGGAAGCAGAAGGGGTTGTTAGTGCGCTTAACAACGATATCTATGGAGGAGCACTCACTGTAGCCCGGGCTGATGAACTGGGTTTTGAACTGGATAGTGATGTTGCAGACATATTGGATCGGATATCGACATTGATTATTGTGAATGAGAACATGAATATACTACCCCTCAGAATCAAAGATATTGACAGTGATTCTGCTTCTGCCGATCCTTTTTTCCCAACCAGTATAATTGCTGCAAACAGTGAATTATCCATCAACTACCCGGGCAATAATTTTAAGCTGCAATACCGGTGGATAGGGCCGAACTTCAGTTCCCTGGCAAACTCAACCATTCGTAAAGACATTGCCGGTTTTACAGCCACTGATCGTTTTAGAATGCTTCAAAATCGTCTTTATGTAACATTAGGGTATGAAATTCTTGAGGACAATGTGACTGATACAAAAGAGGCCACTACCAAGTCTATTACTTATAGAACTAATTTAAGCTGGTATCCTGTTTCAAGAGACTTGCCACGCGTAAGTGCGGGTATACGCTACAGAACGCGGGACAACGGGGTAAGCAGGTTCAATGATAATATAGCGCCCGATTTATTAACAGCAGCTGTTCAGAACTTCATTATTTCGGGTACCGATACGCTTGTTTCTACCGTGCCAAAAAACAATGTTACCCTCAATCTTAATGGCTCCATTACCCAGCAATTTGAACTTCTGGATATCATTCATGATGCTACCCTGAGTTTTTCTAATCTTAAAACTACCGATGATGTTTTTGCTTTTGGTGATGTAAACAGTTCGGCCTACAATTTCAATATAACCAGCCGGTTTAATTCTATAAGATTAAGAAGCCAGTTGGGGCTCACATTCAACAATACAGAAACCGGAAGCGGACAAACAGATATTAGTATTTTTGGACTGTATGTTGGTGGCAGCTACTTTATGATGGAGAACAAACTGAATATAAACGGCCGCCTCGCACTTACTACCAACCGAAGTACGGTACGCTCACTGATTATAGACGAAGCCTCGCAAGAAGACGGAAGACCCGAAACAGATTATTTTGTACTTGCTGATGATGCCGTTACGAACGATTTCAGCACCTTTGTTTTACAGGCTGGTGCGCAGTACGATTTAAATGAATTTCATTCCTTTATATTTAATGCTAATCTTACAAACGTTTCCGGCAATAGCAATAATGACAGGATCGTACAATTACGATACGTGTTCAATTTTTAAAAAGGAATGAAACCAAAAACCACCCGAAGAAAGGCATTATGGATTTACCTGCTTATTTGGGGGCTGGTTTTTCTTCTCACCACATTTCTTTCTAATATTCCGACTATCCGGTCTGTTGAGCTTGATTTCAGGGATTACCTGTTTGAGCTGAGGGGCCCGCTTTCCATTGAAGAATCTCCAATTGTGTTGGTTGCAATTAGTGAAGAAGCAGATTACGAGATCCCTCAAAAATATCCCTGGCCAACCAGTGTATATGCAAAGCTGATTGAAAACCTGAACAAAGCCGGGGCTAAAGTAATTGTATTCGATGTGATTTTTGATCAACCGGATCAATATGATTTGAGAAATGATACACTGTTTGCAAATGCTTTAAGGAAGTATGGAAATGTAATTTTAGCAGGGGATTTTCAAAAACAGGAATCGGGTTCCATTACACTGGAAGAGCGGATTTTTCCTCAGCGTATTCTCATGGAAAACAATCCTAATCCTGTTGGTCTTGTTGATGTAAACCCGGATCTGGATGGTTCTATCAGAACCTATTCGTTTGGCAAGAAGCAAAATGATGCCTCTTTTTACAAGTTGGGTTTGGAAGCCCTCATCATTTACAATGAAATTGACAGAGATTCTGTAGATGAAGTAGGGCAGTTCGAGAAATCTCATTTTCAATTGGGTGATTACCAGATCCCTAAGGATGCTGTTAACTCCTTCATCATTAATTACTATGGTGAGGAGGGCCTGTTTCCGCAATTTGGGGTCGATCAGGTTATCGATGATCCTTCATATACAACCCGCATGGAGAGTGAGGCTGGCTTTGATGTAAATGCATTCGATGATCCGGAGTTTGCTTCAGGCTTATTGTATGAAGATGTTTTTAAAGATAAGATTGTGATTATCGGGGCGACCATGCCGGTACTTCGGGATTTTTATGATACTCCTTTGCCAAAAGTAGAAATAAACAGCCAGGGAGAAAAGGAGCGCTTACCCCGGCCGGGTTTTGAAATTCATGCCCACGCTATACAAACCATCTTAGATGGTAATTACCTGTCCCGTCAAAGTGCCCAATCTATTCTATTTTTGATGGCTGTTTTGGGTTTTGTGATCATATTTGTAAATCGTCAAGTGGGGGCAAGATGGGGCTTTTTTGCAATGTTTGTTATTGCAGGGCTTTACACCTGGTTGGTTATCCAGATGTTTCTTTCCGGCAAAGTAATTCTTAATCTCACCTCCATCATCCTGGTGACGGTAATAGGCCAGTTAAGCTCGGTAGGCTACGAGTATTTTGTTGAGGAAAAAGAGAAAAGAAGGATTAAAGGAATGTTTTCTTCTTACGTTTCTCCCCAGTTAGTTGATCAGATGGTGGAGTCCGGAACAGATCCGCAGCTTGGCGGAGATGAAACGTACATGACAGCTTTTTTCAGTGATATCGAGTCCTTTTCGACCTTTTCAGAGCAGCTGGAAGCCAAACAGTTGGTTCAACTGATTAATGAGTATTTAACAGCCATGACCAATATCCTTACTGAAAAAGGTGGTACACTGGATAAATATATCGGTGATGCCATTGTCGCCTTTTTCGGTGCCCCCCTACCAATGGAAGACCATGCACTCAGAGCATGTATGGCATCTCAGCTAATGCAGAAAGAATTAATCAGGCTCAGGGAAAAATGGCAGAAAGACGGCTGGCCGGATATTGTTGCAGGCATGAAAAACAGGATGGGTATGAATACCGGGGAAATGGTTACGGGGAATATGGGTTCAAACCGGCGCTTTAACTACACCATGATGGGAGATAACGTAAATCTTGCAGCCCGGTGCGAAAGTGGAGCTAAAGCATTTGGAGTATATACAATGGTTACAGAATCAACCAAACTAGATGCAGAAAAATACGGAGATGATTGTGTATTTCGTTTGCTGGATAATATAGTGGTGAAAGGAAGAACTAAACCCGTGAAAGTATTTGAAGTTGCTGATTTAAGGTCTGCCGCTGATCAGAATCTATTCGATTGTATTGGTTTTTATGAAGAAGGTTTAGCCCATTATTTTAACCAGGAATGGGATCAGGCGATAGCTTCATTTGAGAAATCACTTCCTTTGGAAATCCATCCCAATAACCCATCTCTTATATTCAGAGAGCGATGTAAAATGATGAAAGCAAATCCTCCCACTAAAGACTGGGATGGTGTGTTTGTTATGAAATCAAAATAAGGTATAAGGTTGCTACTCAAGTCTTAAAACTTGTAACTATCAAAGCTTGAGTTTGGGTACGGGTAATCCTTATCTTTAGGGTTCTGGGCAAGTCCTATACAGTCAGCTCCCTTAGAACCCCGTCAGGGCAGGAATGCAGCAGCGGTAATTTGGTTGTAGCGACGTGATATAGATCGCTTGCCCTTTTTTTATTTCCCTCATTTGCTAATTACACATCTGCGAGCAAAGCGAAGCAGTCTTGTGGATACGGTTATCGAGATCACTTCGCTATCGCTCGTGAATGGGATTTACTTTAGTGAGAGTTACTTCTTCAATCTCTTTTCAATATGCTCAGCTATCTGGTCTGCATGTACTCTTGAATTCTCGATAAACAACCGGCTGGTATCCATTCCCCCGCAAACCACGCCTGCTACATACATGCCGGCTCGTTTGGTTTCCAGGCTGTTCTCTTCATAAACAGGCATACACTTTTCATCCTCCGTAAGCTCAATTCCCAGTTTTTCCATTAAATCATAATTGGGATGATAGCCGGTCATGGCCAGTACAAAATCATTCTCGATGGTAACCTCTCCTTCAGGGGTATTCAGAACCACAGTATGTTCGGTAATCTCTTTGATAGTAGAATTAAAGTAAGCCTGGACTTCTTCATTCTTAATCCGGTTTTCGATATCTGGTTTTACCCAATATTTTACAGAAGGCTTAATGCCTTCATATCGTATGGCCATAGTTACTTCAGCATTCGCCCTGTAGCATTCCAGGGCAGCATCCACAGCTGAGTTTCCTCCACCTACTACTAACACTTTTTGCCAGGCATAGGGATGAGGTTCATCATAATAATGCTTCACTTTGGCCAGGTCTTCACCGGGTACATTCATCATGTTTGCAGAACCGTAAAAACCCGTGGCAACCACGATTTTCGAAGCTCTGTATTCATCCTTGTCTGTTTTAATGCTGAAATCTCCGTCTTCACCCTCAACCGACAACACCGTTTCATACAAGTTAATGGGCAGCTCAAAGCTCTCAGATACTCTTCGGTAATACTCCAGCGCTTCACTGCGGGTAGGTTTAGCTCCGTGTGATATGAAAGGCACATCCCCGATCTCCAAACGATCCGAAGTTGAAAAAAAAGTCATATTGGTTGGATAATTAAAAAGAGAGTTTACCAGGCACCCCTTTTCAATAATCCGGAAGGGAATATTTCTTCTTTTAAGTTGAATTCCTGTAGCAAGGCCAATAGGTCCGGCACCAATAATAATTACCATAGATATTATTCTTTAAATAAACTTGATGAACACATAAAGATACGAATCGTTTCAGGCATTTAGCCACTTAATAATGGTTCGGTTTAACCAACCTTTTGGGGAACTGATAAAACCAACATGCCCGCCTGCTTTTGTAAAAAGAGTTTGTATATACGGGCTTTTTTCAAGGGTTTCATGCGGTGCGTATTCAAGGGGACAGAGTGAATCATCTTTGCTGTGGATAATCAATAAAGGCCTCCGAACATGCTTATAAAACTGACCGGATGAACATTGAGTGTAATAGTCATCAGCATCTTTAAAGCCATGAAGAGGTGCGGTAATCTGGTCATCAAAGTCGTATACCGAACTTCCGGTAAACTCCGGGATGTCCGGGTATTTTTTTCTTTTTTGATCTGCTTTTTCAACTAAAGTTTTCATAAACCGTTTTTGGTAAACCCTGTTAAAACCCTGGTCCATTTTAGCTGACCCTTTTGCCAGGTCGTAAGGCGGGCTGACCGCTACGGCTCTTTGCACAGGATGATTTTCTTTTTTCTCACCCAGCGATTTAACAAGGGCATTGCCCCCCAAAGAAAAGCCGACAGCAAAAATCGCTCTTTTCGGGAATTGGGTTTCTATCCATGAAAAAAGAGTCGCATAGTCCCTGGTTTCCCCGGAATGATACATTCGCTTCTGGCGATTCAGCCTGCTTCCGCAACCTCTGAAGTTTAATGCGACCGAAGAGAAGCCGGCTTCCTGCAAATCACTCATTAGATTGCGGATATAGTGCCGTTCTGAAGAACCCTCCAGACCATGAAAGAGCGCAATAACTGGGCGGTTGTTTTGTAAATCGAGTACGTCCAGTTCCAGGAAATCATCATCGGGGGTTTCAATTTTAACGCGTTCGCAATTTATGGGGGCAACATTACTAAATGAAGCGGCCACAGTTTGGATGTGTACTCCTTTTGCCCACCACGGAGGGGTAAACTTCTCAAAATTGATGATAGCTTCCTGTTTATTCATACCCTAAATTAGCGAAACTCTGAGGTTTTATATATGCTTCTATCAAAACAAAAAAATGAAACTCTGTGATTATTAATAGCACTTCTAATTCACAAATTGTTCCCATTAAACGAATTGCCGCTATCGACCTGGGAACCAACTCCTTTCATTCCATCATCGTTGATATCTACTCCGACGGGAGTTTCCGTCAGGTGGATGAACTTAAAGAAATGGTGCAGCTGGCTAAAGGGGGGCTTGGAAAGCGACTTACTGAGGCGGCTTTTTCAAGAGGACTGGAAGCGCTCAAAAATATCAAAGTGTTGTGCGATAGCTATGAGGTAGAAAAAATACTGGCTTATGCAACCAGTGCTATACGGGAAGCGGAAAATGGCGGAGAGTTTATCCAGAAAAGTATTGATAAAGTGGGAATCAAGATTAATGCGATTCCCGGATATGTAGAAGCCGAATTAATCGGATACGCAATTCAACACGGAGTAAAACTGGGAACAGATCCGGTGTTAATGGTAGATATTGGCGGGGGGAGTGTAGAATTTATTCTCGGTAATGCATCGGAATTTGACCACCTGGCAAGCAGAAAGATCGGGGTTTCCAGGATGACGGAAATCATGAAGCCATCCGATCCCATCACGCCTGAAGATATTCAGAAACTGGAGGCCTATTATGAGGATCAACTTGAGACCGTTACGAATGCATTGGCGAAAAATGGTACAGATACTATTATCGGGTCTTCGGGAACCATGCAAAATATTGCATTGATGATCGCTGCTCGAAAAGGTTTATCGATTGATGTTACCCTGAATGAGCTCGAATATAGTGCTAAAGACTACTTCAAGTTTTATGACTCATTTATTCACCTGAACAGAAAGCAACGCGTAAAGGTGAAAGGGCTGGATGTAAAACGCATTGATTTTATAAATACCGGTGTGGTGTTGGTAAATGTACTGCTTCGGAAATTTAACATAGCCAGGGTTAAGATTTCTACCCAGGCACTGCGTGAAGGGATTATCATCCGGTACCTGAAAAAGGACATGATCGGTATGCCGTGGTCAGGTGAATTTGCCGATCCGCGCAAAAGAAGTGTATTTGAGTTGCTACGGAAATGCCAGTGGCATGAAGCACATTCGCGCCACGTTGCTGCAATGGCCCTTACTCTTTTCGATGCACTAAAAGATGAATTAGCTTTAACCGAAAATGACCGGGAGCTTTTGGAATATGCTTCTTACCTGCACGATATAGGCTATTACATAGCTCATTCAGCCCATCATAAACACGCGCTGTATATTATTCGCAATGCAGAGTTGAAGGGGTTTAAGGAAGATGAGATCCAGGTTATGGCTCATGTTGCCCGCTACCACCGGCGCTCAACTCCCAAAAAGAGACATGCGGAATACTGGAAGCTAAGTGGTCCGGTAAAAAAACGGATCAAAAAGCTGTCCGGAATTTTACGGGTTGCGGATGGACTGGACCGAAGCCACTACCAGAACGTGAAAGAGCTTACGATTGAGAACCTGGAAAAGGAACTGGTTTTAAATATCCAAACGGATGGAGAACCCCACCTGGAGATATGGGGAGCGATGAGGAAGTCATACCTCCTTAAAGAAGTAACCGGGAAAACCATCCGGATTGAAAGAGTGAAGGAAAAGCAAGAGGTAAAAACCTGATTTATTGGATTTTATTCAGAGATTTATTTTTTAGAGAATGAAATGATAGGTAGCATTCAATGCCGATAAAGAAAATCACATTACTCTTAACAGTTGCTCAAATTCTTTGGAATATCATTTTGATCACTCCATTGAATGTCAAGATTATAACAACTGGTGGAGGTACTTGGGGTTTTGGAGTGATTCTTGCTTTTATCACAATCCCAATATTTATTTTCAGTCTAGTAGCTTTCATTTATTCAATGGTAAATCTTGAAGAACTAGATGATTCGAAGACAGGATTAGTTCTAAATGGTGTTGCTTTCTTATCAATTTTTCTATTTATCAATTTGATAATGTTACCAGTTGAGCCAAATTTGCTAAAACTAATTGAAATATCTTGGTCATGGTTTTAACATTACCTAAAAAATATTCAAACGAACTCCAACATGTTTGAGTCTTTAATTTTAATCTTCAGGCTCTCCATTTAAAACCGGGTCGTTAGATGTACTTTCAAAAATGGATAACAATCAAAAAGCAGTAGAAAAGTTATTAAGTCTTAAGAGAACTTTGAAATACAATGAGAAGCAACTTCTCCAAGATGGTGAAGTTCATCCAGTGATTGATTCAGTAAGAAAACGTAACAAAAGATTTTATCGATTTGTTTTAACACTGTGCTCGTTTATGATTGTGCTTGGTGTGGTAAGACTTTTTATTGATCCTTCTGGTTCTTTTTGGTACTCAATTATTCCAATTGGCTTCAGTATATTTTTAACGAGTTTTGTGCATAAGAATCATAAGCATATTGAAGAGATTTTAAATGAATCTGAATCATTTTTAATCCAATAAGTTCATTTATTTAGAAGAGTTTCAATTGGAAATCAAACGCACTTAGAGCTAGTTCTAGATCCTCTATCCTGTCTGTCGAAAAGCAACTCAATCGCCCACCCTTTGGTTTCAAAATTTTCATTCGGTATATTTTTAGTACTTTAAAAAACTTTATTTGTACTCTTATGAATATTTCACTTTCGAAGGATATTGAACCACTTTCTGAGTTTAGGAAGAAGTCGGCTGATTTTGTGAAGCGTTTAAAAAAAGAAAAACAACCTATTGTATTAACACAGAATGGACGAAGTGCTGCTGTTTTGCTGGATGTTTCTGAATATGAACGCATTGCAAAAAAAATGGAAATGCTGGAGGATTTACTCGAAGCCAAACAACAGGTAGAACAGGGCAATACATTTACTCTGGATGAGGGCAGGAAAAGAATTGAAGAGCACCTTTCCAAGTGGAAGTGATTTTAACAGACCGCTTTCTTACACGGGTTGAAGAGTGTACAGATTATATTGCTTTGGATCATATTCCGACAGCTATAAAATGGGCTGAGGGTGTTTTTGAGCATTGTGAACAGCTGAGCGTGCAACCAGAAAGCGGCAGAATGGTTCCTGAATTCAGTCGTCCGGAGATTAAGGAGCTCATTCATGGAAATTATCGTTTGGTATATGAACTCAAATCCAATAGGGTTGATATGCTTACTATCTGGCATACCAGTCAAAACCTACCTGAAACTCCATATTAGGTGAAGGAATTGGCAAACATTCTGATCAAGCTTAGACTAATATATGGGGAATCAAAAAGAGGTTCTGTATGACAAAGACTATCAAAAGTTATTGAATCTCACAGATCCTGAATCGCAGCTCACTTGGCTCGCCTTGTTCAGGATGACAGTAAAATGGAGAAAGCAGAATTAAAATTTCTCACTCCCCGAAACTACCTGCCGGGCCGGGGAATACCACGGGGCTTTCGAAGCCTGTTTTGGAAACTGAAGCCACCCCGAAGTAGTAATTGTCAATCACGACGTTTTCAAGGGTATGCTCAGTCACATCAGCAGAGACGAATACACTTTTTTCCCACTGGTTGGAGTCGGTGAGTCTCCAGTAAATCTTATAACCCGCCAGTTGTGGATTTTGTTCTGTGTTTAATGCATCCCACTTTAACGTAGTACTGGGTTGTACGGCACCTTGAATTTGTACATTAACCGGGGGATTTGGGGCGGCGGCCATCCCGGCCATAACCACCATATTTAAACCGGTTAGTTTGGCGGCATAATCAAAATCAACGCCATCAATGGTGTCTCCATACTTGATGCCATCTTCGGTTCGTAAATCCTGGTGCTGCATGATGTAATTCTCGTTGGTTTCCATAATGCGAACACCGGGAATACCTGCTTCATTAAAAGGCCGATGGTGCCCTCCACGCCCAAACCGGTCCAGGCGGTAAATCATCATCACGTCCAGGTTGGGGATGTACATATCTGCCATTTTATCTACATAACGTGCAATATTACGGGAAGGGGAATCCACTTCACCCCCTGTAAACCTGCGTATCCGTGCTTCTCTTTCCGTTTCTACATAACGGGTGCCTTCTGAGAACACACGTGCGCTAGTGTTATCAATTACCCCATTGATTCCTTTCACATTGCCGATCATATCGTTGTTCAAAACAGCCTTTATTCTCCAGCCTTTTTCGTTGGCATATTTTGCCAGGATTTGCCCTCCAAATAATCCCTGCTCTTCACCTGATAAACCAACATACATAATAGAACTAGGAAATTTGTATTTGGTAAGTATGCGGGCAGCTTCAATAGCCCCTGCCATACCGGAAGCGTTATCGTTTGCACCGGGTGAATCGGAGGTACTATCCAAAACATCACTGACACGGGAATCGATATCACCGCTCATCATTACAAAACGATTGGGATCAACGGTTCCCCGTTGTATGGCTACCACATTCACTACATTGGTCGGCTGGGGAATTCGCCGCTGTCCTTCAATCACATCCGAAACATAAAATACCTCTAAACAACCTCCGCATTCTGCCGAAATTCGCTCAAATTCAGCCTTAATCCATCTGCGGGCTGCCCCAATTCCGCGTGTGTCTGAAACAGTATCGGACAAAGTGTGCCTGGTTCCGAAATCTGCCAGGGTTTGTATATCAGACTGAAGACGTTCCGGTGAAGCGGCTATGCCAATTGTATGCAAAACCTCCGGGTTCAGGTCCTGCGCATTAATAGCTGTGGTAAAAAACAAAGAAACAGCAATGATGGAAAAGAAACGAATAGATTTCATAGCAGTCAGTTTTTATTCAAAGTATCATGAGGGCGTTTCAGTTCATCGGGAAGTCGTTCATCCTGTTCCAGGTATTTTCTCAATTGTTCCTGGAATTTGACCTGCGCTTTAAGCCCGATCCGATGACCAAAAAAGGCTCCGGTCCCACAGGCAATCAAAAGCATAATGCTAAAGATAACCGGCGAGGTGCCCATTTCCCCGGTATACACAAAAGACCATCCGGCAGGCGGAATGTAAATAAGAGCACCAAAAATATACGGAGCTATACTGGGACCGTTTAAACGGCGCATAAACCGGCGGCTGGTAATCATCACCATATTCATGTAAACCAGGCCGTAAATAAAAAACAGGATGGTTCCGGTTGTAGAGCCGTCATTTACAACGGAGAGCAATTCTGAACTTAAAAGTATGAAAGCTGAAGAAGCCAGGATCACACTGGAAGTGTAAAACAAAAAACGAGGGATATTATCCACGAACAAAGAGTTAGTTAATTCATTATCGGGATGATAAGAGTTTAGCCAGACAGAATGTAGAATAAAGGCGTAAAACTATTTTACGAGCCAATCCTGTGGATTCAGGTTCTCCTGCTTCTGGCGAACCATAAAAAATAGGTTTTCACCTAATGGGGAGTCAGCTAACCCCGAAAGGCCTATGGTATCTCCGGCACGTACCTGTTGATACCGTCCGACATCAATACGGCTCAGGTTGCCATAAGTAGTGAAATAGGAGCCATGGTTTACAATTACCACATCGCCATATCCATTGATAGGCGCAATAGAAATGATATATCCATCGGCTACTGCTTTTACAGTGGAGGCTGGTTCGGTTACAATATTGATTCCCAGGTGTTCAGTATAGGTTCCATATACAGGATTACGGGTGCGGCCGAATTTTTTTGAAACCGTCCGGCTGTTTACCGGCCATTGAAGCCGGCCTTTTGACGCTGAAAAGGCTTTATCATAGTCAAGCAATGCCGCATCACTCACCAGGTTCTCACGGGTTATAGGAGTGGAGTATTTGGCAACTTCCGAATTACGGCGGTCCACATCTGCAATCCGGCGGGCCTCAGCTAATTTGGCAAGGCGCTCGTTTTCTGCTTCACGGATGCGGGCTTCTTCATTAATCAGTGTAGTAAAAGTATTTTCGAGATTTTCTTTTTCCCTGCGGTTTTTTTGAAGCTCAGCCAGTAAATCAGATCGCTGGCTTTTTATGTTTTCAACGGTCTGCATTTGCTTTGATCGTTGATCGCCCAGCACATCTTTTTCACTGACTATTTCTGAAATTACGATCTCATTCCGGTTCAGGCTTTGGCGCAAATCGATTTTAACCTGGTCAAGTTCGCTTCTGCGCTGCCGGATCTGCTGTGCCTGCTTGGCTTTCTGCTCCTCAAATTTTTTGAGGTAATAAGACCTCACCAGTGCCTGGTTAAAAGATTCTGCAGTAAGCAGCAGCTCAAGGTTATTAGTCTTTCCGTTTTTGTAGGCAAACAGGAGGATTTTTTTATAGTTCTCGATCAATACCCGTAGTTCTTCTTGCCGCTCTTCAATTTCATTCTCGGTCAGCTCAATTTCAGCCTCAATTTGTTCCTGCTCTTTTTCCAGCTGCGTGATCTTATCATCCTGCAATGCGATTAGGCTGTTCAGATTTTCAAACTGCTTGTATGACTTATTATACTCTGCCTCCGCATCTGCCACTCTTTTTTGATAGGATTTAATCCTTGCATCCAGCACATTAATTTCCGCACGGGTATTGGCCTGTCGATTCAGGATTTCTTTCCGCTTTTGCTCATACGTTTGGCCAACAACTATACCACTGGTAAAGAGCAATAGCGTAATTATTGGTATTAATTTTTTGCCAATCATAAACGAATGATAGAAATATTCTCGGGTATATTGAGCGCAAGTTCCAGGTCACCGGGGTTTACCTCCAGTGAACGGATTTGAAAAACAACCTTAGAACCTTTATCAGTGCTGAATATGGTGATTTTTCCGGGCAAAGTGTAGCCTTTCAGTTCTGTGTAGTTTTCGTACCTGATGGATGAGTAGGGAAAGCCGGAAAGTACAGATTGCTCAACCAGGTTTACCGTACCTGTTTTTTTGTTGATCCGGGCGATGCCCTTATTGTAAAAACCGAGCACATATTCCGTATCGGACTGAAGCATTTGCTCCACATCGGATGCTTCGATTTTAAAGTTCAAGAGGTCAAGCAGGTTAATGGATGCCAGTTCATTGAGGTTTGTCATGCGGCCGTTATTGATAGACATCTTTTCCGCCTGTTTATCTATTTTATTATAGATAAGAATGGAGTCAGGATCGACCAGCATTTTGCCGCCTTCAATACCAATACGATTTTTAAACTCAAACAGGCTGAATATGGTATCTGCCTTAAAGCTGACGTTAACACGATCACTGTTACCCGGTTCGCTTACCAAAGCACGTCCACGTCCTCTTACCGAAACCAGGGTTGAGGAATAATTCGGTATTTTTTTGACGATCTCATCAACCGTTTCCGAAATGGGATATAACGATTCAGGACTCTCACTCAACTCTTTGGAAGGAGTACAGGCTATAATCAAAAGACATCCAATAAGAATAAATACTAAACGGTACATGCGTACAAGCTATTCAATCACTGCAATTTTTCATTAAGGTACTCTCTGGTACTATCCATATCCAAAGCTTGTTTCCACCATTTTTTGGCTTCGTCCAGGTTTCCGAGTTTTTCATAGACATCACCCATGTGTTCATACACTTCAGCACTGGCCTCTCCGATATCTATGGAGGCTTTTATAAATCTACGGGCCCGGTCATAATCTCCCAGTTTAAAATAAACCCAGCCTACGGTATCAAGGTAGGCAGCATTTTCGGCATCTAATTCTATAGCTTTTAAAGCAAGCTCTTTTGCCCTGTCAAGGTTTTCGGATCGAAGTGAGAGATTATAGGCATAATTGTTCATGGCATTGTGATTCTCTGGATCGAAACGCAAAGCCAGTTCATAAGCACGGTCTGCGTCTTCATGTGCATCCAGGTTGCTATGCGCATCACCCAGGGTGCCATAAACAATGGACTTGAATGGGCGGCGTGCCGGAGATCTTGAAGCTTTGGTTAGCCACTCAACAGCAGATTCATTTTGGTTATTGAGCATATATGCAGTTCCTGTAAAAAACTGGACAAAAGCATCATCTGGAACATTTTCGTCTGCCTCTTTGCCAATCTCAATAGCCTCTTCTAAACGGTTTTCGCTAAGAAGTAGCTGAAGACGCTGCCGCCATGCTATATCATCTTCGGGAAGTAGTTTATTTGCCTGCTCCAGTTTAAGAAGTGCCTTGGCAGGCTCATTGGTTTGGGCATAGAATTGCCCTGCAAGAGTAAAAGCAGGGCCATAATTCCGGGCTGATTCGGTATACAAATCGAAGATACGCCCGGTTTCGATTCGAAGTTGAATATTTTGGGGCTCTTCCTGCTGGCGAACATACAAATACTGGGCTACGCGATATCTTTGTTCAGGAAGAATGATCTTATCAGATATGAAATTGCCCAGCAGGGTTCCGGCACTGTCCCACTTTTGCTCATCAATATAAATCCCTGCCAGGTTAATAAGCGATTGCGGATCACGACTATTTCTTAAAAGGGCATCCTTTAAGACATTTTTTGCATTAGCATCATCTCCTGATCCTGAATAAAACTCACTCAAAAGATTGAGGGTATTCAAATCGTCAGGGTCCAGTTTCCTTAACGCTTCCAACTGGACAATAGCAGAATCACGGACGCCCATTGCCTGGAAGTTCTGAAATTTCAGAAAGTAAATAGTTTGTTCAGGCCCGGTTATTTTTAATGCGCGATCCAGTACTTGGTTAGATTGAATGAACTCCCCATAATCTTTATAAGTATCAGCCAGCATGAACAATGCATCAAAATCATTGGGGTGATATTCGAGTAATTTTTCTAACTCAGATAGGGTTGCCTGGTTTTCTCCTGCATTTCGATAGATTTGTGCCAGTTTGAATCGATACCATTTGTTGGTTGGATCTTTCGTAACAGCCTGTTTACCATACAAGGCAGCATTGGGTAAATCATCCAGAACAAGATAAACATCTGCCAGTGCGTAACTGATACCGGGTTCCTGTCCTAATTCCTGGTATGCGCTGAGTAATAATTCCCGGGATTTTTCATAATCCTGGTTGGAGAAAGCTTCCATTGCCTGGATGTATGAAGACGTGCCTTTCAATTCAGCAGGGCTTTGTACCTGGGCATAAGCAGTACTAAGTGCAGAGATTGCAATAAGGAACGATATGTAGAGATATTTTTGCATCACAAGCGTAACGCTAAGTATAACGGGAAAGTGCGATTATTGCATAAGGAATTGTTCCCTTCGGGAATGATGAATGAAGGAATTACAAATGTTGAATTTGCCTGCCTAAAAAAACAAAAGACCAACTCTGAAGAATTGGGTTTTGGTTGATTTAATGTTCTGCAGGAGAGTTAAGGAATAAGGTTAGGTTATTACGTTCTCACAAAGAGCCATCGATGTCATCCCGAAGTGGAAATGATTTAAAGAAAGGTTGGTACGGTATCACGAGGGATCTCAAATAATGATTAAGTAAGCAAGATATTCTCTACCTACCACAGGTAGGTTTGTGAATTATTCGTTAGCGCACATTTAAAAACTTCTCATTTTTGAATGGCTTCAAAAGTAACTACACTTATCACTAACCATAATGCATAACCAGAAATTGAAGCTATGACGAAAAAAATGCTGGGTGGTGTAGGGTTCTTTTTTATCACTTTCATCCTGATACAATGGTTAGCTATGCCGGATAGAGGTAGCGATAGGGATGAGCTTGTGGAAGATGCTCCTTCCGGAGAGTTTAGTAACAGCCTGCCTATACCCTACGAATCTCTGTTAATGAACTTAGGGGGCTCGGGCACAAAGCAGGGGATAATGTTGGGGATTTATTATACAGAAGAAACAGCCATAGAAAAGAAAAAAGAAATGGAAGCAAAGTTAGGAGAAGTAACTCTTTGGAAGGCAGTCGATATACTCCAAAAAAAGACGTATCTGTTAATCCTGGGGCCTTATGAAAGCAAAGCAGAAACACAAAAAGTGCTGGATAATCTTATGTCACAGCATCGGTTATCCGGGCAGGTTATTGGTTATCCTGAGTAGGGCGTTTAACCAAAAAGAAGTATACATCTGATGTTACGGGATTCCGTTTGAACTTTTGCGAACGGAGTGAATCAGTCTCAGGATTAGCGTTAGTATGCCGGGATCACTTTGCTTTACTCGTCAATGTTTATTGAATATTCATATTCTGATTGACAATGAATTAAAAGCGCTTCCAGAAAAAAGTTTGGGTACAGGGGTTGGATTTAAAAAATGGATTGCGTTTCTTTGCCCCATGCAAAGCACACTTGCACATAGAATTGACACTCGTACACCACTCCGGATTCCGCGGCGGCGGTAACATACAACTATGCCACAATTCCTGTGGCGCTCACCCAATCACCGTCAATTTTAACCCTCAGCTTCCAGCTGAAATTCTTTCAACCCTAATTTATTATGTCCGTTTCTATTAACATTGCAGATTCAAAGCATATTAGCTATGCACAAGCAGTATGCGAACTGATTGAGTCGGCTGCCAAACAGCGTGGCACCGGAATTGCAAAACGGGAACCCGAATACATCAAAAGTAAGATGGAGAACGGGAATGCTGTAATAGCCTTGGAAGGTACCAAGCTGGCAGGATTTTGCTATATCGAGATTTGGGAAAATAAAAAATATGTAGCCAACTCGGGATTAGTGGTTCATCCTGATTATCGCGGACAAGGCCTTGCAAAAAAGATTAAAGCGAAAGCCTTTGAATTATCCAAAAAGAAGTATCCCGAATCAAAGCTTTTCGGAATTACGACCAGTTTACCGGTCATGAAAATTAACTCTGATCTGGGATATAAGCCGGTTACCTTTTCGGAACTTACCCAGGACGAAACCTTTTGGAACGGGTGCAAAAGCTGTCCGAATTATGATATTCTGACTCGTAATGATCGCAAGAATTGTTTGTGCACAGGTATGTTGTATGACCCTAAAAAACCTGATAAAACCTCAAAACGAGTCCGTGAACGTAATATCAAAAAGTTCTATCGTTGGGTTCAGCTCAAGAGAAAATCATTTCTTAAAAATTTTAACGGCATAAAAATCTTTCTCTCATGAAAAAAGTTTTACTCGCCTTCAGCGGAGGCCTCGATACCAGTTATTGTGCAATCCATCTCGCCAAAGATAAAGGCTACGAAGTATACACTGCTGCTGTAAACACCGGTGGTTTTGATGAAACCGAACAACAGGCATTGGCACAGAAAGCTTCTGAGTTGGGCATCAAAAATCACGTTTGTATTGATGTGGAAGAGGAATTCTACCAAAAAGGCATTAAGTACCTGGTGTTTGGAAATGTGCTTAAAAACCATACCTATCCGCTATCTGTAAGTGGGGAACGCGTTTTCCAGGCGATTGCCATTGCAGAATATGCCAAGGAAATAGGAGCTGATGCCATAGCGCACGGCAGCACTGGGGCAGGTAATGACCAGGTTCGATTCGATCTGGTGTTTAATGTATTGGCTCCGGATATAGAGATCATAACCCCCATTCGTGACCAGCAACTCAGCAGGGAAGAAGAAGTTGCCTACCTGAAAAAACACGGCGTTGACAAAGAATGGGAAAAAGCAAAGTATTCAATTAACCAGGGACTCTGGGGGACTTCGGTGGGAGGCGCTGAAACTTTGACCTCTGATTCCTACCTACCCGAAGAAGCCTGGCCAACACCTGCAATCAATAACGATGAGCAGTTGGTTGAACTGGGTTTTGAAAAAGGTGAACTGTTATCTGTTAATGGAAAAAAATACTCAGCTGTAGACGCGATTAAGAAACTAAATGAAATAGCCGCTCCTTATGGAATTGGGAGGGATATCCATGTCGGAGATACCATTATTGGGATAAAAGGCCGGGTAGGTTTTGAGGCTGCTGCTCCCCTGATTATGATCAAAGCTCACCAGTTGCTGGAAAAGCATGTACTGGGTAAATGGCAATTGTATTGGAAAGACCAGTTGGGCGAATGGTATGGTATGCTGATGCATGAAGGGCAATTTCTGGATCCGGTAATGCGTGATATCGAAGCTTTTTTAGAGCATACACAGGGAACAGTAACAGGTAAAGTGCTTGTGAAATTGGCTTCCAAGCGATTTGAGTTACAGGGCATCGAATCGGATTATGATTTAATGGCTTCAAAATTCGGGCAATACGGTGAGATGAACCAGGGATGGAGCGGTGAAGATGTGAAAGGCTTTACTAAGATCCTTTCCAATGCAACACTCATTCAACAATCGGTGCAGAAAAAATGATTAAAGTCGGAATCATAGGCGCTGCAGGTTACACAGCCGGGGAGTTGTTGAGAATTTTGATTCATCATCCCGAAACAGAAATCGTTTCAGTTCAGAGTAAAAGCCATGCAGGTGAAGCGGTACATGTTGCTCATGCGGATTTATATGGAGAAACAGAACTTGTTTTTTCAACAGGCCTTGATGCCGATGTTGATTTGGTTTTTATTTGCTCAGGGCATGGTAAATCTCAGCATATCCTGGATGAGGGAGTCATCCCCGGCAAAGCAAAAATTATTGATCTGAGCGCAGATTTCAGGTTAAAAAGCAAGGAGCATAGTTTTGTATATGGCCTTCCTGAAATAAACAAAGAAACCATCCAAAATGCTGATAAGGTGGCCAATCCGGGTTGTTTTGCAACCTGTATACAACTTTCATTATTACCGCTGGCACAAGCCAATTTATTGAATGAAGATGTACATGTTACGGCAATCACAGGTAGTACCGGGGCCGGGCAAAACCCGACATCTACTACTCATTTCAGCTGGAGGAGTAATAATGCTTCGGTATATAAAGCATTTACTCATCAGCATCTGGCAGAGATCAGGCAAAGCCTGAACCAACTTCAAAATGACTTTGATCATCCCATTCATTTTATACCTATGCGAGGCGCATTTACGCGAGGCATACTTGCCGCATGTTATTTGAAAATGAATAAAGGTCTCGAAGAAATGGAAAAGCTATACCAGGATTTTTATTCATCCCAACCCTTTGTTCATATTTGGGATTCCACTCCGGATGTAAAGCAGGTAGTAAATACCAATAAGGCAATCCTTCAAATCCAGAAAGAAAGAGATCAATTACTGATTACTGGGGTGATTGATAACCTGCTTAAAGGAGCATCAGGCCAGGCCGTTCAAAATATGAACCTGATGTTTGGACTGGAAGAAACTACAGGATTGAAATTTAAATCAAGCGCATTTTAATCATGAAAAATCAACAAAGCATAGCCATACTCGGAGCCGGGAACCTGGGGATTGCCATTGCCCAGGGCTTGGTAAAAGCCAGGGTTTGTGAGGCATCAGATATAACACTTACAAGGCGTAATCTTGACAAAATTGCTGAGCAGAAGAAGAGCGGTTTTAACATAACCAGCAACAATTCTGAGGCAGTTACCAATGCGGATTATGTTTTTTTGTGTGTTCAACCCAAACAGCTTGCAGGACTATTGGAGGAGATTGAAACGGCTCTTGATTCTCAAAAACATGTGCTCGTTTCTACCATTACGGGTGTTACGTTGGAGGTGATTGAAAGTCATTTAAAGGAACGTTTCCCGGTTATCCGATCGATGCCGAATACAGCTATTGCTATTTCAGAATCCATGACCTGCATTTGCGGGAATAAACTGGCAGAGAATCACCTGAAAGAAGTTGAGCTTTTGTTTAAATCTGTGGGCGATACCTTGATTATCGAAGAGGAACTTATGAAAGCAGCTACAGTGCTGGCTGCAAGCGGGGTGGCTTTCTTTTTACGATATATTCGTGCGGCAACACAGGGAGGAATCCAGCTAGGTTTTGATGCTGCTGAAGCTCAGAAAATAGCTATGCAAACCGCACGGGGAGCAGCTTCATTACTGGTAGAAGGGAGCGCTCACCCTGAAATGGAAATTGATAAAGTAACCACACCTCAGGGATGTACTATTGCCGGGTTGAATGAAATGGAACACCAAGGATTGAGTTCAGCACTAATAAAGGGAATAGTTACTTCCTACGAACGCATAAACCGCATCACTGAATGAAGCTTTTTGACGTATATCCAATTTTTGATGTAGAACCCGTTTCGGGCGAGGGATGTTATATCAAGGATCATAAAGGCACTACTTACCTGGATTTTTACGGGGGCCATGCAGTTATTTCTATTGGGCATTCTCATCCTCATTACATCAACAGGATAGCCGAACAGTTAAACCAACTTGGGTTCTACTCCAATTCGATCTCCATTCCCATACAAAAACAGCTTGCAGAAAAACTGGGAGAGCTTTCCTGTTACGAAACCTGGAATTTATTCTTATGCAATTCTGGTGCGGAGGCTAATGAAAACGCACTTAAAGTAGCTTCAGCCTTTAACAAGCGAAAGAAAATTGTGGTTTTTGACAAGGCATTTCATGGGAGAACTTCTCTGGCAGTAGCAGCAACCGACAATCCCAATATCCTGTTCCCGGTAAATGAAGGTGCAGAAATTATACGATTGGCTTTAGAAGACTTTGAAGGTGTAAAGAAGGAGCTTGAGAAGGAAGACATCTGCGCTGTTTTAATAGAAGGTGTACAGGGTCTGGGAGGAATACAAACGCCCAGCCGGAAATTTATGGCTCACCTTCGTGCCCTGTGTGAAAAGACCGAGACTGTCTTAATACTGGATGAAGTGCAATCCGGTTATGGCCGTACCGGGATGTTTTTTGCTCACCAGCACACAGAGATTATCCCTGATATTATAACTATTGCAAAAGGAATGGGTAATGGGTTTCCTGTTGCAGGGGTTATGATCCATCACCGCTTCAAAGCAGCTTATGGTATGCTGGGAACAACCTTTGGAGGGAATCACCTGGCTTGTGCTGCTGCATTGGCAGTACTTGAAGTAATGGAGAAAGAGCAGCTCATCCAAAATGCAAAAAAGATGGGTGCTTACTTAGTGGATCAGCTTGTCGGTTTGCCAGGGATCAAAGAGATTCGTGGTTTCGGATTAATGATCGGGCTTGAGTTTGATTTCCCCATAGCAGATATGAGAAAGAAATTGTTGTATGAAGAACACGTATTTACCGGGTCTTCTTCCAATAAACAAACCCTGCGGTTATTACCTCCTCTTACAGTAGGCACGGAAGAAATTGATGTATTTGTAACAGCACTAAAAAAAGTAATTTCGTGAAGCAGTTTCTGAATATTAATGATGTAACAGATTTAAATGCGTTACTCGATGAAGCCCTGAAAGTAAAAGCAAATCCGTATGGTTATTCATCTTTAGGCCAGAACAAAGCGGCATGCCTCATTTTTCTGAACCCGAGCCTTCGTACTCGCTTGAGTTCACAAAGGGCAGCTCAAAATTTAGGTTTACATGCGGTGGTCCTGGATATTGATGATCAGGGCTGGAAGATTGAGTTTGAAGACGGAACCATCATGGACGGTGATTCATCTGAGCATATCAAAGAAGCCGCTGCTGTAATTGGAAGTTATTTTGAAATTGTAGCAATACGGGCTTTTGCCAGGTTGCAAAACCATGATGAAGATTACAGTGAGCAGATTATGAATGCTTTTGTAAAATATTGTCCTGCAAAAATCATCAATATGGAATCGGCAACGGCACATCCGTTACAGGCATTTGCTGACCTGATCACCATTTTTGAAAACAAAAAGGTGATTAGGCCGAAAGTAGTTCTTAGCTGGGCACCTCATCCAAAGGCTTTACCCCAGGCAGTGGCCAATTCTTTTGTTCGCTGGATGCAAAAATCAGATGCGGAACTGGTGGTTACCCATCCCGAAGGCTATGAGCTTAGCCCGGAAGTCATAAACGGCTTGAGTGTAGAATATGAACAGGAAAAAGCATTCGAGAATGCTGATTTCATATACGCCAAAAACTGGAGCAGTTACAGCGATTATGGGAAGGTAATATCTGAGGATGCTTCATGGATGGTTACTCGGCAAAAAATGGAACGCACAAGCGGAGGAAGATTCCTCCACTGCCTTCCGGTTCGCAGAAATGTAATAGTGGAGGATAGTGTATTGGACAGCGATCAAAGTCTGGTAATTGAGCAAGCGCAAAACAGGGTTTTTGCAATGCAAACGGTATTAAAACTGATGTTGGAGAATGAAATATGAATCCTGTGAAAGTGATAAAAATTGGCGGTAAAGTGGCAGAATCAGAAAAAGACCTGAATATCTTTCTGGACCAGTTTACAGCGATAGAAGGGTTGAAAGTATTGGTTCATGGCGGAGGAAGCATAGCCACAAAGTTGGGAGAAAAGCTCGGCATAAAAGCCCAAATGGTAGAAGGCCGCAGGGTAACAGACAGGGAAACCCTGGACATAATTACGATGGTATATGGTGGATTAGTGAACAAACAGCTTGTGGCCAAATTGCAGAGTATGGATTGTAATGCTGTGGGGCTTTCAGGTGCAGATTTGAATCTCATTAAATCAAATAAACGAAATCCTGAACCTTTAGATTTTGGATGGGTCGGGGATATTGAAAAGGTGGATCACCAGGTATTGATTGCCTTGCTGGAAAGTGGAATTACCCCCGTGATAGCCCCTTTAACCCATGATGGAAATGGAAATCTTTTGAATACAAATGCAGATGCCATCGCCTCTTTCGTGGCCAGGGCTTTAAGCCAACATGCGCAAACCGAGCTTGTATTGTGTTTTGATCAGCCGGGAGTGTTGAATGAAGGGAAGGTCATTACTGAAATGAACTTGCTACTCTATCGCCATCTCAGGGATACCGGGGTAATTACAGACGGAATGATCCCCAAGCTGGACCTTGGATTTGAGGCACTGTCGGGTGGGGTAAAAAAGGTGAGGGTAGCAGGATTTAATACCCTTAGTAATCACGATCAGGGAACGGTGCTGGCATCATGAACACAATTGATTATTTATCCGATAAGGCAGTAAGCCTTCTTAAAAAGCTTATCTCAATACAATCCTATAGCAGGGAAGAGCACGAAACAGCCGATTTGATTTTTGGCTATTTGAAGGAGCATGGGTTTGATCCCCAAAGAAAGAAAAATAATGTGTGGGCTTGGGCGGGCCAAAAGGATGACAGTAAACCAACCTTATTACTGAACTCACATCATGATACGGTAAAGGCAACCTCAAAGTGGACGTATGATCCATTCACTGCTACTGTAGTTGATGGTAAGCTATTTGGTTTAGGAAGCAATGATGCCGGAGGCCCACTGGTAAGTTTGTTACATGTGTTTATAGAGTTGTCTCAATATGAGCAACCCTATAATTTAGGTTTCCTGGCTTCTGCAGAAGAAGAAACTGCTTCCAGAAACGGGGTGCCCCTTGTGTTGGAAGAATTGGGCAGTATTGATTTGGGTGTTGTGGGTGAACCTACTTCTATGGATATGGCTATCGCAGAGCGCGGACTGATTGTACTGGATTGTATTGCCCATGGGGAAAGTGGCCATGCTGCCCGTGGAGAAGGAGAAAATGCTATTTATAAATCGATGAAAGATATTGAATGGTTCAAAAATTTTGAGTTTGGTAAAAAATCGGAAGTTCTCGGAGGTATCAACATGACCGTAACCCAAATCGATGCAGGTTCGCAACATAATGTGGTGCCGGATGAATGCCGGTTTGTAGTGGATGTTCGCCCTAATGAATATTATACCAATAGCGAAGTGGTTGAGGTTATCAAAAAGTATGTGGAGTGTGATGTAGTGCCCAGGTCATTAAACCTGAATGCCTCAGGAATTAACGAAAGTCACCCTATTGTGAAAATAGGAAAGTCGATGGGAATTAAAACCTATGGCTCACAAACTATGTCGGATCAGGTACACATGCCGTTTCCTTGTATTAAAATGGGGCCGGGAGATACCCGAAGATCCCATACTGCAGATGAGTATATTCTTCTGGGTGAGATCAGTACCGGTATAGAAATCTATATAAACCTGTTAAACGGATTGAAGATCAATGGCTAAAAAACTCTGGGATAAAGGAATAGAAACAGACGCTTTTATCGAAGCTTTCACGGTTGGTAAAGATCGTGAATTAGACCTGGTTCTTGCCAAATATGATGTGATTGGCACCATTGCTCACATTACTATGTTGGAATCTGTGGGTTTACTGGAAAAAGAAGAATTGGAGGTTTTGACAGATGAGCTTAATTCCATTCTTGAAAATGTAATAGAACCCGGTGATTTTGAAATAGAGGATGGGGTTGAAGATGTGCACTCCCAGATTGAATTGATGCTTACCCGAAAACTGGATGATATTGGCAAAAAAGTACATTCCGGCCGCTCCCGTAACGACCAGGTTTTAGTTGACATCCGTTTATTTCTCAGGGATGAGATCAAAGAAATTGCAAGCCTTTCAAAGAAGCTTTTTGATACGCTTATTTCACAAAGTGAAGTAAATAAAGAAATCCTGATGCCCGGCTATACACATACACAAGCCGCAATGCCTTCCAGCTTCGGTTTATGGTTTGGGGCCTATGCTGAAAGCCTGGTGGATGATTTGGTACTTCTGGAATCAGCGTATAGAATAATAAATCGAAATCCATTAGGTTCGGCTGCCGGATATGGCTCTTCATTTCCTTTAAACCGTACACTCACAACTGGATTATTAGGTTTTGAAGGAATGAATACCAATGTGGTTTATGCACAAATGGGTAGGGGGAAAACCGAACAGACTTTGGCATTTGCCATGGCCGGGTTGGCGGGCACATTAAATAAGTTTTCATCTGATGTATGCCTGTACAACAGCCAGGACTTCAGTTTTATAAAACTAGCTGATGAGCTTACAACAGGCTCCAGTATTATGCCTCACAAAAAAAACCCGGATGTATTTGAATTGATCCGGGCAAAAACCAATAACCTGAGAGCCCTTCCCAATCAAATCATGATGGCGACTACAAATCTCACATCAGGTTATCATCGCGATTTTCAAATACTGAAAGAGATTTTGTTTCCGGCACTTCATGAATTGAAAGCCTGTCTTTTTATTGCGGAATATGCAGCAGGCAAAGTGGAGGTAAGTATCAGCCTTCTTAAAGATCCTAAATACAATCTTATCTTCAGTGTTGAGGCAGTGAATGAGTTGGTGTTGAAGGGCGTACCCTTCCGGGAAGCTTACGGGCAAGTGGCAAACCAAATTAAAGATGGTAGCTTTACTCCCCCTGAAGAACTGAGGCATACCCATGAAGGGAGTATTGGTAATTTAGGGAATGAAAAGATTCAAAAAAGAATGGAAGCCCAAATGAATAAATTTAGCTAGTACTTACTGTTAATTTACTTTCCTTTTGGTTTGTAAGGAACCATTTCATCCAATAGCAGGGCTTCATTAATTATTTCACGGACTTCCTTTTCGGGGATGTCATCAACAGAAGAGAAATCTATACTTGTTACCTGTTTTCTCCCTTTACTTTCCAGTAAGCCTTGTTCATTAGAGAGTTCGTATCCCCGAAGGAAACACAGAGAGATACCACTGTTTTTAAGCGGGTTCAGGTAACAAACCCAGGTTTTTTGATAATAGAAGGGAATCCGGAATCTTATTTTTGAAGTAACTCCCGGAAAAGAAGTTAACAGGTTGTGGAAATAAAACAGTAGTTCCTGTTGATTGTCTTCTCTGCTATAAATGTAATCTTCAACCTCTGACATACCTGAAGTTACATGGATAACTAAGAGTTAATCAAACAAAAAAAAGCCGATCAGTAAGACCGGCTTTTAATCAACCTACGTTTTCCTCTCTCTTATAAAGATTCTGCAATAGTTTTGTGGTGCTGGGCATAAGCCTTAAAAGGATCTGTTTGGCTTAAGGTACCGCCACCAACAATGTCAGATTGAACGTCAGGGTTCCCTATATAATTTATTTCGCCGCCATCAACAATTTTTCCATATAGAAACTCATGAACTGCAGCTTTGATCTCGCCACCATTGTGTATAGAGGCAAACATGGTATCAGTAGTAACAGCAGTTACATCTACAATACCGCCATTTCTTAGTGTAATATCTGTAATTACAGGAACCTCAAGTACGATTTCAACCGCACAATTCATTTCAGAATTTTGTGAATTAATATGTAAGCGGTTAGATGTTACTTTTGCAGATACACCATCTATACAATCCTGATATCCTATGATGCTTATAGCTGCTTCCTGGGCATACTGTACAGTTACAAGTGCTCCATTGGTAATTTCAAGTTCTTCAAAATTTTCAAGCTTCTCTTTTTTGATTACTTGTTCTCCATATTCAAACAGGCTTGGCTGGGCATATAATGCTATGGGTACTACTAAAAGGGTAAATAAAAATAGTCTCAATTTTTTCATGGTCTTTTTTCTCCTCTGATTGTGAAAACTGGTGGTTTCACGAGCAAAGACGAGAGAGGTTTCAGCAAATGTGCATAATTGTTGTTAAGAATTTGTAAAATGATAAAAAGAAGGAAAACGATGAAAGACTATAGTAAATACTCTTATTCTGAATTATATGATATGCTCGATCATATAAACCAGTATAAATACCCCGAGAAAATTGAAGCTATTGAAGAGGAGTTGAAAAGAAAAAAAGAAGCCGGAGAGATACCAGAGTTAATAGTGCCCTCGATAAATTGGAGAGATTTGAAATTTTGGAAAAGAAAAACTTCCGATCAATAAAAAGGAAACTAAAAGTGTTGGCTGGTACTGATCTTTTTTCTCCAATGGGTTAAATCAGTAAATGCAGGAAGCATACGAGAACCATACCAGCTAAACCACTCACCATCTACCAGTTCAATTTGCGAATGGGGACAAACAGATTGTATTTCCTCAATATGCTTTTCCTTAAAGGGATAAGGTTCAGAGCTTAAAAGTATAAGTTCAGGAGATTTTTTTTGAAGCTGGTTCAGGGTTATTTGAGGATATCGGCTTTGGTTTCCGAATACATTTACCAATCCATACTCCTTCATTACATCGTGGATATAAGTGTGATTGGCAGCTACCATCCAGGGGTCTCTCCAGATAAAATAAGCCGCTTTCAAAGATTTGGTTTCCGGTTTTTGGGAAAGCACTGTTCTAATCTCTGATACAAGAGAGGCTGATTTTTCTCCTACCCCAAGTTTTTGACCTAAATCTAAAATAGTATCCAGAGCCTCAGTAATACTATTGATATCGGTTACCTCAACATGGGTAAGTTCTCGAAGCTCCCCAACATCTTGTTTCCTGTTTTCTTCAAGATTGGCCAGTATAAAATCAGGTTCGAGCTTCCGGATTTTTGAAATATTCGGATTTTTGGTGCCACCAATAACCAGGAGATCATCAATTTCTGAAGATGGATGGATACAGAAACGGGTTCTTCCTATAAGCCTGTTTTTAAGACCGAGATCAATGAGTAATTCAGTTAGGCTTGGCACCAGGCTAATAATTCTTTTGTATGGCATAATTGAAATTTAACTTAATACATTATTTTAGTCAGGTCATTCCGAATTTATTTCGGAATCTTTGTGAAGTCTTTATCAAATGTATTGTTTCGTTTAACAAACAAAGCCTCTTCTTAAGATCCTGAATCAAGTTTAGGATGACCAATAAACTTTATTCTAATTAACCAGTATGGAACTAGGCCTTTATACCTTTGTTGAGAATACACCTGATCTAAAAACGGGTTCAAAATTGCATCCTTCGGAGAGGTTACAAAATTTGATGGAAGAAATTGAACTGTCAGATCAGGCTGGGTTAGATGTATATGCAATCGGAGAACATCACCGGGAGGAATATGTATCCTCATCACCTTCAGTAATTCTAGCTGCCGCTGCCTCCCGAACCAGCAATATAAAACTCAGTAGTGCTGTCACAGTTTTAGGATCTGAAGATCCTGTGCGGGTATTTCAGCAATTTGCCACCCTTGATTTGCTCTCTAAAGGAAGGGCAGAAATTATGGTAGGCCGGGGGTCTTTTATCGAATCATTCCCGCTGTTTGGGTATGATCTAAACGACTATGAGGAGCTTTTTGAAGAAAAACTCCGGTTGTTACTTCTGCTTAGGGAAGAAGAAAAAATTATGTGGGAAGGCAAACACACACCAAGCATCAATGACCGGGGAGTATATCCACGGCCTTACCAGGAGGAAATCTCTGTTTGGAGAGCGGTGGGAGGCACTCCCAAATCAGCATATATGACAGGGGCACTCGGTCTTCCGATGGCCATTGCCATAATTGGTGGATATCCGGCTCAGTTTAAGCAAATGGCTGATCTTCATGCCCGTGGTGCCGAAGAACACAACCAACCAAAACAGAAGCTGAGTATTAATTCACATGGATTTATCAGCGAAACTTACCAGAAGGCTTCTGATATAGCATTCCCGGCTTTTAAGCAGGTAATGGATAAAATCGGTAGAGAAAGAGGTTGGCCACCGATGCAACGCAATCAGTTTGATGCATCAACCACACTCGAAGGAGCAAACTTTGTGGGCAGCCCCCAGGAAGTGATAGATAAGATTATGTACCAATACGAGATATTTGAGCATGACCGCTTTCTGATGCAGATGAGTGTGGGAAGTATGCCACATAAAGACATGCTGAAATCAATAGAGCTTTTTGCAACGGAGGTAGCCCCGGTAATAAGGAAGGAAGTCGGGGTCTGAGTTCTTAACATCCCATTCGCACTAATTTACTTCTAAAGATTGGTTGACTGGATTGTTCATTTTTATAATAGTCTAAAGGATTACCTTCATCCACAAACTCTGAGCGGCCTCCGAAATAGGTTGATAAGGATTTTACACGATTAGCTAATGCTTTATCTTCGATAGGAACTTCTTTAGGCATTCTGGGGTAAAGCAGCCGATTATACCAATCCTGAACTCCACCTTTCAGAACTCTTATCTTTGTGATACCCTTCCTTTTTAGTGCAAAGAATGCTTGACTTGATAATGAATCCCCTTCTGAATAAAGGACTATTTTAGTATTGGCATTGAAATCATCATCGATCAGCTCTGGCAAGATCAGGTTTTTTGCTGTTGGGATATGAAATTGATCAAAGTCCTCATTACTTCGAAGATCAATTAGAGTTATCGAATCTCGATTTTTAATACTTTCTGCTAAATCTAATACAGTGATATAGTTTGATCCAGAGATGTTTTCTGAGGGCAAATGATCAGTAAAAAAAATTGATGCGATCAAAGCCAGAAGGGAAAGGGTAAGTGCAAAGAAAGCAAGTTTTAGATTGAGCGAAAACTTCATTACAAATCCTTGTTAGCCATTTTAGTTTCGATTTTTTCTGAAAGCCAAAATCCGCCTAAGGCAATCATCACTAAAATGAATACCATCAAACCGGCAGGAAGATTGAAGTAGTCAACAAAGGTAAGTTCACCCATTGGGGTAGCATTATAAAAGCTTTCCAGCCAGGGATAAAGCTCCCCGAAGACAAGAATACCTGCAAGCATTCCGATCACATTTACCCAGCCATCCAGGCTACCTGTTGCACCTGCCACACAGGAAGTGCCGGGACAGTATCCCCCAATAATGAAGCCGACCCCGAATACCAGTCCCCCAATAATCTGAGGTGCCACAAATGTTGGAGTAAGATAAACAAGCTCAAGTTGAAGCCAGCCGAAATAATCGAACCAAAACAATCCAACCATAGCCGTGATGATGGCAGTAAACATCATTTTAAAAACAGTCATGTCACGTCCATAAAACTGAGATGCTAGTTTTTTGGCGCTCCCAAGTCCGGCGCGTTCCAGAAAAAACCCAAATGCGATACCTATAAAAAGTGCAAATATTAAGCTTGCCTCTTCGCCAATCCAGCCGTTAATGAAAAAAGGCCCGTTCATATCCACAGCCTCCGTACAAACCAAGCCATTGCATAAGCACCAGCAAATAATGAAATCATAAATAACCAACTTCCAACATTCATTAAAGCTCCACCGGTAAGGGCCTGGCCACTGGTACAACCCCTGGCCAGTTTAGTGCCAAAAGCCATGATCATTCCGCCAATGAATGCATACTGAAATCTTCGATTGGTTGAGATCCCGGTCCCTTTTTCAATTTTGATAGAAGTTCGACCTGCAAAAATTCCGGAAAGAAAACCGCCAATCAGAACCCCTATAACTTCAAACACCAGCCAATCTTTGAGTGGACTTACAGTGCCATCACCTAAATATCCCCGGAAGAATTCATTTGCCTGAGCATGTTGAGGTGAAATAACATTTGCTGTTGTAGCAACAACCGAAGTCATGGCTCCGGAAGCACCAATTCCTCTTCCCATTACAAGGAAAGTAAACAATAAAACCAATCCAAGGCCGATTCCTGAAATATAGGGGTTCCAGTAAGGTTCGGCCGTTTTCCTAATGAAAGGCATTAATCTACCTCCATGGGGTTACCTCTATTATGACCCCATTCATGCATCGACCCATCAAATAAAACAGGATTTAGACCAATAGATTTGGCTGCAGTAAATATGGAAGTGGCCTGCATACCAATATGGCAGTACACTACAAATGGCTGCTCTTTATCGGTAATTCCCTGAGCAGAGAATATTTCTCTAAGCTCGCCAGCGTCTTTAAGAAGGTAAGACCCATTCGGGCCTTCATCCCAAACAGAGCCAAATGGGATTGATTTAGCTCCACGGATATGACCTTTTTCACCCATACTCTCTTGTACACCATCATAAAACACAGGGGCCCGGGCATCTATAATTTTTACTGCTGAAGTCTGGACATATTTCTTCATTTTATCGATATCAACAACCAAATTCGGGTTCGCTTTAGCTGAAAAGTTTCCGCGCTCTATTTCCGGTATTGCATTGGTCAGTTCATTTCCCTCATGTTCCCACAAGGGCATTCCACCCTCAAGCATAAAAGTGTTACGCTCATACCCCAGATAGTGAAGGGTATAATACAGCCTCGTCATAGTAGTAATGTGATTGGAGGCTACATACAATAAAATCGTATCTCCATTATTTACTCCCTTTGATTGGAAGAGTTCATTTAATTGCTTCTCGGGGGAAGATCATAAGCTTTTGATTCAGCATCAGAATCAATAGTGAATTCAGAACTTTGTATAAATACAGCTCCCGGTATATGCTTTTCTGAATAAATATCCCTGGGGCCAATATTGAATATGACCAGATTGTCATCATGGAGATGTTCTTTAAGCCAGTCTGTAGATTTGAATGGAGAGATTTGAGCCTGACTGAAGGCTGTGAAAATTAAAAGCGTAAGAATTGTTGAGGTAAGTGTTTTCATAAATTTGTCCTGTTGGTTGAGGGCAAATTACGATCGCACTAAGCAAGTGTTATAGACTACAATCTGACATATCTGGCCAGAATTTAAGTCTTCTTTACCGAAATTGAATAGCCGAATTTATTTTTCCAAAGTCGCTGAAGTTGTCGGGGTGCAGAGAACCCACACATTTCGGAAATTGTATCTATCGTGTAATTAGGGTTATTAATAAGCTCTTTTGCCAATTCTAGCTTCATATTATTTTTAAAATCTATAACGGTAGTTCCGGTAGCTTTTTTAAACTCTCTAGTGAGATTCCGTACACTGGTATTGCCAATTTCAGCCAGCTCTTTAAGAGAATAATTATTTGAGGGATTTGAAATAATATGATTTTGAACTTTGTGAACCAGAGGGTTGAAGTGGGTATGATAGTCCAGGTAAATTGAGTTTTGAGAGGACGCACCTTGTCGCCTTAAGTAGACAACCATTTCTCTGGCTACTTTTGTAGAAACAATGGGACCCTGTTCCTCTTCAATAATCGAAAGAGACATGTCTATTCCGGAAGTCATGCCTGCACTTGTGTAAATATTTGTATCGTAATTGAATAGCTTGTCAGCTTCTACTTTTACTTCAGGAAAAGACTCTGTCAGATAATCGATACACTTCCAGTGCGTAGTACATTTTCTTGAATTTAAGAGGCCCAGTTTGGCCAGGATTAAAGATCCGGTACATACACTGGCAATTTTTATTCCTTTATCATATTGCTCATTAATCCATAATTTTACTTCTTCTATTTCGGTATCAATGTTTCCTTCAACTAGCTTTCCAAAATCGGTTCCGGGAACAATTATGAAATCATTTTCTTGAAGTAATATATCGTTTGGATTCTTCAAACCGGAAAGCGAGAGACCCTGTTCAGAAATTACCGAAGAGTTTACTGATGCGAATACGGTTTCATAAGATATGTTGCCAAGGTTTTTTGCTTCATAGAAAACCTGAACTGACCCGGATAAATCGAGAAGATGAACATCAGGAAAAAGCAAATAGCAAATTTTTTTAGGGAGCATTCCAGATTATACTAAAAAAAACGCTTTAGCAAAGCCTCAGCCTGACTGCAATAATGCCCACCGAATAAATTGCAATGGACTAAAACCGGATAAAGATTGCAAAGCCTGGAACGCTCCTCGAATCCCTTTTCCAAAGGGTATTCATCATTATATCCTCGGTAGAAATCAGTGCTAAAACCGCCAAACAACTGGGTCATTGCAATATCCATCTCCCGATGACCAAAATACACAGCCGTATCATATAAGCATGCTTTACCTTCAGCATTAAACATATAATTTCCTCCCCAAAGATCTCCATGAAGAAGTGCGGGGGGCTCATCAGGAAAAACCACATAGGTATAATTCATTACCCGGTCGAAAATAGAATGAAAGGCAGATTCCAGCTTTCCCGAATCGATGGCCATTTTAACCTGGGGTTCTAATCGTTCACGCATGAAAAACTCCAGCCAGTCTGCATGATACTTATTCTGTTGAGGAAGCTTTCCTATGAAATTGGAGTGATCGAGTCCGAATAGTTCATTGGTTTTCTTGTGGAGTTTTGCTAGCTGTATTCCAAAATGGAATGAATCTCCGGTATTGGACTCCTCAATAAATTCAAGGAGCAGGAAATTGTCATCGATCAGGATTACCTCAGGAATGACTAAATCAGTAAGCGCTGAGTCAAGCAATTCAAGACCTTTTGCTTCCGCTTCGAACATATCTTCAGGAGCAGAAGAATTCCACTTAAGAAAAAAACGATCCCCTGAATCAGTCTCTATTTTGGCAGCCTGATTAATATCACCACCACTTTGCGGTTTTACTGAAACCATCCGGTCATTAAATGTTTCCTCAATGATATGTTTAATGCGTTCAGGAATCATTTTTGGATGTAATCTTTTAATTGATCCAAAAGAGCTTCACAACTTCGATCCAGGATATGAAATACATTCTCAAACCCCTGGATTCCGCCATAGTAAGGATCCGGTACTTGTCCGTCTCCCTTTTGAGGATCAAAATCCCGCATCATTTTAATCTTTTCTGTATACAAACCTTTCCTGTCCAGGTTCGAAAGATTATGATAATTCTCTGAATCCATAGCCAAAACTAGGTCAAATTCTTCCAAATCACGATATTCAAATCGTTGAGCCGTGGAGGGTAAATGAACGCCATGTTTATTGGCCGTAGCCTGGCTTTTACTGTTTGCAGGTTCCCCGACATGATAGGCTGCAGTTCCGGCAGAATCGATATAGAAAAAGAGTTCAAGCCCTGCCTTTTTTACTTTATGGATAAAGATTCCTTCAGCGGTTGGGCTGCGGCAGATATTACCTAAGCATACAAAACAAATTTTAAAAGGGTCTTCAATGGTAATTTTTCGAAAGCTTGATGACATGAGTTGTATTTATTTTAATATTTGAAAAAGTAAGACAGATAGTAAGACTTTTGTTCTTTTAAAAGAGTTTATTAAAGCTTTTAGCACTTTAAAAGCGCTTCGATTACAAATAATTAAATACCCTAGATGCCTGCTTTTGTTTAGGTTTTTGTATATTTGAGGCTTAAATCGTTTTTACGGACAAACATTTTTTATGTCTAAAAAATTTGAAGAAATAAAACAACTTAGCTATCCGAAAGCTGAAGTTGAGATTTTAAACTGGTGGAAGGACAACCAGATTTTTACAAAAAGCGTGGCTTCACGGGAAGATGGAATTCCATTTACTTTTTATGAAGGCCCGCCCACTGCGAATGGCAAGCCGGGTATTCATCATGTAATGGCAAGAACGGTAAAAGACATGTTTTGCCGCTACAAAACCCTTAAAGGATTCAGGGTGGAGCGCAAAGCAGGATGGGACACACATGGTTTGCCAGTTGAAATTGAAGTAGAAAAAGAGCTTGGACTAGAAGGCCGTGCCCAGGTTGAAGAATACGGAATTGCAGAGTACAATGCGAAATGCCGCGAAAGTGTTCTCCGTTATAAAGATCTATGGGATGAGCTTACTTCAAGAATGGCATATTGGGTAGATCAGGAGGACCCATACGTCACCTTCGAGAATAGATATATCGAATCTGTTTGGTGGGCCTTCGATAAACTCTTTGATAAAGGGCTGGTATATAAGGGCTACAAGATTCAATGGTATTCTCCCGGAAGTGGAACAGTGCTTTCATCTCATGAAGTAAGCCTCGGGTACAAAGAAACCCAAGATCCTTCTGTTTATGTGAAGTTCCCTGTAAAAGGAGAAGAAAATACGTTTTTCCTTGCCTGGACCACTACTCCCTGGACCACGATCTCAAACATGGCACTTACGATTAATCCAAACCTGGATTATGTGAAGGTTGGCCACAATAATGAGAACTACATTGTTGCAAAAGGATGCGAAGAAAGGGTGTTTGGAGAGGATTATGTTCACATTGAAGATTACACCGGATTTGAATTATTAGGTAGGACCTACGAACCAATCTTTGATTACGCCCAAAAAGAGCATGATGCTTCTTCAGCCTGGAAAGTAATACCAGCAGACTATGTAACTACAGATGACGGTACAGGAGTGGTTCACACGGCTCCGGCTTATGGCGCGGATGACTATGAGTCTTGCCAGAAAGCAGGAATTCCAATGTTTAACCCAATCGACCGAGAGGGGAAGTTTACTGATCAGGTTCCCGAATTTGAAGGTCAGTGGTTTAAAGAAGCAGATAAAGATATTGCCAGGGCGATCAAAGAAAAAGGATTGATGTTTCGTCATGAAACCTGTGTTCACAATTACCCTTTTGACTGGAGAAAAGGCACTCCATTGATGTCCTATCCGGTTGAGTCCTGGTTTATAAAAACAACCAGCGTAAAAGACCGCATGGTTGAGTTGAACAAAAAAATTAACTGGAAACCTGAAAACACGGGAACCGGACGTTTTGGAACCTGGCTGGAAAACAACGTGGATTGGGCCGTTTCCCGGCAACGCTACTGGGGCACACCCATACCTCTTTGGGTAAGTGATAAAGATCCTGAATATGTAGAGTGTATTGGAAGTATCCAGGAACTGAAAGAAAAAGCAGAACTTTCTGAAGAGGACGATATCGATCTTCACCGTCCTTATATTGATGAACTAACCTGGCCCGCTCCTGATGGCGGTACCATGAGAAGAATACCGGATTTATTAGATGTTTGGTTCGACTCGGGCGCTATGCCTTTTGCACAATGGCATTATCCTTTTGATAACGACCATGAGTTCAGCTACAATTACCCGGCAGATTTTATTGCGGAAGGGGTTGACCAGACAAGAGGCTGGTTCTATACGTTGCATGCGTTAGGAACTATGCTTTTTAATGAAGAAGCTTTCAAAAATGTGATCTCCAACGGCCTGGTTCTCGATGAGAGCGGGGAGAAAATGAGCAAGTCGAAAGGGAATACGGTTGATCCATTTGAAGTAATCCGTGATTTTGGTGCCGATACCGTTCGATGGTACATGATGAGTAATTCATCACCGTGGGAAAACCTGAAATTCAGTAAAGAAGGACTTAAGGAAGTTCAAAGAAAATTCTTTAATACACTCGTTAACACCTACTCATTCTTTGCATTATATGCCAATATCGATGAGTTCACATATTCCGGAACATCTGTTCCCATTAGTGACCGGCCTGAGATTGACCAATGGGTAATCTCGCGCCTTAACACTACCGTCAAAATGGTTGAGGAGCATCTTGAAGATTACGAGCCTACTAAAGCTGCCCGGGAGCTGGAGAACTTTGTTGAGGAATTAAGTAATTGGTATGTACGCAGAAACAGGCGTCGTTTCTGGAAAGAAGGGCACACACTTGACAAAACAGCTGCCTACCAAACACTGTATGAGTGTCTTAAAAGTGTGAGTAAAATGATGAGCCCAATTGCTCCTTTTATGGGTGAATGGCTTTATCAAAACCTGAATAAGGTTACCGGGCTGGAAGAAGATTCCGTGCATCTTTCTTTTTTCCCCACAGTGGAAGAAACAGCGATTGTCAAGAGCCTTGAGCATAAAATGGATATGGCCCGGTTGATATCCTCTATTGTTCTCAGGATCAGGAATCAAATTGAGATGAATGTCCGGCAACCGCTTTCCAGGATTATATTACCTATAAAAGATGAAGCTGAACGTGCTGCCATTGAATCCGTGAAGGATATAATTTTGGAAGAAGTAAACGTTAAGGAGATCCAGTTTGTGGATGATGACTCAGGAATTGTTCATAAAACAGCCAAGCCTAATTTCCCGGTACTTGGGAAGAAGTTAGGCCCGAAAATGAAAGCTGTAGCAGCTAAAATAAGTCAGCTTGATACGCATTCGATTACAGAATTTGAAAAAATAGGATATATTGAGCTAGAACTTGAAGATGGTGATACCATCCGGATTGAAGAAGAAGGATTGGATATTATCCGCACAGGCCTGGAAGGTTGGCAAGTTGAAACAGAACGTGGATTAAGCGTAGCTGTTGATACCGAGCTAAGCCACGAGTTGAAACTCGAAGGTATTGCCAGGGAATTTGTGAACCGGGTTCAGAACATGCGTAAAGAAGCAGATTTTGATGTAACAGATCGCATAATTATTGGCTTCGAAGGTTCCGAAGAATTAAAAGAAGCCGTAGTTTCCATGAACGAATACATCAAGCAAGAGACTTTAGCAGAGAAAATTGAATTGCAGGAACTTGATGTTTCTGATTTTGTAAAACGATGGGAAATTGGTGAATCTGACAGCACTATTTCGATTCGTAGAAATACTAATTATTAAGGAAAAAACGATGGAAAAAAATACTAAAACCGATGAGCGAGTTTCTCCTTATAGTGATAAAGAGCTTGAATATTTTCGTGGTATCATAAATAAGAAATTGAAAGACGCAGAAGATGAGTTGGATACATTACAACGAACTCTGCGGGAAAGCATGGAAAATTCATCAGATGAATCTGCTTATTCATTTCATATGGCCGATGCCGGATCAGATGCCCAGGAGCGAGAAAAAACATACGTTTTACTAAATCGTACCCGTAAGTTCATTAAGTATTTGAATGATGCTGTTCAGAGAATTGATAACAAAACATACGGCGTGTGCAAAGTAACCGGCAAAAAGATTGCTAAAGGCCGTCTTGAAGCCGTTCCGCATACCCAGCTAAGTATCGAAGCAAAATTAAAGCGTAGATAAAAGCCGTTGACAAAAAATAAGCTATTAGCTCTTTTTACACCGGCTGTACTTGTTGTCGCTCTCGATCAGTTTACCAAATGGCAAATCAGATCTACCCCGGAGCTTCAGAATAAAACCATTATAGAAGGATGGCTGGAATTCTATTTCATCAAGAATGATGGAATGGCTATGGGTATTGATATACTGCCTACGTGGCTGATTAGTGTAATAGCGATAATTGCCACAACAGGTATTGTTATCTATTTACTACGTTCTATAAGCGAAGCCAAAACAGGATATCTTATTTTTATGGGCCTGATTATTGGCGGGGCTTTGGGAAATATCTCAGACCGCCTTTTTATGGGATATGTGTATGGCTATGGCGGCGTGCTTGAAGGCCATGTAGTCGATTTCATTCATTTCAGCTTACGGATTAATGACTGGGCAGTGTTTCCTTATATTTTTAATGTAGCTGATATAGCTATTTCTACTTCCATAATATCTTTGTTGGTATTTGGAAAGTTTTTGCTGCCAGAGCATCATAAGGAAGAAGAGGAGAACGAGGAAACCGGTGATCAGGCAGAAACCATTACAAAGCCGTTACCTGTTCCAGATACAGAAGAAGGAAAAAAGAGCGAGTCCTGAACTAAGAATCGCTTATTTGCTTATTAAGGCTTTTTCTCAGGAATTCGAGTTGACCGTCTATTTCCACCTGTTCTACAATTTCGAGCCCAAAGCTGTTAATACCAATGCGTTTTACCGGGTTATTGGTTAAAAGACGAAGCTTCGTTACTCCTAATGATTTGAGTATTTGTGCCCCAATTCCATAATCCCTGGGATCCCTCTTTTTAGGATTATTATTTACCTCTTCTTTTAAAGCCGAATTGCCTTCCTGCATGGCCTTTAGGTTTTTTAGCTGGTTCACCAGCACAGAACCTCTTTGATTCCGATTCATATAAAGGACTACGCCTTTTCCTTCCCGCTCTACCTGCAACATGGATTGATGCAGAAGCTCGCTACTATCTGAGTTTCGGGCACCAAATATATCACCAATAATATTTGAAGAATGAACCCGGGTAAGCACAGGTTCCTCTTTTGTCCATGTTCCTTTAGTGAGGGCAAGATGAATATCCCCGGTCAGGTTTTCCTTAAAAGCCCGGAGCTTAAAATCTCCGTACATGGTGGGCATATTTATATCCATGACCTCGTGAACCAGCGACTCATTTTCATTCCGATATGCTATAAGGTCTTTAATCGTAATGAACTTCATATCAAATTCCCTGGCGATCTTTATAAGATCAGGAACCCTTGCCATTTCACCATTTTCTTTCATGATCTCACAGATAATCCCCACAGGTTTTAAGCCTGCGAGCCGCGCAAGGTCAATAGCAGCTTCGGTATGTCCCGCTCTGCGAAGTACACCACCTTCTACAGAAAGCAGGGGAAAAATATGGCCCGGCCTTCTGAAATCAATGGCTTTTGCATCGTCGCTGGTTATTTCACGGATGGTATTGGCACGGTCAGCCGCAGAAATACCTGTAGTGGTAAGACGCTTATGATCAATTGAAACAGTGAAATTAGCTTCATCAGGATCTGCACCTTCCGTAACCATGTGAGACAGCTTTAGTTTTTTAGCTGTTTCGGAAGTAATAGGGGCACAAACTAATCCACGGCCATGTGTAACCATAAAGTTGATAGCTTCTGTTGTTACTTGTTCAGCAGCCATCAAGAAATCACCTTCGTTTTCCCGGTCTTCATCGTCTACTACGATGACCATTTTGCCGTTCTTTATGTCTTCAATGGCCTCGGGAATGGTATTGAAACGGAATTCGTCGCTCAAAATCGAAATTTAGCTTTTCTTTTCGGGCTTATTAGGGTTTACATCATTAATAGCGGTTTTCAAGAACCGGATCTTGACGTTACTTCCCACTTCAATGAGTACAGAATCATCTTCTATAGAACTAAGGATGCCAATGATTCCTGAAGAAGTAACCACTTTGTCTCCCTTTTTCATCTCAGAGACTTTCGTTTGAATTTCTTTTTGGCGCTTACTTTGCGGACGGATTATAAAAAGGTAGAAAACCACAAAAATGGCTGCCATGAATAAAATACTGGTAAAACCACTGCCGGAACCGCCATCTGCCGGAGGTGCCATCAAGAAAAAACTGAACAATTGCATGCTAATATTTTTAAGGATTATTTATAGCTCACAAAGATAGGGCTTTTTAGTTATAAAAATGTACGAACTCCTCTTGCAGAAGTAAAAAGGGATCTTGATGAATTGTTGGCTCCTGAGAAGCAACAAGGTTTGGTAGATATTACTTTAGATCGTGATGGCATTAAACTATTTTTCAACAGTAGTTCATTTTACAGTTCCGGTGAAGCCAATCTTCTGCCACTTGGCCAGAGCATTATCGATAAAGTAACCCAGGCTATGAACACGCTCGATTTCTACAAATTCGGGGTTGATGTGGAAGGCATAGGGATAATGTACCAATCAATACACCTACTTATCCTTCTAACTGGGAGCTTTCCGTTGCCCGTGCTTCAGGAGTGGTAAAGTATTTTATTGAAGAGGGAATTGAGGGTGAGCGGTTAAAAGCTTCGGGATATGCGGATACAAAACCTGTCATACCTCATGTAGATGAATAGGGATAGGATATCGTGGAGGACCGGGCCTTAAACTGTAGAATTATAGTCCATATCTACTATTAAGCAGAGTAGAATTTTTTACCCTGTTTGGCATAATCAACCAAAATAGGTGCAGGCTTAAAACGGGGGCCGAATTTCTCTGCCATGTCATTCATCATATCCACGAAATGATCAACCCCGAACCGATCAAGATACCGGAAGGGGCCACCTATAAAGGGAGGGAAGCCTAAACCAAGAATTGCGCCTAAATCGCCATCTGTTGGAGAGCGGAGGATATTTTCCTGCAGGCAAAAAGCAGCTTCATTGATCATCATAAATGCAATCCGATGTTGGGCTGTCCTGGCAGAAGGGTTGTTCCTTGAGGAACCTCCAAAGTGAGTATAAATTTTCTTGTTGATCTGCTTCTTCTTTCCGGGTTCATAGAGAAACAGGCCTTTATTATTCTTTCTTCCCAGGTAACCGGCCTCTAAAAGCTCATGGGCTTTATTGGAAGATCTGAATGCTCCTCTTTGATTGAATACCGGGGTCATAGTATCGGCTACGTGGGCTCCGACATCAATTCCCACTTCATCAAATAAAGCCATGGGCCCAACCGGGAAGCCAAAATCTTTCATGCTCTTATCAAGGAAATCGATAGAAGCCCCTTCTTCCAGAAGCAGAAGAGCCTCATTCATGTAAGGAGCGAGAATCCGTGTAGTATAAAATCCCGGCCCATCGTTTACTACTATAACTGTTTTGCCTTGCTTCACCCCGACATTGTAAGCGGTTGCAGTTACCCACTCCGCTGTTTGATCAGTAACGATGATCTCAAGCAAAGGCATTTTTTGCACGGGAGAGAAGTAGTGCATCCCAATTATATTTTGGGGTCTTTTGGCATTTTTGGTTATATCAGAAATGGGAAGAGAGGACGTATTGGAAGCGAAAATACAATCTTCTTTGGTAAAGGCTTCCACCTCGGCCAATATGTTTCTTTTCAGCTCCAGGTCTTCGAATACGGCTTCTATAACTATATCTGCTTTTTTAAAATGGGTATAGCTGTCCACTCCTGTAACCCTGCTTGCGATTTGGTCGCGCTGAAAAGAGCTTATGATTCGTTTTTTTCTTTTGGCCTCTAACGAATCCCAAATTAGTTTTTCTCCTTTTGCTGCAGATTCCAAATCCCTGTCCTTGAGCAGCACTTTGTAACCACCCTTATTGATACTTACATCAGCAATGCCTGATCCCATTAATCCTGCACCAAGAATTCCTATGTTTTGAACCTTCTTAACGTGTTGCTGCAATGGATTCTTTTTTGCCCCGTTCATCCCAAAAAACAGGTTTACCAGCGCCCGTGATTCGGGGGTAGCCCCCAGTTCACCAAAAAGCCGGGATTCATTTTTGAGCCCCTTTTCCTTTCCATGCTTGTAGCCGTATTTAACAGCCTCAATGATTTTCGGTGGGGCTGGATAATTTTCACGGGTTTGGGCTTCGGCTTTTTTCAAAGCCTGGGAAAAAATGACGGAACGGCCAATCGGGTTACTCTCCAGGAGTTTTTCAGCAAAGGATCTTTTGTCTTTTCTTTTAAAAGAACCGGAAGCTGAAAGCTTATGAACAGCTGCAATTCCGGCTTCCTCAAGTGCATCTTTATGCGTCAGTTCGTCTACCAGTCCAATTTTCTTAGCTGGTCGGGCAAAAATGCTTTTACCCGTCATCATGTACATCAATGCCTTTTGGATGCCGATAAGCCTTGGAAGCCGTTGTGTTCCACCTGTACCAGGCAGTATCCCTAACTTTACTTCGGGTAAAGCAAGTACCGTTTTAGAATGGTTGGAAGCAATCCGGTAATGACACGCCAGAGAAAGCTCCAGGCCACCTCCCATGCAGCTTCCATGAATCGCTACAATGATTGGCTTTTTAAAATCTTCGATCCGGTTCAGGATAAAATGACCATCTTTACTAAGCTGCTCTATTTCCTCGGCAGTCTGGCGGGCTTTAAACATTTCAATATCTGCCCCGGCAATAAAATTGTCCTTTTTTCCGCTGATCAAAACCATTCCCTTTAGCTGCTTATCACTTTCCAGTTTATCAAGAAAACCGGAAAACTCTTCCATCATGGCTTCATTCAGCGTATTTACTTTTTCGCCGGGCTGATCTAGAGTGATAATGGCGACGGAGTTTTTAGTTGTAAAGTTAAGGTAATTCATAGTGGTGTTTCAGGAAACGACCTCCCCTCGTTCCCCTCCTTGGCAAGGAGGGGAGGCTTTTTTCATTAGTTCAAAATTAAGTCAAAGAGTCCTCCTCCTTATGAAGGAGGAGACAGAGGAGGTCAACTTCCATACTTCTCCAGAATAATGGAATGGCCCTGGCCGCCCGCAGCACAAGCCGAAACAAGGGCATACTTCCCGTCTTCGCGGATTAAACGATTAGCAGCTGTAGTTACCAGCCGTACTCCGGTAGCACCAAACGGGTGGCCTAAAGAAAGTGAGCCTCCGAGCGTATTCAGCTTTTCAAAGGGAATACCTCCAATTTTTTTGTCTTTACCCAGTGCCTTTTTTGCAAAGGTTTCAGAATCGAGAGCGGCCAAAACAGCCATTACTTGCCCGGCAAAAGCTTCATGGAGTTCAAACACATCAATATCATCCAGGGCCAGATTCATTGCATCAAGAACTTTTGGAGTGGCGTAAGCCGGGCCCAGCAACAGCTCCTCTCCCGGATCCTGGGAAACAAATACATATTCTCTCAAATAGGCTTTGGGTGTAAGACCAAGTTGCAGAGCTGTTTGTTCGTCCATAATCAAAGAAGCTGAAGCACCGTCAGTAAAAAAAGAAGCATTTCCTGCGGTTATGGTTCCATGGGGTTTAATAAATGCAGGTTTAAGCTTTGCAAGCTTCTCCATGGATGTGTCTTCCCGGAAGCCATTATCTGTAGTAATTGTTTTGAATGACGGAGGTATTTTGGTGGGAATAATTTCATCATTCAATAAGCCTTCCTTGGTAGCTTTTGCTGCCAGGTGGTGGGAACGCATGGCAAACTCATCCTGATCGTTCCTGGAAATCCCGAACCGGGCAGCCATACGGTCTGCACTTTCCCCCATCGTCTCACCTGTCGAAAACTCCGCAATAGCAGGTACTTCCGGGAGGTAATCTTTGATCCCAAGACCTCTGAAAAATTTCAAAAAATCGAGAGGGGATCGATATTTGCGAGCCTCCAATACTTTTTGGCGAAACTTCTTTTTATAGCGAACCGGGATATCCGACATGGTTTCGGTTCCGCCAGCTACAATGATGCTAGCCTGACCGGACCGGATCAGGTCCATCCCACTGGTAATCGCCTGGTTAGAAGAGATACAAGCCAGTGAAATAGTAAAAGCCGGAACCGTATTAGGAATACCTGCACCTAAGGCACTTTCCCGTGCTACATTACTGGTTCGGGGGTCCTGGATTACGCTACCCATAATCACACGATCAATAGAATCAGGATCAATTGCATTACGAGCCAGCAAGCCCTGCAAGGCCATCCTGCCCAGGTCATATGCCATAAGGTCGTTATAACCAGTTGCGGACCGCAGAAACGGGATCCGGCAGCCATCTACAAGTACCGGGGTAAAAAGATAATTTTTTGTTTGCTGCATGTATAAAAGAAAAATTGAATGAGATAAGTTAACAGTGTTAACCAATAAATCAATAACTAAGTGATAATTTTCTTTGTCTGCATTTGAAATGTTGGTATATTTGTCGCCGTTCAACAGAACGGGCGATTAGCTCAGTTGGTTTAGAGCACCTCGTTTACACCGAGGGGGTCGGGGGTTCGAGTCCCTCATCGCCCACTTTTAAAGCTGTCCTTTTGGGATGGCTTTTTTTGTTTTATAGATCGAATCTCCTCATCTCCCTAAATAGAAAAGATCAGGTAAAATATCTTATAATTTCATTTAAGGAACATTAATGATTCTTATAATATATAATTGATCAGATTTACTATACTTTGGTATTATATATTATTTTATAGTTTTTTGTCATGGAGATTAAATTCGTAAAACGTTCTACCGTTAAAGCGTCTAAAAAGCGGACATCAAAATTCAAGCCTTTACTGGAAGCACTGGAAAAACTAAAGCCGGGAGGCCAGGCGATAGAAGTTTCTTATACTTCGGATAAAAATATAAACTCAATGCGTACTGCCGTGTATCAATTTGGCAAATTGAACGGTATCAAAATCAAAAGCCGTCGCGATTCAGGAAATAAAAAAATCTATTTCTACAGGGATAAATAAGGCTTCAGGTAAAAAGAGAGTTTTTATTGTAATTACGATTTTCCATTTGCTTTGCATTCGCTACATTCACGTTATTATTATTACTCATAAGAGAATTTAAGAATGCATATTATTTCTGAAGCAGTTTCTTCGCCAAAAGAGGGGGAAAGGTTTTCAAAAGACCATATTATAAACCGGTATAATCAAGTACGGCAATTTACACATCACCTGGTGGAACCTTTAGAGGTTGAGGATTTTGTTATTCAGCCGATGGAAAATGCCAGCCCTGCAAAATGGCATTTAGCACATACCAGTTGGTTTTTTGAAACTTTTGTACTTGCTAAGTATCAGCCTGGTTTTGAAAGCCTCCATCCGCAATATGCGTACTTTTTCAATTCCTATTATTTACAAACGGGTATCCCTTTTACCCGGGCAAAACGAGGGATGCTTTCGCGGCCTACCGTAAAACAAGTATTTGAATACAGGGCTTATGTGGATGCTCAGGTTATAGGATTTATTGAAGGGTGTAGCGAGAAAACCTGGAAAGAGGCAGCCAAAGTAATGGAAATTGGTTTGCACCACGAGCAGCAGCACCAGGAACTGATATTGACAGATCTTAAGTATTTGCTGGCTCAAAACCCGCTTTTGCCTGTATATAAAGAGAGGTCAATTCCTGAAGTTAACGATCTGGGGGCTATGGAGTGGATTCCTTTCTCTGAAGGGATTGTCGAAATTGGCCATAAAGGAGATGAGTTTACTTATGATAACGAACACCCTCTTCATCGTACTTTTGTCCAGAATTTTGAATTGGCAAATCGCCTGGTTACAAACCGGGAATATCTTGAGTTCATAAATGAAGGTGGATATACCAAGTCGGAGCTTTGGCTCGATGAAGGCTGGAGTAAAGTTCAGGCAGAGAACTGGCAGGCTCCGCTTTATTGGTTCAAACGGGAGGGTGAATGGATGCAATTTACGCTTTCCGGTGCCCGGCTGGTGGCTGATTATGAGCCGGTTACGCATATAAGTTATTTTGAGGCTGATGCTTTTGCCCGCTGGAAAGGGTGCCGGCTGCCCACTGAACAGGAATGGGAACATGCATGTGGCAATTTGCAAGTTGAAGGTAATTTTGTTGATGAAGATATGATGCACCCTGTTCCTGCAAAAGGATCAGGTTCGGGGCTAAAACAAATGTATGGTGATGTGTGGGAATGGACACAAAACAGTTACAGTCCGTATCCCGGCTACGCTCCTTTGCCCGGTGCCTTAGGCGAATACAACGGGAAGTTTATGGCTAACCAGTATGTGTTACGTGGCGGGTCATGCGCTACTTCTAAATCCCACATCCGGAAAACATACCGAAACTTTTTTCACACGGATGCCCGTTGGCAATTCAGTGGAATTCGATTAGCAAAATAATTTTAATGAGCAATTCAGTTGAATCAGCATCTGATACAGTGATGCTTAAAGAAGTATTTGAGGGTTTAACTAAGCCTCAAAAAAGCCTTCCCAGTAAATATTTTTATGATAAAAAAGGATCTCATCTTTTTGATGAGATTACCGAACTGGAAGAATACTACCCTACCCGTACCGAGATATGGATACTTGAAAACTACGTGGATGAGATAGCTTCGTACCTGGGAGAGGAAGTGGAACTGGTAGAACCGGGAAGCGGAAGCAGCGAAAAGACCCGCATCCTTCTGGCAAATATGCCTAATATTTGTTGTTATGTTCCGATGGATATATCCGGGGATTATTTATTTAAGGTAGCGGAACAGCTTCAGGCAGATTATCCGAATATCAAAATTATGCCCTTGCAGGCAGACTATACCCAGCCATTTGACTTACCTGAATACAGCCCCACTGCCAGGAAAGTGGTTTTCTTTCCCGGGTCAACCATAGGTAATTTCCGAAAAGAGCGTATTGAACTTTTTATGAAAGTAATGTCCGAGATGGTAGGGAAAGAAGGAGCTTTACTTATTGGCGCAGATCTGAAGAAGGATCAAGAGGTACTTGAAGCAGCTTACAATGATTCAAAAGAAATTACTGCGGCTTTTAACAAGAACATATTGTCTCACATTAATCATAAGCTGGGTTCAGACTTTAATACTGGGTTGTTTGATCATAAATCGATATGGAATGAAAAAGACAGCCGTATAGAAATGCACCTTATTGTTAACAAAAGTCATTCTGTACAGGTAAATGGTACGGTTATTGATTTTGAGAAGGGAGAGACTATCCATACTGAAAACTCACACAAATATACCCTGGAAGGTTTTGCAGAAATGGTTTCACCCTGGTTTGAGGTAAAAAAAGTGTGGACGGACGAGAGAGATTATTTCAGCGTACAGTACCTGGAACCGAAGTAGGATGACTGAGTTTGTTTATGAAATCAAATAGGCGGGATACCTTATTCCTCCATTCCGGCCCATTTCAGATACATACCACGAACTTCAGCGATATGATCATCCAGTGTGTCTATGCTCCATGACGAGGTATTAATAGCAGGGTGAATGGTGGCTGTGATTTTTCCACTTCTTGCCATCAAAGATCCTCCCAGGCTAAGCCTGTCATTACCGTCAAAATAAATGGGCACGATTGGATACCCCAGGTCAATAGCCATGTGGAAGGCCCCTTTTTTAAAAGGCCCGATTTTACCTTCATGTTTACGCGAACCTTCCGGAGCCACAACAAGGCTGAGTTTATCCTTTCGTAACCGGTCATAGGTTTTATTCAACCGCTCAATGGCATGAGCCCTGTCATGACGTTTTATAAAGACCTGTCCCGTCAATCGTCCGATTATGAAGAAAAAAGGAATGTATTGAAGCTCCCATTTTGCAACTACCCGGAATCTTTTCAGTCCAAGAGCCAGAAATGCAGGAATATCTAAGGTAGAACTATGATTGAAAATGAAGATAACAGGTTGCTCTTTATCCTCTCGAAGATCATTTAATTCAAAAGTGATGCCCAGAAAAAAAAGAACAGGAAATGCCATAGGGCGCGGGAAAGTCCGGACAACCCAGTTGGTTGCCAGGCCAAAAGTCAGCAGGATAATGATGGTGACAAGGAGGGATGAAATAAGCAAGACCACCATAAAGACAATCATGCCTATGAAGCTTCGAATATATTCTGCTGTTGTAAGAGACTGAGCCATGTTGACGCCAAATATCAACTAACAACAACTCAATTCCAAAAAAGTATTACAGCAGTATTTAACGAAAAGCATCCTGGATATGGCGGATTTCAGGAGCCTCATTGTTTTCCTGGAGGATTCCAATTACATCAAATCGCATGGGAGAACCTTCCATTTTTCGTTCATACATCCACGCCTCGGCTGCTTTAAATACATTCTCAACTTTAATCTCGCTAACATACTCTTCCGGTTGGCCGTATTTGCTTGAGGTGCGGTATTTCACTTCCAGAAAAACAATAGCAGTGTCATCATAGGCTACAATATCCACTTCGGCTTTTTCAAAGAAGTAATTTCTTTCCAGGATTCGCCAGCCTTTGCTTTCTAAATAAGCACAAGCCAGGTCTTCACCTTCTGTACCGATTTGACGGGTGGTTCGTTTAGTCATTCTTCTTTTTACCTGTCAGGCTTTCTTTTACTTCCACCAGTTTGATCAGCTGTTTTAAAAATCCGAGGTTCTTTTTATTAATATAGGGAAGAAGGGCATCTGTGAAGCGCTCAAACATTTCCAGGAATTCATTATAGTTTTCGATACGTTCTTTAAATGCGCGGCTTTCTTCATCATTTAAACCGCCTGCTTCCAGTGTTTTGATGCACTCTTTAAGCTCTACCCGGATGGGAGCTATCTCACGTTGCTGTCGCTCTTTGATAATGGTAGATACAATTTTCCACACATCGGTTTCAGCGCTGTAGTAATCTTTTCGGTCATTAGGCTTATGAGTTTTATGGATCAATTCCCATTCCAACAACCGATGCAGGTTCATATTGGCATTGCCACGACTTATGTCCAGCTTATCCATGATAGAATCTGTATCAAGCGGATTAGACTCTGCATACAAAAGGGCATGGATTTGAGACATGGTTTTATTAATACCCCAGGCTGAAGCCATGTCTCCCCAAAGTTTCACAAACTGATCGAGCGCTTCATTATATGCGGGGTTTCTTTCCATAAATCAAAGAAACGGGAATATTAAACAATGAACAAGGATGGTAGCTTAATTTCCTTGAAAGTATTGATGAGTTGCAATAGGTCCGGCAAACAGTTTATCATAAATTAGTAAATACAGACTTCTTTAAACCAGACCACTCACTTTTAAGAATACTGTAGTATACCGTGTTTCTTCTGTATCCATCCAGCAAAAGGGTATGACTTCTTAATTCTCCCTCAAAGCTGGCACCAATTTTTTCAATGGCTTTTCGGGATTGTGTATTACGGCTGTCAATTTTGAATTCAACCCGTTCAAAATGTAATATTTCAAACACATATTGTAGCAATAGAAATTTGCAGTTCTTATTTAAGCCTGTACCCTGGAATTTTTTACCAAGCCATGTCCAGCCAATTTCGAGACGCTGATCATGATTGGAAATATTTCCAAAGCTGGTGCTGCCTGCTAATTCATTTAGCTGTTTATCAAAAATAACAAACGGGTACCGGGCTTCTTTGGCTTTTGCAGACAGGGCGTTGTTAATGTATTTCTCCAAATTGGTTTTACTGCCAAAATAAGAAGGAGAATATTGAAGCAGCTTTGGTTGGCTTAGTGAAATAGGAAGTAATTGCTCCAGGTGTGAAAGAGCCAAAGGCTCTAATCGGACTCTTTCATTCTCGAGAACTATCTTGGTTGAGCAGTCTAAGTTCATGCGAAAGAAATGTGAGAAGATTACCCCAAACTCTCTAACCCTTTTTTAAGTCTGCTAATCGCTTCTTCCAGGTCTTCCTGGGAAGCCGCATAGCTCATGCGTAATCCATTTGGTTCCCCGAAAGCATCACCGGGAACAAGAGCCAGGCCAAATTCATCAAGTAAGTAAAGGCATAAGTCGGTAGAGGTTTCAATAACAGAGCCATCGGGTTTGGAAGAGCCCAGATAATGCGAAATATCCGGGAATACATAAAAAGCACCACCAGGCGTAAAACAGTTTATACCTTCTATGCGGTTCAAGGACTCAACCATGAAAGTGCGGCGTTTTCTGAAAGCATCTCTCATAGCTTCCACTTCTGTAAGGTCTCCCCGGTAAGCAGCCAGCCCGGCTGCCTGTGAAATACTGGAGGGGGCGGAAGTTTCCTGGCTTTGAATTTTGGAAACGGCCTTTACTACATCAGCATGGGCAGCTAAATAGCCTAGTCGCCACCCGGTCATGGCAAAGCCTTTAGAAAATCCGTTTACAAGAAGTGCGCGGTCTTTCAAATCAGGAGCTACATTCAAAATGCTCACATGTCCTTCATCAAATACGATGTACTCATAAATTTCATCCGAGAGTATCATTATGTCCGGGTATTTTCGGAGTACCTCCGCCAGCCCTATCATATCTTTTTTGCTGTAACATGAGCCGGTAGGATTTGAGGGTGAACAAAGGATAAGCATCCGGGTTTTATCCGTAATTGCTGCTTCCAGTTGTTCCGGGGTAAGACGAAAATCATTTTCGAAAGAGGTGCGAACAATCACAGATTCCCCTTCTGCCAAGCGAACCATTTCCGGGTATGAAACCCAGTAAGGAGCAGGAATAATTACTTCATCACCCTTATTGATGGTTGCCAGGATCGAAAACCCAACAGATTGTTTAGCCCCGTTTGAACAAATGATTTGTGCAGGGTCGTACTCCAGCCCATTATCCCGTTTAAGTTTGGCGCAAATAGCTTCTCTGAGTTCAGGAGTTCCGGGATTCATTGTATATCCATGCTGGCCGTCTCTGATGGCTTTGATAGCTGCATCACAGATATGGTCGGGAGTTTTAAAGTCGGGTTCCCCCGCGCTAAGCGATACAATCGACTTGCCTTCACGTTTTAATTCTTTTGCACGGCCGGTTACCTTTAAAGTAGCAGAGGGTTGTAAACTCTGTGCTCGTTCTGAAATCATGAAAGTGGGATAAAGTGTGAAAATGAGTGAGTAGCTGAAAATCCCAAATCTATTTATAAAAGGGAACAGGCAATTTTTGATAAATGCAATCAAGCAAGAGACTGAGCCGATGTGGCTTATTTGGTCTCCATTTTTTTGAGCAACGATTTGGCCACATTGCCAGGTACAAATGAACTGAGATCTCCATTCCAGTATGCAATTTCTTTTACAAGGGAAGCAGAAATGAAGGTAAATTCCTCATCCGGCATTAGAAAAACGGTGTCCACATCGGGGGCAAGTCGCTTGTTGGTAAGTGCCATACGGAATTCATATTCAAAATCAGATATTTGCCGAACACCGCGAATTAAGGTATTTGCATTCAGTTTTTGTGCATGGTTTACAAGCAGCCCGGTAAACTGGTTTACTTCAATATTCTTTGCCCATTCTTTCCCCGCAAGGCACTCTTTGATCAAAGCCACGCGTTCATCTCCGGAAAAAACAGCGCTCTTTTTATGATTGACAGCAACGGTAACAATCACTTTATCAAATAAATTGGTAGCCCTCTTTAGGATATCAAGATGCCCGAAAGTGATGGGGTCAAAAGAACCGGGATAGATGGCGATGTGTTTCATACATAGAATTTAGTTAGAATCTACCTCATGCTTTTCAAAAATACTAACAATAGTACGCCCGTAGGCTTTAGTAAAAAAGCAATGGGGGTGCTCCGCAAAATCAAGTCTTTTGTCATGTTCCAGAATAAACCATCCTTCCCCTTCGAGCCAATTCCCAGTCAATATTAAATCAATCATTTCATGCATCCATTCGTAATCATAAGGGGGATCGCAGAAAATAAAATCATAGGGTTTAGCGGGATTGGAAAGAAAGCTCTGCACATCGCTTACAATGGTCCGGACATTTTTTTCCACGTCAAACAACCCCGCAGTTTTTTCAATGTGTTTTACATTATGCGGGTTAATTTCAACAAAAGTAACTTGCTTGGCCCCCCGCGAAATAGCTTCAAAGCCCAGGTTACCTGATCCGCCAAATAAATCCAGCACTAAGGCTCCATCCAGGTATTTGTAGGCTTCAATTTTATTGAAGATGCTTTCTTTAGTCCGATCGGTTGTGGGACGAACATCCAAGCCTTTTGGGATGTGAATACGTCGGCCTTTAAGTTTTCCGGTGATGATTCTCATTGGAGAATTAAAATCTATAATCTAGTATTCAAAAATAAGTTAGACATCTAAACTGAGAAGTATAGCCGGGAAAGCTGCTGTCAGATCAAAGCCATAGGTTTCTTCATCGGCCTGTACTCCCATTACTTCTAAAGAATTGAAATGAGTAATTTGGGAGGCCGGGTCAAGAAACGAACGAAGGTTTTGTTCTGCTTCATGGGTATGATGCCCGAAAAGGTAGATGTTTTCGTGGAGTCCCGTCATCCAGCCGGAATGGGTAGCATTTTGCAACCAGTGATAGGGAATATCTGCAGGCTGATCGAATTGAAAAAAGGTAGCTGCCCGAAACTTTCCTAATAGATAAGAAGAAACGGTTAGTACATTTTTGTGGCAGCCCAGCATCATAAAAGAACCACCCGGCTTGGCAAACTGAGACCATTTTTGTGCAATCTCAAAATCGCTGGCAAATTCGGTTATTGCAATCTTGGATGTTAAATCATCAAACCCCTGCATAACAGCCCTTCGGCGAAGGCAAAGAAATTTAAACTCCTTTTTGCTGAGAGCATGCCAGGTTGGTTCAATATCTTCCCGTTCAACCCCTTTCATTAAAATTGAAAGGTGATCCTCTCGTTCATCTGAATTGTCGAACACTACTTTTGGCAGGGTTGTCCAGCATTCGTCAGCAGGATGTGTAAGTGCCCGAAATGATTTTACCTCAAACTCTTTGAGAAGCTGATCAACAGTTTTTTGGATGTGCGGAAAGTAATCGGAATTCCTGGAAGTAATAGCCTCATTCACATCGAAATTGAAATCATACGAGCCGATATGAAAAAGGTGCTTGCTGTTTTGAGGATCATTGATAGCATAAAAAAGTCGATCCGCAAAAAAACAAACACCTAAGTTTGAGGTGGTTTCACTCATTAATTCCAGGTAGGGGCGTTTCTCATCGTTGTTCGGGTAAGGCTGCCAACGGCATCGTCCGTATCCGGGTCTTCGAGAAGGTAAAGAGGAGGGCGCAGGGTGTCATTTAAAGTATAGGCAAATTTGGCTGCAGGATTTCTTGGTGAGAAAACAATAGTGTTGGGATCAAAAGTACCATCATCTCCTCCAAAAATGCTGTCAGCCATAGAAGCCATTAATTCATTATTCTGGACAAACCAGACAACGCTATCCAATCCTCCTTCGGTTGGGGGAAAATGCCCATAGGTTGCATCGTATTGAACGAGAACGTCCTTAATATCAAGCATTCTCTCACGAACACGCTCTGTCATTTTTTCTCTTTCGATAACTTCTTGGTACGGAGTAACTATAGAGTCGTAAAGCAACCAGGCTAATGCAATAATAACTACGCCCAAAAAGATGCTGATAATTTGATTGCGTGTATCGATATTCATGTGAAATAAAATTCAGTTTAATTTGAAAGAAATCCCTTAAAGATTCAGACCGTAAAAATACATGCGCACTTGTATATATGCAACCTTCTTAGTGGCGGGTATTTTGGTATAGTGATTATTTAATATAAGTTCTGCTAAAAGGGTTTTAAGTTCCCGTAAATAGCAATTTCTAATTTGAATAAAAGAGTACTCAGGCTCGCGATACCCAATATTATTAGCAATATCTCTGTACCGCTATTGGGTGCTGTAGATACAGCTGTAGTAGGGCACCTGGAGCAAGTATACTACCTGGGGGCAATCGCAATTGGCAGCCTTATTTTCGATTTCATATTTTGGGGCTTCGGTTTTTTGAGAATGGGTACTACCGGATTGGTTGCCCAGGCTTACGGTGAGGGGAATGCAAGAAAAACAAAGATACTGCTGTACCGGGTGTTATTGGTGGCTATGGCATGTAGTAGTGCCATCCTTTTGTTGCAATATCCACTCATTGAACTGTCCCTTCTTCTTATAGATGCTACCCCGGAAGTTGAGGCATATACCTGTTTGTATTACAAAATCAGAATATTTTCCGCTCCGGCAACATTGGCTCTTTTTGGGTTGAACGGTTGGTTTTTAGGAATGCAAAATGCACGTTACCCGATGATGGTCACAATCTTTCTAAATGTTATAAATATTGCAGCTAACTTAACTTTTGTACTGATTCTGGGGATGACTGTTGACGGAGTAGCATGGGGAAGTTTACTGGCTACTTATTTAGGGTTAAGCCTGGCTATACTATTATATCGCAATAAGTATGGCGGGGAAGTTTTGAATATCAAATGGGCTGAAATTACCGAGATAGAGGAGTTAAAGAAGTTCTTTGCAGTAAACAGGGATATAACCATACGCACACTTTGTCTTATTTTTTCTTATGCATTTTTCACAGCCACTTCTGCTAAGATGGGAGATGTATGGCTGGCAGCGAATACTATCTTACTTCAGCTTTGGTATATAAGTGCTTATGCAGTAGATGGATTTGCATTTGCAGCTGAAAGCCTGGTAGGGCGTTATACAGGCGAAGCCAACATGAAGAAGATTAAAGAAGCTGTAAAAGCCTGCATGATTTGGGGATTGGCATTGGGAGCACTTGGAACACTTGTATATGCATTGTTTGATACCCAGCTAATAAGAGTTTTTACAGACAAACAGGAAGTGATAAATACTTCAATGATTGTAGTTTTCTGGCTTATTATTGCCCCCATCATTAATAGTATTTGTTTTATCTGGGACGGGGTTTATATCGGTGCAACTGCAACAGTTGCTATGAGAAACTCAATGCTCATTTCAACACTTTTATTTTTTGCTCCTGTATACTATTTAACAGAACCCTATATTGGGGCACATGCGCTTTGGCTGGCAATGACTACTTTTATGGTAGTAAGAGGCGCTACTCTTACTTTATTTGCCAGAAAAGAAATTTTTGAGAATAAGAATATCCTTCAACAAGCATTATCATGAAATACATTTTATTAATGCGACATGCCAAATCAAGTTGGGAAGATGCATCCCTTAGCGATTTTGATCGGCCATTAGCAGGGCGGGGGTTAAAAGATGCCCCCAGAATGGGCAGGTATCTCAGAAAGACAGGCTATACACCGGATTACATTGTTTCTTCACCGGCGCAAAGGGCAAAAGAAACAACTTTGTTGGCAACCAAAGCTATGAAATGCGAAGAAAGTATTATCAACTGGGATGAAGATTTATACTTTAGTTCTACCCAGGCTTACCTGGATGCAATTAGAACTGCCCCGAAACACGCTGAAACCACAATGCTGGTTGGCCATAACCCGCTTATGGAAAGTGTAGGCAGTGGGTTAAGTTCAGGAAGTGATCGTAACGCGATTCGAATGCCTACAGCTGGCTTAATTTGTCTTGAAAGCTATGGTCACCAGTGGGAGAGTATTAATTGGGGAAGTTGTCAAATAAAATGGATGGTTATTCCGAGACTTCTTAAGGAGATATTGAAGTAATTTGAAGTGCGAAAAGTTAGCCTGCATTCTTTATATTTAGCAAAATTTAACTCAAAAGTGATTTGTAAATGAATTATCAGCAGAAGTATTTCTATTTATGTAAAACCCCCTTAAGTGCTGAGGGCCCATCTGATGTAGAAATTATAACTAAAGCTGAAGACAGCGCAGACTTTCCAAGGGTATTTAAAGAGTACGAACAGCTTAGGTCTCATGCTTTTAATAAAGACAATATTTACAGCATAGTTCGGGCAGATGATATTTATGATCTTATCAGAACTTCATCAGAAAAGGAAGCAAAAGAGGAGGCGTATGAAAAAGCCACTCCTGAGATTATTACCAACTTACAGCATCGAATGGTGCAGGGAAATGATGCAAATGCAAAGGCAATCCTGAAAGAAGTGCATGATTTTGAATTTTAGTTTTTAAAAAAAACCGGAACATATCATAAGGGGTTGTAGTTGTATTAGTAATAACAAAAGGTTAATTAAACCCCATTACTATGAATGACTTAACAATTAAAGGAAATTGGAACCAGATAAAAGGTAAACTAAAACAAAAATATTCTGAGCTAACTGAAGACGATCTTACGTACGCAGAAGGGAAAGAAGACGAGCTGATTGGTCGTTTGCAAGAGAAGCTGGGGAAAACAAAAGATGAGATCAAAAAAGAGATTGCCGACTTATAATTTCAGTCAGCTCGAAATTTCAAAGGAAAGCTTTTGGCTTTCCTTTTTTTATGAATAAATATTAATTAGAGAGAAATACTTCAAGACTCTATATTTGGCAACTTTTAAAAGAATAATAAATCATTGACTATGGAAGATTTCAGCTTCAATACAGATATGCTCATGAGTTTTGTGATGACCTATGGCCCTAACTTAATAAAGGCCATTGCGGTTCTTGTAATTGGTTTATGGGTAGTAAAAATAATTGTAGGGGTAGTAAAAAGGGTACTTAAGAAAAGTGAGGTGGATTCTTCTCTTAAGGGATTTTTAAGCAGCCTGGTGTCGATATTGCTAAAAGTAATGGTATATATCACAGCATTGGGGATGTTGGGTATAGAGATGACCTCATTTATAGCTATTCTGGGTGCTGCAGGTTTGGCAGTTGGTTTGGCACTTTCAGGTACTCTTCAAAACTTTGCCGGTGGGGTCATGATCCTTTTCTTCAAACCATTTAAAGTAGGGGATTTTATTGACGCTCAAGGCCATTCAGGGAGTGTAAAAGAGATACAAATTTTTGTAACCGTTTTAACCACACCTGACAATAAAACCATTATAATACCTAATGGGCCATTAGCAACTAACTCTTTAACAAACTATTCAGCACAGCCAAGGCGCCGCGTAGACTGGACATTTGGTATCGGATATGGCGATGATGTGGATAAGGCTTATGAAGTTTTGAAAAAGCTTATTGACGGAGATGAGCGGATTCTTAAAGATCCGGAGCCTTTTATGGCCGTGTCTGAATTAGCAGATAGTTCAGTAAATATCGTAGTAAGGGTTTGGGTTGAGGCCGGAGACTACTGGTCGGTACACTTCAGGATGAATGAAGAGGTATACAAAACATTTGACAAGGAGGGCCTTAGTATTCCATTTCCCCAACGCGACTTGCATATTTTCCAGGAAAACTAAGTTCAGATTTTTAAAGCCGGCATTTGATGCCGGCTTTTTTTATGCCGCAAAACCCTAATTATAAAAAGAAGAAGAGAAATACTATCTTCTGGGACTATAAGAAGGCATGTGCCGAAACTAATGAACCAAGTGGAAAGGAAGGTTGCAGTAATGAACCTGGAGCAAGAAAAAAGACCGGAAGAAGAAATCGCAGAAACAGATGGGGGGCAGGAAGTTCCTGAGGGTAAAGAAAAACAAGAAGTTGAAGAGGTTTTTGAAGAAATAAAAGCCGATACTGAAGTTGAGAATCCGGAAGCCATAGATATGGATACTGAGGTAGAAGCGGGTGAGGAAGTACACCAACCGGAAGAAGTTCAACAGGTTGAAGATGCCGGCACTAATGTTCAGTCTACAACCGAAGATTCTGGAGAAGATCGTGAAGAATCAGAATCAGAAAACGTAGAACAAGTGGATGCCGATTCAGAAGAACCGGATGAAGAGGCACTTACCTTTTATACTTCGATTGTAGAAAAAGCCAAAGAATTTGCTGCACTTACTGACTGGGCTTTGGCATCCAATGAACTTGCCAATCTTTCCTTGCAAATTGAAAGCGGGCCGGATTCTTCCAATGAGCAAATCAAAGTTCTGCTCGCCGAGTTTGAAAGTTTAAAATCTGATTTTGAGTCTCGCAAAAAAGAGCATTATGAAGAGCTAAATCGAAAAAGGGAAGAGAACCTTGTAAAGAAGAAAGAACTACTGAAAGAGCTTGCTGATATTGTAAATAATGAAAAATGGACTGCTACCCGGGAAATCAGCCAGATCTCAAACAAGTGGGAGCACATTAAGCTTTTACCTCATTCTGAAGTTGATTCCCTGAATGAACGCTTTAAAGCATTTATTGATGAGTTTGAAAGCCATAAGGTAGATCGCTTGGTAAAAAAGCTGGAGAAAGAAGAAGAAAACCTAACAATGAAGCTTCTTCTGCTTGACAAGCTGGATGAACTGAATAAGGAAAGCGATAACGAAAAGGTAGATTTTGAGGCACTAAACAAAAGATTCGATGAGCTTCTTTCTCAATGGCGTAAAATCGGAAGAGTTCCGATTGACAGAAACGAAGGTGTTTGGGATCGGTTTAATGAAGCCCAGGATACTTTTAACCAACTACGCTATAAGCATGACAAGGAATACAGAAAACTGGTCGCGAGAGCTTTAGAAAAAAAGAAAAAACTAATTGCCGAAGCCGAAACGCTGGTAGATGATGAAAATATTGCTGAAGCTGCCAGAAAAGTTAACAAGCTTCACAAACAATGGAAGAAGACCCCGAATCTGCCCCAAAAAGATGAGAACGAGCTGTGGGACGCGTTTAAAGCTGCAACAGATGCTTTTAATGATAAGAAATCTGAAAATCTTGAAATATTAAGGGATCAGGAGCAAAAAAATCTTGAAGCCAAGACTAAACTTATCGAAAAAGCTGAGCAGCTAAAAGAAACAGATGACTTTGAAGCAGGCCACAAAGCAATGCAGGCTTTAATGGGAGAATGGAAGAAAATAGGGCCTGTTCCAAGAAAGAAGTCATCCAAAATCTGGAAGAAATTTAAAGCATCAATGGATGCTTTTTATGAGCACAGAAGAGAGCATTTCAAAGAAATTAGGGGTGAGCAAAAAGATAACCTTGCAGTAAAAAAGGAAATAATAGAAAAGCTGGAAAAACTGGCAGAGCATGAGGATCCTGCCAAAGCGGTAGGGGAGGCAAAAAAGCTTCAGGAACAGTTCAAAAAAGCGGGGCACGTTCCAATAAAACAAAAAAATAAGGTTTGGAAACAATACCGTGAAGCTTGTGATGCTGTATACGAGCGCTATCGTTCCTTAGGGTCAGACTTAGGGATGGAAAGAAAGCTTGCTTCTCAGGGTGTGGTACCTGAAAACCGAAAACAGGTAATTGAGCTGCAAAAAGAGCAGTCAAACCTGAAGAAAGAAATATCAAAGCTTGAGTCTGAGTCTATCCAGTACGAGGAAGCTAAAACCTATTTTAAACCTACAAATAAAGGAAACAAACTTAGGGATGAGCTTCAGGATAAGATTGATAAGGCTGAAAAGCACTTGACAAAAAAGCAAGAACGATTGGCAGAAATTAAGCGTGAGTTAGATTTGCTTACGAAGCAACCCCAGTCTGAAAGTGAAGAATGAACATAGGTTTAAACCAGGGGTGGATTATATAAATATAGAAGCATCTTAGATTCTTCTAATTTTGGGGAACAAAAAGCATATTTGCTTATCATAATAGCTAAGTAAATGTATAAGGATTGAAACAATCGGTAGACATAAAATTCTGGGGAGTACGGGGTTCTACACCTTGTGCAAATCCTGAGAACATGGAGTATGGCGGTAATACCTCATGTGTTGAGATTAAAATCTCAGATCTTGAAGAACTGATTGTTGCTGATTGTGGTACAGGCTTTAGGAATTTGGGCAATCAGGCAAACGGGCATGGAAAAAATGTAAAAGGCCAGGTATTTGTTACACATCCGCATTGGGATCACTTACAAGGGTTTCCTTTCTTTAAGCCCTTTTATGAAAAGAACAACCATTTTAATGTTTATATGCCGCCACAAAATGGAGTAGGTTGCAAAGAGATACTTCAAGGGCACCTTTCAAATACTTTCTTCCCGGTTTCCATTGATATGTTAGAGGCTGATCTGGACTGCATAACTTTTGAAATCGGAAAGATGAACTTTGAACACTATACTGTTGAGTATATGTGGGCAAAACATACCGTACCTACTGCACTCTATAAATTTACTGTAAAAGGTAAAATTATTGTGTTTGCACCCGATAATGAACTTCCGATTACAAACGAGCAGGACTCGCGCAATTTTATCGGGCTTTTCAGAAAATTTGTTAAGGGGGCTGATGTAGTTATTCATGATGCGCAATTTAATAAAGAGCAGCATAAATCAAGGTTGGGTTGGGGGCATTCTGACTGGGAAACTCTTGTTGATGTAACAAAAGATTTAGGTATTAAGAACCTTATTCTTACCCATCATGATCCTGACAATGACGATACAAAGCTTTTCGATTTAGAAAAAAATATCCAGGCTGATTTTTCTGATTATTACCAATCAATCAGCCTGGCAAAAGAAGGGCAGGTTATTTCTTTACCTTTTTAGTTTTTAGAAGTAGAAACGAAGGCCAATAGCTCCGTTGGCATCAAAATCAGTATCGGGTAATACATCAAGTATAGGTACTATTTCAAAAAACAAGCCAAGCTGGCTATTTTCTACCAGGTAATTAAGCCCCAGGGGAATTCTGGCACCAACAAAGGGATCATCTGAAAATACTACTCGTCCACCAAGGCCATAATAGAAAGCAAGATCTCCTTTTTCAACGTCCAACCATTTATGAAGCAAATAATCAGCGTGAAAATGAATAGCATCTTTGCCTGAAAAAGACCATGCTAAGCCTGCATCAATTGCTGTTCTTTGATTGTTCCAAATCTTTAATGAAATACCTGTTGGTTCGCCAAGCATAATTCCAATCCCGGTTTTTCCGCCTCCGGTATTTTGTGCCGAGAGATTATTGCTTAAGCTTAAAGTAAAAATGAGAGCTAAAAATAAAAGAGTCGTATTTTTTAGAGTTTTCATAAAGTTTAGTTAGTTGTTGTTAAATGGTATAATAGTGCAATTTTTAAAAAAAGTTCTCAAAAGGTATGACATTTTGCGGTGGAGAAACTAATAATTTTTATTAAAAACCCGAGGTTAGGTCTCGTAAAAACAAGATTAGCAGAGAGTATTGGTAACGAACAGGCGCTTACTATCTATAAAAAACTGATTGCTAAAACCTTAAAAGAATCGGATCTGCTAAATTGCAAAAAAGATATATGGTTTTCGGACTCAGATAAAGTCAATGAAGAGATTTTTGTAAATCGAAAAAGTTATGCACTAAAAGTTCAAAAAGGATCCAACCTAGGTGAGCGAATGAAATATGCTTTCCAGGAATGCTTTCAAGACGGCTTCAAAAAAGTTGTAATTATAGGGAGTGATTGCCCCGAACTAGAAAGTTCTGTTGTAAAAAAAGCATTTGAACAACTTGATACTTATGATATAGTGCTGGGGCCTGCAAAAGACGGTGGGTATTACCTTCTGGGAATGAACAGCTTTTACCCAAAAATATTTACCGGGGTTAACTGGAGTACTTCTTCAGTTTTAAATCAAACACTCAAGTATGTAAACGCTTCTCAATTGTCATATAATTTGCTGGAAGAATTAAGTGATATCGACACCCTTGAAGATTTGCAGGCATATAGGGAAAAAGGTAATACCGATCTATGATCTCTATAATTATTCCTGTTTTTAATGAGGAAGCTGCCATAGCAGAACTGCTAACCTTCTTGAGTAGATGCAAAGGAATAGATAACGCTGAAATAGTGGTAGTAGATGGAGGCAGCACAGATACAACAGCAAAGGTCGTGAACTCATTTGGAGTGAAGTTTTTTGAGTCTCCTCAAAAAGGAAGAGCTTCTCAAATGAATTACGGGGCAAGTCAGGCGAAGTATGAAATTCTGTATTTCCTGCATTCTGATACATTTCCTCCCAAAAACTTTATTAAACAAATTAAAAGAGGCGTGAATAAAGGTTATCAATCTGGTTGCTTCCGCCTTTCTTTCGGTATCTCACATCCGGTTCTTCAGTTCTATAGCTGGTTCACCCGTTTTGATGTAGATTTTTTCAGGTTCGGAGATCAAAGCCTTTTTACAGAAAGAGAATTATTCGAAAGGGCAGGAGGCTTTGATGAAAAGCTGCTAGTTATGGAAGATCAGGAAATAGTAAAGGCGCTTAAAAGGCAAGGTAGATTTAAGATACTAAAGGATAGTGTAATTACTTCTGCAAGAAAATATCAAAAAGTCGGGGTTATTAAGCTACAGGTAATTTTTTTAATGATTGTGATACTTTATTACCTGGGAGTGAACCAAATCACAATAGTCCACTTTTATAGAGAGTCCATCAAATAGCATAAGGTTATGAAAGTGTTAAACATCTTTTCAAGGGCATACCCAATGGAATTTTTTTGTATATTTTTGCCTTCAAAAATGAAATGTTAGCAATCCGTTTGAAAAAAATAACAGCATTACTCGTTTCGAGTTTTCTTATCTCTTTGAGTGTCAACGCACAATTTCCTTTTGAGCGTGTTGAAACCAGCGCAGGTACCATGGGGCTTTCCCTTACCAATTTTGGAACCATTGGTAAACCCGATGTTAGAAATAATCCCGAAGGCGGCTTTAGTATGCGTTATCCTTCCTCAACTGGTACCGAGCATTTATTTGAAGCAGGTATATGGATAGGGGCAAGAGTGGATAATGGTGCAATCCGGGTTTCTACTTCTTCTGTTACCAACCCTTCAGGTTATGCCAGAGGCTCAGCAGGATTTGAATTTACAGCCGATGATATTATTCAAAGAAGAAGCTCAGATCCAAACGACGAATTCTTTTCCATTAATGCAGTAAGTGAAGAAGATATACTGGCTTTTTTTACGGATCGCAGAAGAAGTATTGATGGTACTACCCCTATAAGTGGTCATGATGATCCGCTTTTTGTTGATATTAAAATGGAGAGTTATAACTGGGGATTTCCATTTACCGAAAACTTTTCCATTCTCAGATACGATATTACCAACAATAGTAACTTGCATGCCATACCGGAAGTTTGGGACAGTGTATATGTAGGCATGTATGCAGATTTAGTGGTTCGAAATGTAAATAGTGCTACTGAAACAGGTGGAGAGTTTTTTAATAAAAATGGTATAGGGTATATGGACTCTCTTCACACAATGTATGTGTTTGATGCGGGTTCTCCGGATGATCCGAGTATTAACACATATGGTGCTGTAACTCTTATTGGCGCTGAGTATGACGGAGATTTTTTCCATCCGGCAAATCCAGATACCAATAACGGAGTTTTTACAAAATCAGGATTGAGAGTGCCTGATCTGGGCCCAAGCTATTGGTTGTTTCAGGCGGGTGCCGGTGATTTTACTCGTCCGGTTAATGATGTGGATCGTTATTCAAAAATGGCAGAGAAATTTCCTTATGCTGAAAATGAAGAGGCATTGAGAACTGATGGCCAAACCGGGGGTGGAAATTATATTTCTTTTATGTCCATGGGCCCTTTTCCGCAAATTAATCCTGGCGAAACGATTACTGTATATTTTGTTTATTCTGCAGCGCTAAAGCCTGACGAATTTCAGGGCCCGGCAGGTAAGGCAGTAGATACAGAAGCTTCTAGGGTGAATCTGGTAAATACGGTGCAATCAGCTGGTAGCGTATTTAGAGGCGAGGATAAAAACAATAATGGTGAACTTGATCCAGGTGAAGATACAGATGGGGACGGAGATTTGACCCGCTATCTATTTCCAACCCCACCAGATAACCCTAAAACGAGAATTGAATTAGAAGCCGGGAAGGTTTCTATTTACTGGGATAGAACTTCTGAGAATTCCATTGATCGTGTTTCGGGTGAAGCAGATTTTGAAGGGTATCGCATATATAGTTCGGAATTAGGTGATGATGTAAATCCTCAGCCACGGTTGATAAGGGAGTTTGATATAGCCGGCAATGATATTGGTTTTGATGTTGGTTTTGAGGAGGTAGAATTGAGTGAACCTGTTACTTTTGAGGGTGATGATACACAGTATTGGTATCGTTACGATCTGGATGGCCTGTTGAGCGGCTGGCAATATGTAGTTTCTGTTACCTCTTTTGATCGTGGTGACGATGTATTTGGCATTGAGAGTTTAGAGACAAGTACCAACTCAAATGCAGTGCGTGTTTTTCCAGGAACACCAGCTAATGAGAATTTTGGAAGCTCAGATTTTGAAGTAGGGGTATATCCCAATCCATATCGAGTAAATGCTGCATGGGATGGACCTAGCGAAGCAGGTAGAAAATTGTATTTTTATAACCTGCCAGCAAAATCAGAAATAAGAATATATACTATCGCAGGAGATATCATCGCAGAATTGAATCATGATGCTTCTACCTATAATGGGGATATCGCATGGTTTGACTCGTTTAGTGATGATCCGAGGGTAATGGCAGGTGGAGAACACGCCTGGGATTTGCAATCGGAAGCTAATCAAATCTTAACAACGGGTTTATATCTATTTACCGTTAAAGATTTAACTACAGGAAAAATAGAGACTGGTAAACTAGCAATCATAAAATAACTACACTTAAGTACTATGAAAAAACTGATACAATTCTTTTCTGTTTTCCTTTTGGTACTTGTGCCTGTTTTAGTTCAGGCACAAGACCCGGATACAGTATCGATAAGAGAACTGAATACATACGATAACTTAACCGAGTATTCCGTAGCGAATATTCAGGCACACCCACTTGCAGGTGAAACTGTTGTATATACGGGAGTAATTGTTTCTAACCCCAGAAGTTCAGGACTTGCAACACCAAGTGATAATGCCGGTAATGACGGCATCATTGACGATATCAGCCGTATACATGTTTTTATAACTGATACTGCTGCTGTAAATCAAGGACGTGATGGAATGTCAATCCAAATTGTGGAGAGTGACTGGGAATTACTCGGAGATCTTAATCGCGGTGATGTGGTTACGTTCAAAGGAAGGTTGACCTTCTTTAATGCTACGGCTCAAATGGCAGTTGACGAAGTAGTAGGGTTTTTGGGTAACGTAAACTTGAATTTTCCTCAATACGCAGAACTGTTAGACCCGTGGGAAGTGCCTGTTGATTCTTTGAACATTGCGAATGGAGACGGTACTTATCAAGTTGATATCTCAAACTACTCAAAGTATAATGCCGCATATGTCAAGATAACAGGGGGAAGCGTAAGCAATGTTTCAACCGGAGACCGTCCAAACTGGGCGATTAATGAGAATGGTAGCAGAATTTATGTATATGACACCTCACTAAGAGTTAGAAACGATCGCTCAGCGGGTTACCTGCCTTCTTTTAACTATCGCAGAATTCCGGGACTAGATGGTGGAGAAGATGGTTTATTTGTGCCTCCTGTACCGGGTGCAATTGTTAATGTGAGTGGTTTTCTTACTATGAATGGCGATGACCCGGATGGAACAATTGCTGCCGATCAAAATGTGTTTGGTATAAATCCGTTTGAGGATGGAATTCTTTGGACAGTAGATGATAATACCGGTGACCCGCTTCGTTGTGTTTCCGGTGAATTGTGTAATGGTGATGTTTTGGATTGGCCAAATGATATTGAGATTGTTGGTTTACCTCCGGTATTCAGCAATGTAGCTCAGTCTGATTCATCTGTTACTTCATCCGATGCTGTAACAGTAACTGTTGATATTGTAGCTAATGGTTCTGCAACTATATCTGGGGCAGAGTTAATTTATACCGATGGTACGGTTACTGATACCTTGACTATGACAAATACAGCTGGTAGCACTTATTCTGCTGATTTACCAACCTTCCCAAATTTCACACCTGTTGCATTTTATATCGAAGCAACCGATAGTGAAGGGCTTAAAGGCAGGGCTCCAATTTCTGGTAATTTTGGATTCTTTGTTCAGGATACTGCAATTGATGCAATTTCAGTTATTCAGAAAACAGCGGATGAATTAGCGGGTCCTAGCCCACTGGCGGGTGCTGGCGAAGTTCCGGTTAACATTTCCGGTTTAATCGTAGCTGACGCTGAAACAGATGGAGTTATTGTATTTCAAGAGGCAGCAGAAGCCTGGAGTGGAGTATTCTTAGAGCTTACAAGCGAAACAGAAGCCCTTGTAAGAGGAGACTCTATAACAATTACTTCCCTAGAGGTTGCTGAAGCCGAAGTGAGAAGTAATTCGCTTACTTTAACCCAGCTTATAAATCTTGAGTTTACTGTAAATTCAAGCGGTAATGATATTGAAGCTGTGATACCCGTTATTACAACTGATACTGTACAGGTTCTGCAAAACGGAGGCGAGCTTGAGAATTATGAGGGTATGGTAGTTAAGTTTGAAGGTGTTGAACTTACCAGCAGAGGTAATTTTGGCGAATACGTATTCAAAAATACTGATGCGGATTCAAGTGGTGGAGCAATCTTCAACGAAGATATAAGATCAGAGTCAGAAATTGGGTCTGTTCTTGTTGAGTTTGATTTCAACCATACAGTTCGCGAAGACAAAACAATGGATGCTTATGCAGTAGTTGCGGCTTCTTTTGGAGCTCCTAAGTTTCACCCAAGGAACGCATCTGACTTGGTAGCGGATGACGGAAATGCATTTACTCCTGTTTTAGACTTTGCGCTTACAAGTCCTTCAGATAGTGCTGAGATTGAAGTAACTGGCGATCTTGAAGTTACCTGGGGAGTTTCGGAAGATTTTGATGGGGATGATGTAACCTATGAGTGGGTTCTTTATTCCGCGGATACTGCAAACGTAATTGTTACAGTGCCTTCTAATTCTTCTTCAAGTGATAACAGCGTAACTTTATCAGGTTCTGTTGTAGATGGCTTACTTGCTGATGCTGGTCTTTCCGTAGGTCAGTCAGCTAATTTTGTATGGAATGTTCGTGTAAGTGATGGTTCTGATACGTTGGGTGTAAGAGGTTCTTATGGTAACTTTGGTGATGATTGGGAGCCTGTGTACCGTTATATCACACTTACAAGAGGTTTGATTACTTCTAATGATGATGAAGGTTCTTCACAGCCTAAAACGTTCTCGTTAGAGCAAAACTATCCGAATCCTTTCAACCCAACTACAAGTATTAAGTTTGGTTTGCCAAATGCTGCTAATGTAACATTGACTATTTATAACATGATTGGCCAGAAGGTGGCAACAATTGTAAATGGCAATATGCAAGCAGGCTTCCATACCGTGCAGTTCGATGCAAGAAACCTTGCAAGTGGTATGTACCTGTATAGGATCGAAGCGGGCACATTCAACAGCGTTAAAAAAATGATGCTTATTAAGTAAAGCAAAACTTAACACAAGGCTACCTTAAATAAGGTAGCCTTGTGTTTATTTTATAATGGTGAATAAAAATTTTCTTCCCTTTTTTATAATTGCTTTCATAGTCTTTCTTGGGAGTTGTAAAGAGCCGTTAAGTGGAACTCTAAACGAAAACCAGCCCCCATCTACGAAACTGACCATAGAAAGCATTAATCGAAGTGACGATTTTCGTCTTTCCAGTCAGATCAATATTTCATGGTTTGGGCAAGATCCTGATGGATATATAAAGGGATATGAATATGCTATAAACGATACTTCCGAAAGTGCCTGGACCTTTACAGAAAAAACAGACAGTACATTTATTCTGCCCATTTCACCAGGACAACAGGTTGATGATGTACTTTTTAAGGTTCGTGCAATAGATAATGATGATTTAAGAGATCCGGTTGGTGCTCGGTTGGTTTTTCCAATCGTTAATTCAAAGCCAACAGTAAGTATAAATAAAACGCAATCTCCGCCTGATACTCTTTACTCAGTGTCCAGTTTTGGTTGGAACTTTAATGATCCTGATGGTTTGGCTAATATAGACCGCACTGAAATCGCTGTAAATGATACTATTAATGGGTGGACATCTATTCCTTTTACAGAAGAGGATGAAGGGTCACTGTTCATTTCTTTAGAGGTAGATAATTCAAGTGCCGGAACTAAAGATGCGCAAGTATTTTTAGGCAGGAGCTATTCAACACTTCAAGTAAATGGACAAAATCTTACAATTCCTGTAGAAGTTGGAGCCAGGAATACATTCTATGTAAGAACAGTTGATGCCGCAGAGACAAAAAGTAACTTAGACTCACTTTCTTGGTACCTAAAAGAGCAAAAGTCAAATACGCTCTTCATTAATGATTTTTCGGGACCGAGTTCTCAGGCAAAACAGAATCTACATTTAAGTTTGCTTACCCAAAATGGGATTACTCCTGATTTATGGATTATTAATGATGGGGAAGTGGTTCAGGATAAAGTGGCTTTATCGGAAGCTTTTCCCACAGTTGTAGATCCAACCCTTATAAGAACTCTTTCAAAGTGGGATCATATTTATTGGATATCAAATGACATTGACCGAAACATAACTTACGCTCAAGAAATTTTGGAAGATTTTTTTGATGAAGGGGGTACAGCTTTTGTTAACATTCCAATGAAGGGTATTAATGAAGAGGACGAAGTTTTTAATTTTTTACCCGTTGATTCTATTGCATCCGGTCAATTTCTACTCTTTGAGGATACTCTAGTCACTCCTGTTCCCAATAATTTAACCACCGAACTTAAGATTAACTCAGGGTCCTTTGCGCTTATTAATGTATTTCCCATCAAGGGTGTCACAGGCAGTACCCTGCTTTATACTACTGACTTTAAAAGAAGAACAGCTACAGGTGGTTTCAGAGAATACGATGGGTATGAGGGTGTAGCTTTAGAAAATACAGAAGGAAATGTGGTTTATTTTAGTATTGATCTCGATAATCTTGATGGGAATAATAACCTCGCTGATATGATACAAGAGATCGTTATCAACCGACTTGGATTTAACTGATGCTGCTATGAAAAAAATACTTCTAATTTTGTTGGCGGGGATTTTTCTTGCTCCTATCCAAAGTTTCGGGCAAACAACAGGTATGCTAGCTGGTCAAATTCTCGAAGACGGAACGGATGAGCCTTTGATCGGGGTAAATATCCTTATTATAGGTACTAGCTTTGGCGCTTCAACTGATATTGACGGGAATTATAATATTAGAAACATAAGACCCGGTGAGTACTCTGTAAGAATTACTTACATTGGTTTTGAAACAGTACTTTTGACTGGAATTAAAATAGAAGCCGGAGAAACCACAGAGCTGGATTTCAAGTTAAAACCTCAAATACTTACTTCTGATGAAGAAATTGTAGTAATTGGGGAAGCTCCCATTTTTGATGTTGAAAAGTCTACTACATCCACAACTATTTCCCGCCAGGATTTGGAGGCAGCGCCTATTCAAAGAGTGGAAGATGCGGTTTCGTTACAATCAGGTGTAATTCAGGATCCGACAGGTTTATATATAAAAGGTGGTCGTGCTTATGAAACCGGATTTGTTGTTGATGGGGTTTCTGCACAAGACCCACTGGCCGGTACCGGTTTCGGGCTTGATTTGGGTTCAAATTCCTTTAGTAATATAGAAGTAATTACAGGGGGTGTTGGTGCTGAGTTTGGCGATGCAACCTCTGGGGTAGTTTCTGTAAGAACACGTGATGGGGGAGAGACATATGAGGGTTCCTTTTCGCATAAGCGGGATAACCTGGGCTCCAATGTAATGTCTAACCAGGCTAACTTCTTCATGGATGTTTATGAGATGACATTAGGCGGTCCCGGAATTGTTACTGAAAAAATTCTTCCGGCCTTAGGGATAGACTTACCGGGCAATTTTACTTTTTATGCTACAGGCCAGCTTTCATTGCAAGACGGATACACCAAGTTGTCGGCAAACCAGATTCGTTCTTCAATTGTAGATTCTGACTTTTTTTCTCCCCGTCAGGGGAACCGTTGGAACGGAATGCTTAAGCTGACTTACAACATAAAGCCGGGCATGAGATTACAAGCTGCTTATCAGCGATCTCTGACAATCAACCAGAACACCAGGATGCTTCAAATTACAGGAGCAAATACACAAATACAGCCGGGTTTTCAGTTCGCCTTTTCTAATGGATTTTTAGATAATGCTAATACTTATACACATGATTCCAATCTTTCATACCTGAAATGGACGCAAACTATTTCAAATTCATCCTTTTATGAAGTACAGGTAAGCCGGTTGTTTACACGCTTGCGCGCTGATGCTAATGGAAGAGATTGGAGACCGGAAAATATTGACGGTGAGTTTGACCCTGAAAGCATTATCACTTTTCCTGCGGAAGAGTTTGTGGGTACTGAAGGGTTTCGGTACGTACTGGCTGGGCCGGGATATTTTAACAATGGCGGTGTGGCTACTTTATGGCATGATCACTTTGCAGAAGAAGTAACCGTTAGGTCAAGTGTAACTAAGTTTTTTAATGAAAGGCAAAACCAGTTGGTTTTTGGTTTTGAGTCAAAATTCAATGACTATCAGTGGATAGATATTACCCGACCCTGGATTGGAGCACCTATTCGTATAGATGATGATCAGGTATCCACAACTTTTAGAGTAGGCGAAAATTTTGATGCCTGGAGGGTAAAACCAAACAGAGGCGCATTCTTCATTACCGATAAAATCCGGTATAATGGTTTAATTGCTAATATCGGGGCTCGTTTCGAATATTGGGCACCCGGGCGATATGTTGATGAACGAGTTGAGGATGCCTTAGATCCTAATGTTTTTTCAACAATACCTACATTTATTGCTGAAGAGTACCAGGAAGAAACGACAGAGATTTTTGGTTTGCGATACAAATTTATCTTCTTACCTAAGGTAAATGTTTCATTCCCTGTAAGAGAAAACCAGGTACTGTTTTTTAACTATGGTCATTCAGCCCGCATTCCGCATCCTACTTTTGTATATGCAGGTCTGGATCCGTTTTTCCAGGATCAGTCAGATCTTCCCAGCCTTGGTAACCCGAACCTTGACAGGGAAGTAGATATCTCATATGAGATTGGTTTGAGAAACCAGATAACTTCAAACGATGCCTTAAATATTTCAGCCTTCTGGAGAGATAAATACGATTTTGTTACCTCTCAAAGAATCACGGTAAATGATGTAGATGGCCGCCCAGTTACCAAAGCATTTCGCATTAATGGTGACTATGCCCGATCAAGAGGTGTGGAAGTATCATACTTAAAAAGATACCGGGATCTAATCAGAGGTCAACTTTCATTTACATACAGCCGGGCTGAAGGTTTGAGTTCAACCAATGATGATAACCTGAATGAGATCGCGGCCTCTCAAAATATTGGTAACAATGTAGAAACACCTCTTGCATGGGATCGGCCGTTTGATATAAAAGGTAATGTAACATTAAGGTACGACAGGGATAAAGGTCTGCTCAACTCAGATGTCCTTAACCAATTTCAGGTGTTTTTATCAGCTGTGTGGAGAAGCGGTACACGTTATACCCCTTATGAGCAAACCGGCTTTGCCAGAAACCCGATTACAGGGGAAGAAAACAGCTGGCGTCCCATTTATGAAATTTTGGATGACCCTGCTGAACGCTTCAGCGAAGTCGGGCCAGCGTGGTTTTTTATGGATTTAAATATTCAAAAGTGGTTTGAAATTGGTGAAACCCGAATTTCAGCCTTTATGGAAATCTCAAACCTGCTTAACAATCAAAGCTCGGTAATCATAAATCCGGTTACGGGTAAAGGCTATAAACAATATCCTAGCGATCAACAGGCACTTATAGCATTAAGGAATGACCGTTCATACGATGTGCCTAATTTTGTGCGTGACCCTAGATATTTAGATCCGACAGATAACGGGCTTCCAACCTATGAGAATCCTGCAAACTTTTTAGAACAAAGACATATTGTTTTTGGAGTATCAATTAATTTTTGATGGTTACATTTACACACATATTTAAAAAACTGCTCCTTTTCTTCTCATTGGGTTTTCTGGGATTGAACACTTATGCACAAGGTTCTTTTGGATCGGACAGGGCTGGGACTCAGGGTTTCCAGTTTACAAAGATAACGGTTGATGCGCGTAGTGCTGCTATGGGTAATTCAAATATGGCTGATGCAACAGATGGATCAAGTTTGTACTGGAATCCTGCCCTGGCATCAAAGATCGGTACCTCTTTTGCCTCTATTTCTCATACAGATTACCTTGTAGAAACCAGCCAGGAGTATTTTAGCTACATTCATAAATTCAAAGATTTTGCTTTTGGAGGCTCAGTACAATATTTCGGTTCAGGAGACATCAAAGAAACAACAGAAACCAAACCCTTTGGTACAGGGAGAGTTTTTACTACCAGCCATTTGGCTGTGGGTTTAACAGCTTCTCATAAAATTACTGATCTGTTTAGTTACGGGATGTCGATCAAATACTACCGGGTAGGTATTGAAGAAATTACTTATCAGACTACCGGGCTGGATTTTGGCTTTTCTTACGATGTAGGTGAAACTGGTCTGCGTTTTGCGGTAGGTATAAACAATTTTGGGATTGATGCATCGCCTTCGGGTACAACAATACGTAATACACCTGATGGAGAAGTTGAAGAAGAAGCACAAAGTGAAATGTCTTTACCTACCAGGTTTACTATTGGTGCCGCCTTTGATGTTATAGATGAGGAAAATTCAAAACTGATAGTAACCGGGCAGATCACTAACCCAAGTGATAATGCTGAACAACTTAATGTTGGAGCTGAGTATATATTTATGAATCAGTTCTTTTTTAGAAGTGGTTATGAGTTTGGTATTGAAGAAAGAAAAATCCCAAGTGTAGGTGGAGGGGTTAAATTTCCATTTGGTGGCCGAAGCATTTCAGCAGACTACGCTTTTACAAATTATGAGCGTTTAGGGGCCATACATAGAATTTCATTGAGTTTTAGTTTATGAACCACAGAAAACTGATATATTTTTTATTGATAGTGCTTGTTGGAAGTAGTTGGGTAAGTTGTGACACTATCTTTGGAGCAAAATCAGACCCGACTACCGATGAAATTTTCGATGAAGGACAGATAGATCCTACTCTGGAAAATGTAGACGGGTATGCTCCGGTACTCCCGTTTTGGGAGGGCTTTAGCGCTCCAAATGATATTCATGTGGGTTTTGATACTTTTGTTTATGTAACGGACAATGAAGGAATACATTTATTAGATCGTGCCGATCTATCACCAAGAGTTACGATCCCTTTAAATGGGGCTGTTGCAGTCACCCAAGATCGATTGTTAAATGTATATGTAGCAGCTCGTATTGATACTGTTATTGAAGCTATTGATCCCACTGTAACATGGAATCTTCCGGCGGTATTCAAAATCAAAAACATGAATGGAGCAGGCCCTCTTACTATTGTAGATACGCTCATTTTCCCATTTGATGATGCCAGTTTAAGTACTTCTGCTGCACAAAATGCAAGACTGAATAAGGGTTCAGCTAATAATTATGAGAATGTTCAGATTACAGGCCTAACCATACTTGCGGATAACTCCCTCTATGTAACTCGAAAGGGTCCTTTAAATAGTAATCAAACGGTTGCTGCTCCTGATAATACTGTTCTTGAATTTCAACCTATTCAAGTGAATGGTGAACCAAGTGAAAAGATGGTTAATGTCCGGCAGATAGTGACTTTGAATCCGAATGTACCTTCACTCCGAAGCGCAGTAGGCTTAAGCTCAATCACTAGTTTTGTGACCCCTCCACAGAGAGATACCAAAACGGATGACCGTAGTTTTATTATTACGCAAGCTGCTAACCAGGATATCGATTTTAGGGTATTATGGATCAATGCTGTTGAAACTACTGATGGTTTGGTATTTCAGCAAAATTCATCGTTGCTCTCTCAAGATACCAGCCAGGCCAATGGTTTTTTGTATGAACCCGGAAAGTTTTTACAACCTGAAGATGTGACATTTTCAGGAGATGATGATGCCTATATTTTTGTAGTGGATTCAGAATTAAATCGGTTTTTTCAATTCCAGGCTAATGGACAGGAAGGGGTAAATCCACCCGCAGGAGCTGATGCTGGAAGCAAAAAAATTATCGTTTCGTTTGGGGGGATAGGTAAAGGCCCTAAAGAGTTTGATTCACCAAGCGGTGTAGCTTATTACCGGCAAGTAGTTTATGTGGCTGATACCGGGAACAATCGTATTTCGCGATTTAAATTAACAACAGATTTTGAGTAATAGCGGGTAAAACCAACAGGTCAGTAAATTCTGTGTGTTATGATACGAGCCAAATTAATTGCTTTCTTGATTCTGTTGTGCTCTTGTATACAAAAGGATCATCAGCTAATTCTGATTTCTTTTGACGGTTTTCGTGCAGACTATTTATCCAAAGCAGAAACTCCCAATTTTGATATGCTGGTTTCAGAAGGAGTGATAAGTGAAGGCCTGATACCGGTTTTCCCAACAAAAACATTTCCAAATCACTATGCCATTGCCACGGGCCTGTACCCTGAAAATAATGGGGTGATTGCGAACAATATGTATGATCCGGTAATGGATGCCCGGTACAGAATAAGTGACCGTGCCGCTGTGGAAAATCCCGAATGGTATGAAGGCGAGCCCATCTGGAATACGGTAGAGAAACAAGGTAAAAAAGCCGGAACCATGTTTTGGGTAGGTTCTGAAGCTCCGATACAAGACATGAGGCCAAGCTATTGGAAACCATACGATGGGGATGTTCCTGATAGTGCACGTATAGATTCAGTTCTAAAATGGATGACATATCCGGAAGAAAAGAGAATTGATTTTGGAACGCTCTACTTCAGTTTTTTGGATGATGCAGGTCATTGGTATGGGCCCGATTCTGAAGAAGTAATTGAAGCCATTCAAAGAGCAGATAGTTTAATCGGTTATTTGGTGAATGAATTAAAAGTGAAGGGCCTTTGGGGAAATACGAACATCATGATTGTATCTGATCATGGTATGTCTTCTCTCTCCAAAGACAGGCTCATTATTCTGGATGATCTTATTAAGGTAGAAGATGTAGATATCATCTCTTACTCTCCAGCTGTTCAAATGAATGTGAAGGAAGGAAAGTTTGATGAAGTGTATTCGAGCCTGAAAGCAAATGAAAGCCACTATAATGTATATAAGCGAGAAGATATTCCTGACCGTTATCGATTAAAAAATCACAGAAGAGTTTCACAAATTCTGATGGTTGCAGACCGGGGTTATACCATTAATACGAGGGCTTATGTTAATTCCAGGTCTAACTATCCAAGTGGAGGAACACATGGTTTTGATAATAACGATCCCGAGATGCATGCCATATTTATAGGCGCAGGCCCTGATTTTAGAAAAGGGTTAAAAGTAGAAGCTTTCGAAAATATTCATCTTTACGAACTCATGGCCTGGCTTTTGAACGTGGAGCCTTCTCATAATGACGGGGATTTAGAAAAAGTTTTTGGCATGCTGAAGTAATTTGGATTGCATCTAACGCAACATCAACAGATATTCAGAACTTCATCAACTAAGAAATCTAACTTTTTCAACATGCCATACATCGTTACTGAACCATGCATCCAATGTAAATACACAAATTGCGCAGCTGTATGTCCCGTAGATGCTTTTCGCGAAGGCCCTAATTTCCTTACGATTGATCCGAATGAATGTATTGACTGTGATGCTTGTGTGCCTGAATGTCCCGTTGAGGCTATTTTCCCGGATGATGAAGTGCCTGAAAAGTGGGAACATTACATCGAATTGAACGAACGTCTTGCTGAGATGTGGGAAGACCGTATTATTAATGAGACAAAAGATGCATTACCGGATGCAGACGAATGGGCTGCGAAAGAAGATAAGTTAGATCAGCTGGAAGAGAATTGGTGAGCTTAGTTATTGGTTGATAGTTATTGGTACCTTATCATTAACCAATAGCTGTTTCCAAGTTCATGTCCTCCAAAAAACCAATCTCTAAAAACTTACCTGATTTAACAACTCCCCAGATAATGGGTATTGTTAATGCTACGCCAGACTCATTTAGTGATGGGGGAAGGTTCACGGAATTAAGCAGAGCCCGTGATCATATCTATTTAATGAAGAAGTCGGGAGCTTCTATTATTGATATAGGAGGTGAATCTACCCGTCCGGGCTCAGATTCTGTTAGTGAGAAGGAAGAGCTTAGCCGGGTAATGCCTGTTATAGAAGGAGGACTTAGTAATTTTCCTGAGCTTTTGTATTCCATTGATACCACTAAATATGAAGTAGCCAAGCAGGCACTTAAAGCAGGCGCACGTATTATTAATGATGTTAGCGGACTGCAAAAAGAACCAAGGATGGCAGAGTTGGCTGCTGAATATCAGGCTGTTTATATAATCATGCACTCTCAGGGTGATCCTAAAACGATGCAGCAAAATCCTGTTTATGAAGACGTGGTAGATGATGTATATTCATTTTTCGAGCGCCAGATTAAATTTGCTCAGTCATTAGGGGTAGAAGAAATTGTTATTGATCCGGGTATTGGTTTTGGGAAAACACTTGTCCATAATTTAAAATTGCTAGCACACCTTGATAAATTCACTAAAATTGGTTTCCCTGTATTAGTTGGAGCATCACGTAAATCAATGATTGGCAAAATCCTGGATGAACGCCCTGTTGAAGACCGGCTAACAGGAACCATTGCTATTCACTACGATGCTTTAATAAAAGGCGCTTCCATACTTCGCGTACATGATGTTAGGGAAGCTTCCGATTCTGTGCGTATATTCAGCGCAATTCAATCACAACGCTAGACGGTACTCTCATTGATCCCCATTGGATTTCTTGAATTCGGAATTAAGGACTTTATCGAGACCCTGATTATTGCAGGGGTATTGGTCTTTTTGTATCGCTGGATTAGAGGAACCGTGGCTATCCAGGCTACTATAGGTATTATCCTCGTTATACTTATCAATTTTGTGATAAGCCTTCTGGGTTTTAGTACTATTAATTTTATTCTTCGAAGTATCCTGGATGTGGGGATTCTGGCAGTTTTTATTCTTTTCCAACCGGAGATACGAAAACTCCTGTATCGTTTAGGGACTAATACCAGTTTTGAGCGATTTTTTGCCCGCTCAGGATCCAACGAGATGATTGATGAAGTAATAGAGGCTGTTAAAAAAATGGCAAAAGAACGTACAGGAGCACTTATTGTATTTGCCCGGCAATCCTCCCTACAGGATTTGATAGATGCAGGAGTAAAAATTGATTCGGTTGTGAAAGCTGAATTATTGACTACTATTTTCCAAAAAGATACCCCTCTTCATGATGGTGCAGTGGTAATTCGAAATAACCGTATTGTAGCTGCCAGTTGTTACCTGCCTATCTCACAAAATCAAAATATTGCTCAATCATTTGGAACCCGCCATCGCGCAGCTGTAGGGATTAGTGAAACCAATAATGTTTTTGTGCTAGTAGTATCGGAAGAAACCGGGCGTATTTCTATTTCCAGGAATGGCTCTCTCACCAGTGGTCTTACCATTCAAAAACTACGCGCTGAAATGGAAGAAGTATTCGGAACCACTGAGTTTGAAGACGATGTGGCCTTTGGTTCTACACAACCGGAGAATATGAGAGGATAAATTAAAGGCATTTTTTAAAAGAAATGCCTTTAATTTAATGAACAGTCGTACAACTCTTGTTTTATTCGCAAGAAATACTTTGACCAGGAGAAGATTCTGTAGAAATATTACAAAGGCCAATTACAAAATTGCAAAGCAAGCCACATTGTTGTAGATCAACGAGAATACCGTATGAGACGGTATTTGAGCTTCCTATTTGATTTCCACTTGAGTCATAAGCGTAAACAGTAAAACTGGCGAAACCAAATTGATTTTGAGTAAAACTGCTAAAATGGCCATAAGGATCTTCAGTTGGGTAAGCCCTGGCGGAAAAGTTACTCCCTTCTTGTACAATAACACCATTGCCAGAATGCTCAAGTCCTTCTATTTCATAGGTGACGGCACCAGAAACTGAGGTCCAAGTGAAATCAATCCATTGATTACTATTATAAGTGGTACTCAGTGTGATATTGTTGGAATTAGAAACGTATTTATCATTCGTTCCGAGTGATAAGATTACTGATAGTATAAATATTAGATAATTCATCTCTTGTGATTTAGATTAATATTAACAATATCAAGAGTGTAATAATCAAGATAAGTTACACTTCATTATAATAGATCTGTAAGAATCTTTTTATATAAATATCGAATATATGATTTGAGAAAATTCTTCATTCAAACTTCATCTCTGTTCTTATTTTGTAAGGCGAAAATCGTACATTACGTACTCAAAAACCGTTTTTCATGAAAACAAACTGACTATGGCAGAGAAACAAAATCCTTCAAAAGAGAAGTGGGAAAAAGACTCCGAAAAAGCACTAAAAGGTAAACCCCTTGAATCCCTTAACCGGACAAGTCCCGAGGGAGTAAACATCCAGGCACTGTATGATAAAAAGGATGTTAGCTCACGTGGAGCAGAAGCAGGCTATCCAGGTCAATTTCCTTTCACGCGAGGGCCATATCCAACCATGTATACCCAGAGACCATGGACTGTTCGGCAGTATGCGGGTTTTTCTACTGCAGAAGAATCAAACAAATTTTACCGGCAGGCTTTAGAAAAAGGCCAGAAAGGCTTAAGTGTTGCATTTGATTTAGCTACACACCGCGGGTATGATTCTGATCATCCACGGGTAGTGGGTGATGTGGGTAAAGCCGGGGTTGCGATAGATTCAGTAGAGGATATGAAAATTCTTTTTGATGGCATTCCTTTAGATAAGATGTCTGTTTCGATGACAATGAACGGTGCGGTAATACCGATCATGGCTGCTTATATAGTAGCAGCAGAGGAACAGGGAGTAAGTACTGAACAATTAAGTGGAACCATCCAGAATGATATCCTGAAAGAATTTATGGTTCGTAATACCTACATCTATCCTCCGCATGAGTCTATGCGCCTGGTATCCGACATTATTGAATATACCAGCCAGAAGATGCCGCGCTTCAATTCTATATCTATTTCAGGATACCATATGCAGGAAGCCGGGGCGGATTCAGCTTTGGAACTTGCATTTACGCTGGCAGACGGTTTGGAATATGTGAAAGCTGCTGTAGACAGGGGACTTGATGTGGACGCTTTTGCACCCCGTCTTTCCTTTTTCTTTGCCATTGGAATGAATTTTTTAATGGAGGTAAGTAAACTGCGGGCGGCTCGTACACTTTGGGCTGAACTTATGAAGGAGCATTTTGATCCTAAAAATGTAAAGTCGATGATGTTACGAACACATTGCCAGACCTCGGGCTGGTCATTAACCGCCCAGGACCCTTTGAATAATGTGATACGAACTACCATTGAAGCTATGGCTGCTGTACTTGGAGGAACGCAGTCGCTACATACCAATAGCTATGATGAGGCAATCTCTTTGCCTACAGAAACTTCATCCCGGATAGCAAGAAATACGCAAACAATCATCCAGGAAGAAACAGATATTACCCACACTGTTGATCCGCTAGGGGGCTCTTATGCGATAGAGTCAATGACCTATGATTTGAAAGAAAAGGCCAAAGCTATCATCAATGAAGTAATGGAAATGGGTGGCATGGCAAAAGCTATTGAAGAGGGTTATCCAAAACGTAAGATTGAAGAGGCAGCTGCCATCAAACAAGCGGGAATCGATAAAGGAGATATCACTATAGTTGGGGTAAACAAATTCGTAAATGAAAAAGAAGACCCTGTAGACATTCTGGATATCGATAATACAGAGGTACGAGACCAGCAGTTAGCCCGGCTTGATGATTTGAAAGCAAACCGTAACAAAGTAGCTACCAAAGAAAGCCTGGTTGCCTTAACTGAAGCTGCTAAATCCGGAACAGGGAATTTGCTTGAGCTTGCAGTAGAAGCTACAAGAAGAAGGGCTACACTTGGTGAGATTTCCACAGCCCTTGAACAGGCTTGGGGACGACATAAAGCAATTACACAAACCATTAAAGGAGTGTATGAAAGCGTGTACAAATCAGATGAACATTACAAAGAGATTAAAACCAAAATCGATACTTTCGCTTCAGAAGAAGGTAGAAGGCCCCGGATATTAGTGGTGAAAATGGGACAGGATGGCCATGATCGGGGTGCGAAAGTAGTGGCTACTGCCTTTGCTGATATGGGCTTTGATGTGGACGTTGGGCCATTGTTTTCTACACCTGATGAAGCAGCCAAGCAGGCAATCGAGAATGATGTACATGTTATAGGTGTATCTACACTGGCAGCAGGCCACAAGACATTAATTCCCGAGCTCATCAAAATTTTGAATGAAGAAGGAGCAGGAGATATTGTTATTGTAGCCGGAGGTGTAATTCCTGTTCAAGATTATGATTTCCTTTACAAATCGGGAGTTTCAGCTATATTTGGTCCGGGAACCAATATCCCAAAAGCTGCATCAGAAGTGATTGATGAAATCCGGTCTAAAAAAGTATGACGGTTGAGGAACTGGCAAAAGGAATCCGCGAGGGCAGAAGAAGAACACTTGCAAAAGCCATAACTCTGGTTGAGAGTAACCGGCAATCTGATCACAAAAAAGCCATTCAGTTGCTCGATCAGCTGAAAGGAGAAAAAGATACAATAAGGGTAGGCATTTCCGGGGTTCCGGGAGTAGGCAAAAGCACCTTTATTGAGGCATTTGGAAACCTCTTGATTGAGCAGGGGCATAAGGTTGCTGTTTTAGCAGTTGACCCCAGCAGTCCGGCAACCGGAGGCAGTATCCTGGGTGACAAAACCCGGATGGAGACTTTGTCTTCTAAAGAGGAGGCCTTTATCCGGCCCTCTCCCACCTCTGGTACCCTGGGTGGTGTGGCAAAGCGGACACGTGAATCGATGTTGCTGTGTGAAGCTGCCGGTTACGATATCATACTTGTTGAAACGGTGGGTGTAGGGCAAAGTGAATTTGAAGTAGCTTCAATGGTAGATTGCTTCATGGTTTTGATGCTTCCCGGCGCCGGCGACTCATTGCAGGGCATAAAACGCGGAATCATGGAGATAACTGATGTTCTGGTTATAAACAAAGCCGATGGAGACCAGGAGAAACTCGCTGAACGTACGATAACAGAATACAAAAATGCATTTCATTTAGTTGCTGCAAAGTATGAGAGTAATCCCGTACAGTTTTTTATGGTCAGTTCCATTCACGAAAAAGGAATAAGTGATGTTTGGGAGGGCATTCACCAATTCACTTATAAATTAAAAGAAGAAGGCATATTTCAGTCGAACAGAAAAAACCAGCAGCTAAATTGGTTTAAGCGATTAACTGAAGATGAAGTTTTGAATAATTTGTGGACTTTTCCGGAAAACAAGAAAAGAGCAGAAGAGTTGATTGCTAAAATTGAACAGGGGGAGCTTACACCCTCAGCAGCATCCGTAAAGATGATTGAACTCTTTAATAATAAGGGCAATTAAAAAGAGCCCCGGTAGGGGCTCTTTACTTTTTTATTTAAGAAGGGTCATTTTCTTACTTATTCGGGAACCGTTAAAATCTATAGAATAGATATACAATCCACTGGAAGCATTTTGCGCATTCCATGTAAGAGTATGCATCCCTTGATTAAAAGAACGATCTGCCAGGGTAGCTACTTTTTGACCAAGGGCATTATAGATGGTAACTGTAACTTTACCTTGAGCAGGAATAGTGAAGGAAATATTTGTGGAAGGATTGAACGGATTTGGATAGTTATCCATAAGCGCAAATTCTTCCGGAGAAGAGTTATCTTCACGTACTCTTTCTGGGCCTGATACTGCCTTACTTCGGGGCAGGGTTGTAGAGAACTCACTTGCAGGCACATAAACTGCAAAATCCCGGGCAGGAGCTTCTACATAAACACGGCCATCTCCCTGAACTAATGTACTGTCACCGGTTTCAACATTAACCAGGTAATCATTAGTCCATAGTGCACTTCCGGTGGTATGATCAACCCATAATCCTTTTGTAGAAGTACTATTGTCATTTATTACGATAATGGCACCGGTTTTTGTGCCGTTACCTTCACGCCTTGCTACATAAACATCGGCAGCATCAGCTGCAGGATAAGGCGCCCCATCCGCACTTAGTACTTCCAGAGAACCACCTAAGTAGTTTTTACGGATATGAATTAGGTTATCGATATCCTTTTGAAGACTTGTTGGCGCCTGGGTGGTATAAGAACCTCCATGTGCATCTTCCTGTTCAACACCATAGTAGTGAGAGTAGAAAACACAAGGCCGGCCTTCGTGAGTAAGGATATAGGCGTAGGCCATATCCCAATCACTAAATACCCATTTGTCATGCTCTTTTCCGGTATCATGGTTATCAGCAAAAGTTACAATCTCAGTTCCAGAGAGTGAGTTTCCGGTGTTGTTTCTGACCATTCCAGCATGATCTAGTATGGCAGTTATATCAGCGGAGCCGGATGTATTATTAACAATACTATTAAGCGAGAACTTCAATGGGAAATCGAAGGCATCCACATCAGCTCCGGTTGTTGTAGTAGAAGTAACAGATGAAGTGCCATTAGTGACATGATTCACCCAGGACTTAATAGATTGAGCATTACCCCAATACTCCCCAACAATAAAACGTTGAGAACCATTTAGTAGTGGAAGATTATTCACCCAATCAGCAACCATAGTTTCCTGGAAGCCTCTAACAAAGTCTAAACGAAAACCATCAAATTTGATTTGGTTTGCCATCCAGTAACCCCAGTCCTCAAGTCTGTTTGTAACAGTTGTACTGAAAGTATTCAAGTCGTTGCCAAAGAATTTAGTATTAGTAATAACTTCGTCATTTCCCGGATATCCAAGCCAGTCATTAGAATCTACGGGATGAAAATCATCATGATCCCATGAATAGTTAGCTTCGCCCGTACCGGTATGGGTAGGATAAGTTATAGAAGTTCCGGTTTGAGCTTCCAGGGTGGTATTCGCGAGGTTAGTACCACCAAACCAAACAGCTGTTGGGTAATAGCCATTGTTTTGATCAGCCCATTGCCATTCCCAGTTGCCGCCACTGTCAACTCCTTCTTTCCGGGCAGTTAACTTTATAACTATATCCGAAGAAGAACTTAATGTTATTTCATATTCATCAATATCCGTTCCGTTATTCATATGCCCTCTAACGGTTGTTCCTGATGTAGAAACAGCATTGTAGTTCCCTCCACCATTATTTGGCTCACTCTCCCATACAGTAGTAGTGGTTGGGCCAGCACCCGTCCAGTCTATCATAACATCATAGCCACGTTGGGTATGGCTTACACCCCAATCTAAATTATATCCATCAATTTGAATGTAGTAGGTTCCTGCGGCTGCGTTGGGAATTACCCATGTTATTTCATTGGTAGGATAAGATTGATATTGATTCCCATTGATAAAAGCTTCAGCAAAAACATAGCTTTTAACATCGGGGTTTGCCTCAAGGTTATTGTTTGTATCGTAGTAATCTCCGTTAGAGTAAATATGATTGAGAATTATATCGGCATAAACTTCTACTCCGTTATTATGCATGGAGTCAATCATAGCTTCAAGTTCAGCTCTACTTCCAAATCTTGTTTGGGTAGTTCCTTTTTGATTATAGTTACCCAGATCATAGTGATCATATATTCCATAACCCATATCAATAATACCAAAGTTACCTTTAGAAGGTGAAGGAACCCATATTCCGGTAAATCCGGAAGTTGAAAGGTTATTCGCTTTCGCTGCTAAGCTGTCCCACCAAAAACCATTAAGGTTATTCTGGTCTACCGGAACATCCCAATAGAAAGCTTGCATCATTACATCGTTTTGAGCAAGTGTTATTGCATTTAACCCAAAACAAAGAGTGGCTAACAAAATTATATTTTTCATTTGTTTCCTCTTGATTTCATTAAAGTTATTTGTTGTAAGCGCTTACAATTTTTTTTAAAAAAAGAAGCGGCTGTTATTAATAGAGTTAAAACTAAGGCAATTGTTACACATTGATAATTAGTTGGTAAAAAAGCGCTTCCAATTCGTATATTCACCTCTCACTCACAACACAAAAAGACTATTTATTTCATGAAAGAACTAGCAGAAATGATTCCTCCTCTTACCCAGCTTACAGAAGACGAACAAATGCTGAAAGAGGCGGCAGCTGATTTTGCTGAAGCATCAATTAAGCCACTCGTTCACAAGATGGACGAAGAAGCCAAACTCGATCCTAATCTTGTAAAAGAATTTTTTGAAATGGGATTGATGGGCATAGACATACCTGAAAAATACTCAGGCGGCGGCGGCACATTTATGATGTCAATTGTTGCTATAGAGCAAATATCCAGAGTTGATGCTTCTGTCGGAGTATTCATGGATGTACAAAATACACTTGTGAATAATGCATTTGTTAATTTTGCTGATGAAGAATTAAAAGAAAGGTTTTTACCCCAACTGGCTAATGAAAAGGTTGGGGCTTATTGCCTTTCCGAGGCTGGCTCAGGCAGCGACGCTTTTGCATTAAAGTGTAAGGCTGTAGAAGACGGCGATTATTATGTGCTAAATGGTGCAAAACTTTGGATTACCAATGCAAATGAAGCAGATATATTTTTGGTAATGGCCAACATCAATCCTGAAGCAGGGTACAAAGGAATTACGGCTTTTGTGGTAGAGAGAGGAATGGAAGGTTTTTCTATATCAAAAAAAGAAGACAAACTGGGCATCCGGGCAAGTTCAACCTGCGAAATTCTTCTGGAAGATTGTAGAGTCCCGAAAGAGAATGTACTTGGCGAACCAGGAAAAGGATATAAGGTTGCTATTGAGACTTTGAATGAAGGACGAATTGGTATTGGAGCACAAATGGTAGGTATTGCCCAGGGTGCTTTTGATGCAGCTCTCGAATATGTACAGGAACGCAAACAGTTTGGAAAAGCTATTTCAGAATTCCAGAGTGTGCAGTTTGATCTAGCCCGCATGGCTACAGATATCGAAACAGCCCGATTATTGGTGTATAATGCAGCCCGTATAAAAATGGCAGGGCAGCCCTTCTTAAAAGAGGCAGCAATGGCAAAGTTCTATTCTTCTGAAGTTGCCGAGCGGGTAAGCTCAATGGCAGTTGACCTGTATGGAGGGAATGGCTACGTAAAAGAATATCCCGTAGAAAAGTTTTATCGAGATGCTAAGATCGGTAAAATCTACGAGGGTACAACGAACATGCAGCTAAGCACAATTGCGAAGTTGCTACTTCGATGAGTGAGTGAGAAAAGGGGGCTTCGGCCCCCTTTTTTATAGTCAATCAGAAGCACAACGAAATCCAATATCTTCCGACTTTATATCTCTAAGAGTACCTACTCTCCAATAGGTTCTGTTTGTTACCAATGCTTCCTGAAAACTTCCTCCACGTATAATTCTTACATCGTCACGAGTATTAAATGGGAATAAATTCGGGTCGCTGTAGAATTGGTAAAACTCTCCAATCCATTCTAAAGCATTTCCGCTCATGTCATATAACCCTAATTCATTAGGCTGGGTAATTCCCACCTCCATAGTATGTCTTACATCAAGAAGGTTAGTAATTGCAAAAAAACCTAGGGAATCTTTGCTATTGGTTCCGGAATAAAGCTGTTTCTTGCCTCTCGATCTGGCAGCGTACTCCCACTCAACTTCAGTAGGCAAGCGATACCCAAAATGCCTGCAAAACTCGTTAGCTTCATCCCAGCTTATATAAGCCACAGCTCTCATTCCTCTTTCAGGGATGGCAGACCGAGCTAATGCTTTGTTTGTTAATTGAGAAAAGTGATCAAACTGCGAATAAGTAACTTCATACTTTCCAATTTTAAAAATCATTAACGGTAACTAAATGTACTGGAATAGCATCGGTATTTGTACTGTCATAGAAATCTCCCAATAGAAAATCGCCGCCTCTAATTGTCACCATTTCCGGTTCAAACGGGTTATGCGGCTTTTTTAAAATGGTGCAGCTTCCAAAAAACAATATAATTGAGAGCCATAAAAAAATATTTTTATTAACCATAAGAGAATACAGCCGAATTAATTTCTTGTTTAAGGAATGGAATCTGCAGAGTTAAAGTTTGAATACAATATACTGTCAACAAATGAAATTTTATTGGCTCAATTTTTGAAAAAAGGCAGGTTAAAATTGGATTCACAGGTATTAGATCATCTAAAAAGGTGTAGTAAGGATGAGGCATCGTACTCAAAGTTAGAAGAGATAGTAACTGAACTATACTCCAGGTATGAAACGTCAAAAATGCAGCTTGATTTATTGGAAAGGGCTGTTAAACACGATTATGATTCTATTTTGATCACTGATCTGGGTCTTGAAAGCCCGGGCCCGCGAATTGTATATGTGAATGACGGCTTTAAAAAAATGACGGGTTACGAACGGGAAGAAGTGATCGGTAAAACTCCCCGGATACTTCAGGGGCCAAAAACAGACCGGGATGTTTTGGATCGTTTGAAAAAGCGGCTCATTGAAGGGCAGGCTTTTTTCGGCCATACCATTAACTACAAGAAAGATGGAACTGAGTTTGTTAACCAATGGGATATTCACCCATTAACAAAAGAAAATGGCGAAATTACACACTGGGTTTCTTATCAGAGGGATATTACGGATCGCCAGGAGTCGAGCAAACTTTTATTTGATGCTAACATCGACTTTGAACAACTTGAAGAAGATTCTAAAAGAACCTTTATTGATTTAGACGTGCAGGGAAATATCTTATCCAGCAATAAGTCATTCAGGGAAATAGTTGGCTATGATGTGGATGAGTTAAAGCCGCTTAAATTCTGGGATCTGGTAGAAGAAGACAAAGAAGAACTAAAAGACTTATTCGAAAATTTTGACGGATCCAAAATTGAACAGCATCCATATCCCTGGACGTTCAAATCAAAATCAGGGGAGAATATTTTACTGGAAGGCGATATTCGTTGGTTTGTAAGTGGCAGCCAAACAGTTATTCGCATTCATTTTGATAATCTTTCTATGCGTAACCGCGTGATAGAAACACTCAAGAAGAAAACTCTCAGTCTCGAAACTCTTCTGAACAGACACGATGAGTTTACAATGAAATTCAGGAAGGAGAACGGTACTGTTGTCTGTTCCTATGTTTCCGATAGTTTTTCAGATATAACCGGAATACCACAATCCGAATTACTTGATGGAAGTATGGACAATGTGTTCTCTAAAGGATTAACTGAGGAAATTCTCAAAGCCATAGAGGGAGCTTTTTCAGGGAAGCTCATCACCGACAAATTCATTTATACCAGCCCGAAAGGAGAAGAGATAGCGGTCATTCAATCTTTTAAACCGATATGGAATGAATCCAGAACCAATGTGGTGGTGGTAAAATCGGTTGCGATGGTAGAATTGGAAATCAAATCCTAAAGCAGAATTAAAGCCCGTTTAAAACGGGCTTTTTTCGTTTTGGAGAGTGCTTTCTTTATCTTTGCAGTATGGAAATTCAAGATATACAGAACCGGATAATACGCGAGTTTGAACTTCTTGAGGATTGGACTGAGCGTTACAAATACATCATTAAGCACGGCTCAAAAATGGAAGAATTACCAAAAGAGCATCGTGTGGATGCTAACCTGGTTAAGGGGTGTCAAAGCCAGGTTTGGTTAACAGCTGAGTTAGAAGACGGGAAGGTAGTTTTTAATGCAGACAGCGATGCAGCTATTACCAAAGGATTGGTTTCTTTAATGGTTCGGTTTTATTCAGGGCAATCTCCGGAAGTTATACTGGATACTAACCCCGAATTCATAGAAAAAATTGGTATGGCTCAGCACCTTTCACCCACTCGCGCTAATGGGCTTGCATCAATGGTTAAGCAAATGAAAATCTATGCAATGGCTTATAAAGCAAAATTAACCGGAAATGTTGATGTATAGGAAATAAATGCCTTATTTACGGAGCATTAAATAAGGGTATGAGTAAAAAATTCTCTCTTACGGGTATTACAGATATAGCTTTAGGGAAAGATCTGAAAAGGACGGAATCCGAAAAAATTAAAAAAACAGGAATCCGAATTCTTAATTCAGTTTCCTTCTTCCTGGCAGGGGTGTGTTTTTTATTCCTGATAGCTTTGTTTTTAGTAGCTTTCAGCATCGGAAATACTTTTCCGCTTATTTGGTTCTTTCTTTCACTAGCCATTGCATTCCTGATTATTCCATTACTTGCCAGGCAAGGATTTGAGAACACAGCTAAGTTTCTTCTCATCACCTATGTTGATATAGGAATTATCCTGTTGAGTTCAACTTTTGGTGGTGATGCGCTCATCCAGGCTTTCTTTATCCCGGCAATGGGCTTGGCCATCCTGCTTTTTGATCAAAAATATGTAAGCCTCCGAAATCTTTCGATCCTGCTATCCATATTCTCTTATTTTATACTGGACTATGTGATTTTTGACCAGGTTTATATTACCGAAGACAAGCTCTCCTTCGTTCGATGGATGGTACTTACCGCATCTTTTATCACTACCTGGATTATCTTTAACACCTTTTCTGAATCAAAAGAATCAGCTGAATCCAAAACAATGGAGCTTTTTGAAAATGAAAAAGCACTGAACATTGAGTTGAATGAAAAACAGGAAAAACTGGAAGAATATATTGATCAGTTGGAGTTTACCAGTGGTGAATTAGAGAAAAGTGCGCGAGCTAAATCTGAGTTTCTGGCAACGATGAGTCATGAGATCAGAACCCCTATGAACGCTATTCTGGGTATGACCCATCTTTTAAAACAGGATAATCCGAGAGAAGACCAGCTCGAATCCATAAATATTCTCGACTTTTCCGGTAAAACCCTGTTAGCACTTATTGATGATATCCTGGACTTCTCAAAAATAGAAGCTGGGAAAATTGAATTTGAACATATCGATTTTGAACTAAAAGAACTGGTAAGTACTATAATTGAGACGTTCCGGGTTACAGCAACTAACAAAGGGGTTGAGCTGATTGCTGAAATAGGTGAGGAAGTTCCCAATGCACTTATCGGAGATCCTGCCCGGCTTACTCAAGTCCTGAATAATCTGGTGAGTAATGCTTTAAAGTTCACAGAATCAGGCCATGTGAAGCTGGCTGTTTCTGCCATACAAAGTGAAGGAAATACCATTGAGCTTGAATTCAGGGTTTCTGATACGGGTATTGGTATTGAAGAAGACCGTCTGGATAATATATTTGAAAGTTTTACCCAGGCTAACAGGCATACAAAACGCCTTTTTGGAGGAACGGGACTTGGTTTGAGCATCAGCAGGCAGCTTACCGAGTTACAGGGGGGAACTATTAGTGCTGAAAGCAAACTGGGTGAAGGAAGTGCCTTTATTGTAAAAATTGCATTCCAAAAAGGAGAAGGCAGCCAGAATATGGATGCGGGCATTCTTGAGGAAGCAGAAGAATCAGACCTGAGCGGGCTTAAGATACTTTTAGCGGAAGATAACCTGGTAAATCAAAAAGTGATGATCAGGTTTTTAGAGCGATGGGAAGTGGATATAAAAGTGGTAGATGACGGGTTAAAAGCTGTTGAAGCAATGAAAGATAGTAATTTTGACCTTATCCTTATGGATCTTCAAATGCCGCAGATGGATGGATACGAGGCTGCATCAGAAATAAGAAAAATGGATGACCCGCAAAAAAGAAATACTCCAATTATAGCGTTAACCGCAGCAGCTTTAAAAGAGGTGCGGGGACATGTTTTTGCTTCCGGAATGAATGCTTATATCACCAAGCCCTTCAATCCTATTGATCTGAAAAAGAAGATTGTAGAATTCGCAAAAAAGTAATCCGGACTATTATTTCTTAAGGTTTCGTTTCATAATTGCTTTTACCCCGGGCGCATCCTCTTCATTAAGGTTTTCAATTACTCCCCTTTGATCTTCTTCTGGCCGGTTTTGATTAAACTTGAATTTTCCCTCCATTCTCAGGATATCAATCTCTAAACCAACAATAGCCTTTAGTTCTGTATCCATTGTTTTTTCTCCTTCCTTAAGGCTCCAGTCACTTTCCACTGTTGATTCATGAAGATGGGTAAGCCGGGTTACCATAGTTCTCAATTCTTCTATATCATAAATAAGACGAGGTTTACCATAAACATGTACTGTAGCATAATTCCATGTAGGTACAGTTTCACGGTTTTTATACCAGGAGGGAGAGATATAGCTATGAGGCCCCTGGAATACACAAAGTACTTCCCGGCTTTTATCCAATTTTTGCCAATGTTTGTTTGCCTTTGCAAAGTGTGCAATCAAAACTCCGGGTTTTCCTCTGTCCGGATCAACCATAAAGGGGAGGTGAGTAGCTTCGGGTGTTTCCTGGTGTTGGCTGAACAAAATGCCAAAGCTATGCGTACGGATCAGGTCAAAAAGGATATCGGGATTGTCTTCTTTAAAGGATGATGGAATATACATGAACTGGAATTTGAGCTTCTTTTTATGAACATTGTCCCGATTTGAATAACCGGTTTGTTATAAGGGTGAACTTAAACATAATGTAATGGAGATATCATGAAAAAATATATGCTGATTCTTTTTGAACAGGACAACATGTACGCAGAATTCTCTCCCGAGGATATGCAAAAAGAGATAGGGGTACACCAGCAATGGATTGAAGAACTAGGGGCACATTACGATTCAGGTGAACCCTTGCAACACGAAGCCAAAGCAATTCACGGAAAAGAGAAGGTAGTAACTGACGGGCCGTATATAGAATCAAAAGAACTGGTAAGCGGATTCTATATCCTGAATGCCAACAGCCTAGAAGAAGCCACAGAACTGGCTAAAGGCTGCCCGGTACTTCGCCTTGGAGGTAATGTGGAAGTTCGCGAAGTTATGGAAATGTAATACTGATTGACCGCATCCAATCAACATAGTACAACAACGGTGGTAGAGCATCTTTTCCGTCAACAATCGGGAAAGATGTCTGCTATTCTAACCCGTATTTTTGGTTTCCAGCACACCGAATTGGTAGAAGATATAATCCAGGAAACTTTTTTAACGGCAATGAAAACATGGGCGGTTAAAGGAAAACCCGAAGATCCCGAAGCCTGGCTGATGCTGGTTGCAAAAAACAAACTAATCAATGAGCTGAAAAGGGCTAAGCGACATGCAGAAAAAAATGAGCAGCTCCATTTCGAAAAAGTAGAAGACAAGCTGGATGAGCTCTTTCTTGACAATGAAATAAAAGACAGCCAACTGCGGGTACTGTTTGCCTGTTGCCATCCGGCACTGAAAACAAAATCCCGGATTATGCTCACCCTTAAAGTATTGTCAGGTTTTAGCGATGCGGAAATAGGCAGTGCTTTACTAATGAAAAGTGGGGCTGTGAAAAAAGGAATATTCAGGGCAAAAAAGGCGATTCAGCAAAGAGAAGGAGAAAACCTCGGTATTCCGTTTCTATCAGAAGTTTCTGATCGAATAGATACGGTTTTAACTATCATTTATCTCATCTTTAATGAGGGGTATAAGCGAAGCCATAGCAATGAAGTGATAAGCGAGGATCTTTGTTACGAGGCCTTGCGACTGGCAACATTGGTGCTGGAAATCCCGGAGATTGACCGGGGAAAAGTATCCGCTTTGGTAGCACTTATGTATCTGACAATAGCACGATTTCCTGCACGGATTAACCAGGTAGGGGAAATGATAGACCTTGAACATCAGGACCGTTCTTTATGGGATCAAAAGATGATTCAGGCGGGATTCTATTATTTAAAAGAATCACGACAGAGTAAAAAGCTAAGCAAATTCCACCTGGAGTCCTCTATCGCCTCGTTGCATTGTATGGCTCCATCCTACGAAGAAACAGACTGGTCTTCCATTGTGTATTGTTACCGGAAGCTTTTGGAAATGGATCATTCTGATGTAATACAGCTAAACTACATTATTGCATTAAGCCGATTGGAAGGGCCTGGTGCTGGTTTGGCTGAACTGGAGAAGCTGGAAGAAACAGTCTCCGAAAAAAAGGCGCTGATTTATGCTTCTAAAGCCGAGATGAATGCGAGATTAGGCAATTTCGAAAAAGCAAAATCCTATTACCGTGTTGCTTTGGACTACTCACATTCCGAAGCGGATCGGGTTTTTATAGGTAAAAAAATTGTGGAATGCGATACCCTAAATATTAATGAGAATTGAAATGAAAACTTTAACAGTATACTTAGTATTGCTGGTTAGCATAAGCACCGGCTACGCAACAGCACAAAGTGCATATACAGAGAACACTTTAAAACTGGACAATCCGGCAAATAGCCCAGATGCCAAAATAGGGGAAATGGCGTGGCTTTCAGGTAACTGGGTGGGGGAAGCTTTCGGAGGGTTGGTTGAAGATATCTGGTCCGGTCCTGTAGGTGGTGCTATGATGGGAATGTTCCGGTCAGTAAGGGCAGGAGAGATTGGCTTTTACGAGTTCATTATCATATCCGAAATAGAAAACACGCTTACCATACGGCTTAAACATTTTAATGCTGATTTAACGGGTTGGGAAGAAAAAGGTGAAGTTCAGGAGTTTCGCCTGGTAAAGAAAGACAAGAATAAATTCTGGTTTGATGGATTTACTATTGAGAAAAAAGGAAAAAATGACTGTACCATGTATGTAGCTATGGAACGTGTGGATGGCCCGGCACGAGAAATGGTATTTGAGTATACACGAAGAAAAGGCTGAATCGCTTTATTTTCTTCTCAAATTTCTTGTAATTAAGGACGAAATAAAAAGCAGATCATCTTTTTTTGATACCTATTACCAGAATTTGTTAGTTTGAATTCCTTTTTCGGTACTACACATTTATTCTCTTCTTATACCCCGGAGCATATACTATTGCTGATTGCTTTTCTGGGATATTCGGTATGGTTTATCAGGGCGGCTCCCCAAAAATCAGAAGAACAGCAAGGAAAGGTACTGCTCGGCATTGCAATTGTTCTTTCGATCCTGCAATTATCAAAAATTCCGTTGAACCTGTATACGGGAACTTTTGACCACACTAAAGACATCCCTCTGCACATGTGCAACTTTTTGCCTTTCGTTATGATCTGGGTGTATCTAAAGAAAGACCGGACTACCTGGGCCACAGTTTTTTTCTGGGTTGTTTTAGGAGTTGCACAAGCAAACTTCACTCCATCCATACAGTTTTCATTATTCCATTACGATGCTATCCGGTACTGGTCGGTTCACCTTTTCCTGGTGCTTCTGGCAATTTATCCCGCAATTGTTTGGGGATGGCAACTAACATTAAAAGATGTATTCCGAACGGTAATTGCACTGAATGTTGTAGCGACTTTCATGTATTTTATAAACCTGGCACTGGGCAGTAACTATCTCTACATAATGGGCAAACCACCCGGTACTACCTTTTTTAGCATCTTGCCCGAATGGCCGGCTTACCTGTTGATCCTCGAAGCTATTTTTGTAGTTTGGTCGCTGATGGTTTGGGGTACATTTTGGCTTATCCAAAAGCGATCGATAGCACGGGAAGAAACTATTGAAGTGTAAAGCTTAGAAAACAGGAAAACGAAATACAGATTTATAATCATGTGCTAAATTTACCCACCGTTGAATTTATCAGGGCGCAAAATCTCCACATCTTCCAGGTAAACGATACCCGAATAATTTTCAAAACAATTCTCTACAACCTGACTGCCAATACTTTCAGCTATTGATTTATTTTTGACGATAACCTCAATCCTTACATTCGAAAAATCATCCACAACAGAAGCCCGTTCTGAAGTGTAGTGCATATTGTGAGCACCTTTTCCGCCCGCCGGAACCACCGTATAACCACGAGCTCCATTCGATTCTATGATCTCACAGATTTTTGAAGAGAGTATTTTCTCTGCAATGATTACGACTTTTTTTGCTTTATAAAACTTCATGATCATCTCCTCTTGTATGATATCGTATTATACAAATCATAGCCCAAAAACTATTTGTGCTAACGCTATAAACAGCGGAATTCCGATCGCAATTGAAACAGGTGTTCCAACACTGGTCGATGCCCCAATATAGGCAGAAGGGTTTGCAGAAGGAATTCCTGCCCGCAAAGTTGGTGGGCCTGATATATCTGAATTTGACGAAGCCATAACTGCCAGTATCACAACGCCGCCCGGGCTGAAACCCACCAGTAAATGGGCTACATAACCTAAACCGAAAGCGATCAGACCATGCATCAGAGGAGCGACGCCTGCATAAATAGCATACCAGTGTGCAACGCTACGCAATTCTTTGATACGATCATAAGCTTCCATCCCCATGATTAACATCAAAATAGAGAGGAAGCCCCTAAACAAGGGCTCGTAAAAGGATTCCAGGACATTCCCGGAATTTGTTAAGAGTCCCAAGGCTAATCCCAGGATTAGTGCAGATAAAGCCGAACCCCGTAAACTGTCTTTGATGATCTGCCATACATTTACTTTGGTATCTTTCCCTTCCTTCTGCTTTTTGAGATGGATATTAGCCAGTACAATGGCAAGTATTAATGCAGGAATATCCATAAAGGGATACAATGCGGGAGCCCAGGCCTCAAAAAAGATAGCTTCTTCTTCCAGCATCACGATGGCTACAGCCAGTGTTGAGGCACTTACCGCACCAAACAATCCCGCAGTTGCAAGGCCGTCAGTCTTATTAATACCCGGCAGCATTCCAAAAAGAGTTACACCTACCCTCACAATCAATACACCAATCAAAATAGAAAAAAATGCAGGGAGGGCCATGGCGGCTAGATTTGCTTCCCGGATCTCAATTCCACCTTTCAACCCGATTTTCATCAAAAGCATAAATACGATGAACTGATAGATGGCATTAGGGATTTTCAGCTTACTGCCTAACGCAGCCACCAGCATTCCCCCGATTAAAAAGCCCAGTGTTGGCGATTGAAATTGTACGACAAAGCGCAGGAAGAAATCCCCTAAGAAATCCATTCAATTCTCATATTGGTTGATATATCACGGAATGCAGTATGCGTTTTTAAAGCAACAGAAAATACCACTTCATCCTGTCAGAAAAAAAGTAATGCGGTGGATTTCTTTATAGTGGAAGACCGATTAATGGAGAGGAGGCAGTTTTAAAAAATGAAGGTTTAGTATGATAATCCCTGAACCGGTCTGACGACAAAGTCAGGCTTCAATCAGGAGTTCCGCAGCAGAGCTACGGAACCAGAGTTAACCAGACCAAAAAGCGATCAATGGCGAGAGGGGTAGTTGTTGAAATGTGAAGATTCAGTATAAGACGCAGCAGCTTCAGATAGTCATTCCTGCGAAGGCAGGAATCCGGATTTTACTCCAGTGCGCGGTTTAATACCTATAAAGAAATATTGCCAAGTAGTCATCCTGCGGCAAAAGCCCGGATCTGTGCAAGGCAATGCCGTGTCGTTAATTCACCGCTGAGATTGCTGGGTCGATGTATCACAATACTTTTTACATTAATCCCGCCTCCTTGCAATGACCTAAAATGAGTACTGGATTGGAGTAACGAAGAAACCTCACGTTATCATCCTTGTATATTACTCAGCGAAAAACAGGAGAGGTATTTTAAATTATACAGACTTTGCGAGCAGAGCGAAGCAATCTCAGGAATGTAGCCCGGATTTAGAGATCACTTCGCTCCGCTCGTGAATGTATCCTTTTGCGAGGAGTGCATGCGACGAAGCAATCTCCTGATGCAGACCGGGGAGATCACTTCGCTCCGCCTGCCTACCGGCAGAGGCAGGCTCGTGAATGTTCAACAGTTCTATTGCTCCTTAAGCGTTTCTTCCAGCCAATTATAAAACTCAGCATGCCAGATTTGCGCATTCTGTCCATTCAGCACCCAGTGGTTCTCCTCCGGGAAATACACCAGCTTCGATTTTATTCCAAGTAGCTGTAGCGCCTGGTAAGCGGCCAAACTCTGCCCGATCGGTACACGATAATCCTTTCCTCCCTGGTAAATCAGCATCGGGGTATCCCAGTTCTGAACAAAATTAATGGGATTAAACTGCTCATAGCTTTTTTGAGCGGCTACATTATCCTTTTCCCAATATGGACCTCCGATATCCCAGTTCACAAAGAACAGCTCCTCGGTAGTGCCGTACATACTTCGTAAGTCGAAGACACCATCATGAGAAATGAAAGTTTTAAACCGGTTTTCATGAATGCCTGCCAGGTAAAACACTGAATAGCCCCCATAACTGGCGCCCACCGCACCCAGGCGATCATTATCTACAAAGGGTTCTTTAGCCATTTCATCGATAGCGGTGAGATAATCATCCATCACCTGACCACCCCAGTCTTTGGAGATTTCTTCGTTCCATTCCACGCCATGACCCGGCATTCCGCGTCGGTTTGGGGCCACCACGATATAGCCATGAGCCGCCATCAGCTGGAAATTCCATCGGAACGAATAAAACTGCGATAAAGCGCCCTGGGGTCCGCCCTGTGCATACAGCAGCGTCGGGTACTTCTTTTCAGGATCGAAACCCGGAGGATAAATCACCCATGTCAGCATTTCTTTACCATCGGTGGTGGTCATCACGCGCTTCTCGATTTTGCTCAATTCAATGGAATCATAAATCTCATTATTGGCCTTGCTCAGTTGTGTAAAGGTCTCATCATCCAGCGCATACGAAAAGATTTCGGTAGCATGATTCATATCCCTGCGTGTAACAATCAGGTGGTCTCCCAAATCAGCTACGATACCGGTCACATCAAATGCCCCCTCGGTTAGCTGGGTTACTTTTCCGGGATTATTCAGGCTAACTTCAAACACTTGCACGGTTCCATCCACCGGCGCACTGAAATAGATCTTATCCCCCGAATTCGCCCAGGTGAAAATATTCACGGTTCCGTTCCAGTCGGCTGTAAGATTCGTTTTCTTTCCGTCTATCAGCACGATCAGGTCATTCTTGTCCGCTTCGTAACCGTCACGTTTCATGCTCAGATATGCCAGGCTTTCTCCATCCGGGCCATACACGGGGTGAGTGTCATAGCCTTCATTTTCATCCGTCAGGTTAATGGTTTTCCCCGTTTCGGTATCGTACTGAAAGAGATCGGTATTGGTGCTCAGCACGTACTCCTTCCCGGTTTTCTGCTTGGTTACATAGACCACATATTTGCCATCCGGTCGGATGATATAATCGTCAGTGCCGCCAAAAGGAATAGTAGGGGTGAAAAAGCGTTGCCCCTCCATAATATCGATGCCTTCGTCCCAGCTATCACCCTCTTTCTGATGCAAGAACACATGATTGTACTTCCCTTCCAGCCAGCGGTCCCAGTGCCGGTAATGCAGCGATTCGTAGATGAGTACATTTGCCTCCGGGTAATCGGGATACAACTCATTGCCTTTTACCTGGTCGATTTGCACTTCTTTGTGACCCACTTTGAATCGCCCATCCTCCGATACTTTGGAATCCCGGAGATACTCATCCGCACTTTCAATTTCTTCGGGCTCGCCACCCTGTACTGAAACCTTATAGTAGGTTCGTGCACCTGTATTGTTCTCCACATCCGGGTAGTACACTGAGTAAATGAGATGTTGCCCGTCTTCGGTAATCCCGGCAGCACTAACGCGCCCCAGTTTCCATAATAATTCCGGGGTCATACGTTCCTGTGCCTGCAAGGCAAAAGGCACCAGGATCAGTAGCGACAGCATTGCGAATCTTTTCATAAGTCTGAGTATTAAGTTGTGTTCATATCCTGCAAGGATACTCAAAAAATATGAGTGTTTTGTGAAGGTGGGCGGTGAGTAATTTTTTTAATTGGCGGACTGTCAGTAATCATTTTTTTAAAAAGTACAACTCCTGATACTAATTCGAAGTTAGGTTACTGGGTTAGATTTGCTTGTGCTTTGGTGTGGAAGCTGGGGCCTGTTTGCCTTGTCTATGTGGTAGGCAGGCTTTGGATAGAAGTTCCGCAGGAGACCTACGGAACTAGGTTAAGGAGTCGATTATTCAAACTGAATCACATGCTCCATTGATTGATATGATAATACAGCTCATGGAAATTAGCTTGTTCTTGATAATGGCACCAGCCCATTATCAATCATCCAGATTCTTTTGCCAATAATTTGGTCATCAGAAAATATCCGAATTATTAACAAATATATTATTAAGAATAAATTCAGTCCCATAATGAGTTATTGAAAAGGTTATAATTTTGTTGTTTATTAAGCTCAAATACTTTCGGTTTCGGCATATGTCTAATGATAATTCAAATACGGGTACGAATCCTCTAGAAGATAGAAGAGGTATTAAATCAGTCGTAAAAACTACTGGGGAAGAAAGTACAAAAAGTAAGGGCTTTGAAATTAAACTAAAACCAAAGCCTCTAAATGTGAGTATTGAGGGGTGGGGTGTAATTGTGGGATTATTAATGTTTTTTCTAACTGCATTATTTGCTTACTCACAATATGTTCAGGAATCTATTGAAAATAGAATTGCTAGAACTGAACAAGGTTTGTTTGTAGCGACTAGTCAATTAGAAGCAGAATCCCCAGCTGTACGAGCAGCCGGAATTAGAACTCTTTATGAGATTGCGTTTCGATCAGTAATTTCTGAACCAGAACCAGTATGGTATGGCCCACTTCGGGATCTTTTCTATCTTAGTTATAGTGATAGAGAATATATACTTCTAAGTCGTTCCCGTACTCTTTTTAGAGAATATGCACGCGCTAATAGGGAAGGGCCTAGTGATGGAATAGAGTTAATCTCTACAACATTGGCAGAAACTGCTTATGATTGGATTCTTAGGGAAGAATTTTTAGGTACTATGCAAAGAAATAATCCAGAGCTTTGGTTTTTTGAGGAAGCTTGGCTTGAGGGTGCTAGGTTTACCTATATGGATTTTTCCGAAATGAACTTAACAAGAGTAAACTTCAGCAGATCAGATCTTCAAGGGGGCACTTTTACCGATGCCTGGCTTCCAAGATCTGTATTTAATAGTGCTAAACTAAGAGGAGCTAATTTTATTAACGCAGGAATGATCCGCGCAGATTTAAAACACGCTGATTTAAGATTTGCTAAACTAGATCATGTAGATTTAAATAATGCAATATTAGATTCTGCTGATTTATCAGCTGCAAGTTTATTAACCGCTTGCTTAGCTAATTCATCAGCACTAGATACTGACTTTTCTAATGCCAAACTAAGAGGGACTTCTTTTGCCTCAAGTGATTTGCGAAATGCAACTTTTTCAGGGACAGATATAACTTTTGTTGATTTTTCCGATGCCAATCTACGGGGGGTAGATCTTAGAAAGACAACGGGTCTTGATCAAGTTCGAAGCTGGAAAAATGCGTTAATAGAAGAAACTATTTTTCCAGAAGGATTCACGCCTGAAAGCTTTGCAGTTGCTGGTTTTGATCCATGTTCAAATTAAATATTAATCAACTAGACAAATGTGTAAACAAATCAACCTAAAAATATTATCACTAATAGTACTTGTTTTTGCTAGTGCTTGTAATCAAAAAGATAGTCGTAATACTAAAAAAATAGTTGCATTTGGAACATTTTCAAGTGCAATAGATTATTCTCCTTTTTATATCGCTCAACATTTTGGATGGATTGAAGAGGAGTTAAGTAGTATTGTCGATTCAGTAGTTTTTAGAGAATACGATAATCTGCAAAGTATTACTGGAGCTTTTGATTCAGGTGATCTTCAGTTTTTATTTGCCGCAGCACCTCCCGTTGCGGTGACTAAAGCCAGAGGTGTAGATCTTAGTATTTTTGAATTAAGCGCTACTTTGCAGCAGGAAATTTTAGTAAAACCAAATCTAGGAGTTAGTTCTGTATCTGATTTAAGGGGTCTTAGAATTGCCGTACTTCAAGGCACTAGTTCACATTATGGATTGCTTAAAGCTCTTGAACAAGCAGGAATTTCGAGTGATCAAATCGAGTTAAATTTTATGGAGCCTGGTATTGCTCAACCAGCATTTGAGAGGGGAGACATTGACGGATGGGCTATATGGCCTCCTTTTGTTGAAGAACAAGTGATTGAAGAAAAGGGGGTACCCGTTAGAGGAGGAGATCAAGTTATACAAAGTGTTGCTGCCGTTTCTGAGAATTTAGAATCCCAAAATCCAGACATTGTGAGGGCAGTTGCATCTGTGCTAAGGCGTGCTAAAGTTTGGATAATGGAACATCCAGAAGATGCTCAGGTGATAGTTGCTAGAAAATTAAGCTTAGATCCCTCAGTTGTCGAATTAGCTTGGGGAAAGCATGACTGGGGTAGTCGTTTAGATAATAGTTTTAAAGAAGATATTGATAATAAAATACCATTTTTAGAAAGAAATGATATGCTACGTAGAGGTACTCCATCAGACTTCGCGGACAATTTAATAAATGCTGCCTACGGTGGTTCAGAGCCATTATCTAAATGATAAAAAGAAAGTATATAAATCGAATTAGGAAATTTTTAATCAGTCTATTACTTCCGGTATTTATATTAGTAATATGGGAGTTATTTTTTCGTTTCGAGGTTTTTCCTAGAACTCAATTAGCCCCACCTAGTATGGTTTTTCCAGTGATCTCTGAGCTAATTATTGAAGAAGCTATAATTCCATTTTCTTTTTCAAGTCTCCGAAGATTAATTTTAGGTGTTTTAGTTGGAATGGTTTTTGGTATTTTTTCTGGTTCAATTGCTGCTAGGTTTAAAAAAGTTGAGATACTTATAAACCCTACAATTGCTTTTTTTGCACCAATTCCAGTTGTGGTATGGATTCCATTTGCAATCTTAATTTTTGGGGTGGGTGAGTATTTTCAAATTTCTTTGGTGTCTTTAGCGACCTTTTTACTTGTACATATGTACACTTTTTCGGCTACAAGCTCTGTTAGGAATGAGTACTCTGGTATTGCAGATATCTATGGTTTATCATTTTTGAAAAGACTGCGTTTTTTGTATTTACCGCGAGTACTTCCAGAAGTACTTACAGCATTAAGGGTAGCAGTCATTATAGGTTGGATTGTACTTTTTCTTGTTGAGTTTGGTTCTGAAATTCCAAGTGAAAGTGGGCTAGCTTTTTTCATTAAGTACCAGCAATCATTGGGCCGAATAGAAGATGCTTTTGCAGGACTTATTCTATTAGCGCTTTTAGCATATTTACTGGATCTATTATTTATATCAATAAGGGGAAGAATTGATAAAAGGTTATTGAGAACTACAAGGGCTTTTTAATTTAAACTATTTGTTATGATTCAGGTAAAACTTGAAGAACAATCAATCGATAAAGATGAAGTCATTGGAATTGGACCTATAGAGTTACATCTCCAGATTGGAGATGTAGCTACTATTCTAGGCCCTAGTGGAGCTGGTAAGACTAGTTTATTGGAATCTATTGCTCAAATTAATCCAAATTTAGAGACTCAAGTTTCTATACATAGTACTATTACCGAAAACCCAAGTAGAGAAATACAAATAGTTTTTCAGAATGACAGAATTCCTGAGTGGTTAAAAGTAAATGAGGCACTTAGAATGGTACTTCCATCAAGAATTGATAAAACAAAAGGACATAAAATAATTCAAGAACTTCTTGATATTTTTGAGTTGCAAGGCCAATCTAAATCTTGGGTCAGTCAACTTTCTGGAGGAGAGCTTAGTAGGCTAGGTCTAGCCCGAGTATTCGTAGATCCACCTAAGTTACTATTAATGGATGAACCATTTAGAAATATAGACCATATTCAAAGGGAAAGAATTTCAAAATGGGTATTTAAAAAAATTGAGTCATCAAAAATTACAACTGTAATTGTTTCTCATAGTTTAAAGGATGCGTTATACTTTGGAAATAAAATTTATATAACTAGTTCTAGACCAATGAAAATAATAGAAACTAAAACAGTTCCTGAGAATATTCGTGGGATTAGATATGGAGAAGACGTTACTATTGAAATGAATAAACTAATGGATCTTTTTCACGATATTTCGAAATAACAAACTTAGCTAGCCTAACTCCACAACTCCGTTGCCGAACAATACTTCTCTTCCTCATATTGACTAGGTTCAACTTCCATTCCCTAAAACAAAAAAGCCCCTTAGTACACTAAGAGGCTTTACATTTCATGTACACCCGAGAGGATTCGAACCTCTAACCGCCTGATTCGTAGTCAGGTACTCTATCCAGTTGAGCTACGGGTGCATTTTAAACTGAATTTTTGAGAGCATCAAAGATAAGGAATTTTTTGAGTGATAGTCTAACTAATTCAGTATTAATCTGTTTGTTCAACGTGATGGAAGACATAGCAAGTGTAGGGAAATACGGAGAATATAGCCTCAGGCTGGCTGCGGCAGATTTCCTAAAAGAAACTCTTTTTTAATACATACATCCCTTATTTTAGCGGTCACAAATTAACTGAAATAGCATAGATGAAAACAGTGTACGTAGGGATGGGGACCGATCTTATCCATCATGGCCATATTAATATTATTGAAAAGGCCAGGGAATTGGGTCAGGTTACCGTAGGATTGCTTTCGGATGCGGCCGTTACCAAATTCAGCAGGATTCCTTTTTTAGAGTATGAAGAACGCAAGCAGATACTGGAGAATATAAAAGGGGTAGAGAAAGTGGTTTTGCAATCCAGCCTGGATTATGAGGAAAACCTGCGGGCACTAAAGCCGGATTATGTGGTGCACGGTACAGATTGGAAAGTAGGTCCTCAGAAGCACATCCGGGATAAGGTGATTCGCATTTTAAGTGAATGGGGAGGCGAGCTTATTGAACCCGATTATACCGAAGGTATTTCCTCATCAGGGCTTAAAAATGCCATGCGCGAAATTGGTACTACCCCTGATATCAGGCGGAGATTGTTAAGAAGGCTGATTGCCGCCAAGCCTATAGTCAGGGTTCTGGAGGCACATAACGGGATTTCAAGCCTTATTGTGGAAGAAACTCAAATTGAAGCCGAAGGCGAACTCAGGGAGTTTGATGCGATATGGGTGAGCAGCCTTACCGATTCAACCGCCAAAGGTAAACCGGATACGGAATATGTGGATCGCACCTCCAGGATCCAGACGATCAATGACATCCTGGAAGTGACTACTAAACCTATTATCCTGGATGGAGATACCGGAGGCCTTACGGAGCATTTCGAGTTGATGGTGAGAAATATGGAACGCCTCGGGGTTTCCGCAGTCATTATCGAAGATAAGTCGGGCTTAAAAAGAAATTCGCTATTCGGGACGGAGGTAAACCAGGAACTGGAAGACATTGACACCTTCTGCCATAAGATCTCGATGGGTAAAAAAGCCCAAATGACCCGGGACTTTATGATTATTGCCAGGATCGAAAGCCTGATCGCTAATGTGGGGATGGAGGATGCGCTGAAAAGAGCCAAAGCCTACATCGAAGCCGGAGCAGATGGTATCATGATCCACAGCCGCTACAAAGACGGAAAAGACATTCTTGAATTCATGAAAGAGTACCAGAGATTTGAGTATAAGGTTCCGGCTATTTCGGTTCCTTCATCCTACAATAAATTCACGGAAGATGAGCTCAAGGCAGCCGGCTTCAACGTGGTGATTTATGCCAATCACTTATTGCGAAGTGCTTTTCCGGCGATGCAAAAAACAGCTACTTCCATTTTGGCGAACAAACGCTCCCTGGAAGCAGATGAATATTGCATGTCCATTAAGGATATCCTCGAAATACTTCCCAACTGATTTCTATGCTGCGCCCTGCATTCATATATAAACTACTGGAAGACCATGGGGTGGAGTTTATGCCGGGTGTACCCGATTCGCTGCTCAAAAATTTCGGCTCCTATGCTTTCGATCAGGGTAACGAGTTAATTGCAGCCAACGAGGGTGGTGCTTTAGCTATTGCGAGCGGATATCACCTGGCATCCGGTAAAATTCCCCTGGTTTATTTACAGAACTCCGGTTTCGGGAATATGGTAAATCCCCTTACCTCGCTGGCAGACGAAGAGGTATATGCTATCCCAATGCTCCTTATGATTGGCTGGAGAGGACAACCCGGAGTTAAGGATGAACCGCAACACATCAAGCAGGGGCGTACACAGGAAGCGCAGCTCCGGGCGTTGGGTATTCCATACACAATTCTGAGCAGTGAAGAAGGTGAAGCAGCAAACCAGATAAGTAAAGCGTTCGATGTGATGAGGGAAAACTCCTCACCTTATGCACTGTTGGTGCCGTCCGGTACTTTCGGGAATTACGAACTCCAGGCTGTTTCAACCGAAAAAAAGTACCCGCTTAAAAGAGAAGAGGTTTTGGAGCTGCTGGTTCAGAAATTCGGAGAGAAAGATGTAATTGTTTCTACTACGGGAAAAACCTCAAGGGAGCTTTTTGAACTTCGCGCAAAGTATGGGCAGCCTCATCACCAGGACTTTTTAACGGTGGGCAGTATGGGGCATGCTTCCCAGATTGCCCTGGGTATTGCTCTTGAAAAAAAGAAGCGAAGGGTTTTTTGTATTGACGGGGACGGCTCGGTTATAATGCACATGGGCGGACTTGCAATTATCGGAGAGCAAAAGCCTGAGAACTTTAAACATATTGTTATCAATAACGGTGCGCATGAGTCGGTGGGCGGCCAGCCTACTGCCGGTTTCAGTATTGATTTTGGAAAGATTGCGGAAGCCTGTGGGTACAGGAAAGCATTTTGTGCAGAAAACAAAGAGTCGCTTAATGCAATAGTTGGTGATTTCATGGAACAGGAAGGCCCGGTGTTACTCGAAATCAGGACACAGCTTGGGGCCAGGTCCGATCTGGGACGGCCCACTATAGCTCCCGTGGATAACAAAAGTGATTTTATGAAATTCCTCAGGGAGGATGATTGAGATGAAAGAGCTGGAACGCAAGATATTACTGAATCCCGGGCCGGGAACTACATCGAAAGCGGTAAAAGAAGCTTTGGTGGTCAACGATATTTGTCCGCGAGAGGAGGAGTTCGGAGACCTGATGACCGAAATTGTGGAGGGGCTGATCAAAATCGGAAACGGTGGAGATGCTTACGAAGCTTGCCTGTTTTCTGCGAGTGGTACCGGTGCGATGGAAGCCATGCTAAGCTCTGCACTAAGTGCTTCTTCCAAAGTATTGATCATAACAAACGGGGCGTATGGAATCCGGATGAAGCAAATTTGTGAATCGTACCATCTGCCATACGAATCCATTCATGAATTCGGGAATTTTCCGGATGTCGGATTGATCAAAAAGCGTTTACGGAATGGTGGTTTTTCTCACCTGGCTATGATCCATCATGAAACTTCTACGGGGATGATGAATCCCCTGGAAGAAATTGCGGCTTGCTGTGATGAACTCGGGGTAACATTGATGGTGGATGCCATGAGTTCGTATGGAGCCTGCCCTGTCGATCTGCAGAAACTTAACATCGGGTACCTCGCAGCTTCTTCAAACAAATGTATTCATGGGATGGCCGGGTTGTCTTTCGTGATTTTCCGTAAAGACCTGATTTCGGAATTAAAGAAAAGCTCCGGCAATTTTTATTTCGATATGTACAAGCAGTGGAGCTACCTGAAAGAGAAAAACCAGTTGAGATTCACTCCGCCAGTCCAAATCTGTTATGCTTTCAAACAGGCGATAGAAGAAACCCTGGCCGAAACAGTACCTGCAAGATGGAAACGTTACCAGTCAAATTGGGAAGTGTTGTACCAGGGAATGAATGAGCTTGGATTCAGTTTTTATCTCCCAATGGAGCAACAGTCCAAAATCCTGATGGCTATTAAGCTGGATGAAAAACTGTCCCATGGATTTGATCATTTTCATGATTATCTCTTCGAGCGGAATATCACCGTGTATCCGGGGGTGATTCCCGAGAGTAAAACCTTCAGGATGGCGGTAATCGGTGATTTATATACTGAAGATATGGAGCGGGTGATATCTGTAGTAAGAGAATATTTAAAGGCTTGAAATGTTAACCGGCCAGATCATCCCGTTTAGTCCCCGATACTTATGAAGCCAAAAAGACTACTTGTTGTACTTATAGTTTTTTATGGGGTGTCGTTTGCGTTCCTGCTGAACCGGAGCCTGGACCTTCAGTTTAACGGGGAACTTATTGCGCTTCTTCCAGCTGATAACAATCACCTGGCAAGCTATAAAAAACTGGAACGGCTGAACTCGAGCGAGGGTGGTTTTGACCTCGTGATAAGTTCACTTACCAATGAAAGTGTTATAGCGAGATCCAAAGAAATTACTTCCGGCCTGTTGAAACTCCGGCTTGACGGTGAAAACATTTTCAGAAGTGCAGAGCTGGAAAATGATCTTTATGATATCAGGAACTCCGCTTTGTACCTAATGACAGCAAATGAACTGGACAGTTTGTATGCTAAGGTTTCCGGGTATATAGATGAGAAAAAGATGGAGGCCAGCCCTTTCTATGTTGAGCTTGAGGGCAGATCACCCGAATTAGATATAGGTTCGAACAGCTCTGTATTGCTGGAGGAGGTTGCCCGCGCAAAAAGATATTCCATTAACGAGGACAGTACGGTAATCAGCATCCGTTTCCTGGTTGCCTTTCCAAAAAGTGATTTCAACAAGCTGGAAAGAGCGTATACATTGTTATTGGCTGAGAAAGCGAATATAGAAGCAGAGTATAATGATGTGCAGTTGTTTTGGGGCGGTTCTTATGTGAGCCACTTTGATAAGATCAATGACATTAAGTATTCGGTGGCCAAAGCGTTAGTGATTGGTATTATCAGCCTTATCCTTTTTCTGATCGGGTATATGCTTTTTATTAATCGACACACCAGTTATAAATACCGCTTTATTCTTGCTGACCTCGGTTTGGTATTTTTCGTTTTATTCTCCGGTTTTATTATTTCTTTAGGGCTTTCCACATTTTTGTTCGTCGAGATAAATGTTTTCACAGGGATCATATTCAGCATCCTTTTTGGGATTAATCTTGATTATATCCTTCATTTGTACTCTGTTAATAAGAGCAACATACTTGCCGGTTCATCGGCTTTTGAAATTGCTAAGTCATACCTGTCGTCAACCAAACCAATACTTCTCAGCTGCCTTACAACAGGATTAGCAATCATGAGCCTCATTTATGCGGATTTTGAAGGCTTCATACAGTTCGGGATCATTTTCTTCATCAACATCGTAGTAAACCTGGGTTCCACCTACCTGTTTTTACTTCTGTCTCCTTCCCGGGGGAAACAGGAACACAATGGACCCGGAGAAGAACAAACACTTTTTTCAAAGCTGGTAAAAATAGCTTCTGTTCCAAGAAAGCAAAGGATTTCCGGCATTATCTTTTTCATTGCCGTGATCCTGGCAGGTACTTTTTTTGGGGTTCGATCCTTAAGCTTTAATTTTGATTTTTCCGACCTGGAGCCTAAATCAGAGAAAACAGAGTTCAAGGAATTTTCTTCAAAAGTAAGCAGTGGAAAGAGATATAATGATCCGTCCTACTTTATTGCGGATGACATTCAGGAATCAAAAGTTCTTTTCGAGTATTTATCAGAAAGAACCGGTACTGCCTATCCGGATATAGAACGGGTTGAATCTTTCTCGGCAAGGTATCCATCAACCAAAGAACTGAAAGCTGCAAAAAGCGCAAAGATCGAGGACTTAAAACAGCTGATAAACGATAATGAAGAGTTTCTGGGAAGTATAAACGAAGAGGCTGCTGAATATATCGAGATTGCCCGGAATACGGTTCCCCCAACCATTGAAACATTGCCGGACTATATTAAAAATCGTTTTTTCTTTAATGATGGAACTATCGCTCCTTTGGTAGTGATGTATCCGGCTAAAGTACTGGCAGATGGTGAAGTCGGTATACAGTTCAGGAAAAGCTCCGGTGCCATCCAAATCGAATCAGGCAAAACTTTTTACGCAGCAAGTACCTATATCATAGCTTCAAGCATTCTTGAGTTGCTGATCAGTGAATCAACATTCCTTTTCGTTACCCCTTTAGTCACTATCATTCTTTTATTGCTTATCTACTACCGGTCTTTTGTTAAATCTTTACTGGCTGTTACCCCGCTGGTACTTACTTTTGGATTGTTACTTTCCATCCGGTCCTTTTTCGAATTTGATATCAACCTTTACAACGTGATAGTATTTCCGATCATAATTGGTGTGGGGGCAGATAACGGTATCCACCTGGTGGATACTATGACTTCAAAGAAAGACCGGTTTTTCGATTATTTTGTTTCTCAGAAGTTCCCGGTATTGGCAGCCTGTTCGTTTACAACTATACTGGGTTTTATCGGGCTGTTATTTATTAATCATCCGGGAATGGAATCAATCGGGGTTCTGGCAATTACAGGAATAACTACAACCTTAGCGGCTACCTTGTTTACTTCTGTAATGGTTCGGACGCTGCTTCAAAAGAAGTAAGTTCCCAATCCTTAATAACCGTCAGTATTTCTTCGTCAATTTTATTCTGCTTCTTGCCTATCCAAAGAAATAAGCCATAAGAAAGGATATTTGCGATTACGTAGATATCTATTCTCCCAAACAGACTGGATACAATAATCGAATTACGCATCACATTTGAACCGCAAACCCAAGCCCATCCGGCAAGCATTCTGCGACAGTGTTCTATATAGATTTCTTTAAATTCTTCAGGTCGCTTGGCCCGGGCTTCTTCAAAAATTTGGGTGGTTTCATCGCTTCGGAATTTATATTTGTTCTGTTTTTTGACGTAGTCGATGAGAATCGGGTAAGTAACTCTACGGGTTATGGTAGAAGTACGGTCAAAGTTCTCTTTTATATATTCAACAGTATCATTTCGTTGTTTTGAGTCGGTTAACGAAAAATGAAGAAATTCACCTTTATAGAACTCATAGATATTGGATTTTAAGCTGTGCACATAACCTGAAGCAAGGCCCAAACCATAAACTCCTGCCCATGTATATTGATCCCAAAAGAAGTGCAATCCTGCTGTATAACAGCTAATGAAAACCAACATGTCATTAAACATATCAAGGTATCTGCCCATTTCTGTATGGGTATTGTATAAACGGGCTGCCTGACCGTCTGCACTGTCAAAAACCCCGGCAATAATTACAAGTAAACCTCCTACAGAAGTGAATAGAAGGGAATCTTGCCAGTAAAGCATAACCCCACCGGAAACCCCGATGAGCATTCCCAGGACAGAAATGTTTGTAGGAGTGAGCCCTATTTTTGAAAGTACTTTTGCAATAACAAAACCCAGTGGGCGGCTGAATACCAGATCATAACCTTCTTCAACAATCTTATTCTTGATAGATTTGTCGTAATCAGCAAAAAAAGGACCTGAAAACATGTATATGCTTAATTAATTAAGTTATTTGCTATAGCATTCAGTTGCTGCACCAACTGCTGATCTTTTCTTTTTAAAACCACTTCTTTTTCAAACAGGTAACTGATAGTATCAAAATTTGCTGACCCGTAAACTACCGCTTCATCATTAAGTATGAGCACTTTCATGTGCAACATATTTCCATCAGCCTCCATGAAGTTAATATTCCTGTACCGCTTTAAGTTATGTATCAATTTAACATAAGGCTTATTGTTGTTAGTCGGTGTGATAACTTTATTGTCAGCCACTCTCGAAATTGCATCGAGCATAGGATAAGAAATATACGGGGATATGGCGACAACCTTTTTTGCACTGGCTATCATCGATAAAAGTTCAGACCATGCAGCCCTGGTTTTAAGCCCATTCAGGAAAAAAAGCGTGTTTTGATCATCAATGTATTCTATCGGGGCAGTAATATTACCACTCAGATCATCCATAAAAGAATTTTTCAGCGCTTTGTTCAGGGAAGTCTGGGTATGCCTGATCATCAAATCACTCCAAAGAAAATTATGCTCTGTGAAATTCATCCCTCCCAGGTAAGAGATATCCTCATCAATGAGAATCATTTTTTTATGATTTCTTACCGGGTATTTATGAAGTAAAAATCCCATCTGGGCAGTAAATGAAATGTTGATACCTGCGTTACGGGCTTTTTTCAAAAGCGGGGAAAGTGCACGCCTTTCCTGTAAAGCATCTCTCTTATTAAACAATCCCTGAGGACTTAACAGGAATACGTCATTAACTACATACTTTGAGTAAGAATCAATCAATAAAGTACAATTGATATTTGGCTTATGGATGAGCAATTCAATAAGTTTGGAGCCGACTTGGTCAGCTTCAAAACTCATGCACTGTATATAGATTGAATTACGGGCATTTTGAATGTCAATGGTTAATTGATTAAAGAAATCCTGGCTGTTCGAAAAAACAATTGCGGAACTGGAAGTAAAATCCTCAGACATATAAGTACTGCATATTTACAATGAATATCATTCAGGTTTGCCCTTATGATTTGTCAAAACCCGGAGGGGTGCAAAATCATATTACACATTTAAGTAATGAGCTGGTTAAAAAAAATCACAATGTATTGGTATTGGCCCCAAAAATAACCAATTCAGATTTTGAAAATAACTTCGACTGTAAACTAATTGATGCCGCGGAGGTAACCAGGATAAAGCTTTTTTGGGGAACAACAGCCGATCTTTCTTATCTGCGACCTGTTGCAAAAAAAGACCTGGGAAAAACCCTTAAAGAATTTGCCCCTGATATAGCCCACTTTCATACGATATGGAGCCCGGCTTTACCCAAGCAGGTTTTGGATATGCTTGAGCCGGATGTAAAGAAGGTCATTACATGCCATGATACCCCGCCAGACAGGGGCTTTGGTAAATTTGTAGCCGGTAGTTTGTTGAAGCTGTCTGCAAAATATTACTTCCCTAAAGTGGATGAGATTATTTCAGTTTCTAAGATCCAGGCCAGGTCTATGGGTGTTGCAGACAATAATGACCTTGCAAATTTTCAAATCATCCCCAATGGGGTTCATTCACATCCGGAGAAGGTCAGGAGGAGTAATAACCCCAATAATGGAGAAGAGTTCAGGCTTATTTTTGTGGGTAGATTTGAAGAACGTAAAGGCCTGATGGATTTATTGGAAGTGTATGCCAAACTTGAAAAGGAAGTTAATGACAAAAAAATAAGCCTCCTTATTTTAGGGGATGGGCCTTACAAGAACAAGGCGCAGTCCTATATTCAAAAAAATAACCTGAATAATGTCAGCTTTATTCATGAAACCAATGAAGCGGATAAAGTTGAATGGATGACAAAAGCTGATTTATTGGTAGCCCCGTCTTTATACGGTGAAAGTTTTGGAATAATTCTTCTTGAAGCTATGGCACATAAACTGAAAGTAGCAGGCTACGGAAATCCGGGATACCTGAAAGTGGTTTCTGAGTACGGCCCGGAGAATTTTCCTTCTCCCGGGAATAAAGATAAACTGTTAAAGGTGCTTAAAGGTCATGTCCTGAACCCGGAGAAATCGGATCACCTTATTGAAAAAGGTGTTAAGATTGCAGAAGAGCATGATTGGAAAAAAATTGCTGATAGGGTAGAAGAGGTGTATTACAAGGAAAAGCAATGAACCCGAAAACAGCTGTTATACTTGCTGCGGGAAAGGGAACTCGATTGAAGAGCGTGACAGGCGATCTTGTTCCTAAGCCGCTTGTACCGATTGATGGACTTCCACTTGTGGAATGGTCGATTCAGGCTTTGGTGAATGCCGGAGTTCAACAAATCCTGATTGGGTGCGGGCACCTTATTGAAGAATTCCATTACCTCGAAGAAAAGTACAAGGAGGTAAAGCTTGTTGAGAATTCCTTTTACGATACCAAAGCCAGCATTTACACTTTCCTGATGTTTGAAAATCTGGTTACAGATACTTTTTACCTTTTGGAAGGGGATATCCTGTATGATCCTGCTGTTTTTAAAAAATTGAACAAAGAAGAAGGGGATAAGAACTTAATTATTACTTCTGCTCCTTTAGATTTGGATGACAATGTGTACTACAGCTCAGTTGAGGGTAAGCTGGTTCAGCTCAGTAAGCAAAAAGGAGAAGAAAACCCGGAAGGGGTGATGACCGGAATCTGGAGATTGTCAAAAGGGTTGTTACAGCGTTTTTCAGGCTATTGCCGGGATATTGAAATCGATTATAGTGAAGATTACGAGATTATGCTGGCGCGCTATTCTTCAGAAGAAGAACCTATCCTTATTGATCATCAACCGGACTTGAGTTGGTGTGAGATCGACAATGAAATACATCTGGAATATGCGGTTCAGGAGGTATTGCCGGGCATAAAGAAATAAAAAGCTTTTATTCCCAATATCCTGTATCGGGATTTCGTACAGCATTTTTTTCCAGGCTGCCATAAATAGTCTTTAAATAATCTTTGGGATTGGCAGGTATACAGGTTTCTATGCCACGGATGGTTAATTTTTGAGTTGGAAATACATACTCTTCAGGGATCGGGGCATTATAGTTATCCCAATCCGTTTTTTCATAGCTGTACAATTGATCTTCTTCAGTGCGATAAAAATAAATATCTGCATCAAAACCTTTATAGCTTACATATAGCTTAGGGCCTGAGTGTTTAAAGCTTGTATCAAAAATCTCCAACTCAGGAGGGAGTTTGTCCCGGTTTTCCAGGATAAAAGAATAGAACTTTTCATCGCACCCGAAATCGATATCTAAATCGTGCCCGATAATGTCCTTTTCGCGGTAAAATCCGAGTAAGGTTCCGTAATTTACCCAGTAATCAATGTCTAGTTTCCTAAGGAACTCATTAGATAGTTCGAATAGCTCCCACAGAATTTCATTGCGGATACCACTTCTATTCATTCTTGTATGAGCATATCTTTGAGTATATTCTTTCACTCTTCGAAAGTGATAAGAAATAAATCGCGATAACTTTTTTTCCATGAAGCGGGCTAATGAAATTTGATGTGGTATATACCTGGGTTAACGGTGCGGACCCCGATTACATAAAAACTCGCAATTCATACGCAAAAGTAAAAAAAGATATAAATCCCGAGCGCTACAGGGACGATTTTGAGCTTTTAAGGTACAGTTTACGATCATTAGAAGCTTACCTAAACTCATTCAGTCATATTTATTTGGTTACAGTCAGGCCCCAGGTTCCGGAGTGGCTGGATATTAACCACAAACACATTTCTCTTGTTCATCATGATGAAATAATCCCGTCTGAGTATTTGCCCACATTCAATTCAAATGTAATAGAAAGTTTTCTGCACCGAATCCCGGGGCTGAGTGAAAACTTTATATATATGAATGATGATTTTCTGTTTGGAGCACCGGTTCCGTTTGAGATGTTTTATAAAGATTCCCGCTACAGGGTGTACAACACTTTTTTTGGAGAGAACCTGAGATGGAGAGTTTATGATGGTTATAACGATATAATTGGATTGGGGCTAATCGAACATCACCCCATTTTGATTAATAAGTTTTTTTGGGAGAAGGCTTTTGAATTATTCCCGGAAAAAACAGAAAAAACCAGGAAGTGCAGGTTTAGAGACAGGACGAATTTTTGCCCGTTAAAATTATACAGGTACTATATGCTTGAATATCAGAACAGGCTTTCAGACCCGGTATTTATTACTGAGGCTTTAAGGATTTCCCGATTCAGGAGGCTGACCAACAAGCCTGAAAAACAAGCTCGTTTTTTTGAAAAGATGAAACGCAAAACCCCGATTTCATACTGCATTAATGACGACATGGGAGATAATCCAAACCCCGGGATTGTGGCAATGATGAAAGAATTTTTGGATGAAAAATATCCGACGCCGTCCACTTTCGAGCTTTAGATTTTAGCGAGGGGAAGGTGTTGTAAGATGGATTTATCCTCAACAGCATTAGTACGCTCCTCTATACGTTTAAAGTCTTCATCACTTACTTTACGCCCCCTGCTGATATTTTGTCGGTTAAAATATTCCTCTTTCGATTTTGTGTAATAATGATTGATTCTAAGTTCATTAGCTGTGGTTGGCTCTAAGACTGCCCCACTTGAAAAGAGCTTATACGACCAACGATGTGAAGAATTGCAGCGATTATTGTTGTCGAGGAAATCAGTATTGGCCATATCTTTGTAATTGGAAGGGGTCGCCTCCCTTCTGGTAAAATTCTCAAGCACACCGCCAGAGGGTAGCTGTTTGTATCCGTTACTTCCAAAATCTATTCTGGGTACCCGTATCGTTTTTACTTTCTTGGTATTAACTTTTTTCAACCAGGATTTGATGCTTTCTTGTTCATCAGCCATGAATAAAAATTCATCAACATCAATTTTCAAAAGCCATGTGGTATCGCTTCTATAATGCGTAGCTGCATGTGTGTAGCCCATGTGATTCCGGTTTTTTTGAAAGAAAAAAGTAGGCCCCTCATATTTTTTACTGAAATCTGTCCAGTCATGAACGGTTACAACGCCTTTAGCTACATAAGGTGCCAGAATTTGATCGGCTTCAGGAGAACCACATTGATTATATAAATAGAAATGATCGATACCAGCATTCAGATGGTAATCCAGCCATTCTTCTAGATAGAGATTTTCGTTTTTAAAGTTAGATACAAGGGATAGAAAGTATTTTTTCAAACTATTTTTATCTGTTAGTTAGGCATCTAAATGAAGCAGTGAAATTAGTAATGATATTCACTAAATCCGATATGTTTTAATTTCCAGGCCTGGGATCAAATGTTCAGCTTGCTGTTAATGTGAAAAAATGTATCAGAAATTGATTAGTTGAATTCAGTTGGTAAATTAAATCTAACTAAATCATTAACGGAGATTGAATGAAAAAAACACTACTACTTTTGATTTGTGCATTTCTGATGGTTCCGATGTCAGGGCAGGCACAAAGAAATAAAAAAGACAAAGATGCAAAAGAAGAAAAAGTTGATAAGTTCACAGAGCTTACAAAGGATGCCGAGAAATTCGAAGGCTTCTTCGACATGTATCGTAAGGATGACAAACTATACATGGCTATATCAGAGGAAGACCTGAATAAAGATTTTCTTATGAATTTCGAGATTTCAGAAGGTATCGGTTCCTCAGGCCTGTTTGGAGGAACCATGTTAAATATTTTTGAAGCGGCATTGGTAGCTCTGGAAAAGCATGACGGGAAAATATTTTTGGTTCAGAAGCCACACCGTTATACCGCTGAGAAAGGAACACCCCAAGAGAAGGCCGTTGACCTTAGTTATGGAAATTCCGTTTTGGAAACAGCGAAAGTAGAAGCAGAAAAAGAAGGCACTATACTTATTGACGTTTACGATTGGTTTGTATCTGACCTATCACAAGTAGGGAGAAGAGTGCAAGGTGCTGTTTCGAGCAGACCCGGTCAACCCGGAAGAGCTTCATTAGATAAGGGCAGGAGCCACCTTAAAATGGTAAAATCTTTTCCTGAGAATTCTTATGTCGAAGTAAAGCTTACATTTAAAAATAATGAGCGATTTGGCCCGCGTACAGTTCCTGACGCGCGATATATACCGGTAAGCATTCATTACAACATGGTAAAGTTGCCGGAAGAACCAATGAAGCCTAGAATGGCAGATGATCGCGCAGGTTATTTTATGACCGTTCATAAAGACTTTACTAATGAAGATGACAATTTCTTTAAGAGATATGTTAATAAATGGAGATTAGAATGTGCCGATGAGCCTGGTGAAGATGGGTTGTGTACACCTCAAAAACCTATTGTCTATTATATCGATCATACTGTGCCTGATCAATATCGCCAGGCAATGAAAGAAGGTGTGGAAGAATGGGGAAGAGCTTTCGAAGCTGCGGGATTTCGAAATGCAATTCAGGCAAAAATATTACCTGAAGATGCAGATGCAGCAGACATAAGGTACTCAACGCTACGATGGAATACCTCTGATCAAACGGGTTATGGGGCTATTGGTCCATCCGTAGTTGATCCCAGAACAGGGGAAGTATTGGATGCAGATATCCTTTTTGAAGCAAATATGTTGATTGGATTCCGCGACAGCCACCGGGAACTTGTAGAACCCAGAAATGCTATAGATGAAATCTTCAATGTAACCGAAGAAGAGCTTCAGGCAAGCAGCCACAATGAAATGGAATCATTCTATTTGGAAATGGGTATGCAGCTTGATGTGAAAAGAGGTGTTTTACAGGCAAAAGGCCTGATTAAACCAGGTGATCCTGTACCAAAAGAGTACCTGGATCAGGCCTTTCGATGGGTTACCATGCATGAGGTAGGTCATACTTTAGGGCTTAGGCATAATTTCAGGTCATCTGTTGATACGCCACTAGATAAACTTTATGACGAAGACTGGACTGAAGAGAATGGTGTATTCAGTTCTGTGATGGATTACCCGACCATAAATGTTTCTCCAGAATCTGAGGAAGGTAATTATTACAATCCCAGTGTTGGAAGTTATGACTTATGGGTAATAAGCTACGGGTATACACCGGATGATGAAAAAGCTGAAGACATTGCTCGTATGGCGGCTCAGCCGGGTCATGCGTACGGATCAGATGAAGACGCAAGAGGGCCGAGTGCTATCGATCCGCATGTAAATGTATTCGATCTGGGAGCTGATCCTTTAGCATGGGGAAAAGAACGTGCAGACTTACTTAAAGAACTGATTCTGAAAGTACCGGAAACGGCACTTTCTGATAATTTACCCTATTCGGAGGCTACAGATTTGTTTAATACCTACTTCTTTCAGTATTCAAGGGCACTTGCACCAGCTGTTAAGTATATAGGTGGCCAGCATCAGTATCGTGATCATGTTGGAGATCCTGATGGTAGAATGCCATTTGTTCCTATTGCAAAAGAAAAGCAGGAAGAGGCTTTATCCATGATTATTGAATACGCGCTGGTAGATGAAGCTTTTAATGTACCTCAAGAGATTTACCAGCAGTTCGGTGCTGACAGATGGAGCCATTGGGGAAATAACAATACTTACCGCGGACGCATTGACTACCCATTGCACCAATACATGCTTGGAGTGCAACAGTCATTGTTATCTCAACTTTTGAATGGTAACCGGTTATCCCGTATTCGTGATGCTGAAGTTAAATTTGGTGCTGAGAATACTGTTACAATTCCTGAGTTAATGGGTACTATCACTAATGCTATTTGGAGTGAAGTATGGACAGCTCCTGGAGAGAATATTTCCAGTAATCGAAGAGATCTTCAAAGAGCTTATGTAGATGCAATGAGCGCTTTGGTTACTGATGCACCTTCAGGTACCCCTGCAGACGCAAGATCAGTAGCCAGGCTTAAACTAGCGGATCTTAAGTCGCGAATAGATCGTCGTTTATCTCCTCCCTTCAGTTTTGATACATATACTGAAGCACATTTACGGGAAGTCCAGACTCGAATTGAAAAAACTCTGGAAGCAGATTTGGATTTAGAGAATTAGTCCTGGCTTTCATTTAGCAGAAAACCCTGCATGTGATTTCATGCAGGGTTTTTTATTTAAGAATCAGATGAGTTTTTTCGACGATAAATTGTGGTCCGCATTAATACTCTTTGGTATTGCCCAAGGTGTTTTTGTTTTGGTGCTTTTTCTATTATAAATATAGGTTAAAACAAGATCACTCATTCCAAATCCAGGCATCTCAATTAATGAAGAAATCTTTACAGACATAAAAAAGCCCTGTTCAAAATTAAATGAACAGGGCTTTTAAATTTAGGATTGGATCAATACCTGTATTGATCAGACTTATAAGGTCCGGTAATAGGTACACCAATATATTCAGCTTGTTCTTCTGTAAGTGTTTCCAACTCAACACCGATTTTCTTGAGGTGTAATCTGGCAACTTTTTCATCCAGTGTTTTGGGTAGGACATGAACGCCCACTTCAAATTCCTCCGGACGGTTCCAAAGTGCAATTTGAGCCAATGTCTGGTTGGTAAAGCTGTTACTCATTACAAAAGAAGGATGCCCGGTAGCATTTCCGAGGTTCATCAAGCGGCCCTGGGAAAGCAACACAACCTGCTTACCGGATTTAAGGGTAAAAATATCTACCTGTGGCTTGATGTTCTCTTCTTCCGAATTGGCTTTTAACCAGGCTACATCAATTTCATTATCAAAGTGACCGATGTTTCCTACAATCACTTTGTCTTTCATACTTTCGAAATGCTCGCCGGTAACAATGTCTTTATTTCCGGTTGCCGTTACCACGATGTCTGCTCTTGGAGCGGCATCTGCCATTCTTTTTACTTCAAAGCCGTCCATAGCAGCCTGAAGCGCGCAAATCGGGTCGATTTCAGTAACAATCACACGAGCGCCAGCTCCACGAAGAGAAGCTGCGGTACCTTTACCTACATCACCATATCCCGCGACAACGGCTACTTTGCCAGCCATCATTACATCGGTAGCACGACGGATCGCATCCACAGCGGATTCTTTACAACCATATTTGTTATCAAACTTAGATTTGGTAACAGAGTCATTTACATTAATAGCAGGCAGTGTAAGTGTGCCTTTACGCTGCCGCTCAATCAACCTCAAAACGCCAGTTGTTGTCTCTTCAGAAATACCATTAATTCCATCAACCAACTCTGGGTATTTATCCAGTACCATATTGGTTAAGTCTCCTCCATCATCAAGAATCATATTTAACGGTTGACCATCCGGGAAAAACAATGTTTGTTCAATACACCAATCAAATTCTTCTTCATTCATTCCTTTCCAGGCATAAACAGGAATTCCTACTTCAGCGATTGCAGCAGCAGCATGGTCCTGAGTAGAATAGATATTACAGGATGACCAGGTAACCTCTGCACCCAGTTCAACAAGGGTTTCGATGAGAACAGCAGTCTGAATGGTCATATGAAGACAGCCTGCTATACGAGCACCTTTTAGCGGTTGTTCGGCTTTGTACTCTTCACGGATAGCCATTAGGCCCGGCATTTCGGCTTCGGCAAGTTCAATTTCCTGTCTTCCGAATCTTGCCAGACCAATGTCTTTTACTTTATAGGCTAATTTTTCTTCTACTTGTTGCATTTTGTAATAAATAGTTTGTTAAGAATCTTTGTTGTCTTCAATGATTTGTTTTGCTTTCTGATAATCACCCTCCGTACCGGCAGTTCCAACTTCAGCACTTATCAAATAGCCATTTGGATCTACATATACTTTAAAAGGGATTCCGTAAGTGATAACTTCAGGGCCGATTTTGTTGGAGTCTAGAAGGAAGTGAAAATCATATCCTTCTTTTTCCATAAAAGCCTGTACGTCCTCAGGGGTGTCCGAATCCTGAAGATTTACAGCCAAAACTTCGAAGTCATCTCCGTACTCATTTCTTAAAGAATCCATTGCTGGGAATACAGCTAGGCAGGGCCCACACCAGGTTTCCCAAAAGTCAATAAGAACAACTTTTCCTTTAAAGTCCGAAAGGGAAACTTCATTGCCATCCAGATCATTAAATGTGGCGTTCCAGATAATTTCATCCGTTCTTTTAAGGTTGTCGCTTATGTCACGGGGATTTTGGCGAACTTCGCCACAGGATATAATAAATGAAGCGCCAAGAAGTATAAATAAGGGTAAACGAAAAAATATTTTCATTGATAGTATTTGGTTATGTCTCAGAACGTGAAAAGATACCACTTAGTTCAGAGAAAAGCGTAATCAACGTATTCTATTAGCATGATTGGGACTAAAACTTCTGTGCTTTATTAAGAATCTGGCTTATCTTTAAGCATGAGTTCATCGACAGAGCAAAAGCACTATAATTATATCATCGTTGGCGCAGGTATTGTAGGTCTTTCAACTGCTTATAAACTAAGCTTGACTCAACCAGATGCCAATATCCTGGTTCTTGAAAAAGAGCACAAAGTTGCAGCCCATCAGACTGGAAAAAATTCCGGGGTTATCCATTCGGGTATTTATTACATGCCCGGCAGTTACAAGGCGAGATTGTGTATTAATGGCCGCCACCAGTTAGTGGAATTTTGTACCGAACATGAGGTTGAGATTGATGTATGTGGTAAAGTAATTGTAGCAACTGAAGAAGAAGAGCTGGGTCGCTTAGAAAAGATTTATCAGCGTGGGTTGGAAAATGAGATTGAGGGAATAGAGAAAATTGGAAGAGAGCGGCTGAAAGAGTTGGAACCCTATGTGGAAGGAATCGCAGCTATACATGTGCCATGCTCCGGTATTGTAGACTTTGCTGGGATGTGTGAAAAGCTTAAAGAGCTTATTGAAAAGTCAGGAAACCATGTAGAATTTGGCTATGAAGTACAGGGTATTCATCAGAATGGTGAAGGTTTAAAAGTTAAAACCCAAAAGCAGATTTTTCATACTGACTTTTTAATCAACTGTGCAGGTCTTTACTGCGATCATGTTGCAAAATCCGGAGGGGTTCAATCACCGGTTCAAATTGTTCCGTTTAAGGGTGAGTATTATGAGCTAAAACCTGAAGCTGAATATCTGGTGAGGAATCTTATCTACCCTTTACCTCATAAGGATTTCCCATTTCTTGGTGTGCATTTTACCCGAATGGCATTGGGAGGTATTGAATGTGGGCCTAATGCAGTTCCTTCGTTTAAGCGGGAAGGATACGGGAAGCTTTCTTTTGATTTGAAGGAGGCAACCGAGATGTTCAATTTCCCGGGATTTTGGAAGCTTTCGTTTAAGCATTGGCGGATGGGCGTTGATGAGTATCACCGGTCACTGTCTAAAAAAGCATTTGTAAAAGGCCTGCAAAAGCTTATTCCTGAAGTAAGGGAAGAACACCTTAAAGTAGCACCAACGGGAGTTCGCGCTATGGCACTAAAACCTGATGGAGAGATTTTAGATGATTTTTATTTTGAGGTAGCTGAACGGCAGATACACGTATTGAATGCGCCGAGCCCAGCTGCAACGGCTGGCTTAGCTATTGCTGATGAGATTATGAAAAAAATCAATGAAGTATCTAAACTAAAACCCATCCTTTAAAAAGAATGGCTCATTAATTTGAAAACTAAAAGTTAAAAAATACCCCCTCCTCCTGAACCTTGTACTTCATAACTTATATTGCTGCTATAGTTTGAATACAAGCCACCATGATAACTTTTGGTTTGGACACGGAATTCATAAGTAGCAGGGATATCAGCAGGTACAGTAAGGCTATAGTTACCATTCGGATATGTTCTCGGGGTTGAGTTCAGTAATTGCCAGCTTCCACCATCTATTCTCTTATAAAAAGTATTTTCGTAACCATAACTTCCAAATGAACTGTTTAGCTCAATCAAGATGAAGTCTCCAAAATTATTTGTATTGGTAATGCTGATAGTCGGCGTTGCTAGACTTGTTGGGTAAAGAACCCTTGCTCCGGTTTGATCATAGATGGAAAATCCATTCCAGTTGTTATTTGCGGTGCCACCATTCATAACAGAATTAGCATCCGATGAAGGAGTATAAGGTATTTTTGTAGCAGAACTTTCTCCTTCCGAAGACCAATTAGTATGTCTGAATCCTATCGAGTGTCCAAGTTCATGAACCATATTGTAAACTTTGGATAAATAGGTTGGGGATCCACTTGGCGCATAAGCATAACCTAAATTAATAGATATTTCAGAACCTACATTTCCGTTATAAGCGGGATCAGCTACGGCTATTACATAGTTTGGTAAATCATCATAAATAGGTGCATAATCATCTGTATAAACCGTGATGTCAGCAGAACCTGAAGTAACATAAGTTATATTAATTCGAGCTCCAGACACAGCATTCCAATAGCTTATAGCATCTTGGAGAGCATTTTTCCAGCTCGATGGAACACTTGAATGAGCTTTTACATTAATGCTTTGTACATTGCTGAGAGATACAAGTCCCCAACCAGTGCCTCCATAAGCTTGCCTTTGTTTGATAGGAAGTTTTCTTTTCATTTCTTGGATACGTTCTAAAGAAATAGCTATGTCTTTATCAACAACAAAGTACTCACCCTGGTATACAATCAAATCTTCAGGAAACCCATTTTCAACTAAAACTTTTTTCATAGCTTCAATTTCCGGATCTAAAAGTTCCGGGGCAGTTTCAACAATGCCCTCTTTACAAGCGAATAAGATTACCGGCGCTAAAAACAGTAAATACTTGAGTAAATTTCGTTTCTTTTTCATGACGTTATGTTTTATTTGAAATTGGCACTAATCAGTGTAGTGCGGTATGTATATAGTAAAGAGTTTTCTTTGATTGACTTGTTTCATAAAACATTGTTTAGTAGTCGATTAAGGGCAAAAAATAATATTTGTAAAATGGATACTCTTCTTGCAGATAACTAGGCATCAAATTTTAGCTTCTAAAGGCAGCCTATTGAAGCGATTGTTAAAACCATAAAAGGAAATAAAGAGACAAGAAATCATCAAAGTTTACTAAATGAGGATTGATATTTATTTCAAATAGCCTCAAACTCTGTCTACTCTAAAAACGGAGCTTTCTTTGATCAAAACCGACTCACTCACTCGCAAACTTTATGCCCAGGATGCATCTATGTACCAGGAGGAGCCTAAAGGGGCTTCGTTTCCTAAAACTATTCAGGACATTCAGAAACTGGTACTAAAAGCTCAACAAGAGAAGTTTTCCATTACAGCCAGAAGTGCAGGAACCAGCCTTGCAGGCCAGGCAACAGGGGAAGGAGTAATCATGGATATTTCCCGGTACATGACTGAACTACTTTCCGTGGATATAGAGGAGCAAACGGCTGTGGTACAGCCGGGAGTAATCAGGGATTCTCTCAACCGGGAAGCCGGCAAGCACGGACTTTTATTTGGGCCTGATACTTCAACTACCAACCGGTGTATGATAGGAGGTATGATTGGAAACAATTCATCGGGTTCATTTTCCATTAAGTACAAAACTACTCGTGAGCATGTAAAGGAAATGGAAGTGGTATTGAGTGATGGTTCCATCGCTCATTTCAAGCCACTCAGCCAAACAGAGCTGGATGAGAAACTAAAACTTCATTCACTGGAAGGGCATATATATCGTGCTATGATCCGCTTATTGATGAAGAACAAAGATTTAATCAGGAACAATTACCCACACCCGGAAATCACCAGGCGGAATACGGGTTATGCTCTTGATAAACTTTGTGAAATGAAACCTATCGATCCAAATGGACGGCCTTTTAATTTATGTGAATTACTCTGTGGCAGTGAGGGAACACTGGCTTTAACTGCCAGTGCAAAGATTAACTTAGAAAAGCTTCCAAGGTTCAAGAGGCTCATTATTCCCCAGTTTAATACACTAGATGAAGCAATGCATGCTACGGTTGAAGCGGTAAAATTAGAGCCTTCTGCTGTTGAGTTGATTGACGACATCATTATGAACGCCACCAAAGGAAATATTGAGCATATTCAAAACCGATTTTTTTTAGAAGGCGACCCAAAGTGTATTCTTATCATTCAGTTCGAAGGAGATTCAGAAATTGAACTGGAGGAAAAAACAAACAGTCTGGCTGGTGTACTAAAAGACAAAGATCTTGGTTACGCTTTCCCCCAGTTTTCCGAACAGGAAAAGATGGACAGGGTTTGGAATCTCAGAAAAGCAGGTTTAGGTTTGTTAATGGGCTTAGGTAAGGATTCTCGTTCTCCAACCTTTTGTGAGGATACGGCTGTCCGGGTTCCTGATTTACCTGGGTATGTAAAAAAGTTCCAGCGGATACTCGAGAAACACAATACTAATTGTGTGTTTTATGCTCATGCCTCGGTAGGCGAATTACATATTCGCCCGGTAATAGATACTACGACTCAGGCAGGTGTTGACAAAATGAAGACAATGGCCGAAGAAGTTGCCGGTTTAGTGGGTAAATACCGAGGGTCACTTTCGGGAGAGCATGGAGATGGGCGTGCGCGAGCACCTTATATAGAAAAAGTTCTTGGCAAAGAAATGATGCCCATTCTTGAACAGGTAAAGGAGATATGGGACCCCAATTACATATTCAATCCGGGCAAAATCATAAAATCAAAACCTATTGATGAAAACCTGCGGTTTTCTCCTTCATATACACCTGCTGAAGGCTATGAAACGGTTTTTAATTGGAGGAAGGAGGGGAGTCTTGCAAATGCCATTGAATTATGCAATGGAGCCGGGGTGTGCAGAAAGCTGGCAGAGAGTGGGGGAACTATGTGTCCCTCGTACATGGCAACGGCTGATGAAAAAGACAGCACTCGCGGCAGGGCTAATGTATTCCGGCTGGTTTTTTCGGGAGAGAATCCGGAAACATTTGAATCCGAAGAACTCAAAGAAGCACTTGATCTATGTCTGAGTTGCAAAGCCTGCAAAAGTGAATGCCCGGCTAATGTGGATATGGCCCGGATGAAAGCAGAATTCATGAATGGATGGCATGAAAAAGAAGGGGTGAGTTTCAGGGAATACTTCTTTGGATCAGCCGGAAAGCTTTATCCGTTGGCAGCGCAATTTGCAACATTATCCAACTGGATGGTTGGATCACGAGTTGGTAAACAGTTGCTTGAAGATACAATGGGTATTTCTGCACATCGAACCTTACCGCTTTTCGCAAAGCAGACTTTTAAAGAATGGTTTCGAAAAAGAAGATATGAAGGAGACCTAAAAGGCAAACAGGTAGTTTTATTTGTAGACCTTTTCATCAATTTCCATGAGCCCGAAATTGCGATTTCTGCGGTCAAAGTTTTAGAGGAGATGGGGTTCAGGGTTATGGTACCTGATAGCCTGGAGACAGGAAGACCACAGATTTCTAAAGGATTGCTAAAAGCTGCAAAAAAAATTACTCATGAAGTTATTGAAGAACTACATCCTTTTGCTGAGCAAGATATACCTATTGTAGGGTTAGAGCCTTCAGAGATATTGACCCTAAGAGATGAGTTTTTAGATTTGTGCTCCGAGGAAATATTACCTAAGGCTGAGAAACTGGCTTCAATGAGCTTTACTTTTGAAGAGTTTTTGGCAAATAACAAAGAACTTCTTCCCGAAAGTACCATCAAAGAAGAACTAATTGTTCATGGTCATTGCTACACAAAAGCCCTGATAGGAAACGAACCAACTAAAAAAGCACTTGAAGCCATAGGATTTAAAGTTGATGTTCTGGATACAGGATGCTGCGGCATGGCCGGTAGCTTCGGTTACGAAAAAGAGCATTATGATATTTCTATGGAAATTGGTGGACAGCGCCTATTTCCACAAGTTATTAAGCAGCAAGAAAAAGAAGTTTGTGCTCCCGGCTTTTCCTGCCGTCATCAAATCAAAGACGGGACAGGAAAAAAAGCAAATCATCCAGCAACCCTTATTGCCAATAAGTTGAATTTGTAACACTTTTATTAAAGATTTGTCTTAATAGTTGTGAATAAGCATCATTTTGCTACTTTACTGATCACTTACAATCATCCGGAGAAAAAATGAAAAAAATTTACGGCCTTTTTGTTTCTGTATTTTTATTAAGTACCACAGCCTATACCCAGGTTGATTATGCCTCAGAGATACAATCTATTTTTAATGCAAGTTGTAATAGTTGCCACAATGCTGGCCAAAACAGTTTTAATTCCAGCTCATATGCTGCTGTAATGGCAAGTACAAGCCCTTCCAACAGGTATAATTCAAAGCATGTACTTCCGGGTAACGCCGATGGCAGTCCTTTGGTTGATAAGATTGAGCCTAGTCCTCAATTTGGAGGCCAAATGCCAGTGGGTGGATCACTTAGTCAGGATCAAATAAATAAAATAAAAGCTTGGATCAATGAAGGGGCTAATCAGGTAGTAACTTCAAATGAGGAAGAATTAGGAATAACCAAAGAGTTTAAGTTGGTTGGAAATTATCCAAATCCCTTTAACCCATCTACAACAGTTCAGTTTGAAACTCCGGTTTCGGTTCAGTATACACTTTCCGTGTTTACTATAAGTGGCCAGTTGGTGAAAGAACAGGTGGGAACTGTTTCATCCGGAATTGCCAGGGTAACAGTAGATTTTCTAAACCAGCCGAGTGGAATGTACATTTACAGATTGAGGGCGTTAGCCAGTGGACGTGAGTTGTTCTTTGATTCGGGTATTATGACGCTTATCAAGTAAGTATATAAGCTTTGAGTCATTCCGGGCTTGACCCGGAATCTCAAGCTTTTTTAAAATCCAAGGTTCTGAAACAAACCTTCTAGTCGGCAGACAGGTTCAGAATCGGGAGTTAATTGCTAAAGGTATTTTGATCGATTAGTTCTTTAGCACTATGAAGGGCCGATTCTGAAATTTCAGCTCCACTCATCAGGCTTGCTACTTCTCTGATATGTTCTTCCTGTGAAAGAGGAATAATTCTGGTGATCGTTCGATCTTCATTTTCGATTTTGGCTACTTTGTAGTGATGATGTGCCTGGCTGGCAATCTGGGGCTGATGCGTAATAGCAACAATCTGGCAATGCATCGATAGTGTTCGCATCGAGCGCCCTACTTTTTCGGAAATCTCACCGCTTATTCCGGTATCAATTTCATCAAAAATCATAACAGGCAGGCTCTGTTCTTTAGCAAGGATTGATTTCAAAGCCAACATAACACGACTTATTTCCCCACCCGACGCAATCTTAGCAAGAGGTTTAGGTTCTTCACCTTTATTTGTTGAAATGAAAATCCGGATGTCGTCACAACCATATTCGGTACATTCGACGGATAAACCATCAATTTCAAACCAGCCATTGGTACTTTGCTGCCAATCCACCCGAACAGCTAATTTCGCGTTAGGAATGCCAAGTCGGGAAAGTTCTTCTTCAATATTAGTACTTAGCTTTTTACCAACCGAAACACGCTCCTCATGAAGTATTCTGGCAGAACCAGCAAGTAGGGAAGCCTGCTTTGCTACCGATTTCTGGAGTTTTTCAATCTCGAGATCGAAGTTATCAGCGATGGAAAGTTCTCGTTGGATCTCGTTTAGATAAGAAATCAAACCGGGAACATCCCGCTGATATTTTTTTTGAAGCCGGTTTAATTCCGATTGCCGTTGCCGAAGTTCTTCCAGTCGTTGCGGGTTGAATTCGATATTGTTTCGATACCGTTCTGCAAACTGTATGGCCTCATTCACACTTACTCTTGCGGCATTTATTTCTTCCAGATAGGAGGCGAATTCAGGCTCAATACGCGCGAGGTCTTCAAGATTTAATTTCAGGATGTTGAGGAGTTGAAGTATATCAGCTTCTTCGTTCTCAGAAAGTTCAGAAATGGCCGCTGCTTTTTGGTCGAGTACCTCTGCATTGTCAAGCAGATTCATCTCAGTAAGCATTTCTTCTTCCTCATCGGTAGTCAGTTGTGCTTGCTCTAACTCCTTAACCTGGAAACGATAAAGTTCGGTTTTTTCCTGAAGTTCAGACTCTCTTTTTTTAAGTGATGAAAGTTCTTTTTGTAGTGTTTTCATTTTTGCAAATTCTACCTGATAAGTTGCTAATACAGGTTCAATCTCTCCAAAACTATCAATAACCCCACGATGATTTTCTTCTCTCAATAACAATTGGTGATCGTGCTGACCGTGTAAATCAACCAGCAAATCTCCAGCGGCTTTCAATACACTTATATTTACAGGAGTATCATTAATAAATGCCCGGCTTCCGGTTTGGCGTATTTCTCTTCGAAGGATCAGGTATTCACTAAATTCAACTTCATTCTCAGAAAGCAATGTCTTTAGTTCAGAATTGTCACTCACTTTAATAGTTGCCTCAGAAATCGCTTTATCTGCTCCCCTGCGAATCACTTCTGTATCGGCCCGTTCGCCCAGTATCATATTCAACGCCCCGATGATGATCGACTTCCCTGCTCCGGTTTGCCCGGTTAGGATATTCAAGCCCTCTCCGAATTGAACTTCGAGTTCATCGATAAGTGCGAAATCTTTTATGTACAATGATTGGATCATTGAATTCAAAATTTAAAATTAAAGATTCAAAATCATTAAGATCGTGATTTGGTAGTCTTAACAATAGCAGATAGAATATTTACAATTTCCAGAGCTTCCTTTTGGTATTCAGAAACATCAATAGATGTCAATTCACTTTCCTGTAGTAATCTCAGCCAATATCTGGTTTCTCGAGCTTCTTTTAAAGATATAGATAGTTTATTTATAAAATCTTTTCTGGATTGACCTGCTATTGCTTCCTCAACATTTGCTCCAATACTTGTTGCTGATCTTAGTATCTGTTTAGAAATTATATATTCTCTTTCCTCCTGTAATCTTTTAAAGAGTGATATTATAGATAAAGCAAAATCAAAGCTTTTTTCCTGAATCAGATTATTCTTTATAGCCATACTTTTTTTTGGGATTTTAATTTCTAATTATCTAAGTAAGACCATAATAAATCCAGCTCCTTACAAATTTTGAATCTTTAATTTTAAATTTTGAATTATTGAGGAAGAAGCAAAGTCCTTACAATCTGCCTATCTTGTTTATATGGAGAAAGAAAAAACAATCTACGAATTCAAAGTACCGCAGGGACAGCAGGAGTCGATACGACTGGATGCGTACATCACCGGATTTGTGGAGAATGCTACAAGAAATAAGGTTCAGAAAGCAATAAAAGATGGCTATGTATGGGTGAATGGAAAGCAGGAGAAGTCGTCTTATAAAATGCTTCCCGGAGATGAAATTTACATTGAACTCCCCATAGCTCCTCCTCCTGAAGCGAAAGCGGAAGAACTGGAGTTGAATATCGTTTTCGAAGACGATGACCTTATTGTAGTCAATAAAGAAAGTGGGATGGTAGTGCACCCGGCCTATGGCAACTGGACAGGTACGTTAGTAAACGGACTTATGCATCACGTAGATGAATTAGCTGGAGAAGATGAAGACGAAAACATTCGCCCGGGAATAGTACATCGATTGGATAAAGACACCAGTGGGTTATTGGTTGTTGCAAAGAACGACGAAACGCTGGCCAAGCTCTCGGCTAAGTTTGCAGAGAAAGACGTAGACCGAACCTATTGGGCGATTGTATGGGGAACACCTGCTGAGGAGGGCACGATTGAAGGTGATATCGGACGTTCCAAGCACGATCGGAAATTGATGACCGTACTGCAGGGTGGACGAGGAAAACATGCGGTAACCCATTACAAAGTGCTCGAATACTTTGACTACTTAAGCCTCGTAGAAGTGAAATTGGAAACCGGAAGGACTCACCAGATCAGGGTTCACATGGCGCATAGTGGGCATCATGTATTTGGAGATACAACATATGGTGGTACTTCCGTTCGCTACGGACCAAACACCGGCGCTAGAAAAGTGATGTTTCATAAATTGATAACCGGGCTGGGCCGACAAGCTCTACATGCTAAAACACTTGGGTTTGAACATCCTGCCACTGGAGAAAAAGTAAGCTTCGCTTCTGAACTGCCGGAAGATTTTTTAACGGTGTTAAGCACGCTCAGAGAACATTGCAAAGCTGAATACTGATCACAACCGGGAACCGTATTTTCTTGATAGTGCCTTAAAAGTTGGATAAATTTGCCCCCTTAAAATTCACATATATAATTCTCTTCACAGATGTCTATAAAGTTCGTCAGAAAGTTCATTGATTCAACAGATTCATTCATGAATCGTTACCTCCCAAACCGAGGTGCAATAGCAGAAGGAGATAAGGTGATAGAGGAATTCCCCTGGATTTCAGAATACATCGAAAATATCGACGAGATTTATAAAGACGCTGACATTGTACTTGACAACTTTAAAAAAATCCCGACCCTTTCAGAAACAGCAACAGTAGGAGCGGGAGGGCAGAAAGGAAATGAAGCAGCGGTAAACTGGAAAATTTATCCCTTCATGCTCATGCATCGTGAGATTAACGGTGATTTGGCTTCGCCCACAGTCCATCGGCTTTTAGCTAAAAGCCCCGGTGTTGTCAATGCATTTTTTTCAATTTTACCGCCGGATTCAAATTTAGCTCCGCATCACGGAACCTCCCGGGCCTTGGTAAGATGCCACATAGGGCTCAGAACCCCGAAAGAAAGTGAGAAGTGCTACTTTAAAGTAGATGATACTCAGCACATCTGGCAGAAAGGTTCTATGTTTCTTTTTGATCAAACCTTCCTGCATTCTGCCGTAAATGCCACTGATGAATATCGTACCATTCTTATTCTTGATATCGAAAGGAAAGAATTTCCATTCTTATTGCGAAAGACCGTTCATTTAGTCACCTATCTTATAGGTTTCCTTAAAGAAACCAGGCAGACGGTAAAGAATTACCGAAAAGCACTGGTAACGCAGGGGTAAGTTTACTGCTTCTTTCTTTTTGCCGAAGTGTATTTGTCGTGCAGGCCTATGCCATTCAAAATGTTTGGTACGCTTTTTTCAATTCTGCTGATTCGGGTTTCAGGTTTTTTAGACTGAGAAAAATAAATAATGTAGCCCCGCTGTCTTCCGGGAGTCAGCGACTCAAAGGCATTTTTGAATACAGGGTCTTCATCCAGCTTTGATTGAAGTTCTTCAGGAATGTACTCCTTTAAAAAATGTTCAACCTCAAGAACCTGATCCACACTGGTAAACTTCATATACCGGGCAGACTGTGAGTTTGGGCCTGGTTTTTTGAGGAGGTTGTGAGGATTTTCGAGTAGGGTACCTTTAAAAAAGCTAATGGTGGCAGCATCTTTAAGTGCACTGACCATTAGTACATTCTTTTTGTTATAAGTGTAGCAAGGAGTCCCCCACTTTAATTCTTCGGTAAGGCCGGTTTCCAAAACAATCATCCTGAGGGTTTTCAGTTCCTCCTGCCTTCATTCACTTTACACTTTGGCGTTGCACCGTAACGCATACAACCATCCAACAGGTATTTATCTACTTCGGGGATCATTTTAAAATATCATAACTCATTTCCACCATGCCATCCTTATAAGCAGCTACATCTTTTAGATGCAGCTTTTGTTCTTTCTCTATATAGTCAAAGAATAGTAATCCATCACCCAGGAGGATGGGCATAAAAGATATGATTAATTCATCGGCAAGCTGTAATTGTAGAAACTCTTTTGTTGTTTTAGCTCCTCCAACCATCCATACATTTGTGTACTTCGGCTTTAGTTGATGATTTACCAGTTTGGTAAGATCACCTGAGTAGAACTGCACACTTTCTCTTTCAGGTTCAAAGTTCCGATGAGTTAATACGATTACAGGAACATCTCCGTATGGCCATCCTAACTTAAGGGCATGTTCGTAGGTATGTGAACCCATAACATAACAATCGATGGAGCTGAGAATATCCGCGATAAGTTCTTCGGTTAAAGTAACCCCTTTTTTGAAGTGATCGGTTGATTGCATCCACGAAGTATCTCCATTCTTTTTCGCAATGAACCCATCCAGGCTTGCAACCATATGGATCGTTATTTTGAATGAGTTAGCAATCATTTTTTATTCTGGCAATATTAACATATTCGTTTTTAGTGAACGTAATACGTTAATCCTAAAAATCAAAAAAAGAGGGAAATGGGTTTGAGCTTAGATATACAAATTGTTGGTTTAGTTACATAACCGGTAATAAGGAATTTCGACAGTAGGTTCAAAACCAAGTGCCTGCGCCAATCGAAAGGAGCCTGTGTTTTCTAATCTGCATGCCCAAACAGGTTCATACTTGTTTTCCAGGCAGAAATCGATAAGTCGTGCGCAAGTGTGCTTGGCAAATCCCTTTCCACGAAACCGGGGGATGGTTTCCATACCAAGTTCCAGCATATAATCGAAAATAAAAGCGGAGTAAGCCGTACAAGCCAATTGGTTTTCGGCTATCAGGCTAAAACCCACACCTTCTGCTATAAAGTCGTCCGCACTATCCCAAAAATTGGAGGGGATTACACTGCCTTTCATTGCATGAAATAAATCTCGGTCGGTACAGACAATAGCATGAGCCAAAATGGGCAGATTCTGTTTAAACTCATTGTATTTATGGGTGTTAAACCGGAAATTTACACGCGTATTTAATTCAATTACTCCCTCAAAATTGTTATTAGTATTCTTTGAAGAAGATACGCTGCAATCCTCAAATAAATCACTTAATACATCATCCCATTTTTCGGGAAAAGCCTGCATCCATTCATAACTTGAACGAAGCTTCTTGCTATTTAAGGCATATTGTTTAAAAGTTTTGTTAAATGTATGATTAGTATGGTTTCCAAAAAGTAGAGACATCCCATAGGGATGGACCACATGATATGTTGATGGATTTAAACAGTCATCCACATACACCTTTCCCGATACTCTTTGTTCGACTACCGCCCGTGCGAACAAATTGTTTATCGTCACTTTTTTCAGGGGCTCAATGAGTTTGCTATATTTTTCCTTTTTTAAAAGCTCCATTCCAATTGATTGCTTAACCGAACGTAATGTGTTTATTACTGCAAATCAAAGTGAAATAAAGGTAGGATTGAAATAATTTTTCAAGCTTGAAACTTATTTCTTTCTAAAAAGTAGAGGTTATATATTTTTCTACTATATTTGTTCTACAATTTAGTAACAAAACTATGAAAGAAACGAAACTAGGTGATTTTGAAGAGACTTTACTTCTGATTGTAGGAATACTAGGAGAGGAAGCATACGCCTTTAAGATCGCAGAAGAATTTGAAAACCAACTCGAACGCTCAGTGTCTATCGGAGCAGTCCATTCAACCTTGAACCGATTAGGTGAAAAAGGTTTTTTGACTTCCGAAATGGGAGAGCCTACAGCCGAACGCGGAGGACGCCGAAAGCGGATTTATGAAATCACAGGTGCTGGAGAGCGAGCTTTAAAAAACTCAAGAGATATAAAACTCTCTTTATGGAGCCAATTCCCTGCCTTTTCTGATCTGAAGTTTAATATTGGATCATGATTGACTTACTCACTAATACCACCACATCGTCATTCCTTCGAAGCCTGCCTGTTAGGCAGACAGGGCAGGAATCTCGAGTTTTATACAATACTGAAATTTTACTCTTAATAAAGCTCTGGATTCCGGGCATACGCCGCGGAATGACTTCAAACATGGTATTAGGAGTCTAATAAATGAGTACTCAGCCTCCCAAATACGCCGTTCGTTTTCTATCCTTTTTCCTGAAGCAGGAATTACAGGAAGAAGTGCTTGGTGATTTAGAGGAGGCATTCTATTTCAACATCCAAAAAAAATCAAAGAACAGGGCAAAGCTTCTTTACTGGTATCAGGTGTTTAATTATCTGAGACCGTTCGCTATCCGTAATTTTTCAACTCCAAATATGTATCCCGTCATGTTTAGTCATAATCTCAAAATCAGTTACCGAACACTTCTTAAAAACAAGACTTTTTCTTTGATCAATATTGGTGGGTTGGCACTGGGAATGACCGTTGCCATTTTTATCGCACTCTGGATTTATGATGAATACTCCTATAACACAAATCATGAGCATTATGACCGGATTGTCCAGGTGATGCGAAAAGATATTTCTCCTGATGGGATACGGGTTAATAGTTCGCTTACAGGGGGAGTTGGCGTGGAATTGGAGGAAACTTACGGTCATTACTTCGAGCATATTGCTATGACTTTCTTTCGTCCAGAGACCGAATTATTAGTGGTAAAAGAGGAACCCTATCGTGAAATGGGATATTTCTTTCAAAAAGATATTCCTCATATCCTTTCTCTGGAAATGAAACAGGGAACACGAGAGGCTCTGGAAAATCCTGCCAACATCTTAGTCTCAGATCGGTTCGCTCAAAAAGTGTTTGGAAAGGAGAATCCAATCGGTAAAACGGTTTCAATTAATGGAACAACCGATTTAATCGTACAGGGAGTTTTTGAAGACTTACCAGAGAACTCCACTTTCGGGGATGCCAACTTTTTTGCATCAATGGCACTTATCTACAATGAGAACAATCCTTATACGTGGAATAATTACAATATGAAAGCTTTTGCCAAGCTTAAGGAAGAGGTTTCTATATCAGACGCTTCCCTGGCTATCAAAGAATTGATGAAACCTTATCGGGATGTGGAGGACGATCCAAGGGAACTGTTCTTACTTCCGATGAAGGACTGGCACCTGAATTCAACCTTCGAAGATGGAGTTCAGGTTACGAGTAAAAAAGTTCAGTTCATTCGTTTATATGGTCTGATTGGAGTTTTTATTCTATTCATCGCATGTATCAACTTTATGAATCTGAATACGTCTCAGTTTCAAAGTCGGGGAAAAGAAGTAGGTGTTCGAAAAGCAATTGGTTCAGCACGCGGTGAGGTGATAAATCAGTTCATGACGGAAGCTTTTTTATACACGTTTGGCGCACTTATCATCTCATTATCTTTGGTATATCTGTTTCTCCCAACATTCAATACGGTTGCAGCTAAAGAAATTATGTTTCAGTGGGCAAACCCTCTTTTCTGGCTGGTTAGCCTTGGCTTTAGTTTGACTGTAGGTTTAATCGCCGGAAGTTATCCCGCAATATTTTTGTCATCGTTTAATCCAATTCAGGCTTTAAAAGGAAGACTGAGACAAGGCAAAAAAAGTGAGCGATTTCGTCAAGGGTTGGTGGTTCTTCAATTTGCAATCTCAATTGTAATGATTATCGGTACCATTACTATCCATCAACAAATTCAACACGCCAAAAACCGACCAATTGGATATGAAAAAGAAGGACTAATTACTATGACGGGTAGCCGGACTTTGTACCAAAGTCTGGATGTACTTCGCTCAGAATTGAAGAACACAGGTGTTGTACAAGAAATGGCATTGGCGAACTATCCACTTACTACTACACTAGGAAATAATGACGGATTTAAACTGCCGGGAGCATCCAGCGAGTTAACTACTTCTTTCAACACTATTTTTGTAAGTCCCGAGTATGGAAAAACTACTCAATGGGAATTAACAACAGGAAGAGATTTTTCAAGAGAGTTAGGAGATGAGTCTGCAAACATAATAATTAGTGAATCTGCTGTAGAAGCAATGGGGTTGGAAAATCCTATTGGTCAGGAAATTGAAGCTAAATATGAATTTAACGGGCATAACCGATTTACCATTATTGGAGTAGTTCGGGATATGATCAAGGGCTCTCCTTTTGATGAACCCAAACCTTTGATGTTATTTCCAGCTGAATTTCCTATGAGATATTTATTTATTCGGGTAAATCCTAATATACCTTTGGGTAATGCAATCCCTGAAATTCGGGAGATATTCTCTAAAGTAGCGCCTGAACATCCCTTCGAATATGCTTTTGCAGATAATCAGTATCTCACCAAATTTAAAGCTGAGGAGCAGACCGGAGTACTTGCTACTATTTTCAGCGGACTTGCAATTCTGATTAGTTGCCTTGGGTTATTTGGATTGTCCGCGTTTATGGTTACTCAAAGGGTTAAGGAAATAGGAATACGAAAAGTATTAGGTGCTTCGGTTACTAATCTGTGGGCACTACTTTCGAAAGACTTTGGACTGTTAGTACTCCTGGCATGTATAATATCCATACCAATAGCTTCCTATGCTATGAACACATGGCTGCAGGATTTCGAATATCGAATACAGATTTATTGGTGGATTTATGGTATAGGAATTATTTCATGTTTTCTAGTTACCATGCTTACAGTAAGCTATCATTCAATTAAAGCATCACTGGCTAATCCTGTTAATTCGTTGAAGACGGAGTAGGTAAAAAAGTGTTAGTCATTCCTGCGAAGGCAGGAATCTTGAGCAAGAATAACCATCAAATAGTTCAGGATTCCGGGAATATGTCTGGTTGTGCAAGGCTTTGCGTAGACAGGCCACAGAATGATTTCCTATCATTAGCTGGAGTGGCATTCTTTACCTCGCTCCGAAGAAAGTCAAAGGCAAGTCAGTAGGTTTGCCAGCATAACATCGGGCTGAGGAATATTGCCAGTCTGGTTCATCAAAAACCAATCCGGCTTTTACCGGGTTGTAATGTATATATGCAATCTTTTGCTCCATCATCTTATCAGAACTGATTTCTTTTGGATGAAAACCTTCCGACCAAACCTGATATTCACGATCTCTTTTATGTATCGGTTTAGCACTTCTCAAAATGTTCAGTTCATGGGCTCTTCTTTTATTTACAAGAAAATCAATGATCATTCTGGCGGTGAAAGATTTGAAACTGGAAATGTGCTTTGCTACATGTTTTCCTTCAGCGATAAGATGTATATGGTTGGGCATGATGACATACGCATATATTTGAATATTGCGCTTTTGGATTAAGAACTTGAATCCATCAACTATAATCGTAGCCATATTTTGATCTGTGAATAAAGGTAGTTTTCCTGCTACACTTGACGTTATAAAGTATGGATAGTCCTCGTCCAGAATTTTATACCTGCTTCTTCCCATACTGGGCCAGATCAGCCGGAAAGCTATCCCCTTACATTTTTTTAAATAGGGTGGAGGATCGTTCCGGCGCAGAGCATCGGAACGAGGGGAAACAGTTCTGGATTCCAGGCATACGCCGTGGAATGACACTTACCTCTCCATTGGTTGTCTGTTCCAGTAGGTGAGCGAACGCCATATCCACTCAAGAGGGCCAAACTTATATGCTGACAACCAGGGTTTTGACCAAAGCAGTTGCAGTAACCAAACTCCAAGTACAATAAGAATTTGTCCGGTTCGGTCTATTTGTCCAAAAAGGCCGAATCCGATTCCGAAAAAAAGTAGTACGCAAATCACTGATTGTGCTATATAGTTGGTAAGCGCCATTTGTCCAACGGCAGCAAATCGTTCTTTGAGCCAGGGAACCACTGGAGACTTACAAAACAACATGATTAAACAAATGTAAGCGAAACCAACAAACAAGCTCCCCCAATAGTTAAACTGGGAGCCTAAAAACATGGAATATTCAAAGCTCCAGTTTGCATCAAAGTTTTTGACCAACCCTAAAATTATAACCGGAAAACCGATTAGTGATGAAATGATCAATCCTTTTGTATAAAAACCTGTACTCTTTTCAGCGGATAGAACTCCCCATTTGTACAGTGCCATGCCAACAAGCATAAGTCCGCCAGCCCGCCACATCATAACGATAAAGAATATAAAAGTTTGCATCTCCAGAGCAGCAGCAGAAACTGCACTGATCTGTTGAGATAAGCTTCCCGTAATAGCTGTAATCTCTTCATTAATTAGTTCAGAAGAAGGAGCCCAGCTTTGACTTATTTCTTGTGCTGCTTCCGGAGGCATAAATGGTATGGTCAGCCCGAAAAATACATAAATAAGTGTATGTACTGAGATGATAAGAATGCCAATGATAAAAAGTTTTTTAGGTTTCATTTTCCTGAACAAGTACACGAATAACGCACACAAAGCATAAGCAACGAGAATATCACCATACCAGATCAGGTGAGCATGCAAAAGGCCGATCACCAACAGCCAAAAAGTTCTTTTGTAATGTAAGCCTGCAGATTTGCCTGTTTTAGCAACGGCTTTATCTGTAACCAAGATCACGCCGGCTCCAAACAAAATGGAGAAAATGGTCATGAATTTTTGATCTGCAAAAATATGGCTGAGGATCCAGACCCAGCGGTTCAACCCTTCCAAATCTCCATAAGCTGTAGGATTTAAATAAGCCGCTCCCGGCATAGCAAAACTTTGGATATTCATGATCAAAATACCAAGAATGGCAATGCCTCTGAGAATATCCAGCGATTGAATTCTTTCTTTAGCTTGTACCGGACTAAGCGAATTCCCCATTGTAATAAATGATTTGATTAAAGATGCATCATAGTTATCCCAATAATAATGGTTTCAACCCAAATTTTAAACGGAATCAATGTTGTTTAAAATATGCTTTCCGGCTGCTGCATATTCAGCCCCGGTATTTAAAAAGGTAATCCCGTAAAAAATGGCCCAGCCTTTAGAACGAAGTACTGTTGCTTCAGAAGCCCCGTATTTGTTAAAAGAGCAAGCTCGCAGATCAGGGTCTTCAATCATCATCCATAAACAGGCCAGGTCGGTTGCGGGATCGCCTTTAGTAATATCTCCCCAGTCAATGATGGCTTCAATTTCTCCATTCTTGGCAATGATATTTCCCGGATGTAAGTCGCCATGGATTAAGCAGGGTGCAGAATCAATTTGAACTTCTGTTAGTGATTGCCATAGCTCCTTTATTTTTTCAGGAACAGTAATCAGTTTCGAGTTTAGTTCACTTAATCGTTGCTGAACATCTTTATCTTTTTCTGAAAGAGGCACATCACGAAAAGGATTAGATGGAGCACCATTCGAATTTACTGAATGAAGTTTTTTAAGAAACAAAACCAATTTGTTTACCTGGGATAGGTTTAAATCAGCATCTAAAAAACTATTGCCTTCAAACCAGGGCATAATTATCCATGTCCATGGATAGTGTTCATTGGGTCGCCCAATGTTTAGAGGAGTGGGAATGCTGACAGGAAGAATATTTTTCAGCTTTTGCAGCCATACTATTTCATTATGGATAAGCTGAGCTCCGAGTTCTCTTCGGGGAACCCGGACCAGCAAGCCGGTACCCAATCGATAAATAAAATTATCCCACCCGCTTGTTATAAGTTGTAATTCAAGATCAGAAAACTGCGGGAATTGATCATCGAGCATAGTCCTGATTTGGAGTTCAGTAATAGTAATTTCAGGCTCAGGATAATTCATGAAATGCTATTCTCTACAGCTCTTTTCATTTTAAGGATGCTGTTTTTTATGCCCGGGGATAAAGAATTCACATACTGGGGCTGGGTTAACATCAGGATTTCATTAGTTAACTCAGGATATTTTTTGATGGCTTCGAACATTATTCTGAATGCGAAGTGCCGAACGCCGGGTTGTTTTCTTACTTGTTCCCAGATTTCAATGGCAAGGTCCAATAACTGGCCTTCATGCTCTTCAGCTAGATCAAGTTGAATAAGAATCTTAAGAAGTTCCCGCTGATGACCGTCTTCCAATTCCGGCAGCACCTCTATGATTTTGGAAATATATGGAGTGACCCGGGGATCATTTTTTTTCATGCACCCGCCAACTATCCAGGCGGCCCTCCAGCAAAAAGGTTGTTGTTGGGTGAGGGCTACATTTATAGTCTCTTCAAAATATTCCGGGTGTTCAGTCAGAAACCGGACCATTTCTGATTTTTTCCGGCGCATTAAAATCGACTCCAGGTCAGAACTCATCAATCAATCATTCATTGGGAATATTGAATTGAAGTTAATTTATTTCCTTTTAGTGTGCATTATTTATGTTCAGGATGGGAATCCTTTTCATCTATTTCAGGCACTTTCTTCACCCAGATAAACATTCTTAGAGAGGAAACAAAAGCAGCTAAGGTAATACCATAAAGTACTAATTCCCCAACCAATACTGATAAAACTAACAGCAATAACGCAATCGCAAAATATCTACCGGCCTGAATATAGTAGCCTGTTCGTAAATGCATCCAAATTTTTCCGTGAATACCTTTCCGGCTTATTCTATATGCTATCAGGTTGCTTACATGTTGGGTGATGACAATTAAAAATATCCCCCAAAAAAACCCTAAATAGAATTGGCTAAGCTGAGTAGGTGTATACTTTAAAAAAAGGATAATAAATACCCCAAATAGAATAGCTGCAGTAATATGCTTTAAGCTGAATAGCTTGAACTTTGATACATCTTTACGAAGGATTGGATTACCTTCAATTGTATCTATAGGGTAGCTCTTATAGTGTTCATAATAATGCCTTTTTCTTTCCCTTTCCTGGGCGAGGGTGAGCAGCCAATCCCCCCACATCATTAATGTTGTAAGTATTCCTGTTATTGCCGGGTTATCAATTAGCCAATTAATCATTTCACACTTATTACGTTGTTATTTATTGCATGAAATACACAACAGACTACATACTATTAGATATATCGTTTAAATATTAAGATCAGATGAATAAATTGACCATAAATAAATTCACCAGTATTTTTTCGAATACACTAAAAAGCTATTCATGAAAAAGAAAGAAATTAATATTACGGTAGAACTTGACGAACAAAACATCCCGGAAAATATAATCTGGAATGCAACGGATATGCAGGGAATGGACCGGGCAGAATGCCGGGCTATGCTGTTATCACTATGGGATGCTAAACAAAAAGATACGCTGCGTTTAGATCTATGGACTAAAACCATGACAGTAGATGAGATGAAAATCTTCTTCCATCAAACACTTTTGACCATGGCAGACACTCTCAAGAATTCAACAAATGAAGAAGCAATGGCCGGGGATATGAAAGATTTTTGTGAATACTTTGCTGAGAAAATGAAGATAAAAGCGTAATCTATACTCAATACTCAATACTCAATACTCAATTGGCCATTGTGTGTTGAATATTGCTTATTGATAAAGGATGCTTCCAAAACTAACAGCACTTTCCTGCTCTCGTTCATCCCACAAATCATAGGAAAGAATTTTGCCGGAATGCTTTGGAAAGGTTTTAAGGTAAGTGAGTAAAGGAGGGAATCCACAAACCCGGTAGGGGTCATATTCTTCCTTCATTAATGAAATGAGTCTCTCAGGACTTCCTGAAGCTCCGGTTTCTAAAAAACACTCGTCATTAATTTTTACCTCTTCAAACATAGTTGAAGCGGCTTGTTCATCTCCAAATTTATGCCCAAAGTGTGAGAGATCACCACTGATTAAAAAGAATGTTTCTTTATCATTTTTGAATTGCTCTCTCAATAGGGATGAAAAGGAACCCAGTTTTTGCTCCTTAAGACTGTTTTTACTGTACAATAGCTCATCAAGATTACCGACAAGGATAGGGATGATCTCAAAATCGTGGTTCCAGATATAATTCAAGAATAACAGGGGAAGCTCTATGCTATGTTCGATGCGATGGGCACGGTCATGAAAACTTATTCCAAATTTCGAAGCGTCCACAGATGCTGAATCAAGTTCAGCATGACGACTATTTTTTCCACCTGGATTTTCTTTAACCGGGTTATCCTGAACTTGTTTCAGGATCCGTTCTCGTTTGGAATTGAATTCAGGTACTGAAATTTTTTTCAATTTCTGAATGGCGGCAATATCGCTTTTGACTTCACCATTAGGCATTACAAATGTTTTATCTGAGATAATGAACGGGGACTCTTCATATAAATCACTATACAATCCGGAATAATGGGAAGTGGCCAGGATAACGACCCGGGAAGGTTTTAACTCTCTGATTGCGGAAAATGCCTTTACATACCCGGCCATTCCAACACGGGGATCGATATGGGGGGCATACAAAGCCCGGGCATATTTTACGGGCTTTGAGTTTGGATGTGCAGAAAAAACATTATCCAGGAAAGTGAGGATTTCATCGGGATCATCAGGATACGAACTACCAGCCGTTGTACTGGTGTGCTTTGAAGATGCTTCGTATTCACTTTCTATGAGTTCAGCTTGTTCTGTAAAGTACTCAGATTCGAGAAGGCCATGTTCATCCAGGAACTGAATATACTCCAGGATCTGATCCCTGGTTATTTCATCCGAGCCGAACTTCAAAATATCTTCCACACTTCGGCTTCCATCTATTAATGAAAGTATGGGTTCGGCATCAGTTGGCAGTGCAAAATCAGAAGTGGCGTAATTAAGCTGATCATGAAAATAAATAAATGATTGCCCATTTTGCTGAATAGAAATGCGCTGAATGTCATGTCTAATCGATGGAATAGGCAGGTTGTAAGAGTTGAAAATCAGCTTTTTCATAAAATCACGTGGACGGCCTCTTCAGTCATTCTCTCTCATTTTCTGGCATTCACAATTCTTGCCGTATTTAATACAGAGCGGATGATCAGGTGCTTTTGAAATTCGTGCTTTGCAAGGCCCCCGTCCATGATGAATCATTAAATGCGATAAATCTGTCCAGCTTTCCTGAGGGAATAGTGCCATCAAATCGCGTTCAATTTTATCGGTATTATCTTTGTGTTTGGTAAGCCCAAAGCGATTTGAAAAACGTTTCACATGTGTATCAACAACCACACCATGATTAATACCAAAAGCATTTCCCATTACTACATTAGCCGTTTTCCGGGCCGCACCTCTTAGGGTAAGAAGGTCATCCATGTTTTGCGGAACTTCTCCTCCGAAGTTTTCTACCAGCGTTTTGGAAGCTTCTTTTAGCGATTTCGCCTTGTTCTTATAAAACCCGGTTGTTCTTACCAGCTCTTCCAATTCTTCAAGGGGCGCTTCAGCCATCAATTCCGGGGTAGGGTAAGTTTCAAAAAGAGCAGGTGTAACCTTATTAACACGAACATCGGTACACTGGGCACTCAAAATTGTGGCGATTAATAGTTCAAAAGGATTCCGGTGATTGAGCTCACAATGGGGATTCGGGTAATGGGTATACAGTTCTTTAAGTATTTGCTGCGCCCGTTCTTTCTGCTGAGGTGATTTTCGTGGAATTTTCGGCATGTCTCTTTTTAAATTTTATCAAACATAAAGATTGTAGGAGAGATAAGGAACTTATCTACAGAATAGTTTCTAACTTCGGCTATGAATATTAAAGGAAATCATACATCTCTGTACAGTTGGATAGCACTGGCCATTTTGGTGGTTATCTATATCACCAGTTTTGTGGATCGCCAAATTATTGCTGTACTGGCTACACAGATCAGGAATGAGCTTAGTTTAAGCAACACAGAGATAGGGGTACTTTACGGTCCTGCATTTTCTTTGATCTATGCTATTTGCGGAATTTTTATGGGGAGATTAGCGGATCAGTTTTCCAGGAAATATATCATTCTCAGCGGGCTTATCATCTGGAGTATGATGACATTCGCAAGTGGGTTTGCTGCTTCTCTTTCCTTTTTAATAACAGCAAGGTTGTTTGTGGGTGTAAGCCAGTCTGCCCTAAGTCCGGCAGTATATTCATTATTGGCTGATTATTTTAAACCCTCACAAAGAGCCACAGTATTTTCGATATATGCCTCAGGGATTTTTATAGGGGTAGGGCTTTCTTTTCTGATCGGAGGGTCGGTTGCCCAGGCATATGATTGGCGGGTCGCACTCAAAACGGTGGGTTTACCGGGAGTAGGAATAGCTTTACTGGGAGCTTTTTTCTTAAAGGAGCCTGTGAGAACAAAGCTGGGTGCCCATGAAGAAGTACATTCCTTTTTAGAAGTTTTGAGATATATTCTCAAAAAGAAAACAGTCCGTTATCATTTAGCTGGGTTTTCTTTGCTGGCATTAAGCGGATATACCATCCTGGCTTTTATAAGTACAGTATTCACGGATGTTTTCGAAGCTCCAAACAGGATTGCTGGTTACGGGTGGTTTATGTTTCTGACAGGTATCAGCGTGAATGTATCCGGCTGGTTGGCAGATCGTTTTGCTTCAAAATGGGGAGCCGAGAAGCGTTTCATAATGGGAATAGTTGCAGCTTTGGGGGGATTACCTTTCTACTATTTTGGATTATTTGCTGAATCAGCAATTATGGCTTTTTTATTAATTGGCTTTGCCAATGTTATTTCATCGTCCTATAACGGAGTGGCAGCAGCACTAATGCAGTATTTTGTAGGCCCTAAGATGCGTGGCATGGCAGGGGCGCTTTACTTATTTGTGGTTAGTGTGGTTGGTTTTGGGATTGGCCCTCCATTAACAGGCTGGTTGATAGATAATATGTTTGAAGGAGTTTATGCTCCGTCAAAAGCATTAATGCTTGTGTTTGTAGCATGCGGAGCGATGGCAACAGTTTGTTTTATCCGGGCAATGAAACACTATGAAGCTGATGCAGAGTTCGTTTGATCACTATTTTTACGTGAGTTTAAGATAAGAAACACTCTTTGAATGCTAAAGAATGTCATTCCGCGGCGAAAGCCGGAATCTAAAATCAGGCTAAAAGTAAAATACTCCTTGTAAAAGCTAACTTTGGATTCCCGCATGTGCGGGAATGACTAAAAACTCGCTTAGGTACCTATCTAAGCATTTCTTATCTCGAACTCATATTATCTTTGGTAAATGAAAAAGGGCAATTGTATAATTGCCCCTTTAAACTTTAGTAAGTGCTATATCAGCAATCAGTCCAGATCAAAACGATCCAGGCTCATTACCTTATCCCAGGCAGCTACGAAATCTTTAATGAACTTCTCCTGAGAGTCTTCACTGCCGTACACTTCGGCAAGAGCCCGAAGCTCTGAATTCGAACCAAAAATGAGATCGGCACGGGTACCCGTCCATTTTAGCTCACCGGTGTTTCGGTCTCTACCCTCAAACGCATCTTGTTTGTCTGAGATCGCTGTCCAGGTAGTTCCCAGGTTCAATACATTTTTAAAGAAGTCATTGGTCAAGCTTCCCGGGCTGTCTGTAAAGACTCCATGATCTGACCCGTCATAATTGGTATTAAGAACACGCATACCTCCTAATAATACGGTCATTTCGGGAGCAGTAAGGGTCATCAGTTGAGCTTTATCTACCAGCATTTCTTCGGCTGAAGTATTATGCTTGGCTTCAAAGTAATTACGGAAACCATCTGCAGCAGGCTCTAGCCATTCGAAAGATTCCACATCTGTTTGCTCCTGAGAAGCATCGGTTCGACCGGGAGTAAACGGCACAGAAATAGAATGCCCGGCATTTTTAGCTGCCTGTTCGATAGCTGCACATCCACCCAAAACGATCAGGTCCGCAATAGAGACTTTCTTTTCCCCGGACTGTGACTCATTAAACCACTGCTGAATGCTTTCCAATGTGTTCAATACTTTGGCTAATTGATCCGGGTTGTTTACTTCCCAGTCTTTTTGTGGAGCCAACCTTACACGTGCACCATTTGCCCCACCACGCTTATCAGAACCACGATATGTAGATGCAGAAGCCCATGCAGCAGAAACGAGTTCAGAAACAGAAAGCCCACTATCCAGGATTTTATTCTTTAACTCAGCTATATCACTGTTATCAATCAGTTCATAAGTACGCTCAGGAATTGGATCCTGCCATAGTAGTTCTTCTTCCGGAACTTCCGGGCCGAGGAGCAGGGATTTAGGCCCCATATCACGGTGAGTAAGTTTGTACCATGCTCGTGCAAAGGCATCTGCAAACTCATCAGGATTTTCGTAGAAACGCCTTGAGATTTTTTCGTACGCCGGATCTTCTCTTAAAGAAAGATCAGTGGTTAGCATAAAAGGAGCATGTTTTTTCTCAGGGTTATGTGCATCAGGAATTACTCCTTCACCTGCACCGTCTTTTGGCTTCCATTGCCATGCACCGGCAGGACTTTTGTGCAATTCCCACTCATAGCTGAAAAGATTCTTAAAGAAATTATTACTCCATTGTGTAGGAGTTTCAGTCCAGGTTCCTTCCAATCCACTAGTAATAGTGTCATTTCCTTTTCCTGTAGCGTAAGAACTCTTCCAACCCATGCTCATTTCTTCGATACTTGCCCCTTCCGGTTCTGAGCCGAGATGAGATTCAGCTGCAGCACCATGGCTTTTGCCGAATGTATGGCCCCCGGCAATAAGCGCTACCGTTTCTTCGTCATTCATAGCCATGCGGGCAAATGTTTGTCGAATATAGTCTGCGGCTTTTTGGGGATCAGGTTCACCATTCGGGCCTTCAGGATTCACATAAATTAATCCCATGTGGTCGGCACCAAGAGGTTTTTCTAATTCTCCCGATTCATCGTGACGCTGGCTTCCAAGCCACTCGCCTTCTGAACCCCAGTAAATATCTTCTTCAGGTTCCCAGACATCTTCACGCCCTCCTCCAAAACCAAATGTCTTAAAGCCCATGGACTCAAGAGCAACATTGCCTGCCAATATCATCAGGTCGGCCCAGGAAAGTTTTTTGCCATATTTTTGCTTAATCGGCCAAAGTAACAAACGTGCTTTATCAAGGTTTACATTATCGGGCCAGCTGTTTAAAGGGGCAAAACGCTGAGTTCCTGCCCCACCTCCACCACGGCCATCAACCACGCGGTAAGTTCCGGCGCTGTGCCATGCCATTCGGATCATCAACGGGCCATAATGGCCAAAATCAGCCGGCCACCAATCCTGAGAGTCAGTCATTAGCTCGGTGAGATCTTTTTTGACGGCATTCAAATCCAGCTTCTTAAACTCTTCTGCATAATCGAAATCCTTTCCCATAGGATCAGATAAGGAAGAATGTTGGCGAAGAATGTTCAGGTTCAATTTGTTTGGCCACCATTCACGGTTCCTGGTACCGCCACCTGCGGTTTCTCTTAAGGAGCCGTTATGGAAAGGGCATTTACTTACATCGTCATTCACATTATAGCTAACAGATTTATTTGCTGAGCCTTGATTCGTTTTATCTTCCATGCTGTTTGATTTTAAATTTCTTGATTATTAGTTGATGCCTGATGGCCATATTAACAGTTACCCCTGCTATTTATAAATTAGCACCAGAATTTAGTCAGAGTGAAAGAAGAAACCCAATTGACAACAGCATCTCAAATCAATAAAGCTTTAAGATGCGATAAGGAAAATTTATTAGTGAAGATCAGTCGATCTCAATTACGTCAACCTCATAAATAAGGTTCTCATTTGGGGGCACTCCCTGAGTCCCTAATGAACCATAACCATATACAGAAGGTATATAAATGATAATATTTCCACTGGAATTTATTTTTGGTATTCCAATCTGCAGACCAGTGATCAGGTTTCGAAGTTCCTCGGTTTGCGGAGCATCAATTTCAAGGAAAACCTCACTAGTTGACATAAGCCTTGCCGTGTAGGTGAAAGTAACCTCGTTACAGAGAGAAGATTCAGCTCCCGAGCCCTGATCGGTAATAGCGTAACGTATACCTGTTTCATCAGTATGAGCAAAGAGGCCATTATCAGATAAGTATTTATCAATAGCGATTACATCCAGCGAACGCTGGGTTTTATCAACATTTAAATTGGGTTGCAAATTACAGGAATCATCATTGGCATTGCAGCCAAACACCAGGACTGAGAAAAAGAGTATGTAAACAACAATTCGCATGTATTGTACCACGAAAAAGTCAGCGTTTAATCGAAAGCAGCCATTTATTTTTTAAATCAAGAGTAATCCAAACTTAGATTGTCTCAAGTATTAAAAAATAATAACTAAAGATAAATACTAAGCTTCATTCAAGGCCCGGAGGCTTTTTTAGCATCCCCAAAAAACTATTTAGTTTTTTGCACAGAATAAAGCAGGGTATAGTGAAGTACTAAAAAATATGAACTAGAGCATCTCTCAAACAATAAATTGCTGATTATTTATAGGTTTATTCAATCACACTATCTTAGATAATTTATCTCGAATATCAGGCTAGAATTTGGAGGTATACCATCTCTTCCTTCAGAGCCATATGCATATACTGATGGAATATATAAAGTAATATAGCCTCCAGGCTTAATTTTAGGCAATCCAATTTGCCAACCTGTAATAATATTACCCAATGGAAGAGCTACCGGATTGTTGCTGGTGTCAAAAACTTCATTATTACTTATAAACCGACCTTGGTATGTAACAATTACAGTATTACAAAGTGTTGGATTTGACCCGTTACCTTCCCTAGTTATTACGTAACGTAATCCAGTTTCATCAATTTGAGCAACTATTGAACTATCAGCTAAATAAGAATCTATATTATTGATGTCCTTCTCAAGTTGTTCTTTGTCAACATTCAAGTTTGGTGATAAACTACATGAAGTGTCCGCACTGCTAATACAGCTTGTTAGTATTAATAGAGCAATAACAATGATGAAAGCGAATTTATGCCTAACCATAAGTACTTTTTATACTGAATTTAATGCTTCATTCAACGCCTGTAAACTTTTTTTGGCATCTCCGAAAAACATCTGGTTTTTCTCTGCATAGAATAATGGATTATCAATACCGGCATAACCTACATTAAGACTACGTTTGAAAACAACGGTACGTTTCGCTTCATCTACATTAAGTATGGGCATACCATAGATTGGGCTTCCAGGATCGGTTTTGGCAATAGGATTAACCACATCATTAGCACCGATAATCAATACAACATCCGTGGTTCCAAACTCAGGGTTTATCTGATCCATATCGTAAAGCAGGTCATAAGGTACATCAGCTTCGGCAAGCAGTACGTTCATATGGCCGGGCATTCGTCCTGCAACAGGGTGAACACCATATTTAACCTGTACACCTTTTGCTTCAAGCTTGGAAGCAACCTCTTTTACCACATGTTGTGCCTGGGCAACGGCCAAACCGTAACCTGGAACAATTACTACTTTTGAGGCGTAAGCAATCTGGATCGCAAGATCTTCGGCAGAGGTCTCACGAACAGTCCTGTCACCACCTGCGCCTGCACTGCCACCAGCTCCATCATCTCCGCCAAAAGAGCCAAAGATTACATTAGCTAGTGATCGGTTCATAGCTTTACACATAATATTGGTGAGGATTAAACCCGCAGCACCAACCAGCGCGCCTGAAACAATAAGTAAGTTGTTGTTGAGTGCAAATCCGGCCATAGATGCTGCCAGCCCTGAATATGAATTGAGGAGAGAAATAACCACAGGCATATCAGCACCGCCAATCGGAATAACTGATGTAATCCCGATTAAAAGGGAAACGCCCAGGATAATCCAGAAGAATGTGTCATTAGCAGGGTCAATTGTAAACATTCCCACCAATACAAGCACCCCGATCATAGACCCGATATTGATAAAGTTTAATCCCGGGAATGTGATAGCATTGCCTGAGATGAACCCTTTCAATTTTCCAAAAGCAATAAAGCTCCCTGTAAAGGTAAGTGAGCCAATAAAGATACTTAACCCAAGGGTTACTAATGCTGCTGAATCGAACATAGCCACATCCGGTGTTCTGGCAAGTTCTCCCCAGGCAACAAGAGCCGAAGCACCTCCCCCAAAGCCATTAAAAATGGCTACCATTTCGGGCATTGCCGTCATAGCAACTTTCTTGGCAGCAATGGTACCGATTAATGATCCAACAACTATACCTGCGATAATGAATTCAAAAGAAACAATATGCTGATCAAAAAGAGTAACAACCACCCCGATAAGCATACCAATAGCTGCAAGCATGTTTCCTTTTCGGGCAGTATTGGGGGAGTTAAGTAATTTCAGGCCCCGAATAAAAAAGGCGGTAGCAATAAGGTAAATGATTTGTATGGTATCCGGTAACCAGGCAAGAATGTAATCAGGTAGGAACTGGCTCATTTGTCATCTCCTTTTTTCTTAAACATTTCGAGCATCCGGTCGGTTACCATAAATCCCCCAACCACATTTATGGTGGCAAAAACAATAGCCGCAAAACCAAGCCATTGCCCAAGTGCACCACCCACGCTTCCTGCAACAATAAGGGCCCCTACAATGGTAATGCCCGAAATGGCATTAGCACCACTCATAAGAGGTGTATGTAAAGTTGGTGGAACCTTTGAGATGAGTTCAAAGCCTATAAAGCAGGCCAGAACAAAAATGAATAAGGAAAAAATTAAAGCAGACATAATCAGAATATTAGTTTGCGAGGAGCGAAGAATTGAGCGACAAAGCAATCTTGGGATTGCTTCGCTGCGCTCGCAAAAGGTTATACATTTAATAGCATTGGGCTTACAACTTCACCCTGATGAGTGATTGTTGTGTTCAACAAAATTTCATCTTCAAAATCGAAGTTTAACTCTCCTTCTTTAATCAGGAGGTTCAACAGTGCCAGCATATTTTTGGCATAAAGCATGCTTGCATGATTTGCCAACTGGCTGGGCAAATTAATAGGGCCAACGATTTTAACCTCGTTAGCAACAGTAATTTTACCAGCCTCAGTTAACTCACAATTTCCTCCGTTTTCAGCAGCGAGGTCTACAATCACCGAACCCGGTTTCATGTCACTTACCATTTCTTTGGTTATGAGCAATGGTGCAGGACGTCCCGGAATCAAAGCGGTGGTAATTACAATGTCGGATTTTTTAACATGCTCGTGAATGACCTGACGCTGACGATCCTGGTTTTCTTTCGAGAGCTCTTTCGCATAACCGCCTTCGGTTTCAGTGTCTTCCTCCAAAGGTACTTCAACAAATTTAGCCCCTAAACTTTCTACTTGTTCTTTCACAACCGGACGTACATCAAAAGCCTCTACAACTGCACCTAGTTTTCTACAGGTTGCGATGGCTTGTAAGCCTGCAACCCCGGCACCTAAAATCAGTGCTCTGGAAGGGGGAATAGTACCTGCGGCGGTCATCATCATTGGGAAATACTTATCGAGTTCATTAGCTGCAATCAAAGAAGCCTTGTAGCCGGCTATGGAACTCATGGATGAAAGAGCATCCATGTTTTGTGCTCTCGAAATTCTGGGAATGGCATCCATACCCAAAGCTGAAATCCCAGCAGACTTAAGCTTTTCAACCAAACCGGGATGTTGTAGTGCCCAAAGGAAACAAATTAAAGTAGTTCCTTTTTTTATTTTTTTGAGGTCTTCATCCGGTGGTGTTTGAACAGATAGGATCAGGTTTGCTTTGGCAAAAATCTCATCTCTGGTTACAATACTAGCCCCGGCTACCCGGTATTGTTCATCAAGAAAGTTAGAGCCCAGGCCGGCATCCTCCTCAACACAAACCTCCAATTCCTTTTTTACCAATTGCCCGGCTACATCCGGTGAAAGAGCAACCCGATGCTCATGTTCGGCAGTTTCTTTGAGTACAGCAATAACCACTATTACCTCCAAATTTAAGTTCGGAATAACATAATCAAATCAATGATTACGACAAATATTTACGGAAGCGCTTTTCCAGTATAAAACTAATGATTAACGTGAAGACTTTATGAAGACGCATTTATTTGCTCGCTAATGATCTACTATGCCTATCAAAATGATAGAAGATAAGTGAAAATGAGAAGATCGTTTTTTTGTATAATTAGCCGTTAAATTTTTAGGAGTATTATTATGGAAGATATTGCAGGAAAAACGTTTGACGTTGTTATTATTGGAAGCGGTCCCGCAGGATTTACAGCAGCACTTTACGCAGCAAGAGCTGATTTAAGCCCATTAGTATTTGAAGGGCCTGAACCGGGTGGCCAACTTATGACTACTACGGATGTAGAAAATTTTCCGGGCTATCCTGATGGGGTAATGGGTCCGCAAATGATGCAGGATTTCAGGGAGCAGGCTACAAAGTTTGGTGCTGATTGCCGGTATGGTTATGTAACAAATATCGACTTCGACAAGCGCCCTTATAAACTTGAAGTGGACGAAAAAACGGAGCTTTTTGCACATACTATTATTATATCAACAGGTGCTTCGGCCAAGTGGTTAGGTATAGAAAGTGAGACTCGATTGAGAGGAAAGGGTGTATCGGCGTGTGCAACATGTGATGGTGCTTTTTTCCGTAATCAACATGTAATTATTGTTGGTGGTGGCGATACAGCAATGGAAGAAGCTTTGTTTCTCACAAAGTTTGCAAGCAAGGTTACAGTAGTACACCGAAGAGATGAACTGCGTGCATCAAAAGCCATGCAAAACAGGGCCTTTGATAATGATAAAATCGAATTTATGTGGGATAGTGGTATAGAAGAAATTCTGGGTGATCAGATTGTGGAAGGTGTTAAGATCAAAAATCTTAAAACAGAAGAAATCACAACGCTTGATGATGTAACAGGAGTATTTATAGCTATTGGCCACAAACCAAACACCGATTTGTTTAAAGGTGTTTTAACGATGGATGATGTAGGTTACATCCAGACGAAAGGGCAATCCACTAAAACAGATTTACCCGGTATTTTTGCTTGTGGAGATGCAATGGATTCTTTTTACAGGCAAGCGGTTACTGCAGCAGGAACAGGATGTAAAGCAGCATTGGATGCCGAACACTATTTAAGCAATGAATTAAGTAAAGAGGCTATAGCCGAAGGGCACTGGAAATAATCTGGAAATTAAGGTGACAAGGCAATGTAATATCCTTGTCACCTTTTAATCTATTTATCGGTTTTTTTCTTCTTACCTACTGTTTTCTCTTCCTTTTCTTCTTCCTCGTCCTCTTCGTTAATCTCAATAACTTCTGCATCCACAGAGTATTCGTCTTCAAGTCCGTCTACTTCCCGCTCAACCAGTATTTGGTAATCATTTATGAACATGGCAAACATACCAATCGCAGAAATTACAGGTGCCATGGCACCAACAAGAGCGGCTCCGCCAACACCAACAGCCAATTGTGTCTGAAATACAACTTCGCCCTTTTTGTTCTTGATAATTAGTCTTCGTGCACTGCCTTCCTTTATTAATTCGCGGATTTTGCTAATAATTTCGTTTACTCCGCCCTGCACTTCTTCATAGATGTGCTTTGCCTTATTTTTTGCCTCGTCTTTGTTCATGATATGTGCAATTTATGGAAATTTTTGTAAGGAGTCTCCTCCGGCAAGGTCTAACTACGCAAAGCAAATAAAAAAGATTCGGAAATAAAATGTTAGCCAGAGTTTATTGTGCATCTACCGTTGGTGTTGATGCTCGTATCATAGATGTAGAAACCCATCACACTAATGGGATGGTGAAATTTTTCCTGGTAGGTTTACCGGACAGGGCAGTTTCGGAGTCGAGGGATAGGGTTGAAGCTGCCATAAGAAATACAGGTTCGTACTATCCGCTAGGCAGAATTACGGTAAATCTTGCACCTGCAGATCTTCCAAAAGAAGGTAATGCCTTTGATCTACCCATTGCTGTTGGTTTGCTGAGAATGTCCGGTCAATTGTATACTCAAAAGCTTGAGGAAACGGTAATGATGGGAGAGCTTTCATTGGACGGGCAGATACGACCTATAAAAGGAGTATTGCCTGTTGCAGTGGAGGCACAGAAAAAAGGATTTAAATACCTGGTTGTTCCTAAAGAAAATGGGCCGGAGGCCGCAGTTGTTGAAGGCTTGGAAGTATTCGCCTTTGATCATTTGAACCAGGTCAAAGATTGGCTGGAAAACCGGGGATCAATGGAACCCTTTTCTATTGATGTTCCAAGTGTCTTTTCTTTGAATGGGAAAGCCAGTGTAATGGACTTCAGTGATGTACGAGGACAGGAAAATGTAAAACGGGCACTTGAGATTGCAGCTGCTGGAGGACATAACGTTATTATGGTAGGGCCGCCTGGGTCGGGGAAAACCATGATGGCAAGAAGAATCCCAACCATACTTCCTCCTCTTACATTAGAGGAAGCATTGGAGACAACTAAAATACATTCAGTTTCAGGGATACTGGATTCAGGAAAAGCATTGATTACAACCCGCCCCTTTCGCGCTCCTCATCATACGGTATCGGATGTTGCTTTGGTTGGAGGAGGGAGTGTGCCCATGCCGGGAGAGATTTCGATGGCACATAACGGAGTACTTTTCCTGGATGAGTTGCCTGAATTTAAACGAAGTGCTTTGGAAGTAATGCGCCAACCACTTGAAGACGGATTTGTTTCTATTTCCAGGGCGAGAATGAGTGTAACCTATCCCAGCCGGGCGATGCTGGTAGCATCTATGAATCCGTCACCAACCGGAGATTGGTATGATCCGCATCAAATGGGAGGAAGCAGTTCGCTCCAGATGCAACGATACCTAAGCAAAATAAGCGGGCCGTTACTAGATCGTATAGATTTACACATTGAAGTAAACAAAGTGAGTTATGATGAGTTATCGGGTAGAGCAAAAGGGGAATCTTCAAAAGATATTAGGGCACGAGTAATAGAAGCACGGGAAATTCAGTCCCAAAGATTCATGGGAGTAAAAGGAGTGTATAGCAATGCTCAGATGAATACAAGGCAAGTACGGAAAGTATGCCAGCTGGATGATGCAAGTTCAGGGATTCTTAAAAAAGCGATTACTTCTTTGGGATTGTCTGCAAGAGCTTATGATCGAATCTTAAAAGTAGGAAGAACTATCGCTGATCTGGATAAGTCAGAAAATATATCATCTCATCACATTGCTGAAGCTATTCAATACAGAAGTTTGGATAGAGAAGGGTGGTTAGGTTAGTAACAAACATAAACTCTATTCATAACATGAATATGCAGTGTGCAAAACTCTTGATTTGTATTAACCTGTTGATTAGTGGAACAAGCCTTATCAGGTGTAGTATATAAAACAGTTGGAGGCAATTATGAAAAAAAACTCTTCTACATATTGGCCAAGCGGACTGGTATTCGCACTTCCGGTTTTTATAATCATACTTTATTTATTGATTACTCTTTAATAGAGTTGATTTCAGCTTGATAAATGGATAAGCTTTTATCCTTCTTAACTGTAATTCAAGCGGGTCATTACATTGCCTATTTATGCAGAGATAGTTTTTCCAACGGCTGTTCGTACTCTTTTTACTTACCAGGTAGATGAAAAAGACTATCCGGAAGTACAAGAGGGAATGAGGGTTTGGGTTCCTTTCCGAAGCCACTATGCAATCGGTGTGGTTGTTGATGTCCATGATAAAAAACCAGAGTTCAAAACCCGTTCAGTTCAAAAGGTTTTAGATGTAAAACCCATCCTAAGCTCTGAAATGCTAGCCCTCACAAAATGGATACACCAGTTTTATTTTTGTAGCTGGGGAGAGGTAATCCAGGCTGCACTACCGGCAGGCCTCAATTTTATTTCTCAAAAATATATTCGGCTTAAAGAAGAAGTAGAACAAAAAAGCCTGGGTAAAGATGAAAGAGAGGTTATTGAGTCCCTTACAAAAGGTCCCGCTCTTACTTTAAAGGATGCAAAGATGATGTGGAAGGGAACCTCTTTTAATAAAGTGTTTGAAGAGTTACTGAAAAGAGGAATACTCGAGGTATGGGAACAGCCGGATATTAAAACCAGGGCAAAGACAGAAAGAGCCTGGGATTGGGCTGAAGATAAATCAAGAGAAAAGGCGTGTTCGTTTTTAGCCAGGCAAGTAGTTGATGCCAAGTGGATTCAGTTGCTGCAGTTATTTACCAAAAAAGGTATGCCCACAAGAAATTCTGAGCTAAAAGAAACTGAACTGGCAAGTACTTATTCTATTAAAAAGCTCAAAGAAGAAGGATGGATTCGAGCTATCGAAATGGAAGTAATTCCTGGAAAATATGATTTAGAATATGATCCAAACTCGATCAAAAAACTAAATGAAGAACAAGAAGGAGTCTTTCAGCCCGTAGATAAAGCTATTAATAGAAAGGATTTCAAAAGCTTTTTGCTTTATGGCATTACGGGTAGTGGTAAAACCGAGGTTTATATCCATGCATTAAAGAAAGTACTTGAATCCAAAAAGGGTGGAATTGTACTGGTTCCTGAAATAGCACTTACTCCGCAAACAGTTGCCCGTTTTTATAAAATATTTGGTGAAGAGATCGCAATCCTGCATAGCCGTTTGTCTAACAGGGAGCGACTAAATGCATGGAATGATTTGGAGTCTGGGAAAAAGAGCATAGCCATCGGGCCAAGATCGGCAGTTTTTGCACCAGTAAAGAATCTAGGGCTTATCATACTTGACGAGGAGCATGACGGTTCTTATAAACAGGAAGATCCTGCTCCGAGATACCATGCAAGGGAAACAGCTATTGTGAGGGCAAAACTTAGTAATGCTGTGGTCATAATGGGATCAGCCACACCGAGTATGCAGGCACTACATATGGCAGCGAGAGGAAAAGTTGAATTACTGGAGCTTAAGGAACGCCATTCCGATGCAACTCTTCCTGCAGTACATATTACAGACCTTAAGCAATATAAAAATGCGATGAGAGGTCCGCTAACTGTACCACTTTATAACGCAATGGAAGAAGCACTTTCAAAAAAAGAGCAGGTTATATTGCTCTTGAACAGAAGAGGTTTTGGGAATTACATACAGTGTAAAAGCTGTGGTCATATTCCCCAAAGCCCTGAGTGTTCGGTGAGCCTGACGTATCACAAGAAAAAGAATATACTGATGTGTCATTATTCCGGCTATGCGAGGAAATCAGATATAATTTGTGAAGAATGTGGCTCATCTGAGCTTGTGATCAAAGGTTCCGGAACGCAAAAAATCGAGGAAGAAATTGAAAAGCTATTTCCACCTGCCAAAATAATACGCTTTGACAGAGATTCTACTACTCGAAAAGGTTCACATGAAAAGATACTGTCTGTTTTTGGTAGGGGGGAGGCTGATATCATGGTAGGAACACAGTTGGTGGCTAAAGGTCTCGATTTCCCAAATGTTACGGTAGTTGGTGTTATTGACGCAGACACTGAATTGGCATTCCCTTCTTTTCAGTCAACAGAAAGAATGTACCAATTGTTAAGCCAGGTAGCAGGGCGATCTGGTCGGGGTAAAAAACCCGGAACGGTTTTCATTCAAACCATGCAACCGGAAAACTCTGCAATTCAGTACTCGAGAAATCATGATCATATAGGTTTTTCTAAGGAAGAAATGGGCTTCAGAAAACCGCTTAACTATCCTCCTTACTCACGGCTTATAAAATTTGTTATGAAAGGTGCTAAAAACTTTGAGGTCGAAAAAGAAGCACAAAGTTTGAGAAAAAGTATCGGGATGGTATTGCCGGAAGGAGAAGTTTTAGGTCCGTCACCGTCACCCATTGCCTGGATAAACCGGAATTATTATTGGGAGGTACTCCTGAAAATAAGTCCTGAAAAAGCAGAAAATTACATTGAAGGATTGCTGCAAAAAATTCTCGAAGTATATAACTCAAAAAGCAGTAGCGGCAAGAGTACTATCAGGTTAAATATTAATGTTGATGCCGTACGTTAAAAATTTGCAATAGGCTTAATAAAGTAAGTATTTATAGGGGTAACCATTTATTAAAGAAAGATACATGGGTGAAGAACGGGTAAAGCTTGCAAAAAGTAACGAAGAAGTACAGAATTTTATGAAACGAGTGCTTCGTGATCTGCGTGCATTACAAAAAATGCTGGATGAAGAGTGGTTTGAAACAGGCATTACCCGTATTGGAGCAGAACAAGAATTATGCCTTATTGATCAAAATGCCAAACCCATGACCAAGGCGATGGAAGTAATGGAAGCCTTGGGTGACGGAAACTATACTACTGAACTAGCTCTTTTTAATCTCGAAATAAACCTGGAACCTCTTGAATTTACAGGAAACTGTTTATCTGTTATGGAGCAGAATCTGCAAAATGAAGTTGAGTATGTGCGGGAAAAAGTTGCAGAGTTGGGCGGGGATATTTTGTTAACAGGTATTATTCCTACTGTCCGTAAGTCGGATGTTGAGATCGAAAATCTGACCCCTATTCCTCGTTACAAAGCGCTTTGTGATGCCATCGATAATCTTCGCGGAAAAGAGTACGAACTTCGCATACAGGGTATGGATGAGCTTTTGATGAAATTCGACACCCCGCTTTTAGAAGGATGCAATACAGGTTACCAGGTTCATTTGCAGGTTACACCTGACGAGTTTGTATCAAAATATAATGTAGCCCAGGCAATTTCAGCTCCGGTATTGGCAAGTGCAGTGAACTCACCGTTTCTTTTTGGGAAAAGATTATGGGCCGAAACCAGGATTGCCCTGTTCCACCAATCTGTGGATACCCGTTCAGTAGGAGATCATCTCAGGGACAGCAGCCCAAGGGTTACTTTCGGAAACGGCTGGCTCAAGAACAGTATCCTGGATATTTATAAAGAAGATATTTCCCGCTACCGGGTACTCCTTAGTTCAGATGTGGTTGAGGACGTTGAGGAAATGATGAAATCCGGAAAAGCTCCAAGCCTTAATGCATTGCAGATACATAACGGTACGGTTTACCGGTGGAATCGTCCCTGCTATGGTGTTGGAGGAGGCAAGCCACACTTACGAATTGAGAACAGGGTATTTCCTTCAGGCCCAACAGTAGTAGATGAGATGGCAAATACAGCATTTTGGCTTGGCCTTATGAATGGATTTGAAGATACTTATCCTGATATAACTAAAGAGCTGGATTTTGACGAAGCAAAAATGAACTTTTTTGCTGCTTCAAAATTAGGGATGGACACCAAGTTTGTTTGGACAAATGATCGAAAAACATCTGCCAAAAATTTAATACTGGAAGAACTACTCCCTATTGCACGGGCTGGTTTAGGAAAAGCCGATATCAATACATCAGATATTGATACTTATCTTTCTGTAATTGAAGAGCGCGTGCAAAAAGCGCAAACAGGTTCATATTGGGCAGTTAAGTCGTATGGCACTTTGATAAAAGACAGTAATCGTGAACAGACACTTTCAGCAATAACAAAATCTATGATCAAGAATCAGAAAAAAGGAGAACCTGTACATAGATGGGGCTTAGCCAAAATTGAAGAGCTAGGTTTTGGAAAACCCTCAAGCCTTTTGGTTGAGGAATTCATGACTACGGATTTGTTTACGGCCCGTAAAGATGACTTGATCGAATTTGCTGCTAATCTCATGGACTGGCGAAAAATCAGGTACGTTCCTATTGAAGATGACAATAAGCATTTAATCGGTTTGGTTTCCATGAGAATGGTAACACGCGAGTATTCAAAAATATTAAGCGGAGATAATAGTGTACAAATAAATACCCTTGAAGAAATTATGATCTCAAACCCTGTAACCGTACACCCTGAGGCTTCCATAATGGAGGCTATGAAGCTTATGCAGGAAAAAGAAATTGGATGCCTTCCGGTAGTGAAGAATAGCCGATTAGTTGGTATTATAACCGAAGGAAATTTTATGAATATTACGAGGCGGTTGTTAAAAGCATTAGCCGAAGAAAAGGACGGATAGTTGAAAGAAATTTTAGAACAAGATCTGGATCAGGATCAACACACGCAGAGAATTCTCAAACATTTTGTCGGTGATATCAGGGGGCCTAAAGACGGCCCAACTATAATAGCTGTTGCAGGAATGCATGGTAATGAGCCCACTGGTGTAGTTGCTATTCAAAGGGTGATAGATATACTGGAGCCATTAAAAGAGGAAATATCTGGTAGGTTCATAGGGCTGCAAGGGAACATTAGCGCATTGCTGGAAGATGTTCGTTTTGTTGAAGAAGACATGAACCGATTATGGGTTACTTCCATTTTAGACAAAGTACGGAGAACACCATTTGAAAGCCTTAAAACCCCGGATCGTGCAGAACTAAAAGAGCTATTATGCATACTTGATCCTATAGTTTTGGAAAGCCCGGATGAAGAAATAATCTATATTGATATCCACACTTTCTCGGGTACGGGCGGTATGTTTAGTATTACACCCAGAGAAGAGCGACATGTTGAACTGTTGAGCCAGCTTAAAATCCCGTTAGTATTTGGAGTTGAACATGCCTTAGTGGGTACCTCAATGGAGTATGTGGAAGATGCAGGGCATATAGGTTTTGCTTTTGAGACAGGTTCTCACGAAACAAAAGAAGCCGAAGAAAATGCATATGCAGGGTTATTGGTTCTTTTAGTTGCTGCCGGATTAGTACCCGCGAACAGGTTAGAGCATTTTGGAGATTACTATAGCTATTTAATGAACAAAGTAGAAGGGTACCCCCATAAAGTACAATTTGTGTATAAGCACATTATTGAAGAAGGCGATGACTTTGAGATGTTAGATGGCTTCCAGAATTTTGACCCTGTAAAAAAAGGAGACTGGCTTGCAAATGACAGGTATGGTAAAGTTTTTGCACAGAATGATGGATTTATTTTAATGCCGCTGTACCAGAAACAGGGAAATGATGGGTTTTTTATTGTAAAAGCAGTTGAGTGATTATGGGTGAAAAGCTGAACGATTACCAATTCATTGATGGTACCCGGTTAACGTCGGTAATTGAAGCATTGATCTTTGCTGCTGATGAACCCATTTCAGCAGAGAAGATCAGGGAGATTATTATTGGCAATGAAGAGCAAATTGAGATTTCCGCAGAAATAGTAAGCCAGTTCGTGGATAAGCTTAATACCCGGTATGATGAAAATGGACTAAGTTTCAGGATTGAGAAAATTGCAGAGGGTTATACTTTTGTTACCCAGCAAAAATTTCATTATTGGTTAAGCGTATTTCAGCATGAAAATGCCTATCGAAAGTTGTCCCAATCAGCTATTGAGTCACTTGCTATTGTAGCCTACAAGCAGCCTATCACCAAACCCGAAGTGGATCAAATACGTGGAGTAGATTCAGGATATATCCTTCGGCAGTTAATGGAAAAAGCGCTGGTTGAAGTATCGGGAAGGGCTGAAGGGCCAGGTAAACCTTTACTATACAAAACTACAAAGCACTTTTTAAGACATTTTGGTATCAATTCAGTGGACGAATTACCAAAGCCACGTGAAATAGAAGAAATCCTTAAAGACGATGATATGGCGGAGCATCGTCAACTATTACTGGAACAATCCCTTATAATAGATGAAGAAGGAGAGGAAGGAACAGAGATTATAGAAAAGGATTTATATGCACCAGATGACGAGTCCCCCAATAATGAAGCTCCTGTTCAGGAAAACTCTCAGCCGGAAAAGGAATAGCTTCCGGTAACTCTAAAGCTTCACTAAAAATGAAAAACAATAACAGGCATAAAAAGAAGAAGCCCAGGAAAAAAGAAGAGGGAGCAAAGCCTGTTGATCAGAATTATAGCAAAACAGAGAGCATACGCTTAAACAAGTTTATTGCACATGCAGGTCTTTGCAGCAGGAGAGAGGCCGACAAACTTATTGAAGAAGGAAACGTTTATGTGAATGGTAAATTGGTCAAAGAATTAGGGGTTAGTGTACAAAGAAAAGATACTGTGACAGTAGACGGACAAACTTTGACCCTGGAGCCTTTTACATACCTGTTACTCAACAAGTCACGAAATACTATTACAACTACAGATGATGACAGAGGCCGTAAAACAGTTATGGATGAAGTAGAGAATGCTACGGGATCAAGAGTATATCCTGTTGGCAGATTAGACCGGAATACAACCGGTTTATTGATCCTTACAAATGATGGGGATCTGGCACACCGTTTAATGCATCCAAGTTATAAAGTCAGGAAAACCTATGAAGTTGAATCACAACGCATGCTTACAGACGAGGAATTAGCAAAACTACGTGCAGGTGTGGAGTTGGAAGACGGGCCGGCAAAAGGACATTATGTAGAGCGGTATGTAGATGCACCAAAGCAATTTCTTATTTCAGTTTTTGAAGGCAGGAACCATTTGATACGAAGAATGGTAGAATATTTTGGAACTGAGGTAACCAGGCTTAAAAGAGTTGAGTATGCAGGTTTAAACCTGAAAGATGTAAAAATGGGGCGTTGGCGTTTTTTAAAACAAAAAGAAATTAATAACCTTAGGAAACTGGTAAAGCTGGAACCACTGGACTTTAAGAAGAGCTAAACATGGAGTTTGAAAACATTTCAATTTCGTCAGGTAGTATCCAAACGGAAGAAAAACTTCCCGTTCGGTATGATCTGTATGCTCCCATAAGTGGAACTAGCCGAGAATTTCCGGTAATTATTTTCTTACATGGTTTTAAAGGCTTTAAGGATTGGGGAGCCTTTCCTGATGCCTGCGAAGAGCTTGCAAGAAATGGCTTTGGTGTGGTAGCGATAAATTTTTCCCGTAATGGAATTGGCGAAAAAAGGACTGAGCTGGACCGGCTTGATTTGTTTGAAAAGGCAACTTTATCTAAAGACCTGGATGAAGTAGGGCTTATAATAAAAGCGCTTCAGAACGGCACTATTAATAACAGCCATGCTCAACTTAATACAGATGTTATTGGATTGGTAGGTCATTCAAGAGGTGGGCATACCGCTGTTGCCGCAGCCGCAGAATACGAGTCTGTTCAGGCCCTGGTTACCTGGGCATCAGTTGCTGATTATGCAGAGCGTTTCTCTGAACAAGCAGTCTCAGATTGGCAAAAAAAAGGATACACAGAGTTCCCCAACAGCCGGACCGGGCAAATTATGAAGGTAGATAAAGCCCTGTATGATGATGCCATAAAGAATGCAGACCGGTTGATTGCTATCAGGAGAGTTAAAGACATTCGTATTCCTTCTTTATTTATCCACGGAAGGGAAGATGAAACCGTTCCTTATACTGATTCGGAACATCTTCATATTCATTGTTCAGCTAAAGAAAAAGAACTCTGCTTAATATCCAAAGCAGGCCACACTTTTGGGATCGCACATCCATTCAAAGAAGAATTTTTTCCGCCACAATTCAAGGAGTTGGTAGAAAGTACTTCGTCCTGGTTCAGGCAATATTTGAGGTAATTCCGCCCGCTTTCTCTTTAATTCTTTTTACACCTTCCGGCTCTATTCCCCTTGATTGGCATTTGTCATTATCTCACTTTTAAGCTTCTTAAAATTTTCATTAAAAAAATAGAAATGAACTACGGTTTAAAATTGATGAGTAAATACGCCGCAATGGCACTTTGCCTTGTTTTGGTAGTGAGTGGTTGCAAAACAACCAGTTCTGCTTCAAAGTCAGGCAACAATTCCGCACAAACAAAGCGCCCTCCTGCAAAAAAAGGAGACATGAAAAAATTTAGTGAAGTAATAACAAAGGATGCTAAAACAGATGAAGGTTTGTTTAACGTCCACAAGGTTGACGATAAGTATTACTTCGAGATACCAAACGACCATTTAGACAGAGAAATGCTTTTGGTGACCCGGGTTGCAGGTTCTACTCAGAACCTGAGTTTTGGGGGAGCAGGCCAGAAAGCACGTGGACAACAGGTTGTAAGGTGGCAAAGAAAAGAAAACAACATAATGCTGCGCCATGTATCATACTCAAGTGTGGCTGATGAAGACGACCCGGTTTATAAATCAGTTCGCAATAATAATTTTGAGCCTGTTATTCATACTTTTTCGATAGAAGCGTTGAATGAAGACTCATCAGGTGTAGTTATCGATGTTTCTAAGCTATATACCAGTGACATCCCACTCTTAAGTGGTTTAAATAGCTTTCAGCGAAGAAATTTCCAGGTACGAAGACTTGACGGCAGCAGAAGTTTCATTGAGCGCATGGCAAGTTATCCCGAAAACCTTGAAGTAAGGCATGTATTAACTTATGATGCCGGTAATCCTCCGGATGACAGAACCACAGGTACTATTTCATTAGAAGTAAACCAGTCTATGATTTTGCTTCCTGCAGAACCCGCTGTGCCAAGAAACTGGGATCGTAGAGTAGGTTATTTTTCAATTGGCCAATATGATTATAGCTCTGATGAGCACCGCGCGGCTACCAATCGTTTTATTACCAGGTATAAGTTAGTGCCAAAAGATAAGGCAGCATATTTGAGAGGTGAGTTAGTAGAGCCTGAAGAGCAAATTGTTTACTATCTGGATCCTGCTACCCCCAAAAAATGGATACCATATCTTATACAGGGTATAAATGACTGGAATGTAGCTTTTGAAGAAGCAGGATTTAAAAATGCAATTGTAGGTAAAGAAGCTCCTACACCTGAAGAAGATCCGGAGTTTAGTCCTGAAGATGTTCGCTATTCAGTAATGCGTTACATCACAAACCCAATTCAAAATGCACAGGGGCCTCATGTTCACGATCCAAGAACAGGCCAGATCCTGGAAAGTGATATTCTTTGGTACCACAATATCCAGAACCTGCTTCGTAACTGGTTCTTTATCCAGACAGCAGCAGCTAATCCTGATGCAAGAAATGCAAAAATGTCGGATGAGATTATGGGCGAAATGCTTCGCTTCGTAATGGCTCATGAGGTTGGCCATACCCTTGGTCTTCCCCATAACATGGGTTCAAGTGTAGGATATACTGTTGATCAATTGCGTGATCCCGAATTTACTTCAAATCATGGAACAGCTCCTTCAATTATGGACTATGCGCGATTCAATTATATTGCACAGCCTGGGGATGGAGTTACTCATTTTTACCCAAAGATTGGTGAATATGACAAGTGGTCGATTAAATGGGGTTATACCTGGTTACCAGATGTTGAGGAGGCTGATGACGAGAACGAAACTCTTAACGACTGGATAGTTGCTAATGGCGATGACCCTCTTTACTGGTTTGGTTATGCGAATGGTTCTGATCCAAGATCGCAAACAGAAGCTATTGGCGATGATGCCATGGAAGCAAGTGAACTTGGTTTGGCAAACCTTCAGGTTATTACTGAGAATCTAATTGATTGGGTTGAAGCTGACGGGGAAGAATTTTCTGATCTTTCCGAGCTATACAACAATGTTCTTGGTCAGTGGAGAAGATATATGGGTCATGTTACTACGTACATTGGTGGTGTTTATGAGACCTATAAAACTTATGATCAGGATGGCGTTGTATATGAGATTGTAGCCGAAAGCGACCAGAAACGTGCTATGAATTTCCTCAACAAACATGCGTTTTCTTCTCCCACATGGGCATTCAATAATGATATACTGGACCGGGTAAACCGGGCTACTGCCGTGGAAACATTCAGAAGAGCACAGGCAGGTGTTTTAAATAATGTTCTTAATCCTTCAAGGTTAGGTCGTTTAATTGAATCAGAAACACGAGCTGATGGCGGAGTTTATACCCTCATTGAAATGATGGATGATTTGCGTAACGGAGTGTGGGCAGAAGCAAGAGGTAAAAGAACCATTGATGTTCATAGAAGACATCTTCAAAGAGCCTACTTAACCCGGATGGAGTATCTTATGGAAACCGAGCCTCCATCTGGTGGTTTTTTTGGTTCTTCTGTAAATGTAACTCAGTCTGATATACGACCTGTAGTACGTAACCAGCTGGAAATTCTCAAGCGGGATATTAACAGCGCATTAGCCAGCCGGCCTGCAGATCGTACAACCCGAATTCATCTTGAGGACTCAAGAGTGAGAATTGATGAGATTCTTGATCTTGATGATTAAGCAATTCTCTTACTAAATCTGTTAAAGGGTGGCCATTTGGCTGCCCTTTCTTTTTAACTAAAAGCTGGAAACATGAAAAATATCTACAAAACAAGTTTTGCTTTTTTAGCAGTCCTGTTGATGATGATTCCATCATCTAACGCCCAAAAACTGGACATGGAATTGCTTAAAGGTATGGAACCCAGGAATATTGGCCCAGCCGGGATGAGTGGCCGTATTACGGCTATAGATGTGGTAAGCTCCAATACAGACATTATGTATGTGGGGTCAGCATCTGGTGGGTTATGGAAATCAGCAACCGGGGGAATTACCTGGGAGCCGATTTTTGATGATTATGGAGCAGCTTCTATCGGGGCAATTGATATCCATCAAAAAAACCCAAGTATTGTATGGATTGGAACAGGTGAAGGAAATCCGAGAAACAGCCAAACCAGCGGTGCGGGTGTTTATAAAAGTATTGACGGAGGCCGCACATGGACTTTGATGGGCTTGGAAGCCACACGTAATATACACCGTGTAATTATTCACCCGGATAATCCGGATGTGGTATATGTGGGCGCCCAGGGCTCTGCATGGGGAGACAGTGAAACCCGTGGTGTCTATAAAACAACGGACGGTGGCAAAACCTGGGAAAAAATTCTTTATAACAATACACGTACAGGGATTGCTGATTTGGTTATGGATCCGACGAACCCCAACAAGTTATTTGCAGCTATGTGGGAGTTTAGAAGATGGCCCTGGTTCTTTGAGTCGGGTGGAGAAGGTTCCGGTTTGTATATGACAATGGACGGTGGTGAGAACTGGACAGAACTTACATCCGAAGATGGGCTTCCAAAAGGCGAACTTGGCAAGATGGGAATAGCTATAGCGCCCAGCAACCCCAATGTAGTTTATGCTCATGTAGAATCGAAGAAAAATGCGATTTACCGGAGTGATGACGGGGGTTACACCTGGGAGTTGAGACAAACCGTAGAAAAAGACCCACAAGTAGGCAATCGCCCATTCTACTACGCCGAAATCTATGTAGATCCATTCAACGAAAATAGAGTGTTTAGCCTGTACACATATCTCTCCAAAAGTGAAGATGGTGGAAAGTCTTTTGAAAGTTTATACCCCTATTACAATTGGGTACACCCTGATCATCATGCTTTTTGGCTGAGCCACGAAAGCCCGGGCTTTATGATTGATGGTAATGATGGCGGTTTGAACTTTACTTATGATGGCGGAAATACCTGGCAGTTCATAGACAACCTCCCTGTGGGACAGTATTACCATGTAAATGTGGATATGGCCATTCCATACAATGTATACGGAGGAATGCAGGATAATGGATCGTGGCAGGGCCCCGCTTATGTATGGCGATCCGGTGGTATACGAAATGCCTATTGGGAGGAATTGTATTTCGGAGATGGATTTGATGTAATTATGGACCAAAGCGATTCCAGATATGGTTATGCGATGTCTCAGCAGGGAAACATCGGCCGTGTAAACCTGGAAACTGGTGCGGCCCGTTATGTACGGCCAACACATCCGGATGGCAAGCAACTTCGTTTTAACTGGAATGCTGCAGTAAACTTTGACCCCTTTGATGATGAAACCATCTATTTCGGGAGCCAGTATGTACACAAAAGTACTAACAGGGGAGAATCCTGGGAAATTATCTCTCCGGACTTAACCACTAACGACACCACTAAGCAAAAACAGCATGAAAGTGGCGGTATTACCATGGATGCTACCGGCGCTGAGAACTTTACTACCATTTTGGCTATTGAGCCCAGCACGTTGGAAGAAGGATTAATCTGGGTGGGAACCGATGACGGGAAGATACATATTACCCGGAATGGTGGCGAGGAATGGACAGACCTGACCAAAAATGTAAAAGGCGTTCCGGAGGGTAGTTACTTTGCCCAGGTTAAAGCTTCTGTTCACAATGCAGGTGAAGCGGTAGCGGTAATCAATAATTATCGTCGTGATGATTGGGGTGTATATGTAATGCGAACTACCGATTACGGCCGTAAATGGACAAACATCACCAAAGACAAAGGGCTTGAGGGATACGCACTTTCATTCGTGCAGGATTTGGAAGAGCCAAACCTGATGTTTGTGGGGACCGAACTCGGCTTATATGTTACTATCGACAGTGGTAAAAACTGGACGAAGTGGACTAATGGATACCCAACCGTTTCCACCTATGATATGGTGATCCATCCCAGGGAGCATGATCTGGTAATTGGAACCTTTGGACGTTCTTTCTGGGTACTCGACGATATCCGCCCGTTACGCGAACTTGCCCAAAAGGGCATAGATGAATTGGAAAATGGAATAAATGTATATCCGGTACCACTTGCTTATGATGCTGACTGGAGACAGGCAGCCGGATCGCGCTTTGCAGCTGATGCGATGTTTTCAGGTGATAACCGACCGGGAGGTGCCCGCATTACTTACTCCGTAAATATGGATAAGCTGGATATAGAAGGAGAAGATGCTGAGGAAAAGAAGAAAAAGGAAAAAGTAACCTTTGAGATTTTTGATTCAGCCGGGGAAAAGATACGTACCTTCGAACGAACCCCTTCCCAAAACGGGATAAACCGGACAACCTGGGGATTGGAAATGAAAGGGGTTCGTAATCCAAGTAGAAGTAAGCCAAGGCCTAATGCTTCAGAACCGGGCGGAGCTACCGTTTTGCCCGGCACGTACAAAGTGAAACTCACGTATGGAGATCACAGTGACTCTACCATGGTTACGGTTGAGTATGATCCAAGAACAGAAGTTTCCATGTCTGTGTTAAAGGCAAGCCTGGACTTTAGAATGGAAGTGGATGCCCTTCGGGAAAAACTAGGTAAGGCAACGAGCCGGTTAGTGGATGCCAAAGAAATCGTTGAAATGGCTGAAAAGCTGGCTAAGGCAGACAGCCGTGAAAAAGACGAACTTAAAGATGTACACGAGGCTAACAAAGAAACCAAGAAGCAGGTTGACGATTTGCTGAATATGGTATTCGGTAAGCCGGATGATCGTCAGGGCATAACCCGTAACCCTGAAATTACGGTAATGACGCGGGTTTTTGGTCCTTTCAGGTATATGAATAACGACCTGGATGGCCCCGGTGAAACGGAACGTAACCTGCTGCGACTAGCAGAAGAAGCCGTGAATGATGCAATATCTCAGATCAACGAGTTCATCCAAACGGATTGGCCTGCGTACCAGCAAACTATAGAAGCGGCAAACCTAAGCCCTTTTAAAAGCCTGGAAACAGTAGAGAATTAAACTCAATTGTGGTTGATAAGGAAAGCCCCGTACATAATTATGTGCGGGGCTTTTTTTGTTTGAATTAATTCTTCGATATTAAACATGGAGAATCGAGCATAGAATTCTTAACAATGGAAGCATTTATAGAGTTTTTTGAAAATATCCCTACTGTATTCCGGGCAGGAATTTTGATTGGAGGTATCTTCCTGTTCTGGATTATTGAGGGGGTATTTCCACTGTTTGAGTTTGGATATAAAAAAGTACGCCATGCGGGAATAAACCTTTTTCTAAACGGACTTTTTGTGTTGATTGGTTTGGGCTTTGCCGGGCTGCTGGTCTGGTCGTCCAACATGGTTACAGAAGAGGGCTTCGGTGTTTTGCAATGGATTGAAATGCCGTTTTGGGTTCAGGCCATAGTGGGAGTGATGCTGCTGGATTTCTTTGGAGCCTATCTTATTCACTGGCTGGAACATAAAATCAGGTTCATGTGGAGATTTCATTTAGTGCACCACAGCGATACAACGGTGGATGTAACCACAGGGCTTCGCCATCATCCCGGTGAGGCTGTTTTCAGAATGGTTTTTACGGTTGCTGGAGTGATTTTAGTTGGTGCACCGATCTGGATCGTATTTCTGTACCAAAGCATTTCGGCTCTGTTTGCTCATTTAACCCATGCCAATATCCAAATGCCGTTAAAAATTGACCGGGCACTATCATGGGTTTTCATTACACCATTAATGCATAAGGTGCACCATCACTATACACAGCCTTTAACCGATACCAACTATGGAAACATTTTTGCCATCTGGGATCGGTTGTTCGGGACTTTTGCCCAGGTGGATGATACCAAAGAATTGAAGTACGGTATTGATACCCATATGGACCCCAAAGAAAATGATAACCTGGGAAACCTTTTAAAAATCCCTTTCCAGGAATACCGCCCTCCGGTGGGTTCTAAGTTCGGGGAAGAGAATCCTGAAGATGAGCGCTGAGCAACCAATAACCCAGATATACTATCCGGGAATTAGCTTACAACCCTGGGTTGAGTCTTACATCATATTAAAACACAGGCCGGGTGGGGTACAGGATGTAGTACCATGGACAATTATGCCGGATTGTACAGGGTATTTAATTTTCCATTTATTGACCGGTTACTCCAGGTTATCCGTAGTTGGCCCCAGGTCAGTATTCAAAAACATCAACAGAAAAGATCGAATTCTTACGCTTATTGTAAGATTTAAACCCTGGGGAATGTCTGGCCTTCTTCCATTTCCTGTTAGTGAGTTAAAGGATTACTCTGTTCCGCTTTGTTCTATAACCGGAAGTGATACTTTCATTTTGAAAGATAAATTGGAGGAGCTTGCCCGGAATGGAGATACAGATCAATGCCTGTCAGAAATTGAAAATTTTTTAATAGGCCATTTAACCAGGAAGGAGAGAATTAACCAAACCATTGAATATGTCTCTAAGCGAATTGATAAAAAGCATGGTAGGGTTTCCATTAAAAAAATAGCAGAAGATGCAGGTATCTCAGACAGGTATCTTCGGAAAGCATTTTCATCCCGGGTTGGTTTAAGTCCAAAACGTTTTTCAATGATTGCCAGGGTAACCTATGTGGTTAAACAAGTGGATGAAGGGAGGGCTAAAAACTGGGCTGAACTGGCGCTCAATACAGGTTATTTCGATCAATCACACTTGATTGAAGATTTTAACATATTGCTGGGTGAAAGCCCGGAGGTTTTCATAAATCGCTCAAATCGTGAGGAGGTTATTTAATATTTAAGGTTCCGTTTTTTCCAATACAACTTCAAAACTGGCTATTAAATTAGCTCAAATTCAAACTTAAACCTGCAACAATGAATTCGAAATACATTACTCTTCTTCTTATTACTTCGGCTTTTTCAATATCAGCATGTGGTAGCGCGAATTCACGGGAACCCATAGCTGTAACCGATAAGTACGAATTTTATAGCAATTTTTGGATCAATCAACATCACTTTTTGTACAATAAAGCAGGTAAAGCTAAAGACACTAATTGGAATGATGGCTTTGCAGATGGAGAGTTAGGAAAGTTAAGCGCCGAAGAAAGACAAACTCTTAAAGAAGGTATAGTTTTCTATCGGGATTCTGTGATCTCATACAGTTTACTTTTTAATTGGGGTCTTTATAAGCTTAAAAGAACCCTAATTAATTTCAGCGAAGATGAGTCTTTTGAAATGGAGGATTTCAGTGATGAATTGGTAGAGCATCTAAACAAGATAAAACCGGTTTACAAAAAGTATTTTTGGGACAAGCATCATCAGTCTAATAATGCAGTAGTTAATAAGCACCTGGACTTTATAACTAAATACGAAGATGAAATTTTTGAAAGAGTTTCTGATTTAGCACAGCAACCCTGGAAAGATGAAAAAATCAGGATAGATGTAACCTACTATGCAAATTGGGCAGGTGGTTATACCTCTGTCAGTCCGGAAGTTCATGTTGTAATTACTTCACAAGATGAAGGTATCGGAGATTGGTTAGAACTTTTATTTCATGAACCATGCCATTCTATAATGTCATCCAGTAATTACAAAGCGGCAGAACTGATCTCAAAAGTTTCCGAACGCCTGGGTGTGGTACCTCCAAGAAACCTTTGGCATTCGTTGTTGTTTTACTTCTCCGGGATAGCGGTACAGGAAGCTTTGGAAAAGGAGGGTGTTGATTATGAACTTTACATGATCAGAAACGATGTTTTTAGTAACCATCATGAAGTTATTTTCAAACATATGCCGGCGTATGTAAACGGAGAGACTACCTTCGAAGAAGCACTTGAGAACCTGATCAGGGATTATAATGAGTAGGTTGTTGCCTTTTTTCTAAACCTGCAAAAAGTAAAATCCTGGATTGTTCCAAAAGGTGTTTGGTGTGGGGTATTGAGACACTTTTCAAGGTTGAAAAAAGGTTGAAAAAGTTCAGTTAATGTTTCTTTCGAATATTGCCTTATTTCAATACCGCTACATTTAGTAGGGCCGTTTTCAGAAAAGGTACCGATGATAAGTTTACCACCTGGTTTTATGGAATCAACGGCTGTATGGATATAATTTTGAATATCATTATCATTCGTAAGAAAGTGAAAAGCAGCCCGGTCATGCCATAGATCATATTTTTGATCGGGTGTAAAATGCGAAGCATCTGCTTCAATCCATTTTACCAGTTTTGCACGTTTACCGAGTCTTTTCTTTGCTTTTGAAAGGGCTGTATCAGAAATATCAAGTACGGTGATATTTGTATATTCCAAATCCAGTAGATGATCAACCAGAAAACTATCCCCACCGCCTATATCAATGATAGAAGCATCTTTTTCAATTCCGGCTTCTTCAATAAAGGATAATGAAACCACGGGTTTTTCCTGAAACCAACTTACATCTTCAGGCCCTTTACTGGTGTAAATTTGCTCCCAATGTTTTTTTCGATCAAATTTAGGCATGGATTATTCTTTCTTACCGATTGCAACACTAATAATATATCCAACCACTACTACCACAAAAGCCCCCAGCGGATTCAGCCACAAAAATTCTATAGCCTTAGTGTAAGTTTCAGGTACTTGTATCCACGGAAAGAAGAAAGAGTAATCTCCCAGGGTTTCAGAATAGAAAAGTCGATCAAAGGTAAATACAGAAAGCATTCCCATAGCCAGGCCAGCTAAGGCCCCAGTTCCGTTGGCTTTTTTAACCCAAAGAAGCAGGATAAAAACACCCAGGATAGAGCCATAGAAGTAACTTCCGATTTGGTTAACAAGTTCTATAATAGAGCGGGTTTCGCCCAGTGCCAGGGCAGAAAGAGTAGCAAAAATGCCCCATCCCAGTGTAGTCCAACGGGAATACTTCAGGTAATGGAGATCGCCGTGTTTATTTTTATCCAATCGTTGATACCAATCTACAATGCTTACTGCACTTAAAGCATTTAACTGGGAATCGATAGAGCTCATTGCTGCAGCAAAAATCCCTGCAATAATTAAACCGATAAGCCCGATTGGGATATAGTTCAGGATGAAATAGGGGAAGATGTAGTTGGTATCGTTTACATCCGCAGATAAAATATCAGATTGTAACGCTAATTCTGCCTGGCGAGCTTCATTAAACGAAGCGTCGGCTTCAATAAAAGCCTGCTGATTAACTTTTGATCGTTCTAAACTGACGGCAATTGCAGCCTTTTCCCGGGCGAGCTTCGCTTCAGAATATTGCTCATAGATTAACTGCTCACGGTTTTGTTGTTCTTCTGTTTGTGCCACAGGGTCAGAAGCCCGGAACGAAATAGGGGCATCATTAAAAATGAAGAAGATATATAACATGACACCAAGCAAAAGGATAAAGAACTGCATGGGAACTTTTGCATAAGCCGACATCAACAGGGAGTTGCGGGCTTCCCCGGTAGAAGGAGTGGTTAAGTAACGTTGTACCTGGGTTTGATCTGTGCCAAAATAAGAGAGCATTAAAAATAGTGCAGCAATAACCCCGCTCCACACATTGTATTTTTCACTGAGATCAAAGCTGAGGTCCAGTGCAGTGAGTTTATCTAATGATCCCGCTAAATACAAAGCATCCCCAAAGGAAACTTCTTCAGGGAAGTAGTAAAGAATCATCCCGAAACAAAATATGAGCCCGAACATCATTACGGCCATTTGCTTTACATCAGTTGAGATGACCCCGGCCATTCCTCCAATCATGGTATATGCTGTTGCAATTGCCCCGATAATGAGGATTGTGATCCAGAGTGGAAGCCCTAAAAGAAGGGCAAGTACATATGATGGAGCTGCAATTACAGTCCCAAGAGCCAATCCGCGGGAAATAAGAAACAATCCGCTGGTAGTCAGCCTGGTTTTTAGTCCGAAGCGTTCCTCCAGTACTTCATAAGCAGTAAAAGCCTTCATTCTGCTGAAAAATGGAACCAGGAACATGCAGATAAGAATCATAGCAAAAGGAATAGCCAGGTAAACCATTACAAAACGCATATCTTCTACATAAGCAATCCCAGTGGTGCCAATAAAAGTAATCGCGGAGGCCTGCGTAGCCATTATGGAAAGCCCTGCCGCCCACCATGGCATTCCCCTTCCTGCTAATAAATACCCTTCAATGTTTTCAGCATCTTTACCTTTTCTTGTGCCGTCCCAGATAGTGTAGGCTAAAAACAGGATAAGTACACCCCAGTCTATCCAATGCATTGGCTAAGGCAGGTTAAAGGTTGAGGTGAACCAATAGAATAACAAAATGCAAACCACACCCCATATAAATACCTGGGTGTAAGTTCTTTTCCAGTTGGTTTCTTCAGGGTTTTGATTTTCCATGCCAGATGATAGGAAATGATGTTTTAGTTTAAAAGCTCAATCACTTTATAACTTTCCGGCCTAAAATTAGAAAAAGGATTTGATAACTCAGATTTATAGGGGTTTTAAGTTTCACACCCGTCTTAAAAAAGTACGGATTAAACAATTCGGTAATCATTAACACCGCTAATATTCTTATCGATATATCTGAGGAAATGGAATTGAGTGTTTTCCCAAATCCATACATGGCATCGGTACATGTTGCAAATAGCATTACAGATGTAATACAGAAAAATAATGCTATTAATAGGCAAACAATATTGGGACTGTCAACCGGGAACACTCCAAAACCTGTTTATGATGAACTTATAAGACTGAATAAAGCTGGCACAAGCTTTCGCAATGTAGTCTCTTTTAACCTTGATGAGTATTATCCTATGAGTGGGAGTTCAGGCAAGAGCTATCACAGCTACATGCATAATCATTTTTTTTCTCATGTAGATATACCTTCGCAAAACATACATATCCCGGATGGTTCAATAGCTGAGCATGAAATAAATGAATACTGTAAAAGCTATGAGCAAAAGATTACAGATTTCGGGGGGATTGATATTCAAATTCTCGGAATTGGCAGAACAGGGCATGTTGGCTTTAATGAACCAGGATCAGGTATTGATTCCATTACAAGACTAGTATACCTGGAAGATATTACAAGACAAGATGCTAAGATTCATTTTAACGGATCACCTGTTCCTGAAAAAGCCATCACCATGGGGATAAAAACAATTTTGGAGGCAAAAAAAATCTATTTGCTGGCATGGGGTGAAAAGAAAGCAGAAATCATTGCAAAGTCATTTTTACAACAAGTTTCCAGTGATTGCCCAGTCTCATTTCTCCAGGGGAATAAAAAGTTAGAGTTGGTTTTGGATGAACCAGCAGCAGCAATGATTCAAAACGAGATACAAGTCAATAGAATTTAAAATTAGCACTCAACAGCTATTAACGAAAAACAGGACTAATATGAAAAAACAAAGCACTTTGATTTTAATGGTCTTTTTGGTGTTACCGGTTTTGGTTTTGGCCCAGCCGGAGACACCCATTGAAGAATGGACTGGAAGGACTATACTATTGGTGGGGGCTCATCCTGATGATGATGCCGGAAGGCATGGAACTTTGGCAATGCTCCAGGAAAATGGAAATAATGTGTACATAATGTTGCTTACCAATGGAAATGTGGGTACCAGAGACCGGACTATGACACGTCAGCGTCTCGAAAAAATTCGCCGACATGAACAACTTAATGCAATGCGTGCTATAGGACTTCCTGAGGAGAATTATATCAATCTTGGTTATACAGATGGGATGGTAGAATTTGCAGACCGGGAAGAACTTGTTAAGCGAATGGTCTGGTGGTATAGGAAGATCCAGCCTGACGTTCTGATAAGTTTTGAACCCGGTTACAGATATGTAAAATGGCATAAGAGTGATCACCGCGCAGCAGCCTACTTAGCAGTAGATGCTGCAAGAGCAGCGGAATGGCATCTCATTTTTCCAGAGCATGTTATACAAGAAGGATTAGAACCAGTAAGTATTAGAGAATACATGTACTGGGGAGCTGAAGCTCCAAACGTAACGGTAGATATTTCCGACTACATTGAACAGAAAATGGAATCGAATATGGCTTACTTGAGTCAGTTTACTTCTTTATCCGGAGATTACCCTGGTAATTCAGATGATCGATTTGCTACTCTTGATGACCTGTCAGATGAAGAGCGGCAACGGTTTATTGAACGAATAAAAAACCGGGTAGGAACTACAGAGCAGTTTCGATACCGAATGGGTGCACCGGACGGGGCAGGTAGTGGCCCGGGGTTTTCAAATAATGATTAATTCATGTTGAAAAGCAGTAAATCAATTATTTGCTGCTTTCTTTTGAAGGTTGAGGTTTTAAAGTGTGCTTTTGATGTTCAGCATATGTTAATTACATCAGGATAAGGCATGAAATGAGGACTATATAAGTATTATTAAAAAAGGTACTTAAGATGCAGTGATTAGTAAATGTTGCTTTTTGCACATATAGATAATACTAATAATGGGGGAAAGGAAGATGACTTCCTTAAAGTGCGCAAAATACGTTCAGGAGATAAAGCTGCATTCGAAAAGCTTTTCTTTGAGTACCATAATAAACTTATCCGATTTGCCAATACCATCACCAAATCAAAAGAATTAGCGAGAGATACTGTCCAGGATGTATTTCTTAAAATTTGGAGAAACCGGGAGGATTGGGAGCTTCACTACTCCATAAAAGTATATTTATACCAGGCAGTCAGAAACCAGGCATTAAACCTTTTAGAAAAGAAAAAAGCTCTTCTAAGACTAAAAAAGAATTATCAGAGTGAAGTCGAAAGCCATAATAGAGAACTCAAACAAGATGAAACCTTATATGGCAATCTCACTGAACTAGAAATCAGGCAACTAAAGAGAATCTGGGAACTGGTTGAAGAAATGCCGGAACGAAGACGCATCTCGTTTGAACTCAACAGACGACATGGCTTTAGCTATGAAGAAATATCTAAAGTATTGGGTATTTCTAAAAAAACAGTAGAAAACCATATTGGGCAGGCTATTAAATATATCCGTGAGAAAATAAGTTCAGAAGATTTTAAATAAATCTTAGGGGTATGCAAATATTGTTCTGTCTTAAATAACAGTGAAAAGTGAAAGAACATCATAAAATACCGGAATTGAAGAGCAAATTATTGGCCAGATATCTGGCTTCTGAATGTACACCTGAAGAATCAAAATCAGTTCAGCAATGGTTGGCTGAAAATGAAGAGAATAGGAGATTAATGGAAGACCTCAAAAAGATATGGGAGCTTTCTCCGGAGTTCAAAAGTATGGATGAGAACTTTGATGTTGAGTTGGATTGGGCCGTTCTTCAAAGCAGAATTGAGGATGATTGTGATCAATCGGGTAAAATTTTCGATTTACGAAGTAAAAACAGAAAACGTAAAAACCTTCTTTTTTTAGCGCGAATAGCTGCAATTTTTATAATTGCGGTTTCTATAGGCATTTATGCTAATCAATTTTTGACAAGTGAAGAGGTTACGCCGGAACCGATATTGAAAAGCATCTCGATGAAAAAAGGATTGAGAGGTTCTATGACACTTTCTGATGGCACTAAAGTAACACTCAACTCAGAAAGTAAAATCAGGATTCCCAGCGTATTTAAACCGGATATAAGGGAAGTATACCTGGAAGGTGAAGCTTATTTCGATGTAGCTAAAAACCCAAATAAACCATTTGTTATTTATACGAGGGGATCTGTGGTAGAAGTGCTGGGTACATCTTTTGCCATTCGATCTTTTCCCGAAGATAATGAAGTTCGAACAGTGGTTGAGGAGGGGGTGGTTTCCTTTCGGGGTGAGGGTAAAGGGATTGATGACGGAGTTATTCTGACGGCGGGTAAGCTTGGCAGTTTTGATATCAAAGAAAAAACCATCAGCACCCAGCAAGTAAACAATCTGGATTTATACCTAAGCTGGAAAGATGGGTATTTGAAATTCTATCAAGCTCCTATGGCAGAAGTCAAAAGGCAGCTAGAGCGTAAGTATGATATAACTGTCAGTTTTGAAAACCCGGAAGTGAGTGAACTTCAGTTAACAGCCGAATTTAAAAGCAGGATGCTTGAAAATGTTCTGGAGACAATTTCTATGTCTTTGGGACTTACGTACAAAATTGAACGGGATACAGTTCGGTTCGGTATCAGCAAGTCGACCCAATAACAGCAATGATTTTAGAAAACAATGAATAATTCGAAATGAATATGGAAGCGCTTTTTAGCGATCAGTGGAGTTAATACTAACCAGCAAATGAGGACATATATGGAAGTTACAGCTACAAAATTATTGAGGAAAATAACCTCTTATTTTATACTAACCGTTTTTGCGTTTAATGCGAGCAGTTTAGTTGCGAATGCACAGCTTATTACATCAGCTTCGAACAGTTTACAGTCAAATCTATACTATTCGGTGAATGATTATTCAGATTTAATCCCTGAACTACAAAGTATTGTATCAATTGAAGAAAAAAATGTAAGGCTTGGCAGTGTACTCAGAGATATAGCAAAGAAAGCAAAACTTGGAATAGCTTTCAATTCCAAGCTGGATATTCTTGACAAGAAAATTGACGTAAAAGCTAAGGATATTACTGTTGGCAATGCCCTGCAAATAGTAATGCTTGGCACCGATTATGAAGTCGCTATTTCCAAAAACAGGGAGATTGTTCTTATTAAAAAAGCTCCTGTTTCGCCTGAAAATAAAAATGTAGCAAATATCGAAATAAGAGGTACGGTTGTTGATGGGTTAACTAACGAGCCGGTGCCTTCTGCAAATGTTTTTGTAAAAGGTACTTATATAGGTACTAATACAGAAGTTGATGGAACTTTTGAACTTACAATTCCTGATGATGCAGAAATTTTGGTTATCCAGTTTATTGGTTATGTAACACAAGAGGTACCCATAAATGGCCAGACTGTCTTTAATATTACTTTAATGCCTGATCTGGTAACATTCGATGATATAATAGTAGTTGGTTATGGTACACAGCAACGTACGGAGGTGACCGGTTCTATTGCTTCTATACGTACCGGGGATATCCAAAACATTCCGGTATCAAGCTTTGAAAATGCACTTCAGGGCAGGTTGGCAGGGGTAAATGTTGTAGAACCAACCGGAGAACCTGGTGCAAGTCCGGAAATCACCATTCGCGGGGGAGGTTCTATTACGGCAGGTAATAGTCCGCTTTACGTAATTGATGGGATTCCTTTATCAAGAAACTCTGACTTACAAGTTGATATTCAGTCTCAGAGAGGATCATTTCAAGCTCCTAGGTCAAATGCATTCAGTTCATTAAACCCCAATGATATTGAAGCTATTGATGTATTAAAGGACGCTTCTTCAGCAGCTATTTACGGTTCTCGCGGAGCGGGGGGTGTAATTTTGGTTACCACTAAAAAAGGGAGTCGTGGTATAAACCGGGTAACTGTAAACATGTTTGGTGGAGCTTCATCGGTAGTTAATAAGCCTGATATGATGAATGCTGAAGAATTAATTGCATACACAAAAGATGCAAGAAACAATAATTACCTGCAGGAAATTGAAAGAGGCAACCAACCTGCAAATCCACTTTATGATCCAAATACAAATGCCGGTCGGCCAGACATTGGAAACTTCCTGATTCCTGAATCTTATATAAATTGGGATGGTACAGATACAGATTGGTTAGATTTAGTGTTGAGCTCTTCAAGTCAACAAAATTACCATATATCTGCCAGTGGTGGAACTGACCGGGCTACTTATTTCTTATCTGGTGGTTTTCTGGATCAGGAAGGTATTATCGATGGATCATCATTTACCAGGTATAATTTCAGGGCAAACGTTACATATGATATAACAGATAAAGTAAAAGTAGGCTCTGTTACAAATGCAGCACTTTCTCAGCACGATAGATTGCCAGCTAATGCGCCCTATTTTGGACAACCTCCGGGTATCATATACTCTGCTTTAGTGCACTCACCTGTAGTATCGCCATTTAATACAGATGGAACCATTAATCAGTTAAATAATCAATCTCATTTGGGTGGAGGTACTACCACGGCAAGTAACCCACTAGCGATTCAAAGATTTATAAGCGAAGAAATTAACAATAATCGTTTATATGGTAGCCTTTATGGTACGGTAAATATTAATGAGAATATCACATTTAAATCACTGTTAGGATATGATTTAGACGATTACCAATCTTCATTTTACAGGGGTACAAAGTTTTTATACAGAAACCAAACATCACCCCAGCCTTTTGCACAGTCTAGTGGTGCAAATGGATTTAACTGGCTTTGGGAAAATACCATCAATTATGAAACTGTTTTCAATGAAGATCATAGAGTAAGTGTTTTAGCAGGGTACACAGCACAAAAGCAAAAAAATGAAGTAAACATTGTAATTGCCCAGGGTTTCGTTGATGATCAGGTACCAAACGTTGCAGGTGGTATTGTAACAGGTGGGGGAGTAAATGAATCAGAATGGGCCCTTGTTTCTGCGCTAGCAAGGGTAAATTATTCCTATCAGGGTAAATATTTGGTTACTGCTACGATACGATCAGATCGTGCTTCTAGATTTGGTTCGGATAATCAAACAGGGATTTTTCCTTCTGCCTCGCTTGGCTGGAGATTGAGTGAAGAGTCGTTCATGGAAGACATGAATATATTTAGCGAGTTGAAATTGAGAGCAAGTTATGGTGTTGCCGGTAATTTTGAGATTGGCAACTATAGTTCTGTAAGTCGACTGGCTAGTGTTACTTATCCCGAAGATGGGGTAGTATTTCCAGGATCATCATTGGCTACTTTAGGTGACAGCGAACTTTCTTGGGAGACCAGCTATCAAACCAATCTTGGTATTGATTATGCTCTGTTAAGCGATAGGATATATGGTAGTATGGATTATTACTTTACTACTACCAAAGATCTATTACTGTCGGTAAATGTACCTCCTTCTACTGGTTTTAATAGTGTGCTTACAAATATTGGTGAAGTTGAAAATGAAGGTTTTGAGTTTTCTATCACTTCCAGAAATATTGTAGAAAGAGATTTTCAATGGTCGACTGATTTCAATATGGCGACCAATAGAAATCAGGTTAATAAATTAGGTCCTAATGGCGATCCGATTTTAGTTTCGGGTGCTGCTGGTGTACGACACATTACTCAGATAGGATCCGCTGTAGGAAGTTATTACGGATATGTGGTAGAAGGAATCTACCAAAATCAGGCTGAGATTGATGCTGCACCCGCTGATGCATTAGCTCCGGCACCAAAACCAGGTGATTTCAGATTTAAAGATGTAAATGGTGATGGTGTAATTAATGCTGATGACCGAACCATACTAGGTAATTATCAGCCGGATTTCACATATGGTATTACGAATCGTTTTAATTATAAAAACTTCGATTTAAGCGTATTTATACAAGGTGTAGTGGGTAGAGAAGTATTAAATCTTACATCTCGCCACTTGCTTAACGGAGAGGCTAACTTTAATGCCTATGCTGTATTAAATAACAGATGGCGATCTGAAAGCGATCCGGGAAATGGCGAACATCCAAGAGCGGATAGAAGTACAGGCACACATGGTAATAATAACCGCCCTTCCTCTTATCAGGTTCAGGATGGTAGCTATGTGAGTATTAAGAATGTTCAAATCGGTTATAATTTACCGGTTGAAAAGCTTGGAAACTTTGCTTCAAAAGCAAGGATATATGCTTCTGCTACAAACCTGGCCATATTTACAGATTACATTGGCTTTAACCCCGAGGTTAATCTACAAGCTTCAAATAGCTTAACTCCTGGTGAAGACTACGGAGCATACCCCCTCGCAAGAACCATTCAACTGGGTATAAACCTTGAATTTTAATATCCCACATTTAACAGGAGACATTATGAAAAAATTAATTTTGACTGCTTTCATTCCCCTCTTATTTATTTCTTGTGGGGATAATTTTACGGATTTAGGTCCATTAACAGAAAGAAATGTAAATAACTTTTATAAAAACCAAACGGACTTTGAACTGGCTATTCGAGGATCATTGGATGGCTTGCAAAGAAGAGAGGTTTTTGGAGTTAATATCATTCTTTTTATGGAAATGAGAGCTGACAACGGTGCTAACGGTGGTGGTGCAACAGGTTTAGCTCAGAGTTTAGAACAGCTTGATATCTTTGATGAATTACCGGATGGTGAAGAGATTGCAGCTACGTATGACGCTGTATATAACGTAATTGCAAGCACTAACAACATTATTGCAAGAATTGATAATGCTGATTTTAATGAAGAGTCAGTTCGTTCTCAGATAAAAGGAGAAGCACTATTTATTCGTGCACTTCTATATTATCACATGGCAGTTATTTTCGGAAATGTTCCATTGCAACTTGATGAGGTAACCACACCTGATATAGTTGTTAACCAGGTTACAGCATCTGATATATATGCCCAGGCAATTACGGATCTTACTGAAGCCGAAAGCCTTTTGTCCGAGGATGGAAGAATTACAAAATGGGCTGCTGCTGCCTTAGCTGGAAGAGTACATCTTGCTAATGGCAACCCATCCGCAGCCGAGGCTCCATTACGAAGAGTCATCGCATCAAATCAATATTCTTTAGTTTCCGATTACGCAAACTTATGGGGATCTGATAATGAAGGAAACTCAGAGTCGATTTTTGAAATAGAGTTTGTTGGGGGCAACATTGGTGAGGGTAGTGCATACACTGACTTATATACCCCACTTGGTGTGGGAGGTAACGTAGGTGGTGGTGGTGCTCCTCAGGATGTTACCGATGAAGTACTAACTATGTATGAAGCAGGTGATGAGCGATTTGACGCAACCATTGATACATCAGATTCTGAAATTGATCCTTGGGTTAGAAAGTTTATTAGTAGCCCAACAGTTGCATTCGACGGTGACAATAACTGGATGGAAATCAGATATGCTGAGGTCTTATTAAATCTTGCAGAAGTGCTAGGAGAAGGGCTCGAAGCTTATGATCTCATCAACGAAGTTCGTAACCGGGCAGGCCTTGGAGATATAAGTGCTCTTACACCAGGAACCTTTGAGGAAAAACTACTTCATGAACGAAGAGTTGAATTTGCATTTGAGAATAAAAGATGGGCAGACCTTAAAAGATTCGGTACTGCAAAAGAAGTGATGGCCGCCCATTTGGGAATTCCAGAATCGCAGGTCACACTCCTATTCCCAATACCCCAGGGAGCAATTGATGTTTCTCCTGATGAAATGACTCAAAATCCAGAACACCAATAAAATGTAGCTTTATAGACTGGGACGGGACAGGGAGAAGCTTGTCTCGGTCTATTTTTAATTTTTTAAACAATACAAATGAAAAAGTTCACAGGTTTATTCATAATCATATCAATCTTTTTGTTCACAACGTCTTTTTCTCAAGGTACTTCCGAAGAAGATGACAGGATCAGAGTAATAGCTATATTTGCTCATCCTGATGATGGCGATGCTAAAATGGGTGGTACAGCCGCCTTACTTGCCGAAATGGGGTACGCCGTAAAATTCGTTTCCATTACAAACGGTGATGCTGGCCATCATAAAGAAGGCGGTGGAATGCTGGCAAAAAGAAGACGAGCCGAAGCTGCTGAAGCTGGTAGAAGGCTTGGAATTGACGAGTACAAAGTTCTGGATAACCACGACGGAGAACTTTTGCCTGAGCTTCACATACGCCAGCAGGTGATCCGGGAAATAAGAAGCTGGAATGCTGATATCGTGTTAGGCCTGCGCCCGAACGATTATCACCCGGATCACAGATATGCAGGTGTACTTGTTCAGGATGCGGCCTACATGGTAGTTGTACCCAATGTAACACCAGATACACCTCCTCTCAGGAAAAACCCTGTTTTCTTATATATGGCAGATGGTTTTCAAAAGCCCAATCCATTCAGCCATGATATTGTAGTAGGTATTGATGAAACATTTGAAAAGAAGGTAAATGCCTTTGACGCACATGAATCCCAGGTGTATGAATGGTTGCCTTGGGTATCCGGTAACCTGGATAAGGTACCAGATGACCCCGAAGCCAGGAAAGATTTTTTGAGAAAGGGCTTCATTGGCAGAATGACAGTTTCAGATGAACAAAGAGCGGGCCTTGAAAAGTGGTACGGAAAAGAACAAGCAGCAAAATTTCGCTATGCAGAATCTTTTGAGATTTGTGAATACGGCAAACAGCCCACAGAAAAAGAAATAAGAGAACTTTTTCCAATGTTCAGAAAGAACTAAGAAAAACACATTATTAACATCATAGAGCTAGAACTATGAAAAGGAATTACTATCTGGTTGGCCTTATAATACTGACGTTTTTTGTCATCTCTTTCTTGACAAATATCATTGGGCCACTGGTACCCCAGATTATTGAAGACTTTAACTTAAGTCTTACACTTGTTGCGTTGCTTCCCTTTGCATTTTTTATCGCCTATGGCGTTATGTCAATTCCTTCAGGAATGCTCATTGAAAGATATGGTGAAAAGAATATAATGATTACCGCTTTTCTTGTAGCATTTTCCGGGGCACTTCTTTTTTCATTGTTCCCTATGTACCATATTGCAGTTATTTCCTTGTTTTTGATAGGCACGGGAATGGCTATGCTTCAGGTGGCAATTAATCCTTTACTTAGGGTTTCGGGTGGAGAAGAAAACTTTGCATTTAATTCAGTAATAGGTCAATTATTTTTTGGACTCGCTTCCTTTTTAAGCCCTCTGGTTTACTCTTATTTGGTATTGAATGTCGGAAGTGATGATTCAAATTTTATTATAGCTACTCTGACTGCTTTGGTGCCGGAAAACCTTCCCTGGGTATCACTTTACTGGTTATTTGCTCTGGTATCATTGATGATGGTTGTTATTATTGGGGTTTCTAAATTTCCGGTTGTAACAAAAAATGAAGACGAGCTTGTAGGCGCTCTTGAAACACATTTAGAGCTGTTAAAAGACAAAAAAGTAATTCTCTTCTTTTTAGGAATTTTTTGTTATGTAGGTACGGAACAGGGTGTAGCAAACTGGATTTCTGAATTTCTTTCAACTTATCATGGATATGATCCCCAAACAATAGGTGCTTCTACCGTATCATGGTTCTGGGGCATGATGACAGCAGGTACATTGCTAGGGCTGTTACTACTCAAAATAATGGACAGCAAAAAAGTACTGATCCTGTTTACATCTATTGTAATCCTTTGTTTTACCGTGGCTCTTTTTGGTAGTGGCGGTCTGGCTATTTATATGTTTCCGGCTATCGGGTTTTTCATAGCCGTGATGTGGCCTATTATATTTTCTTTGGCACTTAATTCCGTTTCTGAACACCACGGTTCTTTTTCAGGAATACTGGTCACAGGTATAGCAGGGGGGGCAATTGTCCCACTCATAGTTGGTGCTTTGGGTGATGTTGTTGGCCTTCGGGGAGGCATGATATTTCTATATATCACTTTCGGCTACATTCTAAGTATTGGTTTTTGGGCAAAACCTCTGATAGGTAATAAGACGATTGATTTTAGTAAAAAGCAAGAATCTAAGTGAAGAATACCTGTCTTATAGGGATTGATTTAGGAGCAACAAATGTAAGAGTTGCCCGGATTGAAGATGGAGAGATAGTAGTGCTTAGTAGTGAAGCCATAGCACATTCCAACAAACCGGATAATCTGATTGATCAGGTTAAGAGAATGATAGCTTCTGTAATCACAGAAAAGGTTCAAGGGATAGGTATTGGCGTCCCAAGTGTAGTAGATCCCGAAAAGGGGATTGTTTATAACGTGCAAAATATACCCTCCTGGGAAGCTATACCCCTTAAAGAAATACTAGAAAGAGAATTTAAAGTGCTGGTTTTCATAAATAATGATGCCAACTGTTTTGTGCTCGGGGAAAAGTATTTTGGCCAGGGTATCTATGAGAAGTCAATAGTTGGGTTGATTTTGGGAACCGGTTTTGGAGCCGGCCTAGTAATGAATGGAAGCTTGGTTTCCGGGGAAAATTGTGGAGCTGGTGAAGTAGGTATGCTTCCTTACAAAGACTCCATTTTCGAAGAATATTGTTCTGGCCAGTTTTTCGAGATACATAAAAAATTAAATGGACAGCAAGTATTTGAAGCAGCAAAACAGGGAAGTGAAAATGCAGTAGCTATGTATCAGGAGTTTGGCACCCATCTTGGTAATGCAATGAAAGCTGTTATCTATGCCTACGATCCTGGTATGATTATTCTGGGTGGATCTGTTAAAGATGCCTACCGTTTTTTTAAAAAGGCTATGCATACTGCAATGGCTGATTTTGCCTACCCGAAATCTCTTGAAAACCTGAAAATACGTATTTCAGAATTAGATCAGGTTGCCGTATTGGGAGCTGCTGCACTCTCGCTTGATAAAGACACACCTGTAAACCAAGAATGAAGGCCATGAATATCTTGAAAAAAATATTTTCTCAAACAGCTACTGGTTTATTGATCCTCTCCTTTTTTTTTGCAGGGTGTGGAATACCAGGCTCTGAAAAACAAATACCGATCACAGTCAAAAATAATATAGCGGGTTCACCTCAGGTTTTTGGTATACCTATTCCTCAAGGGGAGCTATTTTCACCTGATCATGTACGGGTTTTAAATAGTAAGGGACATGAAATTCCTTCACAGATCACAGAAGTGACAACATGGGAGCCTATCGATAATAGTATAAAATGGTTATGGATTTTCTTTTTTACAGAAGAAGGGGATAACTATGAGGTAGAATATGGGTCGGATGTTCGCAATGGAAGACTATACGATCAAAAATTGACCATCAAAAATAATCAGCGAAATAATGGCGAAGTGGAAGTGAATACGGGTCCTATGAGATTTACTGTTGAAAAAGGTGAAGGCGGCGGTTTTTTTAATTCACCGGCAGGAAGCGGGTTTATAGATAAAGTAGAATTGGATATTGATGGTAATGGGTTTGATGAAGAAGATATAATTGCGACTGGGGAGCCTGGAAGAGCTTCTTTTTTGGATTTATTGGATGACGCTGGATTAGATCGATCAAAAGCAGTAGTTACACGAACGCTTAAGGAAAAGGGGACAGGTCCTCTTTACGCTATTATCCGGGTTGAAGGTGAATATCATTACTCAAATGATGATAACAATACAGCCCCTTTTGTAACACGGATTCATGCATATGCCGGAAAAAGCTACATCAAAGTAGAACATACATTTGTTTACACGGGTGTACCTGATAAACACAAAAAACAATCAGGCGAGTACGAAGCTATTGCAACTAAAAATGGCAAAGTTGTTGATGAGACCATACTTCAAAAGGATACAGGATTTACACAACCAAATGATAGAATTGCGGCAACAGGGCTGGCATTAAATTATAATCTTTCAGAGAATGCAAGTGTGAGCTCCGCTTACTATGAAGGGAAATGGCACTCTCCGGGAGAAAGTGTAATTATTAATACCGAGCTCAAAAATGGAGCTGATTTTTCTATTCTCCAAACGGGCCCCAATCCTTCACAAATACCACCTCTGGAAAACTCTTCAGCAGATGAAAGGCTAGAAGAGGTATTTACTTCTACTATAATGTCACCAAATGGAGAAAAGCTATCAAAAGAGCGTGTACCGGGCTGGATAGATATATCTGATGAAAAGTGGGGCGTGACGATTGGGTTCCAAAGCTTTTTCGAAGAATACCCTAAAGAGATTAAAGTAGAAGACAGTCAAAACAAGGTTACAGCCTATATATGGACACCTTCTGTTGAACCCATGAGCTTTGCCAGAAAAGACAGTGACAACGACAGTGGGATGATTGCGAACTTTGCTCAGGGACTTGCAAAAACCACAGAGTTGGTGATTAATTTTCATTCAAAAAGTACAGATATAGATATTGATAAGGGAATTACCGCCTTTATGGAGCCTCCGGTAACCCACGCTGCACCTGAGTGGTATGCTTCTTCCGAAGCTTTTGGAAAAATGGCTCCAAGTATGAATAAATATGCTGTTTTTGAAAGAGGCTTGGATTATAAACTCCAGTGGATGAAGTTTAATCAAAATTGGGAACCCTGGTATGGCATGCTCAATTACGGTGATTATATGACCTATTACTATAGAGATGATTGGATACAATGGACTAATAATGAGCCTGCTACTGATTATATGTGGTGGCTTCAATTTGTACGTACAGGCAATCCGATGTATTATAAAACTGCAAGGGCTGTAAGTAAGCATACTATGGATGTGGATAATATTCACTGGCCTAAAGACCCTGTTTATATCGGTGACACTAATGAGTCCATCCATGCTTTTCAGGTTGCGGATAAACCAAAGGGCTCCCCATATGTAGGAATGGGAAGAAGACATGCCGACCAACATTACACATCGCTGTTAAGTGCCCATGTTTGGGTGGCAGGTTGGTTATCATCTTATTACCTGGATGCAAATCACAGGGGCTTAGAAGTGGCTAAAGAAGCAGGTAATTATTATTTGAAAAGAGTATTTGGTGATCATGGATTAACAGGTCGCAGGCTCTATCTTTCAATTTGGAACCTTGCTGAGATTTATGATGCAACTAAAATCGAGAAGTATTTCGATGAATTGGAAGACCGTGTGCATATTATGCTGCAGCTTCAAAATCACCCGGATCAGGCGGGATCCATGATTATAGATAGATATGGCTATGCACAGGTGTATGTATCAAATGGTCTGAGACGGTATTATCAACTTACCAGAGATGAGCAAGTTAGAAAAGCAGTAATTGATCATGCAATAAGAGTTCGGGATGTTCCTCCCATGAACCATAGTATGGAATCCTACCTTTCTTCTATCAGTAGCCTGGTTCTTGGCTATGAGTTTTCCCGGAAAAAAAGTTTGCTTGATGAAGCTATAAAAAGAGCAAGGCATCTGAAAACAGACGAGTTACCTCAGGAATTTGATTCCTATGAAAACCAACGCTTTCTGGCAGATGCATTAGAAGAAGTGAGTAATCTTCCTGAAAGCGAGAGTGGTTTCAGGCCCGCAATATGGAAGATCACTAACGGCTTGAGGATTTTTGGCTGGACAAGTATTTATAACATCCCATATTTAGAATACTGGATGGCTGAAGAAGGTTATACCATCGAAAATTGACTGTTCATTCGATGAAAGGCGTTTTTTCTTATACCAGGCATTTTGGGCTTGTTGCAGGGCTTTTAGTATTTGTAGTTATACTGTTATTACCTGTTCCGGAAGGCTTATCCGAGGCAGCATGGAAGACGGCAGCAGTTACTTTATTAATGGGTATTTGGTGGATTTCTGAAGCAATACCTATTTCAGTCACAGCATTATTACCGATTGTTCTATTTCCAATCCTGGGGATAATTTCGGTTTCAGAGTCTACTTCGCCGTATGCCAATCCACTTATTTTTCTATTTATGGGTGGTTTTATATTGGCAATAGCCATGCAAAAATGGCAACTGCATAAAAGAGTTGCCATTGGTATAGTAAGCTTAGTAGGGGTTAATCCTTCCTCAATAATAATCGGCTTTATTATTGCATCTGCATTTTTAAGTATGTGGGTAAGCAATACGGCTACAGCAATAATGATGCTACCTATAGCAGTATCCATACTAGACTTGTTAGATAATAAAGAAAGTGGCAAGAAGATAAATTTCGAGATCGTCTTAATATTATGCATCGCTTATGCATGTAATATTGGAGGGATGGGTACACTTATAGGTACACCTCCAAATGCATTATTGGCAGCTTTTCTATTTGAAAATTACGGGATAGAAATAAGTTTTATGCAGTGGATGATGGTTGGAGTCCCTTGTATGCTTATTTCTTTACCGACTATGTACTTTATTTTAACTAAGCTTGTATATCCTGTTAGAATAGAAACACTTCCAGGTGGCAAAGAAATTATTCAGGCTCAGGTTAAGGAACTTACTAAGATATCTTCTCAGGAGAAGAAAGTTGCGGCTGTTTTTGTAATTGCAGCTTTGTCTTGGATATTCCGGCCATTACTTGTTAATTTTTTGCCGGGCCTTTCAGATGCAGGTATCGCAATCGCAGCCTCAGTAGCTTTATTCTTAATCCCATCAAAGAAAGGTGGAGGGCTATTGGTTTGGTCAGATACAATAAAGTTGCCCTGGGGGGTATTGATTCTTTTTGGGGGGGGCTTGAGTATGGCATCAGCTATAAGTAGCACCGGGCTTGCTACCTGGATTGGTGCAGGAATTGGTAGTTTGAACACCTGGCCGATTGTACTCATTATTTTTATTGTTGTTGGGCTAATGGTTTTTCTGACGGAAATGACTAGCAACACAGCTTCAACAGCAGCCTTTCTTCCTATTTTGGCATCCGTTGCTATTGGATTAGGAGAAAACCCACTGCTGTTAGCCATTCCTGCTGTTTTTGGGGCCAGTTGTGCTTTCATGCTTCCGGTAGCGACTCCCCCAAATGCTATTATTTATGGAAGTGGTAAAATTACAATTCCCGAAATGTCCAAAGCTGGTTTATGGTTGAATTTAGTATTCATTATTTTGCTATCTGTTGCTTCACTAACCTTATTTAGTTGGGTTTTTGGTATCGAATTAGGTGAAATACCTTCTTGGGCAATTGGTTAATAAACTTGCTCAAGTACTTCAAAGCTCTCAGGGCCATAGTTAAGCAGTAGGTCCAGCACCGAACAACCTTTCTCAAAACCCGGATGGACTTGTCTATACACCGGATGATTAGTCAAAGCGATTTCGGATTTCTCAAACTGTCGTATATAATTTTTGGATTGATATTCCTGGTAAACTATGGATTGGGTTACATCTGTTTCTCCCACTTCACTTTTTAGCTCCTGGGATATATCAAGCTCCAAATAGGTAAGTATTCGTTGAAAGAAGAAGAGATTAAAGTCGATCAGCTTTTCAAATTCAGAAGCAGTTTCAAAATCAGCCAGTAATTCATCGTGGAGAAAATCAAAATAAGTTGCGGTACTGTAATTATGGAGGATGCCATTCCAGAAGGGTTCTTTCCAGGCTTCGGAATGATCGATTCTTACCCGGTTGATAGCTTTGCCTTTGTCTTCCGTTTTGACAGGGATGTTGATCCACTGAGTCCCTTCTTCATTCCGTATTTTCGCACGATGCGTTCTCCCTTTTCTTGACCAGGTATCTGTATCCAAAAGTATAACCCGGCCTGCTTTCAGCATAGCAGAAAGGTCATATAGATTAGGAGCAAATTGAGGTTGAATAAGTGCCAGTTTCAATGGTTCAATTATCAATTAAGAATGAGAAAAGCTGCGTAAAAGATAACACGCTGAATTATAAATGTTGAATGTACCTGGTATAATTCAACATTTATAATTTAGAATTCTTACAATCAAAAGGGTCTTTAAAATTTCGTACCTTTGATGTCTTTTAAAATTTGAATCAAAGCTAAGATTATTTCATGAACGTTCGCGTACGTTTTGCTCCATCCCCAACCGGATTTCTGCACATTGGTGGCCTTAGAACTGCATTATACAATTATTTATTTACCCGCCATCATGGAGGGGTTTTTGTTCTTCGAATTGAAGATACCGATCAGTCAAGATATGTAGAGGGTGCTGAACAGGATATTGTTAAATCACTGGAATGGGTAGGAATGACTATTGATGAAGGGCCCAATAATCCTGGTGATGTCGGGCCATATCGCCAAAGTGAGCGTAAGGAAATGTATCAGGAGTATGCGAAGCAACTGATTGATAACGGCCATGCTTATTATGCTTTTGATACGACGGAAGAAATTGATGAAATGCGTGAGCGGCTAAAAAAGTCGGGTAATCCTTCACCAAGCTATGATTCGATTACGCGTCAATCCATGAAAAACAGTCTTACACTTCCCCAGGATGAAGTTGAGCGAAGACTTGAAGCAGGCGATGAATATGTAATTCGTCTTAAAGTGCCTCGCAGGGAAACCGTGAAGTTCGAAGACCTGATTCGCGGAATTGTATCTTTCGAAACAGCGGGATTGGATGACCAGGTTTTGATGAAATCAGACGGAATGCCGACCTATCACCTGGCAAATGTGGTAGATGATCATACCATGGGAATTACCGATGTAATTCGGGGTGAAGAATGGCTAAGCTCTGCTCCTAAGCACATACTATTGTATAAAGCTTTTGGCTGGGAGCCACCAACAATGGCGCACTTGCCACTTATTATGAGTCCAAGCGGAGGGAAGCTTTCTAAAAGAAAAGCGGAAAGCGAAGGGATTCCCATCAACACCAAAGATTATATTACCGGAAATTACGAGCCGGAGGCGTTGGTAAATTTTCTGGCTTATTTAGGATGGAGTCCGGGTGATGATTCTGAGGTCCATTCTATGAAAGAACTGTGCGAGTTATTTACGCTTGACCGGGTAAGCAAAGGCGGAGCTGTTTTTAACCATAAAAAACTGATGTGGTATAACGAGCACTATATCCGCGAAACATCAGTTGAGGAATTACTCCCAAGAGTAAAAGAACTTGCAGAATCTACCGGATTGAACACCAAAGATGATGCTTATTTAAGCGCAGTAATTAGTCTTTTACATGAACGGGTTTCTAAAATCGATGAATTTGTGACGATGGGATCGTTTTTCTTTGAAACTCCGAAGGAATACGATGAAAATGCCCTGAAGAAATGGAAAGAAGACAGCCCTGGGATGGTTTCTGCTTATAAGGCAAAGATAGAAGCCCTTGCCGATTCTGAGTTTAAGGCTGAAACGCTAAAATCTAAGTTGGAAGAAGTGGTATCAGAAAATGAAGTAGGTTTTGGTAAGGTGATGATGCCTGTTCGTATTGCCACAACCGGTCAGGGTTTTGGCCCCGATTTATTCCCCGCCCTTGAACTTATCGGGAAGGAAGAAGTTCTTTCCCGTATTGATTTTGCTCTGGAGAAGTTGGGGTAGAAAACTGAATACTGTTAAGGAAACTTAAAAATAAGAAAGAGGTCATCCCGAATTTATTTCGGGATCTTGGTGAAGTCTAAGCAAAGGGATTAAAACAATACTCTTAGTCAAAGCCTTTCCATAGGATACTGAAACAAGTTCAGTATGACTTGGGGCTACTTGGCTTTTGCATCCTTCAGCATGCGGACTTTGATCTTAAATACAGCAAAGATGACAGTCATGAATGGGCTTATCAGATTAAAGAAGGCAAAAGGTAAATATGCAAAAGTGCTTACACCAAGAACTTGTGAATGATAGGCCCCACAGGTATTCCAGGGTATTAAAGCCGAAGTAACAGTTCCTGAATCTTCCAGTGTTCTACTTAGGTTTTCCGGGGCAAGCCCTTTGTCTTTGTAAATGTCGGTATACATCCTTCCCGGAACCACGATAGCAAGGTATTGATCAGAAGCGGTGATATTGAAAAATATACATGTACCTGCAGTAGTGGCTACCAGCGCTCCGGCCGAATTTATCCCGCTGATAACTCCTTCAGCAATACGTTTAAGCATCCCGCTTCTTTCCATAACCCCGCCAAAAATCATAGCGGACAAAATAAGCCAAACAGTGCCCAGCATACCGTACATGCCACCTGATTGAAGAAGCCCGTCAACCACTTCATTTCCTGTTGCAATGCTGATTGAACCATACATAGAAATCATAATGCCAACAAAACCTTTTTCCCAAACCCCATCACCAAATTCAGCAACTTCCTGAACCAGCCCCGGCTGAAAGATAAGTGCAAAAACGGCTCCGAGTAATGCCCCAATTGTGATGGCCGGAATAGCAGGCATTTTTTTTGTTATCAGAATTACCATAATGATGGGCACTATGAAGAGTAAAAAGTTGATCTCAAATTTACTGTCAATGGCATCAAGAATAATATGAGTGTCAATAACTTCAGTACTGCCGCCTTTCACCAATCCAAGAATTAAGAATATTACCAAAGCGATGGAAATGGACGGCACGGTGGTAAAGGCCATGTATTTGATATGGGTGAATAAATCGGTACCTGCCATAGCGGGAGCAAGGTTTGTAGTATCTGAGAGGGGCGACATTTTGTCTCCGAAATACGCACCTGAAATTATAGCTCCGGCAACCATCCCTAAAGGCAGTCCTAACGCTGTTCCAATTCCAACTAAAGCAATACCCACTGTAGCCGAAGTTGTCCAGGAAGAACCTGTAGCCACAGAAACAATAGCGCAGACAACACAGGCTGCTACTAGAAAAATGGTAGGGTTTAAAATCTGCAGCCCGTAATAGATCATAGCGGGTACAATACCGCTTAGTAACCAGGTTCCCGCAAGGGTACCAATAAGAAGTAGAATGATCATTGAGGACATAGCTGAACTGATACTGTCTACAATGCCCTGCCGTATTTCCGCCCATTTAATTCCAAGCTTAAGAGCCACTAAGGAGGCAACGCCTGCCGAAAGCATGAGGATAATTTGATTGGAGCCGTCAAGGGAAGCATCACCAAAAATCCGGACATTTATGAACAAGGCAATGATGAGAAAAGTAATAGGAATAAAGGATTGTAGAAGAGAAGGCTTATCGTATTTGTAAGTCATAGTAGAAGTAAGTTCTGCGGGTAATGGCGTTGAATATAGTAATTAATTGGTAATCAGCTATTAATTACAAACCTGACAGTTTCAAAGGCTTCCGGATTGCCGGGTTTATAGCTTCTTTCTACAAACTCAATATTGTTATTACGATCAATTAAAAGGATAGTTGAACAGCGGGTACCGTAGTTATCGGTAGCTATAAAAACGGAGGACACAGCTTTTTCCCACTTATAAGGAATACCTGTTTGGGGAAGGTTTTGATCATCAGCCTTTTTATCATTCAGCAGCAATTGAAACAGCTCTTCAGCCTGGAAGGATGTTTTATTCATAGCATCTTTCAACCCTTTTTTAGCTTCCTCTAGCTTTGGCCATGGGGTATCTAAAAGCGCATTACTAACTCCATGTATTCCCGGTGATATTTCCCGGATGGTATAATTTTGATTTGAGAAATGGTAAACACCAAGAGCATCTCCAAGTAATAAATTAAAACCGTTGTAGACAGAAGCTTTGTCCCCAATCTCCCGAATATAATCTGTAGCATTTCTTTCTTCTGAAAGGTAGTCTATCACCAGCTCTCCTCTGGAGGGGGCATTTTTCTTAATTGAAGAAGGATCCCTGAAATTAGTTAAGGCTGCCCACCTTCCATCTTTATGAACACCCATCCACGTTCCTTTTCCTTCCAGGTCTTTTCCGGCAAGAATGTTTGGTAACCCCTCTTCATTCCAAAACTGTGCATTGCGTGTTGGGCGCTTATAAAATTCATCTCTGTTAGCTGCGAGAACAAGCTTGTATTTTGGATGATCATTAAAAGAAAAGGCTATTAAACACATTAAAATTATAGGGATTTTGATTTTATAAATCGGTTGAATCTAAGCATATTCCCGCAACCAATTTTCAGGTTTATCGTTTACCCAACCTATGAATTCGATGTACGATCAACGCTTTAGGGATATTGTATTACTATTTGCCGGGTTTTTGGGAGCCTTTTGGTTTTTCATGGATATAGGTAATCATTGGGTGCCTTCGGTGATGGATATGAGTATATCTGATGAAAGGATTATTGAGAAGGCGGACTCTACTTTTTTGAGTTGGGATTACCAACCGGTTTCATACAGCACAAATGCAAGAGTTGTTTCCTTAGATTTTATGGCAGATTCTTTACAGAGAAAATATGGCGCATCAAACTTTTTAAATCGACTCCGGAATAATAAAGATTTGGTACTGCCCCTGTATAAACGTTTTGTTACCTGGCACGATGGTAATAGATTCGAAGATGCGAAAATGAGTATGGAACTCACTAATAATGGAGAATTAGTGAGTTTTCAAGTTGATCCGGAAATTGTAAATGCCCAAACCCCTTTTAATCGAAATCTCTTGATTAAAGCCTTAAGGAGTGATTTTGAGTCAGCTGCCATTGCAACTCTTGACACCGTTGTAAGTGGCTTAGTTGATTATCAGCATAACAGGGAGAGTTCTTCAAATTACCGCTCTATGCGAGGAGTATTTGACAGAAGGCCAATAGGGAAAGGGGATTCCGGGCTTTCGGGATATCTGTCATCTTCAAATATTTGGAATGCAGCAGAATACTACATTGGAAAGAGCTATTGGAAACGATTCTCATTTAACCGTGATTCCTTATCATTTGATGATCAGAACGGGTATAAAGTGGTAAAGGCATTCCTGACATCCCAGGATACAGTTATGGGAGTATCTCCTGGCCTCGAAGTCGAAATCCTGCCTGCAGGAAGTCTTCATTTGATAAAACCAAACTATCCGGGTTTAAAAGCTCAAAGTAATTCCCTCTCTTTATTTGTGAGCTTAATAGAAACCGGCTTTATGATAGGAATCCTGGGTTTTGCCGTTTGGCTGCTCATTATTTTTTACCTGCGTATTAAAGCAAAAGCTATTGATATGAGCCCTGCCTTGGTGGTTGCTTTACTGGCAGGTTTTATGGTAAGCGGAATGATTGCTTTGGAAATGTTTAATAGTATAGGTTTTGAAACCAATCAGATATTTAGTGTTTTGTTTACGATTGGTATAGTTGGGGCACTAAGTTCAGCAGGTTTCTTTCTTCTTACATCTGTAAGTGATTCCATCACCCGTCAGTACTGGCCGTCAAAATTAAAAACCTGGGATTTGGTAAGAAGGGGGATGTTCAAAAATAAGCCTGTTGGGTGGTCTATTCTCAGAGCACTTGGAATAAGCGGTGTCCTGATTGGAGTTTACATGGCATTCCTTGAGTTTGTTCCGGGCACCTATCTTGACAGTACCATAAAGTTTGATACATCTGCCTATATGTTTGGGTCAATAGCAAATCTTCTCAAAGCCTTGTTGGAGAGTTTGATTATAATCGTTCCGCTCTTTCTAATCATAACAAACCAGTTAGCAGGTGTTACTAATAAAAAATGGCTTGTACCTGTTATTAGTGGCTTGTGTTTTGTTTTAATTGAACCCCTGGATTTTGAAGTCAATCCCATCATAAATGCAATTACTTTAAACCTGGTTTTAGGAGTGATTTTAGGGCTTTTTTACATTGCTTTTGATTTTGTAAGCCTCAGCCTTGCCTTCTTTTTGTTTTTGAACTTCTTGTTTACAAAAAAAGGATGGCTGATAGAATCATCACCTGATGCAAGTTTATTCTATGTTTTCTTAATGGTTTTTTTGGGGCTTATAGGTGCTTCGGTAATGTTTATTTATCGAGGAAATGAAACAGACGAATTACCGGATTATGTGCCCGGTTATTTAGAAGATTTAGCCAAAGAACAACGAGTACGACAAGAGCTGGATATTGCAAGGACAGTACAGAAGACATTTTTACCCAATACCACGCCGGATATAGAAGGCTTTGATACAGCAGCACTTTGTGATCCGGCCATGGATACAGGTGGAGATTACTACGACATTATTTGCATTGACGAACACCGGGCAGCCGTAGCAATTGGCGATGTAAGCGGAAAGGGAATACGTGCAGCATTTTATATGACGTTTGCGAAAGGAGTAATCCATAGCCTTTGTACCATACTGGATTCGCCAAAAGCTTTAATGGTGCAGGCTAACCGGTTATTTAACGAAAATGCTACGAGAGGTACATTTATATCCATGATATACGGTGTGCTTGATTCAAGGGATAAAACATTCACGTATGTTCGCGCAGGCCATAATCCAATGCTATATAAAAAAGCTTCCGGGGAAACAGAGTGGCCACAACCAAAAGGAGTTGCGATAGGAATGACAAAAGGGGATGCCTTTGAAAAAGCATGTGAGGAAGTAACTATACAGCTTCAGGATGGGGATGTATTAATACTGTATACAGATGGTGTTACAGAAGCACAAAATAAAGAAGGCGAGTTTTATGGAGAAGATCGGCTGGTAAAATTGTTAAAAAAGGAGAAGACAGAAAGTTCAATTGAACTTCGTAACTTAATAGCTAACGATGTAAGGTCATTTTTTGGTGAAGAAACCCAATACGATGATATGACATTGGTCGTTATTAAGGCCTGATTTTATTAAGAACTACCATCATGAAATTATTGGACAAAAAAATATTTGTGTTAGCTATAGCGGCTTTACTTGTCAGCGTTCCATCCTGCGCACAGGAAACTAAAAAGAAACAAAGTGAAGCTGTAGACGACCCATCAGGTATTAAGTGGATTTCACTTGAAGATGCCCAGGCACAAGCTAAAAAGACAGGTAAAAAAGTACTCGTTTTCGGGTATGCAGATTGGTGTACTTATTGCATGAAGATGAGAAAGGAAACATATACTGATGAAAAAGTAAGAGAAGCACTTTATTCTCAGTTTATCCCGGTACAACTAAATGCAGAAAAAGAAACACAGGTTAAGCTAAACGGGGAAACTTACAAATCGTGGGAACTGGCGAGATATTTAAGACTATCCTCGTTTCCTACTCATTACTTTATTGATGATGATGGTACAATACTGGGCGCACAGCCTGGGTTTTTACCCGCTGATATATTTGCACCTTTGATGAGTTATATAGGCGACGACCAGTTTGGTAAGGTCAAATTTGAAGACTATTTAGAAAAAAAGGAAAACATCATCATCGAGCAATAAGATGAGCATAAGCCAATCTGTTGAAGATTATTTAAAGGTCATTTATATACTTCAAACAGAGGGTGATGGGGCTACAACTACCAACATAGCAGATGCACTCTCTGTTTCATCTGCATCAGTTACCAATATGCTAAAGCGGTTGGCAAGCTTAAAGCTCATCACACATAAGTCATACCAGGGTGCTACACTCACAGAAGCAGGTACAAAAATTGCTTTGGAAGTATTGAGACATCATAGGTTGCTTGAATTGTACCTAAAGGAAATGATGGGTTACTCATGGGATGAAGTACATGATGAAGCAGAGAAGCTCGAGCACCATATCTCGGAACAGTTTGAAGATAAAATTGCAGAGCTGCTAAATCATCCAACGCATGATCCGCACGGGGACCCGATTCCATCCAAAGATGGTGTTGTACCCGAAATGGCATCACTTGCCATAACGGATGCGGAAGAAAATAAGCCATACATTATTGGCAGGGTTAAAGATCAGGACCCTGAACTTCTTCGGTTCCTGGAAAAAACAGGCATAATACCGGGAGTTAAACTTACTATCCTGGAAAAAACGGCTTTTGATGGCCCCATCAAAGTTTTGCTGGAAGATAAAGAGCAAATCCTGGGGCATAATGTGGCAAGCTCTGTTTACCTGGTAACAGCTAGTTGATCGAATACTTAATTCCTCCCATCAACCTTCTGCCCTGGAGCGGCCCGAAAACATAATCTGTGGCAAAGTCGTCACTAAAAGGCCTGTCAGGGGCTATTATAGCATCCCTTTGGATATAATTGAACAAGTTTTTTCCGGCAACATAAATCTCAAGTTGCGAATTAAGCTTCTTTGTAAGCTTTAGATTATGCTCAGAAAACACCGAAGAGATATCATCTCTGTTAGGGTATTCCGGAAGTTTCATTTTTCCAATTAAACGGCTGGTGTAATCAGCGACAAGGCTTTCATTCAAAAAACGGTAGGTTAAAGAGAATACAGCATTAAAGTCGGGTGCAAATGGCAGGCGTTCTTTGATATCATTTTCAACTGAGAATACATTTTGAAAAGTAACGCCCACGGTATAAGTAAGGGGTGCAATGAAATTATGTGCCATACTTATAGCCAATCCTCTGGAAACAGCAAATCCATCCAAATTGCGATATAATATTTGATTGGGTGTATCATAATCAGGAATTATCTGGTTAGAGAAACGGGTGTAATAAAGATCTATATCCCAATTCATAACGGATGGGCCTACATCAACTATCTGGTTTAAGTTGAAGGTTAGATTTACTGAGCGTTCGGGGTTTAAAGCTTCCTCTACAATTACCTCTCTTGACCCGGTCATGGATTCATGCTCTTCTGTAAAAAGGTTTACTATTCTAAAACCGGTACCAATGTTAAAGCGCATAGTGGTGTGTGAACCCGGAGAAGCTTTGAGATTTAACCTGGGCGAAAAGATAAAGCCGTGATTAGTATGATGGTCTAAACGAACCCCTGCTAAAGCTCGAAACGAATCGGAAAAAGTGTGATCATACTGGCTGAAAACTGCAGGTACAAAACGATTATCAGAAGAGCCGCCATTTAGCCGGGTTCCGTCAAAAAGTTGTGTTAAACGATCATACCGGATACTTAAGCCGGTTAAAAGATTACCTTTTCTCCTCACTTTTTTGTCCCAGATCAAATTACTGAAATAGGTCTGCTGGTCGGCTACATAGTGGTACGTTCCGTAGTAACTATCCTGGTCATGATAACTGACTGAAGCGTCCCATCTTATAATTTCAGTTTCAAAAGGAAGTTCGTAGGTGCTCAATAACTCAAACCGGTTGGTATAAATAGATTCACCATATATTTGCTCGCTGCCCCTTAAAGATCTGGAGAAATTTTCAAGCCCTCCCATTCGGTCTTCGAAGTAATATTTGGCGGCTATGGTAAAAGGCTTTCCTGATTTTCTGTAAACCTCCCATTTATTGTACAACGAAATACGAATATCCTGGGTTAAATCAGCAAATCCATCGCCGTTATCGTCAACGAATTGATCCTGTAAATATGCACTACCGCTAAAAAGAGCATGAGAATTCCCAATTTTAGGATTGTATGCAAAATTGAAGTTATGTTCACCATGGGTACTGGAACTTGTTTCAATGTCTACAGATGGAGCCTCAAAAGGACTGGTTGTTATGATGTTGATGACACCTCCCATAGCCTGGCTTCCATATAGTGTAGAATTGGGGCCCTTAATAACTTCCAGGTTTCGAATAATACCCGGGTTTATGCCATTTAAACCATATACAGATGCCAGTGCCCCCATCACCGGCATTCCATCAATAAGGATGGAGGTGTAGGGGCCTTCCATTCCATTGATGCGAATATTGTTTGTTCCACACACTGCGCAATCCACCTGGTTATAAAGACCATTGATATACTCAATAGCTTCCATAATGTTGTTACTGGCAGTTTTGTCCAGTGAGGATTTGGAGATAGAAGTTACTTTTACGGGTGAGTCTTTAATGGATACCTCTCTCATAGTTCCCGTTACCACCATTTGCTCAAGCTGAAATATATCCTCGCTTAAAACGATGGTAATAAAGGTTGTGTCCTTTTTTGTAACCTGTACTTCTGTTGTTTTTGATTTAAATCCTACTGCACTTACGTGAAGATCATATGTTCCTGCAGGAATTTTAGAAAGCTCAAAGATACCTTTACTAGTTGAAAAAGTACCTTGGCCGATTTCCTTTATCCCAATAGTGGCATCTGCTAAAAGTTTGTAGGAGTCTGACAAAACCTTGCCTTTAATTACCCCCGTTTGTTGAGAAAGCACATTGGCCGGAGCCAGAAAAAGAAGAATAAAAAGAATAGGCTTCATGTTTACTACATTAATGGTACTTGAACAATATTAATGTAGGGCTAATTTAAAATTTAGTCCAGACTAAATTTTAAATTAATACAAGAAACTTTTTTACTTTATTAGCATCATTTTTTTGGTAAAAACACCCTCATCAGTAATAAGCCGGTAGAAATAGATTCCTGAACTTTGATTGGAAGCATCCCAGGTTACATTTTGCTCACCCTGCCCCAAGCGCGTATTGACAAGTGTGGCTATTTCGGCACCCAAAATATCATATACTTTCAACTGTACATTGGTTGGTTGGGATAAAGAAAAGCGAATAGTGGTAGAAGGGTTAAAAGGATTCGGATAATTCTGATCTAATTTGTGGGAGCCGGGTAAATCCAAACCGGGTGATTCATTACTTGTAGTAACATTTAATTCAGCAGTAATTGAGTTTTTAACCTGTTCGACATCTGTATTGACAAAACCGGTTCCTTTGTAAGCTATTTTCCCATCCTTTGCTACTACAACAGACCGGTCATAAGCACTGGAGTTTCCATAGTAGTCAACTAGGCTTTGCTGTGTATTTAACAACAGCGGGTATGAAATCCCCGTAATTGATTTGAAATTGTTGACCGAACTGGCGGATGTATTCCAGGTATCAAGCCCCAGGGCTACAAAGCTTGTATCGTCTTTAAAGCTTTGGTAGATATCAGATTCAGTAACTGGGCCATTTGCACGGCAGTGAGAACAATTAGCACCAAAAAAGAAAATATAAACTACTTTCCCTTCTAATTCACTAAGTGTGTATTGTTCATTGCCTAATGAAGTGTACGTAAAATCAGGTGCATCGTCCCCCACATTTTTTTGTGCAAAAACCTGGGTAGAAAGGGCTATTATTAAGCCAACAGCAATAACAAGAGAGTTCTTTATTGAGATCATAACTTTGCGAGTTCTTTTTGAATTACATCAATTACAATATCCGTATCCTGGTTCACGAAAACATTTCCCTGGTAGGCAATGGTACCATCAGCTGCAATTACAACAGAACGGTCATACGACCCGGAATCGCCATAATAATCGATCAGGCTTTGCTGTGCATTTAATAGCAGCGGGTATGAAATTCCTGTAATTGATTTAAAATTGTTGACGGAACTGGCGGATGTATTCCAGGTATCAAGGCCCAAAGCAACAAAATTTGGGTTGTCATCAAATTCCTGGTAAATCCGGGTTTCAGTAACCGGGCCATTTGCACGGCAATGAGGACAATTAGCACCAAAAAAGAACAGGTAAACCACCTTGCCATTTTGCTGGCTTAATGTGACAGATTCACCATCCAGTGAAGTGTACGTAAAATCGGGTGCAGGTTCTCCAATCTTATCCCCAACACTGGTTGGGCCATTATCTGAACAGGCAGTTGTAAGAAAAACCAAAAAAAGCAGAGGGATTAGTTTTTTCATAGTGATTAAATTTTAAAAGCGGGTATTTAGTCGAAGCTCAACGCCTTCAAAGTCGAGGATTTCATAGCAAATGCCTGAAGTACATGCAGGGCCTCCCCGACGTTTACCTGCAAAAACAGCTAACGAGTTTGATGAATTAATCTTATACAAAGAATTAAAACCTAACCAGGTACGAATATCTTCTTCGATCTCTGGGAATGTATTTGGATTGTCTGTTAGCAGAATATCCGTTGTAGCTTCAAAAACAGTACTGATGGTTAGGTCAGAGTTAAAAGCAAAAGCAAGGGAAGCAAAATAGTTTTGTGTTTTATCAGGTTCGAATTGCCGGTCAAATGTCTGGTACTGAAGATCGACAATAACATTTTGGGATTTTGTAAAGCTCTTATCTACAATAAAACCTACAGAAATACGATTGTCTTCCAGTTTTGGATCATCTTTAGCGAAATCAAAAAAGGATTTCAGGGTTAGTGTTTCATTAACCTTATAGCTTCCCTCTAAAAAGTATTCGTAAAATTGTTGACGCAGAAAAACATTATTCGTTGCCGAAGTATAGTTGGCGACAATAGAATGCCCGGCTTCAAAATTATAGAATATCTCTAATTGTACCCCGGTTTCGCTGGCTGTATTCACAACATGGGTACTGCGATTTAGTACCGGATATGTATGTTCTTTGATTAAGGATGGGGGATCATTAAAAGCAGCTGAACCCAATAAAAAATTACTATAATCTTTGTATTCAAAACTTAAACCAAATGAGTCTTTGAAAAAATTCAATCCGGAGTATAGTGCATAGCTGTTTTGTGATGTAAAGGATAAAAACTGGGAAGAGGTACTGAATGCATACTCACCAAAAAGCTGGATATTGAATGGGAGTTGAATATCAGACATTACCGAACCATACTCCTGGAAATCTCCCGAGAAGGGTGTATTGACCCGCACTAAAGCACCACCCACAGTAATCTGATCGGTTGCATAAAAATTACCCTGTAGAGCTTCAACAAGATCTGGTCTGCGAACCGAATCGGGTTCAAAGGTAGGAGGGATAAGATTATTAAGCGGTTCTGCACGAAGGGCTTTTAATTCAAACCAATCTCCATTAGCATTTACTGAAACTCCCTCAAGATCTCTTAAAAACGTGTAGCGTGTTCTGTCAAACTCGTTTTCATATACCGATCCGGGAATATCATAGCTCCTAAGCAGGAGTCCATATCCCAGGGTTTCATAAAAATTTCCTATCCGGATTCTCAAATGATCATCCTGAAACTGGAACTGTTTTTGGGTAAGCTCAAAATAATTCCGGTTTTTGTGAGGAGTAAGAAACTGTTCCACTTTTGTAAAAAAACTGATTTTGTCAGTATCATAGAAGAGGTTCAGTTGATCATAGGATGTGGTAAGATACCTGTCGTCTTCAAAAGGAAGATTGCCTAATTGGAACTCAAACGTGTTTGTACCATAGACCTGCCCTAAAACCTTATTTGAAAAGATGAAAAGCTGAAATAAAGTAAGAGCCAGGAAAAAGAATTTTCTCATTTCTCCAGCAGTTCGAGAATCTTCTCTCTGATCTCCACTTCTTCTCCGGCTTTATATCCTTCATGCATATAAAGAACCTCGTTATCCGAATTGACGATGAGTAAAGTCGGAACTGCTGATACCCGCAGGCGGGCCATAACTGAAGTATCAATATCTCTCAAAATAGTGTATTCAATTCCCAGCGACTTAATGAACGGCTTTACTTTCGCCTGATTTCTGGGGCCATCAATAGATATCCCGATGAATTTCACATCTTCATCTTTAAACTCCTCATCCATTTCGGCAAACTTAGGCATGGATATAATACAGGGTTTACACCAGGTAGCCCAAAAGTCAATAACCGTAAGGTTTTCTCCCTTTACTTTTTCATAAGATACAGTTCGGTTGTTCAGGTCTTTTAACCTGAAATTGGGAATGGTAGGATCGATCCTGGTTGATCCTACAAACAAAAATAATAAAACGGGCAGCAAAATTTTCATGGCGCAATATATTAATTACACCAATAACTACACTTTCTATCAAATAGTTATCACGAAAGTGTAAAATTTACTGAACCTGTTATTGTACCCAGTCAGCTATAAACACATTCGTATCACGGTTGCCGCCATTGTTCCTGTTTGAGGAGAAAACAAGCTTTTTGCCATCATAGGAAAACATGGGGAATGAGTCGAAGGTATTGTCAAAAGTAACCTGCTCTAATCCCGTACCATCCGGGTTAATCATGTAGATATTGAATGGGAATCCCCGTTCAGATTTATGATTAGATGAAAACACAATCTTTTCACCGGAAGGATGGAAGAAGGGTGCCCAGTTGGCTTTACCTAAATCTGTAATCTGGCGCATATTGGTTCCGTCCACATTAATCAGGAACAGTTCCATATTAGTTGGCTCTACAAGCCCTTGGGCAAGCAGCGATTTGTACTTTGCAATTTCCTCATCTGTTTCCGGGCGCGAGGCTCTGAAAAGTAGCTGCTTCCCATCCGGAGAGAAAAATGCACCTCCGTCATAACCAAGCTCATCGGTTACCTGAACAACATTAGATCCATCGACATCCATAATAAAAAGTTCCAGGTCTCCGGTTCTCATAGAAGTGAACACGATCTTTTTGCCATCGGGAGATACTGTTGCTTCGGCATCATACCCGGGAGTATTGGTTAGCGTGTCTATGATCTCACCTTTCAGATTTGCACGGAAAATATCATAGCCTTCATAAATAGGCCAAACATAAGCACCACCTGCACCACGTTCCGGTACTTCGGGGCATTTGATATCTGCTAAATGTGTAGAACCATATACAATGGTTTCATCTGGTAAAAAATAAGAGCAGGTGGTTCTGCCTAACCCTGTACTAATTAGCGGAGGTTCTTCACCGGGGGCAGGTATGTCTTCTAAATCCATATAGTAGATTTGATCGCACTCCACTCCCCAGCCTGAATAATCTGATTGAAAAACCAGCTTGGTATTGTCATAGCTCCAGTAAGCTTCTGCATTATTACCCCCATAAGTGAGCTGGGTAACATTGCGAAGATGAACTTCCTGTTCGTATTTCAACGTGTCTGCTTCGGGGTTATAAGGGGCTTCTTTTTTAGGGGATGTACAGCTTGCAAATAATACCAGTAGTAAGCTATAGAACAGGAATTTCATTCGTGGAAAAATTTGGGGTTGATTAAGAATTTATAGGGTTCAGCTGAACCGAACCCAAAGGTAAGCAATAATTCCAAATCAAAAATCTAATTTCAACCCGCCCATCAACATTCTGGGTAAACCTGGGCGAACACCTGCCGGCCTTCTCGAAACGATGTACGTCTGATCCGTTAGGTTTCGAATATTCGTGAAGACGCGGGCTTTGTTATTAATCTGGTATCCGAAAGAAAGATCAACTAAAACGTACGCATCTGTACTTTCATTTTCAGCTATATCACCTTGTCCGGCAATAGTTCTCATTTCCGAAGTGCCATATATGGCAAGGCTGGCATCTGCTTTTTTGTAAATCGCATCAAGGCTGGTATTGAATTGATGCGTGGGCAGATAAGGTATGATATCCCCAACTTCTACATCACCCCATGCATCATAATTACTGCTAAAACTATTTTGAAAGGTTGCTTCTGTGAAAGTATAATTCAAAGCAACGGGTAGTTTCAAAGTTGAACTTTCAGGCATTAACTCATAATCAAAAGAGAATTCTGCCCCAATTACATTTACTTCACCGGCATTGAACTGTTCGGTTGTTCCGGCACCTCCACCAGCAGCAAGATCAGATCCTAAAAGATTTGAATAATCGTTAAAGAAAACGACAGCTTCTAATCCAAGTTTGTTGTTTCTATACCTGGTTCCTAATTCATAGTTAATACTGTTTTCAGCATCTGTGCCACTTACAGAGCCGGGGCCTGGAGGAGCAAAACCTTTGTGCAATCCACCAAAAAGATGCAATGCTTCATTTATCTGATAGCTCACTCCCAATCCGGGAACAAAAACATTCAGTTCGTTTTCTCTAATAGTTAAGTCAGAGCCTGTGCGATCAGGATCAGCTTTTCCATAGTCCTCTCTTTCTAAATTGATATTCTCAAATCGAAGGCCGGGAGTAAAAGTCCAGTTATTAAAAGTGATTTTATTTTGAAGGTAGAAAGCCAATGCCTGTGCAGATTCAATGCGGTTGCTGTTCGTTCCTGGAGTACCCGAACTGGTTAAAATCATGCTCCCGTTTTCCATCCGGTACCCGTCTACCCATTGGAAGCGGTCCATCCCATCTTCATGATAGCGTATGCCCAATTCCATCTCAGATGAGGTTTTACCAACATCAAAGCTATAGGCTAAAACTGACTGGATTCCACGGGAATAGTATTCACGATTGTTGGCTTTTACATCAAGCACATCATCGGGGCTATTGCCACCCACAACAACATTATAAGCACCAGGGTAGTTTTGGGGATCTGCCAGCAGGGTGCTGATACCAACTCCGTCAACTTTGTCCAGTTTATACCAGTTTCGGTTGAATTCATTACGATAAATGGTCGTTGTTAAATCAAGGTTTTCAGCAAATTGAGCAAAATGGCGAACAGATAATTGTGTTTGATCTGCATCCATAACATCTTCCTGGGATGCCGCATATCGTCGATAGGGTGCGGCATCAAAATCAGCATCAGTCAATCCCAGATAAGTCTCGTCAGAAATTTCATCATAATAGGCTAGCTTGAATTCCACCTTCTGGTAAATACTGGCATCTGCATTAGTTCGGAACATGAATTTACCCATGAAGTCTTTGGTATCAAACCCGGTTTCCCCTCCGAAATCCAAATCTTTAAACCCTGTATTTGTCATCTGGTAAGTTTCTACCAGGAACCCGAAATTTTTGTAGGTATTTCCCAGGGTGGCATGGATTTTCCTGGAATTGAATTCCCCGACACTTACCTCAGCCATCCCTTGTAGTTCATAAGGTATTCGGGTAGAAAGCAAATTAAGGGCACCCCCGGTAGTGTAAGGGCCGTATTTTATTTGCGAAGAACCTTTTCGAACCTCAACCGAACTCATTCTGCCAATTGAAGGAAAGTAATAGGCAGCAGGGGCGGCATAAGGTGCCGGAGCAATAAGAATTCCGTCTTCCATAAGTGTGATCTTTGAACTACGTTCTACACCGGTTCCTCTTAGTCCGATGTTAGGCCGTAAACCAAAGCCATCTTCTTCCTGGATATTTACACCGCTGACTCTTCGAAGAACCCTGTTTATATCGCTATACTGCTGCCGTTGTAATTGTGCATAGCCGATAAAAGAAGCAGAGCCGGGAGTTCGGTCAACCCAAGCCGGTTTACCAACAACAGTAATACGCTCCATGATGATGGAATCGTAAATATCTAAGCTGTCAGTTTGTTTGTTTTGTGAGTTTGCAAGTGTTGTGAAGAGGCAGGATAGGAGAAGCAGAGAGAAGAGATTTTTCATAAAGAGAACAAGGAGGTTTTTATTTAGAACAAGTCTAAGTTATGCACTCTTCAACTTTGCATCAATAGTAATTTAGAATAAATCTAAATAAAATTACCCAGACCTTTGTGTGCCTGTCGAAACCAACTCCAAAGCCTGGGACAGAATAGATTTTCCCAGGTTTACGAAGCGTTCCTGTTTTCCCATTGCCAAAAACCGGAGTACCATTTTCAGCTCTGAAAGCAGGGCCGGGGGAGTTGTTACCAGGGAATCTTCCTGGATAATAAAGTCCCAATCCATAGGCTTCTGAAACTTTACACCAGCCTGTCTCATAGTTTCCCGGTATACGTTGGCCATCAATCCGTATCCAATGGTAGTGGGATGCAAACCGTCTAAACTGAAAATGCCACCTTTATACATTTTGCCCGTTTCTTTTTTAACCCTTATAAAATCAGTTGACAAAGTTGCCTCGTCTTTCTCATTGACAAGGTGTGAGGTTAATGGATTACGTTTTAAAGCGGCTACAAAGTCATCGGGATAACTCTGTAGCAGTTCACCACCTAAACGGCGCCTTGCCATGCTGGCAACATTTTTGGCCATAGGCACAACAAACCAGCCGTGCTCTTTAGCCACCTTTCGGATAATAGAATTAAACTCGTCTATAGCAAAGTCAATTTGAATGGCCTCATCTTTAGTAAGGTGAGGGTGCTTAACCGGGTCAAAATCTTCATCCCAGATCCAAAAACGGGTGTAGTAATCAAAATACCTTAGCCTTTCACTGGATAAACCTGAGTTGACGCCCCTAACAACGGGGGGAATAGTAGGATAGGGAATGGTAGGGACAAAAACTCTTTCGGCTCCAATTTCAGAAATTCGCTCAGCAAGCTCCCGGTATTCTTTTTCAAAATGTATTGGGCGGTAGATGGAATGAGTACGATGTGCAGTAAAAGCAGTTAGATCTTTGGGCTCTGACCACTTGAGTTCAAGATTTACAACGGCGCCCAAAGCGTTGTTGTGGCCCAGACAAACAATAAGGTTTTCAATGCCCCCATCTTGTTGCAAAAGTTGTGCATTTTGAATTTGAGTATTTTCCTCGGTTTCAGGCTTCAGGGTTGGGTTGAGTACAAGCCGGGCGGTTGTGTACTTGGCATGTTCAGGTAGTAATCCGAAAACGGAGAATTGTTCCTTATTCTGATCAATAAACTCCCGGCTGTTTTTCTCATTTACAATCCAGGAATCATTAATGGCAAATCCCCACACCGCTTGATTATGATACGGCTGATTTTGATCTACACTGAGGTCCTTAAATCCGCCTTCCCAGTATTTTTTTACCCGCTTTAAGGTTTTGAAGGTGTGAGAAGCTGCCCCTACAAACTCATTCCATTCAAGGCTTTCCCCAAACTCTTCAGATATTCCTCTTAATAATATCTCCAGGTTGAGTGGTATTCCTGCCTGGGCTGTAAACGAAGGTTGAATAAACTCGGGCACAGGATCAAAACATCTTGCGACAAAAGAAGGGAAGTTGATGTCGGTACGATAAATACCCCCGTTCTTAAAGCCTTGCGAAAGGCTGTCACCGATTACCACCAGTTTATGTTTTGCTTCCTTTTTTCTGAACATAAAAAAGTCCCCTTTTGAGAGGAGATTTCGGGATGTGTTACTGGTTTTAAGTTGCCACAAAATCACGAAAGCACAAAATCTTTGTACATGAGTTTTTGGTTAAAAAACCTTCCTTATCCCTTCTCGAGAGCATTCGGGATCGAAATGAAGGATTTTCACTTCTGCGAGGAACGAAGCAGTCTCAATATAGGTGGTTGGAAATCAAGATCACTTTGCTGCGCTCGTGAATGTATCTCTGCAAAACTTCCCTTTTGCCAGGCAGAATCCTGTGCTTACGTTCGAGCGTACTAGTAACGTATTTTTGACCTCCCCTAATTTTGAAATCAATTTCTGAATGATAATATAGAGCCTCCACTCCTTGGATAAGGAAGGGATAGAGGGGAGGTAGGAATAATTAGGTATTCTATTCTGATCAGATACTATGTACTTTCTCGAACTCACTAAAAAAGTATTACTATGTCAAATTCACCAGACAAAAACAGGCTGCAACAGTTTCGCGAAAAACGATCCATCATGAACGACAAGATTATGGAGCTGGGCCATCTTGGAGTAAAGCGGTTTTTCAACATGGATTCCAATACCTACCGTGATGGTGCGCTGGATGGAAAAACCAAAGAACTACTAGGCTTAGTAGCCTCTGCTGTTTTACGATGTAACGATTGTATTGATTATCACCTGGAGCAATGTGTGAATGCGGGATATTCTAAAGATGAAATTATTGATGGTATGAATGTGGCATTAATCGTTGGGGGAAGTATTGTAATTCCGCATTTGCGCCATGCGGTTGAAACTCTGGAGTTGCTTGAAGAAGAGGGAGCCTTCAATACTCAATAATAAATGATGAGTATCCAATGCTTATTGCAGACTTGATTTGGATATTGATTATTGCAAATTGACAATGGTAACTCCGCCTCCCCCAAAATCTTCATTAGCAAGCTGGAAGCTTTTCACTTCGGTACGTTCATGCAGGTAGCTATGGATTTGGTCTTTTAAAATCCCGGTTCCTTTCTCGTTGGGGAGGGACTGTATAATTATTTTGCACAAGTGCTATGCGGTAAAAAGTTTGAATTGCTAGAAAATAATTTTTAGTTAGTAATTATTAATGAACGCTTTATATTCTTTAGAATTATGAACGTTAGAAAATAATTATGGCTAAAAAAGAAGACTTTTTCGGGACTCTTAGGGAAAATTTTACGGATTTTGTAATAAAGTTTTTTACAATAGTAGTTGTTTTTATATCACTGGCAATTACAGCTACCCCAATTTACATTGATCTCCATAAGGATTATAAAGACATCCTAAATTTTGAAGCAGAAGTCTGGCTTTGGGCTAATGCAGTTTGTTATGCATATTTGCTGGGCATTATTGCTTTTTATTTTGTCAGAGAGCTAAGAAAGAAAGGGGATTACAATCAGCTTTTCTTTTCATATGCTGTGAATCCATTTGAGAATGAAGTTGTAAAGCTTTTCAGGAAATGCAAAAAGTCTATTCACTATTTTGGGGCATCAAATTTTATGAAAAGTGAAAAATACGAAAAAGAGCTTAGGAAGATAATGTCGGACAAAAGGATAGAATACAGAAGATATACTGATATTATGAGTACTGATGTTTTAGAAAAAATTCTGAATTCTGCACAGGCTGGGACAGATTCTAAAGAGAAAGAAGAGTTGATCAGGAATTATTCATTATGGATAAAAAAGCAAGTTGATATACTTGACCAAAGAGGAAAAAAGAAAAAATTTTCGCTTAAGGACTTTGGTGAAAAATCTGAGTCCATTTTGTCTGATCATATCCATTACGAAGAGCTAATAGATAGTTTGAATGCCTTAAAAGAGGAGGAGGTACTGGACAAAAAATGGGATGAACATTTGGACTTTTTGGAAAAGAAGTACTCCATGAGTAAGAAAGAAAAGTACAATAACTTTATTGTCGATCTACGAGTTGCACCTAGCTGGAAGTGGGGAGTACATGTAATTGTTGTAGATAATAGGGATACTATTTTTAGTTTTAATGATGGTGAAGGTAATATTGGTATGATACTCAGAAATAACGAGGATTTTGCTTCCGAAATAAGTAAGTCTTTTATGGATATGGTTCATAACTATACAAACTCATTGAATGTAAATAAGCTTGACAGAGATACGTTGGAAAAAAAAATAAGTAAAAAGCACGAAGATTTATTTAAACAAAAGATGCCATAAAGCACTATTTTCCTATTTTAATTAAAAGATTGTCTTGGAACTACTTCCAATAATTATTTTTGGATTAACGGTTGGATTTTTAGGTGGGTATGCCGGAATTGCCGGGGCTCCTATTTTAGTCTCTTTACTGGTTATATTTGGCATATTGGACCAACACACTGCTCAAGGAACGGTATTAGCTGCTATGCTTGGCCCAATGTCCGCACTTTCGGTTTGGCATCTAAGGAGTGAGGTAAAAAAGCACATTAAGATTATAGTAATAGGTGTACTCAGTTATGCTTTTTTCTCTTATTTCGGTGCTCAAATCGCTTTTCTGTTCGACGATTTTACGATGCAGGCTATTTTCACATCTTTGTTACTGTTCCTGGCGATCAATCAAATCTTTAATGATGAAATAGGGCTTTTTGATCGGTTTGATTTGAACCTTGGAAATGCTTCCATTTTGATATTAGCATCATTAGTTGGTTTTATAGGAGGAATGATGGGGATAGGTGCTGGGGTATTGCTAATGCCTATTTTACTATACCTGTTTAAATTTTCAGCAGATGAAGCAAGGGCTATTTCTTTAGCCATTTTATTACCCCCGGTAAGTATAGGAGGGGTTTATGTTTATTATATAGAGAGTAGCATTAACATCGAATATGCTATTATTCTATTTTTAGCATACGTGGTATTTAATGGGTTGGGCTCGAAAGTCGCCAGCTCCCATAAGATGGAAAAGTTTGAGAAAAATCTTGGCTTTATTTATCTGCTATTGGTAATTGCTTATTCAATAAATATCTATATAAAGTATTTACGTTAAGCTCTACTTGAATAAAACCACCGTACATCCAGCACCCCCAAAATCTTCATTGGCAAGCTGGAAACTTTTTATTTCAGTACGTTCATGCAGGTAGCTGTGGATTTGGTCTTTCAAAATCCCGGTTCCTTTTCCATGTACAATCTCCACCTGGTGTAATCCGTGAAACAAAGCCCGGTCTAAGTATTCCCGAACCTCTTTCACAGCCTGATCTGCTCTCATTCCCCGAAGATCAATAGAAGGTTTAATAGCTTCTTTGAGTTTAGAATCTCCTTCAATATGAGCAGATGCACGAACCTTTTCCTTCTTCCGTTTTTTCGGAGCCTCTACCTTTACCAGGTTTTTATATTTGGTTTTAAGCCGCAAACCTCCGGCCTGTACCATCGCATTTTTACCGTTAATTTCAACCAATTCTCCGGTAGTATGTCCGTCCAGAAAACTTACATGATCGCCTATTTGAGGGGGAGTTTTACTTCGTAAAAAACGAGCTTCTTTTTGTTCCTGTATTTCCTCAAGAGACCCCTCAATAGAAGCTTTCTCATGCTCTATACCAGACCGGATCTCTTTGATATCCTTTTTATCACTCTTTTCCTTGCTTACAATTTGCTCCACCGCCTGTTCGATTCGCTGGTTGGCATTATCCATAATGGATTTTGCCTCAATCAAAGCTTTTTGCCTGATTTTCTCCTTCTCCCTGTTAATACCCTCCAGCTTATTTAAATACTTATTGCGGTCAGATTCTGTTTTCCGCTTCAGTTCTTCAAATTTGTTTTTCAGCTCGTCAGCTTTTTGTGTTTTGGATTCCAGTTCTGCAATAAGTGACTCCATCTTATCTTTGGATTCACCTAGCAGAATACGTGAACGATCAAGCACTTCTTCTTTAACGTGCATTCGCTTTGCGATCTCAAAAGCATAGCTGCTTCCGGGAACTCCTTTTTTAAAACGATAGGTGGGAGAAAGAGAATCCTGATCAAACTCCATAGAACCATTCACAGCTTGCTCATGCTCATGCGCAAATACTTTTAGCGATCCGTGATGGGTGGTTACAATTACTTTGCAATTCCGATCCAATAAATGTTCAATAAAAGCCTGGAAAAGAGCCCCGCCTTCCTCGGGGTCGGTTCCAGCCGCTGCTTCATCAATAAGCACCAGCGAACCTTCTTCGAAATTATCAAGGGTTTCCTGCATCCATTGCAGCCGGGAAGAAAAGGTACTCAAATCATTTTCGATAGATTGGTCATCCCCCAAATCCACAAAAATACCTTTAACAATCGGGAGTTCTGAGGTAGGGTCAGCAGGGATTGCATAGCCGGATTGAATCATCAAAGAGCAAATACCCACAGTTTTCATGGCAACGGATTTACCACCGGCATTAGGTCCGGTAATCATCAGGCATAATTCATCAGGTGTCATTTCAAGAAAAAGAGGAACCACCTCTAATTGCTCTTCTTTTCTTGAAAGAATGTTTTTTAGCAACAGATTCGTATTAAAAGCCTTTTTGAGCTTTAGATTAAAATCTTTGGAAATGATTGGAATATCCGCTTCCAGCCTAATAGATACTTTTGCTTTGGCAGTTATCATATCCAACTCAGCGAGGCATTCAACATTTTGTTTGATGAAGTCTGCATTATGCCGAACATGATTGGTTAATGCTCTTAGTATCCGCTCAATTTCCCGTTGTTCTTCCGATTCAAACTGTCTTATTTCATTGTTCAGGTGAAGGGCTTCAACAGGTTCCAGGTATACGGTTTGCCCGGTGGCAGAAACATCATGGATAAAGCCCTGTATCTGACGTTTATACTCCGCTAAAACAGGAATAACCATACGGCCATTTCTAATGGTTACTCCTTCATCTGAGGCCATGCCTCTTTTGGTTGCATCGTTCATTAAACGATTTACCGTTTTCCTGAGCTCGTTCTTTTTGCTATTCAGCTTTTTGCGGATAGAGCGCAGTTCAGGACTGGCGTCGTCTCTGAGATCTCCGGAATCTGTGATCTTATCTTTGATAGAACCCTCAAGCTCTTTAAGTACAATAATCCCTTCAGCTATATGATTTAGAGAGGGGTGGTCCTCTTCTTTTCCTCTCAGGAATTTTTTGAGAAGCCTTGCCGACTTCACCAGTTTAAAAATTTCCACAAAAGCATGTAGCGGTATTAAGCTGCCTTCCGCTTTAGATTGGGACAGGTAAGGACGTACGTCAGGAAGCTCGTTTAAAGGCACCGGATCTGGATCGCGTAACAATGCCATCATTTCCCCGGTTTGCGCAAGCAGCTTTTCTACGGTAGGCTGGTGCGCAGTGGGATAAAGCTCCTCGATCATTTCCTGGGCACGAACAGATTGAGCAGCTGCAAGGGTGGCATCCCGGAGCTGTTCAAATCCAAGTTTTTCAAGTAAGGTAATGGGATAAAGCTTCATCGTTATTTTCGGAAATTTGCCTTAGGTTCCAATCAGCTAAAGATAACTCTAAATAAGTCGGCTATGAAACTTCCTATTTACCAGGTTGATGCATTTACTTCAAAAGTGTTCGGTGGAAATCCGGCAGCAGTTTGCCCGTTAAGCGAATGGCTCCCGGATGAAATTATGCAAAAACTGGCACTTGAAAATAACCTTTCAGAAACGGCATTTTTTGTTTCGGATTCAGGTGAGTTTCAATTACGGTGGTTCACCCCAACTACAGAAGTAGATCTATGCGGTCATGCAACTCTGGCAACGGCTCATGTGTTGTTTAATCATCTGGGCTATAGCAAACCCCGAATCGTATTTAACACAAAAAGCGGGCCGTTAGTAGTTTTAAAAGAAGGAGATCAGCTTTTAATGGATTTCCCGGCTGATGAAATGGAGAAAGTGGAAGGCCCTCCAATTCTGTACCAGGCTTTGGGGATTGAGAAGTGTGAGACGTACAAGTCAGATGATTATATGGTTGTTCTTGAAGCTGAAAAAGAAGTCGCCGATTTAAACCCTGACATGCGCATGCTGAAAGAAGTAGATGCCCGGGGAGTGATAGTTACAGCATGTGGAGATGAAGTAGATTTTGTATCCCGGTTTTTTGCTCCCCAATCAGGAGTTGATGAAGACCCGGTAACAGGTTCGGCCCATACAAGGCTTACTCCGTATTGGGCTAAAAGATTGGGGAAAGATGAGCTAACTGCACGACAGATATCGAAACGGATCGGAAACCTTTTATGCAGAAACAAAGGTGAGCGTGTTGAGATTATTGGAAAGGCAGTTACTTATTTAGTTGGAGAATACTCGTTTTGATTGAGTTTTTAGTCCTGTTGGTAATCGGGTTGGCTGCCGGATTGATAGCCGGATTAATGGGTGTAGGTGGGGGAATTATATTCACTCCTGTTCTTTATTTTTTATTTGATGAAGCGGGGGTTCAAAATCCTGTTTTATGGACGATAGCTTCAGGGTTGTTTTGTACGTTTGTAGCAGCGGGCGGGAGTGCAATCCGGCAATACGTACAGAACAATTTTTACCTGAGAGAGGGGCTTATTTTAGGGTTCCTTGGTGTAATTGGGATTACAATTGGTAAGTTGGTTTTGACATCCGCGTTTTATGACCGGGAACAGTTTGTAGTATTTTTTAGCCTTATGCTGCTTTATGCTTCATTTATGATGTTCCGAAGAGGTAATGACCAAAAACTTGAAGAGGATAGAGATTATAAAAATATGGGCTTGAAAGAGAGTTTGGTTACAGGAGGTATTGGTGGTTTTGTGGCCTCACTTGCAGGAGTTGGAGGGGGTGGAATTATGGTTCCTATTATGAACCTGTTTTATAAGCAGCCTTTTCGAAAGGCAGTAAGTGTTTCTCAACTGGCTATGGTTATTATGGTATTTTCCGGCTGGTTTCAGCTGGGGATTATGGACGTTTCTACTACTGGAATTTCGGACTACACATTTGGTTATGTAGATTTTGGTGCAGCCCTGCCTATGTCGATAGGTGGTTTGGTTGGGGGATTTGGTGGTGCATTGCTAAACCAGAGAATTAACCGGAAATTTCTTCAATGGGGATTTTCACTGCTTGCAGTTGTTATGGCATCTCGATTATTATGGAGTATTCTATAAAAGCTGAATAATGAAAATCGGATATATTACAAAAGAAGATCCTAATGACATTAAAGCCTATTCAGGTACTCATTATTCAATGTACCAGGCTTTAAAGAAGAACTTTGATGAGGTGGTACCTTTGGGACCTCTTGACCATTGGTATAAATATGGGGTCAAAATTCGTGGCAAATTTTTATCTAAGTTATCAGGGAAAGTATATAAGTATCAGTATAGTATAGCTCTTGCAAAAAAGAATGCTGCGATTTTGCAAAAAAAAATAGAAGCAGAGAAACCTGATATTCTTTTTGGATCTTTGGTAAGTCCAGAGGTTGCTTATTTAAAAACAGATATCCCTTTATATCTGACTTCCGATGCAACTTTCCCACGACTCAATTTACTTCATAAGAGTCATAAAAACCTGATGAGCGAAAGCTTCAGGAATGCCATGTTTCTTGAAAAAAAGGCTTTTCAAAAAGCTAAAAGATTAATAGTACCTCTACACTGGTTAGCTGATTCTGCCATTCAAGATTATGATATAGATGAGTCAAAAATTGATGTTATACCGTATGGGCCAAATTTGTTTGACTTCCATGATGAGAATAATATAGACTCGTTGATACAAGAAAGAATGAAATCAAGGACATTGAATCTCTTATTTATTGGGAAAGATTGGGAACAGAAAGGAGGTCCGAAGGCATTAGAAGTAACCAGTTTTTTAAATAAGCTCGGAATAGAATCAAAATTAAAAGTATTAGGCTGTAGTCCAAAAATTAAACACCCTTACTTAGAAGTTTTAGGCTTTCTTGATAAACATATTCCTGATGAATACGCAAAACTCACCTCACTTTTTGAAAAATCGCATTTTTTTATTCTTCCCACCAAGGCAGAGTGTGTAGGCATGTCATTTATTGAAGCGGCATCTTTTGGGTTACCTGCTATAGGCACCAATGTAGGTGGTGTGCCAGAGGCAGTATTAGATGGGAAAACAGGCTATACTTTTGATTTGGACGCTCATCCCCAGAAAATAGCTGAAACCATAAAAAAAGCCTGGGAAGATAAGTCGGCTTATCGTTCTATGAGCCAAAAAGCTTACCTGCATTATATTGAAAGAATGAACTGGGAAAATTGGGGTAAAAAGGTGAGAGAGGTTGTTTTAAGCTGACTTTTTTCTAAAAGCCTAGAAGAGATAAAACTCAGTTTGTATTTCTTCGAGAGCTAATGTTCTTTTTGTTTGAATAATCGCCAAAAGGATATAGCCCGAGTTCCTGATTCAGAAATCTCCAATTTGGATTCAAAGATTCGATTAACGTGTTTTTCTTTTCTCTTTTCCACTTTTTAATTTCTTTCTCTCTTTGGATAGCATCATTTACATACTTGTACTCCTCATAATGAACCAACATATAGCAATGATAACGACCTGCAAAGGTTTTAGAGTGACCGGCATTTAATCCATGCTCAAGAATACGAGATGGAATGTCATTTGTCATACCTATGTACAAAGTACTTTTCGTTGAGTTGGTTACTATATAAGTGTAATATGGCATGGTTTATATTTTTGTCATTCTGAACGACTGTGAGGAATCTAAAGGGTTATTTAGATTTCTCCCTACGGTCGAAATGACAAATCTTTTTTAGGTTTCTAAAGATTTAAATATTGAAAAATGTTCTTCCCAATCTGATGGGTCAATTTGGTTTTTTTGTATAAAACTCTTGGATGTGCGGACTGTTTTCCTATTGATCTTCTTTGAAAGTTTGATGATGTATTTTTCCAAAGTTCTTAAGTATACATGACAGAGGTTTGACATAATCACAAATTTTTTTTCAAAACTTATAAGCTTCTTATTTTTAAAATCATCAGTAAACATTTCATTTTGACGGAAATAAATACTCATTTCTTGAGCTAAGAAAGGGTCTTCAAGAGAAAGTTCATTAACAGTTTTTTCCAGTTCAATCTTAAATATATTTGTATCTAATTTGTCATCATTTGCTAAACCTAAGAAAATTTTTTCTAGCTCTTTGTTATTCGATTTAAATTTATTTGCCGCCTCAAAAACAGCTCCAACTCCTGATATTCTAAAATAAAGATCGATTAAAGAAAACAAGATCGAGTTAAGTTTTCTCTTCTTTTCTCGTTTTCTCCTAGTTATTTAATAAAAAATTGGCATACTGGATCCTACTAAAACCCCAATGAAACCAATTATTAATTCTATATACTTTATTTCCATCTTCAATGGTAACTAAATCAATAAAAACATGAAACTAAGTTTAGTTTGTCATTTCGAGCGCAAGCGAGAAATCTAAAGGGTTTTATGACTTTTAATAACTCTTTAGATTTCTCAGTCGTAAGTACTCCTTCGAAATGACAAGAAAAGAAGAGGTTACCAACCACAAAAAAGAGAAGCCCCTTACCCAGAGGCTTCTCTTGTTGTTAGCAATCTATAGCTGGCTGGCTCAATGAAATGAGCCTGCCTGCCAAACGGGTTGGCCTGTAGCTATATTCAGTAAATCAGTTCATCAAAAAGATTCCTAAACCGGAATCCATTCAGACTAAGAGCTTAAGATGGTTAGTCCATAATCTTGCGTAAAAACGCAGGCTGGTCTGTGTCATCTTTTCGAATGCGCTCCGTTCTGCTCTGGAACGGAGTCACATTGTCCCGGTTTTCTTCAGCCGGAGCCTGTGCTTTCGGTTCTTCTGCTTCTTCGTTAAACCCGGTCTCTTCTTCATTACGAACAGAAAGGTCTCTTCGCAGGTAAGAAGGGGTATCGAGTTTTTTAAGGTTCCCTTCGCCTTTATAGAAGTCTCCGCTGGCACGGGTAAAGCGGGTAGGTACATCGGCTGGTTTGTTTGCCTGAGTACGGGCTACGTTTTCAGCGGCAGCTTTAAGAGGCGCATTAGGAGCTACTTTTACCGTAGAACGATCTTCAGCCAGGTCAAAACCGGTGGCTATAACCGTTACCCTAATTTCCTCACCAAAGGCTTCATCAAGAACTGTACCCAGGATGATTTCGGCATTTTCGCCTGCTTCCTGCTGTACAATACTGGTAGCTGTTGTGGTTTCTCTCATTCCAAGATTGGAACCTGCCGAGATATTAACCAACACACTTCGTGCACCGCGAATACTTACTCCATCCAGTAGTGGGGAATTAATAGCAGAACGAGCAGCCAATTCAGCACGGTCAGTTCCCTCAGCAGTAGCAGAACCCATGATTGCTGCACCACCGTCTGTCATCGTAGTACGAACATCTGCAAAATCAAGGTTGATAAGCCCGGGCATCAGGATCAGATCACTGATACCACGTGTTGCGTTATAAAGTACTTCGTTTGCTAATGCAAAGGCTTCCATCAATGAAGTATTTTCATCAGCGATATCAAGAAGTCGCTCATTTGGAATTACGATTACGGTATCGCAATTCTTTTTTAGTTCAGTGATGCCTTCAAGGGCATATTTTTTACGGATTTTTCCTTCACAGTCAAACGGAGTGGTGATAATACCTACCGTTAAAATTCCTTTGCGTTTGGCCATCCCGGCAACTACGGGAGCTCCACCGGTTCCGGTTCCACCACCCATTCCGGCTGTGACAAAAATCATATCCGCTGTTTCAATGGACTCTTCTATCTCATGCCTGTTTTCCTCAAGGGCTTCGCGGCCCACTTCGGGACGTGCTCCTGCCCCAAGGCCATTGGTTAAAGAAGTTCCAACCTGGATTTTGATATCTGCCTGGCTGTTTTTGAGTGCCTGGGCATCGGTATTAAGTGCGATGTACTCCACACTATCGAGGCCCATATTTATCATATTATTGATGGCATTACCGCCACCGCCGCCAACGCCGACCACTTTGATCTTAGCGTTTTCCTGGCTTTGTTCGTCGAAAAAGAATCGATTAGCCATGATTACTCCTGTTTATGTTTGATTTACTGAATTGTTATTTATTGTAGATGATTGCTGTTTGTTTAAAGCTCTTTAAACCAACTTTTCATGCGATCGGCAATTTTACTCATTACCTGTTCCATGTTGTTGCTGCCTTTTTGTGAAGACGGCATCATAGTTTGGTCATTATTCATGCCGGTTTTCAGGGCATGAACCACCAGGCCTACACCTGTTGCATAGATCGGGCTGTTTACTTCCTCTACCAAGCCTCCGGTAATACCCAATGGGATACCTACTTTAGCATCCATTCCAAGTATCTCGTTGGCTAGAGGACAAATATTCCTGATAAGAGAACCGCCACCGGTAAGAACCACACCGGCGCTCAGGGAATCTGAGTAGCCGCTTCGCTTAATTTCGATCCCTACGATCTCCATAATTTCTTCCATCCTGGCTTGTATAATTTTTGCGAGGATACTTTTGGTGATTTCCTTTGGAGGACGGCCGGCAATACCAGGTACGGTAATAACTTCATCTTCCCGGATCATATCTGCATAGCATTCCCCATGATTTCGTTTCAGCGATTCTGCCTGATCATCAAGTACGCTTAACCCAAGACGGATATCATCAGTTACTTTCTGTCCGGCAATGGCAATTACCGCTGTATGGCGAATAGTGTTATCCTGGAAAATGGCTACATCTGTAGTTCCGCCACCGATATCAACCAAAACCACCCCGGCTTCTTTTTCTTCCTCATCAAGCACAGAATAAGAAGAGGCCAAAGGTTCAAGAATGATATCCGCTACCTGGTAACCGGCACGTTCCACACAGCGATAGATATTTTTAGCTGCAGAAACCAGTCCGGTAATAATGTGGACCTCAGCTTCCATACGCATTCCGCTCATGCCTACCGGATCATTGATTCCATCCTGACCGTCAACCACAAATTCCTGGGGGATTACATGCAGGATTTGCTGGTCGGTAGGTAACATGATACGTTGGCAATCCTCAAGAAGGCGCTCAACATCACGAGCGGTAATTTCATTGTCTTTATTATTAATGGTGATTACACCCTTACTCCTCATACTCCGGATATGATCACCCGCAATACCAACATTAACTGAATTTACCTGGATACCGGAAGCAAGCTCAGCCTGGGCAATAGCATCTTTAATGGCATTTACAGTTTTGTCAATATTTACAACCACGCCCCTGTTAAGTCCATCGCTTGGGGCTTTACCAACCCCAAGAATGTTAATCCTGTCTTGTTCAATTGAAGCTACAATTGCGCAAATTTTAGTAGTTCCGATATCCAGTCCTACCATAATGTTTTCTTGTTCTGCCATGTCAGTACCGGTGTGTTTTGTTGATTGCTAAAATTGTTTCTGGGTTATATTTCACGGGTTACCACCTGATTTGTAAATCGTAGATCTACCGTTTGTATTGATCGGATACCTTTTGTCCGGATGATTTCCTTATAAAAGACTTCCCAATTTTCCAGCTTGGTTTCGAAATTATGATCTCCGAAAACCAGTTTTACGCCATTCTCATGGCTTAATGCTACTACCCCCTCTTCCGGGCTGTAGACTACTTCGCTGATGGTGGTCCATCCAAATTTGTTGTGTTTTGCATCCACCAGGAAATCTCTTACCTGTTCAAAAGCTTTACCTTTTGTTGTATCAGTGCCAATAGCGGTTTTAAAGCCATATACAATGGGGAGATCCAGGGTTTTACCAGAAATGATTGGAAGCCGAACTCCATCTTCATCTATATAAGCCCGTTTATCTTCATCCACTAAAAGTGCGATTGGATGCCGCTCGGTAATGTCTATTTCAAGTTCACCTGAAGGTTCTACATAAGGAATAGCTTGTTTAACGTAATGCAAAGCCTCAATTCGATTGACCAAGCTTTCCAGGTCAAGGCTGTCAGGCTTTACTCCAAAAGTTACGTTTGCTGCTTCTATAAGCTGCTCGGTTTCTGTGAATGCATTACCGGAAAAACTCAGTTCTTCAACTGTAACATTCCTGTTCCAATACATTGCGATCAAAACAGAGGCTCCAAGCACCATAAGCAATGCCGTCATCCAGGGGAGGAGATTAGCTTTTTTAGTTTCGATATTTGAATCGTTTTTGCTCAAGCTTTGCTCATCGGTTTATAGTTCTTCGATACCAACTCTTTAACAAAGGCTTCGCCAAACCTGTAAATATCTCCTGCTCCCATGGTAATGATGATGTCACCTGACCGGGCAATTTCTTTCAAAGTACTGGTAACATCTTCCTTATTCTCAACATAAATCACATTCTTATGGCCATACTGTTCAGCAGTGTCAGCGATAAGCTTACCGGATACTCCTTCAATGGGTTTTTCACGAGAAGGATACACATTCGTAATAACGAGGGTTTCAGCTTCAAAAAAGGAAAGCCCAAATTCTTTGTATAAATCCTGAGTTCTGGAATACAAGTGCGGCTGGAAGACAGCTACCACCCTGCGGTCTGGCCAGCCTTTTCGGGCTGCATTTAATGTTGCCTGAACCTCGGTCGGGTGGTGCGCATAATCATCAATAACCATCACTCCGTGTTCTTCTGCTTTGAACTGGAAACGCCTGAAAACTCCTTCATAGCGCTCAAGGCCTTGCTTAATCAGTTTAAAGTTGATATTAAGTTCAATTCCCGTTGCAATAGCAGCTAATGCGTTTTTCACATTATGCTCACCAGGGGCTTTCAGGGTAATTACGCCCAGCTTTTCATCATCATTTACCACAGTAAAAGTGCTGGTGAAGTTGTTCATCTGGAGATCAACTGCCCGGATTTGTGCCTGTGGAGTAAGGCCATAGGTGATGATTCTTTTTTCAAGATGGGGTAGAATACTCCTCACATTAGAATCGTCCAGGCACACAATAACCGCACCATAAAAAGGCACCTTATTGGCGTAGTCAATGAACGCATTCTTTACATCTTCAAGGTCATCATAAATATCGAGGTGCTCTGCTTCAATATTGGTAATGATCGCGATAGAAGGGTTGAGGCGTAAGAATGTCCGGTCAAATTCATCGGCCTCAACAACAATCAGGTCACCCTTTCCAACTACGGCGTTTGTTTTGTCGAAGCTGTGAACTTTGCCTCCCACAATAATTGTAGGGTCGTAATTACCATCCTGGGTAACATGGCCAACCATAGTAGTAGTTGTGGTTTTACCATGAGTCCCTGCTACCCCAATGCCGAACTTCATTTTCATTAATTCGGCCAGCATCTCAGCTCTTTTTATAGTCGGTATACGATTTTCAATCGCCGCCCTGGTTTCGGGATTATCTTCAGCCTTAACCGCACTGGTGTATACCACAACATCTGCGCCTTCAATGTATTCCTCAGAGTGCCCGAGATGAACAATAGCTCCCAGCTCTTTTAACCGTTCGGTAGTTTCGCTTTTTGCACCGTCCGATCCGGTTACTTTGTATCCTCGTTGAAGCAATATCTCAGCCATACCACTCATACCAATCCCACCAATACCCACCATGTGTATGTGCCGGGTTTGTCCAAAAATGGGTTGTGCTTTAATTGTATGCTCCATCAGTTCAAACTGGATTTTGCAAGGGTTAAAATTTCTTTTGCTATTTCTTCAGCGGCATGCGGTTTAGCCAGCGAAAGAGCCGCCTTATTCATTTTCTTAAGTTTCTCTGCGTTATGAATTAATTCATGAACTAATCCCGGTAAAGCATCCCGGGCTTCGTCATCTTTCAAGAGCACAGAAGCGCCTGCATGTACCATTGATTGAGCATTTTGAGTTTGATGATCACCCGCAACATTCGGAGAGGGAATGAGCACACTGGGTTTCCCAGTCATCATTAACTCAGAACATGAACTTGCCCCTGCACGGCTGATAATGAGGTCGGAGGCCGCATAAGCTTCGGGCATGTTTTCAATAAAAGCCAGGAGCCGGATATTTGTATTTGATTCGAGATCAACTTCTGTTGAAAGTGTATCAAAATATCGGCTTCCGCATTGCCAGATTACCTGGATACCTTTAAAGGAAGAAATATTGGCCTGAACTGCATCATTAATACTTCTGGCCCCCAGGCTTCCCCCCATGATCATGAGTACAGGCTTCTTATCATCGAAACTAAAAGCCTTCAGGCCGGACTCACGGCTTACTTTATCCAAAGTGTTACGGGTCGGATTTCCGGATAATGTTACCTTGTCTGAAGGAAAGTATTTTTCAGCCTCTTTAAAAGCAGTGAAAATCACAGAAGCAAATTTCGCAAGCATCCGGTTGGTTACACCGGGAAAACTATTCTGTTCCTGGATAACTACCTTTAACCCTCTTTTAGCAGCTATCCAACCTATCGGGCCAGCGACATAACCCCCGCATGAAACCACAACCTGGGGTTTAAAGTCAGAAAGAATGCGAAGGCTTTGAACAAGGCTTGTAAGTAATTTTACAGGGAATAACAGATTTTTTAGCGTAAGCCTTCTCTGTAGTCCGCTTATCCAGACGTTAAGAATCTTGTACCCGGCTTTTGGAACGGCTATCCATTCCATGTGATCTTTGGTACCTACAAAAAGGATTTCGGCATTATTTTCTTGGGCTTTGAGAGCATCAGCGATAGAAATGGCAGGATACACATGTCCCCCCGTTCCACCGGCAGCTATCAGAATTTTTGGATTAGCCATAGAATACAGGCCTCCTTTCCCGGCTGTGCTTGGAAATATTTAGGAGGATACCAATCATTAATCCGGCAAAAAGCATACTGGTTCCGCCATAGCTTACAAATGGCATGGGTAAACCGGTTACAGGAAGAAGGCCACTAGCCACACCCGCATTTACATAGCCGTATAAAACAATGGTGAGGGTACATCCGATGGCCAGAAGGGCCCCAAGGGTGTCCTCCGCATTTCTGGAAATGAAAACAACGCCACGTATCAGGATAAGAGTAAAGATGAAAATAAGTGCCATAGCACCAATCATTCCATATTCTTCAGCAATAATGGCAAAAATAAAGTCATTATAAGGAGCGGGGAGGAAGTCACGTTGTGAACTTTTGCCAATACCCACACCCATTAGGTCTCCCTTGGCTATTGCAATCTGTGCTTGTTGTGCCTGGTAGCCTCTGCCTTGCAGAATCTCAGAACTTTCAATGTCTTTGATTTGCCGCACATACTCATCAATCCGGCTTTGCCGAACTTCAGATTGGCTGAGCAAAAGGGATCCCCCGATACCAGCAATAATTACCAGCGTTCCCAGTTGAAGCACGCTCACCCGTCCTATAAACATAATGATAAGACAAATACCCATTAGTAAGCCGGCGGTACTAAAATCCTGAACCCCGATTAAAGCACAGGTCAGGGTTACCCAAAACATGATAGGGATAAAGCTTTTCTTAAAGTCTTTAATGTATTCCTGCTTTTCAGAAAGCAGTACGCAAACGTGGAGTATCAAAGCTACGGAAGCCACTGTTGAAGGTTGAAAACTGAATCCGCCTACATCCAGCCATCTTTTTGCACCAAATTGTTCGGTGCCAACCATGAGTACGGCTACAAGAAGGAACAGGCTGATCACCATACCTATCCGGCTGAATTTGGCTAATGTGTGGTAATTGATTTTAGAAGCAATCAACATAACCACAAAAGCTATTCCCAGTTTCACCATGTGGCCCGTTACAAGCCGGAAGGCTGTTGTGGATTTGGATTCTGCGAAGTAAGCAATTGAAGAATACACAGCCAATACACCAAACATCATGAGCATTACAACCGCCATTAAAAGTATGCGGTCGCTGCCTTGCGCACGGGTATCGATATCTTCAGGGCTGGTTCCCAGGATATTTGAAAGGTTGCTATGTGGGCTGGTATAAATCAATGGTTTTTTTAAAGCTTATACACTTCTTCTTTAAAAACTTTTCCTCTGTGTTCGTAATCATCAAACATATCAAAAGAAGAACAAGCAGGGCTCAGAAGCACAATTTCTCCTCGCTTAGCTGTTTTTTTGGCAGTTCTTACTGCAGCCCACATACTTTCTGCTTTTATAAAATTTGGGACAGCATTTCCCAGTTGCTCTTCAACCCGGTCTTTAGATTCACCAATGGCTATAATGGTATGCACCTTTTCCTGTATTTGATCTAACAGTTCGCTGTAGTCATTGCCTTTATCCCTGCCCCCGAGTATTAGGGTCATGGGTTCGTGGAAGCTGTCGAGTGCAAACCATACGGCGTTTACATTGGTGGCCTTGCTATCGTTGATATACTTTACGTCATCTACAATCCGCACAATTTCCAGGCGGTGTTCAACACCCACAAAGGTTTTAAGGCTTTCGCGGATTGCTTCATTCTTAATTTCAGCCGCGCGTGCGGCCAAAGCAGTTGCTAATCCGTTGCTTAAGTTATGTTTTCCGTTTAATCCTACTTCGTACACTGGCATTAGGGTTTCTTCCTCGTTATTGAATTTGAAGATGATATGTTGGTCTCGTACGAAGGCACCCTCCGGAACCTCGCTGACTGTAGAAAAAGCCCATAGCCTTGGGGCATTTCGTTTTTTTTTTAGTCCCTCAACATGCGCCATGATCACAGGGTCATCATAGTTGAAGATGAACCAGTTTTTTTCATCCTGGTTTTCTGTAATTCTGAATTTTGACGCTGCATAAGCATCAAAACTGTTCCCGTACCGGTTAAGGTGATCGGGAGTAATATTGAGCAGAAGGCTTATCTCAGGCTTAAAACTGTGTATATGATCTAACTGGAAGCTGCTCACCTCAAGAATAAAGTCGCCTTTGCTTTTTTGGGCTATTTTTTCAGAAAAGGCAAACCCGATATTGCCCGCTACTGAATAATTCCGGTTGGCCTTTTGCCATACATCGGCAATCCACGAGGTTACTGTAGTTTTACCATTGCTTCCTGTAGCGGCAATAATGGATTGATCGGTAAACCAGCTGGCGGTCTCAATTTCAGAATACACTGCTTTGCCACTATTCAAATAATGCTGAACAATAGGAGCCTCAGTAGGAACTCCGGGGCTTACCACTATAAAATCGGCTTTGTGCGTACGCTCGGAGTGTCCGCCTTCTTCAAATTCTATTTTTTGATCCAGCAGCAGTTGCTTCTGATATTCTCCTATCTGGTTAAAATCAGACACAAAAACCTGTGCTCCTTTATTTTTAAGGAGTATAGCTGCTGCCACACCACTTCGGGCAGCCCCGATGATCACGATATGTTTATCTTTTACATCTATCATCGGATTTTCAGGGTTAGCAGGCTTATAATTCCAAGCATTACGCTTATGATCCAGAATCGGACCACAATTTTTTGTTCAGGCCAGCCTTTCTTTTCAAAGTGATGATGGATAGGTGTCATCAGGAACACGCGGCGACCTTCCCCATACTTCTTTTTGGTGTATTTGAAATAAGTAGTTTGAATAATCACGGAAAGCGTTTCAAAAAAGAATACACCGCAAACAAAGGGGAGAAGCAGTTCTTTATGTAGCATTAGCGCTAATGCGCCAAAAGCGCCCCCAAGAGCCAGAGATCCGGTATCTCCCATAAAAACGGAAGCGGGATTGCTGTTATACCACAAGAATCCCATACAGGCCCCGATCAGCGCAGCACAGAAAATAGTGAGTTCTCCGGCACCGGGCAGGTACATAATGTCAAGAAAGTTCGAGAAGTCAGTACGTCCGGAAACGTAGGCGAAAATAGCGAATACAAAACCACAGATAGCGGAAATACCTGAAGAAAGACCATCTAGCCCATCGGTAAGATTGGTCGCATTACTTACTGCAGTAATCACGAATACAGCTACCGGTATATAAATAATCCATCCCAGTTCTTCACCAAAAAAGGCGTAGTCAATATTTACGTTTTTAAGGAAAGGAACAGTGGAAAGCGTGTTTACCTCTTCAAAGCTTGGATGAAAGTAGAGGGTAACACCCACAACAATTCCTACAAAAACCTGGCCTGCAATTTTGAAACGCCCTGCTAAGCCACTTTTATCTTTTTTCACTACCTTGATGTAGTCATCAATAAAGCCGACAACTCCTAAAGTACCGGTTACAAATACAATGAGCCAGGCATAGATGCTGTTCATCCTCATGAACAAAACGGCAGGAATAATGATGGCTAGCAAAATGATGACCCCACCCATTGATGGTGTTCCTGCTTTTGAATGATGGTGATCCAGCCCAATATCGTCCCGGATTACCTCTTTAAGCTGCATATTGCTTAACCACTTGATAATTCTTCTGCCAATGATAAGGCTGATAATTAACGAGGTAACTGCTGCAAGTCCTGTCCGGGTCGAGATGAAAGCAATAGCACCTGTACCTGGAACCTCATATACCTGATCGAGCCAATAAAAGAGTTCGTATAGCATTAGTTTTCCTCCTCTTTTTTGAGTCGGAGGGCTTCTTTGGCTACAAGGCGGTCATCAAAATCATGACGAACACCATCTATTTCCTGGTAATCTTCATGGCCTTTTCCGGCAATCAGGATAATGTCGTTTAAACCTGCCCGGTTAATAGCGGTATCAATTGCTTCTTTTCTTGAGGTAATGCTGGTTACATTTGCTGTTTCCTCAAAACCTTGCAGTATGTCTGCGATAATCAGGTCGGGATCTTCCGTTCTTGGATTATCACTGGTTACAATAATTTCGTCTGCAAAAGCTTCTGCGGCTTTTGCCATTTCCGGTCTTTTTGCTGCATCCCTGTCACCTCCGGCGCCAAAAACAACAAATAATTGTTGCTCATTTTCTTTCAATGCCCTCAGGGTGGAAAGCACATTCACCAGGGCATCAGGAGTATGGGCATAATCGACTATTACTTTTGGCTCATTTTGTCCAAAGTTTACAGCTTCCATTCTGCCGGGCGCTCCTTTTACTTCAGTGAGCGCAGCTACAATTTTTTCTTTTTCGACTCCTAATGCTTTGCAGATTAAAAAGGCTTCTGCAACATTATAAGCATTGAAGTTGCCGATTAATGAGGTCTGAATTTGAGTGCCTTTTACAGATAATTTTAAGCCATTTGGGGAGCTGGATAAGATTTTAGTGTCCGAATCCTCAAAGCTAAGTTCAATTGCTTTCGCTTTGCAGTTGCTAATCATGAATTCTGCCTGTTCATCATCCATATTTATAATGGCTGTTGCAGATTCACTCAAACCGTCAAACAGCAGTTTCTTGGCAGAGGCATACTCTTCAACGGTTTCATGGTAGTCGAGGTGGTCATGGCTTAAATTGGTAAAAGCAGCTACACCAAAGTCGATTCCAGCTACCCGTTTTTGGTGCAAAGCATGGGAAGAAACCTCCATTATGAGGAAGTCTGAACCAGCCTCTACCATCATTTTCATATCAGCAGCCAGTTCAATCGGATCGGAAGTAGTGAGCTTACTGTCAAAAGCTTCGGTAAGAATGCGTTTGGCAACCGTGCCCAGCAATGAAGCTTTCTCTCCTGCATGGCAAAGAATCTGATATACCAAAGTAGCCGTGGTGGTTTTGCCATTAGTGCCTGTAATGCCAACAATTCTCATTTGTTTGGCCGGGTTTCCTTCAAAAGCCTGCGCTAGTGGACCAATCAAAGAGCGGCTGTCTTCCACTTCTAAAATACATACGCTTTCCGCTTCGGTATAAAACGATTCTTCACAGATCAGTACACTGGCACCCTGTTGAATTGCATCTTCCAGGAACATGTGCCCGTCTACTTCAGTACCCTTCACCGCAATAAATACACACCCTTTTTCAGCTTGTCTCGAATCCTGGACAAGCGGACCGATCGTGCCTTCCGGCTTATAGCGGGAAGCGTGAAGTGGATTTGCCAATTCTATGAGTTCATGAATATCCAACTAGCGACGGTCTGTTTTTGCGATTAGTTCTAACGATTTTGCTTTTCCACGGAGGATTACGGTGCTGCCAACTCTCATTCGCTCACCTTGTTTAGGAAACTGGGCATAAATGGTTCCCGAACCCACGATTTTAGTTTTTAATCCTATATCAGCAAGCAACGATGTTGCCATTCTCATATTCATTCCGCGCAATTCGGGTATTTCAGCAAAGCGGGTAGAAGCACTTATTGTATCCGGGCGTGAGATAGATTCTGAAAGAGTCATAACCAACTTTTCAGACTTCGGAACACTTGATCCTGCTTCGATAGTTTGCGAGATCACATACCCGTTTATTCCCTGGAATTGGAAAGGAATTTCGAGAGAGGAAAGAAGAAGCTCTGCTTCTTTCTTTTTCATTCCTACAAGCGAAGGAGCGTAAACAAAAACTTCATTCTCAGTTTCATCGGAAAGGATAGATCGTTGTATATCGTTATCAAGTCCTGCAATACGTTTTGCAGTTTCGCGAAAAATCGGGCCTGCAGTATACCCGCCATAACCACTTGTCTTAGGCTCATTAAGCATAATCAGGCATACATATTTGGGATCTTCGACAGGAAAAAAGCCCACAAAGGAAGCCAGGTATTTATTAGAGTACCTGCCCTGATATACCTTTTTGGCTGTTCCTGTTTTGCCGGCAATTCTCAATCCTTGTATTTGGGCATACTCTCCGGTGCCGGAATCAGTAACCACGCTTTCAAATACAGGCAACAATTTGTTAAGGGTTTTTTCTTTGGCAACCCGACGAATTTCAACAGGCTCGGTTTGCCGGATGATATTTCCATTTTGATCTTCAATACGATCCACCAGGTAAGGCCGCATCATCATTCCACCATTGGCAAAAGCAGCATAAGCCTGAGCCACCTGTAAAGGGGTTGCCAGTACTTCGTATCCATGCGATAACCAGGGCAGGCTCACCAAACTCCAGTTGTAAGGCTTATTCAGAATACCTGATACTTCTCCCGAAAGATCAATATTTGTTTGCGAACCAAAGCCGAGGTTTCTTGCATACTGGTAAAATACTTTGGGCTTTAACCGCATCGCGATTTCAGCAGTAGCTACGTTAGAAGACTTCTGGATTACTTCCTGGAAAGTCATATCACCTAAAGGATCATGATCACGTAAGGTAAGCCCGTGAATTTCAACTTCTCCTGTTTCCGGCGTCTCAAAAATCTCTTCAAAATCAACTTTGTTTTGCTCAACAGCAGCAATAGCAGTCACAAGTTTAAAAGTGGAGCCCGGTTCAACCATATCCGAAATCGCAAAATTGCGACGATTTAGATCATCATCATTACCCGGATAGTTGGGATCAAAAGTGGGATAATTAGCCAGCGCTTTAATTGCGCCTGTTTTGGGGTCAATTACAATCCCGGTACCGTAATCTGCAAGATGTTTTTCAACCCCATCCTTCAATTCATCTTCCAGTATAGCCTGGATGTATGAATCAATGGTAGTATATAGAGATTTTCCATTCTCAGGTAACTTTTTTGGAGCACCTACATAGGCTGAGATACGGTTTTTGGGATCACGGCGTACCTGCTGCACTCCGTTTTCTCCTGAAAGTTCCTGGTCATAAAAAGCCTCCAGGCCGATTCGGCCTTGCATTTTACGATTCACAAAACCAAGCGAATGGGAAGCAAGAGAACCAAAAGTGTATCTGCGGCGAAAGCTTTCCTCAATAATTACCCCTTTTATATCCAGGTTCCGAACGGCATCCCTGTCAATAGGGGTGAGGTTTCGGGCAAGTACAATGTACCGGGATCTTGAAGGCGCCTCGTCAATTTTTTTCTTAAAAACAGAAGCAGGTTGGTTGGTGATCTTACCCAGTGTTTTTGTAAGCGCAGCTATTTGCTCAGAAGTTTGCCCTTCTATCTTGGGATCTAATGCAATCAAGTAATTGGCAACATTGGTAGCCAGCAGGGTTCCATTTGCGTCATAAATATTCCCCCGTTGTGCAGGAATTGGAATACTGCTAATAGCTTGTTGGCTCCAAAGCTTTCGTAATTCCTCACCTTCCAGGTAGTTAATACGAATTAACTGAAAGGCTAACACGCACGGAATGAGTAGAAGCAGCCCAAAGACTAAAAACATACGACTTAATATGGCAGTACGTTTTAATATGGCAGTACGTTCGCTCATGCTACTTTTTAATGATGATTACTTTGTCAGCAGGTCCGCCATTAACAAAACCGGCCTCTTCTGCTTTATTGTAAATATCGGCAGGGCCAACCAGGCGGTCATATTGCAGTTTTAGTGCATCATGCTGAGTACGTGCTTTGTTGTATTCAGCTTCGAGCAATTGTACTTCCTCTAACAATTTTTGCGTGGCAAAAACATGGGTTAGATAGAGGAAGCCAAAAGCACCAATTAGTACGGTAGCCAGAATCACCTTCCACGGGCTAATACCCTGAATGCGATTTTTTACCGTTTTTGAAGTACTCTTTGCCCTGTCACTTTTTCTTTTTGGGGAGGTAGATGGGGATTCTGTATCGGGCAGAGGTACTCTTCGGAGGTTAGGTCGGGTTTCGCGCTGTTTCAGAGGGGATTGCACGATCATTGACTTCCTCCTTCCTTTTTTTCTGCAATCCGGAGTTTAGCGCTCCGGGCTGCAGGGTTTATTGACACTTCTTCGGGCGAAGGAGTGATGACCTGTCGGTTCACAGGCTGTAGTGGGGAAATAATATTGCCGTAGAAATCTTTTTCAACTTCACCTTCATGATTTCCGGCTTTAAAAAACTTCTTTACAATTCGGTCTTCGAGCGAGTGGTATGACATCACTACAATGCGGCCACTGGGTTTTATTACTTCAAGGGATTGTTCCAGTACATCTTTCAATACATCCAATTCGCGATTTACTTCTATGCGAATGGCCTGAAACACCCTGGCAAGTGATTTAACTGCAAATTTTTTGGGAACTATTTCCCGGATTACCTCAACCAGTTCTGCCGTAGTTTCAACAGGCCGGGCCTCAATAATCGCTTTGGCAAGTTGGCGGCTTGCACGTTCTTCCCCATAATGGAATATGATGTCACGGAGAGTCTCATAATCGTAGCTGTTAACCACCTGGTAAGCAGAAACACCGGAAAGATTACCCATTCGCATATCCAGTGGGCCGTCTTCCTGGAAACTAAAACCCCGTTCAGCTTCTTTTATCTGGTGAGTGGAAACACCCAGATCGAGTAGGATTCCGGCTACCTGCCCGTTTACTTGGGGAGGTAGAAGAGTGGACAGGTAGCCGAAATTGCCTTTTATTGCTTCAAAACGTGAATCTTCACCAATACGGGCTTTAGCTGCCGCCAAAGCTTCATCGTCCTGGTCAATACCAAAAAGCTTTGCCTCTTTGCCAATCAGGGATAAAATTTCTTTAGAATGGCCACCACCGCCCAGTGTGCCGTCAACATAAATTCCGTTCGTATCGGTAATTAATGCATCCATGCATTCTTGCAGCATAACCGGTATATGCTCATGATATGTGGTCATACTAAGCACCATCATTCTCGGTATTATCCCCAAGTACCCGTTCAAAAATTTCTTCAATAGACTCAGGGCTTATAGTACCGTCAGCTTCGCTTAGTTTTTCAGGGGACCAGACTTCGATATGCTCACCCATTCCAATGAAAACAACCTTAGACTGTATGCCGGAATAGCTGATGTGTTCGGAAGGGATGGCAATTCTGTTTTGTTTATCTAGCGCCACATCTTCTGCAAATCGTAAGAGGTATCTTTTTACAAGGCGGCCATCTTTTGAGAAGGAGTTAATTTTAGAGAGCCTTTCTTCAACTACTTCCCATTCATTTTCGGGGTATAAATAGAGGCAGGGATCGCTTTGGCCGCGAACGATGGTGAATTGTTCCTGGGCGTCAGGGCTGAGGACTTTACGCAACTTGGCAGGGAAAGCTACACGACCTTTCTCGTCTATACTATGCTCGTATTGTCCTTTAAAGCTAGGCACGGTTCCCGACCAGGTAAATTTTAGATTGCTAAATGAGTGGATTAGGAAGAAGTCCCCACTATCTCCCACATCACCCCACAATGTACCCCAAAGTATAGTATTCTGTCAAGGGTTTTATTTAGAAAATGAAAAAAGGCAACTCAGAGTTGATAACTATTTATTGAAAAAGGAAAGAACTGTTGTATTTTCAAATAATTAACTACTGAAAACTTATGAAAAGAACAACGAGCGGTTTTGAAGACGGATTATATAAAGAAGCTAAAGATCAACTACGTCGGGGGACAAAACTACAAACACTTCAAAAAATAATAGAGGGTGCTCCAGGACCTTATGTTATCGCTGTAGATGCAAAATGGGGTGCTGGAAAAACAGTTTTTATTAAGATGCTTCAGGATAGTATTCAGGAGAATATTGACAGTATTTATATAAATGTATGGGAATCTGATTATAAAACTGATCCTATGATTGTTTTAATATCTGAATTGAAAGCCATCATAGAAGAAGAATCATTTAAAAGTATAAAATCAACTTTTTTGAAATTTTCCAAGCTTGTAGTTCCTGCTACAATAGATATTGCTGTAGGTGGATTGATCAAAACTGAAAACATTGCTAAAGCATTTTCTGAGTTAACAAGGAATATTTTGGAGGATCGAATCCAAGAATACAAAAGCGAAACAGAAAGTATGAGTATTTTAAAGGATCACCTTAAGGAAGCTTCAAGTAAAGCAAGAGGTTCTAAGATTGTAATTTTTGTTGATGAGCTTGATAGAAGTCGACCAGATTATGCACTTGAGTTTTTAGAACGTATTAAACACTTCTTCGATCTCGAAGGTTTTATTTTTGTACTTGCTATTGATCAATTCCAACTTTTTGAATCAATTAAATCAGTTTATGGAAGTAAATTTGATTCGGAGCATTACTTAAAAAGATTTGTTGACTTTTTTTTCTATTTGGATTCAGCAATATCAAAAGACTATATAGATAATCGTATGAGGGTTTCAGGGTTTGATGAGAATCTTAAAAATAATAATAAAGGCCTTACAAGAGATGGTGTTGAGTTATATAATGACATTATTAATATAATGTATGAGCTCTCCAAAGCTACTAAGCTAACAGCAAGAGATATTGATCAAATCATAGGTACTGTAAATATTTTATGTGTTTTAAAAAGAGATAAACTCAGTTTCCATTTTTCCTTTTACATCTCAATACTTCTTACGCTAAGACATATTAATAAAAAGCTATACATGGAATACGCCTTTGGAGAAGCAGATCCTAACTTAGTCTTTAAAGAGTTGGGGTTAGAAGGGATTATCAATATAGAACCAAGTGTTTTAGGTTGGATAAAAGCTTGCATTCTATCTAAAAGAGGTCGCTTGGAGCAAAAAATCATAAAAGAGATAAACTCAAAACCAACCAAACCAGCTATTGAATTAGAGATATTAAAGCTTCTAAGTGATTGGACAGAAAAAGATTTTAAATATATAACTGAAGTAATTGAAGAGTTCTCTTTAACCAGAGGTTAAGCTTATTTGAGATTAAGTAGTATAAATTTTGTGAGATTTAAAGAAGGGTTTAAGGCATTCATTAATCTGTTCAAACTCAATCAGGAAGGCATCATGGCCGTAGGGAGAATTAATCTCCTTATATATAGCATTTGGGATTAAGGCTGCCAGTTCTTTTTGTTCATCAGTAGGGTAGAGGAGATCAGATTCAATCCCAATAACCAGCACTGGAATGTTAAGAGAGGATAAAACCTGCTCTGCCGAAAAACGATTTCTTGCTATATCATGAGTATCCATAGCTTCTGTGAGGCGGATGTAAGAAAGTGCATCAAACCTGGAAACTAGCTTTTCTCCCTGGTAAGTGAGGTAAGACTCTACTTCAAAGATTTCATTTTCTTTATTAAAGTCGCGATCAAATTTTTGCCGATAGTTTTCAGCAGTTCGATAGGTGATCATAGCTAAAGACCGGGCAGCAGCCAGGCCTTTTGCAGGAGGTGTATCTTTTTCATACCAGCCATCCTTCCAGTTTTTATCAGCATAAATAGCCATTCGCTGAGCATGACTGATACCTATTGCCCAGGGAGAATGGGATTTTCCCATAGCCATGAGGCAAAGAGATTTAATTCTTTGATCAAGAATGGCCAGTTCTAAGGCAATCATACCTCCCATAGATCCTCCGATTACCAGTTCAATTCCATTAATCCCGAAATCATCCAGAAAGTGCTGATGATAGCAAGCCAGGTCTCGAATAGTGATGTTGGGAAAATCAGCCCGGTAAGGGTTTCCTGTTGCAGGATTTATTGACCATGGCCCGGTTGAGCCATAGCAGCTTCCCAGGTTATTGATACAGACCACAAAATGCTTGTTCAGATCGATAAAAGAGTTTTCATGGAATAATCCGGAGAACCAATCTTCTGCATCAGAATTCCCTGTTAGTGCATGGCAGATAAGTACAACATTGTCTTTATTTGTATTCAACTTTCCCCATGTATGGTAAGCAAACTCTGCTTCATCAAAGCGATAACCTGTTTCAGTAATGAATGCTCTTTTGGAAGTATGTAAGGAAAAATTACTCATCAGATAAAATGAACCCCACAGTTAAGCGGGGTTCAACAAATAATTAGTTACTCGAATTTTCAAATGTGATTAATCCTTTAACATTAACCGGGTTCTCAATGATATCCAGAACCGGGCACTGTTCCTCAGCAAAAGCGGTTAACTGTTGAAGCTTTTCCTGATCAGTTTCGTCAGTATCTATTACTGTTTTAAAACTGACGGTATGGAAACCGGGACGAACATCATCATTAATATTTAAAAATCCACGAAGGTCTAGCTCCCCTTTTGCTTCAACCCGTACTTTCTTCAAAGAAATATTCAGGGCAGCAGCATAGGCTTTGATTACAATTTCCTGGCAGGCACACAGCGAACCAAGAAGTAACTCTACGGGTGTAGGGGCGTTGTTATTCCCTCCAAGATTTGCGGGCTCATCGGCGAAGTACTCAAACTCCCTGCTATGGATTTTTGCAAATAGCCCATCACTCAGCTCAGAGCTGGAAGTAAAAGTGGCATAAGCATTAGATTCATCTTTATTGATGGCATTGACAACTCGCCCGACTGCTTTATTAATTTGGTTGGGCGTACTAAGGTATGTTGCTTTTGAGTTGCTCATAATTAAACCTTAAGCAGGAACCGCTTGTTTGAGTTTTGTGAAAGCCTGCTCAAAATCACCAATAATATCATCGATATGCTCAATACCTACCGATACACGAATCAAATCAGGCTTTACCCCACTTGATGTTTGCTCTGCATCGGTTAATTGTTGGTGAGTAGTTGAGGCCGGGTGTATCAAAAGTGTTTTTGCATCACCCACATTTGCTAGGTGGCTGGATAGCTCCACACTTTCTATAAGTGCTCTGGCAGCATCATATCCACCTTTAACACCGAAAGTAAATACGGAACCGAAGTGTCCTTCCTTCAGGTATTTCTTGGCTCTTTCATGATAATCATGTTCAGGAAGCCCCGTGAAATTAACCCATTCAATATGTTCACTTTCCTTTAACCAGTTCGCCAGCTTTAGGGCATTTTCATTGTGGCGTTCTACCCTAAGCGAGAGCGTTTCTAGGCCTTGCAACAGCAAGAAGCTGTTAAAGGGAGACTGAGCGGGCCCGAAATCACGAAGACCTTCTACCCGGGCACGAATGGCAAAGGCAATATTCCCAAAGGGGCCGTCTTCTCCGAATACTTCCCAGAAGTTAAGCCCGTGATAAGCGGGAGACGGTTCAGTGAATAAAGGATAATTTCCGTTACCCCAGTTAAAGTTACCGCCATCAACAATGACGCCACCAATAGAAGTACCATGACCACCTATCCATTTTGTAGCAGAAGCGGTAACCACGTTTGCTCCATGCTTAAGAGGTTGTACCAGGGCACCACCTGCACCAAAGGTGTTATCAACCACCAATGCAATGCCATGCTCTTTTGCAAGCTTTGACAAGCCTTCAAAATCGGCAACATTGCCTCTGGGGTTTCCTATTGATTCTACATAAATGGCTTTAGTGTTTCCATCAATAAGCTTTGCGTAAGCCTCAATAGAATCGTTTTCAGCAAAACGGACGTCAATACCCAGCCTTGGCAGGCTTACTTTGAATTGATTGTAGGTTCCGCCATAAAGAAACTGGGTAGATACAATATTGTCACCAGCCTGTGCCAGGTTAGCGATGGCCAGGAATTGAGCAGCCTGGCCTGATGCAGTTGCAAGTGCAGCGGCACCACCTTCCAGTGCAGCGATTCTTTTTTCAAAAACATCAGTGGTTGGGTTCATGATCCGGGTATAAATATTGCCGAATTCACGAAGTGCAAACAGATTAGCCGCGTGCTCTGAGTTATTGAAGTTGTACGATGTGGTTTGGTAAATAGGAACGGCTCTCGATCCTGTTGTTGGATCAGGTTCCTGACCTGCGTGAAGTTGAAGTGTTTCGAATTTTAATGTTGAACTCATGTTTTCAGTTTTTTGTGTTAATAAAAAAGCCCCTTCCGGGGATGAGTCCGAAAGAGGCTGCTGAAAATTTGAGCTCTTCGCACTCATCTTTTCCTCGCACTTAAAACTTTAAATGCGGGACAGGATGTAGCACCTTTTTCAGTACATAAGTTATGTGCTGAACGGTTGCCAAGGCTTCAAAGGACCTGATCCCTCCACCTTTCTTGATGAGAATGCATGATGTAAAAGAACGAATGAAATCAATAGCCATAAAAAAAGTCCTTCAGATCATACACTCTAAAGGACTTTCGAAAATAAATTCTTTACGTAATCAGTCCCCAGAGTTTGTAGTGCACATACACATACAACACATGTTTCTGAGGACGATATTTTGGCGTGTTAATTTCATTGGGTAAATCTTACGGCGAAGAATTTTAAGGAGCAACACTCTTGCAGAAATTTTTTATGAAAGCGCTTCTTTTTGGGCACAGAAAGAGGGAAAATACATATTCAAGTACTTATTTAAAAATACCTTAAACAAACCTACCTGTAACCGAAATTTTTTACCATATTTTCTCTTTCACGCCATTTTTCACGCACTTTTACATGCAGGTCAAGGAACACCTTGCGTCCGGTAAAGGCTTCAATGGACTCTCTCGCTGCCATCCCCAGTTGCTTGATAGCCCGGCCACCTTTGCCGATTATCATTCCTTTTTGAGAGTTCCGGTTTACTATCACCTCAGCGTTTATATAATCCAGGTCATCACGTTCTTCAAACTGAATCACCTCAACGGTAGTAGAGTATGGTAACTCCTCATGGTATTGAAGATAAACCTGTTCACGGATCAATTCAGAAGCAAAAAACCGGACAGGGTGTTCGCTCAATTCATCCTTTGGGTAAAAAGGTGGCCCGAATGGAAGAGGTTCTTTGATAGCTTTTAAAAGTTGGTCAATGCCTGTGCCTTCTAAAGCAGAAACAAAAAGAGTGGCGTTAAAATTAAACTGTTCGTTTAAAGAAGCAGCCAGCTGCTTTGTTTCGTTTTCAGTTGAGCTGTCAATTTTATTGATAACCAGCAGAACAGGTTTTTGAAGTTTAGTTAAGGAATCAAAAGCATAATCCGGTATTTTTTTTTCGCCCGTTTCAACAATGAAAAGGATGAGATCAGCATCTTTTTCAGCTTTTTCCACAAAACGCATCATGGCTTTTTGGAGCTCATACTTTGGGTTAATGATGCCGGGGGTGTCAAGAAAAATAATCTGGGAGTCATCTTCAGAATGGATACCAATAATCTGATGCCGGGTTGTCTGGGCCTTATGGGTTGTAATGGAAAGCTTAGTACCCAGTATCTTATTCATCAGGGTTGATTTACCCGCATTAGGTTTGCCAACAATAGCTATATAACCGGATTTGTGGTTAGAAAAATCAGTCATTGATATTGACCCGCATTATCAAAGTTTATAGGCTTCAATGAGTTTCAGGTAAGCTTTTACCGTTTTTTCTAAGCCCCAAAAAAGTGATTTACTTATAAGGGCATGGCCGATGCTTACTTCATTAAGATGGGGTACTGTGCTTAAGAATAATGGTAGATTTTCAAGATTTAACCCATGACCGGCATTAACTTTCAATCCAAGACTGTGCGCATAAGTAGCTCCGGCAAACAAACGCATCAGTTCATTATTTCTTTGATGATCGGTTTTTGAATTCGAGTACTCTCCCGTATGTAGTTCAATAGCTTCGGCACCCAATTGGTATGCAAGCTCAATATCCTTGTGAATAGGATCTACAAAAAGACTAATCTCAATATTGGTTTCTCTTATGGAAGGGAATACACGCTCTTTAAAGTCATCAAAAATATGCTCCATGTTTAAACCGCCCTCAGTAGTAAGCTCTTCACGGCCTTCAGGCACAAGGGTGCAAAGGTGAGGGTTTACTTTTTTTAGAATAGAAATCATTTCATCCGTAGCCGCCATTTCAAAATCCAAAGTGCCCTTTACTGAATCTTTAAGGGCAAAAACATCTTCGTCTTTTATATGACGGCGGTCTCCCCGTAAATGAAAGACAATGCCTGCTGCCCCGGCTTCTTCGCATACACGGGCAGCCTCGGATATATCCGGGTATCCTTCACCCCTGGCGTTTCTTAAAGTGGCAACATGATCAATATTGACAAGTAATCTCATGTGTAAGAATAAAAGTAATAATGTTTTTTAGATAGGAAATTCTAATTTTAAAATAGATATAAGCAATTATATTTGTCCAGAGAATACGAAAAAATGATCATCAAATTCAGGCTATTACTTTTATTGGGGGTTCTTGTACCCGCATGTGGTGTGGTAAAACGCGGCACTATTCCGTGGGAAAATCAGAAAAAAGAAAAAAAGGAAGAAATAACTGTAATTAATGAGGCTAAGGCTACTCCTGTTGTAACAATAGAAAAGGAAGCTGAAAAAGAAAAGTTTTCTAAATCGGAAAAAGCATTAAAAAAATCCTTGGATGAAGCGTTTGGCGATTGGAAGGGGGTTCCTTATTTGCTGGGTGGTACAGGCTACGAGGGGGTAGACTGTTCATCCTTTATGCAAATTGTTTTTGAAGATTATTTCGAAATAAAGCTTCCCAGAAATACCAAAGAACAAATTAAAACAGGTAAATCTGTAAAGAAAAGAAATATTACGATTGGTGATCTTGTTTTTTTTAAAACCGGAAAAAATTTACTTCATGTGGGGGTAATGGTTAACAGCCAGCAGTTTATGCATGCATCCACAAGTTCGGGTGTTATGATATCGGGGCTTCAGGAACGGTATTGGTCTGATCGGTATTTAACCACTCGCAGAGTTATGTAACAAAGCACGTTAAATTATGGAAGATAAGTGGGTCGACAGGCTCTCCAGAAAATGGGCCTATATAATCGGGGTTTCCACAATTATTATTTTGACAACAGCTAACCAGGTGTTGATTCAAAAGATTCTTCATGATCAGCAAGCCGATGCTACCATTATAAATTTAGCCGGAAAGCAGCGGATGCTAAGCCAAAAAATAGCTAAAGAAGCTTACCAGTTTGAGGAAGAAAACTTTTCACTGGATTATTTAAAAAATGAAGTGGGATTGTGGAATCGAATCCACAAAGGCTTGAAAGAAGGGGATGAAGAGCTGGGACTTCGGGTTAAGCAGGATAATGAAGTTCGCTCCCTGTTGGATCAGATAAGTCCATTCCAGGAAGCCATTGCTGATGCCATACTTGAGGCCAATGCTAAAAGTGATTTAGCTAATGTATTACCTGTCATTTCGGAAAATGAACGCATTTTTCTTGAACGAATGGATGAAATTGTGAGTGTTTTGGAAGAAAAGTCAAAGGCAGGGATTCGTAAGCTTATCTATCTCGAAATTACTCTCGCAGCAATCACCGTTTTGATCCTGTTTTTAGAGTTTGTTTTCATATTTCGGCCGTTGTTTTTGCAGATGCGCAGTAATTATGAAGAGCTAAGTGACACGTTAAAGCGACTCACAGATTCAAAAGGAGACCTCTTTGAATCTAACCAAAGATTTGATCTTTCTATTCAGGCTATAAATGCGGGTATCTGGGATTGGTTTATCCTTGACGGAAGTGAGTGGTGGTCGCCTAAGTTTTATGAATTACTAGGTTATAAGCCAGGAGAAATTCCGGCTACTTATGACACATTTTTAAATGTATTGTTACATCCCGAAGACAAAGAGCAGGTAGTTACAGCTGTCCAGGAACACCTGGAGGAAAAGAGGTCGTACAAAATTGAAATCCGGATGAAAACCAAATTGGGAAATTATAAGTGGTTTGAAAGTTCAGGTCAGGCCAAGTGGGATGAAAAAGGCAAACCTATACGGATGGTAGGTTCTATAATTAATATAGATGAACAAAAGAAAGCCCAGGTGATGGTTGAGCATCAAACAAAAGAACTTGAAGACACCCTTGAACTTTTACATGAAACCCAAAAAGTAGCACGTATTGGCTCCTGGGAAGTGGATATTCAAAAAATGGTCTGCTATTGGTCGGATGAGGTATACAGAATTCATGAAGTTGAAACAGGGACTCCTATTGCAGTGGAGGATGGGATAAAGTTTTACCGCGAAGATTTCAGGCCCATAATACAGGAAGCAGTAGATAAAGGGATAGAAGAGCAGAAGAGCTGGGACGTGGAATGCATAATAGTAACCTTGGGCGGCGAAGAATTATGGGTGCGTGCTGTCGGGCTTCCTGTTTTTGAAAATGGTGAGCTTACAGGCCTGAGAGGGCTCTTTATGGATATTGACAGCCAAAAAAGAGCTGAGGAGGAGCGGAAAAATACGCAGCTGATTTTTAGAAGCATTTTTAACAACACATTTAATTTTACAGGGCTTCTTGAACCGGACGGAACGCTTATAGAGGCAAATAAATCTGCATTGGATTTTGGAGGGTTTACTCTTGAACAGGCGAAAGGCCTTAATTTTGCGGATGCACCATGGTGGTCGTTAAGTAAACAAATAAATGATCAGTTGCGCAGATCTATCAAAAAAGCAGCAAAAGGAGAGTTTATCAGGTATGATGTTGATGTAGTTGGAGAAGGTGGCAAAGTTATTACTATTGATTTTTCTATTACTCCCATTTTTGATGATGAAGGGCAAGTGATTTACCTGGTTCCCGAAGGCCGGGATATATCAGAAAGGAAAGAACTTGAGGAAGAGATTGAAAAGAAAACCCAGCTTCTTCTTGAAGCTCAGAGGATTGGAAAAATCGGCAACTGGAATTGGGATATAGCGGAAGATAAGATTACGTGGTCTGATCAAAATTATGAGATTTTTGGGCAATCAAAAGACTTTGAACCTACATTTGAAACCCTTCAGGAACTAATGCACCCCGATGACCGCACACCTTTTCGGGAAGATGTTGAATGGGCAATAAAAAATAAAAAACCCCATAATTTTGTACACCGGATTGTATTAAAACAAGGTGCAGAAGTTCGATATATACATGAGCGCGGTAAAGTTTTTTACAATGAAGAGGGGGAACCTTACAGGATGGCGGGAACATCTCGGGATGTTACTGTTGAAAAGGAAAATGAGAAGACTATTTTACTGGAAAGGCAACAGCTTAAAGAAATTGTTGAAAAAGCACCAATTGCCGCTGCAATGTTTGACCGGGACATGAATTACTTAACTGCCAGTAAGAAGTGGTACCAGGATTATGGCATTGAAGAAAAAAATATAATCGGGATATGTCACTATGATGTATTTCCCGAAATTCGCGAAATACCGGAGTGGTTGCAGGATCACCAGGATGTTTTGAGCGGACAAGAACTGGAAAATCCCCAGGACCGTTTTGTACGGGAAGATGGAACCATACAATGGCTGAACTGGAAGCTGATACCCTGGTACACCGAGCCTGATGAAATCGGGGGTATTATCATGTATACAGCCGATATTACTGAACAGGTCGAATACCAGCAGAAAATTGAAAACCTGAATGAAGTATTAGAGAAAAAAGTCAGGTATAGAACACAAGAGCTGGACAGGGCTAATAAAGAACTGGAGGCATTTAGTTATTCCATATCCCACGATCTGCGGGCCCCGTTAAGATCAATCAATGGCTTTGCTGATATACTTAAAGAGGACTATAAAGATAAGCTGGATGAAGAGGGTAACCGGCTTCTTGGTATTATCAAATCAAGTGGGGTGCAAATGGGGAACCTGATTGATGGCGTACTTTCTTTTTCAAGGTTAGGTAAAAAGGAATTGGAAAAAAGCCCTATAAATATGACTGCGCTTTCTGAAGAAGTCTCAAGAGAGGTTATACATGATTATCCTGGTGCAGATATCGATATAAAGATACCAAAGCTCATTGACATTGAGGGCGACCTGGTATTAATGAAACAAGTGCTCGTAAACTTATTATCAAATGCGGTAAAGTACTCTTCGGACAGGCAAAAAATTATTATAGAGCTAGCATCTGACAAAAAAGATGATGTTATTATTTACAGTATTAAAGACAACGGGGTTGGTTTTGATATGAAATACCATGACAAGTTATTCGGGGTTTTCCAGCGGTTGCATAGGGCGGATGAGTTTGAGGGTACCGGTGTTGGGCTTGCCATAGTTAAAAGAATAATTGCTAAGCATGGAGGGGAAGTTTGGGCTGAAAGTAAAGTGAACGAAGGCTCCGTATTCTTTTTCTCTGTGTCCAAAAATGATTAAAGGTGAATAGATGAAAGAAAGTAAATTCGTGGAAATCTTATTAGTAGAGGATAATGACCAGGATGCAGAGCTTACGCTCAGGGCACTAAAGAAAAATAATATCTCCAATAATATAGTACGTCTTAGAAACGGAGAAGAAGCATTAGCATTTCTTTTTGCAAAAGATGAATATGACCACAGAAGCATAAAAGATCAGCCCAAGGTGGTTCTTTTGGATCTTAAAATGCCAAAAGTAGATGGCCTGGAGGTATTAAAGGCACTTAGGGAAAAGGAAGAGACAAAAGCACTTCCTATTGTGATGCTTACTTCCTCCAAAGAAGAACAAGACATCATTGAAAGTTATGCACTGGGAGTGAATAGCTACATTGTAAAGCCAGTTGAGTTTGATGGATTTATCAAGTCGGTGAGGGATATTGGTTTTTACTGGGTGCTGCTTAATGAGAAACCATAAAAGGTATTTTGCTGAATCAAAAAGTAATGGCGCTGAAATTTCTCATATTAGAAGATTCAGAATTTGATGCTGAATTGATCCTCCGGGAGTTAAAGTCTTTAAACTTTAAGTTTAACTACAAGCAGGTATCAACAAAAGAAGACTTTCAATCGGAAGTGAGAAACTGGAAGCCTGATTTGATTATTTCCGATTATAATTTACCTGCTTACCAGGGCAATGAGGCCCTCGCATTTGCAAAGGATCATTTAAAGGATACCCCCATTGTGATACTTTCCGGTTCTTTTAACCAGGAAACACAGATTAATTTATTAAAAAACCGGGCAGATGGTGTGCTTGTCAAAGAAGATTTGAAAAGGCTGCCGTTCACGGTAAGAAGAGTACTTAACGAAGCAAACGATAAGAAAAAGCTACGGGATACGCTGTCTCTTTTATCGGTTAACTTAAAATTCCAGGAGGTGCTGGCAGAGATTTCGCTGAACTTCAATTCCACAGATGATTTTGAAGCAAAAATGAATTTTGCTGTAAGCATTTTGGGAGCGGCAGCAGATGTATCGAGAGTGTATATTTTCGAAGATATTGAAGAAGGGAATGCCTGTAGAAATGCATTCGAATGGTGCGCTGAAGGAATAGAAGCCCAGATACATGACCTGCAAAACGTGCCTTACAGCAGAATGCCTTCATGGAAAAAGATTATCAAAAAAGAGGGGAGAATATTTGCAGGGGATGTCAAAAAACTGCCGAAAGATCTGGCGGATATAATGGTACCCTTTGGTATTAAAGCCGTATTGTGCTATCCCCTTTATCTAGGCGAAGAATACTTTGGTTTTATTGGATTTGATGAAACGAAGGAAGTAAGGGATTGGAATAAGTCTACCGATAAATTGCTGAAAACAGTTTCAGGCATTATCTCAAATGCATATAGTGAAGAATTAGCCAGGAGAGAGCTTCAGCAAACAAATGAGCAATTAATTGCACTTATCCGGGAAAAAGAACTACTTATAGGTGAGGTGCATCACCGGGTAAAAAATAACCTTGCTCTCATATCCAGTTTTCTTCAGCTCGATCAAATGGGAATGGGAGTAAAGGATCAGACACAAATTGTTTCTTCAAACATTCTGAGAATAAAGTCCATTGCTATTATTCATGAACTTGTTTACGAACAAGGTTCATTTTCAGATATTGATATTTACTCAACTTTGAACAGGATATTGGTAGAAAGCCACAGGCAGGAAGGATTCTTGAAGTTCAAAGTAGAAAGAATGGACAATAATAAAGAGATTAAGTTCAACATTAACCAGGCAGTTCCTTTTTCGTTACTTGTGAGTGAAATAATATTTGAAGCATTTCGGGCTAATGGCTCTTTCATTTACGAGCCTCCTTCAGAATTTAAAATACATCTCTCACAAGATAATGATCACGTTAGGGTTGTGCTTATGGAAGAATCTTTGGCGCGTGTTCTTGCTGCATTTAAAAAGAAAGAGGAATATAAGTTTACTGAGATCCTGGAAGTTTTAACTAAGCAAATAGATGCCTCGTTAACCGTTGAAGATGACCTGAGCTCAGCTACTTTAGAGTTTGTTTACAGAGATGTAAAGGGCTCAAGCAGTACAATGGTGGGTTCTTAACTCCTGTTATTGAATAGCTCAATCATCATGTTTTTGTAGCTGTCACTGAGCTCTATGTCCCTTCTTTTCATCATGGCTTTCATAGCTTCCAGGGCTTTATCGAGTCTGTATTCAGCTTGGGCTTCATCGCCAAGCCACGTAAACGAAGGGATTCTTTTGGGAGGAAAGCTGCTCATAAAAATATTGGAACTTACCCCGCATAAAGTTCCGGTGTTCAACATAGTATTTATCGCAGTTTTGGAATGATCTCCTAATATGCTGCCTAAGAACTGGTAACCGGTTTCTATTAGCTCTCCTGAGTTCCAGTCGGCAAGCTTTACTGTGCTATAGTTATTGTTAAGATTTGAAGTATTTGAATCGGCCCCCATGTTGCACCATTGCCCGAAAATAGAATTACCTACAAAACCATCATGGGCTTTATTGGAGTAGGAATGAAATATAGAATGGGAAACCTCACCACCTGCTTTACAAACCGGCCCGATGGTAGTGCCATCATAAATTCTGCACCCCATCTTTGTCACAGCCTTTTCACAAATTGCTACAGGGCCTTTTATAATTGAGCCCGATTCAATAACAGCTTCATCGCCAATAAATATAAGTCCGTTATCAGCTACAAGATTAGTTCCTGCTTCAATTTTAGCTGTGGGAGAAACAAAAATACGTTCGGGGGTAGAAAAGAAAACTTTTGTTTGGTATAAATCAGTATCTAAAGTTTCATATCCAAAAAGCAAAGCATCTTTTTCCATCTCGGCTACATTCAGTGATAATATATCCCAGAGGAATACAATTTGATCAACAGGGCTTTGAATAGGTTTTTTAGTCTTAAATATGGGTATAGGTAAAGGGTTTTTTTGAAAGTTTGAACCCGATTTCCCGTCTATCAATCCGGCAATAAGTGTATCCGATTTGAACAAGCCCTCTCCTAAAGAGAGTTTTTGGATTTCGTTTACTACATCTTTGTTTGGGATAAATGAAGGGTTAATCAACAGGCAAGGGGAATTTGGTGTGATTTCCGGAGTGGAAAACACCCCATTATAATATTGATCTGTTATCCGGTGTATAGAAATGTTATCAAGGTATTTCTGCCATTTCTCCTTAATGGTAAGGATACCAACCCGAAGATCGTCTATAGGCCTGGTAAGCGTAAGGGGTTCCAGGTTTAATTTTTCAGGAACTGAAAAAAAGCAAAGCTGCATAAATACCAAATCAATTAAAGTTCATTAAACATAGAGCTTTCCAGATTTATAATTACTATTATTTACAAAACATTAATTTTCGCCTGAGAGGGTTTAATAATTTTTACAAATACGATTTATGTGTGGAATAGTAGGTTATGTAGGGCCAAAAAAAGCAAGCGAAGTCATCATAAAGGGGCTTAAAAGACTTGAATACAGAGGATACGACTCGGCAGGAATAGCAACGATAAATGGGTCTTTATCAGTAAAGAAGGGAAAAGGAAAAGTGGCTAAACTGGAAAGTTTACTTTCCTCTGGGGTTGAAGGCGGAATAGGAATAGGTCATACCCGTTGGGCTACTCATGGTGAACCGAATGACATTAACTCACACCCCCATTTAAGTGATGATGGCAAAATAGCTGTAGTTCACAATGGTATTATTGAAAACTACAACACGCTGAAAAAAAACTTATCGGACCGGGGGTATAGTTTTTACTCTGAAACAGATACGGAAGTGGTTGCTAAATTGATCGAAAGCTTTTTGGAGGAAAAGCCGGAAGATTTAAAAAGAGCCGTTCGGCTTTCTCTTGCCCAAATTAACGGGACTTACGGGTTGGCGATTGTACATGAGGATTTCCCGGATCAAATTATGGTAGCACGCAAAGGTTCACCCCTTCTACTAGGTATTGGTGAGGGTGAAATGTTAATTGCTTCTGATGCTTCCGCAGTTGCTGAGTATACTGACAAAGTAGTTTATCTGGATGATGGGGAGCTGGCAATTATCAGAAAGGATGGATACGAGGTTCATTCATCCCAGGATGAGGCACTTACTAAAGAAGTCCATGAACTTGCAATGAGTTTGGACGAAATAGAGAAAGGGGGTTTTCCTCATTTCATGCTCAAAGAGATTTTTGAACAGCCAAAAGCAATTTCTGATTGTCTAAGAGGTAGAATAAATCCGGCAAAAGGTACGATAACTTTAGGGGGAATTGAAAGTGTGCTGGATCAGCTGGCGAATGCAAGGCGTATAATTATTGCAGCCTGTGGTACCAGTTGGCATTCAGGGCTTGTAGGAGAATATTTGTTTGAGTCTCTTGCAGAACTTCCTGTAGAAGTAGAGTATGCTTCCGAATTTCGTTACCGGGCACCCCTAATTGGGGAAGGGGATGTGATGATTGTTATTTCACAAAGTGGAGAAACAGCCGATACTTTGGCAGCTTTACGGGAGGCAAAACAAAAAGGGGCATTGGTTTTAGGTGTGGTAAATGTGGTTGGCTCAAGTATAGCCAGGGAAACAGACGCTGGTGTTTATATTCATGCCGGGCCTGAGATTGGTGTAGCTTCAACAAAGGCTTTCACGGCACAAGTCACTGTATTAACATTAATGGCAATTAAGTTGGCCCAGCATCGCGGAACTATTGAGGATAAAAAAGCTGCAGAATTAATCCGGGAACTGGATCAAATACCCGGTAAAATTGAACATGTTTTAAAAAATGCTTCCGGTATAGAACACATATCCAACCTTTTTACATACGCTCCTAATTTCTTATACCTGGGAAGATCGTATGGTTTTCCGGTTGCTCTGGAAGGTGCGCTTAAGCTTAAAGAAATATCCTACATTCATGCAGAAGGTTATCCTGCTGCAGAGATGAAACATGGCCCTATTGCACTTATTGATGATATGATGCCGGTTGTAGTTATTGCTGCTACCGATCATACCAATGATAAAATGGTAAGTAATATTGAAGAGGTAAAAGCCAGGAAAGGGCGAATAATAGCAATTACTGTTGAGGGGAATAAAGAAGTGGAAAACTTAGCTGAGTTTGTTACGGAAGTTCCCGAAACCATAGATGAACTAACCCCACTGCTAACAGTAATACCTTTACAACTCCTATCGTATTATATAGCTGTAAATCGTGGTTGTAATGTGGATCAGCCAAGAAACCTGGCAAAAAGTGTTACCGTGGAATAACCAAATTAAGCTTTGATTTAAGTTAAATTAAAAATCAGCGTCACAAAAAAAATCAAAATTATAATGTGGATAACTTGTTTTTAAGTGATTAAAGCTGTTCCTTCAGGATCAATGTATAGGGTTAAGGTCAGAAAAAGAAAACATGAGAAACTGGAAGGCACTAATTTTTAAAATCACCGTACTTTTACTTGTTAGCATTGTAATTTTTACTGCATAAATTAACAGGATTATTAGCTGGTAATACGGGAAATATTTCACGAGATTCTTTAAGAAGATATATCAGTACGTTAAAAAAAGTATGGATAGCAGCAGTACATGGGTTACAATATAGATCTTACTTACCTGACCGAAATCACGGGCGGGGAAAGCAGTATAATGGCTGAAATGATCGGTTTGTTCCTCGAGGAAACCCCCAAACAGATACAACTGCTAAAAGAGCACCATGAAAATCAGGATTGGGCGTTATTAGGAGCTGAAGCTCATAAACTAAAGCCTACTTTTTTGTATGTTGGGCTTTCAGGACTGAATGAACTCACTGTAAAAGTTGAAAAAAGTTCAAAGAATAAAGTTGAGCTTGATAAGCTAAAGGCACTGATTGAAGAAATTGACACAGGCTTTAAAAGTATCCAATCTTCGCTCAAAGAAAAGCTTTCCGAACTTCAATCCTAACTTTTCAGAACCATCTTTGTATGGTTTATTCCATCAACCATATAAGAAGCCCCCTCTGTTATAAATCCGAACTGCTCATAATAATTCGCTAAAGCAGATTGTGCTTCAATCCTGACAGGGGCATTTGGAAATAACTGTTTACAGTACCCAATACTTTTTTGAATGAGTAATTTTCCTACAGTACTTCCTCTTGAGTCCGGAGAAACTACAATTCTGCCAATAGAGCAAGAATCATCAAATTTAATGCCGGACTCAAAAATCCGGCTGTATGCTATTAATTTCTTCCCATCAAAAATCATCAGGTGTAAAGCCTTATCATCGAAACCATCTATGTCGGGGTATATGCAATCCTGCTCTATAATGAAAACGTCCTGGCGAAGTTTGAGAAACTCAAAGACCTCAAAAGAAGTTAACTCTGTAAATTTTTTAAGTATTGTTTCCATTCAATCCAAACAAATTTGTTTTTTTATCGTAGGCTGTCCCTGAGCATTAACAAAAACCTTGGAATTATGATCTGGGCCTGGCTTTTAAACAGTATTGCAGTTTTTATTACCTCTAAGCTTTTGGGAGGAGTCGAAATTAAGAACTTTTGGGCAGCTATTATGGTAGCTGGCCTGTTGGCTCTTGTAAATATATTCATAAAACCTATAGTAGTGTTAATATCACTTCCGGTAACCATTTTAACACTCGGCCTTTTTGGGTTTGTAATCAATGCATTAATGATAATGCTGGTTGATGCACTTCTTAAAGACTTTGAAGTAAAAAGCTTTTGGTGGGCACTACTTTTCGGAATCGTAATGTCTCCTATTAGTTACGTTTTATTTAAGCTCTTCGGTTAATAGAGCGCTTGTTTTTGTAAAACAATAGTGAGTCTAAACTTAATTTTCCGGGACCGGTAAATAGCAAACCAACAAAAACGATACCCACTTTAAGAGGGTGAGAGGCCCCCATAATCCCCTGCCCATCAGCAATATAACTTACTGTTGCAACAGTCATAGTTAGAATTAAAAGAATAAGTGCAGGGGTAAAGAGCAATCCAAAAATAAGAAGTATTCCTCCAAAGAATTCAGCAAAAGCGGCCATAAACCCCCAGAAGGCTGGAGCAAAGTGAATTCCAAAATTACTCATATTCGCCCCCAGGCGTTCCCATGTTTCAGGGCCTCCAAACAATTTTGGATATCCATGAAAAATGAACATGATGCCCAATCCCGCTCTCATAAACAGGAGCCCAAATTCTCTAATCTGCTTTCTCTGTCTGTTTTTCATGACTTCGTGTATGTCACCCTATAAATTTTACCTGCCCCATCATCGGAGATTAATACGGAGCCATCGTTAAGTTGCAATAATGCAACAGGCCTTCCTTTTACTTCTTCACCGGGTTGCAGCCAACCGGTAATAAAAGGTGAGTACTTTTTTACACTACCATCAGCATTAAAACTAACCTGTACAACCTCATAACCTATTTTTTCGCTCCTGTTCCAACTACCATGCAGGGCAATTAAAGCTGATTTAGTATAAGAATCAGGGAACATTTGCCCGGTATAAAACAACATTCCCAGGGGTGCCACATGCGGCCCCAATTCTACAACAGGTTTTGTGAAATCATCTGCCCTTGATTTACCCATGTCTCCAAACTCAGGATCCCACACATCGTTTCCATGAAGGAAAGGAAATCCAAAATGCTGGTTTGAAGAAGTAATTTCATTTAATTCGCATTGAGGGGTGTCATCACCAAGCCAGTCTCTGCCATTATCTGTAAACCAGAGGTTTTGTGTTTCGGGATGCCATGTAAACCCAACCGTATTACGCACTCCTCTTGCAACAATCTCTCTATTAGTTCCATCAGGGTTTATCCTTGTAATGGTGGAAAAGATAGGGTTATCCTCTTCATGGTTACATACATTACAGGGTGCGCCTACCGGGACATATAACTTGTCATCAGGCCCAAAAGCAATGTATTTCCAACCATGGTGCCCTTCAGTCGGGTAGTCATCTGTAATTAATGTAGGCTGCGGAGGGTTTTCAAAATTGTTATCAATATCATCATACCTCCAGATTTTACTTACCTCAGCTACATATAAGGAACCATTTCTGTAGGCTACACCGATGGGTAGCCTTAAATCTGAGGCTATGGTAAAAACTGTGTCTGCTTTGAAATCTTTATCGTAATCAACGATAGCATACACTTTTCCTTCCCGCCTAGTGCCTACATAAATAGTTCCTGACGGGCTGATTGCCATTTGCCGTGCATTAGGTACATTATCTGCAAAGATGGAAACCTCAAACCCTTTAGGAGATTCTATAAAACCAAGCGATTTACTTTTTGATTTATCAGCTTCAGGCTCAGAGTTATTTCCACAGGAAAAAATAAAAGTGGATAGCGAAAGCAAAAACAGAATTGGCTTGACTGGTTTCATAATAATGGAAGAATTACGATGAACGAGAATATACTACTTTAAGAATTTCATCTGTTAAAAGCTGGCAAATTATGTTTAAGCTTACTTGGATTTGAAATGAACAGAAACAAATTAAAAGAATGAACAAAAGAGCCTGGTGTTCGACTGAGTAGTGATACTAAATTGTTTATACCATACAGAAAACAATACCGTTAATTCAGTTTTAAATCTCATAAAGAGATTTCAGTTACTGTTTTTAATCAAAAAAGCTATTTGGAGTATCCATATAAGATGGTTATCCTAAGCACATTAGACTTGAGAAGCAACTATGAAAACATCCAGACGAGAGATCAAGGCTCGTATACTGCGCCTAAAAAGTAAAAGAGTTATTGACAGATCTGTGTCGATGACGGAGATTACAAGGTCGCTTTTTTCAGCTACCTGGAAAAACTATATAGATGATGTAAAAACAGTAGCCCGGTTAAATAAGCAGAACCTCATTAAGATTACTCAAAAAGGGAAAAAACTGGATCCAAGGAAATTGAAGTCTCCAGTCAATCTTTCTTTAAAAAGCGACCGGTAAATCAGATTCTGTCCCATACAAATTGCGGAACCAGTTTGGCTACCCAGGCAACTAATCTCCATCTTTTTGTAATGTAGACATGATTACGTTTCTTTTCGATTGCTTTTACCATTTGCCTGACGGCTTTTTCCGTAGTTGCCACCCAAAACATTCCTTTATTATTCTCCGTCATTTCTGACTCAACAAAGCCCGGGCGGATATCCGTAATTGTGATATCAGCATCAATTCGTTTTACTTTTTGGCGAAACCCGGTCATATAGTTGGAAACAAAATGCTTTGAAGCTGTGTACGCTGCTGCCCGGCCTGAGGCCAGCAATGAGGCGATAGACGACATACCTACAACTTGTCCCCATCCTTGTTTCATAAAATAATTGAAGGCAAAATGTGCACCATGGGCAAAACCCATCACGTTCACTGCTATAGTCTTTTCATCACGCTCCCACTGGGGCAATAGCTTATCAATACCCACCCCGGCATTTAGTATCATAATATCCAGGCCTCCCATTTCAGCAATAAGCTCTGGATAGGTTTTTTTGGCTTTATCGGTTTCCCGGACATCCAGGGTCCTGAAGAAGACATTGTCACCAAGTTCTTCTTTGATTTGCTGAAGCCGTTCGGTTCTCCTGCCAATAAGCCCAACAATGTATCCTTTATGAACAAACTGCACTGCAAGTTCTTTACCAATTCCTGAGGTAGCTCCTGTAATCAATACCCTTTTCAATTTATGGTCTCCATGCTATTAGAAATAAGGTTAACGAGAGAGGACTGGCTGTACGCATCAAATGCTTCCAGGAACTCTAAATACTGGTTGAGTAATTGTTCTTCTGATTGCAGTTTAAGCTTTTTTATTTTAAGTATGCCTTCCTGGATATCCAAAAGCGAAAGCGGGTTATTATCTTCTATTCTGTTCAACTGATCCACCAAAGAATCAAGGTTTAGTAATTCTATTTGTTTCACTAATTCGATATGATGAGAAATAAGTTGTTGGAGGTAATTATAGTTCAGAACCTTATTGATTGAATCTCTTTGCTGTTCCGTAATAAGTTCATTTTTCAACTCAATCTCGTCAAGCTTTCGTTCAGCAATCTGGTTTTTATTACTTCTGAAAATAGGAATGGTAATACCTGCCGATAACCCGAGATCTGAATCATTATCCCGGAACGGGCGGTATTCCCCCTGGATGAAGCCTAAATCGAAATCAGCTTTTTCAAGTGATAACTCTCGCTTAGCAACTTCCAGCTCCTGGGCAATAAGCTCAAGTTCAGTAGAGTTGAGCATTGATTTTGCAACCTGCTGACTATATAAATTCAATTTTTCAGTAGAGATCAATTCAAGATTCGACCAATCTATAGAAGTTGTTTGAAGTACTGATAGAATCGCAATCTCCAGTCTATTCAGATCAGAGTTTGAATCATTGAGTTCGACAAGTGCTTCTATAAGCTCAAGCTTTGCTTCTATATAATCTTTGGCATCAAATAAATTGGTTTGCTGGTTTTCTTCTAAAACTGCTATACGCTGCTGGAGCAATTGAAAGCTCTCTTCATGAATTTCTGCTGCTCTTTTTTCAAATATATAGTCGAGTGCAAGGGTGTACCGGTCTCTCAGGTTTTCAGCAAATGCCAGTTTTCTTCTTATATCCAGTTCTTTTCGGGTGGCATTAAAAAGGGCATTATTTCTTCTTATTCTCCAGGGATTTGAAGGCCGTATCCTGATTGCATATTGCTGATCTTCCCGGTTAAACTCATCGTTCCCTCCCCTGATTTCTATCTCATCAATAATCGGGATGGAGTAGTTACGGGTTTTGAGAAAATCGAGTTGAGCATCAAATTTTGAGGTGTTTAAATCTTCAAATGCAGTAAGAATGAAATCGTGGAAGGTGCTTTGCGCTAAAAGTACGTGTGGGCTTAATGCAAAAAGAAGAGTGAAACAGGTGGTGTAAAATAATTTCATTTCACAATGATCTTTTCACCAACAGCAAATCCGTTTCTTTCAGGAATCTCAATAAAAACCTCCAATCCAAATGCTTTTACTGCCGTAGACTTTTGAAGAATCTCAGGAAGGGCTACCACAGAACCAAAACCGATGATACTTCCTTCAGTTTCCAGCTCCGATTGTTCCAGGGACCGGATTATCACCCTTTCACCAAGGGTTTTGTTTCGTTCCTTGCTGCCCACCATATAACCCACAACAGAAGATGGATGTTCGGGATTGATAGAAATTATAGAAGAGAAAGCCTTTACTTCTTCCCCGGTTTTTACATATACATTCTCGATTACCCCGGCACTTGTAGCATATTTATTCAGGCGGTCTTTTTCCTCCAGTCTCCAGTTCAGTTCTTCCTGGGCCAGTTCAATTTCTGATTGTATTTGAGATTGGTCAAATTCATGATCTTGACGAGTGTCAGCTATCCGGATATCAATAGCACCTAATTTAAGGCTTCCCTTTTCCCTGATAGAGTTTATTTCCAGTTGAAGGGAGGTGACCGAGTCTTTATTGGCGGTCTTATTCTGCCCTTTAAGTATTTGATTGGTCAGGGACGTGTTCAGGTCAATCTCATTTTGGATAAGGCGGATATCATTCGCAATCTCTCCATACAGGATTGTACGCTCCGATTCTAACAATTTGATTTTTGATTCGAGTAGCTTGTCTTTCTCTTTCTTTTCAGATTCAAGTAACTGGATCTCTTTCCGGAGTTTGCTTATTTCCAGGTTAAGTTCCGGGCTCTCCAGTTCTACAAGAATATCCCCGGTATTAACGGTTTGCCCGGGTACAACATGTACATTCCCGATAATGGAAGATTTTTCAGCGTTTATTTTATAAACCTTGCTATATGTTATTCCCAAAAAGGATTGGCTTCCCTGAAAAAAGAATGAATTCAGGGTAAGCATACCTATAAAAAAAAGGGCAATAACAATATAAAAGGAATTGATCTTTTTCATTTTACCCTAGTTCTCCTCCATAATATTCTTGAAGGTAATACGAATTCGCCCAATGGAGCTTATTTTCCGTAAATCCTGAAGGAAAGAAGTGTTGTCGGCGTCCAGTTTAAACTCGATAAAATATTCATAATCATACCGTCCTGAATTTCGGGCAGCTACTTCTACTTCATCAGTATCAACGCAATATCCATTTATAACCCGCAGGGCATCATCTAATTTCGAAGCATCCTCAAGACTGAATGTCAGGCGACCGCGTAAACCCGTTTTAGTGCTAAAGGGAGTAAAGTGAAGCAAAAACGCAAAAGAGCAAAAAAGGATAGTGCCTACAAATGCTATAGTATATCCAAAAACACCAATAGCTAAACCCACACTTAAAGAAGCAAATACAAAAAGAATGTTTCGGGTATCCTGGATGCGGGTACGGAACCGGATAATAGCCAAGGCTCCAAAGGCTCCTAAGCCACGGGCAAGGCTATCCCCGATTGCCATCATTACCATGGCAGCTACAATAGAACCCAGTGCCAGACCCTGGAAAAAATTCCTGGGATATTGATGGCCTGTATAGGTAAGGCGATGGGTTATTGCAATGATTGATGAAAGAACAAATGCCCAAATCAGTGAGTATGCTACATTAAGTAATGTCGGGTAATCATATACCGGTTGATCCGGGAAGAGTTCAAACATAAAGTATTATCTAAAAAGTGCCGATCTGTTATTAGCACTTATAATAATATTCTTTTTGCCCTTTTTAAATAAAGAAATCAAGCCTTTTGTAGCGCAGGTACCCGGCTTTTCGCAAACTCAAATGTACCAAACAACACACCGCAGTAGAAAAGATCTCCCAAAACAGTCATGTGAAAGAAAGGAATGGCCATCATATAACAGGCAATAAAACCTTCTAATGATAAAGGATAAGTTGGGCTTGTAAGCCAAACTCCAAAATTGGAAACAACAAAAAATATTACTGAAGCAGCCAGGCTACCACCCACAACCCTTTTAAGATTTACTTTCTTTAAAAGGAACATACCTGCAAGAACGATAAGCAGCATGGCTCCATAAGTCCAGATATAGCCGGGGGATATGAATACGAAACTGGTATAGTAATCTGCATACAGAATGTTGTTGACCAGGAGGTCGCTTATAAAAAATGCAACTAATGGGAGAATAAATGCAATCTTCTTATTTGTAAAATAAGCTGCCCCAAATAATGACATAGCTCCCAAAGGTGCAAAATTATAAGGGTGGGGGATCATCCGGGAAATTGCTGCAATTACAATGAGTCCGAAAATAAAAAGAAGTCGCTTATTCATAGGTATAGTATTGAGTTGACCTAAAATAAAAAAAGCATCGCTTCCAAAGAAGCGATGCTTTAAATCTTTAGCTAAAAAAAGAAATTATTTTGTGGCGTTTAGCTCAAGGTTCAGGGTCACATGTACTTCGTTGCCTACAACAGCATCAGAAACCCAGTCTCCGGTTCCAACGCCAAAGTCATTCCTGAGCAAAGTGAATTCAGACTTCATACCTGCTACAATACCGTTCTCGCGGAAAGGATTATCCTTAACTCCCAGCAAGGTAAAAGGCAATTCGAAGTCTTCGCTTACATCTTTAATAGTAAGCGTACCGTGCGCTGTAAATTGGTTATCGCCCGTAGTTTCAATTTTGTTACTTACAAAAGTGATGTTTGGATATTTTTCTGCTTCGAAAAAGTCACCTGATTTCAAGTGCCCGTCTCTTCGTTCATTTTTTGTGTTAATACTTGCTACAGGTATAGTAACACTGATGCTGCTTTCACCCAGGTTATCAGGGGCAAAATTTACTTCTGCTGTATAATCTTCAAAAGCTCCGGGTACATTTGTGAAAAAGTGCCGAACTTCAAAATTGATGGAGCTGTGAGATTTGTCAATGGACCAGGATGTAGCTGCATATTTAGTAGCAGCGATGGTTACTGCTGTAAAAGCAATGATAGAAAGGATTACGAATGGTTTTTTAATAAAATTCATGATTAAATAATAGTTTTCTTAATAAATGTGTTATCTGAACCTTTTGCGGTTTGAAATAATTCGTTCAATGTTAAACTATTTTGCTTTAGCTGGGAAATAACTTTAAATGATGAAGGTGATAGAGGATGGTTTATTTGGCAGGACTGGTAAACTTGTTCCCTTTTATCCTAAAGCGCCATGGCAACAGGGCGTCTTCTCCGGCATAATCCACTCCGACCCTCGGGCTTGCAATAATATCTTTTTGGTTTAGTAGAGAGTTATGGTCTTCAATCCAGATCAGATTACCCAGTAAATCGGTACCATAATGTGCTGTTGAAATTCCAAGTGCCTGAGAAGCAATTCCCGGGCCACCACCTACAGACCGCTCCAACTTAGTCCTGCTTCTTCTTTTCAAAATAGTGGGTACTCCGCTTAAAGGCTCAATGGCTCTAACCAGAACAGCATCCGCAAGGCCTTCCCCATTTGTTACCACATTAAAAAGATGGTGTATCCCATAACAAAGATATACATACGCCTTTCCGGGTTTCCCAAACATGATTTCGGTTCGCTTTGTTCTGCCGTGGATATGGGAATGGCAGGCTTTGTCTGTTCTCCCGTTATAAGCTTCAGTCTCTACAATGATCCCGGAGGTAAAAACATCATTTATATTAGTACAGAGTACTTTGCCTAATAAATCCCGGGCAATTTGTACTACATCATCGCGACCATAAAATGAAAGAGGTAATTTTTCCGGCATCAATCCAGGTCGGCATAAGGATTGTTTTCTACTGTTGCTTTATGGGTACCATAAACTTCACGGAATGCCTTTGCCATTATAACTGAAATGACAAAAAGAAGAGCAGTGTAAAAAGTCCAAATGGTAATAACTACTACAATAGCATATCCCTGGTAGAAAAACCGGTAGGTTGAGAAAGCATACTCCAGGTATACACTTACAATCAATCGGGCTACTTCAAAAAGAAAAGTATAGATAAAGGCCCCCATGAGAGAGACTTTTGTAGAGATTTTTCTTTCGCTTATAAACCTGAATACTACGAACATCAAAAAGAAAGTGAATACAATGGGTAGTGTAATATTAAGGAGGTCGTAAACCCAGGGAAGCTGAATAACGATATCGGTATATGGGATTTTGATTACACTTAAATCAAAAAGAGAGATAAAAGAGATAGCGAGGCTAAAAAAAAGGAAGACCGTGCCCAGCAAACCAAAAACAAAGAAGTTGTACACTATATCCATAACCGGGTGAGCCCGTTCTTCGATATCAAAAATATCGAAAATAACATGTTTAAGACTGTGCAATAACCCCTGGGTAAAGAAAACAAGGATTATTAAACCAAGAATACCAAATACTTCCCGGGCACCCACTAAAGGCCTTAACAGGTTCTCTATGGTTTCCGAACCCGTAATTATATCTGTTTGTTGAGACTCATAACTGAAAGACGGTAAAAGTTCGCTTCCATAGCGTACGATCTCTATAAAAGCTTCATCAATAGAAAGTACATAGCCAATGATAGAAACCAAGATAAGTATGAAAGGGATGGAACAAATAAAAAGGTTAAATGTTATTGCTGAAGCGTTAAAGAAAAGATCTTTTTCTCCTGCTATAGAAATTGCCTTCTTCCAAAATTCTTTAAATGTCTGCACTCAGTATTCTATTGATTAAGCCTAAAATACATGCCTTCATGTATTAATTCAAAACGTATGTGCATAGTTTTTAAGCCAATTCATTGGTATGTTTAGAGCCTTAACTTCTATATTGTCATGCTGAATTTATTTCAGCATCTGTAAAGAATAGAGCTATAAAACTAAAGCTCACTAGATCATCGCATCTTCCATAACAGATCCTGAAATAAATTCAGGATGACAAAAGAGAATATTATCGTTTGAGTAAAATAAATTGTTAATCGATATATGGCCGCTCGCAAGCAAACTCCATTAATGAAGCAGTACTTTGAGATAAAGGACAGGCATCCGGGTACTATATTATTATTCAGGGTTGGGGACTTTTACGAGACCTTTTCAGATGACGCGGTGCTGGTAAGTAAGGAACTGGGTATAACACTTACCAAAAGAAATAATGGTGGCGATCAAACACCATTAGCCGGATTTCCTTTTCATGCGTTGGATTCTTATTTGCCCAAGTTGGTAAAAAAGGGATATAAAGTTGCGGTATGTGATCAGACAGAAAGTCCCGAGGAAGCAAAAAAAGCGGGTCGTAAAATTGTTGAACGGGAAGTAACTGAAATTACTACGCCCGGGATAACACTATCCGATAAACTGCTGGATCATAAAAGGAACAACTACATTGTTTCATTACATTGGGTAAAAGAAAAGATCGGGCTGGCATTTTCTGATATTTCAACAGGGGAATTTGGCCTGAGTGAAGTTGATGAACGGCAACTGGATAGCCTTCTAGCTGCCATTCAGCCTTCGGAAGTTTTAATGCAGTCAAAGCTTAAAAACAGCCTTAGCAATAATTTTGCTCATTATACTATTACCCATATCGAAGATTGGGTGTTTGAAGGTGATTATGGCTACAAGTTGCTCACCGATCATTTTAAAACACATTCTTTGAAAGGATTTGGTGTTGAAGAGTTAGCAGTTGCACAGGTAGCTGCCGGTTCATTGCTGCATTATATGCAGGAGACACAGAAAGCGGCATTAAGACATTTGCGAAGAATCTATGCATACGAAAGCAGCGAGTTCATGTCTTTGGATCCGGCGACAAAACGTAACCTGGAGTTAACAGCCAGTTTACAGGAAGGAGGCATTGAAGGCACACTAATCTCCATTATGGATAAGACCTGTACCGCTATGGGAGGTCGATTACTCCGGCGCTGGATAATGAGGCCCCTGAAAAGATTGAAACCCATTCAACAGCGTTTAGATGCTGTAGAGCATTTGTTCAGTAATCATGAGATTAGAAATAATTTACGGGAAGAACTGGAACAAATAGGTGATCTCGAACGCCTTATTTCCCGGATTGCTATTGGCAGAACGAACGCTCGCGATATTACCCAGTTGAAATTAAGCCTGGCGCAAATCCCAAAAGTAAAAAGCCAGTTTTCCGGCACAGAAGACCCGTTACTTCAGCACATTTCCGGTCGTTTAAAGTTGATGATCGAAGTTCAGGATCGTATCCAGGTTACACTGGGCGATGATCCACCTGCAAGTATACGGGATGGGAATATGATCAGGGATGGATTAAATCCTGAACTGGATGAGTTAAGGGATATCGCCAGGAATGGAAAAAAATATATAGCCCAAATCAAGGATAAACTGGCTTTGGAGTCGGGCATCCCTTCATTGAAAATCGGCTACAACAAAGTGTTTGGCTACTACATTGAAGTAACCAATGCACACAAGGACAAAGTGCCTGAGCATTTCATTCGGAAGCAAACCCTGGTTAATGCCGAGCGGTATATAACTCCTGATCTGAAGGAGATTGAAGAGAAGATTCTCTCTGCTGAAGAGCGAAGTAAAACCCTGGAATATGAGCTTTTTGAAGAACTCCGGTTGTATGTTGCCGAGTTTGCAGATGATATTCAACAAATTGCCCAGGCCCTTGCTGAGGTAGATTGTTTACAGAACTTTGCGGAAGTCGCTTTTCAAAATAATTACGCCAAGCCCGAAGTAAGAGATACCGATATAATCGAGATTAAAAAAGGAAGACACCCGGTAGTTGAGAAAACATTGCCTATGGGCGAGCCTTTTATTCCCAACGATATTTCCCTGGATAATTCTGATCAGCAGATTCTGATTATTACCGGCCCTAACATGGCTGGAAAGAGTATTATACTTCGCCAAACGGGACTTATTGTGTTGCTTGCTCAGGTAGGTAGTTTTGTTCCGGCTCAATCGGCAACCATAGGTTTGGTTGATAAGATATTTACCCGTGTGGGTGCTTCCGATAATTTAGCGGCAGGAGAAAGTACATTTCTTGTGGAAATGAATGAGGCAGCCAACATCCTGAACAATGCTACACCAAGATCTTTAATCTTACTGGACGAAGTGGGGAGAGGCACAAGTACGTTTGACGGCTTAAGTATAGCATGGTCGTTGGCAGAATACCTGCATAATCATGCCCCCGTAGCAGCCAAGACATTATTTGCCACACACTACCACGAACTGAACGAATTGGAGCAGCTTTATGAGCGTACCAAAAACTATAATGTCCAGGTAAAAGAACATGATGGAAAAGTAATTTTTCTCAGGAAACTGGTTCGAGGAGGAGCTGATCACAGCTATGGGATACAAGTAGCTAATATGGCCGGGTTACCGCAGATTGTTATCAACCGTGCAAAAGAGATTTTAAAGAACCTGGAAAGCCACAGCCTTGACATCACCAACAAAAACGGAAGTATTGAAGGGAAGGCCACCTCACAAAAAGAAGCGGCCAAAGGGCTTTCTCAGAAAATTGAAAAGCAGGAAGAAATTGAGCAAATGAATCTGTTTGCTACTCATGTTGATCCAAGATTAGAAACGGTATTAAATAAATTGGAAGCTGTAGATCCCAATCGAATGACTCCCATCGAAGCATTGATGTTGCTTACTGAATTGAAGAGGGTTGTAGACAAATAGATATGAGATGTGAGATTTAAGAATGGTTCCATTGAAAAAAGAATTATCTCCTATCTTGTATCTTACCTCTCATATCTAATTTGAAAACCTCCGCTAAACATATCGCTGATCGCATTCGTCTGATGATTTCTACCAAGCAGTTCCAGGTAGGAGAAGTGCTGCCATCTACCCGGGAACTGGGGCACCAGCTGGAAGCCAGTTTTCATACAGTGAGAAAAGCGTATCACATGCTGGCTGATGAAGGTTTGATTGTTGGCAAGCAGGGAAGGGGTTTTGTGGTTCAAAAGCAGACTTCTTTAATGGATAAAGAAAAGCGTCTCGAAATTGGTGGGGAAAAAGTTCAGGCCCTTATCGAAGAATTGGTGGGCTACGGATTGGATGATTCGGAAATAGAACTCCTTTTCCAGGAACAACTCGATTTTATGGACTGGCCCGAGCGCATCCAAACCAGTGCCAGCGTAGGTGAGAACATGGAATTGGGAAGTATGCTTGCCAGTTCCATCAAAAAACAGGTTGGGGTAAAGAGCAAGGTTATTACGGTAAACGAGTACGAAAGTGCAGCCCGGTACGATGCTTTGTTTGTACCGATTAAATTTTTAAATCAGTTCCGGAGTTTAAGTGAGTCCATTTTGATCATCCCGATCATTTATAGTTATGATCCCGATATTTTGCTTTCCATCATTGACCAGGTGGCTATTCAGACCATCGGGCTGGTTACCTCCGATGAAGAAAGCATTCCAAAAATCATCAATGAGCTTAAGCATTCCATTCCTTTTGAGGGCTCATTTGTGGCAGGAAGTATTTACGGGCGTTCATTACCTCTTTTCGTCCGGGATACCGATCTTATTTTATACACTCCCGAAAGTGCCCGTTTAGTTGAACAGAAAGTTCCGGAAAAGAAAAGGGTCAGGCTGGAATTCAGGCTATCCGACAGAAGTGCAGAAATGATACGTTCGGAGTTATGGGATCAGTAAGTTTAATTAAGAATTATCAATTAAGATGAAATTCTGTGCCAGTCATTCTGAGCGACAGCGAAGAATCTACACTATTATGAAATTGCTCATATCTTTTTTTCGAGCATTCAGAATCAGGATGATGGGACCATTCTTAATTGAACATTGAACCATTGATAATTGAAAGTAAAAGAAACCATCATACAAGCCATTTCGGCAATTGAAAAAGAGATAGAGGCCGTTCGTGAAACTCCTTCGCAGGATGTGTTAAGTAATGGAGAGAGGGGAAAAGGCTCCACTCATCATATTTACGAGTTTGAAACCAATAACCAGGGACTCCGTTTCGCCGAAGAAATAAGAGGAAGGGTTGATGACAAAGAAATGGCAGTTCATGAGATTGATTTTAAAGATGGAAAAGTCTGGCTGGAATTTCCTGAAAACCTGGGTCCTGTAATCCCGGAAGTTCACCTTGAATGGGAGAACGATTTCGTGCTCAAAAAAATGAGAGATCATTTATATACCCTGGAAGAGAAGTATAAAGAGGTAGATCAGTTGGAAGCACTATTGAATCCGGACAAGAGTTTCAAAAACTATAAAAGTGATTTCGCTCCCATTTTTGATGACCTGAGAAATGAATCTCAACAAGATGCCATCAAAAAGGCGTTGATAAATAACATATCGTACGTGTGGGGACCGCCCGGAACAGGCAAGACAGCTACAATGGGTTTCGTAATAGCGAACCTGCTAAGAGAAAGAAAGCGGGTTCTTTTCGTTTCCAATACGAACCGGGCAGTAGATGTGGGCCTGATCAGTGTAGTTGATGCCCTGTATGAAATTGAACCCGGGTTTGATCTTCAGCAAACTACGCGGTTTGGGGAAGCGGCTCTTTCGGATGACAGGTTGGAAGATATTTTGTTTGAGCACCAGATAAAGGTAAAACTGGAAAGCCGGAAAGAACAGGCGATGTCGCTGGATGCAACTCTTACCACCTACAAGCAGCTCCAGGAAAAAATTGATGAGCTGATGACAGGTGGAGAAGAGATACCGGAAGCCCTGGAGTTGCAATGCCAGCTGGCAGGTGAGAAAGTAGACCGTGAGGGCGGTATTGAAGAACTGGAAGATAAAATTGACCGGCTGCTGAACATTAATGAGCGTTATGAGCTGAAACGAAAGCAGTTGGTAGCTACAACTATGGCAAAAGTATGTACCTCTGAGTTGTTTTATAACATCAGTTATGATGCGGTTGTGGTTGATGAAGCCTCTATGGCGGGGGTTCCGTACTTGTTATTAATGGCTGCAAAAAGTAAAAAGCATTTGGTGATAGCAGGTGATCCCATGCAATTACCGCCTATTTCCATCACCAATGATCCCGAAGCCCGCAGTTTCCTGGAACAGGATATTTTTACTTTTGTCTCCGGCGCTGACTCAACCGAAGCCCTGTTCAACTGGCATGATGAACACCCGGAATTCACCTGTTTCTTTGATACCCAGTACCGTCTGCGATCTGATTTAGCCCGTGTGATCAGTTCTGTTTTTTATGAAGGGAGATTGAAATCGGATGCAGAGATAGAAGCCCTGGATTCAAATTCAGTGGCATTAGTGGATTCTTCAAAGTACGGGCCGTACATACAACAGGAGGCGGAAGAACGGGGGTTCAGGCCCACAAATGAAGTGCATTTAAAACTGATCGAACAAAGCGTGAGAAAGCTCACCCAAAAGTATGCTGATGATTCCATCGGGGTCATTGTTCCCTTCAGAAGCAGTGTGTATACCGTTCGGAATCACCTGCGTGACGAAGGCTACCGGTATGTGGAGGTAGGGACCATCCATACTTTCCAGGGGAGGGAAAAGCAGGTGATTATTTTTGATACCGTGATGAGCGGGGAGCTGCAAAACGGGATGCTTCGTCATTATTCTGTTCGTCCATTTGATGAGAAAAAGAATGGGCTAAGTGTGCCCCGTCTCCTTAATGTCGCATTCTCCCGAAGTAAAGAACTGTTGGTAGTTATCGCTGATATGAAACACGTAAACCAGGTATATGGAAAGAAGTTTTTAGGGAAGCTTTTAGGTTCCATTAAGGAGATATCCTTATAAAGAGTACCACAGAAACACCAAGGCACAAAAGAAATTATTGTTTTTGGTACTTCAGGGATTTAGTGGTGTAGTTTTATAAAATAAGGTTGAATTGTACTCCCGATCAGCCTTATATTTATTGCCCTTTCGGAAACGAAAGGGATTTTATTGAATGCGAGAATAGCTCAGTTGGTAGAGCACAACCTTGCCAAGGTTGGGGTCGCGAGTTCGAGTCTCGTTTCTCGCTCACAAAAGGCAGTTAAGTTTTACTTAGCTGCCTTTTTTATTTATACCATGTATCAGGTTTATATTCTATATAGTCCGGTAAAAGATAAATATTACACTGGTTCAACATCCATAGGAGCTAAGCTTAGGCTTAAAAGAAATAATGATGGTTGGACTCAATCCACAAAATCTGGAATCCCCTGGGCATTGAAATATGTAAGAAGTTTTGAATCAAAAACGGAAGCTTTGAAATGGGAAAGGTTTATAAAGAGGCAGAAAGCGAAATATTAAATACCACTATGTAAAGTAAAAGCATACTTAAACAAGGTGAAACATCTATAATGATAAGTAAACTAGGTCTAACTAAAGTACCAGTAGGATATATGACAAAATCTCTCCAAAAATCTGGTTTGCACTAGTATTTATACTAGAGTTTGAATTGAAGAGCGAATTCAAGGTATTTTTGATCGAATTGGTTGGTCATTGGATTAGTGCCATTGATATAATTGATACCAAAACCAACGCTTTTACTATTTTTTAGAGGATAAATATTAATTGCAAAGTCCAGTAAATGAGGATTGGTATCAGTATTTGGGGTTAGAAAATTGTCATCATATATTGACTGCCACCAGATACTCTGTATAGTTAATTCAACTGATTTGTTCCACATTTTTGAACCCGGATAAATGCCTAGATCTATTTTTTGATAGGTTCTTGCAATACTCCCATTAAAAGAAGTTTCTGAGTTAACTCGATCTTCATAATAAATGCCTAGTGTAGGCGCAAACATAAATTGAAGTCGAGTCCAATTTTTTGGGAAATATAGAGCAGCAATAGCTTTCCAAACAGGTAAGGTATTCAAGTCGAATAAAAATGACTCGCTTTCATTTTCAAAGTCTTTTTTAAAACTTACAACAAGTTGATTCTTAAGTGAGAATCCCCATCCAAGATCTGGATGTCCCAAAGTAGACAGGGATCCCATAAATATATGTTGTTTATTATCCACATTAGTATTTCTGTGATACTCGGGAGTTATTGTTAGCTCTTTAAAAAATAATAGATAAGTTTGTCCCAAATCTATCGTGCCGGAAATTCCAATATCCACCAGAATACTTTCTACTGTTTCAGACAAATTCAAGCTAAACTGGGCAGGTTTGCTTATATCACTTTTGTCAGCAATACTTCTACGAACGCTATATTCAAATTGTGCAAAAACCTCTGATGAAACAAAAAATATAATTACTGTCAAAAACAATAAGGCTAGCTTAATTTTCATAGTTATTTCCTTTCCATTTTTTTGTTGGATTTTTTGTGCACTAAATCAATGGATTCTTTGACACTTTTTAATTTCTTTGCTTCAATCGTACTTATTGATTTACCGTCGTATTTTTTTGTGATCCTCGAGTATGGCTCACTCATAGACTCTTTGCCGGTATCAGTCATGTTTAAATCATTAGTAAGATCATCAGATTCTTTTATGTCCTTTTCATTTGTTTTGATTTCTAATTTATGTATTACCTGTGGTTTGATATCTTCACGAGTAGGCATATCATTTCACCCATTTTCTGTTTAGTTAGTTTTAGAAGTGTTTCTATTTACAAAAGAATATTTTTGATTTTTACGGTCTAATCACCACATAATCATGTCGTATCAATGCTGGTTTATAAATGTATTTAAAACACTCTGAATTGATATATGAGCCTTACCTAAATATTTCAATGTTTCCGGCTTTTTGTGCCAAACTTCCGTTTCTTCTGGGTCATGAAAGATCAGATCCCCATCCCCAAACACATTCTTCCGGTTATTGTATTTGCGCAGTTTGCGGGGACTTCACTTTGGTTTGCGGGTAACGCGGTAGTTCCTGAACTGATCGAGGAACTGAACTTGCTGGAAATGTTTGTAGGCTTTATCACGATGGCCGTTCAATCGGGTTTTATCATTGGGACATTAGTGTTCGCCTTTCTGAGTATTGCCGATCGTTTTTCCCCGGTAAAAGTATTCCTGGTATGTGCTATTTTGGGAGCACTTTTTAACTGGTTGACCATATACAGTTCCAACTTCACCGAAGTAATGTTTGCCCGGTTATTCACCGGGTTTTTTCTGGCAGGCATTTACCCGGTAGGGATGAAAATTTCCTCCGATTGGCACAAAGAAGGATTGGGAAAAGCTTTGGGATACCTGGTTGGGGCATTAGTTTTGGGAACGGCTTTTCCTCACCTGTTGAAATACCTGGGTGGTGAGCTGAACTGGAGGTTTGTAATGACGGGCACTTCCCTGCTTTCAGTAGCAGGAGGTTTTCTCTTATATTTCACAGTAGCAGATGGCCCTTACGGTTCGAAAAGCGGGGCATTTAAACCGGGCATGATATTCAGGTTATTCAAGCACAAAAACTTTCGATCCGCTGCTTTCGGATACTTTGGCCACATGTGGGAGTTGTATACATTCTGGGCTTTTATCCCGGTAATGCTTGCTTTCTACCTATCCATGAACCCTGTTGGGATTAATATTTCGCTTTGGTCATTTTTAATAATTGCTGTTGGCGGGTTGAGCTGTATCGTGGGCGGATATCTGGCTTTAAAGAAAGGCAGTAAAAAGGTTGCCGTAGTTTCATTAGCTATTTCAGGATTGTGCTGTTTATTTGCTCCCCTTGTATTCCAGCTTCCTATATGGATTTTTCTCGCCTTTTTATTGGTATGGGGAATTGCGGTGATTCCCGATTCCCCCCAGTTTTCAACCCTGGTTGCAAGATCCTCAGATGATGATTATGTGGCAACCGGATTAACTATTGTGAATAGCATCGGTTTTGCCATTACTATTGTGAGTATCCAACTGGTTAACCTGGTTTGGTCGGCTTTTCAATCTCCCTCTGTTTTTTGGATTATTTTGATGGGCCCGGTTGCCGGTTTATTGGCAATTATGAAATACAGAGAATAATTTATCCTAGTTGTGGAATTAGAGTGATTTTAATAACCACACAGGGATGACCTGACTGCTTTTCTAAGATTGATTCAAATAGTTTTCTTTCAACGAATTAACTGGCATCTACCGGAATGGCAGCAGCTTACTTCCTGTTAAATAATCGAACTTAAAACTAAAAAGTCATATATCATGCCAAATAAAAAAGCTTCAGCCCTGTGGAACGGTGATTTAAAGGGTGGTTCAGGAACCATGAATTCTGAAAGCGGAGTATTAAACGGAGCAGCTTATACCTTTGCATCCAGATTTGAAGATGAAGGAAAGAGCAACCCGGAAGAATTAATCGCGGCAGCTCATGCGGGATGCTATTCCATGGCTCTGTCAAACGAATTATACAAAGCAGGGCATAATTCAAACAGTGTGGAAACCAATGCAACGGCTACACTTGAAATGGTTGATGGTGCACCTACTATAACTACCATTAAACTGGTTGCAGTAGCGGATGTACCGGGGCTTTCGGATGAAGAATTTCAAAAAATTGCATCTGCAACCAAAGATGCCTGTCCGGTGTCAAGAGCGCTTGCCAGCGTTGACATACAATTAGATGCTTCATTAGCCTGACTTCTTTGCTAAACATTTTAAAAGCCATTTAATTTAGATGGCTTTTTTTTGGGGTTCTATATTTATATACTGGTTACAGGTACAGCAATTAAATTTTACGGAGTGACATTTTTCAATAGATTTTTCTTATGGGTGTTTTTGGTCTGCCTTAGTTTCGGGAGGGCTGATATTGCTTTATCAAATGGTAGTTTTTTTCAAACACCGGTTGATACCAGCTACGTAAAAACTCTTTTAGAAGAAGCACGGGATTTGACTTATAAGGGAGCTGTTGAGGAGGTATTTACCCTGATTGACCGGGCAGAACGCCTTTCGGATTCGTTAAATTATGAATACGGAAAGGCGCTTTCGCGAGTGAAGCTTGCAGACCTGTACCTGACTACACAACAAATAGATTCGGCTTTTTCTGTTATTAATAAGGCTATTGAGGATTTTCCGGAAAGCAGGGCAAGAGTTCATTTTTATAATTTGTTGGCAGTAGCTTATAATTATGTGAAAGAAGCTCGTTTATCTGTAGAGGCCTACAAGAAAGCATTGAGTTTTGTAGACTCGATTTCTGAGGATAACCGGGATCGAACCCGGGCAGCAATTTTAGTAAATATGGCCGGTGCTTATCAAAATCTCGGGGACAAGGCTAATACATTCAAGAATTATTTGGAAGGCCTGAGATTTGCGGAAGCTACGAAAGACAGTATATTCATTACAATAACACTAAATAATCTAGGGGATACCTATAATTCATACGGGGAATATGAAAAGGCTGAATATTATTTGAGCCGGGCTTTGGAAATCGCACTAGCGAAAAACTATAGAAGTGACCTTCTGAGAGTTTATTCCAATTTGGGAATCACAAATACTAACCTGGAAAAATTTGAGGAAGCATTACAGTGGTATGAAAAAGCATTGGAACTAAATAAAGAAGTCCGCCCGAACACACCTCCATTTCAAATTACATATAATATGGGGCGTATGTATGCCCGGCAAAAGAATTTTCAAAAAGCCAAAGAGTATTTTGAAAGATCTTTGGAGTACTGTAAACAGTTGAATATTCCACAAGGATTGTACTATAACTACTTTGGCCTGGGGGATTTATATTTTAACTTTTCTGCTACCTATGCAGCCTTGGGCTGGTACAATAAAGCTTTGCAGGTTGCTGAAGATTTAGAATCTGTACCCTTAATGCAGGAGACACAGCAAAAGCGCTATGTTGCATTTAAAGAACTTGAAGATTATGAAAATGCCCTTTTAGCTTTTGAAAGATTTACCGCTATATCTGATAGTCTGGCCGCTTTGGAGTCCGAAAATGCTCTTTCAGAACTGGAAAGCAAATTAGAACTGGACAGGCAAACACAGATAAATATGCTGCTGGAAGAAAAAACCAGTGAGCAGGAACGGGTTCTCAGGTTCAGGCAAATGCTGATTGTGGGAGGGGCCATTTTTATAATAATAGCCCTTCTGTTTTTATATGCCATAATAAGGCTGGCACGAGAAAGAAAGAAAGTAAACAGCACATTAAATGAGCAGAAACAGGAACTGGAAAAACTCAATGACACAAAGGATAAGCTTTTTGCTATTGTTGCTCATGATTTAAGATCTCCTTTATCATCGCTACAGGGTATTTTGTACCTCATAAGCGAAGGAGATTTATCATTGAAAGAAATACAAGAACTTTCTGTTAAGCTTGAGCCTACTATTCAAAAAAATGTGGATACAATGAATGACCTTCTCACATGGGCAAAAAATCAAATGTCAGGTATACGTATCCATGTTGAACATACTCCTGTAAATCCTATTATATCGGAAGTTATTTCCAAAGAGTCTTTTCAAATCGAAAGTAAAAAACTAAAGGTAAAGAACCGGGTACCGGAAAATGTAACATCCTTAGTTGATGCAGATTTATTCAAAATTGTATTAAGAAATTTGCTGAGTAACAGTATTAAATTTACTCGTTCAGGGGGAGAAATAACTTTTGATCATAAGGATGAAAAACTACATGACATTTACACAGTATCTGATACGGGAATCGGTATACCGGAGGAATTACAGCCCAAAGTTTTTAATCTTATTTCAGAATCACGCAAAGGAACCAAAGAAGAAAGCGGAAGTGGGTTTGGCCTTAGTATGTGTAAAGACCTGGTTCAAAAAATGAATGGAGAAATCTATCTGGAAAGTGAAGTTGGAACGGGAACAACCTTATACATTAAATTTCCCAAGACCTGAATGAAGAGTACTAATTATTAAAGTAGTTTAATAAGCAATCCTAATTCACAATTCCGGCTATCATTTATTATCTTTAAAACCTTCAGGTATCAATTACATTTGGAGTAGCTTTACATGAGTGATAAACCCCGCGAGTATTGCGGAATATTTGGCATTTTTGATCATCCGGAAGCAGCCTTATCTACTTATTATGGTTTGCACTCTCTACAGCATAGGGGCCAGGAGTCAGCGGGAATTGTAACTACTTATTTTGATGAAGAGAAAGGCAAGCCATTAATGCCTGCTTACAAAGATTTCGGGTTAGTACTTAGTGTTTTTGATAAACCTAAGATTCTCAACAAAATTCTAAAAGGCAGGTCTGCGATAGGCCATAACCGGTATTCCACATCTGGTTCTTCAAAGAACCCAGCAAATATTCAGCCTTTTCGGGTTCATTACAGAAATGGGAACCTTGCAATAGGCCACAATGGAAACCTCTCTAATGCAAAACAAATTCGATCCCGTTTCAGAAAAGAAGGCGTTTTATTCCAGAGTACATCCGATACTGAACTTATCCTGCATCTGATTTCTCATAGTTTAAAGCAGGATCAGATGAGCCAGATTATGGATGCCCTTCACCAGATTGAAGGAGCATATTGCCTGGTATTGCTTACAGATGATAAACTAATAGGTGTGCGCGATCCAAATGGATTTAGGCCGCTGGCACTGGGCAAAAAAGATGGAAAGTTTTGCCTGGCAAGTGAAACGTGTGCATTTGATATCAATGGAGCAGAATATATCCGTGATGTGGAACCGGGAGAAGTAATTGTTATAGACCAGGAAGCTTCTGATACAGGTGAAGTAAAGTCGTACCTGATTGAACCCAGAGAGGGAACTAAAACCAGCCAGTGTATTTTTGAATATGTTTACTTCTCCAGGCCCGATAGTATGATTTTCGGGGAGATGGTGGACAAAGTTCGTCGTAACCTGGGTAAAGCTCTTGCAAAAGAGCACCCCATTGATGAAGTGGTAAAACACTATAATTTTGATAAAAAACCCGTTGTTATTTCTGTTCCCGATTCCAGCAATACAGCGGCAATAGGTTATGCACGTGAGAATGAGAAAAATGGAAAAGCCTGTAAATACGATATTGGTTTGATCCGAAATCATTACGTTGGGCGTACATTTATATCACCGGGCCAAAAATCACGTGAGCAAAAAGTACGAACCAAGTTTAACCCTGTAAGGGGGGTGATCGAAGGGCGTGCTGTAATTATTGTAGATGACTCGATAGTTCGCGGTACAACATCCCAGTACCTGGTAGACATGATTCGTTCGTGTAACCCACTGGAGATTCACTTTTTAGTTTCTTCACCTCCCATTATCAGTCCCTGCTATTATGGGATGGACTTTCCAAGCCCGGAAGAATTAATTGCAAATAAATTCGACAGGGATATTGAACGGATGGCCAAAGAAATTGGCGTTGACAGCCTCCGTTATCTTTCAGCTGAAGGATTGGTTGAAGCTGTAAAAACTGCAAACCCCTCGGGCTATGATTATTGTACTGCCTGTTTTACCAGCCAGTATCCGGTGCCCGTAAATTTTGGTGTCGAAAAAGAAGAGAATGAGCTTGTTTAACGGCAAAGCCGTTTTCATTACCAGTGCTACTAAACTTTCTGAATGCCCTAAAGCTGACCTCCCGGAGATTTGTTTTGCAGGTCGTTCAAACGTAGGTAAATCATCTTTGATCAATGCCATTGTAAACCGGAAGAATATAGCCCGCACATCAAATGTACCTGGTAAAACCCAACAGATGAATTATTACCGGATCGGGGATGATTGTTTTTTTGTGGATTTGCCGGGATATGGATATGCAAAGGTGCCCAAGAAAGAGCGGGACAGGTGGGGAAGAAATATACGCGAGTATTTGCTGGGACGAGACACACTTCGCCTTATCATGCATGTGGTGGATGCCCGCCATGAACCGACTACACTTGATCAGGATTTTTTCTTTTGGATGGCATCCAACGAAATACCTTTTTGTGTACTGCTTTCAAAGGCTGACAAAATATCGAATAACAAGATTGCACAGTCAAAAAAAGTGGTAAGAAAAACCTTAGCTGAAATGAATATTGAAGTTCCCATTTTAGCTTATTCATCCGATTCCCGAAAAGGAATCAGGGATATCCAGGAACTCATAGAAGAATTCATCGAAGAATAATGACAAACTCACTTACAAATGTCTTTTAAAGTTTTACTATTAGATGGTGTTGACCCTATTTGCGGCGACATCTTTAAAGAAAGGGGAATAGAAACCGAGCAACCAGCTAAACTGAGCCCTGAAGAACTGGCTGCAAAAATAGGTAGCTATGATGGTATGGTAGTGCGAAGTGCTACTAAAGTAACCGGTGATTTACTGAAGCATGCAGCCAATATGAAAGTCATTGGACGTGCTGGGGTTGGTGTGGACAACATTGACATTAAGGCCGCTACTGAAAAAGGTGTGCTTGTTATGAACACCCCCGACGGTAATACCATATCTACGGCAGAACATACCTGCGGAATGATTTTAGCTTTGGCGAGAAATATTCCAATGGCTGTATCAACAGTAAAAGCAGGCGGCTGGGATCGAAAAAAATACATGGGCTCTGAAGTACATGGAAAAAAAATGGGAATTGTAGGTTTAGGAAAGATTGGTTCTGAAGTTGCTAAAAGAATGATCTCTTTTGGAATGGATATCATTGCCTATGATCCTTTTTCTACCCATGAGCATGCACAGGAAATAGGTGTAAAACTGGTTGAACTTGACGAGCTTCTTGCCCAGTCAGATTTTCTGTCTGTTCATACCCCTTTAACCGAAAAGACAAAAGGCCTTATTTCATTAAAAAATGCGGGTAAGCTGAAAAAGGGGGTTCGTTTGGTGAACTGTGCCAGGGGTGGAATCTACGAGGAAGCCGATTTGCCCCAGTTGTTGGATGATGGTATAGTTGGCGGCGTTGCTTTGGATGTTTATACACAGGAACCCCCAAATGAAGAACTGTACAAGATATTGGAGCATCCAAAAATTATATGTACCCCGCACCTGGGTGCATCAACGGAAGAAGCCCAGGAGAAAGTTGCCGAACAAATAGCCGCTCAAATGGCAGATGCCCTGGAAAACAAAAATTATAAAGGCAGCATAAACGGTAAATCAATTGCATTGCTTACCAACAGGGATGTTCAGCCATTTCTTGCCTTGGCAGAAGCTTTTGGGAAAATGGCAGTTCAATTATCTCCTGAACACGCAAGCAAGCTGCAGTTTGAGTATGGCGGGGACAGTGCAAAATATGCGGATGTTTTAACAGATGGTATCCTGAAAGGAATGCTGTCTCAATATGTGGATGATGCCGTAAACCTGATTAATGCGAGGGTCTTTGCAGACTCCCGCGGATTTGATATAACAGAGGTTACTTCTACCCGGCCGCAAAATTACAATGATCTGATGACCATTACTTTTGCAAACGGAGGAGACTACTCAAACATTTCAGCTTCGGTGTTTGGAGACGGCGATTACCGGGTTGTAGAAATTAATGGTTATGACATCGAGTTACACTTAGAAGGTGACATCATTCTTTATCAGAATATCGATAAGCCGGGTATGCTTGCTTCTGTAAGCGGTGCGTTAGCGGAGCAGAACATAAACATCGCAGCTTTGAGCCTGGGACGTACAGAAAAAGGATCGGATGCAATTACGGCTGTTTCTGTTGACAAAAAAATGGATGAATCCGAGTTAGCTAAAATCGAAGCCCTGGATGGGATCAAAAACCTGAGATATATCAGTTTTACTTAAAAGCTTGTGGATTAGCTGAATGCTCCGTTCCGGTAGCGTTCGGCTAATCGCTCATTATTTAGAAACTTATAACCGTTAAGTTGATTCTTATCGGGAGAAGCTAACGTCATTTCACGTTTCCCCAGTGCGCCCTTTGCCCGTGCGGTAAACCAACCCGCATTTGCCATTGCCCCTCTGGCTTTAGAAGCTGCACAATAAGTTGTAAGTATAGTATGGTTGCGGGAAAAGCCAAGTAACCTTTCAAAAACTTCCGAACTCCATAACTCTTCATTTACTTCAGGAGAGAAGGGATCATGGAAAATAAAATCAGTTGTTAAATCCTTAAAATCAGCGTCAACAAAATCACCGATAAAAAGATGAAGCGTTATGTCTGAACCTGGTACAGGTTTGATAATGTTTAACCCGGAATTAAGTTCCTTAAAAACATTTGGTAAAACAGGGGCCAGGTCAGGTGAACTTAGTTGTTCCGCATAATTAAGTTCCAGGGCTTTTGTACTGGTAACAGGTGATGCTTCAATACTATAAAAATGAAGAGGTGAAGTGCAGTTGTTTTTCAGGTAGTAATCTGTAGCTAAAAGAAAATTCAGCCCCGTACCAAAACCTACTTCAAGGATAGTTAATGACTTGTTTTCAGAAAAAAAAGAGTCCAAACCGGGGGTTTCAAAAAATACATGTCGGCTTTCAGCTATTGCACCGTTTGGGTTATGATAGAACTGTTGGTAGATGGGTGAGTAAAGGGTAGAAGATCCGTCTTTGGATAAAATGTGCCTGGGATCGCTAGTCATTTTTAGTGACATTGACAGCCCCGAAAGAAGTCCGAAGTGTATACTGCACTCCACCCCCGCCAATTTTACCTAATATTTCCCCCTTTTTGCGAGAGCCTTCAAAAGTGAATGCCCTATCAAGCCTTGTTGATGTTCCCGACAGAATAATATTAGCTTTTATATTTGTTGGTATATGGAGATTTACCGTTCCTGCACTGGTTTTGGCATCTATTTCACCGGTAGATTTTACAATATCGATGTCGATATTACCACCGCCTGTCCTGGCATTCAAAACCCCTGAAGTTTTATCAATTCCAATATTGCCTCCGGCTGTTTTAAGGGTAATATCACCTTCACACTCTTCTACATTAAGATGCCCACCCAAAGATTCCAGTATAATCACACCTGAAGATTCACTAATGCTTATGTGTCCTCCCTCTGTAATAGCAGCGATTTCACCATCCAGGGACTCAAGCTCAATATGCCCACCCAGGGTTTTATAACTTTGATCGCCAATAATATTGGTTGAACTGATATGCCCGGCTTTTGTTACCGAATAAATCTCCATGTTAGATGGAACAGAAAGTGTAGCCTGAAGCTGGATATTGCTTTTACTCTCATCCACCAACGACTCAAAAGAGAATACAGCATCTGTGTCATCAATCGCCGATGAGATAGAAATATACTTGTCTAGTTCATCAGAAGACTTAATTTGCCCTGATGCTTCAACCAGAAGTTCTGCCTTGGGATTATTAGTACCAACAATGGTAATTGAACCTGCAGGTATACTGATGGTGGAGCGTTTTAAACCTGAGGCATCAAATTCTTTTGAATATGCATATACTCCAGGGGATATTTTTGACCATTGCCCGGGAACCAGCTCATAATTTTTATGCAGAAGAACAAGGCCGTCTTCCAAATCAAAACTTACTGATACAGAGGTATCGCCTTCCAACTCGGCTATGGCTTTATTTATCTCAGTAACAAGTTTTTCGCGGGCTTCCTGGGGAACAAGCCCGGAAAGGCTTTTTAAACTTTCAAGACTCTCCAGAGCACTTAAGCTTTCAAGTTGTTTAAGCTCTTCAAGCTTCTCAAGTTCTTTCAGGTCAATAACTTTTATAGAGGACGACTCGGTATCCTGGTTGTTTACACTAATAGTGTATTCAGCCTGCTTTTCATACTCCTGGTTGCTATCAGATTTGTTTGACGTAATAACTATAGCAACTACTAAAAGTAAGAGGCCGGCAACTACTATTTCCCAGGATTTATTTTGCATACAAAACCAGTAAGGGTTTAACGGTGACCCGGTACGCTTCGTTTACCAGAAAGTTACAGAATAGAAAATTTAACCGTACTTTATTTGAAACTCTAAATAAGATACAATGTCTATACATTCTCATATAAAGGAGCTCACAGAAAAATATCACCATGAGATGGTAGCTACCAGAAGGTATTTGCACCAGCATCCCGAAGTAAGTTATAAAGAATTTGAAACCACAAAGTTTATCAAAAATGAGCTTCAGAAACTTGGAATTCATTATGAGAGCCCGCTGGAAACTGGTTGTATAGGTATTTTAGAAGGGGGAAAAGAGTCAGACAGGGTTATTGCTTTGCGAGCTGATATAGATGCCCTGGCTATGGATGAGGAAGGGGATTTTAAGAAAGACTTCATTTCTCAAAATCCGGGGGCTGCCCACTGCTGTGGACATGATGCACATACAGCAAACCTACTGGGGGCTGCAAAGATTTTAAGTGAGATGAAAGATGAGCTTGAAGGCACGGTTCTTTTTGTATTTCAACCGGGAGAAGAAAAGCTCCCGGGAGGCGGAAGGCTTCTATGCGAAACGGGTTTTCTTCAGTCCCGGAATGTTCAGCAGGTTTACGGACTTCATACTTCACCCGCGTATACCCCGGGTACTATTGCCACTAAAGCGGGCACATTAATGGGAAGGCCCGATGAATTTGAGATCGAGATATTTGGAAAAGGGGGACATGCAGCCCGTGCCCATAAAGCCATTGACCCTATTGTATTAGCTTCCCAGTTTATTAATGCTGCTCAAACTATTGTGAGCAGAAATGTTGATCCTACAGAGCCTGCAGTGGTAACCATAGGCCGTATTGAAGGCGGAACTGCACATAATGTAATTCCTGAAAGTGTAAAGCTTTGGGGTACGGTACGTACTTTGTCACAAGAAACGGCGATGCTTATAAAAGGGCGTTTGGAAGCCTTGTTGAAAGGGGTGACGGAGTCAGCCGGGGGAAATTATTCTTTTTATTTTAATGAAGGATATCCTGCTGTGGTAAATACAGTTCCTGAAACTGAGAACGTAATTAACGCTGCTAAAAAGTTATTTGGGAATGACTCTTTTATTGAACTGGAAAGGCCTGTAATGGCCGGAGAGGATTTCTCATTTTACCAGGAAATATTTCCGGGAGCTTTTTTTCATGTAGGCAGCGGAAGTGCTGAATCCGAATCTACCTATAGCTGGCATCATCCGAAATACAATGTAGATGACGAATTCTTTTTAACAGCTGCCCCTTTAATGGTTGCACTGGGACTTGGAATTTGATGAATGAAATCTGTGGTAAAAAATATCCTGAAAAGGATCCCAGGTAGTGAACATCTTTTTCAAGTATATAGAAGCCTGAAATTCAGGTACTACTATGGGAAATTGCACGGAAATGAGCAGCTTTTTACAGACTACTATAAAATAAACAACTGGGGTGATGATGAGAGTGTATCAGGCTATGGATCTACACTTGGGTACACAGAAAAATTAAGAGAGGAGTTACCTGTTGTTTTTGAAAAATATAGTATAGAGAGTATGTTGGATGCACCTTGTGGTGATTTTAACTGGATGCGGCATGTAGTCATAAATTCCTTAATCCAATATACAGGAGGCGATATTGTTAAACCTCTGATTGATCATCATAAAAAAGAATTTAAGAATGAAGGACTCCGGTTTGTTCATTTAGATATAATAAAACAGCCTTTACCAAAAGCAGATGTGTGGTTTTGCAGGGATTGTCTTATTCATTTATCTGATGAAGATATTAAAAAAGCTTTGTTCAATTTCTTGCGATCGGGTATAGAGCTAATAATAACCACATCCTATACAGAAAGTGAGAAGAATGTCGATATTTTAACAGGAGAGCATCGCTTTTTAAACCTGGAGTTACCTCCCTTTAACTTTCCAAAACCAGAGTTATATATAGATGACTGGGTAGAAGGATATCCGGTAAAAAAACTTGGATTATGGAAGCTATCGGATTTAAGAAATAGATTGAAGCAATTAACAGGAGAGCCATAGTATGTTGCAATCTTTTTGGGAACGGGTACTTTACGAGCAAAAATATGATCTGATTGTTGTAGGTGCCGGATTAACAGGGCAATCCACGGCACTTTTTTTTAAGTACAAATACCCTGATGCAAGAGTGCTGGTTGCAGACCGTGGTTTCTATCCGATAGGAGCCAGCACCAGGAATGCAGGATTTGCATGTTTTGGAACTGTAGGAGAGCATCTTGCCGATCTTGAAATCGAAACTGAAGAAGTGGTTAAGCAACGTATATTAAGGCGTTATAAAGGGCTTCAGCTTCTTCGGGAGACACTGGGAGAGGATACCATTGATTATGAGCACACCGGGGGAGTTGAGATCTTCACAGATACAGCTGCTTTTAGTGTTGCAAGAGATCACGTTCCGAAATTCAACGCCTGGTTATATGACCTTACAGGAGAAGAAGAAGTTTATAAAGCTCATAGCTATTTAGGTATTCCAGCTATTTATAACCGGGAAGAAGGAATGCTGCACCCCGGAAAGCTTATTAAAGAACTCTACCGGCAAAATGTTGAGCTTGGTATTGAATACAGATGGAATACCATAATAAACGAACTCGATTTGGAAAATGGGGTGGTTTTCACAGAAAACCATGAAAAACTACTCGGAGAGCATATTGTAATTGCTACAAATGCATTCACAGAAAAGCTTTTACCCGGAAAGAATATTACGCCGGGAAGAGGCTACGTATTTGTAACAGGAGAAATGTCTATGCTGGAATGGATGGGGACTTTCCATTACAACAAAGGCTACATCTATTTCAGAAATGTAGGGGACGACCGTTTACTCATAGGCGGTGCAAGGGATGTAGATTACCAAACAGAAGAGACAGACGAGTTTGGGGTAAATGATACCATTAAAAAGTACTTGGTCAATTTTTCGAATGAAGTACTTGAACTTCCCCAAGGCTGGACTATTGAGCAGGAATGGTCAGGTATTATGGGTTTCACCGAAACAAAAAGTCCTTATTTAGAAAAAGTTGGCAAAAGAACGGTTTTAGTAGCAGGGCTTAGCGGCATGGGTGTAGCACTGGGAATGCAGCTGGGCAAAGAAGCTGCAAATACTATATAAACTACTGCGAAACAAACTCTTTATAGAGTTCTACCAGCTCGCTCATCATCATAGCAGTAGCTCCCCAAAGAGGTACACGGTGTACATCCCAAAAAGGAACAGTATACTGTATATCGCGAAGCTTCCATTCTTCACGAACATGGTTTTTCATGGTTATAAGCTCATTGAAAGGAACTGAGAAAATCTCATCTACTTCATTAGGGTTTGCAGTGAAATCCTGTTTCCTTTCGATAAAGCCCACTACAGGCGTTACCATGTTGTTTGAATGATTTACAAAAAGCGGGGTTAAAGACCCCGCTATATATACATTCTCAGTAATCAGCCCGGTTTCTTCATGGGCCTCACGCAGTGCAGTCTCTTCCGTGGTTTCATCTCCCTCCCGTCCTCCTCCGGGAAAGCTTATCTGGCCTCCGTGTTTGATGCCTTGTGTTCTGAGTGTGAGAAGAACTTCTAGTTTCCCGTTCCAGGCAATGATGGGTACCAGCACGCTGCTGTTTCGGAACTCATCGTCTTTTGGGGTATAGGTCATCCGGGAATGTGTACCCTGTGTTGGGTTCGGGCGCATTTTGTTTTGTGCGTCTTTTCCGGGCAATGAAGTTTGCAGCCGCTGAAGTAAGAATTCTTTGAATGCTTGCATGGCAAGAAGTGTACAAAAACCTGACGAAAGTTCTATCAACAACTTCTTTTTGTAAGAGATTCATTTTGTGTAAAGCCCGGGGTACGCTTTTAAAGAAGAGGAGGGGTGCGTACCTTTGCACCTTGAGAGCATAAACCAGTTTTTTCACCTAAACCTCCAATCTACTTCATGAAGAAAAAGTACAATGTATATGGTATCGGCAATGCAATTGTTGATATGGAATTTAAAGTTGATGATCATTTTTTGACCGGGCACAGCGTAAGTAAAGGGGTTATGACACTGGTTGATGAAGACACCCAGCACCGTTTGATTAATGCGATTGATCATAATGATACTGATCGAAAGTCGGGAGGATCAGCAGGGAATACGGTAATGGCTGTAAGTCAATTCGGGGGCAAGGCATTTTATTCCTGCAAGGTTGCCAGCGATGAATTTGGTGATATCTTTTTAAATGATTTGGAGAAGGCGGGTATTAAAACCAATTTCGAACACCAGGAGAGGGAAGAAGGGATAACCGGGCGTTGCCTGGTTATGATTACACCTGATGCCAACCGCACTATGAATACATTTTTAGGGATCACTGCCCGGCTTTCAGAAGCGGAAGTAATCGAAGAGGCTATTCGGGATTCAGAATATGTGTACCTGGAAGGTTATTTAGTAGCATCAGACAGTGCTTTCGATGCCATGAAGCTGACAAAAAAAACAGCTGAAGAAAGTGATGTAAAAACTTCCATTACGTTATCTGATCCATTTATAGTGGAAATTTTTAAATCCCGGTTCCGGGAAGTTATTGGTGCTTCGGTTGACTTGCTTTTTTGCAATGAAGAAGAGGCTTTGGTATACACAGAAAAGGACACCATCGAAGAAGCACGTGAAGAGCTTAAAAAAGACGCGAAACGCTTTGTGGTTACCCAGGGAAGAAACGGGGCTATGATTTATGATGGCGAGACATTTATTGATATTGAGCCTTACGAAGTAAAAGCAGTTGATACCAATGGAGCAGGTGATATGTTTGCCGGAGCTTTTTTGTATGCTATAACTAATGGTTTGGGTTATGCAGCTGCCGGGAAATTAGCGAGCCTCGCTTCCTCAAAAATCGTATCACAATACGGGCCAAGGCTGGAATGGCACCAGGTCCAGGAAATTCTTAAACATTCGTTATAACATATGACAGGAATCGAAATTTTAGGATGGACGGGTTTTGCAATACTGGTTTCTGCATGGGTTCCTCAAACCTTGCAAACTATTAAGGCCGGGCGTACAGATATCAGCCTTGCTTTCATTTTGATGTACGTCTCATCCAGCCTTTTGCTCACCATCTATTCAGTACTTGAAAATGACCATGTGTTTATAGCATTGAACGGGTTGCTTACCATAGGCAGTGGCATTAATCTTTACTATAAACTCTTTCCCAGAAAAAGCGATGGATAAACTGGTACTGGCATCCCGTAATAAACACAAAATTATTGAAATGCAGGAGATTCTTAGAGGACTGGGGATTGAAGTTCTATCTGCTTTAGATTTCCCGGAACTAGAAGATGTGGATGAAGATCAGCCTACGCTGGAGGGTAATGCGTTAAAAAAGGCCAGGTATGTGCATGAACAAACAGGTCTACCGGCGCTTTCTGATGATACTGGCCTGGAAGTGGAAGCTTTGGGCGGAGCGCCGGGTGTATATTCGGCCCGCTATGCAGGGCAAAATGTCACTTACCAGGATAATGTGATGAAACTCCTGAAAGAATTAGATGGTGTTGATAAGCGGTCAGCCCAATTCAGGACGGTAGTTGCGCTGGCAGATGGTGATCAGGAATATACATTTGAAGGGGTATGCAAGGGGGAAATCCTAACAGAGCAAAAAGGCGATAAAGGTTTTGGTTATGATCCGGTTTTTCAGCCGGCAGGTTATGAACTTACATTTGCTGAACTTGATGCGCCAGTGAAAAATAAGATCAGTCACAGAGGAAGAGCTATTCAAAAGTTTGTTGAGTTTTTGAAGACATAGCTCGTTCTTAAGCCATGCAGTTTGGTCTCATCGATTATTTTGTTCTCATTTTTTACCTGGCAGGTGTGGCCTTTCTAGGCTTAAAAGTATCCGGTAGGCAGACCTCTACGAAAGATTATTTTTTAGGTGGGGACGGGATCCCTTGGTGGGCTGTTCTATTCTCCGTAGTTGCCACAGAAACCAGCACCCTCACCTTTATAAGTATACCTGCCGTTGCCTATGGGGGTAATCTGACCTTTCTCCAAATTACGCTTGGGTATTTTTTGGGCAGGATTTTAGTTGCCGTTTTCTTTCTCCCCAAATACTACGATGGAGAGATGTATACCGCATATCAATTCCTGGAGAAAAGATTCGGGCCGGCTATGCGGAATGCAACCAGTACCACTTTCATGATAACAAGGTTACTGGCTGATGGGGTAAGGCTTTTTGCTACAGCCATTCCATTGGCTATCATTCTGCGATTGGGAGGTGCTTTTACAGGTTGGGGAGATATTGAATTGTATTTGCTTTCTATTACTGTTATTTCACTTATTACACTGGTTTATACCTTTTTTGGAGGGATTAAAGCCGTGGTATGGATGGATGTGGTACAAATGGCTGTATACCTGGGAGGTGCAGGAATTGCGATGATTATTCTGCTCAATCAATTACCTGATGGCTGGCAAACTGTTGTGGCTTTTGCGGAACCAGGTAACAAGTTTCAGTTCTTTCGATCAGGCTTTGATTTGAGTTTTAAAGAGTTCATTGCTCAACCGTATACATTTTTTACAGCATTGGTTGGAGGGGCGGTTTTTTCCCTGGCTTCTCATGGAACTGATCAATTGCTCGTGCAGCGCCTACTGGCAACAGGAAATCTAAAATCAGGACAAAAAGCATTGATATGGAGTGGGGCTGTTGTCATTCTCCAGTTTGCTTTGTTCCTGGTGATAGGATTAATGTTGTTTACTTTTTACGAAGGTGTAAGTGCAGACAGATTAGGTCTGGCTACCAATGATGAGATTTTTGCAAAATTCATAGTGGAACAACTTCCTGTGGGTATTTCGGGTCTTATTGTGGCTGCACTATTTGCAGCTGCCATGAGCAGCCTGAGTTCTTCGCTGAACTCACTGGCATCGGCTACTACTTACGATTTATACAAACCCTATTTTGGTAAAACCAATACGCCGGAACAGGATTTAAAAACATCCCGTATCATCACGTTGGTTTGGGGAATAGTTCTTACAGGTTCCGCATTTCTGTTTGCTTTTCTACAACTGCAAGAAGGTGAACGCCCGGCAGTTGTTGAACTGGGATTAGGAATTGCTTCCTATACCTATGGAGGATTACTGGGTGCTTTTGGCCTGGGTATGTTGTTCAAATCTCCAAATACTAAAGATGCGCTTATAGGTTTTTTCACGGGAATGATTGCTCTTCTTTTTATGGTGAAAGGCCCCATCCAAAATATTCTTCCCGGAGAAGGTCTGGCGATTGCATGGCCATTGTATACATTGGTTGGGAGTACTATTGTTATAGGTGTTGGTCTTTTATCTTCTTTTGTAAGAAATAAGTATTAAGCATTGTTTTTGTAAGATATATCATCTTTATTGCGATTTAACGCAAACCCATGCTTTTGTATGAAAAGGATAATTATTTGTGCAGATGGAACCTGGAATAAGCCAGACCGGGTAATAGATGGCAAAAGAAAACCAAGCAACATTGTTAAAATTACCCGTTCAATACTTCCGGTAGATAATGAAGGGATTCATCAAATTGTGTTTTACGATGAAGGCGTAGGTACTCATTGGGGATTTGATAAGGTACTTGGCGGAGCCTTCGGGCAAGGCCTCTCTAAAAACATAGTTGACTGTTATCGCTTTTTGGTAAACAACTTCTCCCAGGGAGATGAAATTTATTTATTTGGTTTTAGCCGGGGTGCATATACTGTCAGAAGTCTTGCCGGGCTAATAGGAAAATGTGGCATACTTCCCAAGAAGGATGCTTTTTTTATTCCTGAGGCATACGCTGTATACAGGGACCGCAAAAATGAAGAAGAAACACATAAATTTAGAATTGCTCATCATTCTCAAAAAACCGCCATCAAATTTATCGGGGTATGGGACACTGTAGGGGCTTTAGGCGTTCCTTTGAAAATGTTTAACAAGCTGAACAGAAAAAAATACGAATTTCATGATGTGCAGTTAGGGCAGAATATTGAAAATGCCTGCCATGCTATTTCAATTGATGAACAAAGAAAACCTTTTAAGGCCGCCCTTTGGTCTGATCCTTTGCATCCCAACCAGCATGTAGAACAAAGGTGGTTTGCAGGTGTACATTCTAATATTGGGGGAGGTTACCCGAATGATGGCTTGGCCAATATTACTCTCCATTGGATGAAAGATCATGCCGTATCTCATGGCCTTGCGGTTGATGAGGATTTTTTGGCATTTTATCGTCCGTATTATAAAGATGAAATGTATGAAACCCTGACCTGGTTCTATAAGAGATTGGGGAGATATAGCCGTCCAATTTTGCAGGAAAGCCCACATACAGAAAGTATTGATAATTCTGTATTCAAAAGGATAGAAGCAAAAAACTTAAAATATAATAAACCATATCGCCCCAAAAATTTACCTTCTGGCTAATTATTTTTATGCATCCTAACACACAGCTTATCAACGATTTTTACTCTGCATTTCAAAAAAAGGATTATGCAGGAATGAATGCCTGCTACCATCCGCAGGCAACCTTCAAAGATGAAGCCTTTGACTTAAAAGGAAAAGAAGTTCAGGCCATGTGGCACATGCTCTGCAAAAGGGGAAAAGATCTTGAAATTATCTTTAGCGGAGTGGAAGCCGATGATGAAACAGGTAAAGCATATTGGGAGGCTGTTTATACATTTTCGCAAACTAAACGGAAGGTGCACAATAAAATTCATGCAAGCTTCCGCTTCAAAGACGGGAAGATTATTAAACACGTAGACCAGTTTAATTTCTGGAAATGGAGTTCGATGGCATTAGGCCCGGTTGGTACTGTTTTGGGTTGGTCAGGTTTTCTTAAAAAGAAGGTAAGAGATCAGGCAGGGAAATCACTCAAAGCTTTCATTTCTTCCAACAGCATATATCAAGACTAATGTTATACAGGCGGTAATTAAAAAAGATGAGACAGAAACTACTTAGTGATGGGGCTAAAGAGCTTAGTTATGAAATTAGGGAGATTGTAAAGAAAGCAAACTTGCTGGCTGAAGAAGGGGTGCAGATTACATGGGAAAACATAGGTGACCCGATCCAAAAGAATGCAAAAGTCCCGGGATGGATGAAGGAAATTATACAGGAACTGGTAATGGATGACAAAACCTATGGTTATTGCGACTCGAAAGGGGTTTTGGCTACCCGGCAGTTTTTGGCAGAGCGAACCAATAAAACCGGAGGTGTGCAGATATCACCGGATGATATTCTCTTCTTTAATGGGTTAGGGGATGCGATTGCCACACTCTATAATTACCTGGATACCACTTCCCGGGTAATTGGCCCCTCTCCGGCCTATTCAACCCACTCATCTGCTGAGGCAGCAAATGCTAACCATCATCCGTTAACCTACAAGCTCGATCCTGATAATCACTGGTACCCGGATGTTGAGGATCTCAGGAACAAAGTGAAGTACAATCCCAATGTAGTAGGCATTCTTATTATCAATCCTGATAACCCGACAGGGATGATATACCCTAAAGAGATTCTGGATGAAATAGTGGAAATTGCCCGTACTTATGACCTGTTTTTGATCTCAGATGAGATTTACAGCCTTATTACTTACAACGGAGTGCGTACCTATTCACTTTCGGAGATAATCGGGGATGTACCCGGAATTGCCATGAAAGGAATTTCTAAAGAAATGCCCTGGCCAGGTGCCCGGTGTGGGTGGATTGAATGTTATAATAAAGGAAAGGATGCCGAATTTGACCGGCTGTGTAAATCCTTAGACGATGCCAAGATGATCGAGGTTTGTTCCACTACATTACCGCAGATGGCAATACCTAAGATTTTGGGAGATCCACGATTTGTTGATTACCGGGAAAAGACGAATAAAGCAATTGGCAGGCGCAGCCGTTTTATTGCAGAAACATTATCGGAAATCCCGGAGCTTACCATCAATCCGACCTACGGGTCTTTTTATAACACCATTGTTTTTAAAGAAGGGGTTTTAACTAACCGGCAAAGCCTGGATATCGCTAATCCAAAAATCAAAAACATGGTAGATGAGTGGGTTGAAGGAGCCTCGCTCGACAGCCGTTTTGTGTTTTACCTGCTGGCCTCAACAGGTATCTGTGTGGTGCCCATCTCTTCCTTTTGTTCTGATTTACTAGGATTCAGGGTGACACTACTCGAAGAAAATGAAGAACTGCTGAAAGATACTTTTATACAACTCAAAGAAGCGATACGGGATTATCTGGATTCCTGAGTAAAATGTGTACAGGAAAGTAGTTATTCAGTTGATGCGGACACGCTCCAGACTGATTCACTCTCATTCCATTCGTAAATCCACCTCCCTCGATGGATGAACATTATATCCAGAGGTAAATATCCTCCAAAGGAGTTACAGGGGATTAAGGATCTGTTGGAGTTTATGAGATGAATTAGAATATCATTCTCTAAAGATCCTGAAACGAGTTCAGGATGACAAGTAAAAAGCTTTCCAATCTAAACAAGTGATCCCGAAGGGATAGGATTGTGAATGCTTATCAAGAACTCAAGTCTCTAACTTAGCGCAAGCGTTCGCTTACGCAGTAAAATCCAGTCCAAACAGACATTTGAACAAGTAAGGAATATTCTGATTGTTGTCATGCTGAACTTGATTCAGCATCTGTAAAGATATCAGCATTGTTCTGGGAAGGAGTTTGATCAAAGTATCCACTCTCCAAAGATCCTGAAATGAGCCTGCCTTATCTCACAATCGTCTCTGTTCTCTTCGGGCCGGTAGATATAATGGTTAGTTTTACCCCCAGGTACTCTTCAATAAAATAAATGTACTCTTTGGCATTCTCCGGCAACTCATCCCACTTGGTCATCCCGGTAATGTCTTTATCCCAGCCGGACAAAGAAGTGTAAACAGGCTCTATTTTTTCAATCTCATCCAGGGAAAGAGGAAATACGGTAGTTTCTTCCCCATCAATTTTATAGCTGGTGCACACCTGGATTTCTTCGAAGCCATCCATTACATCCATTTTGGTTAGTGTAATTTCATTGATCCCGTTAATCCTGCAAGCGTACTTTAAAGCCACTAAATCCAGCCAGCCACAACGGCGCGGACGGCCTGTGGTCGCACCGAATTCAAATCCCTTTTGGCGAAGTTCTTCTCCTTTTTCATTATCCAGTTCGGTAGGGAAAGGGCCGTTGCCCACACGGGTACAATAGGCTTTGGTGATACCCATTATGTGGGTTAAGGCTGTTGGCGGAACCCCTGAGCCTGTACAAGCCCCACCGGATGTTGGAGAAGAAGAAGTAACGTAAGGATAGGTTCCGTGATCTACATCAAGCAGGCAGCCTTGTGCCCCTTCAAGAAGGACAGATTCCCCTTTTTCCAGTGCTTTATGCAGCATATCCGTAGTGTTGCAAATATACGGGCTGAGTGTATTGATGGCTTCGTCCATCTCATCCATCAAAGCATCAACAGAAAGGGTTTTCTCTTTGTATAAATTCTTTAGTGCAAAGTTGATGTCTTTGATATTCTGGTCAATTTTTTTGCGAAGGATGTCTTTATCTAAAAGATCAACCATACGAATACCTACTCTCGAAACTTTGCTTACGTAAGCAGGGCCGATTCCACGCCCGGTTGTGCCGATGGCATCACCGCCCCGTCGCTTTTCTTTAAGCTGATCAAGCAGTTTGTGATAAGGTAAAATCACATGCGCTGTTTGGCTGATAAAAAATCTTCCCTCTAAACTAAAGCCCAGTTCTTCGACCCCTTTAATTTCTTTGACGAGTGCTATCGGGTCAATGACTACTCCGTTTCCGATTACACAGTGTGCATCCCCGTTAAAAATTCCTGAAGGAATAAGATGAAGCACTACTTTTTTATCATCAAATTTAAGGGTGTGGCCGGCATTAGCTCCTCCCTGGTAGCGTACCACAAAACGTGCTTTATTACTTAAAAGGTCAACAATTTTTCCTTTACCTTCATCGCCCCACTGGGCACCAATTACAACTCGAACAGACATATCAGTAACTTGTTTGCAATAAAAAAGGGGTGTAGTTATCTACACCCCTTAAAGTTCTATTTAAGAGCGGACCATTAATCTTCGTTAAATGATTCTACCGCCAAATCTACCGACTTATAGTGCTTGAATACTGTGATCAGTTTTGTCACGATTAACAAGCTTTCAATTTTGTCGGTTGCGTTGGCAATGCGAAGGTCGCCACCTGCTTTACGCATGGTTGTAAGTGCGCCAATCAACATTCCTAATCCTGAAGAATTCATGAACTTTACTTTACCGAGGTCAACAACGATGTTGGTTTTTTCTGCATCAATCAGCTCATGAAGTTGTTCGTTCAGGCTAACCGCATCAGGTCCACCCATTACGTTACCTTTAAATTCGATAACTACGCTATTGTAGCGTTCTGACGTATTAAAGCCCATAATTTCCTTTTTTAAACTTATGATTTTTTGGTTTTGGCCTCTAGTTCAACCACCAACGCACTGGCAACAAATAACGAACTATATGTACCAAGTACAATACCAATTAATAATGCGAAGGAAAATCCTTTCAGCACTTCGCCTCCGAAAATAAAGAGCACAGACACCACAAACAAGGTCGTTATTGATGTGATTACGGTACGGCTTAATGTATCGTTGAGGCTCTTGTTTACCATTGGCATGTATTCCATTCCTTTATGTACCATGCTGTTCTCACGGATTCGGTCAAATACTACCACGGTATCATTCAGCGAGTAACCTACGATGGTCAGAAATGCTGCAATAATTACCTGGTCGATTTGGAGACTGAATTCCACAAAGTCGTTAAGGATAGTGAATAAGCCGAGTACAATAGTAACATCGTGGATAAGAGCTGCCACAGCTCCTAAAGAGAACGTCCAGTTACGGAAGCGGAAGAGGATGTACAGGAATATGATTACCATAGAATAGATAACCGATTGAAGTGCCCCTGCCTTCAAATCCTCGGCAAACCGGGGGCCAATGTAGCTACTTTGCTCGAACTCGAATGCATTATCGGGAGCATTGGCAGTAAAAGCTTGCTCAATAATGTCCTGTACTACTTCTCTTTCAGCAGGATTTTCGGTCCGGATCAGGATTTCTGCATCAGAGCCAAAAAGTTTTACTTCCGGTGCAGAGCCCAGTGGCTCGGTTAAGAATCCACGAAATTCTACAGTATTTACGGGCTGTTCGAATTTGTATATAAATTCATTACCGCCTTTAAAGTCAATACCATACTGCAAACCTTTGGTAACAATGGCGCCTATTGAGGCCAGTACCAGTATGGCAGAGATCATATAAGCAAACTTGCGATTGCCAACGAAGTTAATATTTGGTGTTTCAAACCATCTCATAATACTATTTCCTTATTTCTTTTGAATTTCTTTATTGGATTAACCGAAGCTGACGGCATCTACTTTGGTTCGGGTTAAATAATCAATTACCACACGTGTAATGATGATTGCACTGAATAATGAGCATGCGATACCCGCAAGCAGTGTAACCGCAAAACCTTTGATGGGGCCCACTCCAAAGCTCAACAGGATCAGGGCTACAAAACCGGTAGTTACGTTTGCATCAATAATGGCACTCATGGCATTGGAATAACCGGCAGAGATAGCTGCTTTGATGGTTTTCCCGGATCGTTGCTCTTCCCGGATACGATCAAAAATAAGTACGTTCGCATCTACTGCCATACCAATGGTAAGTACGATACCTGCAATACCGGGAAGGGTTAGTGTAGCTCTGAATCCAGCAAGTATTCCCAAAATAAATACGATATTCAGAATTAAAGCGATATCAGCTACAGCACCACCGGTTCTATAGTAGAAAATCATAAATATGGCTACGATAGAAAGGCCAATCAGTACAGAGTTCAAACCCGCTTTGATAGAAGCTTCCCCAAGGGTAGCACCCACCGTACGGCTTCCCATAATTTCGAGCGGGGCAGGCAGCGCACCTGATAGAAGAATGTTCACCAAATCCTCAGCTTCCTGAACATTTTCCACCCCGGTAATTGAAGAGCGGCCATTGCTGATTTTAGTTTGTACGTTTGGATAGGTATAAATATAACCGTCGAGCACAATGGCTACAGGTTTACCAATATTGGCACCGGTTATACGCCCCCAGGTCCGGGCTCCATCTGGATTCATTGACATAGAAACTTCAGGGACATTGGTTGCGGGATCAAACTGAACACTCGCTTCTTCAATAACTTCACCGGTAAGTTCAACCTGTGTTTTTACCCCATACAACTGGTATACTTCCGGGCCATCCTGAGAGAATGGAATGGTGTTGGCACTCCACATAATGGTTGTATTTCGTGGCATCATACGCCGGATGTTGGGGTCTCTCAAAAGTTCCATAACCCGTACTGTATCCTGCTCCTCTGCATACCCTAATACATAAGGGCTTTGAGCAGGAGTAAGTACTTCAACCAATGGATTGAATGCTCCGAGGGCTAAACTATCCGCAGAGGTATCAGCTACATTATCAAAGTAGTTATAGGTTTGCTGGATGAAGGAACCGAAATCCTGGGCATCTGCAGCTAAACGAAATTCAAGACGCGCCGTACCTTTTAGCAGGTTCATGACACGTTCCGGATCATCCACACCGGGCAGTTCCACAATAATGCGGTCTGTTCCCTGCTTTACAATAGAAGGTTCGGTTACACCGAAGCGGTCAACACGGGTACGGATAATTTCGATTGCCCGGTCAAGTGCCATTCCCCTTTGAGTTTTAAGAAATGCAACGATTTCATCATTTGTTGACCGGCGGGTAATGTTTGCAGCATCGTTCCGGTAATACCTGCTTAAGCGGGCATTAGCATCACGCGCTTCAAATACATTAAGCATCTCGTCAATAAAGTCGGTGTCATTGTCCAACGCTATTTGGCGTGCTTCATTAATTACATTATTAAGCAGGGTATCTGCATCTTCTCCGGCCAGTTCCCTCACTAATTGGGGGGTTCCTACTTCCAGGGTAACGTGCATTCCTCCCTGGAGGTCAAGCCCGAGATTAAGCGTACGCTCCTTTACATTTTCCAGGCGCTCACGATTTTCATCCTGATATTGAACGAGCTCATCAGGGGTGAGTTCACTCATTTGTCTTTGTTCAAGGTTCCACTGAATGGTAGGGAACAGGTAATATACTGTCATGGCCAAAAAAGCTACGATAAGGCCAATTTTAAGTCCGTTTCCTTGCATGGTTGTTTAGATTATGTGTTAGATATTTATGATTAGATGGCATGATTGAATAACCAGGCATCTGAAAATTTTTAAAAACTGTTTAGGTGAGGAGTAGGTAATGGGTTAATTGAAAGGGTTAACCGGTAACAATTAATCTATTACCAGCAAAACTATGGGGCATTAATGGAGATGCCGGATTGAAGTGGGGCGAAATCAAAAGAAGGAACGATCGTATCCCACGACTGTATCTTTTGAAGTTTTGAAGAATCACAACCCGAAGAAACAGATATGGCTTTATTATTCTGGGTTTTACCATCTTTTTGGATAGCAGAGACTTTATTATTCTCAACAATAACGGCTTTACCCATTCCTGAAGCAGAGTTCTGATAAGATTTCCACTCGGTAATCAGGAGATTGTATACTTCATCTTTATCTGAACTACTGAAAGGCAGTTCAAAATCTTCCGCATGATTTGCGACTACCTCGGAAGCTTCACGAATCAGTGATTCCAGGTTTTCGTCTTCTGCTTCCAGGTTTTTTAGAAGAACCCTTATATCATTCTCATTATCTGCTTTGAGGTGCCCATCCAGCCAGGATGTAAAAGCATGATTATGGTCAGACTTTTCAGCCGGTTGAATAAAATGCAGCACAAAACCCAATATCAGGGTTAGTATGCCCGGCGCTTTAATAATATGTGTTCGAAAAAACTCCATAAGGACTCACAAGATAGGTAAGTCTTCGGCAATGTATCAATTAGATTTTGAGTGAAAATATTATTGGCTGGTCAGGCTCTCTTTTCTTTTCCCCAACCGTTCAAATTCTTTCTTCAAAAAGGCACCAGTGTAAGAGTTTTTTACCTCAGCTACCTGCTTTGGAGTTCCCTGGGCTATTATTTCACCGCCGCCTTTTCCTCCTTCAGGGCCCAGGTCAATAATCCAGTCAGCAGCTTTTATAAGATCCAGGTTATGCTCAATGACCATTACGGTGTTTCCCTTGTCCACCAGTTTTTGAATTACATTCACGAGCATACGCACATCCTGGAAATGGAGACCGGTAGTGGGCTCGTCCATTACATAAAGTGTATCCCCGGTACCTATTTTAGAAAGTTCTCTGGCAAGTTTTATACGCTGTGCTTCACCCCCTGAAAGGGTAGTACTGGATTGCCCGAGTGTTAAATATCCCAATCCAACAGAAGTAAGCGTTTTAAGAATACGGCTTATAGTAGGTTGAGCTTCAAAAAATTCAGCAGCCTCACTGATGGGCATTTCGAGTACATCAGTAATGTTTTTATGTTTATAAAAGATTTCCAGGGTTTCCCGGTTGTACCGCTTGCCGTTACAGGTTTCGCAGGTTACATATACATCGGGCAGGAAGTTCATTTCAATTTTTCTGACCCCATCTCCCTGGCAGGTTTCACATCGCCCTCCCTTAACATTAAAAGAAAACCTTCCCTGGTTATAGCCTCTTATTTTAGCTTCAGGAAGCTCACCAAATAATCTTCGTATATGATCAAACACTTTAGTGTAAGTACCCGGGTTAGAGCGGGGAGTTCTTCCAATCGGGCTTTGATCAATAGAAATAATCTTATCGATATTGTCCAATCCTTCAACCGTATCATAAGGGAGGGGAACACTTTTTGATTTATAGAAATGGTTGGAAAGAATCGGTACTAAGGTCTGGTTAATAAGCGAGCTTTTGCCACTACCACTTACCCCGGTTACCGAGATGAATTTACCAAGGGGTACTTCCAGCTTTACATTTTGGAGATTATGCCCACGGGCATTTTTTACAGTTAGCTTTTTCTTGTTGCCATTCCTATAGGAGGAGGGAAGTTCTATAATTTCCTCATCACGAAGAAAGCGTGCGGTCATTGAACTTTGATCCAGCTCTTCCGGCTTGCCGGCAGAAACAATATAACCACCGTTGATTCCTGCACCAGGGCCCAAATCAAGTACAAAATCGGCATGTTCTATGGTTTCTCTGTCATGTTCTACCACCAAAATGCTGTTACCTAAATCCCGCAATGTTTCCAGGGACTTGATCAGCTTTATGTTATCCCGTTGGTGCAGGCCAATGCTCGGCTCATCCAGTATATAAAGCACTCCCACTAATTGAGTACCGATTTGAGTAGCCAGTCGTATTCGTTGGGCTTCACCACCACTCAATGTTTGGGCCTCCCGGTCCAGGTTCAGGTAATCCAATCCTACATTCAATAAAAAATCAAGCCGATCCCGAATCTCTTTGAGTACCTGGTTGCCAATTAACTGCTGGCGTTCAGTAAGCTTAATGCTGTAAAGTGTATTACGTATTTGATCAATATCCATCCTTACAAGGTCATGAATATTGTACCTGTCAATTTTGTATGAGAGGGCTTCCTGATTAAGCCTGCCTCCGTCACAAACGGGGCAGGTCACTTTACTCATATAAGCTTTTGCTTTTTCTCTTTGCTTGAGGGATTTGCTGTTTTCGTATTGTTCAACAATCATTCTCCGGAAACCTTCATACTTATGTTTGTAAGTCACCGAATTATCCTTGAAATCGTAGCTGACAGAGAACTTTTCATCCCCGCCACCATTCATCAAAAGCTCAAATGCTTTTTCAGGGTATTTTTTAATAGGAGTATCGAAATCAAGTTTCAGTGTTTCGAGAACAGCTTTCAATTGCTTGAAAACAAAGACATCACGTGGAGGCCCAAGGAAGCGGATTCCTCCGTCTGTAATACTTTGCTCTTTATTGGGAACGAGTAAATCCCAGCTTACATCATAAGTATGGCCGAGCCCGTCACATTCAGGGCATGCTCCGTAAGGTGAGTTAAAGGAAAAGAGATTCGGGGCCGGGTCTTCGTAAGCTATCCCGCTTTCGGCATCAAACAGTTTTTGGGAGAATAACCGGTCGTTGAATGTATCTCCTTCTTTAACCGCTAAAATCACGTTGCCGTCAGCCATTTCCAGTGCAAGCCGAATGCTTTCTGAAATGCGTTTTTCACTTTTTGCGCTAATCACAAACCGGTCAACAACCACCTCAATATTATGGGTTTTGTACCGGTCAACCATCATGCCTTTTTCCAGCTCAACCAGCTCACCATCAATCCTGGCACTTAAAAATCCCTGTTTAATGGTTTGATCAAAAAGCTCCCGGTAATGGCCTTTTCTTCCCCGAACAACCGGGGCGAGGCAATAGGCTTTGGTGCCTTTAGGCATGTCCATAACTGCTGCGACTACCTGTTCGGCACTTTGCTTCTCCATCTTATTTCCTGAAAGGTAAGAATACGGAACACCTACCCGTGCATATAGCAAGCGAAGGAAATCGTAAATCTCAGTTACGGTGCCCACGGTTGAGCGCGGATTTCGGTTTGTAGTTTTCTGGTCAATGGATATTACTGGGGAAAGGCCGTCAATAAAATCTACAGCAGGGCGTTCCATCATCCCCAAAAACTGGCGGGCATAAGCAGATAAGGATTCGAGAAAACGCCGCTGGCCTTCTGCGTAAATAGTATCAAATGCTAATGATGATTTCCCGGAACCGGATAAGCCGGTAATTACAACAAGCTGATCTCTGGGTATGTCTATATCGAAGTTTTTGAGATTGTGTTCGCGCGCGCCGCGAATTACAATATTTTGCTGCAAAAGAATAGTTTTTTGATTCAAAGCCGACCTGAATGATAAGCAACCGTCAGCAAAAAACCTTCAATCTTTATTGAAAAAAATCCTATTACTACTGGCTTTGCTGGCGTGCCAATACATTATAGTTGCGTACAAACAGACGATTCGGGAAAAGCCCTTCATCATCTTCAGACATGTCTTCCTTAATACGCTTTACAAAGTACATAGGTACCTTTCCAATATTTTTGGCTTCAATTTCGCCCCGTTCTTCGCATTCAAAGAAGTCTTTAACCCTTTGGTAAGTTTGTTCAGAAATATTAATGCCATGATTCTCTGACATCTGTTCCATTCGTGCGGCAAGATTGACGGTTTCTCCCCAAATGTCGTAGGCAAATCTTCGCTGGCCTATTACGCCAACCACAGCAGGTCCGCTATGAATACCGACTCGAAGCGGAAAATAAGGAACAGAACCATTATGGCTGGATAACTTTGAAATGAAGTGCTGCATTTTTAAAGCGGTCAAAACCACATCAATAGGATGGGATTCATTTCTCTCAGGCAATCCCCCTGCGCACATATAGCTATCGCCGATGGTTTTAATCTTAATCAGGTTATGTTGATCTGCTATGCTGTCAAACTTATCGAAGTAGAAAGATAAACTATCTATTAGTTGCTCAGGGGTGAGTGTGGGTACTACTTTACTGAACTGATCAAAGTCTGTAAACATAATGGTTACATCTTCATACCGCTCGGGTGCCACAGTACCGTATGCCAATAAGCTTTCAGCGATTTTATCAGGAAATACATTTTGTAGCAGATCTTCATGTTCCTTTTTAGATAACTCCAATTCCTGGTTTGCAGCATTAATTTGAGTCTGCATTTTTTCCAGTCGTTGATTTTGTGCCAGTGTATTCTTGTAGGTAGAAATCAGCAGGTTGATCAGGTGCGTGTAATCTGCTCTCACTTCATACGATTTACCCTCGATCGTTAAATTTATTTTTTCCCTTTCAGCGAATGAGGGTATGGGGTTTAAAAGAAGCTCTTCAACCTTATTAAATAAGGTTTCATCATCATAAGGTTTGGTAAGATAGTTGTCAGCTCCTGCAGCAATTCCTCTCATTAACTGCTCAGACGAAACCATGGAAGTAACCAGGATAACAGGTATTTGGCTGAGCCGGGAATCATTTTTGATTTTTGAGCAAAGCACATAACCGTCCATTACGGGCATTTCTACATCACTTATTACCAAATCCGGGTACTCCGTGCGAACCAAATCCAATGCATCAGCACCATTTTGAGCGGTAATGACTTCGTATCCCTTTTGGATGAGTTTATGCCTGGTTAAGGTAACCAGTGCGGGGTAATCATCCACTACTAGTATTCGCGATTTGGTTTGTAGCATTAACGTAATTATCTAAACCATGAATATATCCACAATATAGGTAGTATATAATTAGGTTTTTTTTAAGAAGCATTAAGTACAGAAAACTAATATTTTAATTTCTTACTCACATTTATACATGCTAAAATTTTGAAAACTACCTGGACGCCTACAACCTGGCAAGAAAAAGAAATAAAGCAACTGCCCGCATACCCTGATCCTGAGAAACTCAGTGATAGCTATGAGACGTTAAAAAAGCTGCCTCCGTTAGTAACCTCTTGGGAAATTGAATCGCTTAAAGCAAAGCTGGCTGATGTAGCTGAAGGCAAATCATTTTTATTACAAGGTGGCGATTGTGCGGAGAGCTTTGAACTTACGACTTCGCCCAAGATTGTAAATATGTTGAAGGTGTTACTCCAAACCAGTTTTATCCTTATCCATGAAATGGGTGTTCCTGTTTTACGTGTGGGCAGGATAGCAGGGCAGTATGCTAAACCCCGTTCAAAAGATTTTGAGACCGTTGAAGGAAAGGAAATCCATAATTACAGGGGAGACTTAATAAACAAATTTGAGCCCAGCGAAGAAGCCAGGCTTCCTGATCCCGAGCGTCTTATCGAGGGTTATCACAAAGCAGGTTTAACACTCAATTTTTTGCGGGCTCTTTCTGATGAAGGATTTGCTGATTTGAACCATCCCGAACAGTGGGAGCTTAATTTCATGCTGAACAACCAGTATTACCAGGAATACGAAGCGATGGTACAATCCATTACCAAAGCGGTAAGGTTCATGGAAACCATTTCTCCTGAAAAATTTTCCAGTATCCAGAGGGTAGATTTCTTCACCTCGCATGAAGCATTGAACCTGTATTATGATTCTGCACAAACCAGAAAAGTGCCTAGAAAACCCGGCTTTTTTAACTTAAGCGCTCACATGGTTTGGTTGGGTAATCGTACCCGTGATCTGGACGGGGGGCATGTAGAATATCTGAGGGGGATTGAAAACCCAATCGGAATAAAAGTAGGGCCTCCATTCGAAATCGATGAGACACTCCGGTTAATCGAAAAGCTTAACCCAAATCATGAAGAAGGAAAAATTGTTTTAATCACCCGCTTTGGTAAGGACAATATCGAAAAACAAATGCCGGGCCTTATACAAGCAGTTAAGCGGGAGGGTTTCCCAGTAATCTGGAGTTCAGATCCTATGCATGGTAATACTTTTTCTGCAAGTAATAATCTAAAAACCCGAAACTTTGATCACATCCTTGAAGAAATAAAATCAGCATTCGCTATCCACAGGGCCGAAGGTAGTTATTTAGGTGGAGTACACCTGGAACTTACCGGGGATAATGTTACCGAATGTGTGGGAGGGGCAAACGGTTTAACGGAAACCGGGTTAGACCAAAATTATGAGACATTCTGTGACCCGAGGCTTAATTACGAACAATCACTAGAGATGGCGTTTTTGGTAGCTAAAGAATGGAAACAGAGTTATCTGTGATTTCCCATCTTAGAAAATGCATGTACTTTTGAGCAGTAACAGCATGTAACATCAGATGGTCTTGCTTCAGTTGTTGATCTTTGGTTCGAAACACTGACACTCTTTCCATGACCCTGACGTCCCGGCAAATCGGCCTGTCAGGCTTTCAACCAGTAAAAAAACAGTCTGAAATTTCTTCACACTATGTTTGCCGCCTTGTCATAGTGAACCATCCAAAATGTATTGGCACATCCGTTGCAAAACTAACAGCGAATTAAAACAACGTTAGTAACCAAAAATTGAGAGGTTCAATCATGGCAATTATTAAATATTCAAAACCAAACACAGATTTATTCTCAAGAAGATTCAACGACATTGTTGATGAATTCTTTGGCACTCCTAATAACTATCGAAATGATAATTTTATACCGAGTGTGGATGTAGCTGAAACGGAAACACAGTTCGAGATTGCAGCTGAGCTACCAGGTATGAAAAAAGAAGATATTAAAGTAGATCTCGAAAATGGTCGTTTATCAATAAGCGGAGAGCGTTCATTTAAGAACGAAGAAGATGGCAAAAACTATCACAGGGTAGAAACACATTATGGCTCTTTCAGCCGTTCATTTTACCTGCCTGATAGTATTGATGAAAGCTCTGTTAAAGCTAAATATGAAGATGGTATCCTTAATATCACCATCGAAAAGAACGAGGAAAAAGTTAAGCGACAAATCGAAATCGCATAGTTTAATTAGTAGAAGATAAATCCCCAACCGGAGTTGTTTGAAAGCAACTCCGGTTTTTGAGTAACAAAATGTAAACGGTTAAAAACGCAGTACAATAATTGAATTGGAAAACGTTGTAGCACCGAATTAAAAAACCGAAACTCATCAAGAAAAAAATGAACACAGCAGTAAAAAATGTATTTGGAATAGCAGCTGCTATCCTGGTTTTGCTTGGCTTTAATGCAGCCACCAACAATACACTAACACTGACAGGGGGAGATACAAAGGTTGTATCAGCTGAAAGCAGATCCGTTTCTTCATTAATGGATTTGAACAACGCGATTGTTGATATTGCGGAAAAAACAAGCCCTTCCGTTGTAATGATTACTACGGAAAAAGTACAAGAACGAAGAATGATCAATCCTTTCTCACAATTCTTCAGTAATCCCTATGGTAATGGACAGGGAGATACTTACACTCAAAGGGGATTAGGTTCAGGAGTGATCGTATCAGATGATGGCTATATATTGACCAACAATCACGTAATTGAAGATGTTGATGAAATAAAAGTTCAGTTATTTGATGGAGATGAAGTAAAAGCCGAATTAGTGGGTGCTGATCCTCAAACTGATATCGCTGTACTTAAAATTGATGTTGAAAATGCACCTGCACTTAAATTCGGAAATAGCGAAAATCTTAAAGTTGGTTCTTTTGTGCTGGCAATCGGGAGCCCTTTGAGTGAGAATCTTGCCAGCACTGTTTCCTTTGGAATTGTAAGCGCAAGAGGAAGAAATATTGGTATCATTCGAAATGATCGTGGACAACAATACGGCTATGAAGATTTTATCCAAACCGATGCAGCTATAAATCCCGGTAATTCGGGCGGTGCATTAATTGATATGAATGGCGAACTGGTAGGAATCAATTCTGCCATAGCATCCCGTTCAGGGGGTAATGATGGGATTGGGTTTGCGATTCCTGTAAACCTTGCAAAACGAATTATGGATGACCTGATTGATGACGGTTCTGTCTCAAGAGGATATTTAGGAATTTATTTTGGTGGTGAAGTGGATCGTACTATGGCACGAGCTCTCGGTCTGGGTGATGCACGTGGAGTAATAGTTGCTCAAGTTGAAGAGGGCGGCCCGGCTGATAAAGCAGGATTAAAAGAGCAGGATGTTATTGTGGCTTTGGATGGGGAAAAAGTTGCAAACTGGAATTCTTTCCGCTCTGCAATAGCTACTAAAAAACCTGGAGATAAAGCCGAACTGGATTTAATCCGTGATGGCAAAGAAAAAAACATAACTGTTACTTTGGGAGAGCGGGATGATGAAGCGATTGCTTCTTCAGTAAATCCGGTATTGGATGAAGGTTTACGGGAGAAACTGGGATTCACAGTTACCGAATTGAATTCGGATATTCGAAGACAATTGGACTTAGACGCTGACGAAGATGGTGTTGTTGTGAACAGAATTGAGGAATCCAGCAATGCTTACGAGCGTGGACTCAGAAGGGGAGATGTAATCTCATCGGTTAAAAACAGAAAAGTGAATAATGTCGATGAATTTTATAAAGAATTAGAAAAACTTTCAGAAAACGGAGACGAAGTTGTTCTTTTGACCGTTACAAGAGGAGTTACGAAACAATTTATCGCGTTCGAACTATAAGAGATTATCCTATTTATTGTACCCCGAAAAACCAAAACCCAGTCCCTGATACGGAGTGGGTTTTTTATTTTAAACCTTTAAGTGAGGTACATCAATATTTAGGTAACATACCCTGCAATTCAGTCAGCCCGAAAAACCCGGCACGGTTTTGGACATAGCCTATTCAGAATAAACCGAGAGGAATGAAATTATGAATCTGAATAAATTTACTTTAAAAGCCCAGGAAGCTGTACAAAAGGCTCTTGAATTGGCACAGAATGGAAATAACCAAGCCATTGAGCCCGCACATGTATTAAAGGCTTTTTTAACTGATAGCGAGAGTATCGTAAATACACTTTTGAGTAAGTTGGGGGCTAACATAGCAGCCATCAGCGAGGTGGTAGACCGTACCTTAGATCGATTACCGAAGGTGCAGGGAGCTTCTGTTTCCGGGCAGTATTTTTCAGTAACAGCAAAGGAGGCATTTGATAATGCACAAAAAGAAGCAACAAGCCTGGGGGATGAATATATAAGCTCCGAGCATTTGTTGATGGGTATAGCCGAAACAAAAGGAGAGATCGGCTCGCTTTTAAAAGATCAGGGTGCTACCAAAGACAACATCCTGAAAGTATTAAGTGATGTACGAGGCAATCAAACAGTGGACGATCCGAATGCAGAAAGCCGATATGGAGCATTAAAGAAGTATGCCCGTGATCTAAACGAATTAGCAGAAAAGAACAAACTGGACCCTGTAATTGGAAGAGACCAGGAAATCAGGCGGGTGATGCAAATCCTGACCCGCCGCACAAAAAATAATCCCGTTTTGATTGGTGAACCCGGTGTGGGTAAAACGGCTATTGCCGAGGGAATGGCATTGCGGATAGTTCGCGGAGATGTGCCTGAGGGACTTAAAACAAAACGCATTGTAGCTTTGGATATGGGCTCATTGGTTGCAGGAACCAAGTTCCGGGGAGAATTTGAAGAGCGCTTAAAAGCAGTAGTAAAGGAAGTAACCGAATCAGATGGGGAACTTATCCTCTTCATTGATGAAATTCACACACTGGTAGGAGCAGGGGCTACAGAAGGGGCAATGGATGCAGCCAATATTTTAAAACCTGCACTGGCTCGTGGAGAAATGCATGCAATCGGTGCTACTACTTTAGACGAGTACCGCAAGTATATTGAAAAAGACAAAGCATTAGAGCGTCGCCTCCAAACCGTATTGGTTGGTGAACCTTCTATTGAAGATTCGGTTTCCATTTTGCGTGGTTTGCAAGAACGTTATGAAGTTCACCATGGAGTTCGTATTACAGATGGTGCTATTGTGGCTGCTGCGGAGCTTTCACACCGATATATTGCGGATCGCTTTTTGCCTGATAAAGCGATTGACCTGATTGACGAAGCTGCTTCACGCTTACGATTACAGATCGATTCTCTTCCCGAAGAACTGGATGCCTTGGAACGTCAAATCCGGCAATTGGAGATTGAACGCGAAGCGCTGAAGCGAGAAAAAGACAAGAGCAAGATTAAAGGGATAGAAAAAGAACTGGCAAATCTTGAAGAACAGCGCAGTAATATGCGAGTTCAGTGGGAGCAGGAGCGGGATTTAATCCAAAAAGCAAGGGAATTAAAACAAGCAATTGAAACAACTCGTAACGAAGCCGACAAAGCAGAGCGTTCTGGTGATTATGAAAAAGTAGCTGAGTTAAGGTATGGTACTATTACGCAACTGGAGAAAGATCTGGAAGACACCAAAACTCAGCTGGATGAAATGCAGGAACGCAAAGCATTGCTCAAAGAGGAAGTAGATGCCGAAGACATTGCGGACATTGTAGCCCGCTGGACGGGTATACCCGTAAAACGGATGCTTGCAAGTGAACGTCAGAAATTATTGCATCTGGAAGAAGAACTTCATAAAAGAGTTATTGGCCAGCATAAAGCGATTGAAGCAGTATCGGATGCGGTAAGGCGCTCCCGTGCGGGTTTGCAGGATGAAGACCGCCCCATTGGTTCTTTCTTCTTTTTAGGGAGTACTGGGGTAGGTAAAACGGAACTGGCCAGAAGCCTCGCTGAGTTTCTGTTCAATGATCAGAATGCAATGATCCGCATTGATATGAGTGAGTATATGGAAAAGCATTCGGTTAGCCGATTGGTTGGAGCGCCCCCCGGTTATGTGGGTTATGATGAGGGAGGACAATTGACTGAAGCAGCTCGAAGGCAACCTTATTCCGTAATTCTGCTTGATGAGATCGAAAAAGCTCACCCTGATGTATTTAATATACTGTTGCAGGTACTTGATGAAGGCAGGCTTACTGACAACAAAGGAGTAACTGTAGACTTCAAGAATACCATTATTATCATGACCAGTAATATTGGTTCGCACCTTATTGTGAACAAGGTAGAGAAAGCCGGGGGAGAGTTAACCGATGAGCAGTACAACGAATTGCAAAACGAGCTCATTGATCAGTTGAAGATGACGATTAGGCCTGAATTCCTGAACCGTGTGGACGATACTATTGTGTTCCACCCGCTAGGCAAAGAACACATTCGTTCCATTGTGGATATTCAGTTACAGCGTGTTCACAAGTTACTTGAAAAGAACAAAGTGAAATTGAACATACCCAACAATGTGAAAGACTGGCTGGCAGTATTGGGTTATGATCCGGTGTATGGAGCACGGCCATTAAAGCGAGTGATCCAGCAGAATATCACTAACAAGCTGGCTACCCAGCTTATCATGAGAGATAGCGAAGATCCGGTTGAATACGAAGCTACTATCAATAAAGCTAAAGACGGTATTGACTTCGCAGAAGTAGTAAAGGATGTAGAAAAATGGGTTGAGGAATAATGGCTATTTGCTTGTTCTAAGTAATTTTGATAGCAATGGTAAAGTATAGCCTATCATTGACGCAAGAAAGATTACACCAAAAAATCTTAAATCTGTATTGATCTCAAACAAAACTATGTTTAAGTAATTATTAGCTATGAAAGAAATGGCGCAGACTATAATACCTATCATATTATAAAAAATAACATGCTTAATCAGTTTTGACTTCTCAGGTCTTTCTTCCTTATTCATATTTTTTCTCCTTTTGCCCACTTTTCAATGGCTTTTAAGTAGCTCATTTCCTGTAAAGGTTCGGTTTGAAGTCCCAGTTCCTGTAGCGCATTACTCAGACCTTTTTTGGCTTCTTCATCAGTGAGGTTTTTAGCCAGGTTATCAAAGCCACTTTCCAGTGCAATAGAAACCAACTGTTGAGGGCCTAAAATAGTCGCCCATTCTACTTTAATATCAGTATACTTTGTTTTTAGCAGGCGGGCATCCCGTTGCTTTACCATGCTAACAATACGGCAGCCTTTCTTTTTAAGCATATCCAGTACTTCATCCCGGTCATATACTTCTTCTGCCCAATGGGGTAACTCAATATTTACTGTTTTTAGAACCTCAGAGAGTGTTGTCCATGCTTTGATACTCAATGGGAAATCAAAAATCTCTTCCGGATTCTCTACCCATTTTTCCAGTTCTCCATCTTGTTCCTGCAGGCGTTTGAATTTCAGGTCTCCATCTGCACCGCTTCTGAGTTTTGCATTTACCGAGAGGCCCGGAATCCAGAGGTAAGAATCTTCCACAACCTGGGTTTCAAAAAGCAGCGGAAGTTCACGATATAACTGTGCAAAACGATTCGAGACATTTCCGAATCCTCTCCATTCCCAATGTGATCCTAAAGCCATAAACAGCAATTTGTGTTAATGATAGTGATTGCAAAAAAGCATAAAATCTGATTTCTGACAAATAGAAATCGGTTTAATCAATAATTCTTCTCTCAGTCAAACTATACTTATCTCCCGATCTCAGGAAGTAAAACAGGCTCTCACTGGAAGGAAGGTTTTTTAGGTCGCTTCCTTCCCTCGACCAGAAAGTACCGTCATACATAATTACATAGCTTTTGCCGATTACCTCGAACTCATTACCCTGAACGACAATAGCCGTGCTTTCGTCAATACTGATTCCCAATAACTCCGGGCGGTTCTTTAGGATATCAAACATATCAAAGTGCCGGTTACGGGCAATAGAATGCTGGTCAATGGCTATGTTTTTAATGAAACCAAAACCTTCCTCATGATCTCCCATCATAGTTTGGTTGGTACGTGTATCACCACGGGCAAGGTAGGAGCCTTGTATAGTAGCACCGGCTGAAGAACCCCCGATGACACCGCCTTTTTCCAGTACTTTCCAGAATGCAGTTTCGGTTTTTGTTCCTGCATAAGCATCCACCAATCTCCATTGCCTTCCACCTCCAAAAAATACTCCTTTTGCTTTTTTCAGGGGTTCTATAAATGTATCTGAATCAGCTTCAGATCTGTCCCTGGTATGGATCACAGTAACATTAGTAGCCCCATATTCCCTGAGAGCTCGTGCTCCACCTGAGTTTTGGGTGAAAGAATCTGAACCTGATGCTGTAGGGATAACCACAATAGGAGCGTCAACTCCACCTGCCAGTTCAATAAACCGTTTTACAATACTTTCATCCATCCGCCCTCCGCCAACTACAACGAGAGATCCTTTTTCAGGCCCGGTTGTTTTTGCTTCTTGTGCGAATGATGGAGTGCTTATTGCGAATACAATTATAAGGAAGGGAATTAAAGATAGTTTTTTCATTTTGGGTACTAAGTCTTAAATGTAGGATCAGCATAGAGTAGGGTTCAATGGTCAGAAAATCCACCTAATAAATTCAATGCAAAGAAGGGATAAAACTAACCTGGAAATTTCTCCAGTTTCATAACGTGGCACTCATCTTTCCCCAAAATCCTTTTTTCGATAAACTCAAAACCTATCTTCTCATAAAACTTAATAGCTCGGGTATTTGAAGAGAGTGGATCAATGATAATGGCAGTTACCCTGGGATCTGCGAAGCAACGTTCAATTGCCAGCCTCATCATTCGGGTACCGTAGCCTTTTCCTAAATCATCTGCCTCACCAATCCAAATATCAATAGCCCGGAGGTTTTCCTCTATATCATTTCCCCAATAATGGGTTTCTTCTTCTTTAGGATCAATAATCTGAACAAAACCAACAGGCCTGCCATCCAATTCAGCAACAAGTTGTTCTCTCCATTTGGGATCGTGTAGTAATTCAGTTTCCCATTCCCAATCATCGTCAGGATCAGAAGCAATTACATGTGGCTGTTTATCCCAGTACTGAAGTAATTCTACATCTTCAATATTAGCGTATCGAAATATAATTTTAGTCACAATAACTTTGTTTTTGCTTGTAAAAACAGCTTGTTTTATCTATGGCAATAGAAGAGTAATCTAAGTAAATGCAGTTTGACTACTTGGGTTATTATTGAATACTAATTACATTCGCCAGAGAAAAAATAAATACAGGGTTAATGACGATACATATTAATGAAAAAATACAAGTTTACTCTAATTGGGTTAACAATCTCACTAATAACATATTTGGGTGCTATTATTCTAGAACTGGACCTTTTTGAAAATCTGGCCGAGTTTCTATGGAGGTTTGAAGATATTGAACTAGATGAAGTAGCTATTCCTCTTTTTGTATTTATCCTATTTGCTTTACTGAATTTGATTGATTGGCATGAAAAGCACAAAGCCAGTATTGAGAAAATCAAAGTGTATAAGGCAATGGTTTTTTCAACTCACCATATCCTTAATAACTTTTTGAACCAGATGTTTCTTTTCAAAGTAGAGGCTGATAACACAGAGGGTTTTCCAACAGAGACTCTGGATTTATACGACCAGATAATCAGGGAAACAAAAGCTCAGATTGAAGAGCTTAGCAACTTAGATGAAATCTCTGAGGCCGCTATCTTTAAGTCTGTTAAATCGAAGTAAGCTTTTAGGGTACTTTTGCTATGGTACTTGTAATTCACTTACCACAAAAGAAATGGTGGTGATGATGCCCGAACATAAGATGGCTGGCGTAAGGCTCAGCATAGGCAGTACCTAAAGCAAGCAGCAGGGTAACTACTAAAGCGCTTTTTCGAACAGTGGCTTTTTTAGAATTCTTCATCCACCATGCAATCCCGGCAAGGATAGCCACCAACAGAATTTTAACCAATCGTGATTCCCAACTGATCCATGGGCTGAACCCTCCGATAACCCAGAAAAAAAGAATAGCTGCTCCTGCGAGAAAGAATGCTTTTGAGTTTTTCATAACGATAAGATTTGTTCACATCAACAAATCAAACACGAAACGGACTCCCAAAAGTTACAGGATTTTGATCGGATTTTATTCTATATCAATTTCGCATTTCTGGTGGTGTCCACCAACTGAATTGTACTACAGCATCATTCCAGTCCTGGTCCGTATAATCCTCTGATACTACAAGAGCCATATTGTAATACATAAGAGATGTTTTTCCACTTGTTACGCTAGAGGGATTCCACGTTCCACCTGATTGTGACTCAATAGTAACTGTAACAGCATAACCCATAGGATTGGAAGAAGATGCAGGTGTTTGAATCGCAAAAGTACCGTTTTGCATGGGAGTGTCATGCTCACCACTGCCTGTCATTACATGAGACGTACCATTTTCTTCTAAAACAGTTGCTTGTTGAAAAAAACTTGCATTAGTGAACCCACGAACATTTACATAAGTATTAAGAGGAAGGTATAAGACGACATTATCAGCCATAATTCATTTTTTTATTTAATGCAGCCAGGATGGTTTGCTTGCCAAAGTTTCGTCAATGGCTTTCATGATGGCTGCAACTGTGGTTAATGTGAGATTAGCAGCGCCAATGGTAGGTAAAGCTGCATTCGATGCTATAAACAAATTATCTGTTCCAAATACTTTCATGGTTTTATCAACTACTCCCTCGCTATCTGAAGCAGCCATTCGGCAGGTGGAAGAAGCGTGGTCTCCACGTTGCGGATAAGCTCCTGAACCTGATACGGTATACCCAATGTCAGTAAAAAGCTGTGTCATTCTTTGCCCATTTAAATCAATTGTTGATTGCGGGACCATTGTTTCTGGGGTGAAGAAGCTCGTTCGTGGTAGCCCGAAGCGGGTAGTTCCTGATGCAGGAGAAACTCTGTTGTTATAGTTCGGTAGTGGAGATAAAGCCCCTTGGAGCTCATATTGAAATGGTCCGTTGACTGTATCATTAATCTCTTGTTCTGTTAGCCCTTGATACATTAGTTTTCCGGGATGAATTAATGGAGCGTCATACGACATATTCATCAGGAATTTGCCACGAGCTTGTTCAGCAGGAGTATCCCATTGTCGGGAAGCAAGATTTGGAAAATTCAGCTCTTGCTGTAATAAATCTGGGTTTGTAGAACTGCCTCCTCTACAGTACAGGTAAGGGTTAGCAACTAAATATCTTCCAACTAAATCGTTGTCATTTCCAACACCCGCTGGCCAGTATATACTGGTAGATAACTGCATAAGTTTTGGAGTTTCAAAAGCTCCTGCACACAGGTATACTGCATTTGCAGAGACCTGCTGCGTATTTCCGGTACCTGTATCCAGATACTCTACAGCTGCGACAGTTTGTTTATTGCTCATTACGAGCTTGGTAACTGCGGCATTTAGTATAACTTCAAGATTCGGATTAGCTGCCAGCCTGTCTAAAGGTTGATCACCTGTAAAGCGTGCGCCAATAGGACAGTAATTACAAGTACCAGTAGTTATACATTGATGTTCTCCATTGTAGGCCAAAGTATTACGAGCAATCGGCATATTTCCAAAAATGTACCCGTTGTTCTGTAGTGCAGTAACAATTGGTTTCGCAGTTAGCGGGAGAGTGGGGCCCGCCAATGGATAAGGCTTACTTCTCCAGTCACGTTGTCCTTGTCGCTCAACACCTGCTACACCAATATATTCTTCCGCCAGACAATAGTAAGGTTCCAGATCTGCGTACGTGTAGGGCCAGTCAATACCTAGTCCCGTATTAGTTTTTAATTCAAAATCTTCAGGCATGAAACGCGGACACCACCCTCCCCAATGTATGGTAGAACCACCCCTTCCTATAATTCTTGATCCTGTAATTTGCCAGGGATTAGCACCTGCAGAGTTATAATCCTGAGTTGTATCATATAGGCTTTCGTATGGATTTTCACCAGTAGTTACAACATCAAACCAGCTCCGTGGATCCTTCATAGTGATATTGGGTCCAGCTTCTAGCATCAAGATATTTGTTATCCCGGAATTCAACAGCAGGTTAGCAACAAGGCTTCCTGCTATACCTGATCCTACAATAATTACATTTGTACTGGTAGTTGCCATTTTAAATACCTCTATAGGGTAGGTTATTAGGATCATTGTAAGCTCCACCCATCCAGCCCGGAAAATTTTTCCAGCCATAAGAACGAAAATTTCCGGAAGTAATAAATAAGATCAGATATTCCTGAATGGACCAATTGCGAACTGTTTCCCAGTTAGCAGGAGGAGTAGCAGGGTTTGGAGTATAAAGATAATCCAGGGCTTGTGGCTGCCCGATACTTTGAACAAGTGAGTTGTAAAGGGCAAGAGTCTGTTGATATGCAGTGTAATAGCTGGGTGTTTGTTGAGTTTTCATGTTTATAAATCCTGTGAACTCTGCAAGGTCGAATGCATCGTATCCTGTTACATTCCATTTTTTTGCCGGATAAGTAGCTATCGTATATAGAGTGTTTATATCTGCACTCGAAATACTACCTGTTTGGTCAGGATCTGGCAGCGGAGGAGGAGAGTCCTGTAAAGCACGAGCATGTGTAACAACGTGGGGATTAAGTACTATTCCAAATGAAGGGCCTGATCGTGTTTTTAAAGCATCTTCAATCTTTTTTTTCATACTATTATTCTCATATAAGTTGATTGTTTACCCTAAAACCTGCAGAGAAATCTGCGTATAGTTTTTACCTCCCGAGCTTACAGGTTGAATGTCCTGTACAGTAAACTTTGTATTTGGCTGGAAAAGGTATTCAGTTTTATCGGGACCATCAGAAAGAGGAGTGATATAAGTTGTTTGTTCCCAAACTACAGCTCCATCAGGGGGACTTACAACAATTATGATCCCGTTGGAATAGTGTTCTGCATCATCAAATGAATCAGTAAATGAGATAAATGATTTTAAGGTAATCGTATTACCAACAGCCATAAATGTTGATAAGGCTGTATTAAGATCCATTTCTAATGGTGGTAATGAAGGATCACTATTGGCAGGTAACTCTTGAAAATATGTTGCAAAATGGGATGACCCTAAATTGGATATTGCAACTTGACCACTGTAAAGCTTAGGCTTCGATATCACGCTGGTTCGGGGCATGCTATTAATCGCCGCAATAATAATATTAGATTCCGATACATTCATCGGCTGTAAGATTGGTGCTTTTACTTTCAGTTGTGCCTGTACATCCGCTAATGAATTAGCAGGAACCATCATAAAGGAATTCATATAATCTTTATTCTGGGGTACGTAAGGAGGCCAGTCGGCTGTCCATATTCCGTTTGCTATACTATCCATGTCAAGGGGATCATTTGCTACCCCAGTATATGTGAATAGTCTCATGAAGTCGATTCTTGTAAAATCAGCTGTAGTCCAATCATATACAGACATTGCAAGCTCAAAACTATATGGAGTGAACGGAAAGTATTGAAGTCCCAAAGCTTTAATCTCAGCGGTTGTTTTACCGGGTTCATCGGGAATATTTTGATAAGGGATGTATTTGTTTTCCATCATCCAGTCAAAATTTTTGACGTCATCAGGACTAATGCCTGGCAGCCATTTCAAAGTGCCTGAAAAACTATTTCCGTCTCCTGAGACCGAATATTTACCGCCAGTATCTAAAGTTATTGTGATAGACCCCTGCCCATCATACCAATAAATGTTTCCATTTATAATAAGTTGCCAATAGTGCGGACCACCGGGCTGATGACCCATATCTGTAATGTCCAGAAATCCATTTCCATTTACGATAAGCCTAAAAGAAGCACCTTCAGGCCCCCTTACAGTATTAATTAGTTGCCCATCAGAAAAAGCAACAGCTTGTTGAGGAGAGGTATTGTTAATTATGTTATCTACAGCCCACATAGGTAGTTATTTTATTATTCTTTTTGTGTACAAATAAAGTAATATTTCATTTGTACATGGACTATAAGACTTAATAAATAAGTAATATAGGGATATTTTGTAATGGGAGAGTAATCAATGGAATTATATAAGTCAAATTAAAATAGTAATGAAGGTATTTTTTATTTCTTAAATATATTGATACAGCAAAGCCTTTTACTATATTAAAACATATCTAAAAATTTCAAAAAACATAATTTTAGATGGTTTCTATTAAGGATGGCGGGCTATTCTTATCTGCCATTAGTAAGCATACAAGTTGCTTAAAATAGCGATTTGAATAAATTTTTTTGGGGAGGAATTTTTAGAATAAGGAAGCAAACACAGGAAAAGGAATGCCTGTTATTTAGGTATTTGAGGAGTAATTCTAAGTGTATAAAAAGTTTACTATTTCTGTTTCATCCCATTTTATTCAAAGCATCTTCGGTACCCATTTTTTCGTACTCTTCATCATTAGGTTCCCAAAGTTCAATTTTGTAGCCGTTTGGATCCATAATCCAGCCAAACTTTCCGTATTCAAAAGACTGCATTTCACCTACGATCTCAACACCTTCTTTTTCAAGAGTTTTTAGTAGTTCCTCCAGGTTTTCTACCCGGTAGTTAATCATAGTATCCTTTTTACTGGGATCAGTATAAGTGGTATCACTTTTGAATACACTCCATGCCGTAAAACCTTTTTTAGATTCGTCTTCAGCATGGCGCCATTCAAAAGTTCCGCCCCATTGCCCTGATTTTATTCCAAGATGCTTGGAATACCATTCATTGGTAGCTTTAGGGTTATCTGCTTTAAGGAAAACTCCTCCGATTCCGGTTACTCGCTTTTTCATAGTTTTAGAATTTAGTTATCAGCAAAATTTTGTGTCCAGGTTTTTGTAGGGTCATTATTTCTCAGGTCAGTCTTAAAATCACTTGCTGCTTTTAAGTTCATCAGCACGGAAACCCAACCCGCTTTTACCTCGGTGTATTCATATTCTGGGATATCTGTACTTGTAAGAGTAAGAATAGTATACCCGTCATCTTGTTCTTGCAGTTCAAACTTTACTACAGAACCAAAGTAGGTAATGATAAATTCTTTATTCTCCACTTTGGTCAATATCTCAGATATAGTTTTTTCACCATTAGGAAAGCTGAAATGTATTTCAGAGCCAACTTCAGGAGCAGAAGTTGCCCAGAATGATTCCCTGCCTTCTTTTGTCGTCAGAAGTGAGTATAATTTTGAGGCGGAAGACCTACAGTTGATTTTCCATTCAAGTTTCATACACTTGTTTGATTATTCGTTATGCTGATCAAACAAGATCTGGTTTCCATCCGGATCGGCTATACAAAAATGGCAGGGACCTTTTTCATCATGCACTGTAGGAGATTCCATCAGGAAATTAATATCGTGATGTTGCTTCAGGTCTTTATAAATTGATCGTGCATTGGTAGGATTGAAAGTCATGATATTCTCTTCAAACATATCCTGAAAGAGTCCAATTTTATAATCTCCTCGCTGCATGATAAGCCATTTATCCTCAATAGATCCGAACTCTTCAAGCTGTACAAAACCAAGTTTTTCATAAAACGCTTTCGAGGCTTTGATGTCTTTTACAGCAAGTGATAGTGAGTGTACTCCAAATTCATTACTCATGGTTTCTCCTTTTTTAGTTTTCATATTTTCTTTCAATTAGTATCATCGAATTCTTATCCGGGTCATAAATTCCAACTCTACGAACTCCTTCTTCTTCAATTATTTCATGCATCAATGTTCCGCCATGTTTTTGAACTTTAGCGATCACATCGTCAATATCATTTACTTCAATTTCAAATTGATGGCGGTTTTGCTTTGCAGAATTTTTCGCCACATCTGCTGGGCATATAAGCATAGTAACCCCAAGCCATTCACCTTCAAAAAGTTGGGCATCAAACATTTCTTTAGTTTCAAAAGTCACTCCAAAAACATTTTCATAGAAATCTTTTGATGCTTCAATATCCGGGCTGGCGAGGGTAAAGCCTTTTAGCATATTAACGGTGAATATCTTCTTTTTCTCATAATCAGCTTCAGCAAACTTGCTGAATTCACCATTCTTAAGAACAAAATCATTGACTTTTACTTCACTTTGGGAAATCAAAACATACTCAGTTCTGCCTTGCTCAATCTCAGGAGTACCCCAATATATAGTGATAGTACTGTCTTCTACGTTACCACTTAAGGGAAATAAAATACCTCTTGAATCAAACCAATAACCCGATATTACTTCATCATCAGTTACTTTGTAGTAGGCATGTGCATTCATTGAAAAAGAAACAGAAGGAATACTATTTGTAAAAGTGAGTTTATAGAACTGGTCATTTAATACCTGTTCCCATTTCATACTAAATTCTGCGGTATTGCCCATAAGTGTACCTTTCCCTTCCCATTCTCCTAAAAAGGAACTGGGAATTTGAGCGTGTACAGTTAAGGCATGCAAACATGTATTTAAAAGAAAAATGAGAACAGGTACTTTCATGTTATTCAAGTTTAGTTTTAGTCCAGGTCCATTCCATTCCTTTTTCTCCTGACTTATCTTCAATCCGCGCAGTCAGTTCATCTCCGGCCCTGGAATAAATAATGCGTTGCGGGAAGTCGTGCTCAAGGTTTTCGAAAACTACTTTTTGCCCGGAGACTTCTTTCATTGTAAACGTTGTACCGGGAGCTCCATTTGGATTGGCTACATAGACAATTCCTTCCCGGGTTCTCATAATTCGAATGAATTCAAAAGATGAGCGGCCATTGGCATAAACATCCCTATGAAGCCCAAGCATCATGTAGCCGCTACCATGCGTCCAAAGTTCTTCCACGGTGTTTCCATTTTCCGAAGAAGTCCAGTATCCGGAAAGCCAGGAAAGTTCCGGCAATTCCGGGTTAGGAGTTTGAGCCATAACGCCAGAACCCATAAGGGCTAAAAAAAGAGTGATCAGAGTGTATTTAAGTTTCATAATTCAACAATTAGTTTAAAAGTGAATTTGAAACTAGGCACTGATTGGCAAGCTGTATAGTAAAAAGCCGACATCACTGAACCTCTTGTTCTTTTTTAAGGAAAAAATTCGCCATGTTCTTTTCGTTGAAAAAGTACTTTGAGGGGTCCTCTCCGGTAAATTCTTTAAAATTTTTTATAAAATGGGATTGATCATAGAACCCGGTAAGCTGAGCCAGTTTCCCCCATTCTTTTTCTTCTTTTTGGACGAGTTCGAAAATGTGATTGAAACGGATAATACGGCAATAAAACTTGGGGGAGAGGCCGATATAGCGTTTGAATAAGCGCTCCAACTGCCGCTCACTTATGTTAATGGCTTCAGCTATTTCAGAAATGGTTAAAGCAGCTTTCTCTTCAAGGATTAACCGGATAGCTTGCTCAATTTTATCAGATTTGGAAATAGAAGGAAGATAGGCTTCAAAAAAGCTATTGAGTTTTTCAATTTTGGATTTATAGGGAGCATCAGAGATCATATCCGGGTAGATTGTTTCAAATTCTTCTCTGAGAACCGACATGAGGTCTGCCACTTTATCGGTGAACTCCGACATTTCAAGGAAGAAAATCTCAGCCAGTGCATAAGGCTTCAACTTGATACCAATCATTCCTGACAGTCCCGTGTTTTCAAGTAGAAAGTGATTCCGGATTTGACCTGCAAGCAAGGCTTTTGATTGAGTTTCCCATTTTCCGGAAATATTGATTCGATAAGGATCGCCATAGTGAAAGATTATTTCAGCAAACCCATCAGGGATAATCTTTTGCCGGGATATAGTAGGATCGTTGCTTTCCACAACCCAATAACAATCAATAAGGCTGGAAAGGGACATTGGGGATGAAATACGATCGTAAAGCATTTAATTATCTTTTTATTGCTTTTTCATAAATCTCAACCCATTGCTGAACAGTCATTTTTCGTGCAAGTTCGGCAATTAGCTCATAAGGGATTTGATCTGGTTTTTTAAATCGTATGCAACTCTTGCCCATATCCAGTTTAGTTTTTACGTGATTTGGATATTCGCCTACAAACCAGTTCAATAGTTCTTCGTTGGCGTATATGCCTGAATGGTATAGTGCTATGAAATTTTTTTGTGAGGCAATATTTATAAAGGGTAAAGGGAGTTCCGGTGTGCAATGGTAACCACCAGGATAGATTGAGTGAGGAACTACAAATCCAATCATTCCATAGTTCATCGTTTCCATAAAACCTTTTGGCAGGTTTTCTTTAATTGTTTTTCGCAGTTTTTGCATTGCAGGAACTCGTTCTTCAGGCAATTCTGCAATATATTCTTCCGGTGTTGATGCTTCGCTTGTCATGATTATTTTGCTACGAATTGAGTTTATTTTTTTCGGCGAAGTCTTTAAAATCGTTTAGATACTTTTGACTTTGCTTTTTAAAAGATCCGGGCATTAGAAATGCAATAACTCTCATGAAGCCTGTAAAGCGAAATTTATTTTCTGTAGTAAGAAGTGTTCGTCCGCCATCAAGTTCTGAAAACTTACTTATTACTGTATTCGAAACACCCTTGGCATTATAACTAACTGCATATTCGTCAGGAAGGTCACTTACCTCTACCGTTTCCATCATTTCCATTTCTCTTTTACCCATTTTAAACCTATAAAGGGTTTCAGCACCAACTTCGCCGGTTACTCCTTTTTTTAATTCTAAGGAAAGTAACCCTTCCATCCAGTAGCGATAGTTTTCCGGATCTTTGAAAAGAGAAACTACTACATTAATAGGGAGATCGATTTCTACACTTGCTAAATAATTCATCAGTTAAAACCTATACAGGAGTTGAGTTTTCAGAAGATTTTGAAGCCAGAAAATCTGGGTTTTTAAATAAGGCTGCACTTACCAGGGATACCAGTAATCCTACGGGAAAAATTTCAGTAAATGTAATGGGAAGGCGATACCAAACTTTTTCATACTGTTCCGTCATTTGATTCATTCGATCAATGGTAGCCTGCAATTCTTCAGCTGTTGCCCCCGATTCCCTCGCTTTTTCTATAATAGAGTTAGTGTATTCACCAATAAACGCATAATCGGTAAGGTAAAGGTTAATCTCCCATACTATCACATACACGATTCCCGCCATCAGGGAAATTCCCAAACCTACTTTGAGAGCTGTTTTGAATTTAATAATGCCTCCCAGTTCCTCATCCCTGTATTTTTTGGTTGCCACAAAGATCATAGAAAAACCAATAAGCATAATGGAGTATCCAAGTGCTTTTGATGCAAAGAATGAACTCCCACCGGATTGTGCTGCGTATATTCCAAGGGTCATACTACTGATAATAACAGCACCTGTAATTGAGCCATATACAAGAATGATCTTTTTCATAACAAATCTGAAATTGGTTTTGGTTTAATCCGTTGCAAAGAAAAGGATTAGCTAGGATAAAACAGTCACCCAAAAGTATGATTTTGTGAAAATCATACCAAAAGGCGAGTTTTTTAAAAGGGAATAGGGTTCATTTGCGAGGAGTCCCGAGAATTCGGGACAACGAAGCAATCCCGATGTAAAAACCAGAGACCATTTCTCCTGATCTAACGGCTATCGGGATAACCAAAAAGAATATTTCTTATCTAATCAATTTCAGCGATTTTGCCTTTTCCACCGCCTGGGTCCGGCGGTTCACTTCCAGCTTTTCATACAGTTTTGACAGATGGGTTTTTACTGTATTTATGGAAACGAACAACCGGGAAGCTATTTCTTTATTGGAGAGCCCCTCGGAAACAAGTACCAATACTTCAAGCTCCCGCTCACTAATGCCAAGATAATCCAGGGCTTTCAGGTTTTTCTCAAAAGCCGGGGCAGTTTGCTTAGGTGAGGTTAGTTTTCGCCCGACCCAAAGCCCCAAACCGGTAAAAAGGAAAGCAATAAAAACTATAAAAAACTCTATTGAGAGCTCACGCATAAAATACCAGTACTCAAAATACTCTAATAGAAAAACCAGTACAGCTAAAGCGAGGCCATATATAAGAATGGTTTTTTTCATCTACAGAATTTAAAGCATTTAAGTCATCTCTGCGATGGCAGAGATCTAATATCTTAATACGATCCGGATTCCCACCTTTGTGGGAATGACCTGTGTGTCAAAAAGTTATCTCAAATTCTCGGGATTCAAACCTTTCAAATCATTTACTACAAACTCACGACCCTTACGAACCAGTTCACCATCCAGGTATACATCGGCACCAATACAAACCAGATCCCAGTGAATATTACTTGAGTTTCCGTTGGGGGCAATCTCATAGTCTTTGCCCAGGGTGAGATGATTGGAACCATAGATTTTTTCATCAAACAAAATATCGTACATCGGGCTTTCGATCACCGGGTTGGTTCCAAAACTAAATTCTCCGAATCGCCGTGCACCTTCATCAGTATCCAAAATATCTTTCAGGGCTTCATTATTAGAGGAATCAAAATCAACAACCACTCCGTTTTCTACAATCAGTTTCACAAACTCAAAAGGTTTTCCCTGGTACACAGATGGGGCATAGGTAATATGACCATTAACTGAATCCAGGACAGGAGAAGTGAAAATCTCTCCATCCGGGATATTATGTGAGCCAAAACAGGGGATCCAGTTTTGTCCTTTTACTGAAAAACTGATGTCTGTTCCTTCTCCTTTTAAATGGATCATATCGGTTTTTCGAAGGCGGGCTTCCAAAGGCTCCATCGCCTTTTTCAGTTTGGCATAATCCACCAGGCATGCATCATAATAGAATTTGGTGAATTCACGGGTAGGCAGTTTGGCATTCATCGCAAATGATGGGGATGGATACCGCATAATACACCACTTGGTATTGTTTACGCGCTCATCAAAATGAACAGGCTTCAAAAAATGCTCTGAATAAGCTTTGTTTGCCTCTTTGGACGCTTTTGAGTTCTCATAAATATTTTCAGATGCACGTATACCAATAAAAACATCCATCTGCTTCATAAGCGGGAGTTGATCTACAGAAGCCTGGTTTTTCCAAAAATCTTCATCTCCGTTTTGAACCAGTAAGCGTTGAATTTCAGTATCCTCAATCTGCACAAAGGGATGCGCCTCTTTTTCCCTGATCTGCTCAACCAGAGCCCTGAGCAGGCTTATCCCGTTTAGTCCGATGAGTTGAACCATTACATTTTCACCCTTTTGCAGCTGGGTGCTGTGTTCAAGTATAAGTGCTGCTAAATCCTGGTCGTTCTGTGAAATCACTTTAGAAGATTTTTTAATTGGTAAATGTTGATTTCTGAATGTAAGAAAACCTCATCTTAATCGAATAACCAATAACCAATAACCAATAACCAATAACCAATAACCATCAACCATTACCCAACTTCACAACATTATCACAAAGTTCAATCTCTTTGGAATCATTGGAAGCTAAAATAACGAGAGTACCTTTTTTGCTTTCATTGCTTACAATTTGTTTTACCAAAGCATGTCCTTTTTCATCCAGGTTTGAGCCCGGCTCATCCCAGAAAAGGATTTTTGGTTTTCGAACCAGCGAGGAAGCTAATTTCACCCGTTGTTGCTGGCCGGTTGAGAGCGACTTGAAAATCCGGTTTCTAAAAGCATGAATATCTGTTTGTGTGAGCAGTTCATTATAAAAAGAGTCATCAGGACTGGCGTGGCTTAGTTCACCTATAAACTTGAGGTTCTCAAGCACAGTCATCTCATCATACAGGTTGATATAGGGAGCAGCATAACCAATAGTACTTTTGATTTCTTCTTTGCTGATGGCAGAATTGTCGTGAAACCATACAACACTTCCTGAATTTGGCCTTGCCAGGTAAGCCAGGCATTTCAATAATGTTGACTTTCCGCTGCCGTTTGAGCCGGAAATCCCCAGGATTCCTTGTTGATGAATAAAGGATACTTCATCAAAAACAGTGTTCCGGTTATACTTTTTTGTAAGCTGCTGAACCTTTAAGGAAATCATGAACGAATTTAACAGTAAAATCGAAAAGATTGAGAAAAATTCAGCAGTTCTTCACAATAGAAAAATAACTTAAAGGAAATGCTTTTCAAGTTGTAAAGCGACCATACAGGCTTTATTTTCAAAGGCAGAATCTAAGGTGCAGATGCAAAATATTGTCGATCAAATTACAGATCATCTAAGCGGCCTCATTAAGGAAGACCTGCCGACTTATACTCCAAAAGAGCTGTTAAAAGCAGGTATCCCCTCTTTTATCGTGGAGAGAATCCGCCTTATCACAGAAGATCTTTTACGGGCAGAAATTCACAAGCCCGAGTCAATCTGGGCCTCTATGGACAATGAACTTGTTAAACATGCGTGGCGGGATTATGTAGAGTGTGTTTTCAGCAGTTCGCATGTACCCAAAGATTATCTGTATGATACGCTGAATATTGTTGTGGAAGAGGTAGTAGAGGTGTTGCTCGAACCCCGGCAAAAAATGGCAGATTACCTGTTCCGCAATTTTGAAGTTCTTTCTTTTGATGAAATCAACCGCCGTTGTTCAAAACTTACCATCTATAAGCACATTGGCGCAGCCATTCCGCTTTACATGAAAAAGAGGGGTCTTACCGAGATCACGAAAGAGCGGTGCAAAGAACTCATCCATGACCTGGACGAAAAACTGGTTGCTAACTATACGGCAGATGACTGGGCACACAAATTAGAGATGCTTTTCATCATGTTTGGCGGAAAGGTACAACCTGAAATGTTTGTGACCTTTTTTGAGGACAAGGGGCTTCACAGGGCTGCACGTTTGTTCAGTACTTTGGAAGAGCCACTGAACCGGAGAGGGTTTATTGCCTTTTTAGCCAGTGAAGGTACGGGAGATCTGGTTGGGGATGAATCTGACCAGGAGATTATTGATAAAAACTTAGAAGCAAAGAAAGGCGCTTCTAAGAAAGATGAGGTACCCAAAGAAGAACAAACTATTGAGGAAAAAGAAGAAAGTTTACTGGACAGCTTCTTTGGTGATTACGAATCTGAAGAAGGAGACAAACCGGAGGCTTTGGCTCATAAGTTTAAGAAGGATGATGAAATTACCGACTCTGAGGTTGAGGATCTAATAAGCAATATTGATAAGACAAAGCCCGAAACTGAGAAAGAATCCCTGAATGCATTATTTGTAACTCCTGATCAGGAGGAAATAACTTCAGATATTCAGCTTCAGAAAGATGTGGATGACGAAGATATACTCGAGTTCCGGTCAAATTTATCAAGCATCCTGGATCAGGCGAAAGACTCTTTTGATAGTGTGATGGGAGAGCCTGAAGATGAAGAAGAACCTGAAGAAACCGAACCTGAAGAAACAGACGACCAGGTTATTGATATGGATGAATTGGTTGATGAGCAATCCGGTGATGTAGACGGTGAAATCACTCAAGACCCAGATCAACCAGAAGAAGATGCACAAAGCTCTGAAGATGAACCAGATCCAATGTGGAAGCAGTTTTTAAGCGAAGAGCAAATGGCTGTAATGATGGGCAGCCGTAAACAAAGCCCGGAACATGAGGAAGAAGCACCGGCTGAAACCATAGCTGAATCTCTTGGAGAAGATTTAATTGAAGAAGAAGCCGAAGAGCAGGCTCATGTAAGCCTGGAAGCATACCTGGATGAACATTCTGCAGATTTTGCAGAAGGTATTTTTTCGGGATCACGGAAAAGCTATAAAAAGGCTATCAGGGAAATAGAAGAACTGAATAATTGGGATGAAGCTACCGAATATCTTCAGAAGAAGGTTTTCGGCAGTTACAACACAGATATTTTTTCGGAGGTAGCCGTAGAGTTTATGGACTACCTTCAGAATTACTTTAAAGAGCACAAATAGGAAACAAACACAATGGAATCAAACCCAAAAATTGAACGACTACTCAAACTAAGAGAAGAATCATTAAAAGGCGGAGGCGAAGCTCGAATTGAGAAACAGCATGAAAAAGGAAAGCTGACAGCCCGTGAACGGATAGATCTTTTGCTCGATAAAGGAAGTTTTGAAGAAATTGATGCCTTTGTGACTCACAGAAGCACCAATTTCGGGCTTGACAAGCAAAAGTTTCTAGGTGATGGTATTGTAACCGGCTACGGTACCATTAATGGAAGACCTGTATATGTTTTTAGCCAGGATTTTACTGTTTTTGGAGGATCATTATCTGAAGCACATGCTGAGAAGATGTGCAAGATTATGGACATGGCTATGAAAAATGGTATTCCTGTAATTGGGTTGAATGATTCGGGAGGAGCACGTATCCAGGAAGGGGTTTCTTCACTAGGTGGATATGCTGAAGTATTCTGGCGAAACAGTATGGCTTCTGGTGTGGTGCCCCAGATTTCAGCAATTATGGGTCCATGTGCCGGGGGGGCAGTTTACAGCCCGGCGCTTACCGATTTTATCTTTATGGTAGAAAATACCAGTTATATGTTTGTTACAGGCCCTAACGTGGTAAAAACGGTAACGCACGAAGAGGTTACTTCAGAAGAACTGGGCGGTTCAATGACACACAACTCAAAATCAGGTGTGGCACATTTTTCTACCGCAAATGATGCCGTTTGCTTACAGGAAATCCGAAAGTTAATGAGCTACATCCCTCAGAACTGTGAGGAAAAAGTGCCTATGATCGAGTCTAAAGAACCGGATGCTTCAAAAGCGGCAGCTCTTGAGAACCTGGTTCCGCTCAATCCCAACAAGCCGTATGATATGCATGATGTGATTGAAGGGATTGTTGATAAGGATTCATTCTTCGAGGTTCAAAAAGAATATGCGGAAAATATTATTGTAGGCTTTGCCCGCTTAGGTGGAAGAAGCGTAGGTATTGTTGCCAATCAGCCACTACAGTTAGCGGGTGTGTTGGGAATCCGTTCTTCTTTAAAAGGAGCCCGGTTTGTTCGCTTCTGTGATGCTTTCAATATTCCTTTGGTTGTATTTGAAGACGTTCCGGGATTCCTTCCGGGAACCGACCAGGAATGGGGTGGCATTATAAAGCATGGTGCAAAACTATTGTATGCATTTTGCGAAGCTACGGTACCAAAAATGACTGTGATTACCCGTAAAGCTTATGGCGGTGCGTATGATGTGATGAACTCGAAGCATATCCGTGCAGACTATAACGTGGCCTGGCCAACAGCTGAAATTGCAGTGATGGGGACGAAGGGAGCTGTAGAAATCATTTTCCGCAAAGAAATTGGAAAAGCAGAAGATCCCGAAGCAAAGCAGTTGGAATTGGAAGCGGAATATACCGAAGAGTTTGCGCATCCTTACAGAGCGGCAGCCCGTGGTTATATTGATGATGTAATCCTGCCTTCAGAAACCCGTGAAAAGCTGATCAAGGCATTCGAATTTTGCCAGCATAAGGTGGACACCGTGCCTAAGAAAAAGCATGATAATCTTCCTTTATAAAATTGATTAACCATTTGTGAGCCTGCCTCTGCCGGCAGGCAGGCGTAGCGAAGCAATCTGGCTTACACAAGCTGTGATTGCTTTGTTATAAGTAAAGTCATTCTTGTAGAGGTTAGATCATTCATTAACGGTTTTGATTATGAAATAGATAAGGTCATCCTGAACTTGCTTCAGGATCTTTGTGAGCTTTATGAGCGAGAATGACTCTCAGAAAACATGAACAGAGTGTATGTACTTACTTTCTTACTAAAGTTCGTCAAACTATCCTCTGCTTTGGAGTCACCAATGACATTAATTCCAGAGTGCAAAATATAAATAGGAGAAGATCCCGTAGCTACTTCAAGGAGTTTGCTTTACCAGGCCTAAATTGCAAGTCTTTTCGTAAGATCCTGAAACAAGTTCAGGATGACTGGGCCTGGTTTTTGAATTATTCTAATCAGCTTTGTCATTAAATTGCCAGACTTCTACAAGGATGACTTGGTACAGCTATTTGGATTACGCTAATCAGTTTTGTCGTCGAATGATCCAGCATCTACAGTAATAACAGAGTTAGTTGTAGGGATACCCCGTCAATGGAAGTTACTTTATGGAAATCAAGGGCGGTGTTCGTCAGACAAGGAATCTTAAATTTGGTCTTCTGGGTTTCCGGGAGTAGGGCACTTATAATTCTTCAATAAGCCCTTTAACCAGCTTAGCAAATTCGTTCTTTTTCATCTCGGCAGCTTCTTTCACTTCAGCATGATCGAGTTTTTGATCAGTAACACCGGCTGCGGCATTGGTGATCAGAGAGATAGCTGTAGCTTTTACCCCGATCCGTGCAGCTTCCATCAGCTCAGGTGCAGTGCTCATTCCAACGGCATCCCCACCTAGTTTTCGGAAAGTGTGAATTTCAGCTTTGGTTTCGTAATTAGGCCCTTTCACATATAAATAAGCGCCTCGCTTTGTTTCTACTCCAACGGAAGCAGCGATTTCCTGAACACGATCTGCTATAGGGTACAGATCAAGTTTCCAGGGTTCCGGGGCAGGGCCTGAAAGCATCATATTTTTTCGGATGATATCTTCAATCACCATTAAATCACCCACCCGGAAATCAAGGTTTATTCCTCCGGCTGCATTAGAAATAATGAGCTTATTAACCGTGAATGCTTTGGCAAGCTGAACGGGGAGTACGGTTCGTTCAAAAGGGTGTCCTTCATAAAAGTGGAATCGTCCTGAAAAAGCCAATACTGTATTTCCCTCAATCAAACCAAAAATCAATGAACCGGAATGGCCTTCTACGGTGGATTGGGGAAAATCCGGAATGGTGGAATAAGGAATGGTAAGGGTATGCTCAATTTCATTTCCGAAATCGCCTAGCCCTGATCCCAGTATAACTGAAGAATCGATATGATCCGGTAAACCTTTTTCAATCAAAAAAGCTTTTATGTTAGCTATATAATCAGGAAGGTACATGTGAGCTTATAGTCTCGGTGATGTATCCGGTTTTTTCGTCAAACGCGGTAAGCTTAAAAATGGGCGAGGTATCATCATGATAACCCAAAATAGTATATCCTTCATCAAAAGCCAGTTTTGCCAGTCTTTCCCGCTGTTGCTGGCTGACCTTTGGTTCAAAATCATACTTGGCAGCGAACTTCCGGTTTATCTGGCTTTTAGTTGCGATTACATCACCGGCCTGCATGAATTTGTTATGTCCGTCATCAAATAATAAAACCTGGTGGAATTCGGTGTGCCCACCAATTTTCTCAACTTTTAACTCGGGGTAAGGTTGATCGAGTTCTTCAAGAAAATGCAGATCGGCTTTAGCTTCCAGAAAATGTATGAACTCTGTTTTTTCTTCATCGTAATAGACTTCCTGGTTAATCACTTTTTTCCATCCCTTTTTGGATACCCAAACTTTAGCCTTAGGAAAAGTAAGTTCCCAGTATCCGTTCTCCTTATTGGCCAGGCCACCTATATGGTCATAATGGAGATGACTGCATACAATATCAGTGATATCAAATTCTGTAAGATCATGTGATTCCAGGTTCTCGTGCATTAAATGAGGCCCGGTTTTTTCGCCAAAATTTCCTATCCCGCAATCAAAAAGAAATTTCCGCTCTGGTGTGTTTATTAAAAATGGGTTTATAGAAATTTTAAGCGCACCTTTAGCGGGTTTGTCATTTCTCCAGATGCGATTGAATTTTTCGTCCAGCCCGACAGAAAAAGTACCCTCATAGAGTGCGGATGCGTAAGAAGTTTTGTGTGTAGTCAATATTCCCAAGGTTTAAAAATAAGTTGCAAAGCGGCAGAGTAACAAAGTGACAAAGCTAACCAAGCTTAGAAATGAAGCTGCTTATCATTCGTTCAATTTCACGCGAATCTTCATAAAGTTTTTGGAAAGTTTCTTTTTCGATAAAGCCAAGGTTTCTGGCAATCTCTATTTCTGTTTGAAGCTCAAATAAAGATCCCATGGAAATATTCAGAAAGCGTTTAAAATCACCCTGAGAATTTCGGCCAAATCCTTCAGCAATATTAGCTGGTACCGAGATTGACGACCTTCTAAGCTGGGAGATCAATCCATACTTTTCATTATCGGGAAGGTTTGATGTGACTTGGTAAACTTCAGTTACAAAGTCCATCGACTTTTGCCAGATTAATAAATCTTTATAAGTTTTAATCATAAGATTCGATCTACTTTGTTACTAAACGCAAAGCGTTGATGTAGCTTTGTTACTTAGTCTTTTTTTACTTTCTTTTCTTTCTCTTCAAATTTCTCGTAGGCATTAATAATATCACGTACCAGTTTATGGCGAACCACATCTTCCTCTCCCAGGTACACAAAATTAATTCCCTGTACTTCTTTCAGGATATTTTGTATGGAAATTAATCCCGATTGCTGTTTGCGGGGAAGATCAGTTTGAGTAATGTCCCCGGTTATAATAGCCCGGCTGTTAAATCCAATCCGGGTAAGGAACATTTTCATTTGGGTATTGGTAGCATTCTGCGCTTCATCCAAAATCACAAACGCGTTGTTGAGCGTTCGGCCCCTCATGTATGCCAATGGGGCAATTTCTATTACATTGCGCTTTAGGTGAAGTTCTAACTTATCGGGTTCTATCATGTCCTCTAGGGCGTCATAGAGAGGGCGGAGATAGGGGTCGATTTTTTCTTTTAAATCACCGGGCAAAAAGCCGAGATTTTCGCCGGCTTCCACAGCAGGCCGCGCAAGGATTATCTTTTTTACCCGGCGCTCTTTAAGTGCTTTAACTGCCAGGGCAACAGAAGTATAGGTTTTCCCTGTTCCTGCGGGGCCAATGGAGAAAACTATGTCATGTTTGTTGGTCGAAGTAACTATACGTTTTTGTCCCGGGGTTTTAGCCAATATTGGCTCACCATCATGAGTGTATAATATTATATCTGCATTACCAATATGTTCGGGCTTTGGCTCGCGCGCTTTTCGTTCCCCACTTTTCAGGGTGATAAGGGTTTTTACCTCGTTTTCAGATACAGAACCTTTTCGGGTAGCTACTTCAATCATTCCGTGAATAATCTGCTTTACCAGTTCCACCTCGGAACTTGGGCCAATGACTTTAACCCGCTCTCCCCGGGCATTAATCTTTGTTTCAGGGAAGGCCTGATCAAGAATTCGAATATTTCCGTCATGCAAGCCAAACAATGAAACCGGATCGGTCTCTTCAATATGAATGGACTGTTCTAAAAGTGTTCTTTCGTCTTTGATGATAATACCTCAATTATTTCGGTATAAAGATAGGGAAATACCTTGTTAAGCTAAATGGAGTGAGAAAAGAAGCTTGTTAGCTTATTTTGGAAACGAGCTCTTTTATCCTGGAAGGAATGTCATCTGCACTAAAAACACTGCTACCGGCTACCAGTACGTCAACCCCGGCTTCAGCCACTTTATCAATGTTTTTGAGGCCTACACCCCCATCGATTTCAATTAAAAAACCGTGCTCACCAGATTCTCTTAGATCAACCAGTTCCTGAACTTTTTGATAGGAAGCTTCTATAAAACTCTGCCCGCCAAAACCGGGATTTACACTCATAATCAAAACCAAATCCACATACTCAAGAATTGGTTCTATGTTATATAAAGATGTGGCCGGGTTAACCGCTACCCCTGCCATTATCCCGTATTTTTTGATATTCTGGATGGAGCGGTGAAGATGTGGGCAGGCTTCAAAATGTACAGTTAGCAAATCAGCACCCGCCTGTACATAATCGTCTACATAATTGTCCGGGTTTTCGATCATTAAGTGAACATCCATGAAAGCATCAGGAGCGGATTTTTTGGCTGCCTTCACGATGCTTGGCCCATAACTGATATTTGGAACAAAGTGTCCGTCCATTATATCACAATGAATCCAGTTAATATCCGCGTCCACGCAATCATGTATATCTTTGCCAAGCTGTGAAAAATCAGCTGCAAGTATAGAAGGGGCTAAGATGGGTAAATCGAAATCCATTGCTATTAATTGGGTTTGGGAGGATTTGGAGTATTGTTTCCGATACCTGTTGTGTCAATGATTACACCGCCTTCAATCTGTTCAATGGCTTCAAACCGTTCAGAGATTACAAGGTTCAGGCTTTGGCCTTCAAGAATCTCTTGTACTTTTGGAGTGAAATCAAGCACGGTATTGGGAGCTACATCTTTACTGGGCTGGAAAATTATTTCCCCGATTCTGAGGCCTGCTTCCCGTAGTTTCAGTTGTGCCTGGGGTAACCGCAAACCGATAATTTCAGGTATTTGTACTACTTTATCGCCCAAGCCATCACTCACCACTAAATCAATAGTCATTCCTTTTTCAACGGTAGTGCCTGTGGGTATAGACTGCCGTAACACAGCATTTTTAAACCGGGAGGATTCATAGGTAATAGTACCTACTTCAAGTCCGTAGTTTTGTAGTTGAATCTGGGCATTTCTCAACGAGAGATTTGTTACGTTAGGTACTAATGCTGTGGGTTTAACTTCGGTGTTAACCGTCAAATATACTTTCCTGTTGGGTTTCACAATCATAGTAGGTGCAGGCTGTTGATCTACTACATAGTTTGCGGGAAAAGCAGAGTTTGCACGCCGGTCGGCTACTTCATGTCTCAGGCCTATACTGCCTAGTAGTTGTTCAGCTTCCTCTAGGCTTATCCGGGTTACGTCAGGAACCGTCACCCCTTCATTATAATTGGTATATACAGGCATGATAAACTTATCGAAAGCATATAATAAACCTGCTCCAACAATCATGAGACTGAATAAAGTTATATAAAAGGTTTTGCTGGTGAGTATTTGCTTAAGCATACTCCAAAAGTACGGCATGTTGCACGATCTTAAAAGTGTAAGATTACCGAAAAGGAATCAGGGCGTAATAAATTTGCTTGTGTTTCAATCCGGCTGTTTTTCAGTTTTACGGTAAAGAAGCCATCAAAAGCTGAAACAACATGGTTTATCAGGATAAGATTAAAAATGTTCCCTGCGAGACGATAATTGTCATTGAACTGTGCAGCACGGTCACGCCCCATGGCAAACTGAAAAGAAATATCTGTTCCATCCCAGAAATAGCGATGGTTAGCGGTAGAACTAAAATCTGACCAGCCACCCATAAACTGGTAGTACTTACTGATCAATTCGTAATACTGCTGTGAACCATAGGCTGGTAGCACGTGCGAAAAATTACTGGACTGTCTTTCAGGGAAGAAATAAGGGGTTTTAACCTCCACACTTTGTAAGGTGGAAAGGTCTACTTTATTCCAGTCCGAAGTATTGAACTCTGCAGTTTCACCTGCAATATCGGCAGCAAGGTCTTCATAACCATTTTCAAGATTATGAGTTTGAGAATAGTCTACCAGCCATTGTGCATAGGCCACTACACTCCAGGTTGAATTGGCATAGTTTATATAATTACGTTCTTGTCGTTTAGCAGTATTATTTCTGTCAATGTAATAGAGAACAGTAAAGGCTTCTGCAGCTAAATAAATACCTGCACGAACCCACTTACCATTTGCGGCTTGCGCCGATCCCGGAAGTATAGCTGATGAAAGCATGGCAAGCCCCGGCTTTGATTGAATAGAATGGATAAGTCCTCTTTGGTTTGATTCGGTAGCCTGGTACGAAAAGTCACGTAATGAAAGTTCGGCCTTAGTTATCCGAATATCATCTTTAATAATCTTACCGGAAAGATTATTAATCGGTTGCCCAAAACCAGCTTGAATAAGCATGAAAAGCATCATTGGTAGCAGAAAGATAGTTTTTAGCTTTTTCATAAAAGTTCAAAGTCAAAGGTTAATCCAAAATGGAAAAGGAGTTCTCTTCCATAGGTCACTTTATTGTTTTGAGAACCGGTAATAAACTCTTCAGGCAGCGTCAAAGTAAATTGGTTAAATCCGTAAGAACCGCTTATAAAAAATTTCAAAGGAAATAAGTAATAGCCATTCATGGCAAGTCTGAGTTCGGCTCCCACTCCTGTTTTCAGGTTATTTCCGGTATTGAATGGCGACTGCCAGGCATTACCTGTTTCAAAAAAGAAACGAGTATACAGTTTGTCGATTGTGTAGGGGCCTACTTGTTTGGTTATTCTCTTTTTGATAGGGAGAAACCAGGATAACGAGGTAAACGCCGTTTGCTCACCTGCCAATGCAAAATAAGGGTAGCTCCTCATCCCGAGGAATCCACCAATAAAATCTGAAAAGAAGGCATCATTTGTATTATTGAAATAGGTAAAACCGCGAGCCCGAGCCTGGAATGCCTGCCCGTTTAAAAACTTGAAACCATAACGAACGTGTAGCTCGGTGGAGTGATTTCTAGTGGTTTTGAAAATGGGTTTTAAAGCACCATCGTCAATTTCATATTCTTCCAGGAGTTTTGATGGTTCATACTCGTACCTGAGATATCCCTTAAGCCCTGTTGGAGCAATATCAGCATCACGGGTAAATTCATAATAGTTGAAAGTATATGCAGCTGAAAACCTGGTTCCTTTGAAGTATTCGGATGAAGAACCGGGGATCAAAGCCTGAAGCTCTTGCGAGAAAAAGTTATCGGTTTGAATCCTGTAGGGGCTATATCCAATCCCAAACTCAAGGAGACTTCTCCTGCTTAATTTGGACCGTAAAAACAGGCTGGCTTCCCAGATTTCGTATGCAATATCAACTCTTGCCGTATCAGGCTCGGGACAGGAAGTACAGGTAAACTCTTCGATAAGCAGCCCGTCATCAACATTACGATGGAGATTAAATAGTTCAATTGAAACAGTGGGAGACCAGCTCCTTTTGATAAAAGGAAGGCCGCGGTGTTCTGCAATTAAAAAGATATCGCGGTCCATCTCAATGATATTATTAGGGGCTATATATTCTCCAAGGCTTTCTGCTGGCCGCGAACCTACCCCCATCATAATTCCCCCAAATATGCTAAGGCGATCAATCATATCCCTGGAAGTGAAGTAAACCCCTGGTTTTACATCGCGAAGCAGGTTTTCTCCAAAGTCACGAATTCTTCCATTCTTAATGAGAGTGCCGTTATTTCCATTCAGCTTGGTGTAATTATCAAACCGCACAACCGGGAAAAAACTGAACTTTGTATACGTATCGGAGTAAGGACGATAGGTTAGTTCTTCTGAGCCTGACTGGGCTTCGATAGAAAAGTTGTAGGGGTCTTTATCGGCAAGGGCTTTTTCACCATCTGTAAACGCATTCAGATCGGTATCATCAAAATCATTCAAATTTTCTATGTAGGGAGAGGGCTGGCTGGCTTCCAACTGAGAACCTTCAATTTGTGGCTCATAGTAACCCAACTGAGTATCAACACCCATTTTTAAATTGGCTTTTTTGATTTTGTATCCAGTTGCTTCGTACTCAGAGAAGTATAACTCTCCGTTTTGTGTAGCAAAGGGCATGAATGCACCCCCGATTACACTGGTAAGTTTTTGGGGTTCGCCATCAGCCAGCAAAATCCGGTAGATATTAAAGATTCCGTCAGGATTAGCTGAATAGTAGAGATAGTTTCCATCAGCGGTTAAAAAAGGATCTCTGTAATCAACGAACTCATCTTCCAGCACGGCTTCCACCGATTTAGTGGCAAGCTTATACTTCATAATCCTGCGTTGAGAAAAATCTGCGAAAGCAAAATAGATTTCCTCTCCATCAGGCGACCATACAGGGGTGAAAAATGTTTCTCCGTTTTTATAATCGGTGAGCTGTTGAACTTCGTGGGTCTCAGGATCAAGAAGGGCCAAGTTCTGTGTGCCCTTGTTATAGGCAAGTACCGCTAGTTTTTTATCGGAGGGATGCCAGGCTGGAGATTCAATTCTGGCTCCTTTGGTAACACGCTCATGCTTTTCTGTTTCTGTACTATAGATAAAAATATCTCTGTATGATTCCCCATATTTTGTATTCTTGTTTACTGAGTAAGCAATGTGCTTTCCTTCCGGGGAGAAAGAAAAAGTGTTGTTTATAAATGGAATAGAAGGCTTAACTGCATCTGCATGGTTAAGATGTTCGTCATACAATTTGTTGGAAAGTATAGCGAGTTCTTTGCTTTCTCCGGTTTCTTTCAAATAAAGCGATACTGCACTGTAGTCTCTTCCTTTATTAGAGAGATAGGCCAGAGAGTTGTTATCTGGAGATGACTTTGGATAAAAATTGAAGAATCCTTCTTTTTCTACAGAAGATGACGCAGTGGGATTTATGCCGGATACTGCATCGGCATAAAAAGTTTTTCTTTCATTAATCCAGTCTTCAAAAACCTGGTATCCGGAAATTCCGGTGGCTATTTCTATTCCTTCGGCAACATTATAGGTCCCTTTGGTAGCAAGGGCCTCAGTGAGTTCTCTCAACACATCTTCACCAAAGCGGTTTACCAGGTAAATTACAAAAGCGAAGCCTTGGTTGTATACAGTTTCCCTCTCAAGGCTTGTTTTGGACGAAAAAGTACCCATTTCATCTAAAGAGAAATAGGTATCAGAAAGGATCCTGGTCCTTAAAATCATATCCCTGTGGCTATCCCAGGTATCATAAAGTAAACCACTCCGCTGATATTGAGCCGTACCTTCGGCTAACCATGCAGGGATGTTAATAGAAGCAAAGGGGAGCGTGGCAATACCATTAGGGAAGCCATAAAGCACATCGGGTCTCCGGACATTTTCATAAGACAGCCATTGTACATAGGAAATAGGGAATTTTCTTTTGCGCTTCATTCCCACCTGGATCTGGACAATATGTACAAACTCATGGGAGATGACATTCCTCAACCAGTTATGGGTACCTCGAAGTGGAGTATCTAATGCGGGGAGCCAGATATCTATTTTATTGTCAAAGAAATAAGCGGCACCATTGGAGTAATCGTCTCTGTCTTTTAGTACAATGCTGACTTTCTCATCCGGCACATGCTGGTACAATTCAGTGATAGGCCCATATATTTCTTCCGAAATTCGTGCGACAACTTTTGCCGATCTGCTGTTTCCCTCCTGGAAATGAATGAGAAAATGGTCGCTTTCAATAGTAAACCAATCCAGATGGTTTTGGGAATAGTCATATAACAGCGGATTGGTTTGGGAGTAACTAACCACCGGGTTCAATGCAGATAACAAAAGCGGTATGATATAGAATGATTTTTTGATCAACGTACCACCGCAATTTTGATAAGTTTGGATTCAGAACGACCATTCACCGTTGCCTTTATGAGTGCATAATAGCCCCCACTTCCGAAAGATGAGGTATTCACAGAAACCTCTTCTGGGTTTCCACCCCGGCTTTGTACTGTATTTTTGTAGACAGTACGTCCGCTAAGAGTGGCAATAGTAATTTCTACAGTGCCACCGGGTTCCTCTAACTCAAAACGTATATTTGTAAAGTCTTTTGCGGGATTCGGCCAGTTGTAGGTTTCATCTCCATTTAATACACCGAAATCAGGTACAGGTTGGGTTCCATCACCTAATTGCCCAACCACTTTGTTGAATGGTTCATTACCATATTTCGATGACCAGATTGCATCTGTTAAATTTTCAAATCTCCAGCCCTTTAAATCACCCAAATGGCTTGCAGCATAAAGCACGTTATCTTCAATTAAAGGGTTAATGGGTGCTGCATTGGTATTGGAAATCCCACCTACATTGAGTGGAGAAAAAGTAAATTCTGAAAGGCTGTTATCAAAAAGGCGGATATTGATACCAAAATCGTTCTGAGTGGCTATGCTAAGGTCAAGAAGACCGTCTCCATCAAAATCAGCAATTAATGGGGTTCCTGTAAATTTCTCTTCGGTAGAAAGAGTAAGCGGGAAATTATCCAGGAAAGCCCCGTTTCTATTTACAGCAATTAGCTGGTTTAGCGTATAGTCAACAAAGACGAAATCTAGAGAACCATTATCATTAAAATCTACAATAGCTGGCCAGTCAATTGAGCCACCTTCATAAACGGTAGTGAAAGGGTCTTCTGAGGTTGGGTCTACAAAAATAATGCGCTCATCTTCCAGGATAAAATACCCTGATGTACCATTAGCCAGTTCAAGAATACCGACATAAGAGCGATAACTTCCGGCTTCTTTTGAAAAGGTTACATCATGGATTGGAAAGTTGATGGAGTTTGTGAAGTTTTTGGCTATTTCGGTACCAAAACGTTTACTTTCCTGCACAGGCTGAGGCCTGAAATCTGAGAGTAGTTCATAAGGCTGATCTACAACTGCATAAGTAGAGCCATCCACAGCAATGGTGTCTCCATTTTGAGAAGTGACCAATCCCTGGTTTGCGGGAATAGTAAAACCACCTCCGGTACCCCACGCCCCATTATTTCTTCGCCATGCATAAATGTTAAGTTCATTGCTTCCTTCAAATCTTCGTGCGGTATAAAAAACATTTTCTTTTACCAAAGGCTGCTGCATCCGTCCGCCACCAAACTGACCTGTGGATGAAGTATTGAATGAGTAGGAGTGGAGTCCGTCAATATTTGGGATCAGTAACCCTAGTGAAGGTACATAATCTATTGCAAGGGGGAATGCCCGCCCGTATTCGTCTGTCGGGTTGTACATCATGCTGTCATCAGTTGCTACTGATAGAATGAGTTCGGGACTTCCTTCAGGTTGTATTTTCCTGAAGCGGAAATAAGCGGTAGGGCTATTGTCTGAAAAGTCAAATAATTCAAAATAGGAAACAGAGCCTGAATTGCTTGAGTTATCGGGAGTAGAAGTGGGTGAAAACTCATTCTTATAAAGCTGGATTTCATTTCCCTGCACAATTACCCGGAAATTATTTCCGCTCCACCAAAAATCAAAGGGAGAACCGAAGGCAGCACTATTATCAATCAGTGAAGGAATGGGTTTGCCGATATCCTGAGATCCATCTGCTTCTTCAAGGTCAATTCCTCTTCGCTCATCATTTCTGTTTACACCGATAGCTATTTGACTATTAATTACCCCCTCATCAATATGCCAGATCAGTATTCCACCATTCAGGTTTCGATCATCATCGGTTCCTTCGTCCTCATCTGCACCTATATCGTAACCACCGGGTAAGGCCCAGTCAAAGTTATCTACGTCAATCAAAACGCCTTTTTCAAGTAAGGTATCAAATCCACTCTCCTGGAATACAAACGCTTCATTTGTATTTAAAAAAGTCTGAGTTACTTCTGATCCATCATTTTTTCTGAAAGTGAGTCGCACACCATTATCTTCAATATCCCTGTGCCGGTTTTCAATGAGAAAGTATTCAGAAGAAGAAAGATCATAGCGAGAAATACTTTCGGGTTCGTTAAGGGAAGCAGCTGCAATAAAAACAGAATCGGTTACTTCCGGATCAATTTTTCGAGGGGTTTCCCAGCCCAGGACAATTTTTTCCCATGCGGAAGGCTCGGGAGGAAACAACCCATTGTATGAAAAAATACTTGCGCCATCCATTAGGCCAAACCGGCCAATTCCTGATTCTCCTGTTTCAGTGTTAAAAAGATCAGGCAACCCAAGATGGCTACCTATAGATGCACATAACAATCCGTTAATAGATAGTGGAAAGACAAATTCATTATCCTGTATATCGAGTCCTCTTCTAGATTCAGTTCTGGGTAGGATCATACTATTGGTAATTCTGAAAGAACCGTTTTTTACTTCAAATCCATCGAAAGCAGGATCATCAAGAAGATCAGCCAAATCAGATTTTCTCAGGTATATGGAAGGAATATCTAACGGGGTGATATCCAGGCTGGTACCCAATAACTCAATATCGCGCCCTACACCCGCATGAAAAATAATAAAGCCTGTTTCTTCAGCATTATCTAAATCTATTTCATCAAAACCTCCGTTTTCTTCAACTTTTTCCCAGGAATCACGGATCAAATATGCAAGTTTTTCATTGGTAAAGGTTTCGCCGGTAGGGGAGTACTCTTCCATTTTTTTATCAAGTTGGTACACATCGGGAAGAACCTGGTAATTGATGGTTAACTGATCATCTGAAGATTTTTCAAAATAGTTTTTTGCAAACTCAAGATGAGCCTCAAAATAGGCTTGGTTATGGGGGAGAGGATCTATGTTATTCGGATTGTTTTCGAGGAACGGCATGCCTCCTTCGCCAAAAATCCCGGTTCCGGTAGTCAGGCGGTTTGAGTCCGGCTGAAACTCAACCATTATTGCCACAATGTTCAGCGTACCAGTACTAGGAACATTAGTATCGAAGTTACTAATAGTAATGGGTTGGGCTCTCTTAAGTGAAATACTTTGAGAGATAGCACCTTTTGTAAATAAAAAGAGCATGCCTGCAATAAGCATGCTCCTGACTAAAGGTTTTAAAATCCACATTTATTCTAATAGTTCAGGAGAACGCTGAATCTAAGTGTATTTGCAAGAGGGTGATCCGATTCCAGTGTCTTTATATAACTAAAATCAATCCCGAATTGATTATATCTTAACCCCGCACCAAAAGTGATGTACTCTCTATCTCCATTTTGAGGGTCTTCATAATAGTAGCCACCGCGTACTGCAAATCGCTGGTTATACCAATATTCTAATCCCGCACCTATCATAAACTGCTCCAATACCCCTAACTGAACTCCATTGTCAGGCCGGGTATAAGTTTCCCAGGATTCGACAAGTGCATTTAACGGTCCTACTGATCGATATTCGATGATAGTTGTATCGGCACTTGGTACTTCGAAAGCATCTTTTCGAGCCATGATTTTAGAAACATCAGCAGCAATTGTGATTTCGTTAATATTATCCTCGTCCAAAGAAATCCTAAGGGCGGGTCCGAATCTAAGAACCGTTGGGATAGGGTCTTCCTGTGCATTATCAGAATATTGAATACCCGGCCCAAGATTAGAGAGGTTAATGCCAAAACTGGCTACAGCTTTTGAAGTACCTATATTAAAAGGATTGGTACGGTAAAGTGCAGCTGCGTCAACACCTACACTCGATCCGGGATTTACCTTTTGTTCAGAAACACTGGTACCACTTGCCAAGCTTGAATATATAACTCTAAGGCTAGTACCGAGGGCAAAGTTTTCGTTTATTTCAAAGCCATAGGAGAAGCCGAGAGCGAGTTCATAACTGTTAAATCGAGAAATGATCTCACTGCTTTCCCGTGTCTCTGCCTGCTCACCCAAATTCAGAAAAGTCAAATGACCTCCAATGGTCCCGATACCTTCGATGTATTGTTTAACGACTACATAGTCATAAAACAAGTCATCAACCTGAAACCCTGCCAACCAGTTTGAGTGTGTAATACTGGCTTGATTATCACGCTGGAAGGCTAATCCGGCAGGATTCCAAAACATGGCAGCAGCATTGTCAGCCAGTGCAACACCGGTATTACCCATACCGGCACCTCTGGAATCGGGTTCAATTTGTAAGAAAGGGACCCCTGTTATACCCACCTGGGCGCTCACAGAGATCGGCAGTAATATTACTGCTATTAGTACTAAGAATGTTAATATTCTATTCATAGAAAAATTAATTGAGGTCAAATATAACGCATTAGATATAATTTTATGGTATAAACTATCTAATGATTACGAGCTTTTCTGTGTTTTCGGTTGTTTGTTTTCCTTCGATGGTTTCTGCTGTAACCCGAAGCACATAAATATAAGTACCGTTGCCCAGGCGATCATTATCCCGGTCACGGCCATTCCATGAAATACTGGCATAAGAACTTGTATTTTGGATTATTTCTTTAATCTGATGAACCGGTTTTCCGCTTAGCGTGTAAATCCGAAGGGATACTTCTAAAGGATTGCCCGGCTGGTTATGTTCGAAGGTGAACTGAGTTTGATTGTTCATCGGGTTCGGATAGTTAAAAACATTTCGAACCGATAAGTTCTCTTCGGCAGCTACCTCAAAAAAGATTTCTTTTTCGGTTGGGTTGTTAAGCACATCCCAAGCTCGAACTTTTAGGGAATAACTACCCTCCGGTAAATTGTCCAGAGGATACTCGATACGTCCTCCTGAAAAATCATTTAAGTTACCCTCATAAAAATCGTTGAGGATAATGGTTTGTTCTGGTTCTGTATCGATAGTAGCAATTATTTCATGTCCTACTCCTGTTCCTGTAGTGTTGATTCCGGTTTCATCGTTAAGTTCTACAACCAGCATTGGAGAACTGTTAATAAGGTTACCATTAACAAAGCTTTCATCGTTTAAGTAAATATTCATTTCTGGGCCGGTGTTATCATCCGGCAGATCAGGATTGATACCGTTAAATGTAATGTCGGTGAAAGAACCTCCGGCAGTCCCGTTTTCTCCTTCAGCAAAGAGTACAATGCGTCCATTTTCTGTGGAGGAGCTAATATCTTTGGGTATAATGGTATTCAGATCAAATTGACCATTGGTAACCAGGACTTTTCCTTTGAAGAGGAGGTCTTTTTCAATGGAATATTGGCAGTCATCTAATGTGCAACTCCAATCTCTTTCAGGAAGAGTTACACTTCTACGCGCGTCAAAAATACTTATGCTTGCTTCTCCATTGAAGTTTATATCCGTATCACCTTGTGCATTTCGTATTACTCCTGTTAAGTTGATTTCATCCAACGCCCGGATGTTAATAGAACTGGATAAAGAAGAGGTAGTCGAATCATTAACAGACAAAAGTTCAGCTTTTTGTGAAGGGAGTTGAAAAATGGTGGCGGGGTCTCCTAAAAGAATGAATTTTTTATTATTTCTGGAAGAACCAACTGTTGAAGTCCCCCCCGGAATAATACCATTTTTTGTTTCTTTGAAAATGTCACCTAAGCGTTTTGGAGATGATACTATTCTTTCAGACAGCTTTTGTGAAAGAACAATATTCAATCCGAAATTATTATTACCTACTGATGAGTTAGTAAAAACTACACGGGTAGTTGTGAGAGCGGCAATTCCACCCCCATTACCAGCAAGAATAAATTTTTCAGCACCCGATTGAGTTTCAGTATCGTCATACCTACCAAACTGACAGGTAGCTGTAACCAAAACACAAAGCTTATCAGTATTGGTAAAATTCTGGACATATTCAGACAGGAATAGTTCTTCATCTGAAAGGGTTTGTTCATTTCCATGGCCGGAATAGTTAACTACCAGGGTTCCGTTATTAACAGTGTTGATTAAATCCTGGGTTGCCTGAGGAACCTGGCGCCCTGCACCGGAAATCTCAATTGGGTAAGAAAAAGTATAGATTTTTTTGAGGCGGATGCCTGGTTCATTAACCTGCATTAACTCAGCTGATACATCTGCATTTAATACATGAATATCACGATTTTTTGCAGGTTCAGGAAAATCATCATCAGCAACATAGGTAAACAGGTTTTGCCAGTCACCTGAGCTAGACTGACTTTCATAGTTTTTGATCTTATCAATAAAAACTGCTGCAGATGAGCGTGTTTGCACAGGTATTCTACCAACACCTATATCCATCAGGAAAGAATTTGATGTAGTACCTCCTCCAAAAGCTCCCTCTTCATCATCCAAATAAGCAAAGAAATCATCTGTTCCGAAAGTGCCAATTCTATCCGTAGATTGTGCACTTTGATAGGAGAGGATATGATTGGTCAACGCATTTGGGATAATCCCTTTTGTATCATAAGAAGTGTCGCCAAATAACAATAAATATTCCGGTACCGGTTGACCATCTGAGTTGGCTCTCTCCCAAAGAAACTTCACGTAATCACGAATAGCAACAGGATCGGGAATACCCCCGGAGAATTCATTGAAAATCTGTTGTTGTAGTACCACAACAGGTTCCAAACCCTGGTCTTTTCTATAATCTGCTAATTCAGTTGCTTCCGTCTCAAGTTCTTTCGATGTAACAACAACATAGGTCGGGTACGAAGAAATGCCTGAAAGATTCTGATTTTCGATTTCTATACCCGCTCCGGGCACATCAGGTTGATTTTGAGCAATTATATGACGGCCGGAGTTACGACTATAATTAATGCTGTAATCAGATCCATTTGTAATAGTTGGTATTAGGACTGGTGTAGCAGGATCAGTGACATCAAAAGCGTATGGTGTACTTGAAAAACCCTTCAGTATGTACTGCGTGTCTTCTTCAGGGTCAGAATTTGAAGGTGTATAAAAATAGAGGAAGTCATTTTGCGCTAAAAGCTCACGTTCAGCATTAATCCGTATCCAATCTATAAAAAATTCAGAACCACTATCCCTGTGAGTAACATCTACTGATACATCAATTATACCATTATCCGAAGTCAGACTAACACTTTGGTTAAACGTAGAAGGGTTTGCTGCGGCCCCATCCGATTCATTATATCCACTTATAAGTCTGCTTACCGAACGGGATGTAACATCGGTATTATTAATTCTTACATCATAGGATGTGGTTTGTTCGGATCTTGCATAGAACCTAGCGCTTACCCTGACTTGTGATCCCGAAACAAAACCGGCAATAGTATCTTTCAGTACAGAAATGAACCCACTTTGAGCAGGCTCAAGTTTTTGCCCAAGCCAAAAACGGCCTGATTTAAACTTACCTTCTGGTTTAGTTAACTCTTCATCTTTCCATATAAAGTCCTCAAATGTGGTTACAGTGAGGTTTGGATTTTGATTGCCATTGTGCGTAGGAATGCGTATACCATTTTCAGATCCTACAGTAAGGAAAACATAATTCTGATCGCTATAAGGATGCAAAGAATGAGAATAGAGACCAAGATTGAGGTTAACCCTATGGGGGCTGTTTCCATAGAATATTACCCTGTCTGAAGAATCGAACGATCCGTCATCTTCGCCTTCTACCAGAATAGGTATTTGGCTAAAAGAGGAACGGGCATCACCTACTCTTTCTGGTAAAGGAAATCCATCGGTTCCCCAAAGCTGGATCCTTTTTGGATCAATAGATGATAACGGAATGCCTAAATCTCCCAGGTAATCGGCATCAAGTTGATAAACCGCATTTTTTGAAACGGGGATTTTATACCAGGTTCCCGAACCAAGCGGGTGATCTATACTTTTGGACTTTTTTGTACTTGCGAGGGTGTTTGTATTTCCCGCTTTATATACCCTGAATTTTAAATACTTAGTTACCAGAGTACCTGTTTTGCCATACCTTGCCCTATGAATTCTTATTTCGGAAACCTTTTTCCCCCGGTACAAACCTTCATTTACTTTCTCAATAACCTGTGAAGAATCACTGGAAATAAAAAGCCGTGTGGCTTCTTCTGGAGAATAGGTGACAGGTACTTCAACCACTGATTGTTCAATTATCCTAAATAACGAGGAGTTTGCGATGGAAGGTATAGAGATAGAGTGGGAGGGAAGTATATGCAATTCATTATTTACCAATTCATAATCGGTAAATGAGCCAGTTTCAGCAATCATTTTAATTGCCTGAGAAAAAACAATCCCAGGTAAAAAGAATGAAAGCAATCCGCATAATAGCAGAATCCTCAATTGCATATTAATTTAAGTCTATTACTTGATGTGCGTTTTCAACGCGTATGAATAGTAGCTATTTTGTATTTATATGAGCTTTGTGTTAGACTTTAGGATCAGGTGACCCGGTTTTGATTTTTGGATGTGGCTGATTTACGTTTGTTTGTATGTAGCTCTATAACCTATGCAGAATGGTTTTGTTTAAAGTCTGATGCAATTATATGTGTCAATTGTAATAATGTCAAACAAAAAAAGTAATTAATGAATTTAAATCATTTCTAAAACTAAAGCAGAAGCGCCACCACCACCATTGCAGATACCTGCACAACCATATTTACCATTGGTTCTGAGAAGCGCATGGATCAAAGTGACTATAATTCGGGCACCCGAACAACCAATAGGATGTCCAATACTAACAGCACCTCCATGTATATTTACCTTTTCAGGATCCAGCTCAAGGATTTGATTGTTGGCGATAGAAACAACTGAAAATGCCTCATTTATTTCAAAAAGGTCTATATCTTTTATTGAAAGTCCCGCTTTATGTAATGCGATAGGAATGGCATCAGCTGGTGCTGTTGTAAACCATTCAGGAGATTTTGCAGCACTGCTATGGCTTAAAACTTTAGCTAATGGTTTAAGACCTAACTCATCAGCTTTTTCAGCACTCATTAACAAAACAGCAGCAGCACCATCATTAATGCTGGATGCATTAGCAGCTGTAACCGTTCCTTCTTTTTCAAAGACAGGACGAAGATTGGGAATCTTATCAAAATTTACTTTTTGAACTTCTTCATCTTCCGTGACCATAGTGATATTTCCTTTACGGTCGGTTACTTTAACTGTGATGATCTCATTTTCAAAAAAGCCCTCCTTTTGTGCTTCTAATGCTCTTTTATATGAGCTAATTGCAAACTCATCTTGTTCTTCACGAGAGATTTTACATTCCCTGGCACATAATTCTGCAGCATTTCCCATGGCGTAATCATTATAAACGTCCCAAAGGCCATCTTTAAGGATTCCATCTTCAGTTTGTACATGTCCATACTTTGAGCCATAGCGTTGTTTGGGAAGATAGTATGGTACGTTACTCATACTCTCCATGCCCCCGGCAACAATAATATCAGCTTCTTCTAGCCGGATCTGATCTGCAGCGATCATAATTGCTTTCATACCTGAAGCACATACCTTATTTATAGTAGTGCTTGGCGTTTTTTGAGACAACCCGGCCTTTAATGCTGCTTGGCGCGCGGGAGCCTGCCCAATTCCAGCAGTAAGAACATTACCCAGTACAACCTCTTGTACTTCATCGGGCTTTATACCCGAGGATTTTACTACTTCAAGTATCGCCATTGCGCCCAGTTCAGGTGCTGTAAATGATGATAAAGAGCCACCAAAGGCTCCTATTGGGGTTCTTTTAGCTTCAACAATAACTACGTCTCGCATCAAAAAATGAATTAAAAGATTATTAAGAAAAAAGCGCTTTTTGAACCTTGAGAAGATAGTAATAACTACTCAAAGGAGTTGTTAAAAAGCTTGATCCAGATCTTCGATTAAGTCTTGAATATCTTCAATACCCACTGAAAGTCTTATTAGTGAATCATGAAGCCCGGATTTTTCCCTTACCTCTTTGGGAATAGAGCCATGTGTCATAGAAGCAGGATGGCTCATTAAAGATTCCACCCCTCCTAAGCTCTCAGCAAGTGTAAATACCTTGGTATTACTCATAAATTGAATACCTGCTTCCATAGAATCATCTTTTAGGGAAAAAGAAACCATAGCCCCAAAATCATCCATTTGCAGAGCGGCCAATTCATGTTGCGGATGGGATGATAATCCCGGATAAATAGCTTCCTCAACTTTAGGATGGGAGGACAGAAATTCTGCTATTTGTTTAGCATTTTGAACGGAGCGTTCTACACGAACATGTAAAGTTTTAATACCTCTCAAAGTCAGATAACAATCCATAGGTCCGGGTACTGCTCCGGTAGTTTTTACCTGGAAACGTAAATTCTCCATGATTTCCTTATTGGAAGAGGCAATTGCCCCGTGGATAACATCTGAATGACCCGCAAGATATTTAGTAGCTGAGTGCAATACAGCATCAGCGCCCAGCTCTAAAGGTCTCTGTAAATATGGAGAGGCAAAGGTATTATCAACTACTGTAAGTATATGATTGTTTTTGGCGATGTCCGAAAGTTTTTTAATATCTACCACCCTGAGTAGTGGGTTAGTAGGGGTTTCTATCCATAGCATTTTTGTAGATTCAGTTATGGCTTCTTTAACCAAATCAAGATCAGTCATGTCTACAAAACTAATATCTATACCATATGGCTCAAATACAGTAGTGAATAAACGATAGGACCCACCGTACAAATCATTGGTAGCTATAATGTGATCTCCCGGTCTGAACATCTTCATCAATGCATCCATAGCTGCAACACCACTTGCAAAGCAGGCACACTCATCTGCGCCTTCGAGTCCGGCAATCAATTTCTCAAGAGCTGTTCGGGTTGGATTTCCTACCCTTGCATAGTCATAGCCTTGATGTACATTGGGTGCCTTTTGAGCGTAGGTTGAAGTTTGAAAAATAGGGGGCATTACTGCGCCAGTAGTTTGTTCATTTTGCTGGCCAGCATGAATAGCTTTTGTATTAAAACGCATTATGAATTGGATCTGCTTTCTTTTAGGGTAGTTAAATTCCGAACCTTTTGTTTGAAAAGATCATTTTGAGGAGCCATTTCAACCAACTTTTCGTAGTAATCGATTGCAAAACCCACTAGGCGTATTGCCTTTTCTTCAATAGCATTCTTGTCCAGCTCAAAACTGGAGCCTAATACCGAAAAGTATCCCCCGGACATATTGTTATAAAATACAGCAAGGCTTTCCGTATTCTCTATGTCCTGTCCGTTGATGGTATATGCTTTTTGCAATTGGTGTTCTGCTTTTTCCGCAAGACCTTCTATTTCAACCTTTAAGTTTGATACAGTTAGAGAGTCATTGTTGATGTAAGCATTTTCCAAATCTGAAAATAATGTAGGAACTTGTTTGAATAACAAAGTGCCATATACATTATGCACCTTAGGATCATTGGGATAAGCCTGAGTTAAATCATCCAGTAACTCAAGAGCATCATTTGTTTTGTTATCCGATATGTAGGCATTCACAAGTCCGAATGCGATATTTTTGTTTTCCAGAATTTCTTGCCCGGCTAAATTGTAGTAGAAAACAGATTGAGTGGCATTACCCTGCTGGAGATAGAGAAAACCCAGGTTTTCATAAATTTCTGAATCTAGTTCAGCAATACTTTTTGCAGCATCTAAAGTGGATATAGCTTCTTCTATATTTCCAAGCTTATATTGTGTTACCGCCAGTGACTTGTAGGTTTCAACTTTGTCGTCACGAATTATCAAAGCATTCTCAAAATGAGCGAGGGCTTCGTAATAATTTTGCTGTCCTTCTTCATACAAGTCTAGTCCACTTTGATGTTCAAAAACCCATCGGTCTGTCCTTAAACTATCTAATCTTATGGTAATAGCTGGAGGTTCCGAAAGGTTTGAAGATTTCTCAATTGTTTCAGAAAAAGCAGTATAAATACTATCTCGGTCTGCAACGTCTAAAGTTTCTGCAATTTTTGTCTGGATAGATGCTTTATAAAAATAGAGATCCAGATTTCCCGGATTTTTTTCAAGCTCCTTATCTGTCTGTATTAATGCTTTTTGGTATTCTCCATTATCAATGAGCTCATCAAGGTTTACTTTACTTGAGCCACAGGAATAAAAAAACCCGAGAGCGAGCACAAAGCAAGCTGCCCGGGTGATATTTTTAACAGTTTTTGATGTCATAAAAACGAAATTACATACCTGCCTTTTTCATAGCTTCTTCAGCCTTCTCATTCATTCCAAGGGATGTATAAACTCTGAATAGTGCTCCCCAATACTCAGTATTTTCCGGGTCAAGCTCGGTAGCTTTTTCATAATTCTCCATAGCTTTTCTCAACTCTTCTTTGGCTTGAGTATCTAGCGCGGCAGCCTCTTCATTATTAGTAGTTGCATTTCTTTGATCGAATAAAGCAGCAGCTTTATTCTGATATACAATACCCAAAGTGTTATATGTTGTTGGATCATCAGGCCTTAATCCTATTACTATATTTAACTCTTCTATGGCTCTTTCAATAAGCTCATCGGCACGGTTTTGCGCCTGTTCTATTTCGTTTTTAAGCTGTTTTACTTTTTGCTCCGCATCAGTTTTTTCATTACCTCTAAGATTCCTGATATCACGTTCCAGGTCAAAAACCTGGTCATATTTTGAGGAAATCTCGTCACCAATATTGCTAGCCATAATATATACTTGGGTCCCAAGTACAAGATGATACTGCGGATTATCAGGTTCTCTTTCTAATAATCCCTCTAGTGTTTTAATGGAATTGTCATAGTCTCCTTTATTAGAATATGAGTCGGCTAACTTTTGTGTTAGATCTACGCTATCAGGGTAGTGTTCAAGCCCATCATAAAGAACCTCAATAGCTGAATCATAGTTTTCTTGCATCATATAGAAGGAAGCGAGATTACTATAGTTATAAGAAGCTGGCTTTTCCTGTAGTGACATTGCATTATTTAACGCAGAGATTGCACCACTGTAGTTTTGTCTCATGCGATATACTTCAGAAAGCACTTCATAAGAAAGTGCGCTATCCGGATTAATTGTAGTCGCGTTTATCAAATGATACTCTGCTAACTCTAGTGGATTTTCAACCTGGGGAGCAGAAGGGTCATTTGTTGCATATTGAACAGCTGCGTTATGTTCCTTACTCCATTTTTCTAGTATATGATTTTCAATTTGCAGCTTTCTGACCTCCATTTGTTTTTCGTCTAATTCAAGCTGTTCTATACTTTCAAAAGAATTGAGCATATTAATATAATCTTGCTTACGGCTTGCAATATTTGAATTATTCTGAGCCAATTGTCCATACACCCTTCCTTGCAGATAATAGGCTTCTGCATTATTCGGATCTTTAGCTAGCGCAGAATCAATTGCAATCAAAGCAGCATTATAATCTCCGGACGAAATCCCGTTTTCAGCCTCTTTAATAAAATTATCTCCTCCGCAACTTATAAATATGACTGTAAGGAGAAATGCTATTGAGGCATTAAGTAGCTTTTTCATCTTAAATAAAAATTGATAGTGGTTGATTTCAAGTTGTTTTGATAAGTTGTTAAAAGTAACCATAAGTAGTGCTTTCCGCAAAAAAAGAAGGCGCACAATACATTAGAATACAGTTTAATAAAACCATACATAATGAAAAAAATTATATCTACACCAAATGCACCTGCAGCTATAGGGCCTTATAGCCAGGCTGTTGAACTTAATGGAGTGCTGTATTGCTCGGGACAGATTCCTTTAGACCCAAAAACAATGGAGTTGGTAGGAGAAAATGCTGCAGAACAAGCCAAACAGGTAATGAAGAACCTGGAAGCTGTGCTCGAAGAAGCCGGAACCGATTTTTCTAGAGTTGTGAAATGCTCAATTTTTCTAGATGATATGGCAGACTTTGTATCAGTTAATGAGGTGTATGGGGCCTACTTTCCATCAGAGCCGCCCGCAAGAGAAACGGTAGCTGTGCAAACGCTCCCTAAGAGTGTTTTAGTGGAAATAAGTTGTATCGCATACACCAGTTAGTTTACAACGAGAAGGTGTTAGTGGTCTTATTGCCGGCGTTATCTTCTACTTCAAAATAAATTGTACTTTTTTTACCCGGTTTAAAAGTCGGATGGTAATAGGTAAAAGTATCTGATTCAAAATCATACTCAGGTATGCCCTGAACATCGTTTATTTTGAATATGGCTGATTTTGGATTTACTCCGGAAAGATTATCAAGCACTTGAATCTGATACGATTGGTTAGTGCCAAATGTGCTTACCAATACAGGTTTTGTTATCTCTGGAGCAGTAGTATCACTAAGGATGGTAAATTCTCCCAGTTGGGAGGGGGATGCTGTTAGTGTTCGTCCCTTCACATAAGATTCAATAAAGGAATAGGATTCTTTTGTCGGATCAAATTCGTATAGACGAAACTTGGATGAATCTTGCCACAAATCACCCAGATAGAATTGTAAGCTATACGGTCTTTTGGAAGGCAAAGAAGCAGGTATAAGATGTATTTTTGCTGTGTCACCTATTACTGAATAAGAGGCTAGAACACTTAGGGTGTCAAAAAAAGTATCTTTCAGAAATTGAGTATGCAATCGAAAATCCGGCGTATAAAATCCATAACTTTCTTCAGGATATACCCTTTTCAGTATGGATTTACCATCTATTAAAAGGTTTTGATATTTGTAAGAAGTTAAATCCAGCACTAATGAATCCATACTAATCCAGTCTTCTGTCCAGTATCCGTTGATAAAGAAGCTTAGTGAATCATAAGCCTGAGTGTGGTAGATAAAAGGAATTTCTAAATCAGGATAAAAGCTAACTGTTGCAATGGCCTCATTCCCATAAAAATCTCTTGCAATAATTTTATATGGAACTGAAAAATTGCCTTTTGAATGCCGTTCACTTTTTAGCAAAAAAGGGTGATTGTTTCCATCTTTTTGAAATAGCCGTTGAAAAGACCTGCGAGATGATTCAGGAGCCGGAACTCTATTCAGAAACATTTGATCGGATTGGTCAAAATCAAATTGGTTTATCTGTTCATGGTATAGCGTATCATTTTCAATGATTAGCAATAGTTCATATACAGCGTATCGATTATTCACTCTATCAGATTGGTCATACACATTTGCACTTATGCCAATAGTGCCCGCAACCGCAACCTCACCAAAATCATACACATCATTCTCAATATTAACGGGATTTATTGCAACAGGAGCCTTTTTTTGATTTATGGATGCATCAACAGAAAGAGGTTCTATCATTAAAGAACGGAAAAGTGGGGGTGTTGTATCTTCTATATTCAGGTTAGAGGCTAATGGGTTAATCGGGTTGTTTTGAGTATCACGAATTTCAAAATGTAAATGCGGCGGGCCAACGCCTGTTGAACCTGTGTACCCAATTACTTCACCTTGCTTAACAGTTATGTTTTGGTATTCAAGCGGAAGATCCATTTCATAATTGAAATCAACTAATCGTACTGAATCAGCGATATGCTGAAATGGTTCGATAAATCGTTGCAGATGGGCATAAACACTATAAGTACCATCATTATGCTTTAAATAAATGGCTTTGCCATATCCCTGGTTTGTAACAATCAAACGATGAAGTATTCCATCTCTTGATGCATAAACCCTGTAGCCTTCTCTGCCCCAGGTTTTAATATCCAGCCCGGCATGAAAATGAGCAGAGCGGGTTTCACCAAATGTAGAAGAAAGGTATGGACTAGCACTTGTAGGCCAGATATATGTTGTATCAACTTGTTGTGCAGCAACAGAAAAAATACTGGAAAGGTATGCTATGAGAGTAAGGAGGTATTTCAAGAGCTAAGCTATAAAAACGGATAGTTTTGTCAGATCATCACCAAGAGTGGCATTCAGGGAATCGCCTGATTGTATAGCTGAAACTCCGCTAGGTGTTCCTGTAAAAATCAAATCTCCAGGTTGCAGGGTAAAAATAGAGGAAAGAAAAACTATAAGCTCATAAACCGGAAACAACATATTCTTTGTATTATCTGACTGCCTACTTTCCCCATTTACTGTAAGTTCAATATCCAGATTTTGGGGATCAGGAACTTCTGATGAGGAAACAAAATCGCTTATGGGTGCAAAACCGTCAAAGCCCTTGGCTATACTCCAGGGCTTCCCTTTTAGCTTGGCTTCCTCTTGAATGTCACGAGCGGTGAAGTCTATTCCAACCCCATATCCTGCAACATAACCAAGAGCTTCATCTACCGGGATATCCTTTCCCTTTTTGGCAATTGCTACAACAAGCTCAACTTCATGATGGACATCCTTAGATTGAAAAGGCAATGATATTATTTCATTATTGTAGCAAACGGAGCCTGTAGGTTTTAAAAAAACCAATGGTTCCTTTGGAACAGGATTGCCTAACTCGTGGGCATGCTCCGCATAATTTCGCCCTATGCAAAAAATATTTTGTACAGCTAAGTCTAATCCCGGAATAGTTTTTCTGCTCATAACCTGAAGATATAAAAAAAGCCCTAACTCAAAGAGCTAAGGCTTTTAAAAAACGTGAAAAACTTGGTCTAGTTAGCAGGCTCAACATTAACAAATTTCCTCCCGCCAGAGCGGACAGAAAAAGAAACATGTCCGTCTGCTACGGCAAACAGGGTATCATCACCACCACGCTGAACATTATGCCCGGGATGAAATTTGGTTCCTCTTTGACGTACAATAATACCACCGGCTCTGATAAATTCACCACCGAATTTTTTTACGCCTAGCCGTTTACTTTCCGAATCGCGACCGTTTTTAGTTGAGCCTTGACCTTTCTTATGTGCCATAGTACCTGAGGTTTAAATTTTTTATTTGAGTGCGTCGATTAGTTCTGCCTTCTTCATGCTAGAGTAGCCACTTATACCTTTATCTTTGGCTAATTTTTTAAGGTCAGAAACAGTGTATGAACTTAAGTCGTCAGTTGCTTCCTGTGCAGGAGCAGTTTTTTCAGTTTTTGCCGGGGCAGCTTTCTTTTTAGAACCAGATGCAGCAATACTTTCAATTTGAATTTGAGACATAACCTGACGATGTCCATTCAATTTTTGATAGCCTTTACGACGCTTCTTTTTGAAAACAAGAACTTTGTCAGCCTTTACGGTATCAAGAAGTTTTGCAGTAACAGAAGCGCCCTCTACAACAGGAGTTCCGATTTTAACTGCACCTTTTTCATCTTTAACAAGGAGAACATTATCAAAAGTTAGGCTGTCAGAATCGGCATTTTGTTTATCTACAAACAAAACATCGTCTTTTGCTACTTTGTATTGGTGCCCGCCGATTTGAACAATAGCGTACATAGTACTATATAATTTCTTTTTACGATTAGTTCAGAGCTTTCAAAGATAAGCTATAATGAAAATAAAACAAAGCAAAAAAGCTCTTAAAGTTTATATATTGAAGCACTATTTTAAGCGAGAATAAAACTGAAAAGACATGAAAAAACTTCCCGATTTACATAAGCAGGCATTTCGATTCAAAAATACTAAGCGCCTTCAGCATGACGGAGGACGAGCCTGGATCAAAGATTCCCAACTTCATGAAGCACGAAAGGATGCCAACGGAAAGTTGATAACCGAAAAGAAATAGCCCCTTTTATTGGAACCCTCTTTTGATACCTGGACATCTGTCTTTTTACTGGCATCGGGTCAGGGTTTTTTTCTGTCATTAATTCTTTGGTTTAAAAGACAGCATGCCATCAAAGAAAGAGTTCTTGCACTCATTTTATTTCTGTTTTCCCTCAATCTTATTGAGTATGTAGCTTATTGGACTGGGTATCGAATTGTTTTTCCGCATCTGAATCTGATATCCGTACCTATGATCTTTATGTACGGACCGCTCGTCTTCTTGTATTTTCAGTTTAGCCTGGTAAAGGGTTACCAATTTAGACGAAAACACCTCATTCATTTTATACCTGCAGTAATAACATTTATTTACCTTTCTTCATATTATATTTTAAATACAGAAACGAAAATCGGGTACATAACTCAAGCACTATCAATAGAACTTAGTATCTGGAGAGTCTATTTGAATGCGGCATTACCATGGCTTCATATAATATTTCTTAGCTTCTATTCCTTTTTGTCCTACAGAAGTTTACAAAAGAGAAAAAAAGAGATTTCTCAGGAAGGGTATAAAAGGTTTTCAATCATAGTGTATTCTTTTTCTGGTTTTACGATTTCCTATTCGCTCTATTATGTAATGCTATATACGACAGGATACGTGTTGATTTATGATTACATCATTTCTGTTACAATGAGTGTTTTTATCTATGGGATAGGATACCTGGGATTTAGTCAAAATCTGGCGGGTTCAGTACTTACAAAAGTTGATAAGTACTCAAGTTCCAGCTTGAATGAAGCTCAGCTAAAAAAATATGCGGAAAAAGTCCAAGAGGTCACAAAGGATAAAGAACTTTACTTGAACAGGGAATTAAACCTTGATGTTCTGGCAAAAGAAGTTGAACTGAGTAAACATGACCTTTCCAGGATACTTAACGAGCAGATAGGAAAAAACTTTTCAGAGTTTATTAATGAATACCGCATATCCAAAGCTAAAAGATTGCTTGAAAAAGGTAATTCTCATCTTAATATGCTGGGTATAGCTTTCGAATCAGGATTTAATAATAAGGCTTCTTTTAACACTTCTTTCAAAAAGTATACAGGTATGACCCCATCACAGTACAAGAAGGAAGTTAAATTACAATCCGTAAAATCCGATTGAATTTTCCGGGTTAGGTTTTAAAAAAAGAAGTAGCTGGTTTACTATTTCATCAACCTATTAATGAAGCATAGTACACTATGAAAATACTCTTAGTTCTTTCCTTGCTATTTTTTCCAATCAATTTGGTGGCACAAACTCAGCAACAATCAAGGTGTAAGACTCAGCCCGAATATCGTCAATTTGATTTTTGGATAGGGGAGTGGGAGGTTAAAAATGCTAACGGGCAGGTTGTTGGAAACAGCAAAATAGAGCGCATAATTGGTGATTGTGTAATATTTGAAAACTGGGCAAGCACTTCAGGTTATGTGGGTAAAAGCCTGAACTACTACAATTTCATTGATCAAAAATGGCATCAAAAATGGATAGGGAGTGGCGGAGTGCCTATTGAGTTTTCAGGAACTTATAATGAAGACGAAAAGAGAATGGAATACACCGGTACCGGAACCGGGCAGGGGGGAGTCCCGTTAATTAATAAGCTTACTTTTTTTCATGTGAATGACGATTACATTCGCCAGCTTTGGGAGCAATCTACAGATGAAGGCAAAACCTGGACAGTGGCTTTTGACGGCCACTACCATCGAAAAAAGGCACAGTAATAAAGTTAAGCTACTTTAGAAGGGGCGCGTTGAAAACCTTGCCGGTTTACGTGCCCTATATACTTGCCTATGATTCGTACTTCTTCAAATACTCCAGGTTCAACAACAATGTCATCATAAGATTCATTAGCAGGCTCCAGACGTAACCCGTTTTCATCCCAATAGATTTTCTTTAAGCTGGTTTCTCCGTTATAAAGCACAGCCCCTATATCACCGTTTTTTACATCAGAGTCCATCAATAACACAAGATCACCATCATAAATACCCACATCTTTCATGCTAAAACCAGATACACGAAGTGCAAAGAGTTTGTCCAGGTTTGGGAATAAGGAGGACATGGTAATTTTACCTAAGTCTGCTTCCACGGCTTCCTGCAAATAACCTGCAGCAATTAAACCCCGGACCGGAATACCCGGCTCATCAATGGAATCATCCAGCAGGTCTTTTTTGGTAGGGGGCAGATCATATTCCTCATCATTTCTTTTAACCAAAAAGCCTTTTTTAAGCAGTGCCTGGATGTTTTGAGTTACACTGTTCGGGGATTTGTATCCAAAATGCTCAGCAATTTCTCGATAAGTAGGCCATACATCATATTCTTTCTTATACTCAACGATGTAGCTAAAAAATTCCTGTTGTTTTCGGGTTAAATGTGCATTATCCATAGGATGATATATTTACTGTGTGAAACATGTGTAATAAACGAACAAAATTGCAGAAGATCAATTAAAAAATGTGTATGAAGTATGTATAAGCTAAACTCTCTTTTTTTTCTCCTGATCATTATCGGTTCATGTGCAGCAGACCCGGAGTTTAAAGACACAATGATTAATCATTATCCCGATCTATATGATGCGGTTTTTGATCGTGATCAGAATACCATTATTGAATTTACAAATAATGAAGACGAACAAACTCAAAAGCAGGCCTGGAAAGCCCTGGTTAGCACTCTGGTTCCCCAAGATGAACTATCAAACCTGATTGATAAGGTGACTGCTGCTAATACAAAAGAGGCGTGGGCCTCCCTTTGGTTTAAGGATATTTCAGATGAACATGTTACACAGTTGCATGAATTATGGGATGAAAAACCCGAATTACGCTCCGGTTTGGCAGAGTTGTTAGGCTACCAGGGAAACAGGGGGTCTTTTGAGCTGTTACTTGCCGAGGATTCGGTTAATGCAAATCCGCAATTTGAGCGGGCCTTGGCCATAGGAAGGTTGTCACTACAACTTGACCTGACTACGGATGAACAAATTTCCCTCATTCAAAAAGCCCTTGATGGAAAATCTTCGAAAATGACAAATGCTTATTTGTATGGATTGTACAGGGGAAGAAAGGATATTGACCCAAATGCAGAGCAAGAATTGTTGAGTCTGTGGGATACTTATTATCCAGATGATGAGAGCGGCCACCAGTATATTGTCAGGATTTTGATGAAGAACCACATGGATAAGGTGTTGTACTATTTTCCCATAGAGGATTATCAAACCATGAATGTTCAGCTGGCCATTGAGATTGCACAAGGCATAGCACGAAATGAATTCACAGACTACTCAACTGTTATATTGAATGCACTTCTGAATCACAAAAACCCTAATGTGTTAATACAAACCCTTCGGGCTATAAAGCAAAATGAAAGTACGGCTCAACGGCTTACAAGGGATATTTTGAACAAAGCCGGGTTGACGGAAATACCTGAAGCAAGAGTACGATTGGAAGCGTTGAACACCATTCCAACCCCTGGATCTTATATCGACCTGGTTCATGAGATTGCCGGAGATGATCCGTATTTACAAACAATCAAATATGACATATTGGAAAAAGCGCTAAGCAACGGAGAGTTTCTGGAGTTGTTGATGGAGGATGCTCAATCCGAAAACAGGCTTAACCGCTTTTTTGCACTTAGGGCTTTAAATGGATGGTGGCTTGATGCCGATGAAGATTTTAAAGATGATGCAGTGACTGCAAACCTTAAAGAATTTATGATTGATCAAATGGGAACGGCTGACCGTTCTATGATTTATGTGATGAGTGGTTTGTTTGAAGACGAGCAATTGTTTTCAGATTCTGAATTTGAGTTATTTGAAAATATGCTTCAAAGATTTCAGCTCCCTGAAGATGTGGAAGTTTACCAGGCCGTTTCCGGAGTTTTGAAAAACAGGTATGAGGAGGATGCACAAAGCCTTATTGATTCACTAGCCAGCCAGGGAAATGTTGCTCTAAACCGAACATTGGTCAGCCAGGGTTGGGATATCTTACAGGGAGATTATTACCCTGCTTTATTCAGAACACCAAGCTGGAACAGGCTGGTAAGATTGGGAGCAAATCCTGTTTTAGTTTTGGAAACCACGAAAGGAGAAATCTTTATCAGGATGGATGTTTTAAGTGCCCCGGCTACTATTTCGGGGATGGATGAATTGATACGGGATGGAGCTTATAATGGGGTTCCGTTTCACAGGGTGGTTCCAAATTTTGTAGTGCAAGGCGGGGATGTTGAAACCCAGGATGGTTTTGGAGGCCCGGATTATGTGGTACCTACAGAATCAAGTATTGAACAATATGAAAGAGGTAAGGTTGGTATTGCAAGTGCAGGAACCGATACAGAGGGCAGCCAATATTTTATCATGCACCAGTGGGCGCCTCATCTAAATGGAAGGTACACTATAGTTGGGGAGGTTATAGAAGGTATGGATGTGGTTGACCGGATGGTGGTAGGCGATACAGTAAAAAGAGCTTACTGGGATTAAAAAAAGAAGTGAGAAACCTTCTTATAGTTTAAGGATTTTTGGAAAAGGTATATACGTGTTCCTGGCACTGAAACTCATCATTAAAGCGGGTTTCCTTAAACCGGAAGCCCGTTCGCTCCAGTATTTTTATTGAGCCGGTATTTCGGGTATCCACAAATCCAAATAATTCATCCACATCAAAAAGCTGAAACCCAATTTTTGTTAAACCTTCTAGCACTTCGCTTCCAAAACCTTTTCCCCAATGTTGTTTCAGGAACCGAAGCCCGACTTCAATTTCATTATTTTTGGTTTTTGCTAATGCAGCTGTACCTGCAAAATCCTTTGTTTCTTGTTCAATCACTGCCCAAACTAAAAGATCAAGGTTCTCCTGTTCGTAGCAATCCATGACATATTGCAAATCGGTTTTATTCTCTTCCAGCGTTTGAGCTTTTCCGGTAGTGAATTTCATAACGGAAGAGTCGCTCTGCATTTCATGAAAAGGATCAAAATCAGCTTTTGTGAGTTTGCGGATTAAAAGCCGTTCTGTTTGGAAGATCATAGTTACAAGTGACCTAACACCCAATTTTTGAAGACTACCTGGAAATAATCAGAGAAGGGTTCTTCTTTAGCATCTTCCTCAGAAGCGCACATTTCAGCCATATGTAGGTCATGGTTGGCACCGGGAATAATCTGGAGAGTAAAATTCCTGGGTATACCGCTGAAAAATGTTTCATTCAAACTGGTAATTGCCCAGCCCGGGTAAATCATGTGATCATTCTCGGCGAACACAAACAGGGCTTCCTGTTTAATATTGAGTAGCTCTCTGGAAGGATCGAAATCAGCAATTTCACGGAGCTGTCTCCATGCTTTTTTAACCGGAAACCAGGTTACCCAGTTAATATCAGAACGGGCTTTTTTCGAAGCTTTCTCAAAAGCTTTCTCCTCATTTTCACCTTCGCAAATAAATTTGCTGTTATAGGTATTGGTAAGGCTTTGGCGTGTATCAAATACAGGCCCCGCAATTGATGCCATTACTTTTACATCGTTCGGGTATCGGGCAGCAACAATTTGGGCTACCCACGCTCCCTGGCTATGCCCTATTATCCCGATGCGCGAGGCATCCACACCTGGAATGGTTTTCAAATAATCGATGGCAGCTTTAGCATCGTCAGCACGCTCATATAAATTCGTTCGTTGCCATCTGCCTTCCGATTTACCAACCCCGCGTTTATCGAAATAAAGAATACCGAATCCTTCTTCAAGGAAAAGGGCTTCCAGGTTTTGCTCAACAAAATCTTTATAGGTAGTTCTATGCGATGAGTTTTCCCCGGAACCGACCAAAAAGATCAACATTGGAATACTATCGGCAGGCTGTGGGAGCAGGAGTTCACCGTGAAGGGTATATCTTCCGCTTTCAAACGTAATATCTGTTCTTAATATATTTTGAGCAGATACCAGTTCCGAAAAAGCAAACAGTAAGATGGCCGAAAGAATGAATCTCATTAAGCTGATTTAAATTTTTCTAAACATAAGGTTATCGAAGCAAATAATGCTAATTCCTTACAAAAAATTAGAATGGTTTATTTGCCGCTAGATTTTTTGTTTTAATTCTTCCATTTGCATCATGTGGCGCTTTGCATGAACTATATTAAAACGGACCCATTCGCGACGGGTGAGATAACCATATACCGGATGCTCAAATTTTACGCACAATTCGTCAAGGTTTTGGTGTTGTATAAGCTCTAAAACTTCCTTCCTCATTTCCATGAACTTTTTCAAAAGCTCTTCCTTATTTTTTTCGCCTGTAGTGGGGTTTACGACTCCAAATGAACGATATTTTTCCTCGCGATTCAGGAAAGCTTTTTCAATATCAGCTATCAAAGTTGCCGAATCCCGATCCGGAGCGGTTTCAGTTTTGCCTGAAAAAAGCCGGGCGGTACCAAATTCAGACCGAATGATGTGTTCCGTATTCTCAGCTGCCGACCAGGTATCATCGTCAGGTTTTTTGTTGAAGTCTTTATCGGAAAAGGTATTAACCAGGGCAATAAATGCTTCTGTATTTTCCTTTAGGTTTTGAACGAGATCCATTAGAAAGCGTTGATTAAAAATTCACGCTAAGATGGTAAAAAAATAAAAGGCATGCACCTTCCGATGCATACCTTTGGCTATTTGGGATATGATGATTCTATCTATTGAAACGGGATTGGTTATTAACTAATCACAATATCAGTGATTGACCGTTTAGGCGAGCTAATTTTTAGAAACTTGCGATGGTTAAATGAGCTGACTAACCAGCTTTGAAAATTGTGGGATCAAATCTTTTTCAAACCATGCGTTCTTTTTAAGCCATATATTATTGCGAGGAGAAGGATGAGGCAAAGGCAGGTACTTTGGCAGATAGTCTTTGAATGCCCGAACGGTTTCAGTAAGTGTAGCTTTAGTTTGCCCTTTCAAATAGTATGCCTGGGCATATTGCCCAATCAATAGTGTAAGTTCCAGCTCGGGCATAGAATCTAAAAGAAGTTTGTGCCAAAGTGGTGCACATTCAGGGCGGGGAGGAAGATCACCGGATTTACCTTTGCCCGGATAACAAAACCCCATAGGTACTATGGCGATCCTGGAAGTGTCATAAAATACCTCTGGTGTAATACCCATCCATTCGCGAAGGCGCTTGCCACTGGCATCATCCCAGGGAATTCCTGATTGATGTACTTTAGTACCCGGAGCCTGGCCAATAATCAGGATTTTACTTTTTGCAGAAGCCGCTACTACGGGTCGAGGACCAAGAGGTAAGTATTCTGTACAAACGGTACAGTTTCGTATTTCGGTAAGGAGTGACTCCATTAATTGGAAAAGCTAAAACTGGTTTTGAAAACGGTTGCTAGTGCTCATAGTCATCATCATGCTCAGAAGATTCCTGCTCTGATGAAAGTGTATTTGCTTTAGCCGAAGCTCTTACTTCTTCAAACCAATCAGCAAGTATGGTTCTTTGTTCTACCGTTAATCGTGCTTCAGGGTGTCCACGTAGATAAGAGGGAAGTGGCATTTCCTTTGATAGAACCATTTCTGCTGCTTCTTCAAGTTTATGATCTGCCCGTTTTGGTCTATAATCTGTCCATGTTGAAAAGTTAAGCTCCTCACGCCCATGATCAATATGCTCCTGTATCCACCATGAAAGAGGGGCGATATTGGAATACCAGGGATATTTGGTTTTATAGGAATGACAATCGTAGCAGGCGGTTTTGACGATCAGTTTAAGGTTTTCAGGAGGAGAGTGGGAGGCGAGGAAATCTTTGGTTGGATCAACATCAGGAACAGATTTATCTATTCTGAAAAATTGAAGGACGATAAAAACCACAGCCAATCCCAGAAGTATTTTTTTAATCATGACGCTCCTACTTAGCTGTTAAAGGATATAGCTGAAGTTAACAGAATAAGATGTTGGAGTAATTCTAAATTAGCTTAGTTTTTTGATGACAGTGGGAGTCTTTGCGAGGAGCAAGGAGCTGTAATTTAGGTCTTACGATTAAAAACGACGAAGCAATCTCCGTTTTCAATTCCTTTCCTTTATAAATACTGTCAACGAATTACATAACATCTACATGGATAATGTTTTCCACTTCATAATGCTGAGATCGCTCATCCCATCGCTTTAACACTTTTTGTGCAACCTCAGGTACATGTGCGGTTTCGTAATCCTCTCTGGTAAAAGCTTTGATATTTTCAATTGAGTCGAAATACATGATGGTTATAAATTCCACTTCATCATAAAAGCCTCTTCGAAGTACTTCAATCTTTCGGAAGCCTTCGATATTCATAGGTTCAATACTGGGAATGACTTCAGAAGTCAATGCCTGGTAATAGGCATCTGCATTTTCATGGGTAGTCCAGCCGTGCCAGATTCGTGCGATCATTTTACCCTTTTGGGGTAAACGCCTGAATTCCTGTAATCTCTCTTCCTAAAATCAGGCCATGAATATCATAGGTGCCTTCGTAGGTGTTTACAGATTCCAGGTTCATTACATGATGGATAATACGGTAATCACCGACAATACCATTGCCGCCATGCATATCGCGCGAAATACGTGAAATCTCCAGAGCTTTGCCACAATTGTGTCGCTTTGCAAGAGATGTCATAGAAGGATGATCACGTCCGGCATCTTTTAATTGCCCGAGCCGAAAAGCCAGCATCTGCATCGAGGTAATGTCGGTGAACATGTTTGCCAGCTTGGTTTGAATCAGCTGGTTGGCAGCTAATGGCTTTCCAAACTGCTTACGATCCAGTACATACTGGCGGGCTTTTTGATAGCAGAATTCGGCAGCACCCACAGTTCCCCACGCAATCCCATAACGGGCACTGTTCAGGCACATAAATGGCCCTTTTAATCCTTTTATATCGGGGAATACATTTTCATCAGGAACAAATACATCATCAAAGACCAACTCGCCGGTTTCGGAAGCACGTAAACTCATTTTGAATTTGGTGTGCGGAGCGGTGAAGCCCTTCATTCCTTTTTCTAACAGAAAACCACGGATTACCCCTGCATCATCTTTATGTTCTTTGGCTTTTGCCCAAACTACGGATACATCAGCGATAGGGGAGTTGGTAATCCACATTTTGGCACCATTCATAATCCAGCCGCCCTCGGTTTTTACTGCTGTGGTAACCATTGAGCCAGGATCGGAACCATGATCGGGTTCTGTTAATCCAAAACAACCGATAAGTTCTCCTGTGGCAAGTTTGGGGAGAAAACGTTGTTTCTGTTCTTCGGTACCAAATTGATTAATAGGGTACATCACCAAAGAAGACTGAACACTCATAAAAGAGCGATATCCTGAGTCTACCCGTTCTACTTCTCTTGCAACCAAACCATAGGCGGTATTACTTGCATCTGAGCCTCCGTACTGTTCGGGTATGGTAATGCCCAACAATCCCATTTCACCCATTTCTCGGGCGATATCCTTATCAAAAAATTCTTCTGTATTTCCTTTAAGTGCGCGTGGCTCCAGTTTGCTTTGGGCATAATCACGGGCAGTTTCCATGATCAGATGGTCTTCTTCATTCAATTCAGATTCAAAAAGAAAAGCATCATCAATATTGAATAGGTTTTTGGACATGAAATCTATGCTTGAATTATTTTTTGAATGGTAAGAATTCCTGTCTCTAAGGTAAACCAGAATAATTATCGATTCTGAATTTTGAATTAATCGGAACTATTCAAATTCAGAATCGATAATTCATAATTACAAAATAGTTTTCTTTAACTCCCGGGCAATGATCAATCTTTGAACCTCAGAAGTTCCTTCACCAATAGTCATGAGCTTGGCATCACGGAGGAAGCGTTCAACATGGTACTCTTTGGTATAACCGTAACCCCCATGAATCTGGATAGCTTCAAGAGCTGCACGAACGGATAATTCCGAAGCGAAGAGTTTTGCCATGGATGCTTCCACGGTATAAGGTTTATTATTGTCTTTTAGCCAGGCTGCTTTAAGAACAAGTAAACGGGCAGCTTCAATTTCTGTTGCCATATCCACGAGTTTACCTTCCATATACTGGAAGTTACCGATAGCCGTACCAAACTGTTTGCGCTCCATAGCATATTTCAAAGATTCTTCAAGGGCACCCTTTGCGATACCCACAGAGAGAGCAGCAATACCCACACGGCCCCCATCCAGAACTTTCATAGTGTCAATAAACCCCATTCCTTCTTCGCCAAGTAAATTCTGAGCGGGTACTTTTACGTTTTCGAAAACCACTTCGGTGGTGTCAGATGAGTTCATTCCCAGCTTGTGCATTCCCGGGCCGGGATTTACTCCTTCCCAATCTCTTTCAACAATAAACGCACTAATTCCTTTGGTTCCTTTTTCCGGATCAGTTTTGGCAAGTACCACATAAACATCCCCAACGGAACCTTGTGTAATAAAAATCTTAGATCCGTTGAGTACATAATAATCTCCTTCTTTGATGGCTGTGGTTTTCATTCCCGATGCATCAGAACCGGAACCGGGTTCGGTTAGACACCATGCCGCTAATTTTTCAGCAGAACATAACTCAGGCATGTACTTCAATTTCTGTTCATGATTACCGGCAACGGCAATATGGCCAGTTCCCAATGAGGTATGAGAGGCGACAGTAAGTGCAAGTGAAGCATCCCATCGGGCAATCTCTTCCAGTGCAAGGCAAAAGCTAACCACATCAAAACCGGAACCACCATATTGCTCTTCGTGGTAAATCCCCATCATTCCCATTTCACCAAGTTGCTTAACTATTTCTGTTGGGAATTGCTTGCTGTTATCTCTCTCCATAACTGTAGGAGCTACATTTCTCTCTACAAATTCTTTTACGCTTTCGCGTATCATTTTTTGATCTTCAGTTAAGTCAAAGGAGAGTTCTCTTTCTAAAATACTATCCATTCTTATGTTCTTTTAATTTTAATATTACCTCATGGAAACGCTTCCATAAGATAAGCGATTAAATACGAAAATCGTTTTAAGAGGTGTTAATTTTTATTCTTTTTCTTTGATTGAAATGCTAGTATAAATATGCTAATATGTTTTTATGAGAACTACAATCGACATACCGAATGATTTAATGAAGAAGGCCAAAATAAAAGCTGCTGAAGAGGGGATAACTCTGAAAGAGCTTTTCATAAAAAGCCTTAAGTCTGAGGTGGAGGTAAATGCCAAAAAGCATGCTGAAAAGCTGAAAAAGCTCAGAAGCCTAGGTAATGCTGACAAGCTTAATCCGGAAGATTCAGGTTTTGATCCGGATTTTGAACCTGAGAGTGAATTCTTTTTTTATGTTAATGAGCCAACAAAGAAGGGCAATAAAAAGGAGTGATTCTTTTAGATACTCATATTTTACTTTGGTGGGTGCTCAATTCTAAGCGATTGTCAGGTAGCGAGATTAAACAGTTGAACAAACTCTCTTCATCAAAAAAGCTATCATTTTCAGTTATTTCAATTTGGGAAGTTGAAATGCTTGACAGAAAGAAAAAAATCCAGCTGGGAGAAAACTTTGAACAATGGGCATTGAATATTTCAGACCCGGACATTCTTCACTCAGTACCTTTAACTGAGGAAATAGTTATAAATCAAAGAAATCTTCCAGATAGTTTTCATTCAGACCCGGCAGACCGTTTAATTGTTTCTACTGCTAAATTACTCGATGTACCTCTTGCAACAAAAGATCAGAGAATAATTGACTCAGGGGTATGCAAAATTTGGAGCTTTGAAAATTAGTTACCCAAAGTTCCAGGTAACACCACGGCCTATTTCCGGATCGGGATAATTCCAGTCAACGGCCCCCTGGTCGCAGGCATACATACAGGTTCCGCATTCAATGCAATCTTCTACCTGGAAATGAACTTTCCCAGCATCATCCATCGTATAGCAATTGGCGGGGCAAACCCATGTGGTACATTTATGGGGGCAGGTAGTATTGCAAATATCGGTATCAACAATGATATGAGGCTTGATTTCTGACTTTGCCTGATTACGATAACTTACCAGGCCGAGTTGTTCGGAAAGATTGAGCAGTTTCATAATGACTTCCTTGCTTTAAATCCAAGTTTAGCGAGCTCCCAAAGAGATGAATGTCTTTTAATAGCCCCCAAAAGCATTTTTTCTGATTTAGGAGTGGGCTCATTTTTGATGGTGAAGAACTGGCGTCCAAAATCACAAACCAGGTTGGGTACTTTTTGTTGCATGGTATCGGTATGCAAAAGGTGAACGGCATCCTGGAAGCCTTTAATATCCTTCATTACATAGCTATCGTCCATTTTTGTTCTGTATTCCTTCAATGTAGAAGAAGTGTAATCACCTTTTGCTTTTGCCTCTACAATAGTTTCAGCAGCAAGAATTCCTGAACGCATTGCATAATCCATGCCCTGAATAGCTTTACCAGCATTCATTAACAGGTTGGCTGCTTCCCCTACCAGGAGAATTCCATCTTTATACAATTCTTTAGGCATTACCCTGGAGTCTCCCGATGAAACCACATGAGCTGAATACTCAACAATTTCCCCGCCTTTAATTGCATCGGCAATGGTCGGATGTTGTTTGAAATGATTAAGTACATCGTAAGGCTTTTGTTGTTTTTCACGAAGGTCTTTTAAGCCAAGGACCAGGCCTAATGAAATAGTATCCCGGTTTGTATAAAGAAATCCACCACCTTCTATTCCGTTGGTAGCCCATCCTACAAATTCATTGCTCATACCGCTCAGGCCATTCAGTTGAAAACGGTCCTCAAGAACTTTTTGGTCGAAGCGGATTATCTCTTTAATACCGGTTAACATGTGATCAGCCGGCACATATTTATCTTGTAAACCAACCTGTCGGGTAAGCAGGTTATTCACACCTTCGGCAATAATTACAGAATCAGCGTGAAATTCATCTTCCCCGGTTTTGATACCGACTGCTTTATCGTTTTCCATGATTACTTCATCTACCTTGATATCGGTAGCAATGAAAGAATCCATAGCAAAGTCGCTGGCATCAATAGCTTCCTGAACTTTTCCGGCCAGCCAGTTATCAAACTTAGAACGAAGTACCACTACCCCAGTGTAAGGAGTTTCATTGAAGTGTTTGGATTTGAAATCCAGGGAAAAAGTAGACTCCTCATCCATAAAGGTGAGTCGTCTGTGATTGATGTATCGTTCCCAGCCTCCGTCTTCTTCTTCCCAATAATTAGGGACAAGTTTGTTAAGATCACTACCCCAAAGCACACCACCGGACACATTTTTTGCCCCGGCAAATTCTCCTTTCTCAATGAGGAGAAATTTCATGTTATTTCGGGCAAGCGTCATTGCAGCAGCAAGGCCTGCTACACCTGCGCCAATTACGATACAATCAAATTTATCTTCCATAACTGTCTTTGCGAGCAAATGCGAAGCGATCTCATTAAGATCGCTTCGGTTTCAGCTGAAGCTGAATTCTCGCGAATGTATTTAACTTTTAATCTTCTTTATCTCTTCAATAAACGGAGGCAGGATTTTATATAAATCCCCGACAATTCCATAATCAGCTACTTCAAAAATTGGGGCATCGGGATCTTTATTAATGGCAACAATTACTTTACTGTTTGTCATGCCTGCCACATGTTGAATAGCCCCCGATATACCTACAGCAATATAAAGTTGCGGAGAAACCACTTTTCCTGTTTGCCCGATTTGGAGGCTTGGATCATATACTCCGGATTCAGTAAGTGCCCTTGATGCACCAATACCAGCATTTAATATACTTGCTAACTCTGCTACTAGCGCTTTGCCTTCATCATCTTTTATCCCTCTGCCAGCAGCTACAATCGCTTCGGCTTCATTCAGGTCAACCGTATCACCGGTTGCAGAAATAATTTCTTTGAGTGTGGCTTTTACCTCATTTTCGTCCATTGAAAAATCAACTGAAATCACCTCAGCTGAAGCTGGAGACTCGTTAAGATCATAAGAACCGGAACGAACAGAAACTATAACACGATCACTGATAGCTTCGGCATTGGCCATGATCTTTGCAGCCATAACAGGACGTTTAGCTTTTACCCCATTTGGGCTTAGTTCAAACGAAGATACATCAGCAATAACGGCTGCATCCTGGTTAGCAGCTAATGCACCTAAAATGTCTTTTGTGCTTTCTGTAGAAGCAAAGGCAAATACAGCGGGATTTACCTTCTCCATTACTTTTGCTAGGGCTTTAAGTAAAGGAGTATTCATGTGGTTTGTAAAAACAGGATCCTCAACTACATGAATTTTTGAAGCCCCGTATTTTTGGATTCCTTCCACAAAAGAGGAAGCATTGGCATCAATCAAAACCGCCTCCACGGTGTGCCCGGCTGCATCTCCAATTTTCTTACAATGAGATAAAACTTCTAATGATGATCGCTTTATTTTTCCGTCAGTTATAGCAATGTAAGTTAGTATCGTGCTCATTTAATTCCTTTCAGTCAAATTTTGAGTGTTGGATTATGAATGCTGAGTTAGCTTTCATTCAACATCATAATTAATAATTTCTATAGTGCGTTAGCTTCGGTATCTAATAATTGGGCTACTTCACGGGCAACTTCCTCAGGCTCGCCTTCATATTTTTTACCGGCTTGCCGGGCAGGCTTTTCTTCGTAACCAATAACTGTGGTTTTAGCAACCAACTCTGCTTCGTTAATTCCCAGCGAGGAAATATCGATCTGATCTATTGGCTTTCTTTTGGAAGCCATAATTCCTTTCAGGTTAGGTATGCGTGGGTCGTTCATATCATTAGAGCAAGTAACTGCACAGGGAAATGGAAGTTCAATCATTTCCTGGCCTGTATCTCCCTGTCGTTTTACAATCAATGATCCGTTGCCGGCCTCAAGGCCTACGGCATTGGTTGCGTAAGGAAGCCCCAGGCGTTCGGCCACCATACTTCCCGTTAGACCCGAATCCGTATCCTGAGACTGTTTCCCAAGAGATAGCACATCGTATTCCTTATCAGAAAAGAAAGCCGCCAAAACTTTTGAGTAGCTTGCTGAATCATATTCTTTTTCACTATCCGCTAAAATATGAGTTGCCTTATCAGCACCCATGGCGAGAGCCTTACGAATAGTTTCAGAAGCTTTAGCTGGACCAATACATACAACTTCAACTTCACCGCCGTGTTTTTCTTTTACAACGAGAGCTTCTTCAACTGCGGAAGCATCATAGGCATTTAGTACCATACGATCACCGTCCATAATGAGCTCGCCTTCTTTAATCTGAATAGGTGCATAAACATCAGGCACCATTTTTATGCAAACGTAGAACTTCATTTATTTACTTTTTGAGCTTGAGTAGTTAGTCTTTGGAACCGCTTTTTCAGGGCAATTAATATACAAAACCAGTTGTTAATATTTTTTAGTTCTTTGACAGAATTTGAATGCATTATAAGCTTGTTAATTTTGTAATCCCGAGTAATCGGAAAGATGTCCTTGATCGGTTTCTGCAAGTATGTTATAAGCTTCGAGTTTTACTTCTGTAGAACCTCCCTCAAAAATCCCTGCAATTTCCCGGGACTTGGTATCAAAGAAAACATCGAATAAAAAGTTACTGGTTACCCGTCGTTTATTATCCCTTAAAGTACGCAGAACAGTTAGTATGTTTTCCCTCGCCAGGTCTTCATTTTCTGTAAACATATCCAGGCCTAACCTGTGGTATTCGTAATAAGCGGTTCTGAATGGTTCATAACCGGTATTAAGCAAATCGTCTACCATGGTAACTTTATTGCGCCTGTTATTTGTAGTTCTTGTCCAGCCCAGTGCACCGGTTGTTTGGGCAAGATCTATTACGCGTTGCGCATTTTCAAAAAAGGGAGTTCCTCCTAAAAGTGAAAAACTGTCATAGTCATAACCAAGCATCAGAAAAGCGTAAAAGTCCAGGAACCCTGTAAGCGCATCAAATTGCAGGTCATCATGAATTAAGGTTCTGCCTTGAGGATAATTAAACTGCCAAAGGTCATCACTTAATATAATAGTGGTAGTTTCATTGGTTGTATTATAAATAGGTCTTCGAAGCGAGATAATGGTACGGGCTGAAAAATCGAAGGTAGTATTTGCGTCCTCAAAAATAATCTGTATCTGGCATTTTATACGCTCTTCTTCCTGGTAGTCGGTTTCTGTCCACCTAAAATCATTGATATACTCTTCAATTCGGGGCTTTAGTTCATTGATATATTCAAAGGAAACTGCCTCCAGCTGGTCATCATTTATTGTAACCACACAATCAAATTCCTGTGCAGAAGAAGTTTTAGAAAAAAGCAGCCCAAACATTAGAATACAGGTACTTGGGAGTAAAAGACTTGTAATTTTCCTCAGATGTAGCATATTTAAAAAAATAGTTTCCCTAATGATACGAATACGAGCCAATCTATATAAAATTACTTTGGCACTGTTTTCAACTCTTTTTTGGGTTAATGCAGTTGCACAGATGCCGATGGGAGCAGATGCTCTTAGTTTGGGACATGCAACAACAGCAAAACAGTCAAACGCATGGGCGATGTTTGGGAATCCTGCTACAATGATTACAGATCGCAAGGCCTTGAGTTTTTACAGTTTTCGAAGCTATGGGATTATTGCTTTGACTGATGTGGCAGCTCATATAAGTGTTCCTGCTAAATATGGTATTACCGGATTGGGAGTCCATCGCTATGGGGATGATTTATTCAATGAAACACGGATTCGATTGGGTTATTCAAACCACTGGCAGGGGGTAAATTTTGGTTTAGTTCTCAACTACAATACCATTTCTTTTGGGGGTGATTACGGTTCGGCTTCTGCTCTGGGATTGGATGTTGGAATTCAAACGCAGGTTGCTGAAAAAGTATCACTAGGTGCAAGAGCCACTAATATTAATCAGCCCAGTTATAATAATGGGGATGAGGATTTACCACGCGAAATGGCTGTAGGCTTTTCTTATAAGTTGGAAGAACGTGCTTCTTTACTTTTTGATGTAGTTAAGGATGTTCGTTTCCCGGTTTCTTATCGAGGGGGTATTGAAATCCAGGTAATTGAAAAATTAGTTGGAAGAATTGGGATAACAACTCAGCCTAATACATATTCTGCAGGACTGGGTTATAGCAGCAGCAACTGGAAAGTAAACCTGGCTTTTCAGCGACATAATTTTTTAGGGATAAGCCCGGGACTGGATATCAGTTTCTTTTTCTGATAGTATGCGGTATTGGGTTTTCATAGTAATTCTTTCTGTCTGTTTTTATTCCAACACAAAAGCTCAGCAACCTGATTCGGTGAAAACGCAAATCCAGAAACAGTTGGAAGAGGTTTTTGAAGAAACAGATGATGAAGAAGGTTTAGCGGGTGAACAGCTCACCCAGTTTCTGGAAGATTTGGCCGCCAACCCTGTAAATATAAATACAGCTGCCTCTTCCGATTTATTACAAATCCCGGGCTTAAATCTTAAACTTGTAAGAGCCATTCTGGATTATCGAAAAGATCAGTTTTTTGAAAAGAAACAGGACGTATTAAAAGTAAAGGGTATTGGGAATGCCACCTATCAGCGCATCCAACCTTATATAACAGTTGCTGGTAAAAGCCAGGGTTTGAAGGGATGGCTTAGAAACAAAGAATATTGGTTCGGCTCTGATAATTTTGAAGTGATATCCCGATACCAACAAGTTCTCCAACCACAAAAAGGATATCAAATACCGGATTCTTCAGGTGGATATCTGGGCAATTCTGTTAAATACTATCAAAGGATTAGATTCACAAGCTCTCATCTTTCCCTGAATCTGACCCAGGAGAAAGATGCAGGAGAGTCTTTTTCAGAAAATGGTGGATTTGATTTCAATTCATTCCATGTAGCCTTGAGAGATAATGGGAAACTAAAAGAGCTGGTGGTTGGTGATTACAGCCTTAGTTTTGGCCAAGGACTTGTACTTTGGACAGGGGGAGCTTTTGGAAAAGGAAGAGAAGTGGTGGGTACAGCAGAAAAAAATGAACGTGGATTAAGACCATATTCATCCGCACAGGAAACGGATTTCTTCAGAGGAATAGCCGGAACATATGGGGATGATATTCAGATCACGGCTTTTTACTCAAACCGGGCACGCACGGCATCAGTTATTGAAGAAGATACCGTTCGTTTTCCATCCAGCAGCGGATTTCACAGAACCAACAATGAACTGAACCGAAAAAATAACCTGGATCAGCAATTGGCAGGAGGACGGTTGAGAGTTAATACGCCTATCGGGCTAATCGGTGCAACAGGTTATGTAAATCAATTTAGCAAGTACATTGGAAAAGGAAGCTCATTGAATGATCTATATGATTTTGAAGGCCGGAAAAACTCCGTATTAGGGCTTGATTACAGAGCACTGATTGGTTCGGGGCTTCTCTTCGGGGAAATTGCCCGAAGTGAAAATAAAGCATGGGCTGCAATTACAGGCTTGGAAACTGCCATTGGCAATTCAACCGATATCACTTTGCTCTACAGAAATTTTGATAAACGTTTCCAGTCTTTTCTGGCTGATGGTTTTGGTGAAAGTTCTTCCGCTCCACAAAATGAAGAGGGTTTTTACATAGCCTTAAGACATTCGCTTAATCGGAAGGTTACTCTTTCGACCTATTTAGACCAATATGTATTTGAGGCTCCAAGATCAGGAAACATCCAGGAAATCAGAGGTTTTGATGTATTGGGATTAGCGGAAGTTAAGTTTTCCCGAAAGTTAAATATGTATGGTTTGCTTCGATACGAGGTTAAAGATGAAGAAGCAATACAGGTTAATGACTCAGGAATGGAGCAGAGGATTTTATCAGAAGCAAAACGTTCCAGCATTCGATTACATATGGATTATAATGCTACAAGAGCGTTAAGGCTCAGAAGCCGGATTGAATTGGTAGGAAGTCAAGAACCCGGCGAACCGCTGGAAACCGGCTTTCTTATATACCAGGATATGAGGGTGTACCCTATTCGAAAGTTGCAGTTTGATTTACGGCTCACATTCTTTGAAACTGATAGTTTTGATGCCCGGGTCTATCAATTCGAAAATGATCTATTGTACGTATTGAGTAACCAGGTTCTTTCCGGTAAAGGGCAAAGAGCATATTTGGTAATCAAATATGAGCTGAATGAAAAAATTGATATCTGGATGAAATACGCTTCTACACTATTTGAGGATCAACAAATTATAAGAAGCGGGCTAAATGAAATAGAAGGGAATAGAAATAATTCAGTGGGGTTTCAAGTCAGGATATCATTATGAGAAAGCTTTGCAAAACCTCCAAAACCCTAACTTCTTTTTGCGAGCCTGCGAAGCAATCTCCATTTAAATGCTTAGACTGGAAGATTGCTTCACTTCGTTCGCAAAAGGTACGGGTTTCCAAAGCCTTCTATGAAATCAGTTCGTTGATTCCCATTACAGCTAATCCGGAATTATTTATGCAAAGTTAATTCATTAACAAAATTTATTTAGTATTATTAGCTCTATGAATTAAAGGGGTGGTATAAAATTTAGTATGGTTAGAAAAGTAATATTTTTGTCATTTTTGGTAGCACTTTGTGTTTCAGCCAAATCTGATAAAAGCGTAGTTCAGGCTCAAACAACAGTATCAGAAGAATTATCAAAGAGAAACCTGACCCTTCAGCAAGCCAGGCAATTAGCCAGACAAGCAGGTGTAAATCCTGATGACCCAAACCAATTGGCAAGTTTTGCTCGATCAAACGGAGCTTCTGAAGAGCAGATACAGGCTTGGTTACAGGAATTAGGGCTGGCAAATAATGGTACAGGGCAATCACCCGGCCAGGTACAGGACTTAAGAGATACAAGTGTTTCTGCATCTGACATTATTGAATCTGAACCAAACGGAGCCGTACAGCTAATTCCCATCACTAAGCCTGATACAACCAAAGATGGACTTACATATTTTGGGTACAATATATTTGCCAATGTACCAGATGCTTTTAAACCGGCTAATGTAGGCCCGGTAGATGACGGTTATATAATTGGCCCGGAAGATGAAATGAGATTGGCTGTTTGGGGAGCCACCGAGTTTCAATACGAGCTGGCAGTAGATGCAGAAGGCAGGGTTTTTATTCCAACAATTGGCCAGATTACCGTTGCAGGACAAACCCTCAAAGACCTTAGGGAATATTTAAAAAACAGGCTTTCCAAAAGTTATTCCGGGTTAACCCGAAATCCTCCTACTATCTTTATGGATGTGACGTTAACCCGGTTAAGACCTATTCGCGTGTTTGTGATCGGGGAGCTTGAAAATCCGGGCGGCTACACATTCAGCAGTTATTCAACATTGTTTAATGTACTTTACGGTGTTGGCGGGCCTACTGTAAAGGGATCATTAAGGAATATTCAGCTCATCCGAAATGGCAGGGTGGTAACTACTTTTGACTTGTATGAATTTTTACTCAAGGGAATTGACAGTGGCTCAATCAGGCTGCAGAATAATGACCGTATTTTCATTCCACCAAGAACAAATACTGTAAGTATAGAAGGCCCTGTGTTAAGGCCAGCCATCTATGAGCTTAAGAAGGGTGAAGAATTAAGCGATCTGATCAATTATGCGGGCAATTTAAAGCCTGAGGCTTATGGAAAACGATTTCAGGTTAACCGGATTATTCCCATCAATGAACGAAAGGACCCCAGTATAGCAAGGGTAGTTCTTGATTATAACCTAGAGACCGTACTTAATGGAAGTGAAAACTTTACTCCGATTGATGGAGATAAGATCATGCTTCTTGATATATCGGGTCGATTGGAAAATGTGGCCTATATAAATGGTGCCGTGTATCAGCCGGGGGCCTATGAAATTAGTTCCGAAGTTAAAACGATAAAAGATTTGATTGCAGCTGCTGATGGTTTACTGGATGGTGCGTATTCTTACCGGGGTGAGCTGGTCAGAACGAACCCTGATCTTTCAAAAACATTCTTTTCTTTGGATATTGAAGGTATATTGAGCGGTGAAGATTTAAAGGATATGGAGCTTCAGCGACTGGATGTTATAGAAATATATCGAAATAGTGTAGAAGCAATATCAGATCGGTTCATCGAAATAAATGGTTCAGTAGAGAATCCTGGCAGGTATGAGTACTCCGAAAACATGACGCTTGGAGACCTTATTCTCATAGCTGGAGGATTCAATGAAGATGCTTACCTCGGGGATATAGAAATATCAAGATTAGAAAAACCGGAGGATATAAATAGCAAGTCAGTGCAAATATTTGTTCCATTACTGCCAGGTGATGCAAAGGAACAGTTTTATACTCCTTCCCTTTTAACAAACTTATTAGATGAAGCTGATAAGTTTGAGATACAACATAGAGACAAAATCTATGTACGCCCAAATCCCAGATTTAAACCCCAGGAGTCAGTCAGTATAACCGGAGAAGTTTTTTATCCGGGCAGCTATGTTCTTTTATCAGAAAATGAGCATTTATCTAATGTGATCAAAAGAGCAGGCGGGTTTACGCCAGAAGGTTATCCCAAAGGAGCTAAATTGATCAGAAATGGAAACCAGATTATTATTGATATAGATAAAGTTATAAATGGTCGTCGTTCAGACGATATCGAGCTTTTTCCTGGAGACGAGATTGTAGTCCCAAGAATTCCTAATACTGTGGCAGTTCGCGGCAATGTAGGCAATGAAGGATTGGTTAAATTTAAACCAGGAGAGAAAGTTTCCTACTATCTTGAACGCGTAGGCGGAATGCAAAAGGAAAGTGAAAGAAGGGTACTTTTAACCCAGCCCGATGGCACCACCTACTCAGTACGACGAAAAGGGTTATTTAAGAAAAACCCGGAAGTATATGACGGGGCTACTATTATAGTTCAAAGAAAGCCGGAAGAAGAAAAACGAGAAGGGTTGACGCCAAGAGAATTCTTACAGGAAACAACTGCACTATTAACAGGAGCTTTAACCGTAATACTGCTTGTTGACAGGGTATTTTTGAACTAAATAAATTCAATTACTGGAGTAGTCTTCAGTTTTGGTATACTTTTTCTATAGTTTCTTTCTTGTATATACAAGATATTGTTTGTCAAACTTTGATGTAAGTAGATTCAAAACTTTCGAGAATCTGGCTTAAATCCACCATTGAATCTCAATACTATATGACCAAAGACTCAAAGATTTACATAGCTGGCCATAACGGGATGGTTGGATCAGCCATTTTTAGAGATCTAAGCAAGAATGGCTATAAAAATCTTTTAACGATAAAAAGCTCGGAACTTGATCTTAGAGATCAAAAGGCAACCAATAGTTTTATGTCCCAAAATAAGCCGGATGTACTGATTATTGCTGCTGCAAGAGTAGGAGGTATTCTTGCCAATGATACCTATCCATGGCAATTTTTGTATGATAACCTGATGATTGAAGCCAATCTTATTAATGCGGCCCATCAAAATAATGTTGAAGATCTGATCTTTCTTGGAAGCTCATGCATATACCCGAAATTAGCAGCCCAGCCTCTTAAAGAAGAGTATTTGCTTACCGGCTCTCTGGAACCAACCAACGAATGGTATGCCATTGCAAAAATAGCAGGTATCAAATTGTGTCAGGCTCTCAATAAACAATTTGGGAGAAATTATATCTCTGTTATGCCTACAAATCTGTATGGTCCCGGAGATAATTTCGATCTAAAAACCTCTCATGTGCTGCCGGCAATGATCCGGAAGTTTCATGAAGCAAAAGTGAATGGGAATTTACCTGTAACTTTATGGGGAAGCGGATCACCAATGCGCGAATTTTTACATGTAGATGATCTGGCAGAAGCGGTAAGATTTATTTTGGAATATGGTAACAAACCGGGCGTTGATTTAATTAATGCCGGAACAGGTGAAGACCTGACTATAAAAAAACTCGCAGGGATAGTTCAGCAAGTAGTTGGCCATGAAGGAACAATTAATTGGGATACGTCAAAACCCGATGGTACTCCCAGAAAGCTTATGGACGTTAACAGGATGAAAAACCTGGGTTGGTCTGCTTCTATTGGGCTTGAAGATGGTATCAAACAGACATACCAATGGTTTTTAGACCATATCAATGAATTTAAACAAGTGGAGATAAATGGTTGAGATGTTTTTATGTTTATTTGTTGAGGTGTTTAAATATTGAGACTTTACGTGTTTGATTCAATAAACTAATCCTGAATGAAAGCATGAAATACTCTTTTGAAAAGTTAGATGTATGGAATAAATCAAAAGATTTTGCCGTACGTATTTATCGGATTACATCTGAATTTCCAAAGGATGAGAAATTCGGCCTGATATCGCAAATAAGGCGTGCTTCGGTATCTGTTGGTTCAAATATTGCAGAAGGTTCGTCAAGAGTATCAGGTAAGGACCAGGGAAGATTTTATTCAATTGCTTATAGTTCGGCGATCGAAGTTTTAAATCAATTGATGATTAGTAAAGAATTAAACTTTTTGAATGATGAGGACTACGAAGAGTTTAGAGCTGATATCGAACAGATCACTGCGATGATTAATAAGCTCTATAATTCTGTTCAAAATAAGTAAACGCCTCAACGACTACACAAATAAAACCAAATATGAATAAAGTAGCACTTATAACCGGGATTACAGGTCAGGACGGGGCATACCTTGCCGAGTTATTATTAGATAAAGGTTATATAGTACATGGTATAAAACGCAGGGCATCGTTATTTAACACAGATAGAATTGATCATCTTTATCAGGATCCCCATGTAGAAAATCGTCAATTGATTCTGCATTATGGAGATTTAACTGACTCCATGAATCTTACCCGGATTATACAGGAGACTCAGCCGGATGAAATTTATAATCTAGCTGCGATGAGTCATGTTAAGGTTTCTTTTGATATTCCTGAGTACACAGCAAATGCAGATGGAATCGGTACACTCAGAATTCTTGAGGCAGTAAGGTTATTAGGACTGGAAAAAAAGACAAAAATATACCAGGCCTCGACTTCTGAATTATATGGTCTGGTTCAGGAAGTACCACAAAGTGAGACAACCCCATTCTATCCCCGATCACCGTATGCAGTTGCCAAGCTTTATGCTTACTGGATTACAGTGAACTACCGGGAAGCTTATGATATGTTTGCCTGCAACGGAATTTTATTCAATCATGAATCACCACTTCGGGGTGAAACTTTTGTGACAAGAAAAATAACCCGTGCTACAGCAAAGATTGCTTTAGGCCTTCAGGATAAAATGTATATCGGAAATATGGATGCTCAACGCGATTGGGGTCATGCAAAAGATTACGTGGAAGCTATGTGGCTAATGCTGCAACAGGAAAAGGCGGAAGATTACGTTATTGCAACCGGAGTTACCACCAAGGTACGCGACTTTATTCGGCTCGCTTTTGCTGAAGTCGGAATTAAATTGAAATTTGAAGGAACAGGTGCAGAAGAAAAAGGAGTCATCGATACCATCGATCAAAACAAGTATGAATCTACAACATCTAAAAAAATCAATTCCTCAATGTTAGCCCCCGGTCATACCCTCGTTGAAGTGGATCCGGGATATTTTCGACCTACCGAAGTGGATCAATTGATCGGTAACTCGGCTAAAGCCAAAGAAAACCTGGGATGGCAACCAAAATACAATCTACAGGAATTGCTTAAAGAAATGGTGAGCAGTGATTTAGAATTGTTTAAAAGAGAACTTGATTTAAAACGAGCAGGCTACAAGATTTTGAATCAGGCTGAATGAATTCAAATCTGAAGGATGATCATATACTGGTAAAAGAAGCGACCTCTTGCATCAGGTGGTGATGATTTGTCGTAGCTAGTTTTTGAAAATGAAAAGCTTAAATGCTTCAAAAGCTGGTTCCTTATTGAAATTTAAATTCGTATTTTTGGGGCTTAATCAGAAAAACTATTTTGAGTAACGAAAGCAAAAAAGACAATTCAGGGGAAGAGGGGAAAAAGCCCAATGGCTTTCCAATCCAGGAATACAAACTGGTACCTATAGATTATGAAACAGGGACAAACTCCGAAGATGAGATTGATCTCATTGAGTTGGTAAAAACCATTTGGAATAATCGGAAAACAATTTACAGGTTTGTCGCTGTTGGTGCGGTACTGGGAGTGTTAGTGGCATTACTGAGTCCTAAAGAATATGTAAGCTCTGCCACACTTATGCCGGAATACAGCACAGAGAGCCAGAGTGGGGCTTCCAGTCTTTTGCAGCAGTATGGAGGATTGATTGGTTTGAGTGGGGGAACCTATAATTCTTCCAGTAATGCAATCAGGGTTGATTTGTATCCTAACATTGTAAATAGTCTGAGCTTTCAAAAAAAACTAGCTGAACAGTCTTTTTATTTTGCAGAAGAAGATACCACGGTTTCTTTTTTCCAATATTTTCTTGAGGTAAAAGATCCGGAATTTTTTGGATACTTAATTGAATACACCATTGGTTTGCCCGGGAAAATACTTGGCTTTTTTGCTAATAAAGAAGAAGCAATAGCTTCTGATGCCGAGAGCCAAGACATAATAGCATTAACGAAAGACGAGTTTATAATAATTGAATATTTAAGAGAGCGAATATCTGCCAGTCTGGATGAAGAGAGTGGTATTATATCTGTCTCAGCTAAAATGAGTAACCCTGAACTGGCAGCTAAGGTAGCCAAATATACTATTGAAGAGCTTACACAATATTTGGTAGAGTACCGCACTGAAAAAGTACTTCGGGATTTAAACTACATTGAAGAACAACTGGCCAAAGCCGAAGAAAGATTCAATGAAGCACAACTTATATTGGCTGATTTTCGCGATAGTAACCAGGGAAATCTGACTGCCAGGGCACGTACTGAAGAAGAAAGGCTCCAGTCTGAATTCAATGTTGCAGGTAATGTTTACAATACACTAACTCAGCAATATGAGGAAGCAAAGCTAAAAGTACAGGAGGAGACGCCGGTATTTAAAGTGTTACAGCCTGTAAGTATACCGGTCAATGATGAAGTGAGTGGTATAAAAATCGTATTTACATTTCTTTTTTTAAGCTTTTTGGCAGCTCTTAGTTGGACTTTTTTTAAAGATTTTATAAGACCTAAAATAAAAAATCTGTGAAAATACTCGTTACTGGAGGAGCTGGATTTATTGGCTCGAATTTGTGTGAATATCTGCTTGCTCATAATCATTCAATTACATGTTTAGACAACTTCTCTACAGGTACAATTGAAAATATTTCCGACATACAAAATGATATTAATTTTAAATTAATAGAGGGAGATATTCGAGATTTGGATGTGTGTAGAGATGCATGTGATCAAATCGATATGGTTTTACATCATGCAGCACTTGGATCTGTTCCAAGGTCTATAATAGATCCATTAACTAGCCATCAGGTAAATATCGATGGTTTTTTAAACATGTTGATCGCTTCAAGAGATTCTAAAGTGAAAAGATTTATTTATGCTGCTAGTTCTTCAACTTATGGAGATAGTAAAAGCTTACCTAAAGTAGAGGAGGTAATTGGCAAACCATTATCCCCATATGCAGTCACAAAATATGTAAATGAAGTATATGCAGATGTTTTTGGAAATGTATATGGTTTAGATACAATAGGATTAAGGTATTTTAATGTTTTTGGAAGAAAGCAAAGCAAAAATGGAGCGTACGCTGCAGTAATTCCCAAATTTATTTCACAACTGATAAACCATGAGTCTCCAATAATTAATGGTGATGGGTCATATTCTCGGGATTTTACATACATTGATAATGTGATCCAGGCAAATGTACTTGCAATGAAGGTAAGTAATAGGGATGCGATAAATACGGTCTATAATGTTGCATATGGAGAACGTAATACACTTAATGACTTAGTGGCTTATCTAAAGAGAATTTTGTCCAAATATGATCCGTTTATTGGAGAAATAGATACAGTTTATGGACCTTTAAGACCTGGGGATATACCTCATTCATTGGCTAATATTGACAAGATAAAGATGCTACTTGGTTATAATCCTAAATTTAACTTGGAAAAAGGATTAGAAGTAGCAATAGATTGGTATTGGAATAATATTCAGTAGTAAACGAATTCACTAAAAATATGAAAAAAATAGGAGTGATAGGCCTAGGTTATGTAGGCTTACCTTTAGCAAAACTATTTTCCACTCGGTATTCTGTCGTTGGTTATGACATAGATAAGGCAAGAATTGAAGAATTAAAAGCGGGCAAGGATAGCACATTAGAGGTTGATGAAAATTCTTTAAAACAGGCTTTAATTAATGAGAATACTGATCAAAAAGGACTGTTCTGTACTTATGATCAAAGAGATCTTACTGATTGTAACTTTTACATAGTTACTGTACCAACTCCTGTTGATAGCTATAATAATCCTGTTTTTACTCCTTTATTAAGTGCCAGTAAATTAGTTGGTAAGTTATTGAAAAAAGGAGACATAGTAATATATGAGTCAACAGTATATCCAGGGGCAACAGAAGAAGAATGTGTGCCTGTATTGGAAAGTGAGTCTGGTTTAGTTTTTAACAAGGACTTTTTTGTTGGTTATTCACCTGAACGAATTAATCCTGGTGATCGAAAGCACACGGTTGATAAAATTGTCAAGGTAACTAGCGGTTCTACTGAAGAAACAGGAAAAACTGTTGACGAATTATATGCATCCGTAATTCTTGCAGGAACTCATTTAGCTCCTTCAATTAAGGTTGCAGAAGCTGCAAAGGTGATTGAGAATAGTCAAAGGGATATTAATATAGCTTTCGTAAATGAGCTGGCAAAAATTTTTAGTTTGATGAGTATCGATACCAATGATGTTCTAAATGCAGCGAGTACTAAATGGAACTTCCTACCTTTTAAGCCAGGATTAGTTGGAGGACACTGCATTGGGGTAGATCCATATTATTTAGCTCAAAAAGCTCAAGAAGTAGGTTACCATCCCGAGATTATTTTAGCTGGTAGAAGGCTCAATGATAGCATGGGACAGTTTATAGCTGGAGAAGTGATTAAAGAGATGGCTCGTAAAGGACAAAGAATCAAGGGAGCAAAAACCTTAATTTTGGGAATAACATTTAAGGAAAATTGCCCAGACATAAGAAATACAAAAGTGATAGATATTTATAAGGAACTTAATGCACTGCATCTAGATGTAGATGTTTATGACCCTTGGGCAAGCTTTGATGATGTAAAAAAGGAATATGGAATCGAGATATTGAAAAATAAAAAAGCACTAGATATTACTTCATATTCTTCAATAATCTTGGCTGTTGCTCATGATGTATTTCGTGATTTGAATATCAACAAAAGTGCTGATCAAGTTGTATATGATGTGAAAGGTTTTTTTGAAAGACAGAAAATTGATAAGCGACTTTAATTAAGAATTTTTAGATAGTGTATAATATATGTTCAAAGACAAAACTTTAATGATTACTGGTGGTACTGGTTCTTTCGGGAATGCTGTATTAAATCGGTTTATTAACTCAAATCTCAAAGAAATTAGAATATTTAGTAGGGACGAGAAAAAGCAAGATGAAATGCGGAATCGACTGAACAATGATAAGATCAAATTTTATATAGGTGATGTCAGAGATAAATCCAGCGTTGACAAAGCAATGCCTGGGGTTGACTACATTTTTCATGCTGCGGCACTCAAACAAGTTCCTTCTTGTGAATTCTTTCCGCTCCAAGCAGTTCATACAAATGTCTTAGGTACCGAAAATGTTCTTGATGCTGCAATAAGAAATAGAGTTGAACGAGTAGTAGTGTTAAGTACCGATAAAGCAGTATACCCGATAAATGCAATGGGTATGAGTAAAGCTCTTATGGAAAAAGTAATGGTAGCAAGGTCAAGAAACTTAAATGGAACAAGCGATTCTATTATTTGTGGTACGCGCTATGGTAATGTAATGGCCTCTCGTGGTTCTGTTATACCCTTATTTATCAAACAAATAAAAGAAGGGCATCCGTTAACAATAACTGACCCCAATATGACTCGTTTTATGATGACCTTAGAGGACGCAGTGGATTTAGTTCTATTTGCTTTCAACAAAAGTGAAAATGGTGATATTTTTGTGCAAAAAGCTCCTGCAGCAACTATAGAAGTACTGGCAAAAGCCTTGATTGAGTTATATAGAGCTAAAAGCGAGATAAAAACTATTGGTACTAGACATGGCGAAAAGCTTTATGAAGTATTGGTAAACCGCGAGGATATGGCAAAAGCGGAAGATCTTTCTGATTTTTATCGCATCCCAGCTGATACTAGAGACTTAAATTATAATAGCTATTTTTCTGAGGGAGAAGAAATCGTTCCGGAAGTAGAGGATTACCATTCTCACAATACACAGCGACTTGATGTTTCAGGTATGAAAGAACTATTAATGAAGCTTCCTATAATTCGTAAAGATATTCTAGGTGAAGTTACTGAACAGTATCCCGATTAAGGTAGATAGTTAATAATATCAAGCATGGTTTGATTATGAGCATAAAACCAAAAATTATCAAAGGTGGTATCCATGTCGATGATCGAGGTTCAATGCGTTTTATTAACGACTTTAAGTTAGATGAAATAAAACGATTTTACTTCATTAAACATCCTGACATTTCTGTAATTAGAGCTTGGCAAGGCCATAAGGTGGAAAAAAAGCTCTTCTATCCTATTAGCGGTAGTTTTTTAATAGCCTGGGTTGAAATTGATAACTTTGATAACCCATCTATGAATCTTCCAAGCGATTCGTATATATTGAATAGTACTAATAATGAAGTTTTAACTATTCCGGGCGGCTATGCCAATGGATTAATGGCTTTAGAGCCCAATTCAGAAGTTATGGTTCTGTCAGATTTCGACCTTAAAGAATCAATCAAAGAAAAAAATCGCTATCCAAGCGAGTGGTGGTTCGACTGGAAAACTATAAATAAGGGTTATTAGTCAGGTTTGTTCACATACAATAGGAAATTATAAAATATGTTGAAAATTGGAATTACTGGTCAAAATGGATTTATTGGGTCCCATCTCTATAATACGCTAGGGCTATATCCTGAAAAGTTTGCTTGTGTAAATTTTAGTAAGGAATATTTTGAAGATTCTACTAAGCTAAAGGCTTTTGTGTCTGAATGTGATGTAATTGTTCATTTAGCAGCGATGAATCGTCACAATGATCCCAGCGTTATTTATGAAACCAATATCATGCTGGTTAAAAGCTTAATAGATGCATGTGAAACTACGAGTTCAACGCCACATATTTTATTTTCATCTTCGACGCAAGAAAATAACGATAATCTTTATGGGCTTTCAAAAAAGAAGGTCGCGAGTTTTTCGAAAGTTGGGCGAAGAAGAACAATGCTACATTTACCGGAATGGTTATTCCAAATGTGTTCGGTCCTTTTGGTGCTCCATATTATAATTCTGTTGTTGCTACTTTCTGTCATCAACTAGCTAGAGGGCAACAAGCTGAGATAAAAAATGACAGCTTGCTTAAATTGATTTATGTGGATGAGCTTATCGATGAATTCATACGTATAATAGATAATGTAAATGAAAATGCAGTTCAGAAAATTAATATAGAGCACACTTCTGAGATAAAAGTATCAAAATTATTAAGCACTTTGACATGTATAAAAGAACAATACATGGAAAGTGGAATTATGCCGACTTTAGAGTCTGAATTTCATAGAAACCTATTCAATACTTTTCTTTGTTACGTAAACCTGGATGGATTTTTCCCTTTTTCGCTTACAAAACATAGTGACGAGCGAGGTAGTTTTGTAGAAACGGTAAAGCTAAATAGTGGAGGGCAAGTATCATTTTCTACTACAGTTCCTGGCGTTACTAGGGGTAACCATTTCCATACTAGGAAGGCAGAAAGGTTTGCTGTAATTAAAGGTAAGGCTCTTATTGAGATACGGAAAATCGGTACCGATAAAGTATATTCATTTGAACTAGATGGAAGTGAGCCTGCGTTTGTTGATATGCCTATTTGGTTTACTCATAATATAAAAAACATAGGAAATGAAGAACTTTATACGATTTTTTGGATCAATGAATTATATGATCCGAAAGATCCAGATACATTTTTTGAAAATGTACGATAGCTAAGTATTCTTAAAACCAATAATTAAATAAAATGTTCGAAATACCAGTTGTTTTATTTACTTTTAAACGAAAAGATACTGTTTTTAGGATAATTGACCGTCTAGCTATAGTAAAGCCTAGTAAATTATATATTATATCTGATGGTCCTAGAAATGACGAAGAAAGAGAAGCAGTTCTTGATGTACGAAAGTCTATAGAAGATTATATTAGCTGGGATTGCGAAGTTATTAAGAATTATGCAGAAGAGAATAAAGGAGTATATAATCGAATTGGAGAGGGTGCGAAGTGGGTATTTTCTAAGGAAGAACGGGCAATCTTTTTAGAAGACGATAATCTACCAGAAGTGACTTTCTTTCAATTCTGTCAAGAAATGTTAGATTACCATAAAGAAAATAGTCAGGTTCTATGGATTTGTGGTACGAATTACTTGAAGGAAAATTTCCCTGTGGATAATTCGAGTTATATGTTTACTAAGCACCTTTTACCATGCGGATGGGCGTCATGGGATTTTAAGTTTTTAAAATATTATGACGGAGAATTGGATTTACTTGATGAAAATTCAATAAAAGAAAAGGTTTCGAAAGAATATTGGAATAAAGCTTTGTTTAAACAAGAATTCTTATTAGTGAAGAAAACAAAGTATTTGTTAGAAAACGATAAGAGGAATGCGTCATGGGACAGACAAATGTCATTTTCAATTAGGGCTCAGGGACTCTATGGGGTATCTCCAGCAAGGAATCAAATTGAAAATATTGGAGTAGATATCCATTCTATTCATGGGGGTACATCATTCGATAACGTTATGACAAGGCGTTTTTGTGGAATAAAAACCATACCGTTAGACTTTCCACTTATACATCCTAAGGTAATTCTACGTGATAATGAGTATGAGACTAAAATTGGCAAAATTATATTATATCCTCTTTTGACAAGAATTAAAATTTCAATTATGAGCGTTTTAAAGCCATTACTTGGCATCGATAAACATGCTAGTTTTAAAATGTATTTAAAAGAGAAATTTAATAAAAGCTAGGTTGGCTTTGAACATAACTATTTCATATTTAAAGATAATAAGGCAACTTAAAATTATAGTTATATCAGCTTTTATTGTTACTACTAGCGGGTATCCCTTATCTACAGTTCCTGGAAGCTTTTTCCATCTCGCATTGATAATCCCAATATTTTTTTTTGTTTTCAATAAAAGGGTTTTTTCGGCAAAGATTACGTTTCTTAAAGACTATGATTTTGTCGCTTATCTTTTTTTTATTAGTGCAATCTTTTTTTCTTTTGCCCTAAATGCAAATTTCTCTTTTTTAACAACTAATATAAAGTTATTAGTTATCATAACGTTTGCATTTTTATTTACTAAAAATGTAAGCTTTTCAGAATTTAGAAGGCAGTATTTATTAGCAGCAAAATTCATTGTGATTGTGTCGCTATTTGGCTATGTACTCATAAATTATACTAATTTATTGACAAGCCTTCCTGTAGCAGAAAATGTAAATGGCGTTAGATATTATAATGGTTTAGTATTTTTTTCAATTAAAGATTTTGGGTCTTACACAATTTCTCAAGGCCACAGAAATATTGGCGTTTTTTGGGAGCCTGGCTTATTTGCTTCTTTTCTCATAATTGCCTTAATATTTGAAATAGGCTTTAAGAAAAAAAGCTCTTATACGAATATCGGTTTATTTTTAATTGGGTTGTTAACTACGTTATCAACATTTGCGTATTTAATGTTGATATTTATAGCTGGGCTTAAAGTGGGTAAAAAAATCAATAAAAGAAAAGCAATTGTCGGTTATGTTTTTTCATTAATTCTCTTAGCAACAGTGTATTATAATTTTAATGAAATATTAAACTATTTATATATTATTAGACCTGAACTTTTTGGGAAAATTGTAGAGAATACAAACTCTTTTGTGCATAGGATAGAAGCACCATTAACAAATATAGAAATTTTCTTAAATAATAAGTTCTTTGGTGCTGGTTTAGGGAATGCAGATGATATTTATGTAGCTTTGACTAAAGCACCCCAGACATCTACATCTACATACTTTCTTGCGGCATTTGGTGTTTTTGGAATTTGTTATACAGCTTTTTTTGTTTATGGTATTTTAAATTTTAAAGAAATAAATTTTTATAATAGACTTATCATCTTAGTAGCAATTCTCTTGACAATAAATAAAGAACCCCATGCCTTTTTTAGTTTGACGTATATAATTCTGTTCTATTTCTTGAAGGGGAATAATGCATTAATTCCTAAAGTGTAGTAAGTGGTAATAGAGCAAATCAGAGAGAAAATTAAGAACAATAAGGAGCTTTTTTATAACATAGTAGGTTCTGTAGGTATTAAAGGGTTAGCTATGTTTGTAAATATTTTAACCCTTCCAGCATATTTAAATTTCTTCGAAGATGAGAAAATTTTGGGTGTATGGTTTGCAATACTTTCAATTATAAATTGGATACTTACTTTTGATTTTGGGATTGGAAATGGATTAAGAAATTATTTGGTGACAACGATAGTTGAAAGGGATTTCCAGAAAGCAAAAACCTACATTTCGTCTGCGTACCTATCAGTAGGTGTTATCTCAGTACTAATTGGATTAGTAGGTAATTTTATAATCGGAGAAATAAATTGGAATACAATTCTTAATATTGAAAGTAATAGCTTAAGCAATTCCGTTCTTGTATTAACTATAAGGTTAGTTTTTTTTGCAATTCTACTGCAATTGATTCTTAAGTTGGTACTATCAATACTGTATTCTTTACAAAAAACTGCTCTCTCTAACTCAATTTCGTTAATATCTAATATATGTATACTTATTTTTATAACTTTTTATGATGGAAATGATATAATTTACAATCTAAAAAGTATTGCAGTAGTATATATATTAGCAGTTAATATCCCACTTTTTTTTGCTACGGTTTTTGTATTCATGAGACCGTTAAAAGAATCGAAACCATCTTTAAATTTTTATGATTATTCATACTCCAAGAAAATTATAAAGCTTGGATCTTATTTTCTAGTCATACAATTAACGCTATTGCTTATAAATTCATCGAATCAGATCATAATATCTTACCTATTTAGCCCAGAAGATGTAGTCGCTTTCGAAGCATATTATAGATTATTCAGTATTTTTATTACGTTCTTTTCTTTACTTACGATACCAATTTGGTCTTCGGTTACAAAAGCCTATATCGAGAACAGAATAGATTGGATTAGAAAAATTTATTCATATCTGAATTATGTTGCATTACTAGTAGGTGTTTTTAGCTTTATATTAGTCTCAATTTTGCAAGGAATTATAGATTTTTGGTTGGGAAATAATTCTATTGAAATTAACGTATATACAGCTTTTTCTTTTAGCGTGTATACAACAATTATGGTTTTTGTTTATTCTAGTACTTGTATTGCTAATGGAATTAGCCAATTAAAACCTCAACTTTATTGTAACATAAGTGCAGCAACTCTTAAAATACCTCTTTGCTTTCTGCTTGCAAATGTTTTGAACGATTGGAATAGTGTTATGATTGCCAACATTCTTATTATGATACCTTGTGTTCTTATCCAACCGATAGCTTTAATAAAGATTTTAAAAAAGAAAACAATTGATATAAAGCCTAATTTTGGATCATAAATATTGAGTTATAAAACTTTTAACGCTAATCTAATTATGAATTATGTTTCTCAACTTAAAGTTGTCACAGTTATTGGTACTCGTCCTGAAATTATTCGACTATCTGAGATTATTAAAAAGCTGGACAAATCTAAATCAATAGAACATATATTGGTGCATACAGGCCAAAATTATGATTATGAGTTAAATGAAATATTTTTCGATGATCTAGGATTGCGTAAACCAGATTATTTTCTGAATGCAGCAGGAGGGAATGCTACTCTTACTGCGGGAAATGTTTTATTGAATATTGATCCTATACTTGAAAAAATACAACCTGATGCATTTTTAGTGTTAGGTGATACTAATTCTTGCTTGTGTGCAATAGCTGCAAAAAAAAGAAAAATTCCAATTTTTCATATGGAAGCAGGGAACCGTTGTTTTGACCAAAGGGTGCCAGAAGAAACAAATCGCAAAATTGTGGATCACATTGCTGATATTAATTTAACATACAGTTCTATAGCACGGGAGTATTTACTTCGGGAAGGCTTACCTCCCGATCGGGTTATCAAAACCGGTTCTCCTATGTTTGAGGTTTTAAACCATTTTAATAAAAAGATTGAGAATTCAAATGTGCTTGAAATACTTGGTCTAAAGAAACATCAGTTTTTTGTAGTTTCTGCTCATCGAGAAGAAAATATTAGTAGTGAAAATAATTTCAATGATCTGATTGAGTCACTTAATTTGGTTGCGGAGAAATACAAATACCCTGTCATTGTATCGACCCATCCTAGAACAAGAAATATGCTTGAGCAAAGAAATGTATCGACACACAAGTTAATCAAGTTTATGAAACCACTTGGGTTTAGTGACTATAATTCACTTCAAAAAAATGCTTATGCGGTTCTCTCTGATAGTGGAACAATTTCTGAAGAATCATCTATTTTAAATTTTCCGGCACTCAATATAAGGCAATCTCACGAGCGTCCTGAGGCTATGGAAGAAGCTTCAGTTATGATGGTGGGTCTCAAATCTGAACGGATTTTACAAGCACTTCAACAAGTACAATTACAGAGCCGCGAAGATCGGGACTATAGAATAGTTGAAGATTATTCGATGCCAAATGTATCTGACAAAATTGTAAGAATAATTTTGAGTTATACAGATTATGTGAATTTTAAAGTATGGAATAAATAATCTATTAATGGAATACCCAATCAAGATTAAATTGGCTGTATTAACATCTGTAAGTTTTCCATTTGGGATGGCAGCTACAAATAGAATAATTTCATATTCTAAAGGTTTGGTAGCAGGAGGAAACCTGGTTAGTGTATTTACAGTAGATTTTCCACGAATTGATGGCAAGCTATATCAAGGGGTACACTTTAAGTGTTTTGGAAAAGAAAGGTTTTTTAAAATTAATAAGTTGTTAGCATCTATATTTTCTTTGATATCATTGATGATCTATTTGTTTAAGAATGCCCGTAGTTTTAACGCTGTCCTCATAGTATCAAATAGCTTATCTCTTATATTATTTGCCAAGACAATTTGCAAAGTTAAAAATTTACCAATATTGATCGAAAAGAGTGAGTTCCCTTTTGTATTAAATAATTCAAGTCTCATAGGCAAAGCTTATGCTCGTTTATATGTAAATTACGTTTATAGATTGTTTGATGGTATGATAATTATGACAAGCCCATTGATTGAATATTTTAAGGCAAAGGTAAATGAGGAAACTGAGCTATTTCATATGCCAATGACGGTAGAATCAGATCGATTTGATGGTGATTTTAAAAATCCTACAGGTATCAAAGAGTATTTAGCTTATTGCGGATATATGGGAGGAAACAAAGATGGTCTTGAGAATCTAATCATTGCATTTAAAGAAGTTGAAAATGTATTTGCAAATCTAAAATTATTATTAATTGGGACCGCTCCTGAAAAAGAACTTAATAGATTGAAAAAGTTAGTATCAAACCTTAATCTTAAAAATGTAATATTTTATGGGAAGGTCAATCGAGATCAAATCCCAGCATTACTCTTTAATGCAAAAGCTTTACTTTTAGCAAGACCTACAAGTTTACAGTCTTCTGGTGGTTTTCCTACTAAGCTTGGAGAATATTTGTCAACTGGTAAGCCGGTAATTGTTACTGATGTTGGTGAAATAGGTAATTATATTGTTGATGGGGAAAATGGATTTATTGTTGAACCAGATAATAACTCTCTTTTTGCAAAAAAAATTATCTGGGTGATTAATAATTACAACCAAGCCATTAAGGTTGGTATAGGGGGGAAAAAATTGGTATCTGACATATTTAGTAGTAAGGTTCAATCAAAAAGGCTCGAAGTTTATTTGAAGAGGATTTTAAAAAAAGGAATTAATTGAAAGATATCGAGGTTTTAATCGCAGGGGATTACTGCCCCATAGGCAGGCACAAAAATTTAGTGCAAAATTCAAATTTTGATCATTTATTTGGAGAAACAATTGAAATAATAAAAGGTGTTGATTATTCCGTCGTAAATTTAGAGTGTCCCGTTACCAAATCTAACTCTCCAATACTTAAAACAGGTCCTAATCTCAAAATTGATGATACGAAGGTGATTAAAGGATTAAAGTATGCTGGTTTTGATTTGATAACGTTGGCAAATAATCACATACGAGATTTTGGTAATCAGGGAGTAATGGATACAATCGATAATATCAGTGATCTAGATATGGACCATGTAGGAGCTGGTATGAATAAGCATCATGCTTCTAAACCAGCATTGGTCACTATTAAAAATAAAAGCATAGGTTTTTTAAATATTGCTGAAAATGAGTTTTGTGCGGCAACAGATACTAATCCTGGAGCATATACAGTTGATTTAATTGATAATTATCAAAAGATAAAGCAAGCTAAGGAGTTATGTGATTATTTGATTTTAGTTTACCATGGGGGAAGAGAACACTTCCAATTACCTACTCCTGGGTTAAGGAAAAGATTGAAATTTTATTGCGATATTGGTGTAGATGGTATCATTGTTCATCACCCACATTGTTTTAGTGGATACGAATTTTACAAAGGTAAACCAATAGTTTATACCATAGGAAACTTTCTTTTTGATTATAAAACAAAATATCAAACGGGAACTTGGACAGAAGGTCTTTTATGTAAATTAAGTTTTGGAAAAAAAATTGAAATCGAATTAGTTCCTTTTTATCAAGGGAGATACGAGAATCCAAAAATTACCTTGATGAGAGGAGTTGATAAAGAAAGAGCATTAGAGAAAATTGATAGCTTATCTTCAATTTTAGAAAGTGAAGAATTGTACATTCAACATTGGAAGACATATTTAAAAACCCAGAAGAAAAGATATCTTTCAAATTTATTTTATAAGAACAAATATGTAAGAGAAGTTTTTGCAAGAGGATATCTACCAATTTTGTTTGGAAATAGAGACTTTGTAAAATTGAACTTAAATATGAATCGTTGTGAAACACATAGTGAAATCATGGTGGAAATATTGAAAGATCAAATAAATGAATAAAGTTGTTGGTATAGTTGAGCAGAGAGGAGTTCCTTTACATTCAGCTTCTTGGAATCGTCCTTGGATTGAATACTGTGAAAATAACGGAATAACATTCATAAAAATTGATCCTCTTGATCATGAGCTTATAAATAGTATAAGAAAAGTGGATATTCTATTATGGCATCTTAATGGTTTTGAATTTCAAGAAATGTTGATCGCCAAAAGTGTTATTCAAGTTGCAGAAGAAATAGGTATAAAAGTTTTTCCAAGCAGTAGAAGTTCTTGGTTTTTTGATGATAAAATTTCTGAATTTTTAGCTCTCAAGGCAATTGGTGCCCCTATTCCAAATACAGAAATCTTTTTGAATAAAGAGAAAGCAAAGGAATGGGTTAATAATATTGAATTTAAGCCAGTAATTGCAAAGCTTAGAAATGGTTCTGGCTCACATAATATTGTACTACTCAAATCAAGAAGGAAAGCAATTAGATACATTAAAAAGATGTTTAATAATGGTTTAAATAGTTCTCCTAGTCTTTTGTTTAAAGCAAGTTCAAATATCAGATCTTCCAATTCAAAGGAAGTCTTTTTGTCAAGATTCAAAAAAATTCCTGACTTCCTTAGAAATTTGAAGAGTGCTAAAAGTTATCCAAGAGAAAAGGGATATGTTTTTTTTCAAGAACTAGTTCCAAATGATGGGTTTGACCTAAAGATAATTACTGTTGGGAAAAAGGTAGGGGTATTTGGAAGGAGTATTAGAAAAAATGATTTTAGAGCTTCGGGTGGAGGATCAGTAATTCACGACAAAGAGATAATACCAAACAACGTGATAAATTCAGCGCTGGAAACCAGTGGTAAATTGGGAGTAGAATGTATGGGTTATGATTATGTTATTGATAAGAACAATGGTATTGGCAAGATAATAGAAATGAGTTTCGGTTTTTCTTACGAACTTCTTTTAGAAGCAGATGGTTATTTTAATGAAAGTGGGGAGTGGATAGCAGAGCCGCTAAATGCACCTAAAGAAATTCTTTCTAGCTTATACTATGAGGAATGACAAAGAGCTTGATGCTGGTATTTTAGTAATATCTCTTGATTTTGAACTCATGTGGGGGGTGAGAGATAAAAAGACTATCAATGGTTATGGAGAAGAGATTCTTATTGGAAAACAAGCAATACTTGAGATGCTTTTATTATTTAATAAGCATAATGTAAAAAGTACTTTCGCTACTGTAGGTTTTCTGTTTCATAATGACATTAAAGAGTTAATGATGGAATATCCAAAGTGTCTTCCTAATTATGCTAACGAAAAATTTGATCCCTATAAGTCAATTAGTGGTTCAATTCATCATTATGAAACAAATAAAGATTATTACTTTTGTCCTGAACTAATTCAAAAGATAAAAGAAAATGATACTCATGAGATAGCAACACATACATATAGCCATTATTATTGTTTAGAGACTGGTCAGTCAATTGAGGAATTTGATGCAGATATTTTGAAAGCAAAACAAATTGCTAAAGATGCAGATATTGACTTAAAAAGTATCGTTTTTCCCAGAAATCAATACAATCACGACTATTTAAAGACTTGCATGAGTCATGGAATAAATTGTTATAGAGGAAATGAGGATCATTTTGCTTTTGGGAGTTCAAATGAAACTGAACAGACTTATTTAAAAAGGTTAGTACGCTTAATTGACACATATATAAATATTACTGGGTATCATTGCTATGATTTGAAAAAAATTTCTAAAGAAAAACCATATAATATTCCTGCAAGTCGTTTTTTAAGACCTTATAGCAAAGGGTTTTTCTTTTTAGAAAGATTAAGGTTAAATCGCATCAAGAAAGCAATGACCTTTGCTGCAAAAAATAATAGGCTTTATCATCTTTGGTGGCATCCACATAATTTTGGTAGAAATTTGGAAAAGAATTTATCTATTCTCGAAGAATTATTAAACCATTATTCCTATCTAAAAAAAAAATATGATTTTAACTCACTTACAATGAAGGAAGTTGGAGAAATGATTTCAAGGAAATGAAAATATTGTTATTAGCTGGATCAGGAAAATCCACTAGATATTTATTTAATGGATTGAACCCTGAGTTTAAAATAGGTAAGGTTATTATTGAAAAACCCATCTCTAGGAGAGTTTTAATTAAAAGGAGAATCAGAAGAATTGGATTAACTAAGGTTATAGGACAAGTAGCATTTATGATAATAGTTCCTTCTATATTGAGATTTTTTTCTAAAGATAGAATAAGTGAACTAGAAGAAATGTATTCTTTAAGTACAAAAGAGATTTCAAAGGACAAACTAACTTGTGTTTCATCTGTGAATGATGATGATTGTTTGAAAAAAATTAAGAATTATAATCCGGATTTGATACTAGTGAATGGTACGAGAATTCTTAACTCAAGAATTATAGAATCAGTTAAGGTGCCTTTTATTAATATTCATGTAGGAATTACACCTACATATAGAGGAGTTCACGGCGGGTATTGGGCCCTGGCTAATAATGACATTGAAAATTGTGGGGTTACAATCCATTTTATTGATAAAGGAATAGATACAGGGGAGATTATTTCTCAAGAAAAAATAAACATAAATAGCTTAGATAATTTTATAACATATCCTATTCATCAGTATGGAATTGGGATAACTTTATTTCGAGAAGCGCTCAAGAAAATTAAGAATGGTGAAGAAATAATACGAATAAAAGCCACTGGGAAGTCCAATTTGTTTTATCATCCTACGGTTACTGGATATATTTACAATCGAGTTTTCAAAAAAATTAAATGAATTCTAAAAAAAATACTAATCATAGTAAATGTAGATTGATTTGCGCATTTCTAGTTCAATCCGAATTGAAAATGCATATCATGTTCAAACTATGACTTTTTATTTTAGTGCCGAACCACTCTGAATAATCCATGAAAATACTTGTAGCAATTAATACGTCTTGGAATGTCTATAATTTTCGCCTTGGGCTTATTAAGGCACTACAAAAAAAAGGACACCATGTAAGTTGTATTGCGCCATACGATAAGTATGTAGCTGAGCTTCAAAAAGAGGGAGTAGAATGTATTGACATTGAGATCAATTCAAAAGGGAAGAATCCCTTTCAGGACTTAAAGCTATTGAGAGATTATAGAAAAAAGATAAAGGATAAAAATCCAGATGTCATTTTGACCTATACAATCAAGCCAAATATATATGCTTCTTTATCAGGTAGATTTTTGGGAATTCCCGTTATTGCTAATGTAAGTGGGCTAGGTACATTGTTTATTAAGAAAACCCCTTATTCTTATATTGCTTATATACTTTACCGATACGCACTTAGAAATTCTTTTTGGGTTTTCTTTCAAAATAAATCAGACAAAGAAATATTTGAAAAACTCAAATTAGTGAATCCTCAAAATAATAGTGTTCTACCTGGTTCTGGAGTAAATATTGACCTCTTTAAATTTGAAAGAAAAAAAAATACTGGAAAAAAGATTTTATTTGTAGGTAGAATAATTGGGGATAAAGGAATAAGAGAGTTTATTTCAGCTGCGGATAAATTATCAAAGGAACACCCTTCACTGGTTTTTTATATTTTAGGGGAATTAAAGAATAATAACCCTACTGCAATTCCAAAAGAAGAACTTAATTCATGGCTTAAAAATCCAAAAATTAAATTTTTAGGAAAAAAAGATAATGTGAGAGAAGTATATAAAAACTCAGACATTATGGTATTGCCTTCTTATAGGGAGGGCTTATCAAAATCTTTAATTGAAGCAGCAGCAATGAAGCTACCAATTATTACAACAGATGTTCCTGGTTGTCGGGAAGTTGTAACGCATGGTAAAAATGGTTTTTTGTGTAACGTAAAAGATACTGAAGACCTTTACAGCAAAATGAAATCAATGGTTTTATTGAAAGATGAGGAGAGGCTCAATATGGGAGAATATGGGAGAAAAAAAATTGTTCAGGAATTTGATGAGTCCATTGTTATTTCAAAATATTTAGAGAAGTTAAATAATATTCCAAACTAGTAACTTTTACAAAAAGGTTTTTAATGATCTTCCTGAAAGGAAAATCTGAAATAGAATTTAATCATGAGATAATGGATGTTAGTTCCTAATTATGTATATTGTGCATCTTAATTTAACAGGGTAAAAATGGATTCTCCGACTATTCTGAGATGGCTCCAGCTCGTATTGGCTTTTGGGTCAGCTTTTATTATTGTTTACAAGAGTGTACCTGTACTTATAAAAGTTGCATACCTAAAAGATTTATATGACAAACCGGATGGCGATCGGAAGGTACATACCAGGTATATACCTACATTGGGTGGAGTCGCTATTTTTATCGCAATAGCTTTGGGCTTTCTATTCAGCGGTTATGCTGGACTTGAAAGCTGGTCTCCTTATTTGTTAGGTTCTTTGATAGGACTTTTCTTTTGTGGCTTGAAAGATGATTTGGTTGGCTTATCTCCTGCAAAGAAACTTATGACAGAGTTTGTAATGGTAAGTATCATTTTGCTAGGTGCTTCGCTTACAATTACTGATATTGGTGGTGTTCTAGGCGTTTCAGATATCCCGGTATGGATCGGATTTCCCCTTAGCCTTTTTACTATGATTGTAATTATCAATGCATATAATTTGATTGATGGTATTGATGGACTTGCGGGTGGTATTGGTGCTATCTCCTCATTTGCATTTGGTATTGGTTTTTTAATAGCCAATGAAGTAACACTTGCAGTACTTGCGTTCATGATAACTACCGTTTTAGTGGCTTATCTGATCCACAATTTTCATCCCGCTAATATATTTATGGGTGATACAGGATCGCTGGTCGTTGGGTTTATTTTAGGTTTTCTTGTTTTGAATTTTGTCCCATTGAGCAACACATCCAGTTTTAGTGAAGTGTTTGGTAATTCTTCTCCTATATTACCCGTGGCTTTTCTAGCTCTTCCCTTATATGACACAATCAGATCATTTATTCGTAGGGTAAGAAGAGGAGAGTCTCCATTCAGTGCAGATTCAGATCATATTCATCACACCTTGCTAAAGATGGGATGGGGGCAAAAAAGAACAGTTTTATATTTATATGCTGCCGCACTTGTTTTGATTATAACTGGTTTTATAACCAGTTCTATGAATGTAAATATTTCCCTTGCAATAATTTTGATGACCACTATTCTCGTATTTCCTACAAATGGTTTAAAAAGAAAAATGGCTAAAAAAATAGGAATAGACATTGAAGCCATATTCAGGTCTGATAGGGATGCTCAACTATATCAGCATTTAGAAGAGGCAAAAGAAAAGACACGCAAAAGAAAGGGAGTACTTAAAACAAGAGTTTAATTTATACCTAATTTCCTATGTAAGCTTTAACAATAATGCCTACCTTTAAAGCTTAAATAAATTAGATTACATGAAAATAACTGTTGCAGGTACAGGCTATGTTGGCTTGTCTCTTTCTGTATTGTTAGCTCAGCACCATGAAGTTATTGCACTGGATATAATACAGAAGAAAGTGGATTTGATAAATAATCACCGATCTCCTATCAATGACCCTGAGATTGAAATCTTCCTTAAAGAAAAGGGCCTGAATCTTAGAGCAACTCTGGAAAAAAAGGAGGCATACAAAGAAGCTGACTTTGTGGTAATTGCAACTCCAACAAATTACGATCCGGACACGAATTTTTTTGATACCCGTTCGGTGGAAGCTGTTATAAGAGATGTTCTGGAAATAAATTCTGAAGCGGTAATGGTAATTAAATCTACGGTGCCTGTGGGCTATGTAGAAAGAGTCAAACAGGAATTAAACTGTAAGAATCTTATTTTTTCCCCAGAATTTCTCAGGGAAGGAAAAGCACTCTATGATAATTTATATCCATCTCGTATTGTTATTGGAGAACAATCTGAACGGGCAAAAGTTTTTGCAGATTTGCTGATCGAAGGAGCAGAAAAACCTGCAAATGAGATTCCAGTTTTATTTACGAATTCTACAGAAGCTGAAGCCATTAAACTATTTTCAAATACGTACCTGGCTATGCGTGTGGCTTATTTTAACGAACTGGATTCTTACTGTGAAACACATGGCCTGAGTTCAGAACAAGTAATCGAAGGGGTTGGCTTGGATCCACGTATAGGAGATCATTACAATAATCCTTCTTTTGGTTATGGAGGTTATTGTTTACCCAAAGATACCAAACAGCTTCTGGCAAATTTCCGGGATGTGCCTAATAACCTCATCCGGGCAATTGTTGACGCAAACAGGACCCGAAAAGATTTTGTTGCTGAGCAGATTTTAAAAATGAATCCAAAAGTAGTAGGTATTTATCGTTTGGTTATGAAACAAGGCTCGGATAACTTCAGGGCAAGTGCTATTCAAGGAATTATGAAGCGGATAAAAGCGAAAGGTGTTGAGGTTATAGTTTATGAACCTTACCTGGAGGAAGATAAATTTTATCATTCCAGGGTTATTAAAGATTTAGAAACTTTTAAGGAGATCTCAGATGTAATTGTTGCAAACCGGATGGTAGAAGAAATAAAGGATGTTGAGAATAAAGTTTACACAAGAGATCTTTTTGGCGAAGATTAATTTATATGGGTAAAGTAAAATTTTCAGTTATAGGTTTCGGACGAATAGGAAAACGCCATGCAAAAATTGCTCATGAGTTTAATAATTCAGAGCTTGTTTCAGTAGCTGATACAGACTCGAATCAGCTTGTTAACACCGAAGCTTTGGGATTGCCGAAACACTTACCTGCATATGATAGTCTTGAGGAATTTCTGAGTAAGGATGGCAACCTTACCGATATTGTTTCAATAGCCACTCCAAACGGATATCATACGGAATACGCTGTTCGATTGATGAAGGCGGGTTATCATGTACTTATCGAAAAGCCAATGGGATTAACAACAGAAAGTTGCGAAGAAGTTCTTTCAACGATGATCGAAACTGGGAAGCAGGCTTTTGTGGTAAAGCAAAATCGTTACAGCCCACCTTCTCTTTGGCTCAAAGAAGTTGTCTCAGAAAAAATAATCGGAGACGTGCTAATGGTACAGACGAACTGCTATTGGAACCGAGATGAGCGCTATTATTCAACCAGTGAGTGGCGCGGCACCAGGGATTTAGACGGGGGGGCCTTGTTTACTCAATTCAGTCACTTTATTGACCTTTTATATTGGGTATTCGGAGATATTAAAAATGTAAATGCAACTGTGAAGAACTTCACTCATCCGGGGCTGAAAGATTTTGATGATTCAGGCTTCGCACAATTCGAGTTTGTAAAAGGTGGTATCGGTTGTTTGAACTATTCTACTTCGTGCTGGGGCCAAAATATGGAGAGCAGTATTACCGTGGTAGGTACAAAAGGGAGTTTAAAAGTAGGAGGGCAATACATGAATGAGATTGAGTACTGTCATATTGAAAATCATGAAGTACCGGATCTTCCTGAAACAAATCCACCAAACGATTATGGCCCTTACAAAGGTAGTGCAGCCAATCATCATTATGTGATAGAAAATGTAGTTAATGCGTTGAATGGAGATGAGTCAAGTACCACTAATGTTTTTGAAGGGATGAAAGTGGTTGGCTTCATTGAAAAAATTTACAAAGCCGGAGGCTTTATAAAATGATAAATGTATTTATACATCCGTCTGCAATAGTTGAAGAAGATGTTGAGATTGGCAGTGGTACAAAAATATGGCATTGGGTTCATGTAATTACAGGTGCGAAGATCGGGAATGATTGTGTACTTGGTCAAAATGTATTTGTAGGCGGGAAAGTAATCTTAGGGAATAATGTACGTGTTCAGAACAATGTTTCAATTTACGATGAGGTAATTCTTGAAGACGATGTGTTTTGTGGCCCCTCAATGGTATTCACAAATGTTATAAATCCACGCAGCCATGTAACTAGGAAGGATGAATACAAAAAAACAATTGTCAGAAAAGGAGCTTCAATTGGAGCAAATGCTACCATAATTTGCGGAAATGAGATTGGAGAATACGCTTTTATTGGTGCAGGGTCTGTAATAACGAAACCAGTGATACCCTTTTCATTAGTTGTTGGAAATCCCGGGAAACAGATTGGTTGGGTTTCCAGGGCAGGGCATCGGTTAGTTTTTGACGAAGAAGGAAAAGCAGTTTGCCCGGAAACAAATGATAGATATAAATTAGTTGGTAACACAGTAAAGCAAATATCTAATTCCTAATTTTTTATATGATTCCCTTGCTTGATTTAAAGGCCCAATACAGATCAATCAAAAAAGAGATTGATGAAGCCATTCAGGGTGTACTAGCTACGCAGCATTTTATTATGGGCTCTGAAGTAAAAGAATTTGAAGAGGAGGTAAGAAATCATATAGGTGCTAACCATGCGTTTGGGTGCGCTTCCGGGTCTGATGCTTTATTGTTGGCTCTTATGGCTATTGATATAAAACCTGGCGATTATGTAATTACCTCTCCTTTTACTTTTTTTGCTACTGCAGGTGCAATTGACAGGCTCGGTGCTATTCCTGTTTTCGTTGATATTGAACCGGGTAGCTATAACATAGATCCGCATAAAGTTCGTGAGTTTTTGGAAGGTAAAAGTCCTTTATCAAACCGGTTAAAAGCTCCTATTGATAAGATAAAAGCAATTATTCCTGTTCATCTCTATGGTCAAATGGCAGATATGGATAGGATTATGGAGATTGCCCAGGAGTTTGATTTAAGAGTCATTGAGGATGCTGCTCAATCTATCGGGGCATTATACAAAGGTATGCAAGCGGGTACAATCGGTGACTTTGGATGTTTTAGTTTTTTCCCAAGTAAAAATTTGGGTGCATTTGGAGATGCAGGTCTGATTACAGTAAAAGATGAAGAGCTTGCTGAAAAAACAAATATTCTCAGGTTACATGGAGCGAAGCCCAAGTATCATCATAAATATGTTGGCATTAACAGCAGGCTTGATTCCATTCAGGCAGCCGTTCTAAGAGTCAAATTAAAGTATTTAGAGCAATGGTCGGATTCGAGACGGGAAATTGCTTTGAAATACAATCAACTTTTTGCGGATCGAGGGTTAGTAAGTAAATCATTTCAGGTTTGTGATGGAGGTTGCACAATTGATTCTTCAGAATGCTCAGCTTTTGATGAAAAATTATTGATACTTCCGGTTGAAATGACAGGAGCTCCTGATATGAGCGGGAAGCATATTTACCATCAGTATACAATCCGGTCAAATAAAAGAGACTTTTTGGAGGAACGTCTAAAAAGCAGCAATATAGGTTCAGCGATATACTATCCTGTTCCTTTGCATATTCAAGAATGCTTTAGGCATTTAGGGTATGAAAAGGAAGATTGTCCGATTGCAATTTGTGCCAGTAATCAGGTCTTATCATTACCAATTTATCCAGAGCTTAAAGACCATCAGTTAGAGGAAGTAGTTGATGTTGTGAATTCAGCGTTAACTGCTTTTTAGTTTCTTCTTATCTGGAAGATAGTATTAGTTACAATCGCAGCCATAGATACGATAGTTGAGTAAATGGCAATTCGCTCTGATGTAGATATTCGTTGCTTCTCTATTTTTTCAGGAATATAAATCATACTTCCCGGGCTCACGTCAGGATACTTTTTGAAGAATAAAAACTTTTTAACCTTGCCAACTTCTCCATTTGCATATACTATATATGCTTTCTTTTTATCTGCATTGTTAGAATATCCACCCGCAGATCCAATATAAGATTTAAAATTTTTCCCTCTATCAAAACGTACGTTAATAGGGAATAAAACTTCTCCCTGGATATTTACGGTTTCCATCCTTACAGGAATATTTAATTGATCACCGGGAACCAATAGTAAGTCAATATCAGAGCGGGGATTATCGAGAATTTCTTCAAGTTTTATCCCTACCTGGCTCAGTATTGGTTCTTCTGTTTCTAGAGTATCAACTAGATTATTAAAATCTCTTTCTAAAGAAGCCCCTTCCGGATAAGCGAACTCAGTAATACCACCTGCTTTTTTTATGAGGTCTGATATCCGGAAATCTCTATTCTCTATTACATAAGTTCCCGGGTATAAAACCTGGCCTGAAATAGAAACGGTCTGCTGTTCCTGAAAAGAAGGAGAGCTTCTTACAAAAACCTGGTCAAAAGGCTCTAGCCTAAACTCTCCATTTTGATCTATAAGGGTCAGGTTCTCATTAACACTTAGCGTGAATACTTCTGCTATCTGGTTTCTAATCTTTCCGGAAGCATCGTCCAGGATACGCCTGGCTACATCAATATTGTAAACAGCAGCCTCATCTGTGAATCCTTTTGCCTGGAAAATCAAGTCCTTGATAGTCATATCTTCAATAAAAGGGAATGTGCCACCTTCATTTACCTGTCCCGAAACCGTTATAAATCGTTCTTCCCGTAAGTCGAATATTGAAGATATTCGAATGATATCGTCTTTATTTAGTTCAATATCTTTACTCGCGGGATCATCCAAAATACTCTGCAGGTTTACCGGTATCGACCTTACGGTATAGTCAGGGTTAGTGCGATAGATTATGGCACGGTCCATATATGCATCTCCCATCAAACCATCCGCATTATTAATGAGAGTTAGTAAGGTTGGGTTTTCTTCCAGTTGATATTCACCTTCTCTATATACTGCACCTTGTATTTCAACTCTGTTGGCAAACCGATCCAATATTTTTCCAACCAATATCTCATCACCGCTTTCCAAAACCGTATTTGCCTCTTCAGGATAACTGATTTCCACTAATCGTTTTTCCGTATCTGTATTTCTGCGAATTTTGATTCTTTTGGTATAAGCTTGTTGATTAAATCCACCAGAAAAAGCTAAAAGATCTTTCATTGTCTCCCCGTCTAAGGTTTCAAATAAGCCTTTTCTTTTGGTTTCTCCATTCAAAGAGACACGATTTTTATAAGGACCGACTTTAATGATATCCTGGTCCTGAAGCCGAATATTAGAGCTTTGATCCCCATAAACAAGAAAGCTATAAAGATCTACTTTTTGAACAGTATTATTTCCCCTGATAACAAGAATCTCACGATAGGTACCATTTTCAGAAGGACCGCCTGATACATATAGGGCATTAAAGACTGTGGATAAAGACGAAATGGAATAAGTACCCGGAAGGTTTACCTCTCCCAGAATATTAACCCTGATAGTTTTTATTTTGCCAAGGGTAACTTGAACAAATGTATCCTTTCTATTTCCTTTTAGGCCTGAATAAATAGTAGAAAGGCGATTTCGGATTAAATCTGTCGCAGCTTCAATAGTTAACCCATTAAGATAAATAGGTCCTAAGTTGCTTATCTGTATCTTTCCTTCAGGAGAGATGGTTAACTGGTAGTTATTTTCAGCTGCGCCCCAAATATCAATAATCAGCTCGTCTCCGGGACCGAGCTTGTAATCTACAGGTGTAGGGATATTTAAAGAAGGTTCAAAGCTCAGGTTTTGGTTGTTAAATAAATCAGATCCAAAAATACTCTTTTCAGTTTCAGCTTCCTCTTCGGGAGCGGTACTTAAACTCGAAATGTCTGTATCATCAACATTTTCTCTGAGCCGATCCTGACTGGTTTCTATTGCCCCACTAAGTTCAGTATCTCCTGATTGAATATTTAACAAGCGGGACCTAAGTTTGTTTACTTCCGTTGGTGCCATGCCCCTGGCAAGGGCAAGGCTTTCTAACTCCTGTATAGTAAAACCCTGGGCCTGCGCCCTGCTATACATAGCAATAATCTGCTCGTTGGTTAAATCCTCAGATTTGAGGTTCTCAAAATCAATTCCAAAATCCTGGCTTAAAGCAGTCAAGCTTAAAATGAACAAAAAGAAAACTGAGAAAAACAGATGTTTTAGCATGTTAGGGTACAATTATAAGTCTCTTTACAATTGCTTAATAATACGGGTTTTTCAATGAAAGAGGTAACTTAGCTTTACAAAGGAGTATTTTATTGGTAAAATAATTTATGAGTGTTTTTGAAAAACCAATAGTACGTTTCCTTGTAAAAGCATTGGGCTTTTTTGTTGTTTGGTACATTATTTATGAGATGTGGATACTTCCTGATGGCAGGCTCGATGAATGGATCTCACTAAATATTGTAGGTATTAGTGCGGGTGTCATTGATTGGCTTGGGTATGATATTTATGTCGTAAACAGAATTGTCGGGATAATGGGATACTCTGGGGTAGAAGTTATTGATGGGTGTAACGGTATATCTGCTATTGGTTTATTTCTTGGTTTCATAATTGCCTATCCGGGAGATTGGCGCACCCGTTTGAGCTTTTCATTAATGGGTATAGCAATTATTTACTTGGTTAATCTTTGCCGAATTATCTTTTTAGTTATTACTAAGGTTGAATGGCCCGGCCTTTTCGAAATTACTCATGACTATTCAACCACAACGATTTTTTATTTGGTGATTTTTATTCTATGGGTGATTTGGGTTAATCTTGATTTCTCTAACAAAAGAATCTCGAATGAAGTGGCTTAAGAAAAGCGTCTTAATAACTTCTGTAATAGCAATTTATGTTTTCCTTATAAGGCCGGTACGGGTCAAGTTGATAGAGTTAATAGAGGAGTTTTTTAAAATCGAAGAGACTTTTCACATAGAGATTTACAGTACTTCATTAAATATGCTTTATGCTTATGGTGATGAAGTTTTAGATTTCAGTTTCAAAATGCCGTTTGGGTTATTTTTTGTAATAACAGCTATTGGATTAGTCATTTTTGAAGCAAAAAAGAAAGAAGTATTTATATTACTATTGGCACATTTCTCTATTTGGAGCTTGGCATCTGTATTTTTTCTGGCAGGTTTGAAGGAAAGCATGATAAGTTTAATCATTATGGATTTTTTAGTGAGGTATTTGTTACCTATATGTACTCTTGGATTTATACCTTTTATACTGATGCAAAGGAGGAGTAAGATTGAAGCAAAAGCTTAAGAAGCAGTTCAATATTTTAAAAGGACTAGTTCCATTTAATCAAATACCAGATTTGAGTAAAGGCATCAATCTTGGGAGAAATGATTTTTGGTTAATTGGTGTGGGGAAAGGGGCGCTTTCAATGTGTGACGACCTGAATATTGATGATTCGCATATTATTGATGGTATCATAATTACAGGTGTGAAAGAGATTAGAGAAAAACCATACCAGGTTTTTGAAGGCTCACACCCGTATCCAACTAAGGATACCGTAGCAGCTTCTTATGAACTATTGGATTTAGCCAAAAAAGTTCCCGCCGGAGACCACGTGGTTTTTTGCCTTTCAGGAGGGGCTTCGGCTATGCTCTGTATTCCACCTTTTGGGGTTGAGATAAAAGACCTTCAAGAATTATATAGGCTGCTTCTGAATTCAGGAGCTTCTATTCATGAAATGAATGTGGTAAGGAAACATACCTGCGAGCTAAAGGGTGGTAAGTTAGCACAGGAATTAAAACATACCAGGCTAACCACACTAATATCATCTGATGTTCCGGGTGATGATCCCGGGACTATTGGAAGTGGGCCTACCATACACGATTCGTCTACTTTCAAAGATGCGTATGATATTCTTATGAATTATAAGTTATGGAATGAAATACCTGCCGGTATTAAGGATCACATTCAATTTGGGATGGATGGGATTGTACCTGAGAACCCTAAGCCAGGTACTGATGAGCACCCTGACCATACTGTGAAAGTTGTTTCAAAAAGTTCTGGTTTAGCTGAACAGGTAGCTTTACGATTAAAAAAAGAAGGTTATAATACCTGGGTTTCTCCGGATTCATATTCCGGTAATGTTCAAAAAGTCTCGAAACAAATATGCAGCAAGGCTGTTGCAGTTTTAGGAGGGAAGGATGAGGCTAAAAAACCCGCAGCACTTGTTTTTCATGGAGAAAGTACGGTAAATGTAAAAGGAAATGGAAAAGGTGGCCGTAATCAGGAACTGGCTTTAATGGCAGCATTATCAATAGAAGGCCAACACCCTATAAGCATCCTTAGCATGGGGACAGATGGAATTGACGGCCCAACAGACGCAGCAGGTGCTATTGTTAATTCGGAAACCACTTTGATTGCCAGAAAGAAGAAGCTTGAACCTGAGGTATTTCTGAAAAATAATGACTCCTATCATTTCCATGATCAAGTGGGAACCCATATAAAAACCGGGCATACAGGAATAAATTTGATGGATTTACAAGTTGTATTAATTGATTAGTTGAGCAAACAAAAAAACGATCTTATCTTCGTTCCAAATTTGAAAACATGATCTGGCAATCTCCGATTTTACTATGGCTGTTCATCCTAATTCCCATTCTTATTCTGGGAATATGGATACGTAGCAGAAAGCTGCAGGAGAAAAGGATAGCCCTTTTCAGCGAGGAGTTGTTTGCGATGTTGAGAAAAGGCTATTGGAAGACCGGGGATATCATCCGGTCCACATTTATTATTGTTGGTTTGGTATTTCTTATCCTGGCACTTGCCGGGCCAAAAATAGGGACTGAAGTTCGTGAGGTTAAGAGGCAGGGTATTGATATGTTGATAGCTTTAGATCTTTCGGCAAGTATGAATGCTGAAGATGTAAGGCCCAGCCGCCTCGAAAAAGCAAAGTTCGAGGTTAATCGCTTAATAGAGAGATTGAAAGGGGACAGAGTTGGGTTAATCGTTTTTACAGGCGAAGCATACCTTCAAAGTCCGATGACATTGGACTACTCGGCATTAAAGCTATTTCTTGAGATAGCAGATACTGATCAGATGCCAAGTTCAGCTACGGATTTTAAGTCGGCCATGGAAACAGCATTTACGGCTTTTGAAACCCTTGAAGAAAATGCTACCGAGGCGGCAAAGGTACTTTTGATTATTTCTGACGGAGAAGATCACGGCCAATCGTATGATGAGGCCTTGGAAAAACTGATCGATAAAAATATATATGTTTATACACTTGGGATAGGAACCAATATGGGCACAACCATTCCATTATATGATAATACGGGTTCATTAATTGGCTATAAGCGAGACCGGGACGGCAAGGTGGTTACTACTTCACTTCAAAGCGATGTGCTACGGGAAATAGCAAGCAAAAGCAGCGGAGCCTACTATTCAATAGAGAGAGGAAATGATGGAATTGATGCATTCTTAGCCCGTATTGGTGAGTTAGAGAAAGGGGAGTTTTCCAGCCAGGAGTATGCCGACTATAAAAATCAGTATCAATGGATGGGGGCGCTGGCTTTATGCTGTCTCGTTTTCGGATATCTTACCCCAACCTCAAGAAAAAATAATTGATGATAAAACTATTTATCACAGACCTGGACGGCTGCATGAGTATGCCCTGGCAAAGTCCGGATTGGGAAGTGGCATTACAGATTAAAGAAATAATAAGCCGGAGCAAAACTGAACGGCTAATTCCCCCAATGACTATTTGCTCAGGAAGGCCCATGCCATATATCGAAGCTATTTCTCAATGGTTTGGTATGGAACAACCTATGATATTTGAAAGCGGGGGTGGAATTTATGACATGCAGACAAATGAACTTATTTGGCACCCCACTTTTGATGATGCACGGGAACAAGAACTCGATCATATAAAGAAGTATCTGTACAAAGAGTTTATTAGCCGGATACCGGGCACTATTCCTGAGTTTGCGAAACGAACAGATATCGGAATCATAAATCAAAAGCCTGAGATTATTCACAAAATATATCCGGACATTGTTGAGTGGGTTCAAAAAAACCATCCTGATTTTGAAGCACATTATACCGATGCTTCTATCAATGTAATTTCAAAAAGTACAAATAAGGGTGAAGGTATAAAGCAGCTCTCCAAATACATGAATATCGGGCTATCCGAAATGGCTTATATTGGAGATACAGGGGGAGACCTTCCGGGACTTGAGATTGTGGGGCGTTCTTATGCTCCCAAAAATGCAAAAGAGTATGTAAGGGAGAAGGTAGATTTTGCTTTAGAAAGCTCAGTTACGGAGGCTGTACTGGAAGCATATCAGGATATCATTGAGTACAACCATTCACTGGTGTAATACTACTGAACCTGCCTTGATTGGATGAGCTTGAGTAATTCAAAATATCGCTCAATCAATCGCTGGTAATCCGGCGCATATTTAGTGAAATTCGGGTCGTTAAGACGGGCACGGATTTGTTTTTCAAGCTCTTCCAAAGTCATTTCAGGGGGTGTAGCCTGCTCTAAAGCATCGGCACTTTTTCCTTCCCTTTTTTCCTCTTCATCTCTTTCCTGTAGTGCTTTTTCAGCGTTCAACATGCGAGATAAAATATTCTGTTGTCGCTCAATTAGCAGTGGATCAACTGCACCACCACGCAGGTCATTAATGGTATCTTCCATTTCTTCAATCATTCGCTCCAGCTCGCTACCAATACGATCTCCATCAGCTCCCCCATTGCGCTGAATTTCTTCAAGCTGCTTACGAATGGCATTTTGTTGCTTAGCCAGCTGGTTCAATCGCTCCATTTGATCATTCGATAATCGCTCTCCCTGGATATCATTTATCATATTCTGGATTTGCTCATTTAATTGTTTTTGGCTTTGCCCCATCTGTTCCATTTGCTGCATCATTTGTTGCAGGCTCATAGAACCACCACCTCCTCCGCCTTGATTATCACCATCTTGAAGCTGTTCCAGAAGATTAGCGATCATAAACGAAAGTTCATTTATCCCTCCAAACGCCTGCCTGGAAGCCACAGATGAATTTCTTCGGTCCCTTTCTGCCATTTGCTCAATAGAGCGGGAAAGTTGATTTTCAACTTCCAGTTTTTTCTTATTTATTTCATTTGAGAATTGCGGGATCTCAGAAGAAAGCTGGTATAGCGAATCTGACATAATTTTAAAAATCAGCTCTACATTCTTTTGATCACGGGCATAGTCAACATAAGCCAGGCTACGGCTTTCAGTTTCCTGGGTAGAAGTAACCAATACTTCCTGCTCATTAGATAAGTTCAACAAGGAGTATAAAATATATTGCAAGCCTGCTATATTGATTTGCATTTGCTGTTGTTGCATTCCCTGCATAGCCTGCTGGGTTTTTTCTGCTAATTTCTGATATTGTTGCTGGAAGTTTTGATTTTGTTGGGGCTGGCTTTGTTGTTGGTCACTATTCTCAGAGGGCTGTTCGCCCATTTCCTTCAGGGCCTCTTCGATTTGTTTTTTAATGTCATCCAGTTCTTGTTGAGCTTCTTTTTGGAATTCCTTTACCGGGGTCTCTGTCTTTTGTGATGTGTTTTCTGAAAGCTCTTCAATTGCTTCTTCGAGTTTTTCCAGCTGATTCAGGTCTTCTGAGCGCTTATTTTCCAGTTCTTCATTACCTGGAGGGTTTTCCGCTAATTCCTGTTCCTGCCGGGCCTGGTCCTCAAAAGCCTTAGCCAGTTTCTCCATATCCGACATAAGTTTTAGTTGTTTGAAAAGCTCAATAGTTCGCTCAAGGCGTTGCTTGTAAAGCTCTTCATTGAACTCAAAATTCTCCATAGCTTTTCGCATTTGTTCAGGAGACATTTGATTGAGCTGCTCCGTCATTTGCTCAAGTGCTTCCCTAAAGGCAGGATCATCAATTTCTTCCATTAGTTTTTGGAGTTCCTCGTACGCCTCACGAGTCTCTTCTGATAGAAGGCTGTTTTCGTTGATTTCTTCTTTTATCTCCTCAAACTTCTTATTCAGTTCCTCAATGCGCTCTTCAAGTTTTTCCTGCTGTTTTTGAACTTCTTCCAGTTGTTGCTGTTGTTCAAAACCGCCTTGGGGATTCTCTTTTAGAGCTTCTTTGAATTCTTCATACTGTTGTTCTATTTTTTCAAAAGCATCAGACACTTCCTCAAGCCCGGTTTCTACTTCTGTTTCATCTTCATCCAGACCTTCAAAATAATCGACCAGGGAGGGAACGGTTAAGGTAATAACCTGAGATCTGGATGACTTAGCCCCATTATAACCATCATTATCTGTAGCTTCTATCCAGAAAGAAAGCTGATCAAGAGGGGCTAATTCCAATTCATTCAAACTCCATTCAATATTTTGCAGTACCCCACTCGCAGGCCTTACCAGTGGTTTATTTCCTTTAACAGGGGCATCTACATAGGCTTTTTTTAGCTCATACCTTAATTCTGCTTTTTGAATGGAAAAATCATCAGTAGCTTTATAAATGAGATTCAGTAGTTGAGGTTCAATCATCTCAAAAGAGGCAGAAGGTTCCACAAGCTCTACCAGGGGATATTGATCCTTAACAGGTTCAATTATGAACCGGAAAGGATTTCGATTTGTGAGGCCGGATTCATCTTTTAAGCTGAAAGAAAAGGTATCCCTTTGAGCAACACTAAATTGTGTGGTTAGTGCGTTTTGAACAGGCTCAATATTTTTATTTTCATTATTTTTTTGGAAAACAGCCTCCTCAACTTTTTTATTAAGAACCCCCCTTAATTTAATTTCAGAACCTTGGTAAGCCCGAATTGTTGAGAACGGATAGGATGATATTGCTGAATCCAGTTTAGTGTAGGAGGGAGGGGTAACTATAGCTGCTAATTCTGAGAAGCGGGGCCGCAACTGAACGGAAACAGTATATGTTTCGGATCGAAAACCATCCATTTCTATAAAGTATTGTAAACTATTGCTTACAGATAACGGGATTGATCGATAACCTCCATTCGAATATTCCATATTACGGATTCTGAATTCATCTTCAACCGATGTTTTGAGTTTCAAGGAAACCTGTTCAGGCGGGTTCTCATTTTGGAATGTGACGGTTGCGATAAAATCACTGCCTTGTTCAATAGTTATGTGTTTGGGCTCAACGGAGTATTCAAAGGGATTTGGCTTTTCATAAACTTCCCAAAATGTAAGGGTACGGATGGTTGCCTGGTCCAGAAAAGACGCAGATACGGCTATTAAACTAAATGAGAATAAAACCAGGAGTATAGACTGTTGATAGAAGCGGGTAATTGTATGGGTTTTTACATACTCATCGAGTTTGTCCGAAAACAACCGGGCATCGATCTTAGAGAGGTTTTGTTCAATGGCGGCATTTACAAGAGTCTGATCAGCTATAGAGTGATCTTCCAGGTCTAATGTATAGTTTACTTCATTAAAACCGGATGACTTGCTAAAGGTGCGATAGAAGTTCTTAAAATCATCAAGCTGTGATTTTTTTCTAAAGCTCCATAAGGCTAAAGCAGCAATGATTACTGCTGCCAAAAGATAGCTGCCTTTAAAAAAGGGACTTAAAAAAAACGAATTTTCAAAAAGAACCAGGAAAAGCAGGAGCACAAAAAATATCCCAACCCCAAAAAGTATGTGACTAAAGCGAGATCGTAGTTTTAATAAACTATGGGCTTTTTTGAGTAACCCTCGTAGTTCAAATGCTTTAGTATGCTTGGTTGAATCTTTCACAACAGAAATAAAGGGAATTTATATTACACTAGTTCTAAAAAACCGTAAATGGAAGGTAATATTATCCTCATAAATCAGATAAGGTTAGTGTGTTACTTACTTTGTATTTGCCATCTTCCTTTTTGAGTTGTATCACTTCTTTATAGTAATCATGTTCAAGGTATAAGTACCATTTTTCATTCGCTGCAATCTCTAGAAATTCTTCTTTTTCCTTCAAAGTTTGAGTTGGATACATATCATAACCCATAACCCAGGCTAATGGAATATGAACATGAGTAGGAAGCAGATCAGCTACAAAAATGATCGTTTTTCCATCAGCTTCTATTTTAGGAAGTATCTGCCCACGAGTATGTCCATTCATTACCATGATAGATAACCCTGGCTCAAAGACATGATCATCACCTATAAGCTGGATTTGATCACTGGATTTCATAGGCTCTATATTTTCTTTCAAGAAGCTGGCCTTTTCCCTGGCATTAGGGATTGTAGCTGTTTCCCACTGATCTTTATGTACGTAGTGAGTAGCGTTCTTAAAATTGAAAACCAGGTTTTCATTATCAAAAGAGGTGGTACCTCCGCAATGGTCAAAATGCAGATGGGTAAAAACCATATCTGTGATATCATCAAATGAAAATCCATTACGCTCAAGGGAATCGATCAGGGTATGTTTGCTATAATCAAGCCCGTAAATAGCCGTCATCTTTTCATTGAACTTATCTCCGGAGCCATTATCAATAAGATAGACCCTGCCTGTTTTGTTCGACTTGATTAACAAACACCTCATGGTCATTTGAATACGATTTTTCTCATCCGCTTCAATGCCTTTCGACCATAGTGTTTTAGGGACAACGCCAAACATGGCACCACCGTCAAGTTTTACATCGCCGGCAGGGATGGTGTAAAGTTCAAAATCACCGAGTGTAGTTTTTGTGAGTTCCATACAAGAAAATTAGATGAACAGATAGATGGCTTAAAATAGAAAAGTAATAAGTGGGATGAACAAAAAAGTCCTGCACAACATGATTGTACAGGACTTTAAATGTAAAAGGGTTTCTGGTTCTTAAAAAGAAGGAACCACTTCAATTCGGTACAGCGTATCAAGCAAAGTGATTGCTACCATTAAGATAAAGAATGCAAGAGATGCTATGAGTAACATTAAGTTAAATTTTACATCCCAGTACAGGTTCATAAAGAAAGCTGCTACCAGTCCTGCTTTCGTAAAAGCTATTGCCAGTGCAGTTATGATGTTAAAAGGATAGGGTAAATGAATAACCCTTGCAAAAAGTACAGTTACGATAGTTAGTACAATTAATGCGCCACCTACAGCCCATAACTGTGCAGGTGTGGAAATATGATGTCCGTGTTTATGATTATCGCTCATTATTAAGTCCTCTTATCATTCAATTAAATAAAGTAGTGGAAATAGGAAAATCCAGATCAAGTCAACCAGGTGCCAGTACAGGCCGGTTATTTCAACAGGAGTGTAATACTCACTTCCAAACTCGCCTTTGCGAGCCCTGAAGTAGATCCAAAGCATTAAGCCGATACCTACAATAACATGGAGTCCGTGAACCCCTGTCATGATATAATAAATCCCAAAAAAGACGTGAGCTAAGGGGTGATCAATACCTTCAAAAGTATAGTTTTCAGCTCCCGGAAGGATACCAATATGGATTTTATGGGAGTACTCGAAATACTTAATAACCAGGAATACACAAGCCAGAGCAATAGTAATAAGAAGGTTTATTTCAAGTCCGCGTTGCTGATTTTTTTGGGCAGACCGGATAGCCATTGCTACCGTTAAACTACTACCTATGAGAACCACTGTATTTACAGCTCCCCAAAATGTATCTAACTGGGTAGCTGCTTGTGTGAAAAGATCAGGGTACCAGGTTCTAAAAACGATGTAGGCACAAAATAATCCCCCGAAGAAGAGTACTTCATTTACAATGAATACCCACATTCCCATTTTTGCACTATCAAACTGCTGTTCAGAATCAACAAAGTGATGCTGAACATGAGCTGGATGTGTTGATGAATGATTCGCCATCTATATCTTCCGATTATTGGTTATTAATTTCTTAGCCGAGGCTGTAATTTTTCCACTTATCCAATTCTGGATCATCAGGCTCAACATGTGTGTCTTTACCATGTCCATTGGTATCAACTGCAATGCCTAGCTGGAATTCTTCCATGGGTTGGTGATAGTCGTAAGGGCCATGGATCACGACGGGTGTGTGTCCAAAGTTATGGAAGTCGGGAGGTGAAGTAGCCTGCCATTCCAGCGCACGGCTTCCCCATGGATTAGCAGGGGCTTTTTCTCCTCTGAAGAGGGAGTGGAGTAAATAATACAGCATGATCAGGAACCCAACTCCAAGTATGTATGACCCAATAGTCGACGTTTGATGGAAAGGAGCAAACTGATCAATATAATTGTAATAACGCCTTGGCATACCCTGAGAACCCATTACAAACTGGGGGAGGAAGGTGACATTAAAGCCAATAAAGATAAGTACGGCAGAAACTTTTCCTAACCGCTCATTATACATTTTACCTGTCATTTTGGGCCACCAGTAATGTAAGCCTGCAAGCAGGGCTATAAGTGTTCCGCCCATCATTACATAGTGAAAGTGAGCTACTACGTAGTAAGTATCATGCAAGTGAATATTCACAGAAAGTGTACCCAGCATAATACCTGTAAATCCACCTATGGAGAAAAGGAATAAGAAAATGAACACATACAACATCGGCGTATCCATTTTTATCGAGCCTTTATAAAGTGTGGCAACCCAGTTAAATATCTTGATACCCGTTGGAATCCCCACAAGGAAAGTAAGGAAGGAAAACACGGTAGTTGCTACGGCTGACTGACCTGAGGTGAACATATGATGCCCCCAAACCAGGAAACCAATAAAAGCGATAGCTAGCGAAGAAAGAGCAATAGCCCAATAGCCAAAAACTGTTTTCTTTGAGAAGGTTGAAATTACTTCTGAAATAATTCCGAATCCCGGAACAATCATAATGTATACAGCCGGGTGAGAATAGAACCAGAAGAAATGTTGGAACAAAACAGGGTCTCCGCCCATTGCCGGGTCAAAAATACCAATACCTAACCAACGCTCCATGATAAGCAGTAGTAAAGTGATGGCAAGTACAGGAGTTGCTAAAACCTGGATTACGGAAGTAGCATATAATGCCCAGATATTGAGCGGAAGCTTACTCCAGGTAATACCGGGTGCCCGGAGCTTATGAATGGTTGTGATAAAGTTTGTTCCTGTCAAAATAGAAGAGAACCCAAGGATAAATACCCCTGTGGTTACCCATATTACACTGGAACCAGATTCAGTGCTGTAAGGTGTATAAAAAGTCCAGCCAGTGTCCAGGCCATTAAGAGCCAGAGCTATAAAGGTGAAAATGGCGCCAACCACATAGATGTAGAAACTCGCGAGGTTTAGCCGTGGAAAGGCAACGTCTTTTGCACCCAATTGCATGGGCATAATAAAGTTTCCAAGTGCAGCGGGTATACTAGGTACCAGCACAAAGAATACCATGATTGCACCATGCAGCGTAAAGAGCTGGTTGTAAGCATCAGCGTCAATAAAATCGATAGATGCCCCAGTGAGGAGCTTTGTACGTAGAGCTATTGCCAGAAAACCACCTAATGCAAAGAAAAAAGCAACTGCCACGAGATACATGATCCCGATTTTCTTATGATCAACGGTTGTCATCCATGCCCAAACACCTTTCTCATCAGTCAGGTAAGTGTTCGTTGGGTTTTCAGAAGGTTTGAAACGCTGAACCTTCAGCGTTTTTGTTGTTGCTTCAGCTGTAGCCATATCACTCAAGTGTTTTTAAATATTCAATAATAGCATCAATCTGGTCATCATCTAGTAAACCCTGATAAGAAGCCATCTGGTTTTGGTAACCGTCAACAATCTTGGCTCCGGGATTAAGTATTGACTCTCTGATATAATTCTCATCAACAGTAATAGTTGTACCGTCAGACATAAGCTCTTCGCGTCCCCAAATCCCTTTAAAAGAAGGACCGATTAAATCTGAACCATCAAGAGAATGGCAGGACTGGCATGCGTTGGTTTCAACAAGGGCCTTTCCTTGTTCAACCGGAGTGCCTGATCCCGGAATGTTCGCAGTAGCCAGCCAGGTATTAAATTCTTCCGGTTCATGTACAATTACTTTTGCAAGCATCATGGAGTGAGAGGTACCGCAATATTCAGTGCAATATACTTGTGATTCACCGGGTTCTTCAGCTTCAAACCAAACATACGTATAGCGATTGGGGATAACATCGTGTTTTACACGATACTCAGGAACATAAAAGGAGTGAAGAACGTCCCGCGATATCATTACCAGTTTAATAGGGCGACCTGCCGGGACATGCAGTTCATTCGGGCTGACAGCCCCATTTTCATATTCAAAGTTCCAGGCCCATTTAAAACCGGTTACTTTTACTTCATACGCATCATCGGGAACAGCCCTCAGATTTAACCAACCGGTATACCCCCACCAAAAAATTACAAGGGTAAGCATAAGGGGAATAACCGACCAGGTAACTTCCAGGGCATTGTTGTGTGTGATAACGGGAGTTTTGTCATCTTTTGATCGCCTTCGGTACTTTACTGCGAAATAAATGATGGCGATTGTAATTCCAAGAAGTAATACAAGGCTAACTTCATTTATAAAATGGAATAAGGCGTCGGTGCTGTCTGCTGTAGGCGATTTAGCCTCAGGAAGCATGAAATCAAATAATCTGCCCATTAGTTAAAATCGATGTTAGAGGTTAGTTTTTTACGTTTTTCCCGAACCCAAAAAATGGTGAGGAATATACCGAGAATAATTAGTGTAGCCAAGCCTCCAAGCTTCATAATATTCATTGCCAGAGGAATATAACTACCAGAGCTTGGGTCGTACTGGTAGCAATACATAATTACTTTTTCCAGGGTACTCCCAATTTTTCCGTCCGCAGATTCATAAAGTGCGTTGCGAACATCAAATTCATTATAGCGAATGCCATAAAGGTAACGGGTAATTTTGCCTTCAGGGCTTAGCATGATAATTGCCGCACTGTGTGCATATTCACCCGTACCCTGAACTTCTGTGTACTTAAAGCCAACGGATTCTACTACTTTATCAATCTGGGTTTTGTTACCCGTTAAAAAATACCAGCCTGTTTCAGCGTCTGTATTTTTCAGTTTGCCGAGGTACTGGGTCCGGTAAGTGGCTGCCACGTTATGGTCTTCAAGCGGATCAATACTGAACGAGATAATCAGGTAATCTTTACCGGGTTGCCATGCCAAGTCATCAACCACATCAATCATGCCGTCAATAACCAGGCCGCATAGCATCGGACAGTCATAATAAAGCGGATTAAGAATAACAGGTTTTCCTTGTTCCAGGAGAGTACCCAGAGTGGTGCTGTCCCCATCTATAGTGGAGAAAGTAGCGTTAAGAGGAATGAAATTTCCAAGTTTTTCCTCAACGCCTACGCCTTGCAGCACTTCAGGTTGACTGTTGTTAACCTGCGCAATCGCAATATTTGCGGGTACATAAAGCACTGCAAGCAAAGTAAAAGCTAACAGTGCAAAGCGGTTCATGTATTATTCTGTGGCTATTTTAGAAATAGCACTATCGATTGGGATTCTGTAAATACCGTTTTCGAGATCAACAACACCAAAGCTGTTTAACGTTTCCTGATCCTGAGCTCTAAGTTCGCGAATTTCTACCGGAGTGCTATTTGCTGATGCATCCATTTGTGCACTAAAAAGAGTCATTTGAGAAAAGGGGATCAACAGAGCAATAATAATAATTACCAAAGCAGTACCTAAAACACTCCAGAAAGTCAGTCTTTTGTAATTCAGTTTATCTTCATGAACACCATGCTGAACATATCGGTAAAGGTCTTCGTCTTCTGTTTCAATAGTAACATCTTCACCGGCAACATGATGGTGATGTGATTCGGTTTCCTGCTCAGAAAACACGGCAGCGGCGTTTTTCTTTAAATCCTTAATCCAGGTTTTAATTTCTGATTTAGTTACGCCATGCTTTTCGGCTAGTGTATCCAATTCGTTTTCAGAAAGTGAAAGTGCTTCAAGAGCGATGTTAGCTTTAGATTTTGCGCTGTGCTTAGAAGACATAAATCAGCAATTATTGGTGATAAGATTTTGAAAGACAGTCATCCATCTTAGGATCGTTTTGAGGAACCATACTGCCTTTTTTAAACTGGTTGAAAAACATGCCAAAGAAAATCCCGCCTAGCCCAAGGAAAGTTGCAATGTCAATCCAGCTAAAATGAATGCCAAGGCCTTCTCCCGGGTGCATAGCCGGCATTGAAATCCAATAGATTTCGAGGAAATGCATGACCAGCACAATTACAGATACAATTCCTAAAATGGTGCGATTGTGTTTGCTTTCCCGGTTTAACAGTACGATGAAGGGAAGTACAAAGCGTAATCCGAGAAGTCCGTAGGCGATATATTCCCAGCCATGTTCCATTCTATGATAGAACCAGAGGGTTTCCTCCGGGATGTTGGCGTAATAAATAAGTAAGAACTGGCTGAATGCGATATACGCATAGAATACAGTGAATGCGAAAAACCATGCTCCAAGGTCATAAATGTGAACTTGTTGTATAGTGTTCTTTAAAAGTCCCTGGCGCTGGAGGAAGAAAACCATAAGGATCATTACCGGCCAGAAAGCCTGGAAGTTGATGGCGAAGAAGTAAACTCCAAACATGGTAGAGAACCAGTGAGGATCTAGCGACATCAACCAGTCAAATCCTGCAAAAGCGATAGATAAGGAAAACAACAGAATACCCGGAGCACTGAGTTTTCTCATATAAGTGGTAATTCCCCAATCGCCGGTTTCATCCAGTTCTTTAGAAGCTTTATAGAGTTTGTGTCCCAAATATCCCCAGATAATGAAATAGATAAACTGGCGAATGATAAAGAAGGTCTGGTTTAAATAAGGCTTTTTACCGTACAGGATTTTATCAAACTCTGCACTTGCCTTATCAAACAGCTCAGGGTGGCTCCAGTGGTAAAGGTTATGGATACCAAGAAGTATAGGAATAAAGAAAATAGCCCATATCCAGATATTGGAAGCGAAAACTTCCGGGATTCTGCGAACCACAACACCCCATGAGGATTTTGTAATGTGATGAAACATGATCATGATCAGGGAAGAAAGCGCAATACCCGTAAAGAAAGTAAAGCTGACCAGGTATGAGAAAAAGAATTGATCTGCATTTAAGAAATACCCGGCCAAGCTGGCGATAAGGCCTGCAACACCTAAGCCAAAGGCTGCACGCGGAATCAGGCTTTCGGATGGGAATTCTAAAGAATCGGTTATGGTAGGCTTATGACTCATTGTATAGTGTGTTAAGCAATATTCTTAATTGTCGCTAAGCGATTTTATATAGGCCACAATGGCATCAATTTCGTGATCTGCAAGGTAATCGTATGCAATCATTACACCCTGCTCATATCCAACTCGTTTTTTGACAGCAGGATTAATAATTGACTCACGAAGGTATTCCTCATCTACGGTAATGGTCATGCGTTCACCGGAATCAGTAACTACTTCAGCATCGAAACCAAAAAGATCTTTCCATGTAGGGCCGATTCCTCCTGCAGCACCATCAATATTATGACAGGCAATACATCCATTTTGGGTAACCAGCTGCTCACCAAGTTCAGGAGTAGCTTCCGGAGCATCTTCTTTTGCCCTGGCTTCAGCTAATGCAGCAAGGCGGTCCTGCTCATCTCTGTATTCCTGCTGCAAGGCAGCTAGGTCTACATCATAATTGTTCATCTCTGACTCGTCAACATTCTGGCTTGCCTGTAAAGCCCTGATGTATGCCACAATTGCCCATCGGTCTTCCACGGGAATTTGAGTAGCATATGAAGGCATGGTTCTTACCCCATTGTAAATTGCAGAGTAGAGCTCGCCATCTGTTGCTTCCCGAAGACGGTCAGAGTGGTACGTAGGGGCAGGCACATAACCATACCCACCTGTCATTATAATTCCTTTGCCATCCCCGGTTCCGCCATGGCATGGGGTACAGAAAATATCATAGCGCTCCTGGCCTCTATAGAGAAATGATTTTGTAAGCTCTACAGGATTTTCAGCAATCCAGTTTCCCTGCGCATCAACACCTTCATAGTAAGCAGTGTCATCTTTTTTCAGGCCCCTGGCAATAGTGCCTGGTACAGGCTGGCGCATAGAGCGGTTGTCGTCAAAAAATTTATTTACTTCCTGTGCTTCTTTTCGTTCCTGTTGATCCATATTCATATTCGGGTGGATCGGTGGCTTTTCAGAAAGCTGGCCCCGGCAAGCGGTAAGCATTACTCCTAATCCAAGCACGCAGGCAATTTTTAAAATACCCTTTGAGGTCATCAAAGTACTTTTAAGGTTTCTGTTAGTCATATACTTCCTCAATATGTGTTGCGCCTGCTTCTTCAAAAAGCTTACGAACTTTATCAGAGTCAAAAAGAGTGTCATCGGCTTCAACATAGGCAAAGAAACCATCATCGGTAGCTTTTTTGAAGCGAGCTACGTTGAAAAGGGGATTATGAAGCTTTGGTAAACCATTTAAGAAAAACATTCCAAAAACAGCTCCAAACGATGATAAAAGTACGGTTAATTCAAAAGTAACCGGAACCCAGGCAGGACCGTTAAGAAACGGCTTTCCACTGATATTATGAGGATAATCCACTACAGACATAAAATAAATCATGGATATAGCACCGATTAGTCCAAAAAGGCCATGAAGAAGCACGATCCATCCCAGCTTTGATTTCTTTAAGCTCATAGCCTTATCCATTCCATGAATCGGAAAAGGACTGAAAGTGTCGAATTTAGTGTACCCGGATTTTACTATAGTTTTGGCTACATCTACCAATTCTTTTGGGTTACGAAACTCCGCAAGTATACCGTATAGTTTTTCCGGCTCTGTTATTTTTTTATCAATAGTACTCATATTCTTTAAACCTTCTGCGCTTGAGGTTTAGGAAGCTCCACTTTAGGAGCTATATATTCTTTGCTGGTTTCATCATAGTTATGAGGATCAGCTTGTGGTAAAATCATTTTCACTTCAGCTATTGCAATCATTGGCAGGAAGCGAAGGAATGCAAGGAAGAAAGTGAAGAAAATTCCGAAAGTTCCAACATAAGTAAGAACGTCCCATATTGTTGGAGAATAATAGTCCCAACTTGAGGGTAGGTAATCGGTTGCAAGTGAGGTAACCGTAATCACAAATCGCTCGAACCACATACCGATGTTAACCACGATAGAGATAAAGAAGGTGAAACCTACGCTGGTTCTTAATTTCTTGGACCAGAAGAACTGGGGAGAAAGCACGTTACAGGCCATCATGATCCAGTAAGCCCATGCATAAGGCCCGGTTGCCCGAAGTATAAAAATGGCTTGTTCGTATTCCACACCGCTGTACCATGCTATGAAAAACTCCATGGCGTATGCAAAACCAACCATAGAACCCGTCACAAGAATGATGATGTTCATCTTCTCCATGTGATCATCCGTCATAATATCTTTCATGCCGTAAATCTTACGGGCTACGATCATCAGGGTAAGTACCATAGCGAAACCGGAGAAGATAGCCCCGGCTACGAAATAAGGAGGGAAAATAGTAGTATGCCAACCCGGGATTACTGAAACGGCAAAGTCAAAGGATACAATAGTGTGTACTGAAAGTACAAGGGGTGTAGCAAGGCCGGCCAGAATCATATATGCTTTTTCATAGTTCCACCAGTGGCGGTTTGAACCTGTCCAACCTAATGAGAATAACCCATACGTAAACTTCCGGATTTTATCTACTGCACGATCCCGAAGTGTAGCAAGGTCAGGAACCAACCCAACATACCAGAAAAGGAAAGAAACTGTGAAATAAGTGGATACTGCAAATACATCCCAAAGCAGGGGAGAGTTGAAGTTTGGCCACATATACATCTGGTTAGGGATGGGGAATACCCAGTAGATTACCCATATACGCCCTACGTGAATACCTGGAAAGACCAGCGCACATATTACTGCAAAAATGGTCATAGCCTCCGCAAAACGGTTAATGGCTGTACGCCAATTCTGCCGGAAGAGGAAAAGAATCGCAGAAATTAAGGTTCCTGCGTGCCCGATACCAACCCACCATACAAAGTTGATGATGGCCCAACCCCAGCCTACCGGGTTGTTAAGTCCCCAGATACCTGTTCCTTCCCAAATCAGGTAGCCTACTGCTACCAGGAAAACACCAAGCAGGATATTGGCACCAATCATGGCCAGATACCATCCTTTTGGTGTAGGTCGTAAGTTTACATCAGTTACCAACCTTGTAATACTGGCAAAATCATGATTGCCTTTTACAAGCGCTGGTTCCGGTACATATTCGTATTTGCTCATGTTTTGGATGTATTCCTGATTAATATCTTAGGCCAAAGCTGGGTTTGGGTTTCTTAATTTCGCCATATATGAAGTACGTGGGCGTGTATTCAGTTCTTCAAGCATTTGATAGTTACGCTCGTTACGCTTCATTTTGGCTACCGTGCTGTTTTCGTCTGTAAGATCTCCGAAGTAAATAGCATCTGCAGGACAAGCTTGCTGGCAAGCAGTTTTTACTGTTCCATCTGCAGGCTTTGGAGAACCCGTTTCAATTTTGGCATCAATCTTAGCCCTGTTAACCCGCTGCACGCAGTACGTACATTTTTCCATAACCCCACGGAAACGAACAGTTACTTCCGGGTTCATTGCCATCTGGATAATATCAGGCTCAGAACCTGTAGCGAGGAATTCTTTAGGATAGTTGAAGAAGTTAAAGCGACGTACTTTGTAAGGGCAGTTATTTGCACAATAACGGGTACCGATACAACGGTTATACGTCATTTGGTTCATTCCATCTTCGCTATGCGTAGTTGCTGCAACCGGGCAAACCTGCTCACAAGGTGCCATCTCGCAATGCATACAAGGTACGGGCTGGTGTACAGCCATAGGCTGTTCTACATCATCACCTACAAAATACCGGTCGTTACGAATCCAGTGCATTTCCCGGCCACTCATAACCTCAGATTTCCCGATAACAGGGATATTATTCTCTGATTGACATGCAATCACACAAACTCCACAGCCAAAGCAGGAATTCAGGTCAATAGCCATTCCCCACTGAGGCTCATAATCAGGGTAGGTTTGCTCATCAAATAGAGAAATCGGTTGGTCTTCCCCTTTTTTAGCAGCTTCCTTTAAGCCCGGAACGGGATATAAATGAACATCAAGGAAAGAGGCGAAGTCAGGATTGTCACGGTACTCATCAATGGTAGCCATCCGGTACATATCACGGCCTTCAAGACTGTGATGATCCTGGACACAAGCGATGTCATAATCATCACCTGTTGCAGAAACTGTTGCTTCAGAGAATAATCCAGAGCCTAACAATGGGTATGTATCCACGCCACCAGTTGTATAATCAATCCAGCTGTTAGCAACACGGCCAATTCCATCGCGTCCGTAGCCAACTGTAAGGGTAATGCTACCGTCTACATGACCGGGCTGTATCCAGGCTGCTATTTTAACAGACTGCCCATTGGTGGTGATTTCAACGACATCCTGGTTTTCCACACCTAAGCTTTCTGCTGTTGCAGGGCTCATTAAGGCTACATTGTCCCATGTAATCTTTGTCATAGGATCCGGAAGCTCCTGCAACCAGGCTATGTTGGCAAATCGTCCGTCAAATAAAGTTCCATCAGGGCGGATAACCACTTCAATTCCGGTGGTTTCTGCTACATTAAGAGCAGAAGAAATTCTTGAGGAGAAACCTGATGCCAATCTGAATGTATTTGTATCAAATTGGTTACGAATTACTACTCCGTCATGGAGGGTGTCTGTCCAGCGTGATTCAAAATTTCTTTTGTATAATCCACGGAATGTATCCTGTACCAGGTCATAACCGCTTTGCATCTCACCATTTACAATCAGGTTAAGCAGCTCAATTTCACTCACTCCGTTATATAAAGGCAGAATCTGTGGCTGGATTACAGATAGATCACCTTTGAAAGAATAACCATCCCCCCAGCTTTCCAGGTAATGCGCCCGGTTTACATGCCAGCTCGCCAGTTTGGAAGTTTCATCCACATAATCAGAAAGGTGGATTACTTCTTTCGCATTTGAAAGTGCTTCTGCAAAACCCAGGTTTTGAGCAGTAAAAGCAGGATTAGTTCCAACTAATACGACGGTATCTACATTTCCGGCTTTTAAAGAATCAACAACGGTATTTAATGAAGTATTGTCATCTTCTAAATGGGGTACACTTAAAAATGAAACGGTAGCCTGGTTGTTTAAGGCAATATTAATAGCCGCGACGGCTGCATGTACTTCAGGAGCTTGTTGTAAACCCGCGCTTACAACCGATCTTCCCATATTGTTAGAGAGTTCATCTACCAGAACGGAAATCCATTCATGGTTACTGAATTTGTTTGATACGTTGCTGAATGCCCCTAGTCCATTAACCCTTTGGCTAAGTGCTGCTGCAAGTGCATAGGTAAATGCGGCAACTTCACTTGCTTTTATTTTAAGCCGGTGATCAGCAAAAGAACCTGTTAAAGAAAAAGAGTCCTCAACAGAATAAATTCTGGACATGGTATCGGTAGTGCCGGTTACCTTGCGGCGAGAACTGACCATTTTAGCATACTCAACACTGTTAGGATGAGTACCTGCCATAAAATCATCGTTCAGGGATAAAATTACATCGGCTTTGTCAAAGTGGTTATAGGTTCTGAGTCGTTCTCCCAGGGCAATTTCGTTTCCGGCTACTGAGTTTTCCTCACCAAATGGCTCGTAAGTAGTCCATGTTGCATTATCGAATTTCGAAAGAGCATCATTTTTAAGTTTTGCAAAGGTAGGGGAGGAGTTTGCTTCAGAAATAAAAGCAATTGTTTTGTCAGTATCTGCAAAATGGGAAGCCACAAAAGAACTGAAACCTTCGAGAGTGGCTTCATTTCCGTTATTTAATACATTCTTTGACCGGTCAGGATCATACATGCCTAAAACAGAGGCTTGGGTAAAGATGTTAGTACCACCTTTACTGCCCGGGTGCATTTCATTCCCTTCAACTTTAGTTGGGCGGCCTTCATGGTTTTCAACCACAACACCATTGGTACTTCCTAAAAACGGAATAGCAGAAGCGTAATATAAAGGTATGCCTGGAACAATATCTTCGGGCTGCTTGGAATAGGGAAGGATTTTTTGAACCGGACGGCGGGCGAAATCACAACTGGCCAACAGTACCGCTGAACCCATAATGGCGAGGAAGCCACGACGTGAGAATCCGTCAGTAAGTTCAGTAGCATTTTCAGGGAATTCTCGTTCAACAAATTTTTGGTATTCCTGGTTTTGAGCAAGTTCGTTCAGGCTCTTCCAGTAAGTATTTTGTTTAACTTCGCTCATTAGTAATGATATATGTTCAAAAATCCGTAGTGATTAATAGTGGCAGCCCTGGCAATATTCAGGAGGACTTACATTATTCTTTTCTACCAGTTCTGCTCCCAATTGCGACTGGTTTTCCGCTTTGTACCCCATGGTAGTAACTTCTTCAACCGGGCGTAAAAACTTCTCGGGTTCACGGTGGCAATCTAAACACCATCCCATACTCAAAGGCTCGGTTTGATATACAATTTCCATTTTATCGACCCGCCCGTGGCAACTTTCACATCCAACACCCACATTCACATGAGCGGCATGATTAAAATATGCGTAATCGGCCAGGTTGTTCACCCGCACCCATTCAACAGGCTGGCCTGTTTCCCAACTCTCACGTATCGGGGCAAGCTTGTCGCTATCTGTTAAAATCTGGTTGTGACAGTTCATACAGGTTTGTGTAGCAGGTACATTTGCCTGCTTGGAATCGAATACACTGGTGTGGCAGTATTGGCAATCGAGGCCTAGCTGATCCACGTGTACTTTATGACTGTAAGGAACGGGTTGGGTAGGAGCGTATCCTACATCGGTATACTTGGGGGAGAAAAAATACCAAACGATTAATATTAAAACGTTAACGGAAACGATTAAACCGATCAGTAATTTGCGAGGAACTTGATTTGTCCACTTAGGGAAAATCTGCGCCATATAGATTGCTATTTTGATTTATAAATCGGGACTTACTACTCCCAAAATGATGCCGCGCAAATCTACCTAAATTCTTCTTTATATCGAAGCAAATGATGAACGATTTGAATTATTTAAATTCGTTCTAAATAGAAATGAGTAGCTTTTTGATTTGAGGGTTATAGTTAAATGAAGATAAAACGGATTTGATAAAGAATCTTTAAAAAAGAATCGAATTTCACATAAATATAGTTGGGTGTATCTTACCTTTATTTTCCAGAATTTTATTCCATACCTGACTTAAGCATGAGTACACCTAATCCAATACCCGAACAACTGAAAGTATTCGAAAACCTGAATCCCCAAACTGCTTTCCGCATCATTATTGGCATCAGCCTGGCAGCGCTGCTATTTCTCATTTGGCTGATCTATATTAAACCACCTTCTGAAACCATTGCAGATTGGGTATACAATTTACCGGCGCTTAATGCCAGCTTCAATACATTGAGTACAATTTTTCTTTTGTTGGGATTTAGGGAAATAAAGAATCGAAATTTTAGCAGGCACATGAAATTTATGCTGAGCGCTTTTGTGACCTCTGCTTTATTTCTTACTACCTATGTAGTGTATCATCACTTTGCCGGAGACACCAAGTTTATGGGTGAGGGATTTATCCGGCCGATATATTTCTTTATCCTGATTTCACATATTATACTTTCAGCCTTTGTAGTACCCCTGGTACTCAGTAGTTTTTATTTAGGTTTTTCAGGCCGATTTGAAAAGCACCGCAAAGTTTCAAAATGGACATTTCCGATTTGGTTATATGTTTCGGTAACCGGGGTTATGGTATTTTTTATGTTGAGGCTTTTGGGTTAATAGCTTTCTAAAATATTCTTAATAAATACTTTTGTGATCATAGATTTAAGGTGATAATGAAATCTCAATTTTTAAAATAAACCAAGCTATTTTCAGATTTACTCTACTTCAATTACTTTTGTGACTGACCACTCTTGACCATATGCATCCTGGGTTTTTACTTCAAGACTATGTACACCTATTTCTAAATCTGAACTAAAGTCAGAAACCCAAAGATGATTAGTAGGTATAGCATTAAGATTGGATGACCAGTTATCCGGGTATTGCTTCAGTAAATATTCATAGAAAGGAGAGGAACGGGAAACTTGTTTCATTTCTTTCCATTGTCCTTCATTTAAGCGATACCAAACTTTACTTTTTTCGCTTCCATTAAATACGTTTGCTACTATTTCTTTAGGAAGATCTGATAATGATATAACATCCTGAACTAACTCAATACGTACTTGCATAGTCTCCGGTTCTCCTAATCCTATGAGTTTTTCAGAATAATCAGAACCCTCAAAACTGAACCGATGATATCCATTTGGGACGCCATCACGTTGGGTAGTTGTGGGAATGTTGTTTTCATTTACAGGGCCTCCCCACCAGGTTCCTGAGACAGCAGTTGTAGTTATATGATGTAAAGAGTTTTTTCCATTCCAGCCTTCCTCTTGAGTAAGAAAATGATGATATGTCATATGTAGATGTCCTGAAATTGCCAGAACCCGCTCTTTTTTTTCTAATAGTTTGAATAAATCATTCCTATTTAGCGTATTTACATTCGGCATTTCCCCTCCCCAGGCATATAGCGGAATGTGAGTACCAATTACTATTAAATGATTTTCAGGAATATTAGGTAGAAGGTTTTTCAACCAGGTTAACTGATCCCCCCAAATCATTCCTCTATATGAAGGACGCCCGTTTGTACCAATACCAAGATAATCCACATTATCTAAAGCAATAAAAGTAACGGAACCATATTGAAAAGCATAGTAATTAGCTCCCAGCTCATTTTTATAAGTGTCACGGGCATGGCGATTACCATCAGCATCAAAGTCTATATCATGATTTCCTATAACATGCCATACGGGCATATTAGCTTTAGCAAGTAATTCTTTATGCCGATCAAATAGAGAAAGATCATCATACATGATGTCTCCTAGTATGATCATGAAAGAAGCATCTTCATTAGCTGCTTGATTTACAAATTCATCCCGAACATAACCCAGTTCTTTATGATCTCTGGGCTGGGGATCTCCGAATGCAAGAGCATTAAATGTATGTTCATTACCGGCTTTAGTAAGAGCAAAGTCTATTTGATCCGGGAAATCAGTAACCGGTTCAAGTCCGCCATATTTTAAACCCTTGGGTGAACCTTCAGGTTCATAAATAAAACTGAATTGAGGCATTTGATTTTTGTTAACAGGTACTTGATAACCTGATGGTTTAATAACCATCAATGCTTGTCCCGGTTCTACAGTAATATTGTAGTTACCTTTTCTGTTAGTGATTACAACATCTCTTTGATTAGAAACCATAATGCCTCCCAACCCAGTTTCATTGTCATCGTAAATTCCATTTTCATTCTTATCAAGAAAAACTTTTCCTTTTACGACTCTTGAATTTTCTTGAGAAAAAATAGCTGGTTGGAACAGGAAGGGCAAAACAAGGAAAAGTAAAATTGATTTTTTAGACATGATGGTGGGTTTTTGGGAAATTAAAAATTGAACAGGCAATAGAGTTTTCTATTGCCTGTGAAAAGTAAGCCAGTTATTACCAAAGAGGTAAAACTAAAGCAGAGGTTTTATTATCAATCAAGATTTTGTTCATATTAACAGAAATAGTAATAATACCTTGCACCTGATCTACAGTGAAATCGTCCATTGAAGAATCAAGAGGAATAAAGCCAGGAACTACTGCGTCCAGAATAGTACTATTAGATGCTATATTTGTATTGTTAGAAGCTTCTTCATCGGAAACGGGGTATTTAATGCCTAGATCTACAGCCCGGCGTCCCTCACTAATAAATATTTCTTGTCTCATTAAAAAAACAAGTTCCAAAAGCTCATCTGCTGTTGTAGCATTGTTGATATCATTTTCTGTAACACTTGTACCTGATACTGCCGGAACTTGGATGTCACCAGCCTGGCGATCTAAAACAAGATTACTTTTTAAAAGTCCTCCGGGAGATATTCGAATCTGGACGGTATCACTCAAAGGGTAATCATCACGATTACCGCCGGATCGGGTTTCTCTTGAGTCATTGACTGTACTTATAGGACGATTTGCAATTACATCATCCAATAAATTGATCAACCTGGTCCTTGCAGCAGGCAAGCTTTGATTCACAATATCTAATTCAGCTAGCATCAGGTATGCTTCTTCAATTTTGAATAAGCTTATTGGTTTCTGATCCAAACCTGAGCCGTCTTCACTGAAGTATTTTGGATCCAGAAAATCAAGACGAGGCAGGGGTGCAAATTCATCTTGAGAAGAGTCATAGAGAAAATTTTGAAAAGCATTGACAGGTCCATTCAATCCATCAAATTGCACTTGGTAATTAAATAGCGGTGCCTGGTTTATTATTGCTGTTGATAAGCTTTGTAAAGTTTGAACATCATTTTCATGATATGCAATTCTGGCTTTTGCCAAGGTAGCGGCATTAACCAGATTACTTGTACTATTTAATGCAATAACTTTGTCGAATTCTGTTTTAGCCAATCCGTAATGAATATCAGAAGTCAACGCTGCTCCTAAAGCTTCAACTGGTAAAGCAGTAAAGTATTCTCCTGAAAAAAGATGAGCAACTCCCAGATAAAACCGTAATTCAGCTTCATGTTCAGGAGTACTGTCAGCATCGTTTGGCAATACTGTTTCTAAACCAAACTGAGCACTTCTCCTGAGGGCATGTACAGCAGATTGAATCCTGTTTACATCAAGATCGTTGGATGCAATTTGAGGGATATCAAATACCTTACTACTTAGCGTTCGGTTGTTATAATAATTATCGGATGTAAGTTCAGTTAGCTCTACAATGACACCTATTGTTGATGCCATTTCAGCCCGTGTACCATTTACCCAAATAGAAGCTGCTTGCGGTGAATTTACAAACTTATCGGTTGTTACATTTGGATTTTCAACATCGTAAAGGTCGCAGCCTTGTATAAAGCACAGTACAGCAAAAAATGAAATTATGATTTGTTTTTTCATGACAATAATAAATTGAGTGATTTTAAAATTTGATTCTAAGTGTACCGAGGAATTGGCGAGGAGCAGATTCAGCCGCATAAGCAATACCACCTGTAGTAGCTCCATTTTGCCCCTGATCACCACCGCTTTGTGTTGCTTCCGGGTCAAACGATGATTTATAAAAGTTAAGGGGGTTTACTATGCTAAAACCTATAGTAATTTGTTCTGCTAAATTGCTAATAGTGCTTTTACCCAGAGTGTAATTGATGCCAATAGTTCGAATTTTAAAGAAGTCCGTTTTTTCTACAAACTGATCTGTAATGTTTAGCCAGTTGGAAGTACCATTTACATCAACTTCAGATTGCGGAATCCCTTCATTATCATCGCTTGCACCATATCGAAAGCGAAATTGCTGTTCAAAACTATGAGCATATGCTCCTGTTTGAAAATCTGCATTAGAGAAGAAGTTGATATTTCTGAATTTTAGATCCAGGGATACACTTCCGAAATAGTCAGGAATGGTAGAGCCTAGAAATGACTGGGCAGTAGTTGATGTCATAACACCATTTTCGAATGTCCCTTTATTACCACGTAAGTAACCAACAGGAAAGCCTTCCTCAACTACAGTTTGTATAGTTCTGGCACTAAATCCATTTATGTTAAAAGGACTTGCACCACCCGCATCTATTACCTCATTGTTTAGAGTATTGAAGGCAGCGTTAAGGCGAACATTCCAATCACGAGTTAATATAGGAATGGCAGTTAATGACAGCTCAATACCTTTATTTTCGATAGTACCGACATTTCTGAGTTGTGTGCCCTCACCCACACTTGGCTCCAGAGGAACAAAGAAAAGCGCATCATTTGTTTCTGTGTAATAATAATTAAAATTGAATAGTATTCTGTCTTTCAAAAAACCAATATCAGCACCAACTTCAAAACTACTGACTTTTTCAGGCTTCAGGTTTGTATTTCCCTGCTGCCCGAATGTAGCAGATTGCCCTCCTAAGAAGCCTGCAAATGCAACGGTTCTTTCAGATGCAAATGGAGTGGGAAAGTTTCCTGCCAGTCCATAATTAGCTTTAAATTTTAGATAAGAAAGGGTCGAGTTTCCAAAAAGATCTATGAAAAAGGGTTCTGCACTTATTAAGTAAGCTAACCCTGCTTTTGGGTAGTATTGAGTTCCAACTTCTTCACCAAATGCTGAGTTACCGTCACCACGAAGGCCAAACTCTAAAAAGTATCTGTTTTTATATCCAATATTTTCCTGGATATATATTCCATAATTGGCGACTTCAAATAGAACTTCATCTGCTTCTGTGGTTGCTGCTTGTGAAACAGATTGTGCACCATCTCTTATATTGATTCCTGTATAAGCAACCTGCTGATCATTGTTTCTAAAAAACTGTCCGCCAAATGTAGAAATGACTGAGAAGTCTCCGATATCTAGCTTATTTTGGATATTAAGTTCAGCAGTTAGTCCAAGAAAAGTCCGGTTAAATTTCGTCGTAGATCCTCTGTCAAATAAACTATTAGCAGGAGTTAGAGCATCTACATGGTTTAAGTATTCGTTTGTGATAAATATCTCCTCATCCTGTACCCTGTAATCCACCCCTAAGGTTCCTTTAACTAACCAACCAGCTACAGGTTTATATTCTATAGTCTGAGAAGTCTGAAATCTGTCTATAAGAGTTTGATTATCTTGCAGTCTCTCAGCACTTGAAACATAGGCTCTCATGAGTTCGAAATCTTCGTTAGAAAGATCATTTAAGTTTGGATTAAACCCAGGACCAGTGAATAATGATGCCCCCGACTCAGTATACCAAAGCCCTGTATAGCCTCCGGCATTTCCATTTCTTACTCTGTTGAAAGAGCTATTTGTATAACTGAAAGAACTGTTGTAAGAAACGAGATCTGAGAGCTGGGCTTGAAAGCCAGATCTAAAATCTACTTTCTGATTCTTATTTTGGTTTTCTATTCTAAAACCTTCATCATTGGTAATGCCCGCAGAAAAGCTATAGCCAAACTTTTTGTCTCCACCACTAAATTGCAGATCATATTTTTGATAAATCCCGGTTTGATACAGTAAATCAGCTGTTCTATCAAAATGCAGATAATCATTTGTAGGAGAAGTTGTACCAAATTGGGTATTAAAAGTAACTTGTGGAGTTCCTGCCCCACCTTTCTTAGTAAAAATCTGTATCACTCCATTTGCGGCATCAGAGCCATAGAGTGTTGTAGCTGCACCGCCATTTATAAATTCGATGCGCTCAATATTTTCACTTGGAATATCTGCTAAAGAACTTGTAGCTGCACCACTTGTCGAACCACCACCAAGTTGAGCTGCTGTATTCAGATTATCAATTCTTACGCCATCAATGTATATAATAGGTGTTGAGTTTATAAATGCCGAGACCACCCCTCTGGCTCTAACAATTGAGGTACTTCCCGGTTGTCCGTTTGTTATTCTAAATTGCGCATTAGGAACTTTAGATTGTAGTAATTGGTCAATTCTATTTGCCGGACTTAACTCTATCGAATTTTCATCGATAGTCGTAATATTGGTAGAAAGCCGGCGCCTCTCCATATTTATTCCTTGTCCGGTTACTACAATCTCATTTTCACGAATTAAATCTTGTTCAAGTTCGATTTGCAAAAATACATTGGAAGAAAAATCTTCACGAAGTATTCGATAAGTTTTATATCCTAGATATCGTACTTCAAGGAAATTATTTTCTAAATCAGTGTTTTGTAATGTAATGGAAAATTCACCGTTTCTATTTGTTAAAACACCAATTGTAGTATTTGGGATGCTAATTGTTACCCCAATCAGGGGCTCTTTGGTTACCGCATCAACAACCACTCCAGTTATAGTTGTTGAAATTTGATTTGCTGAATCAGCACCCGGTGCAATCAACAACAGAGATAATACAGTCAAGAAGAAATTCATAAATTTGAAGGCAATTTAAAGTTGGTTTTAAGATTAAAAACCAAGCTAGGAAGGTCCGGTTAAGTGCAGATTAAATGAACGTTATTAATTTCTTTATCAACTGTAAACTTAATATTATCAGTATTATAAAATATGATTCTTAGCTCTATAGCGTATAATGTTATTACAAAAAGAGCTTATTAAAATATTTCCAGCAATCTGAGATATAAGTCTTTATTTAATCCAATTAAAATGGCTGGTATTAAGAGTTTTTGCTAATGAGAAGAGATTCAAAGATTTCCTCAAGTAACTCTAAAACATTTAGAAATAGGTGATCTGATTTTTCACTTTACTTAAGTGAAAGTGTTATTCTTTTTGTTTAAGATGCATAAAAACGATTTTAACGTTATTCAATGAAGAAAAACCTATTTCTACTTTTTGTTTTAAACATAATAATGTGCAGTGATATGCAAGCCCAGTTCTTCCAAACCCAAACGGAATTCACCCGGCAGGATACTTTAAGAGGGAGTATCACTCCTGAGCGGGCCTGGTGGGATGTAACTTATTATCACCTGGATATCGAAGTTAACCTTGAAGACAGTACAATCTCAGGTAGCAATACTGTACAGTACCAGGTGAATGAATATTCAGGAGAGCGCATGCAAATAGATTTACAAGAACCGATGAATATTTCAAAGGTGATCCAGAATGGGGCCGAGCTTAATTTCGAGCGGGAGGGCAATGCCTTTTTCATTTCGTTAGAAGAAGAACAAAAGAAGAATGAGGTGAAAGAGCTTATTGTCTATTTCGGAGGAAAACCCGTTGTTGCTGCAAATCCTCCCTGGGATGGAGGGATAACCTGGACAAGAGACGAAAACGGAAATCCATTTGTAGCATCAGCCAACCAGGGAATCGGGGCCAGTGTTTGGTGGCCCAATAAAGATCATGCGTATGATGAACCGGACAGTATGTTGATTAGTGTTCGTGTGCCGGAAGAACTTACCAACGTTTCAAACGGGCGGTTGCGGGAAGTTGTCCAGAATACTGATGGCACTAAAACCTGGCACTGGTTTGTATCCAATCCTATCAATAACTATGGGGTAAATATCAATATCGGAGATTACGTTCACTTTGAGCAGATATATGAAGGAGAAAAGGGCGAACTGGATATGGATTTCTATGTGCTAAGCTATAACAAAGAAAAAGCTATTGCACAATTTGCCGAAGTACCCAGAACTATAGAGGCCTTTGAATATTGGTTCGGTCCTTATCCTTTCTATGAAGACAGCTATAAACTGGTGGAAGCTCCTTACCTGGGCATGGAGCACCAAAGCTCGGTTACTTATGGCAATGGTTATGAAAATGGGTACCGTGGAAGAGACTTAAGCCGGTCAGGATGGGGATTGAATTTTGATTTTATTATTGTGCACGAAACCGGGCATGAATGGTTTGCCAATAACATTACATATAAAGATGTCGCTGACATGTGGATTCATGAGGGATTTACCCATTATTCAGAATTTCTTTTCCTGGAATACCATTTCGGTAAACAAGCCGCTGATGAATATGCAAGAGGAGTTCGTATTGCTATCCAAAACGACAGACCCATTATCGGGATTTATGATGTGCATTACGAAGGTTCTTCAGATATGTATTATAAAGGTGGGAATTTGCTTCACACTATCCGGCATGTAGTGAATGATGACAAAAAATGGAGAGAAATAATGAGAGGACTGAACAAAGAGTTCTTCCATCAAACGGTAACTACCGGTCAAATTGAAAATTATATTTCTGATCATTCAGGAAAGGATCTAAGTACGGTGTTTGATCAGTACCTGAGAGATGTGAGAATACCCGTGTTAGAATACTCCTTTAAAGATGGAGAGTTATGGTATCGCTGGTCAAATACAGTTGAAGAATTCAACATGCCGGTAAAAGTTTGGATTGACAAGGAAGAAAACTGGTTATCTGCCACAAAAAGCTGGCAACAAATGGAACATGGAGGGAAGAAGTTGATCGTTGACCCTAATTTTTATGTGGGTAGTTTTAATGTTTTGGGAGAGTAAAACGATTTATTTGTTTAAAACAATCAATTTCCCATCAATAAAACTAGAACTAAATCCGAATTCACCTGTCATGTACGAAATAGCATCCGCATGATAAAAGATGGTGTGGGTAGGATCATTTTTATACCGCCAGGTTTTGAAGTCAATGCCTTCATGATAAAGCTGGGTCATGCAGTACAAGTTTCCGCTTTTGTTTAGAAGCGATGAAAGTACCTTGAATTCTTCATGAGGATTATGAAAATGCTCCATTACTTCAGAACAAATAATGTAATTGTAAGTGTTGGTAAGAGCTAATGGATTTGCATCAAAAAAAGGATCATAGGTTGTAATATCGTAGTTAGCATCCTTTAAAAGTTTTGTGATTACCGGTCCGGTTCCCGATCCAAAGTCCAATCCCTTTTCGGTTAATACCTGGTTATTCATTACCGCTTTTACAATGGGCGAAACAAACTGCTGGTAACCGGGATCGTTTACATCATTTTCATGAGTGAGATAATGAGCTTTTTCCTGCTCAGGGCGTAAATAGTGAGCGGGGTCTAGAAGTACAGAATTGCAAGTGGTACATTGGTGGTAAGCCAGACCCCGTTCGTTGTACTCATAAAAAAGGTTCGTGGTACTATAACATAAGGTGCATTTCAAAATATGCTAAGCTTAGTACCAGTTTTTAAGGATCACATTAATGGTATCGTTACCCTCATTTACCAGTCCTTTAAAAGCTTCGATATCCTGCCCGCGATGGTGGTAAGGGTACACGTGGTTAGGCTTAAAATCCAGCACAGCACTGGCAGCCTGGTTAATATCCATAGTATAGGGAAGGTTCATACATACAAAAGCAATATCAATATTCTCAAGTGCCCGCATTTCAGGGATGTCTTCGGTATCTCCCGAGAGGTATACATTCACACCGTCAAAGTTAATGATATACCCATTGCCCCTGCCTTTGGTATGGCGGGAGTTTTCTGTTTCGGGGAGGTTATACATTGGGATTGCGGTAACAGAAAGTTCCATTATTTCTTTTGTTTCCCCATTACCAATTACAATCACTTCTTTACCATACCGCTCTTCCATGATGTCCGCAACGGCTTGCGGAACTACGAAAGTGGCATTGCTTACGTCCAAAACGTCCAGGGTTCGTGTACTGTAATGGTCGCCGTGTATATCAGTTATAAATACAAGATCAGGAGCAGAAAAAGCTTCATAATTGTCAACAGCTCCGAAAGGGTCTACAAAAATAGTTTTTCCAAGATAAGTAAAGGCAACGGTTCCGTGATTGATGGGGTGGACGCTGAGATCACCTTTAGCGGTGGTATAGAAGTCAGCTTCTTTATTAAGCTGTGCCAACATGACTGGGCAAACAAGTATCAGAAATAAAAAAAGAGAAAAGATTTTTTTCATAATTAAAAAGATTAGTTCAATTTTGTAACCACTGTTGAAATTAAAGCATTCAAAAAGCAATTAATGACTATTGCTATTTTTTTCTGCTTTTGAATCAATGGAAACATTTTAGAATATAACTAACTAGTTGGGATGAAATGAAAGAAGGAAAAACTGAAGGCACAGGAAACCAGCGAAACTGGCTGAAACGGGTAGCAGAACAAAGCTGGGAGCCAGAGCTGCTGATATCAGGTTTGGCTATCTATGCAACCAGCCAGTTGCCGGATATACTGAAAAGCGGGTTAGAATACTATACATTTAACCTGCAGTCGGGAGTTGGTTTTTTTGATGAAGCATTACCACTTACCATTTACGGGTCTTTTACCACTGCACTGGAATTTCTCAATTTTGCTTTTATTCTCCATTTTGTGATACGTGCTTTTTGGGTGGGCCTGATTGGTTTAAACTCTGTATTTGATAAGGGTATACAGTACGAAAAACTTGAATACAGCAATTTTTACAAGAATGAAGTAAAAAAAAGGATTGGTAATTCAGAGGATTTTCTCATTGCTGTTGACCGGGTTGCCAGCGTTATTTTTTCAATTGCCTTTGCTGTAGTCCTGATGCTTATCAGTATCAGCTTTATGTATTTTGTTTTTTTCATGCTCATAAACGTAATGAAGGTTTTTCTCTCAGAGTCAGCTTATGAGATATACTCCAACATTCTTTACATAACACTGTTGGTTGTTATTTTATCGGTTGCGTTACTTTCTCTTATCCTGAATATGAAGAAGTTCAGGGAAAATGAGAAAATTGCCAGGTTTCACTTCCGCTTAACCTGGGGCATGAGCTTTGTGATTTTTCCATTCATCCTTAAGCCCATTCAGTACCTTTTGCTTACCTACATGTCAAATATGCCCTTGAAGAAGTACATAGTATATATGGGGGTTTTCTTTGTGTTCTTCTTTGCAATGATGTTACGTACATCACTTACTGAGGCTGATGACCGCTTTTTTGATGCTCGTGATTATTATACTACACTTTCAACTTCAGGTAACTTTGTTCCGGAGCAATACGAGTCTGAATTGATAGAGGGTATAATGATTAGTGAGCCGGTAATAAGTTCTCCTGTTATACAGCGAGGAGAGTTTATGTCTCTTTTCATCCCATACTCCAAATTATTGGATAGTAAACTGGAGGGTTATTGCCGGATTGGGGAACCTGCTGACAGCCTGTTCAGGTTTGAGAAAAGAGACATACTTAACAGTGAATATTTAAGCTGTGCGAATAGCTTTTTCACTTTACTGGTAAATGAAATGGATACCCTGGAAACAGATTTATTATTTACTGAACATAGAAAAACAGAACAACCGGGCTATCAAAGTTTTTTACATATAGATGATCGCTTTGTAGCAGGTAAAAATATCCTTCATATAAAAAGAGCATCTGTTGATAAGGCAGATGCTCACAGAGATTCTATAGGTCGCCCTTTAATATTCGAATCCGAAATCCCTCTTTGGGTAAAGGATTAACCTTCGCTATTTGATAAGCATCATTTTCTTAGAAATAGCTGTGTTGCCTGTTACCAGCCTGTAGATATACATACCGCTTGCCAATGCTGAGGCATCATAGTTTATAATATGTACCCCGGGGCTTTTTGTGCCTTCAAAAATGGTATCTACTTTTCTGCCCAGCATATCATAAAGCTCAATACGAACTTCACTTCTATTAGGCAGCCCGAATTCAATATTTGTAGAAGGATTAAAGGGATTCGGATAGTTTTGGTTAAGAGTAATTTCTGTAGGCAGGTTAATTCCTTCATCATCAATACTGGTAACTAAAAGGGTAACCGCTCTTAAATCGTCAAATACAAAGAAACCACTTGGATTACTTCCTTCAGTATAGGTTAATTGAAAGCTGTCGAAATAAAGACTGCCATTTAGTGTGCCATCTCCATTCGCCCAGCCTACTACCGGATCACTGGCTAAATCCCATGTAACAAGTTTCCATCCCAGCCAATCTACGGTATACCATTCACTTCCCTCTAATTGGCTGCTACCATCGCGGACCATAAATCGAAATTTGTTTTCGGATCCATCTCCGAAAACATAGGCTTGTAACTTACTAGTATTCGAAAATTTAGGAGACGAAGAATTTCGATATTCCCTGATTAATTTTGTTCCGGCACTCACATCCCACTCGTAATCTACCCGCAGAGCAGAGGCACTGCCGGTTAATAGGTTAGTAATAGTTGTGTCAATGCCTGAGTCGGTTCCCTCGGTTACAATACCGGTTGTACTGCCACTTTGCTGAGGTAACCACCAAGGCGAGATTCCGTCTTCAAAATCAGAAATAATAGTTTGAGTATTAATAGCGCTAAGCTCCTGAGTTTCAAAAGGGGCTTCCCGATCATTCGGAGATATATTTCCATTCAGGTCTTTAAACCCACCTTTCAACCGTACTATATAATCGGCATTAGAAATCAAATCTTCCGTAGGAAAAAAGTTTATAAAACTCTGTTCTCCGACATTATATAACGCATATTCTCCGGCTATTTCATTTTGACTTGAGTCAAGAATCGTTACTGAAGATGCATCTATACTGTTTGTATCAACCAATTCATCAAATACAATACTAACAATAGGGCGTACAAAATCAACGATTGTATTGAAAGGATAAATGCTTGTGACCTTAGGCGGAGCTATATCCTCAGGACCGGTTTTAAAATTCAATACAAAATCGCCACCTGCATTGCCATCAGCATCGCCATCAAATCCGTGTTGATAAACAGATCCGTCTTTTGCAGTAGAATCTATCGTTATTGTATATTCCGTTTCATAATCAAACGCAGAGGTTTGGATGAATAGCTTCTTTGAACCGGACCAAACCAATGGAGCAGTAACTTCAGGTTCAATAGAAAATGCACCTATAACTGAGGCTTGATCCATGTTCCGGCTGAAGTTAATGACAATTGAATTTGAAGGATTCAATGTTGTATCTCCCTCAACAGGAGATGTTGAAGTTACAACAGGAGGTTTACTAGAGATCAAACCAATATCTTTGAAAGAGAAATCAGTTGTAATAACATCTACATCAGTTGTATCTGAATAAAAGCCGGGAGCCGAAGTAATTACTTCATTAATTCCTTCAGGAAGATTTTCAATGTAATAAAAGCCGTTTCTAAGTTGATCGGGATCATTTGAATACTGGTTAAAAAGAGAAGCATAAGAATCGGTTACATAATCTTGTCCATTGATAGAGATGGTAGCTCCATTTACAGGCAAACCATTATCTGCATCACTTACCACGCCCGTAGCAATACCAATTGGGGGTCTTTCTACCCCCAGGTATTCCAGCACTACCCAAAAAGAAGCCTGTGCTTCCAATCGTTTATAATCTGCATTTAAGTTTCTCTGTTGTTGAAATGGATTAGTATGAAATCCGGCCTCACTTAACATAGAAGCCATATTTGTTCTGCGGTTAACACTGAGATAAGGCCAGTCATTATCATGATTAGTCGGGAAACCCTGGTAGAAGGTTCTATCCGCAAATACACCACGTGAACCAATCCTAAGTGCAGCGGGTAAGACAGTTTCCATAATATCTGAAAAATCTTTACCACCTTTCGGATTCTTCTCAACGGTTTGCCCATTTTCTCTCCAGCCCCCGTACATAAAAAGTGTACTATTGGCAGTTGGCCCGCCGGCATCACTGTGGATAGAATAATAGAAATCAACTCCTAAGGAATTTGCTAAGTCACTTCTCTGGGAAAGTCCAATTTGGTCACTATCTGTTGTTCGTGCAGTATAAACGGTATCAATATCTGTTAGTTCTAGTAAGAGGTCTCTTAATGCCAAACCAACACGCAACGTTTTTTCTGCTTCGGAATAATTGTACAGGCCCATGTTTTCAGTTTGGCTATGCCCCTGGTCAAGAAAAATACTGAAGCCATTTAGCCCGGTTATTTCTTGTGCATAAGTGGTACCACCAAGTAAAACAAGAAGTGCAAATAGAGTTGTAGAGATTTTTTTCATTAAGTCCATCCTGTTAATACTCTCTCTGATTAATTAATAAGTTCCAAAACATAGATGGCCCCTTCATTAGGAACATCAAAAGCAATACGCTGACCATCAGGTGACCATGAAGGATTAAGGGCGATAAGATTAGTAGAAGCAGTCAGGTTAAAAGACTCAGATCCGTCTACTCGTGAAGCAATAATATCAGCCTGAGTAAAATTGTAACCGTCATCTTTGATCGAGTTTGCTAATACAAAACGGCTGTCAGGAGACCAACTAGGGTTATTTAATCTCCCAAGGTCAATAAGCCCTGTTCCATCTACATTCATTACATAAAGGTTACCACCATATACTTCAAATGCCAGCTTTTGTCCGTCTGGTGAAACACTGAGGTTGAGATATGTTGCTTCGTCAAATGGAGAAATATCTGATACACTATTTTCGGGTACCATACCTTTAGCAATCTGATCTTGTTTTAATACATAAAAAGGGGCGTTTGGCATGGCTTTTTGTCGAACATCAGCCTGCTTACCGGTTTCAAAAGTCTCAACTCCTGCATCTGTGATCAAAACTGCTTTTTCATCGAATTGAGCCCATCTGGGTAAAGCCGGCATTTCTGACCTGAACTCTGATAGCTGAGTTTCTGATTTACTCGATACATCGTAAACAGCAATTGCATGATTTCTTCGTCTATTCACAGTTTCAGAAAGCCGGGTTAAAATACTCTCAGAGTCAGAAGACCAGCTGAAACCATATCCGGCATCTTTATTGGTAACCAGTTCAATTTGTTTGCCATCAGCATTGGCTGTCCAAAGGCCCTGGTATCGATGCGAAGTGAATGCTATCCTGCTTCCATCAGGAGACCAAACCGGGTTTTGAAAAGGAGTATCTGTTTTAATAAGGATTTTCGGTTCTCCCTTTACGCTAAGCTGTGCTTGTGTTGAAGTAAAAAGAAACAACAAAAGGGCTAGGGTTGAAAAAGATCGTAGCATAATGTATTTCATAGGTAAAGTCGTTTTCAGAAATGAACTGGTGAAGTTTAAAGAATAAAATTGTTTTAATTACTTGCCAAAATAGCGCTTTCTGTAAAAAGCGTTTACATAAATGATAGCTTAAAAACACTTTGTTACAGAATGTAAAACCATAATGTGTTAGCTGATCATTTATTGTATAAAGAAGAGCCTACAAGGCTCAGCTAAATACGATATCTTTTATACTGGAATAATAATCGATCAATGCAAAAAGAGTTACAATTACGTGTTACCCCGGAAGTAGCGGGAGAGCTTAAACTTTTAAAAAACTATCTATCAAAAACTACCGGGGTAAAAGCGGGAGATATAAAGCATGTTGAGTTCGTGAAACGTTCGATTGATGCCCGGCAAAAGCAGGTAAAAGTAAATCTTAAAGTTCGGGTTTACATTAATGAAACATTTGATGAGAAGCCGGTCTTGCCGCCTCTTTATAAATCTGTAAGGGAATCAAAGCCTGTACTTATAGTTGGTGCGGGCCCTGCCGGGCTGTTTGCTTCGCTAAAATGTATTGAGCTTGGACTAAAACCGGTTATTATTGAGAGGGGGAGGGACGTAAAATCCCGGATCAAAGATCTTAAAAATATCAATGTACATCACATAGTAAATCCTGATTCCAACTATTGTTTTGGGGAAGGAGGGGCAGGTACTTACTCAGATGGTAAGCTTTATACACGTTCCAAAAAGCGTGGAGATGTGAATCGTATTTTAAAACTACTAATTGCTTTTGGGGCTAAAAAAGAAATACTAGTTGATGCACATCCCCACATAGGAACGAACAAATTGCCTGCAATTATTGCCAGGATCAGGGAATATATTTTGGAACACGGAGGAGAAATCTATTTTGAAAAACGTGTAACAGATATTCTAATCAAAGACTCTGAAGTGCAGGGAGTACAAACACTGGATGGAGAAGTAATAGAAGGAGATCAACTCATTTTAGCTACAGGTCATTCAGCCCGGGATATTTTTGAGTTGCTTCTCAACAAAGACATAGAGATTGAAGCCAAACCCATTGCGATAGGCGTAAGGGTAGAGCACCCTCAGTCTTTGATAGATTCTATTCAATATCATTGCGAAGCACGTGGCGAATACCTGCCCCCCGCACCTTACCGTATTGTAAAACAGGTTAATGACCGGGGAGTGTATTCATTTTGTATGTGTCCTGGTGGGGTGGTTGCTGCTTGTGCAACGAGTCCGGGAGAAGTGGTCACGAATGGATGGTCAGGTTCTCAGCGATCCCGCCCAACTGCAAATTCCGGAATTGTGGTTGAATTGCGAATGGAGGATTTTAAAGAGTTTGAAGGCTTCGGACCATTAAAAGTGATGGAATTTCAGAAAATGATAGAACAAAGGGCCTGGGAGATGGCAGGAAAAACACAAGCGGTGCCCGCACAGCGTCTCATTGATTTTATAAAGGGTGTAGAATCTAAAGATTTGCCAAAAAGCTCATACCCGCCGGGACTTACTTCAGTAAACTTGAAGAATGTATTGCCCAAAGTAATCTATGAAGCTCTGCAAAAGGGATTTATAGAAATGGGAAAAAGCATGAAAGGATTTTTAACTAATGAAGCTATTGTTCATGCTCCCGAGTCAAGAACCTCATCCCCGGTGAGAATCCCCAGGGATAAGATTACATTGCAACATCATCAAATTAAAGGTTTGTATCCATGCGGTGAAGGAGCCGGTTATGCTGGTGGAATAGTATCTGCTGCAATTGATGGAGAAAAATGTGCCATAGCTGTAAATAAAAGCTTAAACTAAGGCAATAAAAGTTCACGTTGCCATTTATCTTAAACGTTTACATCAGAGGTATACACTCCACAATCAAAAAATAAATAATGAATAAAAAATTAAGTTTAGCCCTTGCCTTGGGGCTGTTTACTATTTCTCCTGCTCTTATAGCGCAAGACAGCACCTACATTGCCAACGAATATACCAAAGCATTGGCCTTATATAACCAGGCACAAAAGTATAATGATATTGAAATGACCCGTCAGGCACTTTTTGAGTTGCTGGTTCTCAACGACCAGGATTCAACAGTACTAAGAACACTTGGGGAATTGTATTATAATAACAGGCAATTTACTTCAAGTGCACTGGTTGCATTGGATTTTTTGGAGAAGTACCCAGACAATCTTATCGCATTAGAAATGGCGGCCCTGAGTTTTGAGCAGATAGGGCTGTACGATAGGGCTATAGAGTATTATAAATCTATTTGGATTGATACCGGCAACATCAGAACGCTCTATCAAATCGCATATCTGGAGTATTCCACAAATAAGTTTGAGAGTGCCCTTGAAAATTTAAATGTTGTTGAACAAAATATTGGCGCTGAAGAAACAATAACACTCAATACAAGTGCTGGGCAAACCCAGGAAGTATTATTTAAGGCAGTGGTGTTAAATTTAAGAGCGCTTATAGCTGTAGGGTTGGATCGAACAGAGGAAGCCAAAAATTTAGTAAATCAGGCTCTAGAGCTTGCGCCGGATTTTGAAGGAGCTAAAAGAGTTTTGGAATCTCTTAATGAGTAGTTTTCATTTAATATTAATAACTGGAAAACAAAAAGGTATAGTTTTATGGTCACACTCAGAAGTATATTTTTTGGGGTAGTAGCAGTTTTTTTCCTTATCGCAAATTGTTCTACAAGTTCTTCATTTAAGCAGGAAGAGCAACGGGTAAATGCTACTGCTACATACTCCATAGCTGGACTTTGGGAAGTCACAAAAGTAGAGGTTGGGGAAGAGCAAATGACCCCCAGGGGAAAATGGAACAGGTTACAACCAAATGGCAGATTTGAGACGGGCAATGGCTGGCTTATAAACGGGGATGGAACCTGGAGGTACAATTCGGAAGATTCCGAAATAACCCTCACTAACTATACAGGTTTTTATGATCCTTTTGGACCTTTTGATATTTTGTCATCAACAGACTCAACAATGGTATGGAAACGCATAGAAGAAGGGCAGGAAGTATCCGTTTTCTATAGGAAGATAAAGGCATTGCCCAAGGCTTTGCCGGACATAGCAACGGGTATTTGGGATTTTGAATCAGCCCAAAGAATGGGGAAAGATGTTACTGAGGAGTATGACCCCACAGGAACCCGGTTTGTTTTTCTTAGATGGGACAGGAAATATATTGACTTCACCGAAAAAGGGAGGATAAACGGTGTATGGAATATTGATGCTCACAGGCCGGTTATTGATATTCTTTATTATGATAACGAAAAAGAGTTTGATTACTGGGATATTACTATTGAAGAAGACCGAATGATTTGGACACGTGAGGGCTATGGTTTAGTACTTACTTTCACACGAATGGACAGGTTTCCGGGGTGAGGGTGGGCTCAAATAAGAAATCTGTGAAAAAAGCAGGTATACATGATCTGGATGAATTGGTAAAGCTTTTTGACGGGTATAGGGTTTTTTATGAGAAGAAATCAGACCCCGGGGGTGCCAGGGCTTTCTTAACAGATCGAATTAAAAATGATGAATCAGTGATTTTCATCTCAAGAAATAAAGATGGCATCGCGACCGGATTTACCCAACTATATCCTCTTTTTTCCTCAACCAGAATGGCTCGTTTTTGGTTATTAAATGATTTATTTGTTGCTCCTGAATATCGTGGTAAAGGCTATTCAAAAGCACTCATAGAAAAAGCCAAAGAACTATGTAGGTCTACTAATGCTGTAGGTATGATGTTAGAAACGGCATCGGATAATTACATTGGTAATCAACTTTATCCTAACACAGGCTTTGAATTGGATAAAGATCATTGCTACTATATCTGGAACGCTGAATAATGAGGCATTTTATTTATAGTAGCTCTTAAACAGGTATTTAAAATTAAATAGAAAGGCAGTATGTGATACATTTTCAAATGCATTTTCGTCTTCTTTAAGCCCGGAATTTAAATAAAGCAGTCTGCTTTCGAGTACATATCTGTTCCTGAATACAAAAGCGAGTGAAGCGTTTATACTTCCCGGAATCTCAGTTTTGAGGTAATCATCTTTCACGCTGTAATCAATTAGTATGCCTTGATCAATTTTAAAACTTTTGCCATAACCCAGATCGGTATAGATCTTAGTATTATTTGATGTTTTCAGGTAATATCTCAGGCCTAAAGAAGCATTTATGTATTCATATCTAAGTATTGCTTCCTGTTCAACATCAAGGAAAGTGGCAATTTCGTTCGCACGAGCAAACAAGTAATCTCCTCTTGCCCAAAAAGAAATGGTATTATTGGAAGGCGGAATTAAAAATTCAGCCTCAATTCCAAAAGCAGGAAGTGATAGCTCGCTGAAGTTTACTATTTCATTTCCTTGAACTACTGATACACTTTTTACACTGGTAAGTGAACTACCCAAGGAAACCGAAAAATTCAAAAATTCAAAAAAGGATGTATTCATGCCTTTAAAAACAGAATAGCTATTATCGGTGCATGTATTAGCATTCATTACCAGTTCAATCAAATTCTGCCTGGTGTAAACAGCATTGGATAATTCTCTTATTCCAAAAGAAGGGCAATTAACAGCACTATTTAACTGCTTTTTAAACATTGTATTTACAGATTCTTTACCGTCATACCGAATGAATTTTTTGTAAATCAGTTCTTGAGGCTTTTGATTGTCAACGGAGAAAAGAAAAATTTCATCACCTTCCAAATAGGTGCTGTAAAGTGAAAAAAAACCTTCGATTTCAACCCTCAAAAATAACCATTTACTTTCAAATGCTGGTTCTATTTTTTCTCCGGCTTCTCTGAATGTATCAATGCTTGCTTGTTCAGTTATAAACTTGAAATCAGAAACACTCAACTCAAGAATATCGGAAACGGGAATAGATTTTACTTTTTCATCATACGATTCAATATACTTTACTGCTTCAAGGTTTTTATCGAGGTTATACATATCAATCAGTACATCATAGCGTTCCTGCGATTTAGTCACGAAATAACCTTTTTCATATAAACCTTGTGAACAAACAATAGCAGGAATAAGAAATGAGAGAAGTAATGAGGCAATTGATTTCATAGTTATTGATCATATACATAATTTGGATGGGATATATAAAGTAACTATATAAATTTATCGTGAAGAGCGGAGGCTGCTTTAATCTGAGAATAGTAGCAAAAAATTAGACTATTGAAAATAACACTTCTCGAACCTTTTTTTTCGGGCTCTCATAAAAAGTGGGCATTGGGGCTCCAAAAGTATTCTTCACACAAAATTGAAATACTAAGCCTGCCCGGCAGGCATTGGAAATGGAGAATGCATGGCGGGGCTGTTGCATTGGCAAAACAATTTAATGAACCGGGTTCTAAGCCTGACCTAATACTTGCCACATCTATGTTGGATCTAACTACATTTTTGGCATTAACTCGCGAGAAATCCTCTGAAATTCCAGTGGCTTTTTATTTTCATGAGAATCAATTGACTTATCCCTGGTCACCACAAGACCGGGATAAGAAAAAGAAAAGAGATAATCACTATTCATTCATTAATTACACTTCTGCATTGGTTGCGGATAAAGTGTTCTTTAATTCAAAGTATCACCGGGATTCCTTTCTTGGAGCATTACCGAAATTTCTAAATCAATTTCCTGACAAAAGAGGGAAAGAAAACATCGAAATTATAGAGCAGAAGAGCGAAGTTCTTCATTTAGGATTGGATTTAGCCAGATTCAATAAAGTTAGAGATGCCGAAAAGGAAAAAAGTGAAGTAGCCACCTTGCTTTGGAATCATCGATGGGAGTATGATAAGAACCCTGAAGAGTTTTTTAGCACTCTCTTTGAACTAAAAGAGGAAGGATATGAATTTAGGCTTGTTGTATTGGGTGAACAGAATGAGATGAACCCACCCATTTTTGAAGAAGCAAAAAAGAGACTAAATGATGAAATAGTTCATTGGGGATATACAAATTCTTTTGAAGAGTATGCACGTTGGTTATGGAGGGCGGATATTTTACCCGTTACTTCAAGGCAGGATTTTTTTGGAGGCAGTGTAATAGAAGCGATGTACTGTAATTGCATTCCTATATTGCCTAATCGCCTGACATATCCCGAGCATATACCTGCTGACTTAAAAAGCGCATTTATTTATGAGGATGGTTTACTACGTAGCTATCTGGGAAGGACTATCAAAGAAATAAGTAATAGCCGGGTTTACGATTTTCAATCTCTGGTAAGCAAATATGATTGGCAGGTTTTGATTAATCAATATGAACATGCATTAGAGTCTGTAAAATAGCCGGTAAGCCAAGCCGGCATTTGTAGATTTATCCAAAAACCTTAATCCAAAGCTCTTCTACTTCTTTCCGGGCCCATTCATGTCTGCGCAAAAAATATAGGCTGGATTTAACACTAGGGTCATTTTTAAAACAATTGATATCTATGTGGTAGCTAAGCTGTTGCCAGCCATAATATTCTACAAGGTCTTTTACTATTTGCTTTAGTTTAATACCGTGAAGAGGGTTATTGGGTTGGTTTTGTACCAATATTTCTGATGTTAAGTTTTGTACTATTTGGAGATTACGTAGTACACACAAGTTGTTAGAAAGTTTCTTAATACTGGTATTGCGCCTATAACAGAAAGTTGCTTTCTGACTTTGAGATTGAACTTGAATGTGTATATAGGGTTAATCAGAAAAAACTTTTTTTGTACTAGTTTATAGTTTTCTTTTTTGACAATACGCTCAAATCGCTCAATAGAAATACCGGTTTCCTTTATTTCGATCAGCCCTTTGATGGTAGCATCCGGCTCTTTAAAAAATCTGAGTATTGATCTATAAACAGGTTTAGGAAAAAGATGAAAGTAAGGGAGCGCGGACAAGAATTTGTTTCTGCACACTTGCTGGTGACCACCAAAGGGCATCTGCCACGGTGGAAACCCAAAGAAGATTTTACCACCCGGAGATAAGAAACTCTTCAGTCTATTCAGAAACAATTCTTGATTAGGTATATGTTCAATTACATCTTTAAGAATAATGAGGTCAAAGGTATAGCCTATATCTTCTTCAATATTTATATCATAAATATCCTTTATGATAAAGCGAACTCTTTTTTCAGCAACTTCAGCGGCCATAAATTTAGATGCCAACGCAACCCTGCTCGGGCTAAGCTCTATACCTACACATTCGTTTCCTGATTCAGTGAAAGCCTTTAAGACACCAGCTTCTGCACAACCTATTTCAAGTACTTTAAACTCTGGCTTCAGTTCAAAAGCCTCTTGCAGAAATGGTATAATGTACTCTTTACTGGTACGGTATTGATAAATAAAATAGGTATTCTTGTCTTTATGAAAGTCGAACATTTAGTTACTCTTCAGCAACTTCTTTAAGCATAGGCAATGCTACTTTCCAACCCTTCATAGTGTCTATATATCGTTCTTTTCCATTTTCTACATAAGAATATCCTTTTTGGGTAACATAAAGATGCGTTTCATCTCCATCTTCTTCAAGCTCAAAAATGGCTACTATGTAGTTTTCAGGGATGTCTTCAATATCTGAATTAGCAGGAAATAAGGTGTATTCAAGGAGTCTATTTTCTTCTGAGCGAATAACTTCTCCTTTAACAACGGTAACTTCTTTGTCATCCTGTTTTACATAAAAGTTGGATTTACTTCCCGGCTTCCAGTTGCTGTCACAACGGGCACCAAACATGTATTTTTCAATTTTATCGGGGTTAGTGAGGGTTTCCCATACTTTTTCGGGAGTAGCGTGAATAGTGGTTTTTAGCTCAATTTTATTTTCCATAGATCACTTATATCTATTGTTTACCTCTTCAACGGACAGTTTTATCATTTTTTTTAAAATTTCTATATCAATATCAGAAAGTCGTTTTATATAGAAACAAGATTTTCCAGTCTTGAACTTACCAACTTTAACCAAAAGATCGTCATATTTTTTGAAACCAGACATAATGTAAATGGTAATATTTTGTTTTCGATTCGAGAATCCGGTAAGGATCATATCACCTTCACGTCCGCTCTCATATTTATAATGATAACTTCCAAACCCAACAATACTCGATCCCCACATTTTGGGTTCCTCTCCAGTGGCCTCTTTCATTAGTTCTAGAATGGTGATGCAGTCTTCTTTTCTCTGCGGATTATCAATTTGGTGTATATAATCGGCCACACTTGCGCCTGTTGGTATTGTTTTATTTTGTGCCATTACGTTTTATCTGCTTACTAATAATTCAAAGGATTTTATCTCTTACTATGTATATACTCAAATATGTTCGGGGGAATAAAGAATTTTTTTGGTCCAAGCACATTGGTTACAGCGGCCTTTATTGGTCCCGGAACCATTACTGTCTGTACACTAGCAGGTGCCAATACAGGTTATGTACTTCTTTGGGCTCTTCTTTTTTCAGTATTGGCCACCATAATACTTCAGGAGATGACTGCCAGGTTAGGTCTGGTAACCCAGTCTGGGTTTGGCGAAGCTATTAGGAAAGAGTTAAAGCAACCTGTTTTAAGATGGCTTGGGATTGTTTTTGTACTTGGTGCAATTGTAATTGGGAATGCAGCATACCAAGGGGGTAATATCTCAGGGGCGATACTTGGCTGGAATGAGATACTTCCTTCATTGAGTGTCAGTGTGAGTAATATAGAAGTTCGACTAACCCCTTTACTTATAGGTGCTCTTGCATTTTGGTTACTTTATTCAGGAAGTTTCAGGCGTATACAGTTTTTTCTTATAGCTTTGGTTTTGGTAATGAGCGCAGTCTTTTTAACCACGGCTTTAGTAATTCAGCCGGACATCAACCAGATTATCAGTGGCCTGTTTATTCCAAAACTACATCCAGATCAACTGTTAATGGTTGCCGGTTTGGTGGGTACTACTATTGTTCCTTATAACCTGTTTCTTCATGCTTCTTCTATAAAGCAAAAGTATCATAGCATAAATCAGCTTTCGGATCTCAGAATAGAAAATGCTGTTGCTGTCATTTTAGGCGGTATCATTTCTATAGCTATTGTAGTTACCAGTGCCACACTGTTTGGTGAAGGGTCAGGAATAAAAAATGCAGCAGACATGGCCCGGCAGCTGGAGCCGGTTTTAGGTAAATGGTCGGCATATTTTTTGGGAACAGGCTTATTAGCAGCCGGAGTTTCTTCGGCAGTTACAGCACCGCTTGCAGCATCTTACGCAGCAAAAGGTATTTTAGGTTGGGATGCCGGACTTACAGATAGGAGGTTTCGGACAGTTTGGATCGGGATATTACTCGTAGGAGTAGTTTTTTCAATGCTGAGCATTAGTCCTGTTGTAATTATCCAGTTTGCCCAGGTTGCGAATGGGATATTATTACCCATTGTAGCTATTTTTCTATTATATATAATGAATAAAATCGCTTTACTGGGAGACCAGGTAAACAGCACTTTCCAAAATGTATTAAGCATTTTGGTAATTGGAGTTACACTAGTAATCAGTTTTAGAAGCCTCAATTCCGTTTTCAAATTCCTGTAATGAAGAAAGTAGATTTAAACTGCGACTTAGGTGAGTGGAGGAGTGACAATGGCCCGGAACTGGATGCATCCATTATGCCCTTTATTTCTTCATGCAATATAGCATGTGGAGGGCATATCGGAGATGTTTACAGTATGAAAAAAACTATTGAACTGGCATTAAAGCATGATGTGGCTATAGGTGCCCACCCAAGCTACCCGGACAGGAAAGGATTTGGCAGAAGAAGGATGGAAATTGAAGACAAGGAATTGGAGAACACTATTCGCACCCAGATGTTAGACCTTAAATCATTGGTTGAAGATGCGGGCGGTGAATTGCATCACATTAAACCTCATGGAGCACTTTATAATACTGCTGCTTTTGACGAACAAACGGCTTTGATTATTGTTGCAGCTATTACAAGTACCGATGCAGCCCCAAAAGTTTACGGCCAATCCGGTTTGGTATTTGAAAATGCGGTTACTAATGCAGGGCTTCAATTTGTAAGCGAAGTTTTTGCTGATCGTGTTTATGAGGATGATTTGAGCCTTCGCTCAAGAAAGAAACCTAGTGCCGTGCTATTTGAAACTTCGAAAGTATTAGATCAGGTTAAAAGTATGGTGCTTGAAGGAAGGGTGATAAGCTTTTCTGGTAACACTCTTGCGGTAAAGGCGGAAACGATATGCTTGCATAGTGACACCAGTGGAGCATCCGAATTAGCACGGGAAATTCATGACTTTTTAAAGAGGAACGATGTCGAAATTACTGCAGCTTAATCGGGAGAACTGGAAGGTCTCTCAGCTTGGTGAATGTGCGATCCTTATGGAACTTGAGCAAGAAGGGTATCAGACGGCAAAAGTGCGAAAAGTTCTGAATGTGCTTGAATCAGTTACTATTAATCATTTGATAGATATTATTCCTGCTTATCATTCAATAGCTCTTCTGTTTAAGAGTCCGGTCAACCTGCATTTGGTATCAGAATTATTGGCGGGGATTAACTGGAATGACAAAAAAAACTCACAACCCCAAAAGTATGAGGTTCCGGTCTGCTACGATTTAGGATTGGATTGGGCTGAAGTTGAAGATTTTACCCAAATAGAGAAAGCCCAAATTGTTGAAACTCATAGCTCTCAGGTTTATACGGTAGCCATGATGGGTTTCGTTCCGGGGTTCATTTTCCTTGAAGGGTTGGATTCCTCCTTAGCTTGTGCCAGGAAATCAAACCCGAGAACTTCTGTTCCTAAAGGTTCGATTGGTATTGGTGGTCAGCAAACGGGTATTTACTCTCTTGAAAGTCCGGGAGGATGGCAGATTATTGGCAGAACCCCGCTTTCTTTTTTTGATGTGGAATCAAATCCTCCCATAAAATTACAACCAGATGATAAATTGATTTTCAAGGCAATAAGTAAAGACGTATTTGATCACTTTGAGTATGAGTAGACTAACCGTTGTAAATCCAGGAGTATTTACAACCATCCAGGACAGTGGCAGGTTTGGATTTGGGAAGTACGGAGTCCCTGTATCAGGTGCAATGGATGTTGAATCTTTTAAACTAGCAAATCAATTGGTCGGTAATCCTCACCATTATCCGGTTTTGGAATGTACATTGCAAGGCGGTTTATATCGTTTTGACTCAGATGCAGAAATTGCAATTACCGGCGCTGAGATGAACCCGGTTGTAAATGGAAAACTTATAGAAATGAATTGTACCCATAGAATCTCAAAAGGAGATGAATTGATCTTGGGATTTGCTGAGAAAGGTTGCCGTTCCTATTTAGCTATATTTGGATTGTTGCAGGCGGATAAGATTATGGAGAGCTATTCCACTTATACTTTGGCTGGTTTTGGAGGCTATTCAGGTAGGGCGTTAAAGAAAAATGATATTCTTAAATGGGAGCCAACTGCGAAAGTAGAATTTAGCCACGAGACACTAAAGCCTATAGATCTGGATAAAGTTCCTAATGTAAAAGTTACATTAGGAACAGAATGGGAATGGTTAGATAAAAAAATCCAGGAACAGTTCTTTGACAGTAATTTTAAAGTAATGAATCAAAGTAACCGTATGGGAATACGATTAGACGGACGTGCTTTAAAAAGTCCGGATCAGCAAATGATTTCTTCTCCTGTTATTCCCGGTATCATTCAGCTTCCAGAAAATGGGAAGCCAATTATCCTGATGAAAGATGGTCAAACTATAGGTGGGTATCCACGAATCGCAAAAGTAGTTGACGATGATTTATGGAAACTGGCTCAACTTAAACCCGGCAACAGTTTATCATTCAGGAAAGTGATGTAGCTGATTTACATGATTAAACCAGCTACATAAAAACTCACTAGTTAATCCATTCCCTTTTTTCAGCCATATCGGCCATCCATATCAATCCAATCCCGACTAGCAGTACCATAATTGGCATAACCAGGCCACCGGGTCCATACACTTCCATAGAGTTACTCATGAAAATGTTGTAGTACATCTGCACCAGGATACCAATCAGTGAAACTACAAATACTATCTTGGATAACTTTTTCCTGAGTAGCAGCAAAATACAGCCTAAGGCGCCACCCCAAACAGCGATAGCAAAAGCTCCGGTTGCCCAGGCTGGTGTATTTTCCATAAGTGCGCGTTGATCAGCTGTCATAGCATCCAGCATTTCAGGAGTCGCAAAAACCTGGCCCAGGTAAGCAAAAACACCCAAAAGGTTCCAAACCAAAGCGAGTGCTGCTACTATCCAAAACCAGGTCGGTGGTTTTAATGAAATATCATCTGACATAATAGTGTAATTAGTTACTAATTAAATAGCCCAGTCAGAGTCTTTCAATTCGAATAGTCAGTTGATGGTAAATAATATCTGAAGAAAGAAAAAGTGAAATTCGTTAATTCAAATTATCAGGATTGACGCGGGTAGGAGTATCTCTGCCTGAAACAATTCCCTCGGCACCCTTTGCAATAGCCTTTATGGTGTTTGTAATGTGTTCAACGTTGAGTGTTTCAAACTCATCACTAACACGGTGATAATCTTTGTCCACATCAATAGGGGTAGTACTTATAGTATGCGCCGGAACGCCAAGCTTGGCTAGTGTGGCATTATCAGAACGGTAAAAGAGATTTTGCTGGGGATATGGATCAGGCGCGAATGAATAAATGGAGCCCTCTGCACTTTTTTGTAGTAACTCTCCAAAGCTTGACTGGTTAAAACCTGTTATCCACGCAGAATTTGGGCCTTCAACTGCGGGTTTGCCGATCATTTCTATATTGAACATGGCTACAATTTCATCGGGATTAAGCTGCTCCGAAAAGTACTGCGAACCATATCCACCCATTTCTTCGGCAGTAAAGGTTACAAATAAAAGTGTACGTTCCGGTTTCCGGAGGCTGGAAAAATAATTGGCCAGTTCTATTACAGCAGTAACCCCGGAAGCGTTATCGTTAGCTCCATTTGCAATGGAGTCACTTTCAACAGCATTTCGAATTCCAATGTGATCATGATGTGCTGAAAAGAGCACGATTTCATCTTTTCGCTTACCCTCTATCATTCCTGTTATGTTCCGTAATTCAAAGCTCTCTACCTTGTTTTTAAAATCAGCCTGAAAGCTATTCGGAGCATCATTAGTGAGCAGGAATATTACATTCCCGGCTCCATTAAGCTCCATAGTTCGTGTTGGCCTTGAAAAAAAGGATTGATAGCGGCTAAAGTCATCCTGATGAGATTGACTTACCAAAACCAACAAATCTTCTTCACTATTTCTATATGTATTGAATTGTGATCTGAAGTTATCTAGGCTGCCGATAGTTACTGTTTTGGTAGAGGATCTGTCTATTGAAAAAGAAGAAGATCGAAAGAAACCAAAGAAAGCAGATGACTTTACCTGCTTACCATTGTAAAGAAAATCAACCTCATTCATAGAAACTGAATACAAGTTAAAATCCTGGTAGTAAGAATCGTTTTCAGGTAAAGTTTTTAAACCGGCTTTTTTAAATTCGGAAGCGATAAAATCTTCTGCAGCTTTAATATCCTGTGATAGGGCATGGCGGCCTCTCATTTCATCAGAACTGAGAGTTTTCAAAATTCGGGTAGAATTTTCAATACTGACCTGGTATGGTTCTGTACAGTTTGCTATCCACAAAATCATGAATAAGGCAAGTGTATATGAGGCAATTCTCTTTTTCATGAGAGGTACTTTTGTTAGTTAATTAACAAAGTATAGCAAAGGTGGGGATAGCAAGTAGTAAAAGTTTGCTATGATATTGTTATGTCCAAAGCTTAATAAGCTCTTTCATAGATTCTACCGTGATGGGCTTGGCTATGAAATCATCCATTCCGGCTGCAATGCAACGTTCTTTATCTTCTCTTAAGGCATTTGCAGTCATGGCAATGATGGCAGGATTTTTTGGGAGTTTATCTTTTTGTTCTCTTAGCCGAATAGTTGCTGTAATCCCATCCATTATAGGCATTTCCATATCCATGAAAACAATATCATAGGGTACTTTTCGACACTTCTGGATAGCTTCATATCCATTTATGGCCAGGTCGGGTTGAATACCAATACGCTCAAGAATTTTAATGCCTACTTTTTGATTTATTACATTATCCTCTACAAGAAGAATCCTTACATTTTCGGGAATACCGGAGCCTGCGGATGGCAGTTCAATAGGCTCAGAAAGATTAGTATCCTTATAAAAAAGCCGTTCAAGGTTTCCTATAAGCTGAGATTGTTTTACCGGTTTTTTTAGATAAAGATTAAATAAACTTATGTCTTCCTGATTTTCGATCTCATGGATAGAACTGAGTAATACGACAGGTAGCTCTACCTTACTCCATTTATTTCGAATAGCCTGGGCTATCTCGATTCCATTTGTCTCAGGCATTTGCATATCCATGATCCCGAAATCGAACTTATCAAGCTCTGGGATTTTTTTAAGAATGTTACCCGGATCATCTGTTGCAAAAACTTCAATTCCCTGATCCTGGCACTGTCGTGTAAGGATATCTAAGTTAGTCTGATTATCATCAAGGATAAATACTTTTTTACCTTCCAGTATTTTAGAGGTGATTAACTCTGAAACCCGGTCGGATTTTTTTGTATGTATCGAAAAAGTGAAAATAGAACCCTGTCCCTCAATACTCTCTACAGCAATATCGCCACCCAATGCATTAACCAGTTTTTTGCTTATTACCAGCCCAAGTCCCGTTCCGCCATATTTACGAGTGGTGCTTGCATCAACTTGTGAAAAGCTTTGAAACAGTCGATGTGACAATTTTTCCGGAATCCCGATGCCTGTATCTTTTACAGAAAAGAATATTTCTGCCTCTTGCTGGTCTTCTTCACCCATGCTTATATATATCACAATTTCACCCTGTTCGGTAAACTTAAGGGCATTTCCCACCAGATTGATAAGTACTTGTTGTAATCGGGTACGATCGGATATAATGTATTCAGGAACCCCTTCCTCCATCATGTATATTAACTCAAGATCGGGATTGTTATTCAGAGAAGAGACTACTTCTAACACGTTCTCGATCAATTCTCTTAAGCCGAATTCTGAATCCTCTAACTCAAGCTTTCCTGATTCAATCTTAGAATAATCCAGGATATTGTTTATGATACTGAGCAGGTTTTCGCCACTCAGTTTGATAGTATTTACAAACTCAGATTGCTTATTGTCTAGTTTGGTTCCAATCAACAGACCTGATAAACCAATAACGGCATTTAATGGCGTGCGTATCTCATGACTCATCGTTGACAAAAATTGAGACTTTGCTCTTGAAGCTTCTTCCGCTTTAGAAAGAGCTCTTTTTAATGAATCTGCAAAACGAAATGAAAGAACCAGGGATTGAAAAAAGAAGAAAGCTACGTATCCGAAAAAGTTTAGAAGAAGAGACTGGCTTACAAAACCAAAGTAAACCATGATTTGATAAAGGAATACTATAAATACTACTCCGGTACTTGCCAGGGCATATTGAGCACCAAGACGTTTGTTTATAACTGCAAGTATATAGATATAGAAAGCGTAGAAGATATAAAGAGTGAGTACTATAAAATAAGGTTCTACTAATTTTGTAAATACAATGGGTTTAAAAAGAATTGTAATTACTATGAATAATACAGAAATGGAGCTGAGAAAATAGACAAGCCGCCTGGAAGTTTCTCTTGGATAAAGATTAAGAGTATAAATCCCAAACAAATATCCTGATAGAAACAAGGTTATATATTCAAGTTTTAGTGTTACAATCCATGGTATTTCAGGTAGTAAAAAATGGAGTGGGTAAATCCCAAAACCGATGATCCTGTAACTATAGGTAAGGCAAAAAAGTGAGAAAAACAGAATGGGAGTCTCGTGCCTGCCAAATAAGAATAACCCAAAAAAGAACAACCCTCCCATAATCAGGGCTCCTGTAAGCCCGTAAGCATAACCAAGTTCTAATTCACGGGCACTATACAGGTCTCCGGTAGTTCCTAATTCAATGGTTTGTTTGGGCCCACCTTTACTGTGGTCAAAATTCGCTATTTGAAGGATGAGTTCTAATTTATGGTTTTCGTACTCTTCAATAGGAATAGTTTGCGGAATCCATTTGGGTATGTAATTACTTTTACTTTTTCCAACATTTCCGTTTTGGGCAGCTATTTCTCCGTTTATATATAGTTTATATGCTGAATAGAAGTCTGGAATAGAAAGAGCAAGAGGCGGATGGTCTTCAGGTAATTTTATTGTTAAGCGATAGGTAGCATAGCCAAATGCGTGAAAATCTTCATTCCACAGTTTTGGAAAAGTGTAATAAGTTGGCTTAGTAATTATTGGAAACTGACCGGGACTTAAAAGAGAATCCCAATAAAATTCCCAATCTCCGGTAAGCTCTATTTTTTCACCTCTTTTGAATTCAAAAAAAGAAGCATCAAGTACACCTTTTTGAATTTCGGGATATGCTTGAGCTGATAGTGAGGAATAGGGGCTTCCGATCAAAAAAGGAAAACACAAAAGGATTTTATATACAGGTGCTAGCTTCATTAGAGTGCTAATAAAAAGATATGCGAACTATTTTTTACTTATTTGACTTCAAGCGATCCATTTTTTGATGGTTATTCCAAGTGATTCTAAAGTAATAGGCTTGGCCAAAAAATCATTCATTCCAGACCCCATACAGCGTTCCCTATCTTCATTGGTAGCATTGGCAGTAACTGCAATTATTATCGGCATTTTTTTAAGATTCCTAAGTTGCAGAATGGTTTTAGTGGCTTCCAGTCCATTCATAACAGGCATTTCAATATCCATGAGGATTAAATCAAATTCATTCTTCTTAACCTGTTCAACAGCCTCATATCCATTTGCAGCAATGTGGTAATTATTATACCCAAGCCTTTCTAAGAGCTTTATTGTAACCTTTTGATTTACCTGGTTATCTTCAACAATCAAAATTTGAGCAACTTTTTTATCAGGTATTGGCAGAGATTCTTTTTGAGGGAGAGGTTCAGTCTTTAGCACAATATCTGCTGCAATAGTAAAAAAGAATATACTTCCTTCATCTGGAGCACTGGTTAGCCAAATCGTTCCTCCCATTTGCTCTACCAGTTTTTTAGAAATTGCGAGGCCAAGCCCGGTTCCACCAAATTTTCGATTTATACTGGAATCTAATTGTGAAAATTCTTGAAAGAGTTTTTGTATTTGATCAGTTGGTATTCCAATGCCTGTGTCTTCAACGGAGAATAGGATATTCCCAGGGGCATCATTTAAATTGTTCTTTGCAACAATTACTTTAATACTACCTTTATCAGTAAATTTTACAGCATTTCCAACAAGGTTTATTAGTACCTGTCTAAGCCTGGTGGCGTCTATACTTACATACTCGGTTTCATTTAGTTTGTATTCAAATCCAAGTTCCAAATCCTTTGAAGAAGTAAGGCCAGAAAGAGTTTTAATGGTTTCTTCAACAAAAGAGGGCAAATGTATTGTTTGGAGATTAAGTGAAGAGTCGTTAGACTCAATTTTGGAGTAGTCGAGTATGTTGTTAATGATACCTAGTAGGCTTTCACCACTTTTCTTAATGTTTTGTGCAAATTCAACTCTTTCTTTTGCAGAATTAGTATCAACTAATAGTTCTGAGAATCCAATAACCGCATTAAGAGGGGTTCGGAGTTCATGGCTCATGGTAGAAAGAAACTGACCTTTTGCTACTGATGCCTGCTCAGCTTTTTCTTTGGCTTTTATTAAAGAATGTGCAGCACGATTTGAAAGGACCAGTGATTGAAGAAAGAAAAACAGAATGTACCCGGTTACATTTATGAAGAGGTTTTCTTCTATCAGTACTAAATACTCCAGTAGGTTATGAATGAATACCAGGAATATCACAATTACACCTGCAGCGGCAAACCGGGCACCATTTCTTTTATTAATAATAGCTAAAACAAAAACCCATGTTGTATAAATTATATAGCCTGGAATTATTACGAAAAAGAGATTGATAAGCTGGGTAAAATAAAAAGGAGATAAGAACAGAACTGCAAGACAAAAGAAGAGAAATACTCCATTAAAACCATTTATAACATGTTTGTTGGATTCATGGGGATATAGATGTTTAACAAAAAGCCCAAAGAGAATTGGTGAGAAATAAAGTGAAAGATATTCAAGCCTCGCAGTAATGCTCCAGGGGATGTTTTGCATGATTAGATGCAAAGGGTAAAGCTCAGTGCCAAAAATGCGATAGCTATAGCTGAAGCAGAATAGTGAAAAATAGAGTATAGGTTTTTCATTTCTTCCGAAGAGGTATAATCCTAAAAAAAAGAACCCGCCCATGATCAGGCTCCCAGTTAATAAAAAAGCGTAGCCTAGTTCCAACTCTCGCTTTAAAAGGAGTTCTTTTTCATTTCCAAAAAGCACAGGGATTCGAATGCCTCCTTTTTGATGTAAATAATTGGCTACTTCAAAAACGATTGTGATTTCCTGTTTGTCAAAATGATCTAGGGGTACGGTAACTGGTAACCACTGGGCTTCATAGTTTTTTTTATTTTTTGCAACAATACCATTTTTTGCAAGCTCCTTTCCTTCTACATAAAAAACATAGGAGGTATACAAATCGGGGATACTAAAAGCTAATGCCGGGTAAGATTCAGGTAGAATTATCTTGAGTTTGTAAGATGCGTATCCAAACGAAGAGATTTTACTATCTTTATTCCATAAATGAGGCATATCTACGAAACGAGCAGAGTTTGATACGGCAGAGTCTTTTAGGGCAAGCTGTTTCCATAAGAACTCCCACTCACCGTTGAGCGGAATAAATTCACTAGATTCAAAATCATGGTTCCTTAGGTCAAGGACTCCTTTTTCAGCAACCGGTTGAGCATGAAGATATATGCTAAAGAGACTACTAAATAAGCCAATCAAAAGTAGAAGAAATCCGGAAGAAAATTTAAACTTTATTAACCCCATCCCTTAACCATGTTAAAAAATTTGCGACAATTTAGAGAATTGAAATAAAAAAGGCTCCAAAAAGGAGCCTTTAAGTATTAGAATTTCAAACTGTGGGTGACCATGTGAAATCCGGGTCTCCAAATTTTTTAAGTGTACGGTAATGAGATGCTACTGCTTCCCGGAAAGTATCGTGGCAGTTATAGGGAATACCAAACTCGTTGGCTACTTCTTCTACAATTGGGCTTATTTGTGGATAATGAACACTGCAGATTTTTGGAAACAGGTGGTGCTCTATCTGATAATTAAGTCCACCAATGTACCATGAAAGCACTTTGTTACGCCTTGCGAAATTGTTAGTCGTATACATTTCATGAATTACCCAATGGTTTTGAATCATATTATCCTCATCTGGGATAGGGTGGGTAGTTTCTTCCACCACGTGAGCCAACTGGAAAATAACACCAAGAATAAGGCCGGCAGTCAGGTGCATAGTAAAAAAACCGATGAGTAGCTGATACCAGGTTATATCAAGAAGGAGGAGGGGTAGTACAAGTGTATAACCATAGTAAATGATTTTTGTAACAATCAATGTAACCCATTCTTTTAAGGGATGTTTTTTATTTTCATAAGGTCCCAGCTCAGGCTTAAAGAAGTACCAGTAGTCCTTTACAAATACCCAAAATATAGTTGCGAAACTGTAAGCAGGAAAAGCCAGAATATGTTGTAGCCGGTGAACAGGTTTATATTCAGAGTGAGGAGACAATCGAATAAACTCTGCTACTTCTAAATCCTCATCATGTCCATGAATGTTGGTGTACGTATGGTGAATAACATTATGTGTGATTTTCCAGATATATCCATTGGCACCTCCAATATCGAAGGTAAGGCCTAATAAGTAATTGATTTTATTGTTGGATGAATAAGCACCATGAAGAGCATCATGAGCAATAGAAAATCCAATACCGGCCATACCTATGCCCATTAGAAGTGTCAAAGCCCACATTACACCCAAAGAAAAGTTGCCGGATATTATTAGTGCATAGGCACCAAAATATACTCCAAGAATAATGAATGTTTTCAAAACCATTGAAGCATTGGCATGTTTGGCAAGGTTGTTTTCTATGAAGTAAGTCTCAACCCTGTCTTTTACTTCTTTGCTGAATTCACGATCAATCTTATTGTTAAATCTAACTTTTTCTGGCATGGGAGTACTTTAATTAATTCCTTAAAATACAAAAAATGCTTCAAGAGTTCATACAAAGACATTTTTGGGTCGATCATATAGTCACTATCTGGCAAGAAAAATAAATCAAAAACAAGTAAATGTTTATAATTCAAAATAAACTATTTATCAATTCATCTTATTTTTATAAAAAGTCTTTTTTAAAAACCAAAATTAGTATTCTTTTGGCATAAATGAGACAAAAATGGAAAGAATGATCAAAAGTACATTTAACATTTTAATCTTGATTATTAGTCTATTGCTAACAGTAACTTTACTAGGGTGTGTCTCTACTGATGTAGCTATCCAAAGGGTAGAAAGGGATATTCAGTTTAATAATCCTAATCGTACTTCGATTAGTGTTCCTTTTGAGTTAATCAATAATCTCGTTGTGATACCTCTTAGAATCAATAATTCAGATACTTTGCATTTCATTTTAGATACAGGGGTCAGGCAAACTATTATAACAGAGCTAGATCCGGGTAGCGAGTTCGAGATTAATTATGATGAAGAAATTGAAATTGTTGGTTTGGGTGATTCGGAACCTATTGCTGCTTTACTTTCAAGAAACAATGAGATAAGACTCAAAGGAATAAGAGGGAAGAATCATGATGTAGTAGTTCTACTTGATGGGTCATTTAATCTGTCAAAGTTTATGGGGAAAACAGTTAATGGTCTGATTGGATATGATTTTTTTGAAAGCTTTATTGTTGAATTAGATTATCGTTCCAAGAAGTTATTTTTTCATGATCCAGATTTCTTTAAAGCGAAATATTCGAAGCTAAAAAAGGATAGGAAATGGTCAGAAATACCTGTCACAATTCTTGAGAGGAAGCCATATATAACAGCAGAAATAAAGGGAGAAGATGGTACTTTTTTTGAAGTGCAGCTTTTGGTTGATTCTGGAGCAAGTCATACTTTCTTTTTATTTCCGACTTCAAATGATCGCATAGAAATATCAAACAAGTCAATTAGTTCATTTTTAGGCACTGGTTTAAACGGTGAACTATATGGAAAGATAGCAAGGGTCGATGAAGTAAAAATTAGTGATTTGACTATTACACGTCCAGTAGTTGCTTACCCCAATGAAGAGGGAATACAGGCTGCTCTAAGGACAGAAGACAGGCATGGAAGTATCGGATCGGAATTACTTAGAAGATTTAAAGTATATTTTAATTATTTAGATGGATCAATGCTTGTTAGACCTAATAGGTGGTTTAATCAAAGTTTTAACTATAATATGAGTGGTATGGAAATAAGTACACCATATGCAAACCTTCCATACTATGTGGTTTCTAAAGTAAGAGAGGGCTCACCAGCTGATCTTGCTGGTGTAAAAAGACTGGATGTACTTTATAAAATAAATTATAAAAAGATTTATGATTATGATCTTAATGCTATTAATAGCTTGCTACAAAAAGAAGATGGGAAAAAGATAAATCTAATTGTATACAGAAATGGTTCTTACAAGACTATTAATTTCAGGTTGAAAGATGAAACTTGGTGATTTTCCTTTTTTACACCACCAGAAGAATACAGCCTAACTTTTAGCTAAAAGATTTTGTCCAATCTTTGGTATAACTACATCTACTTCGGAGATTTCTTCTAATATTGATTTAAAATCATTAGGATCGCCAGCCAGAGGGGGCCAGGTGCCATAGTGAATAGGAATCGCAAGCTCTGGGTTAATCATTTCTACAGCATAAGCAGCTTCTTCTGGCCCCATAGTATAATGATCACCAATTGGTGCAAGTACGATATGGGGCTCATAAAGCTCACCATATAAACTCAGATCTGAAAATATATTTGTATCACCCATGTGATAAATACAAAGATCATCTTCAAAAGAAATGATCAAACCTGCCGGATCTCCTGCATATTCTCCTCTGAATGAAGAACTGTGATTCGCCGAAACCATAGTCACTGAAAAATCGTCAAAGTGTACAGTTCCGCCTTTATTAAACTCTATTGCCTGTTCTTCTTTTAAACCATGTTTTTTAAGCAACCCCAGAAGTTCGGGAATACCTACAACTTTACAACCGGTGGTAGCAGCAATTTCAAGAGTATCACCCACGTGATCTTCATGTCCATGCGTTAATAATATGAAATCGGCTTCTGTAACCGTTTTGAGTTCTTCAGGTGTGGAAGGGTTGTCCTTCAAAAAAGGATCTACAAAAATAATATTGCCATTAGGGCTTATAAATTTAAATGCTGAGTGTCCTAACCAATAACCTTTGAGTTTAGTATCCATAGTAATGAGAAAAATGTTGTTATAATCTGTTTAATGAATATAAAAAAAGAGAAGCTTGCTTTCAGCGTTCCAAAGAATTAGTAAAAGCATTATTATAGTATATGAGTTTGTTTAAAAAGGTACATGAATGGTTGGGTGAAAAGGAGGCAAAGGAAGAAATTTGGACATCAATATCAGAAAATGATCAGGTTGACCAGTTATTTATTGACTCTGCTTCAACCACTCAGATTATCCTAAAGCATAGTAATAGCTGCGGGACCAGTTTTTTTGTTAAAAGAGACCTTGAGTCTACCAATTTCTGGGAGGGGGAAAATGCAAAGCTTTACATAATAGATGTAATCAAGAATCGATCTGTTTCATTATACCTCGCTGATAAAGTTGGAATCAGGCATGAATCTCCCCAGCTTTTCATCATCAAGGATGAAGAGGTTGCATGGAGTGATTCACACAGAGCAGTTAACAGGAATAATGTTGAGAAAGCATTAGGGTTACTTTGTCAGTAGCCTGCTGCATACCCATCACCTCTTGGATCTACACCACTGGTTAGTTGTCCGTCATTATTTACAACAATTATATGGGACCGGGCAATACTTCGGGTTGCTACTGAATGCCCTTTACTTTTTAGCCTTTCAATAGTATCGGGCGATAACCCAAATTCTTCGTAATACAACTTATCAGGCAGCCACTGGTGATGAATTCTTGGAGCCGCAACAGCTTGCTGGGCATTCATGTCAAAAAGTGCCACATTCAGAAAATTTTGTAATACAGAGGTAATAATTCTTGGGCCGCCAGCCGCACCTAAAATCATTTTTACGTCTCCATCTTTAGTGACGATAGTAGGTGTCATACTACTAAGCATCCGTTTGCCTGGCTCAATGGCATTTCCTTCCCCACCAATCAACCCATACATATTAGGGACTCCCGGGCGTGCAGAAAAGTCATCCATTTCATTATTTAAAAAGAAGCCCGCATTAGTAACAGCTACATCACTTCCGAACGAACCATTTAGTGTAGTAGTAACAGCAACCGCATTACCCTCACTGTCAATAACAGAAAAGTGAGTAGTTTCATCAGATTCTGAGTAGCCTGCTATAGCTCCATGACTCAGGTTTTCAGAAAGGGTTACCGTATCCATAGAAAATGAGTTCATACGGTTCGCATTGTACGCAGTACTTGTTAATTCTTCCTGAGGTACTTCCCAAAAATCAGGATCTCCCAAATAAAAAGAACGATCTGCAAAAGCCCGTCTCATAGCTTCAGCCAATAGATGGACATAATCCGCTGAATTATGCCCAAGGCTATCAATATCGTAGCTCTCAATAGCCTCCAGGATTTGGGCAACAGCGATACTTCCACTACTTGGAGGTGGCATAATGAATAACTTGTAGTCTTTAAAATTAACTTCCACAGGCTCTCTCCATTTGCTCCTGTAGCTTTGGAGATCCCGGTAGGAAATAATTCCCCCCATCTTTCTCATTTCCTGCACAATTGCATCTGCAACCGACCCAGAGTAAAATCCTTCTCGTCCATAGCGGGCAATTTGTTCAAGAGAATTAGCAAGGTCTTCTTGTATAAACAGATCCCCATCTTTGAAAGGCTTTCCATTATCTTTAACAAAATATTTTTTAGACCCTTCGTATTTAGAAAAAGCTTCGACCTTATTGTTTAAAGAAGCAGCTTGAGAATATGACAGGTAGAAACCATCTTTTGCTAATTCAATAGCCGGTTGCAGTACTACCTCAAGTGGCATTCTGCCATATCGCTGCAGGGCAGTTACCATTCCATCCACAGTGCCCGGAACGCCTACTGAAAGTATTCCTTTTTGGCTAAGTTCAGGTTGAAACTCTCCATTTTGTATATACATATCTCTGGAAGAGCGCATAGGCGCTTTCTCTCTGAAATCGAGGGATGTGACTGTTCCATCAGCAAGCCTGATGACCATGAAACCCCCTCCTCCTATATTCCCGGCTCTTGGCAGGGTGACAGCAAGTGCAAACTGAACAGCTACAGCAGCATCAACAGCATTACCGCCTTGTTGGAGAATTTGTTTCCCGACCTCTGAGGCATATACTTCGGCAGAAACAACCAATGCCTGATCAAACTTTTTGGTCCAACCGGTTTGGGCGAAAGATTGAAAGGAAATGAAGCAGAGTAAAAGGAGTGTAAAAATGGTTTTCATATTATGCTCTTGGGTGAAATTCTTTATGAACCTGATGCAGAAATGAACGATCAATATGTGTGTAAATTTCGGTGGTTAGTATGGAGGCGTGTCCCAGCATTTCCTGAACAGCACGTAAATCTGCACCTCCTTCTAAAAGGTGGGTTGCAAAAGAATGCCTGAAAATATGCGGATAAACCGGTTTTGATATTTCAGCCTGTAAAGCTGCTTTTTGTACAATATTCCAAATACTCATTCGGGTTAATGCTCCCCCACGTTGATTCAAAAAAATTCTATTTTTTGCTTTTTCAGCATTCTTAGGTTTAAAAAATAAAGACCTTACGTATTCAACATAGTGCTCAATAGCCTCCTGGGCAACTTCTCCAACAGGTACAAGGCGTTCCTTGTTTCCTTTTCCAATTACTCGAATAAAACCGATTTCAAAAAAGAGTTGATTCATTTCAAGATTTGTTAACTCACTTACACGCATTCCGGTTCCGTACAAAGTTTCCAGAATGGCTTTATCCCTGATTCCGGCAGGCGTTTCTATGTTAGGAGTAGCTAAAAGGGCTTCCACTTCCTGGGTTGTTAACACCTCAGGGAGTTTTTTTGCTTTTTTGGGGAGTTCGATAAGTTCAGCCGGATTAGCTTTGGCAAAACCCTCAACGGTGGCAAATTCATGAAATCCCCGAATGCTGGATATATTCCGGGCTAAAGAGCTTGAAGAAAGTAGTTCACTGTCAATCAGGTAATCCAGGAAGTCTTCAATATGAGAAAGAGTAACACCCGATAAATCAGATATTTTTTTATGAACCAGCAAATAGTTTAAATACCGCTCTATATCATTCCGATAAGAAACAATAGAATTCTTGGATAGTCCTTTTTCAAGCTTTATGAATTGAATATAGAGCTCAATCTCTCGCTTGAAATGTTCCATTAGTTAGTTTCGTTTTCAGTCTGCTGGTCAGGCTTTTTTTCAGGAAGTTGCTCCTTTCCATTTGAACTATCCTTTATCTCTTTCTTTTCTTCCGGGTATTCAATTCGGTTATGATATACACCAACCAGTATGTTCAAAAAGCTTTCCTTAATCATATCTATATCACGAAAAGTCAGGGGACATTTGCTTAATTGTCCTTCAGCCACCCGGTCTTCGATCATTTTATTAACCAGGTTTTCGAGTTTCACATACGTAGGGTTTTTCATAGCTCGGGAAGCAGCTTCTATCCCATCAGCCAGTAAAAGAATACCGGTTTCCTTAGTGGATGGAAGAGGCCCTTCATACCTGAATTGTTCTTCATTGAGCATTTCTTTATAAGATTCATCTTCGCGGGCTTTTTCATAGAAATAGCGAATTACAGAGGTTCCATGGTGGGTTGCGATAAATTCAACTATTTTTTCGGGCAGGTTATATTCTTCGGCCATTTTAACCCCTTCGCTCACATGCGCTTTTATAATCATGGCACTCATTTGGGGTTTCAGATTATCATGCTCATTATTTCCGCCACCTTGATTTTCTACAAAGTAAGATGGCTTAACCATTTTCCCAATATCATGATAAAGGGCGCCAACACGGCACAGTAATGGATTTGCATGAATAGCTGAGGCAGCGGCCTCACTCAGGTTGGCGACCTGTAGGCTGTGATGAAACGTACCCGGTGCTTTATTCATCAGTTCTTTCAGAACCGGACGGTTTGTATCACCCAATTCCAGTAGGGTAAAATCTGTAGTAACACCGAATAATTTTTCAAAGAGTAGTATTAAGGGGTATGTAAAAAGAATAAGCAGTGCATTGAAAGCTATAAACATGAGCTGATTGAAATAAGCTTCCCATCCACCTAATTTTGCAAGCCCAAAAGCACCTGTTACAATCACATAAGTAGCGAATACTATGCCCGGGGTTGTGAAGAAAAACTGTGAACGGTCTTTGATATCCCGAACAGAAAATACACCCATGCTACATGCACAAATGGTGGCAATAGTAAACTCAAAATCATTTCCATTTACTAAACCAATAAGAGACGCCAGTGTAACAGAAGCAATAATGCCAACTCTGGAATCAAATATGATAGTCAAAATTATGGGAGCAATAGCAATAGGTATTATATAAGGAGAGGCAAGATCGAGCTTAAATATTACAGCACTGGTAGCTGTAACAAGGCTCATAGTTAAGAACACTAAGAAGAATAACCCGTTATGTCCGCTGATTGGCCTTCTGTAAAGATAGAGGTACATAAAGAAAACCAGTGCTATTGCTATAATAGCAATAGCACCTCCCGAAAACCGAAGCCAGCGCTCAGCTTCGGATGCATTTTCAGACCGGGCTTCAGCAAAACTTCTAAGCACGTTGGCACGCTCTTCTGTTACCAGATCACCTTTTCGTATAATAACCTGGCCTTGTGCAACAGCACCTTTGTTATCAGAAATAGTAGCAATAGCTTCTTGGATTTTTGCTTCAGTATCTGCTTGGCTAAACATATAATTGGGTAGAATAGATTTGTTATACAGCTCCATAGCCAATTGTGCCACCCTTTCATCAAATTCCCTGTTCATACGGAATTGAGCAAACTCATTTGCTTCTCTGCGATCTCTGACCCGGGTTAAGTTTACAAGTTGTTCTGTACTGTTTCTTTGATTCCTTAGCGTAAGCTCATTACCCTGTATATTAGATTTGGCTACGTTGATTATGCCTTCATTCAGCAGTTGTCCGATGAGTTGTTCCAATTCTTGCTTTACTGAAACTCCAATAAATTGATTAGAGGAACGGTTATTAGCCTGAACGTCATAATAGCTTTCAAAAAGAACATTCCATGATGGCTCTGTTAAATCAATAGCGGCATCAGCATATTCCTGGGCAAACCTGATGCTGTCATCAAATACAGTCAGTTCCTCATTTTCTTTGTGTATTCTCCAAATAGCATAGCTTTCAAGTACAGGCTGTATGTTTCGATAAAGGGAATCTATACGCGTTTGAACTGAAATGCTTGCATTAGGGTCAACAAGGTAAATCGGAGCTACCTGACTGCGAAGGGTTTCTTGCTCTTGCTCAATTTCGGAGGAGGTTTTTTTAAGGGCAAAGGTGTAGGGTGCAGTAAGGTCTTCAGCCCTCCAGGGTTGGCCAACAGTATAATTAAGCCCGGAGTTGATAGTTGCGTGCGGCAAAGAAAGCATAGAAATACCTATGAAGCAAACAAAGATAAAAGCTCTGATGTAAGGATTTCTCTTCAAAGAATACGCTTCTTTTTCCTTTTTTAGCTTTTCGCCTATAAGAGGGGCCATTTCCTTCTTTTTTTGTGCAAGCCCCAGTTTTTCGAGTAGTCCCATAAATAAAATCATTGATTCGCTTAGAAGTATACCAAGCGTTGGTTAATTTACAAATCAAATATGAGTAATTAACCATTCACATTTTCTTTTTGATTTGAGCTTCAAAACCAAAAAAAGTCTTGGGCAGCATTTTCTTACCGATAATAATATCATTTATAAAATTATTGATTCGATTAATGCTCCAAAAGAGGCCCGTATTATTGAAATAGGCCCCGGAACGGGAGCTTTGACCAAATGGCTGGTACAAAAATATGACGATATACATGTAATTGAAGTTGATGAACGGGCCATTCAGGTTTTAAAAAAAGAAGTAGAGGGTATTGCCATTCACCAGACCGATGTCTTAAAAGTGAATTGGCAGAATCTGCTATCAGAAACAGCTGTAACTAATGTTATCGGAAATCTGCCATATTATATAACCAGCCCGATTCTTTTCGCGCTTCTGGAACACAGGTCTTTTTTCTCTGAAGCAATTTTGATGATGCAGAAAGAAGTAGCCCTTCGGTTGGTGGCCAATCCATCAAATAAAGACTATGGAATACTCTCTGTGCAAACTCAACTGATGAGCACCCCTGAAATACTATTTAATGTGTCTCCCAATTCATTCAACCCACCCCCAAAAGTTGAAAGTTCTGTCATCAGGCTCACCTTTGATCAACCTGAAATGCCGTGTTCGGATAAGAATTTAAAAACAGTAGTACGCACGGCTTTTAATCAAAGAAGAAAAAAACTCAGTAATTCGCTGAAGCCCGTTCTAGGGGATTATTTCCCAGAGGGATATAATTTTAATGAGAGAGCGGAAAATTGGGAACCTGCCACCTATGCAAAATTGACAGCCCATTTAGAAAGCTTGGGAAAGCTGGAATGATTTGGTACGGTAGTTGCATTGATGTTTACGAAATGGGCAATGCCCGAAATTAACTACTAACCAAAAAAATAAATAGGAGTCATACACATGGCTAGCATTAAACCTTTAGGCGATCGCGTATTAGTTCAAGCGGACGCGGCTGAAGAAGTAACCAGCTCTGGTCTGTATATACCAGATACAGCTAAAGAAAAACCCCAGCAGGGTACTGTAATTGCTGTTGGAGAAGGAAAAGTAGAAAACGGTAACAAAATTGCGATGACCGTAAAAAAGGGAGATAAGGTTCTCTACGGAAAATATGCAGGTACGGAAGTAACACTAGATGGAGAAGAGTACCTGATCATGCGCGAGTCTGACATTGTTGGAATCCTGTCTTAAATCAGGCTTCATTAAAAGAAAATTAAACTCAAAAATTAAAAAGAAAGAATACTATGTCTAAGTTAGTTCACTATGATGTGGAAGCACGTGATGCCCTAAAAAAAGGTGTCGACAAACTTGCTGATGCCGTTAAAGTTACATTAGGCCCACGTGGACGCAATGTTGTAATTGAAAAGTCATTTGGTGCACCAAAAATCACGAAAGACGGTGTAACTGTTGCAAAAGAAATTGAGCTCTCCGATAAAGTTGAGAACATGGGTGCTCAGATGGTGAAAGAAGTGGCTTCTAAAACCAATGATAATGCCGGTGACGGCACAACCACAGCAACAGTACTTGCACAAGCTATTATCAGTACCGGTTTAAAGAATGTTACAGCTGGTGCGAACCCAATGGATTTGAAAGCAGGAATCGACAAGGCTGTAAATGCAGTTGTTGAGGCTCTGGGGGATGTAAAAATTGATGTGGACAAAGACATCGACAAATTGAAGCAGATTGCTACCATTTCTGCCAATGGTGATGAAGAAATCGGTACGATGATTGCCAGCGCTTATGAAAAAGTAGGTAAGAGTGATGACGGTACCTTTAATAATACAGGTGTAATTACTGTTGAAGAAGCAAAAGGAATTGAAACCACACTGGAAACTGTAGAAGGTATGCAGTTTGACCGTGGATACCTTTCTCCTTACTTCGTAACCGATTCTGAAAAAATGACCACCGAGCTGGAAAATCCTTACATCCTTATCTTCGATAAGAAGATTTCTGCGATGAAAGATCTTCTTCCTGTATTGGAAAAAGTAGTACAGTCTGGTAAGCCGCTATTGATTATCGCTGAAGATATCGAAGGCGAAGCACTGGCTACTTTAGTAGTTAACAAACTACGCGGATCACTAAAAATCGCTGCGGTAAAAGCCCCTGGTTTTGGTGACAGAAGAAAAGCTATGCTGGAAGACATTGCCATTCTAACGGGTGGTACGGTTATTTCTGAAGAGCGTGGATACAAATTAGAAAACGCTACGCTTGATTTCTTAGGCCAGGCTGCCACCGTAAGCATCGACAAAGACAATACTATTATTGTTGATGGTGCCGGAAAAGCGGATGATATCAAAGCTCGTGTAAACCAGATCAAATCACAGATCGAAACCACTACATCTGATTATGACCGTGAAAAGCTGCAAGAGCGCTTAGCTAAACTAAGCGGTGGTGTTGCGGTTCTTTACATTGGTGCTGCTTCTGAAGTAGAAATGAAAGAAAAGAAAGACCGTGTGGAAGATGCACTTCATGCAACACGTGCCGCTGTGGAAGAAGGAATTGTTCCTGGTGGTGGTGTAGCACTTCTGAGAACTCTTGGAGCGCTTGATAAATTAAAAGGTGCCAACGAAGACGAAGCAGTTGGTTTCCAGATTATTAAAAAAGCACTAGAGTCACCACTTCGTACCATTGCAAATAATGCAGGTGTAGAAGGTGCTATTGTAGTACAAAAAGTAATGGAAGGAAAAGGTGCTTTTGGTTACAACGCACGTACTGAGGTTTACGAAGACTTGATTAATGCTGGTGTAATTGATCCTACTAAAGTTACCAGGGCAGCATTACAAAATGCAGCTTCTGTAGCAGGATTGTTACTAACCACTGAGGCAGTAATCTCAGACAAGCCTGAAGAAGATAAAGGCGGGCCTGCAATGCCTGATATGGGTGGAATGGGAGGCATGGGCGGAATGATGTAAGATCATTTCTCATCCATAAATCTCTGACAGATTTAAACCCTCGTTCATTCAGTTGAGCGAGGGTTTTTTGTTAAATCAAGTTCCGAATTACTTTTTACGCTTATAAGAAAGTTAATGTATCTTGATGCCAGCGTCACAGTTGATCTCATGAAACCAGTAACACAGTACACAAAAAGCGGGCGAATAAATATCGCTTATCAGGTATTTGGGTCCGGCCCGGTAGATATTGTATACATCCCGGGATGGGTTTCTAATATTGACCTTATGTGGGATTGTCCTGAGCTGGTTCATTTCTTTGAAGAACTGAGCAAAGTTGCTAGAATCATTCTTTTTGATAAAAGGGGCACAGGACTTTCTGACCGGGTTGTGGACGTATCCACATTGGAAGAACGGATGGATGATATCCGTGCGGTTATGGATGCGGTTGGTTCTGAAAAAGCAGTGTTGTTTGGTCACTCAGAGGGAGGTTCTGTTTCGGCGCTATTTGCAGCTACCTATCCAAGCCGGACAAGCGCGTTAATTGCATTCGGAATTTTTGCCAAGCGACAATATTCCCCTAATTATCCATGGGCACCTACCGATGAGGAACGTCAGAAAGTATATGACATGATCGAAAACAGCTGGGGAGGAGGAGATATGGAGCTGGAATCTCTTGCTCCATCAAAAGCAGACGATCCTGAGTTTATGAGTTGGCTGGCTAATTATTTTCGATCAGGTGCCAGTCCAAGTGCGGCTATGGTACTCACAAAAATGAATACCCAGGTAGACATTATTGATATTTTGAGTTCAATCAAGGTGCCTACACTAATCATGCAGCGCACAAATGATATTGATGTAAAAATTGAGGAGGGGCGCTTTATAGCCGAACATATTGAGGGGGCAAAGTTCGTAGAGTTTTCAGGAAGCGATCACTTGTTCTGGGCTGGAAATACTCAGGAAATTCTTGATGAGATGAAGGGCTTTCTCAGAACAATGAAGCCCATTGAAAACCACAGGAGACAGCTTTTGACTATTATTAAAGGAAAAATCGATTCATCCGGCAATGAAGACTCATTGGATTTACAGGGAATCATAGGCCAGTTCGTGGGCGAGCACCGGGGAAGAATTGTAGAGCTCAATCAGGATTCATTCACTGCAGCTTTTGAAGGTCCAAGCAAAGCAGTTCATTACGGGTTGGATATTGTAAAAGCTGTTTCAAGTCTTAAAGGCCACATCAAAATAGGCGCTTATATCAAAGAATCAGCCATCGAAGAAATTAATACGCCGGGAGACAAAGCCGCAGCATTTTTTGATGCACTGTTAACCAATGTTGATTCTGATTCAATCATCGTAACAGAAACAGTAAAGCATCTCTTGTCAGGTGCAGGGCTTAGTTTTACCAGCTATAATCCACAAAGAGAAACCATCCCGGAGATTTCAGCATTATTTACCATCGATGAAGCCAGGGCATATGATTCTGATCATGCCGGTTCACTATTAAATAATATCCCTTTAAAAGGCTCGCTGTTGGATAGTGTTCTTAAAAGTATTGATGAGCATTTAAATGATGAAAGTTATGGAGTGGAAATCCTTAGCAGAGAAGTAGGTATGAGCGAGCGTCAGCTCCAGCGAAAACTGAAGCAAATCACAAATAAAACTCCCAATCAATTAATCACTTCAGTGCGACTTCATCGGGCAAAAGAGTTGATACTCTCAGGAGAGAGTAATATTTCGGAAGCATGTTATCAGACAGGGTTTTCCAGCCCATCCTACTTTTCAAAGTGCTTTAAAAAGGAGTTTGGGAAAACTCCAACTGAGCTACAGGAAGCCTACGGTTAAATAAAATGTCGGATTTGTTATAGTCCGGTGTATATCTGAGGTCGGAAATGGATAAACATTTGGCGCTTTATTGATACCTCAAACTCAGAAAAACTGATTAATCTTGTATCAGGGAAGTAATACTAAGTCTGTATTTACTTCTTAATCACCATTTATCGAAATCAAAACAAAGTTTGTGGAGTATGAAAAATCTTAATCTATTTATCCTGCTTTTCCTGATCGCAGCAGGATTAGCATGTTCAGAGAATACAGAGAACCTGGTTGCAGCGCCTGATGACGATGACGACAAAGACCCCATTGAAGAAATCAGCTATGCAAATAATGTTCAACCAATTTTTAATAATAGTTGCACCGGATGCCATGGTGCAAGTGGCGCGGTAAGGCTTACGTCATTTGCTGCATTGATGGGTAGCACTGGAAATAATTACGGTAATAATGTAGTAGTACCAGGTGATGCTGATGCAAGTGGCCTGGTGGACAAAATTGAACCAAATCCTGAGCATGGTTCCCGCATGCCTATTGGCGGTGCGTTAACAACTACAGAAATTCAAACCATTCGGGTTTGGATTAACGAAGGTGCTAAGAATAATTAGGAGGCTCCCATGAAAAAATTAATACTCACAGCCTTTTTGCTGACCATAAGCATTCATGGCTATTCACAAAGTTATTTCACTGATTCGGGTACTGTTGTTTTCCATTCAAAAGTTCCGCTGCATACATTTTCCGGAACATCCGAAAACTTAACCGGGCTTATCGACCTGGAAAAGAGAACCGTTGATTTTTACCTTGATTTAGCCACTCTGGATACGGGGAATGGGAAACGTGATAAGGATATGAGACTAACCCTTGATACCGAAAATCATCCGTTTGGAGAGTTTTTTGGTAAAATCACCTCAGAATTCAATCCCGACTTAGAAGAAGCTCAGGACGTCACCGTTGAAGGAGTGTTTAAAATTCACGGGAAAGAGCAAAATATAGAAGTAACCGGAAAACTCACTCCGGAAGGAGATCAGCTAAATCTTACAGCAGGATGGATTTTAAAACTGGAAGACTATGAAATAGAGCCACCTAAGCTTCTTTTCATAAAAGTAGACCAGGAGCAGGAAATCGAGATTAATGCTGTTTTGAAAATCAGGGGTGAATCATGAAGAAGTTCGGGGCATTTATTCTGATCGGATTTCTGGTTTCAGAAATTGCCTTAGGGCAAATGGAGCGCCGCCGAACGGTTACTGATGAACCGCTTGAGGTATTTTTGACGATGTCTTTGATCACAATGTCAACGACATCCAATCTTCAGAAAAACAACATGAACAGCACCATTATGCACAATTTCGGGCTCGTGAGTACCGGGATTGAAGAGTTCTGGGGTCTGGATCAGGGAGCAGCAGTGCGACTTGGGATTGATTACGGTATTACGGACAGGTTTTCGGTTGGGATAGGAAGAACCAGCCGGGAAGACAATGTTGATCTGAGATTTAAATATATGCTACTTCAACAAATGAAGTCTGATAAAGTACCCGTTGAGGTTTCCATAAAAGGAGATATTGGAATCAACACCCAGGAAGAGCGAAGATTTGATCCTTCTTTTCAGGATCGGTTAAATATGTTTGGTTCTGTGGCAGTAGCCCGTAGGTTTAGTGATTCGTTTAGTTTCCAGGTTGCTCCTATGGTTTCACACTTCAATACGGTGGTGATAGAAACTGCTGATCAGGACCCGGAACATACCCATTACGGAGCCGGGTTCGGAGGTGAATATCGGTTTAACCTGAAACACTCGGTTTCTTTTGAATATTTCGCAGTGCTTGGAGACCGAACCAAAGGAACTAAAAATCCAATGGCAGTATCCTGGCAAATTGATACCGGAGGTCATGTATTTCAAATGTTCTTTATGAGCGGGAATTGGTTTACCGAGCAACATCTATTAGCCCGTACAACCAATGACTTTTTTGCGGGCGATTTCAGACTTGGATTTAACGTAAACCGGGTGTTTGGATTGAAGTAGTTTATCATCGATTTCCCTTAAAACAAAAACTCTTTACCAATCAATTAAATATAAGAGAGGCTCCATCCGTATTATGCTCAAATTCAGGGCTGTTAATTCCCATAAAATCCAGCAAGGTGGGAGCAAGATCCGGCTGGGAACTCACAAGTGTAGTGTCAAAAACCAATGATGGGTGATGGGCATAAAGTATGGTTCGGAAAATGTACTCTTTCCAAAAAGTCCGTACAAAAATGTTGGTATGGGTTTTTCCTTCTCCACCATGATCAGAAACGATAAAAATGAGCCAATTTTCTCCCCCTTCACGTTTCTTTTCAACTATATCGAATAGTTGGTTCACATAATTATCAGTTGTTCGGAGTGTAGCAGCGTATTCCGGTACGGAAGCACTGAAGCCAAAGTCCTGGCCTGCAGCATCCAGTTCCCCAAAATGAAGAAAAAGAACTGCGGAATCATCAGCTTTTTTATCGGATAGTAGTTGTTTCGCTTCTTCAAAAACCTCCGAATCAACTAAGTCCCTGTCTGAGGAGTAATCCAGTTGTGTCGATATGATATTTTTGTTGATTGGAGTCCAGTTCACTACAGATGCAGTATGTATAGTGCTATCTGCAGATTCCAGGTAATGAAAAAAGGAAGGGTAATTGAAAGGCTTTGATTCATTGAAGTCATTGCCGGAAACCTTGTGTTTACACCAGTGTGCGCCAGTAAGCAAACTGGCCCAGTTAGATCCGCTGCTAGGGATACTTTCCACCTCATGGCGGTCATTGAAATAGGTACCGCTATCTTTAGATAGATTGTACAAAAAGGGAGTAGTTTTTTTCTGCATGGCATCAGACCGGAAACCATCAATCCCTATTATGAGTACATTTCTTCCGGCTTTGCTGCTGTCAATAGAAATCGAACTATTTTTTGTAAGAGCGTACTCTTCACTGCAATACAGGTCTTCCGGTGAACAGGAAATCCACGCTACCGTGAGTAATACAATTAGTAAATAAAAGAAATACCGGCTCACCGGAAACATTAAAACCTATCTTTGAAACGAGTGTTTTCGAAGAGGAGAATATATAACTAATTATTGATTCCCTCTTCATTCACGAGCGGAGCGAAGTGATCTCAGGACATCGGCCACACAAACCGAGACTGCTTCGCTATAGCTCGCAGACGTACCCATTTACTAGTAACGAAATGATCTCAAGCCATAGAAAAGGATTTCCACAAATTAAGGAAAACTTCCAGTGTCATCCTGAACTTGTTTCAGGATCTTTGTAAGGATTTAATCTTGACAAGATCTTATTTACTATGAACAAAGACTGCATTTTTTTCTCATCACCATATAAAAATGCAATTTACATTCAGAGTAATAATTACTTAACTATTGGACTAGATGCTTAAAATGGGTAAGAGCCATTCCATAGGATACTGAAACAAGTTCAGCATGACCTTTTGATAACGAACTCCGCACCAAATCTCCCTTTAAGGGGAGAATTTTACATTTCTCCAACGAGCAAATTGTCATCTACAGTAGCGGTTATAACTTACCAGATTAATTTTCCGGTTGGATCCGGCCGGAATGATTGCAGTACCTTCACGTAATTAGCACGGACAAAAGCTGCGGGTTCTTCCACATTCATCTGGCTCATGCTGCCTTTCATTTGCTCAATGGATTCATACTCATTTTCTTCCATCCATACCTCAATACCTTTTTGGATAGAGCTGAGCCTGTTGATTCCGTTTGCAAGCAGTTCGGATGCCATCATGGTTACACTGGCCCCGGCCATAACTCCTTTAATCACATCCAGGCTTTGATGGATACCGCTGGTTATGGCAATATCGGCTTGTATGCGATTATAAAGTATGGCTGTCCACCGGAGTGGAAGTCTTAATTCGGAAGATTCACTCAAAATCAGGTTTGGAACCACCTCCAACTCATTAATATCAATATCAGTTTGATAGAACCGGTTAAACATGACGAGGCCTTTAGCTCCGGCTTCAATCATCTTTTTTGAAATATTGGGAATAGAGGAAAAGAAAGGTCCGAATTTAACGGCTACAGGTATATCTACTGTTTTGCAAACTGACTTTATGACTTCCAAATACATTGCTTCCACATCTATTCCTGAGATATCAGCATCTGTAGGAATATGATAGATATTGAGTTCCAACGCATCAGCCCCTGCTTCTTCAATCATTTTAGCGAAAGTAATCCAGCCGCTGTTTGAAACCCCGTTAAGGCTGCCAATGATGGGAATGTCTACCGTTTTTTTAGCTTCATGAATATGTTCAAGGTAGGTATCAGGTCCTACATCATAAGCCTCCCATTGCGGCAGGTAACTCAGGGCTTCCCCAAAACTTTCTGTACCCGAATCCAGGAAGTGATCAATTTCCATACTGGATGCGGTTAGCTGTTCTTCAAACAGAGAATGCATTACAATAGCACCAGCCCCGGCTTCTGCCATTTTTTCTATGGTTTCCAGATCTTTGGAAAGTGGAGAAGCGGAGGGTACTAGAGGATTCTTTAAGGATAATCCAAGATAGCTGGTGTTCAACTTCATGATGTTGCCTCTTTTGTGTTTTCGGGGTCAGTTTTTTCGGATGCCATGTCAACCAGGTTATCCCATTGGTTATTTACCCATTCCTGGGCCTGATCCATTAACTCTTTGGCTTTCTTAGCATCCATACGTTCCAGTAATTTGTAGCGCTGTTCATTGTAGGCATAGTCTTTCAACCTGATTTTTGCGGGTTTTGAGTCCAATTGTAAAGGATTCTTTCCTTCCGGCCTCAATCTCGGATCAAATCGATATAACGGCCAGTACCCGGATTCGGTAGCTAGCTTTTGCTGGTTTATTCCTTTGGCCATATCGATTCCATGAGCGATGCAGTGGCTGTAGGCAATAACCAGAGAAGGCCCGTTGTAGGATTCAGCTTCCCTGAAGGCCCGGATTAGCTGGTTTTCATTTGCACCCATGGCTACATGGGCTACATATACATATCCATAGCTCATGGCGAGTTTACCAAGATCTTTTTTAGGAGTTGGCTTACCACCTGCGGCAAATTTTGCGATGGCCCCTAATCCGGTTGCTTTCGATGCCTGGCCACCGGTATTGGAATATACCTCGGTATCCATAACCAGTACATTTACATTTTCACCGGAGGCAAGTACATGATCCAGGCCTCCGAAACCTATATCGTAGGCCCAGCCATCGCCACCGATAATCCACACGGATTTATCGACCAGTGTATGGGCATATTCTTTTAGCCGCAGTGAAGAAGGGTCTGCTTTCGTAGCCAGGCGCTTATTTAACTCTTCTATCCTTGAACGTTGAGCCTGTATTCCTGCTTCGGTTGACTGATCTGCATTTATCAGTTCGTCCACCAATATCTGGGGCAGTGCTTTTCCTCGTGCTTCCCAAAGTAATCTTTTGGCTACATCAGCTTGTTTGTCAGCAGCCAGGCGCATTCCCAATCCAAACTCGGCATTATCCTCAAACAGGGAGTTGTTCCATACCGGCCCGCGTCCATCAGAATCACAACTCCACGGGGTGGTGGGGAGGTTCCCTCCATAAATACTTGAGCAGCCCGTTGCATTGGCAATGATCATTCTATCCCCAAACAACCGGGTCAATAAACTGAGGTAAGGTGTTTCACCACATCCTGCACATGCTCCTGAAAATTCAAAATAAGGATCAAGAAGCTGTACATCTTTAGTTTTGGTAAAGGTCATTTCTTCATGGTCTATGGCCTTGAATTCCGGCAACGACAAGAAGAAATCCCAGTTATCACGTTGTTCTTCTTTGGTGTCTGTTTTGGCTACCATGTTAATAGCCCTTCGGCTTACATTGGTTTTATCCTTAACCGGGCAGGCTTCCACGCAAAGGGTACATCCTGTACAGTCATCCACAGAAACCTGGAGTGTATACTTTTGACCGCTCAGGTTTTTCCATTTTGCATCTGCGGTTTTGAATTCAGTGGGTGAGTCAACAAGAAGTTCAGGTTCAACAACTTTTGCTCGAATTACGGAATGAGGGCAAACCATCACGCACTTTCCGCATTGAATACAAATATCAGGATCCCAGACAGGTATTTCGAGTGCAATATCCCGCTTTTCCCACTTTGTGGTTCCGGAAGGATAAGTTCCATCACATGGTAGGGCACTTACGGGCAGATCATCTCCATTGCCGTTAATTATCTCGGCAATCACTTTTTGAACAAACTCCGGTGATTCTTCGGAAACAGTTCTCTGAGCTTTAACCTTAGAAGTTATTTTTTTCGGGATATTTACTTCGTGGAGATTTTCCAAAGAGAGGTCAACAGCCTTATAATTCATTTGAATTATAGTTTCGCCACGTTTACCGTATGTTTTTTTGATGTACTCTTTAATCTTCGAAATAGCCTGGTCAGGCGGCAGCACATTCGATATGGCAAAGAAACAGGTCTGCATCACGGTATTTATGCGAACCCCCAGGTTAGCTTTTTTGGCAACGGTATAACCATCCACCACAAAAACCTTCAGATTTTTGGTAATAATCTGTTCCTGCACATTAGCAGGAAGTTTATCCCATAATTCATCCGGCCCAAACGGACTGTTCAATAATACAGTTGCACCTTCTGCTGCGAGCTTTAGAGTATCGTATCTTTGAAGAAATCCAAACTGATGGACCCCGACAAAGTTTGCACTTTTAATCAGGTAAGGAGTTTTCAGGGGATGATCACCGAACCGCAAATGGGAAATAGTCCGTGCCCCGGATTTCTTGGAGTCATACACAAAATAGCCTTGTACATGCTGGTCGGTTTCTTCCCCAATAATTTTTATAGAGTTTTTATTGGCACCTACGGTACCATCTGATCCCAAGCCCCAGAAAACGGCACGTATTGTTTTGTCTGATTCAATATCAAATTCTGGGTCAAACGAAAGGGAAGTATGGGTCACATCATCATTTATCCCAATTGTAAAATGATTTTTAGGCTTTTCTTTTCCAAGTTCGTCAAAAATGGCTTTAACCATAGCAGGATCAAATTCCTTAGAGGAGAGCCCGTATCTCCCGCCTACAACATTGGGTATCCGATCAAACTTAGGCTTCTCAGATGATTGATCTTCAATCAAAGCAGTTATTACATCCTGGTAGAGTGGCTCACCGGCGCTTCCGGGTTCCTTTGTGCGGTCTAAAACGGAGATGGATGTAACTGTATCAGGTAGCGCAGCTATCAAATGCTCTACAGAGAAGGGCCTGTATAACCGTACTTTTATAACTCCTACTTTTTCGCCCTGCCCGGTGAGATAACGCACGGTTTCTTCTGTAGTTTCTGCACCTGAACCCATCATCACAATTACTTTTTCAGCATCAGGGGCACCTATGTAATCAAACAGTTTATAACTGCGGCCTGTAAGCTTTTCAAATTCAGCCATTGCATTCAGCACTATTTCCGGGGTAGCCAGGTAGAAAGGATTAACAGTTTCCCTGCCTTGAAAGAAAACATCAGGGTTTTGAGCGGTGCCTCGTATAAAAGGCTGATCCGAGTTCATACCACGATCGCGATGAGCATTTACCAACTCATCATCAACCATTGTTCGAATTACTTCGTCAGGGATTACCTGTATCTTGGATATCTCGTGAGAGGTTCTAAAACCGTCAAAAATATGAAGGAATGGAATCCTGGAATTGAGTGTGGCAACCTGGGAAATAAGGGCAAAATCCATCGCTTCCTGCACTGAATTCGCAAAAAGCATTCCCCATCCTGTAGAGCGAACTCCCATTACATCAGAATGGTCACCAAAAATAGAAAGTGCCTGGGTGGCTACAGATCTGGCCGCAATATGAAAAACAGTAGGGGTAAGCTCACCTGCAATTTTGTACATGTTTGGGATCATCAGTAATAATCCCTGGCTGGCTGTAAACGTGGTGGTTAAAGCACCACCCTGCAATGAACCATGTACAGCACCCGCAGCACCACCCTCTGATTGCATCTCAACAATTTTTGGCACATCCCCCCAAATATTTTGCTGTTTATGAACGCTCCAGAAATCAGCGAGTTCCCCCATAGGGGAGGCGGGCGTAATTGGGTAAATGGCGATTACTTCATTAGTCTTAAATGCGACATGGGCAGCAGCTTCATTGCCATCCATTGTTTTGTTTATGGCAGCCATAGTTTTTCCTCATTAGATGCAGCTTATGAAGAAGCGTACTATTTAAATATGAATGATTGATGAAGTTGCCTTTTTTAACGAATAAATAGCACTTTAGAGTAGAAAATTCCGCATCTTTGTGCCCAATTTGAACGGAACAACTATGGTAGTAATACTATTTATTGCAGGATTAATTGGCCTGATAGGAGGGGCGGAGCTTTTTCTAAAAGGCGTAGACCGGTTTGGAATTAAATGGGGTATTTCTCCTTTAATTATGGGGCTTACGGTAGTTGCCTTTGCCACTGGCGCGCCTGAGCTTGCCATCAGTTTGCAAGCTGCTGTTAGTGGCAGTGCTGATCTTGTACTGGGAAATATAATTGGCAGCAATATTGCAAACATCCTGCTTATTCTTGGGATTTGCACACTGGTAAAACCACTGGCTATTACTTTGCGGGTGGTTCGTATTGATGTTCCCATTGTTATTGGAGCCAGTGTCCTTTTATATGTACTTGCTTTAGATGGTAAGCTTACCACCCTTGACGGGGTTTGGTTAGTACTGGGGTTAATTATTTATTCGCTATTTACTTTTTTCCAGATAAAAAAAGAAAGAGACGGCAGGCCTCCCGAACAACGAACCAAAGAGGAAATAGAATCACTGGCTACCGGCTGGTTTTTTTACGTAAAAAATCTTGGTTTTCTGGGTATTGGTTTAGCATTTATTGTGTTGGGTTCATCATGGATGGTGGATAGTGCCATTGAAATTGCGACTATTCTTGGCCTTTCTGAATTGGTGATTGGTTTAACAATCGTTTCAGTTGGGACCTCCCTGCCCGAAGTAGCAACCAGTGTGGCAACTATCAGGAAGGGCAATGCAGATATGGCTGTGGCCAATGTGTTGGGGAGTAACCTCTACAACATTTTACTGACAATGGGGCTTACCCTTGTAATAGCACCAAATATTCTTTTGGTTTCGGGTGCAGCCCTTGCCCTCGACCTTCCCTTCATGGTTGCGGTAAGCATAGCCTGTATTCCTATTTTTGTAGCTGGTTTTAACCTTACCTTATCGGATGGAATTATATTTCTGCTCTACTACAGCATGTACCTGACTTACCTGGTTCTGGATGCAGTTAATTCATCGTATGTAAGTTTGATGGAAGACATAGTGCTTTGGGCAGTATTACCCGGAACACTTTTATATATGATTATAAGAGTGATAATCCACCGAAGAGATTTAAAGAGATTGATTTAGCCGGATTTAAAATTTCAATTACCGAGAATGGTAGGGCGTATTTATTGGTTAGTGTCGTCGAAATAATACATGAAATGTCTTTAAAGCCTGAACATATCTTATTTATTTTTGAAGAGCACAAAATGAAGGATAACTTTTTTTGTTGTCCCACAGTGCCTTTTTCACCGGTTCTGGGCTGTCCCCGGCATCATTTCGAAGAACATTAGTTTTACATTCGTTACTAATCTACTTTAATCAGTTTAAACTGATCACCAACATTTAAAAAAATAAATCTTATGAATAGGAGTAATTCAACATCTCCTCTTGCACCACTGCAAGAGTTCATGAAAACAGAATCATTTTCGGGTATACTGCTGCTTTTTTCAGCTATTTTAGCTTTGATTGTAGCTAACTCACCCCTGGCGGGTCTGTACACAGATCTTTTTCAGGCTAAATTAACGGTGGGTTTTCAGGATGCAAACATTTCCAAACCTCTTATACTTTGGGTGAATGATGGTTTGATGGCCATATTCTTCCTTTTGATCGGACTTGAAATAAAAAGAGAACTCAAATACGGAGAATTATCAACGTTACAAACTGCTTTACTACCCATAATTGCAGCATTTGGTGGAGCACTAGTACCGGGTTTAATCTTTTTTGGCTTTAACGCAGGTACAGAGTTTCTTGATGGTTGGGCGATTGCCATTGCCACCGATATTGCATTTGCATTAGGTGTATTAGCATTACTTGGCAGTCGGGTACCCATTTGGGCAAAAGTATTTTTAACTGCCGTTGCTGTAGTTGATGACTTAATTGCAGTAGTGGTTATCGCACTTTTCTATACCAGTAAAATTTCGGTGATGGCTCTGGGAGTAGCAGGTGTGACTATCGTTGTACTGCTAATCATGAATTTTTCAAATATTCGTTCTTTGCTGGCTTACTTATTGGTTGGCCTGGTGCTTTGGGTAGCTGTACTAAAATCAGGAGTACATGCAACCATAGCAGGTGTGGTACTTGGGTTTTTAATCCCGGCTACACCTCATAAAGACCGTTTAGGATTATTAGACCAGATCAGTAAGGGAGTGGATATGTTGAAAGCTGCTTTCAAAACTGAGGATAAAGAGGATGAAGAAACAGCATTGCACTACATAGAGGGCAGTGCAGAAAAACTGGAGAGTCCGTTGCATAAATTAGAGCATAAGCTACACCCGCTGGTAGCCTATTTTATTATGCCGGTATTTGCGTTTGCAAATGCAGGGGTTGCTCTTTCAGCTGAGAGTACTGTCGCTGCATTCTCTTCAACGCTGACCTTAGGTATACTTTTTGGATTGTTTTTTGGAAAACAGATTGGGATTATGCTTTCAGTATGGCTTTCTCAAAAACTTGGGTTCGTAAAGTTACCAGAGTCTGATAAGGTGTGGTCGATTTTTTATGGGATATCCTGTTTAACAGGTATCGGTTTTACCATGTCGCTTTTTATCGGGGGGCTTTCGTTTACCGATCCGCAGCTTATCGAGTATTCAAAAGTAGGTATCTTTGCTGCTTCACTACTTAGTGGTTTGCTGGGATACTTCTTCTTAAAGGCTAAGCTTAAGCCACAAGAAGCCTAATCTATTTTAGGCTCTTCAGGAAACTGAAGAGCCTTTTTTTATTTCCCAAACTCAGGTAATGCCCCTTTATAATGAGGAGCATAATTCACTTCAAGAATATCTAAGCGTTGAAAATGGAGTTGCAGACGTGCCCAGAAATTAAGCCAATCTTTTTGTTCATTTGATGACCATAAAACCTCAGACAGGGCAACAGCTCTTGGGAAAGCCATGTACTCTACTTTATTCCCGGTATGCATGTATTCCGTCCAAACATTACCTTGTGCACCTAAAACATGCCGGACTTCCTTTTCGGATAATTCATCAGGAATAGGTTCATAGTGATATACATCTTTCAGCGTTGTAAACCCGCCTATAGCCAATGGTTCTGAGGAAGGGGTAGCCTGGTAATGATCAAAGTAATTAGAGTTCCAGGGAGTCATAACAACATCATGACCCATTTGGGCGGCTTCTATACCTCCTTTTTCACCACGCCAAGACATAACCGTAGCCTGTGGTGCCAGTCCGCCTTCGAGGATTTCATCCCAACCGATAATTTGACGGCCTTTCGAATTCAGGTACTTCTCAATCCGGGTAATAAAATAGCTTTGCAGTTCGTGCTCGTTTTTAAGGTTTTCCCTTTTAATGACCTCCTGGGCAATCTCGCTTTCTTGCCATTGCTTTTTTGGGGCTTCATCCCCGCCAATGTGAATATATTTGCTTGGGAACAGGGCAATAACTTCATCCAGTACATCTTCGAGAAAATCAAAAGTCTCTTCTTTGGGGCAGTAAATATCCTCAAATACCCCCCATGTTGATTGCACTTTATACTCTTTATCAAAACAGCCGAACTCAGGGTAGGCAGCCAAAGCCGCACTTGAATGGCCGGGCAGTTCTATTTCCGGGATTACGGTGATGTACTTTGATTGGGCATAGGCAACAACCTCTTTGATTTGCTCCTGCGTGTAAAAGCCTCCATAGCGGATGTTATCGTATGTGTTTGATCCGTACCTGCGAATAAGCGTGGAATCTCTCCATGCACCTACTTCTGTCAGCTTGGGATACTTTTTGATCTCAATCCGCCAGCCCTGATCTTCCGTTAAATGCCAGTGAAAACGGTTCATTTTATGCATGGCGAGCAGGTCAATATATTTTTTGATGAACTCTACAGGGAAGAAATGTCGGCCCACATCCAGGTGCATTCCACGATATTGAAATCGTGGTGCATCACTGATTTTTACAGAAGGAATTGCCCACTTTTGGTTATTGGGTACCAGTGATGGATCATGATATTCAATTTGAGGGGGAAGAAGTTGTCGAAGTGTTTGAATTCCATAGAAAACTCCCGCCTCATCAATACCCATAATATCAATCCGGTTTTGGGACACATTTAACTTATAAGCCCCGGGATCAGGAATCTTTTTTGCCTTAAAAATACCTATCGAAATAACGGTATCCTTTTCGGTAGCTGAATAGATGATTTCCGGCTTCAGCCAGGTAGCGGTGTAAAGTATGCGTTCAACTTCTGCAACCAGTGGAGAGTTAATGAGTGAGCGGCTGGCAACCAGGATTTTTGTATTCGTATTAACTACAAAAGAACCTTCATGAAATTCAACCTGATTGGGTAGAGGGATAATGGAATGATGAGGTTTGCTCTGTGAAAAAACAGCCAAAGGAAGTATTAGAAGCAGGATAAGAACAGATAATCTCATAGACCCGGATTTTTGATTGTAAGGAAGCAAGTCTAAGATCGGGAATCAAGAATTTTGTTTCTTAAAATGAAATCGAAGCTTCAAACTGACATGCCCTTTTTTATTAAATACTTAAGCCTCAGCACACTAAAGTGTTGAGGCTTTTTAATTTCAAAAAGCAGTTTAAAATATTGAACGAAAGCCGATAAAAGGAAAAATTTATATTAAGGAGTACTTTTGGAAACAAAGCTTAAGGAAAGGCAATTATATTTTATTGCAATAATATCTGTTGCGTTACTGATTTTAGCCAACCAGTTTATCATCCAAAAACTTCTAAGAGAAATTAAGGGCGATAGTTTGGTAATAAATTTTGCAGGCAAGCAAAGAATGTTACCTCATAAAATTACTGAACTGGTCTACAAATCTATTGATAATGAAAAGTATATAGCAGAGTTAAAAAAAGAGAACGAATTCTGGAATACCATTCACCAGGGATTGCAATATGGAAATCCTTATTTAAAGCTTCCTGAAAACACATCTGAGAGCATAGCAGAGCTGTTCGAAGAGATTACACCTTACCAACAGGCAATGTATACTGCAGTAAAATCAATCGAAAGCAGCTCTGATATAGAAGCATTACTTCCAGTTATTTTGGAAAATGAAGAGGCATATTTGCCTTTAATGAACACAATTGTTTATGCATTTGGGGAGAAGTCTGAAGCAAAAGTTAAGCGACTGGTAATTATAGAAATAATCCTGGCTGCGGTTTCCTTACTTGTGTTATGGCTGGAATTCAAACTTATTTTTCAGCCGATAGTGAGGGAATTGAAAAACAACAGTAAAAAATTGGAAGAGCTTAACGAAAGTAAAGACAGGATTCTGGCAACTGTAGCCCATGATATCCGGGGGCCGATTTCAGGGGTGCAAGGTACTATGGAGATATTAAAAAGTGATGCTGAAAATTTGAATGATGAGCAGAAGGTGATGATAGATTTATCCCTGGAATCTTGTATTAAGGCTGAGAAGTTAATACAGGAACTATTGGATATTTCCTTATTAGAAAGCAGCGAATTTCATTTAGAAACCGAGCTTATCCATTTAGAGCAGTATGTTAAATCAGTATTGAGACAGTTTGAGTACAAGGCGTCCGAAAAGAATATTGAACTTAAACTGAATATAGTGCCCCAGGATGCAAGTGTTGAAATTGACAAGGACAGGTTTTCACGTGTTCTCGAAAACCTGATTACCAATGCCTTGAAGTTCACTAATGATTCCGGAAAAGTGGCCCTTGAAGCTTATGAAAAAGAAGACAAGGTCTTAATTAAGATAGAAGATAATGGTATAGGGATTCCTGAGCAGCTTAAGGAATATATCTTTGATAAGTTTTCAAAGGCGAGGAGATTGGGCACAAAAGGTGAAACTACTACCGGTTTAGGTATGTCGATTGTAAAGACTATTGTAGAAAAGCATAATGGCAAGATTTGGCTGGAAAGCCAGGAAGGAAAGGGAACGGCCTTCTACATTCGATTACCAAAAAATGACTAGCCTTTAGCCCTTTTTTCCTTTTCACTCAAAATCCAATCCACATACAAAAACTCCAGAGCAGAAGCCTCCTGCCCTTTCCAGTTCGATATCATTTTTTGAAATTCTTCTTCCGATGTATTGTTGGGATCGCCTCCGTAACTCCAGATAATCCAGCGGCGAAGGCCTTTTTCTTCCTCTTTCTGCTTATTGCTGGGGAAGACAGCTTCTGTTTTACCACGCATCATCATTAAATCCTGTCCGGCGGTAGGCCCGATTCCTTTTATAGATATTAACTCATCATAAGCTGTTTGCGGGTCAGCATTAGTGATCATTTCCATATCGGTATTGCCACCCACAATATTGGAGGCAAGCTCAACCAGGTACTGGCCTTTGCGCAGGGTAGGCCCAAGTTTCCTGATATTAGCAGGATCAGCTTTCATAAGTTGAAAAGGACGAGGCCAGGCCGGGATGGCTTTCCCGTTATGAACCAGGGCTGTTCCATACGCTTCGCGAATTGCAAACATCATTTTCTTGGCCGTTGGCTTGTGATTCATCTGCATTTCCACGATCCGGTTCTGGATGTCTTCAAAAAGGTTAGCTCTGGTCATTCTTTTTAATCCATACAGGGAGCTTAGCTTATCACCCAACAGAGAATCATTTGAAGCCTGATCGTACAAAGGACGGATGTCCATTTCGGTTCCCAGAATTTTCGCGAGGCTGTTATTGGCCTGTGCGATTTCTTCTTTGGAGAGAGATTCTTTAGTCTCGATATGGAATTCAGGGGCTTCGGGATCCCCGTTAAAGAACACAGTTACCACAACATCGCTATCCCCGATTGGGACAGGCCGGGTAAAACCCTCCTCAAAAATGGCTTCTACATTATGCTCATGATCGAAATAGGATTCTACATCCAGGCAAAGAAACCAGTCGTGTGGAGGGATGGATTTTAGGGTCCAGGAACTCATAATAAATTAGGAATAATGGAATTAGGAATATTAGAACCTATCTGTTCTATTCCTAATTCCATTATTCTTGATTTACTTTATAACAAAGGAAGGATTTTTTCCCTGTCTTTCTCTTTCCACACTAATTTTCTCTTCATACATCCGCTCCACATACTTTAATGTGTCGACATCGGAAGGGGAAAGGTCCCAGCGAATAGCTTTAAAGCGGGGGAACCGAAGGGTGTATTTGGCTTTGGTTCGTTTATTGATCTGGATGTCCTCGAATTCAAGTTCAATGACCAGATGCGGTTTTAGCAACAGGGTAGGGCCAAAGCGTTCTAGAGTGATGCTTTTGATAAGATCATTCATCTTTTTGAGCTCTTCATCCGAGTACCCTCCATACGCTTTTCCGATGGGAATGAATTCTTCTTCATAGCGGTCATCTTCTTTTACGGAAACTCCTAATGTAAAGTCGGAATAAGTACCTCCGCGTTTCCCGCTTCCGGCATGGGCGTACAACATCACCGTATCCAGTGAGCCACTAGGCTTCTTTACCTTTAACCAGGATTTCTTTCGCTGACCGTATTCATACACCGAATCCTTTCGCTTCAGCATCAAACCTTCGTTGCCGTGATTTAACGCCTGTTGAAATAGCTGCTCAACATCATCTTCGCTGCTCAATTCCATTTGAGAGGTAATCGGCAATGAAAACTCAGAAGCAAGTTGTTCAAGCTTATCTCTTCTAACGATTAACGAATCATCGAATAAAGGTTTACCATCTGAATAAAGAAGATCATAGGAAATAAAAAGTACAGGATATTCCTCCAGCAACTTCTGCGAAGGTTTCTTTACACCCATTCGCTTTTGCAGCATCTGGAATGGAAGGATGGTGTCATCCTTGAATACACAAATTTCACCATCCAGAACGGTGGCAGGTAGGTTTCTTTCCGAAAAAAAGGTAGTTATCTCAGGAAAAGACCCGGTGATTTCATTCAGATCGCGTGAGTACAGTCTTACCTTTCCGTTTTCGATATGGGCCTGGCAACGCATTCCATCAAACTTTTCCTCAGCGATGTACTCAGAAAGATTGTCCACCGTACGACTTTCAATCGGAGAGGCCAGCATAAAGGCTATGGGGCTGAACATTTCAAAGGTAGCCTGGTTCAGCTGATCTCGTTTTGCCATGAGCGCCGTCTCTTCCATGCTTCCTGAAATCATGCGGGCATAGCGCACGGCTTCCAGTGGTTGCTCAAATGCTTTGGCGATGGCATTTTCTACGCTCTTGGTTTCGAAACCGATGCGTAGTGAACCCTGTCCCAGAATGCGGATAAAGTATTTCACCTCAAGCGGAGTCATGTTAGTCCATGCATCCCAAAGAACCTGGTTCTTAAGCTCTCGTTTGGAAGTGATATACAATTGTTTAAAGATCGCATCCACGTCCTGAAGGTTTAGCTGAGTGTCATTCCACTTAGCCCTTGCTTCGGGTATGTTTTCAAACAATCGCTGAATGGTTTCTGAAGAACTGCCCGTAGCCGTACGGGACGGTTTGAACACCAGATCGTAATCGATTTCACAAAATTTGGCAGCAAGGGTGGCAATGGTTCGGTGTCCGACAGAAGCCTTTTTACTCGAAACACTGGAAAAAGCCCCTTCGCTTAAATAGCGTGTTGCCAGTTTTAGATTCGTATCCAAAGGCAAAGACTCAAAATAAGAAGCTGCCAGTTTAATCTTGGCATTATTACCCCGTGTAGTGGATATGGTTTGTGCAGTTTCGGCAAGTTTCTTGAAGGAACCTGGTTTTGCTATCACTGACACACCCCTTGTTCCCCTCTCAAGAGGGGAGACTTTTTTATTTTACTAAAAGCTATATCAACGAGCGTCCCCTCCCACGGAGGGGATTGAGGGGTGGGTTTTAAAAAGCGGTATTTAACTTCAAAACTATGGACTGTCATTGCGAGGAGGCTTTACTTGAATATGTTATTAAGAAAGAATTCGACGTGGCAATCTCATTTTCCATGCTGAATTCAGGGAGATTGCTTCGCCATGCTCGCAAAGACATTGTTTTATTCATTGTCAACCGCCTCCAAATCTAAAAACCCGGAATTAATCCCCAACTCATCCAGATAATGCTGTACCACTTTAGGATTGGGAGTATGCGTGATGAGCACTTTTTTCGGATTCAGTCTCTGGCACAAGTCAATTAGCTCGAAAAAATCGAGATGGTCGGAGATGGGAATCAGTTCATCTACCGTAAGCTGCGTTTGCCGCGACTCATTGGCAGCCCAACCCGAACAATATGCAACGCGTTTCTTTTTTACGTTAGATGCGAAGCCGGTTCCCAACGCCGAGCTCGGGGTAATTAAAATCTTGCCCTCGCAGGTGTCGCGGTTGTAGGTTTCGTAGTCTCCCAAGGGAAAGCCATGTTCCTCGTACACCTTGCAGAGTTTAAATCCGGCGCCATGTATCTGCATAGGGTGATTCAGCTCCTTCAGAATAAACATGAGTTCCTGAGCCTTGCCCAGATTATAAGCCGTGAAAACCGGAGTGAATCCTTCTTCCAGGTTTTGAGATGCAAAAGTCCGGATTTGCTGAGCTAGCTCTTCCTCTGTTTTCCATTTATAAATAGGCAGACTGAATGTGGCTTCAGTTATAAACGTATCGATCTTTGCATCGGGGAGTTCAAAACCCTCGGTGGCAGGAGAAGGAGGTGTCCGGTAATCGCCGGTATACAACAAATTCCCGAATTCTGATTCCACAAAAGTCATGGCTGAGCCAAGAATATGCCCGGCGGGGTAGAAAGTAATGCGGGCTTTGTCAGTCTTAAGCGTTTGGCCGAACTCCAGCGGTTTCACTTCACCGCCAAATCCCCGCAGTTTCATAAAGCTGGCCGTAGGTGGCGTGGCATACACGCTTAGCTTGCGATTTTTAGGAACATGATCGGCATGAGCATGCGAGATAAAAATATACTCAGCTTTGCTTCCCGAATAGTCTAACCCTATTCCCACTTCGGGAAGCAAAATTCCATGATATCCGGCTTTAACGACTTTGAGCATTTTTTCTGTGCAGTCATTCTGATCCCGAGGAATCGGGAGAAGAATCTGCAAGTCTGAATAATTGTGCAGATCCTTCGGCAGTAGCCTCAGGAAGACGTTTAAGTTCAATAATCAACATTCATTGAAGAACATTCAATTCCAATTTGTTCATTGATTAATCCCTGCTGGAAATTGAATATTGATTAAGATAGGCAAGCACACTGACAACGTTATGTCATAGTAAATGAGAAAGAATTCGTTACTTCTGAGAACTTCTAAATATCCTTTATTCTTTTTCGGTAGACTTTTAATGAATTTCTAGAGTTTTCATTCGTATTAGGATCATTAATTCTTTGATCTATTGAATCTTTAGGGTTTAAAACATTATTAGAAACAAGAATTCCCGTAATTTCTGTTTTACCTACTCTGTAAAATGTTTTAGCGTGATTAATTTTGTAATTACTATCATGAATAACATTCAATATTTCATTAGTTCTCAAATGGAAGTCGTAGTTTCCTGAAATAGCAATATCATCTACAAAGCGGGTATAAAATAAATCTAATCTATTACAGATTTCAATAAGTAATAGGTCTATTGGGTAAAAAACGAGATTCGCAAGATAAGTGCTAGGGCTTATGCCTTGAGGAATCTTATAATTATAAGTGCATAGTAAAGTTATAATTCTACTCACATCAGGAGAAAAACCAATTTCAAGTAAGCGATTATAAACGGCTTTATGTGTTATGGTAGGGAAAAAATTAGAAAGGTCTGTTACTAAGTGAAATTTCTTACCTAGATGCATTTTAGCGTTTTGAATATTGTCTCTCTTTTTCAACCCACCTTGTATATTAATGGGGTATTGAAACTTTGAAAGAATTCTATCACAAATTCTCTTTTGTATCCATTTAAGGTCTTTTTTACTTGGGTTTATAACTCTATACTGTACAACTCCATTTTTTACTTTTTTTGATCCGTCTTTATGCTCTTTAGCAAATTTCCATTCTTTGTAATAATCTTCAATATCGTTAGTAATTTTCTCTATTAGATTTTTTGGAACTCCTATTTTGTAGCAAAACCTATCAATACTTTGAGTGAAATCGAAGCTTAGACGAGAATCTTTATAGATTAGATTTTGTTCAAGATTTAGGATTTTCTTCATCTAAAATGAGTTGTTTAATTAAGCTTTCAATCAATGGATTTAACTTCTCAAAAGAGTGAATTTTATTAGTACTTATCTTTTCTTTATTTAATGAGAGGTAACCTAATATTGAAGCTGGTACATCTAATTCTTTAGATAAAGAGTTAAGTAGTTTAATACTCGGAGTTTTTTGTTCAGACTCAAGAAGAGAGAGATAGGTTTGAGTTATGCCAATACGCTTTGCAAGCAATTCTTGATTGATGCCTTTTTTTTTGCGTAGCTGCTTCAAAGTATTTCCAAATTTCATATCGATGTATTTAAAAAACAGAAAAAGAGGGATTGGGTTTTGACTTCTAAATAATACACGATTATTCCTCCGTAAAGACTTTAATTCCTACTTTAGCTACGAGTGCAAGCACATCTACTGCTAAAGATTTCATTGAAGACTTACGGGTTTCACTATCAATGCTATCTGATAAATCAGAAAACGCGCGTTCCGCATTTTCAAGTGCTTCGATTTCATTACCCGAGAGTAACTCCCGGTGTGATTCAAGAAGAATGCGTGCACACTTCCTGGCCTCTCGGACTTCCTTTATTATTTTCATAATAATTTAGTTTAAGGTTAAAACATGCTTATGCATGCCTGCCCTTTTAAACCAAATAAACTACTGTACGACGGGTGTTACTACGATCCCTCAATTTCACCTGCCCCCCTAATCCTTAATTATTACAATCAAGAATACTTTAGAAGTGCATAGGCTAATTGTGATCAAAGCAATTAAGCAGTGAGGGTAAGTGTTACTCTAATTAATAGGTGAACACTCCCATGCACAATTAGTATCGGCGATACTATCGCTGCCAAACTTAATTGGCTTCATTGTTTTCAGCCTAGTTTATTTGATTAAATCCAAAAGTTATCACACTAATTCAAAGAACTATTTGAATATGCGATTATTAACTGATAGTTAATAATTAAATTTGTCTAATATTTCTCATTTAAAACGAGACGAACCATTTTGTTATACCTATTTCAAGCATCCACTTACGCGAATAAACCAAACCCTGAACTTTTGAGCTCCCCAACTAGCGCAAGCTGCCTGTGCTGAATATAATTCAGTATCCGATTGTGCGAATAAATTAATCTCATCACGTAGCTCCGCTGCGTGATGCTCTCCTGAAGCTCTGCTTCAAAGGGACGCAAGGAAGCGGGAGCCTCCGATAGGCATTCCAAACCGGAGGTTCGGAACGAGCGGACCATTAATTACATTTAGGTTGTTGTCATGCTGAACTTGATTCAGCATCTGTGGGGATAAGAGCGCTGTTCAGGAAAAGAACTTGATCAAAGTATCACTCTCTAAAGATCCCGGATCAAGTCCGGGATGACCTAGTCTGACCTGATTCAGTCTCTTCCAGTGCGAATAAATCAAACCCTGAACTTTTCAACCAAAAGAACGTTATTACTCCTGTTCAAAAAATCAGAAATACACTATGACCATTTTAGTAGTTGGGGCAACAGGAGCAACCGGACGTTTATTGGTAAAGCAGTTACTGGACGAAGGGCATTCTGTTAAAGCCGTTGTCCGTTCAAAAGAAAAACTTTCTGAACTGGAAGAAACCTATCCCAGGCTTATCCAGATAAAAGGTACTGTCCTGGCAATGAGCGATGTGGAATTAGCTGATATTCTTGAAGATTGTGATTCGGTGTGCTCCTGCCTTGGGCACAACCTGAGCTTTAAAGGAATGTATGGCAAGCCCCGGAGACTGGTTCGTGATTCATTGATGAAATTGTGTTCAGCTATCGAAGCCAACCGGCCCGAAAATCCGGTTAAATTCATATTGATGAATACAAACGGGAATACCAATCGTGATTTAGAAGAGCATTATGCTTTAAAAGAACGGTTCATTCTCAAGCTGTTGGAGATTCTTCTTCCGCCTCATACCGATAATATCGAAGCGGCTGAATATCTGAGAACTCAAATCGGGAACCAACATCCGAATATTGAATGGGTGGCAGTCCGCCCGGATTCACTTATTGATGAAGAAACTGTGACACCGTATACATTGGAACCTTCCCCTGTACGAGGAGTTATATTTGATTCCGGCAAAACCAGCAGGATCAACATTGCCAATTTTATGGCTCGGCTGTGTTATGATCCCGGCTTGTTTGAGCAGTGGAAGGGGCAGATGCCGGTGATTTATAATGCGGAGTAGGTTTTTTATTTAGTCGTTCTGAGCCGGCCTGTCGGCAGACAGGCGAAAGCGAAGAATCTGCAAGTCTGAATATTATGCAGATCCTTCGGAGGTATCCTCAGGATGATACTCTGCACCTGTGCAATACAATTTCCCCCACTAGCAAAACTCTGATTTCTGGTTTCAGTTTTAATAATCTCTATGATTTGAACTTTCTTTAATTCTGTATCTTGAAATGAGATACCCAAAAAGAAAGAAAAGAACTGAATGAACAGAAATAAGATTATTTACTACGTTGCTACTTCTTTGGATGGCTTTATAAGTGGTGAGGATGAAGACATCAGTATGTTTGTGGGAGGCGGAAACGGGGTAGAACAGTATGTAGCAGATTTGCAGGGATTCACAACGGTAATTATGGGTAGAAAAACCTATGAGTTTGGATATAAATTTGGTTTGCCAGCCGGTCAGCCTGCTTACCCGCATATGCAGCATTACATTTTTTCAGAAACTCTGGATTTTGAGAAAGCACATCCTCAGGTTCATGTAGTGAAAGAACGAAGTATCAAGCGGATAAAAGAAATCAGGGATCAATCAGAAACAGATGTCTATTTATGTGGTGGTGGCGTTTTTGCAGGTTGGCTTCTGGAGAACAATTTAATTGATCAGCTAAAGATCAAACTGAATCCAATTACTCTTGGTGCAGGTACACCTTTATTTGGAGATACGAAGCTTTCAACGAAGTGGAATCTCATTGACACATCCTTATACGAAAATGGTCTTCAGATAATGACGTATGACTTAGTTCGATAGTACCCAGGCCGGATCAGCCCCAACTAGCGCAAGTGCCGGTGCTGAAATGAATTCAGCATGACAGAATTAAAAGTCTTTGCGAAGAGTTAATGTATTCTTGAATTTCTCCCATTTAACCGACGAAGCAATCTCCAGGATAAGCTCACGAATACCGGCAAAAGGTTTACTAGGTTGAACACTAGCTAAAAATCTAAATCCGGCTTCATGCAAAAGCATATCAATGGTTTGGAATCCCGTGTCCTTACTCTTTTACGGAACGGCTAGCTCCAAAAAGAAATACTAAAATGAAGCTTTTTTCTTTCGGTACTTTGTGTAAGCGCTTGTTTGCATATTTCTTCAATGATTCGCTTTTTGGCCTTTAACACCGATTTAACGGTATATAAAAGCAGGAATATTTATTTTATAGCCGCTTGGTTTATCGCTGAATTCCATAATAAGGGGCTAAGGTTGGGTCAAGAACGAAGCTGTGGGAACGGTAAAATATTTCTATGGCATTCATAAAGACTAATAATTCATCAGGAACAGAAGTACAAAGCAATGAAGCAGGAAATTGAAGGCTTAGGGCTGCAGAAAATTAACGATGATGTAAATTTTGTGATCTCTATCTACAAAGAGATGTTAATGGATTTGCACGAAAAAGAGATTGCGGAATTAATACAAAATCACGGAACGGATTCTGAAGTCGCAAAGGCCCGTGATGTAGCAGATGAAAAACTGGTGCAGGCGTTGAGTATATATTTTCAGCTTACCAATTTGGTGGAGGAAAATGTGGCCACTCAATTCCGGAGAACACTCGAAAACAAACTTGGTTTACCTGCTATACGGGGTTCGTGGGCAGAAACACTGAAGATCTGGAAGGAAGAAGGGATTAGTGAATCAGAAATGGCTGAGCTTCTCCCCACCCTGGATATTATGCCTGTTCTCACGGCTCACCCAACGGAAGCGAAACGGGTTTCAGTACTGGAATTACATCGTGAGATCTACCTGTTGCTGGTTAAGAATGAAAATACCACCTGGTCAAAAACGGAAAGGGACGCAATCAGGGAAGATTTAAAAGCCCTGCTGGAAAGATGGTGGCGCACCGGTGAAGTATACCTTGAAAAGCCGGAACTTATCGATGAGCGCAATAACGTGGCGTACTATTTCAGTAAAGTTTTTCCCTTAGCGCTTGATCAGAGTGACCAGAAGCTGAAGAGCTCCTGGATTTCGATGGGGCTGGATCCCGAAAAACTGACAGAACCCGAGCAATATCCGTTGCTGCAATTCAGTAGCTGGGTAGGTGGAGACAGGGATGGGCACCCCTTTGTGAGCGCAGAATTTACCAGGGACACCCTGAGGACCCATCGCAATATGGCGCTTTCCCTGATGCATGAAAAACTAATGAAACTGGCTTCCAGGCTGGCCATTTCCTCAAATACCAATCCGGTACCTGCCTACCTCGAAGAAGCGATTCTTGAGAAATCAAAAGCTTTTGGCAAAAGCGGGAAGAAAGCAGTGGAACGTAATCCCATGGAGCCCTGGCGGCAATATATAAACCTGTTGGTACTTGGTCTCAAAAATACCATTTCGGAAAAAACGAAGAATCCCGCTTTATTCTATTCTTCCCCAAAAGAGCTTGGAAAAGATTTAAAACTTTTGAGGAAATCTTTGTACGAAATCGGGGCGAATAAGCTTTCACAGGAGCTGCTATTCCCTATAGAGCGCCACTTGCAATGCTTTGGGTTTCACCTGGCAAAGTTGGATATCCGGCAAAACAGTACGTACCACGAAAAAGCACTTAACCAGCTCCTGAAAAAAGCCGGGTATGATGTTGACTATACCAGTTGGGATGAGGAGAAGCGTGTTCGGTTTTTGATTGAAGAGTTGGAGAAAAACCCTCATCGCCCGTTTGTGGTACAGGGAACAAGTTGCGGAGAGGAAGCAGACCGTGTGTTGGCATATTATCGTGTGGTAAGGGAACATGTTGATGCCTATGGTACAGAAGGTATCGGATCCTTCATCGTAAGTATGACACGTGGATTAAGTGACTTATTGGTAGTGTATATTTTCATGAGGGAAGTGAGAATATTGAACGAGCCGTTTAAAGTGGTTCCGCTGTTCGAGACCATTGAAGACCTGGAAAACGGAAGCCGTATCCTGGATGAGTTTTTGAGCCATCCTTTAACTCAAAAGCGGATAAAAGAGTTAATTCCTGTACAGGAGGTGATGCTGGGTTACAGTGATAGCAATAAGGATGGCGGAATTCTGGCGAGCCGTTGGAATGTATATAAGGCTGAACAGAGGCTTACTGAAATCGGAAATAAGCACGGCGTAAAATTATGCTTTTTTCATGGTATTGGAGGCACAATCAGCCGTGGCGGAGGAAAGTACCATCGCTTTTTGGAAAGCATGCCGCCAAATGCAGTAAGCGGAAGTATAAAGCTTACCGTGCAGGGGGAAACGATCTCACACCAGTTTGCGAACCTTTTGAACGCCACCTACAACCTGGAGATGTTGCTTTCAGGTACCGCAAGGCAGGCGATGCTGAATCGGTCAAATGGAAAAGAGACGGACTTTCCATTTGAGTTAGTGGAAAAAATTGCTTCATGGTCATCCGGGTATTTCCAGGAGATGAAAGAACATCCCGATTTCATGAAATTCTATAGTGAAGCCACACCTATTGATGTACTGGAACAAAGTAAGATAGGTTCACGGCCTGCAAGGCGAACGGGGGAAAGATCGCTGGCAGATCTTCGCGCGATACCCTGGGTGTTTAGCTGGAATCAATCCCGGTTTAATATTACCGGATGGTTTGGTGTGGGTTACGCACTGAAGAAGCTAAAGGATCAATCACCGGAAGAATATGAGCAACTGAAGGAATTGATTAATAGCTGGTCCTTTTTGAGATATATCCTCATTCATATTGAAACCAACCTGATGAATGCTGATCCGGGTATTATGAAAGCCTACTCGGAACTGGTTACTGACGAGAAGATCAGAAATGATTTCATGGGAATAATTCTGGCTGATTATGAAGAAGGCTTACTTCAAATTGGTTCTTTACTTGGAGAGCCTATTGAGGAGCGTAGGGTAAGCCAGATTGAAAACCTGCAAAGAAGGGAAAAGGAATTGCAGTTACTCCATCAGCTTCAGATTAAATACATGAAAGAATGGAGGGCAATACGGCACGATTCTCCCGAAGAGGCAGAAAAGCTGTTAACCAAGCTGTTAACCATTATTAATTCAATATCCAGCGGATTGAAGAATACGGGGTAAATAAATTAGCAGCTTAAATCGGATGCTTATTTTATTAACATCATTTTTTGGGTCTGACTGAAATCAGCGGTTTTAAGGCTGTAAAAATAGATTCCGCTGGAGACGTTCTCCCCGTTAAATTCCACCTCGTGAATTCCTTGGGACAATGTCTGATTCACAAGCTTCAGGACCAACTGCCCTTTAATGTTATAGATACTGAGATTTACAAAAGCTGATTTCGGTAACTCAAAACTGATATTGGTTGAAGGATTGAAGGGATTGGGATAGTTCTGTTTCAGCAGGTAAGAGTTTGGGATATTTTCTTCTTCATCAACAGATACTAACAAGTGGATGTTGGAATCGATCCAGGCGATCCGGTCTGCAATCCAGGTTTTTGTTACAGCAAGTTCATCTTCATATGAATTTATTTGATCGCTTCTGGGATCATCAGGGTGCCAGCCGCCGCCTAAATCAGTGGAACCGGGCGCGGGGCGTACTTCAAAATTTCGAACTCTTGCCTCTGCAAGTGTATCTGCAAAGTCATCCATCGTTTGGTATAGTGTTTCCAGGGATAAGATATCCTGTCGTAACTCCTCCCAGCGCTGGATAAGTTTTTCATCAAAAACCCTGTCTTTGAAAAGTACCTTCCACCAAAAGGGAATCAGAAAACCATCTCTTTGATGAAAAAAAGAACTATTGACAAAAAAGAGAAGTTGCCATCCTTCCGTTAAATAGGAATCATAATATCCTGCATTTCCAAAACTGAAGTTGTAATCCCAAACGGGGCCGGCAATCAGTTTACCTCCATCACTGTCTTTCTGTTTAGTCAAATAAGAACTGAGGCGATAACCATCCACATTACGGCTCAATTCATTCAAAATCACATAATCGACAAAGGAATCCACATTTAGAAAGTCTTCATATGCTAACGTCTGATCAGAGTTAGCTCCATTATACATCATCACTTCAAAATCAGATATGAAGGCTTCTATATATGTTTCCTGTTCGGGTACAATTTCATCTCCTTTTGGATAAAAGTATTGGTACCGGATTTTTTTCTGTGAATTTCCCTCTGCAGGAAAGGGTGAATCAAAGCCTGCATTCCACGGTTCTTTGTCCACTCTGAGTATATAGCCACCTGTTACATCATCTCCGGAAATTTCGTCCGGTGAAAGCCGGGCAATATCAACTCTGTTTTCACCTCGTTTTATCTTCTCCATAAGAACATAAACTCCTTGGTATTCTCCATTTAAAACCAGCTCGCAATACACTGTTCGGGAAGCATACCAACCCATTCCGCGTGCCAGGTGATAGCTTAGTACGTTTCGCATTAGGGAGCGATCATAGAATGGGGCATGGAGTATCCAGTCATTATCTTCTGGCAAACCTAATAACGAAACATTTCGATTGCTTCCGTCCTGGTTTTGTGTTTCAAATCCATAACTTTTTATATCCCAGCCTGCGGAGCTCTCACCACGAATTTCGATACTTATTTTCCCGGAATAATGGCTTTCTGAGCTGTCAAGGAAATTACGCTGCCCATTTTCATTGAAAATGATATGCATATCGGCAATAATTCTTGGGTCGTCAGGAGGAATATCTTTTCCACCTGTATCAATGATAACAATTGGAAGATTTGAGTCTGTGAATTCTACTGACGATTGCTTTGCAGAAATTTTGTTTTGCAAAAGCAAGCTGATGGCAATGAAAACCGGTAGAAACACTTTAATTTTTCTGAACACAGCTCTTGATCTTTAAAGAACTAACAGTAAAAAAGATTACTTATTTGCCATGAACAAAGAAAGGGGTAAAAAACAACAAAACAGAAATTAAGGATGAGTTCTGTCTTATTCATCACTCTAGAGCTTCTTTAATTTCTTCTTTAGTGAGGTTAGGGAAATACTGTCCCAGAATATTCAAGTAAAACTGCTTCTCTTGCTCAGTAGCTGAGGCTCCTCTTTTTTTAATCAGTAATAGTTCAACTTCCCGTAACTGCTGCAACGAGAATTCAGCATTTACCAATTTCAAATTTTCCTCCGAGAGCGAAGCTACACGGCCCATTATCTTTACCCGGTCTTCAGCACGATCGCGAAGCCTTTTTAGATTGAGTAAATTATTTTGGTGAGCCATTTGTATTTCAGAAGTTTGCTCAACATTAGCAGGAACAGCTTTATAATTTTGGGCGGTTAAGGTTATCAGTTCCTCTGCCTGGCGCAGTTTCTCAAGTTCCGTATATAGTTGAGAAAGCAAAGAATTCATTTCAAAGTCGATTAATTCAGCTCCTACATTAAGAGCATACTCAACTACGGTATAATCATATTGTGGTTGAATAAACCTCCAGCTCGAAAAGTCTTCATATTTTTGCTCTGTTAGTAACTCATCCCATTTTGAGATATTTGTATTCATACTGGAAGCAAAGCCGGGAAAGAAAATTCTGAAATATTCCAGGTCGGCCTTAAGTCCGATCATTATCTTTTCTTTCTCAGATTCGAGTTTCTTGCTTTCACTGTAACTCTGAAAAAGAAAAGCACCATATACACCGAGGAAGACAATGATCAATTCAAAGATCAGAAACTTGAATCCATTTGCGGAAAAGAATTTATAAGACTTTTCAATTCGGGTCATTCTAGTCCATTACCAATTCTTCGACAGGTATTTTGAGCTTTTCAGGAATGGAGTCCTTGATGTTTTGAGCAAACGCGGATATGATATTTTTTTTTAAAAATTCACGGCTGTAAACCAGACGAACAACCCGGGTTGGTATAGGCTCTTCAAATTCTTTAATAACTCCATTTGCACATCCTGCTTCATGATCCTGCATAGCAAGGTAAGGCATCAAGGTTATCCCAAAATCCTGTTCCACGAGGCGCTTTAATGTCTCAAGGTTGCCGCTTTCAAATACAACGGAGGCTTTCTTCTTTTTTTCATTGTCTTGCTTACAAAGCTTTATGGTTTGGTCCCTGAAACAATGCCCCTCATTCAACAACCAAAGGTCTTCCGAATATAGGTTATCTATACACAGTTTGTCTTTTTGGGCAAATTCATGAGTGCTAGAGAGGTAGGCTAAAAAGGGTTCATGAAAAAGCTCTTCTTCAAACACATGTTGACTCGTTGAGGTGGCAATCAGTCCTATGTCAAAATGGTCTTCTTGCAGGCCTTCCAGTACTTCACTTGTCAGCGCTTCTTCAAATACCAACTTAACATTTGGGTACTTTTCTACAAAGGACTTAAGAAATAAAGGTACAAGATAAGGAGCAATTGTAGGTATGATGCCTACTCTGAAGGTGCCACTCAGCTCTCCGTCTTTCACGGATACCATATCTTCAATGTGCTTGGATCCACTCAGTATCACCTTAGCTTGTTCAATAATACGTTCGCCCATTTCAGTAGGAACTACCGGGCTTTTTGAACGGTCAAAGATCAACACCCCTAACTCATCCTCCAGCTTTTGAATTTGCATACTTAAGGTAGGTTGAGTGATATAAATTTTTTGCGCAGCTGTTGCAAAATGCCGGTACTTGTCAACAGCAACTATGTAGGAGAGTTGGGTGAGGGTCATTTACTTTTACCTCACTGAGTATTTAACGAATCGGCATATCTCAGAATACGTATGAGGTTTTGCTCATTATCATATTTGAGCTTGTTTTGTTTTACATACCTATCAATTTCTTTTGAATTATCAGGATACAATCGGAGAATATCCTTTTTTCTTAGTTTAATTTTTTTAAAGGAGTTTTCTTTTGAAGCATAATATCTTTTTGATCTGTTGTAAAAATCCTGCCGGGTTGCTGTCCCATAACTTGAAACATCTTTCATAAGTTTAACAGTCTCTTTTTCAAGAATAGTGACCTTGCCTTCATGAATTACTCTGAATAGTGTTTCATCGTTTACATTCTTTTCTTTAAATGTGAGGTAGCCATTTTTAAATGTCTTCTTTTCAGGAACAGTAACTTCGATCGCATCGATCATGAAGGGGTATATAATTGTAATGTTATCACCTCTACGTACCTGAATATTATCATCAGCAAGGTTGAAACGAAGGGTGAGTGGCTTAGTTCTTTGGTTTCCTGTGAGAAGAGATGCAGTCATCCAGCCCTCCTCATTATATGGATTGCCTTCTACGTCAACGGCTCTAACAGTTGTTATTTGAGCGCCTGGTCTGTTAACCCTGAATTCTTCACCAATATCTTTTATGAAGTCATCAAATTCGACCTGTCCAAAAGCTGAAACAGGGATAAGAATTGAAATAAAAAAAGTGACAATTTTTGTTTTCATTTTTCCGAGGTAAGTCTAAAAGTTAGATTTTAAAATCATAGTTACATGATTAAGATACAAACTAATGATTAGATTAATTATTATTGAGCTATGTACTTAATCTTCGATACCGAAACAACTGGTTTACCACAAAATTATTCTGCACCTATTACTGATTTAGATAACTGGCCTCGTTTGGTGCAATTGGCGTGGCAATTACATGATCATACCGGGAAGCTTACTTCGCACGGTAATTTTATTGTAAAACCCGAAGGATTTACGATCCCGTTTAACTCAGAGAAAGTACATGGGATTTCCACAGAAAGGGCATTGAAAGAAGGGCACGATCTCGAATTTGTATTGCGGGAATTTAGAAAGGATATTGATAAGGCTTATTTCCTGATTGGCCATAATGTCTCATTTGATGAGAAGGTAATGGGAGCGGAGTTTCTTCGGAAGAGAGTTGCTTCTGCAATTATGGATAAGCCCAAGATTGATACCAAAGATGAAAGCACTGAATATTGTGCCATTCCGGGGGCCAGGGGATACAAATGGCCAACCCTGTCTGAGTTGCACAAAAAGCTTTTCGGGGTAGATTTTGAAGATGCCCACGATGCAGCAGCTGATGTTGAAGCAACCACCCGCGCTTTTCTGGAACTGGTAAGGATTGGGGTTATTAAAGTAAACTTTCCTTTGGATGCCCGATTGTATGAAAGTTCGGATAGCTACATAAAACGTGAAAACTATATTGATCTAGTCTCTCCTTCACGTCTTAAAAAAAAAGATAATCAGGTAGAAGAATCTACGCCTGACACCCCGGTTGTTGATGACACAGAAGTTGAAATAGATAAAGACTTTGCTTTTACACATCTGCATTGTCATTCCAAGTTCTCGGTATTAAAGGCTACTGCAGGTGTAAAAGAGCTGGTAAAGAAGGCAAAAGAAGAGGGAATGCCCGCAGTGGCCCTTACTGACCAGGGAAATATGTACGGAGCTTTTTCATTTGTATCAGCTGCTAATGCGGCAGGCATTAAACCCATTGTGGGCTGTGAGTTTTATGTGGTTGAAGATCGGCACCAAAAGAAGTTTACAAGGGAGCATCGCGACAAGAGATATCAAATTCCTATGTTGGCTAAAAATCAGAATGGGTATAAAAACCTTGCCAAGTTAAGCTCTATAGGTTTTACGGAAGGGTATTACTATAAATTTGCCCGGATAGATAAAGAAGTAATAAAGAAATACAGCAAAGATGTTATCTGTTTGAGCGGGGGTATTCGTGGTTGGATTCCTGATCTTATCCTGAACAAAGGTGAGCAGTTTGCTGAAGAAGAATTGCTTTGGTGGAAAGAAACTTTTGGTGATGATTTTTACCTGGAAGTTGTAAATCATGGGTTAGAAGAAGAACAGAGAGTGAATGAGGTTCTTCGTGAGTTTTCAAAAAAGCATGATGTAAAGCTGGTAGCTACCAATAACGTTTTTTACCTGGATAAAGAAGATGCGAAAGCTCACGATGCTTTAATCTGTATTGATGACGGAACATTAGTAAGCACGCCCATTGGCAGGGGAAGGGATTTTAGATATGGCTTTCCAAATCAGGAGTTTTACTTCAAGACTACGGAAGCCATGCAGGAGCTTTTTGCTGACATGCCCGAGGCAGTTGCCAATACACAGGAAATTGTAGACAAGGTTGAAGTAATTGATCTTGAGCGGGAAGTAATTCTACCAAAATTTGAAATTCCTGAAGATTTTGGTGATGAAGATGATTATTTGCGGCACCTTACCCTGGAAGGGGCAAAAGAGAGATATGAGATAATCACTGAAGAAATTCAGGACCGGATAGATTTGGAGTTGGGTATCATCAAAGGTATGGGCTTTCCCGGTTACTTTTTGATTGTTCAGGACTTTATCGCAGCTGCTCGTGATATGGGTGTTTATGTTGGCCCTGGAAGAGGTTCTGCAGCCGGTTCGGTAGTCGCCTACTGTACGGGGATTACCAATATTGATCCTCTGGAGTATGATTTACTTTTTGAGCGTTTTTTGAACCCTGAGCGGGTTTCGATGCCGGATATTGATATAGATTTTGATGATGACGGGCGGCAGAAGGTTATTGATTACGTGGTTGATAAGTATGGAAAAGATCAGGTTGCACATATTATCACATTTGGTTCAATGGCAGCCAGATCATCTGTTCGCGATGTTGCGAGGGTGCTGGATTTACCGCTTTCTGATGCAGACAGGATTGCTAAGTTGGTTCCTGAACGTCCGGGCACTTCTCTGGATGATGCTTTTTCTGAAGTGAAAGAACTGCGCGAAATAAAAGCAGGGGAAGGACTGGAAGCCGAGACACTCAAAATGGCACATGTTTTAGAAGGTTCAGTGCGAAATACGGGAACTCATGCAGCAGGTATTATTATTGCCCCGGATGATTTAACCGAATTTATTCCTGTAAGTACTGCAAAAGATGCTGACCTGACTGTAACTCAGTTTGACGGAAGTGTAATTGAGTACGCAGGTATGTTAAAGATGGATTTTTTAGGTCTCAAAACTCTTTCCATCTTAAAAACAGCCATTGGATACGTAAAAGAAAATTATGGTAAGGAATATAACCTGGATGATATTCCTCTGGACGATGAAAAAACCTACAAGCTTTATCAGAAAGGAGGGACACTTGGTACTTTCCAGTTTGAGAGTGAGGGGATGCGCAAGTATCTCAAAGACCTGAAGCCCACAGATATCAATGACCTGATTGCAATGAATGCTCTGTACCGCCCCGGGCCAATGCAGTTCATTCCGAATTATATTGATCGTAAGCACGGAAGGGAAAAAGTAGAGTACGATCATGATGACTTGATACCGCTTCTCAATAATACTTACGGTATTATGATCTACCAGGAGCAGATCATGAAAGTGGCACAGCAGATGGGCGGCTACACATTAGGAGAAGCAGATGTTCTTCGCAGGATCATGGGTAAAAAGAAACCGGAGCTTCTACCACCTGAAGAGGAAAAGTTTGTTAAGCAGGCAAAAGAACTTGGATATGAAGAGAAAGTAGCCAAAGATGTATTTGATAAAATGGCCATGTTTGCCGGTTATGGATTTAATAAATCGCACTCTGCAGCCTATTCAGTAGTGGCATATCATACCATGTATTTCAAAGCCAACTACCCGGCTGAGTATATGGCGGCTGTTATGAGCCATAACATGAATGATATCAAGAAAGTGGCTTCTTTTATTGAGGAATGCCAGAGAATGCATATCCCGGTTGATCCACCAAATATAAATACGGCAAGGGGTAAATTTGTAGCTAAAGAGGGGCGAGTGCAGTACGGAATGTCGGCTATAAAGGGAGTGGGTTCTTCAGCTATTGCACATATTGTAGAAGAAAGAGAATCAAATGGTTTGTTTAAAAGTATCTTTGATTTTGCCGGCCGGGTTGATTCCCGCATTTGCAACCGCAGGACATTGGAAAGTTTAATCATTGCAGGGGCTTTTGATGAACTGGATCCAAACCGTGCCCAGCTCTTAATGGGAGTTGAAGATATTTTATCCTATGCATCCCGAAAGCAGGAAGAGTTACGGATGAACCAGGTGAATATGTTCGGAGGAGCAGAAGGAAATGCAGCTGCACAAGAACCAAAGCTGAAACCGGTTCCTAAATGGAGCCAGATAGAACGGCTTAATAAAGAAAGAGAGTTGATTGGATTTTACCTGAGTGGACATCCACTGACCAAATACAGGGAAGATATTAATCTATTCGGCAAACAAGACTTAAGTGAAGAAAGCTTAGGTCGCCTGCAGCATGATTCGGATATTCGTTTCATCGCCATTATTACCGGTAAAAGGCAAACAACAGACAAAAAAGGCCGGCCTATTGCTTTCCTCCAGGTAGAAGACCTTTCGTCTGCGGTGGAAGTTTGTGTGTTCAGTAAACAATTTGACCAATATGCTACTCTCCTTGAGGTTGATAATGTAGTGTACATACATGGCAGGTATAGCAAAAGAGACAGGGGCAATAGCATTATCCTGAATTCTGTGGAACGAATCGAAAACCTGAGAGAAAAAAACCAGGATAAACTTCGGCTTAATATCAATATTAAGACAGAGGGGTTAACAGGAGATGATTTGAATCAGATGGAAACTCTTTTTGAATTGAATAAAGGTTCAACCATGGTAAAATTTGCCGTACACAGTAAAGAGGCTAATGCCCCAATCAAAATGAATGTGCGTAATTTTGTAGTTGAGCCTACCGATGAGCTTTTGAATGGTTTAAGAGATGTATTGGGAGAAGGATCCGTAGAATTGGTATTTGCTTCCTGATCAGGTAGTGAAGTTCTCATCAACTTAAGCAATAGAACTCATAACGATTAACAATGTGAACAATTTGTTTGAAAATGCCGATATTTGGCAACGAAATTAAAGAAAGTATTAAAATTAAATTGAGGTAAATGTATTATGGCAAAACCTGTAGAACTTACAGACAGCAATTTTGAACAAGAGGTTCTTAACTCAGAACATCCCGTATTGGTAGATTTTTGGGCAGAGTGGTGTGGACCTTGCCGTATGATCGGGCCAGTTGTAGAAGAGCTTGCCGGCGAATATGAAGGGAAAGCTAAAATTGGAAAAGTAAATGTAGATCATAATCCTGAAGTTTCTATCAAATATGGTATCAGAAGTATTCCGGCATTATTGATTTTCAAAAACGGGCAGGTTGTTGATCAGATCGTAGGTGCTGTACCTAAGCCGCATCTAACTAAGCAATTAGATGCTCAGTTAGCTTAAAAGCTTTTTTAAAATATTTACTAAAAGCCGGACTGTGAAACTGTCCGGCTTTTTTTGTTTGAGCTATTTGAAAAACAAGTATATTGTGAGGTTCTATTTTTACAACCCTTTGCATCACAATAGAATGCTCAGTCAAAATGTATAGTTACTATAACATTAAATTATTAGTACACAACAGCGTTGATGAAAAGAATATTAAGTATCGTGGGTATTATTGTAGTATTTGCCCTGCTTGCATATCCAAAAGTATCCGACTACTTCACTTCTGAGAACTCAGGTCCGGCAGCTTCAAGTGGAAATAATTCAATTTTACAAGTAGATGTATTTGTTGTTAAGCCGGATACCATCGAGAATAAAATTTTTATGACAGGAACCCTCCGGGCTTCCGAAGAAGTAGAGTTGGCAAGTGAAAGCTCCGGTCTGATTGAAGAGATTTACCTGAAGGAAGGAAGTAATGTTCGAAAAGGGGACTTGCTGGTTAAGATTAATGATAGTGAATTACGGGCGCAGTTTCGTCGAGCTGAGTTTCGGCTAAATCTTGCCGAAGAGCGGGAAAGAAGGCAAAAACAACTTCTCGAAAAAGGAGGGATTAGCCAGGAAGAATATGATGCAACTTTAAATGAAGTAAATGTACTTCGTGCAGAGGTTGCGCTGATAAACGCCCAGATTGAAAAAACAGAAATCCGTGCTCCTTTTTCAGGAAAGCTGGGTTTAAAGTATGTGAGTGACGGGGCTTATATTTCACCCAGTTCCCGAATTGCAGGCCTGCAGGATATTGACCCTATCAAGATTGATTTCTCAGTTTCCGAACGCTATGCCACACAAATTGAAGTTGGAAACAAAGTACTTTTTTCCATCCAGGGGATTGAAGAACCTATGGTTGCTGAAGTATATGCAATGGAATCGAAGATCGATCCTGATACCAGGACGTTACAGGTACGTGCTGAGAGCAACAACAAAGATGGGAAACTGCTTCCAGGCGCGTTTGCAAATCTGGAGCTTACCTTAGAAACTATAGAAGACGCATTGATGGTACCCTCCATTTCTTTAGTGCCTGAATTAGAAGGCCAGAAGGTTTACATCATAAAAAATGGATTGGTGGTTCCTAAGAGCGTGAAGACAGGCTTGCGAAATGAGGCGAGGGTTCAGATTCTGAGCGGAGTTTCAGCCGGTGATACGGTACTTACTACCGGTTTATTACAGGTTCGACCTGATATGCCGGTTGCCATAAAAAGCATTGAGGGAGATTGATATGAGTTTATCATCATTAAGTATCCGCAGACCTGTACTTGCCACTGTTTTCTCAATAGTAATAGTTCTTTTCGGGATTATTGGATTCAATTATCTGCCGGTTAGAGAATATCCTGCGGTTGATCCTCCCATTGTAACGGTAAGCACCAGCTATATTGGGGCGAATGCCGATGTAATAGAATCCCAGATTACCGAGCCTCTGGAAGACCAGATTAATGGAATTGCCGGCATCAAAAACCTTACCTCAGTAAGTCGTGAGGGGAGAAGTACGGTAACTGTTGAGTTTGACCTGGATGTGGATTTGGAGACAGCAGCTAATGATGTTCGCTCCAGGGTATCCCGGGCTGTGGGTAACCTGCCACCTGACGCAGATCCACCGATAGTGTCTAAATCAGATGCAGATGCTAGGCCTATACTTTTCTTTAATATCAAAAGTGACTCAAGAAATTTGCTCCAACTCAGCGACATCGCTGAAAACTATTTTAAAGAAAGGGTTCAAACTATACCTGGGGTAAGTAATGTGCAAATCTGGGGTGATAAGGCATATTCAATGCGTTTATGGTTAGACCCGATGAAACTGGCTGCTTATAATTTAACCCCTATTGATGTCAGAAATGCGTTAACGAGGGAAAATGTGGAGTTGCCATCCGGTCGTATAGAAGGAGATATGACTGAACTCACTGTTCGGACTATGGGACGAATGACAAGCGTAGAAGAGTTCAATAATCTTATTGTGAGGCAGACCGAGGGAAGTACTATCAAACTGCGCGATCTGGGCTACGCAGAGCTGGGCCCTCAAAATGAGCGTACCATTCTGAAAAGGGATGGGATACCCATGGTTGGAGTTGTATTAATTCCGCAACCCGGTGCTAACCAGATTGATATTGCTGATGAGTTTTACCGGCGCGCAGAAAATATTGAGAAAGATCTTCCCCCTGATATTGAAACAGCCATTGGGTTTGATACCACTACCTATGTTCGTGCATCGATAGATGAAGTTCAGCAAACTATTTTTATAGCTTTCTTTCTTGTAATCACTATAATTTTCCTGTTCCTGCGAGACTGGCGTACAACCATTATACCGGTTGTTGTAATTCCTATTTCCCTTATAGGAGCCTTCTTTGTGATGTATATAGCCGGATTCTCTATCAATGTATTGACGTTATTGGCAATTGTATTAGCCATAGGTTTGGTAGTAGATGATGCAATCGTGGTTTTAGAGAATATCTATTCCAAAATAGAGCTGGGTCAGCAACCTATCATGGCGGGCATACTGGGTTCCAAGGAAATTTTCTTTGCAGTAGTTGCTACATCAGCGGCCCTGGTTTCTGTATTTATGCCCATCCTGTTTCTTGGAGGAATTACCGGGCGGTTGTTCAGGGAGTTTGGAGTTGTGATAGCCGGAGCGGTAATTATTTCCTCGTTTGTAGCATTGACCCTAACCCCAATGTTGTCCACAAAACTGTTGAAGAAGAGAGAAAACCATAATTGGTTTTACAATAAAACGGAACCATTTTTTGTAGCCATCAATGAGGCGTATAAAAGTTCCCTTCAAAGCTTTATGAGTAAACGATGGCTGGGATTTGTGGTTATTCTTTTGAGCGGAGGGCTGATTTATTTGTTTATGATGACGCTTCCGCAAGAAACTGCCCCGCTTGAAGACAGGAGCCGGGTCCGTATGTTTGCATTGGCTCCGGAAGGTGCCTCCTTCGAGTATATGGATAATTATGCTGACCGATTAGTGCAAATGGTCAGGGACAGTATCCCCGCAGCTCAATCGGTTATATCTGTAACTTCACCGGGATTTGGTGCTTCCAGTTCGGTGAACTCTGCTTTTGCCTTTGCCATTTTGAAAGATCCTGCTGAACGCCAGGCTAGCCAGTTCCAGGTGGCAGACCGGCTGGCAGGTTTGGTTTCTGAACTAACCGGTGCAAGAACATTTGTGTCACAGGAGCAAACTATTGGCGGCGGGGGGCTTGGTGGGCTTCCCGTTCAGTATGTACTTCAGAACCAGAATTTTGAAAAGCTTAAAGAAGTAATACCTACTTTTCTTGATGAGGTGAGAAAAGATCCTACATTTACTTACCAGGATGTGAATCTGAAATTCAACAAGCCCGAACTACAGGTTCAGATTGACAGGGAAAGAGCCCAGGCCCTGGGAGTTTCCGTTCGTGATATTGCTCAAACCCTACAATTTTCCCTCAGTGGTCAACGCTTCGATTTCTTCATTATGAACAGCAAGCAGTACCAGGTTATCGGCCAGGTAGACAGGGGAGATAGAAATGAACCTGTTGATTTAAAAAGTTTATATGTTCGAAATAATGAAGGGCGATTGATCCAATTAGATAATCTCGTAAAGGTAGCGGAACAAAGCAGTCCCCCACAGCTATATCGTTTTAACCGATACCCATCCGCTACAATTTCTGCCAGTCTTGCACCAGGCCAGACAATTGCTGATGGAATTGTAGCTATGGATGCGATAGGCGCTCAGGTTCTGGATGATACCTTTTCAACCAGTTTATCAGGTCCTTCACGAGACTTCGTAGAAAGCTCATCCAGTTTATGGTTTATTTTTGTACTGGCTTTGGCTCTTGTTTATCTAGTGCTATCGGCACAGTTTGAGAGTTTCCGTGATCCGTTCACTATCATGCTGACCGTACCTTTAGCTCTTTCCGGAGCTTTATTTTGTATGTGGTACTTCAATCAAACACTGAACATCTTCAGCCAGATTGGGATGATCATGCTGATTGGTTTGGTTACTAAAAACGGCATTTTAATTGTAGAATTTGCCAATCAAAGGCAGCGACAAGGCCTTACCATTATGGAGGCAATCCTGGATGCCTCAGCGGCCCGTTTTCGTCCGATTTTAATGACAAGTATATCCACGGTACTTGGCATCCTACCTATTGCTTTGGCACTGGGAGCCGGTGCTGAAAGCCGTACTTCGATGGGTATTGCGGTAATTGGCGGGTTGATCATTGGAAGTTTACTCACCTTATACGTAATACCTGCCATGTATACCTATCTATCAACGGTAAAATCAGAAAGTGATCTTATTACAGTTGAAGAAATTCAGAAAGCAGAAAAAGAATACAAGGTTGTAACCGCTTGATATGAAAATGAAGTTTATCAGAAATATTGCTGCGGGGCTTTTATTGATTTCAGTTTTTCCATTAAGTGTAGAAGCTCAGGACACGTTAAGGGTCGAAGAAGCAATTCGGTTAGCGCTTGAAAAGAACTTTGCAATACGTATAGCAAGAAACGATGCACGTATAGCCGGGAATAATAATAGTATGGGGAATGCAGGTATGCTGCCTGTGCTATCATCAGATGGAAGCATCAATAGGCGGGTTGAGGATAATGTCACTGAGTTTTCTTCTGATAACATCCCTGACCGAAATGACATAGGTGTGGAAACCACAGTATATAATTATGGTATTGATGCAAACTGGACTGTTTTTGATGGATTAACCATGTTTGCCACTTTAGACAGGCTTTCTCTGGAAGCAGATATTGGAGATATAGAGGCTCAATTACAGGTTGAAATGTTACTGGCTGATTTGATCTCAGGTTATTACCAGGTTGTTGGCCAGCAACAAGCATATCAAATACTAGAAAATACCCTTGACATTTCAAGGGAACGAATAAGAATTGCAGAAACCAAAAATGACCTGGGTTCAGGTTCAGAGTATGATTTGCTCCAGGCCCGTGCAGATTTAAATGCAGACCGGGCTGCGTTAATAAGATCCGGAACCTCTTTAAAACAAGTGAAGATTCTTATCAACGAAATACTATCCGACTCTTCATTTTCAGATTTTGAAGTACAAGCCAATATTGAAATGGGAGAGCGGTTGGAGCTGAATAGCCTGATTAGTGATGCGAATAGACAGAACAGGGAGTTGAGCATTACACGAATGAATGAATCGGTTGCTAAAACAGAAGTTCGGGAAATAACCGGAGAATGGTTTCCCCAAATTGATTTGAGTGGCGGTTATGGATACAGCCGGGTAGAATCGAGTGCTGGGTTCACCGATTTTTCTGAAACAACCGGGTTTAACTACGGGATTACCGCCAGGCTGAGTTTATTTGATGGCCTTAACAGGAGCAGGAGAAAACAAAATGCACAGATAAGGTTAAAAAATGAACAGCTTCGAACTGAGGAACTACAACTTCAAATTACATCTCAGGTAAAGCAAACACACGCACAGTATACCGATGCCCTGGAACTTATTGAGCTTGAGAAAGAGAACCTACAATACACAAATCAAAGCCTTGATATCGCCCTTGAGCGCTATCGTTTAGGAACCATCAATTCTGTAGAGTTACGCGAAGCACAGCTTAGTTTATTGAATGCCGAAAACCGGCTAATTGTGGCACAAATAGAAGCCAAAAGAGCAGAGACTGAACTTCTCAGGCTAAGTGGAAGGTTGCTGAACCGTACGGAATAAACCTGCTTCTATAAAGTGTATTGGAAATGATTTGGTCAGCTAAAGCTTGAAAGTCAATACTAGTTTGGTTCCGTTATTGGCATACTGTACTTCGTCAGCATACTCTCTCATTAAAAACACTCCTCTTCCACTGGGCTTAAGCAGGTTTTCTTCGGCCAATGGATCGGGTACTTCGTTTGGGCTAAAACCTTCGCCTTCATCCTGGGAACTTACTGTAAGCGTTTTGCCATCACTCTCGGCAACCATATAAACTTTCTTAGTCTCATCCAGCTGGTTACCGTGAACAATTCCATTTGTTGCAGCCTCACTTACCGTGAGCATGAGCTTAGCATATAGTTCATCATCAAAGCCAAGTTCTGCTTGTAAATCGTTTAAAAGGTGCTCAACCTTTTCAACTTCTTCATAAGTGGATTTTAAAACCAGTTCCTTCCGAATCTTCATTATTTATGCATAGATGCCACGTAATTTAAGCGTCGTGGCCACGCGATCTATTGCATAGACATACGCTGCCTGACGAAGCGTAATACTATACTTTTCACTTACCATAAACAAGTTATCAAAAGATTCTCTCATCATTCGGTTTAGGCGACGGTTCACCCGCTCTTCAGTCCAGAAATATCCATGCCTGTCTTGTACCCATTCAAAATAGGAGACCGTTACACCCCCTGCGTTTGCTAAGATATCGGGAACAACCATAATACCGTTTTCTTCAAGTATTTTATCGGCATTAGCCGTTACAGGTCCGTTTGCTCCTTCTGCAATAATCTTTGCTTTTATTTTTGGTGCATTTTCAATGTTAATCTGGTTTTCTTTTGCAGCAGGAATTAAAACATCGCAGTCCAGCTCCAGTAGTTCATCGTTACCGATTGGCTCAGCTCCGTCAAAACCTTCAAGTGAAAACCCATTAGTCATTGAATAATGTATTGCTTCCGGTATATCAATTCCTCCAGCATTATAATACCCCCCGGTTACATCACTAATTGCGATCACTTTAGCACCTTGCTCATAGATTAATTGAGCAGAAACAGATCCCACATTCCCAAAACCTTGTACAACAACGGTAGCATTACTTGGAGAAATCCTGAGTTTGCTTAATGCCGCAAGGGTAGTAGTGATTACCCCACGGCCTGTAGCTTCTTTTCTGCCTTTTGATCCCCCAAGTATAATTGGTTTGCCTGTTACAACAGCTTTTTCAGTACGTTGGTTTTTCATGCTGTAGGTATCCATGATCCAGGCCATGGTTTGCTCATTTGTGTTCATGTCAGGAGCAGGTATATCCCTGTCTGGCCCAAAAACATCCAGCATATTTGCGGTGTATCTACGGGTAAGCCTTTCCAACTCATGTTGAGATAAGTTTTTTGGATTGACACGAATTCCGCCTTTCGCTCCACCAAAGGGAACATTTACACAGGCACATTTCCATGTCATCCAGGCTGCAAGTGCTTTTACTTCATCCAGGCTTACATCATGTGCATATCGAATACCACCTTTAGACGGCCCGAGAATACTGTTATGTATCACACGGTATCCGTCAAATACTTCAATACGCCCGTCATCCATTGTAATCGGAATGGCGACAATGATCACTCGTTCAGGGCTTGATAAATATTTAAAAACCCCGGGATCCAGATCCAGAATCTCCGATGCAAACCTGAATCGCTCCATCATCGAAGCAAATGGAGAATCCTTTTCTATATGTGGTACGGGTTCTTTGTAATAGCTGCTTGAAAGTACGTCTTTGAGCTGAGACATGGATGATTGTATAGTTATTTTTAAGAATTAGAAAAGCGCTTCCAAATATAAGAACAAAGTCAAAACAACTAAACAAAAAAATAAATAAAGGCCTGCTAAAGCCGCTTATTTTAGAATCTCCAATTTACATTAAGAGCAGGAGCCATAGTATTGATTTCAGGTACATACAGTTGGGTGGTTGTAACTCTTAAAGCTCGTTGCGACTCTTCCTTTTTAAGAGAAAAATATTGCAGGCCGTTGAAAATAGCAGATGCCGACCCAAAGGCTACATTTGCAATGGATAGGTTTCTGCGGGAAATATTTTTCTTCTCAAAGTTACTTGCTAAACAACAATCCCCTTCTGCACTGTATGATTTAGAGTTTTCTAGATTGATGAGCCCAAACAACGCCGATGTAACCCCAAGACCTACTGATCCCAACAATGCTCTTTTTTTAGTTCCTGACGATGCATCAGAAAAGATTCCGTAACCGGAAAGTACTATCTGGGTACCTGCAAGTAAAGCTGAACCAAGACCGTATGATATTTCAAAATGGCTATCCACGTGTACATCGTCATTATTATCTTCTTTCGGACCAGGTCGATAGGAAGGTTGAATCATGGCCGCCTCTTTTTTTGTTAGTCCAAATTCAAGAAGCCATTCATCTAACATAGGAGAGTTCATATTATAGATATAGTCATACTTAAATTCTTCGTTCAAAGCTTCAGCTACTTCTAATCCAGCCGTTTGAGCAACAAGATAACCTACCGCACATATATTACCATCTTTATTAATAAAAGTGGGTCGTCTTGTCTCTTCATAATCATAGTTACTTGGAAACTCCTGATTCGCTATATATTTTTTCAAATGACCGATTATCTCTTTTCTGTTTAAAAGCTGCTCGTCTGAAAGGTTATATGCTTCAGCGGTTTCCAGTTTTGATACTACGTACTCCAGGTGTGTAATAATTCGCGTTGACTCAGAGTCAAATTCATTGGGTTCGCGATTGAATTTTTCTACAAAAGAAATATCTCCAATTACAGCATTAATGGTATCAGGAAATCCAGGAGAATAGGGTTCATCCGGGGATGATAGGTAAGACAGTAAGAAAACTATGACAGAAAGCAGAAGGGTAACTCTAAGTGTCATGAATATTGATTAGTTAAACGCCAGATAAAATTAAAACAAAACTTTTTTTGTTAGCCACTAGCATATCCATGCTAGAAAGAAAAGCAAATTATCAACAGCTGATAATACTGTGTTAACATATTTTCGGTAAACTGGTGACTAATTTTAAAATCAGATACAAATGGCGGATAATTCTAATTCGGGGAATGGAAGAAGTGTTGCGCAAAGTTTAATCCCGGAAAGTTTTTATACGGTTTTTCGGCAAGAGCGAATTTTTATCGGCCTTATTGGTTTTTTTTTCCTGATTGCGGGAATCACATTTCCTTATGCAGAAATCGCTATGTGGGTCGGTTTCGCATTTGCAGGTTATTCTGCCATAGCAAATGACAGTATCCAGACTATAGGTACTTTCCTTGCATCAAATCATGACAAAAAATGGTGGGTTCTCTGGATATATATAGGGGGGATTTTCCTGGTTACGGTTTCGGCCAGTTTTTTCTTGTATGATGGCGATGTTAGTTATCAGAGATTAACTTCCAAAGGTTTCAGTGAAACTCCGACTAGTTTTACTTTTCTCCAGGTTGCAGCCCCTGTTTTTCTTTTGATTCTTACCCGGATGAGAATGCCGGTTTCCACCACTTTTTTGCTCTTAAGCTGTTTCGCCGCAAATACTGCAGGTATTACTTCTGTATTGGGCAAAAGCCTTTCAGGATATTTCCTTGCTTTTGCTGCTGGTTTAATAGTTTGGCTTTCCATAACCAAGATCATGGAGAAGAAGTTTACAGGCAAGGCCAAGGGGTACTGGTTACCTATACAGTGGTTTACCTCAGGTAGTTTATGGGCAGTATGGGTAATGCAGGATGCGGCAAATATAGCCGTTTATTTACCTCGTTCGATGAGCTTCACCCAATTCTTAGGTTTTGCACTCTTTATCTTTTTCGGATTGGGAATACTTTTCTATTTGCGTGGTGACAAGATTCAGCGGATTGTAACCGAGAAATCCCGGGTTACAGATATTCGCTCGGCTACTATTATTGATTTTATTTATGCGTTACTGTTGGTTTACAAACTCACAGTAAGCACAGTACCGATGAGTACAACCTGGGTGTTTTTAGGGCTTCTTGCCGGCCGCGAAATCGGGATGAGTATTATGGACAGCCAAGGCATGGGTAAGCCGATGGGTAAAGTTCTTAAAATGGTATTTAAAGATTTATCCTATGCCTTGATAGGTTTGTTAGTATCAATAATTCTGGCAATTTCTATTAATGAAGATGTGCGGCGTGAAATTTTCCAAATGATTGGCATTTGAATTTAATATCCAAATATCTGATACTAGGGCGTACATACTGCAGTGTGTACGCCTTTTTTATGGTTCATGATTCTGCATTCTCCCTGAAAGAAAAAAAGCTATTACCTCAATCCTAAAACGGATGCACTATGAACGCCAATGTACTGGTTCTTAATCAGGATTATCAACCCTTGAGCATATGCTCAATACAGCGGTCTATGAAGCTTATTTTTCTGGAAAAAGCAGAGCTTCTACACGATGACCCGGAGAAGAAACTTCGCTCTCCCCGCGAAGAGTATTCCTTTCCTTCTGTAATCCGCCTGCGAAGATATATTCGTGTGCCCTATACAAAAATTGTGCTTTCACGAAGAAATGTAATGCGAAGGGATAATTTTATTTGCCAGTATTGTGGGAAGAAATCTGACCTTACTATTGATCATGTGCTTCCCAAAAGCAGGGGAGGCAGAGATGTGTGGGAAAATCTCACTACCGCCTGCGAAAAGTGTAACGTAAAAAAAGGCAACCGCACCCCAAGAGAAGCTCAAATGGAGCTGGCCGCCAAACCATATCGTCCCATTCCTATCACTTTTTTCCGGGATATGAACGGAGGGGTACAGGAGCCCTGGAAGCCCTATTTGTATATGACATAGTATAACCGCTATGGTCATCCTGAACTCGTTTCAGGATCTGTGAAGATGTAATCTGTAGATAGATATGTTTTAGCATCTGAAGAGACAATTTAAAACATCGACTTCTACATCACTTCTATTCCAGTATCTCTCTGGCAGCACGTTTAAACAACATACCCGATACCAGAAAAAGCATAATAAAGAACCCATTCACACCCAGGATTTCGATTACAGAACTTCCCGGTAATTGGTATGCTCCTCTTAAAAGTGCGATTCCGGCTATCATCGCCATCGTAAATGCCATGGCAAATAGCGTAAGTGTCATTTCTTTTGATTTGAAGCGGGCAACTACAGCTCCTGTAATTCCAACTGCAATTACTCCAAAATACGAAAGGTTTATAGGGCTGTTCTCCGATCCTATAATACCAACAGCACCATTTACCCAGATAAGGAGCAAGGCCGAAAAAAGTGCAAGACCTACAGCATATCGGTAAGTAGTTTTTTCCGATTTTCTGGTTATCAGGGTATAGGCAGTACCGGTGCCAAAAATAAGTATGCCCGCCAAAATGAAATCAGTCAGATCCCAGGTTACTTCGGTGGTAAATTGCATGGCTATTAACGGTATCAGTAAAATAACACCGGTTATTATTGCAGGAAGAATTAAAGTTTGATAGGAGGGTTTTTCTGTATTCATAGGGTTATCTCTATTAAGTAAGATTAAAATTAATCCACTTTGTATTTCAAAGTGAAAGAGTAAAAAAATTATTTATGGCATAGAGTTTATATTATTTTTGCGACTTGATGATTTGTTCCAACACCTTGAGGTGATCTTCAAAAGCTTTTCTGCCTTCCAAAGTCATAAAGTAACGGGTGTTGGGTTTTCGGTCGATAAAGGTTTTTTCAATACCTATAAATTTTTCTTTTTCCAGGGTTTTTATGTGGCTTGCCAGGTTGCCATCGGTCACATCCAGGTATTCTTTCAGGGAATTGAAATCGAGTTTGTCATTAACGGCTAATGCCGACATAATCCCAAGCCTGATACGGTTCTCAAAAGCTTTATGTAAACCATCTATTGATACTTTCACCTCGTTTCACCGCTCGTACCTGAAATGCAAATACAATCCATACACAATATGAATGACTCCAAAACCTATAGTCCAGCATAGCAAGCTGTACTCGATGAAGTAAGTACCTGTTAGTCCTAATACGATCTGGATTAGTCCCAAAAACTTAACATTGTCAAAAGTGAATTTACTGGCACTGTATAAAGCAATACCATAAAAGATGAGGCTGAAAGGAGCCATTAACCCCACAAGTTCTTTTGATAGTAAAATCAACATCAGGATTCCACCTGCGAATAGTGGGACAGCGAAATTAACCAAAAGCCGGCGTGAAGTAGCATTCCAGGCTTTTTCCTCTTTGTTTCTGGCATTTTTTATCGAAAGGATAATCGCAGTGCCGATAGCAAGAACCATTACAGAAATGGCTGTAAAAATTACATAGGTCAGTTGATCCGGTTTAGTAACGATGCTATCGGGATTAAAATTGAATCGGGTAAAAACAATAGCGGCTCCTGCCAGTGCATAGATTCCTGCCATTACGCCGGCTAAACCGGAAAGGGACATGAACCTGGATGAGCGCTCCATCATGGAACGTATCTCGGCAAGATTTTGAAGTTGGTCTTGTTCTTTATTCATAGAAAGTACTTTGAATTACAAAGTAAAATAATCTATTCAATGATGCAAGATTTAAAAACTACAAGAGTTGGTGTAATTGAAGAGGAGGAGATCTGAAATGAATCAGGTTTATTTCAGCATCTGTAGAGAATAGCAGTAATATCTGAAGCAGAGCTAAATGATAAAGCTAAACGTTCTATTTCTTGATCTATGGCCCCATTCTAAGAGTGCACATCTTTTTACTTCTTGGCAAAAAGACGAATCCTATTTTAGGTGCTTGTAACCATTTGATGAAAGGATTTACGATATATTGAAGAATCTAAAGGGCATTTTACCGGTAGTCGTTTTACTGGCTATTCATACAAATACATATGCATTTCAATCGGTAAGTGAGGATGGCAAAACGGTACAGGCATACCAGTTAAATGATGCAGAAAAAACAGATTTCCGATTTGATGGAAAGATAAACGAGGATTTTTGGAACAGGATGTTGCCGGCCTCAGGTTTTTTGCAAAGTGCTCCTGTTGAAGGAAACCCTGCAACGGAAAAAACAGAGGTAAGAATCGCGTATGATAGCCAATACCTCTATATCGGGGTAATTTTATATGATAGTGACCCCGAACAGATAAAAGCTTTTCAGAAAAGGAGGGATCAAAGGATCACCGCTGATGAACGCTTTGTCTGGATCTTCGACACCTTTAATGATCAGCGGAATGCCTATTTCATGGAGATCAACCCGAATGGATTAAGAACTGATGGTTTGGTCAGTTCCGGGCAGGGCGGAGGAATTAATTTGAACTGGGATGGCATATGGGATGCCCGCACCTACATTGGTGAGTATGGGTGGTCAGCTGAAATCAAGATTCCTTTCAGAACGCTCAATTTTGATGAAAACAGCGATCACTGGGGCGTGAACTTCATGCGGGTGATAAGAAGAAAAAATGAAACAGCCTTATGGACCGGGCACCGCAGAAACCAAGGGATTTCCCGGCCGCAGGATGCAGGACTTCTTACGGGATTGAAGGATATTTCGCAGGGCCTGGGGCTCGAAGTTGTTCCTTTTGGAATCGGAAGTGTTTCGCGGGACTTGACGGGAGATGATACGGAAGCTGAACTCAGTCCCGATGCAGGAATAGACATCAATTATAACATCACCCCAAGTTTGAAGGCTTCAGTGACCTTCAATACAGATTTTGCAGAAGCAGAAGTTGACCAGAGACAGGTAAACCTTACCCGCTTTCCAATCGCATTCCCGGAGCAACGTGATTTCTTTTTGGAAGGGGCCAATATTTATTCTTTTGCGCCAAGCAGCGGGATCAATCCGTATTTCAGTCGAAGGATCGGGTTAAATGCCAGGAAGCCGGTTCCTATTACCTATGGTGCCCGGTTACTAGGTAATGTGGGAGAAAATAACCTGGCAATTCTCCATGTACGAACGGGTGAAAGTGGTGCTTTGGATCCGGAGAATTTCACGGTTGCACGGGTTAAGCGAAACATTGGCAGTGAAAGTACGCTTGGCCTTATTTATACACGAAGGGCTACCTCTGACGTTGATTCCTTGCAGGACCGGCATACCTTCGGTGCTGATCTGGAATTGGCAACCTCATCTTTTTTGGGAGATAAAAACCTCCAGTTCCAGGCGTTTTTTGTGTTTCATAACCCGGCAGAAGTATCAGATAATTCCACAAACATTGCTGATCGTTCATCCCGGGGAGTTCGTTTGAATTTCCCCAACAGGCCATGGTCCGGGCACGTTTCCTACAGGGAGTTTGGAGAAACGTTCAACCCGGCTGTAGGTTTTGCACGAAGGGTTGCTTTTCGCCGGTTACAGCCTTCCGTCGCATTTACCCCACAGTTTGCAGCCAGCAGAACCATTGACGAAGTGGAATGGGGGATCCGTTTTGAGCACCTGACAGATTTAGATTTCACACTCTTAACACAGAATCTGATTTTCACCCTGGCGGATGTACGCTTTGCAAGTGGTGACCGTGTAAGATGGCGGGTAGGCAGAAATTACGAATTGCTGGATGAGGAATTTGATATTCGCCGTGATGGAAGCATTATTATCCCTGTGGATGAATATGAAAACTGGAGTACTGAATTTCAGATCAATACAGCTGAATTCAGGAAAATATCAGCAGATTTTGAAGTCGAATACAATGGCTTCTGGACAGGAACTTCCACCGAAATTGAAGCCGGTTTGAGTTTCCGGCCTATCCCCGGTGTGGAATTCTCCCCGAGTTATGAGCGAAGTATGATCCGGTTACCGGAAGGAGATTTCGATGCGGATCTATTTCTCTTCGAAGGAATCTGGGATTTAACCACAGAACTGTTCTTCACAACCAATCTTCAGTATGATAACCTGAGTAAAGAGATCGGGTTGAATAACCGGCTGCGCTGGATCATTACTCCCGGCTCCAATTTGTTCCTGGTATACAACCACAACTGGCAGGAAGATCCGCTCGGCCGCTTCGAGACCACTACCCAGGCCGGCATTGTGAAGCTGAGCTATACCCACCGGTTTTGATCTTGTAGAGAGAGTCATCCCGGACTTGATTCACTGTCCGTTTGAAACATTTGCAAACAACCGGACTAACTCCATAACGCTTCCAATTCTAATTTTTTGGCTTCTTCCCGACCTTCTTCATCGTGATCTCGAAAGAAAGTTCTTCCACCGTTTTGTTGTAGATATGAATCCGACTCGAGCTTGAGCATTTCTTCAAGATAAATTATTGGAGAATCGTCAGGTTTATTTAGAAGTCCAGTTTTTAAATCTTCATGTTTTCTTATCTCATCCACGGCATTTAATTCTGCTTCTTCAGGATCGCTAGCCTCAACCCAAACGGTGGTAAAGAACCCAGACTTTCTTTCCTTGTCGACGAAATCGAGCAAGAAGTTTTCACCTCGTAACATTACCTGATATTTGTTCATGATTTAATAGTGTATAATGTCCCTGCATTTAAACGGCGCAGATTCTCGGTTTTTATTAAAGTAACTGAATAATTTTATTGCTCACAAGCTCAGGGGTTGTCATGCTGAATTTATTTCAGCATCTGTAGGGAAGGGTAGTATCTGAAGTAGAACTCTATGAAGAGTCTAAGAATTAATGTTTGCTTAAAAGCCTTTGTTACACCTGAACTGCTTTTATCAGGGTAACTTCTTTGCTTGGGCGATTTGAAGACAAATTATACATAGATCTGGAATCGTTTTGTGAAAGCACAGCAATCTCCTGTTTAATAAGATTGATAACCGTGCTTAATTTTGGCTTTGATCTCTTTCATAATATGTTGGTTTTAGTGAAACCTCCAGGTAATAACCCGGAGGTTTCATGATATTTAAATTTAGAGTTCTACGTATTCTACCGGTTCTGCAAACCACTTATAAATAGTGGGCAACACCACCAATGTTAGTAAGGTTGAGGTTACAAGGCCACCAACTACCACGGCTGCCAGAGGCCGTTGTACATTGGAGCCGATATCGTTGGCGAGTAGCAGAGGAATAAGTCCGAGTCCGGTGGTTAAGGCCGTCATCAGTACAGGACGAAGGCGTAACAGAGCTGCTTTAACAACTGCTTTGTGGGTTTCAAGACCTTCTTCCCGCAATTGGTTGATATAAGAAACCAGCACCACCCCATTGAGCACCGCAATCCCGAAGATGGCGATAAAGCCCACGGCTGCCGGTACCGATAAATATAGACCGGAAATCCAGAGTGCTACGATACCGCCGATGGTAGCAAAAGGAATATTCAGAAATATTAGAACAGCATATTTCCAACTGCCGAAGATGGAAAACAGCATAAAGAAGATGAGTCCCAGTGTGATGGGAACTACCACATACAACCGAGCCATGGCTCGCTGCTGGTTTTCAAATTGACCGCCATATTCAGTGAAATACCCAGCGGGTAATTCCACTTGTTCGGCTACTTTCTGCCGAATTTCGCTGACCACACTTCCCATGTCTCGCCCGCGAACGTTAAGCTGTACATAGGTTCGGCGACTGGCTTTATTTCGGGAGATCTGTTTCGGACCAGTAAATACTTCCACATCGGCTATTTGCGATAGCGGAACCAGCGCTCCCTTGGCTGTGCGTATGGGAAGATCACGAACCTGATCAATGTGGGTTCGTTGTGATTCCAGCAAACGAATAAAAATATCAAACCGTCGGATGCCTTCAAATACCTGTCCGGCTACCGAACCTCCAATACCGGTTTCTACCGTATTCAGAAAATCATCCATGCTAATTCCAAGCCGCGCCAATTGCTCACGATCAGGACGAATCAGTATCTGCGGTTTCCCGCCTTGTTGCTGCGCGCGGACATCCACGGCTCCTTCCACGCCTTCTGCTATTTCCTGAATTTCAGCGGCTTTTTCAGCCAGTACATCCAGATCATCGCCATATAAACTCACAACTACCTGCGCTCGAACGCCACTTAACAGTTCATCGGTGCGAAGCTGAATAGGCTGAGAGAAATTGGAAGAAACTCCGGGTAGATCCTCGGATAGTTTTTCGGCCATCGCTGTTTGAAGTTCTTCGTAATTATGTCCCCATTCCCAAGCATCCAGCGGTTTAAGATTTACTACGTTGAATACCACGTTTACCGGCTCGGGGTCGCCACCCACTTCAGCACGACCAACACGCGAATACACGCTTTCTACTTCAGGAAAGGTTAGCATAGATTCCTGAAGTCGTTTGGAATATTCGGTGGTTGTCGGAAGGTTCGCTCCTGGAGGCAACACCGAACGTACGGCGTAAGTCCCTTCCCGTAAAGTGGGCTGAAATTCGGTTCCCAAAAACGGAAAGATAGCCATGCTTCCGGCAAACAAAATAAGAGCGGCTCCAAATACCATTTTGGGATATTTTGAGGTTTTCTCGATCAGCGGCTCACTCGATTTTTTGAGCATACGAACTAACCAGGGTTCCTTATCCATTCCTTTTTCCGGAAGGATAAAGCTGGAAATAATCGGAATATAAGTCAGTGCTAAAAAGATAGCCCCAAATAGCGCAAAGGTGATGGTATAAGCCAGCGGTTTGAACATCTTTCCTTCCACACCTTCCAGTGAGAAGAGAGGCAGGAATACAATGATAATGATACTGGTCGCAAAAAATACAGGGCGAATTACCTCCCGGGCGGCTTCACTGACAATCCACGTCAGTGACACATTTCCTTCTTTCCGCTCTTCAAGTAGCCGGTATGTGTTTTCCACAATAACCGTGGCGCTGTCGCCGATCATTCCGATGCTGATCGCCAGTCCTCCAAGGCTCATTAGGTTGGCCGATATCCCAAGCCATTTCATCCCAATGAAAGCGATCAAAAAGGCAATAGGAACCGTGGAAATGATGATCAATGTAGAACGGATATCTCCCATAAAGAAGTACAGAACCACCAGCACTAGAATTGCTCCGATGTACAGGGCATTGGTAACGGTACCCACCGCTTTTTCTATCAATTCACCTTGGGAATAGAAGGTTTCCATGATCATGCCTTCTGGTAGAGAATTATTGATTGCGTCAACCTTGTTATCCATCTCAGCCAACAGATCCTGCGTGTTGGTGCCGATGAGCTTCAATACAAAACCACCCACCGATTCTTCACCATTGGCGATCAGTGTTCCCCGCTTGATTTCGGAACCAAATGCCACCTTGGCTACATCTTTCACATACACTGGTGTGCCGTTTTGGTTCGATACAATAACATTTTTGATGTCGTTGATCCCGGCAGAATCAGGTTGAATCCAGCCATAGCCTCGCACCAGGTATTCCTCTCCCCCGCGCTCCAGAAAAGACGCTCCCACAGTACGATTATTTTTATTGAGGGCGGCTTCGAGGTCTTCGAGCGTAAGGTCACGGGAAAGCAGAGCGTTCATATCGGCCTTGACCTGAAACTGACGCACATCCCCGCCAATCGACAGTACACCGGTTACGCTGGGCACCGTTCGCAGTTGCGGCTTTACGATCCAGTCCTGAGCGGTTCGAATGTCCATCAGGGAGTGATCATAGCCTTCTTTGTTTTTGACCTCGTACATCAACACCGTTCCAAGTCCGGTAGTAATAGGGCCAAGCTGGGGTTCACCGAGTCCGTCCGGTATCTCATTTTTTGCCTGCGACAAACGTTCGTTAACCAGCCGCCGGGCAAAGTAGATATCGGTTCCTTCCTCAAAGTAAATATTCACTCTGGAAAGGCCGAAAATGGAGGTACTCTGCACGCGGTCCAGCTTCGGCAATCCATACATGGAAATCTCAATAGGGTAACTGATTTGGGTTTCCACATCAACCGGAGAAAGTCCCGGACTGGAGGTAAATACCTGCACCAGCGTGGGCGATACGTCGGGAAACGAATCTATGGGGACATCCCGAAATGAAAAGTAGCCATAGAGCGTTACTGCAGCTACCAAAATAAAGATGGTCAGCCGGTTCTTTAATACTTTGTCAATAATTTGTTCAAGCATAGGTCAAATATTCAGGGTGATAATTTTATTGATCCGATCTGCATTAGTGGCCATGATCTGCACTCCGGGTTGCGGCGGTAAGAGCTGATTTCAGGTCAAAAGCACCGGAAACCACGGCTGTTTGCCCAGGTGTTAAACCGGAGATCACTTCAACAAAACCGTCTCGTTCATTTCCAAGCGTAACGGTTACCGGACGAAAACTTCCGGTCTCATCACCGGGCACAAATACTTGGTCAGAGCCTTCGATTTGCTGAACGGCATCAACCGGAATGAGGACAGCGGTTTCCTTTGAATTAGTGTAGATACGCGTCGTACCAAACATGCCCGCTCGAAGTTTCCCATCTGGATTATCAAAAAGCGCACGTACGGGAAGGGTTCGGGTTTCTTTTTCCAGTTGGTAGGAGATCCAGTCTGTAGTGCCTTTAAGCGTCATACCTGGCATACTGCGTACAGATAGTTCAACCCCCAGGCCGGTTTCCAGGTAGCGAATATCTTGCTCATACCCATCTATCATTACCCATACTTTGGACAAATCGGCTACATGAACCGGTGTTTCGTTAGGACTGATGGTTTGTCCGGGAGAAAGATTCCGCTCCTGAATGGTTCCACTTAGCGGACTGCTTATATAGAAATAGGAAAGCGGAGTCTCACTTCCGGCCTTAATATTTTGGATGTCATTTTGTGATAATCCGTACAAACGCAAAGCTTCTGTGGCTGCATCAAGCTCTGCTTTTGCTTGCTCATATTCCAGTTCGGCCTGCAAGAGCTCAGCCTGACTTGATATGTCTTGTTCGTGCAAATTTTGTTCACGTTTAAAGTGGGCTTTTTCCTTTTTTATGGTTGCTCGTAGGCGAATGTAATCGGCTTTGATCTTGCCAAGATCGATGCTGCTCATCTGAGCAATAGGCTCGCCTTCTTCCACATAATCGCCCAAACCTTTTAGCACCTTCACCACTTTGGCTTCAACTCGCGGGCCTATTTTTGCGATGCGATCCATATCGTACATTACACTGGCTGGCCGCTGAATCACAGAGCTTGCACTTCCTGCTTTCAATGTATCCACGTTGATGTTAAGAGAAGCCATTTGCTCTTGTGATAAATGTACTTCACCGGAAGGCTCGTCTTCTTCCTCCGTTTGTTGGGCTTCTTCAGAGCCATGTTCATCGGCCGTAGCATAACTTTTAATTTGTGGCATTGATTCATTTTGAGAGCTACAGCCGCTCATGACAAATCCACTCAAAAGCAACATCCATATCGGAATTAATAGGTTAGTAATTTTCATGGTTTTTAATCTCTGTTTCATGGGGTTTAAATAATTAGTTGGTAGAAATTTCTTTGAGAGGTGTGCCGATCAAACGTTCAACATTAGCTACTGCTCGGTTTAATTCGGCCAATGCCTGCACGTAGCGGGTCCGGCTGGTAAATAACGTTCGCTGAGCATCCAGTACTTCAAGGAAATCAAACTTACCTTGACGGTAACCGGTTTGTGCAGCTTCATAAGCTGTTTCGGCTCCGGGCAAGACTTCAGCTTGCAGTTGTTCGACCTCATATAAAGCAGCCTGCAACTTGTTATGGCTACTTTGAAGGGCTTTTTGCACTTCAATTCGGGTCGACTCCCGCTGAGTTTCTGCACGGTTGAGCTCATAGCGAGCCGCCTTTACGTTTCCCTGATTCCGGTTAAAAAATGGAATGGGAATAGATACTCCGACCAAAGCAGCTTCTGCATCCAGATCTTCTATTCGCCGGTATCCGGCACTGATTTTCATATCCGGAATAGCTTTGGATTGCTCAAATGAAAGAGACGCTTTTCGCTGTTGAATTTCGGTAGTCCATCGGGCTACGTCCGGATTTTGTTCAATGAATCTCTCCACTAACTGATAGTTTGGGATAGATTCTGGTATATCAAGCTTACCATTCAAAGATGTAAATGACACCTCACGGGCTCCCCAAAATGAGGCCAGTGTGGCAAAAGCTGATTCCATCGAATTACGCCTGTTTTCCAAATCAATGTGTGCACGAGAGAGTTCAACCTGGGCTTTCATTTTTTCCAGTCCTGACACTTTTCCGGCTTCGACTTGTGCCAATATACTTTCATAAAATTGTCGAGCAACATCCACTAATTCTTTTTGTTGCACCCACTGTAGCTGGGCTTCCAGTGCAGAAATATAGGCTTGGGTGAGCCCGGTGAGCGTATTCAAACGCTGTGTTTCATAATCCCACTCAGCAAGTTCAGTTGTTAAACCGGACAGTCGTTTTCGTTTCATGCGGTCGGCACCCAGGAGTATCTTTTGACTGAGCCGAATGGTGGTTTCTCTAGAACCATAGCCTTCAAAAGGGCCAGTTCCACCGAAGTTTTCCATTTCGGCTTCCAGCTCTGGGTTGGGCAACAAAGCTGCCTGAATACGCTCGGCTTCCTTAACCCGGACCTGCCAGGCGTAACTTTGTAGACTGGGGTTATCTAGTAGCGTTTTAGCTATTGCTGATTGATAGGTCAGCGTATCACCCACAGCAATCGAATTAGCTGATGGGTTTAAACTTCCATTTAAAATCCTGGGGGATATTCCTTAGGTTTTTTTTCTGTAGGTGTGCTTTCAGATGGTATTTCAAGTACTGTTCGTTCGCTGGCACAACCGGCAGCAAGCACAAGCATACCGATGAACAGCATCGTTTTTATAATTTTAGACATGTATGTTCAGCCTTTTTTAGCTGTTATAGATTGATGAGAAATGCGCAAGGGATACAATGATCCTGTGAAACATGTAGGACATTCTCAATGTGAATTAGGTATAGATGAGGCTGGCTGTGTGGCCTAATTCAGAAGTACTACGGTCTGTAGATTGGTGGTGATAGGATTTTCTATAACTGGCGGCAAGAAAATGGTTTGCTGGAGTGAACGGGAGGCAGGAATTATTTCACTTTTTTGGAAAACTGCTCGCTGAAGATCAGCGATTGTTTTTTGCTGGTCAAACCGATTTAGCTTGTCTTCTTTGGCACAGAGTAAAGAAATGGGAACATCGTTGTGGCGATCGTTATCTTGGTGAAAGATGGTTTCTTGTTCGTGGTTATGATCATCATTCTCATGAACCTCTGCTTCACTATTAAAGAAAATTCCAAGTTCTGCCTTTGATTCAACATTCACATCTCCATCTTCTTCAAAACAATACACCAACGACTCTGCCAGACTGTGAATGCTTAGCACATGCATAGCAAATATGATTAGCAGTAGTCGGGTTGATAACTTGTAAGCAGATTTAAGGAGCTTAGTTTTTTTAAACAAAGAATTTACCTGTTGAATGAATCAGCTTTGAAATTGATTCCAAAAATATGGAATCAAGTATCAAAATGAAATTATCATATAAATGTTCAGTTTAATATTGAATTTAGCTTTGTGCTTAATTGGCGTAATGATAAGGTGTTTAAGCGGCCTCGACACATAATTTAAAGTTTAAAAGTAAAGTAATAAACAGGCATTATGTGTGAGTCTGCTGTATTCGGCTTGTTAAGAGGCGATACTACGAGTTAAGGACATCCAATGGTTTAGCAGATCGCCCCGAAAATGAACGAAGGATCTGCTTGTCCTTGGTTATCAATTTGGTATCCAGCTCTTCTGTAAGACTGATGACTTCACAATCGTAGGAAGAACAATCAGATTTTTCTGCCAGATCATAAACTTGAACTGAGTTTACGTGGAACTCTCGTTCTTTCATTTGATTTTCTGCTTTTTCGCTTATTTGAATGGCCTCCGGCAGATCAATAAGTTTCTGCCCCATGTAAAGAATCACAGCATTCCTGAACTTACTTTTTCACAGGATAGTAGCAACCCATTCAGGATCCCATTGAAATAACTGCTTGCAAAGTTATGTATGAAGTGTTGTGCTTCACAGATGCTGAATCAAGTCTGTGATGACTTGATTCAGTATTCAGCATGACTTCAAGTTTGAGTACATTTCTATTGAGCTAATAACTACAAGCAATTAAAGCCCATCGTGCTTGTTTAGAAAAAGCCGTATCTTTATTGCCGATTTAAATCAAGGTATAAGCTTTGTCATTTCGACCGGAGGGAGAAATCTGAAAATTGCCATTAAAGCACCCTTTAGATTTCTCTCCCGAATGCTCGGGATCGAAATGACAGGCTTGGAAAAATATAAGAATGAGTAAAAAAGGAAGAGTATTGGTAGCTATGAGCGGGGGAGTGGATTCCTCGGTGGCTGCGGTAATGCTCAGAGAACAAGGCTATGAGGTCATCGGCATCACGATGAAAACCTGGGATTACCACCGCAGCGGGGGTAATAACGGGAAGGAAACCGGCTGTTGTACCGTAGAGAGTATGAACGATGCACGCCATATCGCGGTAAATCACGGTTTCAAACATTTTATCGTGGATATCCGCGAAGAGTTTGGCGATTGGGTGATTGACCGTTTTGTAGGCGATTATATGGAAGGGCGTACCCCAAATCCCTGTGTGTTGTGTAATACGCACATTAAATGGGCCGCACTGCTAAAACGTGCAGACAACCTGGGCTGTGATTTTATTTCCACGGGGCATTATGCAAGGGTAAGAGAAGAGAACGGACGATATGTGATCTCAAGAGGCCTTGACCCCAAAAAAGATCAATCCTATGCATTGTGGGGAGTGGCTCAAAAGCACCTAGCCCGAACTATTTTTCCATTGGGAGGATATTCTAAAACCGAGATACGGCAAATAGCCGAAGATCATGGTTTGCTGAATGTGGCGAACAAGCCCGATTCTTATGAGATCTGTTTTGTACCTGATGATGATTACCGGAGATTCCTGAAAGACAAAGTGCCCGGCCTCAAAGAAAAGGTAAGCGGGGGTAAGTTTGTAGATAAAGAGGGGAACATTCTTGGGGAACACGAGGGCTATCCTTTTTATACCATAGGCCAGCGCCGTGGATTAAATTTGCCAATGGGAAAACCGGTGTACGTTACCGAAATAAACCCTTACACAAATACCATTACTATTGGTGAAAAGGAAGACCTGATTAGTTCTACTCTTATTGCACAGGAAGTAAATCTCATCAAGTACGATAAAATCCCCAAAGAAGAAATGGAAATTATCGGGGCCATCCGGTACAACGACGATGGTGCTCATGGAACCATCACCCAAACCGGGGAAGATGAAATCCGTGTTCATTTCCCAACGGGACGGGAAGCTATTACTCCGGGTCAGGCTGTGGTTTGTTACGAAGGTGACGATGTGGTAGCAGGCGGCTGGATCAAAAAAGTAAATGTAGGAGTTGGTGACCTTATTACTGCCTGATGTAACAAGCCGGGCTTTCGGTCGTTTAAGCAGAAGCTAAATCAATAAAGAAAGGATTATGAAGTATCAAAAAAGAATTACTACTCTACTTGTTTTTGCACTCGTATTTATCGCTCAGACAGCGATGGCTCAGTTCCAGGGGCAGATACAAATGAATGTATACAGTACAAACGATGGAAAGCCGGAGGTGAATGAAGTGAATATGTATATAACTTCAGACCGGATTTTTTTCCAGGGAGAAGACAAGATGAATTTTGGTGAGAATTTCCAGGCCGGAGGCCTTCTCATTCGAAATGACATGAAGGATTTTGTTGTACTGATGGGAGAGGGTGAAGCGCTTCAAATAACCAAGGCTGAAATTGAAGGGCTTTTTGATATGGCTTCTATGTTTGGTGGTGAGCAGGAAGAAACGGTAAAGGTAGGCGGAGAAAAAATAGATCCAAGTTACCGGTATACCGATGAGACCAAAACCATTATGGGTTATGAGTGTGCTCAAATGATTATAGAAAGCAAAGATGATCAGGGAAATGAGAACTACATCTCTGTATGGTTAACTCCGAATATTGATATTAACTGGGGTATGCTGGGGCAACGCTGGAATAATTTACCGGAAGAGATGGAGGCTACAGTAAACGGCATGTCGCGTGAGACTATCTTTCAAGGCAAAAACTTCCCTATGATGGTGGAGTTTTATGATGCCAAGAAAGACAGGACAGTTAAACTTATGGAAGTAACAAGCATAAGTGAATCCAGCATAGCAAAAGCAATGGTCCAGGTTCCTTCAAATGTCAACCTATTGGGTATTTCCGAGCTGATGTGGAAGATGATGATGAGTAACTAACCCACCGGATGCCCTATTTCATAAAGCTTGTTTTATTATCAACCGCTATGGTATTTCCCTTAGCGGTTTTTGTTTGGTGGAGAGGTTGGAAAGCTTTTGGTTCGCTTCGCATTAAACAAGCCTATATGCTAAAGATGGCATATTCGTGGTTTCTTATGTCATTCCTCGTTTATCCTGTATACCTGATTATCTGGCATTACGGGGATATGGGACTTAGTTATAATGCACAGAGTACTTTCCTTGCCCTTTATTTCTGGTACGGTTTCGTATTAATGACCCAACTGTTTTGGGTGTTAATCACGCTTTCCATTGTCTTTTTTATATTCAAGATGGTCTCAAGGGATAGCTATCAAAAGGTAAAAAAGAACATTCCGTTTTATTCATCAGTGCTCATCCTGGTGATGACCATTTTTGTAGGTGCAAAAGCTTATAGTGATTTCAACTCCATATTAATTGAAGAGCCTGTCGTGGTAGATGTTGAAGGTTTGGAAGAACCCGAAGAAATAAAGATTGTTCACATTTCAGATTTGCAGGCAGATGCTTTTACAGATCAAACTAAAATGTTGAAGTATGTGGAAGCAGTAAATGAGTTAAATCCTGACCTGGTGGTTTTTACCGGCGACTTAATTACAGAGGGACAATCATACATACCTTTGGGAGCAGAGATGCTTGGCAAAATCGGTTCCCGGTATGGGGTTTATGCAGTGTATGGAGATCATGACATATGGTATGGAACAAGATATGTGAAAGAGGAATTCGGGAAGCATGGCATTTCTGTACTGGAAAATGAGAACACCCATCTTGTTTTGGATGAACTGACGGTGAGATTGACTGGGGTAACAGAGGCTTATAGTGTGAAAGTACCAGAGAGAGAATTGAATGATCTACTGGAAGACAGCACCCATGCTGAGATAAGGATCAGTATGTCTCATCAACCTTCTGAAAGAGTGGTGAAAGCTTCTGCTGATGCCGGTTATCATCTCTACCTGGGAGGTCATACACATGGCGGGCAGATTGTAATTCCTTTCTTTTTTGTAACCATAAATCCGGCGCTTATGGAAACTCCTTACCCGGTTGGTAAATTTGAGATAAAAGGATTGATTGCGAATATAAACTCTGGTCTTGGTGCGTCACTTTCACCACTCAGGTATGGGGCTCCTGCATCTGTATCAACCATTATTTTGCGATAGTCATCTATTTTGATAGAGCTTCCCTCAATTCAGAAATAGTTGTTACCGGGCGCTGGCAGGAATAGTTTTCACAGACATAAACTGCCGTTTTATTATCCACAGGTTTTTGGGACTTTATATAAGGAGCAATATCAATTAACGCATCATCACCGTTCTTTTTCAGGATAAGAACTTTTTGAGGAATGAATTCACCGTGAAATAGAGAGGTGAATGGATGCGATTCTGTATTTCCTTCAGCAATTACTATTTCCTTCGAACTATAATTCAGGAATTGAATTGCTTGTAATCCAAGTGTGACACTGGAACCTGCACGAATCAGGTCGTTGGAAAAATAAGTCCCGATTTGATTTGCTAATTCCTCTAATGCCGTTTGCCCGGTGAATCTGCTCAAACGAATAAGGTTCAACATTGCTACAGAATTTGAAGAGGGAATAGCTCCGTCATAGATTTGCTTTTGCTTACCCAAAGGCTGGTCTTCATCATAATTGGATAAATAGAAACCACCATCTGTTTTATCCCAAAACCTGTCAATAAATATGTGATTCAGTTCAAGGGCATGGGTAAGATACTTAGTTTTAAATGTAGCTTCATAAAGTTCAATCGAAGCCCAGATAAGGAAAGCGTAATCATCGGCAAAGCCGTCTATAGCAGCATCATCGTCTTTATACCGGTGAAGGAGTTTGCTATCAGCGAAAAGCTCTGAATGTATAAACTGATAGGCTTTTTCAGCAGCCTCAATATATGATGCATTCTCAAAAACCGCCCCGGCTTTGGCAAGTGCAGCAATCATTAGTGCATTCCAGTCAGTAAGTATTTTATCATCAAGCTGGGGACGAATACGAAGGGCCCGCTTTTCAAAAAGCTGGGTTCTTATACTTTCGAAATGACTCTTTTCCTCGTCAGAAAGTACATTGAGTAAGTGAGGAATATTCTGTCCTGTAAATTGTCTGGTTGCCTCATCTTTGAAGTTACCCTCACCACGAAACCGGAATATCTTTTTAAACCACTCAGTATCTTTAGCCGAAAGCTCCTGGTCTATTTCATCTGTATTCCATACATAGAATTTTCCTTCTTCACCTTCACTGTCGGCATCTTCGGCAGAATAGAAAGCCCCACTTTTGTGTTGTAAATCCCTGAATACGTATTCAGCGATTTCTTGTACGGTCTGTTTGAATAGTGGATTTTCAGAAACCTGCCATCCTTCAGTATATGCCATCATTAATAGTGCCTGGTCATATAACATCTTTTCAAAATGAGGCAGAAGCCACTCCCGGTCTGTAGAGTACCGATGAAACCCAAAGCCAATATGATCCCAGATTCCACCTAGTCTCATAGAAGTGAGTGTCTGTTTTACAGCTTCTTTAAACCGGTTATCTTTTTTGAATTCCCACTCACGCAGAAGAAACATCAAATTGTGCGGAGTGGGAAATTTTGGAGCAGAACCAAATCCGCCAAACTCTCCATCAAACCGGGTGGTTAACTGCTCAGCGGCATAATCCAATGCTTCTGTTCCGGGAAAAGGCCCTTTTTCAAATTGAAGGGATTTTGAAAAGCCATCCTGGATGCTATCAACGGCTTTCCGGATTTTTTCAGGTTCGTGTTTCCACATTCCTTTTATTCCGGGTACAAGTTGTCTTAATCCAATGCGGTTAAAGCGAGCTTCTTTAGGTATATATGTGCCCGCAAAAAAAGGTTTCTTTTCGGGAGTCATTATTATCGTAAGAGGCCATCCGCCATGTCCAGTTAGCATTTGGCATACTGTCATGTAGGTACTGTCAATATCAGGCCGTTCTTCACGATCTACTTTTACATTGATGAAAGCATCGTTGAGTATTTCTGCTATTTCGGGATCTTCAAAGCTCTCATGGGCCATCACATGGCACCAGTGACAAGTGGCATAACCAATCGATAAAAAAACAGGTTTGTTTTCCTTTTTAGCTTTTTCAAATGCTTCTTCTCCCCAGGGATACCAGTCAACTGGGTTATCTTTATGCTGGAGGAGATAAGGGCTTTTTTCGTTTTTAAGTTTGTTCAAGAGTCTTCGGGATATCAGATATTAAGGTGTACATAAAGCTAACAAAGAGTAACGGGTAAGGAGTTCATCAAACTATACGGCTTCAGTTCAATCTCGATACTTTGGGTCATCATTAAGTACGGCAAAATAAACCAAACCTACAGTTCTTGCTTAAAGCGCTGGCTATAATCCACAATGAAGCGGTCATAGTTTGAATCCATAAGCCTGGATGAAATAAGAAAATCTGCGGATGACCGGTTACAGGCAATAGGGATATTATATACAACACTAATTCTTAGTAGCGCTTTAACATCTACGTCATGGGGCTGTGCCTGTAAAGGATCCCAAAAGAAAATCATGATATCTATTTCATTATCAATAATGGCAGAACCAATCTGAAGGTCTCCACCCAGTGGCCCGCTTTTAAAAGTGAAAACAGGTAGTCCAAGTTTTTCCGATGCCAAAGAACCCGTGGTTCCCGTGCCAAAAAGGTTATGCTGCGAAAGTATTTCCCGGTTAAAATCTGCCCAGTCCAATAAATCCATTTTCCTGTGGTCGTGTGCAATGAGGGCAATGTTTTTCTTTGGCCTCATTTTGATGATAGAGTTTGCTATAGACGGATGGTGTTCTTTTTTCGGCATTTTTTGGTTGCAATATAACCAAAAGATCAGGAAGGGGAGTTTAAGAATAGATTGTATTTTAGACTACCAGGCGAAGCGGTGTGCGTTCCATCCGTATTTCTTTCACCTTAAATGACTCATTATCAAAACCTTTAAGTTCTTTGGTACTGTCTTTTATAAACAGGGATTTTCTGTTTCTATCCAGATAACGGGTAACAGCATTATTTTTGAAGAAAGCTTCTGATACAACTATCTCTTTTTCCTTTGCAACATCAACTAACCGGGCAGCAATGTTTACGGTTGTGCCAAAATAATCAACCCTGTCATTCAGGTTAACAACAGTACAATCTCCATAATGAATACCCGCTTTTAACTTAAATGAGTCACCCAAAGCGGTTGATGAAGAAAATATTTCCTGGATACGCTCTACCGCCTTTAATGCAGATACAGGCTCCCTGAAGACAGCCATCACAGAATCGCCTATAGTTTTTACGATACCTCCGCGTTCTTCTGCTACAATCTGCTGGATAATCTTAAAATGACTCATCAACTGGCCTATCGCAAATTCATCACCCTCTTGCCGGTATAAATCGGTTGAGTTCATTAAATCTGTAAAGAGCATGGTAATTCCTTCTGCGTGAACTTTCATGCCTTCCCGTAAAGTTTCTTTTGCAAAAAGAGTCCTGAAATCATGGGAAGAGGTTACTTCACTGGCATAAATCGCTTTTTGCTTCCAGTTCTTTTTATCCAGGAATGCAACCACTTTTTTAGATGACTTATTGATAATAGATAAGTTGGGCCGGGTAGATATAACTGCTTCCTGGTTATCAAAATCATCATCTGTAATATATAAGCTTACGTTATCAGGTCCATCTTCTCTAACATGGAGTTTCAGAAGCCCTTTATGTTGATCCGTTTTGAACAGGTACGTACCCTCTTGTAACCGGATATCAAGATATTTTTCTTCTCCGATATTTAAAAAGTGCTGGGTAACCCGGTACGGTACATTTTGAGGCCCTCCATAACAAAACTTCCTTTCAGCGGGCTTACGAATTAAGGGATTCGGTACAAAAACCAGGTGAGTGTTTTCATTGAAATCTACCTGGTAACTGATATCGCATTCATCACAATATAGCGTAGGATGAATTTCCCTCATTTTTCGGAAAGAGTTTTTCGGTTTCTTGCAACCCGGGCAACTCACTTCCCATTTAAAATCGAGCAAATCAATTTTAGAAGCATTCAGAAATACATTAAGCACAGAGTATTTTTTTTCACCCCAGTACTCTGCTAAACGATATGGATGAATTGCCAGTAAATCCTGGTCGTCAGCTTTTTGTATGTATTCAAAGAGATGGTTTACTATACGTTGTCTTCGTGTTTTGTCTACCAGGTTTTTATGAATGCTGCGGAGTCGTTTTTTTGCTCCACGCACCAATGGTTTCTGAGAATTAAGTTCGTAACCCAGAATCCCTTTTTGTGCACATTTATCAACTCTGTCAAGAAACCTTGCAATCCGAAGTTTAATAATTCTTTCTAAGTATACTTTTAAGAACAGGTCAACACTTGTATGTGAAGTTGTCATCCAAATTCTGCAGTTAACGATAGTACCGTGAGTAGATTTTCTCAGGGTTACCAAAAACCGAATCCTTCTGAAAATCCCGATCTTATAATTCCTTGTACATCCAAACTTGTGAGGCTTTTCCCATAAATAAGGCTCTTCCTGCCAAACCAAATAGGAGCTTAAACGGGTTGTGGCAAGTTCAAGGAACCCTTTTTTATTTGAACGCGAAAAAGGAGTTTTTTGGATTGAATAGAGCCCGATACTCTCAAAAACTTTATCGGTATCAGAAACGAAAGGCCATAGTTCTTTAGGAGCAGCCTGAAGCTGAAAATTCCAATTGTATAGTTTTGTATTGCCTTCCTTCATAGATAGTTTTAAAAATCTAAGGTAGGGAATCATTCGATAATTAATGACCTAACCCGTATCTTTTGATCCCATCTTGAAGAGGGTATCTCAAAATGGTTGTTACAAAATTTTAATAAAACACAACAATGGCAACAGAAAGAACACTGACTATTCTAAAACCCGATTGCGTAAAAAAAGGTTTAATCGGGGAAGTAACCAAAAGAATCCAGGAAGCAGGTTTTAAGATCCTTGCAATGAAAATGACACGCCTTACAATGGAAACAGCGGGTGGGTTTTATGCAGTTCATAAAGAACGTCCTTTTTACGGGGAATTGTGTGAGTTTATGAGCAGTGGTGCTTGCGTACCCATGATTCTTGAAAAAGATAACGCAATAGAAGACTTTAGAAAACTTATTGGAGCTACTAATCCGGCTGAAGCAGATGCAGGTACAATTCGTGCAGATTTTGCAGATAGCGTAGGAGAGAATATTGTACACGGTTCCGATTCTGTTGAAAATGGGAAGATTGAAGCAGCTTATTTTTTTGCAGAATCAGAAGTGGTTGCCAATCAGGCGTAATAACATCCGGTTTTAGAAAAAAGCAGGTACTACCTGCTTTTTTTTGGTTAATACCTAAATGAGACTCCTTTAACTATGAAGAAAATCAGCTTTTACATTTCACTTATACTTCCTGCTATAATCTTAATGTCTTCATATTCATGTGCTAAGCAGGACAAACAGATTCAATCAAAAGTAAAAACGGGAGCAGAAGTATTAATTGAAAGGCACTTGTATGAACTGGAAGGGAAACGAGTCGGATTGGTTATGAACCCAACCGCCCGAATTGGAGATGTTCATTTATTAGATACGCTGCTTGCTCTGGATGTTCAAATAGATGCACTTTTTGCTCCTGAGCATGGCTTCAGGGGGAATGTGGGGGCAGGAGAGGTAATAAAGGATGGGGTTGATGAAGCCACCGGTTTACCGGTATACTCCCTGTATGGAAGTATCAAGAAACCAACTTCTGAAATGCTAGAGGGCATCGATATTTTGATCTTTGATATGCAGGACGTTGGCGCAAGGTTTTATACCTACAATTCTACTATGAAATATGTAATAGAGGCCGCCGCTGATAATGGTAAAGAAGTATGGATTCTTGATCGTCCGAACCCGGCCGGAGGAGATTATGTATCAGGTTGGGTGCTGGAAAAAGAGTTTGAGTCATTTGTGGGTACCTATCCGGTGCCTGTTGCACATGGGCTTACTCTTGGTGAGCTGGCGCTGATGGCAAAGGGTGAAGGCTGGTTTGAAACAGAGAATGAGTCTGGATTAAAAGTAATTAAAATGGAAGGCTGGCAGCGGGCAATGAAGTGGCCAGATACCGGGCTGAAATGGATTCCTCCATCACCAAACCTGCCCACTTTTGAACATGCTTATGTTTATTTGGGAACCTGTTTTTTTGAAGGAACTACTTTATCAGAGGGAAGAGGTACAGAGGATCCTTTTTTATTGGTTGGTTCTCCAAAAACAAATACAGATGTAATCAATCTCGAACAATTACAGAATAGATTTGATGTTCTGTTGGATACTATTCGTTTTATGCCTGTTTCAATTCCGGGTAAAGCAGTAAATCCGAAATTCGAAGATCAGGAAGTGAACGGGGTAAAGATTTCTTTATCAGGAGAAAGTACATTGCCTGATCCGGTACTTTTTGGAGTTAATTTGATGAAAGAGATGATGGCAGCTTCTCCAGAAGCAAAATACAAAAAGTACCTTTATAACCTTACCGGTACCACAAGGGTTGATTCAGCGGATATTAAGTGGGGCAATGTTTTTGATACATACCTGGAGAAAAGGAAAAAGTATCTTCTTTATAACTAACCCAATTTTTTTCGTTTCCACTCATAGCAAATCAGCGCAGTACTAACAGATGCGTTAAGCGACTCAACCTCATTACTCATCGGTATTTTAATTGTGCCGTCACATTTTTTGATAATGTGTTTGTCAATTCCTCTTCCCTCATTACCAATAAGAAATGCAGTGGGTGCGTCAAACTCACATTTCCATATTTCATTATTACCATTTCCGTCAAGGGCCAATACCTTGAACCCCGCAAGCTGTACATCTTTTATTCCCTGGTTGGTATCATGCACCCTGATGATAGGGATGCGGCCTGCTGTTCCGGCAGAAGTTTTAAAAACTACTCCGGAAACAGGTGATTGCTTTTGGGTTGGCACTATAACTGCGCTCATCCCGGCAGCTGCAGCAGTTCTTAAAATGGCACCAAAATTATGTGGATCTTCAATGCCGTCAAGTAAAATAATAGCCGGGTTAGTAGAAAGGTCAATACCTTCAATCCAATCAAAGAATCTTAAATATTTAATTGGGCTTAATAGTGCCACAATCCCCTGGTCGTTTACTCTTCCCACTAAGTTTTCGATTTTGGCCTGCGGGACTTTAGAAGAGGACACCAAATTGGAAACTATCAGGTTATTGATTTCCAGCAATGATGAAGACGAAAGAGAATTCTTGATAAATACTTTTTCAATTTCATTTGGTCGGTTTTTTAAAGCCTCCAAAACAGGCTTTCGGCCATAAATGAAAATATTTTTCATAAATTTTTTTTTGTTAGCACACTTTTATTATAATCCATCGTGTGTCTCATTGTTGGGTTTAGTTAAAAAGGTAAGGACATGTTTGAGGAACCAAAAGAGAAAAACCCTCATGAATACGAGAATATACAGATTGAAAAGTCGAAAAAGACAAATAAATCTGGCGTTTCTCAATTTGTGGGCAAAGTCCATTCAGTAAATGGATTACATCTGTGCGCCGCTTTTTTGCAGATTTTTTTAGGCACTTCTGTGGTAGCGCTTTCATTAATTGAGTTGATTCAACCTAATTGGCTGGCAACTGTTATGACTATTATAGGAAGTTTAACGACTATAATAGGCTTATACTTTATGTATTCTATTTTCTCAGTTAATGGAGCTTTTGATTCGCTGCTGAATAAGGCAATAAAAAGAGTTATTACATTCCAGAATTAATAGTTTAAAGGTAAAGTAATTTTTATCTTAAAAGTCAGTTAATAAGAGGCTGTATCAAAGAGGCAGCAGGCAAGAAAGTAACCCCAACAGCTCATAAAAGAGCATAAATACCCCATTATGAGAAAGATCAGTGTGTTAATGGCATGTTTTATACTCATCGTTTATAACACTGCCATTATTAATGCCCAAAACATTTTTCCTAACATTGAAGAAGTGAATTTATCCGAAAAAATTATGGATCGAGATACTGATGGATTTATAGTAATTGCTCATCGGGGAGCCAGTGCTTATTTCCCTGAGAATACAATGTCTGCTTTTAGAGCTGCTGTTGAAATGGAGGCGGATATGATTGAGCTAGATGTTCTTTTAACAAAGGACATGGTACCCGTTGTTTTTCATGATGCGCGTCTCGATAAAAAAACGAATGGTTCCGGCTTGGTATCAGAATATACATTAGAGGAACTCCGTAAACTTGATGCAGGATCATGGTTCGATGAAAAATTCAAAGGTGAGAAAATACCAACCCTTGAAGAGGTTTTGATATATACAAAAGGTAAGATTGCTGTTAATATAGAGATTAAACCAGAGGCAGTATTTGATAAAATTGAAGATGGTGTAGAGCAAAAAGTAATCGAATTGGTACGTAAGCATGAAATGACTGATCATGTTATCATCTCCAGTTTTGACTATAGAGTAATAGAGCGGTTTAAAAAGTTAGCACCCGAATTTACTGCAGCGTTGCTTTATGAAAGGAAACAATCTCACGGAAGGGCACCAGTGGAACTGGTACAGCATTATAATTCTGATGCATTTAATTTTAGTTCCAGTCAATTAGCTGACAGTTGGGCAACCCAATTAAATGAGAACGAAATTCCCTTTTTTATTTATACCGTAAACGATCCCAAATTAATGAGGTCAATCATCAGGGCAGGGGCAAAAGGAATTTTTACGGATAAACCGGATGTATTAAAAAAAGTGGCCAAAGAAGTAATCATAAAAAACTGGCAATAAATTTTGATTAATTGCTAATGACGTTTGAATTGAGTGAGTGAGAATCCTATCTTTTCCATCCATCAACCTCACTCATTTCTTTCATGTCTACCAAGTATATTTTTGTTACCGGAGGGGTAGCTTCTTCACTAGGTAAAGGTATTATTTGTGCATCTTTAGGCCGTTTATTAGTCGCACAAGGATTAAGAGTAACCATCCAAAAACTGGATCCCTACATAAATGTGGATCCGGGAACTATGAACCCTTATGAACATGGTGAGGTTTACGTTACCGATGATGGGGCGGAAACGGATTTGGATTTAGGGCATTACGAGCGCTTCCTGGACATCCAAACATCTCAGTCAAATAACGTTACTACCGGTCGTATCTATTACGATGTGATTAATAAAGAAAGGCAGGGAGCCTATCTTGGCAAGACTGTGCAGGTTATTCCACATGTTACCGATGAAATACAATCACATGTGCTGAAGCTGGGGAACTCTGGAGACTACGATGTGGTGATCGTTGAGATAGGGGGAACAGTCGGTGATATTGAAAGCTTACCATATATCGAGGCAGTACGTCAACTGAAGTATAATGTAGGGCGGGAGCATACGCTTTCCATACACTTAACCCTGGTACCGTATTTAGCAGCAGCAGGAGAGCTTAAAACTAAACCCACACAGCATTCAGTAAAGACTCTTTCTGAAAGTGGACTTCAGCCCGATATCCTGGTTTGCAGGTCTGAGCATCCTTTAGATGATTCTTTAAAGAGTAAAGTAGCCCGTTTTTGCAATGTGGATTTGGAAGATGTAATTGCTTCTTTAGATGCCAAAAGCATTTATGAAGTACCCTTGTTGATGCAAAAAGAAGGCCTCGATAAGCGGGTTATTCAAAAATTGAAGCTTAAAACCAAAGATTGTAACCTCGATAACTGGATTGGATTTGTGGAAGCAGTTTGTGAGCCTTCGGGTTCAATAGAAATCGCTCTTGTTGGTAAATATGTTGAACACCACGATTCCTACAAATCAATAGTGGAAGCCTTTATTCATGCAGGTGCGGTCAACGATTGCAAAGTTAATATACGGTGGGTGCAATCTGATGATTTGACCAAAGAAAGTGTTTCAGGAAGCCTGGAAGGTGTTTCAGGTGTATTGGTAGCCCCCGGTTTTGGGGGGAGAGGTATTGAAGGAAAGCTGTGTGCTGTTGAATATGCCCGTACTAATGATGTTCCGTTTTTTGGGATTTGTTTAGGAATGCAGTGTGCAGTAATTGAATATGCCCGCAATGTTTGCGGATGGGAAGACGCAAATAGTACCGAGTTCAATGAAGACTCCGAGTACCCCATTATCGATATCATGCATGATCAAAAGAATATTGAAAACATGGGTGGTACCATGCGGTTGGGTAAATACGCGTGTAGTGTAAAGAAGGAAACAAATGCCTATGCTGCTTATGGTAGTGAATTGGTCTATGAGCGGCATCGCCACCGTTATGAGGTAAACAACAACCTGCGTTATAAATTGGTGGAGAATGGAATGGTTTTAGCGGGGATGAACCCTGAAAGAGATTTAGTTGAAATTGTTGAAATTGAAGAGCACCCCTGGTTTGTCGGGGTTCAATTTCATCCCGAACTAAAGAGCACAGTAAGTAATCCGCAGCCTCTTTTTGTGGACTTTGTTAAAGCAAGTTTGAAATTCGGTAAGTCAAGCGATTTATATACCCCTTTAAAAACCGGAACAGCTAAAATCGAAAAGTGATTTCCGATGATCTTTATTCTGGCAAGATAAGAATAAGGTCATGCGGACTGCTGGTATCTGATGGTTCAATACTTCTTGTTCAGCTAAAGTCTCCGGTTACCAACACCTACATCTGGACCCCACCGGGTGGAGGGCTGCAATTTGGAGAAACCCTTAAGGAAGGTTTACAGAGAGAGTTTAAAGAAGAAACGGGGCTTGATGTAAGGGTTGGAGAACTTATTCATATACATGAATTTATTAAAGAAAGAATTCATGCCCTGGAATTCTATTTTGTGGCAGGGGTAAAGTCAGGAAATATAAAACTGGGTACCGATCCTGAGTTTGATTCAGATAGCCAGATTCTCAAAGATATTGGGTTTCATAAATTAGATAAACTCAATGATATTAATTTTAAGCCGGAATCGCTTATACCCGTTTTACAATCCGGGGATAATCCTTCTTTTCCGGTAATGGATTTATTTTAGCAGTAATCACGATTCTCATAAGAATTTTAGATATTCCAATGATGAGTTGGTGTCAATCCTAAATTCAAAAATGATAATCATGAAGCTTGTTTTTTCCTGTTTTCTTTTTCTTTTAATTGCTCTTTCCTGCTCGAGCCCTGATGATCTAACGGTTGTTCACAATGTTAAGGGCTATTCTATTTCAGATGATGAGGTACAAGAGTTTACATCTGTTGTCATTAAGAGCGGTAAGTTTTTAGAAGTAGGGGATAATTCTTTATTAGACGAATACCCGGATGCAAAAAAGATTGACGGCAAAGGAAAAGTAATGCTGCCCGGTATAATTGATGCTCACGGTCATGTTATGGGCTTAGGTTTTCAGGAGCTACAGGTGAATTTAATGGGCATAAACTCTTTAGAAGCTACATTGGATACTATCAAAAATTACGCGGAGGCTAATCCTGATTTAGAATGGATTCAGGGAAGGGGCTGGAATCAGGTAATATGGGATAAAAATGAATTTCCAACTGCCAGAGATCTCGATAAGATTGTAGCTGATCGACCTGTATGGTTAAATCGTGTGGATGGTCATGCGGCGTGGGCTAACACTAAAGCTATGCAACTTGCCGGTATAAGTAAGGATACACCTGATCCTCAGGGCGGTAAAATCATAAGAGATGCAGAAGGCAATGCAACAGGAGTATTTATTGATGCTGCGGAAAACTATATCAATGAGATTGTACCTTCACCAACAGAAAAAGAAGCTGAACTTGCATTAAAAAAAGCATACGAACAGATGGCGAGTGTAGGTATTACTTCTGTACATGATGCGGGTATCAACGCAGCCACGTGGGATCGTTTTAAAAGGTTCAACCAATCGGGTGACGCAAAAACAAGAATATATGCCATGATTGGTGGAGCAGGGGAGAGCTTTGATATTTTATCTGAAAACGGGCTCGTGAATTCCCTGTATAATGATATGCTGTCACTGAGAAGTGTAAAACTATATTCTGATGGCGCTTTGGGAAGCCGTGGGGCGGCCATGCTCCATTCATATTCAGATGATCCAGGTAATGAAGGATTGTTATTCTATGACCAGGCTGAGATGAATGAAATGATATTAAAAGTAACTGAAAAAGGATTTCAGGCAAATGTGCACGCAATTGGTGACCGCGGCAATCGTCAGGTATTGGATGCCTTTGAATATGCCCAAAGTAAAACAGGAGACAAAGGCTTAAGAAACAGGGTAGAGCACGCTCAAATTGTAGCCCTGGAAGATATTCCTCGTTTCAAAGAGCTTGATATCATAGCTTCTATGCAACCTACCCATGCCACCAGTGATAAAAATATGGCAGAGGACAGGGTAGGCTCTCAAAGAATCAAAGGAGGGTATGCATGGCAAACATTCCTTAACCAGGGAACAGTGGTGGCTGCGGGATCAGATTTTCCCGTAGAGCATTCAAATCCGTTTTACGGCCTATACTCTTCTGTTACCCGAATGGGGCAAGATGGTGAACCTGAAGGCGGCTGGTATCCAAACGAGGCACTCACAAGAGAACAAGCTTTACGTGCATTTACTGTAGACGCCGCTTATGCTGCACACCAGGAAAAAGTAATCGGAAGTATTGAGCCCGGAAAATGGGCTGATTTCATACTAATTAATGAAGATTACTTTGAAATTGAAGAGAGTGAAATCTGGAAGATAAAAGTACTTGAAACCTGGGTTGCCGGGAATAGGGTGTTCAAATCTGCAGAATAGAATTTGGAACTTTATAAATGATGGTGTGTTTAAATATTCAAATGTGAACTAATAAGTTTATTATGAATTTTAGAAAACCATACTTCATTTTTACTTTATTCCTGGCTACAGTAGTATTTTTTTCTTGTAGTGATACTAACAATGCGGATGTAACTCCAGTGATTCCATCAACTGAGTCAATGACCATTGATCTGTCGGAGTTTAATAATCAACAGAAAGGGAAATCAAAAATACAGGCAGGCTCTAATTTCAATGCAGCTATTTTTAGTGCAGGAATCGCTAAGTTGATTGTTGATGTTAATCTTATAATTCCAAAAATACTTATTTCTGCGGCTCAAAATCAGGATGTAGAAACGATTGCAGAGGGAGAATATCAATGGCGCTATACTGCCAATAGTGGAGAAGACAGTTTTTCGGTTCTGTTAACTGCTGTAGTTGGCGATGATGATGACGTAGAGTGGAAATTCTTTGTAACCTCTTCAGCTACAGATCCTGCATTGAACAATTTTTTATTCTTTGAAGGAAAAGCTGAGTTTGATGGCACTGAAGGAGAATGGAAATATTACGATGTGCAGGAAAATGAAGCAGTTTCACAAATTACGTGGGATATTGATAATGATGGTACTGTAGATTTAGATTTTACCGTATTAAGTGATAGAAATGGTAACAAAAACTCAGAGATTGATTATGAGTTTGATGGTACTGTTAAAACGCTTGTCTATTTAAATGGTTCATCAGGTGAAACAACCACAATCGAGTTTAACACTGAAACTAAGGCAGGGTTTATTATTTCACCGAATTATAATGAAGGAGTAAAATCTTGCTGGGATGAAAACCTAAACGATATAAATTGCCCAGACTAGCACCTCTACAGCTTAATTTAATTTTGTTTTCAAAGCCCTCTATTCGAGGGCTTTTTTATTTGTAGTTATATAAAAGTAAGAGTACATTTATATGTAAGAAATATGTGTATAATTATAATTCATGACTCGTTTACAAAAACCCAAAAGAGGAAGAGGTGCTTCAGATAACCCGGTTAACAGATTTGAAGGGGATTACATTGATTATGACCTGGATGAAGAAACGGGAGAGAAGCCTTCCTTTAAAACCCAGTTATTTGCCGATGACACTAAGGAAATAATCTCATGGAATAAAAGCCCAGATATTCCATTTGAAGCTGGCCTAAACCCATACAGGGGATGTGAGCATGGTTGTATTTATTGTTACGCAAGGCCGTATCATGAGTATTTAGGCTTTTCTGTAGGTTTGGATTTTGAATCGAAAATAATGGTGAAGTATAAAGCACCGGAATTGTTACGGAAAACGTTCAGGTCTCCTAAATGGAAGCCACAGATTGTAGCATTAAGCGGTGTAACAGATTGCTACCAGCCGATTGAAAGAAAGCTTGAGATAACAAGAGAGTGCCTTAAGGTTTTTGCAGAATTCCGAAATCCGGTCGGATTGATTACGAAGAATCATTTGATAACCAGGGATATTGATGTTATTTCTGAATTGAGTGAATACAACTGCGTGAGTGTTACACTTTCAATTACCACGCTTGATTCAAAGTTGGCACAGATTATGGAGCCTCGTACTTCATCACCCAAAAAAAGATTAGAGGCAATTGAAAAACTCTCTAAGGCGGGCATTCCCGTAAGGGTGAATGTAGCTCCTATTATTCCGGGATTAACGGATCATGAATGCGCAGATATTTTAAAAGCGGCGGCAAATGCAGGCGCTAAACAGGCGAGCTACATAATTGTTCGGCTCCCCTACAAAGTAAAAGATTTATTTACCGACTGGTTAGAACAACACTTTCCTGACAGAAAGGAGAAAATAAAGAACAGGCTTTTAAATATGCGCGGAGGCAAGCTTTATGAAGCAGAGTGGGGAAAGAGAATGAGAGGCGAAGGAAATTTTTCAACGCAGATTAAAACTCTTTTCGAACTACAGGCAAAGAGATTAGGGCTAAATGAACATAACATAGAGTTGACTACTGAGTATTTTTTACAATCAGGCGGAAAACAACTGCAATTATTTACATAATTAAACGAAAAAAGGGAGAGTTATCGGAAACTATTTTGTGAATACCTACGTCTTATGCACAGTAGCTTCCCGATACCTTTAATTGAGAGAGTAGCTTTTTAAAAAACATAGATAGCCTCATGTTTTGCAATCTTAAAAGGTATCGGGTTTTTTATTTTATTCAGGTTTTAAAGCAGCTATTCCTTGGTTTGAATCATAGGTGAGGATAATTTTACACTGCTCATCCTCATCGAAAAAAGACAGAGAAAAGTTATTGTAAAGCGATATCTCATCAATTTCATTTGGCAGCACCTGTAAGGCCTTAAACATGGATTTGTTTGCAGTATTGAGCTTTTTGAGTTCTTCGTTCAGGAAATCCATGTACTCGATTCTCAAAGTCCCTTTTTTTATAAAAGTAGTAATAAGAGAATAAGCAATAGTGCCTGAATACGAGAGGCGCTCTTTAAGATCAGGTTCCAGGTTTGAGACACCCTGCTGCCTGGAAAAAATATATACTTTTAGTGCTTTTTCGAATAACACTTTGTCTCTGGCATTCAATATCTTTGTTATTGGCTTCATCAGGAATTTATATTCGTATACAATATTCTTTAAGATAAACAGGAAATACTTATGGCTGCTACATTATCTACCATGCTCGACCTTGGAACAAGAGCCCCAGACTTTTCACTCCCAAACGTGATGGGAGGTACTGTATCATTAGACAATTTCAGAGGCTCCAAAGGGTTGCTGGTAATGTTTATTTGTAATCACTGTCCTTTCGTTAAACACTTAAACAATGCGCTTGTTGAATTTGCCAATGATTACAAAGGCAAGGGTATAGAGTGTGTGGCAATAAGTTCTAATGATATTGCTAATTATCCCCAGGACAGCCCTGATTATATGCGAAAAGTGGCCATAGAGTACGCTTATCCTTTTCCATATCTTTTTGATGAAGACCAACAAATAGCCAAAGCATATAAAGCGGCTTGTACACCAGACTTCTATCTTTTTGATGAGAGTTTAAAACTTTATTACCGCGGCCAGTTTGACCAAAGCAGGCCCGGGAATAATATGCCTATATCAGGCCGGGATTTAAGAATGGCAACAGATACTATGCTTGAAGGGGAAGAAAAGTTTGAACCCCAGCTCCCCAGTATGGGATGCAACATAAAATGGAAACCTGGAAACGAACCGGAATATTTTAAAAAATGAAAACTCAAGACTTGCAGCAACTAAGAGATGAGTATTCTAAAAACTCATTGGATGAAAATAAAGTAGATTCTAATCCGCTAAACCAATTTGATAGTTGGTTTGAAGAAGCACTGGATGCTAAGATACCCGGACCTAATGCGATGCATGTTGCTACAGTTGATTCGGAAGGAAAACCTCATGTGCGTGTGATTCTATTAAAGGGCTATGACAAGGAAGGTTTTGTGTTTTATACGAATTTAGCCAGTGATAAGGGCAAAGAGATTGATTCAAATCCGAATGTCTCGTTATGCTTTTTTTGGATGGAACTGGAACGCCAGATACGCATTGATGGTACAGCTACAAAACTTCCGAGAGCTGTCAGCGAAGAATACTTCAGGGAACGGCCATATAAGAGCCAGATAGGTGCACTGGCGTCTGATCAAAGTAAAGTGGTTCCCAATCGTCAGTTTCTTGAAGATCGTTTTACTGAGCTTGAGGAAAAGTATCCTGAGGGTGAAGTTCCGATGCCCGAAAGTTGGGGCGGATACCTTGTGAAACCAACAGCATTTGAATTTTGGCAGGGAAGGAGAAGCCGGCTTCATGATCGTGTGAAATATGAACTGGAAGGCTCAAATTGGAGTATCAAAAGGCTTTCACCCTGATATGCCCCAGGTAAAGCAAAAACGCTTTGACGAAATGAAGACGCTCCCGAATGTTTTCGAGTGGTCTGATTATAACAGTTCTAATCCATTTCCATCGGGTACGTGGTCATCAAAAATATTCAAAAATGATAACCCCATTGTTTTGGAACTTGCCTGTGGGAAAGGAGAATATTCGAGGGGGCTTGCTGAACTTTATCCTGATAAAAACTTTATAGGAGTGGATATTAAAGGTAACAGGATGTGGGTTGGAGCAAAGGACGCCCTTGATCGTGGCTTAGAAAACGTCAGGTATCTGCGAGCCTATATTGATCACTTAGACCAGTTTTTTATACAGGATGAGGTTGATGAAATCTGGATTCTGTTTCCGGATCCATACATAAATAAGGAGAGAAAAAGGTTAACCTCTCCCAAGTTTTTAGAACTGTACAGAAAAGTGGTGAAGAAAGGTACTGTGATTAATTTAAAGACAGATAGTGACCTTCTTTATGAATACACTAAGGAAGTGATCAGTAACGAAGGCCTCAAGTTGCTCAAAGATATTCCTGATGTTCATAAAAAACATAAGGATCACCCGGAATTATCTATAATAACCTATTACGAGAAGATACATCTTGCAAATGGGAAAACAAGTAAGTTTTTATCCTTCAGGCTTTAATTTTTGCTCTCATAAGTAAACAATACTGAAACCTGCCCCTGTTCATTTACTTTTCTAACCCTGGGTATAATTTCGGTGCTTTCCCAAGACTTCAAGGGATTAGTTCTTCCTATGGTTGACTCCAAAACATATATCTTTCCGTTAAATACATCAACACCATGGGGAGACCACCTCCCTTCAGACACCAAAAAAGTAGAGGCTTTACCATCAGGAGAAACTTTGATAACCTCTCTGTTACCAAAATAAGCCAGGTACACATTCCTGTTTTCATCAATTGCCATATCAAAGAAAATATTTGCCCCGGAGAAAGGGAGGTTTTTAGGCTTCGTTTTTTTTAAACCACGTACCAACTCACGCACCTTATTTCCTTCCTCTAAAATGTAGATAGTGCCCTGTGCAAAAATGTACAGTTCACCTGCAGGGCTCCATTTCATTAGATCAATTCTTGGTAGATCAGCTCCCAGTTGTAATTGAGTAACTATACCGAGTGAATCTCTTGCAAAAACTTCATTTTCTTTAGCAAAATAGATCTTCTTGTTGCGAATAGTATATGCCTGTATATGAAATGCATTTTGGTCGCGAGCAGGAGGAATCAGATGCTTGGCGGAAGTACCGTTTATCTGCCAAAGGGTATTTCTATAACCCGGGCCGTTTCCGGATCTCTCAGCGGCAAAGATCATTCTTCCGGCATCCCTGGCCAGAATAAAATCACTTGGGGAAGAAGTGGACTTTATTATTTCTTCGAGTTCATTTACGCTATTCAGTTTCCAGACGCAGGCATAATGGTGATCATCATCAACCATAGGGCATATAAAAGTAAAATAGATGTTCCCTGTAGCATCAATTACCAAGCCGCCCCAGGGATGTGCTTTTGCCGGGATGGTAGCTATAATGATAATGATGAGGCTCAGAAAAAAATTTTGTAATAAGAAGCGCATAAGCCGGGTGATTAATTAATTACAAGTATGATCTAAATAGAGATTTTGGATAGAAAGATAAAAGCCTGAGCAGGTTAAAATATGTTGCGGGATATTTGACCAGATTTAAAGAACTTGATTAAATAAGATGCTTTATTGAGCATCTATACTTGAATCCTAATTTTATTGTATGGCAGTACCTTTTTTATTAATTGTTGTTGGATTTGTTTCTTTGATTACTGGGGCAAATTTGCTTGTGGAAGGTGCATCAGCCCTGGCAAAAAGATATAAAGTATCAGGCTTGGTAATAGGATTGACAATAGTGGCCTTTGGTACTTCAGCTCCAGAATTAGTCGTAAGTATTGTTGCATCATTAAATGGCTACTCCGACATAGTACTAGGGAATGTTATAGGCAGCAATAACTTCAATCTGTTCATTATTCTTGGGTTGTCTGGAATTATTCTGCCAATTAAAGTTCAATCATCAACAGTATGGAAAGAAATACCGATATCCCTATTTGTCTCAATAGTACTCTTGTTGCTTCTTAATGATTTTAATTTTTCAGGGCAAAGCTATTATAGTAGGATTGATGGGGTAATAATGTTAGTGCTTTTTTGCCTTTTCTTATTTTATGTATTTAAGTACATCAGAAATGATCCTCAAATTCAAAATGAGCCCGATCAAAAATCAATGTTAAAGATTGGAGTTTTGATAATTTTTGGGTTGGCTGGATTGATTTTAGGAGGACAACTTGTTGTAATTAACAGCGTGGGTATCGCAAATTATTTAGGTATAAGTGAAAAAATTATCGGGTTAACAATTGTAGCGGCGGGCACATCATTACCTGAGTTAGTCACTTCTATTGTAGCAGCGGTAAAAAAAAATAGTGACATTGCAATTGGGAATATTATTGGTTCGAACATTTTTAATATCCTCTTTATTTTTTCAATAAGTACCATAATCAAACCGATTGAGTATAGTTCAGAGTTTAATTCGGATCTGTATATCCTGATTGGTGGCTCAGCTTTTTTATTTGCTTCAATGTTGACTGGACAAAAGAAAAAACTGGATCGATGGGAAGCCGGAATTCTCTTAGGATTTTATATAGCTTATACAACATATTTGGTGATGAATAAAGTATAAGCACATTGTGTATAGTCCTTAAAAATTGGTTTGATATCGTCATACGAACATCAGGTATGTATTATTTTGTGGTTTATTTTCGTGTGAAAGTAGCTCATCATCCCCACTGCTTTATGTTTTCGCTTAATCAAGGCATATTTGAAAACTGGCAGGCTTGATTTTCATTCAGGAATGGTTAACTTCGTTAAGTTAACAGTGTTAACCCATTCTATTATATGTCACATGCCGATCAATCATTGCGAGAACGAATTCTACAAACCAGCCGTACTTTGCTTTACAGCCAGGGGCACTTAGCACTTTCCATGCGCAGCATTGCAAAAGAAGTGGGAGTTTCTGCTACGAGTATCTATTTATATTTTGACAATAAAGATCATTTGCTCCATACACTTATCGAAGAGTCTGTAGAGGAGCTAAGTGTATTTATTGAGGACAAAGTATTACAAGCTACTACGGTAGTAGATAAGTTTACGGAAAACATCAGGGCGTATGTAGAGTTTGCCTTAACCAATCCCGAGAAATACCAGATCATTTATAATGTTCATCCCGAGGCTATGTCTCGTTATCCTAAAGAAAAATTCCGGAAAGCGCGGAGATGTTATGAATTGCTGGTTGGTTTCATCGAAGAAGGGGTTGCAAAAGGATTAATGGAAGTAGCGAACCCTGTGATTGCAGCGTATTCAATATGGGCACAGTTACACGGAGTAGTTTCCGTTGTTATTAATCAACGATTGGACAACAGGATTGACAGAGATTTATTTGTGCAAGAATCATTAGATCATATTGTGCAGGGTTTCCTGGTAAGGAGCACCGTCTAACAAATAATTTGGAGAAAAAATGGAAGAGTTATTAAGTCTTTTGGGTTTTTTTGGTGAACTACCGCTATGGGTTTCTATTGGTTCATCAATTATTTTGGTATTGGTTTTAGGATATACCGGTGCACCGCTTTTATTGTGGGCATTAGCAGGATATGCTGCTTTAATTGGCCTTGCCGCGCCGGAATGGTTATTTATTGTTTATACCGCTTTGGTACTACTTTTCAATATAAAGCCACTCCGAAGAGTATTGTTGAGTAGCCCGATTATGAAGCTGCTGGATGTACTCAACTTTCTGCCCACTATATCTGAAACTGAACAAACAGCTATTGAAGCCGGAACGGTTTGGGTGGAAGGGGAGCTGTTTTCAGGCAAACCTGATTTCAAAAGGATTCTTAATGAGCCCTATCCTGAATTAACAACTGAAGAACAGGCTTTCCTGGATGGCCCGGTTGAGAAAGTGTGCAGTTTGGTAAATGACTGGGATGTTTTTGTAAAAAAGGATTTTGAAGAAGAAGCCTGGGACTATATGAGGAAAGAAGGGTTCTTCGGCCTCATCATCCCCAAAAAATATGGGGGTTTAGAGTTTTCAGCAACTGCTCACAGTGCTATTGTAGCAAAACTGGCTTCAAGATGTGGCCCGCTCGCAACAACCATTATGGTTCCCAATTCATTAGGCCCTGCAGAATTATTGATGCACTATGGTACCGATAAGCAGAAGGAATATTATTTACCTCGTTTAGCAGCCGGTGTCGAAATGCCCTGCTTTGCTCTCACCGAGCCAAACGCAGGATCGGATGCGGGCGGAATGACTTCTAATGGAGAAGTTTTTAAAGGTGAAGACGGAGAGTTATATCTGAAGCTAAACTGGAATAAGAGGTATATCACACTTGCAGCTATATCTACTGTGATAGGATTAGCTTTTAAGCTTCACGATCCCGAAAATCTTTTAGGTAAAGGAAAAGACCTGGGAATTACCTGCGCCCTTATCCCATCTGATACAAAGGGCGTGGTGTTAGGAAAAAGGCATGATCCGCTAGGCGTTCCATTTTATAACTGCCCCACGCAAGGGCACGATGTAATTGTGCCTATTGATGCAATTATTGGTGGGGAAGGCGGTGCAGGAAATGGCTGGAGAATGTTGATGGAATCACTGGCTGTAGGGCGCGGAATATCGTTACCTGCCCAGGGTCTTGGCGGAGCTAAGCTATCTACTCGCGTTGTTGGTGCTTACGCTGCTATTCGCAAGCAGTTTGGACTCAATATCGGGAAGTTTGAAGGAATTGAAGAACCCATGGCACGAATTGGTGGATATACGTATTTGATGGAATCTGCCCGAAAGTTTACAACAGGAGGATTAGATAAGGGGGCAAAACCAGCGGTGGTTACAGCAATTGCCAAGTACAATTTCACCGAGTTGACCAGGGAAATCATAAATGATGCAATGGACGTGGTGGGAGGATCGGGAATATCCAGGGGCCCACGAAATGTTTTTGCAAATGGATATATTTCTTTACCTATAGCCATTACAGTAGAAGGAGCTAATATCCTGACCCGTACACTGATGATTTTTGGGCAGGGGGCGATACGATGCCATCCTTATGCTTTCAATGAGATCAATGCGCTTATGGAAAAGGATGTAAAAGCCTTTGATGAAAATTTCTGGGCGCATATTGGCCATGTATCTCGTAATAAAGTGCGATCGTTTCTGCTGGGTATTACAAGAGGGCGATTGGCTGGGTCTCCGGTAAGCGGAGTAGCAGCAAAATACTATCGTAAGATGGCCTGGACTTCAGCCACCTTCGCTTTTCTGGCGGATATTGCTTTGGGCTCGTATGGAGGTGGATTGAAAATGAAAGAGAAAATAGCAGGGAGGTATGCTGATATTTTAAGCTTTATGTACTTAGGTACGGCAACCCTTCGCAGGTTTGAAGCTGAAGGAAGAAGGAAAGAAGATGAAGACTTCTTCAGATGGTCAATGGATTATGCATTCTATAGGATACAGGTAGCTTTTGAAGGGATATTTAGCGAGATAAAAGTTCCCGGTTTAAGCTGGGCTTTCAGGTTAACCGGAGTTTGGTCAAGGTTAAACCCTATCGGCACTTATCCATCTGATGCCCTGGGCCATAAAGTAGCTAAAGCTATGCAGGAATCCGGTGAACTGCGCGATCGAATGACGGATGGCATTTACATTCCAAAAGAACCGACAGAAGCTGTTGGAAGGTATGAGCATACATTGCAATTGATAACTGAGGCTGCCCCTGCATATAAAAAGTTATACATAGCCATGAAAAAGAAAGAATTGCCTAAAGACTCACCGGAACAGCTGGTTGAAAAAGCTGTTTCAAAAGGTATCATAACCAAAGAAGAGGGTGAGCTTGTTAAGACAGCAGAATCTGCAAGAGAAGATGCTATCCAGGTAGATGATTTTACTCTTGAAGAATACGCTCATATCACGCCATCGGTACTTGCGAATAAGGGCTTTAAAGCTGCCGGGGAATTAGAAACTCAATAATACATGATCGTAGTTCTGATCATTATTGTGACATATGGCCTCGTTGATTGACATCAGCGGGGCTTTTTAGAATAAAATTCTATCGGAAGTATATTATTAGGTCATTATTCTACAAAAAATCTAACATTAAAAACTATACCCTTTAGTTTACTTTTTTTGCAGTAATATGTATTGTTTTATAAGCAATACTTAGAATAATGTGCTTAGTATGAAAGAAGTCAAGTTGGATGCAATCGATCGAAAAATTTTGGAGATACTCCAAGCCGAAGGGAGGATTGCAAATAATGAGTTGGCAAATCGTATCGGGTTAACAACTACTCCCACTTTAGAGCGTGTTCGAAGGCTGGAACGTGAAGGAGTAATTGAAGGATATAAGGCGAAAATAAACAAGCCTGCTGTAGAAAAAGGCCTTACTGTTTTTGCAACCGTGGTGCTAAGTGTTCACCAGCTAAATTCGTTGGAAGAGTTCACAACTGCGGTGCAGTCCATTCCTGAAATACTGGCTTGCTATAATACTACAGGTGAAGGTGATTTTTTACTCCACATAGTAGTGAAAGATACAGAGGAGTACGAACGCCTGCTCAGAACCAAGCTGACTACTCTTCCCGATGTACTTCGTTTACAAACAAGTATAGTTCTAAGTACCATTAAAGAAGAATCAAACATACCAGTGCGATGATTACACTAAAGAACAAACCCCTATCATTTGAATCGAGTGCCGTACATGCCGGAGAGGATAAAAAAGATCAGTATGGTTCACACACCACACCTATTTACCAAACATCCACTTTTGCATTTAAGGATGTGGACCAGGGTGCCAAAGCATTTGCACACGAGGAGGGAGGTGCTTCTCATATTTATTCCAGACTAGGAAATCCCACGGTTGAACATCTTGAAAGGGCAATCTGTGAACTTGAAACCTTTGGGTTAAGTAATGCAGAGGATTATTCCGGTATGGCATTTGGTAGTGGTATGGCTGCTATAACAACGGGAATTATAAGCATAGCGAAAGGGCAACACATTATTGCACAGGATGCATTGTACGGATGTACCAGCCAGTTTTTAAAAGAAGAGACACCTAAGCTGGGAATGGCCACTTCTTTTATTGATACCAGTGATACTTTCTTGGTGGAAATGGAACTCAAAAAGCATCCGAATACTGCTTTAATTTACCTGGAGAGCATTGCTAACCCGACATTAACAATTAGTGATATTGAAGCTATTGCCGAACTTGCTCATCAACATGGTGCATTGCTTATGGTAGATAACACATTCGCTACTCCTTACCATATTCAGCCACTTGCTTTAGGTGCCGATATAGTAGCCCATTCTACTACTAAGTATATGGGAGGTCATGGTACCATTATTGGAGGAGTACTGGTAGCTAAAAAAGCTTTATATGAGGAGTCTGAGACATTTTTATTCAGAAAAAATCTTGGGGGAATAGCAGGGCCGATGGATGCATGGCTTACTATGAATGGATTAAAAACCCTAGCGCTAAGAATGCAAAAGCATACATCCAATGCTATGCAGGTAGCCAGGTTTTTAGAAGATCATCCAATGGTTGATGAAATATGGTATCCGGGGTTAGAATCTCATCCGCAATATGGCCTTGCAAATCATATAATGAAAAATGGTTTTGGAGGGGTGATTACTTTTGAATTGAAGGGTGGTTTTGAGGCCGGGAAGTCCTTAATGAACCATGTGAAGTTATGTACTCTTGCTGTTAGCCTGGGCACGGTAGATACACTAATTCAGCACCCGGCTTCTATGACTCATTCTATAGTTGACGAGGAAATCAAAAAACAGGCAGGTATTACAGATGGCCTGGTACGTTTAGCAGTAGGAATTGAAAGCGCAGAGGATATTATTGCTGATCTGGAACAGGCACTGGAAGCCTAGAATTACTTAGAGGAGCTAAAAGAGTTTAATTTTAGCTCCTTACCTTCCAATTTATGTTACCAGCTGCCTCCTGCACCTCCTCCTCCAGATCCGAATCCGCCGCCGCCGCTGAAACCTCCGAAGCCTCCTCCACCGAAGCCACCTCCGCCTCCGAAGGATGATCCGCCTCGTTTACCACCTCCAAGCATACTTCCCCAAAACAGGGCTTCTACCACATCTTCCGGTCCGAGTGTTCTTCTTCTGCGGCCTCCTTTACCACCACCACCCCTGATGACTCGGGAAATAACTATAAAAATGATCACTGTAAAAAAGAAGATAAGGTCCAGTGGGATGTCGGAGCTGCCGGAATTACCAAACTCGGGAGCACCCTCAAATTCTCCTGCAGCAAGTTCGATCATAATATCGGTAGCCCGATTTAATCCTCCGTAGACATCTCCATTTCGTAAATTAGGAACTAAAACATCTTGTACTATCCTGTTAGCCATAGCATCGGGAATAGCACCTTCCAATCCATAGCCAACCTCGATCTTTAGTTCACGATCGCCTTCAGAAATAAGGATGAGTACCCCATTATATCGGTCACCTTCCCACATTCTCCATTTGTTAAAAAGTTCGGTAGCAACTTCATCTCGTGAGTAACCTTGTAAACTTTCAATAGTTGCTATGGTAACTACATTGGTGGTTGTATCCCTGTAGGTTCGCAGTTTTTGTTCCAGCCGGTTCTCTTCACCGGAGGTAAGCATATCGGCATAGTCGTTAACCATACCTCTTGGGGTATTGGGCAGAAAATCGAAATTTTGTGCAGTGGCTGTAGCAAAAGAAGTCAATACAAAAAATGCAACAGTAAGTATCTTTGCGAGGAGTCTGGAGAAAGAATTATTAGTTATCTTACTATCGACGAAGCAATCTTGTTTATTTTGCTCGTAATTTTGAGATTGCTTCATGATTTGCTCTGCTGAATCCTTCGCAAAGGCTTTTTTGCTTATGATTTTCTGATTATGCATCATCTCTGTCTCCAAAGCTAATTTCATCGGAAAGTTCATTAACATCATCCTCCTGATACGGAAAGAATTCTTTCAGCTTTTCTCCAACATGAAGAACGGCTTCTTTAAGTCCTGTTTCAAAATCTCCGGCCTGAAAATATTTAGTCATCAACTCCAGTTCACGATCCCAAAAATCCTGTCCCACTTTTGCATTAATTCCTTCACCTCCCCAAATAGCAAGCTTATGATCTTTAACAGCAACATATATAATCACACCATTTTTCAGTTCGGTTTCATGCATGTTAAGTTCAGCAAATACTTCTCTTGCTCTTGTAATAGGGTCATCAGCTTTGCAGCGATCTTCTATGTGTACCCGTACCTCTCCGGATGTGGCAGTTTCCGCCTCTTTAATTGCTGAAATGATTGTTTTCTCTTCTTCTTTAGTTATGAATCTTGCCATGATAGAATTGTCTTTGCGGGAAATGGGAAAGCGAAGCAATTTTGAGATTACTTCGCTTCGCTCGTCAATGGGTTAGTTACCGAAATCTACTGTTGGGGCTTGTTCAGCACCTTGCTCCGCTTCGAAATAAGCTTTCCTCTCAAAGCCGCCTATTGATGCAATGATGCTAGCCGGGAATTTTCGTATTGCAGTATTATAACCTTGGGCTGCATCGTTAAAGCGTTTCCGCTCTGTACTTATTCGGTTTTCTGTGCCCTCAAGCTGTGCCTGTAAATCGCGAAAGTTTGCATTTGCTTTTAGTTCAGGATACCGTTCTACAGTAACCAATAATCGGGATAAGGCACCGCTTAACTGTTGTTGTGCCTGCTGGTATTGTGCAAGCTTTGCAGGATCGTTCAGGTCATCTGCACTAATGTTAACGGAAGTAGCCTGGCTGCGTGCCTCAATAACTGAGGTGAGAGTTTCCTGTTCAAAGTCAGCAGCTCCTCTAACGGTATTTACCAGGTTTGGGATCAGGTCTGCCCGGCGCTGATACTGATTTTCGACCTGTGCCCAGGCGCTCTCAACATTTTCTTCTCTATCTATTAGTTTATTATTAGTTCCAATGCCAAAAAATACCAGTGCAATGATGATTCCGGCTCCAATAAGAAATTTAACTTTCATGATTTTAATTTTTGTTGTTTACCTTGCGACCCGCTTACGAAAGTGAATCGTATTTGGTTCATTTATTTCACCAACAATAATCAAAAACCGTTCCATTGGCAGAGCTAAATCCTAAATTCATTTATTTTGACTTGGATGATACCTTGTTAGATCACAAAAAGGCAGAAAAGGCAGGGTTGGCGGATGTACACCAGCACTTTAGTCATGTATTTAATGGCACTTCCTTAGATCGCCTTGTGGAAATATACCATGAAATTAATAAAGGCTTGTGGGATGAATACGGAAGAGGAGAGATAGACCGCCATATTTTACACAGGCGAAGGTTTGAAGAAACTTTTGCCGAACTGGAAATAGATACGGATTTATGGCGGGAAGCCGGCACTATTTATATGAGTTACTACCGGAATCATTGGGAATGGGTAGAGGGAGCAAAAAAAGTCTTCAATCAGATAGCTGGAAAATATCAGGTTGGTTTGATAACAAACGGTTTTGCTGAAACCCAGTGGATGAAAATTGAACAGTTTGGTTTTAAAGATGTGATGGATAAAATCATCATCTCTGAAGAAGTAGGGGTGATGAAGCCTCATCCGGAAATCTTTGATTATGCAACAAGGTTGGCGAGTGTAGATCGGCTGGATATTTTATATGTGGGAGATTCATTTAACTCGGACATAAAAGGAGGCAAGAACGCCGGGTGGCAATTGGCCTGGTTTACTTCAAACCCTACCAAAGAAGGGGAAGAATTGGCAGACCTGGTGTTTGATGATTTTGAAGTGTTACTGAAAGCATTAACGTATTAAATTTCAACAAAAGAGCATTGGTTCTATTCAGCTTTTTGAATATAATCGCAGTAATCCCGTGATTAAAACATGAGGTTATGAAAAACCTGTTCTTAAACAACAAAAGTAGTGTTTGGTTTATACTTTTAGCTTCTTTTTTATTCATTTCATGCGCTGAAGCTGTTCCCGTTACTCTTTCTATTACTACTAAAACTTATGGATTCTGGCATGGTTTGATGCATGGCGTTATTCTTCCATTCAGTTTTATAGGCAGTTTGTTTAATGAAGAAATTGTTGTGTATGCGATTAACAATACAGGAGGTTGGTACGATTTCGGGTTTGTATTCGGAGCCTCAGTAATATTCGGAGGAAGCGGAAAGGGAGCGAAGAAAAGAAAAAAGGACTGACCTTTCTGAACAGATATTTGTTCAATACAAAATGAATAATAATCCAATTAAGGGTTATTCCGCGGCGTATGCACGGAATCCAGGACATTTTTAAAGCAAAATAAGTTGTAATAGCACGCTCTAGATTCTTGCATTCGCAGGAATGACTAATAAAGTGGATTTGATCCCCTTTTGTAGTTTTTTATCTCGGACTCACACAAACCAAGAGATTAATTTCCTGTGCCGGGGAACACACAAAATGGCTCCATGCCTTCCATTAAAGTTACAGGTAAGCGAAGGTCCTGCAAAGCAACACCCCTGAATATGAGGAATACCCCCAGAAAAACAGCAAAGTAGGGAAGGTATTTTCTTATCGCAGATCGTAAATCAATAGAAACAAAATTAGGGGCAAGATATATGGAAAACATAGCAGGAACGGTTCCCAATCCAAATAACGCCATATAAGCCATGCTGTGATAAGGAGTTTCAGTTAATACCGCAGCAGCTAAACCGGTATATACAAAAGCACAGGGAAGTAAACCATTCAAAAACCCCATTCCAAAAAGGGCTGATTTAGATTTTTTTCGAATTAGCCGGTTATATGTTTGGGTAATAAAAGAAACAAAAGAGGTATAGATTTTTGGTTTCCGGGATTTTTTTAATTGGCGGGAAAAAAGAACTGCAGCCAGGATACTCACTCCCATAAGTATTGAAAGCCAGCTTTGGAAACCTGACAATGTGATCTCTCTTCCCAGGAACCCAAAAAGAAGGCCAAAGATAGAATAGGTAAGGATTCTTCCTGAGTTATAAATAAATGAGCTAACAGAAAGGGAAAGAAAACCAGAACTGCTACGGGGAACCGATAAAACAATGGGGCCGCACATCCCTACGCAGTGAAAACTGCCCAGAAATCCTAAAGCCAGTGCGGTCCAAAGTTCCATTTAGATGACAATGGTTTTTTCTGACAGGTAGTCAAGATCATCCATTTTCCACTTAATCTTGAGGATCCATTTCCCTTTTTCCATTTCGGAAACAGGGATAACCTGTGTTCCTGTAGCATTAACATTAAGGGGTATTTTTTTATCCAATTCAGGGTTATTAGGACGATACAAATTGATGTTACCCTGAGCTTTTCCTATAAGCTCATTAGGGAACACCACTTTTAGTGCTTCCATTTTTTCATCGAATACAACTAAGACGGGGTTTTCAAGCTGGGCAGCACGGTTTTTACTGTCAATGGTTTGTTGGTATTCCACGCCTTCTTCATAGTGGTTATTAGTTACTAAAAAGAAATCCAGGCTCATGAAATAACTTACCATACTGAGAGTACCGATTATAAAAATAGTTATAGCCAGGGCAAGACCTTTTCCCCAATTCATTTTTTTCATGATAATAATCTTGTTAATTAGCCGGACCTATAAATCCGGAAGTTACAGTTTCAATTTGTTCTCCATTTACATAAACGCCAAATGTGAGCTCCGTTTGTAATCCGGTAAGCTGGTTTTGAGGGAGCTTTATCAGGAATCTGCCTTCAGCAAGATCTTGCGGAGGTACAGTTTCCATAATACCTAGCGGCACCAATTCACCTTCCGGTGCAAGTAATCGTATCTCATACTCCATTTCATCAAAGGTTTTATTGATGATTTTGAGCTCGTAAATATTACTATACACATTATTAGGCAATGTTTGATATAACGTGCCCCTTTGGCGCAGAATGGTAGTTTCAAGATCAGAACGCATAGTCAGCAGAGTGATGAAAACCGAGAGCAGGATAACCAGTATGGCACTATACCCAATTACTCTTGGAGTAAATACTTTAGTTTCTTCTCCACGAATGATGTTCTCCGAAGAGTACCGAATTAATCCACGGGGCTTGTCAATTTTGTCCATGATATCATCGCAGGCATCAATACATGCTGTACAGTGTACACATTCCAACTGGGTACCATTTCGAATATCAATTCCCATCGGGCATACTTTTACGCATTGGTAACAGTCTATACAATCGCCGAAAGAAGTATTTTCCGAAAAACCTAAATCAGCAAGAGTGGCTTTTCCAACTTCTACTTTTTTCCGGTCCCCCACGCTTGCCCGTTCTTCTCCGCGCACGTAATCATACATTACGTTAATGGAGTTATTGTCGAGCATAACAGATTGCATGCGTCCATAAGGACATACGAAATGGCAAACCTGTTCACGCATAAAAGCAAATACCCCGTAAAACACTCCGCTAAAAATAATCATCGCAGCCAGTCCGCCTGCATGTTCGGAGGGTGGGTCAGTAATTATTTCAAACAATTGGTCTTTACCGATGATGTAGGCAAGAAAGAGATTGGAAATAATGAAGGCCAGTGCATAGAAGATTCCATGTTTAGATACTTTTTTGATAATCTTTTCCGCATTCCATGGGGCTCTTTTCAATCGAATCTGGGCAGAGGCATCTCCTTCAATCCAATATTCAATTTTCCGGAATACCATTTCCAAAAAAATGGTTTGCGGACACGCCCATCCGCAAAAAAGTCGTCCGAATATGGCTGTGAAAACTACTATAAAGACTATAAATGCCAGCATTCCAAAAACCAACAGGTGTAAATCCTGAGGCCAAAAAGCAACGCCGAATATCACGAACTTACGTTCCAGTATGTTAATGAGTAGAAGTGGATTCCCATTAATAGTTATAAATGGCCCGGAGAAAAAGAATCCAAGAAGAAGCAAGGATACAATAGTCCTGGCATTATAAAACCTTCCACTAGGTTTTTTTGCATAAATCCAGTTTCTGCCACCCGTCTCACTAACTGTTGCTAACCGGTCTCTGAATTGATCTTTTCCTATTAAGCGCTCTTTCTCTGATGACATGACCTGGGATCCAAAATAGATTTGAGTTAAAGAAAAACAAGCCTCCTGAATATAAGGAGGCTTGTGTTATTTTGTTGATATGAATAGCTCAATTTATCATTTATTCGATTGTGCAATCTACGGCCCGGGCTTCATCCACAGCCTTTGGATTGGCCGGATTTGTACCTTGCAAAGAACCGATATAGCTTACAAGAGCATTTACATCTTCATTTGGAAGTGGTGCCCCGCTTCCATAAGGAACCATTCCTTTATCCGGGAAACCGGTTATAATACTTGTGGCAATAGCCTCAGCAGAGCAACCGCTTATCCATTTATCATCAGTGAGGTTTGGGCCTACAAGCCCTTCTCCGGCATTTCCATGGCAGGTAAAGCACAGGTTATTCATTCCCATGAAGACTTCCTGGCCTCGTGCAATTACATCGGGATCATCACTGAAAGCCCATGCAAAAGAAGGTGCACCTTCTTCGGGTTCATCCATTTTGAATTTTTCGGCTGCTTCCGCCATTTCCATAGCGTATTCTTCGTGCTGATCTGGCCCGCCAAGCAAGTAGTAGTAAGCCATATAGCCTACACCAAATGCGATGGTGAAATAAAACAACCACAGCCACCAAAGAGGCATATGATTGTCCAACTCCCTGATACCATCGTACTCATGATTGAGTAGTTTATCCTTCTCGTCGTCTAATATTTTCATGATTCTTTAGTTAAAAATTCGTGATTGTCATTGGCTTCCAAAGGAAGGTTTGCGGCATCATCCCAATGATGTTTTCCGTGCTTAACCAGCCATACGACCAGCAGCACGAAGAAAGCAAAAAAGAGGATCAGCGAAATGCTTGGAAATAATTCCACACCTTCCATGGATCTTAATACTTCTTTATACATCTCATTTCTCCATAATTACAGGTGAGAGTTTTTTGCTTGATGGGAGGTCTGCAAACGGATCATTATCTCCTTTAATATCAGTTCCCAATCGTTGCAGGTAAGCAATAAGTGCTATAATCTGCTTGTCTGAAGTAATCTCGATTCCTTCAATGGTACCGAAGCCATTTTCACGAAGTCCATTGGTAATACGCTCAGCTTGCGCCTTCATATCTTCAATGGCATACTCAGGATAACGGGGAGAATACGGAACACCCACTGTGGTTAATGCTTCTATTCTGTTTGGCATAGTTTCCATATCCATTTCTTTTGTCAACAACCATGGATATGCTGGCATTATAGAACCAGGTGAGGTTGAGTTAGGATCGTACATGTGGCGTAAATGCCATGAATCGGGATATTTTCCTCCAATTCGGTGCAAGTCTGGGCCGGTACGTTTAGAACCCCATAAGAATGGATGGTCGTAAACAAACTCCCCGGCTTTTGAGTACTCGCCATAGCGCTCGGTTTCTGAGCGGAATGGACGGATCATTTGAGAGTGACAGTTATTACAGCCTTCAGAGATATAAATATCACGCCCTTCCACTTCCAGGGCAGTGTATGGCTGTACACTTTCAATGGTTGGAATATTTGAATCGACCAGAGCAGTAGGCATGTATTCTACAATACCTCCAATCAGGATAGATATAACTACAAAAAGAGTGAACTTAAATGGACGGCCTTCCAATTTACGGTGCCACTTGTCTTTCGACTCATCACCATGTTCCGCCAGAGCCGGAGCTTGTGCTTCTTCCTGGCTATTAAGTGAACCCTGTGCAGCCGTTTTAAATACGTTGTACATACCCACTACAGCACCAATGATGAACAATGTTCCGCCAAAGGCTCTAAGAGCATACATTGGAACAATCTGTACTACAGTTTCAAGGAAGTTTGGATAAGTTAAAAGACCTTGATCGGTGAAGTCTTTCCACATCAAACTTTGAGTGATACCACCCCAGTACATGGGGATTACGTAGAATATGGCACCTAATGTAGCAAACCAGAAGTGGATATTGGCCAGCTTCCTTGAGAATAACTCGGTTTTATAAATACGAGGAGTGATGTAGTAAAGCATAGCAAAGGCTAAACCACCATTCCACAATAACGCTCCATTGTGTACGTGACCAATTATATAGTCAGAGTAATGAGCGATTGCATTTACATTGGCTAAAGAAAGCATTGGGCCTTCAAAGGTTACCATACCGTAGGCAGTAACACCAACCACAAGGAATTTGAGAACCGGGTCTTCCCGGACACGATCCCATGCTCCCCTCAGAGTTAATAAACCGTTTAACATACCACCCCATGAAGGCGCGATCAGCATTAAACTGAATACTGTGCCCAATGCCTGAGCCCAACCGGGAAGCGCAGTATAAAGTAAGTGGTGAGGGCCGGCCCAGATATAAATAAAGATTAATGACCAGAAGTGAACAATCGATAATCTGTAGGAGAAAATAGGTCGATTTGCGGCCTTAGGAATGAAGTAATACATAATACCCAGGAAAGGAGTGGTAAGGAAGAATGCCACTGCATTGTGGCCATACCACCACTGAACCAGCGCATCCTGTACCCCGGCGTATATCGGGTAAGATTTAAGGAAAGTAGCGGGAACCTCGAAAGAGTTAACTACATGAAGTACCGCTACGGTTACAAAAGTTGCAATGTAGAACCAGATAGCTACATAAATATGCTTTTCTCTTCTTTTGAGAATCGTCATCATCATGTTAAGGCCAAATACAACCCAGATGAGTGTGATGGCGATGTCAATAGGCCATTCAAGTTCTGCATACTCTTTACTCGTAGTAATCCCAAAAGGAAGTGTAGCAACTGCTGAAAGAATGATTGCCTGCCATCCCCAAAAATGGATTTTACTAAGTAAATCGCTCCACATAGAGGCTTTACAAAGCCGCGGCAGCGAGTAGTACACCCCGTAAAATATAGCGTTACCCGCGAAAGCGAAGATTACTGCATTGGTATGCAGAGGCCGTATGCGGCCAAAGGATAGTTCTGGTATAAAGCCGAGAAAATCCGGCCATATAAATTTGAGAGCAACGATAAGACCAACGAGGAACCCAATAATTCCCCAGATCATCGTAGCTACTCCAAAATTGCGAACAATTTTGTTGTCATAATGAAAAGTATCTACTGACATTACGCATCCCGTTTATTAGTTAGTGTTTTGTTATTGTGTGAAGATTTTTTGTCATCGAAAAGCATTCGTACAGAAGGGGTGTAGGAATCATCAAACTGCCCCGATTTTACTGCCCAGAAGAAGGCACCCAAAAATACCAATGCCACGAAGAGACTGAATACTATCAGGAAAAAGATTACACCCATATTCGAAGCCCCATTTTTTTTGCTTTTATTCTTGTAGCAAGTGAAGTGAAAACCATAACACTTATGGAACTGAGGGGCATTATAATAGCGGCAACCAAAGGCGAAAGGTGCCCGGTAACTGCAAAGCCCAACCCGGTTAAGTTGTACAGGAGAGACAACCCAAAACTTGCCAATATGATATTCATCGAAACCTTACCGAACTGGATAAACTGATCCAGGTTTTTGAGTTCATTCCCATCTAATATGGCATCGCAAGCAGGAGAAAATGAACTCATATCATCCGAAAGGGCAATGCCAAAATTGCTTTTTTGAAGCGCCCCGGCATCGTTGAGACCATCCCCAACCATAACTACGTGATTGCCCTGACTTGTAAGATTTTCGATAAAACTTAACTTCTGCTGTGGAGACTGGTCGAAATACATATTTGTCCATCCACCAAATAAGCCTGCAAATTTTTGGCCTTCTTTCTCATTATCTCCCGATAGTAAATAAGTGCGATACGTCTTTTTGAAGCGATGGATCAGCTCAGCGATGCCTTCCCTGGGTTGATTCTGAAATTCGAAAAACCCTTTATACTCATCATTGATTACAATGTGTACCTGGGAACCAATACTATCTTTTTTTGGAAGGGATTCGGGTTGGAGCAGGCTTTGTTCAATTACAAAACCACGGCTTCCCAAAACCAGGGTTTGTCCGTTTCGCCTCGCAGTGATTCCTTTTCCCGGTATTTCTTGATAAGAGGTAAGTTCTACCAACTGGTGACTTGCCAGATGGCTGAATATTTTTTTACTCAGCGGATGAATAGAAGCCCTACAAACTGATTTAACGAGATCAAGTTCATCTTTACTTAAATCCTTTCCTTTAAATCGTAGTAATGCTTGTTCCGATTCTGTTATGGTTCCTGTTTTGTCAAAAACAATGGTATCAACCTTTGAAAGCCCTTCAACTATATCTGTATTCCTGATATAAAGCCCATTCATTGAGAGAATATTCACCGATGAGCCGAGCGTAAAAGGAGTAGAGAGAGCCAATGCACAAGGGCAGGCAACAATGAGTACAGCTGTAAAAATAGTGAAGGCTTTAGAAGGATCGATCTGCAACCAGATGATGCATGAAAGGACTGCAATTACAAGTACTGTATAAGTGAAATAAGGACTAATCCGGTCAGCAAAGCCGGTAATTTTTTTCTCACTATGTGCATCAGAGAACGACTCATTTTCCCAAAGGCTCGTTAAATAACTTTGTTCAACCTTTTTGGTAACCAGCATTTCAGCATATTGTCCTGCAATCTTTCCGCCAGCAAAAACAGGGCTGCCCTTAGTAGCTTTTACAGGGACTGATTCTCCCGTTATAAAGCTGTAATCAATTAAAGCCATCTCCGATTCCAAAACAGAATCAACAGGGATCAGCTCCTGGTTTCTGATAATGATACGATCACCAATCTCAAGCTTGCTTACAGGAACGGATTCTTCTCCACCGTTGATAAGGCGCATTACCGAGATAGGAATGTACGATTTATAATCCCGGTCAAAAGAAAGCCGGTCAAAAGTTTTCTTTTGAACCACTTTACCGATCAGCAGGAAGAAAATAAAACCGGTAAAAGAATCGAAGTACCCGGCTCCGGTACCACTCAGTATTTCATACAGGCTTCTTCCAAACAGAGCAAGGATGCCAATGGTGATAGGTACATCCAGGTTAATTCCTTTTTGCGAGATAGCAGCCCAGGCTGATTTCAAATAATCACTGCTGCTGTAAATCAAAACAGGAAGGGCCAAAGCAATATTTAGTGCCCCGAAGAAAATCTTAAACGTTTCAACTGAATCAGCCTCCGACATGTTCAGGTATTCAGGAAAACTGAACAGCATAATATTACCGAAGGAAAAGCCTGCTACTCCCAGCTTAAGCCATAAACCTCTTTGTATAGATGAAGGCTTAGCCGAATTTAATTTATCAAGCTTCAAATCAGGTTCATAACCAATAGTGGTCAGGAGCTCGACAATATTTCGAAGATCAGTTGTTGAAGGATTATAAAGAAGAGTGAGTGTTCTTTTTAGGAAGTTCACGGTTCCCTGTAGAATACCTTCATCAAGTTTTTGGAGGTTCTCAAGCAACCAAACACACGAAGTACAATGAATATTTGGGATAAAGAAAGTAACAGATGCCGTTTTCTCGCTTTTGAAATCAATAAGCTTATGCTGTACGTCCTGGTCAGTCAGGTAGTCGAATCGTTTACGCTCAAGCCCGACAGCAATGGTACGCCCCGGGTTTTCATCCAATTCATAATAGGAGCACAAGTCATTGCTATTCAATAATGAATAGACATTTTTGCACCCTTCACAGCAAAAGGATTTGTCATGAGCTTCAATCTCACCGCTCAGGCAAGGTTCGCCACAATGGTAGCAAGTAGTTTCTTGTAGAGTGGCGGCTTTGTTCATAGATTAATGCACCCCATTAGTAAATGAAAGGCGTTGATCAAACCAGGCCTGGGTCATTAAGTGGTCGGCATCGGCAAAGGTAGTAGATTGTAGCCATTCTTTGATTTTTTCACGCTCAGCTGACCAAAACGTATGAAAAGGGCATGGTTCTATATGTCCGCATCCTTCAATACCCATAAAACAAGCAGAAAAAAATGCTTCACCATCAATAGCAGCTACTACTTCATATACTGAAATTTCATGAAGTTCTTTAGCCAAGTAGACTCCGCCATTCAGACCCCTTTGAGAATTCAGAATGCCCGGTTGTTTTAATTTCGAAAGAATTTGTGAGAGATAGGCTGCGGGACAGTTTAATGAACGTGCCAACTCTGAAGCAGCAATAACCTTTTGCGGACTTTTAGATAAAGCAATAATTGCAGAGATTGCGTATTGAGCGCCTTGCGAGACTAGTTTCATAGTAGGATTCTAAAATCTAATATCGATATTCGAATATCGATATTAGATTTTAAGAACATTAAAAAAGAGATGCAATGTTCTGTCGGGTATTATTTAAATTTTTTTGACTTAGTTCTGGTTTAGCTTTATTCACTATGTGGAATAAGAGTGGAAAACATCTCCACCATTTATTTGAAATTCCTTGTACCTTTGTCCTTTTAATTGAAACATTCAAGGCATCCCTTTCATGGCTCAAACAACCATTCAGGAACCAGAAGTAAACTTAGAGCTTGCGCTCGAACATGGACTTAATGAAGAAGAATTTAAAATGATTAAAAACCGGTTAGGCCGGGTTCCTACTTTTACCGAGCTGGGTGTTTATTCGGTAATGTGGAGCGAGCATTGTTCTTATAAGAACTCAATTGTTGAGTTAAAGAAACTTCCCAGGGAAGGGGAACATTTACTGGTAGGTGCCGGAGAGGAAAATGCCGGTTTGGTAGACATCGGGGAGGGAATGGGTTGTGCATTTAAAATCGAGAGCCACAATCACCCATCGGCAGTCGAGCCTTACCAGGGAGCGGCAACAGGAGTGGGAGGAATTCACAGAGACATTTTTACCATGGGTGCCCGTCCGGTGGCCAGCTTGAATTCGCTTCGCTTTGGTAGTATGGAAAATCCTCGTGTTCGGTTTTTGTTGGATGGGGTAGTTCGTGGTATTGGCGATTATGGAAACTCTTTTGGTATCCCGGTAATAGGGGGTGAGGTTTGTTTCGATGAGAGTTACGAAGGTAACCCACTGGTAAACGCCATGAGTATTGGCTTAGTGGAGGCAGGCAAAACGGTTTCAGCTATTTCAGAAGGATTAGGTAATCCGGTAATTATTGTAGGTGCCAGCACAGGTAGGGATGGGATTCATGGAGCTACTTTTGCTTCAGAAGAAATCAGTGAAGAAAGTGAAGCAAAAAGGCCCAGTGTTCAGGTGGGTGATCCCTTTACAGAGAAATTATTGCTGGAGGCAAGCCTCGAAGTACTCAAAACAGGAGCCGTTGTAGGTATGCAGGATATGGGTGCTGCAGGTATTGCCTGCTCAACCAGTGAAATGACCGCAAAGGGTGGGCAAGGTATGTTAATTGACCTGGATAAAGTACCTGCACGTGAACCGGGAATGACAGCTTATGAGTTACTGCTCTCGGAGAGCCAGGAACGTATGTTGATTGTTGCTGAAAAGGGCAGGGAACAAGAAGTAATTAATGTGTACGAGAAGTGGGATCTCCACGGAGTTGTGATTGGCGAAGTGGTAGATACTGATCGGGTAACGTACAAAAAAGATGGACAGGTAAAAGCGGATATTCCTGCAGAACATTTGGTTCTGGGAGGCGGTGCGCCACAATATATAAGGGAAACCAAAGAGCCGGGATACCTGGAAAAGACTCAGAACTTTGATATTGAGAGTCTTGATCACCCCAACGATCATATTGAAACACTTAAGAAGTTGCTGAACTCACCAAATATAGCTTCTAAAAAGTGGGTATATGAACAGTACGATACTTCAGTACGCACCAATACGGTAAACTACCCTGGGGCATCCGATTCAGGAGTTATCCGGATTAAAGGTTCAAACCGTGGGCTTGTAGCCAAAACCGATTGTAATGGGCGTTATGTATATTTGAATCCGCGAAGAGGGGGACAGATAGCGGTAGTTGAGTCAGCACGTAATGTAGTTTGCTCCGGAGGTAAGCCTATGGCAATTACTAATTGCCTGAATTTCGGGAACCCTTATAAGCCGGAAGTGTACTGGACCTTTAAAGAAGCATTAGGTGGAATGGGCGATGCATGCCGTGCATTGAATACCCCGGTTACGGGTGGTAATGTGAGTTTTTATAATGAGAATCCTGACTCAGCCATTTTCCCGACCCCAATAATTGGTATGCTTGGGTTAATTGAAGATGTGGAAAACCATACAACTACGCCTGATTTTAAAGAGGAAGGGGATGCTATCCTTTATATAGGAGCGGATCGTAAAGGGTTAGGAGGTACTGAATACTTAAAAGTTGTGCACGGATTAACCACCGGTGATGCTCCGGCGCTGGATATTGATTTTGAAGTAAAGCTGCAGGAAAGTTTACTGGAAGCTATTAAAACAGGTTTTATTACAGCCGCGCATGATATTTCGGATGGGGGGGTATCTGTAACGCTTGCGGAAATGGCTATTTTCGGAGGAGTAGGTGCTAACGTCAATATGGATGTGCTTACAGGTTCGCTGCACGAAGTTCTGTTCAGTGAGGCACAATCAGGGGTTGTTGTAACAGTTAAACCTGAAAACCTGGAAAAGGCACAGGCTCACTTTAAGGATGCCGGGGTACCCATTCTAAATGTTGGAGAAGTTGTTGGTACAAAGCTGAACCTGGAAGGCATTGGGGAACTGGAAGTAACCGACATGAAAGAAATTTATGAGAATGTAATTCCTAACGCGATGGGGGTTTAGTTTTTTCATTTTATACTGGTTTAATTTTTCGCGTAACTGAAATGATAAAACTATCGTCATCCTGAATTTATTTCAGGATCTGTAGAGGAAACAATTTTCGATCTTCTCTTATTTAAATCAACGAATCACTTCACAACAAATGCTAAATCAAATCTGTACTGAACTCGATTCAGTACTTAGCATGGCAATAACTCGAATTAGGGTATCGGAACGAATTCAAGCCCACTTTGCATTTAACAACATGACTATTCATCAGGAAAGACATACTTAAAAATGCAAGATAAGATCGTACTCATTGTAGGTGGATCAGGAGGTATTGGTTCGGCTACGGCAAAAGAAGTAGCACAGGCAGGCGCAAAAGTAATAATAGCAGGGCGCAATAAATCAAGTGCAGAAGAAGTAGCAAAGAATATTAACAATAATGGCGGTGATGCATATGCCATTGAAGTAGATGCTACTAATGAAACTTCTGTACTAAATATGGCTAAGGAAATCGAAGGAAGCCTTGGAAAAATAGACATCCTTATTAATGCTTTTGGGAAAGGGCTTATTCAACCTTTTCCGGATATTGATCCAAAAGATGCTAAACAGGTCATTGATGTAAATGTATTCGGGACTTTTTTAGTCACTCAAACCGTCAAAAAATACATGAAGCAAGATGAACCTACTCATGTAATTATGTTTCCGGGGACCATGGGTAAATATGTTATGAAAAATGCATCGGTTTACTCAGCTTCTAAATTTGCTATCCAGGGATTTACTAAAGCTTTGATTGAGGAGGGGAAGAGAGACAATACCAAGTATACCCTGTTTTACCTGGGAGGGGTAGATACCCCTTTCTGGGATGACAAACTTGTAAATATGAGGGTAAAAAAAGAAATGATGCTGAATCCTGAACAGGTAGCGAAATCTGTATTTGCTGCAATAAACCAACCCCCGGGGTCAGTGATGAACGAAATCGTCATCCAACCTGAGAGCCACCAATTGGTTTAATTTCTGGTAGCAATCTTATCGTAGTCTTTCTGAGATAAGATTTTTTACATCAAAAATTGTCTAAAACCGGAACACAAGTTCCAAACAAAAAATTAATTCAGTATAGTGCACTGTTAGTAATTTTATCAGTAATTAAATTTTCGACATGAATAGTGTGTTTCAACTGATTATTTTATTTCCTCTAATTTCTTTTATGTCTTTTAAAAGTTTTGACTCTTTTAATAATTTATGTAAGAACAGCCACTATATACTTGAACAGAGTAAAAAGTATCATGACAAAGAGTCAAAATGGGAAAGCTCATATTTATCTGTTCATATCGAAGAACCAAGGGTAGGGAATCCAACAAGATTTTCACGTATTAAACTAAATAATGAGAGAGGTTCTTTCGAATTGGAGAGAATACTTGACATCGGCACTCTGCAAAGGATTGTATCGGAATTTGGAATTCCAAAAGTGCTACTGAATGGAAGTAGTGCTATTCCGAAGGAAATAGAAGATGAGTATAGATTACAAAAATACAGGAATTTAGCATATTATGATTTCTACAAGTTGATGTATGGTTTACCAATGTCACTAACTGAAGAAATAGTGATTGCGAAAGACAATGCAAAGTCAATAAATTTTAAAGGGAGAGAGGCTTATAAGATAAACTTGACTCTTAATGAATCTATAATTAGTAAGAACGTCTCTGTCTATATTTCCCAAATTGATTTCTCACTGGTTGCCTTAGAATTTATTCATGAAGATAGGGATAATGAAATCATAGAGTTTGAAGAAGAATACCGCTATGAGAGTATATCTATACCTCGATTCAGACACTGGTATAATGTTGTAACAGAAGAGTACCAGGGGTCAGACTTTATCATAAAGAATCTTGAGTAAGAATCTGACTCTTAATTCAGTTGTTTTATTAACCCGCAACCGGACATTTATCTAAACTAATCTTATATGCTTTTTCAATGATGTCCAGTCCTTCATCAATCTGGGCTTTGGTGATTGTTAAAGGTGGGCGGAACCTTATTGTATTTGGACCACAAGCAAGGATCATAAGACCATTGGCAATACAGGCCTGTATTATTGCATCGCGGGAGTGTCCGTCAGGTAAATCAATAGCACAAAGCAAGCCTAATCCGCGAGGGTTTGAAAAGTATTCATATTGTTCTGAAAGAGCCTCAAGCCGGGTAAGTAAATAACTGCCCACACTAGCTGCATTTTCTACCAGTTTATCCTCTTCAATAATATTCAGAATGCGCCCGAAGCGAACCATATCCACAAGGTTGCCTCCCCAGGTAGAGTTGATACGAGACGAAACCTTAAAACAATTAGTTTCTACTTCATCAACCCGATTGCCTGCGAGTATGCCACAAACCTGTGCTTTTTTCCCAAAGCAAATAATATCGGGTTGAACATAATATTCATGAGCCCAGAATTTTCCGGTCATACCAATGCCGGTTTGTACTTCATCATATATTAAAAGTGCTTCGTGTTTATCGGCTAAATCTCTCAGACTTTGATGAAATTCTTTACGGAAATGTCGGTCCCCACCTTCGGCTTGTACAGGTTCGATTAAAATACAGGCGATATCATCTTTATGAATCTCAAAGTACTTCTCCATTTGTGCGATTGCCTGGTTCTCTTCTTTAATAACTGCTTTCAAAGACTCAGGAGTCTCCGGGTAAGTGTTAGCAGGACTTATTACTCTGGGCCAGTCGAACTTAGGGAAATATTTTACTTTGCCCGGAAGGGTATTTGTTACGGAAAGTGTATAACCTGAGCGCCCGTGGAATGCCTTTTCAAAGTGGAGCACTTTATGGCCTTTCTCTTCACGATATCCTTTCTCAAAATTCTTCTGTACTTTCCAGTCAAAAGCCACTTTCATTGCATTTTCAACAGCGAGGGAACCTCCCGATATAAAAAAGGAGTAGGGAAGATAATCAGGGACGGCAACTCTGCTGAAAGCACTCATAAACTCAGCAAGTTCTTCGGTATAAATATCGGAGTTGGAAGGCTTGTTTATGGCAACTCTTCCCAATTTTGCTACGAACTCAGCATCATCAGCAACTTTAGGATGGTTCATACCTAAAGGATTGGAAGCAAAAAAGGTAAAAAAGTCCAGGTAGTCTCTTCCTGACTTGGAATCGTGCAGATAAGCTCCCTTACTTTTCTCGAGATCCAAAACCATATCAAAGCCATCGGTTAGGATATGCTTGCTTAAAATTTGCCGGACTTTGTCGGGATTAATAATAGTATCCGTTGCCATTAAATAGAGTCTTTTATGATTAGTTTTCCAAAGTGATGAAAGCTATTAAATCATAAAAAAATCCCCAATAGGTTTAAAACGTTTAAAGCATTATTTGGAAAAATTTTGGACAGTTTTGCGAATTATGGCAACACACTCTAACAACTGTTCTTCTGTTATTATTAAGGGGGGAGCAAAGCGAATAATATTTCCGTGAGTTGGTTTTGCAAGCAACCCATTATCCTTAAGAGCTACACAAAATCTCCAAGCTGTATCACTATCAGGTGCATCATCGATAAGTAATGCGTTTAACAAGCCTTTTCCACGAATTTTAGTGAACAAATCATAGGAGTGTACTAGCTTTTCCATCTCATCACGAAAAAGCTTTCCAAGTTTGCGGGCATTTTGTATCAAATTTTCATCTTGTACCACTTCAAGCGCAGCTATTGCAACTTTACAAGCAAGCGGATTACCACCGAATGTAGATCCATGCTGCCCGGATTTTAGTACATCCATTACTTCTTTGCTCGCTAAAACAGCTGATACCGGATATATGCCCCCGGAGAGTGCCTTTCCTAATATCAAAATGTCGGGTTGGGTATAAGTTCCCTGCCTTTCGCAAAAACCTTCACAAGTACAATCACCACAAATTGCGAGCAGGGAACCTGTACGGGCAATACCTGTTTGAATTTCATCCGCAATAAAAAGTACATTTGCATCTTTACATAGTTGTGCGGCATTAGAAATAAAGTCATCATCAGGTACAATGGCACCTGCTTCTCCCTGAATGGGTTCTACTAAAAAGCCAGTTATATCCGGCTGTTTAAGAATTTCCGCAAGCGCATCAGTATTATTGTAGGGAATTTTAATAAACCCGGGTGTGTAAGGCCCAGAGTTCTTTTTTGCGTTATCGTCATTTGAAAAAGAGATAATGGTAATTGTTCTCCCATGAAAGTTATTGTGACAAACTATAATTTTTGCTTCATTTTCAGGAATGCCTTTTTTCTCATACCCCCATTTTCGGCATAACTTTATTGCAGTTTCAACTGCCTCAGCCCCGGTATTCATTGGTAGCACCTTATCCATGCTAAAGTAGGTAGTCACAAAACGCTCATACTCACCTAAAATATTATTATAAAAGCCACGCGAAGTAAGTGTTAGTGTTTCTGCCTGTGTTTTTAGAGCTTCAGTAATTCTAGGATGGCAATGCCCCTGGCTTACGGCAGAGTAAGCGGATAGAAAATCATAATATTTTTTACCTTCAGAATCCCAAACATGCACTCCTTTTCCTCTTGAAAGAACTACAGGAAGGGGATGATAGTTGTGTGCTCCGTACTGATCTTCTAACTCAATAGCTTTTTTTGATGATATCATTTTCCAAAAATTTAGATTTTGGAAAAGATAAGTATTGCTACATTAACGATTATATCAAAAAGAACAAATTGAGGTTGAAACTCACTATCAATAAAGCTTATATTCATTATTCCAAATCGCGGGGTGGAGCAGCTGGTAGCTCGTCGGGCTCATAACCCGAAGGTCGCAGGTTCAAATCCTGCCCCCGCCACTATATGATATAATAAAAGCTTCTCTGTTTTTAGTACTAGAGAAGCTTTTATTATTTAAATGACTGATTACTCTATTCTTTATCGCCTTAGATGCTATTTAATACACTTTTTTTTTTCCTTTTTATTAAGGTATGATTATGTTTGCTAAATGATTATAATAAAGCTTTGATCAAATGAATTAGATTTAAACGTCTGTTCAACGCTTTATATAGTCGATCGATTAACTAAACTCCCATAAAAGACATGAGGTTATCTATGTTAAAAAAGCTACTAACATTGTTAGTGTTTGCCTTGTTTTCTTCTGTAGGTCTTTACGCTCAAGTTACCGTTTCAGGTACAGTAATAGACGCAGAAACAGGCGAAACCGTACCCGGAGTTAATATTCTTATCGTAGAATTACAAAGAGGGGCTGCTTCAGACTCTGATGGTAATTATGAAATACGAAATATTGATGCCGGTACTTATACTGTAAGAGCTACTTTTGTAGGCTACAATACTTTTACAGGAACTTTACAGGTTGGAAGTCAAGACGTTGATTACGATATAAGCTTAGAAGCAAATATTGTAGGTCTTGATGAACTTGTTGTTTCTGGTTATTCTGTTGTAAGTAAACGTGAATTAACAGGTTCAATATCAAGTGTTAGTGCTTCTGATATTGAAAATGTTTCATTACAAAATACTCAATCTTTACTCCAAGGGCGTGCCGCAGGTGTTACTGTTACAGCTACATCAGGAAATCCGGGTGCTGCATTTAGAGTTAATATTAGAGGTAATGGATCTATAAATGCTGCAACTGAGCCCCTTTATATAGTTGATGGTGTTCAGATAGCCACAGAGCAGACTTCGAACCTTACGAGTACAACTCCTTTGAATGCAATCAATCCTAATGATATTGAGTCTATCGAAGTGTTAAAGGATGCTGCTGCTGCTGCTATTTACGGTTCCCAGGCCGCTGCAGGTGTAGTAATTATTACTACTAAGAAAGGGGTTAGAGGACAAACAAGAGTTAACGCAAATATTGAGCGTGGAGTGAGGTCTCTAGCCAGAACTGTTGATTATATCTCTTCAGAAGAATATGTACAATTCCTTGGTGAAGGTCGTGCATTTGATAATGGCGCTTCATTAGATCAGGATATTTCAGCTTTTGTTGATAATCGTAGAGCTTTCCTACTTGGTTTCTTTGGTTCTGATCCAAATGGCGATGGAACAACATTAGCAAATACAAACTGGCAAGACTTTATCTTCGAAGACGGGGTAACAGAGAGGTATAATCTGTCACTGTCTGGTGGAAACGAACGTACTACTTACTTCCTATCTTCAGGTTATGAAGATACAGAAGGTACTGCCTTTAATACTGACTTTACGCGTCTTAATTTAAGAACAAACATTGATCATAAAATCAACGATAAGTTTACAGCAAGTGTTAAAGTGAATGTTTCTAATAGTACACAATTCGGTGTATGTCAGGATGGTAACTTTATCAACTGTCCTCCATCGCAGGCTATGTTTGAAGCTCCTATGAGTTTTCCTTTCTTAGCTGATGGCAATTACAATAACAATACTCGTTTTGGGTTAGCCAATAACCCTGCAGTTGTAAGAGACGAAGTAGATAGAAATGTTGATATTACTCAGGTTCTTTCTACTGTGGATCTTTTGTACTTGGTAAACGATTGGTTATCAGTAAAAGGTTCTGCAAGTGTAGACTACAGAAACACACAGGATGAACAATTCCGTTCTGCTATTGCAGCACCCGGGCAAAGTGGTTGGGTTTCTTTTGTAAATAGGAATGTTCAGAACGTTCAAGGTAACCTGGTAGCAAATGCACGAAAAACTTTTGATGATGTGCATAATGTTACTGGTCTTGTTGGAACTGAATACAGAAGAGTTTATTCTGAATTTGCAGCTACTCGAGGCGAAGGTTTTTCTGTGCCTTTCTTCAGCGTATTATCTTCTACTGCTACACCTGCATCTGCAACAGGTAATAACAGCGAATGGAGAATTGCTAGTTATTTCACCAACCTGAAGTATGATTACGATGGTAAGTATTTCCTTTCGTTCACAGGCCGTTATGATGGAAGTTCAAGATTCGGATCTGGAAACAGATGGGCATTCTTCCCTTCAATTTCTGGTGCTTGGAGAGTTAGTGAAGAGTCATTCTTTAACTTCTCATTTGTTGATGACTTCAAGATCAGGGCTGGATATGGAACAACCGGTAACTCTGCAATTGGTAACTTTGCGGCTCGTAATCTTTACGGAAACGTTGGCAGTTATGATGGCTTAAACGGTATAACACCTACTCAGCTTGCTAATGAGAACCTTAGTTGGGAAGAAGCTCAGGAAATCAATGTTGGATTTGATTATGAGTTGTTCGCAAGCAAAATATTTGGTTCTATAGATATCTACCGTAAAGATAATAAAGACCTTCTTTTTGGCCGACCTCTACCATCAGATAGTGGTTTTGATGAAATCACAGAGAATATTGGTTCTGTTAGAAATGAAGGTATCGAAATTGAAATTAATTCAAGAAACGTTACTACTTCTGACTTCTCTTGGACCAGTAGATTCAATGTTGCTTTTGTAAGAAACGAAATCCTTGAGTTACCTGAAGGAAATGACATTGATGCTAATGATCAGTTTGAAGCACTAATTATAGGAAAGCAGATAGGATTGATTCAGGTTCCTGAGTGGGCCGGTGTAAATCCAGCTGATGGCCGACCTATGTGGTATGATGCGAACGGTGAGATTACCTATACTCCTGGTGCTGAAGATAATGTAGAATGGAATGATGGTATAGCAAATACTGTAGGGGGCTTCGGAAATACTCTTAATTATAAAGGTTTTTCATTAGATGCTTTCTTCCAGTTTAGCTTAGGTCAATGGGCTTTTGCAAGTTCTGATTATTACTTTACCAGAACGCCTGACTTCCTAATGAACCTGAATACTGAAGTTCGGGACAGGTGGAGATTACCCGGTGATGTAACATATTTCCCAAGAGCTATGTCTGGTGGTAATGCTTATCCTGAGACAGATAATTACAGAACTGAAGAAGGCACTCAGTCGATTTATAACGCAAGTTATATCCGTCTGAAAAACGTTTCTTTAAGTTATAACTTACCAACCAGTTTACTGGATGGACTAGGAATTAGAAATGTTAGGTTATATGCTTCTGCAATCAATATGGTAACATGGACAGCTTGGCCATGGTATGATCCTGAAGTTGCTTTCGATCCAACTGACATTTTCACTAACGTCACATCTGCTTCTTATCCTACCGAAAGGCAGGTATATGGCGGCATTGACATTAGCTTTTAAATTTAAAGATATTAAAGGTATATAAAATGAATAAAGCTAAATATATAAAGTATGTATTCGTTGCATTTCTGGTTACAGGAATGTGGGGTTGTACATCAATGCTTGAAGAAACTGAGCCAGCTACTTCTGTTTCCTCAGAAGTGGCCCTGAACAGTGCGGATGCAATTAATGCCATCAGGGCATCAATGTATTCAACGATTAGAGCGAGTTTCGATCTTACTACCGAGAACCTTATAGGGCCAGATGCACTGGCTGATGGTATGGTAAACCGTCCGGGTTCAACCCGTTTTCAGGTTCTAAATGCTGCAAACGGAGTAAGTGGAACTGTACATATAGGTTCTTTTGGTGGAAGCTATGACGTTCTATTAGATGCTAATATCCTTATAGATGGTATTCCTGATGATGTACCTGAATTTGATCAGGCTACCAGGGATCAATACAGGGGTGAAGCTTTAGCCATTCGTGCATGGATCATGCATGGCTTATCCAGGGAATTTGGCTATGAGCCGGCAAATACTGGAATAAGCGGATCAACTTTTGATTTGAGTGCCATTAACAGGAACTTTCCTACTTTGGATCTTACAGATGCAGAGCCTTTGGCAAGAAGCACTGTTACTGAGATTTACAACCAGATGCTAACTGACTTAGCAGAAGCTAAAACACTATTGGCAGCGAACGGTAGCTCAGAAAATAAGTTTATTACCGAAGCTTTTGTTGACGGTATGCTTGCTAGGGTTCATCTTTATGCCGGTAACTGGTCTGACGCTAGTACTGCAGCTCAAAACGCAATAGATAATAGTGGTTTATCCCTTGTTTCTACAGCCGCAGGGATTGCTTCTATGTTTAGAGGCGCTAACCCCGAAGCGATTTGGGAACTAGACGTAAATCCTAATACTGAGGCTATTGCCGGAAGCAACATAAATAATGGTTTAGCAGCATATACTTCTGATCAATGGGTAGCTCAAATCCCTACTCAAAAAGTAATAGATGCATATACTGCCGGAGACTACAGGGTTGCAGGATGGCATGGTGATTGTATAGAAGAACAGTCAGTAGGGGCTACTGCAAATGGGTGCTCAACTGTAAATTCACTTGGTGTATCTATCACAAAGTGGAACGGTTGGAAAGGTAACCTTGCCGATGATATCACCTATATGCGAGTTGCTGAAATGTATCTGATTAAAGCTGAGGCAGATGCCAAAGCTGCTAACAATCCCAATGCTGGTGTTGCAGCACTCCAGGCTTTGAAAACAGCTCGAAATGCCGGTACCGTTCCAGCTGGAGCTCTAGTAAGTATTACTGCTTTTGAGGACGAAATTCTTCTTGAGCGTATGCGTGAGCTAACAGCAGAGGGCCATAGGTTCTGGGATCTCAAGCGATTAGGAAGAGATATCCCGTCAGTTTCTGGTGTTGGTATTAAAATCAGAAGAGATTCATTTAGGATTTTAGCTCCTTTCGGAGTAAATGCTCAAAATGTAAATCCTTTATTGGTTGAAAACCCTGGTTATGAAGTAGCAGGCAATTAATAATTATTAAATTTTAAATTCTCATGAAAAATAAAATATTTTCAATAATTCTACTTTTGCCTTTGCTTCTTGTGGGTTGTGATAGCCTTTTTGACAAAGGTGATGTAGAAAAAACGTATGATGGTCCAGACCAGGTTGGGTTATTCCCTCTTGAGGATAACAACAACGTTGGAATTAATGTTACTTCTACAAGTATTCAGGTCCAATTAATTTCAAAGGATGGATTAGCGACATCTGATGTGCCTATAGCATTTAGTGCTGCTGGTGGTTCTACTGCCAGAGCAACTACAGATTATAGCTTTTCTACAGCTTCGCCAGTAACCATACCGGCAGGTTCTGCTACTGCAGAAATTGGAATCGATTTTGTTGTTACTACTTTGGATGAAGTAGGTAATGCTAATATTGATTCCCTGCGAGCTACAGGTACATACAGTGGGTTAACCGCAGCTACAAGCGGTTCAGGTACAGGAGCCACATTTGATGTTGAAGTTGCGGAATATGGTGAAATCGAGGAAATCAATATCGTAAGTGATATTGACAGTGCGAGAGTAACAGGTGTGTACAATGGTGTTACTGCCACTGGTGGTATTGGTACAGGAGCAACATTTAATGTAACGGTACCAGAATATGGAGCTATTCAGGAAATAGGTTCTGTTAGTGCTGCTGATCCCTTAAGAACAGCAGGTAGCTATAAGAGAGTAACACCTTCCGGTGGAAGTGGCCAATTCGCGACAGTTGATGTTGTTATTGATTCCGATGGTGCTGCTACTGTTGAAGTAATCGATCCAGGAATTGAGTACGAAGTTGGTGATGTACTAACAATTTCTGCACTTGATATTGGTTTGACAGGTTCAAATGTAACATTTGAGGTTACCTCTGTTAGTGCTATTGCTCAACCAACTGTTACTATTGAAGGTGGGGTTCGTTATGCTGATACAGATACAGTGACAATAGCCGCTGCTGACCTTGGTGGTGCTGGAGCTGATTTAGTGCTAGCAATTACTTCTGTAACACCTATTGCAGCTCCTACAGTAACAGTAGTTAGTGGTGGGTTAGGATTTGGTTCTTCCGATACCTTTACAATAGCTGCTGCTGATGTTGGTGGTACTGGAGCTGATTTAACCTTTGAGGTTATTGAGTTGACTGGTAGTTTTGCAGGAAATGAGGTAGTGCTTATACTACAACTTGATAGTGCTACTGGTGCTAGAATAGCAGCAAACCTTGATTCAACTAATGTCTTTATAGCAAAGTAGATCACAAGTTTGCTATATTAAAAGCCACACTTTTTAAGTGTGGCTTTTTTTTGTCCAAAAAAAGTATTTTTAAAGAACTTCTTCGTTATACAACTTCCTAACAAAGAGAAACACCTTTTTAGTTATGGTATTCCTAAATACATACTCCTTATTACGGTTACACTTTTTTGTTCTTATCTCAGTGTTACTTTTGACTAGTTCTTGTCTTAAATCGGACTTTAATATAACCAATAGGTTATCTGTATACTTTGAAGCATCAAATATTGACAACGACTTAGCTTATGCTAATAATGATACTCTTAGAATAACTGAGATTAAGTTTATTGTAAATGAGATGAAAATAGAGACCGAAGATTCAACTGTGCTCGGAACAACTAGTGATGCGAGCGGTATTCTGGTAGCTTATAATTCAGAAAATAACGGTTTGAGATTAGTTTTATCAATTGATTTAGGTTTTAGTGATCTTGCAGCTTTTAATGCATATTACATCGGTGTAAGCCCGGTGCCTTTTAGATCTCCTGGGTTTGACGATGATTTTTTTGGTACTGGAACTACTAATTATTCATTAGTGATTAAAGGTGCCATAAATAATAAATCGTTCATATTAAGATCTAATACCGTTTTTGAGAAAGAGTATAGTTTTTCCCCTGTACAATTGGATGATGAGACCGAAACATTAAGAGTTGTACAAAGGTTAGACTTGAAAAAGGTATTTGAGGGAGAAGCCGGAGAACTACTTAATCCAGATGAAGATGAATCTAATGAAAAAATATTGCAAAATTTTAGAAATAATTTAATCGTATCGGCCTCGGCTGTAAACGAGTTTTAAGGGTTTTGTTTAAAAAGATTTAAAGATTATCTCTAAGTATAGTACCATTTAGCCACTTTTCTCTTTGCACATAATGCAAGTTATGATACATGTTAGATCTGCGTAATAGGTAATTATCAAATGGATAGAATTTGTCTTTGATTCGTGGTTTATAAAAGTAGAAATTTTTTTCCGGATCTGTAGAATTAAATGAGTAGCCCCACCTCATCTGTGTTAACGAATTCTCCAGATACCAAGGAGGACCAAAGAGTATATATATCATTCCCATATCTGTTTTCCAACCTTCTTTGAAATTGGAAAACTGTTTATTTGCTTCTTCCACACGTTCATAAAAAAGAGAGATAACATCCTTAGCAGTCGAAGAGTTTTTTAAGTTTTTGAGCCAAAAACGATCAATTTCCTTTTTTAAGGTATCCTCATCTTCAATTCTCATTATCCTTTGATGATCCTTTTTACCCATTAGGTATATTAAAGGCTGGGCAAGTTCTCTAGCAGTACGAAGAGTAGGGTAGCTGGGGCTTTTAATAGCAAAATCTCGGGCTTTATATAGTTTTTCGCCATTAAGGGGGTTCGTTGTTATTTCAAGCCTGTAATTACCCCTCTCAAGTTGAGGAAATAAAAATTCAATGAGTACTGAACCAGGATCAGTAAGGGTCCTTCGATTCGAGCTTATCTCTTCTTTTTCATCATATTCTATTCCTCTATAGCCAATATGTCCAGGAGGGTAATTAGGAAAACTCATTTCTCTGGCAGCACTAGTATCAGATTTGAATCTCAATAGCTTCATATTAATCGAAATAGGATCACTCAAATTATTATTTGTAATTTGAAAAACAAACTTTAAAGAATCTATTTCGCCAGGTATATCATAGGTAGTAATTGGAAGAAAGAAAGCATCATCAGCATCTTCCTTAGCCAGAATCCTAATATTCGTTATATGAAACTCATCATTATCAGGATCAGGAATTATAGTCTCACTTCTCCTTATAGTCTCTCTAGATGAACTGCTGTCAGTGAGTGTTGCAATTATTTCATATTCTCCTGGTTCAATTTCATATTCTTTCTCAAATAAGTAAGTGTCTTGGCTAAGAGAAATATTAGCTCTACCACTATTGAGAGTGATTGGGTAAGATAAATTTTGGGTTGTTCTTGTCTCATTTGATTTACTCAGAATTTGAATGTCTAAAGTAGCCTTAGCTTCAAATAGGTTATCATTCTTTTTATAAATCAAACTACCATAAACAATTTCAATAGCAAGGTTGACTTTCGGTATATTTTGTTCATCAATAAAGCTGGAAGTAACCAACCTCATTTCAGGAAATCCAGGCCGGTATTCATAGCCCTGCATCCGGTCTATATTTTCTATATAACTATTAGAACAACTTATCAAGATAAGTGGAAGGAGAAGTATAACTATATTTTTTTTACGCATTTATCTGGAGCTGTTATAGCATGAAATATGATTTTTATCCTTTTTAAATTAACAAAAAACAATTCAGTTCAATAACATCATTTAACCTATCTTTAGTATTTTGTAATTCTTTTATTCTAAATAAATAGACTATATGATATCTGCAAGACGGCGAACAAAAATTGTTTGTACAATAGGCCCCAGTTGTAATACTAAAAAAGGAATTGAAGATTTATTGTTGCATGGGATGAATGTAGCCCGTGTAAACTTCTCGCATGGTACTCACTCCGATCATGCACAAGTTATTGAACTGATCAGAAAGGCTTCGCGAAAATTTAAATACAGTGTTCCCGTCTTAATGGATTTGCAAGGGCCTAAGATTAGAGTTGGACAAATGAAACAAGGCGGGCAGGTTCTTAAAACCGGAAGCACGGTAAAAATTACCGGGGAGGAGGTTGAAGGGAGCCCGAGTATTATCCCTATTGACTATAAGAGCCTTGTAGAAGAAGCAGAAGTGGGCAATATGATTTTGCTGGATGACGGATTGCTTGAATTTGAAGTAACCGAAAAAGGTGGCAATCATCTGAAGGCTAAAGTACTTGTGGGTGGACTTTTAAAATCCCGAAAAGGAGTAAATCTCCCAAATGTTAAAATTTCAATTCCCGCTCTTACTGAAAAAGATATAAAGGATCTCGAGTTTGGCATAAAACAAGATGTTGATTATATAGCTCTTTCGTTTGTACGGTCTGCCAAGGATGTGCGTGATATAATTTCAAGGGTACGTGCAGCGGGCAGCCAGGCGGCTATTATTGCAAAGATTGAAAAACCGGAAGCTCTGGATGTAATTGATGAGATTATTGAGGAAGCTGACGGTATTATGGTTGCCCGTGGAGATTTGGGTATTGAAATACCAACAGAAAAAGTTCCTATTGTCCAAAAGATGATCATTGAAAAATGCAGAATGGCTGGAAAACCTGTAATTACAGCAACACAAATGTTGGATTCTATGATTAACAACCCAAGGCCAACCCGTGCAGAAAGTTCTGATGTTGCTAATGCTGTTCTTGATGGCACAGATGCTGTAATGCTCTCAGGGGAGACTGCTGCCGGTAAATATCCCATGGAAGCAGTAAATGTGATGGATAGGATTTGTAGGTCAATTGAGAAAAACAGGCCACAATTATATAATAGTCTTCAATACAAGAAACCGGAGTGGAAGGAAAAACAAGTTATTGAATCACTTTCCTATTCCTGCGTAACCATAGCCGATAACGTGGAAGCAAAAGCTATAAGCACAATTACACATTCTGGTAGTACGGCTCGTAGGATTGCAAAATTCAGGCCCAAAGTACCAATTATTGCTTTTACTGAAAGCAGGAAAGTTCGCAGGCAATTGAATTTGATTTGGGGAGTTCATTCAGTTCAGTTAAAGGAGCTATTTGATACCGATCAAAGTGTAAAGGTAATGGAAGACTATTTAAAGGATAACGGGATGGTAAAAAGCGGGGAACGGGTAATTACAGCTACCGGTATGCCTATTGCTAAACGTGGCAGGACAAATATGATTAAAGTAAGCACCATTGAGTAATTCATTCCGTTAATAATCATATGAAACGGTTTTTTATACTTCTTTTATATGCTTCTTTACTATCAGGTTGTGGGAGTATTTTCAAGTCAAGATGGGATAACTTTACTGCATATTACAATACATATTATAATGCAAAGAAAAGTTATCAGGAGGGATACGATAAAGTTATTTCGGCAAAAGTTAATTACAACCCCGAACAGCCCATTCGAATACATGAAGCTCCGGTCAATAGCGGGGCACAGGATTTCCAGAAAGCAATAGATAAAGGGGCTGAAATTCTTAGGAAATATCCCGATTCAAAGTGGGTAGATGATGCCGTTTTCCTAATCGGTAAATCGTATCACTTTAGAAGAGACTTCTTTTCTGCGGATTTAAAGTATGATGAACTCTTCGTTGCTACAACAAATAGCGAGCTTATTCAGCAGGCTATAATCTGGAAAGGCAGGTTGTTTTTGGATATGGAGCTCTATCAGCAAGGCATTTCATATCTGTCAGGATATTTAAGTGGTAGTGATATTGACTGGAAAAGAAATAACAAGGCTGAGGCAAATGCCATTTTAGCTCAACTCTATATTGAAAATGAAGACTATGATCTTGCAGTTTCCAGGCTGGAAAGTTCTATCAATAATTTGGGCAGTAAAGCATATAAAGAACGTGCTTATTTTTTATTAGGGCAGTTGTATGAGTTATTAGGTAATACAGAAATGGCATTTAATGCCTACGATCAGGTTGGGAAGCATTATGTAGAGTACCAGTTACAATATCTTGCAAAACGAAAGAAAGCCGAAACTGCAAGGTCATTGGGCAATTATGATGTTGCGTATAATACTTTTGATGAAATGATCAAAGATGATAAGAATACGGAGTTTAAGGCTGAGCTTGATTTTGAACTTGCCAAAACACTTCAGGAGCGTGGAGATTATGAGGAAGCTGAAGAAATGTACAGGTACATTTTGTATCGAAGTCTTACCAGGCCCGATAATGTAACAGCAGCAAAAACTTATTATGGCTTAGCGGAAATTTACCGCTTTGAGTATAGCAATTTTTCAATGGCGGCCGCTTACTATGATACAGCTTCCCGTCAAAACGCACCTTTAGATCAACTCCCTGCTTCGTTTAATGCAGATGATCTTGCAAAATCATTTGGGAGCTATTCTAACATAAAATCAGAAATTGCTTATAAGGACAGCTTAATTTGGGTGGCCAATTTATCCGGCCCTCAACTGGATTCTTTAGTTAACCGCATAAGAGAACAAAAAATAAAAGAACTGGAAGACCAGGCCAGGCGCAGAGAGCAGCAGCAAAATACATTAGTGAATATAACAGGCAGCACGGATGAAAATCAGCAGAGTGCAGGTGGTAATGGCTTTTTAAATATTAAGAACCCGGAATTGCTTGCAAGTGGAAAAAATCAATTCAGAGCAATTTGGGGGGATAGGCCTCTTGTTGATAACTGGAGGGTAGCTGAGCTTTTGATTGTTTCACAAGCAAACTCAGAAAGTGAGTCCTCTGAAAATACCAGGCCAGGTGCAGTATCAGGAACCAGGCAAGTAGAAATAAGGGTAGATTTATCTGAAGTACCTTTTGAAAAACAAGAACAAGATTCACTAAAAAAGGAAATTGCCAGCTTAAAATTTGAGCTTGGGAACCTGTTCTTTTTATCACTACAAATGCCGGATAGCGCAGCCAGGTATTTTTCAGATATTATAGAAAACTACCCTGAAGCCCCAGAGATTCCTGTCGCGTATTATTCCTTATCTGAAAAGAACTTTATTGAAGGTAATGACCAAGTTGCTAGGTCATACGCCTTGGATTTGATAAGCAAATATCCATCATCGCGATATGGGATTAAGCTAGCTGAACGCTATAATATTGACTTAGAGCAACAAGAAATCAAGAAACAAGAAGGGATATTGGAGCGATTTAGGGAAATAGAGTCAGATACAACGTTACAGCTTTTGGAGCGAGCCAGGCTTAAAACAGAACTTGCATTAGCAAATACCAAAAATACAGAGTCGGCTAAAGTTTTGTTTGATGCAACGCAAGACTATATACAGCTTGCAACTCAAAATCAGAATTATGTCGAAAAGTATAGCTCCTGGGTGCAGCAAAAAGAAAAATGGCAGCAAAACCAGGATAGCTTAAGCAAACAACAAGAAGATGCAAGGATTGCTATCCAGGATACCTCTATAAGCCAGCAACAGGTTTCGTACTTTCAAAGCATAATTGATTCTACCTTAGAACAACCGGATTTCAACTTGTATTTTCCTTACGAAGGTGCATACTGGGATACAGCACGGATAAACCTCGATTTATATCTCTTGTATTTTAAAAATACAGAGCTTGCACCAAGAGTAAGGCTTCTTAAACAAGAGCTTGAAGTTCCCAAGCCTAAGGAACCGGAACAAGATTTGAGTGAACAATCATCCAATGAAACTCCTGCGGAAGAGAGTAAAGAAATTAGCGAACTCCCCAGTTGTTCAGAGCTTGAACAGAAGTTAATCATAAGGGGAGGAATGGAAGCTTTTACAGGCTCAATTGAGCTTTCTGAGCCCCAAAAAATTGCACTTATAGATAAGGAAATTGTGTATTTATTTGTCTTGAATACAAGGGGAGGTATAGAAGATTATAGCTTACTAACCGAGTTTTTGGATCCAAGTATTAAGAGTGCTATTGAAGAAGCGATCGAAGAAAGACTTGTGTTTGAACCTGTTCTCGTTAACGGTCAAGCCGTACAAGTTCAATGTGAATATACGTTTATATTTGCCAATTAGGGTTGATTACCCAAGCCAGATTTAATTTGCTTCACCAGCTCCGGTCCCTTATAAACCAAACCTGAATAAACCTGCAACAAATTTGCCCCGGCTTCTATTTTTGATAAAGCTGCTTCTGCACTATCAATTCCTCCAACCCCTATAATAGGCTTGTTTCCTTCAAGCACTTCGAAAAGCCACGTAATTACTTGTGTACTTTTGTTTTTAATTGCGGAACCGCTTAAGCCTCCATTGCCAATTTCTTTTAAAACAGAGGTTGGTGTTTGAAGGTTTTCTCTTTTAGAGGAGGTATTTGTAGCCACATAACCATCTATGCCTTTCTCTTCACATATTTCCACTAATTTCTGCAGTGTTTTTTTATCCGTATCAACGGAAAATTTTACAAGGGTTGGGGTGTCATTTTCTGACGGTTTCAAAGCTATTAATAAAGCGTTTAAGGCATCCGGGTCTTCAAATGTTTTACCCTCTCCTGTATTAGGGCACGAAATATTCACAGTTACGTAATCTGCTACTTCAAGAGCTTTATTATAGCTGTATACATAATCCTCAATAGCCGCATCCCCATGGATCGACATATCATTTGTTTTTGCGATATTGATTCCAAGAGGGATTTTTAAGTTCGTTTTTTTAAGCCTTTCAATAACTACATCTGCTCCCTCATTATTTAACCCCATCCGGTTGATTAAAGATCGATCCTGAGGTAAGCGAAAAGCTCTTGGTTTCGGGTTTCCGGATGAAGCCTTAGCTGTTATGCTGCCAACTTCTATAAAACCGAAACCTAAGGCCTGCATTGCCTTCGGTGTTACGCCGTTTTTATCAAAGCCGGCGGCTAACCCAACCGGGTTCGGGAATGTAAGCCCAAAAAACTCTTGTGCCAGTTCGGGATTATTGCCATCAAAAAAAGTTTGGACAAGTTTTTGAAGAAGCAGCGAATTATTTGTTCTGGAAGCCCATTTAATGGCAAATTCGTGAGCTTCTTCAGCATCTTTTTTAAATAATAGTGGCTTTAAAATATGTTGGTAAAGCATGAGTAGTATTTAATCAACTATAATAAGAAATGCCTTATATAAATGATGCATAACCCGTATAATCCTGCCCAATAATTCTCATGTCTCAGAAGCATTTTTCCATAGCAGTATTGGTTAACTATTTCCAAAAGGAAGGAGATGTCGTTTTGCTGGAATCTCAAATGGAAAACCACCCCGCAAGCAATTGCTCTTTTATTGCTGCCAGACCACAAACCTGGATTAAAGCCTGGGGAAATGAGATCAATACTTTTGATGGAAAGAGCGTAAGAAGCTTTAGGAGAAATCCCTGGGCTGCGTTAAAGAAATACCAAAGCAAAGCTGAAGGAAGTGTATTTGGATATTTAGGCTATGATTTGAAGAACTGGGTTGAGCACTTACAATCTGAAAATGAAGAGATTATAGATTCCCCGGATTTATATTTTTTTGAGCCGGGCTTCCTAGCAGAAATTGATTCACGTGGTGGCATGAAAGTACTGCAAGGTTCATTGCCGGGGTCAACAACTGAAGGTTCCGAAAAATTCAATATTTATCTGGCTGATCAGATAAAAAAAGAGGAATATTTAAAAATCCTCAATTTCTCCAAAGAGCAAATTAAAGAAGGGGATTATTACGAGATAAATTTATCGCATCCTTTACTGTTCGATTTTGAAGGTGATGCATGGTCATTATACCAGGCAATGAAAGAGCAAGGCCCAGTGCCCTTTGCAAGTTTCATGAAACTGGATGATTTTTATGTATGTTCATCATCGCCTGAACGGTTTTTAGCAAAAGCAGGTAGCAAAGTTTGGTCACAACCTATAAAGGGAACCATTAAAAGAGAAAAAGGAAGAGAAAAAAAGCTGATTGATGAATTGAAGAACTCGGAAAAAGAAAGAGCTGAAAATCTTATGATTGTTGACCTGGTAAGGAATGATATGAGCAGGATTGCGAAAAAAGGGACAGTTAAAGTTAAGGAGCTATTTGAAATTCAGAGCTTTGAGACCGTTCATCAGATGGTGTCAACGGTTGAATGTGAGGTAGAAAGAGATACGAACGCCATTGAAATTATTAAGGCCTGCTTCCCGATGGGATCTATGACCGGGGCACCCAAAATTGCTGCTATGCAAGCAATAGAAAAGCTTGAAAATTACAGAAGAGGAATTTATTCAGGAGCGATTGGCTATATCAAATCCAATGGGGATTTTGATTTCAATGTAGTGATTCGTTCAGCAATTATTCAGAATAATAAACTGCTTTATCCGGTTGGAGGGGCTATAACCAGTGATTCTGATCCCGAAAAAGAATGGGAAGAAACATTCCTTAAGGCTATGGCTTTAACCAAGGTTATAAAAAAGTTTCCATCTGTGTGAATGAAGATGCGTTCTTGTCGGTTTTGAGTTTAAAATTACAAGGATGTTTATGAGTAATGAATGGCACAAGCAGGTCTCCACACTTGCAGAGTTAAAGCAAAGCGGTTGGCAATCTAAATCAGTCAAAGAAGAATTAAGGCTTAACCTGATAGCCAGAATTAAAGAAGCAGAAAATCTTTTTAAAGGGATTTTAGGATATGAAAAAACAGTTCTTCCGCAAATTCAGCATGCGTTACTCTCACATCATGATATGATTCTTCTGGGATTACGTGGACAGGCAAAAACACGCATTTTACGGAACCTGATAAACTTTTTGGATGAGTATATGCCGATTGTGGCAGGTTCAGAAATTAATGACGATCCATACAATCCGCTTTCTAAATTTGCACGGGATTTAATTGAAGAAAAAGGTGATGATACTCCCATCGAATGGATTCACAGGTCATACAGGTATGGTGAAAAACTTGCTACACCTGATACCACTGTAGCCGACTTAATCGGAGACATAGACCCTATCAAAGCGGCTACGATGAAGCTGAACTTAGCTGATGAAAGCGTGATAAATTTCGGGCTTATTCCACGCACAAACCGTGGAATTTTCGTAATAAATGAATTGCCTGATTTACAGCCAAGAATCCAGGTAGCTTTACTGAATATTATGCAGGAAAGGGACATTCAAATTCGGGGTTTCAATGTCAGAATACCCATTGATGTTTCAATGGCTTTTTCTGCAAATCCGGAAGATTACACAAACAGGGGGAATATTATTACACCTCTTAAAGACCGGATTGATGCCCAGATTATTACTCATTACCCAAAAGAACTAAAAACGGGAATAAGTATCACCAGGCAGGAAGCATGGCAAGAAAGAGACAACGTTTTGGTGCATATCCCCGAAGCATTCAGGGAGATTCTGGAATTCACAGCTTTCGAAGCACGCGAATCGGAGTATATTGATCAGAAAAGTGGTGTTTCTACCCGAATGACGATTACGGCTATGGAGCAAATTATTTCCTCAGCTGAAAGGCGTGCTATTGTTAATGGTGAAAAAGAAACTTCACTGCGTATTTCAGATATTTACCACATGGTGCCGGCACTGACAGGTAAACTGGAACTTGTTTATGAAGGGGAACAAGAAGGAGTAATCAGTGTTGCAAAGCATATTGTCGGAAAAGCAATTAACAGAACGTTCAAAAATCACTTTCCCGACCCGCAGTCAAAAGATGAAAAGGTAAAGGCTGATTATAAAGCCATATTAGACTGGTTTAACAGTGGAAAAGAAGTATCTATTTCAGATACACTAACTACTAAAGAATACCAAAAAATACTGTCTTCAGTGACAGGTTTGGAAGACCTGGTAAAGAAATATGTTAAAGGTGTAGAGAAAAGCGAATTATATTCATGGATGGATTTGGCGCTGGAAGCACTTCACCAGAACTCGATGCTGAGTAAACAAGATTTGGATGACCACACTCTTTATTCAGACATGTTAGGATCTATGTTTTCCTCCATAAGCCAGAATGATGATGACCTTGAAGATTTTGATATATAAAAATCATTGAATTGAGCTATAGATAACCTTATATTTATAACCTTTCGAAAAAATGAATAAGCAAAGATTATGAAAAAAGGAATTCATCCTGATTACAAAGAAGTAACAGTAGTATTAAGTGACGGATCAGAGATTCAGACACGAAGCACACTGTCTACTAAAGATGGTATCTACAAAAGCGAAGTAGATTCTAAAAACCATCCTTTTTATACAAGAAGTAACTCATTTACGGCAAAAGCCGGACGTATTGATCGCTTTAAGCGAATGTACGATAAAAAAAGTAAGTAAACTTTTTCCGAAATAATTTGAAGGATGCTCTGATAAGGATGCATCCTTTTTTTGTATACAGATGTTATGAACATAAAGATTTTTGAAGTTGGCCCTTTTATGGAGAACACCTACCTCCTTATTAAAGAAGGCAAGGCTATTCTCATTGATCCCGGATTTTATAATGAGACGGAATACCAGGCTTTCAAAAAAACGCTTACGGATTTTAATGCTGAGTTAAGTGCCATTGTTCTTACCCACTCCCATGTAGATCATGTTTTAGGGCTTCAGAGAGTACTTAAAGATTTTGAGATAAATGTATATCTGAATACACAGGATTTATTCCTTTGGGAAAACTTTGGAAGCCAGGCAACAATGTTCGGGCTAAATCAGGTAGGCTTTTCTTTTACTCCTGAAGCGCTGCCAGTAGATGGTGATTTTGAATTATCAGGCTTTTCTTTTGAGTGTTTATATACACCGGGACATTCACCCGATCATACTTCACTGTATTTTAAAGAGGAAGAGTTCGTAATTGCAGGAGATGCTTTATTCAGGGAGAGTATAGGAAGGACAGATTTATACCAGGGAGATTTTGAGATCCTCAGCGCGTCGATAAAAGACAAATTGTACAGTTTACCTGATAATACTACTGTTTATTCCGGTCATGGACCTTCAACAACAATCGGCCATGAAAAGACACATAATCCGTTTGTTAAGGCTTAATCGGCCAGCTTTTCGATCTCTTCTTTATAATGATCTGCTTTGTCGGCATTAAGCTCAATCAATTGCTGATACATCTTGATCGCATCTTTTTTATTACCTTGGTTAACGTGGATTTTAGCCAGTGTTTCTGAAACAATATCCTCTACATATTCGCCTTCTTCACCAAGGTCCGTATTGTCAAATGGCTCATCTCCAGTGGGTATCCTGATCCGTTGAGATTCAACAGCTTCTAGCATAGCGATCAGCCGGTCTAAATCAAGTATAGGAGAAGTTCTGTTTGCCTGCGTTAGTTTTTTTGCTGAAGGATAATTTTGAGAAGGTACAATTGCATCAAACAATTCAGGATGTACAAAAAAGTAGTGCAAATGCTGCATAAGCGGGCTTCCAGGAGCATAAGTTTTGGCAATGAGGGCTTCTTTAATAGCTTTTTTATTATCGTCCTGTAAATGATAAAACCATGCCAGCAAAAAATGGCCGACGGCATCCGCTCCTCTTTTTTCAACATGTACCTGAAGTTTTTTTATAGCCGTTTCAGGCTCTGATTGAAACCGTTCAACGTATGAGCTTAAAGATTTTGGTATGTTAAAAGGTAGCTGGGTCATTTTTTATTACTGCAATAATACACCGAGTAGAACTTACTTTCAAAGATAATTACCAGTTACTTACCGCATCATTAAACATATTATTGGCAATTTGTTCAAGTGCTTCATCGGCTGCAGTTTGTTCCCCGGTTATGGGATCCTCTGTGGGATCAAAAGTAAAGTTTCCGTTAAAAGGTTTATCCCATTCAGGTTCCTGGTTTTTAGTATATAAGAAAGATGCCTTGACTACAATTTTAACCTGATTCTGATTGGCTTGTTCGTCCCCGGTTATACTAAAAGGAAGATTTGAATATGAGGTTATAGACCCATCCAGTACGGCATCAGCTTCGTCTTCACTACTTGCCAGGCGAAGTCTGCTTTGGTTTACAAAACGTTCAATTAGCGCATTATTGAGCCGGTCACTTAAATCTCCCAAACCACTATTAGAACGATCAGGAAAAAAAGGGATAAAAATGGTTTGTACATCATCGGGAATAGTGGTACCGGTAAAGCTATACTTCAAGCAACCGTTTCCTATCAGTAATAAAGCCAGCAGGGATATGAATAAAGATTTATGCAAGGCCGTATTGGTCTAACTTTCTGTAAAGGGTTCGTTCACTAATCCCAAGGGTTTCCGAAGCCTTTCTTCTATTCCCATCGTATTTTTCCAACGCCTGTTTTATCAGGAATTGTTCAGTAGCTTCTATAGAAGGGATATCATCCCCTCCAAAGAAATTTAACAATGCTGAGCCTTCACTTTCCGGCACTTCTTGCTGAGTCTCATCCCCTGGCATAGACTGAACTCCTAATGTGCTATGTTCACTAAGATCGATATTCATATCACGCATTTCCCTGGAAACCTCATCCCGAACTGCAGGGGGCAGAGCTTTAATATCTTTTTGTGAAAACTGGGAATACACCAGGTTAGCAATCATTTCCTTTAGGTCGCCAATATCATTGCGAAGTTCAACCAAAGCCCTGAAGACTAACTCCCGGTCTCTCCGGTCAAAGTCATTCTGAGTTTTTGAGTTAGACTCAGTTGATTCGGCCAGCATGGGGAGGTTATCTGCCGAACCTTCATGTTGGCGGCCTTTAAGATATTTTTTGAGGCGTTCTACATCAATAAACTGTGATTTTTCAAGTACAACTAATTGTTCTGCTACATTCTTAAGCTCCCTGATATTGCCCGGCCACCGATACGAGATGAGCAATTCCCTTGCTTCATCTGAGAAGCCTTTAAAAACAGAATCATATTTAGCAGAAAATTCCTGAACAAACTTTCTGAAAATGGGGACGATATCCTCTTGCCTTTCACGGAGGGAGGGCAGGTGCATTTGCACGGTATCCAGACGGTAGTAGAGATCCTCCCTGAAGCTCCCGTCTTTTACCATTTCCCAAAGATCTCTGTTTGTGGCCGCAATAACCCTCACATCAGTAGTTTGAACTTTGCTGGAGCCTACTTTAAAAAACTCTCCGTTCTCAAGAACCCGCAATAATTTTACCTGTACGTTTTTTGGTGTATCTCCAATCTCATCCAGGAAAATAGTTCCGCCATTGGCTTTTTCGAAATACCCTTCACGAGATTCGTTAGCCCCGGTAAAAGCACCTTTTTCATGTCCGAAAAGCTCACTTTCTATGATCCCTTCAGGAATAGCCCCACAATTCACAATGACCAGGTTATTTCTTTTTCGCTCACTCATAGCATGGATAGCACGTGCAGTAACGTCCTTGCCAACACCACTTTCACCTTGCAAAAGCACTGTGATGTCGGTTTTAGAAACCTGCATAATTTTGTCAATTACATGCTTGATCTCAGGCGATGTGCCTAATAATCCAAATTGCTCCTGAAATACTTCGCGATCCATTAATTACTTTTAGGTTAACTGACAGAATGACGTAAGTTAATCATTACTGGGTAAGTAAGTAACCGTTTTAGTAAAAAAATAAGGAAGTAAAACTATTGTTTGATCAGTTCCGAAGCTTGTTCGATAGGTAAACTTCGTGTCTCTTTAAATGTGGAAAGAACCAGGTTAGATCTAGTTTTCCCAACTCCTTCCCAGGCTTGGATGCGGGATAGCAAGCGCTCGAAAGAGGAGGTATTTTTTGTGCGCACTTTTATAAAGTGGGAGCCGTCACCGGTAATAGAGTGGCATTCAAGTATCTCGGGTTCGTGAACAGTCATTTCAACAAAGGAAGGATAATACTCAGAGCCATCTACCTGTACGAATATGAAAGCGGTAATATCAAAATGGAAGCTTTTACTACTTAGCATAGCGTTATAACTTTCAATTAATCCTCGTTCTTCAAGTTTCCTCATACGCTCAGAAACTGAAGGAACGGAAAGCCCTACTAACTCAGCTATTTTATTACGTTGAGCGCGTCCATTTTCTTGTAGATGGTTTAAAATCTGGATATCAATGTCGTCAAGTAGATTACTCATAGAGGTGTGGGTTTTGCCCAAAAAATTATTTGTTATCGCAATGATAGCCTTATTTATTTAGGTAATCAACTCAAAAAAGCGCTTCCATTACTTAGTTGTTTTAGTCTCTAACTATGGAAAAAAAGAATGATCGAAAAGCTCAATACGCTTATCTTCAAAAAAATAATTTTAAAAGCAGATAATCGGATGCTCGATATAAATTTTATAAAGAATAACAGAGATTTAGTTAAACAAGGGGCACAGAACAAGGGCGAGAGCGACCTCTCTGTAATTGATCAGGTACTGGAAAAAGATGAAGCATGGCGCGGACTTGTCCACGAGGTGGATAAACTGCGCAACGAAAGTAATACAAAGGCAAAACAGATTGGCGTTTTGATGGGGCAGGGCAAGAAAGAGGAAGCCCAGGCGATTATAAATGAGACTTCTAACCTGAAGGAAGAAGTGAAAAAGCTGGATGAACAGTTAAAAGCTGTTGCCGAAGAAAGAGAAAAGTTGTTACTCAGGATACCTAATGTTCCTCATCCCAGTGTTCCGGTTGGTTTAACCGAAAATGAAAATGTAGTACATGCAACTTGGGGAGAACCCAATAAAGAAGAATGGAGAAAACCACACTGGGAAATAGTTGAAAGATATGGCTGGGTGGATTTTGAGCGAGGAGTAAAGGTTACCGGGGCGGGTTTTCCATTTTATGTAGGCCCTGTAGCACAACTTCAGCGGGCTTTGATTAACTATTTTATTAACGAAGCGGTGAAAGCCGGATATACTGAATTACAGGCGCCATATTTTGTGAACGAAGATTCTGCAAAGGGAACCGGACAAATTCCTGATAAAGAGGATATGATGTACGTGATTCAGAGAGATGAGCTTTTTGCGATTCCAACAGCAGAAGTACCTGTTACCAATTTTCATCGCGATGAAATTCTATCTGAGAAAGAGCTTCCTGTAAAATATGTATGCTATACGCCTTGCTGGAGGCGAGAAGCAGGTTCTTATGGAAAGGATGTACGTGGATTGAACCGGCTCCATCAATTTGATAAAGTAGAGCTGGTTAAGATTGTACAGCCTGAAACTTCTTACGATGAATTGGAAAGCCTGCGAGAGCATGCAGAAGGCTTATTACAAGCATTGGAATTGCCCTATCGTACTTTATTGATGTGCACAGGCGATATGGGTTTTACCCAGAGTAAAAAGTATGATTTAGAGGTTTGGAGTCCGGGTCAACAGCGATGGCTGGAAGTAAGTTCATGTTCAAATTTCGAAAGTTTCCAGGCAAGAAGAATGCAGTTGCGTTACCGGAAAGGAGAGAAGGGTATTGAGATTGCACATACCTTAAACGGATCAGGATTAGCACTTCCACGGGTTGTTTCAGCCATACTTGAGGCTTACCAGGAAGAAAATGCAAAAGTAAGAGTACCTGAGGTATTGAAGCTGTTTATGGGGAGGGATTACCTATAAGAAGGCTCTGCAAAACCTATACCTTTTGCGAACAAAGTGAAGCAATCTCTTGATCTACGCTTTTTTAGTGAAAAATTTGTAGAAATGCGGCGATTGGTGAAGTATACTCACTTCTCCTTTCGGGCAAACCACCAAATCAGCCATCCTATACCGAAAATAATAAGAGCTATTCCGAATCCTCCCAGGAAGGCATAAAGCAGGTAAGGAATAACAATGCTCACAACTATACCTGTGATTGCCTTTATAGGTGAAGCCGCAATACCTGCTGTTCCAATGAAAGATCGTAAAACACGCGCTAATCTTGCTAACATGATGACTCCTTGTTTATAAACTGGAACCAAGTACGGAAGAAGCTCAAAAAAGATTCAATCAGGTAAGCGCAAACACTTCTTCTTCTTTGAAGTTGAGAAGAATTTCAAGAATGGGTTCCATAGTAGCATGTTTCATTAATTCCATGCGTAACTTTTTACCATTCCGGATTCCTTTCAGGTACTGCCCGTAATGCTTTTTCATTATGATTACGCCATACCTCTCACCTTGATGTTCTACGGACAGCCTGAGTTGATGTGCACATGTTTCCAGTTTTTCCTGTAGTGAGGGTTCAGGGATAAGTTCTCCGGTTTCCAGGTAATGCCGTGTTTGCTCAAAAATCCATGGGTTACCAATGGCACCACGTCCAATCATTACCCCATCCACACCGGTTTCTTCGAACATTTGTTTAGCCAGTTGAGGGGAAGTTACATCGCCGTTTCCGATAACTGGAATTTCAAGCCCGGGAGTATTTTTAAGTTTTTTCAACCAATCCCAACGGGCATCTCCTTTGTATTTTTGTGCACGGGTTCGGGCATGTACGGTAAGTGCTTTCACTCCTATACGCTGTAGCGTAAGAGCCACTTCCTGGATCCGGATGGTTGAATCGTCCCAGCCCAACCGGGTTTTAACCGTAACAGGTTTAGTGGTAACGGCATCAACTACGGTACCCGCCATACGCTCCATCATACCTATATCTTTAAGGCAGGCAGCTCCGGCACCTTTATTAACCACTTTATACACCGGGCATCCGAAATTAATATCTACCACGTCAGGATTGTTATTTTCAGCAACTTTAGCAGCGCCTTCCATAGCTTCTTCCCGGCCCCCAAAAATCTGTATCCCAAAAGGCCGCTCGCTCTCAGAATAACTCATCTTATGCAAGGCTATATCCGAATCACGGATCAGAGCTTCAGAGCTTATGAACTCGGTAAACACTATATCGGCTCCTTTTTGCCTGCATATCTGCCGGAACGGGGAGTCGGTAACGTCTTCCATTGGGGCAAGGAAAAGCGGTTTTTCAGGTAAGGTTATTGAGCCGATATTCATGATACTTTTTTTGTTGGATCAAAGATAAAGATTTATTGAAAAGGAATGAAAAATCGGGCTTGCTGAGTGTATTTGAACTGGTCATTTCAACGATTAAGCCATATATTTTAAGGACGAAATTAACTCAAAAAAGGGAACAACATGTCACTTGGAATAAAGAGTATTGAAGAACTTCTTGGCGATGAAGCTTCCTACTTATTAGATCATAAAAGCAAAACAATTAACAAAGACCGATTAGCTCTACCATCAGCTTCTTATGTTGATGATGTGTGGTATCATTCTGACCGAAATAACAGGGTACTCGGCAACCTGCAATGGATGATAGACAACGGAAGGCTTGGAGGAACAGGATATCTTTCAATTTTGCCGGTAGATCAGGGAATTGAGCACTCAGGTGGTGCTTCATTTGCAAAAAACCCGGATTACTTTGATCCTGAGAATATTGTAAAGTTAGCAATCGAAGCCGGCTGTAATGCTGTCGCTTCAACATTCGGAGCTCTTCGCTCCGTTTCCCGTAAGTATGCTCACAAAATACCATTTGTGGTAAAAATCAATCACAACGAACTGCTTACTTACCCAAATACATTCGACCAAATTATGTTTGGTACTATTGATCAGGCGTATGATATGGGAGCAGCTGCTGTAGGTGCTACTATTTACTTCGGTTCAGAAGAATCAAACCGTCAGATCCAGGAAGTAGCCCAGGCTTTTGCGTATGCCCATGAATTGGGAATGGCTACAATTCTTTGGTGCTATACACGAAACAATGCCTTTAAAGTAGATGGCGTAGATTATCATTCTTCTGCTGATTTGACCGGACAGGCAAACCATGTGGGTACTACAATCGGGGCAGATATAATTAAACAAAAGCAACCAACTAATAATGGTGGTTACAAAGCACTCAATAGTGGCGACTCCAGTTATGGTAAGCTTGATGAGCGTATTTACACTGAATTAACCACAGATCATCCGATTGATTTGACAAGGTACCAGGTAGCAAATTGCTTTATGGGCCGTGCCGGACTGATTAATTCAGGTGGTGCTTCCGGCGATAACGATTTCGCAGATGCTGTAAAAACAGCTGTTATTAATAAGCGAGCCGGTGGAATGGGGCTGATAAGTGGAAGAAAAGCCTTCCAGCGTCCGATTGGTGAAGGTGTTAAGCTTCTGAATATGATTCAGGACGTATACCTGGATGATGAAATCACAATAGCTTAAACTTTTTGTGAAATAATTTAAGCCTTACAGGGTTTCCTGTAAGGCTTTTTTTTATACTATAGCCTCCATCAAAAAGAGTTGCTTGAGTAGTACACCCATAAATAGCAGTCAACCCCAAAACTTCATATCCCGTAAGTACCTGGTTATTTCAATCAGTTTAAGTGTACTTACTATGGCGGGGGTTATCTGGTATACCTACACTCCGGGAGTGCTCACACATCTTGCACCCAAGCGATTACCCGGCCTGTTTATAGCGCTGGTAATATCTTTTCTAAGGGTTTGGTTTTCAGCGGCTAAAATCCGGTTTCTCTCTGAAAGAACTTTAGGCTGGATGGCTTCATTCAGGGTTGTACTAGCCTGGGATTTCACCTCTGCAGTAACCCCATCTACCATCGGAGGCGCACCTATGGCGACCTATGCTATGACAAAAGAGGGGTTGAAACTGGGAGAGTCTACGGCTATTGTGCTTTATGGGGTGTTATTAGACCAGATATGGTTCGCGATTGCTATTCCCATCCTTCTGGTAGCGGGAATATTTTACGAAGTTGTTCCCCATGAAATAGGCTTGCTGGGAGAAGCTTCCATGTTTTTGCTGTATACTCTGCTTCTTTCTTACGCCGCTTTGTTAGCGTATGGAGTTCTTGTGAATCCAGCAGCTATCAAAAAGGTGATAAAGGCTATTTTCAGGCTCCCTATCCTGAGACGTTATTATGATAAGATCAGTGAGGAAGCGGAAAATCTCGAGGGCTATGCACACCAGTTAAGAAAGAAACCCTTCAGTTTTCTTTTAAAAGCTTTTTTCTTTTCGACTATGTCATGGCTGTGCAGGGTAGCTTTGCCTACTGTTGTAATCCTGAGTTTGTTACCTGCACCCGAGATTCTTTCAGCATTACGCAGCCTGGCAATGAACCTGGCATTTCTGGTGGTACCAACGCCGGGGGGCAGTGGAGGAATTGAAGGTTTATTTGTGCTTTTCCAGGGACCATTGATTACCCGCAAATCATTTATCGGGCTTTCCGTATTTCTTTGGAGGATTATCAGCTATTATATCAGTATTGTGGTGGGCATGATGGCCACTACCTGGTACATCAATCGCTCAGTAATCGAAAGCCAAAACAAAAACTAATAAGTTGGCTAAAGTCAGGATACAATTCGAGTGCTCTAACTGTGGTCATATCTCTCCCAAATGGCTGGGTAGCTGCCCGGGTTGTGAAGAATGGAACACTTTCACAGAACAGAAAACAGAGGCTAAGCCAGTTGAGCACAAAGCAAGAGTGAGCGGGCTTGAAAGTAATGAAGCTCCTCAAAAACTAAGCGAAGTTGAGACTTCAGAAAAATCCCGTTTTTTGAGCCGGATAAATGAATTTGATCGTGTATTAGGAGGAGGATTTTTACCGGGAGCGTATGTGTTAATTGGGGGAGAGCCGGGAATTGGGAAAAGTACGTTAACGCTACAAATTGCTAAATCTAACCCGGACTTAAACATTTTGTATTGTGCAGGGGAAGAATCAGCCGGACAGATAAAACAACGGGCACAGCGGCTTGGCATAGCTTCCAGCAACCTGCTGGTTTATAATGAAACCCAGGTGGATAAAATCATTGAAGAAGCACAAAAGAAATCACCCGATCTTTTGATTGTTGATTCTATCCAAACGGTATATAGGACTGAGTTGCAAAGTATGCCGGGCAGTATTCAGCAGGTAAAAGAATGCGCGGCACTATTTCAGCAACTGGCTAAGAAGAAAGGTATTACAACCATTGTGGTAGGGCATGTTACCAAAGAAGGGGATATAGCCGGCCCCAGGGTATTGGAGCATATGGTGGATACAGTACTGCAATTTGAGGGAGACAAGAATTACACCTATCGCTTATTGAGAAGCCTGAAGAACCGGTTTGGTCCGGCGCAGGAAGTAGGCGTATTTGAAATGAAAGAAGATGGATTATCTGAAGTTTCCAATCCATCGGAACTCTTTATATCAGATAAAACGGACGGGATAAGCGGGAATGCCATTGTTTGTACAATGGAAGGATCAAGGCCGCTGCTTATAGAAGTTCAGGCTTTAGTTACCCCGGCTTCTTACGGAACTCCCCAGCGTACTTCTAATGGTTTTGATCGAAGCCGGCTTGCCTTGTTATTAGCGGTATTAGAAAAAAGGGCAGGTTATTCTTTTTCCAATCATGATGTGTATTTAAATATAGCAGGAGGCTTCAGGCTAAGCGATCCTGCCGGGGATTTGGGAGTTTGTTGTGCACTGGTTTCGAGCCTAACAGATAAACCTATCAGTCAGCGAATATCCTTTATCGGGGAAGTGGGACTGGGAGGGGAGTTACGAACGGTTCCTCATATTGAACAAAGAAAAAAAGAAGCGGCAAAGCTCGGATTCAAAGAATCTATTGTTCCTGCCGGTAAAGATAAAAACGGAACCCGGTACGTACGAGAAGCCATAAAAAAAGCCCTTGGTTAACACCAAAGGCTTAATATGTTGTGATAACAACGAAAGTAACTAGTAGTTTTCACGCTGACGGCGACGCTGTTCGCGAACGGCTTTTTTCATAGCCTCGCGTCGTTCAATAGAAGGTTTGGTGAACTGTTGTCTGTCCTTGTACTCATTAAGAATACGAGAACGGGTTACCATCTTCTTAAAACGATTGATCGCTCGTTCAACACTTTCGTTGTCTTTAACTTCAACGCCTAGCATTGAGCCTCACTTCCTTTCATTATATTATTTCCCTTAATTGGGAGGCCAAATATAAGGAATTTCTGACGGAACACGAATTTTTGATTTGTTAATAAAGTCCTCCCTTGAGGGGAGATTTTCCAAGGTCATCCCGGACTTGATCCGGGATCTTTGTGGAGATTTATAAAGGAAAAATTGTGTGCTTATTTAAATCAACGTCGATTCATAAGATCCTGAAACAAGTTCAGGATGACGCCTTAAGATATTTTTGGGTTTACCATAAAACCTTCATCAACAAACTCAGGATAAATCCCTAACCCAAACAATGCGAAATCATACTTAGCCGGGTCATCAGGATCAAGAGCTTGTAATTTCTCAGTGAGCTCTAACACTGCTTTCCAATCATTTTGCTTGCGGGAGAGGAGTCCAAGTTTTCGGGCTTGCCGGGCAACATGAACATCCAGTGGGATTTTTAACTCAGCGGGCGACATGAAATCCCAGATACCCAAATCCACTTCGCTTTTACGAATGCACCATCTCAGGTACATATAGAGCCGTTTAACAGAGCTGTTTTTCTCGGGATTAGAAATATGCTTTCGTGTTCGTTGCGGGGTTTCGGGATGGAGTTCAAAAAACCGTTGGTGGAATACGGCAATCAGTTCACGGTTTTCCTGTTTAGCCTGTTGGTAACATTCAGCCCAGAATTTTTCAAAATCTCCAAACTGTTTTAAGATGGATTGCAGGATTTTTACCAGCCAGTAAATGTCGATGGGTTTAAAGGTGCGGTGTTTGAAAGTTTCTAAATCCGGCACATCCGATTCACTGAAGTTTTGGATAAACTCAGTGGGCCGGTAGCTCATTCGCTTAAGCAAATCATCTACTTTGGCGATTACAATATCCCGTCTTCCCCAGGCCATAATAGCTGCAAAGAAGCCCGCCAGTTCCTGGTCCGTTTTATCTTCAAAGGCATGCATGAACTGGATAGGATCATTGTCGATGAAATCTTTGACTTCTATTTTCTGAACGAGGGAGTCGAGGTAGGGTTTGAGGGATATGAGTTTCTTTTTGGAGGGAGTACTGAGTTTGGACATTTGATAAGTTGAGCCAGGTTTATAATAACTGAATAATTCTTAAACTTTATTTACTATTGAAATATCTACTACTTATGCTAATGGCTTAAATGAATAAAGAGCTTAAAAATTTTATCTATAAAGTTAACACTAAGGATTATAGACGGTGCTTATTTCCTGGAGGGAACTGTCAAGAAAAAACATCAAATGCCCATTCAATACAAAACTCAAGGATTTTTGATTTACTTGAGAAAGATAAACATTTAGTAGGCTTTAAGATTGTCCCAAAATCTAAAACTGGCCCTTATCTTGATTTCGATGAGAAAATATCAAAAAATAAGGCTTCTACTTTTCAAGGTTTATGTAATAATCATGATACAGAAATTTTTCTTGAGATCGAGAATCAGTCTTTGGATTTAAAGAATAACAGCAAGCAATTATTCCTTTTCGCTTATAGAGCTGTATTGAAAGAGATGCATTCTGTAATGATTAGTACTCTAAAAACACAAAGTACATTTCAAAAACAGGTTGAATTAGGATTACTACCGAAAAATAAACCTTCAAATTTTGGTATATGGGCAGGAGGGTGGGTGAGCAATGCCTACATGATGCATTTATATAAGAAAAAATATGATCAAGTATACTTGAACGAAACTTATAAAGATATAAGTCATGATTTGATCATTCTTGAAAGTCAAGCACCTACAATTGCTGTTAATTCTCTTTTCTCATTAGATCATATTACGATTAGAGATGATGTGCCTCGTGTTGCGATAAATATATTTCCTTGTAATGAATCAGAGACTGCAGTTTTGTTTTCATACTTGAATTATGAAGCGTCGTTAATTAGAGATGAATTAAAAGAAATCTTTTTTGCTAGACCTTTAATGAAAAGAAGGCTCCTCTCAAAATTAGTCCTCAGAAATTGTGAGAATTTTTTTTTAGCCCCAGACTATTTTGAATCTTGGAGTAATAAAAAGAAAGAACTGGTTAAGAAATACTTCAATGAGACTATTTACGGGCAGGATATTGAGATAGAAAGTTCTGAAATCTTACTTTTTTAAATATGGACTTCCCCCCACTAATTCGGAGGACTCGAAATACCAAAGCAGGAATCCAGAGTTTTTTAGAAATATAGTGCAGAATATATAGCTCCAGATCCCCGCCTTCGCAGGGATGACTAAATCAGGAAGAAGATTTGAACCATTTGCGAGCAGAGCGAAGCAATCTCAAGATTGTGTTACAAAACCGAAGATCACTTCGCTTCGCTCGTGAAAGGGTTAAGAAGAAAACTCAGAAACCAACTTCTCCGTCAACTGCTTATTCGCTTTTGGGAATGGGTATTCTTCTAATTCATCAATGCTAACCCAACGGATTTCCTGGCTTTTTTTGGGCTTGGCTTTCCCTGAGATCAGTTTACAGTTAAAGGCATGGAGCGTTATGGAGAAATGAGAATACACATGTTTCAGCTTCATGAATTCTTTGTAAGCATGAACCTCCACACCCAATTCTTCTTTTAATTCCCGTTCTACCGTTTGTTGAATGCTTTCTCCTTCTTCCTGTTTTCCACCGGGGAATTCCCATAATCCACCCAGCATAACATCTTCGGGCCGCAGGGCAATCAACACTTTACCATCTTCGCGTTCAATAATGCCAACTCCAATATGTTTGTGAGGCGTTTTTTTAGCAGGTGATTTATAAGGGATAGAATCTGTTTTGGCAGTCTTGGTTGCAACACAACCTATTTGGATGGGACAGTTCGAACAATCCGGGTTGGTGGGTTTACAAACAAGTGAGCCAATTTCCATTAAACCTTGGTTGAACTCAGCCGGGTATTCATAGCTGATCAACTCATTAACATGTTCCTGAACTTGTTTTACAGTTCGGGTACTTCGTATATCATCTTCAATACCAAAATAGCGGGTAATTACCCGGATCACATTGCCATCCACAACCGCATTGGGTTTCCCGAAAGCAATACTGGTAATGGCTGCCGCGGAATAAGGCCCAATTCCTTTAAGCTTTATGATCTCCTCGTATTGTTCCGGTAGCTTCCCGTCATATTGATCCACAATCATTTTTGAAGCGGCATGAAGGTTCCTGGCCCGGCTGTAATATCCCAATCCTTCCCAGGCTTTTAATACCTTTTGCTGATCTGCTTTGGCGAGATCAAATACGGTAGGGAAAAGCGACATGAAACGTTCAAAGTAGGGGCGGGCTTGCTCTACACGGGTTTGCTGGAGCATGATCTCCGATATCCAGATTTTGTAAGGGTCTTTCGATCCCCGCCAGGGCATTTCACGCTTATGTTCCCGGTACCAGGAAAGAACATTCTTCGCAAAGTCAGGTATTTGTGTTGAAGACAAGCTTACTCTCCGCCACCTCTTCGGATATCCAGTACATTCAGTGTTACCTCGATAGAGCTTGCTGCACCTAATTGATCGGAGGCAATAACCTTAAAAGTCGTTTCACCCACCTGGCGAACGTTGGGTGTCCATTTAAACAAGCCTGTATTCTCATTAATTTGTGCTCCTTGGGGCAAATCCACACCCAGGTAGCGTATCAGGTTGCTAGTGGGATTCTCGGGATCAATGGCCTTAAACTGGAGCTGGTACTCTTCTTCAATAGCAATGGTTGAACCCCGGACCGGGCTGAAGCGGGGAGGGGTATTAAATGAGCGAAGATCAACAGTAAACCGGGTACTGTCAACTTCCCCGGTAGAGCTGGTTGCAACAATGGTGAACCAGTTCACGCCCAGTTGATTGGGAGTAGGAGACCAAACCAGGCCTTGCTTCTGGATTTTGGCATTTCGCACATTGCCCCTATAAGAGAACTCAACTTCTTCAACCGGGTAGTTATTTTCTAGCTCTAAAGCCAGGACAAGTGAATTTGGATAGGTAAGGATCTTATTGGGAATGGGTTTCATAGCGAGCGGGCCTGCAGCCTCTGCGGGCACTGGTTCTGTCTCTTCGCTTATAAAAACACGGGTAAGTTTACCATTCTCAGATATCCACACACGGTCAGTACTTTTGGTAATGAAATTTCCGGCCTGCTTGTCCGATTTCCATAGAATAAGATCATCCTGGTTATGAGCAACCCATACATTTCCTGAAACAGATCTTACAAAAGTATAGCCCCGCCAGTTTACAATGGTATGGGCCTGTTCCCTGATATTGCCAACTTTTCGTCCAAGGCCATTTCCGGTAATGGTGTAGATATCGCCATTATCTGTACTACCCCAAATGCGGTCTCCGTCAATGAACAGTTTTTTTAGAGGTACAGACAAAGATAAAGTAGAACCAAACTGAAGAGTGTTGTCACTATACCTGAACAAAACAAGTTTGGCATCAGAGGTAAGAACAAAAAGTTGCTTACTTAACTGGGACACTTCCAGATCGATAACATCGGTTTCCCGGAAAAGATTTTCTCCCGGAAATTCAATTTCTGAGTCTACCGTTTCAGGTGTTTGAAGTGATACAGTTCCCAATCCACTGCTGCCCAGCGCTATATAAAGTTGGTTATTTAAACGTGCAACCCCTAGCGGTTTCTCAGGTAGTAAAGTGGAAGAATACACGCCCAGTACAGATGTAGGTTCCAGTACGGTTAAACGCCGTGAGTCTCCATACAAATAGGCAAATCTCACGTCAGCGGAGATAACATCTCCTCTTTTCTGCATTCCGGATGAAGTATACAGCCACTGCAAAGAATCACTGTAATTTCTGAATACGGCCATTCCTTCCTGTTCCGAAAGAACATATAAATGGGTTTCGGAAGCCTGGATAGCTTTTGTTTCAGGAATATCAATAAGGTTTGAATAATCCTGGATCAATAAGTCCTGTGCTGTCACTTTATTAAAACTAACCAGCAGTATGGCGAAAAAGAGTGTGGTTGTAATCCTGGGCATTCTGTTATAACCAATTATGTTTTTTGTACCAATGTATGGCCCTGGAAATACCTTCCTCCAGGCTCATCGAGGGAATATAGCCTAATTCCTTTTTTGCTTTTTGGGAAGTACAAGTCCATTCCATAATCATTTCATTAGCCTTTTCGCGGTTTACAACGGGGTACTTTCCAAATAATGATGCGCTCCCTTCAATAACTCCGGCAATTTTTTTTACCCAGCCGGGCTTAATTTTAATGGGAATGGTTTTCTTTCCCATAACCACTTCCGTTACCGAACGGATCTGGTTCCAGTTATAATCTTCAGGGCCTGTTATAAAATAGGTATGCACGCCTGGTTCCTTTTTTTCGGATGCTTTTATGATCCCGTTAACTAAATCACTTACATACACCATAGAAAGGCGCGGATGGTTCCCGTCTCCTACAATCGGGCAGATTCCTTTGGAGAAAGTTTTGAAGAAAGTATAAATATCAGATTCCCTGGGACCATAAACAGCAGGTGGACGGATGATCTTTATACTATCATTTTTCCCGGCTATTTTATGGATCACCTCTTCCATTTTTTTTTTGGATTCGCCGTACATGCTGATCGGCTTAAGGTCATCGGATTCATCAAGCGGCTCTCCGAAACTTGGCCCAACCCCCGCAAGGGATGAAAGGATAATCATATTTGAGACTTTCTTTTTCTGTGCTACACGGATTAAGTCTTCCGTAGCGTGCACATTTGCAAGGTCAAATTCTTTCTGGGTTCGTGCGCGTACTACTCCTGCCACGTGAAAAATTATATCTATATCATCCAGTGCTTTCGCAATGGTTTTAAGGTCGTTAAGAGCTCCTTCTACTCTCGTAAACTTTTTTCCTTCTAACCATTTATTCGAAGACCGCACCAAACAACGAACTTCTTCGTATTCGGGGTGGGCGATAAGTGCATCAACCAGATGACTTCCAACAAAACCGGTTCCTCCGGTTACAAAGGCTTTCATTAATTGCTTATATTCGTCGGTTAATTTTTTTTGAGAACTTAGCAGGTAGCTTCGTGGTAAGATACACATCTGCCGTTTGCTTTTAAACTTTTATGGAAGAACTTAGAGTAGCATTATTTACGGGAAACTATAACCACATAAGAGATGGGGTTTCCCTTACACTAAATACACTGGTAAAATACCTTGAGAGCCGGGAAATCCCTGTACTTGTTTTTGGTCCCTCGGTTAAGAACCCAGCTATTGACCACCAGGGAGAATTGGTAGTAACACCGTCAATACCTATGCTGGTGCCGGGTAGGGAGGAATACAGGATTACCACTCACTTCCCGGGATCAGCAAAAAAGAAACTGAAAGAATTTAATCCGACTCTTATTCACATTGCCACACCTGATGGATTAGGGTTAGGGGCTTTGAGATGGGCAAAGAAGAATAATATTCCCAAAGTGACTTCTTACCACACCCATTTTTTAAGTTATACCAACTATTATTCACTGTACCTTTCTCCGTTTAAATTACCGTTTAAGATGTTGATGAAATGGTTCTATAAACAATTTCCACATACCTATGTGCCGTCTCAATCAATGATCGAGGAGTTGCACCGTGAAGGTATTGAAGGGAACATGAAGATATGGGCGCGGGGAATTGATACGGATCGTTTTAATCCTTCAAAAAGGGATATGGAATGGCGCAGAAGTGTGGGATTTGCTGATGATGATATTGTTGTGACCTTTGTATCGCGCCTGGTGTGGGAGAAAGAACTTCGCACCTATATTGAAAGTGTAAAGAAGCTCCAAAAGACTAATCCCAAAGTAAGGGCATTGGTAGTAGGAAGCGGCCAGGCTCAGGAAGAAGCCCAGAAACTTCTTCCATCTGCCCATTTTACAGGTTTTGCGGAAGGGGAGAATCTTGCGAGAGCCTATGCAAGTGCAGATATATTCATGTTTCCATCCCACACTGAAACCTTTGGAAATGTAACGCTTGAAGCAAAAGCCAGCGGCCTTCCTTGCATTGTTGCCGATGCAATTGGGAGTAAATCATTAGTAGAAGATGGTGTTAATGGTTTTTTGGCAAAGAAAAAGGATGTTGAGGATTTCACCCGTCAATTGGAAAAAGTTGTTTCCGATCCTGAGCTAAGGAAAAAAATGGGAGAAGCATCCCGGAAAATGGCCATGGAATATCAGTGGGATTCGATTAATGCGGGACTTGTAGAGAACTATAGGGAAGTTCTAGAATCTTCTAAGCAAGGTAAGGTTTGAGGATACTTTACATTTCACATCTCCATCCGCCAAAAGGGGCACCTCTTAAAAGCATAGGGGGTATGCAGCGCGTTAGTATGCAGCTGGTGAGTGAAATAGAGCAAATGGATGATGTTGAAATCAAAACGATCATCCAACATGCTCCCTGGAAAGGTATTGAAATCAGAACTGCATTTTTTTTGCTAAAGCTTACCCGAAAGCTCCCGGCCATTGTTGAGGAATTTAAACCGGATGTCATTCTCTTTTCCTCAATGGTAACGGCAAGCCTGGCTAAATTCACCCGGAAAAAAATAGATGTACCTATGGTTACCATTAACCATGGGCAGGATGTAAAAATGCCGGTAAGTATATATCAGAATTTTGTTCCTAAAGTTTTTGAGACTTTGGATGGTGTGATCTCAGTCTCCAGGGCAACGCGCGATGAATGCATAAAAAGGGGAATGGACCCTGAAAAGGGAATAGCTTTACCGAATGGATTTGATATGTCGGATTTTGAGAAATCCCCCAATAAAGTCTCTGCCCGTTTAGCAATCGAGAAAGAATTCGGTGTTAACCTTTCGTCTAAAAAGATTTTGCTCACTGTCGGAAGACAAGTGAAACGTAAAGGGCATGAGTGGTTTATTAACGAAGTACTCCCGAAAGTTAAGTCGGATATATTTTACCTGGTGATTGGGGAAGGTCCCGAGCATGACAACCTTGTTACACTGGTGCAGAACTCACCCAATAAAGACAAGATCATGTTTGTTGGCAAACAACCAGATTCTGTGTTAAAAGATGCTTATTCAGCTGCAGATCTTTTTATAATGCCCAACATCCCTGTGCCGGGGGATATGGAAGGCTTTGGAATTGTACTCTTGGAAGCTAACCTGGCAGGAACACCCGCAGTAGCTGCTGATTTAGAAGGCATTAAGGATGTGATCGAGAATGGGGAAAACGGGTACAAAATCGAAGTCAGAAATAGCGGGCAATTTGCAGCACGTGTTGATGAATTGATCCAAAATGAGTTGGAAGATATGAGCAAAAGCGCCCGAAGCTTTGTACTCGAAAACTTTGCATGGAACAACGTAGCTCAGCAATATATTTCCTATCTTAAGACAGTTTGTAAAAAATATAGCGCTTTGGGTTAGTGGCATAACATTACATTGCCGATAATTTGATAGAAATTTAATACTAGCTATATTTCGATGTTAAAGTAGAATTTTTGAGGACCTGCCATGGCCGATACCAAAACCGATGTAGCCAAAAACGACATCTTTGCTAAAGCATTTAATTTCACAAAAGCGGATGAAGTTAAAGAGTTGGGATTGTATCCCTATTTTAAGCCGCTGGAGGCTACCGATGGTACAATTGTAGAAATTGAAGGCCATGAAGTGATTATGGCCGGTTCTAATAATTATTTAGGCCTCACTAACGATCCCAGAACCATTGAAGCTGCAAAAGCGGCACTTGATAAATACGGTACCGGTTGTACCGGGTCAAGATATTTGAACGGAACCCTGGATATTCACCTGGAGCTGGAAGACAAGCTTGCAACCTTCATGGACAAAGACCGGTGTGTATTATTCAGCACGGGTTATCAAACTAATGAAGGCTCTATCCAAACGATAGCCGGGCGAAACGATATTATCTTTTCTGATCGTGATAATCATGCATGTATTGTGGTGGGTACACTTTGTTCAAATGCAAAAACCGTACGCTATCAACATAACGATATGGATCAGCTTCGTAAGATGTTAGAAAAGGCTGATCCGGATGCAGGTAAGATTATCATCTCAGATGGGGTCTTTTCCATGTCAGGTACACTTGCAAAAGTGCCTGAACTAGTTGCTTTGGCTAAAGAATTTGGTGCCCGCCTGTACTTAGATGATGCGCATGCTGTTGGTGTGGTCGGTGATGGAGGGCGTGGGTCTGCTTCCGTATTCGGCCTAACTGATCAAGTAGACTTGATAAGTGGTACATTCTCTAAGTCTTTTGCTTCGCTTGGCGGATTTATAGTTGGTGGACATGAAGTGATAGAGTTTATCCGCCATCATTCTCCCGCACATATTTTCAGTGCTTCAATGCCACCCGCAAATGTAGCTACTGTACTTAAATCTTTGGAGATTCTTCAGGAAGAGCCATGGAGAATAAAGAGACTGGAAGAGATATCCATTTATATGAGAACAGAGCTTAAAAATCTTGGCTTTAATGTATGGTCTAGTGAGTCACCTATTATACCGGTGGTTATTGGTGATATGATGGATTGTTTCAAGTTCTGGAAAGATCTTTTTGAAGAAGGGGTATATGCCAATGCTGTGATACCTCCTGCAGTTCCGCAGGGGCAGTCTCTTCTTAGAACCAGCTACATGGCCAGCCATACAAACGATCATCTTGATCGTATTCTGGAAGCTTTCCGAAAGGTAGGCATTAAGCATGGAATCATTGACCATAACGGTCACTCCGCTAACTAATTAAGGGTTTAGTATGAATACAAATGGGGTTACCATCGTTACAACCGACGATGAACGGAAGAGATTTATCGAGTTTCCATACCTGCATTACTCTGAGACCGAAAGTTGGGTGCCTCCACTCAGGATGGAACAAAAAAAGCTTATCAATACAGCTAAAAACCCTTATTTCAATAATGCTGAAATAGCTTTGTTTATAGCTGAACATAATGGAAAAATAGCAGGTCGTATTTCAGCAGTAGTTGACCATCGGTTCAATGAATATCATAAAACCCATACCGGGCACTTTGGTTTTTTTGAATGTATAGATGATCAGCATACTGCAAACTTGTTATTCAGGGTTGCCGGAGACTGGTTGAAGGAAAAAGGAATGAAGGATGTTCTTGGGCCTGCCAGCCCAGGGATGATGGACACGATAGGGCTCCTTGTGGATGGATTTGATCGCATGCCTTACATCCTTATGCCGTACAACAAACCTTATTACGAAAAGCTGATTCTTGGCGCAGGATACGAGCCTGATATGGATTTATTAGCCTATGTAGTAGATAAGGATACAGTATCTATGGATCGTATCAACCGTGCAATGGCTATTGTTAACAAGCGTAACCCCGGATTAGTGGTACGGCCTGTTAACATTAAAAAGATCAAAGAAGAAGTTGAAATTGTTCGCCATATCTATAATGAAGCCTGGAAAGATAACTGGGGGTTTCTTCCGCTTACCAAAGAAGAACTACAGGCCACAGCCGAAGATTTTAAGATGATCCTGGATCCTAAATACGCTCATATTGCTGAGGTGGATGGGAACCCGGTAGCATTTTCAGTGGCATTACCTGATTACAACCAAATTTTTGCAACAATGAATGGCAATCTTTTTCCATTTGGCATCTTTAAGCTGCTGTTTGGTAAAAAGAAGATAAACCGGATACGTACTGCTTTAATGGGTGTCCTCCCTGAATACCAGGGAAAAGGAATTGATGCAATGCTTCATCAAAAATCGATTGAAAATGGGATTGCTAATGGAGTCTATACTTCTGAATTAAGTTGGGTTTTAGGGAGTAATACAGAAATGATCAGGGTAGCTGAACGAATTGGCGGAGAGCTTGACAAGACTTACCGGATGTTCCGGAAAACTCTTTAATAATTCACTTTATCCATTGATCTGACCTGCCTCTTTTTTTGAAAAGCCGTATCTTCAAAGGCAACCAAAATCTAAGAGGATATCATGAGTGATTTTCGAATCGAGAAAGATTCAATGGGCGAAGTTAAGGTTCCCAAAAATGCGCTTTACGGAGCACAAACCCAGAGGGCAAACGATAATTTTCCAATCAGCGGAATTCGATTTAGCCGGGCTTTTATCCAGGCTGTAGGCTACGTAAAAAAGTCTGCTGCTATAGTAAATAAAGAATTAGGTTTGGTTGATGCAGCAGTAGCAGAGGCTATTGTAAAAGCTTCTGATGAGATTATTGAAGGCAAACTTGATGATCAGTTTGTAATTGATATTTTTCAGACAGGTTCAGGCACTTCAACAAACATGAATGCCAACGAGGTAATTGCCCATCGAGCAAATGAATTAAAAACGGGAACAGACAGCACAGTACATCCAAATGATCATGTAAACTTCGGGCAGAGTTCTAATGATGTTATTCCAACTGCAATACGCATTGCCGGAATGATCACTTCAAAAGGGCATTTGATCCCTTCGCTAAAGCATTTGAGCGATACCTTTGTTGAAAAGGGTAAAGAAAACTCTGATGTGGTAAAAACCGGGCGTACGCACCTCATGGATGCTATGCCTGTTACTATTGAACAGGAATTTGGAGGATATGCCCGCCAGATTGATCTTGGAATCGAAAGAGTAGAATCGGCACTTGAGCGATTAAAGGAACTTCCCCAGGGAGGAACCGCAGTAGGTACGGGGATAAACACACATCCAGATTTTGGTTCTGAATTTGCGAAAACACTATCTGATTTGACAGGATTGGACTTTATTGAAGCTGAAAATCATTTTGAAGCACAGGCTACGGTTGATGCCCCTGTTGAGCTTAGCGGCCAGTTAAAAACTATTGCGGTAAGCTTGATGAAAATAGGTAATGATCTACGGTGGATGAATTCCGGTCCCAATGGCGGGTTAGGAGAGGTCCAATTAGCTGCTTTACAGCCTGGATCATCTATTATGCCCGGCAAGGTAAATCCGGTTATTGAAGAATCTTTAACAATGGTATGTGCACAGGTAATTGGAAATGATACATCCATTACCATTGGGGGCCAGGCGGGAAACTTCGAGCTTAATGTTATGCTCCCGGTCGTGGCTCATAATTTACTGCAGTCTATTGAGATTTTAGGAAATGCAGCGAGGAATCTTGCAGACCGGTCTGTTTCAAGAATTACAGTCAGGAAAGATGTTATAGCGGATAAAGTGGGGCGAAACCCGATTCTTGTTACTGCACTTAATCCAATTATCGGGTATGATCTTGCGGCAAAAATTGCAAAAAAAGCATTTGCTGAAAACAGAGCCCTCAAAGAAGTAGCAAAAGAAATGACTGACTTATCGGATGCTGAATTAGATAGCGCTTTGGATCCGATAAAAATGACAAAAGGCGGATTTACAGAATAAATTCGCCATATTGTGTTGATTATCCCTGTGTAAAAAAGGGGTAAAGCTTTTGAAAGCGTCTTTTAAAGAAAAGCGCTTTTCCGTATTATTGTGCCCCGATTTTAAAGGGTTCTTTTCCATAGTAGAGAAAAATTTAAAAACAAGGAAATGGCAGAAACGAAGACAAAATCTCGTAGCAAAACTTATTCAACCGCCCGCAAGAAAGAGATTCTTGCAGATTATAAGTTAGGTTGGCTAAGTCGCCATATGTCATTGATAGGCCGAAAAGAAGTGCTGTCGGGAAAAGCCAAATTCGGAATTTTTGGTGATGGGAAAGAAATCCCCCAAATAGCAATGGCAAAAGTTTTCAGGAACGGGGATTTCCGTTCGGGCTATTACCGGGATCAAACCTTTATGTTGGCTATTGATGAACTAAAACCTGCCCAGTTTTTTGCACAGCTTTATGCACACCCTGATGTAGAAGCAGATCCTTTTTCTGCCGGAAGGCAAATGAACTCCCACTTTGCAACCCGTTTGATTGATAAAAATGGTGAGTGGATTGACCAGACCAAATCCAAAAATACCTCTTCGGATATTTCTCCTACAGCAGGGCAAATGGCCCGGCTTTTAGGCCTAGCACAAGCATCCAAGGTATATAGAAATGAAAAATCCCTGAAAGGGAAAGAATGGAAAAAATTTTCAAATAAAGGGAATGAAATTGCTTTTGGTACTATAGGTGATGCAAGTACTTCAGAAGGGGTGTTCTGGGAAACAATAAATGCAGCAGGAGTTCTTCAGGTACCCATGATCATGTCGGTTTGGGATGACGGATATGGAATTTCTGTCTCCAAGAAATACCAAACTACCAAAGAAAGTATCTCAGAGGCTTTGTCCGGATTCCAGCGAACAGAAGATGCACCAGGCTTTGAGATATTAACAGTTAAAGCATGGGATTACGAAGCGTTAACAGCTACCTATCAAAAGGCTGAAAAGATTGCAAGAGAAGAGCATGTTCCTGTTTTGGTGCATGTGCTGGAGGTGACCCAGCCCCAGGGCCACTCTACGTCCGGTTCGCATGAGCGGTATAAAGATGAAGAGCGCTTGCATTTTGAAGTAGAATACTGCTGCTTAGCCCAAACCAGGAACTGGATTCTGAAAAAGAAGATCGCCACCGAAAGCCAGCTAAATGAGTTGGAAGACCAGACGCTCGAAGAAGCAAACGAAGCCAAAAAACAAGCCTGGGATGCATATATCTCCCCGATAAAAAAGGAAAAAGCTCACGTTCTTTCATTGCTAGAGAAGCTTCAAAAAGAGACAGGGGAAGCTAAGGTAGGAGAGACCATTAAGAAACTGAAGATGTTTCCTAATGCTATTCGCAAGGATATTAACTCTGCTGCCCGAAAGGCTTTGGCATATACAGCGGGAAAAGATTCCTCTGCCCTCCGGGAATTGAAGGAATGGGTAGCGCAAAGCCTTGAAGTAAATGCCGAGCGATATGGATCAGACCTGTATAGTGAGACAGAAAAATCACCGTTAAAAGTAGCTGAAATTAAACCTGAATATGCGGATGAACCTGAGAAAGTTGACGGACGGGTTGTACTGCGTGATAACTTCAATAAGCTTTTTGAGAAGTACCCGAACACCCTGGTTTTCGGGGAAGATGCCGGGAAGCTCGGGGACGTAAACAAAGGCCTTGAGCACATGCAGGAGAAGTATGGGGAAATCCGTGTCAGTGATACCGGTATTCGTGAGGCTACCATTCTTGGGCAGGGAATAGGCATGGCGCTTCGGGGATTACGTCCCATCGCCGATATTCAGTACCTGGATTATGTACTTTATTGTTTACAGGGCATGAGTGATGATTTGGCCTCGCTGCGCTACAGAACCAAAGGAGGGCAGGCAGCACCGTTAATTGTTCGGACCCGTGGCCACCGCCTGGAGGGAATCTGGCATTCAGGCTCTCCAATGGGGATGTTGATTCATTCGTTAAGAGGACTACATATTTGTGTACCCAGAAATCTTACAGAGTCAGCAGGCTTTTATAATACCTTGCTTCAGGGAGACGATCCTGCATTGGTTATCGAACCATTGAACGGATATCGGCTTAAAGAAGACCTTCCGGCTAACCTGGGTGAGTTCACTACACCGCTGGGTATTCCTGAGGTTGTAAAAGAAGGGACTGACTTAACCATCGTTTCGTATGGTTCTACTTTTAACATTGTTGAGAGCCTGATTTCCCAATTTGAAGAAACCGGTATTTCTGTTGAACTGATTGATGTTCGAACCCTGCTTCCTTTCGATATAAATCACACGATTGTTGAGTCAGTAAAGAAAACTAATCGTCTTTTAATTGTGGATGAAGATGTTCCGGGAGGTGCTTCTGCTTATATCATGCAGCATATTCTACAGGAGCAGGGAGGGTACAATTACCTGGATTCTAAACCGGTAGCACTTTCTGCAAAAGCTCACCGACCTGCTTACGCCTCTGACGGTGATTACTTCTCGAAACCGAATGCCGAAGATATCTTCGAAACGGCTTACGAAATTATGAGAGAGTGCGAGCCTGATAAGTTTCCGGGGATTTATTAAACCTTTTTCTGGCCAATGGTACATATCTGCGAACGAAGTGAAGTAGTCTCAGTTTTTGTGGCTGGCATAGTAAGATCACTTCGCTCCACTCGTGAATGATTGCCAGTGCTTACATCCTGATTTGTCAACGAATTAACCTGATGTTTACAATCATGAACTTTTCTGTTTACAAGAAGTAGGAGCTTCTTAATTGCATTCTGCGGGGAGCTGTTGCCGTATTTTTAATTATTTAGTGACACAAGTAAGTTCAGTATTTTTGTTGTATAGACAAACAGTAGAGTTCCACATTGTTGAGTCAACTTCAGACTGAATGACCAAAACATCACCTGGTGCAGTAACTGCAACATTAGCTCTGGTGAAGTTTGCTCCTGGTTCTCTAAAACCTGCGGGATTGTTGGTATGGAACGACCTTCGCACTATGTTATCAATTTTTAAGTCGGTAACCAGTACTGTTCGATCACCTTTGTTCACAAATATGTATTCACAGGATGGGATAACCTTAGTTTGTATGCCTCCCTGAACCCTGGTTCTTATTTCTCGCCCCCAACAACCCTTGTCAATAACGACTAATCGACCATCTTCCTGAAGTCCGTTTTTAACAAGATGGGCAATGCCGTCAGCTGCCGCATTGCCAAATCCTGCAGCTAGAAAAATTGAGAATAACCATGCTTTAAACGAAGGCTTGTATTCACTCATAATAGTAACATTTTAGTAATAGGAGATAGTTAGAAGTAGATTAATAAACCTTTTAATAACTCTGCGTTTAAGTCGACCTGTATATTTGCTTCGATAGACGGTCAACTCAAATATTTTTTATGAAGTAAGGGAATATTTTTATTGCCTACAAGCCCAGAAGCTTTTATTCTGAGTACTTAATCAAGTTCAGCACAGGTTCATTTCAGCATCTGTGGAGAATGGAAGTCAGGAGACCTCCTGTTCAGGCTTTTTAAGTCACAAACTTGAAAGATCATGGGGGATAAGGACTATTACCAGTACTTGAAAATTAGTTTGTTCCTTTTCGAACAGCGACTGTTCATTATTGATCACATGGAGAGGAAAGTTCTTCATTTTTAGCCCTATGGGTTGTTTTATAGATTTTGGCACACTTTTTGAGAACGGATAGAGAATACAATTCGATATCATTAATTAAAGTTTTAAATATGTACACAAAAAAAATTCTAATTCTGGCAACAGTTTTTTTGATCCTCTCTCAATTGTCGATGCTTAATGCTCAAAATAACGAAGATGAAGTGGAAAAATATGATCCTGTCCAAGTCATGATACTTGGCACTATTCATCTAAGCGGTAACTCAGATTTTTATCTCTCCGACAAGGGTCAACAGCAAATTATGGATCTGCTTGATAAAATCGAGGCATTTCAACCTGATAAAATTATGCTAGAAATGCCACCATCCTACGAAGCTAAATTCAATGCACTTTATGATGCCTATCGCGATGGTACTCATGAGATAACAGCCAATGAACGCCAGCAATATGGCATGCGTCTGGCAAATCGGCTCGGTCATGAGCGCCTTTATGGTGTCGATTACAGTAATTTTCTTGATTACCGCCCTGCTCTGGCAATTGCGGAAGAACTTGATCTTCAGCGTCAAATGGATGAGCGTCGCATTGCTGGAGCGGCCATCCGTGACCTATATGAGCGTTACAGTGACCTACCTTTGAGTGGCCTGCTCGCCGAGCTTAACAAGCCCGAAAACTTCCAGGGCAGCTCGATTTATCTGTCAATTGCCCAAATGGGCACTGTCGAAGACCCTCAAGGGGCAATCCAGATGATGGACTGGTGGGAACGTAACATGGTGATGTTCGCGCGTACTGCGCTTTACAGTGAACCAGGCGACCGGATACTGTTTATCGTTGGTTATGGCCACAACACGCTACTCAATCAATTCTTTGAAGAAGCTGATCATTTCAACGTGGTTAGTCCTGTTCCCTTTCTCGAAGGTGCAGAGCGTGAGTAAATCTTCACTCCAGTATTGGAGATGATGCTAACGATCCGGCTCTTAAGCGGCTCGGGTACATAATTTAAGGTTTCGAAGTAAACTAGCAGTCTCGAGCATTATCTACCGGGATCGACTTGAAGCGCTTGTTATAGAGCCTTTTTGGTTTTTTAAAAATGTAAAGTAGTAGGACATCAACAAAGAAAAATATAGATAATGAAATTGAAAACCAGCCACCTGCCCAATATGCAAACTCTCCTAAACCACCCTCACTAATATTTCCGGCTTGGATTGAATTTAGAGTATTGAATAAATTAATTCCGTATAGCAGACTAGAAATACCAAGTATAGTTAATAGTATGGCAAAAACTTTTTTAGCATTGGTAATATTGAAAGCCCTATAAACTACTGTTTTAAAATAAGCCATACTTATTGGAATCGAAAATACTAAATCAATCCTCTGGCTTTTAATTCCAGGTATTTATTTATGGCGTTTACCGATAGCTCTTTGGGTGGGGTAAAGATGGTATGAATTCCTCTCTGGTTCAGTGCCTTTACGATCTGCTTCTTTTCATAGTAGAATTTTTCAGCAATGGTTTTGGTATAGATATCCCCGATAGTAGAAGAGTCTTTTTCAATGAGTTTTCCTACCTCGGTATTTTCAAAGAAGATGGTTACCAGTAAATGGTCCTTAGCTACTCTTTGAAGATAGGGAAGCTGCCTTTCCATAGCTGAGAAGGTTTCGAAATTAGTATAGAGAAGGATAAGGCTGCGCTGGTTGAGATGAAGTTTCAGGTTCAAAACCAAACGTTCAAAATCAGACTCCAGGAAGTTGGTTTCCAGGTTATAGAGCGCTTCCTGTATTTTACGTATATGGGGGCGTCGCTTTTCCGGCTTTACAATAATGGAGTTTTTGTTGCCAAAAGTAATAAGCCCGGCTTTATCATCTTTGAGAAGTGCAATATTGGAAATAACCAGGCTGGTATTAATGGCGTAATCCAGAAGGGTAAGCCCATCAAAGGGCATTTTCATTACACGCCCCATATCAATCACGTTTATAACTTGCTGTGATTTTTCGTCCTGGTATTGGTTTACCATAAGGTTTTGGGAACGGGCGGTAGCTTTCCAGTTGATAGAGCGGACATCATCGCCCTGTACGTACTCTTTGATCTGGTCAAACTCCATCGTATGTCCCAAGCGACGGATTTTCTTAACGCCGATATCAGAAAGCCGGTTTGAAATGGCATACATCTCAAATTTTTGCATCTGTATAAAAGAAGGATACACCGGTACGGTTACTTCCTGTTCAATTTTTGTCCGTCTTTGTATGAATCCAATGGTGGATTCTGCATAAATATGAATGGCTCCAAAATAATACTCACCCCGTTCCGTAGGCCGGAGCTCATATTTCAGGGATTTGTTCTCCCTGTTTGACAGCGAAACTTGGAGTTTGAAATCCCGGACCTGGAACTGGTGGGGGATTTCATCAATGATTTGTACCAAAACTTTAAAGGGATAGAAGCTCTGGACATTAATCCAGACCGGGTTATCGTCACCGTTCGAAAGTCTGTTTCCTATACTCCGGTTTGCTTTGATGGGCTCACGGATTCTGAAAAGTATCAGTGTATCTACGATAAGGAAAATACCCGCACCCAGAACGGTCAGTTGTGCAATCGGGAACAAAGCTGGGTAGAAATACCCAAACAGGAAAAGCACGGTACATCCAAAGAGTACCCAGAAGAGCTTTGAGGTGAGAAATATTTGAGAAAAGAAGGCTTTTATCGCGGCACCTCAACTTTTTCCAGCGTTACACTTATCACTTTATCGGGAGTAACACCTTCCATCTCTTTTTCCGGTGTCAGCATTATACGATGTCTTAAAACAGGCATAATAATAGCTTTCACATCTTCAGGAGTGATAAAATCTCTTCCACGGATGGCTGCCCATGCCTGGGCTGCCCGCATTACAAATACAGAAGCTCGAGGGGAAGCACCCACAGAAATAGAACTTGAGTTACGGGTTTGCTGTACAATTTCTGCAATGTATTTCATCACCAAAGGCTCAACATGTACTTTGCTGATGATTTTTCTCTGCTCCAGGATATCATCCGTATGAGCTACTTTTTTGAGGACACCCAGATCAATTACATTTCCCCGTTCATAACTTCCCTGCAGGATATTGATCTCTTCATCCAGAGAAGGATAGGGGACTTCGATCTTGAAGAGAAAGCGGTCTAACTGAGCTTCAGGAAGGCGGTACGTTCCTTCATGTTCTATAGGATTTTGGGTGGCAATCACCATAAAGGGCGGAGACATTGGATGGGTAACTCCATCTACAGAAACCTGCCTTTCTTCCATTGCCTCAAAAAGGGCTGCCTGGGTTTTTGCCGGTGACCGGTTTATTTCGTCAATAAGAACGATGTTTGAAAAAACAGGCCCTTTCTTAAACTCAAAATTCGAGGTCTTGGGATTAAAGATGGAGGTACCTATCACATCAGCAGGCATAAGATCGGGCGTAAACTGTATTCTTGAGAAGCCAACATCAATTACCTGTGCCAGAAGTTTTGTGGTAAGGGTTTTGGCAACACCGGGTACACCTTCAATAAGTACATGGCCATCTGCCAGCAGAGCTGTGATCAACAGGTCAACCATGTTTTGCTGGCCCACAATTACTTTACCGATCTCATTACGAATATTATCTACCAGGCTTTGTACCCCGGAAAGATCCGTCCTTGCTGAGAACCGAAGTTCATCTTCGTTATTTGAGGTTTGACCAGGTTGTTCTTCAGGGCTTTTGGATTCACTCATCGTTGGCTGTTTTTATAAAATTGATCAATTTGATCAGTTAAAAGTTTAAGTTTGTTATCTGTAACTTTTTGAGAATTTTTGACCAGTTCTAACAGGTCAAAAAGACGAATAATCTCTTGCTTATTGATCCCGGATCGTATGGCTACATCCTCACGAAATTGTTCATTAATCTCGGTTGTGTCTAAGCGAAGGTTTGTTTTTATATAATCAAAGAAAAAGAGGATCTTTTTCTCAAGAATGTCTTTATGGGATCCCTGTTCCTGGTAAAGCTGGCCAATGGTTTCCGCAAACCGGATACTTGAATTTTCGGGTGATTTAAGAACCGGGATAATACGCTGTCTTCTTTTTGAACGGAACAGCATAAAAAGAAAAACGCTGATAACAGCTGTGAACCAGGCGTACTTAAGAGCGTCTGAATTAAGTATTGCATACATGGGTGTAGCCATCGCCTGCTTTCCGTCTTTATAATAGTTGTCCCAAACTGTTGTCCTGTCTGGGAGATGGGAAAGTGCACCATAAGCATAGGTGGCATACTCGGGTGTTCTTAGGTAGTAGTTGGTGAACAGGTATGGAGTTGTATTTACAAGAAACTTTCCGTCTCCCCATTGTATTTCCACAAAGTTCAGATAATCACCATCAAAACTACCCAGCTCTTTTGTGCGTGCTGAGTCGTATGAAGTGATAAAATGAAAGGTGCCTTTTATACTAAGGTTCCATCCATTTTCGATATTAAAACCCGGATCATTAAAAAGCAGGTGAAGGTTTTCTTTTTCAGAGGCACTATCAAAAAAGCTGTAAAAGAATCTGTATCTCAAACCTAAAGAATCACCCAATGGGCCAGCGGTTAACCCGGCAAGAAAAACATGATCACCTGCGGAAGCAGCCCGCAAAAGAACATCTGTTTCGTATTCATCAAAACCAAAAGAGCTATTTATAAAAATCCAGTTCCTTGAGTCACTATTGACATCTTCCGCGATGTCGAAGAGGTTTGAATTATTTTCAGAGATTTGTGAGTACGGAAATGCAGCATCCAGTTCTTCATAAAGGATTTTTGAGGAGTGGGGTATAAACTTACTCTTTGTAAAATCCGGTGACCAGTCAACCGGTTCCGGTTTAGCCATTTCAACAGCTGCGTAAACAACCACCGAAAGAACCAGGAAAACGATATAGAGCCGGTCTTTTCTCAAGGCTGTTTGATAATTTGATTTTTAAACTGTTGGTAGACGTTGTGGATGGTATTGAACTGTTGTTCATTAATTTTGAAGTCTCCATAATCCACATACTCATAAAAATAGGTGAGCCGGTCAAAGTGAGAAGCGCTTGGATGGTTTCCCAGTTCGAAGAGATAATCATAGTTGGTTTTATCTGACTTCCATTCGATGAGTTCTTGCTCTTTTAAGATCACCAGGCATTTTTGGTATAAGTATCGGACGGCCAGTGCATAGTTTCTTTTTTGAAGGGCTTGCTGAATAAGCTCCTCATACTTTATATCATCAATATTTTCCAGGGTAGGATTTAAATTAAGAACGGTCCGGTTTCCTTTGCTCTTGATGGCATTTTTAAGTTCTCCCTTCATTATCTGGTTGATCAAAAGAATGAGAATCAGTACAAAGGCAACAGAAGCGGAGATTTTAAGGAAAAGAGACATAAAATCTGATGTGATCCATTCACCCAGTAAATTTCTGAGCCATAGCACAAAGCGGTCCCAAAGGCTCATCTCTGTTTTCACTTCGTTATAGAAGTAGCCTTCGTTATTGCTTATTTCAGCAAGTCTTTCCGGCGAAGGCATCCTGATTTTAGAAGTTTGATCTACGTTGAGGCTGTCTGTTTGCTGGGCAACTAATAAGGGAGAGCCTGACAAGCAGATACCTAATAGGAATACCAAAGGAAATAGCTTTCGGAAGGAAAATACTCTTAATATGTCAGCAACGTGATGCAAAAATCAATTATTACCGGCCAGAGAGTCAATCTTGCTTGTAAGGGTAGCACCGCTTTTTCGTTCATCCAGGTTAAAGTAAACCAACGCTTGAGAAATGACGGGTATGCAGTAAAGAAGCCCAACGGTTATCATTGAAAGGCCATACATAACACTGAATAATGTACCGAATAAATTCATATCGGGTTCTCCTGAGGCAAATACCACTACCATCATGATAATGTACATTGGGAAGATGACAATATTGGAAGCAAAGTTTACTATGATTGAAACCACGATATTTACCCCGAAAGTAAACCACCAATAATCACGGGTAACTTCCCACGATTTTGAGAGGGCTTCCCCAAACTCTTCTTCTTCAATAATGTAAATAGCCGGGGCAAGCGAAAGCTTTACAGAAATAAAAATACCGGGAATAATAAATAGCATAATACCGATAGTGGTAGCTACCCCAATCACAATATAGATACCGATCAGACCAAAAAAGTTTCTGGAGAAATCTTCCAGGAGCATATTCACATCAATATCCTCAACGCCTTCATCAACAAGCTGCATGTGTTTGAATACAATTTGAGTGATTACTACAAAGGTGAGCATGAGGAGTATAAGCCCGCTAAAAAACTTAAAGAAAAACGCCCCAAGTTCTTCCGGTTCGGAAAGCCCGGCTTCCGAAGCTGCAAAGGAATCTCCAAATCCTGACCCAATCAGAACCCCGGAAATAATGATGACCGGTAGAGAAAAGAAAAGGAGGCCCTTTCCAAGTGTTTTGAAGTGAAGGCGCAGGTAGGTGAAAGTAGCGGAAAGGATATCTCCGAAATCGCGACTTTGGCGAAGTACAAGGTTTTTCATGAGTGTTGGTTTTGTTTTGCTTTCGAAATAGGGAGGAAAACGAAATAAAAAAGTATGAATGCCAGTGAGCCGCCAATAATGGCAAGACTTAAGAATACCGGCATTCCGGTATACCGGGTTACAAAAGATTCTAACAATCCTGCCAGGATAAATATGGGCACAAGCCCGATAATCATTTTTGTTCCCTCTTTGCTGGCCCGTAAAAAAGATTGATACCGGCTGTAGGTTCCCGGAAACAGCAGGCTGTTTCCCAAAACAAAACCTGCTGCACCTGCTATTACAATGGCGGAAAGCTCAAGGGTGCCATGTATGAAAACGACCAATAAAGCTTCTTTCAGCAAAGTGTATTTAGCAAAGAACTGGAGAAAAGTACCCACCATAATTCCATTGGTAAACAAGATCAGCCCGGTACCCACAGAGGTAAGTAACCCTGCTACAAAAGCTATAAAAGAAACCCGGATATTATTAATGGTTATTCCCAGGAACATATTCATAGCATGTTCATCTTTATAAACAGCTAAGGGATCGCCCTCATTTATATTGTTTATAGTCATATTTACATAACGGTCGCCTAAAAAGCTGCGGGTAAAAGAATCATCAAGATATGAGGATAAAACACCTATGGAGATTGCAATACTAAAAACACAAAAGGAATAAAACAGCTCCTTTTGTTTGCCGCTGAAAAGCATTGGGATATCATGTGTCCAGAACCTTAAAATGCTCTGCAGGTCTGTTTTCCTGTTTTTATGGAGTGTATTGTGGGCCTGAATAGTAAGATCATTTAGGTAAGCCTCTGTTTTGCTGCCGGGGAAATTGCTTTGCGCGAAAGCCAAATCGTTTGAGACTTCTATGTACAACTCAGCTAAAGTATCTGCTTTTTCCTTATTGGGTTGCGTAAGCAGCTTCTCAAAAGATGTCCACTTTTGCGAGTTTTTTTTAAGGAATGTAACCTCCCTCATAATATTAATTAATTAGCCGTGCTGCTTTTCTTTTGAGTCTTATGAATGTACTTTTGTTGCCTGTTAATAGTAGTTCATTTCATCCTAAATAAAAACCGGAAGATGACAGAAATTGGTGTTGAAACCACCCAGCACGTACAGCTTAACTATACCCCAGCGGGCCTGGGAGAGCGTATACTGGCCTACGTACTGGACGCCATTGTATTGGGAGTGTACTGGTTCTTTTTAATTATGATGGGGATGCTTGCGAGTGATGGTTCGGTTGAATCCGCATCAGACCCTCCGGGCGAGGAATTTGTATGGCTTTTTATGCTGATTATTCTATTGCCGGTTATGCTTTATCACCTGATCATGGAAATTGTTTGGAATGGATTTACTGTTGGTAAATGGGTAGTAGGAATAAGGGTGGTTAAACTGGACGGAACCCGCCCTTCAATTATCAATTACCTGATCCGGTGGATAATTCGTTTGTTCGAGGTTACCCTGACTCAGGGTGGCTTAGCATTGATTACCATACTTATCAACGGTAAAGGGCAACGATTAGGAGATATAGCAGCTAAAACCTGTGTTATCAAGGTAAAGAAAAAGACAAAGCTCAGTGATACAATGCTTCACCAGGTAGAAGAAGAATACGATGCGATATTCCCGCAGGTAATGGATCTGAAAGATGAAGATGTAAGTATCATTAATGAAGTTCTTAAAAGCAGGTATGACTATGATTATGCCCGGTGGATTATCATGGTGGCAAAAACCCGAAAACTGATCCAGGATAAGCTGGGAATTCTATCAAGCGATATGAATGATGTGCAATTTTTGCAGCAGATAGTAAAAGACTACAATGCCTTACATGGCGGACTAGAATAACCGGTCAATAAATACAGCGCTCCATACCAGGGGTAAATAAGCAATAGAGGCAAACATAAGTTTGCGTGCGTTCTCTTTGGTCCGGTCTTTCAAAAAGATGATGCTGTAATACAAAAACCCTAAAGCAAGCAACACCCCCAATACCAGGAATATGATACCGGATATGCTAAGCCAGTAAATAGCTACGGTAACAGGGAAGAGGAGAAGCGTACATAAAATTGCCCAGAAAGAAGTTTTGGATCCTGTCTCATCATTTTTGGGCAACATCTTAAAGCCTGCGCTTGAATAATCATCTTTGCACATCCATGCAATAGCCATTACATGAGGTACCTGCCAAAGAAATACAATTCCAAATAAAAGCCACATTCCCGGTTCGGTAACCGTGCCACTTGCTGCTGCCCAACCGCCTACCGGAGGTAATGCCCCCGGAACCGCTCCAATAACAATATTAAAAGCTGAAACCTGCTTCATGGGAGTATAAGCAGCCAGGTAGATGAGAGTAGTAGCAAAAGAAACAGCACCTGCAACAGGGTTTACCATAAGAACCAGGTATAAAAGACCACTGAAAATAAGAGTAAGCGAAAAGATCATCCCATTTTTAGCAGATATTCTTTGGGTTGGAAGAGGTCTTTTTTCGGTGCGCTTCATCAAGCCGTCAAGCTTACGTTCCATAAACTGGTTATGAGCCCCGGTCCCTGCTGCAATCAACCATGTACCCACAATAGCATGTATCATAATGAGGTAGCTGATGGTACCTGTACTGCCTAATACAAAGCCTACCAGCATACTTGCCAATACTGCCAGTGTGATACCCGGCTTGGTAAGTTGGTAGTAATCAGATATGGTTTCTGAAAAAGGTCGCGGTGTCAGGACTTTCTCTTCGACAGAATTCATTTACTATGATAAATCATGTTAGAAAATTGGCGCAAAAGTTAATCATTTTAAACGAGTATTGTTACCTTTGGGCATGAAATTAAATGCCTACCAAAAAACAGCTATTGCAACGGTTCTTGCCACTCTTTTTTTAATTTTTGTAGGAGGATTGGTACGTGCAGCCGGTGCAGGATTGGGGTGCCCCGATTGGCCGAAATGTTTTGGGCTTTGGATTCCACCAACCAGTTTAGAAGGGTTGCCACCGGGTTTTGAACCGGAGCAATTCAACGTGTACAAAACCTGGATGGAATATGTAAACCGCCTGGTTGGAGTAGTTATAGGGCTGCTTATCATAGCTACTTTTTTGCGTTCAATCCGGTACAGAAAAGACAAGCCTTCTATTTTCTATGCATCGGCAACTGCGTTGATCCTGGTGCTATTCCAGGGTTGGTTAGGTGGACAGGTGGTTGAATCAGGCTTGGAAGTATGGTTGATTACAGTGCATATGATCTTTGCCATGATTATCGTAAACGTGTTGCTTTTTGCTACATTTAAAGCAACAGAACACTATGTGCGTGTAGAGATTGATTCACAAACCCGGAGGCAATTAGTTATCACGGTTGGGGTTTTATTACTGCTTACAACAGTTCAATTATTTTTTGGAACACAGGTTCGGGAAAGTATTGATCTTATTAAAAACGCAGTTATTGTACCACCCAGAAGTGAATGGGTAGGAAAACTGGGCCTTACTTTCGAAATACATCGCTCTTTCAGTTGGTTGTTAGTTGCCGGGACATTCTTTTTAGGTTATTTACTAAAAAAACGAAATATAGAAGGCAAATTATTAACAGTAGGTTGGAGCGTTGTAAGCTTGTTGGTCGCCCAGGCTTTAACCGGTATAGGGCTTAATTATCTGGGAATGCCTGGTGTGCTACAGGTATTTCACCTTTTGGGATTTGCCCTTGTAGTGTGTTCCCAGTTTTTGATGCTTTTAATGCTGGGAATTAAATCAGAAAGGAACTTGGAAGCGTGACCTAGAGCTTTTCTAAAAGATCATTCAAGAATACACGAACCTCAGTTAAGTCTTTTTTTACATCTACCGGAATCCGAGTTTCTTTAGAAGAAGAGTCATCAGCCTTTTCTCCTTTTAAAACCCTTCTTACACCTTCTGTTGTATATTTTTTGACTTCAAGCAGTTCCTTGATTTTAAAAATTAACTCAACTTCGTGCTCTTTATAAGCCCTGTTACCGGCACTGTTCTTCTTGGGATGCAGATCAGGAAAACTCTTTTCCCAACTTCTGAGGACATGGGGGGCCAGGCCTGTAAGCTTAGTAACTTCACCCATTGAGTAATACAATTTTTTCATAGCATCCAGAAAGTGTATTTTAGCACCGATTTATGTCACAAAGAAAACCATTTCTGAACTATTTTAAAAGCAGACATTTTGGAAAAAAGGGAAGCCAACCCGGAATTAGATATCAGCATTGTTGTTCCTCTTTACAATGAAGAAGAATCGCTGCCTGAGTTAACGAAAGCCATTAAAAAAGCTCTGGCACCAACCTACAGCTATGAAGTGCTATTTATTGATGATGGTTCAACAGATTCATCATGGGAAGTGGTAAAACAGCTTTCTTATGAAAACAAAGAAGTTCATGGCATTTCTTTGAGAGGGAATTACGGAAAGAGTGTGGCTCTGCAGGCAGGTTTTGAAAAAGCCAGCGGGACTTATGTTGTGACGATGGATGCGGATTTACAGGATGACCCTGAAGAAGTTCCCGAAATGATCTCTATGCTGAAGAGTGGGTTGGATTTGGTAAGCGGATGGAAAAAAGAGCGTTTTGATCCCATATCAAAAACCATTCCGTCAAAGTTTTTCAATTTTGTAACTAGGAAAGCTGCTGGAATCCGGTTGAATGATTTTAATTGCGGGCTGAAAGCCTACAAGCGGGAAGTAGTTGAGAGCATTTATTTATACGGAGAACTCCATCGCTATATACCTATGCTTGCCAAAAAGGAAGGTTTCGGGAGGATAGGGGAGAAAATAGTAAAGCATCATCCCCGAAAATACGGTAAGACCAAGTTTGGACTTTCCCGCTTTATCAATGGCTTTTTGGATTTGATTACGATCCTTTTTGTACAGCGTTATCTTCAAAAGCCGATGCACTTTTTTGGTACGCTGGGGATGTTGCTGCTCCTTGCAGGTACTGTGATTAACGGATACCTGGCTTATATAAAACTTATACTTGATAAGGGCATTGGAGATCGTCCGCTTCTCTTTTTAGGGATACTGTTAATGGTTCTTGGAATTCAGTTTTTATCTACGGGTCTGCTTGGTGAACTTATTAATAAAAACCATGTTGAACGCCAGAAGCCTAATATAAGGGAAGAAGCTTAGTTTCTGTGAAAGAAGCCAAATTTGCCATACCATGCTATGTACAGGTAACAAAATAAAGGTAAAATAAAGGCAACCTGCAGGCTTGAAAGATCGGCAATCAATCCATAGAGAGGGGGAATAATTGCGCCTCCTACAATAGCAGTACATAAAATACCGGAGCCCTGCGCAGTATTATTTCCCAATCCGTCAATAGAAAGTGTAAATATGGTTGGGAACATGATGGAATTGAATAACCCAATACTCAGAATGGTCCAGAAAGCTACATAAGAACTGCTGAGCATTGTAAAGGTCAATAAAAGAACATTGGTCAAAGCGTAGATCATTAGCAGCAGGTTTGGTTTCACTTTAAGCTGTAAAGCCGAGCCAATGAAACGCCCTATCATAGCACCTCCCCAGTAAAAGAATACAAAGGTACCTGCCAAACGAACCGGGTTAAGTTCTTCCAAATCTGAACCCGAAAGAAAGCGAGCGATCGAACTCATGATGCCACTTTCATTTATTAATGAGGAAACATCCAAGGTCAGGAAATAATTGACCAGGTAGCTCCCGATGGTAACTTCGGCTCCCACATAAAGGAAAATTCCAAGTGCACCAAACATCAGGTGCTTAGTTCTGAAAGCAGCTTTGTAGCTTCCCGATTTATCATGATCGCCTTCTAAGATTTTAGGAAGTTTGAAGACAGCAAAAACCCCGGCCAGGGCAACCAGCACAACTGCCAAAGTGATAAATGGGCCCTGAACAGAGCTTGCCTCAGCTACAAAGTAAGCCTCACGTTCAAGTTCTGACATAGCAGAAACTTCAGAAGAACTGGCCACGGTGTTACTCAAAATAAAGGCTGCGCTAACGAGAGGAGCGAGTGTGGTTCCCAGTGAATTGAAAGCTTGTGAAAGATTTAACCTACTGGATGCTGTTTTAGCAGGCCCTAGTGCAGCTACATAAGGATTGGCTGCAACCTGAAGAATGGTAATCCCTCCGGCCAGAACAAACAGGGCAAGTAAAAATATCGGGAACAAACGCAATGATGCTGCGGGGTAAAATAGCAGGCAACCAACACCCATTGTCATTAAACCAACAATTACTCCTTTTTTATAACCGATTTTAGCAATCAATCCTCCACTGGGAATAGATATAAAAAAGTAAGCAGTAAAAAAGGAAAACTGAACCAAACCTGCCTGGAAATAACTAAGCTCAAACACATCCCTGAGGCGAGGTATCAGTGCATCCACTAAAACAGTGATAAACCCCCACATAAAGAAGAGCGTGGTTACCACAATTAAGGCAGAGCGGTTTGAAGAAGATTTGTTTTCCATAAAGTGAAAGAGTTTAATTGCGAAAGAATGTAATAGACTTTATGGTAATTCGCTCATCTAAACAAAAAAAGCCTTCAGTTTACTGAAGGCTTTTGGTACCGCGTACGGGATTCGAACCCGTGCTACCGCCGTGAAAGGGCGGCGTCCTAGGCCTCTAGACGAACGCGGCATCATGAAAACAATATGATCAATAAGAGGGAGCCCGATGGGAATTGAACCCACGGCCTCCAGGGCCACAACCTGGCGCTCTAACCAACTGAGCTACGGGCTCCATTATAGTACCGCGTACGGGATTCGAACCCGTGCTACCGCCGTGAAAGGGCGGCGTCCTAGGCCTCTAGACGAACGCGGCAATCAAGAAATCAATATTTCAAATACAACTGTGAGGCGACAGGCGGATTCGAACCGCCGTACGAGGTTTTGCAGACCTCTGCCTAGCCACTCGGCCATGTCGCCTTGCAAAGCAAGTAGATGTTGTACGCCCGTCAGGACTCGAACCTGAAACCTACTGCTTAGAAGGCAAAGCTGGCAACTGATAACAAATTATATAATGTATTGAATACCAATGTTTTACAGCCTTAGAAAATTATGGCAAAATTTAACAGCCCGTTATGTGCCCGTGATTGCCATATTTTCAGACTTCAAAGGTAACACTTTTGCCAAAAAGTGTGAACATTAAATTGGATTTTTTTTCTATGCCAGCGGCTCGTCAAGTATGTCCTCAAAGGCACTTCCTTCCATTCCTTCTATAATGTCCGCATACTCATTGGCAGTTGTGGTTATACTTTTGTGGCGTGCAAGCCTGCTCACATAAATCAGGGGCTTGCCAGCCGTAAGATAATGGACAATCCCACCATGCCTGAGCTGATGGAACCCCTTGCTTGGAAAGCCTTCTCCGAACACGTCAATGATTGCTTTTCGAAGCTGGGTAGTTGGGCTGTCCATAGACTGAAACCCGAATAGGGTATCACTAATTGGGTTGGCAAGAAACCATTCTATATGGGGCTTTGCAGGGGGTACGATGGGTATTTCTTTTCTGGTACCTCCTTTTCCTTCTACATACATTTTGTCTTTACGTATGCTGGAATGTGTAAGCGCACCCGCTTCTTCTTTTCTGAGCAGCTGCCAGAACATTACCCACCACAGGCGTGTGTGCCGCTCCGGTTCGTACCCTCTGTAGTCAAATTTGCTGCTTTCCTGCCTAAGCGCCAAGTACCCTGAAGCTAGCTGGTCGAGTTGAGACCAGGTGATATACTTTACTTTTTTCTGTTTGAGTTCTTTCCTGACCTGCAATGGAAGTTCTACATTGAACTTTTGCAGGTAGCCCTGTTTTTTGCACCAATTGAGAAATGCCCGGGTTGTTGAAAAGAAATCTTCTTTAGAATGGGGGGCGTAGGGTAAATCGCTAAACCAATCCCAGTCTTTTACCCGGTCAACCTTTACCGTTCTGCCAAGCACGTCCATCATTCTGTTCAAGCGGAACGATACACCCTGATAGGTTTTGTCATTCCATTTTTTCCCCTTACCGTTTGCCAAATATCCCTGAACGGCTGCTTCAATGGGGATGCTTTTCTTTTTATCTTCCCAGGGGTCGAACCGACCTGCATCTATTTCAATCCTGTACCAGCCCACTTTTTCAATGACCTTTTTTTCCTGCTTGTTTTTAGGCAGCGTTACCCCTGCCTCACCAAGGCCGGGGCTTCTGAACCGGATCTTCCATTTGCCCGATTTAAGCCTGCGGTAGGACACCCAAACTTTTTTATTCATACCCCAAAGCCTCCGGTGGAAGGGGGGCTATATAATGATCTCTTTCCCAGTTGTCTCTGGGTTCATCGGCAACATACCAGCTACATGTACCCGCAAGGATCATCAAGACACAAAAAATGATCATTGACCAGGAAAATTGCGGGTTGTAAAATTTAAAGAGCTTCATTGAAGTGTTGCTGGCTTTGCGGGGTTTCTGTGTGTTTTTAATGCAGGCTTAATATTCTTGTTCACTTGCGGCATATATAGCTAAAATAGACAACCCTAATATCAACACTGTAGCAACGGCGTAGTCGTAGTTTTTTTCTTCTTTCTCATACTTAAGCGGGGCACAGGAGACAATAATACAGGGTATTAAGAGCGGGGCGAGTATTTTATAGGTGGATTTCATAAGCAATAGTTGGTTGATTGCGAGTAATGTATTAAAAACCGTTGATTTATAAATTATTTAATCTTTTTTTGTAAGGAATAACCTGCAAGTAGGTCTAACTATTTGCATTAACCAATAAAGGACAAAACAATGAACACTTATAAATTGAACCGTTTTTACAATCAAGACGATGATGAGGAAAACGGAGGTGGCAATACAGGTACCGGAGGAAGTGGTGGTGGATCTGGTCCGGGTGGAGGTATTGGCTCAGGGGGAGGATAATTGAAGCCAAGCCTATTTATATTACTATTAGTTCTATCGCTTTCAAATGTGTTGGCTCAAACGCCAACTGAGAAAGGGGTAGAACTATATAATTTTATACGCTCAGAATATGTATCTGACAAAAGTGATTCTGTTACCTTAATTTCTATCGAAGATTTAAAAAGAGAAGGCTTAACTCATGATTCCTTATGGTTTGCATTGAATCATTTAGCCAGGGCACATTTTAAAGAAGGCAATTCTAATAAAGCTCTGGCCATTATCAGAGCCATTCCAATGGATCGTATAAAGTATATGCCTAATTTTTATGATACACATTTCTTCAGGGCTTGGATTGCATTAGAAACTGGAGATTATTTTAAAGCTGATTCCATTTATAGAAAGTGGCTGCCTTTGGTTCCTGATGAATACCCCTTGTTGAAGGCGATAAACTACAATGACTTTGTTGGGGTATTGGAGTACTTTCAGAAATATGATAGCATGACTGTTTATTTACAGAAGGCTATTTACTGGAACCAGTTTACAGATGATGACCGGAAAACACACCGTACCAATATTTATCTAAAGAATTTATCAAATCACAGCTTACATGTAGACGATCCTAAACTTGCACTTGAGTATCATAACTTGATAGATACTACGGGCGCAATTATGGAGACAAAAATAGCCTTCTTGCTTTCTGAAGGAAAGATCTACAAAAAGCTCAAGGAATATGACATTTCCTATGCTTCATATATGGATGCGAGAGAGTATGCGCTGTTATTTGGATTCGAGCTATTTTTTGATGAGGCTAAAACCCAATCAAATTATGTGTTGGCCTTACAAAAAAAGCATGTCAAAGAACAATGGATGAATGTTTTACAGCTTTTTGTGTTTGCTGTGGTCATTCTCATTTTCAAAACGTTCCGAAAGCACATAAAACATTTTCAGCGCTCTGTTGTATTTTTAAAGAACAAATACCTTACAGCTTCTGATTGATATCATTTAGCCTTTTTGCAATCCCGTCAAAAATCAGAAGTTTTGTTTTTTCGTCTAGTTTCTTTTTTAAAATAGTTGCCTCAATATCATTGGCCACATCCCTAAGCTCCTCGATCAGCCCTTCCATTTGCCTTTCTCTTTCTGAATAACTCAAAGGGCGTGATTGGCTTACCATATTATAATTTGTTACAGGCTCATTTATATGAGAGTGAGTTTCAGAATAAGACCATTTCCCATTAGTGTCTTGTTCAAAACTAACACCCAATATATCACCCAATAAATTTTGGGTATCAGGGTGGGGCAAGACTTTATCATTAACATATCTGCTTATTTCATCGGCTCCTTTTTTAGCTTTTTCAACTAAAAACTTCTGCTTTAACCCCCTGTTTTTTAATAAATACTTAAGGGAATCACCAAAAGATTCAAAATTTTTTGTAATTAAATTTGGATTATTTGTATTCAAAGTTGTATCATGCGAATGAGTTATAAAAAACATGAACTAATTTTAATATAAGAATGCCCTCAAAACTTGGAAATACAATTTGGTACACAGTTCAAGAAGTAGCAGATGTGCTTGGCAAATCTTACGGAACTGTCGATCGGCGAATACAGTCGGGCTTAATTCCATATAGCACGATAAGCAACAATAAGGTCATAGAGCATGGTGATTTAGTTAAGATTTTAGAAAGTGAAAAACTACCTGAATCAATAATTGAATACCGATTGGGTACTTCCTCTCCAAAGAATAATGAAAAACAGCAAAAGGCAACCCCTGAGGCTTCATAGTGAACAGTGCCGATACACATACAACCCTGACCGATAAGCAGATCAATATCCTGTATTTCTTGCGATGGCACTATAACAAAGAAGGTGAAATGCCAAGCTTTAAGACGGTTATGAGGCATTTTGGGTTTGCCAGCACGAATGCGGTAACTACCCATTATCAAAGGTTGATTAGTAAGGGGGTGCTTAGAAAGAATTTGGAAGGACATGGTTCTAATCGTTATGAATTGATTGAACCTACGGATGGCGAAGAGGGCATAAAAATCGAATCATGAATCTTATTGAGGCACATACCGATTCAACTACTGATGTACTGATAAAAATGGTCGGCGAGTTGCATGCTTTGGGGCTGACCTGGGATTATTTAAGCAGGGATGTGTTTGGCTATAAGCATGAAAGCAGCATGAAAAGCATTTGCAATGGCAACAGCCCCTCGAAGCCTGGGGTAGACCGGGTGCTGGACGGGCTAATGAGATTGTCCCAGGACGGAATCCTGAATTTACACCGGCTGGTGATTGATGCTACAAAGTGGCGTTTAGTGCCTCAGTACGACCCGGTCAAGCCCAAAGGGTCTGTGAAAGAAGATATTATTAAGGCAATGAAAGCCATAATTGATGCGGACGCTGCTTTAAAAAACCATGATGCGGAAAGGGTGGAAGGATGCCTGAAAGTCTTGGAAGCTTTTTGCGCCCAGCTGCAAAGTGAGAAGTGTGCTTTACAGAACGTTTATTTCAGCCAGGAGGTGTAAATGGGAGTAGCTGTAAAACATAACCTGGAGACCATCGGCACTTACATTGATGAGCTTGAAAACGAAAAGAAGAGGTTAAGGCTGCTTGCTGTTGAGCATAAGCCCAAAATATCGGACATCGCGAATATTTTGGGGGTAACCACCAAAGCGGTTCATTCCTGGGGTTTTAAAAAGGGGGCAACCTTTGCAGAGATCTATGATTTCATAGAGGTGAATAAACCCGCTTTGTTTCCTTTGATTGAACGGTATGTGGAAAAGAATTTTAACCGAAAACTGGCACTGTACGAGATTTAAAAGTACCAGGGCAATCAGGCCCCGGCACTTAAGAGAAACACATCTGCCGAGAAGCAGACATGAACACTTAAAATAGACAACACCTGATTAACAAAAAATTGAAAAAAAGAACCGGAACCTACTCAAAGGTTCCGGCACAATAACAAACACGCACACCTTTGCAGGTGGGCATGAACAGCTAAAATAGAGAACAAATGAGTACAAAAGAAACTGCCGAATATTGGAATAGAGTAGATATGAGGCTTCATTCTTTGGAGTTAAAAAACTTCAAAGGGGTAAGGAGTTATGTGTTGTCCCTAAATGGTGAAAGTGCTGTTATCTTTGGTGAAAATGAGACGGGTAAAAGCACACTAATAGATGCTTTCTACTACCTTTTATTTGAAAAGAATGCTTTAGACCAGTCTATCCAGAAGTTTGCCTTTCAAACTTTAGACGAACAAGGAAATATTATACACCACCTTGAACATTCTGTAAAGGGTGAATTTAGTGTTCCTGATAGTCTTAATAGTAGTGGTTCATTAACCCTAGAAAGATGTGTTACAGAGAAATGGACAAAGACAAGGGGTTCAGAGAAACCAACAAGAAGAGGGACTGAAACCGAGTATACCTTTGATGGAGAGCCGGTTTCTCAAACCGAGTTTAATAGGCGCATGGAAGAAATTGCTCCAGTTAATGTGTTTAAGATGCTTACCAATATCCATTACTTCAGTATGCAGATGGACTGGCAGGATCGAAGAAAGGTACTATTTGATCTTGCTGGTGATATCAAAGACGAGGAAGTAATTGCATCGAACTTGGACTTAGCTAAGTATCCAAAAATACTTGATGGAAAAACCCAGGATGCCAGAGTTAATATCCTTAAAAAAGTAAAAAAGGAATTATCGGAGGATATAAAGGGCATTCCAGAACGTATTGATGAGAATGAATTAGGTATTGAGCCGGTTGATAAAACCGACCTTGGAGAAGCACGTAATACCATCCTGGCAAAGGAAAAAGCCATTGATTCAATCTTAGATAAAATTGCCGGGCTTAATTCTGGTGGTTTTTCCGGAGAGATTAAGGGTGAACTTGCAGAGTTAGATGCGCAAGAGTTGAGGTTAAAATCTAACCACTCCCAAAGTATAGAGGAGGCTACAGGAGAGGCAAGGCGGAGTATTGGAATTGCCAAAGACGAAAAGCATGAGGCCATAGAATTAGTGAGTTCCAAAATCAGGGAATTGGCATTGCAAAGGACTGAGCTTCTTGAAGAACATGCTGAAAAAGAAGCGAAGAAGAATGCGGAGAAGAAGGAAGTTGAGCGGATTGAGGGTTTAATTTCAGAGACAAGGGCCAAAGAACCCAAACCAAAAGTTTGTGACTTATGTGATAGGCCATTTGAGAACGTTGAAGGAGATACCAGCCATGATGATTATATAGCTAAGTTTAATGAAGAGAAGGCCCAGGCTCTGAAGCTTGCCGATGAGAAATTGGACCAGGCAGTATTAGCCTTAGAAAAAGCAGAACAAGAGCTTGAAAATGTTACTTCAACAGGGCAGGGTATTGCGAAGGAGATAGAAAACCTGGAGAAAGAAAGGAAAGAAGTTACCGGGCTACATGATAAAAGAATTAAAGATGCCCAGCAGGCGTATGACGATCTTCTTGAAGAACAGCCTAATGTTGAAGACAGCGAAGAGTACAAAGACATTCTGAAAAAACGGGAAGAGCTTGAAAACAAGCTCGAAAATCATCAGCAAGAGAAGCAAGCCCAGGTTCAAAGGCTTGAAGAAAAGAAAGACGAGATTAAAAAAGAGATATCTGATGCCAGGGACGTTCTTGTTGTACACGAAAGAAATGAATCTCTCTCAAAACGAAACAACGAGCTTAGGGAACTACTGGCTGAAAAGTCCAGACGGTTAGATGAAGTAGAGGCTGATTTAACTACTATTGAAAAATTTATAACAGCCCAATCCAGGTTTGTAACCGAGAAAGTAAACGGCATGTTCAAACATGTATCCTTCAAGCTTTTTGAATATCAGAACAATGGGGGCGTGAAAGAAACCTGTGAAGTTTTGGGTAAGAATGGCGTTGGGTACACTCTAGGTCTAAATAGTGCCCAGCAAGTACAAATAGGTATGGAGATTATCGAAGTATTGGGCAATCACTACGGGCTAACTCTTCCGGTCTTTATTGACAATAGAGAAAGCGTAACAGAACTGCCGGAAACCAATTTACAGGTAATTAGCCTGGTTGTTTCTCCGGGTGATAAAAAACTAAGAGTTGAAACATCAAATAAAGAAGCGCTAGTAGCTTAGGGAGCAATAATGAGTACAAAAGAATTAGAAAAAAATTCTTCAGCGATAACAAAAGCTGAAAAACCAACATTATCTAACCGTTTTGTTGAAAAAGTAAGCCAAGAGTTTGTTTCTGCCGTTGGTGAGGCTTCAGGTTTTGGGGAGCACGAGAAGAAGCTTGCAGTAAACTTTTATATACATGCGGATAATGCGCTAAAGCAGTTTGAAGCCAAGCGTATTGATGATGCGAAAGACACTTTACCATTTATATGGGAGAATGTGAACATGGCCAAACTAGCAGTAGAGGCTGTTCATCGTATTCGGGTTGGTCTGGATGCTCTTATACCCAATCATTTACATCTAATTCCTTACTACAATAAACGCACCAAGAAGTATGATATGGATGTGAGGATTGGGTATGAAGGAAAATTGTATATGGCGAAGAAGTATAGCGTTCAGGAGATTGTAGATATAAGAGTTCACCTGGTGCATGAAAAGGACGAGTTTACTTTAATGGTTATTTCCGGTGATAATCCTTCAGAAAACTTCGAGTTCACACGTGCTCCTTTCAACCAGGGCGAGGTAGTCGGGGGTTTTGCATTCATAAGATATAAGGATGAAAGCCTGAATAAAGTTGTCACCTGTGATGATGATTACTTTAAGAAAATTCAAGGTGAGGTTAAAACTAATGCCTTTTGGGGTAAGTGGGGTAACAAGATGAAAAAGAAAACGGTTGCCCTTAGAGCTTTTGACGAAGTAGATATAGATCCGCAAAAAACTAACAGTTCATTTCATGTTGTTCAGCAAGCGGACAATCCTTTTGTAGAACCCGGAAAAGAAAAGGAAGAAGTTGATATAAGTGCTGATGAGGTTGATTTCCAGGAAGTGGCTACTCCTGAAATTGAAGCTAAATCTGTGCCCAAAGTGTCTTCCGAACAAAGGGTTTTTGAGGTTAATATGGATGATTTTGAAAAAAAAGATGATGGGTTACCCTTCTAATGCTAACAATTGAACACATAGCGTCAGGAAGTGCAGGTAATGCCATACTGGTTGATGATGGGGAAAGCTCTCTTCTGTTTGATGCCGGGCTTTCCTATAACCAACTTAGAAAAAGGCTTCTGTCGAAGGGATACCTGCTTTCTGATTTATCGGGCATTTTAATCACACATGAACACAATGATCACTGTAAGGCTGTTGAGGCTCTTTTAATGACCGGTAGATCAGTATATATGAGCCGGGGCACAGCAGAAGCTAAAGCCTATATGCCCTCTATGTATAAGCAGCTCACATCAATGAAGGAATATGAAATAGGAAGCTTTAATGTGAAGCCCCTTGATGTCTTTCATGATGCTGCAGAACCCATGGGGTTCTTGTTTGTAAGCAAAAACCGACCCGTTAAAGGGGTTTATATAGCTGATACCAGTGAGATACCTTACAAGTTTAACGGTGTTACTCACTGGATCATTGAGTGCAACTATGCGGAAGATATTTTAGAGCGTAATACGCACAACGAAATATTGAAGCAACGGATCAGAAAGTCCCATATGAGTTTTGAAGGCTTGAAGCTGTTCTTCCAGCAAATGAAAGAAGAAGGAGGGCTGTCTGAAACCAAGCAAATAACTCTTGTACATCTATCTGATAGTAATAGTAACGAAGCAAAGTTTATTAAAGAACTTCAGCAATTAACAGGAGTGCCGGTTTATGCCCCAAGAAATTAGCCCTGGAAGGACTTAGTCCCCAAAAGCTAGGAACAACATCTGATACCGGAGATGAAAGCCCGGTATCTGTTAACTAAACATTAAATAGAAAACGAAAAAGATATGAGTAATTCAAATAATAGTGGATCAAATTCAGGAATAGGATTTGTAGGACTCCTTACGATAACATTCATTGTGCTCAAACTTACTGATGTAATTTCATGGAGTTGGTTTTGGGTGCTTTCGCCAATGTGAATTGGATGTATTTTGTTAGTGATAATAATAATTGGGCTGGCATTATTAGAGTGATTTAGTCTTTGACATAACTCTCTATTCCTCTTAGCTGTGAAAGGCTAAGGGGATTTACCAAACTTTAATTAAATAAACATATATGGATGAAATAAAGCCTGTATTTGAAACTTGGGCAATTATAGAATTATTCGGACACACTCAGTTGTCAGGCAAAGTGACAACTGAGACTATTGCAGGGCAGGAATTTGTTCGAATTGATGTTCCTAAGACATCGAGAGTTCCTGAATTTACAAAATATCATCTACCAACTGCGGTATATGGATTAACACCTGTTGACGAAGACTATGCTACTCGTATGGCGGAGCGAATACACGCCCAACCAATTAATGACTATAAGCATAATGAGGTAATTCAGGAGATAATTAAAGAAAAGCTCTCTTCAATGCAGTTGAGCTTACAGGAGTAAAGTTTAACATACTTTCCCAACATTTAGAGACACAAAAAGTCCCCTCTTCCTGCTAGGTCGGCAAACTGCACAGGTTGAGGGGGTTTAAACACACACAAACTTAATTGTATGGATACTAATAATATAGAAAAAAAAACCAACTCCGAGCTTGCCCACATCCTTGGATGGTGTTCGGATGAGAAGCTCCGCAATGAAGCAGGGAAGGTGCTAAAGGGGAACAGCCCCACCAACTCCGAGCTTGCCCACATCCTTGGATGGTGTTCGGATGAGAAGCTCCGCAATGAAGCAGGGAAGGTGCTAAAGGGGAACAGCCCCACCAACTCCGAGCTTGCCCACATCCTTGGATGGTGTTCGGATGAGAAGCTCCGCAATGAAGCAGGGAAGGTGCTAAAGGGGAACGTTGGAATTTCAGATGATGACATTAATGAACAGGAATTAATCAAAAAGGTAGCAGAAAACATTTTGTTAACACCAAACAGGCTTGACATGGGTAATTGGCATTGTGGTACAAATCATTGTCTCGCCGGATGGGCTTGTGTAGTTGACGATACTGTTCAAAAAATAGAGCGTGATCATGGTACTGAAATAGCAGGCTGTGTAGCGTTACCTAATTATGCTCATTTGTTTTTTAGTGACAACGATACTGTTTTAAAAGAAATGGAAAAAGTTGTTGGCTTACCATGACGAATGAATATCTCATAGGCGCTGGCAGACTGAAGGCTACCCGAGAGCATATACAGGATAACTATGCCCGCCTGCTAATTGACAAAGAAGTGCGTGGAGATGGTTTGTCCCCGGAAGAAGCCGTAGTACTTCAATCCGCTATAGAGCGTAACCCTGAG